>NZ_JBZDOI010000001.1:0-2272209 GCF_058268455.1 Planococcus sp. TJ-302 | reverse complement strand
CGCCCCAGGAGGGGCAAAAAACTATTCGGTATTAGCACCGGTTTCCCGGAGTTATCCCGATCTGCAGGGCAGGTTGCCCACGTGTTACTCACCCGTCCGCCGCTAAACGTTGGGAGCAAGCTCCCGACGTTCCGCTCGACTTGCATGTATTAGGCATGCCGCCAGCGTTCGTCCTGAGCCAGGATCAAACTCTCCATTATAGAGTAGTGTTGATTGCTCAATACTGCTGGCGCATCGCCGTCCGAAGACGCACGATTCGCTTTGATCTGCGTGATGCTGATCAGTAGTTTGTGCGCGGGCCGTTTTGCGCGGCCGTTGCGTGTTGTTGACGTTTTGCTGTTCAGTTTTCAAGGTTCATGTTTGTGCCGCGCTCATTGGCGACTTGATTAATATACCATGCTCATTCCGCCGCGTCAACACTTTACGAGAGAAATTCTTCATTCAGTAAATTCTTTTTCGCTGAGGAAACTTTTCAGAATTTCGTGTCAGCTTAAAATTCAAAATCCGCTTTCGTTTTTGGCAAAATAAAAGCCCGCTGATCGCTCAGCGGGCTTGAAGATTACTCATCGTCTTCTGTTATTTCTTCTTCTACATCATCGATTGTCTCATTAGCCACTGCTTCATCTTCTGCGTAGACGTCTGCTCCGGCACTTTCTTCAATAAGTGCTTCATCCAGCTCCGCTTCCATCTCTTCAGCATCTTCCGGAATTTCGATATCTTTCTTCACGCGGGCCACTGTCGCCACCGTCTCATCTTCCGACAGACGGATCAGGCGGACGCCTTGCGTGCTTCTTCCAGTCGTAGAAATATCATTGACGTCCATGCGGATCAGAATGCCTTTGATCGTGATCAGCATGATGTCTTCTGTTCCATTGACTGTGCGCACCGCTACAAGCGGTCCGTTCTTGTCAGTGATCTGGCACGTCCGGATCCCCATACCGCCCCTTGACTGGACGCGATACTCGGATTCTTTCGTCTGCTTGCCATAACCTTTTTCAGTGATGACCAGAATATTGTCTCCCGGCTCAAGGATTTCCATGCCGACGACGCTGTCGCCTTCGCGCAAACGGATGCCTCGCACGCCGCTTGCTGTCCGGCCCATGCTGCGGATATCAGTTTCCGGGAAACGGATCAATGCGCCATCGCGCGTTCCGATGACCATCTCCTGCTTGCCGTCCGTCAGCTTCACGGAAATCAATTCGTCTTCTTCACGCAGGCTGATCGCTATCAAGCCGTTCTGGCGGATGTTGGCATAATTAGAAACCGGTGTCCGCTTGCTGACGCCATCGCGTGTTGTAAAGAAGAAGAAATCATCGTCCTTGAATTCTTCGACACGGATTACTGCTGTCACTTTCTCGTCTTTGCTGATCTCCAGCAAGTTGACTAAAGGCAAGCCTTTCGCAGTCCGTCCGTATTCAGGAATCTGATAGCCTTTCTTACGATACACTTTCCCTTTGCTCGTAAAGAACAAGATCGTGTCATGAGTTGACGTATATAGAAGGTGTTCAACGAAATCGTCGTCGTTCGTGCCCATTCCTTGTACGCCGCGCCCTCCACGTTTCTGGCTGCGGTACGTGTTAGCCGGCAGGCGTTTAACGTAACCATTATGCGTCAACGTGATGACAGATGCTTCTCTTGGAATCAAGTCTTCATCTTCGAACATTTCGGCGCCGCCTGTCGTAATTTCCGTTCTGCGGTCATCGCTAAAACGTTCTTTCACTTCATTCAATTCTTCACGGATGATTTCAAGGATGCGGTATTCATTCGCCAAAATCTCACGAAGCTCATCAATCAGCTTAATAAGCGCTTGATATTCTTCTTCAATTTTGTCGCGCTCCAGGCCAGTTAAACGCTGCAGACGCATATCCAAAATAGCCTGGGACTGTCGTTCCGACAAATTGAAATCGCTCATCAAACCGTTGCGGGCTTCTTCCGCCGTCTGAGAACCACGGATCAATGCGATGATCGCATCGATATGGTCGAGCGCAATACGCAGGCCTTCTAGGATGTGCGCACGGTCTTCCGCTTTCGTCAAATCGAATTGCGTACGACGGCGAATCACCACTTTTTGATGTTCTAAGTAATGGTAGAGAACCTCTTTCAATCCAAGAACTTTCGGATGGCCGTCAACCAGTGCAAGCATATTGATCCCAAAGCTTGTCTGCATCGCCGTTTGTTTATAGAGATTGTTCAATAATACGCTGGCACTTGCATCGCGGCGAACTTCGATGACAATCCGCATGCCGTTGCGGTCGGATTCATCGCGAAGGTCGGTGATGCCGTCAATTTTCTTGTCGCGCACAAGCTCCGCAATTTTTTCAATCAAACGTGCTTTATTGACCTGATAAGGAAGTTCGTGCACTAGAATGACTTCTTTGCCATTCGGCTTTGTTTCAATTTCAACAACAGAACGGATCAGAACTGACCCTTTGCCAGTTTCATAAGCTCGGCGGATGCCGCTCCGTCCAAGAATAATCCCGCCTGTCGGGAAATCAGGGCCTGGAAGGAATTCCATCAATTCTTCCGTGCTGATTGCCGAGTTTTCAGCTAATGCCAAAACCGCGTCAATCGTTTCGCCCAAATGATGGGGCGGAATGTTCGTTGCCATCCCTACTGCAATCCCTGACGTACCGTTAACCAGCAAGTTCGGGAATCGGCTAGGCAAGACGACCGGCTCTTTTTCTTGGCCATCATAGTTTTCTTTATAATCAATCGTGTTTTTGTTCAGATCGCGTAGCATTTCCATTGCGATTTTCGACATTTTCGATTCGGTATAGCGCATTGCAGCTGCTGCATCGCCATCAACCGAACCGAAGTTGCCGTGCCCGTCAACGAGCATATAACGGTAGCTGAAATCCTGTGCCATCCGTACCATTGTTTCGTAAACCGCGCTGTCACCGTGTGGATGGTATTTACCAATTACATCCCCGACGATACGCGCTGATTTTTTATAGGCTTTATCTGAAGTAATTCCTAAGTCATGCATCGCATAAAGGATGCGGCGATGAACAGGCTTCAGCCCATCGCGCACATCCGGCAAGGCACGGGAAACGATAACGCTCATTGCATAATCTAAAAAGGACGTGCGCATCTCCGTGCTTATATTTATTTCTTCAACACCACTGCTCGGCCGTTCAGCCATAACCGCAGCCTCCTCTCAACTACTCGATCCAAATTAAATATCCAAGTTTTTAACGTAACGTGCGTTTTCCTCAATGAAGTTCCGGCGCGGTTCCACGTCGTCACCCATCAGGATGTGGAAAGTTTCATCCGCGGTCATGGCGTCGTTCAGCGTAACTTGCAGCAATGTCCGTACATCCGGGTCCATTGTGGTATCCCATAATTGTGTAGCGTTCATCTCGCCGAGCCCTTTATAGCGCTGGATATTCGGTTTAGGCGTGCTCGGCAGTTTGCCAAGCGCTTCTTTTAGCTGTGCATCAGTGTATACATAATCTATATGCTTGCCTTGCTTGATCTGGAACAATGGCGGTTGGGCAATGTAGATATAGCCCGCTTCAATCAACGGACGCATGTAACGGAAGAAGAATGTCAGCAACAATGTGCGGATATGGGCACCATCGACGTCAGCATCAGTCATGATGACGACTTTGTGGTAGCGCGCTTTTTCCAAGTTGAACTCTTCTCCGATTCCCGTACCAAGCGCTGTGATGATGTTGCGGATCTCCGCATTCGACAAGATTTTGTCAAGGCGCGCTTTTTCAACGTTCAGGATTTTACCGCGCAGCGGCAGGATCGCCTGGAAATGGCGGTCACGGCCTGATTTGGCTGAACCTCCTGCAGAGTCTCCCTCAACAATGTAGATTTCACTGACTTTCGGATCGCGTGAAGAACAATCCGCCAATTTACCCGGCAGGCTCGAAACTTCGAGTACCGACTTGCGGCGTGTAAATTCACGCGCTTTTTTTGCCGCCATTCGGGCATGGGAAGCCATGATCCCTTTTTCAACAACTTTGCGAGAAATGGATGGATTTTCCAAAAGAAAGCGTTCAAAACCGGCTGAGAATAAATTATTGACGATTGGGCTCACCTCTGTGTTGCCCAGTTTCGTTTTGGTCTGGCCTTCAAACTGCGGATCCGGATGCTTGATCGAGATGATCGCAGTCAACCCTTCCCTAACGTCATCGCCTGTCAGGTTCGGATCTTGTTCTTTCAGCATGCCGTTTTTGCGCGCGTAATCATTGATGACCCGCGTCAATGCTGTCTTAAAGCCGGATTCATGCGTTCCGCCTTCATGCGTATTGATATTATTGGCAAAAGAGAAAATATTGGCGGCATAGCCCGCATTGTATTGCATCGCAACCTCGACAGTAATGCCATCTTTTTCAGACTCAACAAAAATCGCCTCTTCGTAAAGAGGGTCTTTGGATTTGTTCAGATGTTCGACGTAAGATTTGATGCCGCCTTCGAAGTGGTAGATTTTCTCTTTTTCTTCGCCTTCGCGTTCATCACTTGCCACAATTCTCAACCCGCGGTTCAAGTAAGCAAGTTCGCGCAGACGGTGGTCCAGGATATCAAATTCATAAACAGTCGTTTCCTTGAAGATATCGGAATCCGCTTTAAAACGAATCGTCGTGCCCGTATTTTCAGCGTCGCCGATGACATGCAGTTCTTCAGTCACCGCTCCGCGTTCAAATTTGATGTAATGGCGTTTGCCGTCCCGGTTCACGTAAACTTCCGTGACTTCAGACAAAGCGTTTACCACTGATGCGCCAACGCCGTGCAAACCACCGGAAACTTTATAGCCTCCGCCGCCGAATTTACCGCCGGCGTGGAGTACAGTCATAATGACTTCTACAGCCGGACGCCCCATTTTTTCCTGCATGCCGACTGGAATTCCGCGTCCGTTATCGACGACGCGAATCCAGTTGTCGGGTTCGATCGTGACTTGAATTTCATCGCAATAGCCTGCAAGCGCCTCATCGATGCTGTTATCAACAATTTCCCAAACCAAGTGGTGAAGCCCTTTCGCACTTGTGGAACCAATATACATCCCGGGTCTTTTGCGGACAGCTTCCAACCCTTCAAGAACTTGGATCTGACTAGCTTCATAAGATGGTTGAAGATTTTTTTCTTCCATTGCCATTCCGTTCACCTGCTCTTCCTTACTGCATTCTTTTTTACATTTTTTTTGCTAATGGCCCAATGTCCATGATTTGTTTAATGATGGCCTGCGCCTTCAAGGGCGATCCATAAATGAAATCATCCGTGATCACGAATGATTTCACTTTATCTATCGGTACGAGCAGCCGCGTAAAAGCGGACGGCGCGTAATTTCGAGTTGAAATGACAGCGATAATCCTGCTGGCCTGGATGGTCTGCTCGGTGCTTATTGAGATATAAACGGGAAATCACTCCTTGACTTCGCCTTTCACAACTTCGAAAAGGCGAGCATTTTGAATGGTTTCATGCTGTATCCCTTCCACGCTGGTCGTAGTGACGAACGTCTGGACCGAGCCATGGATCGTATTCAATAAATGCGATTGTCTATAATCATCCAATTCCGACAGCACATCATCCAGCAACAGCACCGGTGCTTCTCCGACTTCCTGTTTGATCAGTTCGATTTCAGCCAGTTTCAGCGACAAAGCCGTTGTTCTTTGCTGGCCTTGAGAACCATAAGTCTGAATATCATAGCCATTGACGAAAAATTGGAGATCATCGCGGTGAGGGCCGATAAGCGTCACTCCTCGCTCAATTTCCCGTTTCCTTACCTCTATAAGTTTTTGCTCTAAAAAAGACGCCATTTCTTGGGGCGTCCATTCAGGCTTTAGTCCACTGATCGGCTGATAGCGGATTTGAAGTTGTTCCAGCCCCCGGGAAATTCCGGAATGGATCGGTTCAGCCCATTTTTGCAACAGCTCCATAAACTGGTAGCGTTTGCGGATGATTTTCACCGCTGCTTCGATAAATTGTTCTGTATATACGTCGAACATGACATCATTGATTGCCTGTTTTCCATAATGTTGCTTAAGTATGTGGTTTCGTTGTTTTAAAAGTTTTTGGTACATCAATAAATCATGCAAATAGACTGGAGAAATCTGACCGATTTCCATATCGATAAAGCGCCTGCGCACTTGCGGGCTGCCTTTTACGAGATGAAGATCTTCGGGCGCGAACATGACGACGTTCAATTGCCCGATATAATCGCTAAGCCGCCGTTGTTCAAGATGGTTGACTTTCGCTTTTTTGCCTTTTTTCGACAAGATAATTTCAAGAGGCAATTTACCGTATTTACGATGCACATCACCCTTAATTTTACCATATTCAGATTCCCAGCGTATCAATTCTTTATCATTTGCCGTCCGATGCGATTTTGCCATTGATAACACATACAGCGATTCCATGATATTGGTCTTCCCTTGCGCATTTTCTCCTATAAAAACATTAATGCCCGGCGAAAATGTCAGTTCAAGCTTTTCGTAGTTCCGATAATTCGAAAGCTCGAGATGCTCAATCCACATCGAAGCTCAAGCCTTCAGCTACCACAATACGAAACTCCCCGATTTCTGGGATCGATACGGTGTCTTCCGGGCGGAGTTTTTTGCCTCTGCGATTTTCAGCTTCGCCATTGACGAAAACTTCATGTTCGCTAAGGAACCATTTTGCCATTCCTCCTGAACTGATTGTGTCAGTCATCTTAAGCAATTGGCCTAGTGTTATAAATTCTGTCTCAATACCTATTTCTTTCAAAATGCACTCATCCTTCGCTTCATAGTCTATCCCTCTATTTTACCCTATTTAGGGTAAAAAGTAAAAAGGATAGCCGTATAGGCTATCCTCGAGGGTCTTTTTGTTTTTTAATACGTTCGGACAGGAAGAATCAGCTGTAAAATCGAATCGTCCAAAGCGGACTTCAAAATAAATGGGCGCATAGGTCCTGTGAATTGAATCAGCACATCTTGCCCATCAATTGCTTTAAGGGCGTCCATCATGAATTTTGCACTAAACGAAATTTTCAAGTCTTCTCCTTCAATGCTTTGTGCTTGAAGCTGCTCTTCAACTTTCCCTACTTCCGGTGAATTAGAAGAAACTTCGATTTCATTGCCTGAATTTGTCGAGAAGCGCACGACATTATTGCGTTCTTCACGTGCCAATAATGACGCACGGTCAATTGCCTGCAGCAAAGAACGTCCATTGACTGTAACTTCCGTTTTGTATTCAGCAGGAATCAAGCGGGATGTATCCGGATAATTGCCTTCCAGCAAACGGGAGAAAAATAGGATGTGTTTCGTTTTGAACAAAACCTGCTGGTTCGTCATAACGATTTCAACCGGATCGGAATTGTCATCCAAAATTTTGTTCAGTTCGTTCAGGCTCTTGCCTGGGATAACTACGCTGTATTCATCTTCCGGCAAAGTTTCCAATTTAGTCTTGCGGCGCGCCAAACGGTGGCTGTCAGTTGCGACACAAACCAATTCCCCGTCTTTTACTTCCCAATGAACGCCAGTCAAAACAGGTCGCGTTTCAGAACTAGACACTGCAAATATCGTTTCGCGGTTAATTGTTTTCAAAAGGTCCGCAGGAATCGAGAATAATCGGTCATCTTGGATTTCAGGAAGCTGTGGATAATCCATTGCATCCAGTCCAATTAAATGGAATTCTGATTTCCCTGAGCGGATATGCGTCTGGAAGTTCCCCGTAATTTCGATTTCAACATCGTTTGTCGGCAATTTACGGATGATTTCCCCAAATACTTTTGCCTGAAGGACAATGCTTCCTCCTTGGGATACGCGAATAATCTGTTCGCCATCTTCTTCAGCCGGGATGAATGTCTGGATTGTGATATCTGAATCACTTCCTGTCAATCTCATTCCTTCTGAAGAAACATCCATTTTAATTCCCGTTAAGATCGGAATCGTCGTTTTTGAACTTACCGCTTTCATTACATCATTTAAACCTTCGACTAATCGTTCACGCATTATCTCGAATTTCATTCTCGAACCTCGCTTATATATATATTTTATTTAATGCTTTTAAAGTAATAATAGTAGTAGGGCCTGTGAATATGTGGATAAGCCTAAAATTCCGAATCACAGCGGGTTATCCACATGTAGATAGACTGTGTACAAACCCGTTGGGCATTTCGTGGGTTATCCACAAGCAAAATCAGCCTTTGCCGAGTGTACTTTTGATATCTTTAACATCTTGCTGGAGCTGCTGGTTGTCTTTCAGCATCCTCGAAATCTTCTCGTGGGCATGGATGACCGTCGTATGGTCCCGCCCTCCGAACTCTTCCCCAATTTTAGGCAGCGAAAAATCCGTCATTTCCCGGGACAAATACATTGCAACTTGGCGCGGATAGGCAATGTCCTTTGTCCGGCGCTTTGTCTTGAAATCTTCCAATTTCACATTAAATTGATCGCCGACGGCATTCTGAATGTCTAAAATCGTAATGACTTTCGGTTTTGAGTTCGGCATGATGTCTTTTAAAGCTTCAGCGGCCAGTTCAGCGCTCATATCACGGTTGATCAGCGAAGAATAAGCCACTACCCGGATCAATGCCCCTTCAAGTTCCCGGATATTTGAATCGATTGAATTGGCGATATACGTCATGACGTCATTCGGGATATCAAGGCCGTCAGCTTTCGCTTTTTTGCGCAAAATCGCAATGCGAGTTTCAAGATCCGGCGGTGTGATATCGGTAATAAGCCCCCATTCAAAGCGAGATCTTAAGCGATCCTCCAAGGTCGGAATCTCTTTCGGCGGCCGATCGCTGGAGATGATGATTTGTTTCGATTCTTCATGCAGTGTATTGAATGTATGGAAGAATTCCTCTTGCGTCTGCTCTTTTCCAGCCAAAAATTGAATATCATCAATCAATAAGATGTCGACGCTACGGTATTTATTGCGGAAATCGACGGTCTGATTGTCTCGGATCGAGTTAATGAACTCATTGGTGAATTTTTCCGAAGACAAATAAACCACCTTGGCATTCGGGTTGTGTTCAAGGACGTAATGTCCGATTGCGTGCATTAAATGTGTCTTGCCAAGTCCAACTCCACCGTAGATAAACAACGGATTATATGCTTTAGCTGGCGCTTCAGCGACCGCTAGCGAGGCAGCATGGGCAAAACGGTTGCCGGACCCGATTACAAACGTATCGAATGTATATTTCGGGTTCAGCATCCCAGGAAGAAATTCCTGCAGCTCATTCTGGCCAGGCTTTACGCGTGGGGCTGGTAGTTGAAAATCATCCATATCCTGATTTTTGGGCACAACAAACTTTATCAGCAGATCATCGCCCGTCAAATCTGAAAGGATTCCAGTAATTAAATGCACGTAATGGTTTTCCAACCAATCACGTGCAAACGAATTTGGCGCTGATATTGTGACTGTATCGCTCTGATAAGACAAAAGTTTTGTTGACTTTAACCACGTTTCAAAACTGGGTTTGGAGATTTTTGTTTCAACTTGGGCTAAGACACTTGACCATATTTCGTCTAAGTGTTCCAATAGCTTTTCTCCTTTATATGTAAATATTTTTTTAGTATACCATACACAAAATCACAGCCTGTGGATAACACTTACAAACAGACCGTTTATTAACTGTCCACACCTTACCCACAGTTTGTGGATAAGTTTTTTGTACGAAAAATTATCAACAAGTGAAAACAAGTTAATGTTATCAAAATAATTGAGACATTACAAGCGATTAATTAAGTTATCCACATTACAATTATTACACACAATAATTCTATCCACAGGGGGTTCTTATGTGAGGAAGTTGTAGATAAGGGGTGTGGATAAAATAGTTTACCAAAAAAATGCTGCACAGGGAAATATAATTTTTCTGGAGGGTATGTGGATAACTTTATATTAAGAGAAGGGGGGAGAAAGAGGGTAGAAAGAAACTTTTGGAGTCGCTTTTCATTCCGCTTCAGGCGGAAGCGTTCCGCGGGCACGGCTTCAGCCGCTTCCTTCGCTGCGCTCAGTCCAGGGTCTTCAGCTCGTCGCTCTGTCGCTTTGCTCCATCACTGCTCCCGCTGGAGTCGCCGCCTTCCGCTTCATTCAAAGAAATTTCTAGTTACCAGATACTAATTTTTATCTAGTTTATAATATGAAAGATATATTCTCTTTAGTTTATTCTGGTCTCTAGATATGAAGCAAAACAGCGGAGAAAACCTTACTGCTCCTGTCTCTGTCCCTGCAACGCTTCGCTAGCTTCGAGACATTAAAGTGCGTTGCAGCGCTATGCGCTTCGTCGCAAAGACTTGCCCTCGCAGGCTTCGGGTAAGTCTTGCCTGCGACGAAGCTAGCGAAGCGATGCAGAAGCACAAGGTTTTCGAAGCGACTGAGGAGGCTTGGCGCTCGCCCGCGGCAAGCGTAGCTGTTTTGCGGAATATCGGATCTACACATCAAATAAGACTTAGCTTTCACAAAAATCGCCAACAGGCATCTTTTTCAATAAGATATTGACATTTGATGCACAGCGACTATATAATAGTCAAGACTGTCTTTGAGAAATAGTTAACTTATATTCAGGAGGTGTCACCAATGACATTACGCACATACCAACCAAATAAACGTAAACACAGCAAAGTACACGGCTTCAGAGCACGTATGAGCACAAAAAACGGACGTAGAATAATCGCAGCACGCCGTCGTAAAGGAAGAAAAGTACTATCAGCTTAAGTCCACTGACCGCATCAGTGGTCTTTTTTTTCTTTTCTGCCGATTTTTCAGCAGAAATGAACCACAATAAGCAGGTGAAAAAATGAATAAGCACCAACGGATTAAGAAGAATAAAGAATTTCAGCGGATTTTCAAAAAAGGGAAATCTTTCGCGAATCGCCAGTTTATCGTCTATGTATTGAAAGACGATCAGCCGGAATTTCGCCTGGGATTGTCCGTCAGCAAAAAAGTGGGGAACGCAGTTACGCGAAACCGCATTAAACGTTTTATTCGGCAGGCATTTCTTGAAAACCACGCGGATTTGATGCAGAACGCCGATTATGTCATTATCGCCCGGCAACAGGCGGCCGATTTGGATTACCACGAAAGCAAAAAGAGTTTGGAGCATGTGCTGAAAATCGCACGCGCTTTGCCAAAGAACTAGAAAACACCACAAATTGAATGTTATTATAGAAGCAACTGAAAAGTAGTTTGGGGGAAGAAGGTTGAATAAACGCATTGCACTGCTTATTTCACTGATAGCGGTTTCATTGCTGCTAGCCGGCTGTACTGAGTTTGAACAGCCGATCAGTGCCGACAGCGAAGGATTTTGGAATGAATTTATCGTGTGGCCGCTGGTTTCAGCGATAACGTATTTTAAAGAACTGCTTGGAACGTACGGATTGGGAATCATTGCTGTAACAATCATTATCCGGGTGGCTTTATTGCCGCTGATGGTCAAACAGACGCGCAGTTCGAAGCGCATGCAGGAACTTCAGCCGGATTTGGCGAAACTTAAAGAAAAGTACAAATCGAAAGATGCGGTAACGCAGCAGAAATACCAGCAGGAAATGATGGCGATGTTTTCAGAGCGCGGTGTCAATCCAATGGCTGGCTGCTTGCCGGTACTGGTCCAGATGCCAGTATTGATCGGCTTCTACCACGCAATCAGCCGGATGAACAGTACACCGACGATCGATTTGGGTTCGTTCTTGATTTTCCCGCTCGCTGAACCAAGTATCATTTTGGCAATCATTGCCGGTTTGATGCAGTTTGTGGTTCTATTGACGGGGCCGGCGATGGACAATCCGCAGATGAAAATCATGATGTATTTCATGCCGCTGATGATTATCGGATTTGGTATCATCTTGCCATCAGCATTGACATTGTATTGGGTAATCGGGAATATTATTTCCCTTATTCAGAACCTGGTTATTTATCGTCCGTGGGAAAAGAAAAAGAAAGTTGCTTCGGCGGCTGTTGAGCTTGAAAAGCAACCTGTAGGCAAAAAGCAGACGAAACAAGTGAAACAAACGAAACAGCCTGTTAAAACGAAAGCAGGAGGGGCTAAAAAGTGAAACAGATTACGCAAACGGGTCTTACTGTTGAAAACGCGATATCTGCAGCATTAGAAAAACTCCAAGTAACTCGTGAAGAAGTCACAGTTCATGTAATTCAAACCGAAAAAAAGGGATTTTTAGGCTTCGGATCAAAGCAAGCTGAAGTTCAAGTCACTGTGAAAGAACTCGAGCCTGCGGAAAATCCTCCAGTAATGGAGGAAGAAGAGGCAGCAGTTGAGGCTGTTTCCAGTGAACCGAAAGAAATTTTAGAGGAATTGGTCGAAGAAGCGTCCGAAGAGTTGAACGAGCGGGCAATTGAAGAAACCAAAGCTTACATCCAATCGATTTCAAAAGGCATGAACATCGAAGACCTGAAAATCACGCATAAGCGCAAAGGCAAGCAAGTCAGTTTTTATCTGGAAAGTGAAAAAGTGGCGATGCTGATCGGAAAACGTGGCAATACGTTGAATTCCCTTCAGCAATTAGCACAGCTTGTCGCCAATAAGCATTCGGACCAATTCATGATCGTTGAGCTCGATGCCGAGAATTACCGGGAGCGGCGCCAGGAAACATTGGAGCAGCTGGCTGACCGGATGGCTGATAAAGCAATCCGCACAGGCGGCCGCGTCCAGTTTGAGCCGATGCCTTCCTATGAACGGAAAGTTATCCATCAGGCGCTGTCAAGGCGGCTTGATATCGACACGTATTCAGAAGGAAAAGAACCGAATCGTTATCTGGTCATTGAACCTCTAAGATAATAAATAGCAAAGAGCCGCCGAGAATTTCTCGGCGGCTCTTTTTATGGGGAGGAAGCCCGGTAAAAAATAAAAGGAAACGGAGCGCTCACCCTTTCCGAATAAAGGCATTTATGCTAATGTAATATGTTAGAAAGTCACGGGCATTTACCGGTTGTCCACATGTGGACAACTTTTAAAGCGCAATGGTGAATCCCGGGCTAGAGAAATCTTGGGGATAATTTTCAGGTTCTACATTTCAGGCTTCGGCGTTTTGCAGAAGCTGTTACGTTTTTTTTGATACTAAGGAGGATACAATAACATGGAATTCGATACAATAGCCGCGATATCCACGCCGAGCGGTGAAGGGGCCATAGCAATCGTCCGATTGAGCGGGCCGGAAGCTATCGGGATTGCTGATCGCATATTCCAGGCGCCAAGCGGAAAAAGTTTGGCTTCACAAGCCACCCATACGATACATTACGGCCATCTCAACGATCCGTGGACGGAGGAAATCGTCGAAGAAGTCATGGTATCGTTCATGAAGGCGCCAAAAACCTTCACACGCGAAGATGTCATCGAGATTAATTGCCACGGCGGCATTGTTTCTGTCAATCGGGTGCTGGCACTCGTTTTGCGTGCAGGTGCACGTTTGGCGGAGCCAGGGGAATTCACGAAGCGCGCATTCCTCAACGGGCGCATCGATTTGTCCCAAGCGGAAGCGGTGATGGATTTGATTCGCGCCAAAACGGACCGCGCCATGGATGTTGCGCTCAATCAGATGGAAGGGCGTTTGTCGAAACTGATTGGCACATTGCGCCAGGCGCTGCTGGAATCGATCGCCCAAATGGAAGTGAATATCGATTATCCGGAATACGACGACGTGGAAGAGATGACACGCCCGATTATGCTGGAAAAAGCGCAATGGGTGCGCAGTGAAATCGATAAACTGCTCCAGACCTCGTCGCAAGGGAAAATTCTGAGAGAAGGGCTTTCTACGGTCATTGTCGGCCGCCCGAATGTCGGAAAATCTTCACTCCTCAACAGTTTGGTGCAGGAAAACAAAGCAATTGTCACAGAAATAGCGGGCACAACCCGTGATATAATAGAGGAATATGTCAATGTCCGTGGAGTGCCGCTGCGTTTAGTGGACACTGCCGGGATCCGGGAAACCGAAGACATCGTTGAACGCATCGGCGTCGAACGCTCCCGGAAAGTGCTGAAAGAAGCGGATCTCATTCTTTACGTGCTGAATTACTCGGAGGCGCTGACGCCGGAAGATGCCTTGTTATTTGAAGCGGTGAAAGGCATGGATTACATTGTCGTTATCAACAAAACTGATTTGCCGCAGAAAATCGATTTGGCTGAAGTGCAAAAACTCGCAGGCGACAAACAGTTGATCACCACCTCTTTAATAGAAGAAGAAGGCATCGACCAGCTGGAAGAAGCTATTGCGAAGCTATTTTTTGAAGGATCGATTGAATCAGGGGATATGACGTACGTTTCCAATGCACGCCACATTTCCTTGCTTCACCAAGCGCACGCAACCATTTCAGATGCCATTGAGGCGGCCGAAATGGACGTGCCGGTGGATATGATCCAAATTGATGTTACGCGAACGTGGGAACTTCTTGGGGAAATCATCGGCGATACCGCGGATGATGGATTATTGAACCAATTGTTCTCGCAGTTCTGTCTAGGGAAATAAAACTCGAAGGGAATGAACGGACATGCCACAATACGAAGCAGGCACGTTCGATGTCATCGTCGTAGGCGCTGGCCATGCAGGAGCGGAAGCTGCTCTTGCATCAGCACGGATGGGCGCAAAAACGCTCGTTTTGACGATGAATCTGGATATGATCGCATTCATGCCTTGCAACCCGTCAATCGGCGGACCAGCAAAAGGCATCGTAGTACGCGAAATTGACGCACTTGGCGGAGCCATGGGGCGCGTTATCGATAAAACACACATTCAAATGAGAATGTTGAATACAGCAAAAGGGCCGGCAGTGCGCGCTTTGCGTGCGCAAGCCGATAAAGTGCTTTACCAGCAGGAAATGAAGCGTTTGATGGAAGAAGAGCCGAATTTGTCGCTCCACCAGGGCATTGCTGAAGAATTGATCGTTGAAGATGGCAAAGTCCAAGGGTTGATCACACAGGTAGGCGGCATTTATCGCGCCAAATCCGTTGTCATTACGACGGGAACATTCCTGCGCGGAGAAATCATCATCGGGGATCTGCGTTATTCAAGCGGTCCGAACAACCAGCAGCCGTCGATCAAGCTGGCAGAAAACCTGGAAGCGCTCGGATTTGAAACCGTGCGTTTCAAAACAGGGACGCCGCCGCGCGTAAACAGCAATTCGATCGACTACAGCAAGACTGAAATTCAGCCGGGAGATGATGTGCCGCGTGCATTCAGCTTTGAAACGACGGAATTCATCATGGACCAGCTGCCTTGCTGGCTGACGTATACAAACGAAAAAACTCACCAGATCATTGATGACAATCTGCATTTGTCGCCAATGTATTCTGGAATGATCAAAGGGACAGGGCCTCGTTATTGTCCGTCCATCGAAGATAAAGTCGTTCGTTTCAATGATAAGCCGCGCCATCAGATTTTCCTGGAGCCGGAAGGGCGCAATACGCGCGAGGTTTACGTACAAGGGCTTTCGACAAGTTTGCCTGAGCACGTCCAGCGCCAACTGCTGGAATCCATCCCAGGGCTTGAGAAAGCCGAAATGATGCGTGCTGGATATGCAATTGAATACGATTCCATCGTACCGACGCAATTATGGCCGACGCTCGAGTCGAAACAGCTTGAAAATCTGTACACGGCAGGCCAAATCAACGGCACGTCAGGCTACGAAGAAGCAGCGGGGCAAGGCTTGATGGCAGGTATCAATGCGGCAGCGAAAGTGCTGGGCAAAGAAGAAGTCATCTTGAGCCGTTCGGACGCTTATATCGGCGTCCTGATCGATGATCTGGTGACAAAAGGGACCAATGAACCGTATCGTTTATTGACGTCGCGCGCGGAATACCGCTTATTGCTGCGCCATGACAATGCGGACATGCGCTTGACGGAACTTGGTTTTAAAATCGGCATGATATCAGCTGAACGCTATGCAAAATTCATCGCGAAAAAAGAGCGGATTGAAGATGAAATCAAGCGTTTAAGAGCCATCATGATCAAGCCGACCGAAACTACCCAGCAAGCCATACGGGATGCAGGGGGCAGTGAGCTGAAAGATGGCATCCGCGGAGCAGATCTGTTGAAGCGTCCGGAAATGACCTATGAAATGATTTCCCAGCTGACGGCTTCCGAAGTGGAGCTGGAAGAAGAAGTGAAAGAACAAGTTGAAATCCACATTAAATACGAAGGCTACATCGAAAAATCGTTGCAGCAAGTCGATAAGCTGAAGAAAATGGAAAACAAAAAAATTCCAGAAAACATCGATTACCATGCGATTTCCGGGATTGCGACCGAGGCCCGCGGCAAGCTGACGGAAGTCCGGCCGCTCTCCATAGCACAGGCTTCACGCATATCCGGCGTGAACCCTGCTGACATTTCGATTCTTTTGGTGTATATTGAACAAGGAAGAATTGCGAAAATATCCAGTTAAGTGATAACGATAAAATGTGGGCTGGTTTGCGCCAGCCCATTTTTACATAGAAAACAGAACGGAAGAGGGAGGAACAAGCGCATGAACGAACAACAATTCAAAGACGCCCTCAGTGAGAAAGGGATTGAGCTTACGGACGGACAATTGGCTCAATTCCGGACATATTTCGAAGAACTGGTCGAGTGGAACGAAAAGATGAACCTGACAGCGATTACGGATCAGCCTTCTGTTTATTTGAAGCATTTCTACGATTCGGTTACTGCCGCTTTCTATCTGGACTTCACGAAGCCGATGAAATTATGCGACGTGGGGGCGGGTGCCGGATTCCCAAGTATTCCGTTGAAAATTTGTTTCCCGCACATTGAAGTGACGATTGTCGATTCCTTGAATAAACGGATTCAATTTCTGACGCATTTAAGTGACAAACTGAACTTGTCCGGCGTACGTTTTGTCCATGCGCGGGCGGAGGATTTCGGCCAGTCAGAGCACCGTGAAAAATATGACTTGGTGACTGCCAGAGCAGTAGCGCGCTTGTCGGTCCTGGCAGAATTGTGTGTTCCGCTTGTGAAGAACGGCGGATTATTCGCAGCGATGAAAGCCGCTTCGGCGCCTGATGAACTGGAAGACGCCAAAAAAGCGTTGGAAAAGCTCGGTGTTAAAAAGGAGAACGTATATTCGTTTAAATTGCCAGTGGAAGAAAGTGAACGCTATATTCAAGTGTTCCGCAAATTCAAAGCAACCCCGAAGAAATACCCGCGCAAACCGGGAATGCCGAACAAATCACCCATTGCTTAAGCAACAAAGACCCAAGAAAGTTATTGTTTCACGTGGAACATTGACATAAAGGTATCGAGTCACGGAATAGCGAATACTATGCAAGTGAGCTTTTTAAAAGGTGGTGCTTGAGGATGAAAAGTCCTTTCTCCCGGTTCTTTGGGGGCAGCGATAAAGCAAATGAACCAACAGAACAAGTTAATGAACAACCGGAAGTCCAAGAGGCGGCAGAAAGTTCCGAGGAAGTTGTTAAAATTCCGCGGGATAAAATCAGCGCCAATAAATTCCAGCCGCGGACCGTCTTTGATGAAGCAAAGATTGAAGAGCTGGCCCGCACCATCCATATGCACGGCGTCATACAGCCGATTGTGGTGCGCCCGACAGAAACAGGCGACCATTACGAAATCATCGCAGGGGAGCGTCGTTTCCGCGCCATGTCTTCGCTTGGCTGGGATGAAGTGCCGGCGATTGTCCGCAATCTGAGCGATAAAGAAACAGCTTCTATCGCGTTGATAGAAAATTTGCAGCGGGAAGAGCTGACTTCGATTGAAGAAGCGAATGCTTACCAAAACCTGCTGGAACTCCATGGCATTACACAAGAAGCGCTTGCCCAGCGCCTTGGCAAAGGGCAGTCGACTGTTGCCAATAAATTAAGGCTGCTGAAATTGCCGGCGGAGATCCAGCAGGCATTGCTTGACCGCAAATTGATGGAGCGCCATGCGCGTGCGCTGCTAAAAGTCAAAGACGGGGACATGCAGAAAAAGCTCTTCGATGAAACATTGGAAGAGAACCTGAATGTAAAGCAGCTTGAGCTGAAAGTGGAGAAGCTCTTGTCGACCGAGCCGAAAAAGGCAAAGCCGCGGCGCAAAGCTTTCAGCCGTGATGTGCGCATTGCCGTCAACACCATCAAGCAATCGTTGACGATGGTGTCAAAAAGCGGCATTGATGTATCCACGGAAGAAGAAGAACACGATGAATATTACCAGATTACGGTGAAAATCCCGAAGAAAAAATAGCGAAAAGCTCTTTCCCACGGCGGAAAGAGCTTTTTTAATATGAATGTAACCTTAATTTGTACATTGATTTGCTACAATAGATAAAGATATATCATTATTTTATGTATTATAGATGGTATTAACTCTGTGTGCGCAGTAAAATGAGAGAAGTATGAAAGAAAGTTGGTGCAAGTGTGGGTAGAATTATTGCGATCGCCAATCAAAAAGGCGGCGTAGGAAAAACGACATCTTCAGTGAATTTGAGTGCCTGCCTTGCTTATTTGGGCAAAAAGGTCCTTTTAATAGATATTGATCCGCAAGGGAACGCCACTAGTGGAGTAGGTGTCAACAAAGGCGATGTAGACCAATGTATTTACGAAGTGCTCATTGATGATGTGGACGTGAAAGATACGATTATGGAGACGAAAGTAGAAAATCTCCATGTCGTACCTGCCACAATTTCACTAGCGGGAGCGGAAATCGAATTGGTCTCGACAATGTCGAGGGAAGTTCGGCTGAAGACAGCGTTGCAGGAAGTCAAAGAAATGTACGATTACATCATCATTGACTGTCCACCATCATTGGGATTGCTGACGATCAACTCATTGACAGCTTCTGATGCAATTGTGATTCCCGTTCAATGCGAGTATTATGCATTAGAAGGATTGAGCCAGCTGCTGAGCACAGTGCGCTTGGTGCAGAAGCATTTAAATCATGACCTGGAAATCGACGGTGTTTTATTGACCATGCTCGACGCCCGGACGAATTTAGGTCTGCAGGTTATTGAAGAAGTGAAAAAGTATTTCCAGGATAAAGTTTACCGGACGATTATTCCACGGAATATCCGGTTAAGCGAAGCACCAAGCCACGGCGAACCGATCATTATTTATGATCCAAAATCCAGAGGCGCAGAAGTCTACTTAGATTTAGCAAGGGAAGTGATTCGTAATGGCTAAAGGATTAGGAAAAGGGATTAACGCGTTATTCCCAGGCGAATCATTGAGCGAGACAGAAAAGATCACACAGCTCAATATCAGCCAATTGCGCACGAACCCTTACCAGCCGAGGAAAGTTTTCGATGACACGGCGTTGCAGGAATTATCAGAGTCGATCAAAGAACACGGCATCCTTCAGCCTGTGGTGGTCCGCAAAAAAGGTAATAATTTTGAGTTAGTAGTGGGGGAGCGGCGTTTCCGAGCGGCTAAACTCGCGAAATTGGAAGAAGTTCCGGCCATCATCAAAGAGTTGAATGACCAGCAAATGATGGAACTTGCTATTCTGGAAAACCTTCAGCGTGAAGATTTGACGCCGATTGAAGAAGCGGAAGCCTACCAAAAGCTGATGGAAGCATTGAGCCTGACACAAGAACAACTGGCTTTCCGCCTCGGAAAAAGCCGTCCACACATCGCAAACCATGTGCGGCTGCTCGCCCTGCCAGAAAAAGTCCGCGAGATGATCTCGGACAAGAAGCTGACAATGGGCCACGGCCGTACGCTTCTTGGCCTGCGTTCCAAGAAACTGATTCCGGAAACAGCGGAAAAAGTAGTAAAAGAAAGCTTGAACGTCCGTCAATTAGAGAATCTTGTGCAGCGTCTGAATGAAGATGTTCCACGTGAAACAATTGAAAAGAAAAAAGATCTCTTTATAGAAGAAAAGCAATCCGAGCTGAGAGACCGCTTCGGAACGAGTGTCCAAATCAAAAAAACGAAAAATAAAGGGAAAATCGAAATCGAATTTTTCTCTGAAGAAGACCTGGAACGCATCCTTGAACTCCTAAACTAAGTCGAGCCTATTCCTCTTAAAAGGGAATAGGCTCTGCTATGCAGAGAACAGGGAAGCGCAGGCGGAAGGGGAAATGAATAGATGGTTCTCTTAGGGACATTGATTAACGCCGTTTTAATCGTTGTCGGCACGTTAATCGGGCGGGCACTTCGTAATATTCCTGAAAAGATGAAGGAAACGGTATTGTATGTGATTGGTTTGGCGGTTGTCGTACTGGGCTTGCAAATGGGAATCCAAAGCCAGAACTTTGTAGTAGTTATCATCAGTCTCGTATTTGGGGCGGTGATCGGCGAGTGGATCGACCTGGATAAGAAGTTGAATAGTTTCGGCCATTGGATTGAGGTCAAAATGGGTGCGAAAGAAAGCAAAGGAAGCATCGCACAAGGGTTCGTAACGGCTACGCTAATTTTCGTCATCGGCGCTATGGGCATTATCGGCGCACTTGAAAGCGGCTTGGCAAACGAACACGGCGTGTTGATCTCAAAAGGGCTGATTGATGGATTCACTTCAATCATCCTGGCATCGACGCTTGGCATCGGTGTATTGCTAGCTGCTATCCCGGTTTTCGTCTACCAAGGGCTGATTGCGCTATTCGCTACACAAATCAGCTTGTTGATACCGGAAGCGGCGCTTGATATGTTTATTACTGAAATGACGGCGACCGGCGGCGTCATGATTGTCGCCATCGGTTTGAATTTGATGGGCGTCACCAAAATGCGGGTTGCCAATTTATTGCCAGGAGTGTTAGTTGTTGCGATCATCGTCACGGTTATGTTTAAACTGAATTTGGGTTAATTGTAAGTTAGGATGGTGTAATAATGAGTGCACAAGCAATAGCTGATGTAACATCAGGAACTGAAAAAGTAAAAAAACTGTTATTGGATGAACAAATGTGGCTCGGCATCGGTTTTGTCGGCTTGAAAGTTTTCTTGATTGTCATCTTAGCGGTAATTGTTGTAAGGGTTGCTAAGGTGCTGATCCGTAAAACATTTGCGGTGCGCATAAAAGGGCCGTTGAAATATAACGAGCGGCGGCAGCAGACGATGTCGAAATTGCTCGAGAACGTCATTGCGTATGTGGTATATTTTATGGCCATCATTGCGGTACTGTCGGCATTCACGATTGATATTACTGGGTTGATTGCCGGGGCCGGGGTGCTCGGGTTGGCCATCGGTTTTGGCGCACAAAACTTGGTGCGCGACATCATCACTGGATTCTTTATCATTTTTGAAGACCAGTTCTCGGTTGGCGATTATGTCCGCATCGGGCAGGCCGAAGGGACCGTCGAAGAAATCGGGCTCCGGACAACGAAAGTCAAAGGCTTTACAGGGGAATTGTTTATCTTCCCGAATGGCAATGTAACGGATGTCGTGAATTTTTCGATCCACAATTCCATTGCAGTGGTCGACATCAACATTTCGTACGAGTCGGATATGGCGAAGGTCGAGCAGCTGATCCAGGAATTCCTCGAAGACATACAGGATAAATACGAACAAATCATCAAACCGCCTGAATTGCTGGGCGTACAGAACTTGACGACGACGGAAGTGGTCATGCGCATCATTGCGGAAACGTTGCCGATGCAGCATTTTGCCGTTTCACGCGGACTGCGCCGCGACTTGAAGGAATTTCTCGATACACAAGGCGTGGAAATTCCATATCCACGGATGGTCATGGTGCAGCGCTCGCCAGAAGACACCAATCCGTCGGTAATTGCCAAAAAGTAAGAAAGGGGCAAAGTCATGGAAATGAAGGAATTCGGTTTGAACGACATCGTGGAAATGAAAAAAGGCCATCCATGCGGGGCGAACGCCTGGAAAATTATCCGCATGGGTGCAGACATCCGCATCAAATGCGAGGGCTGTCAGCATAGCGTCATGATTCCGCGGGTGGAATTCAATAAAAAGATGAAACGGGTGTTGGTTAAGGCCGAGCAGGAGTAGAATTATATTTAAATAGTATATTTGTATAAGTTTGGTAAAATGGACAGAACTGATTTTCATTCTTATAATAGAATGGTTGCAAAAAAATAATTCGTTTTTAAAAGAAGAGAGGTCGTGAATCCTATGGCATTGACTGCAGGGATTGTAGGATTACCAAACGTGGGGAAATCCACATTATTTAACGCTATTACAAAGGCGGGGGCCGAAGCAGCCAACTACCCGTTTTGTACGATAGATCCGAACGTCGGAATCGTAGAAGTTCCAGACGAACGCTTAGACAAATTGACGGAATTGGTGGATCCGAAGAAAACGGTTCCTACCGCTTTCGAATTCACTGATATTGCCGGCATCGTTAAAGGCGCCAGTAAAGGTGAAGGGCTTGGGAATAAATTCCTTTCGCATATCCGTGAAGTAGATGCAATCTGCCAAGTCGTGCGCTGTTTCGCTGACGACAATGTTACGCATGTATCAGGCAAAGTGGATCCGATTTCCGATATCGAAGTCATCAACTTGGAATTGATCCTTGCTGACATGGAAAGCATCGAAAAACGCATTGCGCGCGCTGCCAAACTTGTGAAGCAAAGAGACAAAGATGCAATTGCTGAAGAGCCTGTTCTTATGAAGTTGCGCGAAGCCTTCGAAGATGGCCAAATGGCCCGTTCGATCGACTTTACGGAAGACGAGCTGCGCATCGCGAAAAACTTGAACTTGCTGACGCTTAAGCCGATGCTTTATGTAGCAAACGTAGCGGAAGATGAAATCGCGGAAGCGGACAACAACGAATATGTTCAACAAGTACGCGATTATGCGGCAGAACAGAATGCGGAAGTTATCGTTATCTGTGCGAAAATCGAGGAAGAAATGGCTGAATTGGACGACGAGGAGAAAGCGATGTTCCTTGAAGAATTGGGCATCAAAGAATCCGGTCTGGATCAATTGGTCAAAGCATCTTACAGCTTGCTCGGGCTTGCCACTTACTTTACTGCCGGTGTGCAGGAAGTGCGTGCATGGACATTTAAAAAAGGAATGAAAGCCCCACAATGTGCTGGCGTCATCCACTCTGATTTCGAACGCGGCTTTATCCGCGCCGAGACGGTAGCTTATGAAGACCTTGTTGAAGCGGGTTCGATGGCAGCTGCAAAAGAAGCCGGCAAAGTGCGTCAAGAAGGTAAAGAATACATCGTTAAAGACGGCGACGTTATGCTTTTCCGTTTTAACGTCTAAGCAAAAAGCTTCAAATATTTAAGCAATTTATAAGGGACGAGGTTTAGAAACCGTCCCAAATGGCAATAAACATTTCAGAGCTGTAATACAAGACAACGCATCACGCCACGGAACAATATGAAGGGGACCGAATGCCTTAGCGCTCGGTCTTTTTAAATTAGGAGGATCAGAAATGCTTTTGTTCGTATATGGAACATTGAAAGAAGGCGGGAAATACCATTGCTATTTGGGTGAAGCCGATTTAGTCGCAGAACACGCCATGGCCACAGGAACGTTATATGATACAGGGATGGGCTATCCAGCAATGGTGAAAGCTGAACAAGGAGAAATCCAAGGACAGGTTTATGACATTCCGGAAGAACTATGGCCGGCCATAGACGATCTTGAAGGGTATACTGCTCAAGCAGAAACTGACCTTTTCGATAAACAGACAATCGAGGTCTACGCGAACGGTGAAGTTATGGAAACCATTGTGTACGTGGCGAATGCAAACGGGTTATTGAAAGAAAAAGTGGAGACGGGCGTCTGGGATGTTCGGGTTGCACAAGAACAAGCGTAAATCGAAAAGCACCGGGAGGATTTATTCTCCGGTGCTTTTTTTGTATGGATTATCGGCGTAGATCCGCAGACGCGGCAGCTTGGGATCGTCAAGAACCCAGCTGTCATCCCGTTCTTGCAGCAGCTGCCGGTACATATGGAAATCGCCATAGGCACCGGCAGCGAGCATAGCGGCCAACAGCATAAGGGTCTGGCTTTCGAGCCAAAAGCCGAGCGCCGCCGGAAGGACAGCGGTCATCCAAAACGGCAGCAAAAGGGCTTTTTTCATGGCTTTGATCGGAATCGCGCGGCTGGTGGTGGCGTACGCGATGCCCATGTCCAGGTCGAAGCCGTAATCGAGCGATGAAATCGGCACTTTGCCGAAAACGACGAAGCCGATCAAATGGAATAATTCATGGAGCACGATTAGGGCCGTGTAGCCGGCCGTGAAGAACAAGACCGCCCACCAAGAAAAGCCGAACGACAGCGGCTCCGTGAAGAAATGGTAGGCAGCGGCAAAAATCACGACGAGCAAGACGTTCGCCCAAAATGCTTTCGGTGCGATTTCCCTGATATCCAATTCAATGACGCGGACCGGTTCCACTCGATCACTTCCTTTGAGCATTTGCCTAAATTATAGCGCAAGCGGCAGTGAAAAACATGCTTGCGGCGGATGTCCAAACATGGTACAATACATTGATGTGAGTAATAATATGAATTGCTTGCTCCTTGCCCGCTGGAAACAGCAGGGCCCAAGTCCATGAGGAGGTGACAACACGATGAGAGAATATGAATTAATGTATATCATTCAGCCTGCAATTGAAGAGGAAGCTAAAAAAGCTCTAGTTGAGCGTTTTAACGACATCCTAACTACAAACGGCGCTGAAATCATCGAGTCGAAAGAGTGGGGTAAACGTCGTTTAGCTTATGAAATCAACGATTTGCGTGAAGGTTTCTACCAGATCGTAAAAGTAAACGCTGGTTCTGAAGCTATCAACGAATACACACGTCTTGCGAACATTAACGAAGACATTATCCGTCATATTGCTGTACGCAAAGACGTATAAGCAAAAGACGGCAGCCTTAAAAATATTGACTTAAAAGGAGGTTGAATTCTGATGATTAACCGAGTTGTTTTAGTCGGAAGACTGACAAAAGATCCAGACCTTCGCTACACTCCAAGCGGTGCGGCAGTTGCCCGTTTTACACTTGCTGTAAACCGGACATTCTCCAATGCGCAAGGGGAGAAGGAAACTGATTTTATCAATTGTACCGTTTGGCGCAAACAAGCTGAAAACACAGCGAATTTCCTGAAAAAAGGAAGCTTGGCTGGCGTAGAAGGCCGCATTCAAACTGGAAGCTACGAGGGGCAGGACGGAAAGCGCGTTTATACGACGGAAGTCGTTGCAGACAGCGTCCAATTCCTGGAACCGAAAAGTTCTGGAGCTGGTGCAGACCGTTCACAAGGACAACAGCCGTCCTATCAACAGAACCAATCGCCAAGCCCAAGTCAGCAAAACCCAAGCCAACAAAACTATACACGCGTAGACCAGGATCCGTTCTCAAGCGGCAGCGGCCCGATCGAAGTATCGGACGACGATCTGCCATTCTAATGAACGCTGGAACTAGCGGCTAAAATCCAACAAAAAAGGAGGTAATTCGATATGGCACCACGTCGCGGAGGCAAAAAGCGTAAAAAGGTTTGTTATTTTACGTCAAACAACATCACGCACATCGATTATAAAGATACTGACCTATTGAAGAAATTTATTTCTGAAAGAGGAAAAATCTTGCCACGTCGTGTTACAGGCACTAGCGCTAAATGGCAACGTAAGTTGACAATCGCTATCAAACGCTCACGTATCATGGCACTTCTACCATTCGTAGCTGAAGAAAGATAATTTTCGAAAAGACCGGGAAACCGGTCTTTTTTTTGTTGTTTTAGACGCCTTTTCATTGCGCTTTAGGCGGACGCTTTCCGCGGGGCAAGCGAAGCTGTTTTGCGGAATATCAGCTTATATTTTCATGTTTGTACGAGACAGCCAGCGTCCCGTAGTTTTGTTCAGGTTCCCTAATCATGATACAATTACAAGGATGAAATAAACCCGAAAGAAGGGGACACTCACACGGATGCAAAATCAACAAACAAGAAAACTTACAAATGGCGCCATGATGGCCGCAGTGTTTACAGTGCTTTTGGCTGTCTCGGTTTATGTGCCTCTTTTAAATGTAATAACGACGCTCTTTTTGGCGCTTCCGGTTGCTTGGTACAGCGCGAAATATGATTGGAAGGCTTCTGCGCTTTTCGGTACGGTATGCCTATTTTTGGCGTTCATTATCGGGGGGCTGTTGTCCTTGCCGCTGGCGCTGATTCATGTGCCGCTTGGCGTCATGATCGGCTTGTCGATTTATTATGGCAAAAGCAAGCTCTTCATGTTCATGGGTTCAGGGGTAGTGCTCCTGCTTTCAGTGATGCTGCAGTACCTGGCTTCTATCTGGCTGTTCGGCATCAACGTCATCGAAGAAATGATGACGGCGATGGAAGCTTCCTATAAACAGACGAGCGCTATGATGGAAAAGTTCGGGGCACCGAACGAAGATTACGATGAGTTCATCAGCCAAATCATGTTCTCTTTCGAAACTTTATTGCCGGCGCTGCTTGTGCTGTCGGTATTTATGATCGTATGGATCTTGTTATTGCTTCTTTTGCCGATTTTAAAGCGGCTGGGCACGGACGTTCCGAAATTTCCACCTTTTCGGGATATGAAATTGCCGAAAAGTGTATTATGGTATTATTTAATCGTTTTGCTCGTCCCGCTGTTGTCCGATTTCCAGCCGGGGACCATGCCCTATATGATAATCATCAACGCATCCATCGTGCTGCAATTCCTGATGTTCCTGCAGGGCGTTTCGTTCTACCATTTCTACATCCATCAAGAAGGATGGCCGAAATGGGTGACGGTCCTTGTGAGCATTCTGGCTTTCCCGCTGTTGTCGTTTACGAGCATCGTCGGAATCGTCGACCTTGGATTCGATATCAGAGGCTGGGTGAAACGGGCACACGAGTTTAAAGGAAAATGAGGAGCTGAAACGAATGTCGGCTTTTTTTAGACAAAGAAAACTTCGGTATCCGCTCTTGGCGCTGCTCCTCTTAGGAGCGGCCGCAATCATTTTGATCACCCTTTGGTCCGAATGGGCCGCCGGCATTTTTACGTTATTGTTCGGCTTGGCTTTTACAGCTGCATGGGTGACAGAAAAACGGGTATATGAAGAAACTGAAAAACACATAGAGACCTTGTCCTACCGGATGAAAAAGGTCGGAGAAGAAGCGCTCCTCGAGATGCCGATTGGAATTCTCCTGGTCAATGAAAATTTTGATATTGAATGGGCAAATCCATATATGACATCGACTTTGGAGTACGATACGCTGATCGGCGAATCGCTTTACAGCTTATCGGATGAATTCCACACATTGGTGAAATCGGATGAAATAAAAGATATGACCGTCACGCTCGGCGAACGCAAATACAAGGTTTATTACCGGGCGGATGATCGTTTGTTCTATTTGTTCGACATTACCGAGCAAGTGGAAATCGAGACGCTGTATTACGCGGACCGCACTGTCATCGCCACTTTGTTCATTGATAATTACGATGAATTGTCGCAAGGCATGGATGATCAGACGCGAAGCAATTTGAATAGCCTGGTCACGTCGCTGGTCAATGAATGGGGAGCGAACCATGGCATTTTTGTCAAACGGATTTCGTCAGACCGCTTTCTTGCTGTATTCAATGAATCGATATTAAAAGACCTTGAGCTATCAAAATTTGCGATTCTCGATGATCTGCGCGAAGTGACGTCGAAAGACAATCTCGCTTTGACGCTGAGCATCGGCGTCGGCGCCGGTTCGGCATCGCTTGTCGAGCTTGGCAGCATGGCACAGTCCGGCCTGGACCTCGTCCTCGGCCGCGGCGGCGACCAAGTGGCCATCAAGCACCCAAGCGGAAAAGTGAAATTTTACGGAGGCAAGACCAATCCTGTCGAAAAACGCACCAGAGTGCGCGCACGCGTCATTTCACATGCGCTGCGCGACCTTATCCAGGAAAGTGACCAAGTCTTTGTCATGGGCCATAAAATGCCCGATATGGACGCAATCGGCGCAGCTGTCGGCGTTGCCAAAATGGCTGCGATGAATAAAGTCAAAGGACGCATTATCCTTGATTTCAATGAATACGACCGCAGCGTCATGCGCTTAATGGAAGAAATTGAAGAGGACGACGAGCTGTACGAGCGGTTTATCACGCCGGAAGAAGCGCTGGCGGATATGACAGAGAACTCTTTGCTTGTCATCGTCGATACACATAAGCCCTCTATGGTCATTGATGAGCGGCTGCTCCAGCGCATGGAGCGCGTCGTGCTGATCGATCACCACCGCAGAGGCGAAGAATTCATTACCAATACGCTGCTCGTCTATATGGAACCTTACGCATCGTCTACGGCGGAGCTGGTGACCGAATTGCTTGAGTACCAACCGAAGCACGAAAAGTTATCGATGCTTGAAGCGACAGCGATGCTTGCAGGCATCATTGTCGATACCAAAAGCTTTACGCTGCGGACAGGTTCGCGGACCTTTGAAGCGGCATCGTACTTGCGCTCGAATGGCGCGGATACCGTATTGGTCCAGCGTTTGCTGAAGGAAGATTTGGAAACATATATGGAACGCGCGAAAATCGTCGAAACCGTCGAGTTCGTCGAGGATGGCATCGCGATTGCCAGAGGCGAAGCGGGTAAAATCTACAGCCCGGTGCTGATCGCTCAAACCGCGGATATCCTGTTAACGATGAAAGACGTAAATGCATCGTTTGTCTTAGCAGAGCGATCGGAAGGCGGCGTCGGCATTTCAGCCCGTTCGCTGGGAGAAGTCAACGTCCAGATCGTTATGGAAAATATGGGCGGCGGCGGCCACTTGACGAACGCAGCGACCCAAATGCCGGATGCAACGATCGATGAAGCAATTGCCGAATTGAAACAAGTGATAATGGAACAATACGAGGGAGGCCAAACAGAATGAAAGTGATATTTTTAAAAGACGTTAAAGGCAAAGGCAAAAAAGGGGAAGTCAAAAACGTGGCGGATGGCTACGCGCATAACTTCCTGTTGAAGAATAATTTTGCGATTGAAGCGAATACGGCGGCCGTCAGCAAATTGGACGGCCAGAAGAAAAAAGAACAAAAAGAAGCTGCGGCTGAGTTGGAAGAAGCACAAAAGCTGAAAGCGACATTAGAAGCCCTGACCATCGAATTGACAGCGAAATCAGGCGAAGGCGGCCGTTTATTCGGTTCAATCACGACGAAGCAAGTGGCCAAGGAACTTGAAAAGGCACACGGCATCAAATTGGATAAACGCAAAATGGAATTGGACGATGCCATCCGCGCGCTCGGCTACACGAACGTTCCGGTTAAAGTCCATCAAGATGTTGTTGCTACGCTTAGAGTCCATGTAACAGAAGAAGCGTAAGGTGATGAACTCGATGAATGAAGCAATAGATCGCGTCCCGCCGCATAACCATGAAGCCGAACAATCGGTCATCGGCGCCATTTTCCTGGAACCACAGGCGTTGATCACGGTTGCAGAGATTGTAAATCCTGAGGATTTCTATCGCATTGCCCACCAGAAAATCTTCGATACGATGATCAATTTGTCCGACCACGGCAAAGCGATTGACGTGGTAACAGTGACAGAGGAATTGTCGGTCAAAAAAGAGCTGGAAGATGTTGGCGGCTTGTCGTATTTGGCGGAAATCGCCAATGCTGTCCCTACCGCAGCGAATGTCGTGCATTATGCACGCATCGTTGAAGAGAAAGCGCTGCTCCGGCGTTTGATCCGTGTAGCGACAACGATTGTCGAAGACGGCTTCACGCGTGAAGACGAAGTGGAAACGCTTCTCGCAGAAGCGGAAAAAAAGATGATGGAAGTATCGAGCCGGAAAAATGCTGGTGACTTTACCCACATCAAAGACGTTCTTGTAAGCACGTATGACAATATTGAATTGCTGCATACCCGCAAAGGCGATGTCACCGGAATCCCGACCGGCTTCCGTGACCTCGACAAAGTCACCGCTGGTTTCCAGCGCAATGACTTGATCATCGTGGCTGCACGGCCATCTGTCGGTAAGACGGCATTCGCGTTGAATGTCGCGCAGAATGTCGCCACAAAAACCGACGAGAACGTCGCTATCTTCAGCCTGGAGATGGGCGCTGAACAGCTCGTCATGCGTATGCTGTGTGCAGAAGGCAACATCGACGCGCAAGTACTCCGTACAGGGGCTTTGCAGACGGAAGACTGGCGCAAGCTGACGATGGCAATGGGCAGTTTGTCGAATGCCGGCATCTTCATCGATGACACGCCGGGCATCCGGGTCAACGACATCCGTGCCAAATGCCGCCGCTTGAAACAAGAGTACGGACTTGGCATGATTATGATCGATTACCTGCAGCTGATCCAGGGGCCTGGACGCTCGGGCGAAAACCGCCAGCAGGAAGTATCCGATATTTCCCGTTCATTGAAAGGGCTGGCGCGTGAACTTGAAGTGCCGGTCATCGCATTGTCGCAGCTATCGCGTGGAGTGGAACAGCGCCAGGATAAGCGGCCGATGATGTCGGATTTGCGAGAATCCGGATCAATTGAGCAGGATGCCGATATCGTTTCCTTCTTGTACCGGGAAGATTATTATGACAAAGAAACCGAAGACCAAAACATGATTGAAATCATCATCGCTAAGCAACGTAACGGCCCGACCGGTACGGTAAAACTGGCTTTCGTCAAAGAATACAATAAATTCGTCACCATCGACTGGAGCCAGCACGAATCCGGCGGAGACTTTTAAACACGAACATTAAATGTGAAGACACATTTATATGTTCGTGTTTTCTTCTGTTTATTATTGACTAAGGGTGATTTCGTTGATACAATGAAGACTGTTTGAAACAAGGGCATAAGCCTAACGGAGGTGCGGACGATGACATCAGTCGTAGTAGTAGGAACGCAATGGGGAGACGAAGGAAAAGGGAAAATCACTGATTTTCTATCTGAACACGCAGAAGTAATTGCGCGTTACCAAGGCGGAAATAACGCAGGACATACCATCATTTTCGGCGGAGAAACGTATAAATTGCATTTGATTCCATCAGGGATTTTCTATAAAGACAAAATTTCAGTAATCGGCAACGGCATGGTCGTAGATCCGAAAGCGCTTGTAAAAGAATTAAAAGGCCTTCATGAGCGTGGAGTGACAACTGAGAACCTGCGCATTTCAAACCGCGCACACGTTTTGTTGCCATACCACATCAAGCAGGATGAAGTGGAAGAAGCACGCCGCGGAGTAAATAAAATCGGAACAACGGGCAAAGGCATCGGCCCTGCTTATATGGACAAAGCAGCACGTGTCGGAATTCGCATGGCGGATTTGTTGGACCATGTTGTGTTCGAAGAAAAGCTGCGCATGAACTTAACAGAGAAAAACCGTCTGTTCGAGAAATTCTACGAGACAGAAGGATTCACTGTAGAAGAAATCATGGAGGAGTATTTTGCGTACGGACAGGAAATCGCGAAATACGTAACCGATACGTCAAAAGTGCTTAACGATGCAATCGATCACGGCCGCCGCGTATTGTTTGAAGGCGCGCAAGGGGTCATGCTCGATATCGACCAGGGTACATACCCATACGTTACATCTTCGAACCCGGTAGCGGGCGGCGTGACAATCGGAGCCGGCGTTGGGCCGACTACGATCCAACATGTCATCGGCGTCTGCAAAGCATATACATCCCGCGTCGGCGACGGACCGTTTCCGACCGAATTGTTTGACGAAGTGGGCAACCGGATCCGCGAAGTCGGCAAAGAATACGGCACGACAACAGGGCGCCCGCGCCGCATCGGCTGGTTCGACAGCGTCGTTGTCCGCCACGCGAGACGTGTCAGCGGATTGACAGACCTGACAGTCAACTCAATCGACGTATTGAGCGGACTGGATACGGTGAAAATCTGTACTGCTTACCGCCACAACGGCGAACTGATCACAGAATACCCGGCAAACTTGCGCATGCTAGCTGAATGCGAACCGGTATACGAAGAGCTTCCAGGCTGGTCTGAAGACGTAACAAGCTGCAAATCATTGGATGAACTTCCTGACAACGCACGCCATTACCTTGAGCGTATCGCGCAATTGACAGGCGTCCAGATTTCCATCTTTTCAGTAGGACCTGACCGCAACCAAACAAACATCGTCACAAGCGTGTGGCGCTAACGAATAAGATCCAAAGGAAAGAGCTGAAACGGCATCGTTTCAGCTCTTTCGGTTTAAAGAGCCGTTCGCAGAGGCGAACGGCTTTTCATATTCAGCTTTTGAACTTAGAATATGGATGGCACTAGCTAGCTAGTGCTGGTTAAAATTCGAGCAATGTCTGATGATTCTCTAATAGTGCATGTTAACTTCAAGACAGTGCCTGATAACCAAGAACTAACTCCTAATAATTGTTAACAGTAGAACCTTCTCTCAAAAACTAGACAGGCTCAACAAGAAACTACAGCAAGCTTTGTCTTGAAGCTCTTTGATCACAGAACTGGTTCATTATTAAGAACACCCTTTAAATGGAGCGAAAGGCGCTCGACTCCTGCGGGGACAGCACGAGCCGAAGACCCTGGACTGAGCAGAGCGAGGGAAGCGGCTGAGGCCGTGCCCGCGGAAAGCGTCTGCCTGAAGCGCAATGAAAAGAGTTAACAACGTCTTTTATCTTTTTCTTCGAAGAGCATTCCACTGGCGCAAATGAGCGTTTTGAAGTATCTTTAAAAGGTATTCTCAACAATCCATCAAAATATAAAGCTTCAAAGATCGGCCAGCAGCTTGGGCCGATCTTTTTCAATTCTCCGCTAATTATTTCCCGGGAAATAACCGCCGGGGAATGAGAGGTGCGAAACCTTCAAAACAGTGATAAAGTAAGGGTAGAAAAGAATGCATAGCGGAGGGAATTCCATATACAAAAGTTGGAATACGAAGGGGAGAAAATGATGAATAAGACGATTTTAGTTGTAGACGATGAAAAGCCGATTGCAGATATTCTGCAGTTTAATTTAAAAAAAGAAGGCTTCAATGTAGTGTGTGCTTATGACGGTGACGAAGCGGTCAAACTGGCTGAAGAACTTCAGCCGGATTTGATGCTTTTGGATATCATGCTGCCGAACCGCGATGGCATGGAAGTGTGCCGTGAGATCCGCAAGAAGTTTGATTTCCCGATCATCATGCTGACTGCCAAAGACTCGGAGATCGACAAAGTGTTAGGCCTTGAACTAGGAGCGGACGATTACGTTACGAAACCGTTCTCGACGCGCGAATTGATTGCGCGGGTAAAAGCGAACTTGCGCCGCCAGAACGTCGTGCCGCTTGAAGAAGGCGGACCCAATTCGAACGATATCGAAGTGGGCGTGCTGACGATTCAACCGGACGCTTATCTGGTCCAGAAACGCGATGAGACAATCGAATTGACGCACCGTGAATTTGAATTGCTGCATTACCTTGGCAAGCACATTGGCCAAGTGATGACGCGTGAACATTTGCTGCAGACGGTATGGGGATATGATTATTTCGGAGACGTCCGCACAGTGGATGTAACCATCCGCCGCCTGCGTGAAAAAATAGAAGACAATCCGAGCCACCCGGCCTGGATCGTAACCCGCAGAGGAGTAGGCTATTACTTGCGGAATCCTGAACAGGAGTAGGTTGAATGCATAAAGTAAGTTTTTTCAAATCGATTCACGTTAAGTTTGTGCTTATTTATATCCTGCTGATTTTATTGGCGATGCAAATCATCGGCCTTTACTTTGCCCAGCAGCTTGAAGAAACGCTGATTGATAACTTCAAAAGCTCGATTGAAGACCGCATGAACATTGTGGAGTTCAGTGTGCGGGAGGAATTGATCAAAGAACGGACGGATGAGGACTTGACCGCTGAGCAAAGCTTGCGGTCAGTCCTTAACGGCTTTAAATCGGACGATATCGACGAAATTCGCGTAATTGATTCACGCTACCGGATTTTGGCATCTTCTGCTGTGGAAAATCAGTCGCTTGTCGGCCAACGTTCGACGCACGACATTGTCATGCAGTCGATTGTCGGAGAAGCGGCTTATGACCGGAATTACGTCAATGCCCAAGCTGAGCGTATTTGGGTCCGCACTCAGCCGATTATGGCTGAAGGCGGCGAAGTGCTCGGCACTTTGTATATGGAAGCGGATATTGAAAATGTCTATAATCAGATGGACGATATCAACTCGATCCTGGCAGGCGGGACCGCCATCGCATTGGCGGTCACCGCAATTCTCGGCGTACTGGTCGCCCAGACGATCTCCAAACCGATTTCGGATATGCGGAGGCAGGCGCAGGCAATGGCCAAAGGGAATTTCTCGCGCAAAGTGCGCGTTTATGGGGACGATGAAATCGGCCAATTGGCGAAATCGTTCAATAACCTGACAAATCGGCTGCAGGAATCCCAGCAGTCTACGGAAAGCGAGCGACGCAAATTGGCGTCGGTACTGTCGAATATGACAGACGGCGTCCTATCGACCGATAGGCGCGGCCGTGTCATCCTCATCAACGACCCGGCGCTGCGCTTGCTCAATGTTTCACGTGAAACGGTTATCAACCGCCCGATCACCTCAGTCCTGAAACTGGATATGGAGTACACGTTTGAAGATTTGATTCACTTGAAAGAAGCCATTACACTCGATTTCAGCAAATACGATGAAAGCACGCTTCTGCGTACGAGTTTTTCGGTTATCCAGAAAGAGACTGGCTTCGTCAACGGCGTCATCGCTGTGCTGCACGACAATACCGAGCAAGAGAAAATCGATGTCGAGCGGCGCGAATTCGTGGCCAATGTTTCGCATGAGCTGCGTACGCCGCTGACGACGATGAGAAGCTACCTCGAAGCGTTGGCAGATGGTGCATGGGAAGACCCGAACTTGGCTCCAAACTTCTTGAATGTGACGCAGACTGAGACTGAGCGTATGATTCGCCTGGTCAACGATTTGTTGAAGCTTTCGAAAATGGATGCCAGCGAAACCGAGCTCAACAAAGAGATGGTCGAATTCGGCCGTTTCTTTAATCGCATCATTGACCGGTTCGAGATGTCGAAATCGCAGAAGCTCCGCTTCGAGCGTTATTTGCCGAAAGAGCAGTATTTTGTTGAAGTCGATCCGGATAAATTGACGCAAGTTATTGATAACATCATTTCCAACGCCTTGAAATATTCTCCGGAAGGCGGGAAAGTCCGCTTTGACATGACCGTTGAAGACGGCTTCTTGCTGATTCGTGTCAGCGATCAGGGCATGGGGATTCCGAAAGAAAACGTCGACCGCATTTTCGACCGTTTCTATCGCGTCGACCGCGCCCGCTCGCGTGCAATGGGCGGGACCGGACTGGGCTTGGCAATTTCAAAAGAAATGATCAACACCCATGGCGGCGCTATTTGGGCAGAAAGTGAATTTGGAAAAGGCACAACCATCTTCTTCACGCTGCCATTCGAAGAGGATGACGGAGGTGAGTGGGAATGAAATACGTTGAACAAATAAAAACGATCTTTTTATTCCTACTGATTTTCTTGAGCTTGGCGCTAACTTTTACCATCTGGACATTTACGCCGACATTCCCGCAAATTGAAAGTACACCGGCCACAGAAGTGGAGCTTGGAGCGAACAAGGACGTCGAAGAAGTGGTCCAGGCGACGAAAGTGCTTTACCACTCGGAAGAAGAAGCGAAAGGCACAACAAGCCAGCAGCAGATTGATTTGCTGCTGGATGTCATGAAGCAATGGCAAATCCATGATATTACGACGATTTCAGAAGATACACCGGTCAAGAAATTGGCTTCATTTATGCACGGGCCAGACCGCGCAACAATCTATTTCCCCGGCCCCGTGCCGTTCCCGGTCATCGATAGCATCCTGACCATCACAGATGACAGCATGCCGGAGGCGTCATTCGACCGCATTGTCGTTGCATGGGAAGAAGCGAGTGAGACGGATTTCATGTTGTATTTCATCAATTCCAAATCCGGTCGCGTGCACCAGGGCAATGTTTCGACCACAGAGCTGGAGAACTTGATGAACGCCGTTGTGGAACCGGCTTTCGGAAATTACTCAACCTACATCACCAGCAAAAAAGTCGGCGTGCTGCCGATTTACGTCCCGGAAAGCTCGGAGGTGCTGAACACTTACCGCTATCTGCAGGAAGACATTCCGGAACAGAAATTGGTTGACGGCCTGTTCGAAAATCCGGGCAGCGTGACGACGACTGGGGATTTAGTGAACCGGGAGTACAGCGATGAATCGGATGCCCTGATGAGCTTTGATGAAAATGCTAAAAGCGTCAATTACGTGCAGCCCCAAGCAGAAACAAATGACCCGGCCATCCCCTCCGAATTGATTTTTAAGACGGCGGATTTTATTAACAGCCACAGTGGCTGGACAAATGATTACCGGTATTTCGGCATGGAGCCGCTGAACCAGAAAATCGACTATCGCCTGTATCAGGATAATCTTCCGGTCTTCAGCCAGACATTCGAAACCGACCTTGAAGTTGTTTGGGGTGTGGAAGCTGAAATGGAAAAAGTATTCCGCTATAAGCGGCCCTATTATGTGCTGGAGTCGTTGGGCGCATCGGGTTCGCTGGAATTGCCTTCCGGCGCAGCTGTATTGCACGCCATTGAACATATGGACATCGAACCTAAAAGCGTTTCGGAAATCGTCCAGGGCTATTCAATGGCCCGTGATGAAAAAGAACCGGAGCGGCTGATCAGCCTGCAGCCTGCCTGGTATTACAAAGCGGATGGCGTTTGGACGCAGCTGCCAGCAGAAGTGTTAGGAGGCGATCCCTTTGGATTGGAATAAAACCAAATCCATTTTCATCATTGTCTTTGCCATACTGAACGTTTTCCTGTATTCGCTGTATCTTGACCGCTACAACGAATCGCAGAACGTCGTCTTTCTTGTCGAATCTTCCAACGAAGAAAAGCTGGAAGCCGATAAAATCAGCTATTCCAATCTTCCGGAAGGGGTGGAAAGCCAGCCATACGTAACCGGCAAGATGAAATCTTTTGTCGCAGCAGATGTTCCGGGTCCGGATTCCACAGGGGACGTGTCGAACGACAAATCCTTGGCAGTGAGATTCAATGAACCGATGCCGCTTGGAGAAAAAGTGAGTACAGAAGTGTTGCAGGAATTTGTGGACAAAACGGTCTACAGAGGCGACAATTACGTCCTCTGGCGAATTGATGAAAAAAATCGCCAAGCGGTCTTTTTCCAGGAAATCAGCGGCCAACCGCTTTATTACAGCGATGGCGGCAAGTTGACGGTTTACTGGAACGACAATGCAGAAGTGGTGAATTACGAACAGACGATTTTTGAGAATGTGGAAGAAAGCGAACAGCAGAAAACCTTGATTCCGGCTATCCAAGCGATTCATACGCTTTACCAGAAACGCCTGCTGCCGACGAATACGGAAATTGATTCGGCGGAAATCGGCTATTCGGAGTATGTGACCGTATCGGAAGAAACGCAAATGTTCTTGCCGACATGGCGCATCCAAGCGACGCTTGAAGACGGCACACCGCAAGAGTTTTTCGTTAACGCTGTGAAAGATGGCGTTATCGAGCTGAAGGAAAAGGAAGAGGAAGAACCTGCACAATAAGGAGTTTTTATTATGCGTTTTAGTGTATTAGCAAGCGGCTCTAAGGGCAACGCTATATATATAGAAAGCGGCAGCCAATCGTTCTTAGTCGATGCCGGACTGAGCGGACGCAAGCTGGAAGCCCTGTTTGCTTCAATCGGCAAAAGCATGAGCGATCTAGACGGCATCCTGGTTACGCACGAGCATAGCGACCACATCAAAGGGCTTGGCATTGTGGCGCGAAAGCATAAGGTGCCTGTATACGCCAATGCCAAGACCTGGACGGCAATGGACGGGCTCGTCGGCGCGATTCCCATTGAGCAGCGATTCCATTTTGACATGGAGACGGTGAAAACTTTCGGCGGGCTCGACATCGAGTCGTTCGGGGTGTCGCATGATGCTGCCGACCCGATGTTTTACGTATTCCATGAAAATGGCCGCAAGCTTTCGCTTATCACGGACACGGGCTATGTCAGCGACCGCATGAAAGGCATCATCCAGGCCTCGGACGCGTTCGTTTTCGAAAGCAACCACGACGTGGGCATGCTGCAGATGGGGCGCTATCCCTGGTCCGTTAAGCGGCGGATTTTAAGCGACGTGGGCCACGTATCGAATGAAGATGCAGCAGTCGCTATGAGCGAAGTGATGGCTGAAAAGCCGACGCGGATTTATTTGTCCCACTTAAGCGCGGATAACAATATGAAAGATCTGGCGCGCATGAGCGTCGAGCAGACCTTGCAGACAAAAGGCATTATTGTCGGCGAGTATGTCGATCTCCTGGACACAGACGCCAATATCCCGACCGAGCTTGTTATTGTATAGAGGAACCAAAAGGCTGCACCGAAACCCGGTGCAGCCTTTTTTCTGTTATAGCTGATATTCCGCCAAAAAGCTACGCTTGCCGCGGGCGAGCGCCAAGCCTCCTCAGTCACTTCGCTCCCTGCGGGGTCTCGGCTGTCTCGCTATCCCGCAGGCGTCTCCGCTTTTTGGCTCCATATCAGTTACAAGTGTCAGTGCATCTTTTAGAATTGAAAGATGAATTAATAACAAAAGTGATAGACATGTTCCAGTGATTCAAGATTTTTAGCGTCGAGCGACTAAGGGCCTGGCTTCCTGCGTGAGCCAATGAGATGGCCAAATGGAATTTGGACCATTTCATTTGCGACGAACTTGCGCAGGAGCAATCATCTTTGCCCCACCCGAAGCGTCAAAAGCGAGTGGCAACACGAATAATACACATTCTCCAATTTGTCTAGCGGCCAGCAGTTGCTGTGGCTTGCCAACGCCGGTTCGGATTCTTAAACTAAGGCTATACAACAGTAAAGAGCAGGAGAGGATGGGTGCAGTGGGATATTACAATCAGCCGCCAGAGGGTCGGCGCCGGCCTAGGCGCACGAGTTCGTTTCTAGCCGGACTGGCCGGAGTTGCTGTCGGGGCTTTGCTGGTTTGGTTTTTGTTTCAGTCGGTGCCGCAATTGATGCCGGGTGCAGGCAATAATAACGCAGGAAATGGGACAGGGAATAACGCAGGTGCCGGCCAGGAGGAGCGGCAGTCCGAATCCGTGTCGGTGGATGTGACGACCGATGTGACAGAAGCGGTGGATAGTGTGGCGGATGCGGTTGTCGGTGTGACGAACCTGCAGGAATCGTCCGATTTCTGGTCGCAGACCGAGCCGCAAGAGGCAGGGACAGGGTCTGGCGTTATTTATAAAAATGACAACGGACGGGCGTTTGTAGTGACGAACAACCACGTCATTGATGGCGCCAATAGCATCGAAGTGACGCTCGCAGACGGGACGAAGGTAGCGGCGACTCTTGTCGGGACAGATATTTGGACCGATCTCGCAGTCATTGAAATGGACGGCGCAGCTGTCCAGGATGTGGCGGAATTTGGCGACTCGGACGCATTGAAGCGCGGTGAACCGGTTATCGCGATCGGCAATCCGCTGGGTCTTGATTTTTCCGGTTCGGTGACGACGGGAGTAGTGTCCGGCAAGGATCGTGCCATTCCTGTCGACTTGGATGGCGATGGGACGGAAGACTGGCAAGCGGAAGTGCTGCAGACGGACGCAGCGATCAATCCAGGCAATAGCGGAGGTGCGCTGGTCAACCTCAGCGGCCAGCTGATCGGCATCAATTCGATGAAGATTGCCACGTCGAATGTCGAAGGAATCGGTTTTGCGATTCCGATCAATTCGGCAATCCCGGTTATTGAATCGATTGAAGAAAATGGCGAAATGATCCGTCCTGCAATGGGTGTGACCTTGATTGATTTGGCGCAAGTGCCGCAAGCACAGCGCGAGGAGACCTTAAGCCTTCCTGCAGAGGTCAAAGAAGGTGTTGTGGTCAATTCGGTGCTCGATGATTCAGCAGCTGCTAAGGCGGGCATGCAGCAGTTTGACGTCATCATCGAGTTGGACGGCAAAGCTGTGGGCGATTTGATCGAGCTTCGCAAGCATTTGTACAATACAAAGGAAATCGGCGACACGATGGCCGTCAAAGCCTACCGCAATGGGGAATTGATGGACTTTGAACTGGAGCTTGTCGATAATTCCGCTTTATAGCATTCAATAGAGATTTGGAAGCCCTTGCTTCCAGATCTTTTTTTGGGGCAGGAAATGGCGGGCCGGCGGCGAATAAAGGAAAAGACACGACATGATGTGGAGGGATTGGATGTTTAAAACATTGGATGATTTTTTCAAAGAATGGAAGGCCGAAGAACAAGCGACGCAGAAAGTTCTGGATGTGTTGACGGATGAGTCGTTGAGCCAGCCGGTCGCAGATGGCTACCGAACGCTTGGGCGACTCGCCTGGCATCTCGCGACGGCGCTCGATGAAATGGTTGGCCATACTGGCCTGCAGTTTTCAGCGGCGCGATTCGGCAATCCGGTGCCGGACACGGCGCAGGAAATTGCGGAAGCGTACCGTTTTTCCAACCAGTCGATGGTGATGGCGATGCGGGACAATTGGACAGATGACACTTTGGTGGAAGAACATAATATGTACGGCGAAATGTGGAGCGTCGCAACCATTTTGAAAGTGCTGATGACGCACCAAATCCACCACCGCGGACAAATGACAGTGCTGATGCGCCAAGCAGGTTTGAAAGTTCCCGGGATTTATGGCCCAGCAAAAGAAGATTGGGCAGCGATGGGAGCAGAGCCGCCGGAAGTATGAAAAAAGTCCACGATGCCAACCTGCGTATCGTGGACTTTTTCGTCCCTTTTTCTTGTGTATTGTTATTGTAAGTTTTGTAAACAATCCGACTGATTTTGATAAGCAATGTTCGTGAAAGCAAAAAAACGTCATGTGGATAACTTATTTCTATCATCGAAGGAAATAACTATCCACAGGGCTTTCGAAGCTTTGCTATTCCCGGGCTTTCACTTCTGTTAAAATAGGGTGTGGATAAACATGAACGAAATGTGTATAACTATGTAGAATATTCGGAAATCGAAAGGATTTGATAAAATGAAGATTTATTGCTGCAAAACCCATGTGGAGCATGCGTTAGACGTGTTCGTGGCAAAGACAGAAAGTTATCCGATTTTAACGGAATTGCCAGACGAAGAAAAGTTATCCACAAAGTGCGAATACTGCGAAGAGCCCGCGATGTATCTTGTGGCAAGTGAATGAGTCAACACAATATGTAGAAACACCTGTGGATATGTGTATAACATCTGGGGGTAACTTGTTTGTAAATTTTAAGTAAAGGGGGATAAGTTGTGAATATCTCAATTATCAGTGTCGGCAAACTAAAAGAGAAATACTTGAAAGCCGGCATTGAAGAATACACGAAACGGCTGGGAAGCTACACGAAGATCAATGAAATCGAAGTGGCGGACGAAAAAGCGCCCGAGCAATTGAGCGAGGCCGATATGGAAATTGTAAAGAGGAAGGAAGCCGACCGAATCCTGGCAAAAATTTCCCCAGATGCCTATGTTATCGCGTTGGCAATTGATGGCAAGATGAAGACTTCCGAAGGGCTGGCAAAAGACATCGAATCTCTCATGACTTACGGCCGCAGCAAGATCGTATTCGTCATCGGCGGCTCGCTTGGCCTCCACGATGAGGTATTGAAACGCGCCGATGAGAAATTGTCGTTCTCGAAAATGACGTTTCCCCATCAATTGATGAAATTGATCTTGGTGGAGCAGGTTTATCGGGCTTTTCGGATAATGAAGGGTGAACCTTATCATAAGTAAACTAAACTATGAAGGGACTCTAGCAGGTCCCTTTTATATTTATTAGCTGAAATAGAGCTTATCGACCAAATATGTAGCTGCTGTCCGAGCGTTATCCTAAAATCAAGGCCAATCCTGGTAGCATAAAAAAGGGGACAGGGACTGTGTCTTAAAACAAAGTCCTTGCCCCTAAATCTATTTATTTTAACGAGTAGCCGCCATCTACGACTATTTCTGCACCGTTTATATATGATGCTTTGTCTGATGCTAAGAATAGAACGACTTCTGCAATCTCACTGGGTTTCCCGTAACTTCCTCTAGGATGTCCCTTTGATTGTTTTTCATAATTCTCTATTCCGCCATATGCAGTAATGGCCAAATCGGTTTCTGTAGGGCCAGGGGATATGCAATTTACTCGGATTCCTACGTTAGCAAAGCGAAGTGCAGTGCTTTGCGTCATCGCGACAACCGCTGCTTTTGTCCCGCTATAAGCTGGCAGCATAGAATTGACCTTATGGTTTCCAAGGATGGCTGCATTATTAATAATGACTCCATTTTTTTGTTTATTCATTACAGCTAAAGAATATTTCATGTAGAGGAAGATCGCCGTTTGATTGACGGCAATCAACTGATTCCAGTCAGCCAGCTTTACCCGAGACAATGGCCCCATTCCTGTGGACAGAATACCGGCATTGTTGAATAGAATGTCAACATTGTGCCCATCATTTTCAAGTGCTTTAAAAAAGTTTTCGATTTCTTCCGCGTTTTCGTTTTGGACTTGGTAAAAATGAGCCTGCCCGCTGCATTCACTCTCTACCTGAGAGCCTTTGTCGCTATCTCTTCCAGTAAAATGAACGGCAGCCCCTTCTTTGCAAAAGAAACGAACCACTTCCTTGCCAATTCCATCCGTTCCACCATTAACAATGACTACTTTGTTTTCGAATATCATGAGATCCCCTCCGAACGTCATAGTAAAGTCATAGTGCATGTAATCAGTATATAACATTTGTATAACCATAGGAAATCCAGGTACTCACTGCCATTTGACTAAAGTTAATGTTTTATCCTATTCCAACATTAAAGTGAACCTTATCATAAGTAATAGGCGAGTTTCCCAAAATGAAAGGTCTTTTTTAAAGAAGAATTATAAATTCGAAAAGTGCCTCTAAGTTAAGAAAAGATATTACCACAGACACTACCTCTGGATTTTGAGAGAATGCGACAGGCAAAAGTCATTTATACTAATTCATAGGGAAGGTGCTGTAAGCATCTGACATATTATTTTAGGTTTATATTCGATTGGGAGGTGGACAAGTTTGAGAGGACTATTAAATCATGTTGAAATATATGTATCGGACCTGGAGAAAACGAGAGAATTTTGGGGATGGCTACTACCGAAACTAGGATATAAAGAGAAGCTTAATTTAGATGTAGGTATTATCAATTATGTTTTGGGTGAAACATATATTGTATTTGTTCAAACACAAGAAAGTTTTCTTGATATTTCCTATCACCGCTGCAGAGTTGGGCTAAATCATTTAGCATTTCATGGTGATGGGACAGCTTTTGTAGATGAAATCACCGAAGAATTAAGAAGAAGAGGAATAAAAATTTTATATGAAGAAAAACATCCTTATGCAGCAGGGCCTGATTATTATGCGGTCTTTTTTGAAGACCCGGATAGAATTAAAGTGGAAATTACGGCACATTAAGGAATCTAAATAAAAATAAACGATCTAAAAAACCTATGCTATTCTGTATAGGTTTTGTTTAAAGGAGTAACCATCTTTTACTGGAAGTTCAACAACTAAAAATTATTTTGAAACATTACAGTGAACTTTATCATAAGTAACTAAGATTTTATAAAAACAAAAAAAGCCAAGAACACCAAGCAAGATAGAAAAATTGCCTGGCATTCTTGGCTTTTGTAAATTCATGATAAAAAGAAAAAGTCTCATTAAACAAACAGAACTTTTCTGATCAAAAAATTATCGGGAAAGTAAAGATAACGAAGGCTGCCCAAATTCCGTAGACCGGCAAATATTTCGTAACGGCATCTTGGATGGTGGAAGGGCCGGTTTTATTTCGCAGAAAACGCAGATAGGAAAGCATGATCCAGATTAAATTGGCCCAAACCAGGATGTTTACGCCTAAAACCGCAAGGCGGTTGGGCGTAATGCCATAAGAAGTCAGCCTGAACATGATGGCGGATAAAGCGACGCTGTCGATGATCAGCGCCAGCACAATCAAGGCAACATTTACATAATCAGAGATGTTCTTTTTCTCGTCTGAGCCGCTTTCGGTAATGGAAAAGATGGTGACGGCCAGCACACCAAGAAGGATGCCGTTGAAGATTATCAGGAAATCACGGTCCAAAAATGGATTTTTCCCGAGCCAAATAATTGCGATGAGATAGGCTATTAATGTTGCCAGGACGAGCGGGCTGAAAATCTTCGCTATATACGGGGCAACATTTTTAGCGAGTTTCAGGTTCCGTGAAACCACGTATGCTGTCACGACAGCGAGAGCAGCAGCTCCAAATAAAACGATATTGCTGAAATAGAATTCTTCTATGTCTAAGCCAACAAAGCTGAATAACTGCGTAGTAACTGCCGCCAGCAGCATGCCGCTGATCGCCAAACTGGCGTAGAGCATAACGAAATTCAAATTGAATTTGAGATAGGCTACCCGGGTGCTGTCATTGCTGTATTTATTCCCAGCGAATGCAAGGCCAACCAATGCCCATAGGAATATGGGAAGGTGCAAGTAAGCAAGAATGATGCTGTCTGTATATTCTAAGGGCAGCATGTTGAGATAAACTCCTGAGATTAGGAATAGCAGCATAAGGAAGTACAGAACACTTTTTTTCGGTGGATTTTTATAGACAAAATAGGCGGCAATAAAGGGAAGTACGCAAAAAGCAAGGTTAATGGGGGCAATTGCCTGCAGTTCGACAAAATGGAAGATGATCCGGGTGCTTATGCCGGACAGAATTGCTAACATGCCCATGAATAAAAATTCCTTTTGAAGAAAGAAATTTTTATCTGTATTTGCCACCTCCTTGAAATGCAACCTTTCATACCAAACGGCAAGAACCGGTGAATCAGGATTTTGCTCGAAAGCTTGTACAAATGCATTTTTAAAAGCTTTTGGGTCTTCTCTGAACAATCTTTCCAGCGCGTTGGGATCAGCAATATTTTCGATAATCATATTGTAACTGTCCACAATTTTTACCTCCTCTTTTAATTGTCATTAATTAATGTTTTGGGTTTTATGAAAAGCAGCTCACATAGGTATCGTTTATATGATTTTAACAGATTATTTATTGATTAACAATAAATAATTGTCTATTATCATGATATTTTTGTTGTTTACGAATTAATTTAAAAAATAAAAAGCATTCATCTATCAAAGAATGCTTTAAAAATTTAACTGTTATTAGGGGGATTTTCAGTCGCAATGGGGTTCTTTGTAAAGATTTTAGGAATGGATTTAAGGCGATTATCGTATGTAGGAAAATGTATGTGAAGTAAAAATTGTGTTCTCTAAAATTAAAAACCTCATTAAAATATCACCATGGCCCTTATCATAAACCACCATGAAATTTTAATAGATATAATGTAAAGCGCCTACATTTATGTGGACGCTTTTTATTACAAATAAATTTTTATTTGTAAATTATTAGGACAATTTATGGTAGATAAGTGATATAATATAAAAAATATTTGCTACTGAAATATTTTCTATCAATCTCGGCCAAAATTTTTTATTGTGTTATTCCAATCGTACATTAGGAGAGAGCTGCAAATGGAGTCGGAAAAGAAGAGGGCTAGGTCTAACGCGAAACAATCAATTCGAAGATATTTGTTTCCAATTACATTAATTTCATCGATTTTGATTTCAGGGGCAGTCGGGTATACAGCTAGTCATGTAGCTGTCAATAATGGTTCTAGTGACTCAGCAGAGATAAACACCATGAAGAACCAAGTAACTGAGGCTAAGAAAGACTCAGTAAAAGTACTAGAAGCAGAAATACCAAAAATAATTAGCGATCTAGAAAAATATAATCAGGATATAAATTTGATAAGTAAAAATGTTAACTTTCTAAAAGAAAATTTAGATCCTGTAAAAGATGCAATAGGTAAATTTAATACAACTATTTCGGTCATAACGGGAGTCAACAATTTTGTAGATGTTCCTTTTGTAAGTAAAATGGAAAATGAGCTAGCTTTTGCACAAAGTAGGCTTGAAGATATTGATAATATATTACTTCATATGGAGAACTTAACAGTTATTCAAAAAGAGATGAATGATTCTCATCAAAAATTAAATTCATTATATGAAGAATATCAAGAGGAAAAAAGTGTTGAACAGTTACTTCTAATTGAACAAGAGTTAAACTCGAACTTGATTTATCAAATTGAAGATCTAAGAAATATTACTGTAGAAGCCCATGAAGTTTTTGAATTATCTTCAAGTATTTTAATTACCGTAAATAATGCTAAATCCTTTTTTAATTCCATACAGGAAAAGGGTGGAGCTGCACTAGATGCAATTCAGTTTTGGAAAGACAATGAAGAGGATATTAAAATTGAGACGAATATAAAAAAGGATTTAAAAAAGGATTTAGAAGCTTCTAAAGAAGAGATTAAAGATTTGCCTAATGAATTAGCTCAACAATCCAAGGACAGTATTACATCAATAAATAAAGTCCAAAAGGAGCTGCAGACTCTAAGAATAGCCGAAATGGTTATTGGTGAATGAAGAGCATATGGATAGATTCTTCTTTTAACTTTTTCCGTATACAGACGATTAGATTAAGGCGTCTCATAAGTTAAAATACGTATCTACTCGTTTTTCTTTTGGAATAAGACTCTTTAGAAAGAAGAAATAAGTATGGGAAAGGAAGGCGACGACTATGAAAATCATCATCTTTGGCGCAAGCGGCGGAGTAGGTCAATCCGCCGTGAAGCAGGCAGTAGAAAACGGTTTTGAGGTCACGGCATTCGTCCGGACACCAGCAAAGCTGGAAGTTGCCCATGAGAATTTAACGGTTATAAAAGGAGATGCCTATAATCCAGCAGAAGTTTCAGACGCAATTGCTGGCCATGATGCTGTCGTGTCGTGCTTAGGCTCGGATAAAGGGATGAAAAAATCGACGGCGCTCCAGGATATGCTGAAAAACATAGTCGCGGGCATGCAGGAGCATGGCGTGAAACGAATCATCTACACCGCTTCTGCAGGCGTCCATAATGAACTGATAGGCGTGAGCGGGAAACTGATGATGGGCATGTTGAAGAATGCCCTAGCCGATCACCGTGCTGCTGTAGATCATATTGAAGCGCATAGACTGACCTATACGATTGTCCGGCCGATGGGCTTGACCAACGGTCCTTTTACAGGCAAGTACCGAGAAGCTGCATCGGGTGTGCCGGAAAAATCCAAGACCATTCCCCGTGCGGATGTTGCACATCTCATTCTGAAAACATTGAACAATGCAGAATATGAAAACAGATCTATTGGAATTGCGACTTGAACCGCTGCAGAATTCTGCGTATGGTCCCGCTGATTTTTAGTTAGGTTTTTCAAGTTGAACTGACCCCCAAATGGTAGACACTTTAAAAAAAGTGACCCATTTGGGGTTTTTTCTGTTTTCAGACCCCGTTATACTAACTTTAGCTAACTTGGACGGGAGAAGATCAGAGGAGTAAAATCATATTCAATGAATACCAACAACAGGTCTTGGAGGCGAATCCCTATAAGCAACTGGCCAAAGCTACACAGGAACACGCGGTCTGTGGAACATGAGTCAGCAACTTCGAGAGAGAAACTTCAATACCAGCCTGATAAATTGGCTCAACAATCCAAAGATGCCATTACATCAATAAATACTGTTCAAAAGGAACTTCAGACGATAAAGATAGCTCAATAATCATTGGTGAATGAGGAGAGAGGGTGAAAGAGTCCATGATAAACGATGAAATGAAAGTAATCTTTGAATCCGAAAGATGCTACACAAGACGTTTTGCCGAAAGCGATCTGAATGATTTTGTATCATACCGCAACGATCCAGAATGGATGAAATTTCAATTCTTTAAAGGGTTATCGCGGGAGGAATACGAAGAGATCCTTTTGAAGAGAGCGACTGTGGACAGCGGCGCGCAGTTTGCGATCATCAGGAAAGATGATGAAATTCTCATCGGGGATGTCTTTATTAAAAGGGAAGCTGACACTTTCTGGATTGGCTATACCGTCAGCCCGTCCTTTAAAAGGCAGGGTTATGCATATGAAATAACCCAAGCAATGATCCAGTGGATCCAGCAGCAAGGCGAATTTAAGATTATGGCCGGAGCGGCGCCCGAAAATATTGCGTCGGTTCAGCTGCTGGAGAAATTGGGATTTGCGCAGGTGGATGAGGAGAACGGGGAATCCATTTTTTTATTGCGTCAACGTTCATAAGGCTCCATACAGAGGACTCCATTGAACAACAAAAAATAGTTTGAATTCCAATGATAACTTTTTAAGGAGGACTTAAAAATGATCGGAGAAACGGATTTAAAGTATTTACAGCGTTGTGTGGAATTGGCGGAAATAGCTTTGGACAAAGGCGACGAGCCATTCGGGTCCGTGCTGGTGTCAGCTGCCGGCGAAGTGCTGTTTGAAGACCATAACCACGTGGCGGGAGGTGATCATACGCAGCATCCCGAGTTTGCGATTGCGCGTTGGGCAGCAAATAACCTGTCAGCGGAAGAAAGAAGCAAGGCGACGGTTTACACATCGGGCGAGCATTGCCCGATGTGTGCGGCGGCGCATGGCTGGGTCGGTCTTGGCCGGATTGTCTACGCCAGTTCGTCGGAGCAGTTGTCGGGATGGATGAGTGAATTGGGTGCACCGCCTGCGCGAGTCCGCAACCTGGCCATTAGAGATGTCATCGTGAATGCAGAAGTGGCTGGCCCCGTGCCGGAACTGGCGGAGCAAGTGCATGAGCTCCATCGGCGGTTGCACGCGGCAAAGCGTTAAACCGGCCACTTCGTTGTTTTCTGTATCGTGATGTCTGTTTCATCCGAAATCTTGTTATACTGTAAGGGCACCAAAAGCTGAACAAAGCTTTGGTTGCTCTTTTTTTGTACATACCACGTATTTTGAATCAGGGAGTTGGAATTATAAATGAACAATAAAGATATCGCAGATATTCGCAAACGATTTAAGTTGGATACGGATTTATTGAAAATCGCTGAAATTTACAATGTCTACATCCAGCAGGAAAGCAGTGAGATCTTCCATGAGGAGGGCCGCTCGTTTTCCTTATTGGACCGTGAGCAGCAGGAGCTGTTCCTTGCCAATTTCAAGAAGGTCCTGGGCGGAAAAATGGATGTGAAGCTGTTTGAAGTGAAGTTCCAGCCGCAGGAAGAAGGACAGGCGGACCATACGCAGCGGCTCCTGTATGAAGGACTGGAGGCAGAGGACGCAGCTGAATGGAAAACGAATATGCAGCGCATCGCCTTGAAGATGGTGGAAGAGAAACCGTATGAAAAGGACATGGTAGTCACGTTCATCCGGGGGACTTATTTTAAAACGACGAAGCGCCAGGCGGATGAAACAGAAATCGATCTGCGCGATGAGGTGTACACGACGCCGTTCATCCTCTGTAGCATGAACGAGACGGAGCTGCCAAAAAGTTCGTTGGTGTTTGATTTTGTCGAAAAAGAATTCAAGTCGAATGTGCTAGTCGACCCGGTCATTAAATTGGCTTCGCCTGTCGGAGGCTTCCTATTTCCGAGTTTCACGGACAACGCCGCGGATATCCATCACATCGTCTATGCTTCGGGCAAAGCGAATAAACCGGATTTCCAGTTTATCGAAAATGTCTTGAACGGCAATGAAATCATGACGGCCGAAGAAGACAAAGCGGTGTTTGAGGAAATCGTCAAAGCCGTGATCGGCGACGAAGTGAATTCGCGGACGCTCGCCGGCCTTTATGATGAAATCAACATCATGCTGGAAGTGGAAAAAGAAGCGGAGAAAGAAGATGTGGAAACGCCGGTTTTGGATACGGTGGAAGTGACGCGTGTGCTGAAGGCGAGCGGCGTGAAAGATGTCAGCATCGAAAAAGTGGAACGGGCTTTTCAGCAGGTCGTTGAAGACCGAAGCTATGAAATGAAAGCCAGCCATGTCGTACCAAGCTACGCCTCGAAATCCATCAAAATCAGCACGAAAGTCGCGGAAATCAAGATCAGTCCGCAAGACTTACGTTACGTCAAAGAAGTCAATTACAACGGCAAGCGCTGCATTTTGATCGAAGTGGAAGAAGACACGATGATTGAAGGATTCAAGCTGCTTGCGGAAGAAGAGCTGGAATAGAAAAAGAAATAAACCTCATTTAGCCCTGTTGCAGGGAGCTAAATGAGGTTTTTCTTTTGGCTGGCAACAGAATCACGCCCACCACATCGCCCCAACCGATTCTTTCACCATCACCGGCTTTAAATTTTCCACCGCTTTGGTAAAGCCTTCGTTGATCGACATCAATCCGTCTTCGTGCTCGATGCTGACGACGTAATCGTAGCCATAGAGGCGCAGCGTGCTGATGATGTCGGCCCAAGTTTTTTGGTCATGGCCGAATCCGACTGTCCGGAAATACCAGGCGCGGTCTTTCATCTGGGAATAATCGGTCATGTCCGTCAAGCCGTTTCGGTTCATATTCGTTTGGTCGATGATGGTGTCTTTGGCGTGGAAATGGTGGATCGCGTTTTCGCGGCCCAGAATTTTGATGGCTTCCACCGGATTGATGCCTTGCCACCACATATGGCTCGGGTCCAGATTGGCGCCGATGTAAGGGCCGCATGCTTCGCGCAGCCGCAGCATTGTCGCCGGGGTGTGGACGGAAAATCCGCCATGCAGCTCCAAGCCGATTTTCACGTTGAGCGATTCCGCCAAGCTGTTTTTTTCTTTCCAGTAAGGGATCAGCTTCTCCTCCCATTGCCATTTGAGGACTTCCTGGAAATCGTGCGGCCAGGCGGCGACTGGCCAATTCGGATAAAGCGCGTTCTCGTGGTCGCCTGGACAGCCGGAAAACGTGTTGACGACCGGCACGTGCAGTTTCGATGCCAGTTGCATCGTCTTGATAAGCAATTCATCCGCTGGGCCCGCAACTTGTTTTTGCGGATGAAGCGGGTTGGCGTGGCAGCTGAGAGCGCTGATGATCAAGCCGGCATCTTCGATTTGCTGCAGAAACGCTTGCTGCTTTTCTTCATCGGCCAGCAATTCGTCCAATTTGCAATGGGCATCGCCCGGATAGCCGCCAGTGCCCAGTTCAATTGCCTCGATGCCTTTTGACGATACATAAGCCAACATATCTTCAAAGTTTCGATCGGAAAACAATACAGTAAAAACTCCCAGTTTCAAAAAATCCCCTCCTATCTAAATTTCTGAATATACTGTCATGTAAACCGTTACATTATTAACATATAGAAATAAAGCGTTAAAATCAACGTATTTCTAATAAAAAAATACTTATTGACAGATAATTCTGATTAATTTATTATGAAAATGTAATCGATTACATTTTGAAGCAAGAGTGTCGTGTCAGAAAGAAGGAAAGAATATGGCAAATATCCAACAAGTGGCTAAGCATGCAGGGGTTTCGGTGGCAACCGTCTCCAGAGTGCTCAATGGCCAAACGACAGTAGCAGCAAAAACCAAGCAGAAAGTAGAGGAGGCGATCCAATACTTAAATTACGAGCCGAGCATGCTGGGCCGGAACCTGCGGAATTCAGAAAGCCGCATTGTGCTGATTTTAATCCCGACTATTTCCAATCCGTTTTATTTTGAAATCATCAAAGGAATTGAAAATATGGCATTGAGCCAGAATTACAGCATTTTGCTATGCGAAACGGATTCGAAGCCAGAAAAAGAGGAAATCTATTTCGACTTGCTGCGGAAAAAGATGGCGGATGGCATTATTTCGATGGATCCGGCTGTAAACGTCGAGACCTTGAAAGAATTGGCTGAAAACTACGCCATCATCCAGTGCAGCGAATACGGCGGCGGTGTGGACATTCCTTACGTCACGATCGACAGCGAAGAAGCTTCTTACCGGGCCGTTAAGCACTTGATCCAAATCGGCCATCAAAAAATTGCGCTGATGAATTCCGACGAGAAATTCCTCTATGCCCGCGAGCGGCGGATGGGGTATGAGCGCGCGCTCCAGGAAACCGGCATTCCGCTGAATAAGGACTATATTTTTTATACGCAGGAATTGGGCTTTGAACAAGGGCAATTGGCGGTGAAAAAAATCCTCCATTTAAAAGACCGTCCGACAGCAGTGTTTGCTGTATCGGATTTATTGGCAATCGGGGCCTTGAAAGAAATAAAAGCCGCGGGGCTCCAAGTGCCGCAAGATATTGCCGTAGTCGGTTTCGATAAAATCGATTTCTCCAATATGACGAACCCGGCGCTGACGACAGTCGCCCAGCCGATGTATAAGATGGGGACCGTTGCTGCGCGGATGCTGATCGACAAGATACAAGGAAAACCCGTAGACAGCGTCGTCTTGGGCTTTGAATTGGTCATACGGGAATCGACTACCGGATAAGGCAGCTGAGGCCGGCGCTCTATGATTAAAGGGATTGATAATAGAGCGCTGGTCTTAGCTAAGAAAAAGATCGTGTGCAGTGAAGGGTGCTTTAAAAAACTTAAAGGGGTGGATACAGTGAAGAAATTATGGCTCATTTTATTGTCTTTCGTAACAATTTTCGGTTTGGCAGCGTGCGGCGGCGGTACAGAAAGCGGCGGTGAGACCGGTTCAACGGACGAAGGGGGAGACGAGCAATTGACGATTGGCATCTCCCTCCCTTCAGCAACGCATGGATGGATGGGGGCTTTGATCGACAGCGCTGAAAAACAGGCGATGGCTTTAAAAGAAAGCGATGGCATTGACTACGTCATGACCAATGCGGCAGACCCGAACAAACAAGCAAACGATGTCGATGATTTAATCGCGCAGGGCGTTGATGTGATTGTCATGCTGCCGATTGAATCTGCAGCTTTGACCCCGGTCGGCCAAAAGATAAAAGATGCCGGCATTCCGCTCGTCATTGTGGACCGGGAACTTGAAAACGATGCGGCAACGGTTGTAGTAAAAGGGGACAATGAAGGAATCGGCGTCAATGCCGGCAAATACTTCGTGGAACAATTGGATGGCAAAGGGAAAATCGTTGAAATCACCGGTCCTCCAAGTTCGGTGACCGAACAGCGGGGCGCTGGCTTTAAAGAAGCTGTGGAAGCTGCACCAGGCATGGAAATCATTGCATCCCAAAGCGGCGACTTTTCTACTGAGAAGTCATTGGAAGTCATGCAGAACATTTTGCAGGCGAACCCTGAAATTGATGCCGTCTTCACGCAAGATGATGGCATGGCACTAGGTGTCTTGCAGGCTATCAAAGAAGCTGGCCGTACGGATATCCAATTTGTCACAGGTGCAGGCGGAGCTAAGGGTGTCTTTGAAGATATTCAAAACGACGGGCTGATGAAAGCGACGTTCCTTTACTCACCGACGATGGTAGAAGATGCGGTGACAATCGCGGCAGGCATCGCTCAGGGCGAAGATCCGGCTGAAGCGATGGTTGTAAAAGAAGCGACGCAAGTGACAAAAGAAAATGTGGAAGAATATTACGATCCAGAATCGAAATTCTAAACGGACTGCCAGGAAATGCAATGGAATAATTGCATTTCCTCAGACTGTCGAGAACCTTAGATGATTGTTTTGCATTTCGCTTCAGGCGGACGCGTTCCGCTTCATTCCAAGGTATTTCTTATTAGCGAGTTATTTCTTTTACTGAAGAACAAGAGAAATACACTTTTGCAGTTTCTTTCGTGTTCTCCAGATATGGAGCATAACAGCGTAGACGCCTGCGGGAAAGCGAGACAGCCGAGACCCCGCAAGGAGCGAAGCGACTGAGGAGGCTTGGCGCTCGCCCGCGGCAAGCGCAGCTGTTATGCGGAATATCGGCTCTATCAGAAAAAGGATTTACCTTTCTCGACAAACTCAGGAAATGCAATGGAACCATTGCATTTCCTCTTTTCCTATAGGGGGGTAAGACATGGCAATGCATCCTTTTGTGGCAATGAACGGAATCGAAAAATCGTTTAACGGCGTGCCGGTTTTGAAAAAGGTGACGCTGGAAGTGGAACGGGGCGAAATTCATGCTTTGCTTGGCGAAAACGGGGCAGGCAAATCGACACTGATGAATATTTTAGGCGGCGTCCACCAACCGGACAACGGGCAGATTTTGATCGACGGCGAGGAAATCAAACTGGCGAATCCGCATGTTTCGCAGGCACAAGGCATCAGCTTTATCCACCAGGAACTGAATATGGTCGGCGACCTAAGAGTCTATGAAAACATGTTTCTAGGTTCAGAAATTCGCACCAAATTCGGGTTTTTGAACGTGGAAGAAATGTGCCGCCAAACCCATGAAATTTTAGCGCAGCTTGGAGTTTCCATCGATCCGAAAGAATATGTGCGGAATCTTGCGACCTCCTACAAGCAATTGATCGAGATTTCAAAAGCATTGCTGCATAAATCACAATTGATCATTATGGATGAACCGACAACGTCGCTTGCAGAACATGAAGTGAGCCGGCTTTTTATCTTGATGAAAAACTTGAAAAAGTCCGGCGTTTCCATCATCTACATTTCCCATAAATTAAAGGAAATCCAGGAAGTTTGTGATCGCTACACCATTTTACGGGACGGCCAGCTGGTGAAAACGGATGTGATGCAAAACGAGAATCTGGAAGTGATCACCAAGCTGATGGTCGGGAAAGCCATTTCGCAGGATCGGTACGTGCATGAGCATGCGTTTGGCGAATTGGCGTTGGAAGTGGAAGGATTGACGAGCGCGGGTTTATTCAAAAACATCGATTTTACCGTCCAGCAAGGCCAAATCGTGGGCTTTACCGGGCTTGCGGGTGATGGCCGAACAGAGCTTTTTGAAAGTTTGTTCGGCTACCGGAAAAAATACACGGGCATTGTGAAAGTGAAAGGCAAGCTTGTGAAAATAACGCATCCCCGAAAAGCGCTGCAAGCGGGGATGGGCTATGTGCCGAAAGACCGCAAAGAAAATGCCATCATCAAAGACTTGAGTGTGATCCACAATATGACCCTGTCGTCGATGGGGAATTTTGAGCGGATGGGGTTTATTCAAGACAAAAAAGAGCAGCAGAAATTCAATACGTATAAAAAAGCATTGAATATCAAAGTGCACAATCCGCGCATCACCATCGATAAGCTAAGCGGCGGAAACCAGCAGAAAGTCATCATCGCGAAATGGCTGGAAGCGGAAACGGACATCCTGATTTTCGACAACCCGACACAAGGAATCGATGTGGGCGCGAAACAAGAAATTTATCAGCAGATCCTGACGCTCGCGAAGCTCGGCAAAGCCATCATTATCCTGTCATCTGAAGCCCCGGAAGTGATGCGGATCTGCCACAACATCTACGTCATGTACCACGGCGAAATCACTGCGCGGTTCACTGGTGACGAAGCGAGCGAAGAAGAAATCATGCATTATGCCACTGGAGCGAAAAGGGAGGGAGAGAAAATTGGCTAACATCGACACAAAAGAATACAGTCCGGAATCGCCAAGCGTGAAAAGCCGGCTGTCCTGGCTCTGGTCGGAATACAGTGTCATTATCGCATTCGTCATTATTTACATCGGCGCTTCCGCGATGAACCCCAGATTTCTTGATATCAATAACCAATTGAACATCTTGATGCAGGTCTCGATCATCGGCATTATCGCACTCGGCATGACAGTCGTCATGCTGTCAGGCGGCATCGATTTATCCGTAGGCTCTGTCTTGGCGCTTGCCGGCGTGATTTCCGTGCTGGCATTAAATGCGTCCGGCAGCATTTTAGTGGGAGTTTTCACGGCGCTGCTCGTCGGTTCATTTGCCGGATTCCTGAATGGCCTGATGGTCGCAAAAGGGCGGATCGCTTCATTTATCGCCACGCTTGGGATGATGGCAGGCGCGCGTTCAATCGCGCTTTATATCGCCGAAGGCGGCAGTGTCTCCGGTGAAGTCAGCGGTTTTACGGCAATCGCCAATAATAATTTATGGATTTTCGATTTTCCGGTCATCATTTTCTTCGTGATGGCGGTGCTGATTTATGTATTGATGCACAAAACCCGCTTCGGCAGGTACGTCTATGCCTTGGGGTCGAACGAAAAAGCAGCGATGCTGTCAGCAATCCGCGTGGACCGCATCAAAATCGGTGTATATACACTGATCGGTACGCTCGTCGGCATCGCGGCGGTCATTGAAACTTCGCGCCTGAATTCGATTTCTTCTTCCAGTTCAGGGTCGCAATACGAACTCGACGCCATTGCCGCCGTCATCATCGGCGGCACGCGGATGACCGGCGGACGCGGAAAAATAATCGGTACGATTTTCGGCATCCTGATTTTGGGTATCCTGAATAATATGATGAACCTGATGAACGTCTCTCCCCATCTTCAAGGGTTCGTTAAAGGGCTCATCATCATCATTGCAGTCGTGTTCCAAAAAAGAGAATAGGAGGAAATCCGATGGGCATCAAAGTAGGTATTATCGGGTGTGGGTCCATCACAAAAATGCGCCACGCACCGGAATATTCAGCGAATCCATATGTCGATGAAATCGTCTTTTACGACCGGAACCTCGACCGTTCCGAAGCGATGGCGGCGATGTTCGGCGGAATGGTCGCAGAAAGTGTCGATGAATTGTTTGCCGACCCCGACATCGTAGCCATCAGCGATTGTTCATCGAATGAGCATCATCATGTATTCTCCACCCAAGCGCTGTTGAGCGGAAAGCATGTGCTGTGCGAAAAACCGATTTCCCTGACGGTGGAATATGCCAAAGAAATTCTGGCGGCCCAGAAAACATCCGGCAAAAAACTGATGGTTGACCATAACCAGCGTTTTACGCGCGCCCATCAGAAAGCGAAGGAAATCATTGCCAGCGGTGAACTCGGCAAAGTGCTGACGTTCCGCACGGCATTCGGGCATTCAGGCCCGGAAGCCTGGGGCATCAATAAAACCAAGTCCACCTGGTTTTTCAAGAAAGAACGGTCCGGATTCGGCGTCGGCGGCGATCTCGGCATCCACAAAATCGATTTGCTGCATTACCTGCTCGACGATCAAATTGTCCAAGTCAGCGCGTTCCAAGGCGCGCTGCACAAGGTGGACGAGAACGGCGAAGCGATTGAAGTCTGCGACAATCTGGTGTGCAGCTTGGTGACAGAAAAAGGGTGCCTCGGAAATGCCGCTTTCTCCTGGACGTATTACGGAGAAGAAGACAACAGCACCGTGGTCTATTGCGAGAAAGGCATTATGAAAATTTACCACGACGAAGAATACCAGCTTCAAGTCATCATGCAATCCGGCGAAAAAATAAATTACCAGCTGGAAGCGATTCAAACAAACGACAACCAGACAAAAAGCGGAGTCATTGACGCTTTTATCGATTCCATCCGCTTGGATCAGGAGCCGATTGTCACTGGCGAAGATGCACTCCGGTCGCTGAAAGTCATTTTAGGCATCATGGAAGCTGCCGAAACAAAACAGGTCGTCACGATCGAAAAAGAATCGCTTCTTTATAAATGAACAAGACTCCGGCTGCCTGCTTTAGAAAAAACGGGCAGCCAGGGTTCTGTTTGTAGAAGGGTCTTTTGATTTCATGATTCTTCAATAATCGATCAAACGGCCATTGTCATTCCATTGGCCGTACATTTTGTTTTCTCTTGTATTTTTAATAAACTTATCCAGCCTTTTATTGAAAATAGCAGGGTCATTTCTAGAACTTTGAATGGTATCAATTCGGATCCTCCGGTACAGTTCAGGAAAGTTCAGGAAGTTCTCGTATACCTGGCTGTCTTCTTTCAGACGGGTTTCAATATCCTTGTCTATAATAAAAGATTCAGGCCGCATATCGGGGAGAATTTTCAACCCTTCCTCTTTCATCCTTCCCAAGTTAACTAATCTTCGTACCCGTTCCTTATTCAATTCTGTCCAATTGCTTGTTTTCTTTCGCGGAGAAAACCGTTGAGCCAATTCAGCAGCTGATATTTTCTTTGCTATGCCATCGATCCAACCAAAACACAAGGCCTCTTCCACTGCATCTAGATACTGAATGACACCTGATCGTTCAGGTACACTTACGATTACCCAACAACATTTTTCTGTTGTTGAATTTTCCTCAAGCCAATTTCTTAATTCTTGCCTTGTCTTAACTTTGAGCAGATTCTCAATTTCCAATGTGGATGCATCCTTTCAAATTAGTTTTGGCAGGAAGTTAGTGATAGTTACTAATAAAATATATTCTCTCAAACAGTTCAGTCAAATCGACTGAACTGTTTTATTACTAAATGACGGTAATCTAGTTCTGCAGAGCCTGATCATCATCCAAAAAAGCTTTTAACATGCAATCTTTAATTTCAGAACATTCTTATTTAATGCTATCATTTGAATAAGGAGTGATGATTTTGGAGTTGAAAGATGCTATTCATAGACATAGATCCATAAGAGAATATGAGGATTGGGAAATCAGTCCGGAACTGCTGGACGAAATATTAGAGGCGGGCATTCGTGCTTCTTCAAGCGGCAATATGCAAACTTATTCGATTGTTGTTACGCAAGACAAAAAACTTAAAGAAAAATTATACACAGCACACATGGAACAATCGATGGTAGTTGATGCTCCAGTGCTGGTCACATTCTGCGCTGATTTTAATAGAATGAGAAAATGGCTGGCTCTCAATGATGCGCCTGTCCATTTTGATAATTTCATGAGCCTGATGATAGGTGCCATTGATGCAACTTTAGTGGCGCAGAACTGTGCATTGGCAGCAGAGGATGCGGGACTGGGCATTTGTTATATGGGCTCAACGCTTGCGAATTGTGACCAAATTGGCGAACTCTTGAACTTGCCGGAAAATGTTGTGCCAATAGTAGGCTTTTCTTTAGGATATCCGGCAGAAAATCCTGCTCCGCGAGACCGGCTGCCAATGCATGGAATTGTTCACTACGATCAATACCGTGATTATTCGGAGGAAAAAATTCTGGAAATTTATAAAGAAAGAAATGAAAAGGGATGGGACCGCTATATGGAGGTTCCCAGGCTAAAGGAAATGACGGAACAGCTAGAATTAACGAACCTTGCGCAAATCTATTCAGTGGCCAAATATACGAAGGAACCTCATCTTGAATTTTCCCAAACGGTGCTGGACTACTTGGAAAAGCAAAATTTCATGAATAATAGATGAAATTTCCTTGATTCCTAAGAACGGAAAGACATGAATTTGAAGGAGTAAAATAGAAACTTCCTTTAAATCTAAAACGGAGAACCTTATTGCTGTTCAGTCTATATCTACTTTAGTATAATTCTAATGTAAGAATTATTGTATGCCGTTAACAATAGTTGGCCTCAATAATTATGGATTAGAGTTCACCATTTTCATTATCATTAGGAGGGTTTAAAAGATGGATAACAATGACCAAAAGCGTCACACAGCTGCATCAGATGCACAATGTCCGATAACGGGCGCAGGAGGCGGGCAGCCAACCAGCCAAACAGGTGGGCACAGAGATAGTGCCATTACAACTTCGAACAAACCAGGCAAAACCCAAAATAAAGACTGGTGGCCGAACATGCTGAACGTCAACATTCTGCATCAGCATGATAAAAAATCCAATCCTCTAGGAGAAGAGTTTGATTACAAAGCAGAATTCGAGAAATTGGATTATGATGCATTAAAGCAAGATCTTCACGCTTTGATGACCGACAGCCAAGACTGGTGGCCGGCTGACTATGGCCATTACGGTGGTTTATTTATCCGTATGTCATGGCACGCCGCAGGTACTTACCGTACATTGGATGGCCGTGGAGGCGGTTCTACCGGAAATCAGCGTTTTGCACCGCTTAACAGCTGGCCGGATAACGTAAACTTGGACAAGGCCCGTCGTTTGTTGTGGCCGATCAAGAAAAAATACGGAAACAAAATTTCCTGGGCTGATTTACTCGTCTTGACGGGCAACGTGGCACTTGAATCAATGGGCTTCAAAACGTTCGGATTCGGCGCAGGCCGTGAAGACATTTGGGCACCGGAAGAAGACGTTTATTGGGGCAATGAAAAAGAGTGGTTATCGGATAACCGTTATTCAGGAGACCGCGAATTAGAAGAACCTCTTGCTGCAGTTGTAATGGGCTTGATTTATGTGGATCCGCAAGGACCAAATGGCAAGCCTGATCCTCTTGCAAGTGCTTACGATATCCGTGAGACCTTTGGCCGCATGGGAATGAACGATGAAGAGACAGTTGCGTTAATCGCAGGTGGACATACATTCGGTAAAGCTCATGGAGCTGGAGATGCTTCTGAGGTAGGTGACGATCCGGAAGCAGCTGTTATGGAAAACTTGGGAATGGGCTGGAAGAGCACATACGGTTCAGGAAAAGGCCGCGATACGATTTCAAGCGGTATCGAAGGGGCTTGGACTGCCAACCCGACACAATGGGATAATGGCTATTACGAGCAATTGTTCGGCTACGAGTGGGAGTTAACGAAATCTCCTGCTGGTGCATACCAATGGACGGCAAAAGATTTGCCAGAAGATCATATGGCGCCTGACGCAGAAGATGCATCCATCAAAGTGAAAACAATGATGACAACGGCAGACATGGCGTTGCGCATGGACCCGGCATACGAAAAGATTTCCCGCCGTTACTATGAAAATTTGGAAGAATTCCAAGATGCCTTTGCTCGCGCATGGTTCAAGCTTCTCCACCGTGACATGGGGCCAACAGTGCGTTACTGGGGACCAGAAGTTCCAGAAGAAGTATTGATTTGGCAAGATCCAGTACCGGAAGCACCAGGTACATTAAAAGACAAAGAATTGGATGAGCTGAAAGTGAAGATCCTTGAAAGCGGACTAAACCCACAGCTATTGGTTAAAACAGCTTGGGCTTCTGCCAGCACGTACCGTGATTCAGACAAGCGCGGCGGCGCCAATGGAGCACGCATCCGATTCGCTCCTCAACGCGATTGGGAAGTAAATGAGCCAGAAGAATTGGCCAAAGTTCTTTCTTTCTACGAGCAGTTGAAAGCAGAAACCGACAACAAAATCAGCATCGCTGACTTGATCGTGCTTGGAGGAAACGCTGCAATTGAACAATCTATAAAAGCAGCTGGATATGATATCGCTGTGCCATTTACTCAAGGTCGCGGAGATGCACTCGAAGTACACACCGATGCAGAAAGCTTCAAAGTGTTGGAGCCGATTTCAGATGGTTTCAGAAATTACCAGAAGAAAGAATATGCAACAAGCCCAGAAGAAATGCTGCTTGATAAAGCGAGCTTGCTTGGCTTAACAGCTCCAGAAATGACTGTGTTAGTCGGCGGCATGCGCGCATTCGGTGCAAATTACCAAGGGGCTACAGAAGGAATCTTGACCGACAAAGTCGGCGTGTTAACAAACGATTTCTTCGTTAACTTGTTGGATATGAACATCGAATGGACGCCAGTCAAGTTCAATAAATACGAAGGCAAAAACCGTACGACGGGCGAAGTCGTACGCACAGCAACACGTTTTGACTTAGTATTCGGTTCGAATGCGATCCTTCGTGCAATTGCCGAAGTTTACGCACAAGACGACAGCAAAGAAAAATTTGTTCGCGATTTCATCAAAGCATGGAACAAAGTGATGAATGCCGATCGTTTTGATGTAACAAACTAATTAGAAAAAATCCTGGCCAGGAGCATCATGCTGGCCAGGATTTTTTTGCCGTAAGCCCTCTTTGAGACGAGGTGCTTACGGTTTTTTTATTTCTGATAGTTAAAGGAACGAGATATTTGTAAGCATGAGAATAGGATTTTCCTGTCAGCTGCTTTAAAATACACTCTCATTTAGCTTCACAAACCAAATCTCTTAAGCGAGAAGATGGAAATATCAAATTCGCTCCGGCCTGCTAAAGCCATTTGGCTTAACACTTCCCCCATCACACTGCCAAACTTGAAACCATGCCCAGAAAAGCCGCAGGCAAAAATTACGCGGTTATTTTCCGGATGAAAGTCGACGATAAAATCATTGTCGCTTGATAGTGTATACAAACAGGTTTTCCCTTGTTCAAGTTTCCCGTTTGCTTCAGGCAGGTAGCTTTCAAGAAAATGCCTCAAATCGCCTTCATCTGCATCGTATAATCCGAAATTCTGTTTTTGCAGATGCGGATCAATTGCTTGTCCTCCATCCGATCTACCGATTTTAAGCCCAGTGCCATTCAGGCTAGGAAAACCGTAAAACTTTTTATCATGGTCTTCTACGTAAAAGGAAGGGAAATGGGCCGCATCGTATAGGGAATGAGGGGCTTCGAACCAACCGACGGCTTTGCGTGTCGGCTGAATGGGCAGCTTTAAATCGGGCAGTAGTTTCGCAGCCCATGCCCCGGCAGTGACAATCACTTTCTTGGCAAGGAATTCCGCATTTCCGGTTGAAATTTTAACGCCTTTCGCATCATGTAAATCGATGTGCTGAACGGGTGTATTGGGCATAAAATGTGCTTCGTTCGCAAGCGCAATTTCTTTATACGCCCGAATCGCATTCTCGCTGTAAATGACACCGGATTCCGTTTCAAAGCAGCCGATAAAATGGTCCGGCACTGAAAAGCCGGGCCATCGCTCTATAATTTCAGTGCTGTTGAGAATCTCTAACGATAGGTCATACTTTCTGGCAGCTGCAATAGTTTCCTGTAGAAAAGGGGATTCCTTCGGGCCAAGGCCAATCACTCCGGTTTTTTCAAAAATCTTGGTGCCGGTCTGCCGCTCTAATTCCTCCCATAGCTGCTGGGCACGCAGCACTAACGCAACGTATTGTCGGCCTTCGCCATAAGCATGCCGGATCAAGCGGGTATCCCCGTGGTGGCTGCCATTAAGGTGAGGCGGGTCGAAGGCATCGATCAATAGCGTTTTTGCGCCTTGCTGTGCTAAAAAGGCGCCGGCCGCCATGCCCATGGTTCCGGCGCCGATGATGGCGACATCGTAAAGAGATTCGTTTGTCATTTTTATATCACTCCCATACTTGCTGAATTTGAAACGTTTTAAAGAAGGCAGGCTGGCCTGTAAAATAAATGGATATGAATTATTATTAGAATAGTAGTGAAGATTTGAATCATTGTCAATCAGCCATTGTACGCCCAGCAATCATAAATTTCGGATTTCCACAAAAATGATTTGTGTAAATTCAAAATAAAAGAAAAATAGGTTTGACAGGAGAGTCAATGTCAAATACTATCGTTAATATGTAAAAAAATTAAATAACTTATCAAGAGAGACTGAGGGACAGGCCCTGTGAAGTCCAGCAACCATCATTTTTATGAGAGGTGCTAATTCCTGCAGAATGGTTTTCATTCTGAGAGATAAGAAATTGGTCGAGCCTCTTTCCTATTGAAAGAGGCTTTTTTGCATCAAAAAACAGGGAGATTTCCCGCGTGCTTCGCAAAGATAACACCACTTAGACAAAGAAAAGGGGCTTGAACATGAAAAGAAAACATTATTTATTCGTATCGCTTTTTTTATTAGTAGGCAGCGCACTCGGCGGCTGTTCGTCAAAGGAAGCGACAAGCGCAACGGGCGACCAAGTGATTTTGGTAGGGACGCAGAATGATTATCCACCGTTCGCTTTTGCGGATGATAACAACGAATTGACCGGGTACGACATCGAAGTTGTAAAAGCGATTGATGAACAATTGGATGGCTACGCATTCGAGTTTGTCGCCGTTCCGTGGGACAGCATGTTTCTTGCTTTGGAATCCAATAAAATCCAGGCAATAGCGGACCAAGTAGCGAAGACGCCTGAACGCCAGGCAAAATACTTATTCACCGACGAGTCTTATTTTGCCGCTGAAACGGTCATTGCCGTGAAATCAGGAAGAGAAGATATCCAAACAGTCGAAGATCTGGAAGGCAAGGCGGTCGGCGCATTAGCGGGCGATTCATATACGCTTTTGCTGGAGGAATACAACGAAACGGCGAAAACCCCTATCGACTTGAAATACAGCGAAAGCGGCAACCCTTCAGAAATTTTGCAGGATGTCCAAAATGGGCGTGTGGATGCCTATGTTAATGATCCGATTATGATCAATGCGGTGTTGGAAAAGAACGATTTAGGCGTCGAAATTGTGGGCCAGCCCTTGGTCAATGATGATATGGGAATTGTCTTGAAAAATGGCGAGCAAGGCGAAGAGTTGAAAGCATTGGTTGATCCGATTCTGGAACAGCTTAAACAGGACGGCACCTTAGCAGAACTATCGAAAAAGTGGACTGGCGGAGAATATATTCCTGAATAAAAGTTCCTGGAAGGAAAGAGAAAATGGAGAATTTACTGGATCTGAATTTTTTAATCGATAGTTTTCCTGCGATTGTTTCACGGCTGCCCATTACGATCGGAATAGCGGTCGGCTCATTGGTATTAAGTTTGTTTATCGGCGTTTTTACGGCATTGATTAAAATATATAAGGTTCCGGTATTAAGTGTAATTTCATCGATATACGTATCTTTTATAAGGGGAACGCCTTTGCTGGTTCAAATCTATCTCGTGTTTTATGGAATACCGAAGATCATTTACTTTCTGCAGATCGAATACGGTTGGCTGCAATCCGCAGACGTCAATAGCATTGCGCCTGAAGTATATGCGTTAATGGCATTTTCCATCAACCTCGGCGCGTATTTATCCGAAACGATCCGTTCCGCAATTGAATCGGTGGACCGCGGCCAATTTGAAGCCGCGAAAGCGATCGGCATGAGCCCGACGGCTATGATGCTGAAAATCATCTTTCCGCAGGCTTTGGCCGTAGCCATACCGAACCTCGGCAATATGTTCATCAGTACGATCAAAGACACATCTCTTGTGTTCATCATCGGCGTCGTGGACATTATGGGGCAAGCCAAAATTCTTGGTTCGCGCGGCTTGGCATTTTTTGAAGTATATATTGCGGTATCCATTGTCTATTGGATTCTTTGCATTATCGTGGAGCGGGTGCTAGTGAAAATAGAGAAGCGGGCGCGCAGATATGAAAGAGGGATTGCGGCATGATCAAGTTAGAAAACATCCACAAATACTATGACAGCCAACACGTCCTGAAAGGAATCAACCTAAAGGTCTCTAAAGGTGAGATTGTATCGATTTTGGGTCCAAGCGGATCAGGAAAATCGACGCTGCTGCGCTGCATCAATTTCCTGGAACAGCCGACGAGCGGAATCGTGGAAATCGGCGGCAAAAGAGTGGACGTTGAATCTGCAAGCAAGGCAGATATTTTCGCGTTAAGGACGTCGACCGGTATGGTCTTTCAACAATATAATTTATTTAAAAATTTGACCGTGCTGGATAATGTGATGATCGGCTTGACGAGCGTCAAGCAATTGAAGAAAGACGAAGCAAAAAAGAAGAGTCTGGACATCTTGGAACGTGTGGGATTGACGAATCGGCTCAGCTATTACCCGGCACAATTATCCGGCGGCCAGCAGCAGCGGGTCGGCATTGCCCGTGCGCTTGCGCTGAATCCGGAAGTTTTATTGTTCGATGAACCGACGTCTTCACTTGACCCAGAGCTGGTTGATGAAGTTTTGGCCACGATTAGAAGCGTAGCAGCTACTGGGAAGACGATGTTTATCGTGACCCATGAGCTCCAGTTCGCCCGTGAAATCTCGGACCGCGTCATTTTCATGGAAGACGGCGTGATTGTCGAAGAAGGAACAGCAGAACAGCTTTTCACTCAGCCGAAAGCGGAAAGAACAAAGCAGTTTTTAAGTAAAGCAAGCCGAAATAAGTAGAGATGATAAACGAACCTGGACATAGGAAGGATGTTTTGAAATGAACCCGATCGAACAAATTTTGAAAAGCTTTCCAATTGTCATTCTTGACGGCGCAATGGCGACAGAGCTTGAGAATTACGGCTGTAACTTAAATGATCGTTTATGGTCAGCGAAAGTTTTGATGGAAAATCCGGAATTGATAAAGAAGGTCCACCTCGATTATTTCCAAGCCGGCGCAGATTGCGCGATTACGGCCAGTTACCAGGCAACGATCGAAGGCTATAAAGAAAAAGGGCTGACAGCGGACGAGGCAGCGGACTTGATCAAAAAGTCGGTTGGACTGGCACAAGAGGCGCGCGATGAATTTTGGGCGGAGCTGGACGATCAGTCGAACCGGCCGAAACCGCTGGTGGCCGCTTCCGTGGGTCCGTATGGTGCATTTCTTTCGGATGGCTCTGAATACCGCGGCGATTACGGTGTGGGCAAGGAGGAGCTGAAGGATTTTCACAGAAGCCGCATGAAGCTGCTGGCAGAAGCAGGCGCTGACCTATTGGCGTGTGAGACAATCCCTTCTTTGCTGGAGGCGGAAGCGATTGTGGAAGTGCTGAAGGAATTTCCGGGAGTGTACGCGTGGATCTCTTTCAGCGCGAAAGATGCTTTCCACATTAGCAACGGAGAAACGGCTGCTGAATGCGCCAAGTACCTGGATGGCCAGGAGCAGGTAGCGGCAATCGGCATTAATTGCACCGCGCCAGCTTTTATCGAATCACTGATAGGGGAAATCGCGGAGCAGACCGCAAAGCCGATTATCGTTTATCCGAATTCCGGTGAAGCGTACGACGTTGCGAGCAAGACGTGGGACGGAAAGGCGCTTGAAGAGCGCTACAGCTCCCTTAGCCAAAGATGGCATAAAGCCGGGGCGACAGTAATCGGCGGCTGTTGCAGGACCTCTCCGCAAGATATCGAAGGCATTGCCGCGTGGGTGCGCAATTCCTAAAGCTGCAAATAAAAAGGAAGGCTTTTATGCGGCGCATAAGAACCTTCCTTTTTTATCGGTATCAGCGGTGCTGGTCGAGCAGGATTGGGTTGCCGTCCGGATCTTCGACAGTGAAGCTCGCAGGGCCTTCGCTCGTTTCATCCGCTTCGCTGAGAAATTTTACGCCGCCGGCTTTCAGTGTTTTCTGGAGCTCGCGAATATCCGCAAACTCCCCCAGGTTTTGCGCATTTTCATCCCAACCCGGATTGAATGTCAGGATGTTCTTTTCGAACATGCCCTGAAATAGGCCGATAATCGTCGTGCCGTTTTTCATAATGAGCCAATTTTGCTCGATATCGCCGGCGAACGTTTCAAACCCCAGCTTTTCGTAAAAATCTTTCGAGGCGTGGATGTCGCTGACGTTTAGACTGACTGAAAAAGCGCCCAATTGCATGTTGTTGCCTCCGTTTCACTTTTTAATAGTAGGCATTCGCCTTCCGCTCTAATCAAGAATCCACATTATTTAGTCCAGTGCTGATTCAGCTGGATTCTTCTTCGCAGACAGGGAAGCAAGCACAGATTCATCGAATCCTTTTACGATGAGCCATACTGCTAAAATCATTTCCGTGGCTGCTACCGGCAGCGCCAAAATGCCCCCCCAGAAAGATACTTGTTCAATTACTCCGAACATGACTAACAAAGCACATATAAAAACGAATATAGCACCTGTTATTCCTAAAATAGATATAAACCTGGGTACGAGCCTGGTTCTATAAAAAATATAGCTGTACATAATCGTGTTAATCCCTAGAAAGAAAAGTGGTCCAAGCATAAATGTCCAATCATGGATAGCAATCAATGAAGTTCCGGCAGCTTCAAAAGAGGCAGTATCCGGAGAGCCTGCTGCTGCAAATTCCCGGCTTAAGGTTAGTAAAGATAGTACACTGATTACACCAATAGTAATGACAACCGCTTCAAGAAACCGAAAGCAAACATGCCAAAGAGCAATTGTTTCGTTGTACTTTCTTAAAATTGGAAACATGGTCGTCGCTGTGCCGACCGCTGATATGACGAGAACCAATTCCATAAGCGCTCCAAATATGATTTGGTTGTCGTGTTCGGCACCTTCAACCAGGTAATTGGGTACGTTTAGGATAGGAGCGTATAAAAGGACACCGGCAACCGCTGAAACTGCTGCCAGTAGAAATAGCACACCCACAATTTTTGCCGCTCTTTTGTTAGAATTCATTTCCTGCCTCCTTTTTTAAAACCTCATAAAAAATAAAGCAAAACAATCGGTGTTCTTAGCGCCCCATCCCTGTAAAATATCTCTGGCTGCGGCAAGTTAAAGATCCGAGCAATGCGAAAAGCCAGTTCTAGAGATGACAGAAGTTTCTCTTTTGAGGCTCTATTCAACAGCATAGCTGGAAGTTCCTGCTAAATTCAGATAAAAAACTTCTCTTCTCTAAAAGTTTCTGGGTTGAAGGGAATTATGCCTTGCAAGCTTCTTCCTAGCCTTGGTTTTTGTTTGTTATTAGGCCATTGCAAAAGGGCTTTCCGCTTTATAACGCGCTTTAAATAGTTTATAATTGGGAGTTGGTAGCAGATATTTAATGTAAATAGCCAATATGGATTATGATAAACTTATAAAAAAGGCAGAAGAGCTGTACAGCCGGACTAGGCATGCATCTTGATCTGCAAATATACGGGATAAGGAAGGGTATAATGAGCAACCGACATGAAAAAACAGATGTTATCTTAATTGGTGCGGGAGTCATGAGCGCAACTTTGGGCGCAATGCTTAAAGAAGTAGCACCGGAATGGGAAATCAAAGTGTTTGAGAAGCTCGAAAAAGCGGGAGCGGAAAGCTCCAATGAGTGGAATAATGCCGGTACGGGGCATGCGGCACTGTGCGAGCTTAACTATACACCCGAAAAACCGGATGGCTCTGTAGAAATCAGCAAAGCGATCAATATCAACGAACAATTTCAGCTGTCCAGACAGTTCTGGTCTTTCCTGGTGAACAATAAGCGGATCAGCAATCCGCAGGACTTCATCATGCCGATTCCGCATATGAGCATGGTGCAGGGCGAAAAAGACGTGAATTTTTTGGAGAAGCGTTTTGAAGCGCTATCTAAGAATCCGCTGTTCAAAGGCATGGAATACTCTGCTGACCCTGAAAAGCTGAAGCAATGGATGCCGTTGATCATGGAAGGGCGCACGTCGAACGAACCGATTGCGGCAACCAAAATCGACTCCGGCACAGACGTCAATTTCGGCGCGTTGACGGAAATGTTGTTTGACCACCTGCAACAGAAAAATGTCGAGATCAATTACAAGCACAGCGTCAAAGACATCAAACGCACGAGCGAAGGCCTTTGGGAAGTCAAGGTCCAGAACCTCGCCGACAATAAAATCGAGTACCACACTGCGAAATTCATCTTTATCGGTGGCGGCGGCGGAAGTTTACCATTGCTGCAAAAAACCGGTATTCCGGAATCCCGCCATATCGGCGGATTCCCAGTGAGCGGAATGTTCCTGGTCTGCACGAATCCGGAAATCGTCGAACAGCATCACGCGAAAGTCTACGGCAAAGCGAAAGTCGGCGCACCGCCGATGTCCGTGCCGCATTTGGACACACGCTTTATCGATAACAAAAAATCCTTGCTGTTTGGGCCATTTGCTGGCTTCTCGCCGAAGTTCCTAAAAACAGGTTCGAACATGGACTTAATCGGATCGGTTAAACCGAACAACGTCTTCACGATGCTTGCTGCTGGGGCGAAAGAGATGTCATTGACGAAATACCTTGTTCAGCAAGTTATGCTGTCGAACGAAAAGCGCGTTGAAGAACTGCGTGAATTCATCCCGACTGCGAAGCTTGAGGACTGGGATGTCGTAGTGGCTGGCCAACGCGTTCAGGTCATTAAAGATACGGAAGCAGGCGGCAAAGGCACCTTGCAATTCGGCACCGAAATCGTCAGTAGCGCTGACGGTTCGATCGCTGCGTTGCTGGGAGCTTCTCCAGGCGCTTCGACTGCCGTTCACGCAATGCTTGAGATCTTCGACAAATGCTTCCCTGAGCACAAGCAGGAATGGGAACCGAAGATCAAAGAAATGATTCCTTCATACGGTACAGCGCTTGCTGAAAACCCAGCGCTGTTCGAAGAAATCCATGCGGCTACAGCGAAATCGCTGGGCTTGAACGAAACAAACGTGACCGCATCTCCAGTTTCCGGTGCACAAGCGGCATTGGTTAATGAAAAAGCTTAAGAATTTCTCTAGACAAAGAAAAGAACCTCTAAGCCGCTCGCGGCTCGGAGGTTCTTTTGCTGTTTCCGGCAAAATGCCGGCAAGGGTGATTCGGATTTTATTTGAAGAACGGCGTTTTTTTCAATGCGATCGCCACAGGTATTGCGACTAAAAGACCGACGACATTTTGTACGATATTGCCCGGAATCGACGCTGCCGGCACCACGAAGTTGCCGTAAATGATCGCTTCGCCGACGTAGTAGATGGCCAGCATGAATGGGATGGAGACGATTGCCGCCAGAATGTTGTAGCCGACGCTGTTTCCGTCGCGGCCTTTCGACCAGGCGATTTTTCCGACCAGATAGCCTTGTAAGCCGCGTGCAAGGATGGTAATTGGCGCCCATAACGTCCAGCCAGATACCAAATCGAATAACCCCATGCCGACTGCGCCTGCGATTGCCGCTTTTTTAGGGCCGAAAACGATGGCGATGATAAAGAGCATCGCAGTTCCAAGGTGGACCAAGCCGCCATTTGCCGTGATTGGCAATTTGATGTTCAATAATAATGTGGCAACAAAGACGAGTGCGATGGACATCGACGTCAAAATAAGATTGAATGTGCGCTTATTGGAATAAGACGCTGCAGGAGCTGTTTTTTGCATAGCCATAACCTTCCTTTTCTTAAAAGGCCGGGGAACCGCGTGAGACGGGCTGTTCCGCTGCTTTTTGTTTTAAATTTACTGATAACACTAGCAGAGGACTGGCGTAGTGGAAAGTATCAATTTGGGATAATGTTTAGGGGTCAGTTTTATCTAAAAGGATAGAAGCATGAAATGCCAGGCTGGAAGAGGCGAAATTTATTGACACATTCGCTGCCATGCCTTATTGTTAAAGACGCGATGAGCTCGTTTACGTAAGACGGACAAATACTCCTTTTAGGAACACGTTGTGAACCGTGATTTGGACGCCGTAAAGCAGCACCTTACCTCCGGGTAGGGTGCTTTTTCTATTTCATATGATAAAAAAAGCCGGAAACTGCAGCGATTTTACTGCGGTTCCTGGCTTTATTGTGCTTTCAGTTTTATTTTGTTGACCGAAACCGGATGCAGGCGTAGAAATTTGATTTTGATTAGCTGACTTTTCTAGCAGTTACTAGCAAAAAGGGATAAAATAGCAGAAAGGCATGGAAACGAATTATGCCAGTGATGGGAGACCACATGTATGTTAGCGGAACAAACCCGATATTCCAGACTTGCCAATATAACGAAGATCATCAATACGAAGCTGGAACTGCGTGAGGTGCTGCAGCATGTCACACAGGCGATTTCAGAAGAGATTGTGCAATGCAGTTCAGTGGGAGTTTTCATGGCCCAAGATGACGGTACCTTCCGAGCAGTTGCGGGAAAACCGGATGTCATTAACGGGCAAAAGCTTGAAACGCAGGTGATCGACCCGGCTACAGACCTGTTGGCCAAGCAAGTGATTGAAACGCGGAAAACAATCTACATTCCTGATACCTTAAAAGACAAGCGGCCAGACCGCACGCCGGTCGAAGCTTTTGAAGTGAAATCGCTGCTGGCGCTGCCAATTTGCTTTGAGCAGGAATTGTTTGGTTTGGTTTTCTTATTCGATTTTGGAAAGCCGATGTATTTAACGGAATCGGAAATTCAAAGCGTGGAAGCTTACGTCAATATGGCGGCAGTCGCCATCCAGAATGCGAAAACGTTCAAACAAAAAGAAGAGCTGATCACTGAAAATCAACTGCTGCTCAATGTGACGCGTGAGCTGTCGATGTGCTCATCGATCCAGCAATGCTTGGATAAATGTTTCTACTATTTGGCGAAAATCTTAGGCAGCGAAAAAATTATTGCCCATCTATTGGAGCCGGTGGAGAAAAAGACGGTCGGCCTTACCAAGATGAATAAAAACTGCGCTTGGACAGAAGCAGAGTGGAGCAGGAAGCTTGCAGGCGCAGACCCTTCCCGGAGCTACGGGGAGTTGGCGGAGGAAGCGATTGCTTCAAAAAACGTCATGCTCATTCCGGGTGAAAGCCAGGCAGGGCTGCTGATGATTCCGCTTGTATCCATGGGAGAAGTGTTAGGGGTTATTGCAGTGGCCGAAGTGGACGTTGCGGGCTCCGAAGATTCCCAGGTTAAGATGGCGCAGTCGATTGTTGACACGACGGCTCCGACGTTCTCGAATTTATTGCATATGGACCAGCTTGAGAACATGGTCGAAGAGCGGACGAGTGAGCTTGCGGCTGCCAACGAAAAAGTGGCGAGCGTCATTGAAAGCATCACAGACGGCTTTTTCGCGTTGAACAAGGATTGGGAGTATATTTATATCAATAAACACCAATTCCTGCCGCATAACAAAACGGCGGAAGAAGTAATAGGCAAGAATATGTGGGAAGTATTCCCGAGCGCTGCCAAAACAGCGATGTATGAAGAATTCCACCGCGCCATGAATGACCGGGTGTCAGTGCATTTTGAAATCGATTCGTTGGAGGGTTATTGTTTTGAGGCAGTGGCGTATCCTTACGATGAAGGCATTTGCTGCATGTTGAAGGATGTCACGGAAAAAAGGAAGTATGAGAAGGAATTGAAGCGGCTTGCCAATTTGGATCTGATCGGCCAGATGGCAGCGGGCATCAGCCACGAGGTCCGCAATCCGATGACGACCGTTCGGGGCTTTCTTCAATTGTTGCAGCAGGAAGATGGGCTGCAGGAGCACGCAGGGCATTTCAACCTGATGATCGAGGAATTGGATCGCGCCAATGCCATTATTACAGAATTCCTGTCAGTGGGAAATACGCGGACATCCGATTTGCAGATGTCGAACCTGAATGCGATCATCGAAGGCATTTCCCCGTTGATCAAAATTGATACATCCAACCAAGACAAAGAAATTGAAATTGAAACCGAAGAAATCCCTGAACTGCTGCTGAACCATAACGAAATCCGACAATTGATCATCAATATTTACCGTAACGGCCTTGAAGCGATGGAGGCGGGAGGGCTGCTGTACATCAGCACCTATTACAGGGCGGACGAAAACTGTGTCGTGCTTGCTATACAAGACCAAGGAGAAGGAATCCTGCCGGAGGTAATGGAGAAAATCGGAACGCCGTTCTTCACGACGAAAGACAATGGGACGGGCCTGGGGATGGGCATCTGCTACGCCATCGCCGCCCGCCACAATGCCAAAATCGAAATCAAGACGGGTCCGAAAGGCACAACCTTCTTCACCAAATTCTTTTTATAGAAAAGTAAGGCACGGTAAAGTCAGCCATCGCCACCGCCACCGCCACCGCCGCCATCACTTCCGCAGTCTGAAGAAGAGGATTCGCCGCTGTAATAATGGGTGGAGTTTCCTGAACTATTGTCCGGATGATCGAACCGGTGGGGAGAATGATTGATTTTATTTTTTCGCCAATCGAGCAATGCTGCAAAACCGATAATCGAGACGAGCGATACGAAGAACCACATCATGAAAATCACTCCTTCATCAATTTGTAAGGATTGGAAAATGGCCTTTCGGTTTTATTTACGGCTGGGCATCGCTGAGGTTTCAGTTTATTGCAAAAAAAGAACGGCGTTATCTGCAGAAAAGGAGATTGTATATGAGATTTGGCATTATCGGAACGAATTGGATTACCGACCGGATGATTAAAGCGGCAAAAGATTTGCCGGAGTTCAGCATCGGCGCCATCTATTCCAGAACGGAAGAGACAGGCAGAGCATTTGCTGAAAAATATGGCGTGAAATATGTTTACACGGATTTGGCTGAGATGTTCGAGAGCGGAACAATCGATGCGGTCTATATCGCTTCCCCTAACGCGTTTCACGTGGAACAAAGTGTTCTTGCAATGAAACACGGCATTCACGTGCTTTGTGAAAAGCCTGCTGCCACATCTGCTGAGGAATTCGACCGCATCATTGAAGCCTCACAACAGTATGGAACAACGTTTATGGAAGCGATGAAGTCAACCGTGACACCGACTTTCCTCAATGTGAAAAAGAACCTGGACAAAATCGGACCGCTGCGCCGTTTTGTTTTCCATTACAACCAGTATTCGTCGCGCTACGACAAATACAAAGAAGGCATTATCGAAAACGCTTTTATACCGGAACTTGGCAATGGCGCCAAAACCGACCTGGGCGTTTATTGCATCGCGCCGATTGTCCACCTTGCCGGCGAGCCGCAGGCAGTTTTGAAAAATACGCACCTGTTATCGACCGGAGCCGAAGGGCAGGGGAGCATGATCCTCAATTACGACGGTTTTGAAGCAGTGGCGATGTATTCGAAAATATCGGACTCGTACATGCCAAGCGAAATCCAGGGCGAACTCGGCGTCATCGAAATCGACCGCATCAGCGACCCGAAGATTGCAACGATTAAATACCGCGACGGCAGCACTGAAGACTTGTCTGTGGAACACAGCTTTGACACGATGTATTACGAACTAAAGGAATTCATCGACTGTGCGAACGGCCAGAAACTGGAATCTCCAGTCAATACCCATGAAATATCCCGGATCACTGTCAAAATCCTGGCACTCTGAATAAAATGAAAAAAGCCAATGCGGCTGCGGAGTTAACTCGCAGCTGCATTGGCTTTTCTATTGTTTTATTAGTTGAAGATTAGTTTGATGCAGAGTCGCCTTCAATGATAGCAACGATGTTTTTGTCATTCGCTTTTACATGGCCTGTTGCTTGGACGGAGATTGATTGTCCTTCTTCCAGGTTTGTAAAGACGACTGGCGTAATGATTGAAGGTGCATTTTTTCCGACATAATCCAAATCCACTTCCATCAGCAATTGGCCTTGTTCGACAAGGTCGCCTTGCTCAATCTTCGAAGTGAAGCCTTCACCTTTCAGGTGGACCGTGTCAATACCGATGTGGATCAGAATCTCTGTGCCGTTGTCCGCCACGATGCCGATTGCGTGCTTCGTAGGGAACACCGTCACGACTTTGCCGTTGACCGGAGAAACTACTTTGCCATCTGTTGGGCGTATCGCAAAACCGTCGCCGACCATTTTGCCGGAGAACACTTGGTCAGGAACTTCGCTGATCGGCAAAATTTCACCGGTCATCGGACTGCTGAACTCGAATGCCGCCAAATTAACTGCTGCTTCTTCTGCGCTTGCTGCAGGAGCTTTTTTCGCACGCGGCGTTTTGCCGTCCATGATATCCTGCATCTGGCCGCGCAGGCTATCCGACACAGGGCCGAAGATGGCCTGGATGTTATTGCCGACTTCCATGACGCCGGAAGCGCCAAGTTTTTTCAAGCGAGCTTTGTCTACATTGTTTTTGTCTTCAACGCTGACACGCAAGCGTGTAATACAAGCATCAAGGTTCGCAATATTTTCTTTGCCGCCCATAGCTTCAAGGATTTCATAAGGCAAGTCGCTGATTACTTCATCAACATCATCGCCTTCTTCATCCGCTTCACGCCCAGGAGTCATCAAGTTGAACTTCTGGATGGCGAAACGGAAACCGAAGTAGTAGATGACCGAGAATACCAGTCCGACAACGATGACCCAGAACCATTCTGTACGGCCCGGCATAACGCCGAACAGCAGGAAGTCGATCAAGCCGCCAGAGAAGGTCATTCCGATCTTAACGTCGAGCAAGTGCATCGTCATGAACGACAGACCCGCAAAAACTGCATGGATACCAAACAGGATAGGAGCAACGAACAAGAACGAGAATTCAAGCGGTTCCGTGATACCCGTCAAGAATGAAGTTAATGCGCCGGACGCCATGATGCCGCCGACAATTTTCTTTTTCTCAGGGCGCGCTGTGTGGTAGATTGCCAAAGCAGCAGCCGGAAGGCCGAACATCATGAACGGGAATTTCCCAGTCATGAATGTACCAGCGGTAAAGTCGACGCCGTCTTGCAGCTGAGCGAAGAAAATGCGCTGGTCGCCGCGGATGATTTCGCCCGCTGCGTTTGTATAAGAACCGAACTCAAACCAGAACGGTGAGTAGAAAATGTGGTGCAGGCCGAATGGGATCAATGAACGTTCGATTGTCCCGAAAACAAAAGCCGCAAGCGTGCGGTTCGTTTCAAGCATGAAATGGGAAAGAGCATTCAAACCGTTTTGGGCGAATGGCCAAACCAGGAACATCACGATGCCCAGGAACACCGCCGAGAAAGCAGTGATGATCGGCACAAAGCGTTTTCCGGCGAAAAAGCCGAGAAACTGTGGCAATTGGATATTAAAATATCGATTGTATAGGAAAGCTGCCATGATACCAACAATGATACCGCCGAAGACGCCTGTCTGCAGCGTCGGGATACCCAACACTTCCGCGTACTTGGGATCCGTCGTCATTTCAGGCGTAATATTGCCGAACGCCTTCATCGTGACATTCATGATCAAATAGCCGATGATGGCTGCGAGGCCCGCTACGCCGTCGCCTTTGGAGAGTCCGATGGCAACGCCGACCGCGAACAGCAACGGCAAGTTAGCAAATACGATGCCGCCGGCTTCCGCCATGACGAATAATAATTTCTGAAGCCAGTCAGCGCCGAAGAATGGCACCGCTTCCAAAAAAGAATCTTGGGCAAAGCTAGTACCGAATGCAAGCAGGATACCCGCAGCTGGCAAAAGCGCGACCGGCAGCATCAATGCTTTACCGACTTGCTGCATAAGGCCGAAAAGATTTCGGGATTTTGCAGGTTTTGCAGTTTTAACTGACATAAAAATTCCTCCTTATTAATAAAATGGGCTATCTTAGATGCGGCCAAAGTGAACGGTGCTGGCAAAAGAAAAGGCATGAGCAGAAAAGACGCGATTAAAAAAGGATGGAATTCCCCTTTGGATTAATCTTTGAATCTTTTCATACTCATGCCTGATCGTATCAGTAACACGTATGTTTGGCTTATTTAATTATTGAGCAAGCGTTGAAGGTGAATCGTCAAATAAAGCACTTCAGCTTCATCAATCGGCTTGTTCAATTGGTTTTGCATCACTTTAATCAGCTTCCACGCAAGATTATAGCACACCGGATATTCCTTTTTCAACAATTCTTCGAGTTTGCGTTCCTCGGCGATGGAATTGCCTTTATGGGCACGGTCGATAGCGCGGTGCAGGTGCTGGATCAGCCGGTGGTAATCGACATCGTCTCTTTGCAGCTGAATCGACAAGTTCGCTTCAATGATTTCCACCAGCTGTGAGATGAGCGCATTGTAACGATTGATGTCGCGCAGCGATTTGTCGGTCACTGCGCTATGGATATGGAGCGCGATAAAGCCGATTTCCCCTTCAGGAAAAGTGATCCCGATATGCGATTCGACTTTTTTCACGACCTCTTTGGCGACACGGTATTCTTTCGGGTATAGCGCCTCGATTTCGTAAAGGAACGGGTTCGAGAACTGCATGTCTTTTTGCGCCCGGCTGATGGCGAACGCCAGATGGTCTGTCAAAGCGACATGGATATGCTCGTTCAGCTCTTTGCCCATGCCGTCTTCGATAAACAGCAGCAAGTCATGGATGAAACCGAGAAGGTTCTCCTCGATATGGGGCAGCAGGTTGACGTATTGCTCCATTTCTTTTTCATCTTTCAGCAAAAAGGTTTTGTCGGCGGTGTCGAAAGGGATGCTGTCGCCTTTTTTCCGGTTGAAGCCAAGCCCATTGCCGATCAGCACGACTTCTTTATAGGTGTCATGGCGGGCGATGACGACATTATTATTCAATACTTTTTCTATAATTAAAATCTGTTCCATTTCAACCTCCATCCGCCTGGCTTCGTGTATCTCTTTTCATTGCGCTCTTGCGGACGCTTTCCGCGGGCCTGGCTTCAGTCTCCTCGTCGCTAGAAAAAGAGCTGCTCCTGCATCGCTTCGCTAGCTTCGTCGCAAACGAGGTTCTACAAACCTCGTTTCCTGCGGGGCCTTCAGCTCAGGCTAGTTCCGCAGGAGTCGCCGCCTTCCGCTTCATTCAAATGTCTTTCTTGATAGTGAACTTTTTCTTTTGTCAAAGAAAATGAAAGTTGCAGTTTCAGCATGTTCTTTAATTTCTCTAGATATGGAGCAAAACAGTGAAGAAAACCTTACTGCTCCTGCATCGCTTCGCTGCTTCGTCGCAAAGACTTGCCCTCGTTAGCTTCGGCCAATGTCTTGCCCGCGGCAAGCGAAGCTGTTTTGCGGAATATCGATACCTATTATAAAAAACTAAAACGCCCATAAAACTTTTTTGATTAGCATTATTCTATCATTTATTGCCATATTGCAATAGCAATTAAGATGCTGTCAGAACGGTTAAGCTTTTGTAAACTTGGTCTGCATTCATTGAGTTTGGAAAAATTCAGGCGTATACTGGCTTAATAGTTTCTATTTGTATAATGAGGAGGCAATAATGTGTCAATCAAACCGAAAGCAGTATTTTTGGACATGGATGGAACCATCCTGAATCACCACAACAAAGTGAGCATCCACACGAAAGAAATTATAGACGAATTGCGCAGCGAAGGCGTATTTGTTTTTATAGCAACAGGGAGATCGGCGGCTGAATTAACAGAGATGTTGCCGCCAGGCTTTGCGGTAGACGGCATCATCACGGCGAATGGTATGTCGGGCTATATTGGCGAAGAGACGGTATTCGAGCATTCTTTATCGCTGGAATTGGTGGAAACGATTATTGGGAAAGCACGCCAACATGAAATCTATTACGAACTTTTCCCTTATGGCGAATCGCGGATCGTCCTCCAGCAGGACCGGGATTTTGTAGAAGCGGCCATCCGTGAACCAAAGCCGGACTCGGTGCAGATCAACGAATGGATTTCGCGCCAAAAAGCGCTTGCGGAAGAAATTGCGTGGACGGAAACAATCGTCGGCAGCCATTTCTCCAAATTTTATTTTTTTGCGAGAACGAAGGAAGAAATCGAAAACTGGAAAGTCGTACTTGCGGAACTGCAGCAGGACATGGACTTTACGATGACGCCGTCTTCTCCGCATAACGCGGAAGTGATGGTGGCGAATGTCAGCAAAGCATCGGGCATTGAGCAGATGCTGGAACGCTTCGGCTTAACAGGTTGCGACACATTGGCGATCGGCGACAGCGACAACGATTTGAAGATGTTCGAATTTGTTACCCATTCAGTGGCAATGAAAAATGCACATGACCACATCAAGGCAGTCGTCGATGAAGTGACGGAATTCACGTGTGACGAAGACGGGGTCTACCATTTTTTGAAGAATCGTGTATTGGCATTGAAGGTATAAAGAGTAAGCAATAAAAAAGAGGGCTGCGGTTTTTAGGCGCAGCCCTCTTTTTTTATTGCTCAGAAATATTCAAGTTGCCGGTTTCTTCATCATAGAACCGCAAAAGGTCGCCGATGATGATTTCCTCTGAAAATTCCAGTTCCGTTCGTGCCTGCTCCGTGAAGGGTGCACACAACATCGGGTCAATTTCTTCGCCTGTGCCATTTTCATAGCACGTATTTGCGGCGTAGACATAGTCTTTCGTAACGTAGCGACCATCGCGGAAAATAGCGCTCTCTTCATGTTCTTCTGAGAACAAGTCACTGCCGAATTGCATATCGTTGTCTGTCTCAACACCCATTAAGTTGAGGATTGTCGGGCGCATGTCAATCTGGCCGCCGATTTCTTCGTTCACATGTCCTTTGCCGGAACCGGGAATGTGCACGAAGAACGGTACGCGCTGAAGCTGTGCGGATTCATAAGGCGTAATTTCTTTCCCAAGATATTGCGCCATCGCTTCGTTGTGATTTTCCGAAATGCCATAATGGTCGCCATACATGACGATGATCGAGTTTTCGTAAAGGCCGCTTTCTTTCAATTCATCAAACAATTCTTTTACTGCCTCATCCAGGTAGCGCGTCGTCTGGAAATAACGGTTGAGCGTACCGGAGTTCGAATCGAATTCATCGATCATTTTGTCTTGCTCATCCAAAGTGAACGGATGGTGATTGGTCAGTGTGATTAAACGGCTATAAAATGGCTGCGGCATTTCGGCCATATGGGCAACTGATTGTTCGAAAAACGGAATGTCTTTCATGCCCCAATTGACCGCATCGCCTTCGCCTACGGTAAAGCTTTGAATATCTAGGAATTCATCAATTTCCAGTGATTCATACATCATGTCGCGATTCCAGAAACTCTTTGTATTGGCGTGCTGGACGTTCGTGACGTAGCCTTCGCCACCCAATTTTTCAGCCATCGAATTGTAGGTATTGCCGCCGTGCGTAAAGAATACAGCGCCTCCGCTCAGCGGATACAGCGAGTTTTCAAGGATGAACTCGGAATCCGATGTCTTGCCGAGCCCTGTCTGGTGATAGAGATTCGGGAAGTAGATGGTATCTTCATCAGTCGTCAGTTCGTTCAGGAAAGGGGTGATGGTTTGCCCGTTCATTTTTTCATTGATGGCAAAGCTTTGCATCGATTCCAGCGTCACGACAATCAAGTTTTTGCCTTCTGCAATCCCAGCCATGTCGCTGGATGGATCGGCTTGATTGGCATGGACGTAATTCTGGACATCCGTCAGTTCAGAACCATCGGCAAAGGCACGCTGTGCTTGTGATTTGGACTGAATGTAGACGTCGTAGAGGTGGTAATTGTACATGCCGATATTCTTCACCAGCATCTCGCGGTCAAAACTGCGTGTCAGCAGCTGCGGACGTTCCGCCTCGGCTAAACCGAGATTAAGGAACAGCACAGCTGCCGATAATACGAAATAGACACGGCGATGGATTTTCAAGCCCATTTCATTCGTTTGCTTCGTGCGGAGGAACTTAATAGCCAGCAGGACGACTAAGAGATCGGTGAAATACAAAACGTCGGTCGGGTAAATGCTTGCGGCGGCGCTGGATCCAAGATCGCCGAAATTATCAGTCTGGAACAGCACCGGCAATGTGATGAAATCGCTGAAAAAGCGATAAAAAGCGACGTTGCCGTAAAGAATGACCGAAGTGAGCAGCATTGCCGCCACTAAATAGCGGTTTTTGTTTTTTTCGGATTTGAAAAATAGGGATACTCCGTACAGGAACAGCAAAAGGCTTAAGGGGCTGATGAACAGGATCAATTCCTGCATCGGATTGTCAATCGTGATCGAGAAGCCGGTTTTGTAGACGAAATAGGTTTTCAGCCAAGTCGCAAGGACGGCGATTGCCAAAATCGTATGTTTCGGCCATTCTTTTTTCAGCATATAAAATCTCCTTTTAAAAATACCGGGCATTAATTTTCCAAATAACGATAAAGTGTCGATTTGCTGATGCCGGTTTTTTCTTTAATGTCAGCTAGGCTGTATTGTTTGCTTTCGTACATCTCAATGGCTTTTTTAACATTTTCATCCGCTTTGCGTGGACGTCCGGATACAGCGCCTTTTTCTTTGGCCGCCGACAAGCCGGCTCTGGTTTTTTCACTGATAGCATCGCTTTGGAAATCGGCCAAACAGTGGAGGATTTTTTGAAACGGGTATTGTTTCTCGTTGGCGGTGTCGATTTCTTCGCGCATTGACAAAAGCGACAGGCTTTTGGCTTCCATAGTGTCCAATAGCTCAACTAAATGGCGTGTAGAATCACCTAAAGTGTACAGTTTTGAGACGATGATTTTGTCGCCGGCACCAGCTTTTTCAAGCAGCTCGTACAGACGAATTCTTTTTTTGGGAGAAGCATGTTCTTCTATATAAATGTCTTGGCAGCCTGCATTTTTCAGCTGTGCAACCTGATTTTCGCAAACCGGATCTTCTGCACTTGGCCTTGCGTATCCTATCAACACGGTAAAATCTCCCTTACATAAAACGAATTCCATCCATTATACCATAAATAGAATAAAAAAGTTCCAAAAAGGTTCTCTTTTAGGAACGATGATGATACACTATTGCTATTGCAAAAAAGGCTCGGCTTTTATGAGAGTTAAAAGCCATAAAAATATAGAGTAAAAGGGAGTAAGGGCTGTGTTAGAAAAAATTAAAACTCAATGGTTTGGCAATGTGAGGGGAGACATCCTGGCAGGGATTGTCGTAGCGCTTGCATTGATTCCGGAAGCAATCGCATTCTCGATCATCGCGGGGGTTGACCCGATGGTGGGACTTTACGCCTCGTTCAGTATCGCCGTCATCATCGCATTTGTCGGCGGGCGGCCAGGAATGATTTCCGCAGCTACGGGCGCTATGGCTTTGCTGATGGTGCCGCTTGTACGCGACCACGGGCTGCAGTATTTATTGGCGGCCACTATTTTAACAGGGGTCATCCAATTATTATTCGGGGTATTTAAAGTTGCGAAATTGATGAAGTTCATCCCGCGGGCTGTCATGATCGGCTTTGTCAACGCACTGGCTATCCTGATTTTCATGGCGCAAGTGCCGCATTTCCTTGGCATCAATACACTGACGTATGTGTTTGTCGCCATCACGTTGGCGATCGTTTACATTGTACCGCGATTTTTTACAGCCATTCCGGCTCCATTGATCGCATTGGTGGCATTGACTGCCGTTACGATTTATTACGGTTTTGATATGCGCACGGTGGGGGATTTAGGCACTATCAGCCAGACATTGCCGACATTCCTGCTGCCGGACGTGCCATTCAATCTTGAAACCTTAATGATCATTTTGCCGTATTCATTGGCATTGGCTGTGGTCGGCTTGTTGGAATCGTTATTGACCGCCAATATTGTTGACGATATGACGGGGACGTCGAGTGACAAGAACAAAGAGTCGAGAGGGCAAGGAATCGCCAATTTTGTCAACGGGTTTTTCGGCGGCATGGCCGGCTGTGCCATGATCGGCCAATCGATCATCAATGTTAAATCTGGAGGCCGCGGCAGATTGTCTGCGTTCGTAGCCGGTACGTTTCTGATGTTCCTGATTATCGTTCTGGGCAACGTCGTCATTCAAATTCCGATGCCTGTGCTTGTCGGCATCATGATCATGGTGTCGATCGGCACATTCGATTGGTCTTCGTTCAGCTATTTGAAAAAAGCGCCGAAAGCCGATGCGATTGTCATGGTGGCAACCGTTGCGATTGTGGTATATACGCACGATTTGTCAAAAGGTGTTTTTGCAGGTGTTTTATTGAGCGCGATTTTCTTTGTCGCTAAAATTTCAAAGATCAAAGTGGAGAAGGAATTGCAGGAAGCTGCCCGTTACCGGGTGGTCGGCCAATTATTCTTTGCTTCGGTCGATGATTTCCTGGAGAAATTCGATTACGAAGTCGAAGGACAGCAAGTGTACATCGATTTCACGGATGCGCATATCTGGGATGATTCCGGCGTCGGCGCTGTCGACCGGGTCGTCTTGAAATTCAAAGAAAACCGCAACGACGTCGTAATCACCGGCCTCGATTCAGGCAGCCAGAAACTGATTGACCAATTGGCTATTTTCAATAACGATAAGGCCAAATTGCCAACCCATTAAACCAATGAAGGAGTGCTGAATATGTATAATCGGATATTGCTTGCGGTGGACGGCTCGGACCATTCGGTGCGCGCGGCGAATGAAGCGGTAAAGTTAGCGGCGGGTTCTCCGGAGTCCCAGGTGACGATCGTCTTTGTTGCAGATTACGACAACGCTAAAAACGAAGTGCTGCACAGCGGCAGTTCACTGGAGCTGGACATGCAGCGCAGAAAAAAACTTCAGCCGGTCGAACAAACTTTGGCGGCGGAGAACATCCCATACAAAGTCGAGATCCTTCATGGCACACCGGGTCCGGCAATCGTCGAATATGCCAATAAAGAAAAATTCGACATACTGGTCATCGGCAGCCGCGGATTGAACTCGCTCCAGGAAATGGTGCTGGGCAGTGTCAGCCACAAAGTCGTGAAACGGGCGAATTGTCCGGTGCTGATCGTCAAATAACAATGAAAAGGTAATTGGAAAAGGAGCTCTCCGGGGCTCCTTTTTTATGCAAAGGAGCTTGGACATGCAAGGCATAAAAAGCACACACCCAAAGAAACCCGGTTTAATCCAAACGCCCTTTTATTACGGCTGGCTGATTGTCATCGTTGCAGGGCTCTCTCATTTCTTCTCAGGCCCGGGACAAACGTATTCGAATGCCATTTTTATCGATTATTACATAGAAGAATTCGGGTGGAGCCGCTCGGCGGTTTCCGGTATTTACTCAGCGGCGACCTTGCTTGCAGGGCTTATGCTGTTCATGGTCGGCCGAATGGTCGATAAATTCGGTGCACGCAAAATGGCGGTCATCGTTTCCATCCTGTTAGCAGCGGCAAGTGTGTTCAACAGCCTCGTCGTCAACTGGGCGATGCTGTTTATCGGCTTTTTTGCTGTCAGGTTATTCGGGCAAGGCTCAATGTCGCTCGTGCCGAATTCGCTGGTGCCGCAGTGGTTCATTCAGAAGCGCGGCAAGGCCTTGGGATTGGCGGCGCTTGGAGGGATGATCGGTTCCGCCGCATTCCCGCTGCTCAATGTCTGGCTGATCGAATCGTTTGGCTGGCGCGCAACGTGGCAGATTCTTGGTGCTTCGGTAATCCTCATATTTACGCCGCTGGCTTTTTTCTTCATCCGCAACCGGCCGGAAGATTTCGGATTACGGCCGGACAATGGTCCAAGTGTCAGCAAAAAAGAGCATCAGCGGCAATTGTCCGCTGATATCAGCTGGACGGTGAAAGAGGCCCGGACGACTCGGACTTTTTGGCTGCTGCTGTTTTGTGTAGCAGTTCCGGCGCTGGTGAATACCGGCATGACGTTCCACCTCGTTTCCATTTTTTCGCTCCAGTCGCTTGAGCCTGAAACGGCTGCTGCCGTCTTAAGCCTCATGGCTGTCATCGGTTTTCCGGTGACTTTCCTGGCAGGCTATTTGCTTGATAAGATCCGGGTACAATGGATGCTTGCTGCTGTTTTTGCCGGGGAGATCGCATCGATCTTCTTGCTGAAAGAAGCAAGCGCCTTTTCCTCAGCGATTCTGTTTGCCGTTGTTTGGGGATTCATGCTCGGCATTGAACGCGTGACGCTCAGTGTGATCTGGCCGAATTATTTTGGCCGGCAATACTTGGGCAGCATCACAGGGATTTCCATGGCGGTGATGGTCGTCGGTTCTGCTCTCGGGCCATTGCCGTTCGGCCTGTTCTTTGACCGTTTTGGCGGCTATGATGAAGTGCTATGGGTCATCATGATTTTTCCGCTATTGGGAATAGTGGCGTCGCTGCTGGCCGATCCGCCGCAAAAACAAGCTGGATAATCAGCGCAAGCCGTGAAATGCAAAAGCATTTCACGGCTTTTTTATATGGAAAAGGGCTTTTTTTGACGGTCTTGGTATATGATATGAAGAAAAAAGGAGAGGTCATATGAAAAAAACAAATGTCTGTTTCATTGGAGCCGGCCTCCATTCGACGACGAATATTTACCCAGCGGCACTGGAAGCGGGAGCGGAAATCCAAGCGATTGCCACGCGCAGTTTTGAGCGTTCCCGCAATGCGCTTCAGCGGCTGGGAAGCGAAGGCAGCGCTTATGATGATTACCGAAGCATGCTGGAAGCGGAAGAATGTGCGGGTGTGGTGGTTGTTGCCCAGCCTGAAGACCATGCCGCGTTAGTGCTTGACTGCATCCATGCAGGGAAAAACGTCTTTGTCGAAAAACCGCTTGGCATGACGGAGGTAGAAGCGGCTGACATTGCAGCCGCTGCTGAAACAGCCGGAGTCCAATTGATGGTCGGGTTCATGAAGCGCTACGCACCGATTTACCAAAAACTCAAAGAAGTGATTGATGGCGGAACGCTCGGTCCAGCCCGCTCTTTCCAAGCGCGCTTTGCTGTCGACAGTACTTTGTTTTGTGAAAATGACGAGCAGTTCATGAAGTTCGCCGCCATCCACATGGTGGACCTCGTGCGGTTCCTGTTCGGCGAAGCGGTGGAAGTGAAAGGGTTCAAAAACAGCAGCAAAGGGTTTATTTCACATAGCATCTCGTTGAAGTTTGAAACGGGCGTGGTCGGCAGCCTGTATTTCAGCGGCATGACTGCCTGGACGCGTGAAAGTGAGAATATCACGGTGACGTTTGATGAAGGATTCGCTTTTGCGGATGAAATCAATGCGTTGACGATTCATAAATCCCAGCATCACGAAGAACAGCCATGGCAATCGATCGAAGAAGCGGACACCCATTACAAGCCGTCCGCAACGCCGATGTCCGGAGCTTACCGGGACCTGTACCTCCGCGGTTTTGTCGGTGAAATGGCCCATTTCTTTGAATGCTGTACAACGGGTGCGATGCCCTTGTCGAACGCACGCGACAACGTCCAAACGATGGCGCTTTGCGACCGGATCCTCGACAGCCTTTCGTAAAATGCAAAAAAAATTAAAACCCCTGCATAATTTCACCTGAATTTCATTTGCGCCCTTTAAAGTATGGAATAAGAACAGGTGAATCAGCCGACACCTTTTCAAAATCAGGGGGGTCATATTATGCAGGTGCAGGAAACAAGATTACTCACAGTCATTGATGGCAAGGACAGCGTTCGCTGGAATCGCCTTGTAGCCGGCTTTTCGAATACCGACATCTATTTCTCGCATGAATATTTTATGAGCGCCCTGTTATTGGATGAGGGGGAGGCGATGTTGTTCGTTTTTGAAAATGCTTCCGGCAAAATTGCGTATCCGGTCATCAAACGGACGATTGCCAATGAAGGCGATTTGGAATTATACGATATTACGACACCATATGGCTACGGTGGACCGCTGATTTCATGCTGCGGCAGCGAGCAGGCTTTGCTGTCGGAATTCCGAAAAGAATTCGGCGCATATTGCCAGCGCCATCACATCGTCTCGGAATTTGCCAGATTCCATCCGTTATTAGGCAACCAGCAAGGTTTCGAAACCGAGATGGAGATTTCCTACGTCAGCGATACAGTGGCAATCGGGCTGCAGCAGGAAGGCGATTTGCTGAGCCGCATTCCGGGAAAAAACCGCAACATGATCCGCAAAGCGATAAAGAACAACATCGAAATCAAAAAAATCAGCACGGAAGATTACCTCGAGGAATTCATCTTGATGTATTACGACACCATGCGCCGCAACAACGCGACCCGTTATTACTTTTTCACCGAGGATTATTTCCGAAAAACCATCACGCTGTTCGGATCGGACCTTCATTTCTTCGGCGCATTCCTGGATGGGAAAATGATTGCGGCGACCTTAGTGTTGAGCCAGGGCAAATTCATCCACTATCATTTATCAGGATCATTAATGGCATATCGGAACCTGGGTGCGAACAATTTGCTGCTTTTCAAAATCGCCGAATGGGGCCAGGCGGGGGGCGCGGAAGCGTTTCATCTGGGCGGCGGCTATTCAGGTCAGGACGACAACCTTTACCGCTTCAAAAAGACTTTCACCCAAGACGCACCGCTGGAATTCCATATCGGAAAGAAAATCCACAATCCTGCGTTGTACCAAATGCTTTGTTTTGAAAAAGAGAAAGACGAAAACAGCTCCTATTTTCCTTTGTACAGAGCTTGAGGCAACATTAAATACGAATAGATTTGGCAGGTGCGTCCTTTCGGAGACGCCCCTTTTTGCGTGCGGAAAGTATTTGGCAGTTGAGAGAAAGTATTTCGCTCGGCAAGGGAAGTGAATCCAAAACTATCCAATTAAAATACGCTATTTGCAGCAATTTTGATTAATATCTATGAAAAAAAGCATTCCAGCTTTCACTGGAATGCCTTTCGCGATTGGCTTTGCCTCTATTTTTTCATAATGAATGCCATATGGCGGCCGGCTTTCCGGTTTTCTCGGTAAGAAAAGCCGGAAGGATCCTGATACGTGCAGATCCGGTCGACCGCTATGGAATCTGCAGGGATGCCTGCGAGTTCACATTGCTTTTTCACCACAAGCTGGTTGTCGATGTGGTATTTGCCGGTTTCTTCATTGTAATACGCAAAGCTGTCCGCATAGCCAAGCGCCTTGAATTTCAAATACACGTCTTCATCGACTTCGAATTTCTCCTGACTCAGGGCAGGTCCAATCTGGATGCGAAAATCCTCCGGTCGGCATTGTTCCACTTCAATCAGGTGTTGGAACAATTTCAATGAAATCTCTTTTGCCGTCCCTTGCCAGCCGGAATGGACGGCGCCGACAACTCCCGCCGATTCGTTGAAAAACAGGATCGGCACGCAGTCGGCAGCAAAGCTGGACAACAAGATGCCCGATTCGTATGTATAAAGAGCGTCCGTATCCGGTATGGCGCTCGCCAAATCCAATGCGCCGCGGCCTTTGTCCGACGTTTCCACGCGGTGGAAATTGGCGCTATGGGTTTGCTGGGCGCAAACGAGATCATTCATGCTGCTATTGACTGATGTTGTAAGAAGTGCCCGGTTTTCGGCAATCTTAGCAGGATCCATGCATGCGTGGAGCGCCATATTATTGGCTTCCGGTGCTTCTTCGTTCTTCATCGTAATGCCTGCAAGAAACTTGTTGTCGTCCGTATAAATAATCGATTTCATCTTCGCACCTCTTTTCAACAATTTTACCAGGGCTCTGAAAAAACTTACTGCCTTTCCTAAAATATATAGCAGCAGCGGCCAGAAGCCAACCAAAAAAGGAAAGTACGCTTTGCAGCGCGCTTTCCTTTTTGCTACTCGGAACTTTCACAAATGGCTTTGATGTTTTCCAAGGTATGGGAGGCAGAGTTCCGGCTCAGCCGTTCGTAGATGATCCGGTCGGTGATTTTTCCGAACAAGTCATCCGGGATATAGCTTTCGATTTCAAAACTGACCTCTGTCCCAGAGTCTCTCGTAACGTAATAGCTGGATTGTCTGGCATTGAAACTGCCGCTCATCATGCCCGTCCATTTGGCGGTGCTGTCGGTGATTTCGCATTCTGTGACTTGAATGGTTTCAGGGAAATGCATGCCCATGATGGCATACTCGGCTTCAACGACGGTACCGACCTCACCGTTGCCATCAATTTTTTTCGGAGAAGCCAGATTGTTGTAGAAATGTGCCCAATTTTCAGGATTGATGGTGTAGCGAAAAACTTTTTCAAGTGGAGCATTGATGAAGATGGTCTGTTTCGTGTGAGCCATGCGTTCATTCGCCTCCTGGAATGCAAGATGATTTCTGCTTTCATTATACAACGAAGAAATCATTAAACTTCTAATTTATCGGAATATTTAAATAAATTATTATGGTGTATATGGGATGTGTGGGCAAATTGGCATTCCGTGGCAAATCAATTATGCTAATCAGATAAGAAGTGAAATTAATGAAAGCGGTGGCGTTGATGGATCAGGTGATACAGGAAAAGTTAAAAGAAATCGAAGAACAGTTTCAAGTGAAAGTGCTGTTTGCGGTTGAGTCCGGCAGCCGGGCGTGGGGATTTCCGTCAACGGACAGTGATTATGACGTCCGTTTCGTCTATATTCATCAGCCGGAGTGGTATTTGGCCATCGACCCGCAAGGCATCGGCGAGAAGCGGGATGTCATTGAAATGCCCATTAGCGACATGCTCGACATCAGCGGATGGGAAATTACGAAAGCTTTGCGGCTGTTCCGTAAAAGCAACCCGCCATTTCTAGAGTGGATGTACAGCGAAATCCGGTATTACGAGGCCTATTCGTTCAAGGAGAAGTTAAAAGGGCTGGAAGATGAAGTTTTTTTCCCGAACGCGAGCCTCCATCATTACTTGAACATGGCCAAAAACAATTACCGAACCCATCTCAGTAAAGAGGAAGTAAAGATAAAAAAATATTTTTACGCATTGCGTCCGGTCTTGGCAGCCACTTGGATCAAAGAGCGCCAGACCATTCCTCCGATTGATTTTTATGAGTTGATGGAAGCGCTTGTGCCCGAAGGAATTTTGAAAGAAGAAATTCTCGATTTATTGGAGCGCAAGAAAGCGGGGGAAGAGCTGGACCTGGAACAGCGGATTCCTGCGATCCATCATTTCTTGGACAGTGAAATTGAAAGGCTGGAAGCTTATGCAAAAACATTGCCGCCGCGCATTGGAGACCCGACAGATAAGCTTGATTCATTATTTAGGGAGACTTTAGAGCAAGTATGGAAATAATTGCGCAAACAAAAGGCAGACCATCTTTAAAAAAGCCGATTCGCTTTTTTCAGTCCTTTGGTTTGGAAGGTGAAATATTTTTATGCTTTCATTTAAAACAAGCATAATAATAAATTTGGATATTCGCTTAATTACTACAACTACTTTTTCTTTGAATAGTTTTGATTGATGATAAGGCGCGGAAAAAGAGCTCAGAACAGAATTTGGAGCGGCGTTGACAGGAAAAAAGTAATAATGTAGACTATGAAAAACAAGTGAATATGACCTCACTTTCCGGTGAGGTAGAGGCGCGGAATTTATTAGTCCATAGAGGAGTTTGAGAAACAAGGATGCTATGGAGAAGGGAAGACCGCCGAAGTTTGTAATATTTCTCATTATTACTTGCTGGGTCTGCAGTGAATAATTGCAGGACTGCCGCATTGGACTTCCCAGTCTTTCGCGGTGTGCTATCTCGATACGGGAAAAGAGGATTTAGGGCAACTATGCATATAGCGATCTGAGTCTATCTCAGGTCTTTTTTTGTACATAGCTGCCCTTTTTGGCCTATTCAGAATTATTTTACTTAAAACACAAAGGGGGAGAATGAAAAGATGAAAAAGAAATCAGGATTGATGTTAACAGCCGTGCTGTCACTGGGCATGTTGCTTGCGGGATGCGGATCGGAAGAAGACGCAGCTTCAGGCGGAGGTTCAACCGAAGAAGGCGGGACGTTTAAAGTAGGGATGGAAGCGGGCTACGCGCCGTTCAACTGGACGCAGAGCGATGATTCCAATGGCGCTGTGAAAATTTCCGGCAATGCGGAATACGCGGGCGGCTATGATGTGGAAATCGCGAAACAAATCGCGGAAGGTCTCGGAAAAGAATTGGAAATCGTCAAAACGGAATGGGACGGCTTGGTCCCAGCACTGAACTCCGGCAAAATCGATGCCATTGTGGCGGGCATGTCGCCGACAGCGGAACGCAAAGAAACCATCGATTTTTCCGAGCATTATTACACATCGGAATTGGTGATGGTTGTGAAAAAAGGCGGCGAATTTGAAGGCGCGAGCGAGCTTGCTGACTTCAGCGGCGCGAAAATAACGGCGCAATTGAATACGTTCCATTATACGGTTATCGACCAAATTGAAGGGGTTTCCAAAGAGACGGCAATGGAAAGCTTCCCAGCAATGCGGGTAGCGCTTGAGTCGGGCATGATTGACGGCTATGTTTCAGAACGCCCGGAAGCGGTCAGCGCTTCAGCAGCGAACGAGAATTTCGCGATGGTGGAATTCACAGAAGGCTTTGAGACTTCAGAAGATGACACGGCAGTAGCTGTCGGCTTGAAAAAAGGCAGCGAGTTTACAGAACAGATCAACGAAACATTAACTGGCATCTCAGAAGAGCAACGCCAGGAAATCATGGATACGGCTATTCAAAACCAACCAGCTGCCCAGTAAAAGTTTAGGCGGTGCCGGCTGCAGCTAAATGCAGCCGGCTTTAAATTTTTTTAGGAGGAAAACCATGAGTCTTGAGTGGGTTATCACCATACTTACAAATAACTGGCCAATGTTCCTGCGCGGAGCAGGGATGACATTGCTGATTTCCATCATCGGCACGTTGATCGGTGCCGCAATCGGTTTGATTATCGGCATTGTCAATACAGTTCCGATGCCGGAGCGCGGCGTGAAGCGTTTGTTCCAGAAAACGATCAATTTCTTGCTGTCCGCGTACGTGGAATTTTTCCGCGGCACGCCGATGATTGTTCAGGCAATGGTCATTTTCTACGGCTCGGCGATGGCTTTCGGCATTGATATGGATGTCTTTACGGCGGCGATTTTCATCGTCTCCATTAATACGGGCGCTTATATGTCGGAAATCGTCAGGGGCGGTATCATTTCTGTCGACAAAGGACAGTTCGAAGCGGCACAGGCAATCGGCATGAATCATTTCCAGACAATGATGAACGTCGTCATGCCGCAGGTAGTGCGCAACATCCTTCCGGCAACCGGCAACCAGTTTGTCATCAATATCAAGGACACCGCCGTATTGAACGTTATCGGCGTCACGGAATTGTTTTTCCAGACCAAGTCGGTGTCGGGCAATAATTTCCGGTATTTCGAATCGTTCTTCATCGCCTGCGTCTTGTACTTTGTCATGACATTCACCATCACGCTCCTGCTGCGCAAGCTTGAGCGCAAAATGGCAGGGCCGTCCAATTACAGCATGATCGGCGGCTTGCCAATGCAAGTGGTCACGGCAGAAGACACAGAACATAAAATCAAAGAATAAGAAATCCGCAATAGCAGAAGAGGAGACCTTATGGAAAAAGTTATTGAAATCCAGCATTTAAGCAAATCCTTCGGAACGCATGAAGTGTTGAAAGACATCGATTTCTCTGTCAGCAAAGGCGAAGTAGTGTGCGTCATTGGGTCATCAGGCTCCGGTAAATCGACGCTGCTCCGCTGCGTCAACCTGCTCGAAAAACCGAGCGGCGGCAAAATCATCTACAACGGCGAAAACATCCTCGATGACCGTCATGACATTCATTCCTACCGCACCAAACTTGGCATGGTGTTCCAGCAATTCAACTTGTTCAATAACCACAATGTCTTGAACAATTGCGTCGTCGGGCAAATGAAAGTGCTGAAGCGCAAGCGGCAAGATGCCGAAAAGACAGCGAAGCAATTTCTGCAGGTCGTGGGCATGGACCAATACATCAATGCAAAGCCTGAACAGCTTTCTGGCGGCCAGAAACAGCGTGTGGCAATTGCGCGTGCGTTGTCGATGGAACCGGATGTGATGCTGTTCGATGAGCCGACATCGGCACTCGATCCCGAAATGGTCGGCGAAGTGCTGAAAGTCATGAAAGACTTGGCGAAAAGCGGGCTGACAATGCTGATTGTTACGCATGAGATGGAATTTGCCAAAGAAGTAGCAGACCGGGTTGTCTTCATGGACAAAGGCGTCATCGTTGAAGAAGGGCCGCCTGAACAAATTTTCAACAACCCGAAGAAAGAGCGGACTCAGGAATTTTTGAAGCGGACCTTGCGTTAAGCGAAAAAGAGAACAAAATCCAGCCTGCCGGGCATTGCGCCCTGCAGGCTTTTTATGCGATTGACTGGGCAGTAGCTGTCCCAAAATTCGTTTCATATTCACTTTCTGAAGAGGCTCAAGGCGTGGTAATATGGAAGGAACGTCTTGAGATATTGCTTAGATGATGGGAGGAATTGAAGAAATGAAAACTTTGCCAAATTGCCCAGAATGCAAATCGGAATATACATATGAAGATGGAGATCTATTGGTGTGTCCGGAATGCGGACACGAATGGACGGTTGTAGTGGAAGAGGAAGAAACAGTGAAAGTTGTGCGCGATGCAAACGGCAACGTTCTGGTAGACGGCGATTCCGTAACAGTGATAAAGGACCTGAAAGTAAAAGGCAGTTCGTCGGTGCTGAAAATCGGCACAAAGGCCAAGAACATCAAACTTGTCGAAGGCGACCACGACATCGATTGCAAGATTGACGGTTTCGGGCCGATGAAGTTGAAATCGGAATTCGTTAAAAAAGGCTGATTTTGTTCCACGTGAAACGGATACAAATTAAAACCCGGGCATCTAGCCCGGGTTTTATGCTGTCGAGAAAAGACTCGGCGGCTTTTTTTGCTGGAGCTTGTTTGTCTATGGGAATTCTCCGTTCTTTAGATGAGACGGAAACTGTTCGAAAAAGTGTATGGAGGATAGCGAACGTTCGTAAAGTGTTTGGACATGTTTACGAACGGTTTTTTTAGCGGTTTTGTGCTTTTTTAGAGTGTTCGTAAACGTGTACTTTTACGAACGCTTTTATTACTAGAATTATATAGCCTTCATTTCGTTCTGTTGGTATATTGAGGAGAAAGAGGAATGAGACCATTTGGCGTGAGGATTAGGGGGAGTTTTTTTGAGCCAAGGACTAACAAAAAAAATCATTTATTCGTCTTCTTCCCATCAAGGAGAGTCGGTGGAAGTTGTTGATGCGGACTGGAAGGGCCGATACGGAACGGCCGTGATTCTCCAGAAAAATAACAAGACAGTCATTCAATTGAAGGGTGTCGAAATAGATGTTTCCTTTACGCGGTATAGCTTATCGCGTATCCGGTGGGTTGATGACCTTCACATTTTGGTAGCTACCTATGAAAATGAGGAAAACGAAGAAAATGTATTTATCATCAATCTGACCGGCCACCTCATCCATTCCTTTAACGGGGGAGAGGCAATTGAAGAGATAGCTGTTGGAAAAGAAGGGATATGGATCAGCTATTTTGATGAAGGGGTCTATGGAAACGGCATTTCCACCGAAGGGCTCGTGCTTTTTAACCTTATGGGAAAAGTCCTCTTCCGCTATCATTCCGATTTGTCGGATCCGTGCGTAATCGATGATTGTTATGCACTTTGCAAAGGCGAAGGGGACAACGTATGGCTCTTTCCATACACCGATTTTCAGCTGGTTGAAGTGAACCCCAAGACACGGGATTTCTGTTCCTATTCAATTCCTGAAATATTGCATGGATCTCACGCCCTTTGCGTCAGAGGGGATTATGCCTACTTTTTTGATTCTTACGATGCCGATCAAGTAATGTATCAATTAGAAATCGGCGCACAGGCACCGCTGCTTCTAGGAACGGTTCAAGGAGTCTTGAGAGGACTAAATCCATCAGAGATTCATCACTTCATCTCTATTTCTGACTACGAAGTAAGTCTTTATCAAGTGTTAAATGAAGACTAATATAAATATTCTTGAAGCGTCAGGTTGTTTGTGTCTGAATGTAACATTACAATCTAAGCTCTGTGCTCTAGGATTAAAAGAGCTTTGGCGTGAATTCGGTTTACATATCAACATTTTATCGGAAGAACAAAGGAAGACTGGATGCGTATAATTTTGCATCCAGTCTTCCTGTATTTATGAAGATAATTTTGATTTTGAATCATACCTTGTATTTGTTGTATTACACAATAAATTTCGTGAACCATGCTATGTATCTTGCCCCAGGTAAAAAGAATAATTGAGCAAGTATCGTACCCAGCAAGCGGGAAGCGATCATCATTACAGCGATGCTTTTTAGATTCAGGTAGCTGCCGCGCCGATTGAGGACATCATCGGCTAACACAGAGATTTTCGGATCGACAAAAACAATGAGTAGAATAGTGGCCAATCCATTGATTAGACCCGAAGCCATTATTGCTGTAGCAGCTCTTTCTGGAACAATGATGGCTGCATAAAGCGCAGAAAGAACGCCAATTGTGTAAACAGCGGTAATGATCATATTGATAAAAAATAACTGGACCGGAATATCTTTTAAACTGACACCCTTTAAGTAAGACAGTTTTGGCAGATGAATGTGACCGATTCCTCTTCTAATATAGCCAATATTCATTCCTTTTTTGACGAGTCCGGGTATAGATCCTCTTTCGGCTGAAAGATGAATGATAGCACGCGAAAATATAGAAATGAAAGTTGGAAGCAAAAGAATCCCTATTATAGTTCCCACAGTAGAAGAACCGATGATTATTCGGTATTGTGCTTCGACAAATTCAAATGTATTCGTCTCTGGAGCAGAATCAATTAAACTCCCGGTAAATGGTTGCTGCATCATATTCGCCAAACGAGAGACCATTACCATGACATTGAACAAGGAAAGAGCAGAGGCCAGCAGGCGTACTCTTACGCCTGATAAGCGAACGGCATAGGCCAGTGTTTCAATAGAATGGATGATCAAGACAAATAGGGCAATCATTATCAATTTTTCTGTGAAAAGTTCCAAATGAAAACCTTCTTTTATTTTTATCCTTATATTACCATAGCCTTACAATTAAAAAATAAAAAATGGAAATATTGATTGCCAATTTTGATATTTCAATGGAATGATATTCCTAAAAAACTATACTAGTTAACATATGAGGGATTACCGGAAGCTACCAACTAAATGTATATAAAGAAAGAAGCTCATCATTCTTGTGTAACAACAAGTTTGTTGGGTTTTCTCAGTTTATAGAAAAACACAACTCAAAAAAAACGCAAGTGAGCTATAAATGGAAGTTGTTCGTGCTCATCATGCGCCGGGACAACAAAGTCAGAGAGTCGCAAACTGCAACAAGCTGTCCATTGTACAGAAAGAAAGATTTTAGCGATACTGGAGGATACAAGAGATGGACGGCAAAGGGGCAAAACCATGAATTTTTCTTTAAATTGTGGTTCCCAGGGAGCATAACAATTAAAACTCAACAAAAGAAGCTATGGACGATGTGATATCCGAATTCGAACTGAAAGAAAAACAGAACAACGAAAAGAGAATCAACCTCACAACAAAACAAATACAGATGAAAGGTGAACCAGGCCCCATCTGGAGAACGAGTGAATACAAGTAGCCAGCAGCTTTCTGTTGCGATAAGATGATTCCCGCATGGTGTCCGGGGTCATCTTTTTTGTTTCATTATTTGAAGGTGTTTTGTTCCACATGAAAGGGAAGAGAATCGGAAATTTTTTAGCTGTTTTAAAGCGCCCGTATCGGTATACTTTTACCAACACTTATTTTTTAACACAATAAAGTAAAGTTGGTGAGTCATGGAGTTAATGAGCCGAGTTAAAGCGTTTATTGATGGGCAGTACAGAACACCTAAAGGGTTGATCGGAGCTTACATAGGTGAAAAGATGGTGTGGCAGCATAAGCCAGAGACCTTATGGACGATTGAGTTGCTGGATATACAACCGGGAGAAAATATCTTGGAACTTGGATGTGGTTCAGGGTACGCAATTAAGTTGATCTTAGAAAAAAATGAAGCTGAGAAAGTAGTGGGATTGGACCTTTCGCCTGCGGTAATCCGCTCAGCTGCGATGAGAAACAAAAAAGCGCTGAAGGAAGAAAAGGCAAAACTGGTACATGGAAATGTGAAAAGCCTGCCTTTCGAAAACGAGCAATTTGAAAAAATATTCAGCATCCACACCATCTATTTTTGGGATGAATTATCTGCCGCCATTTCAGAGATATCTAGAGTTTTAAAACCTGGCGGTGCTTGTGTAATTACGCTTTGTAATGGCAAGAATGAGGAGAAGTGGGAAGGAATTGATAACATGATAAACGATCAACTAATTCCCCTTATGAAGGACAACGGATTTTTAGAAGTGGCATTAGTAAAAGGCCCAAATTCAAGACAATTTCACACGGTAGCGGTTTCTGGGAAAAAGAGGATTTAACTGGTATGTACTTAAATGAAACTTCTTAAACTATTCAAAACGCCATGAAGGAGATGGCTAACAGTGAAAGATTACTTGGTTGGCGCAATTATATCGATCTGCCTGTTTGCTATATTATTCTTCTTTAATAGAGCCATTTACGATAACGTGATAACGCTAAGTTTCTCGATTGTGTTCTTAGTGGTGCATGTGACGATTTGCAAGCATCTTATACCTGCAAAAAAATACGGAAGGTACGCCTTTTTTATGCTGATTTTGGCTGCCGGCGTCTTCCTTTCGCTTCCGGAATTTACCCTCAACAAGCCCAAGAACAGATTCTGGTTAGTACGACAAACTGGAGCTGAGGGAAGAGGATATCATGCCCACCGAAGGGCAAAACCCTGGGAATCCTTTCACTACCAGATGGGCTTATGCTTTTGAAGGTACTTCTTCGCTCTAAGAAGAAAAAACTTTGTTTCTCGTCATTTCCGATACTGGCAAGGTTTTTGTAAAAGAATAACAAAAAAATTGAAGACATGGAACGTTTATAGCAGGTAAAAGTTTGGGTGGAAGACAAAAGCAAAAATAAGAAGTTCATAAAAAAGCGTCACTGTTGAAGATTAAATTGAATAAGCTCTTCAGAAACCCTTGTGCATTTAGGCATAGAAATTCATCTCCTGAGGGAACGAAATTAGTTAACTCGTTTAGCTGCAAAAAGCTGAACGAGTATTTTTTTGAGAAAAACGAAACGGCGGGGCATTGAGCTTTGTCTAACAGATAGTAAAAGGGGGAGAGGGCTTGGAGAAATACGAAAAGGATCGGTTGCTTACGGAAGCGATGGATGAGTACGGGCATTATTTGATGCGGTTGGCGTATTCGTTTGTGAAAGAACGGGCGAAGGCAGAAGACATCGTGCAAGACGTCTTCATCCGCTATTATACGAATCTCGAGAAGTTCGAAGGGCGTTCGAGCGTCAAAACTTTTCTGTACCGCATCACCGTGAACGAATGCCATAACTATTTCAAAAGCTGGGCACATCGCAAAATCGAATTGACAAACAAGCTGAGCCCTCTCTTGCCGAATAAAAGCTCAGCTGAAGATACGGTGCTGGCAACAGAGAAAAGCAGTGAAGTAGTGGAAGCAGTCGGCAAGCTCCCTCTGAAATACCGGGAAGTGCTGTGGCTTTATTATTATGCGGAGCTATCGGTACGGGAAATCAGCGAAGTGCTGAAGATGCCGGATAACACAGTGAAGACACGGCTTGCTAGAGGACGCCAACAGATGGGCAGTACATTTTCGGAGGAGGGGATTGACCATGCGTGAGGATTTGAAACGGCTATTGGATGAATCGGTTCCGAAAGAAGTGACCTTATCAGAAGCGAAAAAAGGACAGATCTTGAAAGCTGCACAGGAGCGAAACAACGTTCGGAAACCAGTGCGTGTGCCTAAATTTATCCCTGCGCTTGTAGGGGTAGCTGTAATCGGAGTGTCCGGGCTTTGGGTCTACCCTTATTTAATAGAAGAAGACGCGCCAACAGAAATTCAAGGTGGTAAAGAAAATCAATCGCCTTCTGAAGAAAATCCGGAATTGCCATTGGTGGAAGATGAAAGTTCTAAAGAAAATACAGATAAAACGATTGAAACTGTAACGGAAGATTCCATGGAGGAAAAGGCAGTAGAAGCGGAAGATAAAAGTTCAGAAGAGAAAATGGACGAAATGATTGAAGCTCCACCGGAAGATTCCACAGAGGAAACTACAGTGGCTGCAGAAAAAGAAACCGAGCAGCTTGCCCCCCAAAAGCAACTCCAAGTACTTTTAGGCCATGCATATTTTGACACCGGAATCAGTCTCGGTGATGAAGTGGTTGAGGTGGAAGCGCGTTATCCAAATTGGATTGAAAAAGGGGAATACGAAGGCGGCGTCGCTTTACGCTACGAAAGCTTTACACTTTTCCATGGCTTTTTTGAAACAACCATCAACAATGTCAACCTTCGGGGCTTTACCCAACTGACGGTTTCCCAGATGGAAGAGGCAATCGGACAGGACATTAAAATCACTGCCTACTTCAATGAAATGGAAGACAGAGAAATCGTGTCGGGTGAATTTATTTTGGAAAATGAGCGTTACGTTGTGGTGGCAGAATCAGAAGATAAAAATGCGCGGGTAAAAGAGATCTCGATGTCTCTTTATACGGAATAATAGATTTCTGGATTGGAGAGCAGCGAGAAGCAAGGTTTCTCTAGCCTAGTAAGCAATATAGAAAAACCTGCCAGACTCGCGATCCTGCAAGTTTGGCGGGTTTTTCTACGTTTATAAATAAATAAACTCAGAGAGTCCGCTACCCGGAACAAGCTGTCCATTGTACAGAAAGAAAGATTTTAGCGATAATGGAGAATACAAGAGATGGACGGCAAAGGGGTAAAACCATGAATTTTTCTTTAAATGACAGACTCATAAAAAAATGTTGCGGCGATGCCGCTTATAAAAAAGGGAAGGCTTATTTTCTGGCTGGAAAAGTGGAGCTCATGCCACAAACGGAAGAACTTGCGGAAGCGCGCGTTTACAGCGGAGAAGTATGCACTGTCACGGTACAGCCGGATCCCAATGGATCGTTGAAAGCATTCTGCAGCTGCCCACCTGTTGGTTTTGTGAAAACGTATTGCCAGCACATTGCAGCAACGCTATTGGCACTCGAGGAACGGCAGCAAGCGGAGCAGCCGCTGGCAGATCGCATGCTGGGCTTATTCGGCAACGAGCCTAAACGCCCGAGCGGCAAACAGCTTCATTTCGATGCACGGCAGACACTTAATGTCGAATTTACGTGTGTGGCGGTTTCGCTCGGGGACGCTGGAAATGGCTTTGGCATCCGCCTGGCTGCCGGGCAAGTGGAATTGCAGGAGATTGCGGAGCCTTGGAGTTTTCTCCAGCACCTTGGGCAACGAAAAATCACCGAGTTTGCGCCGGGTTCGATTTACAATCCCGAACGCCATAACTTCATGCGCGAAACCGATGCGGTGCTGCGCTTTCTCTTGAAAAGCCAGCCGCTTGGACCCCTAACCGAAGAAAAGACTTTATTGATATCCGCAGCTGCTTGGGAATTGCTGCTGCCACTGCTTGAAGCGGCGCCGGGCGTAAAATTTATGCAGGACAGCAGCTGCTATAAGGGTATTCGCTACGGCGAACGGCTGCCGCTGTCGTTTGAAGTGGACCGGGCAGGCGAAGGCTATGGATTGGAAGTCAGTGGGTTGGAAGAGATTTCGGTCTTCCGGGCATATGGCTGTGCTTTGGCCGACGGACAATTGTTCAAGCTGGCGGAGGAAGACTGCATCCGGCTTGCTGAATTGAAAGAAATGCTCAGCGGCGAAGGGCTGCAGCGAATGGATATATCTGCTCAGCAGCTCAGCCATTTCATGGAACACGCGGTTCCCGGCTTGATGCGGCTCGGCCAAGTCGATATAGCGGATCCGGTTTCGAAAACCTTGAAAGAAACGCCATTGACAGCAAAAGTTTTCCTGGACCGGGTCAGCAACCGGCTATTGGCCGGAATAGAGTTTCAATACGGTCAGTTCACCGTTAATCCGTGCGAGGAGCAGGAGCATGAATACCGTTCCATTCCCGGCGTACGGCGCCGGTTGGATATCGAACAGCGCATCATGAAAATCATGGCTGACAGTTTATTCATCCAGACGCCTGGCGGTTTTTTCATGCAAGATGAAGAAGCGGAATACGAGTTTCTTTACCACACCGTGCATGAGCTGGAAGAACTGGCGAAAATTTTCGCGACAACGGCAGTCAAGCTGCGCGTGCAAAAAGCGCCAAACATACCGAAAATGCGAATTGAAATAAAAGAACGGACCGATTGGCTGTCGTTCCGCTTCGATTTGGAGGGGATTCCGGAAACGGAAATTCAGCAACTCATGAAAGCAATCCAGGAAAAGCGCAAATATTACCGGGTGCCTACGGGTACATTGATGTCGCTGGAAACACCGGAATTCTGGGCGCTTCATGAATTTATGGAAGAAATGGACCTGTCCACTGAGGATTTGGAGGAAGAGGAAATCCGTGTACCGCTGCTGCACGGCATGCGATTGGCAGAAGGGCTCGAAAAAGGCGGGATTGCGGAACCGGGAGAAGAATTCGCGAAGCTCTTGAAAAACTTTGGGAATCCGGACGCTTTGGAAGCGGCTGTGCCGGAATCGCTGCAGCTGGTGCTCCGCGATTACCAAAAAGCCGGTTTCCACTGGCTGAAGCTTTTGGCGCAATACCGGTTCGGCGGCATTTTGGCAGACGATATGGGGCTCGGCAAAACGCTGCAAAGCATTGCATTCATCGTTTCGGTGCTGCCGGAAGTCCGGGCGCGAAAACTGCCCGTGCTGGTCGTTGCGCCTTCGTCGCTGACCTATAATTGGCTGAACGAGCTGAAGAAATTCGCGCCGCAGGTCAATGCACGCATCATCGACGGCACGAGTGCCATGCGTGCATCCAAGCTGAAGGGCGTCTCAGGCTGCGATATTGTCATCACGTCGTATCCGTCGCTGCGGATGGACGGCCACCTCTACCGCGACAAGCAATTCCATACGGTGTTTTTCGATGAAGCGCAAGCCTTCAAAAATCCGGTGACTCAGACGGCGAAAGCGGCAGGCGCCATACAGGCGAAATACCGCTTTGCGCTGACGGGCACCCCGATCGAGAACTCGCTGGATGAATTATGGTCGATTTTCCGTGTCGTCTTTCCGGAATTGTTGCCGAACCGCCGCACTTTCAGTGAATTACGGCGGGACAATATCGCGAAGCGCATCCGGCCGTTCGTTTTGCGGCGCACCAAAAAAGAAGTGCTCGCTGAGCTGCCGGAAAAAGTAGAGACCACCCAGTATTCCGAACTCCAGCCAGAACAGAAAAAGCTATACGCTGCTTATTTAGCAGAATTAAAGCAAGATGCACTGAAGCACTTGGCGAAAGGCAGTTTGCGGAAAAACCGCATCAAGATTTTGGCCGGCTTGACGCGCCTGCGCCAAATTTGCTGCCATCCAGCGCTGTTTGTCGAAGATTACGGCGGCGGTTCTGCCAAATTTGATCAATTGATGGAAATAGTGGAGGAAAGTCGGCTTGCTGGGCGCCGCGTCCTCATTTTCTCGCAGTTTACACAAATGCTCGGTTTGATCGGCAGGAATCTCAACAAGCACGCCATCCCTTATTTCTATTTAGACGGCCAGACGCCGCCGAAGGAGCGCGTGGAATTATGCGACCGCTTCAATGAAGGAGAAGGCAATTTGTTTTTGATTTCATTGAAAGCCGGAGGTACGGGATTGAACTTGACTGGGGCAGATACGGTCATCCTCTACGACCTGTGGTGGAATCCCGCGGTTGAACAGCAGGCAGCGGACCGGGCGCACCGGATGGGCCAGCTGAATGAAGTGCAGGTCATCCGCATGCTCGCTAAAGGGACGATCGAAGAGAAAATCAGCGATTTGCAAGAGCGCAAGAAAAACTTGATCGATGAAATCATCCATTCGGGGCAGGACTCCTTGGCCGCCTTGACAGAAGAGGATATTCGGGAAATACTGATGATTAAGTGAGAGGTGATTGGATGATGGACGCCAAAAAAATTACCGAAAAGATAAAAAGCCATAAACCCCAGGTGCTCGGCAGCCGGGATTTTTCGAAGTTCTCGATTTTGCTGCCATTGATCGAAAAAGACGGCGAAGTGCATGTGCTGTTCGAAACGCGTGCGCATACGCTTCGCAAACAGCCGGGGGAAGTCTGTTTCCCGGGCGGCCGGATTGATCCCGAGGACCATTCGGCCAAATCCGCAGCGCTGCGGGAAACCAATGAAGAGCTCGGCATCAGTGAAGATGAGATTTCCGAAGTGTTCGCACTCGACTACATCGTGTCGCCGTTCGGCATGATCGTTTATGCCTTTGCCGGATTTATCGCACCATCCGCGACGTTCGAACCGAACCCGGCAGAAGTCGACAGCTTGTTCAGTGTGCCCTTATCATTTTTCATCAACACCGGACCGCGGGTTTACCAAATCCAGTTTGATGTGCAACCGGAAGACGATTTTCCGTATGAGTTGATCGAAGGCGGCCGGGATTACAGCTGGCGAGCGCGTGAAATGGAAGAGTATTTCTATCTATACGAAGACAAAGTGATCTGGGGGCTCACGGCCCGGATTCTTGCGCATTTTATCGATGTGGTCAAATGAAAACGTTGCAGCGGCTATCCGAGATGGCGTCGAAGGAGTGCTTTTTAAAAGGCAAGAGAGTGGATGAAGTTAATGGATTAGAGAACTTTTTTTAAGTGGGTCTTTTTTTGTGGAAAATAAATCCAGTGAACAAAGGAAGAACTGCGGGGAGAGTGACAGATGGAAGTGAGCGGCCAGCCGCTCGCGGACCCAGGCAGTTTACCGCGGTAAACTGTTTCCATTCAGGGGGTTGAACTTTCACAGAAAATGCTCGCGGACAGTAAATGGGGTATTGCGGACAGTATTTTGGATTTCCGGACAGTATTTCGGTCCGATCGGACAGTATTTCCTCATAATCGAACGATATATCCATTTTATTGGAAAAAATGGTAGAATAAAAATGGATAATTAGATGAATGTAAGCGGTTAGCTGCTAACGAAACAAAGAAAAGGATCCAACTAATCAGTCGGACCCTTTTCTTTGTGTATTTTTCTGAAGAAAAAACAAAGCAACAGGCCTTTTCTCTTAATTTTCTGCATTTCCAAAAAAATCACTTTAATACTGTGTTGGAGAGGTGTATAATTATTCGCATTACCCAATAAAATTATGGATTTTGAAAAGGAGTGCCTGACATTGGTAAGATTATCCGAGCTTGAAATTGTTAAAAGCACACAGATGAAAGAGAAACCTTTACAGGATCAGGTTCCTTTTGGCACCTTGTTTACGGATCATATGTTTACGATGGAATATACAACTGACCAAGGCTGGCATGAACCGAAGATTACGCCGTATGCTCCGATTACGCTGGATCCGGCAGCGATGATTTTCCATTATGGGCAAACGGTTTTTGAAGGAATGAAGGCTTATCGCACTGAAGACGGGCGCGTTTTGTTGTTCCGTCCCGAAAAGAACTTTGAGCGCCTGAATTTATCAAGCGAGCGTCTAAGCATTCCGCCAGTCGATGAAAAATTGATGCTGGAATATTTGACGAAACTCATTGAACTAGAGAAAGACTGGGTGCCTTCAACACCCGGGACATCTTTATATATCCGCCCGTTCATCATTTCAACAGAAGCCAATTTAGCTGTTGCGCCTGCACAGGCATATAAATTCATGGTGATTTTGTCACCAGTCGGCTCTTATTTCCCAGGGGGTATGAAACCGGTTATCATCCATGTCGAAGATCAGTTCACGCGTGCGGTAAAAGGCGGCACGGGCATGGCGAAGACAGCTGGGAATTATTCTTCCGGCTACCAGGCGCAAGCCCAAGCGAAACAAGCGGGGAATGCAGATGTCTTATGGCTCGATGGCGTCGAAAAGAAATACATCGAGGAAGTCGGCAGCATGAATATCTTCTTCAAGATTGATGGAGAAGTGCTGACGCCTGAACTAAACGGCAGCATACTAAAAGGAATTACACGGACATCAATCATCGAATTGCTCCATTCGTGGGGCGTGCCGGTAACGGAGCGGAAAATTTCCATCCAGGAAATCTACCAGGCCTTTGCGGATGGCAAGATTGAAGAAGTGTTTGGCACCGGAACCGCGGCTGTCATTTCACCGGTCGGTGAACTTAATTGGCAAGGGCGCAAAATGGTCGTCAACAACCATGAAATCGGCGAGTTGTCGCAAAAACTATACGATACGATTACCGGCATCCAGACCGGCAAAGTGGAAGATACACTTGGTTGGACGGTTGAAGTGAAATAAATAATAAATACAAAAAAACATCAGGCCTCTTGCAGGCTGGATGTTTTTTTGCTGTGGTCATTTTTGCCCGGATAAGATTTCAGACGGACTATCGCCTAAAAGAAAACAGCACCGCCGAAGCGGTGCTGGATTGTTATTTCTTAATGCTGAAAAATGGGGATTCTTTAGTGGTGGTCTGACCGTCAAGCGTGATAGTGATCACGGCTTTATACTGGCCGACTTCCAAATCTTTTGTTCCCAAATTGAAGATGTACTGATTATCCGCAAGGTCGTAGCGGAACAGATTCCCGACTGTAGCGTTCGAAGTGGAAGTCACAAGGATTTCTTCCCCAACATCGTTGCCGGAAATTTTAACCAAGTGGATTGTCGCTTTTGCGTCTTTGACAAATAGGCTGCCATCAGCAATCTGGAATTTCACCGGTACGGTTCTGTTTTTCTGGAATGCGCTCTTGCCGTCTGCTTTGATCGGCTCAAGGACTCCGCCGAAGCTGTAAACGTAATAGGACATTGTGTAAGTGCTCACGTTGCCCGCTTTATCAGTTGCAGAGACCGTCACCGATTGTTTCCCGGTTTTTGATGTATCCAATAGCGTTGTTGCCGTTTGGAGATCCTTGTCGAAATTATCAGCAACAACTGGAGTTACCGATACAGTCTGGCCTTGCAGGAAGCGCTGGCCATCGAACAGCCCTTGCAGCCCGCTGATGACTGGAGCATTATTGTCGACCACATAAGTGATGAAGTCTTCGGTTTTGTTGCCCGCAGCATCCACTGCTGAAACGGTCAACGTATGCTCGCCTTCAGTCGTCGCCAATTCATCCGCTTCGACTTTTCCTAGATGTGCATCCGTAGCCGTGAAATAATTGCCGCTGCTCAAAGCGTCAGCCAGCGACTTGCTTGTGTAATGTCCGCCGTTTTCCAAATGGAAGGCAATTTCTGGATTTGTGTTGTCGACTATATACGTGATTGCAGCAGTTGACGTGTTGCCTGCTACATCGGTTGCCGTAACGTTCAATGTGTAGCTGCCGTCCACGTTTGTTACTAATTCTTCTGCATCAACTGTAACGTTGCCATTTTTGTCGGCAGCGTTGTAGTATTGGCCGATTGCATCAAGCGAAGCTGCGTTATAGATGCCGCCTTCATCCAACTCGAATGAAATGCTTGGCGCTGTGTTGTCGACCGTATAGGAAACAGTTTTGGAAGAATTATTTCCTGCTTTGTCGATAGCTGTGATAGCGTATTCGTGCGTTCCTTCTTCGGTTTCCAAGTCGCTTGCGCTATCCGTTGCCGGGTTGGCATCAATAATTGAATAAGGTTTTACACTTAATGACTGAAGGTAAGCCGCGTTGTAGAAGCCGCCGTCTTTCAGTTTTGATTCTTCCAGCTCGATCACCGGAGCTGTATTGTCGACGTAGTATTCAACGGAAACGGTTGTTTCGTTGCCGGCCATATCGACTGCCGTCAAGGTTGCTGTATGCGTGCCGTCCGTTGTAGCAAGTGGGGAAGCATTGGTGTCTGCTAGGTTGGCATCTTCTGCAGTCCAGTATGTCCCGAGTTCTTCAAGTGCAGCGAGGTTATAATATTTGCCTGCCTCAAGGGACAAGGAAACTTCAGGCTTCGTGTCATCGATCGTGTAGCTTGCTGTTGCTTTGTTTGTGTTTTTCGCCAAATCGGCTGCGCTGACAGCCAGGCTATTTCTGCCTTCTTCAAAGCTGACCTCATTAGCGGAAACCGATTCTTCATTCAGGTTTTCGTCTGTTACTGAATAATACGGATCTAGAGTTTTGAAGTTGTTGGAAGTATAGAAGCCGCCGTCTTCAAAATGGAATCCGATGCTTGGTACTGTATTGTCCACTGTGTAGTGGATCGTTTTTTCGTTTTTATTGCCGGCTCTGTCTGTAGCAGTAATGACAGCAGTGTGCTCGCCTTCAGTAAAATTCAGTTCGCTTGCCGAGACGTTCTCTTCATCCAGATGAGCATCAGAAACGCTGTAATAAGTTTCAAGTACCCGAAGAGCGTCTGCATTGTAGTATCCGCCGTCCACTAGTGTGGAAGTGATGGCCGGCGCTGTGTTGTCCAATGTGTACGTAACAGCGTCTTGCCCAATGTTGCCTGCTGCATCAGTAGCTGTAACAGTTGCAGTGTGGGTCGCTTCATCCGTAGTATTCCAGCCAATGGTATTCGTTGTATAAGAATGAGTTTCACCCACAGTGAACGCCGGTTGTTCCGGCAAGTTTGCGGAATTGTAGTATCCGCCATCAGCCGGTGCAGAAATCGCTACTTCTGGCGCTGTATTGTCTACCGTGTACGAAACGCTTGAGGTTGTGCTGTTGCCCGCCGCATCCATAGCCGTCACGGTCAACGTATGGGCGCCTTCAGCAGTTATGAATTCATCAGCGGAAACGATGCTGACCACACCGTTTTCATCCGTCGCGTTGAAATAGCTCGCCGGAAGGTTAGCCGATTGGTAGAAGCCGCCATTTTTCAGGTTGAACGCAATTTCAGGATCGGAATCATCCACCGTATACGTGACGGTTTCAACAGAAGTGTTTCCAGCTTTGTCTGTAGCCGTTACCGAGAAGGTATGCGTGCCTTCTTCGAAATTCAATGCGCTTGCTGTGACTTTGTCCGCATCCAAATTGGCATCTTCCACAGTGTAGAAGCCAGCAAGGCCTTCGAGGTAAGCGGAAGTATAGAACCCACCGTTGCCTAATTTTTCAGCATCGATTGCGATTGCTGGTGCAGCGGTATCCACTACATAATTCACTGTTTTCACCGTTTCGTTGCCGGCCAAATCCGTAGCAGTTACAGAAGCCTTATGTTCGCCGTCTTCTGTTCCAAATCCATCAGCGTTTGTGCTGAAGAGATTGGTGTCCGATACAGAATAAAATTCTTTAACTGTGCTTAACTCGTGCTGGTTATAGAATTTGCCTTCCTCCAGATGGATGGCCACTTCCGGTTTTGTGTCATCGATTGTATAAGAAGCTTGCGCGCTGTTCGCGTTGCCTGCAAGGTCTGCCGCTTCAACAGTCAGCGATTGGGTGCCCTCAGCAAAAACTGGTTCCGCAGCTTTTGTTTTCGTGCTATCCAAATTGCTGTCTAGGATGGTGTAATACGGGTTGAAAGCTTCAAAAGCGGAAGACGTATAGAATCCGCCATTCGTGAAGTTGAATGAAATCGACGGAACTTCGTTGTCAACGAAGTAGGTGACCGATTTCTCCGCTTGGTTGCCCGCTTTGTCTTCTGCAGTAATAGAGACGGTATGCTCACCAGCGGAAGTTTCCAGTGGATCTGCCTGAGAATCTTCTAAGTTCTGGTCGCTGACTTCATAATAATTTTCTTTCAACGCTTCCAAGGTTTCGGAATTATAAACGCCGCCATCTTTCAATTGGGATGTAATGAGCGGTTTTGTATTATCCACCGTATAAGCAACTGAAGCGCTGCCTAGGTTCTGATAAGCATCTATGGAAGAAACCGTCAGCGTGTGATTGCCTTCTTCTTTGCTCCAGCCAGTGTAGCTGTTCGTTGTTGTACTTTCATCAGCTACAGTGAACGCCGGTTCTGCCGGGAGCTGGCTTGATTGGTAAAAACCGCCATTTTTCGGATTGGTTATTGAGATAGTTGGAGCAGTAGTGTCACTAGCAAAAACTAAAAGAGATATATTGTCTACAGTACGATTAAAAAGATTATGGCCATCTCCGGGTTTTCCACTCTCATTATTGATAGCTACATTGATAGGCATGTTATACAACTTGGGTAAAGCGTTGCGCATATCAACCGTAATTTCAACGTTCGTTTTTGATAAAACTTTTCCATCAAAACTGATTACTGTAGGAGTATCGGAGACAATTTTGCTTCCATTCCAATAATAATTGGTATCAACGGTCAACTTCCCTTTTAAATTCGGATTTCCGTCATAAGACAAGTTGATATTGAATTTTTTGGACATGCCCTGTTTTATTTCAACATTTCCATTGCTAGTTGCTGTAAACTCCGCAGCCGAAATCAATTCAACTGCCAGCGTCGAACTGGTCGAAACAATACCTGATAACAATAATGCCGATACCACGGCAAACCCTTTTGATGCTTTTTTCTTCATTCTCTTTCTCCTCCTTCAAGCTACTGTTCTTTTTTCCGAGACTATGGGATCTGGCTGGATGGCTACAAACAACCAGAGGTTCCGGATGCAAGTAGGTGAAACTGATTTCCGAAAGGGACTTATGACTAAAATTGAACAAAAACGACTAAAAAATTAATTATGACTGATATATTATGCCTAGTAATCGGAGTATAGCATCTCTTTATTACAAAATATATACAAATTTTCGCGAACTTACAGAAAAAACGAAAAAATCTTAAAGAAACTGATAAAAAGATCGGTAAGAAGGCTGGAAACAGTATAAAAAGCTGTTATTTATTTCATTTCAGAAGTTTGAACACTGGATCGGTAGGGGCTTTAGAGGGAAATCAGAAGCGATGAAGAATCTAATAAAGACAACATCGGAGGAGGGTATGACAGAATGGAACATATAACAGAAGGGTTTATACCGGTCAAAGGCGGCAATGTCTGGTTCCGCATTACAGGGGACGGTCCAGGAATTCCGCTGCTGGTACTGCACGGCGGTCCAGGCGGAATGAGTTCTGAAATCGATCCGCTGCGGCAGCTCGGCAGCGAACGTCCGGTTATCCAATACGATCAGCTCGGATGCGGCAAATCCGGCCATCCGACTGACACCGATTTATGGACAGTGGAACGTTATGTAGAAGAGCTGGAACATGTGGTCGAAGCATTGGAATTGGAAGAATTCCATTTGCTGGGGCATTCGTGGGGCACGATGCTCGCAGCTTCTTACTTGCTGGACAAGAAGCCGAAGGGTGTCAAGAGCGTTATTTTCTCTGGTCCGGCACTCAGCGCGCCGCGTTGGGAAGCCGATCAGCGGAGTTGCTTAGAGGAATTCCCCGAAGAAGTCCAGGACATTATTGAGAAAAGTGAACGCTTAAAAACAACTCATACTGAAGAATACCAAGATGCGATGATGGCTTATTACAGCAAGCATATGTGCCGCTTGAATCCGTGGCCGAAAGAAATGGTGGCGGAACTGGAAAAGCTCAATACTCAAATCTATAATTTTATGTGGGGCGCGTCCGAGTTTACGGTGACCGGGACGCTGAAGAACTTTGATGTTACTGAAAGGCTTGCTGACATAGATGTGCCCACGCTGTTCACGTGCGGCCGTTTTGACGAAGCAACGCCTGAAGCCACGGAATACTACGCCAGCCTGGTGCCAGGAGCGGAATTTCAAGTCTTTGAAAACTGCTCGCACATGCCAGGGTATGAAGCGCCAGAAATATACAGACACAAAATCCGGGAATTCATCAACCGCCATTCTTGACTAAAAGCCTGTCCACTTTTACTTTGTGGATGGGCTCATTATAATAAAACTGAACATTTTAAATTAATTGACTAAATGAATTAATGTGGATATTATAGAACTTAAGGATTACTTATTATGGAAATAAATGATTTTAATTGCCTAATATATTAAATCGGAGGTCAAGGATGAAGAAACTTTTTACAGCAATGCTAGCGACAGTGTTATTTTTAGGGGTTGGAACAAGTGCCTTGGCGGAAGAGAATCATGATTATGAAAAAGGGCATCAAATTGTCGAAAAAGCAAATGAGCAAATCGATCGGAAAATCGAACAGGCTGTAAAAAAAGCGGATAAACTGCAAGAAGATTACCTGCTGGAATTACGCAGAATCGAAGAGGGCAAAGAAGTAATAGAACTTCAGGAAGAACTGAAAGGTGCGCGGGAACAATTGACCCAAGCTTCTAACGAAGGCGAAGATACGAAGAATCATATCGACAAAATCACCCAGCTGGAATCATCGCTGGCGATCCAAGAAAACCGGATCGCTGAAAAAATTACTGCCCTCGAACAAGACATTGCCGAATTCACCGATTCACTGGAATCTGGCCAAACTCGGGACAGCAAACAAGCAGAAGAGAAAATTGAGAAATTGAAAAAGCAATTGCTTAGCAAAACAGAAAAAGCGGAAGCGAAAACAGAATGGTACCTACAAGAACTCGACAAAATCATTGAAAAAGTCTATAACGAAACTTTGAGAATATCTGAAAAAGCCATCGCAAAAGCAGCTGATTATGGCATCTTGGCCGAATGCACTTGGCGATTGGTACAATTTGCACATAAGTCCGTGTGGATTGATCCGATACGCATAGTTGGCTATAAATAAATTGTATTTAAATATTCCTGAATTTTTTATAATTATGAAAAAAGAGTTCTCATTAAGAAAGAACTCTTTTTTCATGTTACTGAGGTGAGTGGCTTGGAAGGTTTTAAAATAGGGAAGAAGGGCACTGTACTAGATAGTGTTCAATTAGACATTTCAAATATCAGCCTGCTCTCACGCGGGGATGGCACAGAAATAATGCTCCAATTTCTTGAAAAAGAAAAATTGTTTTATATGTATCCAGCTGATAATCCTGAAGTGATGGAATTCTGTTATATCTTGTCCGGAAAAATAGTTGGAGAAGTTGATGGGCAAAAAATAGAATTCGGCCCTCACGAATACTTTTCTGTCAGTGGAATAAAGGAGCCAGTCCATTTCGAGGTTCTAATAGATACAACTTTTATATGGGTAAGTACAGAGCCCGTATTCATTCACCTCAGCAAGGAAATGTCAGCGCTAATGGATATTGTTAAGCAAGTAGAACTAAAAGATCGTTACACATACAACCACGGAGATCGCGTAGTCAATTATTCAATTAAAATCGCTAAAAAAATGAGGTTGAGCAAAGTACAGTTAGAAAATCTTAATATTGCCGCCTCCCTTCATGATATAGGGAAAGTGCACATCTCGGAAGAAATACTCAATAAGTCGACCGCCCTGACGACTGAAGAATTCAATATCATAAAAAAACACCCACTGGATGGTGCTGAAATGTTAAAAGGGACTGTTTATGAAGAGGCTTGTCCTATTTTAGCCCAACATCATGAACGCCTAAACGGGACTGGATATCCATACGGTTTAAAAGGGGAAGAGATTCTTTTGGAAGCCCGCATCATCGCAGTCAGCGATACATTCGATGCCATGGCGGAAGATCGTTCTTATCGGAAAGCCTTTAATGCCCAATTTGCCTTTAGTGAAATTAAAAAGATGACAGATACCCATTATGATAGAAAAGTAGTGGAAGCTTTTGAAGACGTACTAAGAGAAGAGGGCATGATCCAGTAGTTTCTAGAATTGCTTAGACAGATACGGAAATGGCATATAATTAAATTGATCTAGTTTCAAGAACCGGCAAAGAGCTTTAAAGCTCTTTGCCGGTTCTTTTTTTGTTTTTCAAGTCAAAACAAGATGAACACTCCATAAATTATGCTATTGTAGAAAACAGTTATTTTCTTCGCCCCACGTAATAATTTGAGGAAATAAATAAAAAAAGAACGGGAATGGTTTCCTGGAAGAAAGGATGTTTACATATGGGAGACTTGACCGGTTTTAAACGTGCACGTTTCATCATACTTTTAGGGGCGCTTACATCGCTTATCCCTTTTACTATCGATATGTATTTGCCGGCTTTTCCGGTTTTGGCAAATGTTTTCGACACGACAGCTTCATTAGTACAACTCAGCTTAACTGCGACTTTGCTCGGGCTGGCGATTGGCCAATTATTTGCAGGTGCGCTCAGTGATATGCACGGCCGCCGCAAGCCGTTGATCATTTCTTTGGCAATATACGTCATTGCCTCAGCAGCATGTGTTTTTGCACCGAATATTTTCATCTTTGTCCTTTTGCGTTTTGCACAAGGATTTGCGGCTTCGGCCGGACTCGTTATTTCCCGGGCAATAGTGCGGGATGTCAGCAGTGGGGCAGAGCTGACGCGTTTATTCGCGTTGTTGATGGTCGTGAATAATCTTGTGCCTTTGCTTGCGCCTTCTGTCGGCAGCGGAGTGCTCTTGTTCTCGGATTGGAAAGGCATTTTCATGGCACTTTCATTGCTCGGCCTTATCTTGTTGCTTATTTCAGCGTTCCGCCTGCCTGAAAGTTTGCCAGTGGAAAAACGGATTCCGAGCAATCTTTTGTCAACGTTCAGTAGTTTCTCCACTATCCTAAAAAACCGGCAGTTTACCGGTTATGCACTGGCTCAAGGCTTCTTGATCGGCGGCGTATTCGCTTATGTTTCCGGTACGCCGTTCATTTATCAAAATATCTATGGTGTATCGCCGCAGGTTTTCAGTCTGCTGTTCGGCATGAACGGCATTGGGTTGATTATCGGAAGCTATGCGGTCGGTCGGTTCGCCTATCGGATTTCTGAAAAGCAATTTTTGGAATGGGCATTGTATGCTGCAGTAGTGGCAGGAGCAGTCCTTCTTGCTATGGTAAGTTTCAATGGACCATTATGGGCTGTTGTCATCCCGATTTTCTTTTTCGTCACATCAATCGGTGTGGTCGGCACAGCTTCGTTTACGCTGGCTATGGAAAGCCAGAGCCAAGCAGCGGGCAGCGCTTCCGCACTGCTCGGCTTGCTGCCATTCATACTCGGAGCAATTACGGCTCCGCTTGTCGGCATTGCCGGGGAAGAAACAGCTGTGCCGATGGGGCTTACCATTTTCACGATGTGCCTGATCGCATTGCTCGCCTATCTTTTCCTTGCAAAAAATGCAGTTCCGCAAAAAACGAATTAATGCATACAATCCATAAAAAGCAAAAAACCATCCCCTAAAGCCATATTCCTTGGCATTGGGGGATGGTTTTTTATTGCCTAAAAGATAGAAACGGCGTGGTATGCAGTGATGTTTGTAATCTTATTTTAAAATAATTTACACAAAACATAAATAGCATTTATGTGGCCTTAACAATAAAAAAGTATGCTGTTCTAGCAACTAACTTATTGGAGGCGGAAAAATGACCAGCAAACCGTTCAAGAAGAAAGTACTTCCATTCATCATCGCATCAGCAGTCGCATTGTCAGGAATCGCCGTTTCAGTTCCTAGCGCTGAAGCTCAGGCACCTGAGAAAAGCCAAGGGAAAGCACATAGCCAAGGGAAAGTGAAAAACGTCATCTTCCTGATCGGTGATGGCATGGGCACTTCTTATACTTCAGCTTACCGCTATATGCAGGACAATGCCGGAACAAAATTCGCTGAAGGCACGGCATTCGATTCCCATCTTGTCGGACAGCAAATGACTTATCCGGAAGATCCGGCACAAAACGTTACGGATTCAGCATCGGCTGCAACTGCGATGTCTGCTGGGATTAAAACATATAACAATGCAATTGCTGTCGATAACGATAAAAGCGAAGTGAAAACGGTTCTTGAAGCCGCGAAAGAAAAAGGCAAAGCAACAGGCCTCGTGGCGACATCTGAAATTACGCACGCAACTCCAGCATCATTCGGCGCACATGACGTGGCACGCAAAAATATGAACGCCATCGCGGATGATTATTATGATGAGATGATTAACGGCAAGCATAAAGTGGATGTACTTCTCGGGGGCGGAACGGATTTATTTGATCGCCAAGACCGTAACCTTACGGAAGAGTTTGAGAAAGACGGCTATAGCTATGTAACTGACCGGGAAGCGCTATTGGCCAATGATGACGAGCAAGTTCTCGGTTTATTCGCTCCGGCGGGATTGCCGAAAATGATTGACCGTGAAGAGACAGTGCCGTCGCTTGAAGAAATGACAACATCGGCAATCGACAGGCTGGAAAAAGATAAAGACGGCTTTTTCCTGATGGTCGAAGGAAGCCAAGTAGATTGGGCTGGACATGACAATGACATCGTCGGTGCTATGAGCGAGATGCAGGACTTTGAAAAAGCGTTCGCAGCGGCAATCGAATTTGCGAAGAAAGACAAGAATACATTGGTCATCACAACAGCTGACCATTCAACAGGCGGATTCTCAATCGGCTCTGACGGCATCTACAACTGGTTTGGCGAGCCAATCAAAGCTGCTAAACGTACGCCTGACTTTATGGCACAGCAGATTGTGGACGGCGCTAGTGTAGAAGAGACTTTGAGCGAGTTTATCGATTTGGAGCTGACTGACGCAGAAATCGGAACGGTCAAAAAAGCTGCAGAAACGAAAAACCTGACACAAATCGATAACGCGATTGAAGAAATCTTCAACGAGCGTACGCATACTGGCTGGACAACCGGCGGACATACGGGTGAAGATGTTCCGGTTTACGCATTCGGGCCTTCGAGCGAGAAGTTTGCCGGCAATATTGAAAATACCGACATGGCCAAGGGTATATTCGACTTGCTGAAAGCGAAAGTCGAAATCAACGACAAATAAATTTGGAAAACTGAAAAGCATCCCTCTGCCAATCGAGGCCGAGGGGCTTTTTACAAGGAGGAGCCGCTATGAAAAAGCAAGCCATCTACCTCGTTCTGGCATCGGCGATTTTGCTGTCAGGATGCTCGGATAAACAAGAAAGCCAAGTTGCTGAAGCTGCAGAACCAAGCAGTGAAGCTCCGGCCTATTACAAAGACTATGTGCAAAATCCGCAAGTGACGGCGGACCAGAGCCTGTTGAAAGCCGGGCAGAGCATCCGGGATGATAAAGGCGAAATCGTGCTGAACGCTGCCAGCCAGGAATCCGGCACACAAGAGATTGGCGGCATCAATCTGACGATTCAAGAAGCCAAGCTCTTCCATTATAAACCGTCTTATGGCTTGATCGACTTCTACCATTCCTATACGCATGACACGGATTTCCATGTGGTGAAATTCTTCGTGGAAATTAAAAACACGACAGAAGAGCCGTTGAATTTCGCTCCGGTCGCGCTGCTGGAAACAAATGCAGGCGAAACGAAATTATGGGAAGACGATATTTACCTTGAAGAACTGAACGGCGAAATCGCCCCGGGGGAAACCAAAAAAGGCAGCATCGGCTTTATCGTTGAAAACCCGGATATCGACGCTGTCAGCATCACTACCAGTGATTTGTTCGATGGAAATGAAAAGAAAATCCAAGCTGCCAAAAAAATTGATATCGCTTTTTGATTCTCAAGCCCCTTCATGGAGGGGCTTTTTTTTATTGGCAACACGTGCAGAAATCAGTAGTGTCCTATGTTTAGTTTACGGAATCATCAGTTTATATTTTGCCATTGTTTTTCCGATGCTTTAGGATACATAGTATAAGCAATTCGATAAGCATGGATTAAACCTGGAGGTGAATAGGATGGACAAATCATCTTTGGACGGCTGGGCATCCGAGCTCCGCAGCGGCGTCTTGGCGCTCGCAGTCCTGAGCCAATTAAAGACACCGCAATACGGCTCTGCCCTAGTGAAGTTATTGGAGCAGCGTGGGCTGTTATTGGATCCCAGCACCTTGCCGCCATTGCTGCGGCGTCTTGAAAAGCAGAAGCTGCTGACAGGAAGCTGGGATCAGACAGGAAACAGGCCGCGCAAGTATTACGCATTGAGTGAAGCGGGGATGGAAGCATTCACACAATTGAACAGTGATTGGCAGAACGTTACGCAGGAACTTCAACTTCTCATCGAAGGAGATGGCAGCCATGGCGTTGATTGACCGTTATATCAGCGAAGTAACGCGAAGGCTGCTCATTCACTCCCACTTTATTACCGAATAACATTTTTGCAGGAATTCGATTGTTTTTCTTGAACGAAAATAAAGAGTTATGAATTAAAATATCTTTAATTAAAGGGATAAAGCCGCGTCATGGGGGCATTTATGCCTTCTTTTTTATTTTTTAAGAGGGAAAAAAAGGGTCAAATTGATTAAAATTGAAAGAAAATATTATTTTTTCAAAATATTATATTTTATTCGTGTTATCATAATCATATCTTTAAACATACAACAGGAGGACACAGCATATGGTAACTTTCTTTGGCGCACTTTTGTTTCTTATTCTCGGTTACGTATTTTATTCGAAATTCATCGAAAAGGTTTTTGTGGTGGATGACAACACACCAACACCTGCATATACCAAAAGGGATAATCTGGATTTCATCCCGATGAGCTGGTGGAAAGGAAACTTGATCCAGCTTCTAAACATCGCCGGGCTCGGGCCGATCTACGGAGCGGTCGCCGGGGCTTTGTACGGACCGGTTGCGTTTATCTGGATCGTTGTCGGCTCGATTTTTGCAGGAGCTGTACATGATTATTTCTCAGGCATGATGTCGATGCGCCACGGCGGCGCTCAATTCCCAACACTTGTCGGCCGTTATCTAGGCAAGCACATGAAAATCTTCATCAACGGCTTGTCGCTAGTGCTGATGCTGCTGGTGGCAGCTGCATTCACAGCAGGTCCGGCCCAGCTGATTTCCCAAATTTCACCGATCAGCTTTACGGTAGCGTTGGGGCTCATTTTCTTCTACTTCATCCTTGCGACCATCTTGCCGATCAACCGCATCATTGGCCGCATTTATCCACTTCTCGGCGGCATCTTGCTATTCATGGCAATCGCCGTGGCGGTTGCGCTAGTATTCTCGGGCAAGCCGATGCCAAACCTGACATTCTCTAATCTGCATCCCGGCGAACTGCCAATTTGGCCGCTTCTGATGGTCACCATTTCCTGCGGTGCCATTTCCGGTTTCCACTGCACACAAAGCCCGATCATTGCCTGCACAATGAAGAAAGAAACCGATGGCCGCAAAATCTTCTACGGAGCGATGATCATTGAAGGCGTGATCGCCTTGATCTGGGCAGCTGCCGGAATGACATTCTTCAGCGGTACAGAAGGATTGGCAGCGGCGCTTGCTGCAGGCGGACCTTCTGGCGTAGTCAACGAAATCTCCATCTCGCTTCTTGGCACAATGGGCGGCATCCTGGCAATTTTTGGCGTCATCATCCTTCCAATCACAACAGGCGACACAGCATTACGTTCATCCCGCATGATTCTCACTGACATCCTGTCTAAATTCACGGACATGGAAGGCAAGTGGAAAATATTATTGGTGACAATCCCCTTGGCGATTCCGACATTCTATATGGCGACAATCGATTATACATTCCTATGGAGATATGTCGGCTGGACCAACCAAGTCGTAGCGACCGTCATGCTGTGGACAGCGACGGTCTATCTACTAAGCAATTTCAAATTCCATTGGATCACCGGTATCCCGGCAAGCTTCATGACAGGCGTCGTAGCGACATACATCTTTTACGCGCCGGAAGGGCTGAATATGGATTACCAGCTTTCCATGATCATCGGCGCCTGCATCACATTGGTAGTTCTTCTATGGTATGCAGCGCAAATCATCAAATACAAATCACTGAAAGCCGCTGACGCGGAACCTAACACTGCATGATTTTCTAAAGCCCCGGATTCCATTGAATCCGGGGCTTTTTTTATAGAGTGACTCAGATATTGCGCTATTGAATCTAAATCGCAGAGTGAGACTTATAGTTAGTGCCGGTTGAATTTCAAACAGTTCATGTTAATGGTTAGCTTGTAGTTGTTAAATCTTTCGCAAGTCATGTCAACTGGCCGCTTCGTCATGTTAAGACTGATTTACTCCTTGTTAACGAAAAGGCCTATTTCCTGGAATTACAGATTAATTCCTCTCACGCTGGCCAAGAAGAATATACGCAACTTATGCTTATTTGTAAAGATATTGTATAAATAATCAAAATATATTGACTAAAAATACATATTAACGCATAATAATGCTATTATTGATTTTCGGATGAGACGGAGACTTATGAAGGACAGGGGGTGACAGTTTGTGAAAAAGAAGAGGATTGTCGTGAAAATAGGCAGCAGTTCATTGACCAATACTCATGGCGGGCTTTGCATTGAAAAGCTTCAGGAGCATGGCCATGCTTTGGCGCGGCTGAAAGCGCAGGGGCATGAAGTGATTTTGGTATCTTCCGGAGCAGTCGCTGCCGGTTTCACCGATTTGGGCTACTCAGCGCGGCCGGTCAGCATTGTCGGCAAACAAGCTGCCGCTGCAATCGGCCAAGGGCAGCTGCTCCACGCCTATTCAGAGGAATTCAAAAAGCACGGCATCGTCACGGCCCAACTATTGCTGACGCGCCAAAATCTCCTGGCAAAAGACCTTTACCATAACGCCGGCGCTACGCTAGCGGAGTTATTAAAGCGCAATATTCTGCCGATCATCAATGAAAACGACTCGGTGTCAGTTGAAGGGCTGACGTTCGGTGACAACGACATGTTGTCGGCGTTGGTCAGCGGATTGGTGCAGGCACAAATGTTGATCATTCTGACAGACATCAATGGCATCTACAGCGACAATCCGCGCAACAACCCCGATGCGGAACGCTATGGCTTCTTATCGGAAATACCGGACCAGCTCATTGAAGAAACATCAAGCGAAGGATCGATTGTCGGCACTGGTGGCATGAAATCGAAAGTGGAAGCGGCGCAGACTGCACTCGCGCTGGGCACGCATATTTTCATTGGCGCAGGAAGCGGGCCAGACAAACTGCTCGACATTGTTGAGGGCACTGGCGATGGGACGTATATAGGCGATGAGCCGCAGGCAACAGTGAAAAATTCAAAACAATGGCTGGCGCTGCATTCGGTAGCGCATGGCAAGATCGAAGTAGATCACGGCGCGGCACTGGCAATCTCGCAGCAAGGAAGGAGTTTATTGCCAGTGGGCATTACGGAAATCTTCGGGCGCTTTACTGCTGAAGAGGTTGTGGAAGTCGTCGATCCTGCGGGGGAAGTCATCGGCCGAGGGCAAGTGAACTTTTCTTCTGAGGAATTGCAGGAAATCAAAGGGCTGTGCAGCAAAGCGGCCCGGGTCATTACAAAGACCGGAAAACGGCAGGTGGTCATCCACCGAAGCCAGTGGTTCAGCCACGCAGGAAAGGGGATCTGATAGATGAGTGGAGTTTTTGAAACGGTTCAAAAGGATAGCCTGATTGAAAAAGGCCGAAAAGCGAAAGCTGCGGCAGCGATTATGGCGCAAATGACAACGGCGCAAAAAAATGAAGCGTTGGAGCGGATTTCGGCGCAATTGCTGGAAGAACAGAAATTCATCTTAGAGGAGAACGAAAAGGATGTAGAAGCGGGGCGGAAAGCGGGAATGAGCGAATCGCTTATCGACCGCTTAAAATTGGATGAAAGCAGGCTAGCGGAAATTGCTTCGGCATTGCTTCAAGTAGCAGAGCTTGAGGATCCCGTCGGTGAAGTGCTCGAGCAATGGGAGCGCCCGAATGGCCTGCAGATGGAAAAAATCCGTGTGCCGCTCGGCGTTGTAGGCATGATTTACGAAGCGCGCCCGAACGTCACGGTCGATGCTTCCAGCTTGTGCTTGAAAACAGGCAACGCAGTCGTGCTGCGCGGCAGTTCGACAGCCATCCATTCCAATAAAGCGCTTGTCAAAGTAATCCACCATGCGCTCCAAAAAAGCCCGCTGCCAGTCGATGCCGTTCAATTAATCGAAGACACCAGCAGAGAGACGGCGGCGCAGATGTTCAAGCTAAACGATTATTTGGACGTGCTGATTCCGAGAGGCGGAGCCAAGCTGATCCAGACCGTCGTCGCGAACGCCACCGTGCCGGTGCTTGAAACGGGCGCAGGCAATTGCCACGTCTATATTGATGAGACGGCGAATGTCGACATGGCGCTTGGGATTGCGCTCAATGCGAAAGTCCAGCGCCCGTCCGTGTGCAATTCCTGCGAAACGGTTCTGGTCCACCAAGCCTGGGCAGATAAGCACCTTGGGCAGCTGATAGAAGCGTTCCAGCAGCAAGGCGTGGAAATCCACGGAGACGAAGCGGCCCGGCAATGGGACGGTGTATGCGCTGCGACCGAAAGTGATTGGGCGACGGAATACCTGGGGCTCGAAGTAGCTCTGAAAGTTGTCGACACAACCGGACAGGCAATTGACCACATCAACACTTATGGCACAAAGCATTCAGAGTCCATTATCTCGGAGACAAATGAAAGCATTTTGGAATTCTTCAATCGAGTGGACGCGGCTGCTGTCTACCACAATGCGTCGACCCGTTTTACGGACGGCTTTGAATTCGGATTCGGAGCAGAAATAGGCATCAGCACGCAAAAACTGCATGCACGCGGCCCAATGGGCTTGCCGGCGTTGACTTCGACAAAATACCTGATCCGCGGCAACGGCCAAATTAAATAAAACAAAAAAACCGAAAGCATCCGCTTTCGGTTTAATACTGGATTTTTGTTTTATTGTGCTTCCACATCATATAGCGGTAGCGGATGGTGCAGCCGATGCAATAGCCCATCAGCGCCACTCCTGAAGCGATCAGCACCATGATGCTGAACACGTAGCCAGCCGTTGTTGCACCGAGCGCAAACAAGAGCAGGGACAACCCTAAACAGATTGTGGCAATCCATTGATTGAAAATCTGCTGATCGCGATCTTCCTGGACATACTGGTTCGCAGGTTTTTTCAGAAATCGTTTATTGAACTGGATGACAGGATTCTTCTTGGTGATTAATGTATAAACGCCGACTAAGAATGGTAGCAATAAGATCGCTTTATGGAAAATAAGGGCAAGGATGACAGTGAGGACGATAAATACTTGGTTGGATTGCACAAGCGGTTTTGGAATAGACATACAGAAGCCTCCTTTGATTATTGATTATTATACCAAGTTGTTTAGTAGGTTTAAAGAGTAATGCCTCAGTTTCGAAACTTTTTTGATTATTAAAATCAAATTATATAAGTTGAATTAAAGAAGTATCATATTAAAAATCGCTCCGGTCGCTTTGGGCAGAGCAAAGATTATTGCTCCTGCGCAAGCTCGTCGCAAAGGTGTTGCCGGAAGTGCTCGGCACCTCCTTGGCTCTCGCTAGGAGACGAGAAGAACACTCGTCTCCTAGCTTCGCCTAGCCCCTTGACGCGCCTCCGCTAAGATATCTCTTGATATGGAGCAAAACACAGAGACGCCCGCGACAAGCGTAGCTGTTTTGCGGAATATCGATTATAAATATTCTCTTGTTCAACTTTTATGGGTTATGGATAGGACGGAATAAGTTAAGGAAAGAAGCACAATAAAAAAGAACCGGCGCAATTGCCGGTTCTAGGATTTTTATTAAGATTGTACGCCTTCTTCTTGGTAAACAGGAACCCAGCCTTCAGTAGTGACGAAGATGCGCACTGCGACAACTTTGCGGTCGTCGGCCAATGTGAAGTAATGCGTGATGTTTTCAGGGACGGAGATTAAGTCGCCAGGCGTCAAATGGACTTCAAAAAAGCGCTCATCTTTGCCTTGGATGATAAAGACGCCGTGGCCGCTGACGATATAGCGGACTTCATCGTCTGTGTGGATGTGCTTGCGCTGGAAGTTTTTCAATAGCTCGTCCAGCTTCGGATTGGAATCGGAAAGAGAGATGATGTCCGATGCCTGGTAGCCGCGGCGCTCGGAGATGTCATTGATTTCGGCTTTGAATGCCGCTAAGATTTCTTCTTTTTCAGCGTCGCTGAGGTCGAACTTCTCACGCAAATGCTCCGGTAATTTTTCAATGTCCCAATGTTCGTAGACGACTTCCTGTTGCTCTAGAAATGCTGCTACTTCATTCTGCGCTTCGATTGTTTCGTTTGTGCCTTGGATTTTGATGATTGCCATGTTAATCTTCCTCTCTTAATGGGATTGTATTTGATATAAAGCGAGCTGGTATTGAAACAAGAACTCGCTTGCTTCCAATAGTTTCTTAGCTTCAAATGGATTTTTGCCCCACACCGTGATGCCGTGGTTGCGGATCAACACTGCACCGCTGTCAGCAGAAAGGTGTTTTTCAAACTCTTCCGTTAGGTCGGGGATGTGGGCATGGTTTGGAATGATGGGAATCGTCAGAACGGCGTCTTCTTCCCATAAACCAAATGCCTTGATAAGCTCGAGGCCTTGAAAGTTGATCTTGCCCCGGTCGCCGTAAATTTCGGAAATGACGTTATTGGCAACCGTATGGATGTGCAGGCTGCAGCCCGCACCGGTCTTGGCATAGACTGCACAATGCAGCAACGTTTCAGCTGAAGGCTTCAGCGGCGTTTCTTCCACCGCTTTGCCGTCCGCATTCACCAGCAGGAAATCCTCGGATGTGCGTTTACGCTTGTCTTTGCCGCTCGCTGTCACGAGAAATTCCAGCGGCGCGTCCTGAACTTTAATTGCCAGGTTTCCGCTCGTTCCCATAAACCAATCGCGCAATGCCAATTCGTCTTTGATGTCTGCGAGTTCCTGCCATCTTTCCAGGAATGCGGTCATGACTTCACCCCCAGTTTTTCATCGATGATCGACATGACGTCATGGAAGTTTTCAAATGGCTTGTACGGCAGGTCAAGCTCTTCGCATTTCCCAACAAGATAGTCGCGCGCGATGACGAAATCGGCTTGCTTCGCCGCTTCTAAATCACTGATGGAATCACCGATGACGATGCTTTGTGCGCCGTCCTCGAGCAATTGGCGAATGATCGAGGGCTTGCAGCAGCCGCAGCCCTGGCTCGGGCATTGTTCGTCGCAGCCATGTGGAAATTCAAGGCGGATCGACTCGCCCGAGAAATCCGCTTCGTTGCAATAAACGCCGGAAAAAGGGCCAAACGGTTTAATGAGCGGATGGACAAAAAAGTCGATGCCGCCGCTGACGACATAAAGAGGAATTTCGCGTTCGCGTGTATAGGCGACAAAATCGGCGAAACCTTCACGGATTTGCGCCTGTTCCAAGACAAACTTGATAATTTCATTTTTTTTTGCTGCAGGCAGCAGCGAGAACATTTGCGCAACGCCGTCGCGGATGGATATTTCCTGAGACAGGATTTGGTCTTTTATCGGATTCCATCCCGGCGGATCAAAATGCTGGAGGATGGCGATGATGTTGTCTGAATTGGTGATGGTGCCGTCAAAATCACAGAAGATGACCGTTTTATTCATGGTTGTTACCCCCATATATCCAATGCTGTTTTTAATTCATGATTTTGTTTTGCTGCTTCGGCAAGTGAATGTTCGTTAAGCACGGCGTCAATTGCCTGGCGGAATGCTTTGCCGCCGCCTGCCGCGCCGTCCGGATGGCCGTGGACGCCGCCGCCTGCGTTAATGATGCTGTCAATACCGAAATCTTCGAACAGCTGCGGCACGAGGCCGGGATGAATGCCAGCTGAAGGCACCGGGAAAGAGCGTTTCAACGCGCTTGCTTTCACAAGCTCTTCGCCAAGCGCCAAGGCCTGGCTTTTTTCAAGTGCAACACTGCCGTAAGGGGAGGGGAACAACGAGAAGTCCGCTCCGGCAATGCGCGTCAATTTGCCGAGTGCGAGCGCTGTCGCTAATCCGTAAGTCGGAGAAGAAGTGAACGCCCCGCTGAATGCCGGATGGGCCATCAATGGAAGCTGAATGTCCGTGTCTTCCGCCAATTCCTGCAGAACGTCGAGCCCATAAGCGTGGACATTGAAGAGCAACGCGTCAGCCCCCAGTTCTCGCGCTTTTTTCGCTTTGTCGCGAAGTGTAGATGTGCGCCCTGAAAGGTTCACGGCATACAAAGTGCGGTGGCCCGTTTCTTCGAATACGCTCTGCAGCACGCTTTTGCCAGCAGTAATCCGCTGCTCAAATGGCGTCAACGGATTGTCAAAAAGGATTTCGTCGTCTTTCACAAGATCGACGCCGCCAAGCGCCTGCTGGCGGAGCTGGGCTTTCAAAAATTCCAAGTCCCGGCCGATCACACCTTTGAAAATACTCATAACAAGCGGGCGGTCATGGACGCCGATCAAACTGCGGACGCCTTCGATACCGAAATGCGGCCCGGGGAAATGCCCAAGCAGTTCATCGTCGAACGCCAAATCAAGCAGCTTCACTTCGCCGTCGAGCGACAACTTTCCAAACACCGTCGTCAGGATGGCGGGCAGGTCCGGCGAGAAATTTGCGCTCGGATAAGAGATTTGCGCTTCGGCGCGAATCAGTCCCGGTTTCAGCGGATGCGGTGCATCATCAAACTCGGTGACCGAGACCACCTCGCCTTTATGCTGTTTTAATTGCTCCTGCTCAAGCAACGGCAAATCGGTCCACGAGCCGATCGTCAAGCCAAGCGCGATGCCTTCCGCCTTTTTCTTGAAAGAGCCGGGTTTTCCGTAAAGCTGGTAAGTAGCTGTCAATCTGCTCAAATTATCCACACTCCGTTTACATTGATTGAAAACATAAAAAAACCTCTTCAAACAAGAAGAGGTTAATGGGCTTAACAACTTCTTATTTCTCAGCCTGTCAAACGGGCTGCAAGAATTAGCACCGTGTCCATTGCTGGACCGGTTGCCGGGTGTCATAGGGCTTGTCCCTCCACCTGCTCTGAATAAGAATGCGTATTCAATTGGTTTCGATATACAAAGTAATTCTGATTATTCCACGATTAAAACTTTCTGTCAATAATTATCTGTAAATTGTGGATGAGAGGCAGTCTGAATATTCGACCGATATTCCGCAAAACAGCTGCGAAGGCATGGACCCAAGCATTGGGGCAATGCCTTTGCGACGAAGTGCGCAGCACTGCAACGCACTTTAATGTCTCGAAGCTAGCGCAGCGATGCAGAGACAGGAGCAGTAAGGTTTTCTCCGCTGTTTTGCTCCATATCTCGAGAATCGAAAGCAACTTCAGAAAGTGTGTCTTTCATGTTCTTCGTTAAAAGAAATGATTCTGTATTAAAATATATCTTTGAATGCAGCGTAAGGCGGCGAGGGCAAACATACTGCTCCTGCATCGCTGCGCTAGCTTCGTCGCAAAGGCTAGGCCTAGCCTAGCCTTTCCTGCGGGATCAGTGGGTCAATGGAGGCTCCATGCCCACCCCGCGGTAAGCGTCCGCCTGAAGCGAAATGAAAAGGAATATTGAAAAAAGTTATTGACACTCAATTCTGAACCATGATAGGATTCTTTTCAAACAGCATACACATACGCATTAAAAACTCTTATCAAGAGCAGGCAGAGGGAAATTGGCCCTATGACGCCCAGCAACCGACCGTAATACCTTCGTGAGAAGGGGCGCTTCAGCGCCGGGATGAAAATCCCGCAAGGCACGGTGCTAATTCCATCAGAAATGTACATTTCTGAAAGATAAGAGGCATGGAATCTATATTTCTGAGCCTCTTTCTTTTGGGAAAGAGGCTTTTTATTTTGCATTCGAAAGGTAGATGACATATGGCAACAGCAGCTAAACAATACGAAGAATTGACAGTAGAGTCCGCCATTGAGCTTGCGAGAACGCATTATCCATTCCCGGCTGGCGCGGCATTGCAATGCGACGAAATCGGCGATGGCAACTTGAATTACGTATTCCGCGTGACGGATCAGGAAAGCGGCAAGAGCGTTATTTTGAAACAGGCGCTGCCGTATGCGAAAGTCGTCGGCGAAAGCTGGCCGCTGACGTTGCAGCGCGCACAGATCGAGGCAGATGCCCTTCGGAAACACGGTGAATTCGTGCCGAATCTGGTGCCGGCTGTTTATGCCACGGATGCGGTATTGGCTTTGACGGTCATGGAAGATTTATCGCATTTGACGATTGCCCGCGAAGGCTTGATTGCCGGAAAGGCGTATCCGCAGCTGTCGACGGATATCGGCGAATACTTGGCGCGCACCTTGTTCCAGACATCGGATTTTGCGCTTCATCCATTTGAAAAGAAAAAGCTCGCTGCGGCTTTCTCGAATCCGGAGCTGTGCAAGATTACCGAAGACCTGATTTTTACAGACCCGTTTTTTGATAATGAAACCAATGATTTCGAGCCGGAGCTGAAAGAGGCTGTGGAAGCGCGATGGGCTAACAAAGCGCTTCAGTTGGAAGCGGCGAAGTTGAAGTTTAGTTTTTTGACTGAAGCGGAAGCGCTGCTGCACGGCGATCTCCATACCGGCAGCATCTTCGCCAGCGACAGCGAAACGAAGGTTATCGATCCGGAATTCGCTTATTACGGGCCGATCGGCTTTGATGTCGGCTTGTTTCTCGCAAATTTGATTTTCCAATCACTGACGCGCAGCGGAGACCAGCGCACAGTGATCCATTCGCATATTGAACGCACGTGGGAAACGTTTGAAGCAAGATTCACGGCCCTTTGGGAAAACAAAGGCATTGAAGCTTATCAAGGAACGGAAGGCTATCGCGAATTCATCATCGAGAAGATTTTCCGGGATGCACTGGGCTTTGCGGGTTGTGAACTGATCCGCCGGACAATCGGCCTGGCGCATGTTAAAGACCTCGACGGCATCGAGGACACTGGCCGCCGTATTGAATTGAAAAAAAGGGCATTGCAGTTTGGCGAAAAGCTGATTTTGCAGCGTGCTGAAGTGAAAAGCATCTACGAAGTAACAGCGTTAATCGGGGAGGCGGAATAATGGCGATCCCGTTATCAATTTCCTGGAAAGACGGCAAGCTGACGATTTTGGACCAGCAGAAACTGCCTCATGTGATCGAGTACGTGGCGCTGGAAACCTTGGAAGACGTCTATGAAGCAATTTTGACGCTGAAAGTACGCGGCGCGCCGGCAATCGGTATAGCGGCTGCGTATGGATTGGCGCTAGCTGCAGTCCGCCACGACACGGATGAACTCCAAACTTTTTTCCATTTGGTTGAAAAAGACGCGGCGCATTTGGGCAGCTCGCGCCCGACAGCGGTCAATCTGGTATGGGCGCTAAAGCGGCTGACGGCAAAAGTGAAAGGTGCTGCAACCGTCGAGCAAGGAAAAGTGCTGTTGCTTGAAGAAGCGGTGCGCATCCATGAAGAAGACGAAGCGGCAGGCCGGAAAATCGGCGAATACGGCCTGTCTTTATTGGAAGGCAAAACGCGCGTCATGACGATTTGCAACGCCGGGTCAATCGCTACTGCAAAATACGGCACAGCGTTGGCGCCGTTTCATCTGGGCAGCGAACTAGGACGGCAATTTGAAGTTTATGCTTGTGAAACGCGTCCGGTTTTTCAAGGGTCCCGGCTGACGGTGTGGGAGCTGCAGCAATCGGGCGTCGACGTTACGCTGATCACTGACAGCATGGCCGCCCACACGATTGGTGCAAAAAATATTGAAGCGATCATTGTCGGAGCCGACCGCATTGCTGCGAACGGCGACACCGCGAACAAAATCGGCACTTTGAATTTAGCGCTGCTCGCTGATGCGTACGGCATTCCGTTTTATGTAGCGGCACCGGCATCGACATTCGACTTATCCATTTCTTCCGGCCGAGAAATTCCAATCGAGGAACGCAAAGCGGAAGAAATCACGCATATTGCCGGCATACAAATAGCGCCGGAAGGCACGAAAGTATTCAATCCCGCTTTCGATGTCACACCGGCACGGCTGATCAAAGCCATCATCACCGAACAAGGGGCCATCACCCCGGATTACAAAAAAAATATACCTGCCGTTCTCGGCGCTTACACAGGAAAAGGAGCAAATTCATGAAAAAACAATCGCTTTTATTCATCGCCTTATTATTGATCCTCAGTGCCTTTTTAGCAGCTTGCCAGCCAAAAGGGGAAGTCAGCGAAGAAGGCACGTCAGACGCAACAAAAGCGGAAGCATCGGACCACCCGTTATCCGGCAAAAAAGTAGCATTGATCATGCAAATCAACCTCGGGACGTTTTCTGCCCAATATATTGAAGGGGTAAAAGAGCAGGCCGGAAAATTCGGCGGCAGCGTGACAGTCTTCACTTCTGAAGGCGATTTGGCGAAAATGGCATCGAACCTGGATGCGGCGATCAACCAAGGCTTTGATGCCATCTTGATCGATCACGGCACGAAAGAAGCATTGAACCAAGGCGTTGAAAAAGCAGTGGAACAAGGCATTCCGGTTGTGGCATTTGATGCAGGCGTAGATGTAGAAGGCGTTGTTTCTCTTGAGCAAGGCGACCAGAAAATGGCTGAAATGACATTGGAACGTTTAGCTGAAGACAGCGGCGGCGAAGCGAACATCGTGAAAATCTGGGTAGCGGGCTTTGCGCCGATGGAACGCCGCCAAGTAGCTTATGAAAAATTCTTAACGGATAACCCGGGCATCAAAGAAATTACGGCATTTGGCGGAGCGACTAAAAACACCGCTCTAGATACACAGGCACAGATGGAAGCGGTTTTGAAACAATACCCGAACGAAGGTGACATTACAGCTGTTTGGGCAGCGTGGGACGAATTTGCAAAAGGTGCAGTGCGCGCGATTGAACAGGCGGGGCGCACAGACATTAAAGTGTACGGCATCGACATGAGCGATGAAGATTTGCAGATGATCCAAAAAGAAAACAGCCCTTGGGTGGCTTCAGCTGCAGTTGATCCGATGGACATCGGGCGCATCCAGGTCCGCTATGCATACCAATTGATCAATGGCGAAACACCGGAAGAAAAAGTGGTGCTGGATCCGGTATTCGTGGATGCTGAAAAACTTCCAACAGAAGCGATTACAACGAATGAATTGAGCGAGTATATTGAAGGATGGGGCGCGAGCGACCAAGGCTATACAGATGATTTGAAGGAACTTGAAGGCAATTAAAAAACGCAACGGAGCTGTCCTGCATGGCGGGGCAGCTCTTTTCTAAGAAAGGAGGCGGGCAGATGGAGCAACCGCTGCTGGAAATGACGGCTATCCGCAAATCATTCGGCAATGTCACGGCTTTGGAGCAAGCACAGTTCAGCCTTCAAAGGGGCGAAGTCCATGCCTTGCTCGGGGTTAATGGAGCCGGGAAAAGCACATTGATGAAGATTTTATCAGGCGTCTACAGCCAGGACGAAGGGGAAATAACGTTGAACGGCTCGCCGCTGCGGCTGCGTTCGCCGAAAGAGGCAAAAGAGCAAGGGATTTATACGGTCTATCAGGAAGTAGACACGGCCATCGTCGCTGAATTGTCTGTGGCAGAAAATATCCTCCTCGATACGTTTGCTGGAGGGAGCTCTTTTTTTATCTCCCAAAAGAAACTCTACGACGATGCGCGCAGGGTTTTGAAAGAGCTGCAGTCGGACAACATCGCAGTCGGCCAAAAAGCGGCCGATCTGACCTTAGCTGAAAAACAGCTGGTGCTGATCGCAAGGGCACTGGTCCATTCGGCCAAAATCATTATCTTCGATGAACCCACCGCACCGCTGTCGCTGCACGAATCGGCAAAATTATTTTCAGTTATCGAAAGTTTGAAAGCCCAAGGCGTCGGCTGTATTTTCATCTCGCACCGGCTGCCGGAAGTGTTTGAAATCGGCGACCGCATCACCGTCATGGCTGAAGGTAAATGGGTTCAGACCTTTGATGCTAAGGCTGTTTCACAGGAAGAAGTCGTCGAATCAATGCTCGGCGCAAAACTGAGCAATGAATTGGTGCACCGCGACCATGAAATCGGCGCACCGCAATTGACGGTGGAAGGTTTGTCTGACGAAGGCAAATTGAAAAATCTATCGTTCAGCGCAGCGGCTGGCGAAATTGTCGGCGTCGTCGGATTGGTCGGAGCGGGCAAAACCGAATTGGCGAAAGCACTGTTCGGAGAATCGAAGCTCACCTCCGGAAGCATTAGCCTCGGCGGCAAACTTTTGAAGTTGAAGCATCCATCAGATGCCATCAAGGCAGGCGTCGCGCTGGTACCGGAAGAACGGCGCAAAGAAGGCTTGTTCGTCCAGGAATCGCTGTCGGCCAATGCATCTTTCCCGAACCTCCGAAGATTTTCGCCGAAGTTCTTCATGGACAAAAGAGCGGAAAGGGCGTTTGCCAAAGACATCATCGGACGCCTCCAAATCAAGACCGACAACACCGAGACGCCGCTCATCCATTTAAGCGGCGGCAATCAACAGAAAGTGGCAATTGGCAAATGGATGTCGCTCGATTCCAGGCTTTACCTATTCGACGAACCGACCAAAGGCGTCGATATCGGCGCAAAGGTGGATATTTTCAAATTGATCCGCCAATTGGCTTCAAGCGGCAAAAGCTGCATTTATTTTTCCAGTGAAATTCATGAAGCGATCGGCATCTCCGATCGGATTTTAGTAATGTACAATGGTCAGATCGTGAAGGAGTTTTCACGGCAAGAAGCGACCCAGGAAAGGATTTTATTATATGCAAGCGGTGGAAAAGAAGAGCGCAGTGAAAATTGGCAGCAGCCCGAAAGAGAAGGCCATACAGTTTCTGTTTAAATATGGTGCCATTGCGTTGCTGGCCATCATCATTTTTTACTTCAGCACAGTCAGCGATGCCTTTTTGACATATGGCAATTTCAGCGACATCATGCGGTCGATTTCGATTGTGACCTTGTTGGCGTTAGGGGTTACGTTCACGCTTGTCGTCGATGGCTTTGATTTATCGGTCGGCTCGACGATGTCGCTGTCAACCGTCGTCACAGCGTCGCTCATGGTGTGGTACGATATGCCGCTATGGCTCGTATTGCTCTTGCCACTGCTGATTGGTGTGCTGGCTGGCGCAGTCAACAGTTTCCTCATTGTCGTCCTCGGCATACCGGATTTGCTCGCAACGCTCAGCATGATGTACATTGTCGCAGGCTTGCACCGTACGTATACGGAAGGCTATTCCATCTACAATAATATGCCGCTGACTTCCGGCGGCACAGCACCTGGGCAGTTGTCGGATGCTTTCTTGTGGATCGGCCAGGGTCAGATGCTCGGATTGCCTGTACCGGTCTGGATTATGGTTGTGTTAGTGCTCGCTTCATACCTCATCTTGAACCACACGCGCTGGGGACGGGTTTTGTATATGACTGGAGGTAACGCAGAGGCGGCAACATTGTCCGGCGTCAATGTGAAGAAAGTGAAATTTACAGCATATGTCGTATCTGGTGTCTTCGCCTCTATGGCGGGCATCTTGTTCACGGCACGTGTCGGCTCTGGCCAGATCGATGCGGGAGCTCCGCTGATGATGGAAGCGGTAGCCGCGGTCTTCGTTGGCTATTCCGTACTTGGCGCTGGCAAGCCGAATGCACTCGGCACGTTTTTCGGAGCGGCAGTCATCGGCATTTTGCTGAATGGCCTGACTATCCTCAATTTGCCGTATTATGCTTTCGACATCATAAAAGGCGGCGTGCTGGTAGCGGCTCTTGCTGTTACTTATGTCTATGCGAAAAAGAAGTTTTCTAAAAGCTGAATTTGCTCTGATCCACCTCTTTCAAAGAGGTGGATTTTTTTATGGCAAAAAAATGGCAAGCCGGTCCAAATGTATTTATAATATAGTTATTAGAATATTTAGATTATTTAAAAGAAAAAAAGAACAACAGTAATTTTGGAGTGGATTGCCGGTAAGCCCATTTTTTAAAAGGGAGGATAGGCTTTCTCATATTCGATCACTGAAATACGAATAAACTGAGGCGCGGCTGCACCTACAGTGTTCATTTTTGCAGCGGCCACGCCAAAGTGCATACGAAAGGAAGTGAATAGAAATTGGGAAAAGATTTTATAAAAGTGGCAAGTGTGTATTTATTGATTGGCATCAGTTTCGGGGTTTACATGGGAATCACTGAGAACTTTGATTATGGCCATACACACGCGCATATTAACTTGTTGGGCTGGGCGACAATGGCAGTCTTTGGGGTGATTTATTGTATTTTTCCAAGAGCGGGAAACAGTAAACTAGGGAAAGTTCATTTCTGGATACACAACATCGGAACACCGATTTTAGTGATGGGAATGTTCTTGTTTGCAGATGGGCCGGACGAAACGGCATTAATACTCGCTACTAGCGGCAGTTTGATTGTTTTGGCTGGCACATTGGTTTTTGTTGTAAATGTATTCTCGAATATAAAAGAAAACGCCACTTCACAAGTTCAAAATAACAAATAGAATGTGGTGCAATGCGTTTTCCGTTGCCTGCTAATGCAAAAGAAATAGCAGTTCGGGCTTCTGCCTCCATCTCCAAACGGCGGGTGTCATAAATAATGTGGATTTCTAAAGCGTGTATTCGCGCGGAAGGAGAAGAGCAATGGGAACACATTTTATTAAACTTGCGAGTATTTTTTTGTTAATCGGAATCGGTTTGGGAATTTACATGGGGATAATGGAAGACTTTAAGTATGGCGATTTACATGCCCATATAAATTTAGTCGGCTGGGTGACAACAGGCATATATGGATTGGTTTATTCGTTTTTTCCACAGATGGGCAACAATAAACTGGCAAAAACTAATTTCTGGCTTCATGTCATTGGAACACCACTGCTGCTTATATCAATTTTTTTAATCACCATTAACAATATGGAAGCAGGGATGGCTCTAGGCATACCTGGAGCATTGATTGTTTTGCTGGCTGCCATTATTTTTGCTGTGAATCTATTCAAAAACCTTCATCATACGGTCCGCCAAGCCAATAGCGATCAATAGTAAAAGTTAAAACAGCTACTCGGAGTAGCTGTTTTTGCTTTGAATACAGTTGTTAAGATAGAGAATTATAAAATTCTGCAGTAAAATGTTAACAGGTAGTAAGGCATATAAAGTAAACTATAATTACCAATATTTTTAAGGGGGAAGATTTTTGGAATGTAATAATTGTGCGGTTGCGAGCTTGAAGTTCGAAATTCGCCTGGATGGTGAATTGAACAGCTCGGTTTTGGAACAAGTTGCGGAGTTTTTGGAGAGAAGAGAAATGGCAGTAATCAGAAAAGAGAACAAATTGCAGATGGATGAACAGGGAGCCAGGGAATTCCTTGATTTCTGCAATGACTTGCTTGATCCAGATAAAGTGGCGTTTCGCATCAATCAGGAGTCATGGCAGCCTCTTTCTGAAATTGAACATGTATTCAACATGGCTTGGATTGACGACGTCATCAAGAACGAAAGGCTTATCTGCCATTACCAGCCAATTGTTGATGCCGACAAAAACGTGTTCGCCTATGAGATGCTTTCGCGCTTCCAGAACGAAGACGGCTCGACTATTTACCCCAATGAAATCTTCCCAGCGGCAAAAAGCAGAGGCCGCCTTTACGCGCTTGACCGGGTCTGCCGGATGACTGCTGTGAAACATGCGGCGGTCCTGAATGGGGAAAAGGCGTTTATCAATTTTATCCCAACATCAATTTACTCGCCGGAATTCTGTCTGCGTTCGACGACAGAACTTGCCAATCAATTGGGCGTCGACCCAAAACAATTGGTGTTCGAGGTTGTGGAAACTGAACGAGTGGATGACATGGACCACCTCAAGAAGATCCTTGCCTATTACAAGGAAAAAGGCTTCCAGTACGCGCTGGATGATGTCGGAGAAGGCTATAGCACAGCAGAGGTATTGGCTGAATTGAAACCGAAATACATGAAGCTGGATATGAAGTATGTCCAAGGCGTTGCAGAAGATGCCGCAAAGCAGGCGGTAGCGATGAACTTCCTGCACAAAGCGATCGAAATCGATTCGGTGCCATTGGCTGAAGGCATTGAAGTGGAAGAAGATTTCATTTGGCTGAAAAACAAAGGCTACGAGCTTTTCCAAGGCTATTATTTTGGCAAGCCGTCAGCAGAGCCGCAATTGGTTTAAATTTAAAGGCTTCCGGGACAATCGTTCCGGAAGCCTTTTTAAATGGAATTAACATAATAAGCCCCAGCGCTGAAACGCCTTGAAAAACAGAAAACCCTTGGGAGAAGAGTTTCTTCCCCCGAGGGTTTATTTTTTCATCAGCAAGTACATGAAATAAGGCGCGCCAATCAATGCGGCCATGATGCCGGCAGGGATGCCTGAAGGTTCAAGCAGGTTCCGGCCGAGCGTGTCCGCGAGCAGGAGCAGCCAGCCGCCAATCAGGATAGCGAGCGGCAAGAACAATTGGTGGCGCGGACCGACAAGTGATTTTGCGATATGCGGAGCCATTAAGCCGATAAAGGCGATGCCGCCCGTTACCGAAACCGCAGCGGCCGCTAATGCAACAGCAGTCATCAGCAAAGTAAGGCGTTCTTTTTCAATGGATACGCCGAGTCCTACAGCAACCGGTTCGCTTAAATTCAGCATATTCAAGCGGTTCGCCTTATACAAGGTGAACGGAATGAGCACCAGCAGCCAAGGAAGGATAGCGAGCACGAAAGGCCAGTCTGTGCCCCAGATATTGCCGGCCAGCCAATTGGCGATGAAATCCACCTTCTCGCGTTCGGCGGAGGAAATCAAGACAATCATGATGCCAGACAACGCCATTGAAAAGCCAATCCCGACCAATACCAGACGGATAGGCTGAAGGCCCGTTTCTTTATTATAGGAAAATGCATAAATCAGCAGCGCTGTGAGAAATGCGCCTGCAAAAGCAACAGCCGGCAGCAAGTAGACGAATAAACCCGGATCGACCGGCATAAACAGAAAGAACACTGCAATCGCCACGCCGGCTCCCGAATTGATGCCGATAATGCCCGGGTCCGCTAAATCATTGCGCGTGATGCTTTGGAGAATGGCGCCGGCGAGCGCAAGCGCCATACCGGCCAATAAGGTGATGAAGATGCGCGGCATGCGAATGGAATACAGCACAAAATCTTCTTTGAACGTGCCTTGTCCGATAAACGTCGCGAACAGGCGGTCATACGACAGGGAAGAATAACCCGAACCGAGGCTTACCACTACGGTTGCGGCAATCAGCAGCATGAACGCATAAAAAAAGCACCGCTGTTTTTTTACTAAAGCAGCCTGGATCATGTGAATGCTCCTCCTCCTTTACGTACAATAAGCAGGAAGAAAGGCAAGCCCAGCATGGCGACAATCGCCGCTACCGGAGTTTCAAAAGGTGCATTGATCGTTCTTCCAAGCAGATCTGCGAAGAGCATGAAAATGGCTCCTGCAATAGCTGACATGGGAATGATGTGGCGGTAATCGACGCCGACGATGGCGCGCACGATATGCGGCACCAGAAGGCCGACAAAAGCCATATTGCCGGCAAGCGCTACGGCCGCACCGGCAAGCATGGTAATGGCAACGAACAGGAGCGCTTTCGTCTGCATCGTTTTTTGGCCAAGGCCGATCGCTGCTTCCTCACTTAAGCTAAGAATCGATAATTGCCGCGCGAGCAGCAAAGCAATTACCAATGAAACGGCGATAAAAGGGGAAATCACTTTTAGCTGCCCCCACGTCGTGCCGATCAGGCCGCCGGCAGTCCACATCGAAACATCTTTTGAAATCTTGAAGTAAATGCCGATGCCTTCAGCCAATGCGCTCAAGAAAGCGGAAATGGCCGCACCGGCCAAGACGATGCGAAACGGCGAAAAGCCACCTCTTTTGACCGAACCGAGCCCGAATACGAGCGCCGCACCAACGGCGGCACCGATAAAGCAAGCAATCATGATACCGAAATAATTGGCAGCCGGTATGAACGCCAGCGTGATGGCAAGCGCCGCATTCGCACCGGCAGTCAAGCCGAGCAGGCCGGGATCTGCTAAAGGATTGCGCGTCATGCCTTGCATGATGGCACCGGACACCGCAAGTGCAGCACCGACAAGAACAGCGGCTAATTCCCGCGGCAGCCGTATTTCACGGATCACCGAAATGGCGTCGTTCGACGCGTTTGAAAAAAGCGCTAGTGTAGTGTCTTTCAAACTGATGTCCGCAGCTCCGAAAGCAATGGAAATGACGAACATGGCGGCAAAAGCAACGGCGCCTGCAGCTATTTTTATGAAAAATGAAGTTTGGTTTGGCATAAGGCATCATCTTTTCTATATAGGCTAAGATTCAGTATTGCATAGCATGTGCTTTAACACCAAAGAGGAATCCCTGTTGGCAGGAATTCCTCTCGCAGCGTTATTGTTTCAGAAAATGTTCCAAGAAGAACTCCAACTGATAGTCCAATGAAATTGGATCATTGAAATAGAATTCCTTGGCGTTGGCTTCGAAAACTTGGCCGTTTTTGACGGCTGGCGTATTTTTATAGACATCGGTTTCTTGGAAAGAGTTGTCTTGTTCGCTGTCTTTGCTGAAGATGACGTAATCGCCCATGTACTCAGGAAGCACTTCTTGCGACAAAGCGTAGAAGCCGTCTTTCAAAGCCATTTCTTCAACTTTGGCAGGCATTTTTAGTTTCATTTCCTGATAAAGGATTTCGGTTCCACGTCCCCAGTTGTCTCCGAACACATACAATTGCTTATCGAAGTTTTCGATGACTGAGACAGTTGCGTCTTCGCCGATTTCAGCACGGATATCATCGCCGGCTTGTTGAGCGCGCGTTTTGAAATCGTCAATCCATGTTTGTGCTTCTTGTTCTTTATTCACTAATTTACCAATTTCCAAATGCTGCGTGAGGTAATCAACTTTGCCATATGTATACGTTACGGTAGGCGCGATTTCCTTTAATTTGTCGATGTTTTTGATTGTCGAAAGGCCAATGATCAAATCTGGATCCAATTCGATGATTTTTTCTAAATTATCTTCTGTCACTTCTTCAACACCCTGCAATTCTTCTTCAAAACGCGGGTTCGCTTTCGACCAGGCATCAACGCCTACCAGCGGAACATCAAGCGCCATGACATTTCCTGCATAAGTGGACAGCACCAAGACGCGCTGCGGGTCTGCCGGGACTTCCACGGGACCGCTTTCGGATTCGTATGTAATCGTATCGGACGAGCCTGATGTTTCAGCAGGCTCAGCCGTTTTGGAATCGGAATTGCATGCAGCAAGCAGCAATGCTGCCAGTAAAACAAGGAATAGGGATAGCTTCTTCATAATGGGTCAAGCTCCTTTGATTAAGTTATAGGTGATGCAGATCGGTTTTTGTGTTCTTGGGTCGATGCCGATGTCAGCATCGATACGGAATACGGATTTCAGTACTTCCGATGTAATGACTTCGTGGCTCGTGCCCGACTTAACAATTTCACCGCTTTTCATGGCAATGATGTGGTCGGCGAAACGCGACGCTTGGTTCAAATCATGGAGCACCATGACGATTGTGCGATGTTGATCTTCATTGAGCTTCTGCAGCAATTCGAGGATTTCGAGCTGATGCGCCATGTCCAGATAGGTGGTCGGCTCATCAAGAAAAATCATTTCGGTTTCCTGGGCGAGCGCCATGGCAATCCAAACGCGCTGGCGCTGGCCGCCGGACAAAGCGTCTACCGGATGGTATTTAAAAAACTGTGTTCCGGTGACGTCGAGCGCCCAATTGATGATTTCGTAGTCTTTGGCGGTCAGGCGCCCGAAACCTTTTTGGTAAGGGAAGCGGCCGTAAGAAACCAGTTCGCCTACTGTCAGACCCGGCGCGCTTTCCGGCGTTTGCGGAAGAATCGCCATTTTCCTGGCGAGCAGCTTTGTGTTTTCCTTGGCAATTTCTTCCCCATCGAGCACGATTGAACCGCCTTGATGGGGGATGACGCGGGTCAGCGCTTTCAGCAGCGTCGATTTCCCGCAGCCATTGGAACCGATAATCGTCGTGATTTTCTTGTCTGGAATCTGCAGCGACAGGTTTTTAACGATTTTCCGTTCCCCGTAGCTAATGTCCAAATTCTCTGCGGACAGGCGCACCATGCATTCTCCTCCTTTCAATATTATTTATGTATATAAGTTGATAATGAGAATCGTTTTCAGTACAATGATAACTATAAAACTAATGAGAATCATTGTCAATTATAAATTGGGAGCAGGTGTGTCAAAATGGTTAATGCAGAGATATTCGACGTCACAATCATCGGAGGTGGACCGGCGGGGCTTTATTCGGCATTCTACAGCGGACTTCGGGAAATGAAGGTAAAGCTGATTGAGTTCCAGCCGCAGCTTGGCGGAAAACTCCATGTCTATCCAGAAAAAATGATTTGGGACGTCGGGGGCCAGACGCCGATCCAAGGTGAAAAGCTAATTGCGCAATTGGTGGCACAAGGCCTGACATTCAAGCCTGAAGTCGTTCTCAATGAAAAAATCGAAAAAATCGAGCGGAACCAGGAGGGCCATTTTGAACTTGCAGGCTCTTCAGGGCAGGTGCATCTGTCGAAAACGGTTATCGTGGCAGTAGGGGGCGGCATCCTGAACCCGCAAAAGCTGGAAATCGAAGGCGCTGATCGCTTTGAAGTATCGAACCTGAATTATACGGTGAAGTCGATAGAACGCTTTAAAGGCAAAACAGTGATGATTTCAGGAGGCGGCAATTCAGCCATCGACTGGGCAAACGAACTGGAACCGATTGCCGGCAAAGTCATGGTGACTTACCGCAAAGGGGAATTGGCGGGGCACGAAGCACAAGTTTCCCAGCTGATGAACAGCAAAGTCCATTGCTTCCTTAATACAGCAATTACGAAACTTATCGCGTCAGATGAGCGCGATGTAGTAGAGTCGGTCGAATTGACCCATCAATTGACGGGAGAAGCGCATCTCGAACCTGTTGATGAAATCATCATCAACCACGGCTATGAGCGGGACGCGACATTGCTCGAAGCAAGCGACTTGCCAATCGATATTGCCGACGGCTATTATATCTCAGGCAATGCGAACAGCGAATCCACGGTGCCTGGGCTTTTTGCTGCGGGTGATATCTTGCAGCATCCAGGCAAGCTGAATCTGATTGCGGGCACTTTCCAAGACGCCGCAAACGCAGTGAACAAAGCAAAGCAATTTATACAGCCAGACGCCAACGGCTTTGCCATGGTGTCTTCACATAATGAAGTATTCAAAGAACGCAATAAGGAATTGGTAAAGCAATTGATCACCTGATTCAGAAACCTCTTGTTTGAATGGGGACATTTGAAGGTATATTACAAATGTCGAGGAAAATTCAAAGGAGGAACTTTAAATGGATTTTAAAGATCATGGAAAAGAACCATATGTATTGAATATCGAAGACGCAACAAAAGAAAACAGCAATTTCCGCACAACGATCTGGACGGGTGAAAACCTGCAAGTGACAGTGATGAGCGTGGAACCGGGAGACGACATCGGGTTGGAAAAACACGAAGGCGACCAATTCCTGCGCATTGAAGACGGCAAAGGCTTCGTGCAGATGGGCGACAGCGAAGACAATCTGACGTTCGAAGAAAATGCCGAAGATGATTATGCAATCATGATTCCAGCTGGAAAATACCACAACGTAACGAATACCGGCGATGAGCCGTTGAAGATTTATTCAATCTACGCACCGCCCGAGCATGAAGCCGGCACTGTCCACAAGACAAAAGCCGAAGCGGAAGCTGCAGAAGCGGAAGAAGAATAGAATAAGGAATAGCAAAAGGGCATCCTCAATCTGAGGGTGCCCTTTTTTCATGCAGTTGCAGCAGCGCGGTTAGCGCGGTGTTCTTTTCTTCCGTGCAGAAGATAATACAATACCAGAATAGCAGCTGCGACGGCGCTCAGAATCGCATACAGCTGGCTGAAGCCTGTAACCGAAATGATAAAACCGAGCAGGTAAGGCCCGAAGCCGAGCCCGGCGTCCATAAAGATGAAGAACGTCGATGTTGCTAGCCCCATGCGATGTGACGGCGTCAGTTTTACCGCTACTGCTTGGGTGGTAGATTGGATATTGCCGAAGCCAAGTCCGATCAAGAAGCCTGCCAGCAGAAAAGTGAAGCTGGTTTGGGCTGTGCTCAATAGCAGAAGGCCGGCTGCAAAGATGATGATGGCGGGATACATAACAAAATTGGCGCCTTTGACATCCATCAAGCGGCCAGTGAATGGCCGTGAAATCAGGATCGCGATGGAGTAGACGAGAAAGAAGAACGTTGCCGCTTCGACGAGCTCCCGGAAGTCGGCGTAAAAGCTGATAAAAGACAGCACGCTGGCGTAGCAGAATCCAGCGATAAACGTGATTAACGCAATCGGAACCGCTTTTGGCTCGACATAATCGGAAATCTTGAACCCTTTCGTTTCGTTAATGTTCGGTGGTGCTTCAATCGGTGGCACTGTAACCAGACAGGAAATAAGCAAGCTGATTGCTCCGAAGATAAGGCAAAGCGTAAAAATCATATCAAATGTCGAATTCTGTGACATATAAAGCCCGATAAATGGGCCAATGGCGGTGGCAAGCGTCGTGCTGAGGCTGAAATAGCCAATTCCTTCGCCCTTTCTCGACATCGGGATGATTTGAGCAATAATGGTGCCCGCAGCGGTGCTGGCGATTCCCAGTGTTACGCCGTGCAGAAAACGAGTGGACATAAGGAATGGAAGCCCAAAGTCCAAGAAATAGAAGAGCGTTGTCAAAGTGAACAGGACGAGTCCGAGAACCATCGTTTTCTTGCGGCCGATGCGGTCGATTGCACGCCCCATGAAAATCCTTCCGGTTAATACACCAATAATGAATATACCGGTGACGAGGCCAGCCTCGCTATTGGAAGCGTTGAATTCTTGGACTGCGTAGACGGCAATGGTCACCATTAATAAATAAAAGACAAAGACGAGAAAAAAGTTGACGGACGACGTGAGGATAAAATCCTTCGTCCATAAAGGGGCTCTATTTTTGTTCAATTTGTATGCTCCTTACTGGTTAGTTGATGGCGTATCCCTTTCATGATGCTTGTGGTCTGCTGTTGCTGGGGTTCCGGGATGCCGTAGAGGATTTCCTCTTCGAGCAAATCTACCGCTTTTCGCACTTCTATATATAATGCGGCTCCCGACTCGCTCATTTCGACCCGTTTTTCCCGGCGGTCTTTACCGGGGACGAGCGATAGATAGCCGACTTTCTCCAAGCGGTTTATCGTGCGAGTGATCGTCGGTTTTTCAACGCGCAAATATTGGGCGAGTTCGACTAAAGTGGCCGATCCGTTATTGGCAAGATAATGAAGAATCGACCATTGTGCACGATATAACCCGTAATTGCCCAGTACATCGTTCAAATGGTGCTCAAATGATCGGTACAACAGCATAAACTGCTGGAAAAATTCCTGAGAAGATTTCATGTTATGCCTCCTTGATTATTAATTCGGGAAGCTAATGGTTAGCTAAGGTAACTATTAGATGATAAAGCAAAAAAATAGGATTGTCCATAGTTTTGTACTGATAAATGAGTAATGAAAAAAGAAAAGAATGATAAGGAAATATGTTCCAATTTATAGAAGATTCAATTATACTTTATTAAATTAGAAAGGGGGTTCAGTATGATGGATAAAATCGATTCGGGCTTCCGTTGGGTCGGCAGTGAAAGCAATTTTGTGGATCGTCTGGACGTCCAGGACATAAATGGCTTGGTGGTTGGCCGTTTCGGCGGCAACTCGTCAGCAGGGCAATATAAAAACGAAGATGCATGCCTTGTTTGGAAAGATAGAACCGAAGACTGGGAATTCGTGATGTTGCTGGATGCCCATAATACAGCGGAAAGTGCAGAGGTCGTTCTGGAGCAAGTCGAAACGCATGAACAAGAAGTGAAGCTGCTGCTAGCGCAAGCAGTCAGCGGCGATTTTTTCAGGAACTTGGAGCACATGGTTTTGGAAATGTTCCAACAGGAAGCGTTCTTACAAGCTTGCCGGAATGTGCAAGGGGAGACCGCTTGTCTGATTGTGGTGCGCAAAGGGAAATACGTCTGGTGGTTTTCGGTAGGAGACTGCCTTATGTATTTATTCCATCCGGAACTAAAGGCTCTTGGACAATATCAGCTCAACCAACGCCAGTTCTATGAATGGATTGGCGAGGTAAATACGTTTGATCAGCCGATCCCATGTTACTCTGCTGGAACGAGAGAGTTGCGGCAAGGTGTAAATCGCGTGTTCTTGACGACAGATGGGCTGGTCGAATGTCCAGGCGGAGTTTTTAGGGAGCCGGCAAGTATATATGAGGCAAAGACCGGGAAAGTCGGCGTTGAATTGATGCTAAAGAAGATACAGGAACATGGTGTGCGAGACAGTACGACGATTATTTCCTGGGAAATAACGGTCTTTGAACCGGCTGCGATGGCCAGCGATCAATGAAAGGCGGTAAACGAAGATGGAAATAGAAGATATTTATAAAACAATGCCGACTATGGAAACGGAAAGGCTAATTCTCCGCAAACTGATGATGCAAGACGCGGAAGACATGTTCAACTATGCTTGCGAACCGGCTGTTTCCCGTTTCATGCCGTGGGAAGCGCACAAAACAATAAAAGAAACGAAGGAATTCATCGGATTCATTTTAGCGGGTTATGAAGGGCAGCGAAAATTGACATGGGCAATTGAACTGAAGGCCACAGGCGAAATGATTGGCACCATCGATTTCATTAAGTGGCTGCCGAAGCATGGAAGGGCAGAAATTGCCTATGCATTATCGCGTCAGTATTGGGGGATGGGTTATATGCCAGAAGCTGCAAAAGCTTTGATGGCTTTCGGTTTTAACAATATGGAGCTCAACAAGGTTGAAGCTTCCATACTGTTGGGAAATTGCCAGTCACGCAGCGTTTTAGAAAAAATAGGCATGTCTTTCGAAGGCGTCGCCCGTCAACACTTTAAATTAAGGGATGAATTTGTTGATTTGGCGATGTATTCCATACTGCGAAGTGAATTTTTAGCACCCCAATGATAAACCCAGGGTTTCGAATGAAAACCGGCAAGGAAAGAAGCTCCATCTTCCAAGACTTCAATTTCTACTTTCAACTTGTTCTTCCATTTCGTGTATTGCGGGTCTTCCGGATCCGGCATTTTTGGAGCAATTACCTGAAAAGCTGACCCCAGCTCGCCCTCCAAGGACTGCAGCAATCCTGTACTTCCTTGTTTTTCCCCTTGAGGGCCGGCACTGTGGATGAATAAAACCTGCTTCATGGAAGCCGCCTCCTTTAGTGTCACCATAGTCCCTTTGCTGAGAACAAGAAAAGTCTAGCGCTAAGATGTTTTCACTTTATATTTCTCCATTATTTCGCTTTTCAAACATCCCTTTCCACTTCTAATCCTGATAAAATACAATTAACTAAAGAGGCCATGACTTTATTGACAGGAGTGAATTGCATGATGAATAAGACCAAAATGAAAATAGCTAAACCTGCTCATGATGTATTTGAAGCATTTGCAGATCCCGAGAAAATCGGAAACTTCTGGTTTTCCTCAAGTTCCGAACGGTGGCAACCTGGCAGGGCCATCATTTTGCGATATGAAGAATACGATGCTGAAGGAAAAATCGATGTTTTAGATATGGATCCTGATCGGAAAATTGTTTTTCAGGATGAATCCCAGCATCTGGTCACCATTACACTAATTGAAGAATCGCCCTCTTCCACAATCATTGAAGTCACTGAAGAGGGGTTTGATGAATCGGCACCCCAATTTATAGCTGAACTGGTCGACAATAAAGAAGGATGGGTTTACGCCTTAACGTGCTTAAAAGCTTATCTGGAATACGGCGTCAATTTACGGGCAGCACTCGTCAAATAAGAGGAGCGATTCCAATGGAGAAAATACCTTTAGAAGAGGAACATGATTTTCCTAGAAGCATCGGCAAACCGGCGCAGCGTGCGCTTTTGGCTGCAGGCTATCACCGGCTGCAGGACCTGGCTTCAGCCAAAGAGCAGGATTTGCTCGACTTGCATGGCTTTGGCCCGAAAGCATTGAGCATACTGCGCAAAACTCTTGCAGAACAGGGTTTGGGTTTTAAATCCTAAAACAGCCCACATAAAAAGCCATTCCGAAATCAAGTGATTTCGGAATGGCTTTCTTCTATAATGTGGCTTCGTTTATTGCCGATTCTTTGAAAGTTGATTGCTTCGCCTGTGCTTTGTGTTCAAGCACGCGGCTCCATGCACTCAGCAGCACTGCGCCAAAGACCATGATTGCACCTACCCAGGAAGTATGGATAAGGCCAATCGAATCTGCCACCATGCCTCCGATTACAGCACCGATGGCAATCCCTGCATTGAACGCAGCAATATTGATGGCGGAAGCCGTGTCTACAGCGCTTGGCACGTAGCGTTCAGCAAGCATGACCGCATAAACCTGCAGACCGGGAACATTCATGAACGCGAACAAGCCCATTAATAGGATTGTTATCAAGCCGGCAATTTTGAATGGTGCTGTAAATGACAGTACCAGCAAAATGACAGCCTGGATCAAGAACATGTAAAACAACGCTTTGATCGGATTGCGGTTTGCGAGCTTGCCGCCGATGGTATTGCCGGCAGCAATCGCGATGCCGTAGCCCAGCAGAATAAGCGTCACCGTGCCCGCTTTAAAGCCCGTGACTTCCTGAAGCAACGGGGACAGGTACGTGAAGACGACGAATGTTCCGCCATAGCCAAGAGCGGTGATGGCAAATACCAGCAACAGCCGGCCATTCGTCACCAGTTTGGCCTGGTCACGGAATGTGGTGCGCGCCGCTTTCTTCAAATCAGATGGAACCAGCAGGCTGTTGCCGATAAACGCGATGATTCCGATAACGACAATGGCCATGAATGCGAAGCGCCAGCCGAATTGCTGGCCAAGGAAAGTGCCGAAGGGAACGCCGGTGACGGTGGCTACCGTCAAGCCAGTGAACATTAAGGCGATAGCGCTGGCTCTCTTGTTTTCCGGCACAAGGTCCGCCGCAATCGTTGCGCCGATGGCCATGAAGACGCCGTGCGCCAAAGCGGAAACGACCCGGGCAGCTAAAAGAACAGTGACAGTCGAAGCAGTTGCGGCAATAAGATTTCCGATGATAAAGACGACCATGATCCACAGTAGCAAGGTTTTCCGAGGCATGTTCGATGTCATAGAGGTTAGCACCGGTGCACCAACCATTACACCAAGTGCATATAAGGAAACCGTCAAGCCGGCAGTAGTGACAGAGATACCCAAATCAGCAGCGATCATCGGCAGCAAGCCGACACTGATAAATTCAGTCGTGCCGATTGCGAATGCACTAAGGGCTAACGCCAATAGCGCGAAATTACTTCTTCTTTTATTTAAAGACATTTTTTTCTCCTCCAATAAATTTAATATCGATCCATTTTGTTCGATAAATGTTATTATGAGATATGGAGTTTATAAAAGGAAGTACGTACTTTAAAGTGCTATAGATACTTTTTAGTGCCTATGGGAGGACGGATCGATATGGCGAAGAAGTACAATATCTCGGTGGAAGCGACATTGGAAGTGATCGGAGGCAAATGGAAAACGGTGATTCTCTGCCATTTGACGCACGGCACCAAACGGACGAGCGAATTGCGCCGCCTGATGCCGAACATCACGCAAAAAATGCTGACACAGCAATTGCGCGAGCTGGAGGCGGATGGGGTCATCAACCGCATTGTCTATAACCAAGTGCCGCCGAAAGTCGAATACGAATTGAGCGAGTACGGCTGGAGCCTGCAGGGAATTCTGGATTCACTGTGCAATTGGGGCGAGATGCATATTGAAAGAGTCTACGGCGATAAATTCGAAGTTTTAGAAGAAGGCATCCTGAACGATCATTTGAAATAACCGTTATACACACTACTGAAAAAGAGCCAGTCCCCATAATTTGGGGAACTGGCTCTTTTTCTTATAACCGCTTCTGCGACATCGCTTGGCGCATATCCTGCAAAGCGCTTTTGCCTTCGTCTCCGCGGGCGATCATCAAGTTCGTATAAAGGGCATCGATCAAGCTGAGCTGGGCGATGCGGGAAGAGAGGGCTTCTGAACGGAAGTCGGTTTCCTCTGAAATGGTATAAAGGGCGATATCGGCATCCTTTGAAAGCGGTGATTTGGCAAAATTCGTTACACAAATGATCGTGACGCCTTTTTCTTTCAGCACGCGCAAAATATCAAGCACATCGGTCGTAGAACCGGAATGCGAAATGACGATGGCCACATCGCCTTTTAGTAATTGCGACGCTGCCATCAACTGCATATGGGAATCCAAGTTCATCGATACGAGCAGCCCGAGGCGGATGAACTTGTGATAGCCGTCCATGGCAATCATCGCAGAGCCGCCGCTGCCGAAAAACTCGGTTTTGCGGGCTTTCATGATGGCAAGTACAGCGCGTTCCATGGCGGCTGCATCAACAATCTGCAGCGTTTCTTCGAGCGTATTGATATTGGAGCGGAACACTTTTTCGGTGACGCTCCGCACGCTGTCGCCTTCTTCGATTTGTTCGTGGATGTCTTTCAGGGGCGCTACAACTTCGGCTGCGAGCGAAATTTTAAAAGCCTGAAAGCCTTTAAAGCCGATGCGCTGGCAGAAACGGAAAATGGTCGATTCCGCAAGGCCGAGTTCATCAGCAATCTGATTGATCGTCAGATGAATGATGTTTTTTGGGTCGTTCAAAACATAATCGGCGATTTTCTTCTCTTTATCACTGAACCGCTGGTAGCTTCCGCGGATGGCTGCCAGCGCAAATAGCTGCTCTCTCATAATGCGCCCCTCATTTCTCTATCCATTATTTCTCTTTATTATAGAATAACATGTTGCTTACGGAAAAATATTTGATACAATAAAATAAATACGGAAAAATATTCTTTTTTTAATCAGGAGGTTTTATTATGCAAATCGGAGTTATTGGACTTGGCAAGATGGGCTTGAACCTTGCCTTGAACTTAGCAGACCATGGCCACGAAGTCGTCGGCTATGACAGCCATGCGGTAATTGAAGAAAGCGGTTTCACTAAAGTTTCGTCGATAAAAGAATTGGTCGGCAAGCTTTCAGCGCCGCGGACGGTTTGGCTGATGGTGCCAGCTGGGGAAATCACGGAATCGGTGATGGCGGAAGTGGCCGGATTGCTGGATACAGGCGATTCGATTATTGACGGCGGAAACTCGAATTACAAAGACAGTGTTCGCCGCGCGGAAGAATTGAAAGCAGAAGGAATTTTCTTGTTTGACTGTGGCACAAGCGGCGGAACAGAAGGTGCGCGCCACGGCATTTGTTCGATGATCGGCGGCGATGCCGAGAAATTCAAAGACATCGAACCGTTATTCCAAGGTATTTCAGTGAAAGATGGCTATCTTTACACAGGTGAAGCGGGAAGCGGGCATTTCCTAAAAATGGTCCACAACGGCATCGAGTATGGCATGATGCAGTCGATTGCGGAAGGATTCGAAATCCTGAACAAAAGCAAATTCGACTTTGACTACGAAAAAGTGGCAGGCGTTTGGAACAATGGTTCCATCATCCGTTCTTATTTAATGGGGCTTACGCAAAACGCTTTCTCGAAAGACGAGAAATTAGAAGGCATCCGCGGCGTCATGAATTCATCCGGCGAAGGGAAATGGACAGTGGAAACTGCGCTGGACCTGAATGTTCCCGCACCGGTCATCACATTGTCATTGATGATGCGCTACCGTTCGCTTGAAGACGATACGTTCACGGGGAAAGTAGTGGCAGCATTGCGCAATGAATTCGGCGGGCATGCGGTCGAAAAGAAATAACATAAAATTATTTGGGGATGTACATTAAGGGGGAAACGAAATGTCAGGTTCAACATTGATCATGGTGGCGCTAGCCGGTATTTTTCTATTATTGTTTTTGGTTATCCGCACGAAATTACACGCATTCGTAGCACTTTTGCTCGTCAGTTTACTGGTTGGTATCGCCGCTGGCATGCCACTGGGTGAAGTTATCACATCCATTCAAAATGGGATGGGCGGCACATTAGGCTTTGTCGCTGTCGTCGTCGGACTCGGCGCGATGTTCGGAAAAATGCTTGAAGTATCTGGCGGAGCAGAACGTTTGGCTGCTACGATGATCAACAAATTCGGTGAAGATAAAGCGCAATGGGCGCTTGGCATCACCGGCTTCATCGTTGCCATTCCGGTATTCTTCGATGTCGGTTTCATCATTTTGGTGCCGATCGTCTATGGTTTGGCCCGCAAAACAGGCAAATCGCTTTTGCATTACGGGATTCCGCTTTTAGCAGGTCTTGCTGTTACACATAGTTTCATCCCTCCGACACCAGGACCGATTGCGGTCGCTCAGCTGGTGAACGCTGAACTCGGATGGGTCATCTTATTTGGTACAATTGCAGGGATTCCAGCCATGATCTTGGCGGGACCTATATTCGGCCGCTACATCGGCAAAAAGATCCACCTTGAAATTCCAGATTATATGGAAATCGAAGAACGCGAATACGATAAGGATCTTCCAAGCTTCGGTATGATCACATCATTGATTCTTATCCCGCTTGTATTGATCTTGTTGAACACGGTATCGTCAGTGCTGCTTGAAGAAGGCAATATCGTCCGGGACATCTTCGTCTTTCTTGGACATCCGTTCGTTGCTTTGACAATCGCTACGTTGTTGACATTCTACTTATTGGGCACAAAACGCGGCTATTCGCGCCAAGAAGTACAGGACATTGCGACGAAATCGCTTGAACCTGCCGGAATCATCATCCTTGTTACAGGCGCCGGCGGTGTCTTCAAGCAAGTGTTGATCGACTCTGGCGTCGGTGAAGTATTGGGCGACATGATGGGCGACTCGGCATTGCCGCCAATCGTCCTGGCGTTCCTGATCGCGGCAGCTGTCCGCGTAGCACAAGGTTCTGCAACTGTTGCCATGGTAACAGCCGCTGGCCTGATCACACCGCTGCTTGAAATGGTCGGCATGACAGGGCCGGCGCTCGGCCTGATCGTTATCGCCATAGCTTCAGGGGCAACCGTACTTTCACACGTCAACGACTCCGGCTTCTGGCTGGTCAACCGCTACTTCGGCATGGACGTCAAAGACACCTTAAGATCCTGGACGGTCATGGAAACCATCATCGGCCTAACAGGATTCACCGTAGTCTTGATAATCAGCTTCTTTATCTAATAAAACGGGAAAAGCTAAATTATACTTAAATGGTAAGATAGATGATACCGACATTCCGCAAAACAGCTGCGAAGGTATCGACCCAAGAATTGGGGAGGTACCTTCGCGACGAAGCACGAAATGCTGCAGGAGCACATGTTTTTTGCCGCGGGCGGGCGCCAAGCCTCCTCACTCGCTTCGCCCCTTGCGGGGTCTCGGCTGTCTCGTCGCTGCGCTGCCCCGCAGGCAAGACTTACCCGAAGCCTGCGAGGGCAAGTCTTTGCGACGAAGTGCGCAGCACTGCAACGCACTTTAATGTCTCGAAGCTAGCGCAGCGATGCAACGGTTTTTCATGTCCCGAAGCTAGCGAAGCGTTGCAGGGACAGAGACAGGAGCAGTACGTTTTTCTCCGCTGTTTTGCTTCATATCTGGAGTACAGTAACAACTGAAAAAAATGTATCTTTAAAGTACTTCGAAAAAGAAATGTTTTGTTATTAAGAGAGAACTTTGAATGAAGCGGAAGGCGGCGACTCCAGCGGGAGCAGCGAAGCGACCTGAGCTGAAGGCCCCGCAGGAGCGTTATCGACGAGGAGACTGAAGCCAGGCCCGCGGAACGCGTCCGCCGGAAGCGAAATGAAAAGAGCTAACGAGAATTTCTCAACAACCTGAAAAGAAAAAGGACCAACTCCTTTTTCTTTTTCTTGTATCTAAAGGAGGGCTAGCATGCCTGATCAATCGTATTATTTGGGTGTAGATATTGGAACGACGTCGACGAAAGCCGTGCTGTTCGATAAAAAAGGCACGGTTGTGGAATGTGAGACGGTCCTTTATCCGCTTCATACTCCGAACCAGCTGGTGGCGGAACAGGACCCGGAAGAGATTTTCCGCGCGGTCCTGACATCTGTGCGGGAGACGCTGCGCAAAAGCGCAATCCCCGCGCAATCGCTGGCGCTGGTATCGTTCAGTGCAGCGATGCACAGTCTGATCGCCATTGGCAAGAACGGCGAATTGCTGACGCAGAGCATTACCTGGGCAGATACCAGGAGCGCGCAGTATGCCAAAAAAATCAAAGAAGAAATGGATGGCCATGAGATTTACTTGCGCACCGGAACGCCAATCCATGCCATGTCGCCGCTGTCGAAGCTCGTGTGGCTAAAATCGGAGGAACCCGCGATATTCGAAGGGGCCGAAAAATTCATCGGCATCAAAGAATATGTCTTTCATAAACTGTTCGGCGAATACATCATCGACCATTCACTCGCTTCTGCAACCGGCTTGTTCAACCTGCAGAATCTTGATTGGGATGAGGGGGCGCTCGGCGTCGCCGGCATTACCACTGAGAAACTCTCCCGTCCAGTGCCGACGACCCATGTGCAGACTGGGCTTTCTCCGGAATACGCCACGTTCATGGGCATTCGCCAAAATGTACCTTTCGTCATCGGTGCCAGCGACGGCGTGCTGTCGAATCTCGGCGTCAATGCCATTGAACCGGGTGTCATTGCAGTGACAATCGGCACGAGCGGTGCCATCCGCACGGTTTCGCCGGTGCCGAAAACGGATCCAAAAGGACGGACATTCTGCTACGTCTTGACAGAAGACCATTGGGTCGTTGGCGGTCCGGTCAATAATGGCGGAATCGTCCTGCGCTGGCTGCGGGATGAATTCGCAACTTCTGAGACGGAAACGGCGAAACGCCTCGGCATCGATCCGTACGACGTCCTGACGAATATCGCTTCAAATGTTAATACAGGTGCTGATGGCTTGCTGTTCCTGCCATATCTGACAGGGGAGCGTGCTCCCTTGTGGGATGCCAATGCCCGCGGCTCGTTCTTCGGATTGAGCATCCACCACAAAAAACAGCATATGATCCGAGCGGTGCTCGAAGGAATCGTCTTTAATCTCTATACGGTGCTGCTCGCTGTCGAAGAACTGACAGGAGAGCCGGCGCGCATCCAGGCATCGGGCGGCTTTGCACGCTCTGAGATGTGGCGCCAGCTCATGGCAGATGTTTTCGACAAGCCCGTCATTATCCCAGAAAGCTTTGAAAGCTCTTGTCTTGGGGCGATCGTCCTTGGCATGTACGCAATCGGCGAGATTGAAGATTTCAGCATTGTGTCTGACATGATCGGAGAAACGCATACCCATTCTCCAGACCCGGAAGCGTCTGCGATTTACCGCGAACTCTTGCCGATTTACATCCGCTTGTCGCGGCTATTGAAAGATGAATACGAAAGCATCTCAGATTTCCAGCGCAAACACATACACTGATGGCCTTTAACACGAATCTTCTATCAGAAAAACCCGCAGCCTTTTCCTGGCTGCGGGTTTTTCTGAACTTTTATCTGGAATAATTTTTCCATTAAACTTCAATAAACTACTTTAATAAAATGTCTTTTCAAGGTAAACTAAAGAAAAAACTAAAATAGATAAAAATAACTACTCTTTTTTAATTTAGATAGGAAGTGTGGGCTATGCCAAATAGCAGCTTAGAGCTCTTAAAGCGGGAAGTATCCGACAAAAGGGCTGAAGGGAAATACCGTGAAACCATTGAAAAAGGTTATATTTTACTGGAACAGGCAAAGAGGAGCGGCGATTCGAAGGCCATGCTGGCGGCTTACTTAAATATAGCCGCATCGTATTATTTCATTGGCGATATCGAAGAAGCCTTTAGGTGTATTGAGTCCTATAGGGAAGTATGCGACGACCAAGGCGACGAGTCGGATCATTTAAATTTATACCATGTGCTGTTTCTCTTATATGAATACACTAAAGACTACCCACGGGCAAAAGAAACTTTGCGGAAAACCATCCGGACAGGCCAACAATTACAAAAGCATAAGCTCATCCCTGTGGCGTATGGCAATATGAGCCATGTTTACTTGATGGAACAGCGGTTTGCAGAAGCATTAGAAGCTGCCAACAAAGCGCTGGATTATGCAGAACAGAGCGGAGCATTAAAGCCGATTCGCTGGATGAGGATTAAGATGAACGTCATCAAAGCCCAAATCGGCTTAGGAAATTTCAAGGATTCCGGCGAAGGGCTCGATGAATTATTGAATGACCCGATGCTTGATGATTATATGCCGGAAAAATCGCAATGCTTCAGTATCCAAGGCGCTTGGTACGCTGAACAGAAGCGTTATAAAGAAGCTTTTGCGGCATACACTTCCGCAAAAGAGTCGGCAGAAAGCTATAAAGACATGCAATTACTGCAAAGCATTGAAAAAGAACGCTGCCGTTTATGCGAATTGATGGAAGATATCCAATTGGGCTACGCTGTTCAGAAGCAATATATCCAATTGCTCAACGAAGTCCATCACAGTGAGTTGGCGCTTGCCGCGTTAAAGCTTGATATCAAGCACAATATCGTCGAGTACGAACGAAAGGCCAATACGGATTATCTGACAGGGTTGTATAACCGCAGCTACATAGAAATAACCACCAACAAATGGCTCAAGCAAGCGGCCGCGGCACATGAAAAAATATTGTGCCTTGCTTTTGACATTGACGATTTCAAATCCATCAATGACAGCAATGGCCATCTATTCGGAGATGAGGCCATCAAATTGGTCAGCCAAGCCTGCTCAAAAGTGTTCCGGGAAGAAGATTTGATCGGCCGCTATGGAGGGGATGAATTCGTCATCTTGATCCAAGGAGGTTCGCTGGAAATCGGCGAGAAAAAGGCAATGCAACTCCAGGAGGCGTTGGGTGCCATTGAATTTGAGGGCGAGTCGGCAACTAGGCCGCTAACCATCAGCATCGGCATCTCTGATAACTTGAATGGCAAGGTCCAGAGCTTTAAAGAGTTATTCCACATGGCGGATACTTGCCTATACAAAGCAAAGCAGAATGGAAAAAATCAGATTGTCCTTGCGTAAAGGCAGAATGCCGCGTCATTTACCATTACATCACGTCTCTAACTCAGCGTGATGTTTTCTTTCTCTTCAATTTATCAGAAAACATATTTAATTTAGAGAAAGCTTCTGCTAATATGAAGAGAGTTGATCGCGATAAGCAAGATACAAGCAAGTGTTATTGTGTGAAAGAATAGAGCCGGCTTTGATGCCGGCTTTTTGAGAGGACTTTTCTGCTGGATTCCTTGTAGCGGACATCAGCTTTATCGAGAGGGGAAAAGAAAATGGACAGGCGTTTGTATGCAATGTGGTGGACAGCAGCATTTTTAGTCGTTGCCGGCATCATTCTGAGTCTATCCAGTACAGCTTTCGGCCAGGCGCGCGCGAGTGGATGGTTGAACCGCCAGTACGACAGCGTCGGCGATGGAGAAACTTATCAATTGATCATGGAAACCAATACGCTTGTTTTTGTTGTTTTTGGCAGCATCTTGTTCGGGGCAGGGATTTTGCTGGCGCTCGCCAGCATGGGGCTGCATATTTTCGCAGCCAAGCCTAAGCAAACAACAGAGCTTGATGAACCATTCACGGAAGCAGAAATACATTAATCTGGGAAAGGCTGAGGCAGATGGCGCATATCTTTTTAACTTCAAAAGGTTTTTTTACAGAATCAGTAAAAGATGATTTTCTGCAGCTTGTTGACGGCCGGATTGCTGCTCTAAAAGCAGCAATTATCACGACTGCTTCTTCGAAAAAAGAAAAAAATCCATTTGCCGTAAAAACAAAAGAAGATTTTCTGGAGATGGGTCTTATGACGGTGGATTTCCTGGACATTGAATTTGAAGATGCCCGAAATTTATTGGGATACGATGTGTTTTACATATGCGGAGGCAATCCGTTCCGCTTGCTGCGCGAGTTAAAAGAAAGCGCAGCGGAGGGGGTCATTGAAGAACTGATGGGACGCGACGCCATTTTCATAGGAGTCAGCGCCGGAGCCATGATTTTCGGTCCCCACATCGAAATCGTCAATAGCTTTACACCATCGATGAATACCGTGAACTTAAAAGACTTAAAGGCATTGGGCATTTTTCCAAAACCCATTTTCCCGCATTACGGCCGGGAAGATAAATTTCCCGACAGTACCGGTAAAACGGTGGAACAGCGGATTGCTGAATTCGAAGCGGTACATAATCTGCAAGTACAGCGGCTGACTGACAGCGATGTCCTGTTGATAGAAAGGTGATTATTTGTGGAAACAACTGAAAGTATTTTTATCCAAGTTTTTAAAGACAGCGACTTTCCGGCCATCCAGCGCATGAACGAATCGGAAGGATGGACAAACCTTGCATCGAAGCCGGACATCGTGAAAGCTGCATGGCAGCATTCGAATGTGGCGTTCGTTGCAGTACAGCAAGGAGAAATTATTGGCTGCATGCGCGGGCTGACAGACCAATTCATCACGCTGTATATCTGTGAATTGCTGATTGCTGAGAATCGCCGAGGTGAAGGCCTTGGCAAAGCATTATTAGCGCATGTCCACGCGCTTTATCCGGAGACGCGCCTGGAAATGCTGGCAAGCAGCACGTCGCAAAGCTATTACCAAGCGCATGGCTACCGCCCATTTTACGGCTTTCGTAAAACGTTCAATGAATAACAGGGTCTATGTAAGCCCAACAGACGGACAGAAAAGGGGGATCCTCCCATTCCGCTCCGTTTTTATTTTGTCTGAAAAGGGGGTATAATTCAGAAAAGCGCAGTTGGCGGAACATGGATGGGGAATAAGTATGAGCCATTTTAAATTATATATGATCCTGGTGGCAGTGATGTTCGCCTGGGGTATGAATGTGCCGGTCATGAAATACCTGACGGCGCAGATGGGGCCGGTGACGATGACGTCGCTGCGCATTTTCCTTGCAGGGGTCATGGTCTTTGCGATTCTTTCGGTTTTCAAGCTTGTCCGAAAGCCGACGAAAGCGGAATGGCCGTTCATCGCAGTGGGAGCGCTGCTCAATGTCGTTATCCATCATTACCTGATTTCCGTAGGAATTTCACTGACGAGCGGAACGAACTCAGGTTTGATCATTGGCTCGAGCCCGATCATGACAGCAGTCTTGAGTTTGCTGCTGCTGCGGCTGACGCCAACAAAATGGCAATGGCTCGGATTCGTCCTGGGCTTTATCGGAGTAGCTGCCACTGTACTGGCGGGCAACGCGCAGGCAAGCACAGCTTCTGCTGGAGATTTATACATATTGCTCGCTATGGTGGCACAAGTGATGAGCTTCATGGTCATCAGCAAGGCATCACGAACACTGGATCCCCGTTTGTTGACGGCGTATATGTTCATCATCGGCTCCGCGGGGATTTTCCTGATCAGCTTGGTGATGGAACCAGGCGAATGGCGCGCCTTCGCGAACATGGATGCCACGTTTTGGCTGATGCTCTTTGGTTCTGGAATCATTGCGACGGCAATTGGGCATATGCTCTATAACCACGTTCTCGGGAAAGTGGGGCCTTCGAAAGCCGCTATCTTCATTAATTTAAACACTTTTTTCGCGCTTCTTGGTTCGGCTGCATTCTTGGGTGAAACCATTACAGGCTATCATCTGATCGGCTTTGTCGTCATCGTTTTTGGCGTGTTATTAGGTTCAGGTGCGGCGGAAGAGCTATGGCGCATGAAAATCAGGTCATCGAAAAGCCAGCATTAAACCGTTCCCAAGGAGCGGTATTTTTGTTTCACGTGGAACGCCTAATCCACCGACATTTCTATAAGCCGAGCAGGTTCGTTGACGCTGCTTCAAAAGGGTGGTAAGTTATATTTATCTACTTACTAAAAGTAAGTGAATTACAAGGAGGCTACACGATGGCAATTGCTGCAGAATCATCCCTATATAAGGTAATGAAAGAAAGAAAATCAGTGCGCGTTTACGACCCTAGCTTCAAAATATCGACAGAGGAAATCGAGGAGCTATTGACCATGGCGACGAGCGCTCCTTCATCGAGCAACTTGCAAGCATGGAATTTTATCGTTATCCAAGACCAGGAAGTAAAAAAAGAGCTGCGTGCCATTGCCAATAACCAAGCGCAGGTCGAAGATTCTTCGGCGATTATTGCGGTACTCGGCAACATTGACGCGTACAAGAATGTTGAAAAAATCTATACACAAAATGTCGAGGAAGGCCATATCGACGAAGCGATCAAAGAACGCACGATTGCCAATACGTACAAGGTTTATCCGAATGCCCCGGTCGAAGCACGCATGAATATCGCTTCTTATGATGCAGGCCTTGTGTCGATGCAGCTGATGCTGCTTGCCAAAGAACGCGGATATGACACGATTCCGATGGGCGGATTCGACAAAGTGAAGTTTGCCGAACATTTCAGCCTGCCGGAACATCTTTTCCCGATTGTCTTGATTGCCATCGGCAAAGCAGCGGCTCCAGCTTTTGGAACTTCCCGGCTGCCACTGGAAGACGTTGTGCGCTTCATCTAGAATTTTGGTTTTCAGGCCGTCGAAAAACTCTCGGCGGTCTATTTTTTTTTGCGTTTTCCGAGGGCAGGCAGTGTTTTGAGTTGAAAAGGCAGGAGTGCCGGGCCTCTACGGCGAAATGGAATAGGAGAAGAAAAGGGGGATGCAACATGGGATTTACAGCATTGGAAACAGAACGGCTCCAGCTTGCTGAAATTGGACAGCAGCATAAAGAGTGTATTTATAGTATCTTTTCGCATGACGATGTGATGCAGTATTATGGAACTGATAAATTTACGGATCCGGAGCAAGCCGCCGCAATTATTCAGTCATTCAGTAAAGGGTTCGACAGCGGCATGGCGACTCGCTGGGGAATCATCTTGAAAGAAAGTGGTGAACTTGTCGGCACCATCGGCATCCATAACTGGAACAAGCGCGTGGGAAAAGCGGAAATCGGCTATGAATTGCATCCGGATCATTGGCGCAAAGGCATTGCGAAAGAGGCGGTCCATGCAGTATTGGACCATTCTTTCAATGAGTTGGGGATCTTTCGGATGGGCGCGGTCGTTTTTCCGGAGAATGAGATTTCTCTTGGCATGTTGGAAAAGATCGGGTTCCAGAAAGAGGGGCTGCTGCGCGCTTATTTGCGTCAAGGCGGGCGCCCGCACGATAGCTTCATGCTTTCTTTATTGAAAACAGAATGGAAGGTGTAGGATGAAACAGATTATTGCAATGGGCGGCGGCGGGTTCTTGATGGAACCTGAAAATCCGTTGCTCGACAAGTACATATTGGCGCAATCACCGAAAGGGAACCCTAAAATCTGCTTTATCCCGACAGCTAGTGGAGATTCGGATAAAGCCATCAACCAATTCTATGATTTTTTCGGCAATCAAGCATGTGTTCCATCCCATCTGTCGCTGTTCAAGCCGCCGGCAAGGGATTTGGAAGCGTTTGTGCTGGATAAAGACATCATCTATGTAGGCGGAGGCAACACCAAAAATCTGCTGGTGCTTTGGAAGGAATGGGGGCTGGATGTGATTCTTCGCAAAGCCTGGGAGCAAGGCATCGTCCTCTCGGGAATCAGTGCCGGTTCGCTTTGCTGGTTTGAAGATGGCGTGACGGATTCATATGGCGATAAGCTGGAGCCGATTCAGCCGCTCGGTTTTCTGGCAGGCAGCAATTGCCCTCATTATGACGGCGAGGAAGAACGGCGTCCGGCTTATCAGCAATTGGTAGCGTCGAAAGCAGTTAAAGGCGGAGTGGCGGCAGATGACGGAGTAGCACTTCATTACATCGGACAGGAATTGGTGCGGGCTGTCAGCTCACGACCTTCTGCTAAAGCATACCGTGTGGAGTACAAAGGAGAGCTGAAAGAAACGGAATTGCCGGTGGAATTTCTAGGGGAGGACTGACCCATGAAGAGCAGAATAGAGTCGCCTGACAAGGTGCTCCAGACCGAGCGCCTCGACATGCGCATGTACCGGGATGAGGATTTTGAATTTCTCTGTTCGCTTCTTGGTGATCCGCGGGTAGTTCGCTTTATCGGCGACGGTGAAATCCGAAACCGCAGCCAAGCTTACGAATTTCTTTATTGGATTTACCGTTCATACAAAGAAGCGCCGGAAACCGGTTTGCGGCTGCTGGTACGGCGTGAAGACGGAATAGCGGTCGGGCATGCCGGTTTGGTCCGGCAGACGGTTGACGGGGCCGAAGAGCTCGAAATCGGCTATTGGATCGCCCCGCAATATTGGGGGTTGGGCTATGCCAAGGAAGCGGCTGCGTCAATCCGCGATTATGGCATCAAAGGGTTGGGAAGAAAACGGTTTGTGTCGTTGATCCAGACTGAAAATAGCGCTTCCCGAAAAGTGGCGGAATCGATTGGCATGAGCTTTGAGAAAGCAGTGGTTATGGGCGGCAAGGAAGTTTTTGTGTACTCGTTGGATGTGTCAGAAATGGGAAATCAGGAAACTATTCGTAAACGGAATTAAAGGAAGAATTCTGAAATCTGAAGGTCCCCACTCAATTCAGCTTTCTGCTATAGTGGAAATAAGGGCAGTATCCTAATCGAACTGCACCGGTTTCACCTGGAAGACCACAAACAAATAAGTTCGCCTTGATCTTTAAACGACAGGGACGGAGAAAACCAACTGCTCATTTCCTGCCCTCCTGTCCATTTTCATAACAGGAGGGCTTTTAATCGGTTTTCTCCCCGAAAGGAGAGAAAAGTAAATGAAGAATACAGCATCGTTATTGAAAATGAAAAAAGAGGGCGAGAAAATCGCCATGCTGACGGCATATGACTATCCATCGGCCAAACTTGCGGAAGAAGCTGGAGTCGAAGTGATTCTAGTGGGCGACTCACTGGGCATGGTCGTGCTGGGCTACGATTCAACGGTTAAAGTGACGATTGAAGATATGATCCACCACGGTAAAGCTGCTCGTCGCGGCGCACGCGACACATTCCTGGTAGTCGACATGCCATTCGGCTCGTTTCATGGCGATCTTCACCAGACGCTCCAGAATGCCATCCGGATTTTCCAGGAAACAGGAGCGGAAGCGCTGAAACTCGAAGGTGCAGATGAAGTGGTGGATGTCATGCGGCTAATGACGCGCACCGGCATCCCTGTTGTGGCGCATCTTGGGCTATTGCCGCAGACGGCGGGTGTTTTGGGCGGCTTTAAAGTGCAAGGCAAGACTGCGCATGCCGCGCAAAAACTGATTGAAGACGCGAAAGCGTGCGAGGCTGCGGGAGCCTGTCTGCTCGTTCTCGAATGCATTCCATATCAGCTAGCCCGCGAAGTAACTGCGGCTGTCTCGATTCCAGTCATTGGCATCGGGGCAGGGGCCGACACCGATGGCCAAGTGCTTGTCTATCACGATACCTTGAAATACGGTTCGCACCATTTGCCGAAATTCGTCCGTTCATACGCGGAAACCGGCGAAATGATGAAAAACGGCTTAAGTGCCTATGTTGCGGAAGTCAAAGCCGGGGTGTTCCCGGCAGAAGAACATCGCTTCACGATGAAAGAAGAAGAACTGCAGCAATTATACGGCGACAAATAAAAAAAGCGTGTATGTGCCCCTTTAATATATGCGCTTTTGAACTTGGATTGTGGCGTGACGCTGTTTTGTTAGTACCGGTTAAATTTCAAACAGTTCATGTTGACGAACGGTTAATGCATGTTGATTTTCAGCCAATGTATGTTAAATCCGAGTTAACGCCTTTCAAAGAATTTTTAATGCCTGTTAACGAAACAGAATTCTAACACACTGAAGCGCAATGAAAAGGATTGAGTTAATACACTCAAACAAAAAAGCCTGCCCCGAAAGGGACAGGCTTTACTTTATTTATCGGATATAAGGTGATGGGTTAACTGCGTTTGAGCGCGCACCGTTCCAAGATCCAATATGGATTTCAAAGTGAAGGTGAGGACCGGTCGAGCGTCCTGTGCTTCCCATTGCTCCAATGAATTGGCCTTGTGAAACAGCTTGCCCAACAGATACGCCTACAGAATTCATGTGTGCATACGCTGTTGCGTACGAGCGCCCGTTAATCGAGTGCGTCAGGATGACTACGTTGCCGTAGCCGCCCATGTTGCCGGCGAATGATACATAGCCGCCGGCTGCAGCAACGATCGGTGTACCAGTTGCGTTTGCGATATCAAGCCCCAAGTGGGATTCAGCTCCTGCACCGATATCACGTCCACCGTACCCTGATGTAAATCTGCCAGCGGCCGGTTTGATGAAGTTCGCGCTGCCTACTGCAGGCGCTGGTGCTGATGCATATGAAACAGCTGGTGTTGAGCTTTTCGCTGAAGCTGCCGCCGAAGCTGCTGCTTTTGCTGCTGCCGCCGCAGCCTGGGCTTTACGCGCTGCCGCTTCTTCGCGTTGGCGCTTCAACTCAGCTTCTCTTGCCAATTTGGCAAGGCGAGCTTGTTCTTTTTCAATTTTAGATGCGAGACCTGCACCAATAGTCATTTGCTTATCGTGTTCCGATTCCAAAGACGATTTCTCTTTAGCTAATCGCGCTTGTTCTGCTTTCAGGTCCGCTTCAAGCTGGGCCTGCTCTTTTTTCTGGCCGTCCAGTGAAGTTTTCAACTGGACAAGTTCAGCTTTGCGCTGCTCCTGCTCCGCCAATTTCGTTTCTACTTGAGCTTTTTGCTCAGCAAGCAGCTTTTTGTCAGCTGCTTGTTCACGCATGATTTCACGGTCAGCTTCGATTAACGTATTTACTGCTGAAAAACGGTCAATAAAATCAACAAAGCTGTTTGCGCCAAGCAATACATCTACGTAATCTACAGATCCGCCGCTCATTTGAATAGCGCGGGCACGTTCTTGCAATAATTCAGTACGCTCATCGATTTTGCGCTGCAATTCTACGATAGAAGCCTGCAATGCATCGATTTCAGTTTTGGTTTGGTCGATTTGAGCTTGGACATCGGAGATTTTAGCTTCAGTTTCCTGAACTTTTTTGTCCAATTCCATAATTTTTCTCATAATTGTTTCAAGTTTTGTCTCATTTTCCGCGATTTCGTTAGCTTTCTCACGGATCCCAGAGTTCAACTCGCTTTGCTTTTGCTGCACTTCCTGTTGTTTGCTTTTTAGCTCTCCCAATGAATCTGCATTAGCTGCAGGTATGAAAATCGATAGAGCCAACACTGCGGCAGTTGCGCCGGCAGTAAGTTTAGATAGTAAATTCACTTCTTGTTTCCCCTCTCTCATTTCCTCGTGTCTATAGGTAAAAGAATAATCATCTATATTAAAAAAGTAAAAATCTATGATAAAAACCGCTCTAAAAAAGCCAGCAGAAGTATTGTACCATCATAAGGCCTAAATTTTTATTACAATTGCGTATCAAATGTTTTAGGAAAGTATGACAAGGGTAAGAAGAAAAGTTATACCTTTTTGAGAACAATAAAAAAACTCCTTCTTAAAATAAATAAAGAAGGAGTTTTTTAAATATTCAAATGTTATTCTGAAATTGCATCTTCTGATCTTACAATCAGTACGTCTACTTTTGCAGTTCGTACAATCCGTTCAGAAACACTGCCGAGGAAGATGCGTTCCGCAGCACTTACGCCTGTTGCGCCACAGATGATTAAATCCGCTTTCAGGCGGCTAGCAATTTCTCCTGGAATTTTCGCTTTGGCATTGCCCAATTCAACAACAATATTGATGTTCTGGACGCCGTCAGTTACGGCTTCTTTTTTATATTGATCCAGCAATTCATGCGCGGATGCTGTAGCTTTATCTGCGAACTCACGCCCATATGCTTCAAGTGAGCCGAATGATGTGTCGATGATGCTGACCAAGTTCAACGTAGCATTGTTTCTGGCTGCAATTGCCACCGATTTTTTAAAAGCCATTTCGGCTTCCTTCGAGCCGTCTATGGCTACAAGAATATTATGGTATTTCAATGTCATAATGAATTCCTCCTTCTCTGTCTTAACTAATCTTCGCTAAACAGAGGTGCAGTTCCTGCTTATTAAACAAGGTTTTATGCAGAATGTGTCAAGGAGGAAACGCATCTTCAAATAGCAAGCGATGTCAGAAAATTCAGTTCGAAAAAAATGGGTAATTATGTTATGCTAGCAGCAATAGATTAGGGAAAAGGCCGGCCGACAAGGGGGCGTGTTTTTTGGAAGAACGAATGATGGAAGGGAATTTGACTTCTCAATTGACGGAGCTTCATACAATCCGCCACAGCATCAAGGAATATAAAAAAGGGGCTTATCTTTTTCAAGAAGGCGATGCCATCAAAGGCGTCTATATTGTGCAAGCGGGAAAAGTCCAAATTGGAAAAGTGACGCCGAACGGCCGTGAACTGACACTGCGCATTTGCGGGCCCGACCAATTGGTGGGAGAAGTGACCGTTTTTTCGAATCGTTCTATTTATATGCTGGATGCGAAGGCGCTAGAAGATGTTGTCTGCATGAAATTTGCCATTGAAGACTTGGAAGAGGCACTGCTGGAAAACGCCAAACTGGCGGCTGCTTTCATGAGATGGATGGGAGTCGACCAGCAGAAAACACAGACCAAGTTCCGTGATTTAATGCTGCACGGCAAAAAAGGGGCGCTTTACTCCACACTTATTAGGCTCAGCAATAGCTACGGCTTGCCAAAAGATGACGGTGTGCTAGTCGATATGGTTTTGACGAATCAGGAACTGGCGAATTTCTGCGGCATGACGCGGGAAGTAGTCAACCGCATGCTAAATGACTTGAAGAAAAAACAAAAAGTGTCTTTGGTGGAAGGAAAGATATTGATCCATGACATTTCATTTCTAAAAGATGAAATCAATTGCGAAAATTGCCCGATTTCATTCTGCAAGATCGATTGACCATAGAGAACTAGTTCCTCAATGAAACGTTGCCAATATGGAGTACCAAAAAATACTTAAGGGCCCCCGGCTTATTGTTGTGCAGACGACGATAGACGGGGGTGTTTTAATGTGTTCATCTTATAACCACTGCGATGCAGCATTTCTGACGTGAAAAAAACAGAATTTTCTCCATACTTTCTCGATAGTTTCAATTTATATTGAAGAGACAAAAATCAGTATCCACGGTGAAAAAATCTTTCCAAGAGGTGAAACCGAATGGCAAAGCATGGAGAACACCACCGTCCTGAGCAGCATTCTATGGACCAGCACGACATTTCAAAGATGCAGCCGCACAGCGAACCGGCCAGCCACCCCAAAAAAACGCAGCCAGAGCATGGCAATAACGGGCATCATGCCCACCAAGGACACGGCGACATGGTGGAAGACTTCAAGAAACGCTTCTATCTATCGTTGATCCTTACCGTCCCGATTTTGGCATTGTCTCCAATGATTCAGCATTTCATGGGAGTCGATTGGCGCTTCGACAACGATCTCTATATTTTATTCGCGTTATCATCTATCGTCTTCTTTTACGGCGGTTGGCCATTTTTGATTGGCGGAATCAATGAACTGAAAGAAAAGAATCCCGGCATGATGACCTTGATTGCGTTGGCCATCACAATTGCCTACAGCTACAGCACCGTCGTGGTCTTTGGATGGGCAGGCAACCAGCTGTTCTGGGAGCTGGCAACACTCGTCGTCATCATGCTACTGGGGCATTGGATTGAAATGCGTTCGATTTTGGGCGCTTCCAATGCATTGGAGCAGCTCGTTAAGCTGATGCCGAGTGAAGCACATCAATTGGACGAACACGGCCAAGTCCAAGACGTGCCCTTAGCTGAAATCCGAAACCATGATCGGGTGCTGGTCAAACCGGGCGAAAAGATACCAGTTGACGGGTTGATTATGGAAGGAAAATCAACTGTAGATGAATCGATGCTCACAGGGGAATCCATTCCAATTGATAAAGTGGCAGGTGAAGAAGTCATTGGGGGTTCGGTGAACAAGGAAGGCTCGCTAATCATTCGAGTAGAAAAGACGGGGGAAGATTCTTATTTATCCCAAGTGATCAAGATGGTTAAAGAAGCGCAGGAATCCCAATCCAGAACACAGGATTTAACGAATCGCGCCGCTAAATGGCTGTTTTACCTGGCGTTGGCTGCAGGAATTGTGACGCTGTCCGCTTGGCTGGCACTGGGGTATGCGTTTGACATCGCAATTGAACGGATGGTGACTGTCATGGTCATTGCGTGTCCCCATGCGTTAGGGTTGGCAGCACCGCTGGTTGTTGCGGTATCAACTTCTATTTCTGCAAAACAAGGACTGCTGATCCGGAACCGGGCAGATTTCGAAGGAGCGCGGAATTTAGATGCCGTCGTATTTGATAAGACTGGTACTCTGACGCAAGGGGAGTTTGGCGTCACAGATATTGTGCCAGCCGGCAATTATACCGATGAAGAAGTCTTGCAGCTGGCTGCGGCAATCGAACAGAACTCGGAGCATCCGATTGCCACGGGCATCGTGAATTCCGCCAAAGCAAAAGGGCTGTCGATCGGAAAAGTGAGGGATTTTAGATCGATTACCGGAAAAGGAATCCAAGGAAGACTGGACGGCCAGATAGTTAATGTCGTCAGCCCTGGTTATGTGAACAATAATGGGCTTAGCTATAATAAAGAGAAGTTTAATCGGTTGTCGGAAGAAGGAAAAACAGTGGTCTTCGTGCTCGTGGAGGAAGAGCTAGCGGGTATGGTCGCCCTGGCAGATATCGTCCGTGATACGGCCAGAGAAGCAGTGTCCGCATTAAAAGAAAAAGGTATTCATTCAATCATGCTGACAGGCGACAACCAGAAAGTGGCGGACTGGGTAGCGAAACAAGTGGGCATCAACGAAGTATACGCGGAGGTGCTGCCGAACGACAAAGCCCAGCAAATTCAGCGGATCAAAGACAGTGGGCGAAGAGTTGCGATGACTGGAGATGGCGTTAACGATGCACCCGCACTGGCGACAGCCGATCTGGGAATTGCTATCGGTGCGGGTACGGACGTGGCGATGGAGACTGCCGATGTGATACTCGTCAGAAGCAATCCGAACGATGTGGTTGCGCTGATCGATCTTTCGAAAAAGACATATCGGAAACTGGTACAGAATTTATGGTGGGCGACCGGCTATAATATTGTCGCAATCCCTTTGGCAGCAGGGATTCTAGCTCCATGGGGGATTATCATCAGCCCGGCAATTGGTGCTGTCTTTATGAGTTTAAGCACGGTGATTGTCGCAATTAACGCTCAGCTTTTGAAGGCTTAGTGAAAGTGAATTGACACACTAGGTTTATTTCCAAATAAGTGGAACGCTTTGTCTTCCTGTTGCGTATACAAAGGTATAGCAGCTTTTCGGCAACAGGAAAACAAAGGGGGAGACGGTTTTGAAAAGATTTCTATATTATTTCATCTGGACATTAGTGATCGGATTTGTTCTGTACGCGGGGATGCAGTTTCAGCAACAGGTAGCTGAAAGAGCACAAATGACATTTAATCCTTTTCTGCTGCAAACATACATCGCGCTGTTTCCTGTAGTTATGGGTTTGCTGATCCGCACACCCAAATTCATTCTGCAAATGAAAAAAAGAAATCCTTGGAAATTTGACTGGGTTATCTTTGCTGCGATTGGATTGCCAGCACTTTATATTGTATTAATGACTTTCGTGCCCTTCTCGCCAATAGGTGAAGGGTGGCTTCGCATTCCTGATATTATTTACTCGGGCGGAACGACTGTCCCGACGATTGCAGGCTTAGTTTTTGGATTTATGGTATTGGATGGATTCAAGGATACAGGCTCTGTAAGATCTAAAGAGAGTTTGTGAGAGAAAATGCTCCCCATCTTTAAATATACTTGACGTTCAGTTCGATTGTATTGGTGCTTAGAAAATCAGCTTATAGCCTCAAAAACCGACTTTCCTTGCAACCCAGGGATGGCCGGTTTCTTTGTTCAATTCATCCTCTTCGAATCAAACGCTTTGACATATCGAATAAAGCCGATATAAGATAGGCGCATGGATAATTTAAATGTTTTAGATGTTTTCAAAGCGTTGTCAAATGAAACCCGTCTTAATATTTTGAAATGGCTCAGAGAACCGGAAAAGAATTTCCCGGCACAGCAAGCGCATCTGCCGAAGGAGGTAAGCATCGAGGGCGGCGTTTGTGTAGGGGATATTCAAGAAAAGGTGAATTTATCTCAATCGACCGTTTCCCATTATTTGTCGCTCATGCAAAAAGCAGGTTTGCTGGAAGCAGTGCGCTACGGGCAATGGACTTATTACAGACGAAATGAAGAGACATTGGCGAAAGTTGCTAAATTCATCAACGAAGAAATTTAACGCAGCGCCGTGTCTTTTTTTTGATTTCCCATATCGATATTTTTAGATATATCTATATGAATGTGATTCACATTCGAACTTATTGGAAGAATGTTCTTCCACAAGATTTAAAGAAGAAATAGGAGTGAGTTTTTCATGGACACAGCAGTAAAAAAAGAGTCGTTAAGCACGAAACAGAAAATATTAGCTTTTACATTAACACTTTTAACATTTGTCATGGGGACGAGTGAATTTGTAATCGTCGGCCTTCTGACTGAAGTTTCGTCAGATTTAAATATTAGCCTTGCTGTGGCTGGCACCTTGGTATCGGGCTTTGCCATTGCTTATGCAATCGGGACGCCTATAGTTACAGTGTACGTCAGCCGCTTTCCGAAATATCCGCTGATGCTGATTTTGATTTCTTTGTTCATTATCGGTAATGTCATCAGCGCTTTATCGAGCACATATGAGCTTTTGATCTTTTCCCGGGTTATTACGGCTGTAGTCAGTGGTGTATTGGTTGCGCTGTCGATGAGCATTGCCAGCGACATCATGCCGGAAAGCAAGAAAGGTCCCATTATCGCTTTGATTTTTGCCGGATTCACAATTTCCAACGTCATTGGCGTCCCTTTGGGCACGTTAATTGGGCAGCTGGGCAATTGGCAGCTGACGTTCTGGTTCACCACGCTTTTAGGGGTGATTAGTTTGATCATGGCGATCTTTATCCTGCCGAGAAAGCTGAAAGTACAAAAAGGATCGGCTAAGGAACAGCTAAGCTTGCTTGCCAATCCGCGGATGATTCTGGCATTCTTTATCCCGACATTTTCAATTGCCGGAACTTACACGATTTATACGTATATCACGCCGATACTTGAAGAAGGCTTGGGAATTGCGACAAGCTACGTGAGCGTGATTTTATTGGCATACGGCGCATTTTCAATCCTCAGCAATGTACTGGCAGGGAAAATAGCCAGCCATAATGGTGTAAGCAAACTTCGCTATGTGTTTATTGTCCAAGCAGTTATTTTAGGCTCTTTATACTTTACAATGGGATCCACGCTTGCTGGACTCGTCAGCCTAATGGCAATGGCGGTCATGATTTATGCCATGAATGCAACGATCCAAATGTATTTAATGAACTTGGCAACAGTGTATTCACCTGGGGCCAAAGATTTTGCGTCGTCCTTAACCCCAGTAGCCGTTAATATCGGCATTGCGCTGGGTGCCACGCTTGGCGGATATGTGGTCGCGAACGGAGGGTATGTCCATCTTTCGTGGGTCGGCGGCTTAAGCGCATTGATCGCTTCAGGCTTAGCATTTATCAGTTACCGAATGGATGCGAAAGAAGATTTCGCGGGTTCTGGCGTAGAAGAAGGCTTTGAAGTATAGAGTTTGTATTTATATAGAAGAATCAGGAGAGGAGAAACTTGTTATAAAGTTTCCCCTCTCCTTTTATTGTGAATACATTTTTCCAAAATCAATTCGAACTATTTATTGACTGTAATCAATTTATATTGAATGGTTCAACTTTTAAAAAGACCGACCCACTTCATTTCGGACTATTCAGTCTTTTCGGTTGAAACTCTCAATTTTTTCACTTATGATGAAAGTGCATCAAAGAGTGAAAGTCTCGAAATCGAAGCATGATCACAATTTGAGGAGGAATCAGTTATATGACGAAAATCGGCATTATTACTGGCAGTACACGACCAGGGCGCAACAGTCTGCAAGTGGCACAATGGGTCAAAGAAATTGCAGACAAGCGCGGAGATGCAGAGTACGAAATAGTGGATTTGAAAGAATTCAATTTGCCGATGTATGCGGAACCGATTTCGGCTGCGTACAGCCAGGATTACAAAACGCCTGAAGCGATTCCCTGGGCTCAAAAAGTCGCCGAGCTTGACGGCTATGTGTTCATTACTCCTGAATACAACCATGGTGTTACGTCAGCGTTGAAAAACGCCATCGATTACTTGTATATAGAATGGAACAATAAAGCAGCGGGCATTGTCAGCTACGGTTCATCTGGCGGCGTCCGGGCGGCGGAATCGCTGCGTGTCATTCTGGCTGAATTGCAGGTGGCAAGTGTGCGCACGCATCCGGCGATGTCGTTATTCACTGATTTTGTCGATATGCACGACTTCAAACCGGCGGGTGTGCATGAAAAGTCGGTCGCCGTAATGTTGGATCAAGTCAATGCGTGGACAAACGCGCTGCAGCCACTGCGGAATAAATAAAGAAATCGTTAAAACAACCCCCATGCCAGCAAAAGAAGATTCCGGATTTCTGGATTCTTCTTTTTTTCGCTTAAGGATTCAAGTTGTTGACGCTTTGGAAATTACATGGTATTATTATCTCGAATTAAAGATAATTTATTCGCAAAAAAGTTACACCATTCCAAACGATTATTTCGGCTTAAATTTTTTTAATCATATATCTCGAATTCGAGATATTAACCTATACTTTATTTGAAGGAGAGATTTTCATGAATGAATTAAAAGGGATCCACCACGTAACAGCGATCACCAGCAGTGCCGAAAAGAACTATGAGTTTTTCACCTATGTACTGGGCATGCGCCTGGTCAAGAAAACAGTGAACCAAGATGACATCCAGACCTATCATTTGTTCTTTGCGGATGACAAAGGTTCAGCAGGCACTGACATGACGTTTTTCGATTTCCCAGGCATACAGAAAGGGACGCATGGCACGAACGAAATTTACAAAACAGCGTTCCGCGTCCCAACCGATGAAGCTTTGAGCTACTGGATCAAGCGGTTTGATAAATACGAAGTAAAGCATAAAGGAATCCAAGAAGTTTTCGGCAAAAAAACCATTTCGTTCTCGGATTTTGACGATCAGCAATATATGCTTATTTCTGACGAGCATAACGAAGGTGTTGCAGCAGGAACTCCGTGGCAGAATGGACCGGTGCCGCTTGAATTCGCGATTACAGGGCTTGGTCCAATTCACATCCGTATTGCGGAATTCGAACAATTAAAAGAAGTTTTGGAAAAAGCGATGCTGATGCGAGAAATCGCTAAAGAAGGGTCGCTGCACCTTTTCGAGGTAGGCGAAGGCGGCAACGGCGCGCAAGTGATCGTAGAGCACAATAAATTGCTGCCTCCTGGCCGCCAAGGCTTCGGCACCGTCCACCATGCAGCGTTCCGGGTAGAGGATACCAATGTCTTGAAAGAATGGATTGATCGCATGGAAACAATTGGGTTCAACACATCTGGCTATGTTGACCGATTCTTCTTCGAATCGCTGTACGCACGTGTGGCACAGGGCATCCTTTTCGAGTGGGCAACAGACGGACCAGGATTCATGGGCGACGAGCCGTATGAAACGATGGGTGAAAAATTATCCTTGCCGCCATTCCTGGAAACGAAACGCGAAGCAATTGAAAAAATGGTGCGCCCGATCGATACGGTGCGCAGCACAGTTGCTATTGAAAAAGAGTACCTTTAGAAATAAAAAGAATATGCTTTCTGTCTCCAAACAAGCCGATCCTACATGGATCGGCTTGTTTTTTTGTCCAAAATATGAAAATACACCTAAAAAATGATACAGGTGTGATATTTATCACAATGTCTTCGGTGCCAAAGCCTTAATCTGTAAACAAGAGATAAATACAAGAGGTGAGAGCGGATGAGCAAGAATTATGAAGAACATCAGGATATGGATTCAAAAGAGACATTGGTGAGTAAGCTTGTTGTAGACGAAGAACATCAAGGTGTGAATTTAAAAGGGACATTAGTGAGTGTGTTATTTGTAGGCGTCATCATCGTTGTGATGTGGATCGTTGTCTACATGATGTACGTTGCACGATAAGGTGCCAGGCAAGCGGCATAAACGGATGGAAAAAGGAGAAGATGGATATGCATTTACACAAGTACGAAAAAATTTGGCTTATTTTCGGGATTGCTGCGCTCATCGTATTTTTGAGCATTGTAGGCGTCAGTGCCTTTTCCCATGGCCATACCCCTTCAGGCGGAATGGATACGATTGATCCTGAAAAAGTGAATGAAACCGCGCCATTTGATAATCCAGGCGTGTCTCAGCTGGATGACGATACCTATCAAGTGACAATCGTGGCTATGGCTTTCGGCTATAACGCGCCCGAAATGAAGGTGCCAGCCGGTAAAGAAGTGATTTTCAAAGTGACCAGCACAGATGTGGTCCACAGTTTTACAATCGACAACACAAAAGTCAATATGATGGTCGTTCCCGGCCGGATTACGACGAAATCCTACACATTTGATAAACCTGGAAAGTATTTGATTCTTTGCAACGAATACTGCGGTACGGGCCATCACATGATGTTCAGCGAAATAGAGGTGTACTAAGATGATTGCTGTAAAAGACAGAAAAATCGCATTGGCGAATATCGGCGTCGCTTACGCGGCCTTCCTGATCGGGACATTGGCTGGACTGCTGCAGGTGTTTATCCGAAATGACGCATTGCAATTGCCGGCTTGGTTGGATTATTATCAAATTTTAACCGCCCATGGCGTATTATTAGCACTTATATTTACGACATTTTTCATTTTTGCATTCTTTACAACGGGCATGAGCAAAAGCATCGGCACATTCGGACCGAAAGTGCGCTTGTACTCATGGGTCGGCTTTTGGGTGACATTGCTCGGTACGGTCATGGCGACAGTGATGATCGTTTCTGGCAAAGCTTCCGTTCTTTATACATTCTACGCACCATTGAAAGCGAGTGGCTGGTTTTATGTAGGATTAGCGCTCTTCATCGTCGGAACTTGGATCAGCAGCTTTGCATTGATTGGGCATTACATGGTTTGGCGCAGCAAAAACAAAGGGCAGTTCAGCCCATTGTTCGCATTCATGACCATTACGACCATCGTCATGTGGCTCATCTCTTGCTTGGGCGTCGTAGCAACCGTCTTGTTCCAATACATTCCTTGGGCATTTGGCTGGAGGGACACGATCAATGTGGAACTCAGCCGCTCCCTGTTCTGGTATTTTGGCCATCCGCTTGTGTATTTCTGGCTGTTGCCGGCATATATGGCATGGTATTTAATCGTGCCAAAATTGCTTGGCGTCAAAGTATTCAGTGATTCACTGGCGCGGCTGTCCTTCCTTCTGTTCATTCTCTTTTCCATTCCGGTCGGCTTCCACCATCAGCTGACTGAGCCAGGGATCTCGAACTTCTGGAAATTCCTGCAGGTCGTTTTGACGTTCATGGTCATCGTGCCGTCATTGATGACAGCGTTCACGATGTTTGCGAATTTTGAAATTTCAGGCCGCAAAAAAGGCGCGACTGGCTTGTTCGGCTGGTTCCGCCTGCTTCCTTGGAAAGATATCCGTTTTACGTCGATTTTCATCGCGATGGCATTCTTCATCCCCGGCGGTGCCGGAGGTATTATCAATGCTAGCTTCCAGCTGAATGAAGTCGTCCACAACACGCTTTGGATTGTCGGCCATTTCCACATCACTGTCGGCACGCCGGTAGCGATGACGTTCATGGGCTTGACGTTCTGGCTGATTCCATACTTGACTGGGCGCCAGTTCACAAAATCGATGCAACGCCTTGGATTTGTCCAAATTATCACTTGGACGATCGGTATGCTGCTGATGTCAACGTCGCAGCATATCCTGGGGCTGCTAGGGGCGCCTCGACGCACTGCCTATTCCAGTTACAATAACCATCCTTCCGCATTGGAATGGTTCGATGGCATCCTGACCAACCACGTCACAATGGCAATCGGCGGTAGCATCCTGTTCTTGTCGGCAATGATCCTGATGTATATCGTCATCATGACCATGTTCCTGTCGCCGAAAGCAGAACGTCCGGAAGATTTCGTCGAGTTTCCGTTAGCTGAAAGCGATAAAGAAAACACACCGAAGTTTTTGGAGAAATGGACTATCTGGATCGGCATTGCATTTGCACTTATTTTCATCGCGTATGCCATCCCGATTGGCGACATGATTCAAAATGCACCTCCTGGTTCTAAAGGATTCATAACTTGGTAAGGAGTTGAGGGCAATGTTCACAATGGTATTATCATTAATGGCGATTTTCATCGTGTTCACCGCGATGCTGGTTGATTTATCAGCGACTGAAGAATAAAAGACAGGCTTTCTTTCCAACTACTAGGGAAGAAAGCCTGTTTTCTTTTGTACAATGAGGCTGCGATTTGTGTTACATCAAAATCTTCTATATATTTTAGGCAAAGAGACAGAAAGTAAGGAGCTTTGATAATGACATTCATTGATATAATTTTTGGTGCTGTCAGTTTGGTATGGATCGGTGAGTTCGTGTTTTTCCGCAACCGCCGCGCCGGGGCGAGCGACCCATTGGAGAAGCGCTCGTTTTTCCTGATTCTCACCGCGCTCGCCGGCACGATTGTGCTTGCGATGCTGCTTCAGGAGCAGCAAGGCGCCGGTTTCGCGGAGTGGATGAAAGGAGCAGGCGCGCTGTTTTTTGCGGTCGGCGTGTTTTTGCGGATCTGGGGGATTGTCCACTTGAAAAACCAGTTTACACGTTACGTCACAGTTCGGGAAGGCGACCAAATCGTCAGTACCGGACCATACCGACGGCTGCGCCATCCCCTTTATACCGGGCTGTTTTTTATCACGCTTGGCATGGCGCTGTATTTCACCAGCATCATCGCAGCAATTGTTGGTGGGGCTGCAATGGCATGGGCATTGCTGAAGCGCATGGATTATGAGGAAGCGCTCTTGATTGAAAAGTTTGGTGAAGATTATGTACGCTGGATGAAGCGGCGCGCGCGGCTGATTCCTTATTTGTATTGAAATCTTTATGAAAAAGCTTGAAGTAAAAAGCAAAATTGTGAATGTCTAATAGCATAACAAAAGAGCTGATTCCTATCATTGGGGATCCAGCTCTTTTTGCATACGGTCAACTGACCCATGTCTTTTTGGATTCTTGTATTTTCCACAGGCTGCCATCGAATTCCAGCGTGCTTTCAACTCCCACTGCACCCACTCCCGATTTCATTTTGCCGCCAATAAACGTTACCGAGCCGTTAAAATTGTATTTCATTTCTTCGATAGTCAAGAGGATACCATCCAAGCTTCCCGATTCTTCATCGTAGATGCCTTGTGCTTTCAATTCATCGAATGAAGCATCCAGGGCATCGACCCCGTATTTCGTTTCCAATGAACGCAAAATGCTTTTTTTGTCTTCAGCGTCCAACTCGGTGAGCGCCTCCATGTCAACCGCTATATAATCCATCGATTGGTTTAATCCCGGATCGGTTTCAATCATCAACTTGAGCGCAAGGCTATAAGCGCCTTCTAAATGTTCCGCCGTGCCTTCCCTTTGTCCGCAGCCGAAAAGGGAAAAGTAGGAGATAAAAGCCAATGATGCTAAAAAAGTTTTCACACAATTCTCCCCCTTTTATTTTATAGACGGTAAACTATTAATAAAGTTACAATTATTCCCTAATGTTCCAAAAGAGGAGGGGTTTTGGTGGAAGTGACATTAAAAAAAGCAGATGAGTCAGATGCTCCTGCTCTCTTGCTTATGCAAAAAAAGGCTTTCTGGCCGATGCTCGAGAAATACCAAGATTACGGCACCAGTCCGGCTATGGAAACAATCGCGCGAACCCAAAAACGAATTGCCGACCCGTCCGGCGGATTTTTCAAAATTGTAGCGGATAGCAACTGGGCAGGTGCGATGTGCATCCGGCAAGGAAAAGAAGAGGCAGTTTGGATCGGGCCGATCTTTATCGATCCTGCTTTCCAAGGAAAAGGCATCGCCCAGCAAGCGATGATGGCAGCAGAAAAGCTCTTTTCCCATAAGGGAGTTTGGAAGCTGGCGACCTTGTTAGAAGAACAGGGCAATTGCTATCTGTATGAAAAAATGGGCTATTCTCGAATTAGCAGCTGCGTTCCGATAAACGACAAAGCTACGCTGGTTTATTACGAAAAGAATAGACTTTTGGAGGAGAAAGAAAGCCATGGACTACCTGAAACTTTTTAGCTGCCAAATGCTGCTTTTCGCGCTCGGGGCGGCAACGAGCTTTTTATTCGACCATTATATTAGCCCGCCGCTTACAGGCATCGATCTACTGGCTGGCATACTGGCAATTCCATGCTTTTTCCTATACTGGGAAGCGGTCAGAAAAGTGCACGAGCATTTTAGCGGAATCACGCTGCCCGCCAAAATTCTTTTGGCAATTCCGGCTTTTGCAGCTGGGACATTTGCGGCAGGCTGGATCACTTATTTACTTGGGGGGATTTAGAGATGGACTATGCAGTAAAACCGGCTTCTGGATATAAAGGCAAAATAGGGGAGTTGGTGTTCATGCTGGAGCATGTGCGGGAAGGGACGCTGCAGGCAATTTCGGGCTGGGACACGGAACAGCTGGATTTCATCGGACATGATAAGGGCAATTCCACTGGTGCGCTGCTGGCGCATATCGCAGCGATTGAAAAGGTCCATCAGCTCATCTCGTTTGAGAACCGAGATTTCAATGCTGCTGAGCTGAAAGAATGGGGGACGGCAATTGAGCTGGGAGCGAAAGCCCGTGAAGACATCTGCGGTTTTCCGCTGGCCGATTACACCGAAAAGCTGGCGCTGGTCAGGGCTGCTACGCTGCGCGGGCTGAAAGCGAAAGACGACAGCTGGCTTTATGAGGAGCGCCGCTGGCCGAACGGCGTTCCGTATAATATGTATTATTTGTGGTTTCATGTGCTGGAGGATGAAATCAGCCACCGGGGACAGATACGGGCGATCAATGGCCGTTTTATGGAAAAGGGCGGAATATCCTGAAGAGCATCATGCACTTGAGGAGAAAGAGAAGTCTGCCTACGTTTTGAATGTGTTCGTGAAAACGGACTTCCATGCGTATCTGCAAAAGAATGCTCTTCCTGGTCCATTTTAGATGCGCAGGGGGTGTAGAAACCGCCTGAACCTGTTATGATAAGGTGAATTCCCTCGCATTGCTGGGGAAAGTACGGGAGTGATAAACATGAGCAAAGATAAAGCAAAAAGTGGTACTGGAAGAGGCACCGGCAAAAAAGGCTGGACGCGCTGGGAAAAAGGCGCCAACAAAGCCAAAAGCAATAAGCCTTATAAGAGTAAGCAAAATAAGCAAGCTGAAGTGGCGAAGGCCGACAGCACCAATAAAAGCGAACCGTCAGAATGGATTGACGGGTAAGCCGGCATAGATCGAGGCATATCGGGACAATTCCGATATGCCTTTTTTTATTTTTTGGTCCTGGCTGAGTCTTATCATTTTACATCGCTCACGATATAGTTTATTGTACATCGTAAGCGATATAAATTTGGAGGCGAAATGAAATGGCAAAAGCATTATATGAAACGACTATCATCAACACAGGCGGCAGACAAGGTGAGGTATACTCAGAAGACAATATCTTCTTTATGGACGTGGCAAAGCCCGCGGCCCTTGGCGGAAAAGCGACAACTGCGACAAATCCGGAACAATTATTTGCGGCAGGCTACAGTGCATGCTTCAACAGTGCGCTTGAATTGGTGCTTGAACAAGCGAAAGTGGACGTGGAAAAAACTGAAGTAAAAGCGACGATTTCTCTTCTTGGCGACAAAGAGAACGGCGGCGTTAAGCTGGCGGCTAAACTTGAAGTGGACATTACCGGCCTGGATGAAGCACAGAAAGAGCTTTACGTGGAAAAAGCCCACCAGACCTGCCCTTATTCCAAAGCCATTAAAGACTCGATTGACGTCCAAATCATTATTCTATAAGAAAAGCATGGGGTGGATACATGAATAAACCATCAAAATTAGACCAACAATTATGCTTTGAAGTGTATAAGGCGTCCAGCAACTTTATAAAAATGTATGCACGCGTCCTGGATCCTTTTGGGCTGACGTTCACCCAATACTTGGTACTTCTTGTGCTCTGGGAAGAAGACCGGTTGCTGACGAAAGACATCGGCGGGCGACTTGGTTTGGGGATCGGCACGCTCAACCCGACCATCAGCCGCATGCTTGAAAACGGCTGGCTTCTGAAAGAGCAATCGACAGAAGACAAACGCGCCTTCATCATTTCATTGACTGAAAAAGCGAAAAATAACAACAAGCCGATAGAAGCGGCAGTCGCCGAAAAACTGGTGAGCTGCAATTTCCTTGAAGACGTCAATGCCATCGCATTGATGAAAAACTTGAAAGAATTGAACGCATTTTTCAACGAAATGGATTTATAGAAGGAGCGATCGACCATGGGGATATACGATATTGAAGTGACGGATGCAAGCGGTGAAACGCACAAGCTCGAAGAATACGAAGGCAAAGCGATGCTGATAGTCAACACAGCGACGAAATGCGGCTTGCGCGGCCAGTTCGACAGCTTAGAACAATTGTATAAGAATTACAGCGAGGAAGGGCTCGTGGTCCTTGGTTTCCCTTCCGGCCAGTTCGGCCAGGAGCTGGGCGAAGCGGAAGAAGCGGAGCAGTCGTGCCGCATGACTTATGGCGTGACGTTCCCGATGCACGAAATCATCAAGGTCAACGGCACGGATGCGCATCCGCTGTTCAAATACCTGACGGACAACACGAAAGGTTTTCTTAGCAGCGGCATCAAATGGAATTTCACAAAATTCCTGATCGACCGCGAAGGCAATATCGTCAAGCGCTACGCGCCGAAAGACAAGCCGGAGACGTTCGAAGATGATATCCGCAACATCCTGAATAAGTAATGAGAGAACCGCCAATTCAACAAGGATTGGCGGTTTTATTATGCTGCCGTAAGGACGGAGTTGGTGGATAAAAAAGGAATTTCGGCGATGGAAGAAGAAACAATAGAAAACGGCAATTTCAGGAGGGGCTATATGGACTTTAATAATACAGCGTTGGTGATCGTGGATGTGCAAAAAGCATTTGCAGATCCGAAATGGGGGGAGCGCAATAATCCGGATGCGGAAAAGAATATTGAAAAGTTATTACACCATTGGAGGCAAGAAGGCGGCAGCGTCGTGCACATCCAGCACCGTTCGTCGGATCCGGAATCGCTGTTCTATCCGGAAAAGGACAGCTTTGAACTGATCGAAGCGCTGCAGCCCAAAAAGGATGAAGCAGTGATGGAGAAAACGGTGAACAGTGCGTTCATCGGGACAGGGCTGGAAGATTATTTGCGCAGCAAAAGGATCGATGCAGTGGTGATTGCAGGGTTGACGACACCCCATTGTGTATCGACGACAACCCGGATGAGCGGCAACTTGGGCTTCCGGACATATTTGGTGTCTGATGCCACAGCAGCTTTTGCGCTGGTTGGCCCAGACGGTATCCGCTACGATGCCGAAACGGTCCACGCATTAACTTTGGCAACACTGCACGAGGAGTTTGCGGAAGTAGTGACGGCTGCGGAATTGCTAGGGAAGGGTCGGAAGGCAGTTGAACAGGAGGAAACCGGAAGTGGATGAACAGGATTTTTATGAGAAGCTCGGAAAAGCAAACGGTTGGGATTTCAGCGCGGTAAAAAGCGAGTTGGAAGGCGTGGCCTGGGATTTTTACAGTGAGGCCGCCAAATATTCGACACCGTGGAGCATCGTTCTCGATATTGGAAGCGGTGGAGGAGAAAATGTGATGAAGCTGGCGGAATCTTGTGCTTTTGTCGTCGGAATCGATTTGTCTGAAGCGATGGTGGAAACCGCGCGTGCCAATTTGGAAGAAGCAGACTACGAGAATGTCCGTTTTTTGAAGATGGCCGCGGAAAGCCTCCACTTCCCTGTTGGCTTTTTTGACATGGTCACGAGCCGCCACTGCCCTTATGATGCAGCTGAAGCAGCGCGAGTGCTGAAAGCAGGAGGTATATTCCTGAGCCAGCAAGTGAGCGAAAGGGACAAAGAAAACTTGAAGCAGGCATTCGGCCGTGGCCAAGCCTTCGGCCGAACTGATGGAACATTGAAGGAACGATACATAAAAGAACTGAGCGATGCCGGGTTTACGGATATTAAAAGCTACAGTTATGATGCTGCTGAATATTACCAGGAGCCGGAAGACTTGCTGTTTCTGCTGCAGCATACACCGATCATCCCGAATTTCGGGGAAGAGCCGCAAGATCTGGAGAAGTTCAACAAGTTCATCTTACAGAATCAAACTTCAAAAGGCATCTGCACCAATTCCAAGCGTTTTCTGTTAAAGGCGTACAAAAAGGGGCTAGTGGGATGAAAAGAATGATGGCTGGCGAACTTATTTACCATTTAATAGAGCCAACTGAAGAACCGTGGAAGACAGTGATTTTGTTTCACGGCTGGGGCGGAAAGGTCGAGAGCTGCCGGGCCTACGCGGAAACATTATCACGCCAAGGCTTCCGGGTGGTTGTGCCAGAAATCGTCTACAACGATTCCCGAAAACCGGTCAAAAATCCTTTTGAAATGGAAACAGTCCAAACTTATTTCTGGAAAGCAATTTTGGAAAGCATTGAAGAATTCGGCGCGCTTCAGAAAGTCCTCGGTGTGCCCGAAACCGAAATCGTCTTGGTCGGCAACTCGATGGGCGGTTTTATCGCCGCCGGTATTTTTGCGCGCCATCCGCGTGTTGCAGGTTTCGCGAGTATCAATGGATCCGGCGCATTCATACTTACGGAACAGATTTTCCGCGAACGCCAAGGCCGCTCTCCGATGGATCCGGAAATGGCAGCGCTGCTGAAAGGGTTCGATCCCATGGAAGCGCGTCCGGGCCAAGGAGCTGTGCTGCTCATCAATGGAGAACTGGACCGGACAGTGCCGCTTGAAGGACACGCGGCCTATTACCGGTATTTGAAAGAAACGCATGAGCACGAAAATGTGGATAAAAAGATTGTGGAAGGGGCCGGCCACCAGTTTACTCGAGAGATGGAAAAGGACGTAGCCAACTGGCTGGCTGAATTCTGCTAGAGGCGGGGAAGTTAGATGGAATTTACAAAACAGAAAATGGATAAAGCAAGCGCGATGATGATATTGCAGTGGAATTACGAAGAGCCGTATGATTTCTACAATAACGAAACGACAGAAGAATCGCTCAGCGAACTTTTGGACGGTTCATATGAAGCTGTCTTCGCGGACGGAACATTAGTCGGCTTTCTGTGTGCAGGAGGACCCGCTCAAGTTCCGAAAGGCATCGCGGAAAGCGCTTATCCGGAAGGGTTCATCGATATCGGCCTCGGCTTGGATCCCGAACTGACGGGGCAAGGCAATGGGCATCGTTTCTTCGGCTACACGGCATCCGCTATCCAAAGCGAGCATCCGGGGCTTCGCCTGCGGTTGACCGTAGCGGAGTTCAATGCGCGGGCGATTCATCTGTACAAGAAATTTGGCTTCACGGAAGCTCGGAAGTTCAGTACGGATTCCGCTGTCTTCATCACAATGGAACAGCAGGGGTGACCAGATGGAAGACGTGACGGCGTATATGATCCGCGAAGAGGTGGTGCGCTTGCTGTCTTACGCGGCGAGCGCAGAACGGGCTGCGGATGAATACAATCAATACATCGCTTCCCAAACAATGCAGCTTTATGGATTTGCAGACGGCGACAGGGTTGTCGGCTGCGTCGGCATCGCATTTATCCAACCAGGAGAATTAGAAATCAGGCATATCGCTGTTTTGCCGTCCGCCAGAGGCAGAGGCTATGGCAAAGCGATGATCGAAGCAATTCAGGAAAAACTGGATCCCACCTCCATTGTTGCCGAAACCGATTGGGAAGCTGTCGGCTTTTACCACAGCATCGGATTTAGCGTGACAAGCCTCGGAGAAAAGTATCCAGGAGTTGAACGTTTTAGGTGCCGATTGGAAAAATGAACCCGCCAATCTAAACAAGCTTGTGACAGCTTTTTCTTATCAACCATAATGTAACGTGAAGGTTGAGAAGCTTAGAATTCAGCTTTTGAAACAGAGCTTGTAAAAGAGAGGAAAGTGGTTTATAGTGTGAAAATACGATATTTAGTGTATTGTATACATTTAAACACCATATATAGTAACACCAATAATAATGGTGCCTGAAAAGGCTTAATAGGGAATCCGATGAAAAACCGGAGCTGTACCCGCAACTGTAAGTGCTGACGAAAGCTATGGCAATCCACTGTCCAACGGACGGGAAGGACATAGCGGAGGATGACGCACTAGCCAGGAGACCTGCCATTGTTATTAGTTAAGATCTTCTCCGGGAGCTGGGAAGGATAACGAAGAGACTCTGCGCGGTGCAGCCGGCTTTTTCTGCTGTTCCGAAGATTATTCTGCGTTTACAAACCCATCCTCTCCCTGAGAGGATGGGTTTTTTTATTTGGTAAATTGAATTTTGGAGGCATGCCACATGGCGAAACACATTGCAGCAAACATATCGAGGACGATTCAGACCAGACTGGTGCTGCCGCCCGACACAAACCACATGGGTACGATTTTCGGCGGCGCGGTGCTCAGCTATATCGACGAAATCGCGGCGATTGCAGCGATGAGACACAGCGGCAAAGCCGTCGTGACCGCATCTATCGATACCGTCAACTTCCTGTCGTCTGCCCGTGTCGGCGACATCTTGTTGCTTGAAGGCGTCGTCGTATCAACTGGCCGGACATCGATGGAAGTCTATGTCAAAGCCGAATGCCAGAGCGTGGAAAACCGGACGAAAACCTTGACGACAACCGCGATCCTGACAATGGTCGCCGTCGACGAAACCGGCAAGCCGTCGCCGGTCGAAGGTGTCGTGCCGGAAACCGACAGCGAAAAGCAATTGTTCCAGAGCGCCCAAGAACGCAAAGAGCGGCGCATGAAAATCAACGAATTTGCAAAGGAGTTGTGCTGATATGAAAATTGTAGAGGATACAGGATTGGAAGGCGTTTTAGCGGCGCTGGAACGTGCACAGGAGAAGTTCGGGCTGCAGACCGGTGAGCTTGCCGGCAAACTCCCTGCATTGGGCACTGCGAAGGCGAGAAAAGAGCAGGCAATCGGCTATGCATTGGACCGTATCTCAATGGAGGAACCGGATTGGACCTTCGTAGCGGCGCACTTATACCTGAATGACTTATACGAAGCGGCCGCTGCCAGCCGAACCTACGACGCGTCTTCGAAATACGGCGATTTTTATGGCTTGATTCGCCATCTGACGGAAATCGGCATTTATTCCGGCGATTTGCTGGAAAGCTATGCGCAAGAGGAAATCAGCGCGCTCGGCAACGAAATCGATGCGGAGCGGGACCTGCTGTTCACGTATATCGGCTTGTTCCTGCTGGCGGACCGTTATTTGGCGAAGGATTACGAAGGCGCAGTGTTTGAGCTGCCGCAGGAACGTTTTATGGTCATCGCCATGGCGCTGATGCAGAACGAACCGCAAGAAAAACGCCTGGGATTGGTGAAAGAAGCGTATTGGGCGATGAGCAACCTGTATATGACCGTAGCGACACCGACGCTGTCGAATGCCGGCAAGAGCTTTGGCCAGCTGTCGTCGTGCTTTATCGATACGGTCGATGATTCACTCGACGGCATTTACCTGAACAACTGGGACATCGCTCGCCTCAGCAAGGATGGAGGCGGCATCGGCGTTTATTACGGCAAGGTGCGGGCAATGGGGTCCGATATAAAAAAATTCAAAGGCAATTCGTCCGGCGTCATTCCGTGGATCCGGCTCGTCAACGACACCGCAGTAAGCGTCGACCAGCTGGGCCAACGCCAAGGAGCAGTAGCGATTTATCTGGATGTGTTCCACAAAGACATCATGAACGGCTTTTTGGATCTGAAGACGAATAACGGCGACGAGCGCCGGAAAGCGCATGATATTTTCACCGGTGTCGCGATTCCGGATTTGTTCATGGAAAAACTGAAGGAAACCGATGATCAGGGCCGCAGCACCGGCGAATGGCATACGTTCTGCCCGCATCAAGTGAAACAAACGATGGGCTGGCAAGACGAAGCCGGGAATGCGCTCGGGCTGGAAGACTTTTACGACGAGACGGATGTAAAGCATTTCTCCGCGAAATACGAAAAAGCGGCAGCGCATCCGTTATTGCCGCGGAAAACGTACCGGGCAATGGACATCATGGCGCGCATCATGGTGTCTCAGCTTGAAACCGGCACGCCGTATATGTTTTACCGCGACGAAGTCAACCGCCAGAATCCCAATAAGCATTTGCGCGGCAAGGGGCTCACATCGATTTACTGCAGTAATTTGTGCAGCGAAATCACGCAAAACATGTCGGCGACGACGATTACGAAAGAATACACCGATGAAGACGGCAATCTTGTGATGATCCGGAAGCCGGGCGACTTCGTCGTCTGCAATTTGTCGTCGATCAATTTGCCGCGCGCGGTGAAGGCGGAAGTGCTGGAGAGGCTGATTCCGATCCAGATGCGCATGCTCGACAACGTTATCGACTTGAACACAATTTCCGTCGGACAGGCCGAGGCGACGAACAAGAAATATCGCGCGGTAGGAAGCGGAACTTTCGGATGGCATCACCTCTTGGCGCTCGAAGGCATCCACTGGGAAACAGAAGAAGCCGTCGCGTTTGCGGATAAACTATACGAAGAAATCGCCTACCACACCATCCGCTCTTCCATGGAGCTCGCCAAGGAAAAAGGCGCGTACCGCGAATTTAAAGGCTCGGAATGGCAGACGGGGGAGTATTTCGAACGCAAATATTACAGCAGTGACCGGTGGAATCGACTGCAAAGCGACATTACCCAAAATGGCGTCCGCAACGGCTGGATGATGGCGGTTGCGCCGAATTCGTCGACCGCGAAAATCGGCGGCTCGACCGATGGCATCGATCCGCTTTATGCTGTGGAATACGCCGAAGAAAAGAAAAATTTCAAATTCAAAGTGACGGCGCCGGATCTCGACCACCGCACCTACGAGTATTACCGCCGCTCGCGCCACGTGCTCGACCAGAAGTGGAGCATTCGCCAGAACGCCTCCCGCCAACGCCACATCGACCAGTCGATCAGCTTTAATTTCTATGTGCCGCATACGATCAAAGCAAAAGAGCTGCTCGGCCTGCATCTCGAGGCGTGGGAACAAAACTTGAAGACGACGTATTACGTGCGCAGCACATCCCAGGCAGAAATTGAAGAATGTGAAGCTTGCCAAAGCTAAGGAGGAACCGCCATGACGATCCACGCACCGCTGAAAAAAATCAAATTGCTCAATCCCGAGCAGCCCAATAAATCCACCGGCATCCTGAACGGCCAATCGTCCGGCTTGCTCAACTGGAACGACATCGCGTATCCGCAAATGTACGATATGTACCAGACGCTATTGTCGAACTTCTGGAAAGCGCAGGAAATCAATATGCAGGACGACATCAAGCAATGGGATCTGCTCAGTGCGACTGAACAGGATGTCTTCATGCGCATCAATACGCAGCTGGCATCGCTCGACAGCCTGCAGACGCCGACGATGAGCCAGGTCCTCGACTATGTCACGGATTCCAGCTTCAAAGCGATTTTTGCGGTGATTTCCCAGCAGGAAGCGGTCCATAACGAATCGTATTCGTATATATTGAGTTCGCTCGTATCGATCAGCGAACAAAATGCCCGCTTCGACCAGGCGAAAAGCGATCCGATTGTCCGCAAACGCAACGAATTGATTTTGGATGCCTACGAAGCGTTCCGCGAAGACCCGACGCCGCAGAAGCTGTTTCGCCTCAGTGTCAATTCCATCAACTTGGAAGGCATTTATTTCTACGCCGGCTTTGCGTTCTTTTACCATTTGGCGCGCCAGCAGAAAATGCTCAAGACCAGCACAATGATCAGCTATATTCAGCGCGACGAAATGCAGCACGCTTATTTCATCGCACAGTTTATCCGGATTTTATTGACGGAAAACCCGGAACTGAATTCGGACGACAACATTGCCTACGTTTACGAAGCGGTTGGGGAGGCGGTTGAACTTGAAAAGGAATGGGCGCGCTACATCCTGGCCGATATCGAAGGGCTCGACCTTGCCGAATTCGAGGGCTACGTCGAATACTTGGCCAATAAACGCCTGCGCCAACTCGGGCTCGATAACCTCTACGCCGAGCGCGACAATCCGATGCCATGGATTCAAGTGTTCGGGGACGGCATGATGAACGACACGAAATCCGATTTCTTCGAACAAAAATCCCGGACCTACTCGAAAGTGTCGCAGTCGAATGGCTTCGACGAATTATAAACCGAGGATTGCCATCGTCTATGCTTCGGCCACTGGAAACACAAAAGCTGTGGCGGAAATCTTGCAGCAGATTTGTCGTGCAAAGCGCTTGTCCGTAAGCATTTACGCAATAAACGACTTTGCGCTCTCACAACTCTCACGTTACGATGCAGTTATCGTCGGCACTTACACATGGGGCAGCGGCGAGATCCCGAAAGAGCTGCAAGGCCTGTTCACCGCTTTTGAAGAACTCGGCAACAAAAGGCTGGTGACGGCGGTGTTCGGCACAGGCGACAGCTGTTACGCCGAATTCTGCGGCGCGGTGGACCGATTTCGGGATATGCTTTTTGTACATACCGATTTGGCAGCTACGCTAAAAGTGGAGTTGATGCCGCAAGACAAAGACTATGTGCGGTGTGAGAAATTGATAACAAACATTGCAGCCAGAGTGCTTTGACATTTTCTCAGCACAGCATAAGGGGAATAAACAGAGAACCCGCCTCTCTAAAGAAATGCTTAAAAGTGCCTGCTGGTATCCCAAATATGACGATGTTCAAAGAGCTTTAACGAATTATAAAAACAGAAGCATGCATTGCAAAAAGGGTCTTTCATTTGAAAAGCCCTTTTTTTATGGAGATTTCTCCTCAAAAGCATATTGATGAAAGCGCGAAACTGATAAATTGTTTAGCACGTAATGGGAGAATTAATTTAAATAAAAAATCTTCTTTTAAAGTCCGAAAATTCAGATTAATACTGTTAAGATAACTAATATAAGCGAACTTAAACTAAGGAGGGATTGAAATGGATTTAGCAGGAAAGGTGGCAGTTGTTACTGGCTCGGCGTCTGGGATTGGCTTAGCCACCGCAAAAGCGTTCCTTGCAAAAGGTTCTAAAGTGGTTGTCGCTGATATTAATGCGGAAGGTGGAAAGGCTGTTGCAAAGGAACTTCAAGACACTGGCGAAGAAGTGATATTTATCGAATTCGATGCTTCCCAAGAAGATTCCGTAGCAAATCTCATAGCAAAGACGGTAGAAGCGTTTGGACGGATTGATATTATGGTCAATAATGCTGGAGTTCGTGCACTCAGTGAAACGCATATGCTTTCATATGAAGATTACCGGAAAGTAATTGCGGTTAACCAAGATGGAGTCTTCTTTGGTTCGAAACACGCCATCCGCGAAATGCTGAAAACCGGAGGCGGGGTCATTGTCAACACAGCATCTATCTTGGGCACGGTAGGCGAAGCAAGTGCTTTTGCGATCACTGCTTCTAAAGGGGCGGTAAACTTAATGACGAAATCTTTGGCTCTTCAATATGCAGACAAAAACATTCGAGTAAATGCCGTAAGCCCTGGCTATATTGAGACAGCTATGTCAAATCGCAGTACATTAAGTCCTGAAGCTTATGAAAGAGCCGTTGCCAAACATCCGATCGGACGCTTAGGGCGGCCCGAAGAAGTGGCTCACGCCATCATCTTCCTTTGTGAAAATGATTTTGTAACAGGAGCGACAATAATGGTTGATGGTGGATACACAGCTCAGTAATGGGGTAAAGAACTAGTAGCAACTAATCTTCTAATGGGAGGACGAGTTTATGGCAATCGATAAATGGTGGAAAGTCGGTGCAGCGGCATTGCTGTCCGTGAGTATGCTAGCAGCTTGTGGCAATGGTGGCGATTCAGAAAATAATAACAATAACGACTCCGAACAAATGAATGACAACGAAGACGGCGAAGAGGAAGATGATGACGACGATTGAAGTTTCATGGTGAAAAGCAGGAAGCTGATTAATGGCGTCCTGCTTTTTTGTAGGGTGAGGCGACTTTACTTGCAGCAAACAGAAGTTTTTTTTGCATCAAAGCTAAGAAAATCCCAATACATGAAATTAAATTCCTTGAACAGTATTCAAGTATTGGAGAAAGGGAAAGAACACGCTCGTTATTACATTGAAGAAACGATACTTGATAAATAGGCTGCCAATCAAGACAAAGCCCATTTCTATTATAGAAATGGGCTTTTAATGTGCAGTATTTAACTTTTGAAAATGCAGTCCTTGTATTTATTGAAATTAATTGTTCACCAAGCTTTTACGGGCTAAGGCTTCTTCCCCAGCTTTTAGAACTTCGATAATCCGGTCGACGTCATAGACGCTGCCTTTCCATGTTCCGCCGCTGGCGTTTTGAAGGGCAGCCCAGAGGCGTGTGTCGTCCGGCAAGTTTGCTGCTGGCTTAATATCGGGATTTTGTTCGCGTTGTTGGAGAACTTCCGCGCCTTGTTCTGGCGTCAGCTCTGATTCACCGGTTCCGAGAAAATGCAAATGGCCTTCCAGTTTAAGGGCGTCAATCCGGACTTCGATGACATCACCGTCCCGCAATTTGCCGATGGGTCCGCCTGCCAAGCCTTCAGGTCCGATATGGCCGATACAAGCGCCTGTTGAAACGCCTGAGAACCGGGCGTCGGTTAACAAAGTAACATATTTGCCATAAGACAAATGCTTGAGGGCAGAAGTTAACTGATAGGTCTCTTCCATGCCAGTGCCAAGCGGTCCACAGCCGGAAACAACCATGATATCGCCTTTATGGATTTCCCCGTTTTTAATCGCGGCAATTGCTTTTCGTTCACTTGAAAAGACTTTAGCGATATTTTTGTGATAATAAATGCCGTTTTCATCAATCACTTCCGGATCGATGGAAGTGGATTTAATGATGGCGCCTTCTGGTGCAATATTGCCGACCGGGAAAGTGATCGTTGAACTCATGCCGCGGGCTTTTGCCTGCTGAGGGTTCATGATGACTTCTTCCGGTTGAATGCCGTCCGCTTCGATTAAACGCTGTTTCATTTTCACTCGGCGTTCTGATTTTTCCCACCATTCCAGATTTTCACCGAGCGTTTTGCCAGTAACCGTCAGCACGGTCAAATCAAGCAAGCCTAAATCTCTCAAGTGAAGCATAACTTCCGGAACTCCACCTGCAAGAAATGCGCGGATCGTTGGGTGGTAGTCGGGTCCGTTTGGAAGGACACTGACAAGCCGCGGAGTATCCCGGTTCACTTGAATCCAGTCTTGAATTGTCGGAGTGGTGCATTTCGCCGCATGCGCAATTGCTGGAATATGCAATAGCAGGTTCGTCGATCCGCCGAATGCTGCATGGACGACCATAGCGTTGCGGATGGACGCATCGGTAATTATGTCCTTAGTGGTAATTCCGTTGTTTTCCATGTACATGACAGCTCTCGCTGATTGTCTCGCCATTTCTTTCCAAATTTCTTGGCCGGAAGGAGCTAATGCTGCGTGAGGAACGGATAATCCCATTGCTTCGCTGACTACCTGCGCTGTTGCAGCAGTACCAAGAAACTGGCATCCGCCTCCGGAAGTGGCGCATGCTCGGCATCCAAGCTCGGATGCTTCTTTAAGCGTTAATTCGTTATTTGAATAGCGGGCACCGATGGTTTGGATTTTCCCGGCATCTTCGCCGAAAAGCGGTGGCAAAGTAACACCGCCTGGAATGATGACAGTCGGAAGGTCATGCATCGAAGAAAGTGCAAGCATCATCGCCGGGAGCCCTTTATCGCAAGTAGCTATGCCGATAACTGCTTTTCGAGTCGGCAGCGAACGGATCAGCCGGCGAAAGACAATTGCCGCGTCATTGCGGTATGGAAAAGAATCAAACATGCCGTCTGTTCCTTGGGTACGGCCGTCACAAGGATCACTGACATAAGCCGCGAAAGGCATGCCCTGTGCTTTTGTCACTTCGCGGGCAGCTTCTTTCATTAACAAATCCACTTCCCAATGGCCGGTATGATAGCCTAAAGCAATTGGCTCCCCGTTGCTTTCTTTCATGCCGCCTTGCGTACTTAGCAGCAGCACTTCTTTGCCAAGCACTTTACTCGGCTCCCATCCCATCCCGACGTTTTGTGACAAGCCGAACAAATCGCCGCTTGGGGAATTGCGCAGCATTTTATCGGTCAATGGCAGACTGCCCTGAGCGCCTAGTGCTGTTGTTTTAATATCATACATATCGTCAGTAATTTTTAGCAGCACATCGTCTAAAGAATAATCCAATCAAATCTCTCCTCTTTAAAACGCTTACAATACTGAATAGTTATAAGCTGTTTGTAATTTCTTAAAGTATATCGTATTTAGTCAGAAAATTGGAAATTAACTTAAAAATTCATGCTCATTTATTTCCAACAAGCAAGAGTAGAGGAGAATCGGGGAAAAAGAGGTAAAATGCAGATAAGAAGTATCCGAAAATCCAGCAGGAGGAAAGGAGAGCTTATGGGTATCCAGACGATCGACGATTACATCCGGCAAGCACCAGAAGACGTACAGGAAATTTTACGGACGCTGCGGCGCGTCATCCAGGAAGAGGCGCCATCCGCTCAGGAGGCCATCAGTTATCAAATGCCGACATTTGTGCTGAATGGCAATTTGGTACATTTTGCAGCATTTAAGAACCACATCGGATTTTACCCTGTGCCAAGCGGTATCACGGCTTTTGAGCAAGAGCTGGCTTCATACAAGCAAGGAAAAGGGTCAGTCCAGTTTCCGCTTGACCAGCCGATGCCATATGACTTGATTCGCAGCATTGTCCGATTCCGAGTGGCTGAAAATCTTGAAAAAGCAAAAGCGAAAAAATGACTGGGCGAGCTGAAGAACATACACTTCATGAAAATTTTCCACGAACAGACAGGCCAGCTGTATTTCCAGCTTGCCTGTTTTTTATGTGGAAAGCGAGTACACCCTTTATTTCATCTGCGCTCGATTCTCCTGCAGGTGAGTTGCCGTTTTCTGCAGCTTACAACGTAAAATCAGCGTGTAGGCCGAAAAGGCAGGACGCTGAAGGCATTTGGTTTTATTCTTAATGTATAGCGGATGGCTTGAAGACAGCCGGAGGTGGACCGATTAAACTACAGAGAAGGAGGTGCGCCAAATGAAAGTATCATTGGACATCGATAGCCGGTTTGAGGAAACGAAAGTGATCATTGAGTGTAAGGAAATGGATGACTCCATTAAAAGCATCGTCGATTTTATAAAAGGGCAGGATACCCGTTTTTTGCTTGGACGGGACGGCGATATGCAGCATATCCTGAAGCCTGCTGAAATCCATTATTTCCATACGAATAACGATACCGTAGCGGCGGTGACGGCTAAAGGTGAGTTTCGCCTGAAGGAAAAACTGTATGAATTGGAAGAGGTTCTGCCGCCCACCCAGTTTATCCGGCTCTCGAAATCGGTCATTGCCAATCTGGAGGAATTGAGCCGTTTTGAAGCTTCTTTCAACGGGACGCTATGTGTCTATTTTAAATCAGGAGCGAAGGAATACGTTTCCCGGAATTACGTTCATGCCATTAAGGAATCTTTGAAGATGAACAGGAGGAAAGGGCAATGAAAAAATTTTTGATCCGGAGCATGATGGGCATATTTTTTGGTTCTTTTCTCAGCATCATCATGACCTACACAGTTGTTTTGAGCGGGCAGGAAACCTTGGACAGCGGTTTGTTTTTGAAGAACTCGCTGGGCACCATTCTTTGCGGCTGGTTTTTCACAGCCAGCACGCTGTATTTTGAAAACCATAAATGGACGCTTCGGCGCCAAACGGCAATGCATTTTGCGACCGTCACCGTGTTGTACTTCGTTTTGGCGTTCGGCATCGGCTGGTTCCCTTTCACTGTGCCAAGCTTTTTGCTGATGCTCGCAGTATTCCTGATTTTTTATGTATTGTTCTGGACCGCTTTTTATCTATACTTTAAAAACCAGGCGAAAAAACTGAACGCAGAATTGAACAATGAATAAAAGCGAAAACCAGCCGCTGCGGCTGGTTTTTTTGATTGGCGGGCGACTTTACTTGCGGAATCACGGCGATACTTGCGGCAAAATGAAGCATATTTGCAGCAAACCCAGCTTTACTTGCACCACGCGATATCTCGTATTCCTAGCAGTCCGACAATAATAATTCTCTTAACTTTTCGAAGCAGGTATAATAAAAGCACTTGAACTATAGAAAAATGAGGTGCGCCATGATTGTCGTTATCGATAACCACGATTCATTCACATATAATCTTGTCCATTATTTCCACCAGTTCGATCCGGATGTGCGGGTTTTTCAAAATGGCCAAACGGGCGCGGCGCAACTGAAAGAGATGGCACCGGATCTGCTGGTGCTGTCGCCGGGGCCGGGACGCCCTGTCCAGCAAGGTGCTACGCGTGAAGCATTAGAGTCGCTGAGTGGCATGATTCCCATTCTTGGCGTATGCCTGGGACACCAAACGCTAATTGAACATTTCGGAGGAAGGATCATCAAAGGGCAGCAACCGATGCACGGCAAAGTTTCGCTCATCACGCATAACGGAAGCGGCTTGTTTGCAGGCATCTCTTCTCCGGCGAAAGTGACGCGCTACCATTCGCTGATTGCTGACAATGAAACGATGCCAGCTTGCCTGAAGGTGACGGCGCTCAGTGAAGACGGTGTTGTGATGGCGGTGCAGCACCGGGAATTGCCGGTCGCTGGCATCCAATTCCACCCTGAATCGATTTTGACAGCTGACGGGTTTGCGATGCTGAAAAACTGCTATGACGAGGCGATTGCCTGGAAATTTGCAAAGCAGGGAGGTGTGGGAAATGAACAACCCTTACCTAGTGTATGAGTTTCAGAATGCAGAAGGAAACATAGAGCCACTCGTCTTTACGGAACCTGTAAAGGTGCTGGAAACTCACCATCTACAGGAAATCCCGGGCATAATGGAAGAAATTGAAAAAGCGCTGACGGAAGGTTTTTACGCGGCGGGTTATGTATCCTACGAAGCGGCGCCGGCATTTCAAGCGGAAATGGAAGTAAGGACAGACGCAGAAATGCCGCTCATCTGGTTTGGCATTTTCCGACAGCCGAAAGCGTTGGGGCCGGAGCCTGCAGCTGAGCCTTACGCAGTGTCCCATTGGCGGATGGCGAGTTCAGAAGAACAGTACAAAAAGGGCATTGCGCACATTAAAAACGCCATCGAAGAAGGGCATACGTACCAAGTAAACTACACGGAGCGGCTCCATGCGTCGTTCAGCGGCAGCGACCGTTCGTTTTACCGTCAGCTTGCCCGCAATCAGCAGGCGGGCTATGGCGCATATTTGAACCTGGGCCGATATCGGATCTTGTCGGCTTCCCCGGAGCTGTTCTTCCGCGTGCAGGATGGCCGGTTGACGACAAAGCCGATGAAAGGGACAGCGGCAAGAGGGCGCAATTTGGCTGAAGACCGCGAAAAAGCGCACGTGCTGCTCGCTTCAGAAAAAGAGCGCGCGGAGAATCTGATGATTGTCGATCTGCTGCGCAACGACATGAGCCGGCTGGCCGAAAAGGGCACGGTTCTGGCTTCCAAGCTGTTTAAAGTGGAGGCTTATCCAACAGTGCTTCAGCTGACGTCGACCATTGAAGCGGACCTCGCTCCCGGACTTACGGTGGCTGACTGGTTCCGAGCTCTGTTTCCGTGCGGTTCGATCACCGGAGCGCCAAAAATCAGTACGATGCAGTTTATCGCGGCGCTTGAACAATCGCCACGCGAAGTGTATTGCGGCGCAATCGGTTTTATTACCCCTGAAAAAAATGCGGTGTTCAGTGTTCCGATCCGCACGGTCGTCGTTGATGCTGAAAAAGGAAATGCGCAATACGGCGTTGGGGGCGGCATCACGTGGGATTCGACTTCCGAAGGGGAATTCGAAGAATTGTACGCCAAAGCAAAAGTGCTGACAGCACAGCGGCCGGAGTTCAGTCTGCTGGAGTCGCTGAAACTTGAAAATGGCGTCTTCCCGCTCTTGCCCTACCATCTCAACCGGTTGGAGGCATCCGCCAAATACTTTAATTTCCCGGCAGATCTGGGGAAAGTAGAGCGAAGACTGATGGCATGCGCCGAGGCTCATCCCCGAGGCCTTTATAAAGTCCGGCTGCTTGTGGACCAAGCGGGTGGAGCAGTTGTCGAAGCCCAGCCGGTGCAGCCAACTATTGGCCCTCTGAAAGCGAGACTTGCCAAAGAGCCGGTCGATTCGTCCAACCCGTTCCTCTTCCATAAGACGACGCATCGCAAAGTTTACGATGAGGCCCAGCAAGATGCGGGCACGGCGTTCACCGCGCTACTATGGAATGAAAACGGCGAGCTCACGGAATTCACAATCGGCAATCTGGTTGTCGAAAAGGACGGCCGTTTTTTCACGCCGCCGGTTGAAAGCGGGCTGCTTGCCGGTACATTCCGGCAGCAGCTGCTCGACAACGGCAACATTGAAGAACGCATTGTCCACAAAGACAGCCTCGCAGAATGGGACGCCATCTGGTTTATCAATGGCGTCCGTGGCTGGGTGGAAATAGACAATGGAATTTCATGAAAAGCGCAATAAATTAGTATGTAAATCAACTGAAAATCAAATGGTTGATATTTATTGTATAACTAATTAGGTATATTAGCTTTACTTTCTATCCAGTGTTGTGTATTCTTCGGGTAGAAGTAAAACATCTGCACTTGCGGATGCCATAAGGCGGCCTACGAAGTTTTGCATGTAAAGTGGATGAATGTTCCGGACAATAAGTGCCGGAAAAAGCGCCAACAAGAATGTAATAATTCTTTTTGGCGTTTTTTATTTTTTAAAACTGCCGCCGGCATTTCAGATGCATGACAAGCGAAAGGATGGGTCACTTATGCAACACATCGAAGAACTTGCAGAAAAAGTGGGACATTTGCTGGAAGCGGACGCTGAAATTGAAATGGATCGCTGTTTGATCAGGAAGGTCCGGACGCTTGAGATACAGTCTAGCCAGAATTGCTTTGTGTGTAAATTGGATATGGAGATATCGTTCGGGCAACTAAAGGAAGATGGGACGGCGGTCAATAAAGCGGAAGTGTATTTGCTGCCAGAAGAATTCACACATTTTCTGAAAATCCTGCGGAGCCATCCGATCCCATTGCCGACGGATTATTCCCAGTGGCTTGATGAAGATCCGAACTTGATATGCGTATATATGGAATCGAAAGAGCCGCCGGAACATTTTGCGGAACGGCTGGCTTCTGCGTTAACATTGTTGAATCAAGTAGACCGGGAAATGTTTTTAATGTAAAACTCTATAGAATATTAAATATTCTGAAAACAACTGCTATAATGGGGTGGTGAGAAATGTTAAAACACGAGGGGGCAAATCGAATGGATTTACAAGGCAAAGTGGCAGTGGTGACAGGCGGTGCATCGGGCATCGGGCTTGCAACTACAAGAGCGTTCCTTGCCAAAGGAGCGAAAGTAATAGTAGCTGATTTCAACGAGGAAGGCGGCCAAGCCGCAGTTGAGCAGCTAACTGAACACAGCGGAAGCGTATCTTTTTTAAAAGTGGATGTGGCACAGGAAGAAGCCGTTCAAAATTTAGTGGCGGAGGCTGTCAGCCAATTCGGCCAGCTCGATATTATGGTCAATAACGCGGGTGTCGGCTCCTTAAGTGAAACCCATGAGTTGACTTACGAAGATTACCATAAAATCATCGCGGTTAATCAGGACAGCGTCTTTTTCGGTTCCAAGCATGCAGTGCGGGAAATGATGAAAACCGGCGGCGGAGTCGTCATCAACACTTCTTCTATCCTCGGAAGCGTTGGGGAAGGGGCTGCTTTTGCGTATAACGCTTCCAAAGGGGCAGTCAATTTGATGACGAAATCACTCGCTCTTCAATACGCCAGCAAGAATATCCGCGTCAACGCAGTCGCTCCCGGATATGTCGAGTCAGGCATGGTTAGCCGCGATGCGCTCGGGCCGGAATTCTATGATGCCCTGGTGGCAAAACACCCGATCGGCCGTCTCGGCCAGCCGGACGAAATCGCGCATGCCATCGTTTTCCTCTGCGAAAATGAATTCATGACAGGCACGACCATTTTGGTCGACGGCGGATATACAGCACAATAATAGCAGAAGAGAGAGAGCCTGAATCGAGGCTCTCTTTTTTTGGTTTTTATATCCGACAATAAGTTAATATTATAAGGATAAAATATTAAATCTAAATATTCTAAATAGTATTGCAAATAAAAAGTAATAAGAATATACTATAAAAAATCAGCAAGGGAGGGATTGCAATGAATCAAAGTGTTAACAGTTTACAGTTAACTTTTGAAAATCGAGTCGCAATCGTCACAGGAGCGGCACACGGAATCGGGCGGGCCATTTGCCGGGAGCTCGCTATTCGGGGGGCAGCCGTGGCGGCAGCTGATATTCTTGGGCATTCCCTCTTGGAAACGAAAGAAGAAGTGGAAAGAGCGATCGCTGCGTCCGCTTCCGCTGGATCAATCAATACATATATATGCGACGTTACAGACTCCGACGCAGTCAACGGCTTTGTCGAAAAAGCTGCAGCCAGCTTTGGCAAAATTGATATCCTCATCAATGTTGCCGGAGGCGTAGCTGGACAAGTCCACCAGGCCATTGATGAGGTTTCAGATGAGCAATGGGACAAGGTTATCGATATTAACCTCAAATCGGCTTTTTATATGGTGCGGGCAGTGGCGCCGCATATGAAAAAAGAAGGCTACGGCCGGATTGTCAATATTTCGAGCGGTGCAGGCCGCAGCAGCAGTTTGACCGGCATACAGGCTTACACCAGCGCAAAAGCAGGGCAGATCGGCTTTTCCCGTCAGATGGCCAGGGAACTGGGCCACTATGGCATAACCGTCAACAATGTGGCCCCGGGATTTGTCTTATCCAACCCTTCCACTGAAAGGCAATGGGGTGCAATGAATGGCACCCAGCAGGAGAATCTGATCGAATCCATTTCACTCAAAAGGCTGGGCACACCGGAAGATATTGCCCATCCGGTTCTCTTTTTCGCATCAGACTTTTCCCGTTATGTAAGCGGCCAAGTGATTTCGGCCGATGGTGGACTACAACTTTTCTAGGAGGGCACATAATGGCAATTACGATTATCGGAGCCGGAGCAATTGGGGGAGTCCTTGGCGCATACCTTTTGCGTGCGGGGGAAGAGGTCATATTCTGTGACGTCGCTGAAGCACACGTCAACAAGATCAATTCAGACGGGCTAACGATCGAAGGCCTGGAGGAAACCTTTACAGTGAAAGCCAAAGCTTTCACTCCAGAACAGCTCGTCGAAAACCGCCAGCTGCTGAGCACGGTTTTCCTGTGCGTCAAAGCTCATCACACTGAAAAAGCGCTCGCGCCTTTACTGCCTCTTTTGACTTCTTCGTCCGAAGTGGTGTCATTGCAGAACGGACTTTGCGAACGCCGGATTTCGAAAATGATCGGAGCCGAACGCACAATCGGCTGCTTCGTCAATTTTTCGGCGGATTATATCGAGCCAGGAAAAATCCTTTACGGCGGCGTTGCTTCCCTTTACTTGGGTGAATTGAACGGGCGGATTTCACCGCGCATCTTGGCATTGAAAGACAAACTTCAAGTATGGGGTCCTGCGGAAGTGACTGGCAATATTTGGGGATTTTTATGGGGCAAGATGTCGTATGCTGGGTTGTTATATGCAACAGCTCTTGTCGACGAAACAATGGCTACAGTGGTGCGGCGGCGTGAGTTTCGTGGCATGCTCATGGAATTATGTGCTGAAATCTTAGAAACAGCCGACCAAGAAAGCGTGAAGCCGCTCGGTTTTGATGACTGGGAACCGTCCTTGGTTTATCCCCGCGAAAAAAGAGACCCGGAAAAGCTGGACGCTCAGCTGGAGAAACTGGCCGGACGGATGGATGCAAATAAAAAGCAGAAAAGCGGGATATGGCGGGATTTGGCTGTCCGCAAACGCAAAACAGAGGTAGATGCCCAGTTGGTGCCGATTCTGGAAATCGGACAAAACCACGGCATCGAAATGCCGCTGCTGGCAGCATTGATTGAAGCCATAAAAGAAATTGAATTCGGCATTAGGCCGATGGGATGGGCGAATCTATACGAAATGCAGGAGATATACGAGACATTGCCGGCAAGAGCGAGCCGGCTATAGGAGTGAAAGAGATGATTATCCCAGACCAAAGAACCTTATCGGACGATGTAGCAAAAATTATCAGGAAAATGATCTTGAACGGTGAAATGCAGGCGGGAAGCTGGATCAACCAAGCGCAGCTCGCAGAAAAATTCAGTATTTCAAGAGGGCCGATTCGAGAAGCGTTAAAGCTTCTGCAAAATGAGGGATTGATCAAACACGAGACCAATAAAGGGACTTTCGTGGCGACTTTGTCTCAGCAGGATGCCTTTGAAATCTATACCTTGCGCGCCTTGCTGGAAGGGGAAGCGGCGCAATTGGCATTGCCGCATTTGACGGAGCAGGATATGGCCGATCTGGAAGGCTATATTGAACAGTTTACGGAAGCTATGCAAGACCATGACATTGAACGGCAAGTCCAATGCGACATCTTGTTCCATGGCAAAATCGTATCGGCATCGAAGCATAATCGGCTTATTAGTATCCATAAGCATCTCGATACGCAGGTCGGCGTCATGTATTTGACCGTAGCAAATCAGGTGCCGATGAGAGTCGAGCAAGTGGTTCAAAATCATCGGATTTTGCTGGAAGCGCTCCGCACTCGCAACAAAAAGAAAATCCAAAAAGCATTTTCGGATCATTACACGGCTGCGCTGAAGGATTTGTCGAAAATACCATCAACCTAAGACTGAAAAGGCGGTGGAAGTATGCTGTTGGATGTGAAAAATATGTCGCTATCGCTGAAACGGGCGGGAAAATATTCGCCGATTCTTGAAGGGGTCTCTTTTCAGGTAAAGCAAGGCGAAACCTTGGGGATTGTCGGGGAATCGGGCTGTGGGAAAAGCATGACAGCATTGTCATTGATGCAGTTGCTGCCGGATAAAGCACGCCTCACGGGCGAAGTGGATTTGCAAGGAGAATTGATTTCCGTTTATTCCAAACGGCGGCTTGAAAAAATTAGAGGCAACCAAATGTCGATGATTTTCCAAGATCCGCTGACCTCGCTGAATCCGCTTCAAACAATCGGCACACAAATCGAGGAATCGCTAATCCTCCATATGAGAAAAAGCAAGGAGGAACGGCGGGGCAGGGTACTAGGATTGCTGAAGTCCGTTGGCTTGCCGCGTGCGGAAGAACTGATCGATGAATATCCGCATCAGTTGTCCGGCGGCATGCGCCAGCGGGTGATGATTGCGATTGCAATGGCGTGTGAACCTCAGCTGTTAATCTGTGATGAGCCGACAACAGCGCTCGATGTAACCATTCAGGCCCAGATTCTGGAATTGATGAACGAAATTAAACAGCAGACGGACATGGGCATTATTATGATCACCCACGATATGGGCGTCGTGGCCGAAGTGTGCAACCGGGTGCTGGTCATGTATGCCGGCAAAATCGTCGAAGAGGCGCCGGTCATTGAATTATTCCAAAACCCGAAGCATCCTTACACGCAAGGGCTCTTAGCATCGATACCAAAGCTCGGCGAGCGCAAGAAAAAGCTGGGATCGATTCCAGGCACTGTCCCAACGCCAGGAAGCATGCCGGTGGGTTGCCGTTTTGCCGATCGCTGTCCGCATGTAATGGACATCTGCCGAAATGTGACACCTGCGATGATCCGCATCAAAGAAGATCATCAAACTGCCTGCTGGCTCTACGAGGAAAAGGAGGGGATGGCGAATGGCACTGCTGGAAGTAACGAACTTGAAACAGCATTTCACCACTAAAAAAGGTTTTTTGGGTGAAAAGACGATCGTTAAGGCAGTAGACGGCGTATCGATCACAATTGAGGAAGGCAAAACATTGGGAGTGGTCGGAGAATCAGGCTGCGGTAAATCCAGCCTTGGCCGTTCGATTCTGCGTTTGGTGGAACCGACGGAAGGCAGTATTAAATTCGAAGGGGAAGAAATCGTGGGCATGTCCGCTAAGCGGCTGAAGGAATTGCGAAAAGAAATGCAGATTGTCTTTCAGGACCCTTACGCTTCGCTCAATCCACGTCGGACGGTGCGCCAAATCCTCGAGGCGCCGCTGATCATCCATGGCATCGGAGATAAAAGGGAACGAAAAGAGCTGATTGAGAACTTGTCGGGCAAAATCGGTTTGCGGAAAGAGCAGCTCAGCAATTATCCCCATGAATTTTCAGGCGGCCAGCGTCAGCGCATCGGGATTGCCCGGGCATTGGCGCTCAATCCGAAATTAATCATCGCCGATGAGCCGGTTTCAGCGCTGGATGTCTCCGTTCAATCACAAGTGCTCAACCTCATGCTCGAATTACAGCAGGAGATGAATCTCAGTTATATGTTCATCTCCCACGATTTGTCCGTTGTGCAGCATATCTCGGATAAAGTTGCGGTGATGTATTTGGGCAAAGTTGTTGAAATCGCCGATGTCGGAAAGGTTTACGACACGCCGATGCATCCTTATACGCAGGCGCTGCTGTCTGCATTGCCGGTTCCGGATCCGACACGTGTAAGGAGCCGCATCATCCTGCAAGGCGATTTGCCGAGTCCGTCGAATCCGCCGACTGGCTGCACATTCCATACGAGATGCCCCATGGCGACAAAGGAATGCGCAGAGATTGTGCCGCCGCTGGAAGAAAAAGCACCCGGACATTTTGCGGCATGCATCCATGTTTAAATCTTCAATTCTCTGCTCGATAAGAAATAACAGTTTCATCAATTTGCTTGAGGAAACGTAAATAGCTTGAATGCGAATGGAGGGGGACAGCTTAATGGACGCCTTGCGGTTTATCGGTAAACGCTTGGTGCTGATGATTCCGATTCTGATCGGTATCAGCATCTTGACTTTCGCTATCTCAAATACCATCCCGGGAGATCCGGCGCGCCTGATCCTAGGCCCGAAAGCTACGCCGGAAGGACTCGAGGCGCTGCGGGAAGACATGGGGCTTAACGATCCGCTTTATGTGCAGTACGGAAATTACATGGCAGGAATTTTTCAAGGAGACCTTGGGGAAAGCACTTATTCCCAGCGCCCGGTTGTAGATGATCTGCTCAGATATTCACCTGCCACATTTGAACTGACTATGTTCGCGATGTTCATCACGCTGGTAGTCGGAATTCCGTTCGGCGTCATCAGTGCCAGCAGGAAAGACAGGATCGCCGATCAGTTCACCAGGATCTTCGCATTGATCGGCGTCGCGATGCCGGCGTTCTGGCTTGGGTTATTGCTGCTACTTTTCTTCTATCTGAAACTGGGCGTGCTGCCGGGTTCTGGAAGGCTGGACGGCGGCATGTCACCTCCAGAATATATAACCGGCATGTATACGATCGATGCGTTGTTGACTGGGAATTGGCCAGTACTTTATGCAGCGGTCATGCACATGATCCTGCCAGGCATCACGCTTGCGGCGGTGACAGTCGGAATGATTACTCGGATGACCCGTTCAAGCATGTTGACGGTGCTCCAAAGCGATTATATCCGAACGGCTTTTGCAAAAGGGGCTCCAGAGAACCGGGTGCTTTATGGCCATGCTTTACGAAATGGCATTATGCCGGTCATTACGCTCCTCGGAATGGCATTTGGCCATGCGCTGGGCGGAAGTGTCCTCGTAGAAGCGGTGTTTTCGTGGCCAGGCCTTGGCCAATACGCGGTCAACGCCATCAATTACTTGGATTTTCCCGCTGTCATGGGCGTCACTTTGCTTATAGCGGTCATGTTCATCATTGTCAATTTGATTGTTGATACCCTGTATTTTTTCATCGATCCGCGTTTGAAGCATAACTAAGGAGAGTGATCGAGTTGATGCGAAGAGTAACAAGCAGCCCGTTGACAATGCTCGGGCTCTTCATAGTAGTGATCATCCTGATAGCGGCATTATTTGCTCCGGCCATTGCGACGCACAGCCCGACCGAAGTAGATCTCGTAAGCAAATTGGAGGCGCCGAGTGCGGAGCATTATTTCGGTACCGATGAAGTAGGGAGGGATATTTTCAGCCGCATCATCTACGGCACACGAATTTCTCTTCGCATCGGCTTATTGGTGGTGCTGATCGCATTTCCCATCGGCACGATTCTCGGCGCGATTGCCGGCTATGCAGGCGGACGCATCGATCAAGTCATCATGAGGATTACCGATGTCTTTCTATCATTTCCCGGCATTATTTTGGCAATGTCCATTGCGGCTGCGCTCGGGCCGTCAATTGAAAACGTCATGCTGGCACTCGCCGCCACCTGGTGGCCATGGTATACGCGGATTGTCAGGTCATCGGTGATGTCGATCAAGCATTCAGAATTCATCGAAGCTTCGCGGGCGCTCGGCGCGAACCCTTTCCGGATTTTGTTCAAGGAAGTGATTCCGAACTCGATTGCTCCGGCAACCATCCAGGCTTCCCTCGATCTGGGATTTGTCATCTTGTCTGCAGCTGGACTCAGTTTCATCGGGCTTGGTGCACAGCCGCCTTCGCCTGAATGGGGCGCAATGTTGGCGAATAGCCGCGAGATATTGCGGGAAGCTTGGTGGGCGGCGACATTCCCAGGCTTGGCAATCTTGTTTACCGTACTCGGATTCAACCTGCTCGGTGACGGGCTGAATGACGTCATGGATCCAAAGCAACGTTAAGCCGTACGTGAATTCATTGAAAGGGGGATAGAGGTTGTCTGCTTATTTTGTGTCCGGAAATCAACCACACCAAATAAAGGGGGAAATACAGTGGAGTTCAAAACTCGTTGGGCAAAATTTTTCTTATTCCTTATTATTGCTGTGTTAGTGCTTGCAGGCTGCCAAAATTACAATGAAGAAACAGAAGGAGAAGGTGCGGCGTCACCTGAAGGCACAGCCGCTGAATCGAATGAAAACTTCGATGCCGAGGTCTTTAATTTTGCGACCAACCAGGACATACCGGGCTTGGATCCGCATGGTGCAGCGGCGAATACGACGTTTCGTGTAATTTACATGACGTACGACCGCTTGGTGACGTATGACGGGACATTGACAGAGCCACAGCCGCAGCTTGCGGAAAGCTGGGAAGTTTCAGATGACGGCAAGGAATATACCTTCAAATTAGTGGAAAATGCGAAATTCCATGACGGTTCGCCGGTGACCGCGGAAGCAGTCAAATATTCCTTCACCCGAGCGATCGATGTCGGAAAATCCGCAGCCGGAATCTTCAGCAAGGTGATTGATGAAAACAGCTTCGAAGTTATCGATGACCATACGATCAAGATTACACTGAAGCAGCCTTTTGCTCCATTTGTCAGCACTTTGGGGACGGCGTTCGGCAATATCATCAACCCGGCACTGGAAGAAAACCACGGCGATGATTTGGGCGAAAGCTTCCTGTCAGAAGAAGTGATGGGTTCAGGCCCTTACATGCTGGACAGCTGGGACCGCGGCGAAACGCTGGTCTTGAAAGCGAACCCGGATTATTGGGGAGAAGCCCCAACGATGGAAACGGTGAATATCCGTTTCATCACGGAAGCATCCACTGCACGTTTGATGCTTGAAAAAGGGGAAATCGACATGATCGACAATACCGTCATCTCTCCTGAAGTATTGGGGCAGATGGAAGGCACTGAAGGTGTGGAAATCCTGGAAGCGGATGGCTATCAAATTGATTATATGCCGATGAATACGGAAAAAGGCGCGCTTGCCGATGTTCGTGTACGCCAGGCGATTGCCCACAGCATCAATTACGATGCATTGTTGGAAAGCGTTTATCTGAACAAAGCGGAGCGCATCGTAGGAGCAGTTCCAAAAGGCATGTTCGGCTTTAATCCCGATGCGAAGCTTTACGAATACGATTTGGACAAAGCGAAAGAATTGTTGAAAGAGGCAGGCCATGAAAGTGGGCTGGAACTTGAAATCGCAATTTCAGAAGACAACGAAGTTCGCAGCAACACCGCATTGCTGCTGCAGTCCGATTTAGAGAAAGTTGGTGTTACGTTGAACATCAAAACCTACGCGTGGCCGACATTCCTGGATCTCGTAACAACGGGCAAACATGATTTCGGGCTAGTTTCCTGGACACCGGATTATCCGGATCCGGACTATAACCTATGGTACTTCGCACATTCATCAAGCAAAGGCCCGGGATTCAACTTGGCGTTCTATGAAAACAGCGAAATCGATGCGCTGCTTGAAGAAGGAAGAACTTCTACAGATGAAGCGCTGCGTGAAAAGAATTACATGGAAATCCAGAATATCATGGCAGAGGAAGTTCCATACATCTTTGTCGCCCAACCTAAGCTGCAGGCTCCTTTAAGAAGCTGGGTCAAAGGCTATGAATTGAATCCAATGAATTCCTGGTATGTACCGTTCCATAAGATCACGAAAGAAGAATAGGATACGAGGGTGGGAGCGGCTGTTGCACAACAGTTGCCTCCCTCTTTTTTAGAAAAATGGCAGGTCCGGAGGATTCATAAAATCACATAAGGTGGGAATACGGACATGGAGAAAGAATGGAAGGTCTCAAATGTATCCGCTGCTAAAGGAGAAAAAGTGAAATCTTACCTTGAATTGCCATCTATAGAAGAAAAACTGCCGGTTTTTCTGGTCAACGGTTCGCAAGGAGGCCCAACAGTTCTGGTCATGGGCGGCATTCATGGCTGTGAATATACCTCAATCGACGCGGCTCTAAAGATAGGCGCAGCGCTTGACCCTGAAGAGATGAAGGGAAAGGTAATCGTTTTGCCGATTGCAAATCCTGCCTCATTTTATGCCCGCAGCATTTACGTCCATCCAAAAGACCATAAAAACCTGAACCGCATGTTTCCTGGAAATCAACAAGGAAGTGACGCGGAAAGGCTAGCTTATTGGCTCAATGAAGCAGTGCTGAAGAAGGTCGATTACATCATTGATCTCCACGGCGGCGATATGATCGAAGCGCTGGTGCCGTTCACTATTTACCATGCCGCTGAAAATCAGAAAGTGCTCGAAACTTCAAAGGACATGGCATCGTTATTTGAAATCAGCTATGTGATCGGCAGCAGCGGCCAAGTGCCGGGATCTACTTATGGCTGCGCAGCTGAACAGGGCATCCCTGCAATAATTGCAGAGGCCGGGCAGCAAGGGATTATGAGTGAACAGGACTCTCAAATGCTGCAGCGGGGCGTCCGCAATGTTTTGGCATCTTTAGGCATCCTGAATGATGAAGTTCGGAAAGCTGATTCTGTTTATATCTCTGTTTTTGACTGGTACCGCTCCGATAGACGCGGGCTTTGGTATCCGTACATCAGAGTAGGTGAAGAAGTCACCAAAGGCCAGCTATTGGGAAAGCTGGCAGACGAGTTCGGCGATACCCTTCAGGAAATCCGCTCGCATACGGATGGCATCGTGTTATTTTTGGTCAGTTCCCTTGCCATAAATGACGGCGATCCTTTGCTGGCAATAGGAGCGTGAACTATGGAGAATGTGCTGAACCTTTCAATTACCGAGCTTGCTGCTTTGTATCGCCAGAAAAAAGTGTCTCCGGTGGAAGTGGTGAAACTGTCCTTTGAACGCCAGGAAAAAATCGGGAAGGCATTGAATGCGTTTATAACGGTGACTGAGGAAACTGCGCTGCGCCAGGCAAAAAAAGCGGAAGAGGGATTTTTGGCGAACAAGCCAAGCCATCCGCTTGCGGGGATTCCGTATTCCGCTAAAGACTTATTTTATACGGAGGGAATCCGTACTACTTGTGCTTCCCATATCCTGAAAGATTTTGTGCCGGATTACAGTGCGACAGCCATCAGCAAGCTGGACGCAGCCGGTGCTGTCATGCTTGGAAAAACCAATATGCTTGAATTCGCTTATGGAATCGTCCACCCGGAATTCGGCAAGACGAACAATCCGTGGGGCCTTTCGAAAACGTCCGGTGGTTCATCTGGTGGATCGGCGGCTGCCGTTGCAAGCGGCATCGGTTATTTTTCACTTGGCTCGGATACCGGCGGATCTATCCGCATCCCCGCTTCCTATTGCGGGGTTGCCGGACTCAAACCGACGCGAGGGCTGGTGAGCGTGCACGGGGTCTTTCCATTAAGCGGGTCGCTCGACCACGCTGGGCCACTTGCCCGCAATGCGCTTGATGCGGCGCTGGTGCTAGAGGTGATTGCGGGCTTTGACCCGCAAGATCCCCATTCATTAACGGGTGGCTCCGGTGAAGTGGACATCAGCAATTTCAGTGCGTTGGACGCTAAGCACGTCGGCGTTCTGCCGGAGCGGCTTCTACGCGGACTTGCGCCTGAAGTGGCTCGCGTTTATCAGGAAACGCTGCAGCATGTCCGGTCGCTTGGCTGGCATATCGATGAGGTGGAAATTGAAGGATGGGCGCGGATGGAGGAAATCATCATGGCGGTGCTGCTGCCGGAAGCGGCGCAGATTCATCAGCAATGGCTTGGCCGAAAAGAGGAATACGCAAGTATGACGTATCGTCAGATCGAGCAGGGTATGGCTTCGAAAGCTGTTGATTACTTGAACGGCCAACGGGATCTGAAAGGTTTCACATCAGCCGTCTCAACCCTTTTCAACACATTTGACCTGTTATTGATGCCGACGGTGTCGTTTGCAGCCCTTGCGGAAGATCCGGTTATCGGCAGCGAAGAAGACGAGATGCTGTTCACAGGGCCTTTCAATATCAGCGGCCATCCGGCAGTATCAGTGAATATGGGTTTCACGGCCGATGGCTTGCCAGTAGGCATGCAGCTTGCCGCTCCGCATTTTCAGGACATTGAATTGCTGCGCGCCGCGCATCAGCTTGAAACGATGCGGAGCGCTCGGACGCCTAGCTTTGATTAAGAAATAGATCGAATGGCACAGAATGAAAGAAAGGAAGCGGCCTATGGATATGATGACAATGAATTTAAACGATTTTAAAGAACTTCAGAAAAGCATCAATACGGTGCTGATTCCGATTGGCATGATTGAAGCGCATGGACCACATTGTGCACTTGGCACGGATGTACTGATTCCAAGGGAATTCGTCAGGCGGCTCGAAGAAGAGGCTGGCGACAGGATTTTAATGGCGCCTGAAGTTGCGTATGGCCATTCCTGGGGGCTTGCGCCGTTTGCCGGAACGATTGATGTTCCTGGAGAAGTTTTCGGAAATTACGTTCTTGAAATTTGCAAAGGCTTTTACCAGAACGGATTCAGCAACATCATCTTGTTCAATGGCCACGGCGGCAATATTTCAAGCCTCGATCTTGTCACTGAAAAATTGGCGGACTTCGGGATCCGAACACTGACCATCAATTGGTATATCGATTATCGAGAAGACATCAAAGGGATTGCTCCGGATCCGGGCCATGCAGGCGAAGACGAAACGTCGATGGTCTTGGCGATCGATGAGCGGTATGCGTATACAGAAGGCGTCGGCAGCCATGAAATTCCCCTGGCCAAACGCTTCCGGTTTAAAGATGGCGGCGCCACGCTGTACCCGGAGGCCTTTTCTGGAAATGCTGGGGCAGCAACGGCTGATAAAGGGGAAAAACTTTACGCAATGATGGTGAAGTTAGTGCTCGAAGACATTAGCACATTATGGGACATTGAAATGCAGTACGAAAGGGGAAATGAAAGATGACCTTACGTTGGACTTCAGAACCGGTCGGAGAAGCGATAGTGGATATCGTTTTAAGCCTCAACGAACAGACCTTGAAAATGCATGATACGGAAACGGCGTCAGCCAGCTACAGCAGCGTCAAGCCTTCACTCCGGAACTTTGATGACATTGGACGCAAAATCGATGAGGTGGAGAAGGAAATCCAGGGGCTTGCAGGCCATCCGGGAAGGTATTTGCGGTCTATGGTCAATGCTTACCGCTATTTTGGCCGCAGCCTTCAAGGCGACGATTTGCCATATGCAGAATACATTGCCAATATCCAGGAATTGCCGGCCACACTTATCCCGGAAGAGACGATGGCTGGGCATCGCGAGCTTGTGGAAAAAGGGTTGGGGGAGCTCGGCTATAAAGGCAGCCTGCAAGAAAAAGCGCAAAGCTGGCTCGCAGAGACATTGATTGCGCCTGATAAAGTAATCGAAGTGGCAGAGTCGATGAAAGACAAAAGCAAAGAAGGAACATTAAAGCGGGTCATCGACTTGCCCGAAGGAGACGGATTGGATTACATCAAGTCGATCCAAGGAGTGTTCTGGAGCGGGTATTCCAAATATACTGGGAATTTTCGCGGCAATCTGACGTTCAATATTGACCGGCCATGGACAGAACCGGTGCTGGCGCAGATCATGGCGCATGAAGGCTATCCGGGCCATCAGGCATTTTACTGTCGCTGGGATTATCTGTTTCAGCAAGGCAAGCTGCCGATCGAAGCTTCTTATTACCTGATCAACAGCCCGACGAACGCGCTATTTGAAGGGGGGCCTGAAAGTGCGCTGCATTTCCTTGGATGGGATCGGGACGAAGAAGAAACCGAAGGGATCAGCCTCCAAACGAAGCGCCATTACAAGCTGGGGCGCGATTGGATCGACATGCAGCGAATGGCCATGACCAATGCCTGTTATCTGTTCAATGAAGGGAACATGAACAAAGAAGAAGCTATCGCTTATATGATGGAAAAAGGGATGCTAGGCCCCATCGAAGCGAATAATTGCTACCGGTTTTTCTCGCATCCCATTCAGAAAACCTATTATCCTTCCTATTATTACGGCCGTTGGATGGTAGGAAAAGGCTATGATTCGGTTGCAAAAGAACAGCGGGCGGAGTTTTTCAAGATTCTTTATGATACGCCGCATACAACCAATACGTTTATCGATGCCGTCAGTGATTTGAGCGGCAACCGCTTTCAGCCGTTTGAACAAGTTAAGACTGCGGCAAAGGATTTTGTCCTATAGCAAAACGAGGCATGTCACCGCCGGAAAAGGAGGTTTTCTATGGTTGTCGAGTTGAATAAAACACACCTGGATTTGAGTAGTGCGGTATCGGCCGCAAAATTGATGGCGTTTACGGCAGAAATTGCCAAAGAAGTTCGGCTCTCCGGTTCGCCAGAAGAGCTGCGCGCGTTCCAATACGTAAAGGGCGAGCTGGATGCTCTGGGGATTGAAACCGCTTTGAGCTTTCATGACGGCTTTATCAGTTTGCCGTTGTCGGCAGAATTGCAGGCAGGCGGCATGGAGTTTCCATGCATCACCCATTCGATGTCCACATCGACCGGAAACGAGGGGCTTAGCGGAGAGCTGCTTTATGTGAAAGAGCTCGCCTCTGGCATGGAGACAGCCGGAAAAGTGGTTCTGACGGAAGGAATTGCAACGCCGGGTGGGGTGGAAATGCTGGAGCAAGCAGGAGCGATTGCCGGAGTTTTCATCAACGGGTCCATCACCCACGAAATGACGGTATCCCGGGTCTGGGGCAATCCGACACCGGAGACGAAAAAAGAGTTTCCGAAAATTCCGGTGCTTTCCATCACGGAAAAAGAAGGATCCCAATTGCTCGGGCAACTGGCCCGATCCGGTGAACCGGTGAAAGTCTGGCTAAAAACGGAAGTCGATACCGGCTGGCGTAAAATTCCTACGTTAATAGCAGACATCAAAGGTGAAATAGAACCGGAAAAATTCGTGTTGTTCAGCAGCCATATCGATTCCTGGCATTATGGCGCAATGGACAACGCCAGCGCCAATGCAGCATTGCTTGAAACGGCAAGGGTTCTAATGAGCCAGCCATTGCCGCTGCGCCGGACTCTGCGCTTGGCGTTTTGGTCAGGGCATTCCCACGGCCGCTATTCAGGATCAGCCTATTATTGCGACAGCCACTGGGAAGAGCTGCATGAACATTGCCTGTTGCATGTCTATGCAGATTCTTTGGGGGGAAAGGGGGCGCAAATCCTTGGCGAAAGCAACTGCATGGCCGAAACACGCGATTACGGCGGCTCGTTCGTCGAAGCACTGACAGGCGAAGCTTTTATCGGCAAGCGCTTTGGAAGGGGGGGCGATCAATCTTTCTGGGGGCCGGGAGTTCCCGCGGTGTTCATGGGTCTTTCCGAACAGCCTCAAACTGACGATGCAGCGTCGCGAACGTTAGTGAAGCTTTTCGGCGGAATCAAATCCGGAGGCTTCGGCTGGTGGTGGCATACTGTGGAAGATACGCTCGACAAGCTCGACCCTGAAAACCTGCGCCGAGATTGCCAAGTTTACGTGTCACTGATCTACGATTCCTGTTCGCGCAAAGTGATGGCGCTCAATCATGCCGCAGGCGCCGCTGAAATCGCAGCGGCATTGGAGGGCTATGCAGGGATGGCGAAAGGGCAGCTGGATTTGTCGATAGCCTTGGAACGTGCTAAAAAGCTCCAAGCACTGGGGGCACAGCTCAACAAACTAGCTGACCGGAAAGAATGGGAAGACGGCGAAGCAAAAAAATTCAATCAATCAATGCTCACGATTTCCCATGAATTGATTCCGCTGAGTTACGTCAGCGGCGATCTTTTCGAGCAGGACCTGGCGGTGAATCTGCCAACCGTGCCGTTGTTGAAAGATATCCGGCGGCTGTCGGAAACCGATCCGGGGAGCCCGGAAGCACTTGAATGGCAGACTTTGCTGAAAAGGCGGCTCAATAAAGTCGAATTCGCTCTTTTAAAAGCAATGCGGATTGCCGAATCGCTGTTGGAATAATGGGCGCAAAGAGAGGATGTCTGCGCATAGGCGCGAACATCCTCTCTTTAACTGTGTATTGGCAAAATTAACTGTGTTTCACCCTTGGTGTGCAAAGAATAGATGCCATTTGACAATAGAGGCTCGCAGGGGTAGATTTTAGCTATTAGGCATGATTGAAGGATAGCGCAGAAAGAGGGAATTAAAGTGAAAAAACAAGTCGTGGTAATTGGCCTTGGCCGTTTTGGCAGCAGTGTGTGCCAAGAGCTTTATAAAATGGGCCATGAAGTGCTGGCAATCGATTCGAAAATGGAGAGAGTGGATGCGAACCGTGATCATTCTTCCCATGCTGTCATTGCCAACGCGACGGATGAAAGCGAATTGAAAGCGCTTGGTGTGCGGAATTTCGACAACGCCATTGTCGCCATCGGGGATGATCTTCAGGCGAGCGTGCTTTGCACATTGATGTTGAAAGAGATTGGCGTTTCGAAGGTATGGGTGAAGGCCCGCGACCTGCAGCATCAGAAAATCCTTGAAAAAGTAGGTGCTGACCGGGTCATCCAGCCGGAATATGAAATGGGTGTCCGCGTCGCGCATCATATGGATTCGGAAAAAATCATCGACTATATCGATTTGTCGAAGGATTACAGCATCCAGGAATTGACTGCATCAGGCAAAATTGCGAACCGTACATTGGCGAAGCTTAATTTGCGGGAGCGCTACAAGATCATTGTACTTGCGATTAAACGCCAAGAAGATGTCAATATTGCTCCTGTGCCGAATGATGAGGTGCAAGAAAACGACGTTCTTATTGTCATGGGGCATCGGGATGACCTGAAGCGCTTCGAAGAAAAAGGCATTTAACTGAACTACTCAACCACCGTTCCCGTGAACGGTGGTTTTTTATTTGGTATACAATATAGATTATTTATTGCTAAATAATAATTAAAAGTCTATAATTCTGTTAATATGGTATACCATTTGAATGGGAGGTAGGACCGCGCAATGATGGAAATGACCAATGTGAAAAAGAATTTCGTTTATGAATATCTCTATAATGCCATTCGGACCGGCGACATCCTGCCCGGACAGACGCTGACGGAACGGGGCTTGGCCGAAAAAATTGGCGTCAGCCGCACACCGGTGCGGGAAGCGATTCGTAAGCTTGAAGAGCAGGGCATCGTTACGCATGAGCCGCATAAAGGCGTCAAGGTCATCACGCTGTCGGTCGACAAAGTGGCGCAGCTGTATGATGTGCGCGAATTGCTGGAAGGGCTCGCGGCACGGAAACTGGCGGAACGCCATACGCCGGAAGGGATCAGCGAACTGAGTGGGCTTATCGATGAAGCGGAAAAGAGAGCAGTGGCGAACCATGTGCATGAACTGGCGCGCATCAATTCGGAGTTTCACCTGTCTCTGGCGCGGTTGTCGGGCAATGTCTATCTCGAAGCCATTATGAACATGCTGCAGACGCAGATCGGTTTGATGATGTCGGCTTCGCTGTCGACATCCGGCCGGCCGCTGCAGAATATCAGCGAGCATAAGATGCTGATTGACGCGATTCGTTCAGGGGACGGAGAGTTTGCCGAAAGCATCGCCAAACACCACGTACGGAATGCGCGCGAACACGCAATGCAAAAATTGACAGAGGGCGGGGAATAGAAATGGTGACAAAACAATTGGTGGAAAATATCCTGAAGACGAAAATGGAGGATATCCCGGAAGAAGTCAAAATTCATGGCAAAAAAAGTTTGTACAATTGGATGGGCGTGGCAATCGGCGCTGCTCATCATCCATCGGTCGATATGGTGCTTGGCTTGAAAGAAGACATCCAATCGGCGGAACAAGTCTCGATTTTCGGCCGTACGGAAAAAACCGATTTGCTGCTGGCCTCTTTGATCAATGGCATGTCTTCCCATATTTTCGATTACGACGACACGCATCTCGATACAATCCACCATCCGAGCGGACCGGTGGCGCCTGTCGTTTTGGTGCTTGCTGAAAAAATGAAACTGTCCGGCGAAGAGGTGCTGCATGCGTTCATTTTAGGATGCGAAGCGGAACTGCGCATCGCGAACGCCGTGTACCCAAGCCATTATCATTTGGGCTACCACATCACCAGTTCGACAGGTGTCTTTGGTGCTGCAGCGGCGGCGGGAATCTTGCTGGAGCTGGATGCCGAACAGATGGCATGGGCGCTTGGCATCGCCGGCACCCAATCGTTCGGCTTGCGCGAGATGTTCGGCACGATGACAAAGCCGTTCCATCCCGGAAAGGCTGCACAGAATGGGCTGATGGCGGCATTGCTCGCCAAGAAGAACTTCACTAGCTCTACAGAAGTGCTGGAAGCGAAACGCGGGTTTGCCAACGTCTTGGCGCCAAAGCATGATTTATCGAAAGTGAATGTGGCATGGGGCACTGAATGGGAATTGCTGAAAAACGCATTCAAGCCGTATGCGTGCGGTATCGTGCTCCATCCTTCGATTGATGCTTGTATCGCACTCGGCAAACAAGTGAAAGCGGAAGAAGTCGAGCGCATCGAGCTGACCGTCAATCCGTACGTTTTGGAGCTGACAGGGAAACCGACGCCGCCGACAGGGCTCGCCGGCAAATTCAGTATTTACCACACTGCTGCTGTCGCGTTCTTGGAAGGCGATGCAGGGGAAGCGCAATATTCGGACGCCAGTGTCCACAATCCGGAAGTCGTGGCGTTCCGCAGCAAAATCCAGCCGCAGGTTGATGCCGCTGTGAAAGAAGAGGAAGTGCATGCGGTAGCTTACCTGAAGGATGGGAGAACAATCGCCCATACGGTGAAAAACGCTACAGGCAGCATTGAAAATCCGATGGACGACACTGCATTGGAGCGTAAATTCAATCGATTGGTCCACGCCATCATTGGCGAAGAAGCGGCGAAAGCTTTGCGGGAAGCGATGTACAGTCTGGACGAACTGGAAAATCTGGATGACTTGATCGCATTGACGAAAGGGAAAGCGGAGAGAATATTGAATTGATAAACAAAGCCGGTTCCCAGGATGGAGAACCGGCTTTGTTTATGAACCCTTAAAAATCGAAGTCCACTTCGACGAAATATTCATTTACCCCGACGCCTCCTTCATAAAAGGGCAAAGTAATCCCTTCGTTGTCCCCGTGGAACGACAATGTTCCGATAGGCTCCGGGAGCTCCCACGTATGGGTTTCTTCACGGTTGGCATTGTTAATCAAATCAACGAACGCCTCAATTTCACGGGCTTCACTTGCTTCATGAACAAGCTCGCCGCCTTGGGTAATTTCCATACGGCTATACTCGCCTTCAAGCAAAGGAGGTCCATTGCAGCCGGAAAGCAGCGGCAGCAGAACCAATAGTAACAATGTATATAAAATAATCTTTTTCACGCAATCGCCTCTTCCCCCTGGTATTCCCATCATATTCCAATTGGAATTCACTTACAAACATAAATTAAATTCTTTGGGAAAAAGGAAAAGGGCTTCCCGATAAAGGGAGCCCTTTTTGATTAAAATGCGTATTGGAACAAGCCGTAATACAGAGGCCCTAAGAAAAGGGCGGTCGACAGCGCGACGAAAAACGTGCCGGTCGGACCCGCGACTTCCTCGCGCTCATGCTCAAACTGCTTTTTCAGTTTGAATGCAAAAATGATATCCCAGGCGAGGCCGCCGAAAAAGACGAACTTCCAGACGATCGGTTCGAAAATCTGGTTTTGGGTGACAAAGCCGAACAAGCCGATCCACGTGATTACGGAAACAACTAGGTCAAACTTGACCGGAAAATTCAACGGTCCGCTGTGTATGATGAAGCCGACAGTCGCAGTGCCGAGAAAAGCTGCATAGATAAACCAAAAAATTTGTTCCATTCATTAAAACCTACTTTTTTCAGACTCTCCCCATTATAAAAGAAATAGAAGGAGAAAGAAAAGCTTTTACCGAAATCCAGCCGGATAAAACAAGAAATCAGCGCCCTTACGCTTGCTGGGCAGATTCGGTTTTGCTGAGGCTGATGATCGTCCTTGATAACCTGGATGACCCTGTGAACATTGCCGCCTATTGTGCCGGCTGGGGCCTCGGGGTCTACCTTGGAGGAATCATTGAAAATCGTATGGTGCTCGGCTATATCGTCTTCGACATCATTGTGGATGCCCATGAATCCAATCTGCCCGTGCTGATAAGAGAGAAAGGCTACGGCGTCACTGCATGGCCGGCTGAAGGGAAAGACGGGCTGCGGATGTGCATGAAGGTATTGGCCAAACGGAAAAACGAGCAGAAACTGCGCGATTTTGTGACCGGACAATCGCCAAAAGCCTTTATCATTTCCTACGAGCCAAACCGATATAACGGCGGATTTCTCACGAATCCTATCAAATAAAGTGGCTGGATCAATAAAAGAGCATGAAATTTTGGAACAGGCGCGATTGTGCCTGCTCTTTTCATTGGCCAGCCGCTATAATGGAGGAAACGAGACGAAAAACCATTCGCCGTTTAGAATCTGTCAGGGGGTGCAGTTATGGGGACAAAAAGCCACGGCCTGAAACACGGATGGACATTGATCGCGGACAAATCATTCAAACTGTTCTCCAACGCCAATGCCTATATCCTAGTTGATTTTGAGCACGACACAGTGCTCCATTTCAATGTCACCGATTCCGAGCTGGAAGTGGTTTCCGCAAACTGGGGGCTGCGCTTTAAAGTGATCCTCGGCTTCAAGACGATTAAGATCCTGGAAGTTTCAGAAGAAGAATAAAATCAAAAAAGGGCTTTCCGGAAAACCGGAGAGCCCTTTTTCTATGATTTAGTGAAACTTATCCTCTATAGCCAAGTTTAATGGAAATCCGCTGGCCGGTTTCTTTCGCCTGGGTAATCAGGTAATCTAGCCGTTCCTCAGTAAGCGTGTAACTGACAACCCCGATGCTGAGTGCTCCCTGGACTTTGCCAAAACGATTCAGAATCGGCACCCCGACAGAAGAAGTTCCTTCCGTCCGCTCGCTATGGCTGATAGCATAACCTTGTTCCAGGATTTGTTCCAACAGGTGCCGGAATGCGGACTGCTCTTCCTTCGGAATACATGCGTTGAGAATTTTCTTCGTATCGCCATTTGGCATATACGCGAGCATGGATTTATTGGCCGCTCCGATGTGCATGGGAATGCGGGAGCCGAGCTTGTCGTAGACCCGGATGGCATGGTTCTCATTGTCGATCCGTTCAGTGATGAGCGATTCATTCCCCATTGGCTGGCTCAAGTAGACACTTTCACCGGTCAATTCCGCCAGGTGCACCAATTCCGGCCGGATGGTGCTGACGTAATCGATTGTATCGTACATATGTAAGCCGTATTCCAGCCAGATGTTGCCGAGGTTATATCGCTTTGTCCTGTCATCCTGATGGATCATTCCATGAACCGCCATCGCTTTTAAGATACGGTGCATCGAGCTTACCGGAAGCCCGCATTCATTGGCAAGTTCCGTGATGGATAAGCCATCTTCCGAGGAGCTTGCTACCAATAATTTTACAATACCCATAGCCCGGTCAATTGACTGCATAATTCACACCAATCCTTTAGAAAATAAAGTTGTTGGAACATTTAAAACTTATTGACATTATACCATGGTTATCTTATATTACTAAAAATATCTTTTCGTAATGTGGAATGCTTTTCCACTATGCGGAAAAGGAGGCAATCATGAAATACAGTTCATCTATGTACCAGCCGCTCGAAAAAGTTATTGTCAAACATCCTGAAGATGCGTTCATCAGTCAGAAGCATATTCAAGAAGAATGGCAAAAACTCAATTATCTCTCCGAACCTGATTTCGAAGAAGCCAGGAAAGAGTATGCCGAGTTTATAGCGCTGCTGGAGCAGCATGTGGCGTCCATCGAGTACTTGCCGAAGTCAGAGGACGTCAGCATGGATTCCATCTACGCACACGACCCGGTGAAATTCACGCCGGATGGGGCGATCCTCCTGAAATCCGGTAAAGCCTTGCGGCAGCCGGAAGCGGAGGTCTATAAGAAGTTCCTCGCAGAAAAAGAAATTCCGATCATTGGGGAACTGACCGGGGAAGCGACATCGGACGGCGGCGACATTGTCTGGTTCGATGACCGGGTGCTGGCAATTGGAAACGGTTACAGAACCAATGCGGAAGCGATCCGCCAGATCAAAGAAATGACGGCGCATCTCGTCGATGAGTTTATTGAAGTCCAGCTACCGCATGCAGACGGGGAGGAGGAATGCCTCCATTTGATGTCATTCATCAGCATGGTCGATAAAGACCTGGCCGTCGTCTACTCGCCGCTCATGCCAGTCGCATTTCGAAAGCTGCTGCTGTCGCGGGGCATAGAACTCATTGAAGTGCCGAAAATGGAATACGACCTTCTAGGCTGCAATGTGCTGGCGGTGGCGCCGCGCGTCTGCATCATGGTGGCAGGCAATGAATCCACCAAACAACAGCTGCAAAGAGCAGGCGCAACGGTATACGAATACAAAGGCGAAGAAATCAGCATCAAAGGAACCGGCGGGCCTACCTGCTTGACAAGCCCAGCAGTAAGAATGCCGATAAAAGAGAAAAGGGGATTGACGCATGTTTAAAAATGTCATCGTAAAAACACCAGGAAAAAGCTATGTCAACGGATTAACCACTTCAGATCTTGGCAAACCGGACTATGGGCGCCTGCTTGAACAGCATGCCGCTTACGTCGAAGCGCTGAAAGCCTGCGGCGTCGAAGTTACGCACTTGGCTGAAAGCGAAGAATATCCCGATTCGACGTTCGTCGAAGATGCAGCGGTTGTGACGCCGGAATTTGCGATTATCACAAATCCGGGGGCGGAGAGCCGCAATGGCGAAAAAGAGGAAATCGAAACAGTGCTGAAAAATTTCTACTCGAAATTCCACTACATCACATCACCCGGAACGCTTGATGGAGGCGATGTTTTGCAGGTGGACAAGCATTTTTATGTCGGCATTTCAGAACGCACCAACCGCGAGGGGGCAGAGCAATTCAAAAACCTTGTCGAAACGGAAGGTTACACGGCCACAGTGGTAGAGTTGCAGGAATTTTTCCACTTGAAAACAGGTATCGCTTACCTTGGCAACAATACGATTGCCGCGGCTGGGGAATTTTTAGGCAATCCGGATTTTGCAAAGTATGAAAAAGTGGAAATTCCTGATGCAGACGAATATTCTGCGAACTGCATCAAAGTCAATGAGTACGTCATCATTCCAAAAGGCTTTGAAGACACGAAGCGGAAACTTGAAGAACGCGGTCTGGAGACCATCGAACTTGAAATGTCGGAATTCCAGAAGCATGACGGCGGCCTGAGCTGCTTGTCGCTGCGGTTTTAAGAATCAATAAGGGGTGCAAGAAAACATTGGGGGAAGGGGAATGTAAATGATTAAAACACCGGAAGTGCCGGCTGCAAACCAGTTGAACCGTTCCATGAAAAGCCGCCATCTGTTCATGCTTTCGCTTGGAGGCGTCATCGGCACAGGATTGTTTTTAAATGTAGGGTATACGATCAACCAGTCCGGAGCAGGAGGGGCGTTGATCGGCTATCTGATCGGCGGCCTGATTTTGTACATGGTCATGGTCTGCTTAGGGGAATTGGCCGTCCACATGCCAGTCACCGGTTCTTTTCAGACATATGCATCGAAATATATCAGTCCGTCTGCCGGCTTTTCATTAGGCTGGATGTACTTTGTCGGATCAGCTGCCACAGCGGGGGTTGAATTCACCGCTGCCGGCATTTTGATGAAATACTGGTTCCCGGAAACACCGGTCTGGATCTGGTGTGCCATCTTCGTGGTTCTCCTATTCATGCTGAACGCTTTGACGACAAGAGGGTTCGCTGAAGCGGAATTCTGGTTTGCCGGCATTAAAGTAGTAGCGCTTCTGCTGTTTATCGTGATTGGCGCAGCCGCTATTTTCGGGCTCATTCCGCTTGCGGACCGACCGGCGCCGTTCATGGAAAACCTGGCTCCGACAGGTTTGTTCCCCGCTGGCATCGCCATTATTTTTGTCACGATGATGAACGTCATTTTCTCCTATCAAGGATCAGAGCTGGTAGGAATTGCTGCAGGGGAAACGGAAAATCCGGAAAAGAACATCCCGAAAGCTATCCGCAATATCCTGTTCCGCATCATTGTCTTCTATATCGCTTCCATCATTATCCTATCGGCTATTTTCCCTGCTTCAGAGCTTGGGCTATTGGCCAGCCCGTTCGTTACGCTGATGGAAGTGGTGGGGATTCCGTATGCAGGAGGCATCATGAACTTTGTCATCCTGACAGCTATCCTATCTGTCGGCAACTCCTGCCTGTATGCTTCGACCCGTCTGCTATGGGCGATGGCCAATGAAGGCATGGCGCCGCGGATTTTCAGTACGCTGACCAAGCGGAAAGTCCCGCTTGCGGCATTGATTTTCACTATGCTGTTTTCACTGCTGTCGCTTTTGACCAGCGTCATGGAGGCGGATACGGTGTTCATCCTGCTGATGTCGATCGCCGGCATTTCAGTAACGATTTCTTGGATGGGGATTGCGGCTTCCCAATTGATGTTCCGCTACCGCTATGTAAAAGCGGGAGGGAATACAGCGGATCTAAAATACAAAGTGCCGTTCTATCCATTCGTACCGATCTTCTGCATCGCTTTTTGCCTGCTCATTCTCGGGTTTCTGGCTTTTGATCCAACGCAGAGAATCGGACTGCTATACGGCGTCGGCTTTTTCGTCGCCTGCATGATCTTCTATAAAGTGAAACTTGAAAAAAGAAACACTGCTCAGGCAGAAGTGGAATTGGAACCGGTCAAATAAGGAGGAATATTAAGTGGAAAAATTGCTGTGGGGATCACCAGCCAGCCTTCGGTCGCTCCTGTGCGAAGTGGTGAGCTGGGAAAGCCGGACATTGACGGAAGGAGAGAAGGAATTTCCTTTTAAAGTGAAAGAGAAGCTGCGGAAGCTGGATTATTTCCAGCGGCATCCTGATTTTTTGTCCCTCCATGAAGCCGACCCGGGACGGAATCTTCTGATAGCGCTCTACGAACACCCTGAAGCCGTGGACACCATTGTGCTTATCAGCCATTTCGACACTGTCCAGACGGAAGAATACGGCGATCTGGAAGTGCTGGCGTGCCGCCCAGAAGAACTTACGCAAAAGCTTTCCGAACGAAAGCATGAGCTGCCCGATGAAGCGCGGCTTGATCTTGAGTCAGGCAACTACCTGTTCGGCCGCGGCACGATGGACATGAAAATGGGACTGGTTCTCCACATGGCGCTCCTTGAAAAAGCGAGCACAGAAGAGTGGCCGCTCAATTTGGTGCTGCTGACAGTGCCGGATGAAGAAGTCAATTCGACTGGCATGCGGGCAGCAGTTGATGAACTGGTGAAACTGCGAGATGCTCGCGGCTTGTCCTATAAAATGTTCTTCAACAGCGAACCAGCATTTTCGCAGAAGCCGGGCGATGAAAAGCATTACATCTATTCGGGGACGCTCGGGAAGATTATGCCGGCTGCATTGTTTTACGGCAAAGAGACACACGTCGGTGAACCGCTGAAAGGCATGACCGCCAATTTCATCGCTTCGTTTTTGACACAGGCGATGGAATGGAATGCATTATTCCATGAAAACGATCTGGGAGAGAGCACGCCGCTGCCAGTGTCGCTTCAGCAAAAAGACTTGAAAATGCAGTATTCGACCCAAACACCATACCGGGCCACCGCCTTGTACAATATTTTCCTAATGAAACGGAATGCCGCAGAAGTTATGGAACTGTTCGAACAGACAGCGAAACAGGCGGCCACAATGTGCAACACGGCGTACGGGGAACTATGCAAGCGCGAAGGCATTGACGGAATCGGCGAAGTGCGGGTCCTGCGCTACGAACAGCTATTGGCCTATGCAGAAGCCAAACGCGGCAACGGCTTTGTCGCTGCATTAAAAGCAGAGGTGCTGGAACATACAGAATGGGATGAACGCGAAAAATCGCTGCGCATTGCTGATAAACTGATGATCCAATGCCACGAACTGTCACCGGCAATCGTCCTGCTGTTTGCACCTCCATATTATCCGGCAGTCAATTCGTCAGAGGATCCATTGATTATGGAATGCGTTGCGACTGTCCAAGAAGCTGCTGCGGAGTTTGGCGTTGAAGTTGACCAGATCCATTACTTTAACGGGCTCTGCGATTTGAGCTATGTGAATTACAGCGACAGTGGAAACGGGTGGAGCTCTTATGAACGCAATACGCCGGTATGGGGTAGCACCTACAGCATCCCGTTTTCTGGCATGCTGGAGCTGCAGGCGCCTGTACTGAATGTCGGACCGTTCGGGAAAGACGCCCATCAGTATACGGAGCGGCTTCATATCGAAAGTGCGTTTGTCCAAACGCCACATATGCTCGAAAGTCTGATGAAGAGCTTATGCAAGCAAGTGGTTGAAACAGTATAAGGTTCTTGAAAAAACCGATGTGCAAGAAATCCTTAAAGGGGCTGTCGAGAATTTCTCGACAGCCCCTTTAAGGATTTCACATATTCAATAATTCCTTGTCTTCGGAGCAGCTTTCGCTTCCTGGCGGTAAACGTCCAGCAGATCGCATGGACGGCCCATGAAATCGGTGCAGCCGTCCTTGATTTTGACGATGCGGTCTGCCGGGTTGCTGAACGGTTCATCAAGCAGCAGGGGGTGGGATTCGGGGCAAGAGCCAGGGCAATGTCCACGCGCTGCTGCTGGCAGCTGCCGCGAAAGCTTTCCGTTTATGCGGAAAGCTTTTTTTAATAATGGTATGATTTTTTACAGGGATTGATAAAAATGCGGCCTGAAGCGCCGGAACGGGGGAAACAATGGATTTACAAACATATTTAACATTGGATGGCACAGCAATGGCGCAATTGGTGCGCAGCAAGGAAGTAACACCGGCGGAATTGCTGATGCTTTCCTTTGAACGCCTAGAGCAGCTTGGACCGGAATTGAATGCTTTCACTTCGGTGCGCAAAGAACAAGCTTTTGCAGCATTAGAAAAAAGTCCGAGCGGCCTTTTTGGCGGCGTCCCGATGGCGCTGAAGAACATTTCGCAGTCGCTGGCAGGAGAACCGCTGACGGCCGGCTCGAAATTATTGGAAGGATCTTTTGCTCAGCGTGACTCCCATTTCGTCTCCAGTCTGGGAGCAGCGGGGATCTCATTCATCGGCCATACGAATACGCCGGAATTCGGATTGAAGAATATCAGCGAACCGGAACTTTACGGTCCTTCGCGCAATCCGTGGAACCCGGACTTTTCGCCAGGCGGTTCAAGCGGCGGCGCCGCTGCAGCTGTGGCGGCGGGGATTGTCCCGATGGCGGGCGCAAGTGACGGCGGCGGATCAATCCGTATCCCTGCTTCTTTCACCGGGCTTTTTGGTTTGAAGCCGACGCGCGGCCGGACACCGGTCGGACCTGGCGCAGGCCGGCAATGGCAAGGTGCTTCCATCGATTTCGCATTAACTCGGACGGTACGTGATAGTTGTGCACTGCTCGATGTACTGCAGACGATTCAGCCAGAAGCCGCATTTCAGACGCCTTTATTTCCCGGGAAATATAGAGACGCCTTCAACTATAATACAGAGGGCAAACTGCGCATTGCAGTTGCCGCCGATTCGCCAGTCGGAACGGAAGTGTCACAGGATGCGAAAGACGCGCTTCAAAAAACGGTCCAATGGCTGCTGCAGGAAGGCCATGAAGTGGAAGAAACATCCAATGGCATCGACGGACTTCGCTTGATGCAGGATTATTATTTGATGAACAGCGGCGAGATGGCGTTGCTTGCACGCAATCTTGGCCGCATGTCTGGGCGCACACTGAACGCGAAAGATATGGAAATAGAATCGTGGCTCTTGAGTGAAGCTGGCAAAGGAGTCTCTGCTGCCGATTATTCGGCAAGCCTTGCTTCCTGGGATGCGGCAGCTGCTAATATGGCCGAGCTCCATCAGCGCTATGATTTTTACTTGACGCCGGCTACGGCTTTTACCGCGCCGAGAATTGGCGAGCTGACGCATTCTGCTGCATCGCGCACGGATTTCTTGGAGCGCTTTTCGACGGCACAGACGATGAATGCGCAGCAGGACTTAATCTATGAGATGTTTTTGCCAAGCCTGACCTACACGCCTTATACACAACTCGCTAATCTGACGGGCCAGCCGGCGATGTCAGTTCCAGTGCATGTTTCTGACAACGGCTTGCCGATTGGTGTCCAGTTCATGGCTGCGAAAGGGCAGGAGCACCGGTTGCTTGGTTTGGCACTGCAGATGGAAGGGACAGATTTGTGGGTTGGTCAAAAAGGAAATCCGATGTTTTCCCAGTGAAGCTGAACTGGGATTGAGCCGGAAACGTTGTTCTCTTCTATTATGGAAGAGACCAATAGAAGTATACGTATTGCAATTCATATCTTAATCTAAGGCATTAGCTAAAATGAAGATTGAAAAAAATTCTATTATTTTCTGTTTAAGCAGCCAATACGGCTGCTTTTTTCTGTCCTAAAAATCAGAAATAAAAAGAAAAATAATAATTAATCAGAATAATTAAACAACGGAATTGACTCCAATTGGGATGTCCGCAATAATGGACGTACACTGACGATAAGTTGGCATCGAAAACATGGGGCGTTGTTGAAGCCCGAATGTCCACGCCAAAACATGGCCGTCCAGTGGAGCCAGTCCAAAATAACCGCCGACAAGATAGGAGGGGATTCCCGCCAGAGCCGGCAAAAAGAGATGAGCCTAACATGAACAAAACCATTCGCGACGATGCATTATTCGCTATCAATCCTTGGCGCATGCTGACGTGGCTGCTGATTGCGCAGATCATGGTGGCTTTTATCGGGAGGAGCCTAGCCCCTCTGGGTGTACTGATTGGGGAGGATTTGTCACTGACTAAAGCGCAGATCGGCATGCTTCCGGCCGCGCTCTTCTTGGGGCAATCGGCAATTGCGATTCCCGCCGGGTTCCTCGTAGACCGCATCGGCTCGAAAAAGCTGCTGTTTCTGTTGTCGTTATGCCTGGGCGCGTCCTTTATCCTGATGACGCTGACTTCCCACTATGCTGTGGTCCTGTTCATGGTGGTGCTGGGCGGCGTCGGATATGGAGCCATGCACCCGACTTCGAATAAAGGCATCATCCACTGGTTTTCTGAAAAGCGGGGAACCGCTATGGGCATCAAGCAGATGGGCGTCACGCTGGGGTCGGCACTAGCGGCGCTGCTGCTGCTTCCCGCTGCGACTGTCTGGGGGTGGCGGCCGGTGCTTTTTGGCGCATGCCTGCTATTAATCCTCACAGGCATCCTCGCCTGGCGGTTCTATTCCGATCCGCCGGAAGATGATGTGAAAGTGGAATCCGCAGAGGAGCCGGCGCGTTTGCTGGCTTCGATTCTCCAAATGTTCAAAGAAAAGCCGCTGGTGCTGGTCAGCATTGCCGCTATGGGACTGAGCGGAAGCCAACTGATCTTGAATACATACTTGGTGCTGTTCGCTTATGAATACATCGGCCTCGGCCTCGTGTCAGCGGGAATGCTGCTGGTGATTTCCGAAGTGAGCGGCTCTTTTGGACGCGTCGCGTGGGGAATGATCAGCGATCATGTCTTTCAAGGGAAGCGAATCATCGTCATGGCCATCATCGCGGCCTTGTCGATTGTCATTTCGCTAGGGATCAGCCAGCTTCCGCCGGGGACGCTGTTTTGGGTGATAGTGCCCATCACCGTCGTTTTCGGTTTCTGCATTTCCGGTTTCAATGGGGTCTGGATGAACGCCGCCACTGAACTGGTTCCAGTGAAGCAGGCTGGAATCGCCAGCGGCTTCAGCCTGATGCTGGGCTCTTGGGGCGTCATCCTGGGGCCTCCGCTGTTCGGCTTTATTGTGGATGTGACTGGTTCGTTCACGTTCGGCTGGCTGTTTCTTGCTGCTGTCCTCGCAGTAGTCATTGTCCTGCTGCTATGGGCGATGGCAATTGTGAAAAGAGAAGGGAAGGAATATACGAAAGGGTAAGCCGGCATTGAAAAGTGGAATTCGATTTCATTAATTTAAAATGGAGGAAAGCCTATGGAATACCAAACGCTTGGGAAAACGGGCATCAAAGTATCGAGCCTTTGTTTTGGGACGATGTCATTTGGCGGCAACGCGGATGAAGAAACTTCGCGGGCGATGTTCAATCGCTGCCGGGAGTCAGGCATCAATTTTTTCGACTGCGCGAATGTCTATAACAAAGGGGCAGCGGAAGAAATCTTGGGAAGGTGCATCGCGGACAGCCGGGATGACTTGGTATTGACGACCAAAGTGAATGGACCGACCGGAAAAGGCGTCAATGACCGTGGCTTGTCACGCCGCCACATCATAAAGGAAGTCGAGAAAAGCCTGAAGCGGCTGAATACCGACCGCATTGAATTTTACTTTGTGCATGCGTTCGATCCGGAGACACCGATCGAGGAAACGCTGCGGGCAATGGATGATCTCCAGCGCCAAGGGAAAATTTTGTATCCGGCGGTCAGTAACTGGGCTGCCTGGCAAATCGCTACAGCACTTGGCATTTCCTATAAAGAAAGCCTGGCACGCTTCGAATGCGTCCAGCCGATGTACAATCTTGTGAAGCGCCAGGCAGAAGTGGAAATCCTGCCGCTCGCCGCTGCTGAAAACATGGGCGTAATCACTTACAGTCCGCTCGGCGGAGGCTTGCTTACCGGCAAATACGGCAACGGTAAAAAGCCGGAGCAGGGCAGGCTGGTTGACCAGAAAAACTATGAAAAGCGCTATGCCGAAGAGGCTTATTACCGTATCGCTGACCGTTTTACGCAACATGCGGACGAATTGGGCCACCATCCGGCATCACTGGCCGTGGCATGGACGATGGCGAATCCAGCGGTCACCGCCCCGATTATCGGAGCACGCAATTTGGAACAGCTTGAGCCGTCGCTCGCGGCGCTCGACATCGACATGACACCGGAATGGCGAAAGGAAATTACCGATCTCTCCATCACCCCGCCGCCGGCAACGGATCGGTTGGAAGAGGTATAAGTCCATTGGATTTCGCAAAGAGACACTTCTGGCTTTAGGCGGGGAGTGTTTTTTTTCGCATCCCATCGTCCGCAGTATTCACAAATGCCGTTGTCACAAAATTTCATTGTCGTTATAATAGATGAACATTGCTTAATGCCAAGACGGCTTAAAGGTGAATCTGGGATAGTTTGGAGTGAAGCAACGCATGAATATGGAAGAAGAACTTCAGCTATTTATTCGGAATTTAAGCGGAATGGAGGAATACCGTCTTCCTCAACGGGCCTATCACACGATACGGCTTGCCATTCGGGATTTAATCCTGCCGCCGGGCACAGCCCTCCTGGAACGCGAAATCAGCGAAGCACTGCAGATGAGCCGCACGCCTGTCAGGGAAGCACTGGTGCGATTGGAAATCGAAGGCGTCGTCCGGCTGGTTCCGCGGAGAGGTTTTATCGTGGAGCCGATTGAGCAGGAAGATTTGAAAGAAGTGTATGAAATCATTACGACGCTGGACAGTTTGGCCATCGAAACCGCAACCTCAAACGCCACTGACGCGGAGTTGGACCATTTGGATGCAATCATCGAGAAACAACAAGCGGCTTTGCTGAAAGAAGATTTGAAAAAATGGTCATTGCTGGATGATTTGTTTCACACGGCGATTATTGACTATGCCCATAATAAGCGCCTGAAAGCCGTCATTGACAGCTTTGCGGATCAATCGTACCGGGCGAGGCTGTTTACAATCGACAAGCGGCCGATTCTGCTGCGTTCGATTACTGAGCATAAAGCGATCGTTTTCTGCATGCGTGCAAAAGATGGCAAAGCTGCAAGCATGCTGATCGAATCCCACCGAAGACGCGCACAGAAGGAAATTCTTGAAGTGCTTGATGAAATCAATAATACTGAAATCGTGAATAAATAACGGCCTGCCCTTTACAGGAGCAGGCCGTTATTTTTGGATTCTTACGGAATTATGTATACGTTATTTTAAAATCAGCTATTTAAAAGATAATTTTAATCTGTAAAATTGATTTATAGACTTTATTTTCATAAAATTTAAAATATTGTTGACATTAACGTATGCATTAAACTAATATACTCTGTAACACATACCAAAGCGCCAGCGATGGCGACTACAGGGGGAATTGAAAATGGGCGAAACGAAAACATTTCGGTTAGCGGTTATTCCAGGCGATGGCATTGGAAAAGAAGTGGTTCGGGAAGGCATGCGCGTACTGGAGCATATGGCTGAAGAATCGGAAGGCAAGTTTTCTTTTGATAGCGATTACTTTCCGTGGGGCTGCGAATACTATCTCGAAAACGGCAAAATGATGGATGAAGACGGCTTGGAACAGATCCGCAATCATGATGCGATTTACTTTGGTGCTGTCGGTTTCCCAGGGGTGCCGGACCACATCAGTTTATGGGGCTTGCGCTTGGCGATCTGCCAAGGATTTGATCAATGGGCGAATATCCGGCCGGTTGAATTTTTGCCGGGAGTGCCGAGAAGGCTGAACCATCCGGATGTAGATAATTTGAATTGGGTGCTGGTGCGCGAGAATTCAGAAGGAGAATATTCCGGAATCGGCGGACGCAATTTCGCCGGCCGCGGAACGGGCAATGAAGTCGCAGTCCAATCGGCGTTGTTCACGGAAAAAGGCTGCGAACGGATTATCCGTTTTGCATTCGATTTGGCGCGGACCCGCGACCGGAAAAAAGTGACGAGCGTAACGAAGAGCAACGCGCAACAATACGGCATGGTGTTATGGGACGAAGTTTTTGCGCGTGTCAGCAAAGACTACCCGGATGTTGAAACAGATCAGCGGCTCGTTGACGCGATGGCTGCAGAATTTGTCTTGCATCCTGAAGAGTTGGAAGTTGTGGTAGCGTCTAATCTGTTTGCTGACATTTTGTCGGATCTCGGAAGCGCGCTTGCCGGAAGCCTTGGTGTCGCTGCCAGCGCCAACCTAAACCCGGAACGGCGGACGCCAAGCATGTTTGAATCGGTCCACGGATCGGCTCCGGATATCGCTGGAAAAGGGATCGCGAATCCGATCGGCACCATCGGAAGCGCAGCACTGATGCTGGATCATCTTGGATTAAAGGACGAAGCGGCCCAGTTGAACAAAGCGATTGCAGAAACAACGAGGCAGGGCATCCTGACCCGCGACCTCGGCGGGACATACGATACGGCAGCAGTGACAGACGCGATCATTCAGAATTTGGCAAAAGTGAAAGAACAAGCACGCTGAATCCTATAGGGAAGAAATTTTAATAGCGCAGCCGGTTGAAAGTGAACCGGCTGCGCTATTTTTAATTGACGATGAAAGTATTTACATTTTTCTGAATAGAATATATGATGGACTAAACTTTCTGAAAACGTTTTCAGAGATATGACAGAACGCATAAGGAGCTGAAAAAATGGAGGATAAGAAAAAGCTGCCGCTCGAAGGGTTGCGCGTCATTGATGCATCAACTGTGCTGGCTGGCCCAATGCTAGCTACATACCTAGGCGATTTTGGTGCTGAAGTGATCAAGGTTGAACATCCTGCAGGCGACCCGTTGCGCAACGCCGGCAGCCACAAGGACGGTGAATCACTTGAATGGAAGCTCGTGTCGCGAAACAAAAAGCCGATTACGCTGAACTTCAGCACTCCGAGAGGACAGGAGCTGTTCCATAGATTGGCAGGGACGGCAGACGTCGTGATTACCAATTTCAGGCCGCAGACGCTTGAAAAATGGAACATCACTTACGAATCGCTGGCGCAAAAGAACCCAGGCCTCATTTTAGTGAAAGTGTCCGGTTTTGGCGAAGACGGCCCTTATAAAGAACGTCCGGGATTCGGCACGCTCGCTGAAGCGATGTCGGGTTTTGCGCAGGTCAACGGATTTCCGGACCGCGGACCGGTGCTGCCAAGCTTTGCACTTGCCGATTACGCCACGGCGATGATGGGGGCATATGCCACGATGGTGGCCGTCTATGAACGCGACCATTCGGAAGACGGCAAAGGGCAATCGATCGACCTGCCGATATACGAAGCGTTGATGGGCATGCTCGGCAACCAAGTGATGGAATATGACCAATTGGGCGTGATTCCCGGAAGGAAAGGCAATCGCACTGGCTGGACGGCGCCGCGGAATTTGTATGAGACACAGGACGGCAAATGGCTGGCCATCTCAGGCACATCACCGGCGATTGTCGAACGGATCTTCAAAGCGATCGGGCGTGAAGAGCTGCTCGCCGACCCGAAATTCGCCACGAACCAGGCGCGGCTGCAGCATGCCGATGAACTGGAAGCAATTATCGCGGAATGGATGAAAAAATATCCGCAGGAAGAAATCCTGGAGCGCTTTATCCGTTTTGAAGCGACAATTGCGCCTGTCTACAACGTTCAGGAAATTATGGAGGATCCGCATTTCATCCACCGCAAAAATATTGTGGAAGTGCCCGATGAGCATTTCGGTAAAGTGAAGATGCTCAACGCGGCGCCGAAGCTTTCCCGGACGCCGGGCGAAATCCGCCATGCGGGATTGGAATTGGGTTCGTCCAACGATGCGGTCTACGAAGAATTGGGATTAACGCCGGCGGAAGTCGAAGAGCTGCGCAATGGCGGGATCATTTGATGAGGGGGATGGAAGATGATTTATAGAAGTTTATTGTTTACACCGGGAACGAAGAAAGAGCGTTTATTGAAATCAATCGACAGTGGGGCGGACGCGCTGTTATGGGATTTGGAAGATGCCGTTCATCCGGACGAAAAAGTCGACGCGCGGAACATCATCGCTGAGGCGCTCGACGAAATGGGCGAAAAGCCTGCGACGCCGATTTTCTTGCGGATCAATCAATTCGGCACGGAATGGTATCGCGACGACGCCGCGCTTGCGCAGCACAAATACGTAACGGGCATTATGCTGCCGAAAACGGAAAGTCCAGAACAAGTGGCTGAAACGTGGCAGCGCATGGGCAGCGAAGGCGAGCTGATCGTACTGATTGAAACCGCGGTGGGCGTCATCCGCCTCGAAGACATTTTCAGCAGCTCATATATCAGCGGCGTCGCGTTCGGCGCTATCGATTATGCGGTGGACCTGGATTTGACACTGACCGAACCGGGGTTAGAGGTGCTGTATGCACGCTCACGAATCGTCACTTACGCGAAAGCGGCAGGCATCCCGGGCGTCTACGATACCGTCTTTCCGGATGTCCATAACGACGAAAGCCTGCAGAAACGGGCAACTTCCACACGCGCGCTCGGCTTTAACGGCCAAATGGCGATTCATCCGAAGCAGTTGGAAACGATCCATGAAGTCTACAGCCCTTCGCGTGAACAAATCGAGTGGGCAGTGAAAGTGTTGTGGCATGCCGATAACGAAGCGAAAGGCGCGGGCGTATTCATGCTCGATGGCAAAATGGTTGACCGTCCGGTAATCGAGAAAGCCAAGCAGATTTACTCAGCCGCCGAGCGTTACGGGCTGGTGGTCGGCGGATGACGGACCCACCGGCAAAACGCAAGCTGACGATCGAAGACGTTGCCAGGCAGGCGGGCGTATCGATTTCAACTGTCTCCCGCGTGATGAACAATACCGATTACATTGCTGACGCCACGAGGCTGAAAGTGCAGGAGGCCATCAACGCGCTCGATTACCGGCCGAATGCGCTCGCGCGCGGCTTGAAACAAATGAAGACCGACTCGATCGGGCTGATTTTGTCCGATCTGCAAAATCCGTTTTGGCTGATGGTGCTCGAAGGGATCGAGGATGTTTGCCAGGAAGCGGGCTATAGCCTGCTGATCTTGAATTCACGGGACGATCCGGAGAAAGAAGGCAAGAACATCAAGGAATTTTTGATGCGGCAGCTCGATGGCATTATCATCAATCCGGCGTCCGAGCACAATCCGTTGTTCCCAGCGCTCGTTGCAGAAGAGTTCCCGTTCGTCTTTTTGAACAGAAGGGTAAAGGGCGTGGAGGTCGACACAGTCGTTGCCGACAACATTAAAGGAACGATGCTCGCCGTTTCCCACCTCACCGCGCTCTCTAAAAAACGCATCGCCATTTTCCTGTATCCGGTAAACGGCATCAGCCCAAGGCAGGAGCGGCTCCAAGGCTATAAGCAGGCGTTAGCGGCCCATGGACTTGAAATTGAAGCGGACTTGATCAAGGTTGTCGAAACCAAAGAGGATTGCCTGGCGGCGCTGGAGCAATTGCTTGATGGGAGCGGCAAGCCGGATGCCATTCTGTCAACCAATAATCGGCTGACGCTGGAAATCCTTGACGCCCTCGGCATACTGAACATGGCTGTGCCGCAGGACATCGCGCTGCTCGGCTACGATGAAACCGAATGGTCGAAGCACTTGAATCCTCCGCTCACCACTATCCGGCAGCCGGCCTATGAAATGGGCCGTGAAGCGGCGGATCAGCTCATCCTAGCGATTGTTGCGAAAAGGCAAGGCATCAAGCGGCAGCCTGAAACGGTTCAGCTTGAGCCATCGCTGGTCGTCCGCCAATCGTGCGGCGAAACGCTTTAACGAATGAACACAGGAAAAGGCCCGATCTGTGCCGATCGGGCCTTTTCCTGTGTTCATTCAACCTTTTTTGTATTCCAAAATATCACCGGGCTGGCAATCCAAGGCCTCGCAAATGGCTTCCAAAGTGGAGAAGCGAATCGCTTTCGCTTTGCCGTTTTTTAGAATGGACAGGTTGGCCATTGTGATTCCGACCCGCTCCGACAGCTCGGTCACACTCATTTTTCTCTTGGCCAGCATCACGTCAATGTTTATTATTATCGCCATATCATTCACCTCAGACCGTCAAATCATTTTCAGATTTTATATCGATGGCATTTTGCAGCAGCTTCTGGAGCACCGCTGCGAAAACCGCGATGACCAATGCACCGAATGTGATGACGAGGCCAAGTCCGCCAAGGCCCGGAGCGTCATCGACTTGCGCCACATAAAGAATAATCGGCAGGCACAATAGATACAAGACAGTAATGGCCAGTGCGCAGCGCTTGATGTTCTTTAGGGCTTTGATCGAAAGCTCTGAGAAAGCAATGTTGCGATCAATATAGCCGAGCAGCTTCAAAGTCTGGTATAACGCCACAAAATAGGCTGCGGCCGTTGCGTAAAGCGCCGCCATAAAGAAGTATTGAACAAAAGGCACGCGGACGATCAATTCGCCGGCGAACTCCGACATCGGAGGCACGACGAAAATGCACACCGCCAGTACTGGCAGCGCCATTAAGACGATTACTGCCTTCAAAAAAAGTGTTTCCCGTTTCATTTAAAGCACCTCATTTCCAATAATTTTAAGAAGGGTGGATGGTGATTTAACAGGTGGTTCCACATCATCTGCACGAATGGCCAGATCCTTCCCTTTCAGGTTATTGATATGATTATATCTTACAATATATCGTTTATCAATAAATAAATGTTGTTTATAGACAAAAATATCGCTTTTTCAAATAAAAAGCATCTCCCATCAATCGGGAAATGCTTCACAAATGCCTAAGAATTCATATCAATATAATCTTGTTCTTCCTGTGGCGTCATGAGCCGGGTGGCCTTGCCGATTGTTCCGCTATGCCAGCCCCAGATGGTGTTGTGGACTTCAACCGCATTGGAGAAATTGCCTTCCTGCCATGCGTCCAGTGTTTCCAGATAGAATTTTTCATCGGGATAGCTGTTTTTCTCCACGATTTCAATCAGCCTGGCAATGCTTTCGCTCGTTAAAGGCCGGGAGCCGAATTTAATGTCGGCGTAAACTTTGTGATGCGTCATTTCATGAAGGTATAATTGCACATCGTAATTGCTCATGCCGTCAGACAGATTGATGTGGCTGCTCGAACTGCCGGTGAATTCCTCCTGCGGAGCTTGGACATTTGCCGGCTGCGCGGCTGGCTTCTCGCTCACGATGATCGTTGCGGGCGTTTGCTCTTTACTAGTAGAGCCGTTCTGGATTAGCAGAAATCCGCCAACACCGAGCAATGCCAAGACGCCGAGACTAATAAATGCCGCGAATGCTATTTGTTTCATTAAATCGCTCCTTCACATGAAATTCCATTTTCTCAATTATCACCTGTAAATTACTGGATGGCAACAATCTTCCATTAAAAGGGTGAGGTTTGCGCAAATGGAAATTGACAGTCAATTCAAGTATGATGAATGAAAAGGAAGAGCTTCCGTTCTGATCCTTGGCTTCCTTTATAGACACCATTCAAAGTGATAAGGAGTGGCTTATAATGATACATGTCAGAGAAACGACCAATAAAACCGGCGGCGCATCGGACCGTCTTGAAGCGTTCATCCGAAACGATCAATTCAATTTCATCAAAGACCAGGCCGCGATCCTTGTCACAGGACAGGCAACAGGCAACGACGCCGAAGTGCTCAGCGTGCTGCGGCATCTGGCGCACGAGAAAGTTTTCAGAACGTTCCCTGCGCTGACCGAAGAACAGAAAAAAGTGTTGAATCCGCTGTCCGCAGTAAAAGAAGCGGCGGACGCCGAAGTGTTCCTCAAAGGGCTCGAGCAGTACATCATTCCGTTCCCTGCAGTCACCAGCGAAGCGCTTGCCAAGCTGTTCCCGAAAGCGAAAAAGTTCAAAGGGCCAAAGCCCGATACCGTCGACTTCAGCAAGATGTCATATTTAGCGTGGACCGAAAGTTCGAATTTGATGTACCTCGTGACCCAGAAAGACGGTAGGCTTGAAGGCGTCTCCGGGACGCTGTCGAGCAGCCAGAAAAAAGGCGTCTGCGCCGTCTGCAACCGCCACAGCGAAGTCGGCTTGTTCACCGCCCGCACGAAAAGTTCCGGACAGGACCAATTCGTCAAACGGGGAAATTACATTTGCACGGACAACGCAGTATGCAACCGCAACATCAATACGCTTGAGCGCCTCACGAATTTCGTGGCGCGCCTGCAAAAGTAAAGACAAAAAAGGCTTTCCAAAAACGGAAAGCCTTTTTTGTGCGTTTTAGGACATGGATTTGCGTTCCCATTTCTGGAAAATCCACAGCGCTGCCTGCAAAATCAGTGCGTCTTTGAAATTCTTTGGGTCGTAGCCGGTGTCGTCAACAATTTTTTTCAGGCGGTAAATGAGCGTATTGCGGTGCAGAAACAAATCATCCGCCGTCTTTTGGATGTTGAGGTTATTGGCGAAGAACGATTCCAGCGTTTCGGCTTTGGTCTTGTCCAAGTTTTTCAGGACGCGGTGAGCAAAACGTTCAGCGACGGTTTCATCCACTTGGTAGAACAGCGATTTCAGTTCGATGTAAGCGAACGACGTCAGTTCTTTGCCCGAGCCGCTGATTTCCAGCGTAATCTCGCAGTCTTCGTATGACTGGCTGAATTTGCGCAGATGGTTATAGGGCAGGCTGTACGACATCCGGAACTGGATATCGAGTTTTTTCAGCAGCGCGTGCAGCGTTTGGACTTGGCCGTCGACATCTTCTTCCTCGAAACCGCTGAGAATGATCACGAGGCGATTGACGTTGATAAAGCTGGCGATGCCTTTGCCGATGGCTTTTTCCACTTGCTGGATGAGGATGCGATTGGCTGTCGCGCGTTCTGTAAACTGGACGATGATGGAAGTGAACGGCGGGTCGAGGCGCAGCCCCAATAACGCCAGGTTTTCTTCGACAGTTGCAATCGACGGATCTTTCTTCAGCAATTGGTCGATGATCATTTCTTTTGTGCGCTGCTGCCATTCCATTTGGGAGTCGAGGAAAGCTTGGCGGATCATCAATTCGGTCGTCATCTTCACCAGTTCGCCGATGTCTTCGAGTTCCTCAGGGGCTCCCGTAATTCCGATGACGCCGATCAGTTCTCCCATAAAGACGATGGGCAAGTTAACGCCGGGCTGCGCGCCTTCCCATTCCTGGCCTTCGGCAATCGCCAGCGACTGTCCCGTAGCAAGCACTTGGCGAGCGCCTTCATGGACCGCGCCGATGCGGGATTTGTCCAGCGCAGCGATGATGCGGCCTTCCGTATTCATGATATTAACGTTGCGGTGCAAGCGCACGGAAGTCTCTCTGACAATGTCGTTTGCCATTTTTTGGTTGAGCATTTGCATAATTTATCCACCTCTTTGGTTGATCTGTACAATTTATTCGAATGAAAACGTTTTATTTTTATAGCTTATAGCCATAGACGAATGGAGTCAATATTCATATAATTTAGACTAAGTTAGTGAAAGCGCTTTCGGAAGGGGGATTTGATGAGGATCATAATTGCTCCAGACTCATTCAAAGGAAGTTTGACAGCGGTCGAAGCGGCACAGGCAATCGATAAAGGCATCAAAAAAGCCTTTGCGGGAGCCGTAACCGTGCTGCTGCCGATAGGAGACGGCGGTGAAGGGACCATGGAAACACTAGTCGCGGCAACCGGCGGCCGGATACAGAAAGTCACGGTAACCGGACCGCTGCAAGATCAAGTCGAGGCGGCTTATGGCATATTGGGCGATGGCAAGACCTGCGTTGTCGAAATGGCGTCGGCGTCGGGCCTGCACCTCGTGCCGGAAGGGCAATTGGCGCCATTGACAGCGACAACTTACGGCACTGGCGAATTGATTCGCAGCGCACTTGATGACGGCTTCAGGTCGTTCATCATCGGACTCGGAGGATCGGCGACCAATGACGGCGGTGCCGGGATGCTGCAGGCGCTTGGCATGCGTCTGCTTGACGGCGAAGGCCATAATATTGGCTTCGGAGGCGGTTCGTTGAATGAGGTAGCGGCTATTGATGTTGCGACTTTTGATAAACGCATCTCTCAAAGCCAATTCATCATCGCTTCAGATGTTCAGAATCCGCTGATCGGACCCGAAGGCGCTTCACATGTTTTTGGGCCACAAAAAGGCGCATCTCCAGAAGAAGTGGAAATGCTCGACTGCCACATGGCCCATTGGGCGGACCAAATTTATAAAACGACCGGCACGTCGCTTCACGGACAGGCGGGAGCAGGCGCGGCGGGCGGTATCGGCGGCGCGTTCCAGGCCTTCTTCCCGAGCAAGATGAAGCGCGGGGTTGACGTCGTATTGGATTACATCGGCTTGAACGAACAATTGAAAAATACGGACCTCGTCATTACGGGCGAAGGGCAAGTGGACAGCCAGACGACCTTCGGCAAAACGCCGATGGGGGTTGCGGAACGTGCAAAAGACCAAGGGGTGCCAACGATTATCCTCGCTGGTTCGGTCGGAAAAGGTGCAGAAGCGCTGCACGATTTCGGTGTCGTTAGCATCCACAGCATTGTCAATGGCCCGATGTCGCTGAAACAGGCGATCGAAGGGGCCGCAGAATTGATTGAAACCGCCACAGAGCAAGTCGTGCGGGCTTATTTTCACCAAAGTGTTACACAAAAAGGGAGGCTATTAGTATGAGAATAAAAGATACGATGGAGAAAGTACCAGGCGGCTTGATGATTGTGCCGTTATTGCTTGGCGCTACACTGAACACGATTGACCAGCTTCATTTGCCTTTTGTTCAAAATATCTTGAAGTGGCTTGGTGCCGCACCAACGGATGAAGGCTTTTACGAGTTTCTGCGCATCGGCGGATTCTCCCAGGAATTATTCAAAGACGGCGCGCTGGTGCTGATCGCTTTGTTCCTTTTCTCTATCGGCAGCCAGATGAACATGAAAGTTGGTGCCAAAGCACTGAAAAAAGGAGCAATTTTAACGGGCTCTAAATACCTTGGCGGCGTTGTCGTCGGGGTGGCATTCGGATTCTTCTTTGATCCATGGCACGGCCTTCTCGGCCTCTCGACACTTGCCATCATTGCCGGTATGACAAATAGCAACGGCGGACTCTATGCGGCATTGACTGGCCAATACGGCAACCGTTCGGACGTCGGTGGTTTGTCAATCCTGTCGCTTAATGATGGCCCGTTCTTCACCTTGGTGGCACTTGGCCTGATGGGGACTGCGTTCCCGGTCATCTCCTTTATCGCGGTCCTTTTGCCGCTTGCAATCGGCATGATTTTAGGGAATCTGGATCCGAAAATCCGCGAGTTCCTGAAACCGGGTGAAATCCTGCCGATTCCGTTCTTCGCATTCGCTCTGGGAGCGGGCATGAACCTAGCCAACTTCTTTAATCCAGAAGTACTTGCCGGCGGACTCGCACTTGCGTTCTTAACGTTTTTCGTCACCGCAGCACTTGGCATCCTGGCATTCAAGATTTTCAAAGAGAAAAGCTTTATCGCACCAATCGCGGAATCGTCGACGGCAGGAAACGCTGCGGCCACTCCTGCGGCAATATTGGCAGCTGCTGCAGTAGCTGTAAGTTCAGGGGCTATGTCAGTGGCGGAATACGCTCAGCTTGAAAGCATCGTACCGATTGCGACTGCTCAAATCTCTATTTCAACAATCACCACTGCATTGCTGTGCCCGCTCGGGGTTATCCTGATGGACAGATACCAGCGCAAACGGGGCATCGACGGTACGCTTGACGAAGTTGATACTGACCGCAAGAAAACCAAAACTAAAGAAGCCACAGAACTTTAAGCATAGAATTATCCCCCTATTTTCCGATAGGGGGATAACGTGTTATCTGCACCTGCAACAAATCTGACGAAAAGTGAGGGTTTCCCATGAAAACAGAGCTGCTTTACGGACAAGACGGGCTGGTCCTGGATCTGCCCGACCATGCATTCATCATCGAACCGAAAAACCTGCCAGAGCTGGAAGACCATAAAGAAGCGATTCGCCAGGCATTGCGCAATCCCATCAATTCCGCGCCGCTGCGCGATTCGGTGAAGGCGACCGATACCGTGTCAATTGTTATTTCAGACATCACGCGCCCGACGCCGAACCACATCCTGGTGCCGGCATTGATCGAGGAATTAAATCACGTACCGCTTGAGAATTTCGTCGTCATCAACGGCACGGGCACGCACCGCGACCAGACGCGCGAAGAATTCGTCGGTATGCTCGGCGAATGGGTGGTCGACAATATCCGCATCGTCAACAATCATTGCCACGACAAAGAAACGCTTGTCAACGTCGGCCACAGCCGCTTCGGCTGCGATGTTTACCTCAACAAGGATTATGTCGAATCAGATTTCAAAATTGTCACCGGTTTTATCGAACCCCATTTCTTCGCCGGCTTTTCCGGCGGGCCGAAAGGCATGATGCCGGGCATCGCCGGGATCGAAACCATCATGACGTTCCATAACGCTCGAATGATCGGCGACCCACTCGCGACTTGGGGCAATATGGTCGACAACCCGGTACAGGACATGACACGCGAGATCAACGGCATGTGCAAGCCGGATTTCATGCTCAACGTGACACTCAACCGGGACAAGGACATCACGGCAATCTTTGCCGGCGAGCTTTATGAAGCGCACGACCAGGGCTGTGCATTTGCTAAAGAGCATGCCATGCTCCGCTGCGATGAGCGCTTTGACGTGGTCATTACTTCGAATTCAGGCTACCCGCTCGACCAGAATCTCTACCAGGCGGTCAAAGGGATGAGCGCGGCGCATAAAATCGTTAAAGAAGGCGGTTCGATCATCATCGCGTCCGAATGTTCGGATGGGCTGCCGGACCATGGCAATTATAAAGGAATCTTCGGCATGGCAAAATCGCCGCAAGAGCTGCTCGATATGATTAACAATCCGGAATTCAAAGTGTTTGACCAGTGGCAGGTGCAAAAGCAGGCCGTCATCCAGGTGTGGGCGGACGTCTTCGTCTACTCGAAACTGACCGACGAACAAGTGGAAAGCGCCATGCTGAAGCCGACTCATAATATTGAAGCGACAATCGAAGAATTGAAACAGAAATACGGTGAAAGCATGACGATTGCAGTGCTTCCGCTCGGCCCATTGACGATTCCGTATGTAGAAGAACAAGCATTGATACAAAAATAAAACCACAAAGGAGCAATTCCCTATGAGCTTAACTACTGAAAAAAACAACAAACTCGGTGACATCTTATCCAGCATGAACCGCGTTATCGTAGCATTCTCAGGCGGCGTCGACAGCACATTGGTGCTAAAGCGCGCGCAGCAGGTACTTGGAGGGGACAACGTCCTCGCCGTTGTCGTCGGTTCTGAACTGTTCCGCAAAGAAGAATTCGCAGGAGCTGTCAAATTGGCAGAAGACATGGGCGCGAAAGTGCTGAAAACCGAAATCAAGGAACTTGAAGACGAAGGCGTTGCGGCAAACACGCCAGAAAGCTGGTATTTCAGCAAGAAATTATTGTACGGCCACTTGAATGATTTAGCGCAAGAACTTGGCTACGGCCATGTCCTCGATGGCATGATCATGGACGACCTGGACGACTTCCGCCCAGGCCTGCGCGCCCGCACAGAAGCCGGCGCACGCAGCGTGCTGCAGGAAGCGGACCTTTACAAGCGCGAAGTGCGTGAATTGTCGAAAGAGCTCGGACTCCCGGTTTGGGACAAGCCGGCATCGTGCAGCCTGTCTTCCCGCATTCCGTACGGCGAACGCCTCGACAAAGAGAAAATCCGCCAAGTCGACGAAGCGGAGAAATTCATTGCGAAACTCGGCATTAATATGGTGCGCGTTCGCCATCACGGCAACACGGCGCGCATCGAAGTTGCGCCTGCTGATATAGCGAAATTAGCCGGATTCCGCGACCAAATCCTGTTGAAACTGACAACGCTCGGCTTCCAGTACATCTCCATCGACCTTCGCGGCTACCGCACCGGCAGCATGAATGAAGTGTTGACCGAAGAAGAAATGGCCGATAAAGTAAATTGATAAACACATAACAGGCGGACCCGGTCTTTTCAGACGGGTTCGTTTCTTTGCAAGACAACAGTATTCTGGATTAAAAGCCAAGCGCTTTTATTGCCAAGACTAAGACAGCAGGTGAGCATATGGAGAACTTTGAAGACTTGGGATTCAGCAAAGTGGATTACGACCGGGAGCAGCGGCAAGGCTTTCCGGAAGTCATTTACGGCGAAGGGAAAGCGGTTGAACACATTGAACCGATTATGGGCAAGCTGATCGAACGCCACGGTAAAGTCATGGTGACGCGGGTCGCCAAAGAAAAAGCGGAGATCCTGTTGGAGCGCTTTCCGGAAGCGGTGTATGACAGCACATCGCGCATCCTGCTTTACGGCAAGCCCGTCCTGAACTTCGGCGGCGAAGTGATGGTGCTGGCAGCCGGCACGTCCGATTTGTTCGTAGCGGAAGAAGCGGCAATCACCGCCGAGTGGATGGGATGCAAAGTGAGGCGCTTGTATGACGTCGGCGTCGCAGGCATCGACCGCCTGCTCGCTTACCGCGACGACATCACCAAAGCGAGCGTCCTCATCGTCGTCGCTGGCATGGAGGGCGCATTGCCAAGCGTTGTCGGCGGGCTCGTGCAGCGGCCGGTCATCGCTGTCCCGACATCGGTCGGGTATGGCGTACATCTCGAAGGCATCACGCCGTTGCTCGCCATGATGAGCTCCTGCGCATCCGGCCTGAGCGTCGTCAATATTGATAACGGCTTCGGTGCAGCTTACCAAGCCGCCATGATCATGAAACTAGCGTCTGAGGGGGTCCACCATGAAACTTCTATATCTTGATTGCCAGTCCGGCATTTCCGGCGATATGACGCTGTCTGCGCTGATCGATCTGGGCGCCGACATCGATTACATCAGCGAACACCTGAAAAAAATGCCGATCGATCCATTCACACTGAATGTCAAACAAGTCGACAAGCGCGGCATTTCGGCAAAACTCTTGGATCTGCAGTTTCAGGACGCAGGAGAAGCGGCGCACAGCCATTCCCATGACAATCCGCATGAACATAGCCATTCACACAGTGAAGCGCATAGCCACTCGCATACGCACGACGATGGGCATACGCATTCCCACGGCGAAACCCATAGCGACTCACATTCACACAGCCATTCCCATGATCACGAACATAGCCATGAACATGCCCATGACGACGGCCACCATTCGCATTCCCATCGCAAAGCGTCGACGATTCTCGGTATGATTGCGGACAGTGATTTGCCGGCGCGCGTCAAACAGCGCAGTCTGGCGGTATTCGAAGTCATCGCACAAGCCGAAGGCAAAATCCACGGTATGGACCCGGCAGAGGTGCATTTCCACGAAGTCGGCGCAATGGATTCCATCATCGACATCATCGGCGTGTGTCTGGCGCTCGAAAGCCTCAGCGTCGACCGCATCGTGTCGTCGCCTGTGCCAACCGGCCACGGCAAAATTATGATTGCCCACGGCCTGTATCCGATTCCAGCACCGGCCACGGCAGAAATCCTGAAAGGTGTCCCGCTCGCGGATTTCCACGTGCGCGGCGAACTGACCACACCGACTGGAGCGGCGTTCCTGAAAGCCCTCGCGGACGACTATGGCCATTTGCCGGCACTCGCCATCGAGAACATCGGCTACGGCGCGGGCAAGAAGAATTTCGAACACCCGAACGTCATCCGGGCGTTGCTGTTCAATGAAGAAACAGCCGCTGCGCGTGAAACCATCACTGTGCTCGAATGCCAGCTCGACGACTCGACGGGCGAAACGCTCGGCTATGTCATGGAGAAACTGCTCACTGAAGGCGCACTTGACGTCTATTACACGCCGGTTACCATGAAGAAAAGCCGCCCGGGCACGCTCATCACCGTTCTCGCGAAGCCACAGAACGCTTTTTTGCTGGAAGACATCCTGCTGCGCGAAACGAGCACATTCGGTGTCCGCAAAGCCCAGTGGACGAGGCACATCCTCGACCGTGAATTCAAAACCGTCGATACCCCTTACGGCAGCATCACCGTCAAAGTGGGAAGCTTAGATGGCGAAATCATCAAAGTGTCACCGGAGTTCGAAGAAGTGAAAACCGCGGCTGCCGCCCACAACGTGCCTTTGCGCGACGTCTTCCAGGAAGTCCAGCAAGCAGCAGGCATACTAGCAAAAGTCTAAAGAAGATATGAGGTCATTATTTTGGAGCAAATCAGCTTATTGTCCATCTTAACCATCGGATTCCTTCTCGGCATCAAGCATGCGCTCGAGCCGGACCACATCATCGGCGTGTCGACGATTGCGAGCCAAAGCAAGAAACTATGGAAGTCGTCGCTCGTGGGCGTGTTCTGGGGCATCGGCCACACCAGCACGCTTTTCGTCGTCGGCATGCTGCTGATCGTCTTGAAAATCAGCATCTCTGACAAATGGGCAATGAGCCTCGAATTTCTCGTTGGCATCATGCTCGTCTATTTCGGCGTAACGGCCATGGCTTCTCACCGGAAAAACGGTCACTACGATGCACAAACGGCGGGCACGGACGGCAAATTTTCATACCGAAAGCCATTAATCATGGGCTTTATCCATGGCCTTGCCGGCAGCGCAGCAATCATTTTGCTGACGCTCGGCACTGTCGACAGCGTTTGGCAGGGAGCGGCCTATATTTTGGTATTCGGGCTCGGCACCATCGTCTCAATGCTGTTTTTCAACACCATAATCGGCATTCCGTTTGTCATGAGCAAGAACAAGCGCAGCATCAACAAACCGCTCATCCAGTTCGCCGGCCTCCTCAGCGCCGCGTTCGGCCTTTATTATATGTACAATCTCGGGATCAATGAAGGGCTGTTCAAGCTGTGGATCTAAAATTGAATTAAATCGAAAGGGCTTTCCACATAACGTGGAAAGCCCTTTTTAGTTGCAGTGAATTAAATAGAAATTCAAAAAAAAAAGCATGTAAGAATCCCATCTAAAGTTGTTGGATAATTTAAATAATTGTTGAACTACAACAATTAAAAGTGTAGAATAATTACAAAACCGAGTGCTATAATATAAAACTAATTAGAAAAGACTTCATTTTCTAACATGATAAGGATGTGTAGGATGAGTCAATCAGAAGTATTTACTTTCGGGGAAACAATGGTTCTTTTTCAACCGGAGATGATGATGCCGTTAGAATATATCCATCAGTTTCCAATGAGGATTGGCGGTGCAGAGTCGAATGTTGCAATTGGATTGACGCGGCTGGGCCATACTGTCAGCTGGTTCAGCAAACTTGGCGACGATCCATTTGGGCAATTTATCTTGAAAAGTATACGCGGTGAAGGAGTGGATACAGCTTCATGCATTTTTACTGGTGAGGCACCAACGGGAATATTCTTCAAAGAACAATTGTCTCCAGAAAATATGAATGTTTATTATTACCGAAAAAATTCTGCTGCAAGCTTGATGATGCCTGAAGATTTGGATGAACAAGCTATTGCCAATTCAAAAATTCTTCATATCACCGGAATTACTCCAGCGCTGAGCGAAACGAGTTATCAAACGATTAAAAAGGCGATTGAAATTGCTAAAAAAAATAATACACTGGTGGTTTTTGATCCGAATCTCCGTTTGAAGCTGTGGCCAAAAGAGGTGGCAAAGAAAGTATTAAATGAAATAGCTGACAGCGCAGACGTTATTCTGCCGGGCCTTGATGAAGGGCAATTAATGACAGGAGAAAGGGATGTTGAAGCTGTAGCAACGGCTCTGCTAAAGGATAAGAACAAAATAATCATTCTAAAACTAGGCAGCAAAGGCGCTTATTTGCATACCAAAGATGAAAAAATCTTCGTTGACGGTTTTCCAGTCAATCAAATAGTCGATCCTGTAGGTGCTGGAGACGGCTTTGCTGCGGGCATCATCAGCGGTCTGCTGCGCAGCAAGCCCCTGCCTGAAACGGTCCGGCAGGCTAACGCAATCGGGTCGATGGTTGTGAGAGTGAAAGGGGATATCGAAGGTTTGCCGACCCTTCGGGATTTAGAAAACTTCATGGCAAATGCTGAAAACAAACAAGATGTAAATCGCTGAACCAGGGAGGCTATAAAAGTGAAAAAGTGGGAAGATTTAATTCGGTTAAAAGAATCTGGACTTGTGGCAGTAATCCGCAGGCCTGAAAGGAGCCAAATCCATCATATAGCGGAAGCGCTTGTTGAAGGCGGTACCGGAGCGTTGGAAATCACGCTTGATACACAAGGAGCTCTTGGAATGATCAATGACTTGAAAAAAAAGTACGATGATCGGGTTTTAGTGGGGGCCGGGACGGTTTTGGATGCGGTATCTGCAAAACTTGCCATTGATGCGGGGGCAGATTTTATCTTTAGCCCGACATTTGATGTTGAAACAATCCAAATGACCAATCGGTACGGAAAAATTTCAATTCCAGGGGTCATGACGCCGACTGAAGTGCTGAATGCCTACGCAGCAGGAGCGGATCTGCTGAAAATTTTTCCTGGAGGGGCGTTCAACGAAAATTACATAAAAGATTTACGGGGGCCGCTTAGCCACATTCCCATGATGCCGACTGGCGGCGTCAACCTGGAGAATGTTGAAGCATTTATAAAAAATGGTGCTGTAGCTGTAGGTGTGGGAGGTTCTTTGGTGGACAGCAAAGCTATTGCAGAGGGACGCTACGACGATCTGGCAAGCATTGCCAAGCAATTTGTTGAGAAAATACAAAACGCTAAAAAGATGAATTAAAAAAGGGGGATTTTTTAATGAAAATTACGAAGCTGGAAACGTTTATCGTCCCGCCAAGATGGCTGTTCTTGAAAATCGAGACTGATGAAGGCATATCAGGCTGGGGCGAACCGATTGTCGAAGGAAGAGCTGCGACTGTTAAAGCTGCTGTTGAAGAACTAAGTTCTTATTTGATCGGCCAAGATCCAAGGCGGATTGAAGACCTGTGGCAAATGATGTACCGCTCAGGTTTTTACCGGGGAGGCCCAATTTTGATGAGTGCGATTTCAGGCATTGACCAAGCGTTGTGGGATATCAAAGGGAAATATCACAATGCCCCTATTTCTGAGCTGATGGGTGGAGCATGCCGAGATTCTGTCCGTGTGTATTCCTGGATTGGCGGCGATCGTCCGAGTGATGTTGGCAAAGCAGCATTGGAAAAAGTAGCTGCAGGATTCACCGCTGTGAAAATGAACGGAACGGAAGAGCTTCAGTATATCGATTCATACGAGAAAGTAGACCAGGCAGTTGCAAGGATTGCTGCAGTCCGGGAAGCTGTCGGTAAAAATATTGGCATCGGCATTGATTTTCATGGCCGCGTACATAAGCCGATGGCCAAAATTTTGGTCAAAGAGCTGGAGCAATTCCGTCCGATGTTTATCGAAGAACCTGTATTGCCTGAAAATAACGAAGCCCTCCGTGATATTGCGCGCATCACCAACATTCCAATCGCCACAGGTGAGAGAATGTATTCAAAATGGGATTTTAAAAAGCTGCTGCACGATGGATATGTGGATATCATCCAGCCGGACTTGTCCCACGCGGGAGGCATTACGGAATGTAAAAAAATCTTTGCCATGGCAGAAGCTTATGACGTCGCAGTGGCGCCTCATTGTCCGTTAGGCCCGATTGCGTTGGCTTCATGCCTGCAAGTGGATGCGACTTCCCATAATGTGTTTATCCAGGAACAGAGTTTAGGCATTCACTACAACCAAGGCAGCGACTTGCTGGATTACTTGAATGATCCGACTGTTTTTGAATACAAAGAAGGCTATGTGGAGATGCTGCAAAAGCCTGGCCTGGGGATTTCCATAAACGAAGAATTCGTCCGTGTGCAAGCAGAAATCGGCCACGAGTGGAAAAATCCGGTGTGGCGCCATAAGGATGGCACCATTGCGGAATGGTAATAAAAAAGTATTTATTTAATTCTGAATAATTAATTCTAAAAACAATTGACAATTCTGAAATTTAAACCTTATAATCAATTTAGTTCTAATAAACAGAAACGCGGTTTTATAATGTAAAACAAAGTGATTTGTAAAATTTGTTTATTACTAAAAAAATTTCGCAACCATGTAAGCGCTATCTTTAGCGGAAAAAGTATTTATTAGTAAAAACTTAGTTTTATAATGTAAAACAAATGAGGGGTGGTGAGCTCGCTTCCAGCTCGGATCGGGTCGAACTAATAACGTGGAAAATAATCATAAGAGGGGGATTTTAAATGAAAAAGAAGTTTTTCAGTTTAGTAATGGTTTCTGCATTATTTTTGGGGGCTTGTGGCAATGAGGCGGGTTCAGGTTCTGGTGACGGTGGTTCTTCTGAAGGCTCGGGCGAAAAACAAACACTGCGTATAAGCATCGGGGTAAATGATTCGCATCCTGAATATGAAGGTGCCATGAAATTTAAGGAATTAGTGGAAGAACAAACAGAAGACTTTGAAATTGAAGTTTACCACTCAGGGCAGATCGCTGATGACCGTTCGGCTATTGAAATGCTGCAGCTTGGATCGTTGGATATTACGATTCCTTCAACATCACCGCTAGTTAACTTTGTACCTGAATTTGGCGTATTCGATCTTCCATTCACAATTCCGAACGAAGAAGTAGCGGATGAGTTGCTTGATGGCGAATTCGGAGACAAGATGTTGGCGATGGTTGAAGAGCAAAGCCTAGTAGGCGTAGCTTGGTGGGAAAATGGTTTCCGCAACCTGACAAACGATGTTCAGCCAGTTGCAAAGGTTGACGATCTTAAAGGATTGAAAATCCGTACGATGGAAAACGAAATCCACTTGGATGCTTGGAAAGCGCTTGGAGCTAACCCGACACCAATGGCATTTACGGAGTTGTTCACAGCGATGCAGCAAGGAACAGTTGACGGCCAGGAAAATCCGTATCCGACAATTGAGTTAAGCCAGTACGCAGAGGTACAAAAACATGTTTCAAACACAGCCCATGTTTACACGCCATTCATCTTCTTGTTCAGTAAACAAATTTGGGATGAGTTCTCAGCTGACCAACAAAAAATCCTTCAAGAGGCTGCAGTTGAAGCAGGTAAATTCAACCGTGACCGCAACCGCGAAGTGGCAGAAGAAAGTTTAGCGAAATTGAAAGAAAACATGACGTATACGGAAGTTACGGCAGAAGAGCAAGAACGCTTTGCTGAAACTGTTAAACCGGTCATTGAAAAGCACTCAGAAGCAATCGGAAAAGAAATAGTTGATGAATACTTGAGCACCATCGATGAAATCGTAGCTAAATAAACTGCTCCTCCTTTAAGGGGAAAAGTTAATGAGTTTAAAACAGGCAGGGAGTGAATGATCTGACATTCCTCCTTGTCTATTCTTTTAATAGCTTGAATGGCAAGATTCCTGAGATCGACGAGGTGGTTGAGAAATGAAAATAGTGCGCTGGATTGATGAAAACTTCGAAAAAGTATTTCTCGTTATTTTATCCGCATTAATGGTTTTTCTGATATTTTTACAAGTCTTTATGCGATATGTAATGCAAAATTCTTTATCTTGGACTGAAGAACTCGCCAGATACAGTTTTATTTGGCTGATTTATATTGGCATTAGCTTTGCCGTAAAAGAGCAAAGGCACATCAAAATAGACGTTGTTTTGCTGCTTTTCAAAGAGAGAGGCAAATTGATCTTTGGCATCATCGCCAACCTTTTGTTCTTAGCATTTGCTATAGCTGTTGTAATTTATGGGTACAATATCTCTCAACAATTACTGGCTTTTGGCCAAAAATCACCCGCCAACCAAATTCCGATGGGGCTTGTCTACCTTGCCACTCCGGTAGGGATGGGACTAACAGCCATCCGCTTAATCCAGCAATTAATTAAGGAATTTAAAACCTTGATGGGCAAAGGTGATTTTCACGTGAAAACGGAATTCGATAGAATAACAGAAGAGTAAGGGGGGAGGAATATGATAACAGCAATTCTATTCGGCACATTTGCATTATTCTTGTTTTTAAGTGTTCCAATTGGTATTTCTCTAGGTTTAGCAACGCTTGTTACTATTACGTATTCAGGAATGCCAATAGACTTTTTGATGAAAGAGCTGGTAACTTCCGTAGATACATTTCCATTAATGGCGGTTCCCTTCTTTATTTTAGCGGGGGAGATCATGGGGAAAGGCGGGATTACAGATCGCCTCTTTAACGTTGCCAACTCGCTTGTGGGCAACAAAACGGGCGGATTCGCCATCGCGACTGTTATCACCTGCATGTTTTTTGCAGCCATTTCCGGTTCGGGCCCTGCTACAGTAGCTGCAATCGGAGGCATTATGATTCCGGCGATGGTGCGCCAAGGTTACGATAAAAAATTTGCGACTGCGCTTGTTGCCGCTGCGGGTTCGCTCGGCGTAATTATTCCACCGAGTATTCCGATGGTCATCTACGGTGTGGTGGGAAGCACTTCTATCGGCGACTTGTTTATCGCCGGCATCATCCCCGGCATATTAGTCGGTATTGGATTGATGCTCTACGCATATTATTATTCGCGTAAACAAGGCTATACAGGAACTGACGAAAAAACCACTGCCGCGGCCATTGGGAAAGCTTTCTGGAATGCCAAATGGGCTTTATTGATTCCTGTCATTATTTTAGGCGGTATTTACGGAGGTGTTTTCACTCCGACAGAAGCAGCCGTTGTAGCAGTAGTGTACGGCCTGCTTGCAGGATTGGTATTTTACCGTGAATTGAAAATTACCGATCTGCCAAAAGTAATAACGGACTCAGCCATAACAACAGCCACCATTTTAATTATCGTGGGTACCGCTACTGCGTTCGGAAAGCTGTTGACGATTGAACAGATTCCCAATCAAATTGCGCAATGGATGTTGTCAATCTCGAGCAATTCAATCGTCATTATTTTATTGATCACGGTCTTGTTGCTGATTGTAGGCTGCTTCATGGATACATTAGCCGCAATTATCATTTTGACTCCTATCCTTCTTCCTATTGCTGTAAGTCTCGGATACGATCCAATTCATTTCGGCATTATCATGGTGGTGAATTTGGCCATCGGCTTCATTACACCGCCTTTGGGAGTCAACTTGTTTGTCGCTTCCGGCATTTCCGGGCTGTCAATGGAAGAATTAACGAAAGCGGTGCTCCCTTTCTTCTACGCGATGGTGATCACGTTATTGCTGATCACGTTCTTGCCTCAATTATCAATGTTTTTGGTGGAAATCGGCGGAGAATAATGGGCTCAGCGCAAAATCAGCACTGAGTAAAAAGAATGGAGGTTTTTGTTTTGGCTCTTTACCCGAATATCAGCAACCATGTGAACCCATATAGAGACAATGTGCAGGGAAAAGCGAATGAACCCATCACAGTTGCAGGGCTGCTTGACCGGTCGAAGCAAACTTTGGGTTCTGAATACGAAGGGCCGGCGCCCGACTGGACATTGGAAGAAATCTACAATCGTTTAGAGGAAAATGCGCCAAGGATAGCTATCATCGGCGGATCTTCTGATCATCCAGCTCATATTATGGATTTCAAAACTTCATCGCATGCCGCAATCCGAATTTGGCAAAATGGCGGAGTGCCATTCTACTTTTCTACACCGGTAATGTGCGACGGCACCGCACAAAGTAACCAGGGCATGAGTTATTCGCTTCAAAGCCGGAATGCAGTGGCTCAAATGGTCATCAACCAAATGGAAGCGCATAGCTATCACGGTGCGTTCGTCATTCAGGGATGTGATAAACAGCCTTTGGGCGTGGTGAGTGCGTTGGTCCATCTTGACCGGATTCGGCGCTACCGCGGAGAAGCTCCTTTCTTCGCGACATTCGCTCCGGCACATGTGCTGCAAGGCGGCACCATCCCAACGGCATTATTTGCAGAATTGGAAGAAGTGGCGAAAAAAGCGGAGCAAAACGGAGTTCCGGACGTGGCAGATGATTTAAGGGACGCTATGGCTTATATCCTCCAATGTTCTTCAAATACCGCTTTCCAAGGAGTCCTTGAAAGAGCGACAGACAGAGGCATCATTACAAAAGAAGTCCATAAAGATTATGAAAAAAGGCTGGCGGTAGCGACATGCGACGGCAGCGGAGGTGTTTGCGCCTTTAATGGAACAGGAAACAGCTCCCGCCACTTAGTGGCAGGAATGGGGCTGGTCCATCCAGCGCTCGAATTGCTGACTTCTTCCCCTAACCAATCTCAAGTGAATGAAGCGCTGGATAGCCTAGCGACGATGATCAACGATCCGGTTTATGGAGCTGCCAACATCATGGCAACGAATATCCGCAACGCAATCCGCATCCACAGCGCGTCAGGCGGATCCACTAATTTAATGATGCACATTGTGGCCGGCATGTTGTACGGCGGCTTTAAATTCAGCCTGCAAGACCTGGATGAAATTCATCATTCCCATCCGATTCCGGATTTGTTCAATTACAGCTTGACTGAAGGAAGAGATATATTTTCTCTGGCAATGCAATGCTGCGACAGCGAAAGCAGAGGGATGGAGAGCCTGTTCTACGAATTGATGGAAAATGGCGTCCCTATGGACATAGATGCACCGACTGTTACAGGCAGCCCTTGGCGGAACCGTTTAACAAAAACGGAAAGCCTGCCAGCTGACAACGTAAAAGAGAACCAGGTGATTTTGTCGACTCCTAAACGCCCATACAGCGGCGTTGATGTATTAACGGGCAACTTCTTTGAAACAGCTGTCGTGAAAATCAGCGGAATGACGACACCTCAATTAGATCAATTCGATAAAAAAGTGGCTTTCGTACTTTATTTCGAAAATGAAGATTTGGCTATCCGAAATTTGCTTGACCCGAATCTCGTTCCAAAACTCAAAGAAAATAGAAGTTTCAGCCATGAAAATATGATTGCGTTGTTAAGAGAAAATGCGCCAAGCCATTACGAAGAGTGGCAAAGCGATGATTACGATACCCTTTTCGACAAAATGGTTGATGAAGGTGTATTGAAAATCGCGATTATTATTTCCGGCCAAGGCCCTGTGGCATTCGGAATGCCTGAAATGTTCACTTCCATGCAGCACATTAACGCGAACCGGAAACTGAAACGATTGGCAACGCTGATCAGCGACGGCCGATATTCCGGGGTCACTTACGGAGCAGCTATTGGCCATATGACGCCGGAAGCGATGGAAGATGGCGGAATCTTATACCTTCAAACAGGCGACTTGCTGTACTTGGATTTACGCGACCGCAAGATCCAGTTTATTGATGAAGAGGCTCTCCGCAGTGGCACATTGCAGTTTGAATTCGATAAAGTCCGCGCAGCCAGAACTGAACTTGCAGCGGTGAGGCTGGCTTCTATCAGAAAACGCCAGAAGCTAGTAGCCGCTGCTAACCGAATGATTGGCCACACCGATGCAGCGAATGGGGTAGTGCCGATCGCCGTTGTTGAAGAAGCGGAGTTCGATTACCGGACGGATATTGAATTTCCGATTCAAAAAGAAGAGGAATTTTCAATCGTAAACCAACTGAATAAGATAAGCAGAAGTTAATGAAGGAGTGGAAAGTATGGAAAAAACACGTGATTTCATAAAGAAACTAGGTTACCCGGCGGGCGGAACCCAGGATTTGCCCACTTCTACCAAAAGATTCCCTGATGGCGCCCAGTACCGCGTCGAGATTCCAAGTGTTGAAGGCCCCGCGTCTTTTAGAGCGGTCATCGAAGCTTGCGAAACCTATAACGTGGATATTCACCGGATTTCACAGGGAAGCGGCATTATGCTTTTGACGGATGACGAAATTGAACAAATGGCCGAAATCGGCCGAACAGAAAATTTAGAGGTCAGCCTGTTTGTAGGTCCGCGGGGAACATATGATATTACGCCGATGCAATTAGCCAGCAACGGGAAAATTGCGGGGCTTCGTTCGCAAGGGATGGATCAGCTGGTCTACGCTATTGAAGATATCAAAAGAGCGTGCCATTTTGGAATTCGCAGCATCCTCGTATCAGATGAAGGTTTACTGGCTCTTGTAAATGAATTCAAAAAAGCAGGAGAGCTGCCCGCAGACCTTGTTGTTAAAATCTCTGTGCAAATGGCGCAGTCCAATCCGGTATCCATCAAATTGATTCAGGACGCTGGAGCAGACACTTATAATGTTCCAACGGATCTGACTTTGGCGAAACTCTCGGAAATCCGCCAGGCGATTGATATCCCGATTGATATTTATATTGAAGCGCCGGATGACGTAGGCGGGTTTATCCGCCATTACGAAATTGCGGAAATCATTCGGGTTTCGGCTCCGGTATATATTAAATTCGGTTTAAGAAATTCACCGAATATCTATCCGTCGGGCACGCACCTTGAAAGTGTTTCAATTGCACTGTGCAAAGAACGGGTGCGCAGAGCGAAAATCGGGCTGGATCTTTTGAAGCGGTATGCACCGGATTTGACCACATCTGACAAAGGGGGCAAAGGGTTAGGGGTGCCGGTTTCGAAAGAAGCAGTTATTTCCAAATAGTAAGTTATACCTCCTGCGATTTGTGTATATCTTAAGGTGAGGATATAATTGCCCTTAAGAAATAAGAAAAGGGTGAACAATATGCCGATTATACAATCCGTTGACCGGGCGCTTAGTATTTTGGATTTGTTTGATGAATACGACAAAGAATTGAAGTTGATTGAAATTACCGAACGGATGGGCCTCCACAAAAGCACCGTCCATTCCTTGCTGAAAACGTTACAGAAACATCATTATATTGAGCAAAATCCAGAAAACGGAAAGTATTTTCTTGGGCTTAAACTTTTTGAAAGAGGCAATTATGTTATCCAAAGCCTTGATCTTCGGACGGCTGCCAGAAATGAATTAGTGGAACTTTCGAAAAAGACTGGAAGAACGGTCCATTTAGTAGTCCAGGACGGCAAAGAAGGCATCTACATCGATAAAGTGGAAAGTCCAAAAGCCACAATCCTTTATTCACGGATAGGCAGACGAGTGCCGATCCACAGCAGCGGCGTAGGGAAAGCCCTTATGGCATTCAAAGATCCTGCTGAAGTGAGCAAAGTGCTCGATGGATATGAATTTACGAAGCAAACAAAAAAAACGATCACTGACGAAGCCACATACCTGCAAGAATTAGAGACGATCCGTAAACAAGGATATGCAGTGGATAATGAGGAAAACGAGCCAGGCGTATACTGTGTAGCGCTGCCTATCCGAAATCATACAGGCCAAGTTGTTGCGGCTATCAGCAGTTCGACTACTGTAAACCAAGTGACAAATTCTGAGCAGCGAAAAATGGTTGAAAACCTTAAAGTAACTGCCGCAAAAATTTCCGAGAAGCTTGGATACGGCTATCAATCATCAATAGTAGATTGATTGCCGCTAAGCGGCCGTTTGCTTTTAAAATTATGAGGATTTAATTATTCTAATAAGAGGAAGTGACACAATGAGGATTATCCGTTATTTAAAAGAAGACGTGAAACAACTCGCCGCTATTGTCAATGAACATGAAGTTATCGATTTGCCCTTTACAGATTTTATGGCATTGATTGCTTTTGCACGTGCTAATGACAAAACTCCGTTTGACATTATAGTACAAATGGCCGAGAGCGAAGAGAAGAAATTGCTTGAAGGGCTGCAATTGACAACGCCGATCGATGCTCCGGAAGTATGGGCAGCGGGCGTGACGTATAAAAAGAGCAGAGAAGCGCGCAATTACGAAGCCACGCAAGGAAAATTGGATGTAGAAACGTTTTATGACAAAGTTTATGAAGCCGTGCGCCCTGAAATCTTTTTCAAATCGACAGCTGACAGAACAGTCGGCCCGAATGATCCGGTTTATTTGCGCTCAGACTCCAATTGGCAGATTCCCGAACCCGAGCTAGGGCTGGTTATTGATAAGGATGGCACAGTGCTGGGCTACACAGCCGGCAATGACATGAGCTGCCGGGACATTGAAGGGGAAAATCCTTTGTATCTGCCGCAAGCGAAAGTGTGGAGAAACTCCTGTTCGATCGGCCCGTCCATCGTGTTGAAAGAGACCGTTTCCGATCCATACGAGTTCAGTATCATCTGCCGCATCTACCGGGATAATGAGATGGTCTTTAATGGCGAAGCGCAAGTAAACCAATTAAAGCGAAAACTTGAAGAACTCGTTCATTACTTGACGCTGGATAACGAAATTTTTGACGGCACCATCTTGCTGACTGGGACGTGTGTCGTGCCTCCGAACGAATTTACGCTGCAGGAAAATGATGTTATCGAAATTGAAATCCCAGGTATTGGAATTTTGAAAAATCCAGTCCTGCAAAGTAAAAAAACGGCTAAAGTAAACTGAACCGATTCAACTGAAATCTTACTTTTCGATCACGGCCGATTTATTAAAATTAGCACCAAAATTGCTGAAAAAGGAGTTGCTGATAAATGACCACAACGACAAATACGGAAACTTACAACAACTATATTAATAACGAATGGGTTGAAACGGAGTCCGAAAAACTGATAACGAGCATCAACCCCGCAACAAAAGAGGCTATGGGCTATGTCCAAAGCTCAACTGAACGAGAGTTGAACCTGGCGGTGGATGCTGCGCATAATGCGAAGAAAGTATGGCGCAAGCTCGGCCAAGCAGCACGCGGGCAGCTCTTGTTCAAAACGGCAAATCTTCTGGAAGAAAACCTTAACGACATCGCTGAATCGATGACGAAAGAAATGGGCAAAACACTTCCGGAGGCGAAAGGTGAAACAGCACGAGGAATCGCGATTCTTCGTTATTACGCAGCTGAAGGCATGCGCAAAGAAGGCGATGTGATTCCGTCTTCAGACAGTGAAGCACTGATGTTCACTAAACGCACACCGCTTGGAGTCGTGGGCGTCATTACCCCTTGGAATTTCCCGGTAGCTATTCCGATCTGGAAAATTGCTCCAGCTTTAGTTTATGGAAACACGATTGTCTTTAAACCGGCAAGTGAAGCTGCTGTTACTGCCGCTAAAGTTGTGGAATGTTTTGCAAAAGCAGGATTCCCTGAAGGCGTCTTTAACTTTGTAACCGGTTCAGGTTCAACAATCGGCCAAAACTTGATCGACCACCCGAAATTGAATGCGATTACGTTCACCGGCTCTGAACAAGTAGGGCAAAACGTGGCAAAATCAGCTGCAGCCCGCGGCATTAAATTCCAGCTTGAAATGGGCGGTAAAAACCCTGTGATTGTCACTAAAAATGCCAATATCGCCCAAGCGGTTGAAGCAGTCATCAGCGGAGCTTTTAAATCGTCAGGCCAAAAATGTACTGCAACGAGCCGAGTGGTTGTAGAAGAAGCGGTATATGAAGAATTTAAACAAAAACTTGTTGAAGCTACCAAAAAAATCACGGTAGGAAACAGCCTCGAAGAAGACGTCTGGATGGGGCCATCTGCGAGTGAAGGCCAATTCAACACATTTAACGAGTATGTTGAAAAAGGCAAGCAAGAAGGAGCTAAACTTATTCATGGCGGCGAAGTGCTGACAGGCGGCAGCTATGATAATGGTTTCTTCGTTACACCGGCCATTTTCGATGAAGCAACTGCTGATATGGCGATTTCCCAAGAGGAAATCTTCGGGCCTTTTATTGCTTTAATTAAGGCGGCGGATTTTGAAGAAGCGATTAAACTGGCAAACAATACAAAATACGGCTTGTCTGCTTCCATCTTTACTTCGGACATCAATTCGATTCTTGAATTCATTGACGAAATCGAGGTTGGCCTTGTCCGCATCAATGCTGAAAGTGCAGGAGTGGAACTTCAAGCGCCTTTCGGCGGCATGAAAGGTTCAAGTTCAGGTTCACGCGAGCAAGGGGAAGCGGCAAAAGAATTTTATACAGCAATTAAAACTGTCTTTATCAAAGGCACTTGAGCTAAAAGAAAAGGAGATTTCTGCAATTGGAAATCTCCTTTTCTGACTGCTGTTTTACGCTTGGCTCGAATTGGAGCGCCTTTGAAGAATGGGAAGAAAAGGAGAAACCGAAAATGAAAATTGCATCTTTTTCTGTGGACGCCGAACACCACATCGGCGTCGTTGTGGAAGATAAAGTCATGAGCTTGACTGCGTTCGATCCAGAAAAGTATCGTCCATGCCTGAAAACGTTCATCGCTGGCGGACAAGAGCTGCACGAAGAAGCAGAGGAGTTGGCGAACGGAACTGGCAATGAGCGGTTTATGCACAAAATTTCCCTTGTGAAATTTGAGGCGCCGCTCGCTCAACCGGAAAAAATAATCTGTGTCGGCTTGAATTACATCGATCATTGCGAAGAGCTTGGAATAGAACCGCCTAGGTCACCTGTGATTTTTGCGAAGTTCGCCAACGCCATAATCGGGGATGGAGATGCAGTAGAGCTTCCCGGCAATTCAAAAGAGGTCGACTTTGAAGCGGAGCTGGTAGTTGTTATCGGAAAAGAAGCAAAAAAAGTTTCCGAAGAAACTGCGGAACAATATATCTTCGGCTATACGATCATGAATGATATCAGCGCACGGGACGTGCAATTCGCCGATGGCCAATGGACACGCGGAAAAACAGCCGATACCTTTGCACCGCTCGGGCCGGTGATCGTTACCCGAGACGAAGTAGGGGATCCGCACGGATTGTCCATATCGCTGGAGCTGAACGGCCAAATTATGCAGAACTCCAACACGAAAAACCTGATTTTTTCAGTACCGCAAATCATTTCGTTTTTGTCCCAATCCATGACATTAAAGCCAGGCGATATTATCGCGACAGGAACCCCGCCAGGCGTCGGGGCCGGACGGAATCCAAAAGTATGGCTTAAAGATGGCGATACGCTGGAAATAAAAATCGATAAAATCGGTACTTTGTCGAATCACGTAACTATGTAAGTTGAACTAAAGAAGTAACATATTGAAAATCGCTCCGGTCGCTTTGGGTGAAGCAAAGACGATTGCTCCTGCGCAAGCTCGTCGCAAAGGAGTTGCCAAAAGTTCCTGGCACCCCCTTGGCTCTCGCATTGAGCCGAGAAGAACACTCGTCTCATTGCTAAAAACATCTGCTTCTGTCCCTGCAACGCTTCGCTAGCTTCGGGACATGAAAAACCGCTGCATCGCTGCACTAGCTTCGAAGCAAAGGAAATGGTCCAAATTCCATTTGGCCATCTCCTTGCCTAGCCCTTTGACGTGCCGTCGCCAAGAAATTTCTTGATATGGAGCAACACAGCGGAGACTTGGCGCTCGCCCGCGGAAAAAAGATGTGCTCCTGCAGTGCTGCGCACTTCGTCGCAAAGGCATTGTCCCAATCACTTGGGTCCATACCTTCGCAGCTGTTTTGCGGAATATCGATTGTGAATATTTATTAGTTCAACATATATAGCAGTGCAGCCCAATAAGCACAGGGGCAAAACTTCTAAAGAATTGGAAGGGGTCGGGATATGTTCACGTTTAACGGAAAAGTAGTGTGGGTGACCGGGAGCAGCACCGGGATTGGCCGGGCGATTGCCGTGAAATTTGCTGAAAACGGAGCCGCTGTCGTCGTCCATGGCAACACAAACAAGGAAGAAGCGGAAAAGACGCTCGCTGAAGTGCGAAGCACAGGGGCGGAAGGCCTTTTGGTGATGGGTGATGTATCGGACAGAGAGCAAGTGGACAAGATGGCCGCCGAAGTAAAAGAACGTTTTGGCCAGCTTGATGTATTGATCAACAACGCCGGAACGATGATCAAACGCGCCAAGATAGAGGACATAGATATCGAGACGCTCGACCGAATCCTGAACGTTAACTTTAAATCCATCATTCACGTCATCCAAGCATCTCTGCCGCTCATGAAGCAGCAGGAAAAAGGCGTCATCCTCAATATGACTTCCGTTGCAGCCAGAAACGGCGGCAGCAATGGGGCCGTTGGATATGCCGCAGCTAAAGGCGCCGTCAGTACGCTGACGAGAGGGCTCGCAAAAGAATTGATCGGAAATAACATTCGGGTCAATGGAATCGCGCCAGGCATAATCGCGACGCCTTTTCATGACCGCTATTCTGCTCCAGCACACCGGGTGAAAATGGCTGCCCAAATTCCAGTGGGACGCGAGGGCACGGCAGATGAAGTGGCAGGCGCCGCTTTGTACCTGGCTTCAGACTATGCCAGCTACGTGACCGGCGAAATCATTGAAGTGAACGGCGGACTGTTAATGGACTAAGGAATTTGAAGAGCGATGCTTGTGAAAGCGCGGCTCAGAGATTGGCAGAAGAGGTGAAACAAGTGACGATTATCAATGAGATATTGAAGGATATCCCGCTGCCGAAAATGGTGCAAGTGAAACAGAAATTCAATGCCCCGGCATTGGCGGATACCGCAGCAGCGGTGTGGCAAACGTTTGCTGAAACGAAAGTGCTGGAGAAGATTGCTTCGGATGATTCAGTCGCGATCGCTGTTGGCAGCAGAGGCGTAGCGGACTTGGCGGTCATGGTCCGCGAAACGGTGGCAGCAGTCAAACAAGTGGGTGGCCGGCCTTTTATCGTGCCAGCGATGGGGAGCCACGGCGGTGCAACGGCTGAAGGGCAGATCGATGTGCTGCGGCAGCTCGGTGTGACAGAAGAAGCATGCGGCGCGCCAATCCGCTCGACAATGGAAGTCGTGAAAATCGGTGAATTGCCGAACGGCTTGCCGGTATATATCGACAAAAACGCTTACGCAGCCGATAAAATTATTGTCATCAATCGGATAAAGCCCCATACCGCCTTCCGTGGAAAAGTGGAAAGCGGCTTGATGAAAATGATCACGATCGGATTGGGCAAACAAAAAGGAGCAGAGGCGGCGCATTCGTTCAGCTTCAAATACATGGCGGAACATGTCCCGGAAATGGCCAAGATTTCTCTGGCGCAAGCACCGATCATCTTCGGCCTTGCCTCATTGGAAAATGCCTATGACCGGCCGGCGAAAATCATTGCGGTGGCGGCCGAAAACCTGGAAGCAGAGGAACCGGAGCTGCTGGAGGAAGCGAAATCGCTGATGCCGAAGATTTATTTCGACAAGTTTGATGTGCTCATTGTCGATGAGCTGGGAAAAGACATTTCCGGCGACGGCATGGATCCGAACATCACTGGCAATTTTGCAACCCCTTACGCAACGGGAGGCCCTGACATCACCCGAATCGTCGTCCTAAGCCTCACGGAAAAAACCAAAGGAAATGCCAATGGCATCGGGCTGGCTGACATGACCACAAAAGCGGTCATGGATGAAATTGTGTGGGAAAAAGGCTATGCAAACGCGTTGACGAGTACGGTAATCGACGTCATCAAGCTGCCAATGGTGCTCGAAACCCAAGAGCTGGCAGTAAAAGCGGCCATTAAAACCTGCAACGCCTTCGACTTGGAAAAGGTTCGGGCGGTGCGCATCCGCAATACACTTGAGATCGGAGAAATCTGGATTTCAGAAAGCATGCTGTTAGAAGCGAAAAATCATCCGGATCTGGAAATCGTCTCAGAACCCGAAGAATTGGTTTTTCAATAAAAGCGAAATAGAGAATTCATGCTGCATGCAAAAAGGGAGGAAAAGAAGATGGATTTTCATGGTATTATTCCGCCGGTTGTGACACTTTTCGATCAAGCGGGTGAACTGGATATAGACTTAAACAAACGGTATCTGGATGAACTGATTTCCCATGACATCGATGGCCTGTTGCTGATGGGAAGCTCAGGAGAGTTTTCGGCATTGACCTTGGATGAGCGAAGACGGTATGTAGAGGAAATGCTTGGGCATATCGCGGGCCGTGTTCCCGTCATGGTGGGCGTTGGGCATACGTCGTTGAAAGAAGTCCTCGGACTGGCTGAGCATGCTGAAACGCACGGAGCTGACGGCATTTTGGCGGTCAATCCGTATTATTGGAAGCTGTCGGAAGAACAGCTTTTCAAGTTCTTTTCAACTGTTGCCAGCCAAACGGCTATGCAAGTATTCATTTACAATATTCCGCTGCTGACCGGCCAAAATTTATCCGTCTCTCTAATCAAGAAACTGGCGGAAGCGCATCCCAATATTGCGGGGGTAAAAGAAACAGTCAGTGATTTCGGCCATCTTCGCCAAGTCATTGAAGAGCTGTCGGAAGTACGGCCGGATTTCAAGGTTTTTTCCGCCTACGACGAACATCTTCTCCCGGCCCAAATGATCGGGGCAGCCGGAAGCATTAACGGCAGTGCTGTTTTTCTTCCTGAGATTTCAGCCGATTTGTATCAGGCTTATAAAAACGGCGATTTGCAAGAAGCAGAAAAAAATCATCGGCTGCTGTCCAAGTTGATGGAAATTTACACATTCAGCCCCACGTTTTTTAGTGCAATGAAAGAGGCGGTTCACTTGAGATGGTTTGATAAGCCTGCTGGCCATCGTGCGCCATGCGATATCATCCCCGTCAATTTGCAGGGCAATGTTGCCAAGCTGTTGAATAAAATAGAACAGGAAAAAGAACGCCAAGTTTCGGGCAATCCGGCAGCGCGTTCTAAAATTACAGAAATTCATTCTACTTTTAGTAACAAGTGAAGGGAAGGAGTAGAGCCTAATGACGTTTAAAGTATTGATCACCGACTACGAATTTGAAGATCTGAGATATGAAGAAAAAGTGTTTGCGGAAAGCGGATTGGAAATCGAATTTATCAAAGCTCAATGCAAAACAGAAGACGATGTCATTGAAAAAGCGCAATTCGCTGACGCCATTCTAAACCAATACGCACCACTGTCACGGCGTGTTGTGGAGTCGCTGCAGGAGACGAAAATCATCTCCCGCTACGGCGTTGGCGTAAACACGATCGACTTGGAAGCTGCAGCCGAAAAGGGCATCATCGTTGCAAACGTACCGGATTATGGGATGGAAGAGGTATCTAACCATGCCCTGGCGCTGATGCTTTCATGGGCGCGGAAAATACCGCTTTTGAACAATGAAGTGAAGCAAGGGGTCTGGGATTTTAAATCGGGCGTGCCGATCCATCGCTTTAATGAACAGACGCTGGGTGTCCTCGGTTTTGGCCGCATACCCCGAAGGCTCATTGAAAAAGCGAAGCCGCTCCACATCAAAACCGCAGCGTACGATCCGTTTGTGACAGCGGAAGAAATGGCCGCTTGCGGCGTCGTAAAAATGGAACTCGATGAAATCATCCGGGAATCCGACTTTTTATCTGTCCATGTACCGCTTATTAAAGATACGTTCCATTTGCTGGACGCGAAACGCTTCAGCCAGATGAAAAACAATGCAGTGGTGATCAATACCGCCCGCGGACCTATCATTGACGAAAAAGCATTGATTGCAGCGCTTGAGCAAGGGGAAATAGCGGGTGCGGCACTCGACGTAGCGGAAGAAGAGCCGATCGGCAGGGATAACCCGCTGCTGAAAATGGACAATGTTATTCTTACGCCCCATAGCGCCTGGTACTCCGAAGAGGCGATGGTGGAATTGCGCCAAAAAGCGGCAATGAATATTGTCCAGGTGCTGAGCGGTAAATCATCTCCCTACGCGTTGACATAAGAGGCTGTCTGCTTTTTACAGGGCATAATTGAAGGAGTGAAAAGGATGACTTATTATTTTGACGGTTATTTAAGAGAAAGCGGCGCTGCAGGGACTCGGAATTATATCGGCATTATTTCTTCGGTTATTTGTTCAAGTGCAGTGGTCCGTGAAATTGCGGAAAAGGTGCCTGGAACGGTTCCTTTTGTCCATGCAAACGGATGCGCCCAGCTGGGAGATGACCTGAAACTGACAAAAAACATGCTGATCGGTGTCGCGTCCAACCCCAATATCCACTCGGCCCTGATCGTCGGGCTCGGGTGTGAAACGAACCAAGTCAGCGGCTTGCTGAAAAGCGCACCCACAACGAAAAAGGTAAAAGGCATTGGCATCCAGCAGCTTGCAGGAGGCGGGAATACCATTGAAAAAGGGACAGCCATTACGAGTGAGTGGGCAGCCGCTGCGGCACAGCAGGCAAGACAGCGCTTGCCGCTGTCGTCACTGACGATCGGCATTCTTTACGTAGATTTAGATGAAAGTTCTTTGTCTGTACTGGCGCCTGTTATCGGTCAAGTAACGGATAAATTAATCGATGAAGGAGTCAATGTCATCATCGGCATGTCCAAAACATTAGAGCCCGCGGGTAGTCTCTTGGCGGAACGGATGGAAGACCCGATTGAAAGGGAAAAGCTCCAAAAATCAAGCGAAGGGCTGCAGCGTTTGCGGTGGGATGATAGAAGAAACGGCAGCGCCACATTCAACGAATTCACGGAAGAGCACATCCGCCATGCTGCGCGTGAAGTGGAATTGACAGGGAGCCGCGCCATCAGCAGCCTTCTCAGCTATGGCGAAGAACCGGAAAAAACCGGTCTTCATTTGATGAATACGTCGAGCAATCTTGTGGAATCGTTATCGAAAATGGCGTCTAGCGGCTGCAGTGCGGTGTTGATCGTCAGCTCTAGAGGAGTGCTGACAGGTTCTGTCGCGTTGCCATGCATCACGATTACTGCTGAAAATGAAGAATCGGCATTCAATGAATTGGTCGACTACAGCGTGGCACCCGATGCAGCTGACCACGCCGGAAATATAATCGGGCTTGTTCAGGAAGTCAGTTCCGGAAAGCTGACGAAGCTTGAAGAACTCGACTTAGGCGAATTCTCCATTCCGCATTTAGGCACGACATATTAATAGAGGCAGGATGTGATAGAAGTGGAAAGAAAATCGAATGCGCTTTTATTAAACAACATGGACAATGTGGCTGTGGCACTGGAAAATTTAAAACCGGGCGATAGGCTGTCAATAGCGGGAATAGCGAAAGACATCGTGCTAGCCGAACACGTCCCTTACGGCCATAAAGTGGCTTTGCTGCCAATACCGGCAAACCAAAAAATCCTGAAATACGGAGAATGCATGGGAATTGCCACCACGGACATCGAGCCGGGCACCCACGTCCACGTATCGAATGTCAGGGGCTTGAATGACGAAGACAAAACGGAAGTAGTGCTGACAGGAGGCGACAGTTTTGAAAACGTTTAACGGATACCGCAGGTCCAATGGCAGCATCGGTGTACGGAATCATGTCATCGTACTGAATATCGCCGGAGAATTATCGAGCCTGACGAAAAAAATCGCCGGACTGGTGCCGGGGGTCATTCCGATTGTCCACCAAGCCGGGCAGTCCCAGTCTCTGGAAGACTTGGAACAGACGAAGAAGACATTAGTGGGCACGGCCGGCCATCCGAACGTCAGCGCAGCTTTATTGCTTGGCATGGACTCGGATCTGGCTGCGGAAGAAATGGTACAAACCTTAAAAGATGACGGCCGACACATCCATTTCATACGTTTTGGCAAAAACCAGACCATCGTTGAAGGGCTTAAAGAAGCGAAAGCGTGGCTTGAAGAAGCAGTAGAAAAGAGCAAGCAGGAACCGGTTGAAACTGCGGATGTCTCGGAACTGATCATCGGCTTGGAATGCGGCGGATCTGATGCCTGGTCGGGAATAACGGCAAATCCGGCAATCGGATCATTTTCAGACGCCATCGTCAGAGACGGTGGAACCAGCATACTGGCTGAAACGACAGAAGCTGTCGGCACCGAACACATCCTGGCACGGAGAGCTGTAAATAAAGAAGTCGGCCAGCGCTTTTTGGATATCGTGAAAAGGTACGAAGAACGAGCGCGTGCCGCGGGCGAAGATATCCGGGTTGCGAACCCTTCCCCAGGAAACAAAACAGGCGGGTTGACGACATTAGAGGAAAAATCCCTGGGCTGCATAAAAAAAGGCGGCAACTCGACTTTGATGGAAGTCATCGATTATGCGCATCGGCCTTCGGAAAAAGGATTTGTATTCATGGATACGCCGGGATACGACGTGGAATCGGTTGCCGGGCTGGCTGCAGGCGGCTCGCAAATCGTCCTGTTTTCCACCGGTAAAGGTTCGCCGACGGGCTCCCCGATTGTTCCTGTCATCAAAATCGGCACCAATACGAAACTCTATGAAAATATGCCGGAACACATCGATGTCAATGCCGGAAAAATCATCGATGCCAATTACTCGATTGACGAGATCGGGGAAGAAATTTATGCAAAAGTCTTGGAAGTTGCCGATGGGGCAGCTACAGCGTCGGAAAGGCATAAAAATCAGGAATTCAGCATTTGGCGGCTGGCTGAAACCATGTAGCCACATGGGGAGTCACGAAACCTTTTTTAGCAAGTTCATGTAGTTTCTTCTTCAGCCAGAGTCCAGTTTTACATGAGCTCTGGCTTTTTGGTTGCTGTTTTTGAAGCGAAATCATGGTAGATAGATTGGAGTTTTTGCATTATTTAAACGAATGTAGCCAATTCGGAAGATGGAGCGCCTAAAAACTGTATAATGGGACAGAAGAAAACCTTAGACTGCGCAATGCAATCCACAAGCCATATGGGCACCACCTTGTAATCAAGAAGGAGGAGATTGAAGATGCGATTGGCAATGATTCAAAACGGACAAGAAGAACAGGCCGCAATCATCAGCGGTGGCAGAGCCGCCACGGTTGCCGCTGTCAATAATACCTATAATGAAAATTGGGAAACGGATATTTTCGGGCTGATCGAATCCGGAAGGCTCGATGGGCTGACACACTGGTTCAACGAAACCGGCAAAGCCGCAATTGAAAACGGAGAACTTCCTATAGCCGATGCGGAAAGCCTGGCGTATGGCCCGCTGTACAGGCGCCCGCGCAAGATTTGGGGCATCGGCCTCAACTACGTTGACCATGCGTCAGACTTGGGTGAAAAAGCGCCGAACACTGAACCGGCGAGCTTCATGAAACCGGATACGTCGATCATCGGCCCAGGAGACACTATCAAAATTCCGTTTCAGTCAGAGCGGACAACGGCGGAAGCGGAACTCGGCGTCATCATCGGCAAAGCGTGCCGCGATGTTGAAGAAGAAGACGTAGCGGGGTACATAGCAGGGTACACGACAATCATCGACATGACGGCAGAAGATATCCTGCAGAAAAATCCGCGCTACCTGACTCGTGCAAAAAGCTTTGATACGTTTTTCAGCTTCGGTCCGCAATTCGTGACAAAAGACGAAATCGGCGATCTGCATGCGTTGGAAGTCGCAACGGTCATTAACGGAACGGTCCACCGAAAAAACACAATCGACCATATGACGTTCAGTCCGGAATTTCTGGTATCGTTTCATTCCAAAGTGATGACGTTGCTGCCGGGCGACATCATCTCCACTGGAACTCCAGGAGCGGTCCAAATCCAGGACGGTGATAGAGTAGAATGCCGCATTAAAGGCTTGGCGCCGCTGGCCAACCCGTGTGTGGATCTGAAAGCTGAAAAAACAGCTAACATCAGTGAGGTGTAAAATGAGAAAAAAATTTTTTGAACCTACTATTGGACGAATAAAACAAAATATTGAAGATCTTGCGCAGATAGTTGATAAACAAGCTCCTGGATATACGAGAAGGCCTTTTACGAAATGGCAGCAAGAAAGTCGGGAATGGCTGACTCGTGAAATGGAGGCGGCCGGTCTTGAGGTGTATATTGATGCGGCGTCCAATTTAATTGGGAAGCTTGAAGGGGAAAATAATCTTTTGCCTCCTATCATGCTTGGTTCGCATACGGATTCAGTCATTGGCGGAGGTCGTTTTGATGGCATTATTGGTGTTGTTGCTGGAATTGAAATTGCTCGTCAACTGAAAGAAAAAAACCTGCATTTAGAGCATACATTGCTTGTCGTAGATTTTACGGCTGAAGAAGCAAGTGAATTTGGCATCTCGACCATCGGAAGCCGAGGAATGGTTGGGAATTTAACAGAAACTGATTTAAATCGAGTAAATGGCGAAGGAAAAACATTAAAAGAAGCTATTGAATCAATAGGAGGCCGTCCTGATGACATATTGCCAGATGCACGCCAAGCTGGAGAAATAGCTTTGTACTTGGAATTGCATATTGAACAAGGCCCGGTCTTGGAGCAATGTGACAAAGAGCTCGGGGTGGTTACGGGAATTGTCGGAATTCAGCGCTTCCGAGTACAAGTGGAAGGTATGGCTAATCATGCAGGTACCACGCCTATGTCAATGCGAAAAGATGCCTTAGCTGCTGCAGCAGAATTAGTTTTAGCTATCGAAGAAATTGCTCAAATCAAATACAGCGAACAAGTAGTTGGAACGGTCGGCCGCTTATTCAATGAACCAAATGGAGCCAATATCGTACCTGGCCGAGTAACTTTTGATTTCGAAATCCGTTCGCTTGATTTAAACGTTTTGAATGAAATGATGGAAAAGTTTAAGGCAGAAGTAGACCGTGTGACAGAAAAGAGGAAGATCGGTATTACGTTTGAGCAGTTATCCAATGCTGAAGCTATTTATATGGATTTAGAAGTAATGATTGGCATTGAAGAAAGCTGCCAGCAAATCGGGAGCACAATGAAACTCCCAAGCGGTGCAGGGCACGATGGCACCCACATTTCCAAAGTGGCTCCTGTGGGAATGATTTTCATACCGAGCAAAGATGGCAAGAGCCATTGTGCCGAGGAATGGTCAGCGTATGAGCACGTTGCCAAAGGAATGCAGGCCTTAGGCAACGTGTTGCTATATTTTGATTCCAGACTGCAAAAAAAATCAGAAAATGAGAATTGAGTGAGAGATCAATCAGGAAGTTTTTCAAAAATAGCTAATCAGGAAAGAGGAGGAATTCTAGTGGATTTAGGATTAAAGGATAAGTCGGTAATCGTCATGGCAGGAAGCAAAGGGCTTGGCAAAGCAACCGCTTTGGAGTTTGCAAGGGAAGGTGCCAACGTCGTAATCGGCAGCCGAAATGAAGAAGAATTAAAGAAAACCGTTGCCGAAATCAAAGAAAAAACCGGCCACGCGAATGTTTCCTATCAAGTATGCGACGTAACAAAAGTGGAAGACATCAAAAACCTCGTAGCGTTTGCGGCTGAAACAAACGGAGGCGTCGATGTGTTGATCAATAATGCCGGCGGCCCGCCAGCCGGCGGATTCGACCAGTTCACCGATGAGCAATGGCAAAAAGCTTACGAACTTAACCTGCTCAGCTTTATTCGTGCAATCCGGGAAGTATTGCCGTTTATGCGTAAGCAAGGGGGCGGCCACATCCTCAACTTCGCGTCTTCTTCCATCAAACAAAGTCTGGATAACCTGTTATTGTCAAACACATTCCGCGCAGGCATCGTCGGTTTGGCGAAAGGCTTGTCCCAGGAATTCAGCAAAGACAATATCCTCATCAATACGCTAGGCCCGGGAAGAATTGCCACGGACCGCTTAGCCGAGCTGGACCACATGCGGGCTGACAAACTGGGACAGAACTACGAAGACCTGAAAAGCGAAACCGAAAAAAGCATTCCGATGGGCCGGTATGGACGCCCTGATGAATTCGCCAAACAAGCGGTCTTCCTGTGTTCCGGCGCCAACACTTACGTAACGGGACAGACGTTATTGGTTGATGGCGGGCTTGTTAAGGCACTTTAATCTGTAAATTTTAATGAACAGCTGAAAAAGGCTGCCACTTCTGCATGAAAACGGAGTGGCAGCCTTTTTAAGTGGATTGCATGGGAGAAGGATCTTAGACTTTCCAGCTCCAAACGTATTACTGCATCTATCGAAAATTGACTTTCAAATGGGATTCCTGCATCATACAATTCAACTTCACTGACAATGGAATCGGAAGGGGGAAGAACGCATGGACACGACGGGAAAACCTTGTTGTTCAGCAAGCAGACCGCGCCAAGCACAAGAAAATAAAGGCGAACCTAAAAATGGATTTCCTGAAAAGAACAGTGAAAAAATCCGTTTCAAAGAAAAAATGATTTTCATCAACGGCGGAAATTTTTTGATGGGCACGAACAGCGTGGAAGGGCATCCGGCAGACCTTGAAGGTCCTGTACGAAAACAGCAGGTGGAGCCGTTTTATCTGGACAGCTATGCTGTGACAAATCAAGAATTCATGCAGTTTATAAAAGAAACCGATTATCAAACAGAAGCCCAAAATTTTGGCTGGTCGTTTGTCTTTGATCAGTTTATTGCCCCGGAAATAAGAGCGGCTGCCAGGCGAGTGGCCGGTACACCGTGGTGGTGCGCAGTGGAAAGAGCTTACTGGTTTCAACCGGAAGGGCCAGGAACCAGTATTGAAAACCGTATGGATCACCCTGTCGTCCATGTTTCATGGACGGATGCAAATGCCTATTGCAACTGGGCAGGCAAGCGGCTTCCGAATGAAGCGGAATGGGAATATGCGGCACGCGGCGGGCTGGAACAAAAAAGGTATCCATGGGGAGATGAGCTGAATCCGGATAACGAACCCCTCTGCAATATTTGGCAAGGGGAGTTTCCTTCTTTGAATACGGCTGCAGACGGCTATAGCGGGACAGCGCCCGCTCGTTCTTTTCCGCCCAATGGATTCGGTTTCTTTAACATGTCGGGAAATGTTTGGGAATGGTGTTCAAACTCCTTTTCAGAAATTCAAAATTCAGTTGGCAGCCGAATGCAAGATGCCTCAGGGCCGGCCGAAGCCAAGGCGATGCGGGGCGGCTCTTACTTATGCCACGAATCTTATTGCAACAGGCACCGTGTAGCGGCGCGTTCTTCGAATACGAGTGATAGTTCAGCTGGCAACATCGGTTTCAGGTGTGCAGTGAGTGTATAGCAAAAAGAAGGAGGCATTTCACGAATGGAAAAACCGAATATCTTATTGGTCATCTCGCATGATACAGGCAGGCATTTAGGAAGCTACGGGCGCAAAGTAGAGACGCCGGAACTCAACAGAATGGCGGAAGAAGGAATCCAGTTTGACAATTACTTTTGCACACAGCCGCAATGCAGCCCAAGCCGTGCCAGTATCTTAACCGGACAATACGGGCATAACCATGGGCTCATCGGCTTGACGCATTTAGGCCATACCATGAAAAGCGGAGTCAAAACCCTTCCTTCCGAGATGAAAAGAGCGGGATACGGCACGTGGCTCTTCGGTTTTTTCCATGAATCGATAGACGGTATTTACGAAGGGGAAAAACTGGGCTATGACCATGTCGTGAAAGTCCCAGGAAATGCGGCAGAAAAAGTAACGGATCGAGTGGAGAAATTTTTACTCGAACGAGTGGCAGCCGGCGATGGGTCTCCTTTTTATGCGTCAGTCGGATTTGAAGAAACCCATCGCCCTTTTGATAATTTTGAGCCAGATCCTATTGATGAAGTGGAAGTTCCGCCTTACTTGCCTGACACAAAAAAAGTACGGGAAGATATCGCACGCTTTCAAGGATCTGTAAAAGAACTGGACCGTGCGCTCGGCAGGATCAGAAAAGTGCTGGAAAAAACCCAACTGGATGACAACACCCTTTTGATTTATACGACGGATCACGGCATTGCTTTTCCACGAGCCAAAGGGACGCTGACGGATGCGGGGCTGGAAACGGCTTTGATCATGAAGTTGCCGAAGGGGATGGAGCGAAAAGGAATCAGGCAAAACGCGCTCTTGTGCAACATAGATTTGATGCCGACTCTGCTGGAATTTGCGGGTGGAGAGATTCCGGCTGGCATTGACGGGAAGAGCTTTCTGCCGTTGATCAACGAGGAAAGCTACACGGAACGGTCGCATTTTTTCTGCGAGCTGACGTGGCATGACCGATATCATCCGATGCGAGGCGTGCGGACTGCCAAATACAAATACATTAGAAACTTTGAAGATGGCCCGAAAGTGTATCTGCCATTCGATATTCATGAAAGCTTATCCGGGCAAGCGGTCAGAAAAGGATATTATGTTCCCAATGCAAAAGAAGAATTGTATGACTTGGATGCGGATCCACAAGAGCAAACCAATCTCGCGAAAAGCAGCGAACACCAACGGATTTTGCAAGAGCTGCGGGGGGAAGTCGAGCAATGGATGATAGAAACGGAAGATCCCTTGCTGTCAGGCCCTGTCGAAGGGCAAGAGGCAGAAGAGTGGGAAAAAGAAATCCGCGATGGCAATGTCTATAAGCCGTGAAGTAAATCCGGAAAATGAATAAGCAGAATTCTTTCGACGCTAGCCGTTGTGGAATTCTGCTTTTTGTTTTACCTATTTGATTTTCTTGACTATTCAAATTTGAGACTCTATAATGAAAGAATGAAAGCACTTTCCATAAATATGCCAGAAATTCATTTATTTTAAAAGGCAAGCGTGTTTGAAGAGAAGCTGGAAATGTTTCTCAAAAAGCAGCTTGAATATTTTTTTCCGAAAAAACTAAAACGTTTTCGTAAAAGCGAAAGGAGGCAGCCGCAATGATGGATTACTCGACTGGAACCGGTGATTTGAAAGACTGGATTGTGGCAGATACAGCCTTCTCAGTCGATTCGCTGGGTAAGAGCGAAGCCGTTATGATGCTCGGGAATGGCTATATGGGCTTGCGTTCCGCAGCAGAAGAACCGTACATACGAGAAAAGAGAAATTTGTTCATCAATGGAACGTTCAATAAATCACAGGAAAATGAAGTGACCGAGCTGCCAAATGCAGCGGACGTCACCCAGTTGGACATCCGGGTCGACGGCGAATGCTTCAGCCTGGAACTGGGAAAAACAACTGAATACATCAAGGGGCTCAATTTAAAAACAGCCGAACTGACGCGCTCGTTTGTATGGGAATCGCCGAAAGGCAAAAAGCTCCGGTTTCAATTTAGCCGTTTCGTATCGCTCGCCGACTTGCATGTGATTGCGATGAAGGTCGAAGTGGAAAGCCTGAACGATTCAGTGGCCATTTCTTTTACCAGCGGCATCAATGGACGGATGACCAATTCAGGGGCGCAGCATTTTCTTGAAGGCGAACGGAGAATACTGGAAGATCGCTTTATTCAACTGGATCAGAAGACCAGCGAATCGGGTGTGGAGATGGTGTTCAATGCCGTACATAATTTCAGCTTAAATGGCGTGGCGATTACGCCGGCTGCAGACAAGGACATGGGGCGCCGGAAAGTGTGGATGGCGTATGATTTCCAACTTGAGCCGAATGACAAACTGACAATGGAAAAATTGGCCACGGTGCATACGAGCCGGGACAGCATTGACTCACAGGAGCCGGAAAATTTCCAGTCCTTGCGCGAAGGGTCACTTCTTGAATTGCAGCAGCATGCAGAAAAAGGATACGACGCGCTGTTCCGTCAGCATTGCGAGGCATGGCAGGAAAAGGTCTGGGACAAGTACAACTTGGAAGTGGAAAGCGATCATGCGTATGATCTTTTGGCGCTCCGGTTTTCACTGTATCATTTGACGGTGATGCAGCCGCCTCCCGCCCAAGAGCATTTGGGCGTCGGAGCGAAAGCGATGAGCGGAGAAGGCTATAAAGGCCATACGTTCTGGGATTTGGAGATTTTCGTCTTGCCGTTCTTCATTTATTCCAATCCTGCAGCGGCAAGGTCCTTGCTCACCTACCGGTATCACGGCCTCGCAGGAGCCCGCAGGAAAGCGATCGACAATGGCTATGCCGGAGCGATGTATCCCTGGGAAATGGCGTGGCCGGAAGATGGCGAGACGACGCCGGTGTGGGGAGATATTGATATCGTGACAGGAGCGCAGTCGAAAATCTGGTCGGGTTTTATCGAACAGCATATTTCGGCGGACATCGCTTTTGCAGTGTATCAATACGAGAACGTGACAGGCGACCTCGAATTCATGGAACGCTGCGGCTACGAAATGGTGTTCGAAACCGCGAACTTCTGGTCTAGCCGGCTGGAATGGAACGCGGAGGGGAACCGCTATGAAATCCGCAACATCATTGGCCCAGACGAGTACAAAGAGCATGTGAGCAATAATGCTTTCACAAATTACATGGCGTATTTCAATTTGAAGCTTGCGGAACGCTACGCTGAAGAGCTTTCCGTCCGGAATCCGCAGCTCCTCCAAACATTCGGTTTGGGAGATGCCCGTCAGGACTGGAAAAACAAAGCAGAAAGTCTGTATTTGCCCGAGCCGCGCGAAACGGACTTGGTCATTCCGCAAGACGATACGTATTTGCAGCTTCCGGAAATCGACCTCTCGAAATACAAAAACCAAGCAAAAGTGAGAACGATTTACCGGGACTTCAATTCACAAGGGATCAACGGCATCCAAGTGACGAAGCAAGCGGATACGGTATTGATGTTCTACTTGCTGGAGCAGACATTCCTTCGCGAAGACGTCCGCTTGTCGAATGCGTCGAAGCTGGCGAACTACCGGTATTACGAGCCGCGGACCTTGCACGATTCTTCGCTGAGCCTGGCGGTGCATGCCGTTGTCGCGAACGACCTCGGAGAAGCCGATACGGCATACTCCTTGTTCCAGCAAGCGTGTGACATCGACCTCGGTGAAAAAATGGACACTTCGGATGACGGAATCCATGCAGCGGCAATCGGCGGGATTTGGACATCGGCGGTGTTCGGCTTTGGCGGTGTCCGGTTCTCGGAAAAGATGCTGCAGATTAATCCAAGGCTGCCGAAACACTGGCGCCGGATGCAGTTTGCAATTTGCTGGCAGGGTACGGCATTAACACTCGAAATCACCCGAAACTCACTCAAAGTCACCGCACACGGTGGAAAGGCGACATTTGAGGCAGGCGGGCAGATCTACAATGTGCACGGCGTGATCGAAGTGCCGATCGGCAACGGGATAGCGATCGATTCACGATAATCAAGGCAGTAATAAAATGATCTAATCATTTTATTTACTATATAACAACCAATTCAAAGGGGGCATTACACATGGTGTTTAACAAGAAGTTCATGACTGGCGTAGCTTTTGCTGCGATGATGACAGGCCTGGCTGCATGCAGCGGCGGCGAAGAAGCAACTGAAGGCGGAGGAGAAGGCGGCGGCGAGAAGATCACGATTTTCCAGACAAAGGTGGAAATTTCCGATCAGCTTGAAGCAGCGGCAGAAACTTATACGGAAGAAACTGGCGTAGAAGTGGAAGTTATCGGAACGACCGGAGATGACTATCTTCAGCAATTGCAAATCCGTTTGAATAACGGAACGGGACCTTCAATCATGAGTTTGCAGAACTCTACTGTAGCTGAAAGCTTGAAATCGTATGTACATGACTTAAGCGACGAAGAATTCGTCAGCAATATCGCACCGAACATGGCGTTGGAGCTTGATGGCAAAGTAGTTGGCATTCCGTACGGCGTAGAAGGATTCGGACTTGTCTACAACAAAGATTTGGTTAAACCGGAAGACATCAAAGACTTTGAATCATTCACCAGCACATTGGAGAAATTCAAGGCAGAAGATATCAATGGCTTAGGCTTATCATCAGAAGATTATTTCCTGATCGGCCATATCAGCAACTATCCGTTCTCGCTTCAAGAAGATCCAGAAGCATTCATGGACGGCTTGACTAGCGGAGATGTAACAATGGCAGAAACAGAAGAATTCCTGCGTTTCGGCGAATTCATGGAATCGATCAGAGAAAACACAGCAAGCCCATTGGGTGTTGCTTATGACCAGCAAGTCGGTGATTTTGCAGCTGGTAAAACAGCCATGATCCACCAAGGCAACTGGGCATCTAGCTTGCTTTCAGATTTCGAAGTGGATTTTGAAGTCGGCATGGCTCCATTCCCGCTTGAAGGAAACACGAAGCAGGCAGTAGGCGTCGGCAGCAACTGGGCAGTCAACTCTGAAAAAGAACCGGAAGAAATCGAAGCAGCTGTTGATTTCCTTGACTGGTTGCACACAAGCGAAACTGGCAAGAAAATCATCGTAGAAGAGTTCGGATTCATCCCGGCGATGACGAATATCGAAGCCAATGATTTAGATCCATTGTCCCAAGCAGTATTTGAAGCTTCAAACAGCGGCAATACCATTCCATGGTCGCATAACTACTACCCGGCAAACCTGGTACCAAATGATTTTGCACCAGCTGCTGAAGAATTCTTTGCGAATCCAGACATGACAGGCGAAGAATTTATCGGCAATTTGGATGCAGCTTGGCAGAACGCTGTAAAATAAGTGTACGAACGATGGCCTATAAATAAAGAGAGCACGCCTTTGCAGGCGTGTTCTGCTTTTTCTCAACGAAAAGACCTTTAACCAACGGAAAGAGGGGGATGGACGTGGCAAACAAGAAGAATATCGGCTGGTATCTGTTATTTACGTTACCGCTGCTCATTATTTTTACAATCATTGTCGTCATTCCGTTTCTAATCGGAATCTATTATGCGTTTTTTGAATGGGATGGGATTAATGCCAACCCGAAAGTGTTCGTCGGCATGGATAATTTCCTGGCCTTGTTCACGGATGGGCGGTTCATGAAATCGACCTGGCTGACGGTGCTGTTTACCGTGTTGTCCGTTCTTACGGTGAATATAGTGGGGCTCGCGTTTGCGTTGCTTGTCACCTCGAAGCTTAAATTGGCAAATCTGGCACGGACCATGTTTTTCATGCCATACTTGATCGGCGGCCTGATTTTAGGCTATATCTGGCAGTTTGTATTTTTGGACGTCTTTACCTTTATCGGCGAAGTGACCGGGCTCGAGCACATCTTTTTCAATTGGCTGGTCAATGAGAATTTCGCCTTGTTTGCCTTGGTATTCGTCTTTACATGGCAGATGGCAGGCTACGTTATGATCGTCTATATCGCAGGAATCCAAGGGGTGCCTGGTGAACTGATCGAAGCGTCAAAAGTTGACGGTGCAAGCCCTTGGCAGCGCTTGACGCGGATCACCTTCCCGTTGCTGATGCCTGCATTTACCATTTCGTTGTTTCTTACCCTATCGTATGGCTTCAAGATCTACGACGTCAATTTATCATTGACGGGCGGGGGGCCGGCGAATGCTACAGAGCTTTTTGCAATGAATATTTACAATGAAATCTTTGGCTACGGAAATTACGGATACGGACAAGCAAAAGCCATCCTGTTCTTCGTAATTATCTCAGCCGTTACATTGACCCAAGTTTACCTAACGAAGAAGCGGGAGGTTGAAATGTAATGCGCATACTAAGCAAATGGTCGAAAGAGATCTTACTGACGCTGGTTGCTTTGATCTTTTTGTCTCCCATCTACATCATTATCGTCAACTCGTTCAAGACGCGGCAGGAATTGTACGAAAGTGCGTTAGCCCTTCCTGAACAATTCAGTTTCCAGTATTACACGGAAGCGATGGAACAGATGGATTTCATCAACGCGTTTATCAATTCGATGTTTGTCACGGTTGTTTCAGTGGTGTTCATTGTCATCTTGTCATCGATGACGGCATGGATGCTTGCCAGATCCGGCAACCGCATCAGCACCCTCATTTTCATGACCCTTATTGCCACGATGCTGATACCGTTCCAGACCCTGATGATGCCGCTTATGCAGCTGGTTACAGGAATTACAAGAGATTTCGGCATTCCGCTGTACAATACGCTTGGCGGCCTGGTTTTCATGAACATCGGCTTCAACGCAGCTCTTTCCGTTTTTCTTTACCACGGCTTTATCAAATCAATCCCGATTTCGCTTGAAGAAGCGGCAACGATTGACGGGGCTTCAAAATTCGGCGTGTTCTGGCGGATCATTTTCCCGATTCTGACACCGATTACGGCGACCGTCATGATTTTGAATGTCATCCTGATCTGGAATGACTTCTTATTGCCGTCATTGACACTGGTCGACAAAGGGCTGCGGACGATTCCGTTGTCTGTCTTCTACTTTTTCGGAGAATTTACGATTGAATGGAACTTGGCCATGGCCGGCTTGACCTTAACGATTATTCCGGTTGTTATTTTCTATATGCTTGCTCAGAAATACATCATCAAAGGAATTGGAGAAGGGGCTGTTAAATAAGCCCTTTTTCATTAGGAGGCGGAAACATGCAGGAGACGAACGGGCTTTTGGGCGTACTTTATACAGCGAGCGAATGGTTTTTGAAGATGGCGGTCGTCAATTTCTTGTGGTTTTTAATGGGCATCCCATTATTCACTGCGTTTATGGTCATCGACATCAGCAACGCAGCTGGAATTGTGCTGTTTGGCGCTGCTGTCCTGTTGTTTACGCCTCTTTTGTTTTTTCCGGCGACGGCCGCTGTCTTTGCGTCCGCGCGGGATTGGCTGCTTGATAACGACACTTCTTCAGTGAAGATGTTCGTTTCCCATTTAAAGGCGAATTACAAAGAAAGCGTGAAAATGGGGGTGCCGTTTGCGGCCGTTTGGCTGATTTGGTACTTCGGATTTTTTTATCTCCGATCGGGGAGCGGTGCCCTCGATTTGTTGTTTCTGATTACGGGACTGGCATTGTTTGTTTACACCGTTAACTTCTTGTCCATCAGCGTCCATTACCGCATGAGCGGCATGGAACGCGTGATGAATGCATTTTTCGTGTCAACCGGCAGCCCGCTGCTGGGTTTGTTCATCCTGCTCAGCAATGGCGTGCTCATTTGGGTCAGCGTTACGAAGCTCTTATTGCTTTTGCCGCTATTGACCGGTTCTTTGAGCGCGTTTCTGTCGTTCTCGGCATTCTACAGCTTTACGCTGCGTGTCAAAAACAAACAGGCAGCCAAAACGGCTAGCTGAAACGGCGTTGTGCCTCCATAAATTCATGTAGGAAGTGAAACAGCGAATGTCCACAATAAAAGATGTTGCCAAAAAAGCGGGGGTATCCGTCAGCGTCGTTTCCAAAGCGTTCAATAATTATGCCGATGTCAAAGAAGAGACACGGCAGCGCGTTTTTGCAATCGCGCAGGAATTGCATTATTCACCGAATCTCAATGCCAAAAATTTATCGTCCAAAAAACACACAACGATTGGGCTGATTTCTTCCGGCGTGCTCAATGACAACGAAAATGACAGTAATGCGTTCAATATATTCAAAGGCGTTTACCAGGAAATTTCAACCAGCCGCTTTGAGTTGTCGATTTACCTGACCGATTCCCAGCAGCAAAAACACCAAAGCTACATCAGCTATTGCCGCGAACGAAACATCGGCGGCGCGATTTTACAGGGCATCCGGACAGACGACCAATATTACAAAGAGCTGATCGGCTCCAGCCTGCCGTGCGTCGTGCTCGATATCATGGCCGAAACGGAAAATGGGCTGATTGGCAGTGTATCCATCGACAACGCCCAGGCGACAAATGAAATGGCTGTCTATTTGCTGGAACGCCATCACCGCAAGCTGGCGGTCATGGCGGGGACGCGGCAAACCTACGTCAATTCAGAACGCATGAAAGGCTTGGCGAAAGCACTCGATCAATATGGCATGAACCTTAGCCATGTCGACGTGTTGGAAGCTTCTTTTTCGGAAGAAAAGGCGTATGAGCTGGCGAAAGCGTATTTGCAGGAAAAACAGCCGACTGCTTTTCTGTGTTTCAGCGATTTGATGGCGTTCGGGGTCATGAAGGCCGTGAAAGAAGCCGGCCTGAGGATTCCGGAAGACATCTCGGTCACGGGGTTTGACGACCTTGTGCTGAGCCGCTATACACAACCGCCGCTTACGACAATCCGGCAGAATTTCGTGGAAATCGGAAAATTATCCGCCCGTTTGCTGCAAGACATCATCGACGGCAAATTGGAACGGCAGCATATTTGGGTCCCGCATGAATTGATGGAGCGGGATAGCGTGCAACTTTTGCCGGCGGAACCCGCAGCGGAAAAAGAAAAGAGGGAGATTACATGACACATAAACCGAAGCTTTTTATCTACGATTTGGACGGCATCCTGACTGATACCGCTGAATTTCATTTTTTGGCGTGGCAAAAACTGGCTGAAGGGCTGGGTATTTCATTTGACCGCGCATTTAACGAGCAGTTGAAAGGCATTAACCGCATGGATTCCTTGGACCGCATTTTGGCGCTGGATCCTTCGATCGGCGCGCTGTCAAACGCGGAAAAGCTGAAACTGGCGACGCAAAAAAACGAGTACTATTTGACGCTCATCGAAGAAATCACACCTGCCCATATCCTCCCGGGTATGGTGGCTTTCTTGGATGCCAATAAAAAAACCGATGCCAAGATTGCATTGGGCTCGGCCAGCAAAAATGCGCCGGCCATTTTGGAGAAATTGGGCCTTGCCGGTTATTTCGATTACATAGTAGACGCAGGAAAAGTAGAAAAAGGAAAACCGGACCCGGAGACATTCACTGCTGCGGCAGATGCACTCGGGATCGACTACCGGGACTGCATCGGCATCGAAGACGCCAGTGCGGGCGTCGAAGCGGTCAACCGGGCCGGCATGTTTTCAGTAGGCGTCGGCGATGAAAATCATTTATCGCACGCAGATTATTTGGTGGCGGACACTTCTGACTTGGTGTTTGAAGAAGTGATCCGGCAGTTTGAGAAGAAAAAAGCCGGCTTGTAAAGGAGTGGAAGCATGACCTGGACATTAACGAAGTTTGAACTCGATAATCCGAATCTTTTGGTGAACGAAAGCCTGCTGTCTTTGGGCAATGGCTATTTGGGCGTCAGAGGAAATTTTGAAGAAGGCTATACCGAAGGATTCAAATCGATCCGGGGAGCGTATATCAATGCGTTCCATGATGAAACAGAAATCACCTACGGAGAGAAATTGTACGGCTTTCCGGCAACGCAGCAAAAAGTGCTGAACGTCATCGATGCGCAAAGCGTCGAGATCTACTTGGACGGGGAACGGTTTTCTGTATTTGAAGGAGAAGTGGTTTTCTGCGAACGCAAGCTACACATGGACGCGGGCTTTGCTGAACGCATCGTCCACTGGATCTCACCGCAAGGCAAAGAAGTGAAAATCCATTTTAGGCGCCTGGTGTCGTTCGTAACAAGAGAATTGTTTGCGATCGATGTGAAAGTGGAGCCGATTACGCCGATCGCAGAAGTGAAGATTGTTTCCACACTCAACGGCGACGTCTCCAACTACGTCGATAAAGAAGATCCGCGCCTCGCGTCAGGCCACACGAAGCGCCTCCACGTCACAGACGTACGCCAGGAAGGGCGGGTCAGCATCGTCAAAGACACGACCTACCAAACTGAACTGGAAGTGGCTTGTGTATCTGCAGCGGTGGTCCAGTCAGAAGGCTGTGAATACAGCAGCCATGTGACGGACGTAAGTATCGAAGAAACGTTCGTCTGTGCAGGCAACGCGCCGGTAGGGTTCACCAAATACGCCGTTTATACGGATACGCTGCGCCACGGCGACGACGTCACCGGCAAAGCGCTGGAGACCTTGGAACTTGTGCAAAGCAAGCCGTTTGATGAGTTGCTGACTGAGCAGAAATCCTATCTGGACAATTACTGGGCCATCTCGGACATTGCGATCGAGGGCGATGAAAACGTTCAGGAAGGCATCCGCTTCAACTTGTACCAGCTCCTGCAATCGGTGGGCAAAGATCCGGCGAGCAATATCGCCGCGAAAGGCCTGTCCGGCGAAGGCTACGAAGGGCATTATTTCTGGGATACGGAAATCTACATCTTCCCGGTGTTCCTGATGACCAATCCGGCCATCGCCAAAAATTTGCTGCTGCACCGCTATTCGATTCTGGACAGCGCGCGGCAGCGGGCAAAAGAAATGGGCCATGAAAAAGGCGCATTGTTCCCGTGGCGCACGATCACCGGTCCGGAAAGTTCGGCATTTTTCCCTGCCGGCACGGCGCAATACCACATCAGCGCGGACATCGCCTACAGCTATATCCAATATTATTTGGCGACAAAAGACGAAGCGTTCCTGAAAGATTATATGGCAGAAGTGCTGTTCGAAACGGCGCGTCTGTGGGCGGACACGGGGCATATGCAAAACGGCGAATTCCGCATTGACAGCGTCACCGGCCCCGATGAATACACGTGCATCGTCAACAATAATTATTACACGAACGTCATGGCGAAACACAATTTGCTGTGGGCAGCCAAAGTCTTTAACCTCCTGAAAGAAGAGGACAGCGAGCGGCTGCAGCAGCTCACTGGAGCGCTGGAGCTGTCGGAAACGGAAGTGACTGGCTGGCAGAGAGCAGGCGACACCATGTACTTGCCGTACGATGAGACGCTCCAAATCAATGCGCAGGACGACAGCTTCCTGAAAAAGGACCGCTGGGATCTGAAAAACACGCCAGCTGAAAAATTCCCGCTGCTGTTGAACTATCATCCGTTGACCTTGTACCGCTACCAGGTGTTGAAACAGGCCGACACCGTGCTTGCGCATTTCCTGTTGGAAGACGAGCAGGATTTCGACACGATGAAAAATTCCTATGATTATTACGAAGCGATCACCACACACGATTCGTCGCTGTCTTCGTGCGTCCACAGCATCATGGCGTCCAAACTAGGCTATCACGACAAAGCCTATGCTTATTTCAATGAAACCGCGCGCCTGGACTTGGAAAATACGCACGGCAACACAAAAGACGGCCTGCACATGGCGAATATGGGCGGCACGTGGCTCGGCATCGTCTACGGCTTTGCCGGATTGCGGCTGAAAGAAAGCGGCTTGTCGTTCGCGCCTGCGCTGCCAGCCGAATGGAATTCCTACGAGTTCCGGCTGCAATACCAAGGCCGCCTGCTGAAAATCCGCAAAGACCGCGAAACTGCCAGCTACACCATCCTGCAAGGCGACCGGCTTGAAATCCTCCACAACGGCGAAGCGCTCGTTCTGGAAAGTGGGAAAGAGACGGTTGTCGAATAACGAGGGAGTAGGTCAGTAAAAGAATAAATTCTCCTTCAACCGCATAGTCAACTGGCCATCCTCATGGAAATCAATCGATTTCGGGGATGGCTTTTGCTTTTCTTGAAATATACGAGCCACAAAAACGGTATAATAAAGGATAAGACTAAGAATGGCATAGCCATTTGCACTGGAGGAAATACCACATGAACAAAAAAGAACTGATTGGAGTTATTTCACATAAAAGCCAATTACCTAAAGACCAATCCGAGAAAGCGTTAAACGAAATCCTGTCAGTGCTCACGGCAGCGCTAGCAAAAGGCGAAGAAGTGAAAATCAACGACTTCGGCGCGTTCCAAGTCACTTCAAAGGGTGAGCGAAAAGGCCGCAACCCGCAAACCGGCGAAGAAATTACCATCGCTTCATCCAAAGCGCCTCAATTCAAAGCGGCGAAAGTGCTGAAAGACATCGTCAACCAGCGCGACTTTATCGAGAACTTCGTGTCTGCCGGCAAGATAACGGAACAGGAAGCGGAGATTTTAAGATTCGTAGTGGCAGAAAGCCGCAAAGCCAAAGCAGCGGGCTCCAATCCCGACGAGCCGGCAATTATCGAAACGCAGAAAATCGCCGATGCGGTAAGTTTGGATTTTCGGGAAGCGGAGATTATCGCAAACCGCTTGATCAGCAAACGAATCTTGAATACGGAAGTGTATTCGAGCCAGATTGATACTGTGTTTTTGAGAGGGAATTACCGAAAGTATTTATAAATACAATAAGAGGTCCGTGCCAGAAAAGAATAAATGATGCATGAAGGGGTAAATAAGCTTAAGTCAATTTAATTCGCTATATATCCTTCTATTATTTTCTTCTGAAGGTACAAATAAATAAAACCTTTTTCGGCTTCTTAATTGGCCGGAAAAGGTTTTTTTGTTATTCTCAGTTCCGAATAAATAAAGAGTACATGTATATTATACTTTCTATTTATTTTTGTAAAAAGCTTTATTCGCTGTATCGCCTCACTTTAAGACACAATTTATATGAAAAGTTACTTATGCCTATTTATAATTATGCAAAAATAGCCGATAATACCTGTAAGAGATAAATAGGAGTATTTTACTTTTCGTGATATAGAAAGTTAATTAATGCAATTAAAATAACGCTGTTTTAAAAAAAAAATGAATGCTCTGGGAGGAAGCAGCTTATGTTTATATTCAAAAGGAAACCATCATTAAGTGAGCACGATATGTTGGAACTTCAGAACATTGTCGGAAGAACAGTGGAGCTTGCGCTCGAATCCAATGAAGAGACGATTCACTTTCTAAAACAATACGATTTGATTTTAATCCTTTCTTGGGAATTCAATTCCATGGAATGCTCCATATATGATTATTCCACTTTTGAAATTTCAAAAAACGGATCCAGCCGGTTAAGAAATCCTGCCCTCTATACGGAGAAACGAGATTTAATAAGAAGAGACGACACCGTCGTGTACATAGACGACGAAAAAATTAAAAACTTGTCAAAACGAAATCTTCTCGTTTTTTATTGTCTCAGTGAATGGATCAATATCTTCGATGTTGAAGTTCATGCATGCAATTTGTACAAATGCATTTGGTGAAGGCTCGCCCCTTTATCGACTCGTACGATTAGACGGGGATTTTGAATTGAAAGGAGTTGCTTTACATGAAGCAAATCGCTAATAAGTTTTTCTTGAATTTGATCGAGGTTAATGCACCGATGGATAAAGAATTTTACCAGGAGATGTTCGAAGTCACCGTGCAAAACGCACCCGTGAGCATGTATGTCTTGAAGGAGAATTCCTACTCGTTCGTCAATAAGCAGTTTTGTGAACTCCTCGGATATGCTGAAGAAGAAATCCTTAATGGCCAGATTGCTTTTACGGACTTGGTGCATCCAGACGATATCGGTGTCATGAAGGAACGTTTGATCAGAAGGCTTGAGGATCAAAACAAGCACGATCAATACCGCATCCGGTTCTTCAAAAAAAGCAAGGAAATGATTGTCGTCGAAGTATATGGGAAAAAGATGGTCCGCAATGGTGAAACGTTTTTAGTAGGGGCCATCGTTGATGTGACGGCAGAAGTTCAGGCGACAGCACAGTTGAAGGAAAATCAGGAACGGTTCAAGTCGTTGTTTGATAATAACCCGGACGCTGTGTACACGTTTGATCTGGAAGGCAATTTTATCGATGCTAATCCGGCCTGTGAACGGATAACAGGGTATTCTGCTTTAGAGCTGTTCGAAATGGCTTTCATGCCGCTTGTCGTGCCGGAAGATTTGCCGACCACCCTCTATCATTTTGAGAAAGCAGCGCTTGGGGGAACCGTTACATATGAAATCTTCATTACGCGAAAAGACGGACAGCGAAGAGCTGTGGAGATTTCCAATTTTCCGATGAAGCATAATGGTGAAATCATCGGGGTTTATGGCGTAGGTGTTGATATTACCGAACGCAATGAAAACACAAATTTGATGCAAGAACTGATTTACTTTGATTCCTTGACCAAACTGCCAAACCGTAAGCTGTTCGAAGACCGCTTAAGGCAAGTCTTTCAGATTTCGCAGTTCCATGACCATAAGCTGGCTGTCCTGTTTCTCGGATTGGATCGCTTCAAATTCATCAACGACTCATTGGGACACAATCGGGGTGATGAGTTCTTGAAAGCCGTTGCACAGCGTTTGGAAGCAATAGTAGGTGAAGCGGATACAGTGGCGAGGGCGGCAGGAGATGAATTCGCTATCCTATTGCCGCATGCGACAGAAGAAGAGGTGCGCCTTTTAGCGGCAAAACTCAACGAGGTGATATCCCAGCCGTTTATCGTCTTGGACCATTCTCTGTCGATTTCCTGCAGCATCGGCATCGCATTCAGCGGCGGCGCAGAAGAGACAGTGGAAGAGTTGATCAGGAAGGCAGACGCGGCGATGTATTTCACGAAAAAGTATGGCAAAAACAATCACACGGTCTACTCAGATGAACTGGATCAAAAGACGTCATACAAGCTGATCCTTGAAAAGGACTTGAAGGAAGCGATCCGGAACCAAGAACTTGAGCTGCATTATCAGCCCATCACGAACCTGAAAACGGGAGAGCTGAGTGCAGTGGAAGCATTGATCCGTTGGAATCATCCAATGCTTGGCCGCGTGTCGCCTGATGATTTTATTCCGATTTCAGAAGAAACGGGGCAGATTGTGCCCATCGGGAAATGGGTTTTGCATACCGCTTGTGCGCAAATCAAAGAATGGCAGGAAAAGGGCTATCCGCCTTTTGAAATCTGCGTCAATACCTCAACCATCCAATTGCAGCATCCCGGCTTTGTCCAAACCGTCAAAGATGCGCTGGATGAAACAGGACTCGATGCCAAATGGCTCGAACTTGAAGTGACCGAAAGCATCTTGATGGAAGATACGAAGATCCTGAAACAAAACTTGGTGGATTTAAAGAAGTTGGGTGTATCTATCTCGATCGATGATTTCGGCACCGGTTTCACGTCCCTCAATTACTTGCAGCAATACTCGTTTGACCGGGTTAAAATCGACCGCAGTTTCGTGTCGGACATCACTACAGGGCTGAAAGGGAAAGCAATCACTTCCACGATTATTTCCCTGGCCCATCAACTGAACATGAGTGTAATTGCAGAAGGCATCGAGGATGAAGAGCAGCTGGCCTATTTGATCCAGGAAAACTGCGACGAAGGACAAGGCTATTATTTCAGCCGTCCCGTTCCGGCAGAAGAGCTGGGATTGTCGTTGGTGGCGAAGAAGTTTTGTTGATGGGAAAGACGTGAAGGCGAAGCGGCGAGTGTTAAACTCGGATGAGCATCCATTGTGCAAACATCATCTGAAAAAATCAAAAGGGCTTTCCGAGATATATGGAAAGCCCTTTTCATATTCAATTGATTAGGAGTATCTCATTTCCATATCGACAAGTTAAGGTGAAGGGGTGTCCATCTATTTAGCCTGCAATTCCTTCAACCATTTTTCGTGCTTTCGATTATCCGGTTCCCAGCTGCGAATCGTTTCTTGCAGTTTCACAAGTTCCTGCATGTAATGATAAATTTCGGCAGAAAAGATCCCGTCTTGTCCTTCAAGGCGGTAATAATCCCGAAACGGTTCGAGTGTTTCATCTAGCCATTCAATTAAATCTTTCTTCTTTGGATATCCAAAGTAAATGCTTATGTGTAAGTCCTCTTCGTAATTCATCATCCACTCGCCATAAATCCGTCTCATTGATTCATAATCATCAATGTAAGGGTGATCGAAATCATCTGGTCCTCCTTCAAATTCTTCGAAGCAATCTTCCGAACAAAAACCATTTCCAAAACTGTCTACCCGCCGTGCGATACTTGGTTTCTTTCTGCATACTTTACACCGTTTCATTCTATCCCTCCTTGTCTATTGGTAATATACATAGGGATTTTGAAAACTGTTATTTAAAAATATGTAGAAGGCTGATGAAATGACAGCGTAAATTATCTTGGAATACAAAAAAAGCCTCACATAGCCACTTTTTAGATGTATACCATGGGGGCAGTTTAATCTGTAAAATATCAAGTTTAAACTTTTATATGTTTATTAATTACTAAGATAAATATATATGCTAAATTTATCAAGATTTTTGTAGCGGAGAATTACTAAAATCTAAGAAATACGTTTCCTCATCTATTTTAAAAACTTCTACGAATGTTTTTCCGTATTGTAAAACATCTTCTACTTCTACTTTTGCACCTAAAGGAACTCCTAGTCTCCTTCTAAAGTATTTTCCCATTATACTGTTAGCTAAGCTGGTCTCAATTGCTTTTCGATTTGCTTGAGCCATAGTACAAATAAATTGTTGACCATCATCTGTTATCAAAGTAAATGGATTTTCTAATGGAGGAAAAAAGTTGGCATCGCGATTGTGTACAGAAGATGGCACAGGTATGTATGCTTGGTTTGGTTCACGGCCTGGTCTTTGGCCCCAATTAAGTCCGGATTTCTCTTGAATTTCTGTATCATTCTTAATAAGCAAGGGCAAACGCACAGAGGGGTTCACTAAAAAGTTTTTTTGATTTTCAAATTCATGAAACTTGTTAGAATTTAATTCATCTTGAGTAGGTAGTCTATTATAGAACTTAATATATCCTTCTACATTTGGATCTACACAAGAAATCGAATCAGCTTGATTAAATACGTCTTCAATATTATTAAAATTTGAACGGCTAACTAATTCTAATTGATCTCTAAAGCCATTCCATGAAAAATTTGCAGAACCTGTATAAATTATTGACTCTTGATTAATACCATTGTTTGTCCAATAGTAGATTTTCGTATGAACGCCAGGAAGTGTCTTTTGGTAATTAACAATAATATTTGGAAAACGGCTAATTATATCAACATATTGAGAGTGATCTACTTTACTTACTCCATCTTTCTTTGTCATACCAATTGTTAATTCAATATTTGCTTCAGGGAAATTATCAATAATATGAAACAGAAAAGAAGGTGATGCATAGCCGGTGAGAATTTTTAAGTCTCGATAGCCTTCTTGGTAAGGCACTAAAAAAACATGATCTTGCAAATTAGAAGTTAGGTACATTAACTTGGTCTCCTTATAATCAGATGATTCTATTTTACTCAATAATTCAATTAAATTCCATAAAATTAAAATTAAATTTTCCGTTTAAACAAACTCTTTAACTCCCTCTACAACTAAATATATATATTAACAAATTATTTGAAAAGAATTGATTTTTTTCACTTCCCTTACTCCCTAAAGACTTAGAATTAAAGATAATAATATAAGTAGCATGAAATTAAAAAAATATATGTATTTTCTTATATGAAGATTTGTAAAAAGATGTAAGGTATAATACTTATTAAAGTCAATATTGTCAAAGGGGTAATATAATAATGAGTAATTTTGCACATCCAAACTATGATCAAATTAGAGACTCTATTAAAATTATGGGTAAAAAAGAAGGATGGGAAAAAACGAAGTATGCTATGGGTTCAAACTATGACGATTTAAATTATTTTATAGAATTTCAAAAGCGTTTTCATATGATTCCAGAGTTTGCTACTCCTGAAATTTGGTTAGAAATAGTTGAATGGTCTAAAAAAACTGAAGAAGAAGAGAAATCTATTCATATAAAAAATGAACAAAGCACATTAATTGATAATGGTTCAGATAATGGCGTTCATGTTCCAACAAGTGCAAGGTCATCGTGGCAACTCTACAAAAAGAAACTTAAAAATGACAACTGGACAGAAGAATCCATTGAAGAAATAGAAAAAACAACAGTAAAAATTCTTAAAAAGCTTACATTAAACAGTGAAGAAGTTGGTTCTGTAAAAGGATTAATGGTAGGACATGTACAATCAGGAAAAACTGCTAACATGGCTGCTCTTATGGCTATGGCCGCAGATTGGGGTTGGAATTTTTTCGTTGTCCTTTCTGGGCTAATTGACAATTTGAGAAAACAAACTTCAGAAAGGCTGATTTCAGATTTAAACCATAACGGGAATTTGAGCTGGCATCCTCTAGAGAAGCCTTCTCCAAATTCGCCATCAGGTCATAGAGCATCGGACCTAGTCTGGGAGTCAGGTGCTAACCAAAGGTTTTTAACTGTCGTTTTAAAAAATCCAAGCAGATTAAGAAAGTTAATAGACTGGATGAACGAGGACATAAATAAACTGAAACAAATGAAAATTCTGGTGATTGACGATGAAGCTGACCAAGCAGGCATTAATGCAAAAGATATTGAGAAAGAAGAAAGAGCAAAAATAAACTCTCTTATTCTTGAATTAGTAAATGGAAAAAAAGATTGTCAAGATAAGCCGGGCGCAATGAATTATATTTGTTATACAGCTACGCCGTATGCAAATATATTAAATGAATCTGGGAAAGATACTCTTTATCCGAAAGATTTTATTGGCGTGCTGAAAACTTCAAATGAATATTTTGGACCTAAAGAAATTTTTGGTTTATTTGACACAGATGATCAAGGACTGGATATTACTAGATGCATCATTAAAGAAGATCTAGAGCAAATTGAAGAAATTCATGATAAGGGCCTTGGACAGATTCCAAATTCGTTTGCAGAGTCTATCTCCTGGTTTTTATGTACAGTGGCAGTAAGAAGGCATTGGGGACAGAAAAAACCAGTAAGTATGCTGATTCATACTAGCCAAAAACAAAGTCACCATAAATCAGTGGCTGAATCCGTAGAAAGTTGGATCAAAGAAAAATCTATGAAAGAGATTATTGAATTATGCAAAGAAGTATATCAAACAGAAACCAAAATATTTGATAAAAAGAAATTCAGAGAAGGGTATCCGAATTACAGTACATCGAACGAAAAAATTACTGATTATCCAGATTTTAGTTTGATTAAAGATGAAATTTCAAATTTATTGAGTGAAATTACTCATATTCCACTCAGTGATTTAGGAGAGCCTAAATACCACAATGGAATTCATTTATGTATAGATAACTGTGCAAACAATGGGATTACAGATGAAAATATGCATGTAAGACTGGTATACCCAAAAACAAGCGGAACAAATGTACCTAAAACAGCGACAGCATTTATTGTTATAGGAGGAAGCACTTTATCAAGAGGACTTACAATAGAAGGACTTACTAGTACATACTTTCTTAGAGCAAGCAAACAAGGTGATACGCTTATGCAAATGGGAAGATGGTTTGGCTACAGAAAAGGATATGAACTGCTTCCAAGAATTTGGTTAACTGATGACACATATGAAAAATTTCAATTCCTGGCTTCTGTTGAACAAGAACTGAGAGAAGACTTAAAGGCCTTCTCGGATTTCGGCTTGCGTCCAGAAGAATATGGCCCAAAAGTTAAAAATTCTCCAGAGCTATCATGGATGAAAATTACGGCGAAAAACCGAATGCAAAGTGCAATTGAAACAGAATTAGATTTTTCCGGTATATCGGCTCAAACGACCATTTTTAAAAATGAAAAAGAAATATTAGCACATAATATAAAAGTCACTGAAAAATTCTTGAAAGAATTGCCGAAACCGGCAATGACTAGTGAAAAATCAGGCTTAATATGGAAAAATGTAAAGTTTGAAGATTTAAGAAAAAACTTACTAACTCATTTTAAGTTTGATCAAAAGTCACGTATTTTTAATCAAATCCATGCATTTGCCGACTGGTATAAGCAGGTAGAAAAAGAAGAAGATTTCGAAGGATGGAATATAATTCTAAGTGGTACAGGTAAAATTCCTGAAAATAAAACAGGTTGGGATATAAATGGAGAAAAAGTTGGACTGGTAGCTCGAACAAGAAAAGGGAAGGGCGTTTTAACAAGTAGCTCCGTCAGCATAGGCGTGTTAAGAGCCCCGAAAGATCTGTATGCAGATATAGATGCCAAAGAATTAGAAAAAGCAAACATACCTGCAAATACTTTAACGGCCTCTAACGCAAGAGTGCGAGAGGTCCGTGAAAAGACAGGTTTGGAAAAGACACCGCAATTAATAATCTATAGAATCAATCAAAGCTCGAAAGCGAGCCTTGACAACGATCTAAGGTCTGACTTAAATTTTGATGAAGATATCATTGGTCTCAGTATGTTAGTGCCAGGGAAAAAGAATAAAAATTTAGCGAAAAAATTAACTATAAACTTAAAAGAAGATAATGTTACAGATTTAAATGAAGGTGATCTCGGAGGGGAAACTAGTGAAAATTGAAATTGCAAAACATGAAAGAATGTCAGAGCGAGGAAGTTCTTTGCTCAAATTGCTACAAAATGAAGATACCCCAGTATTGGATTTGCTGGTTCGAGAAGCTGTTCAAAACAGCCTAGACGCTGCAGATTCGACTATTCAACCATCCGTTATTGTAGATATTGGCTTAACAGAATTTCAAAGTAATTCTCTTATATCAAATATGGACGGAATAGAAGAAGCTTTAAATAAAAAATTTGGAGGCAGCAGTGCAAAAGCATTGTATATCTCAGACTCTAATACTGTCGGTCTAACAGGTCCTCTTCATATTGATGAAGTAGTTAATAATGACTACGGGAACCTTCAGAAACTGGTATATGAAATAAGCATTCCACAAAATAAAGAAGGGGCTGGAGGTTCGTGGGGACTGGGAAAAACAATATATTTTCGGTTCGGAATAGGTCTAGTCTTTTACTACTCAAGAATTAAGAAAGCAAACGGAGAGTATGAACATCGGTTAGCAGCAACAATGGTAGAGAATGAAGAAGGAGAATTCACCTATATACCTTCAGTAGACAATAAACCGAAACGTGGCATTGCTTGGTGGGGAGAAGAAACAAAAGATGGCTCGACGACAGCAATAACAGAAGAAACTAAAATAAGAAGCATATTGGAGATCTTTTCAGTTCCACTTTTCAGAGGAGAAGAAACGGGCACGAAAATTATCATTCCTTTTATCGATGAGGAAAAAGTGTTGCCTAGGAATCCGGACGTATGGTGGTCTAGCAGTATAGAAGATTATTTGAAAATAGCTCTTCAAAGGTGGTATGCACCTAGAATAGATAATCACTATTATCCATATGGAAAATGGCTGGATGCAAGAGTAAATAACGAATCGATAAATTACGACAATATGGAGATATTCTTTAAGATAATGCATGATTTGTATAATCAAGCTATATCAGTCGACAAAAAAGTTCCAGAATCTCAGATTCTTAAAAGTTTAGAATACGAAGTTACAGATATAAATTTAAAAAACAATTTTATTAATACGTCCAACGGAAATGCTGGAAAAGTAGCTTTTACAAAGCTAACAAAAGAAAACCTGAAAATGTTGCCGCCAGATAACGAACTAAGTCCATATAAATATTTGAATTTTGAAGAAATCGATGAAACTGTAAATATACCAATCGTTGCATTTCTACGTAAACCCGGAATGATTGTAAATTATGAAGTTGGCAGTTTGTGGTGTAACGATATTAAACAAACTCCTGAAAATGAGTTTATCATAGGACTATTTGTTCCAAATTCAGATAGTGAATTTAGAGATTTCGAAGATTTTTCAGTTCTTGAAAATTATTTGAGAAAAAGCGAAAAGGCTGACCATACTTCTTGGAAAGATTTAAGTGTCCCGGAAGGCAGGATAACAATAATCGCTAGAATTCAGACCAATGTATCTAAAGCAATAAAAAATAAATACTCTATTTCAGATGAAGAAATTGCAAAAGGGAAAAAAGGGAAATTAAGCAAAGCGTTGGCAGGAAAATTGCTTCCTCCGCAAAATTTTGGCCGGGGTCCAACAAACCCGGTTGTGCGTCCTCCTGGAGGCGAGAATACTTTTCTGAAAAACAGAAAAGTAGTTTTTGATATTCTTGAGCAGAATCATAAAAATGATGGGTCTTTAGAGATTCAATTCAAGTTAGACATTAAGAAAAAAAATACAAAAGCAATTTTAGAAATTGTAGTGCAATCGGAATCAGGCCCTATAAAGGGGAATGAATGGGAAAAGGCTGAAATAATAGGTACAACGTTTCCGCTTGAAATTAAAGAATTTACTATAACTAATGTAGATAATATGGACACATTAATTACTTTAAATAGAGAGTGCAGAACAAATAATTTGTATCCTGTAAGTTTGCATCAAACAGAGAAGTTTAGCTCAATTAACGGAGCCGAAATTTTTAACCCTGGTGACAGCATGAAAATATTGGGGACTTTAAAGCTGCTGAAGAAAGATCCGTTAATCCAAGCTTCGATCTCTTTGACATCAGAGGAGCATAGCCAATGAATAATGAAATACTTTTTCACAAAGAATTAAATGAAAAGCTATTTATGAAAATCGGATATGAAGCAGAACCTTACGCTTTTTCTTACTCCGATGATGGCGAGATAAAAAAAATCTCTATTAACCAAACTCATGATATTGAACACAAAGGCGATCATATATTTATACAAGATGAAGATGGTATTTGGGAACCTAATAAGTACAACTTAATAATTGAAAAGAAATTCTATATAAATAATCCTGCATTTCTTTTTACGGAGAATGGTATTGTGGCTCCTGATGCAGTATTAGGAATTGCATTAAACTGGTTTTCTAAAAGCTCCAATCAAAGAGGAACTATAAAAATAGATTCAATTAGCAGAGACCATAGTGGTCCATTTTCAGCCAATCTAAATCAAAAGTTCGATAAAAATCAGCTTAGTGGGGAAGTCACTCTAGAGCTTATACTTTATTTAGAAAAAGCAGCTAAATTCCAGGCATCTTGGTACTCTAGTCAAAGTGGTACAATTTTAGGTAAGCTTGATACTCAATTACTCATTCTAGATGGGGCGGGATCCTCATTTCCTATCTTGGAAGTTTCAGCACCAAATATGCCGTTATGGTATGTAACTTTTAATTATACTGACCTATTAACAGATCCGTTTACTGAAGAATTTGTATGTATTAATATCAATACAGCCCACAAAAATTTTAAATATATAAATGATAAAAAAGGAGATTTCAATGGGCCTATGCTAGTGGAAGTATTGGCCAGTGCATTGCAGGTAATTGTCCAAAAAAGTTTAGATAGTCCTGAAAGAGAAAATATTATTAATGGTATGAATTTAGAAGAAGGTTCCATTGGCCAAGCAGTGTTTTATTTCTTGAAAACATTTAACTGGGATGCTTCTTCACCAGAAAAATTGGCAGAGACGATCAGAAAAGATTTAGAATCAAGAATAGAAGGTGAATAAATTGCTATCAGTAATAACTAAAAAAGAAGCAATTTCTAAATTTGAAAATTTTAAAACAGAAACCATTCAAGATTTTAAGCCGGAAAACAAATACAGTGTACTGCGGAAAGAATTTGAAGAAATTCATGAAAGCGTAAATCTTGAATTAGACAGTATGGGCGATTCTTATACTGTATCAACATATGATTTTGACTTATTATTCGGTAAACAGATGTATCAACTATTATCAGAGAAATATCAAATTTCCGAAAGACAAGCGTCACAAGATGGAACATGGATGTTTTTATCGATTGAGATTGTTCCCGATATCGTCTTCAAAAGATGGAAAGGACTCAATGAAAATCGCTATTACAAGGAATCGCGTAGAATATGGCTGAAAACACTTTGGTGGTATATGCACTTATCATGGCAAGGTGATTATGACGGCACATATAAAATATTAAAAGATAATACTACTGACGACTTGGTACAATTAGTTGAAAGATCTGGAAGACAAGGGTACCGGATTGAGTTATATCGCGAAATTATGAGAAATTACTCACAAGTTAAAGATGATGAAAAGGGAAGGAAAAATCAACTTTTTCGTAAAGTAATGAAACTTAATACAGCTAGAGCCCGTGTAGTAGAGCCTGCTTTGACAGAAGGCGGAGAAAAGCAGTATGTAAAGGAGCTATTTGAGTACTTTGATAAAGATACAGCAAAGAAAGTTTGAAGTTATTGATTTGTTTTCTGGATGCGGCGGTCTAGCATTAGGTTTTAAAAAAGCCGGCCTAAATATTATGAGCGGCATGGAACTCAATGAGCCGGCGAGTATAACAGCTTCTTACAATCTTCATTGGAAAGACGGAATTGATAAGGAACATCTTTGTGGAGATCTAACATTAAATTCGCCGGAAATTTTTAACCACTATCAAAACCCCGTAGTAATTGGAGGGCCCCCCTGTCAAGCATATTCTCTTGCTGGCAGAGCCAAACTGAATTCGTTGGGTGAAGAGCGCGCTGCATTTAATGACAGCAGGGGATTTCTCTTCGAAGATTTTTTGAGATTTGCCCTGGATTTAAATGCCAACGCAGTAGTTATGGAAAATGTCCCAGAATCTGTTAATTACAATGGTATGAACATTCCAGAAAAAGTGTGTGAAATACTAACTGAAAATGGTTACAATGCTTTATGGACTGTATTAAACTCAGCAGACTATGGAGTGCCCCAAATCCGTGAAAGAGTATTTGTGATAGCAGTAAAAAAAGAATTTGGTGAAATTAGCCATTTACCTATACCGACTCACCAGCGGTCAAATAAAGAATACAAAACTATGCATGAGCAACGCTTTCTTAAATTTGAAAAAAGCAGGTTTTTCAGAACGCCAAATATCCCAGTAAGCAGCGTTCCGGCGTGGGTTACTGTTGGAGAAGCATTATCAGATCTGCCATCTTTATTTCCAAAATACGATGGAAAATATACTCTGCACCCACCCCATTTGAAACTTAAATACAGTAGCGAACCTCGAAATGATTATCAGTACAGATTGAGGATGAGTAATAATGGAATCTTAGATGCCGTAAGTGGGAACGGATTTAGAAATACAAAAAGAGATTTTATTATTTTTAATAAAATGAAACCAAATGATAACTACCGAGATGCACATGATATTGCGATGAAGTTGCTTGCAGATGAGTGTAGAAAAAATGTTGTAGCAAAAAAATCTAATCCGGAAAAGTATGCTGAACTAAAAAAGAAAATAGTGCCGCCATATTCGATAGAAAAGTTTCTTGGGAAATGGAAAAAACTTGACCCTGAAAAACCGTCTCATACTCTTGTGGCTCATTTAAGCACTGATACTTATAGCCATATACATCCTTGGGAACCCAGAGGAATATCGGTGCGTGAAGCAGCACGATTGCAGTCTTTTCCAGACGATTTCTACTTCAATTGCAGTATGACAGAAGCATTTAAACAAATTGGAAATGCAGTGCCACCGTTGCTTTCGCAAGCAGTTGCAGAGGCACTTTTGGAAAATCTAAGCCAAAAATAAGGTGATTAAATGAATCCGGTAGAAGAAATTAGAAATTATTTTTCATCATTAAATGAAGGGAAAATTATTCAGCTAAAAAGTTTTGGTGACGAATATTCTTCGTGGGCAATAAAGTTAAATAGTTCTTTCGGTGTTGCAATTACAATTGAGCCGAAATATCTCATTAATGAAAGTTTTTCGAATGTTAGGTATCATACAGAAACATTTGAAGTTGATGGGAAAGAAGCGCATTTACTAATGCTAACTTCCAGTGTGATGGAGCTAAGATATGAATTTGCTTCTTTATGTGCCATGTTTTTAGATCCAGGCAGAGAAAGTGAAGAGAGAAAAGAAATTTTAATTGATCCTATTAAATGGTGGATTAATTTTAAAGAGCTTATCGGCAATAAAACTTATGAAAAAACAGTTCATAGTGTTTTGGGAGAATTGGTTACATTTTTCTATTTATATTCAAATAACAAGAACTTGGAATGGAATGGACCGAACGGCGCTTCTGTTGATATTGAAGATAGTCATTCTTCACATGAAGTGAAATCAACGTTATTGAGGTATGATTCAGTTATTGAAATTTCGAGCCAGTTTCAGCTCTCTGCAAAAAATCAGTTTCTTTACTTCTGCAGGTTTGAAAAATCTAATACAGGGATTTCGATAAATCGAATTTCTCATATGATAGCCAATTTAGGGTATCCGAGAGTGAAACTTGAAGATATGCTAAAAAAAATGGGGTTTGAGGAAAATAGTTTGGTCCGTTCTGAAAATTTTAAACTGCTTGAAATGAAGAGATACGTTATAGACGAGAATTTCCCTAAATTAATCATCAATGATGTTTTTGAGCAACGATTTATTGATCATATAGTACAAGTGAAATACAAATTAGATTTAAAAGGATTACCTTTAGAAGTAATTAATACTAACTATTTTAAGTTTTAACCATTCAAATACAGCAATAGACCATGCTCTTTGCTGTATTTTGGAATTTAAATATAATTGAGTAGGTGTAAACAATGATTGCGGATGTAATCTTAGGTAATAATATTGATACAATTCCTTGGATAGAAGAGTTAGTTAAACAAGATTTTGAAAATATTATTGTTATAGATTATGATTATTACGAGGAAGCAATAAAAAAAAATAACGTAGTGTATATTTCGTCAAATGAAGCCCAAATATACCTTCGGAAATTTGATACAATAAATTTTTACAAATCGCTTTATGCATACCCTGGTATGCATGGGAGAATGTCTAATCTGCATAAACGGCCTAATAGTAACAAGTAAACTTATAATATGTAAGGAATTCTTATAAACACAATACTTGAAAATTTATAAGATATATTAAATTAGATAATATGATTTTAAAAAATATTAAAATAGATATAGATTAATAAAAAAACTGAGTTCTCAGTTCATAAAAGCCAAAGGGTTTCTTCTTTAGGAAGAATGCTCTTTGGCTTTTTGAATAAATTGAGACAGTTCTTCGGCTGTTTTTTCAAGATCTTCCTTCACCTGATGCTCCCAGATCCTTTTGATGAACCACCCTTTTTCCTTATAGTATGCCGTGACTTCTTGGTCCCGTTCTTTATTTCTAGCAAGTTTCTTATTCCAGTAATCCTGATTGCTTTTCGGCTGGTTTCCGTGAATCTCGCAGGCGTGCCAAAAACAGGAGTCAATAAAAATAACAATTTTATACTTCTTTATGGAAATATCCGGTTTGCCGAATAGTGTCCGGTCATTTTTCCGGAAGCGGTAGCCTTTGTTCCAGAGTATACGGGAAACCTTATTTTCCAGTTTTGACTGAGACCGGATCGCCTGCATGTTTTTTCGGCGCTGTTCTTTGCTTATTGTATCTGCCATAGCCTGACCCCTCGCTTTGCTAATATTATTCCCCGTAAAATAAGTAATACACTAAACAAAATCCGGATTTACTAGAATAAACTGACATAAAGGCTGGGGGCTGCATTTTTTTGAGTTAACGTGTACAATATAAAGCATAGAGGTATGCAAGAACATACTTTCGTATAAAACCAACCACTAAGGAGCGATTTTCATATGATATTTAAAAAAGGCGAACTTTTTAACGGTCCAGGTGGGCTAAGTTTAGCAGCAAAAAAAGCACGGGTGGTTCATCCGGAAACAGGAGAGGAATTTCGAGTTGAGCATCTTTGGTCAAACGACTACGATGCTACAGCTTGTGAAACCTTCCGACTAAACATATGCGAAAATCCAGACGATCCTTCTGTACACTGGGTACCTGTGGAAGACCTGCCGATCGGCGATAAATCCATTCTTGGGGATATCGATTGTTTTGCTTTCGGTTTTCCTTGCAACGACTACAGTATAGTAGGCGAATCAAAGGGGCTGGAAGGTAAGTTTGGTCCTTTATATACGTACGGAGTCAAAGTGCTGAAAGACTACCAGCCGAAGTTTTTCGTGGCTGAGAACGTCGGCGGACTTCAAAGCGCCAATGAAGGAAAAGCCTTCATTCAAATCCTGACGGAACTGGAAGAGTGCGGGTACAAACTGACGCCTCATTTGTACAAATTCCAGGAATACGGAGTACCGCAGGCAAGACACCGCATTATCATTGTCGGCATCCGAAATGATCTGGCTGAAGAAGGAATTGAATTCAAAGTTCCGGCGCCGACTACACTGGCCTCAACCGAATACAAAACGGCATCTGAAGCCATTCTGAATCCGCCGATTCCGGAAGATGCACCGAATCACGATATGCCGAAACATTCGGCCAAAGTAAAAGAAATGCTGAGCTACATACCGCCGGGTAGCAACGCCTGGTATCCGGGAATTCCTGATCATTTGCAGCTGCAAGTAAAAGGCGCGCGAATGAGTTCTATTTACAAGCGTTTAGATCCGGAACGTCCGGCATACACGGTGACTGGCAGCGGCGGCGGCGGAACGCATATGTATCACTGGGACGAACTGCGCGCTTTGACGAACAGAGAAAGAGCCCGTCTGCAGACGTTTCCGGATGACTTTGTATTTGCCGGCAGCAAAGAAGCTGTGCGGAAACAGATTGGTATGGCCGTACCGCCACTTGGGGCACAGGTTGTATTTGAAGCCATCCTAAAATCTTTTGCAGGAATTGAATATGATTATGTAGAACCGGCTCCAAAACTACAATTAGAGAATTTGAGAGGGAAAAAGAAAGTCGTCATTAAAGAAGTGGTAGAAAGCGTCGTATAATAATAGAGGTTATGATTTAAAGTGATGCAGAAAATATTTCTGCGTCTCTTTTTGTATTGAATTTTACAATTTCCTTTAAAAGTATTTAGACTATTTAGAACTTAATGGTATTATTAACTTTAATGACCAAAGTCTTTGTGCCTAAATACTGGAGGGTGACGTATGATAATAGATTTAGAGAGTGAAGAAATCTCAATGTGTGTAAAGTTTGCTGAGGACGCATGGAATCTGAGAAGTCAAAGTCAAAAACATTTTGGAGGTTCAAAAAGAACAAAAGAACAATTTATCGCGGATCAAATTGAAGGGAAGCTTGCAGAATGTATTTTTCTAAAGTATATGAAAGAAAAAGGGACAGAGATTAGTCTTGATTTTGATCATTACGAAGGAGAATTGAATACGGATTCGGGAGATCTTACATTTAGTAAAAATGGGGTTATTTTTGAGGTTCCTGTAGATATAAAGGGAACCTCGCATTTTGCACAATGGCTTTTAGTTGAAGAGTACAAGTTTTTCGATATAAATACACGCCTTCACAAATCACGTGCCTTTGTACTAATTGCTTTTGATAAGACATTTCCAGGAAATCGCGTATTGAGAGAAAACCCGAGAGCTATATTGAATCAGAGAATCTCCGGAGAATGCAAAGGGTGGGCAAAAATTGAAGACTTTTATGCCCATGATAAAGGTTTATGGTTTTCGTGGAGAAGAGGTGACTATCCTTGGCAAGGGCGTGTTTTGCCTGCAACTGTTCCTTACAATCGTGTGGCACTCGAAAGATACTTGCAAAAATCTGTTCCTGGATGTGAGGAACGAGGAAGAGCTACTAAAATTTCTGTTCCTTTAGATGCCGAGTTAAATTATGGATTACCGGTAAAGTGGCTGAAAAATAATTGGACTGATTTTATATCAGAGTACATAAAATAGTGAAGCAGTTGTTACACAAAAGTGCAGAGATTTATTGTCCTCATTTTTATTAATAAATATTCAATACAAGTGCAACAAATAATTATATATTTAAGTCTGTATCTAGGAATGCAGTTTGCTTAAGAAACTGATGAACGAGAGTATGGAGTGAGAAAAGGGAGGCAGAAATAACCATGAAAATTCTAAAAGATTTAAGCAACGAAGTTCTAACAATACTCAGAACTGGTATTACTAAAGAGAGTGATTTACTTCCCTTTTTCGGGCAAAGAGACGGTTGCGAGTGGTTAGAAATAAACAACGTGGTTGTACTAACGCGGCAAGAATTAGCTAAATTTGCTAATGATTACTTCTACTCAGAAGAAATCTCTGATCTAAGAGGGGTATCGGTAATAATGCTTGAAGCAGATGCAGAACTGCCATCGGAACCTGAAAATTTGCCTTATACAATTATTCAGCGAAAAGGCGCTTCTGCTGAATTCAAGGTAGGTTTACCTATTCACTTAAACCTAACACACTCTTCAGGGGATGGTTTAATTATGGTGGACCACTATTATCATGATGGAATAGATAATGACGATTTAGACGAGGAAGAAATTGCTGCTGAGTTATGGAAAGACTATCATTTCACACCGGATGTATCGTAAAAAATTAGAAGACACCTTTGAAAAGGTGTCTTTTTTTTAGTAAAATTTAGCACTGATAATATGTAAAGCGATTATATGTTTTAGATCAACTAAAATCTGAGCCACCTCAAAAAAAGAGTATCAAGTTTCTAAGCTTCCAGATGCTCTTTTCTATTAATACAATTCCGTTTGTCAATATAAGCTAGACAACTCTACTCCATTCAGGTGACTCAAAAATGCCTCCAAGGGGTACGGTAATCCAGCGACTTCCTTGGGATAATATTTCGCTTATCAGCGTATAAGATACTGCAAAAACCAAAGATACAAGATTGAAATCTCCTCCTACCCCGCATCTGTCACCATCGCGTCATCGATGAGAAGCTCTTAAAATCGACCAGCAATAATGGTCTAATACTTCTGCATAATATTGCTATTCCGTTTATCACTTCAAGTATTCTATCTTTTTTAATTTCACATAAAAAATATCTCCGTTAAAATGATGAAGAAAACTGTACCCTTTGGGTAGATAGCATTGAAAATAAAATTTCAAATTTAATTGACTTAGTACCAACTGTATAATATATTTAAATTAATATAAAGTACTAAATCACTAATTATTTAAAATAGCTTTTTAGTACTTTTAGTAAATACTAATACACTAGTGAATGGAGAGGAAAAGATGAAAAGAGTGATTGACGGTACAGTCTATAACACAGAAACTGCTAAAAAAATCGGTGAACAACAAATAAGCGAAGATTCTTTTGATAAAGGTGCTTATGTAAACCAATTAAAACAGCTTTATAAAACAAAAAATGGAAACTACTTCTTTTTCATTAAGAACGAGTTTCCCGCTTACGTTGATGTGAATGAGGATGATTTAAATCCAAAATTCGAACTCATGGATATGGAAGAAAAGAAAATCATACCCGTCACTTACGAATTAGCAGTTCAATTCGCAAGTGAAATTATTATATCTGATCCTGAAACAAAAAAAGTTATCGGTAAGTTTTTCCCCGAACTAATCCGGAATGAAAAGGATGGAAGCGACAAGGTTCAAAAAAAAGTTTACATGTCTGAAAAAGCAAGTTGGTATTTAGAGATGATGTTAACTGAAAACAAAGAAACAAACAGCAGCTTTATTGAAAAGCTAATTGTCGACAAATACCGAAGCCTTTACAAAGAAGGGGTTATGCAAAACGATCCTTATTATGAGATGGACGATGAGTAAACTTATTATATGAGGGAGGCAGATGGGGTGACAGGACAACTAGTCGCAATGAATACAGACGGAATTGCTTTAACCTCGGACAGCACAGTTAATGGAGAAACATGGCAGAACTCAGTAAACAAACTATTTGGTTTATCGGATGAGCATTCAATCGGTGTTATGGTATATGGCACCGCTTCAATGTTTCAGACTCCATGGGAAACACTTGTACAGGACTACAAAAGCAAACTTCCTAAACCATTTGATACAGTACACGAATATGCAGAAGACTTCTTGCAGTTTCTTGATCAACATGAACACCAAGAATATATGGCTGAAGCAAATGAAATAGTCTATGCAGAAGACTCCTTATACTTCCTGATAATGAAAATCTATAAAGATTTAACTAATATGAAAATGCGCTTATATAGTGAAGAGTATATGTTGCTACCGCAAGGCGAATTCCAAAAAATATATTTACAACACGCAGAAGATTACTTGGACAATCAAATTGAACGAATAGATGACAAAAATTTACCGAAAGGATTCACCACTTTCGATTATGAATGTTTGTCTGGAAAGTATGCTGAAAAAATAACTAAAATGGTATTTCGTACATTCGAATTTCATCTCTACTGCATTGAATGGCTTGAAAAAATCATTCACCTGATAAGTGTTTCACTAATCAAAAAGTTCTTAAATAAATTATCTGGTGTCATTTTTACCGGATATGGAACTACTGAAATTTTTCCATCGATGTGCGTACTGAGCATCGATGGGAAACTTAATAATAAAATCAAATACCATATTAGAAAAAGAACCATAAGTCATTCAACACCTGGAGCCATTTTCCCTTTTGGAGAAAGAGACACCCTAAAAAGCTATTTGACTGGCATTCGCAAAGAAATGATAGGCTCTATCGCGCCATTTTTGAAAAAAGAAGTTAATAGGCTGTCCGCTATCATGGTCGCCGAGTTAAAAGATCATCTTAAGACAGAGAGTGATTCGGGTGTAATCGCAACGGAGCTGGCAAATGCATTTATGCAAATACACCAGCAGTATCAAAAAGAACTGCCTCACTATGAGCGCCAAAAATTCAGCGACCCGATTGTAGGATTTATCGAATCTTTACCGGTAACAGAGCTGGCGTATCTCTCTGAATCTTTACTAAAAGCAGCATCTCTAAAAAAGAAAATCTCAAAATCTATAGAGATGGCCAGCGATATTGTTGAGGTAGCCGTAATCACAAAAGACGAAGGGTTTAAATGGATCAAAAAAGAGTAAGCACTGAACTTCCAAGACCCGAAAGACGCAGTATGAATGAGCAAGGTCTATAAACCGAAAAAGGCCTGCAAATAGTTTTAGGAGATAATTTCAGAAATCATTAAATGATACATTATACCCTGGTTAGTCATTACGAATAATAGGTCTTTAGTGTATAATTCAGATAAAAGAGGAGGTAGAATATGAATAGAAAAATCAATGCATGGGTATCGGAGGAAATACCAGAAGATAAGAAGTTGCTTTTTTTTGCCTTAACTTTAATTTTAACTTTCTTTTCAATTAATATTGCAAATAGAGGATTAAGTAATCTGATTAATTTTGTTAATCAACCAGCTTATCCATCTAACTATTCGTTCGGTATTTTCGCGATATTACTAATAATTCCTGCAGCACTACACTACTCAGCGTATGGATTGTAAAAAGGATAGATAGTTTACAACAGAGACTTTTAAATTCACGAATTGGCGATAAGATTTGGTTTATAACATATTCGTTCAAAAAAAACAGGGTCAATAAAAACAAGCGTAAGAAATCTAGTGTTAGAAATTCAAATACTATGCAAGGTTTCCAAGCTCCCCCACAACGGCAGGCTCAGAATAGCCAAGAAGAAACTGACTTTGCCAATAAGCAAAAATGGCAGGCACACATGAGGCAAGAAGAAGACTCCGCCTATAAGCAAAAACTACAAGCTGACACCCAACGAAAAGAACATAAAAGAAAAGCAGAAGTTGATTTAGCCAATAAGCAAAGTTTACAAGCCAACGCAGAACGGCTGGCTCAAAAAAGGCAGCAAGAAGAAGACTTAGCCAATAAGCAAAGATTAGAAAAAGAGGCAAGATGGCAGGCCAGAAAAAGACAAGAAGAAGCTGACTTTGCCAAGAGACGTGCAATTGAACAGGCTCAATATAATAGCAAACTTCTTCTTCAAGAAGAAACCAACAGAGCAAAGGTAATGCAACATGAGGCTAACGAAGCAAAGAAGAGAGTGAGAAAATTTTAATTATATATTGCACATGATTAAACTGAAACTAACTGAGAGCAGGGATGAAATGTTTAGAGAGAGCAAGATTTTTGAAAATGAAAGGTCTGAATATCAAAAAGTTGTTGATTACCAGGGCATCTATCCAATGGGTACATTTATGCCACAAGAAAAGCAGAAACTTCAACAAACCTTTGTTCAAATGGTGCCAACACCGAACACGGTCTTGATGTATAATTCGTTACGAGAAAATTTGGGGTATGCAGAGTTTGAAGACAGTTATAACGATGACCCAACAATCTATACCTTGTCTGGAATGAGTGCCGGTAGGATTGTTCAGCGCTTTTACAATGCAACCACTCGCATCACCAACATGACTGGAGAATTTCTGGACACTGCAGGAATCTACATGACCAACCACACCATTCAATTAGTAGAACTCACCGAAGACGACGGAATCTATTACTATGTCTTAACAGGGGGCAAAGGGGCCATTGAAGCGAAAGCAGACGAATTGTATAACGCAAATAAAATGCTGACAGAGGGATTGCCTTTTCAATTAGAGAATGGAGAAATCAGTATTAACAGCATGTCGATTGTTGAATTAGCACTTGCTATGGCAAATGATACGTTTGATCGAAAATGGACAGTTATGGACCCTTTGAATGCACATGAGTTATTTGCTGTCGAGTCAGACCAAGCGACCGACATAGCAGAAAGCACTAAATGGCTTCCACTTCGAGACTTTGAAAACTGGACAAATGCGAAGCGATTGGGGATTGTTTTTAGGATTCAAACCTATTAAATCCGAACTGTTATTATACTACTTGCGAATTAGGTCTGAGTCTTATATTTAAAGTAGAGCGCTTATATTTTTGCGAAAAAAAGAGCACTTCAACCAATTCAAATGAAGTGCTCTTTGCTTTTGGGTTTATCCAGAGTATATTATGGTTTGGCTTCATTTAAGAAACTGTGTTTTGTTTCTTCTTATTATTAATAGAGGATTGTCGATACTATTCTCATTTTCTATTACAACAATGAACGCATCAAACAAAAAATGACTGGCATGAACTCGGTATTACACCGGGCTCATGCCAGTCATTTAGCTGCATAAACTAAAGCTTTGGCTTTATGGGCTCACTATCTAACTACTCTTTTCTAAAACTTTTGTTTAGTTAACCATGAGTCCCCATTCCTCTGTGTATCCTTCATAGGGTTTACTTAATTCGTCAAGTCGTTTTTGTATATCAATTATCTCTTCGTAATTTAAAAGCATTGTTATAAAACAATAACAAGTCCATTCTTCAGTTTCCTCATCTTGTTCTAATTCACAAGTAAATCCATCACTTCTTAAAGTTTCTAAAACAGCTTTACCGTTCTTTTTATTTGGAACTGCAACCACAAAATTAACATTTTGTGGTTCTTTAAAATCAACACCTTGTTTATATAACATTTTTAATACTTGTCCATCTTCATCTTTAGGAAATACTGTCATGTTTTCGTCTCCTTCAGTTCTTGAGTAGCGAATTAGTTATTGTTGATATTTTACCACTTTTTATGATTAAACTACTTCGTTAGAAAAGTAATCAAAAAAGTGTCGATTATTTTTGAACTAATGCATGTATTAGCAAAAAATATAACTGAACTGTTCATTTATATTTGAAATTCAAATACACTAGCCGTCGTGTTAAACAACAGAGGATCGTCTTAATTAAAAATTCGGAAAGCAACTTATATACCAATGTGATAAAATTTAGTATGAAATTAACTATAGAAGTGAGTATTATTTGAAATAAATAAAATGGCAAAATTGACTTTGTAATAATTAGAATTACATCTTTGGAAATCATTAGCTTTTCATCTTTACTTCCTATATTTAAATATATAATAAGCAATTTTAAAAAAGAACTAATGAAAGGAAGAAGATATGGAACCAATAATTATAGGGAAACTATTGATGATGTCTGTTACTACATTGATTAAATATAAAAAATCAGAAAATGCCTCTGATGTTTTAAAGGAAATGCTTTTATTAAAAGAGAAACAAGAAGAGTTATTTCAATCGCTCAAATTAGAGATAAAGTCACTTCAGGAAGGACCTTTTTATACAGGATTAATATATTTGAAAGAAGCGAATAAACTACACGGTACAGAGGAAGAACGAAAAGAAAATCTTGTTCTTGCAAGACAACAATTTATTAGTTGTTTAGGTATTTTAAATGTAAAAAAAAATAAAAGCTCTTCCGAATTTTATCAGATTGGTTTTATTCAATCTTATGTAGGGTTTTGCTGGTTATTGCTGAGTAAACCACTTGATGCTTATAATTGGTTTACTGATTCCCTAATTACAATTGAGGAATCTTTAAGCATGAGCACAAGAGAAATTGATGAAAATAAAATAGAGTTAGTTAAAGAAAGAAATATAAAAGTTGAATTTGAAGAAAAGTTTGACAAGATTGATTGGTATAAAACAAACGTAATAGATCGAGCCTTTATTTTTGCACCATATATGAAAGTTGGAAATGATTATACTTTTAAATTGATGAAAAAATTATCAAGAAAAACTATGGAAAAAAGACTTAATGAATTAGAAGAAAATATACATAAAAGAAAAGTAGAAATTCTTACTTTGAAGCAATACCAAGAAGCACCCTTAAGTTATAAAAACAATTTAGAAATCATAGTAAATAACTTAAAGAGTATCCATTTAGAAAACTAAGATATTGGTAGAAGTTATTTAAAGTTGTCTATACTACTATCAAAAACGATGGTTTTTTAAAGGATAATAATTGTTAATGATTTTTGTACCACTGGTTAAATTATTAACTCAAAACACTTTTCAAAATTATTCTTTCAAAGAGGTACGATTTTGACTCTATAAAGCAATAAGAGTTAATCAGTTAAAGTAAAAGTAATTAGAAAGATATAAAATAAAAATGGCAGCACTTCAAAGATGAAGATGCTGCCATTTTCATAAAAGAGAACAGAAAACGTTAACTCATTGAGTGATTTCTTAAAAACTGTTTATGCGGCTTGATTTGCTTTTAAAATCTCTACAAAACGTTCCTTATCTGCCCACATTTCTTTAAATCGAATAGCGTCTCCTGTAGGTGAATCTGGATGGTACTCTTTAGCTAATGATCTAAAACGTTTTGCAATGAAAGTTTCATCTGCCTCCAGAGGAATATCATACTTATTAAGAATTAATTCTAATATCTCTAATGAGGAAAAATCCTTATTTTGATAAGCACCTTCTTGATAATTTGAAGAAGTTTCTTCATGTTGATAGCTATCCTTTTTATCATTCATTTTACTAGAAGATTCATCTTGGTTACTTGTTGAAAAATCAGCGAAAATATCCTCTAGTTCTTTAATGAGTTTCAAAGTTGCAATACTGGAAAGGAAAACAAAACCTGCAATAACACCAGTACCTACAAATTTCCCGAGCTCGACTAGCTCTTCTTTTGTTACCAACTGATTTTTATTTCTTAAGATAGCCATTTTACAAATTGTTGTTTGAAAATAACACTGAAATGAAAACAGTACAATTACTATAAAACCGTAGTAAACAAATAGGCCAGTTTCGTAAAAGAACTGCGCTATCGTTCCAAGAATCAAAACAGTGACAAATGGAAATATAAAGTTTGAAAGTAATAGATAAGGATAAATTTCCTCTAGCTGACTGTCCCTTTCTTTTCCTTTCTCTAGGTCATATATTTTCCAAAAATAAAAAGCTGCGCTAAATCCATCGTAGTCTGACTTTAACAAAAATTTTCTCCTCGCTTCATTCTTCTCCTAAATTGAATAGATTATTTAAATTCCTTTTTCTATTTTATTCCAAAAAGTAGTGGCAGTCTATATCTAAATAATTATAATAAATTTTATCGATCTTTTAGCTAATCTCGCTTTTCCTCCAGTACCCGTTGCGCCCAGTCCTTGAACGAAAGACCCTTCGCCGCAGCAATCCCCCGCAGCTCCTCATAAACCGCTTCCTCAAACACCAACTGAACGGTCCGATCACTACGGGCAAACACCCAGTAACCGTCTTTGCTTTCCACTTTCCCAGATGTGATGGCTGCTTGCAGCACACGGAACACCTCATCCGTCGCCAACCCATTGACCAGATAGCGCCCGTTCCGAAAAGACGCCACCAGCTCCCCGTCCCGGATTTCCGCATTGGAATTCTCTACACCGCAGACTGCATATAAGACATCAAGAATTTGATAGAAGGCTTTCTTTCCAGTCGAAACCGTCAGATCCGTGAAGCCGAGCTGGGCCACTTGCCGCTCTTGGTGGAGATCATACCGCGACTCGAGATCATGGGAGCGGAGCGTCTCGAGGTACGGGAGAAACACATGGTCATCCAGGTAAAAGCCGATTTCTCCTTGCTCATTCCGTCGCAAACGGATCAGCTGCTCGCCGGCCAATAAAAAGGACTGGTAGAGCGCCGTGTCGGAAGCAGGGAAGTAGAGGTGGTTCCGCTTAATTCGCGTCGTTTTCTGCCGTTTCAGGTACTGGCCGATTTCCCGTTCCTGCTCCTGGGTGATGGCGTACCGCTGCTTCGCGGATTGGATGCTGCTGGGTACCTGTTGAATATCCAGCTTCAGCGTGGCAATGGCGTCCTTTACTTTCTGCGGATAGACGCCGACGCCAAAAACGACCGATCGGCTCGAACGCGAACGGAATACGAAAACGAACTGCGGCAGTTTATCGAACACCTTCTGCAGCACAGTGCCGAAATTGGGCTGGACATTGAAAAGATCGAAGAAGGATCGCTGTTCAAGTCTCTGGAAGCACGACATTTGCGCCGGTATCAGGAATGGCTGGTTTCAGCCAGCCCCTATGTTCAAAAAGGGAAGATCTACAGCCCCGCGACAATTGCCCGGAAAACGACCATTCTCAAATCATTTTTTCAGTACTTGTACCAAGTGAAGTACATCCAACAAGACAGTAGTAACGGTTTCCGGATTGCGACCGTGCGGAAAGACGACCGCCCGGATCGGGATCTCGGGCCGCAGGATGTCGTGACGATTTTGCGCGGGTACCGTACAATTAACCATCCGGTGCTGTTCGGCATCGTATTGGTCCTGACAGCGACCGGTATCCGCAACGAGGAGTTCTGTAAGCTCCGGGTCGGCGATGTCAAGGCGGACCGGATCCACGGTGGCCAATACTTGGAGGTGACGGGAAAAGGCAACAAGAAGCGGCAGATCCCGCTGAAGCCGAAGGTCACCGACAGCATCCGGCACTTCCGCCAGGCGCGGGGCTTGCCGATGGGATCCGGCAGCGCCGCTGTTCACTACCAGCCGAGGGACGGCGTTCTCGCCGTCCTATTTGGTTTCTTATATGGCGAAGGAACTGACGAAGATCAAGCTGGAGGGGATTGACGTCAAATTGACGCCGCACGTGTTCCGCCATGCGTTCGCCATCACGTCGCGGCTGAGCGGGACGGACCTGTTCGACATCATGCGCTCGCTCGGCCACGAGAAGATGGAGACGACGATGATCTATTTGGAGAAAGTCTTTGCGCGGGAAGGGCATGCGGTGAATCAATGGTCAAGCAATGCACTCGAAGAATTTGTCTAAATAAGTTTTCAATATGTGCAGCTTTTTTTAGAAATATGTTAACCCCTCTAACCGAAGTTAAAGGGGTATTATTTTTGAAGCGTATTCGGTTACATTAGTAACATATTATTAGGGCATTGAACTTCTTAATCTTTAGAAATTTGTTAAGAATATTGCTTGTTGTAAGTTATAGTGCTATTAACAGGATTATCAATTGAGATTCTTTATAAAATCTTTCCTGAAATTAAAGTTAAGATAACATCATCTTAATTTTGGCAGATCTCTATAAGCTTCAATCAAGAAAACAATATTAGTAGCACATAGATGCAAAGTATAACTAACAAAATGTTCCGGTACAGGAACAACATTCTCCCCTTGACCATGGCTAGCTTTTTTATTCCGAACATTGGAGATACCCGAAAGCATATTCCTTAAAGAATTCACATGCGTATCCAGATAACTAGGAATTAATTCGTTTTCTACCAGTGTATTTATCAATTGTGATGCAGTACCAGTTCCATTTACCTTCCAATCTTGCTTAGCACATATCGTTTTCATTGTACTTTCAAAAGCATTAGAGGCACTGACGATGCATGGTTTGTATTCTCTGTTCCTGAAGTGATCGTGAGCTTCTAAAAATTCTTCTAACGCTCCTTCGAAGCCTTCCTCTTGAAGTAAATAAAGGGCAGGCTTCGTAGTTTCTTGATGAAGAAACTCAGAATCTTTACGAATCAAAATTTCATTTGAAAATTCATATCCAACACCATTTTCTCTAAATCTCTGATTTAATTCTTTTATAGCGTCTTCTTCATTCATCGTTATTAAGTACCTATCTAAGTTTGGCCATCCTACAGTATTTCGTAAAGGCTCAATTAAACGAATCGATAATTCAATCATATCTAACAATATTTCAATACTATGGCCGTTTCTCAGATACAATTCGCACTCCGATACCCTGTCTATTCGTTCTGAATAAAGAAATTGAAGTCCATGTTCTCTGCATAAAGTATCTCGAATAGTAGCAAAGGCTTGAAATGGTGGACTTGAACCATAAGTCTTAGCATATTCAATTCCTAAAGCATATTTCCAAATGTAATATATTTGATTTCTCAATTTATTCGGCAATAAGTCGTATTCTAAAACATCGAATTGAAAAGTTTTATTTCTTTTCGAAAACAGGTCGAACGTTTGCATTAAATCACTCTCCATAAAACGTTAAATTTTCTTAATTATACCTTAAATTGTTCGTAATAGTGGATTCGAATAAGCGGACGTTCGTAAAGTGTTTTGATACGTTATCGAACGTTCTTTTTATGGATTTTGGGGTAGGTTTATGGCGTTCGTAAAAGTGTACTTTTACGAACGGTTATCTATAGAATCCAATTCATGAAGGTGAAGATGGGTTGGTACGTCCACTACTACAATCACTAACGTATCAAAGAAAAATTGGCCGGCATGAGTCAGGTGAATTACCGACTTCATGCCAGCCAATTAGCTGCATAACTGAAACTCTAACTCTAAGGGGTCACTACCTTAAACTTTATCCCATAAGACCAGAAGTTTAGTATTCCAAGAATTAAAGAAATAGTAAATAATGATGATTGTTCGTTGTAAAAATTATGCAAGAAATTCCCCAAAAGATTACCCATATAACCTCCAAAATAGAACTCCTCTATATCCTCTTACCTTCCTACCGTGCTACGTAATTCTTCATCAGAATAACCTCTGCTTTTCAACTCTTCGAACGCCACACCAGCTTCGGCCGTTAAACTTCCAAACGGATTTGCACCTGGTCCTAAATTTGAACGAAGGATTGAAATCAGAAAACCATCACTTTTACTAGAATACTGATCTTTAAGATTTGATATATTTTCTCTTCTTTTTTCTAATGATTTACCTAAAATTTCAAAAATACCCATGAATACATCTCCTTTTGTATAGCGTAAATTTCTATTTTTGAACGTGTATTGTATACAGTTAAAGTTTTTTAAATAAGCCATTATCGAATTAGAAAGACAATATGGTGAATTTTACGACCTATCATACAGTCATATTAATGAGTAATCAAAAGAAAAATGAGTTAGTTCACAAAAAAGAACTAACTCTTTAAAACCAAGTTACCACCCTTTTTGGTCTTTATATTTATCAGCTTTATTACGATTTTCTTTTGCTTGGTCTTTAGCCCAACTTACTTTTTCTGTGTTTCCTTTTTTTGCATATCTATCAGCTTCTTTATCAAAACGCTCAGCTCGGTGATTAAACATATTCTCTTTATCTTTAAAAAACGCCACTAAATTTCTCCCCCTAAAAGATAATATTCTAAATATTTGAATCATATGTATATTATAACTTTTATTTTCTGGAAAAATAGGTTTTTTTTAAAAAAAGAAGAGTATTTTTTACTAGTGAAAATCATTATGGTAAGTCTAATGGCTGAGAAATTAAATAGCTCAAATAGATATACGACAGTTAACGCCGATCAACTATGGAGTATGTCTAAATGAATTATGCACCTATCGTAATCCCGAAACATGTGTTAATCGAGAGTTATTCTCTGAATTTCCAAAGCGACAGCTACTCGAAAATTACAGGGAGACGTTGCATGAAAACCAGTTAGTAGTTGGCCCAATATTCTGTTTTTTACGTCCTGGCGAGCTCCTGAGCGCCGTCTGAGCGAAGCGATGGCTGACTCTTAAAAAAAACGAAAAGGCGCCGGTCTCGTGACGCTTTATGGTATACACCAACAATAGAATCTCTCGCCAGTAATTTACCTGTGATGCCTTGGCTTTAGGTCTCAGTCTTCGCTCTAGTCCCAATCTCAAGATGCTTGTAACCCTTCAAACCGTTAAGAAAGCCTTCTAGGCGATTCCCGTGCCGACACCGTACCGTAAAACGGGGCATTCAACCGACCACACATTATTTATCACTTTTGAATCGTTAAATTCTATCCAGCTAAATTTTTTCCTTTAGCATGTATATATAAATATATACATATAAAAATATACAAATATATGCCCTTTTGCGTACGGCATCTCGTCTACTGTAACCGCTAAACTAAAGAGAGCAATTTATCACAATTAAGATAGGGCAGTTCCCCACAAATAAGATTGACCAATTTCCCGACAAATATGACAATTTTAATAGACTGCGACTAATTTATTGAAAGTGAGGAAATTGGAGTGAACAGATTCATGAAATACGTAGAAATTCGAAAGCTACAAGCAGAAGGGTTTTTCATCAACTCGATTGCGAAGAAGCTGAATATGTCGAGAAATACCGTAAAAGATTATTTGAGTCACAAAAACATTTAACATACGAAAAAACACCCCAATAATAGGATGGGCACTGAGTATCGTATTTGAGACAGTAAGAAAACACCTTTTTATTAGGCAGTCAGTTGTCGGTAGTTTACCGGCGACTGGCTGTTTAATTTCGTCTGGATTCGGATATGGTTATAATAATCTAAATAGGCTTCGACGGTTTGAATGACACATGCATTAGTCGTGCTGTGAATGCCGTCAAGGTAAAACGTTTCAGACTTTAGCGAGGAGTGAAACGTTTCGATTGGGGAATTATCAGCGGGCGTGCCTTTGCGGGACATGCTCATGATCATTCCTTTTTCTTTGACCGCTTTCTGGTATTCATACGACGTATAAACGGACCCTTGGTCGCTATGCAAGAGAATGCCTTCCGGCACTTCTTCAAGTTGGCGAAGCGTATCCAAGACAAAGTCAGTGTCTTGTGTTGTTCCAATGGTATGGGCAATGCTTTCGCCGTTGTAGAGATCCATGATACTTGAAAGATACAAGACCGACTGGCCGAAAGGCAAGTACGTGATATCCGTGGCGAGCTTCTGAAACGGAGCTGTTGCGTGAAAATCGCGATTTAGCTGATTTTCGGCAACGTGCGCAGGTTATCCGGTCCGTTTCCGTTTCTTCACTTTCACACGGCATGACCACCTGTATTTTTGCATGACGCGCTGAACTGTCTTTTCACAGGCTCCTGGGAATAAAGCAGCGATCTTTCGGTAGCCATAGCGGAATTTATTAGCTGCGCACAGCTGGCCGATTGCTTGATCTCGTTCGTCTTTTTTCGCCGTTTTGTTTCTGTTGTTTTTCCATCGGTAATACGTGGAACGCGCGACGCCCATATGCCCGCAAATGGTTTGGACGGACATCGTTCCCTTCAATTTTTCGGCCAATTCTACGAACGCTCCTCCAACCACTTCCTCTCCAACTCCTTGTACTTTTTTAACACTTCAATCTGTTGTTTCAAGTAACGGTTTTCCACCTGCAGGCGATCTGTTTCTGACTCATATTCGGGTCCTTTGCCGTATACATACTGTTTGCCTACCGGTTGGTGCAACCGATGATGCGCACCTTCCCGGTGCCATTTCATCCATTTCTTCAGTGGGAATAGTTTTTAATAGTTAATTCCTCCATGACGACTTTGACCGGTATCCCGGCCAGTCTCATTTCAATCGCCTTCATTTTGACTTCTACTGGATAACTAACTCGCGTAGCCATAGAAAAAACACCTCCATGTTGATTTACTGGTATTTTCATACCCGTTTTTCAACGAAAGGTGTTTTTATTTGTCTCATACTCTTAGGTCAGTGCTATGCATAAATAGTCCTATTATTGGGTGTTGTGTTTGCTCAACACTTCTTACTTGTCGCAAGGAGGCGAGGCTTTTTTATTTAAATTATTCTAACGTGGATAGATCAATTTCTGCTATATAAGGATTACTATTGAATGAGAATAGTTCATCTAGTTCCAATTCTAGCGGCTTGGTTGTATCAGATATACCCACTGTGCTCTGGGCACCTTCGATTCCCCCCCTAGGTCTTACTTCTTTTTGTCCAATCCCTAAATCTACACCTTCAACCATAATTGCATGATCAGTTTCAACATCATCTTGGAACCCTTTTAACATGAAGGTCATGAACGGTGAAACTGTATCTTCCGAATTATTGACCCAGTCATAATCAATGATTAAAGCATTATTTCCTTCATAATCTTCACCAAGGCTATATTTTTGAATAGTTAATGTGTATTCTCCTAATTTTATAGGTTCTCCTAAAACAATCTCGTTTCCAGCAGACTCCTCAACTTCTTTCTCTTCTACCTCTTCATCAGCGTCATCTGTAAATTCTATTGAACTAAGTATGTTTTCAAATTCATTGCTATAATCTTTATCTGAATTTGATAGCGTTCCCATAAAAAATCCCATTATTCCATCATTATATTCGAAAATAACTAAAGAAGATTTATACTTTTCGTTGGACATTTCATTATTAAAATCGTACTGATATGCTGTTGTATCTGCTACGGTTGTTTCTGAATCTGAAATTAAATTGAATGAATCAAAAGAAGTAGCAACACCCTCCATAAAATCCGCTCTTGTTACATCATCGGAAATAGTTCCGTCTAACGCCTGAGACATAACCATTAGCATACCTTCTTCAGGGTAATAATATTTCATGTTTTCATCAGATACCTCTTCAGTCCAACTTTCAGGAACTGAGTACCCCATGTTACTCATATCATATGATTTAATTTTTTCATCTACTAAGTTAGTTTCGGTCTTTGAAACTACTTCTTCCGTTGTCTCAGTACTCGCATCCGAAGAGCAGGCACTCAATACCCATATAGCACTTAATAACATCAAAGAAATTTTTTTCATTTTTGTCTCTCCCTTTCAATCAGTAATTTCATTTGTAACGGTTTTCATTATTGATGTACTAGACTAATTATATCACAAAAAATCATTATTTTTCCAATTTTCACTTTGTTAATAAAGTGATTAATACTCTTAATTTCGAGAGAAGGGGCTAGAAACAACTCCCCTGAAAGTAGTTTCACTTTTAAGTGTTGGTATTTGTCTATGAAAGTGTACTTTGGAGAACGTTTGAGTTGAAGAGCAATTGGGCAACTGCGTAGAACTGGATAGGAGGAAGTGGTTGTGAGTCTCCTTAATATGTTTTTCAATTTCAATAACTAGTGATTTTTTCCTTATATATAAATACCTTCCAATTGCTGATTTTCGTATGATATACTTTTTCCGAAGCAATCGACAGGAGGAATGGATATGAAAAGATGGATTGGAGCATTCGGTGCTTCGTTGTTATTGGCAGGCTGTTCGGCTTTCGGGGAGGATGTGCCTGAAGGCTTTACCGAGGAAAGCTATGAGGATTTTGTGAATGCCTACCGCACCTATGAAAAAGCCGAAATTGCCCATGAACTACCGACTTCAGTGTTAGATGACTTGTTTGAATACAGAGAGAAGGCGGAGAGAGGGGAACTGACCGAAACGGAAATGGAGGTCAGGGATGCCATCAGCGGACTCGCCTACGCCTATATCAGTGCCTATCAAGGGCTCAACAATGAAACCTACGACATCGTTACCTTGACCCCCGATACACTTACAGCCGAAATTATATCAACTTTATCCCTGGAGGCCATCAAAGAAACTGAAGAACGGGTACTTTCCCAGCTGAAATTGGAACCGCTCCCTACGGACGAAAAGGACGAAGAACTGAAACGGAGTGCCTATACGGAATCCACCACACGTGTACTGGATATTGCAGGCGTTGGAAGTGCAGGAACACCTGCGTCCTTTGAGGACAGTTTGGTCGTTTACCGAAAAGAACGGGATGAATACTATATCGCCTCCTCATTCAGCTACAACGGAGGAACCTACAAATACGATATGATGTTGGACGGAGAACTGTCGTTACGTGATGCCTATCTTGTAGGTTCGGTTGGAGACCTTTTCAGCGAACCGATGAATGACGACGATCGACTTGAATTTTTAAAACCTGACAATGCAACTGTGGGGAGTGGAACGGCGGATGAAACAATTGAGGAACCAAGCCCACCTGCCGAAAGCGCAGAAGAGGAAGAACAAAGTGCTGCCATGGAAAGCGTATACGGGGCCGATAAGGAAGTTGAAATGGGTGCAGATGGTGTGCAAGTCGATAAATCCGAAACTTCAGAAACGGTTGAAACACCTTCAACCGAATCCGAATGGGATAAGGAACTTTTCCTTGGTGGAGCCATTTCGGAAACCGCTGCTACTCTGGAAACCTTCCGCCACATTAATGCGGATGCGATGTCCTTGGATATGAATGTTGCATCTGCAACTGAGGCCCTAGCACTCCTTGGGAATTGGCGGGATACATTGGATCTTATACGAATTGACCCCACAACAACTCCGTACCTTTCCGACAGCGAAAAAGAGACCCTTGAACTGTTGGTTGTTGAACTGACTGAAGTCATGGAGACGGAAGAACGAATGATCAGTGACCCGTCAACGCAGAACATCCGAATGGCGGAAAGTACAACGGAAATGATGCAAGGGACAGTAGACCAAGCACAGTTCGATTATTAACGGATAGGACAATTGCTGGTAGAATGCATTTAATAAGTTTTTATGTAAGGCTATAGAGTCAAATTTTCGAATAGATACCAATCTACATATCAAGACTTATCGGAAGCTATTAAAGAGAAAGAAGATGCTGAACTAAGAGCATCTTCTTTCTCTTTCTTTACTTTATGAACGCAAATAAAATACGAGTGTCCATGGAATTGTGCCGCTCCCTGGGAACAAAAAGTAAATATGCTAAAATATTTGGCACAAAACTTCAGCCTAAGAACCCAAAAATTTTGGTGCTAAGCGGGTATAGGAAACAAAAGGAGGCGAGTAACATGAATGATGACTTGTTTTCAGCAGCCTTATACAAAATCCTTATCTGGCGTATTCAAAACTGCGGAAGATGGATCCGGTCCATTATGTCCACTTTCCGGATGGGCAGCGGGGCTGGCGGGTGACAGGTTTTGAAGACGGGGCAGCCGTTTTGAAGGATGCCCTGTTTCATGAAAGACTATTCGAAGCTCTGCGGCCGCAGCACAGAAGAGATGTCTGTCTTCACAAAAAATATGCTGTTCTCTGATCCGCCAGATCATAAACGACTGCGCGAGCTCGCATAAAAAGAGTTCCCGCCGAAAATGATTTCCGGCATGCGCAACCGCATCCAGGAACTGAAAGACGAGTTGCTCGATGGCCTTGAAGGAAAGGGGACTGTCGATCTCATCGATGACTTAAAATACAAAAACTGAGTTCTCTATTAAGAGCCAAGTTTTTATTTTTTAATAGATTTTCTTAGTCTACCTATAATTCATCTATTAATTCATTCGTGTTCTATTCTTAAAATCAAAAAGCTCTTTCCACAAACCAAACTAATCCGAATGCTAAAATGGCTGTTGATGTTCCTGGAATGACCCATTTGGCCGGTTTGAATGTCAGTCGCTTGAGCCATAAGATGACTGGGAATGCCAAGCACACAATCAGCAGTTGCCCGATTTCAATTCCAATATTGAACGACAACAGTGATGTGACCAGCTGGCTTCCATCAAGCCGCATTTCGGAAAGGATTCCCGCAAAACCGAATCCGTGGATCAGCCCGAAACCAAAGGCGAGCCATGGCTTATGTTTGGAGTTGGGGTTGAAAATATTCAGCAGCGCTATGTAGATAATGCTCAACGCAATGGCGGATTCCACAAGTTTGCCAGGCAATTGCACAATCTCCAATGTGGCAAGAACCAACGTGATGCTATGGGCGATTGTAAAAGCGGTGACCAATCCGAGAATGTGTTTGATGGTCCTCGCTCCAAATAATAAGCTGATAACGAACAGGATATGGTCATATCCAGTAAAGATATGCTCCAAGCCGAGCAATAGAAACTGCTTGGCGTTTTGCACAAAGCCAATTTCTCCGATTTCAAGCTCTCTTGATTCGTACGAAAGAATGCCTTCTTGCTGTTCGCCGTCTAAATTGACCGTTGCGTAGTTGGCATGGCTTGGATCGGAATCATCGAGGAATATATTGTAGACCAAGCTCAATTTTTCCGGTTTATGGTCCAGCTTATAACTTAAGTTGATAACAGCAAATTGGCGTTCTTCCATCGTCTCGACGCTCGTGCTTTGGATGGTTCCTTCTATTTTTTCGCTATCTGCATAAAGTTCAATATGGGTATTGATATAATCCTGGACGGTTTGATCATCGAATAGTTGCTGATCGCCCATTTCTTTATTCATGGAATGACCAAGTTCTGTCAGGTCCAGCTTCAATTCATAATCCAGGGTGTTGCCATTCACATCAATGAGGGAGTATCCTACACTATTGTTCGTATGTGCGAATGCGGTGGGAGATAGAATAGATGTCATCGAAATAATGAGCAACAGAAATAAACAAAGCTTTCTCACAAAATCCACTCCAATTTTTAAGGTTATGTATGTAGGGTAAAAAATAAGGAAAGACGAGGAGATAGGAATCTCCCCGCCATCTAGCAGTACAAGAACTTACTTTGCGGTCTTGAGGAAAACTGGGTTCGAGTAGAACCAAAGGTCAGTCCATGGATCTTCGCCGCGCGGGTCGATTTCCGGCTCTTTTTGTTGCGTATTGGTGCCACGCAAGCGGATATAGCTGTCTTTCTCTACATCTTTCAATGTATACGAGATTTCAATATACTCGCCTTTTTGCGTCCAATCTTTTTCGGTGAACGTTTTGATGACTTTCGTCGTCGGGTTTGATGCGGTTGAACGGTCTTCCACTTTTCCGTTGACTTCGCCCATGATCAAATCGATATGGTCAACTGAAGGCTTGTCGCCGTTGGCATTTGCCGCATTCGGGTCTTTCAAACGAATCGTCACGGTCGCATCTTTGGCCTTTTTGCCATTCAACGTCAAGGTTTCGCCGATGGTCGCTGAATTCCCTTTGGATTTCGCGAACAACGGCGATTTGCCGTTTGCTTGAACTTTCATATCAAGCTCCGAGACAAGGTCGCCCGTTGACACGAATACATTGCCGTTGCGCAGGCTTTCCATGATGTCCTCGTAATCTTTTTCGGCTTTTACGTAAGTTTTCGAGTACTCGCCCGGCCAGAAATCACTGCCGCCCTCGCGCCAATTGACATGCGAGTCAGAAGTCGCAGTGATCCACCAATGTCTTCCTTCACCCAGCATCGAATCCCACAGTCCGCCAACCTTCGCCGTCATCTGGTCAAAGCCCCCAAGCGTCGGGTAGTTGCCGTAACCGCCTCGTGCGCCATCATCCAGCGTGCCATCCGGGCCCAACGCGGCAGCTTGGTGGCCAGGAGCCCCTTCCATGCCGATAGAGATATTCGGTGCCAGATCGTTCCAATTGCGGAATTCTTCAGGTGTATCTTGGCCCCATTCGCCGTCACCTTTTGCTGAACGGGAAGGGTGGTGCGCAATATGAATCGGCTGCTCGCCTTCATCCAATTGTTTCATGTAATTGAGCGCTTCGATCATCGTGGACTCTGTATCCCTGCTGTTATCGTTCGGGAAAGGGTCGCGTTTATTGAATTTGCTTTCAATGTTATAAAGGACCTGTGATTCCTGATCGCCTTTTGGAATAATCAGCGAGCTGTGGTCAGCGGCTGGCGTGTCGAATTCCATGCCGTAAAACTGAAGAACGTCAGGAATGGCTTCGCGGGATTTCAGCAATTCAGGATAAGCCTGCTCCAGATTGACCTTGGAGTGGTTCGGGCCGCCGTGATCTGTTGTGACCATCCAGTCAAGCCCATACTTTTTAGCGTTTTCTGCATTTTTTACCGTCGGGTAAATGGCATCCCCGGCACGGATAGGCGTTGGCGGGTTTGTGGAATTGTCCCAGCCGACGCTCCATTCGCTGTGGATATGATGATCGCCAGCAAGCCAAGAGGCATTATTCCGCTTTCCCTCTTCTTTTGACACTTCGTTTGCTTCGACTTTTTGTCCACTGTCGGCAGTGAGAAAAGTTTGGGCTGTAAAGGAAGTAGCGGCCAAAACCGTTGTAGCGATGATTGGAAATGTGTTCTTTTTTACGCGAAATCCCATGTTTTATTCCTCCTAACATTTTTTGGTTACTCATGTAATGATAAAGAGGCGTTGTTGTTTGCGAATGAATTTAATGTAAAAATTTTGTAAATGTTTTAAGTTGTTATCTATATTTTGTAAGTTAAAAAAGGCTTTTCTCTATACAATTTTGAGTTGTTAAATCGAGCCTCGGTGTAAATGAGAACTCGATCGGTTAACGGGGGCAACAAAACAATTGATTGAAATTGACGAGTTACTTCGTAGAGGTGGATTGTAAGCAGTACGTGCCAGGGGGAGACGGCGTAGGAGACCAAAAGTAAATCAGCTGAATCAAGCGATGGCTCCCTGCCATTCTCAAAGAAAGCGTGTAAAAGAAATACAAGAGGCAACGGGGATTTTAGCAGCAACATTATAACGAAAACTTAATAAAAGCTTATCAAATCATTAGGAATTTGTAACATTAACCTTTATAGTAAAGCAGGGAATAAAACTTAAAATCATAACTTGATACTTTAGTTCCGCTGGTTTACACGCCGGAGCACTGTTCCTGGCTCCACTAAACCGAATGCTGGTTCAATATGATCTACAGTATTTATTTAATCCACGTAATACTGATCACATCGTTAAGCTGTTTTGTTCGACCTATAGAGGATGTAAATTTGAGGTGTGCTTATTTATTTGAGCCATACGGCACCAGTTTTTTGATCATACCTCATTGCTAGAAAAGAAAAAGATATTCTATATTAATTGGAGGAAATAATTTTGGATAAAGAATTTCACTCATTTGGCTGGTATGCATCTAAAGTATCGCCGCATCTGCCCAAAAATGCATATAAACCGGTTCCAGCACGTTTGCTTGGCGGCCTGGCTTATTTACTTATTACAATTGCAGGAATGCTTGCTATTGGCATATATGATTTACCCTTTCTTGCGAACATAGCCATTTCCTTTGTCATTGGAACAAGTTTTGCCGCGATGGGATTCCTGGGGCATGAAATTTTGCACGGAACGGTAGTGAAAAAAGTTTGGCTGCGTGATTTTCTGGGAGCTGTTTTCTTTTTTCCGCTTCTTACGGGACCAAAACTTTGGCGCAAATGGCATAATATGACGCATCATGTTCACACTCAACATGAAGAGAAAGATCCGGATACGTGGTTGTCAAAAGAAGATTTAGACAAAAATCCTGCGCTGAAAATTATCTATCGATTGCCGTTTTCAGTCCGTGCATTTCTGGAGTTTTTCGCTTTGAGTTTTACCTTCACAATGCACTCGACTAAAATATTTTTCGCTTATATCAAGGAGTTTAAGCCTGAAAAACGAGCGGCAGTTTGGTTCCAGTTCTTGTTGCCGTGGATTGCTTGGCTAGGTTTGATCTTCTTTGTCGGAATCACAAACTGGCTATTTATGTTTTTAATCCCTCATTTAATTGCGAATGCGATTGTAATGGGCTATATTTCGACTAATCATCGATTGAATCCACTTGTTCCGGTGAATGATCCGTTAGCCAATACCTTATCGGTGACGGTTCCTCGGTGGGTTGACTTTTTGCATTTCAATTTTTCTTATCACACAGAGCATCATATATTCCCGAGTATGAGCTCGAAGTATTATCCTTTAGTAAAAGAACATATAAAGGATAACTGGCCAAATCGCTATCATGAGATGCCGATGTCGAGTGCTTTGAAAGCGTTATGGAAGACTCCTCGAGTTTATTACAACGGGAAAGACTTAATAGATCCGCAGGCACAGTTGGCCTATGGATCACTCGGGAATGGCCTTAATCCCGAAGCCATTGAGCCGCGGCCGATGAATTACAGCGACACTAAAGATAGAATAAAACAGGCTTAAAGTAAGCTTGGTACAGAAAGAATTTAATGAATGAAAAAAGCCGGTTCACGATGAACCGGCTTTTTTTCTATGGACGAATTTTAATGTGTTGTTTACTATTTTCACTCAATTCGTTTTCTCTATTCGTTGGATGACCAATCCGTATGGAAAACGCCTTCTTTGTCTATGCGCTTGTAAGTATGGGCGCCAAAATAATCCCTCTGTGCCTGAATCAGGTTCGCTGGCAATACCGCAGAACGGTAGCTGTCAAAGTAAGCTAAGGCGCTTGAAAAAGCGGGTGCTGGAATTCCTTGCTGGATGGCCAACGCCAGTACTTGGCGGAGGGAGGACTGGTATTCTTCGATAGTTTCCTGAAAGTACGGGTCTACTAATAAGTTAGGCAGTTCGGGATTGCGGTCGAAAGCTTCTTTGATGTTGTGCAGGAACTGAGCACGGATGATGCATCCTCCGCGGAAAATCATGGCGACATCGCCGTAAGGGATGTTCCAGCCGTATTCAAGGGAAGCTGCGCGCATTTGGGCGAAGCCTTGAGCGTAAGAACAGATTTTACTCATATACAATGCTTTGCGAATGGCTTCGATCAATTCCTGGGAATGTCCCGCAGGAAGTTGGGGTTCAGGGCCTTTCAATAACGTGCTTGCCGCCACGCGCTCTTCCTTGATAGAAGATATGAACCGGGCAAAGACAGATTCTGTGACGATCGGCAGGGAGACGCCTAAGTCCAATGCGTTTTGGCTTGTCCATTTCCCTGTCCCTTTTTGTTCTGCCGCATCCAGCACCTGGTCGAGGAGCGGATTGCCGGTTTCGTCATCTTTTTTGGCCAAAATGTCTGCGGTTATTTCGATGAGGTAACTGTCAAGTTCCCCTTTGTTCCATTCCGCAAATATGCCATGCATTTCCTCGGCGCTAAGTCCGAATGCCTGTTTCATGATGAAATACGCTTCGGAAATCAGCTGCATATCGCCGTACTCGATGCCGTTATGGACCATTTTCACATAATGGCCAGCACCGTCAGGGCCCATGTACGTGCTGCACGGAATCCCGTCCACTTTCGCTGAAATGGCATCGAGTATCGGTTGGACGTGTTCGTAGGCTTCTTTCGATCCGCCTGGCATGATGGAAGGGCCGTTGCGGGCACCTTCTTCACCGCCGGAAATGCCTGCCCCGATAAAATGCAGGCCTGCCGCTTCGATTGCCGCTGTCCGTCTGTTTGTGTCTTTAAAGAACGAATTTCCTCCGTCCATCAGGATATCCCCTTTTTGAAGATGGGGAATGAGCGATTCGATAACCGAATCGGTCGTGTTGCCGGCCTGGACCATCATTAAAATCTTGCGGGGTGTTTCCAAGGAAGAGACAAACTCATCGATGCTGTATGCGCCTTGGATGTTTTTTCCCTGGGCTTCTTTAGCGGACAGCTCATCGACCCGCTCTGTCCAATAGTCATAGACGGCTACCGAATAACCTTTGCTTTCCATATTCAATGCGAGGTTCGTGCCCATTACGCCTAAACCGATAACGCCGATTTGCTGTTTCATAGTATGCTGCTCCATTCTTTTATGATAGGTTGAACACCGATTTTTCTGTGTTTCTTTTTCAAATCCTTCTGTGCTGAAAGCTTATATTACCACCATTTGTGCTGATCTTTCTGCAGCAGCTCTTCTGCAGCTTCGGGACCGGTTGAACCTGCGCGGTAAGAATGCAAAGGCAGCAGATCTTCCTGATACGCGTTTAATAATGGCTCAATCCATTCCCAGGAAAGCTCGACTTCTCTCCAATGGGCGAAGAACGTTGAATCGCCCAGGATAGCATCAAACAGCAGAAGTTCATAGGCTTCAGGATGATTTTCCGAACTGGTGGAGAAGTCGATCCACACAGGCTTAAACTGATTGCCAGAGGGTTCTTTTAAGTTGACGCGCAGCGAAATGCTATCGTTTGGACTGATTTCAAGCACTAGTAAATTTGGAGAAGTTCCTTGCAATCTATCGGAAACGACCATCTTGTGCTTAAATTCGACCACAATCTGTGTGGACTTCTTGTTCATCCGTTTCCCGGTGCGTATATAAAAAGGGATTCCCTCCCAAGCTGGGTGGTCAATCGACAAGCGTGCCGCGAAATAAGTGTCATTCTTAGAGGAAGCGTCGACCCCGGGTTCCTCTGTATAGCCGATGGCCGGGGTATCATCGATCTCGCCGACTTCATACTGGCCGCGGACAACATGCTGATGCGCCTCTTCTTTCCGGATCGGCCGAAGAGACTCGATGATTTCTGTTTTCTTGGCCCGGATCTTATTCTCCGTTAAGTTCTCCGGCAGGTAGAGGGCTGTCATCATGACAAGTTGAAGAAGGTGGTTCTGCACCATATCCCGGATAGCGCCTGCTTTATCGTAATAATCAGCCCGGGTTTCCACCCCTACAACTTCACTTGCTGTAATCTGGACGTTGGAAATCAGTTTTTGGTCCAGCAATGAGTCCAACACCGGATTGGCTAAAATCAAGGTATTGAGGCTTTGCACCATTGGTTTCCCCAGGTAGTGATCAATTCGGTAAATTTCATCGTCGCTGAATGTTTTCAGTAATTTTTGATTTAATTGTCTGGCAGTTTCCACATTGCTGCCAAATGGTTTTTCAATAATGAGGCGCTTCCAGCCTTGGTTTTGGTCCAGGCCGCTAGAGTGGAGGTTGGACGTAATGACACCCACTAAACTTGGCGCCACTGACAGATAGAACAGCCGATTCTGCGGAATCCCCAGCTCATTTTCTCGTGTTTCAACCAATTCGAGCAGGCTCTTGTAAGATTCTTTAATTGTCGCGTCAAAAGTGAAATAACGGAACTTTGTTAAAAACTCCTGCAAATTTGAAAGTTGAACGCTTCTTCTGGAATAGGCGTGAAGCGCTTTTTCCACTTTCGATTGAAATGCCTCGTCTGAAGAATATTTTCTGCCCAAACCGATGATTGAGACCGTGTCAGGCAATTTGCCATCAAGATACAAATTATACAAAGCAGGAAATAATTTTCGCTGCGCCAGATCTCCCGTCGCGCCGAATAAAATAAAGGTCATGTCTTCCATGGACCAATTGTTTTGAAATCCGATGAAATCATCTTCCGGATTGTATCCTGCTTTAGGACTTTCAGTGTTCATACATTAAATCCTCCTAATTTCATCGTTCTGATTTTACCATGACTAAGTATAGCAACAGTTTTAGTATAATGATTTATGCGCTTTTATGTTAGTAAGAAACATAAAAACTACTATTATACACACTAGCGTTTTTTTAAAAAATATTTCACTGGACAGCTTGATCAAAAACATGCGAAGGTGATAATACAATTATCCATAATGAGAGGGTTGATTTGATGAAAATGTACGATATCACAGGTTCGATTTATGAAGGCATGACCGTTTACAAAGACAAGCCGGAGAAACAGCCGAAACTCAATCAGCTGACAAACGGCTATGTCACTGAAACGCGTATGGAATTGGATGTCCATACCGGCACGCATATCGATGCACCGCTTCATATGATGGTTGAAGGAGAAACATTCGAATCGGTTCCACTGGATAAATTGGTTGGGCAATGCAAAGTGCTGGATCTGACGAAAGTGGAGGATGCAGTTTCAAAAGCGGACCTGGAAGGATTCAGGCTCGAAAAGGATGACTTTGTTTTATTCAAAACTAGAAATTCATTTGAGGAAGCTTTTGATTTTGATTTTGTTTACTTGGCGAAAGACGGCGCAGACTATCTGGCTGAGGTCGGAATTCGAGGGGTTGGCATTGATTCTCTTGGAATCGAAAGAAGCCAGGAAGGGCATCCGACGCATAAAGCCCTGTTCGCAAACGATATCATTATTATAGAAGGACTGCGTTTAAAGGAAATTGAGCAAGGCGGCTACTTTATGGTTGCAGCTCCTTTAAAATTGATTGGCACGGATGCTTCACCTGCCCGAGTATTGCTGTTTGAGGGACTGGGATAAACCCTTCCGTTTGGAATCAGCTGTATTTAGAGTGTAGAAGTCTCTCGAATTATTGCAACGGCAAAAGAGCAAATGATGCTCCAGTACAGATTTTTCTCTTTTGTGGATAACCACAAAAGCAGCTTAAAATTTTATCCACATGTGGATAAATCGGATTCTGCGACAAGCAAATCTAATGCAAAGAAATTCTTTATCCATCCCGAGCTATACAATGAACGGAAGAAGCTTCTCCTGAGGTCAAGGAGAAGCTTCTTCTTGTTCGAAATCAATATTTATTGCTGTAAATTTTTTATTTTAATCAAAATTGTTTAGGAGCTGTGCCATACGAGAGAGGCAATGGCCTGTTCTGTATACAGCAGCCGCAAATTTAAAAGAAGCTCCAAGTTGAAATAAAGCCGAAAGATCGAGAAGTTTTTGTTCGGAGCGGGTATAGGATACAAAAGGAGATGAAGAACATGAACGAAGACTTGTTTTCATCATCATTCATACAAAATCCTTATCCGGCCTATTCAAAACTGAGGGAAATGGATCCGATCCATTATGTCCACTTTCCGGATGGGCAGCGGGGCTGGTTGGTGACCGGTTTTGAAGATGGGGCAGCCGTTTTGAAGGATACCCGTTTCATCAAAGACTATTCGAAGCTCTACGGCGGCAGCATGGGAGAGATGTCCGTCTTCACCCAGAATATGCTGTTCTCCGACCCGCCGGACCACAAACGCCTGCGCGGACTCGCACAAAAAGCGTTTACGCCAAAAATGATTTCCGGCATGCGCGGCCGCATCCAGGAACTGACGGACGAGCTGCTCGATGGCCTGGAAGGGAAGGGGAAGGTGGATCTAATCGATGAATTTGCCTTCCCACTCCCAATCATCGTCATCTGCGAAATTTTGGGGGTCCCTTCGGAAGACCGCGATAAATTCCGCTTGTGGTCCAACTCGATGATTGAAGGAACGAGCGGAGAAGTTGGCGTCAGTGTGTATCAGCACATGAACCAGTTTATCCAGTACCTCGGGCAATGGTTCCAGAAGGTGCGAGACAATCCGGATGACGGCTTGATCAGCAAACTGATCGAAACGGAAGAAGAAGGGGACCGGCTGTCTGAAAAAGAATTATACGGCCTCGTCTCGCTGCTAATTATTGCAGGACATGAAACAACTGTAAATTTAATCGGCAACACGGTGCTTGCCCTCATTTCACATCCAGAACAGCAAGAGACCTTAAGAGAACAGCCGGAACTCGTTCCGCAGGCAATCGAAGAGTCGCTCCGTTTCAATGGCCCGGTTGAATTCAGCACGTCCCGTTGGGCAAGCGAGGACATGGACTTCCGCGGAAAGAAAATTCACCGCGGCGATGTCGTTGTGGTGGCGCTGAACGCGGCGAACCATGACCCCAATAAATTCGAAGAGCCGGAGCGCTTCGATCTTTCGCGCGAAAAAAATCCGCATCTGGCATTTGGCATGGGCATCCATTTTTGCCTTGGTGCGCCGCTTGCACGCCTAGAAGGCGAAATCGCCATATCGAGCTTGCTGTCCCGTTTCGGAGACATAAAGCTTGCAGTCGATGAAAGCGAGTTGGCATGGCGTCCTGGCATGATTGTGCGCGGGGTTAAGGAACTTCCTGTTTCTTTGTGATCTTTAAGCGTCTGTACAATCTAGCTGGGCATCGGTGTTGCAGCAAAACACATTCGGCTGCGGCTTTTCCCGTTCGCGTTCGTTTTATAGGGCGACGAATGAGACGATGCAAATCTACTGGATATGCCAGGCACTTTTCCATGAGCATTGCATCTGCAAGTCGGTTACCGGGCAGTCTCGAGGACTGAGGATCGAACGGCGGTTGCCAGAACGAAATTGGTTGATGGCCATAAAAATAAATGAAAAAAGCCGAGCGCAGTTGGCTCGGCTTTAGCATTTTAATGGAATGAGTGTCCACAATAGTAGATTGTCTATATTTACTCATTGCAACATATGCTCAATCAGAATGTCTGTATATAAGCGTACCACTCAGTTATTAAAATAATAGAATAAGAAAGGGATTTAGAGACAATGAATGCCTCCGGTCTCTTAGTAGATTTAGGGATTGGACTGGTAGTAGAAGCCTGCAATATGGTATGATTTTTAAATATAATTGGAAAACAGACAATTTATATTGTCTATAAGTAGGAGAGAGGAATGGACGTTATACTTCAAAAAGTAGCCGCCTTCATGAGAGAAGAAAACAAATCCCTGACAGAAGATCTTTTAACCCAGACGATCGGCCACTTAAATTTGGACCTGACGGATGAACAGGTTGCCAAGCACAAAAGCTTACTGGAAGTTTTGCTGGATAATGTGGCAACAGGTCTGCTTAGCACTGAGCGAGAAACAAAAGACCTGGAACTGGAATATGACATTGACAACTTCTTTTATTATGATGGGGCGTTACTAAAGGACACGATAGAAATTATTAGCACATTCCGTTTATCGCTTTTTCACGAGATTCAGCAAAGAGGTTTAATAGGGACGAGCGATGCACAGGATTTGTCTCGGCTTTACCATCTGATTATCTACATTTTTGATGATGCCATTCGAAACACAACAAAGAAATTCAATCTGGAAAACGTGAAAGTAATCGAGAGGATTGAACGGGAAATCTTGGAATTGGCAGCCCCGATTGTGGCCATTAAAAATGGAGTGGCTGTTTTGCCGCTTATCGGCAGATTCAGTGAATTACGGGCTTCTTACATTTCAACTCGTGTCATTCCCAGAGTAGTTGATATGGATATCCAAATGCTCATTATTGATTTTTCAGGAGTGGAAGATTTCGACGCGTATACAGCCCGAAAAATTTTTCAGATCAGAGAAGTTCTGCAATTCCTTGGAATTCAACCGGTTATTACAGGGGTAAGACCTTCTATTGCGCAGGCTGCAGTGAGTGTAGGAATCGATACGAAGAATTTACAGACCTATGCAACGGTTCAACAGTTTTTAAAGGAACAGGAATATCAGCAGGAAATCCATTGACTTGAATGGATTTTTTTTATTGATGAAAAATGGATTCAGCAGTTTGTGGTTATTCTCCATTGGAGCAGCGCCTTTCCTATTATGTCCATAGATGGCCGCGGAACGGAATGAGGAAGAGTTTAGCAACAGTAGAATAGTAAGCAGGAAAAACTGGGGGCTAGAGCATTCGGTATCAGGAAGATAACCGCTACTTGCTCACCGGAAAACACAGCTTCAATCCGGGTGCTGAAAAAAGCGGAGTTGAAGCAAGCGCGGAATCGAGCGCATTGCTGCATTCTTTTTACAAGAAGCGCACCGTGGAGTAAAAAAAGCGGTTACTTCTTGAAAAAAGAAGAGGATGACTTACAGATCTGCTAAGTAGCAGCAACAGTGAGTCATCCTCTTTTCATATTGTCAGTCCGTAGTTCACGGTAATAACAAGATCAAGGTGCGATTCCAAAAAAAATTATAAATGAGTGGATAATCTAGCTTCCCTGGAAAAGAAACAATTTGGAATGATTCTGGCTATACACGACATTTTATACGTTATTCATCTGCTGATCGATAAAATTAATGTTTCTAACGGTAGATTGTTGGTTTATACAAGCTTATAAATTATTTGGAAATTGTTCCGCTCCCAATCAAGAAAAATAATTTGTAAAATTATCAGAAAAATAACAAAAAATGATTATTAATCTTCGATATGGGGAACTTAAGGACTAAGAGTAGTGAAAAAAAAACGGAAAGTAGGGGGGTAAGATGATAAAATTTAATTTGAAACCCGTCCCTCAAGCCAAAAAGGAAGAGCCGCAATCGTCAGAAGGAAAGAAACGAATGGTTAAAATTCTCTTGTCGTTTGCGTTAGTGTCGTCAACTGCACTTGCTGTCCCAGTAAGTACACCAAGTGCAGCTACTGAAGTGGCCAGTTATTACATTGTCAAAAAAGGGGACACATTCTACAGCATTGCGAAAAAGTACGGTCTGGTAGTTGAACAGCTGATGGCAGCAAACTTCACCACAAGCACCAAAATAATAGTCGGGCAAAAAATCGCCATTCCGCACAAAAACCAGCCGTGGTCTGGAAACCAGGAAAATCTGGATAACAGAAATTATCGTGTAGTAAAAGGGGATACCTTGTACTCCATCTCGAAACGGACCGGCGTTTCAATCGACAGCATCAAGAGACTTAATCGCTTAACATCAGACATCATTAAAATCGGGCAAATCTTGACGCTTTATCCGGACACTGGGGTCATACATCGAACTTCTGCCTCGTACTTCGTGAAGTCAGGCGATACAAAATACACGTTACGAAGCAAGTTCGGCAACACAATCGCTTTGCCAAGTGGTACATTGCAGGTGCTTCAACAGCTTAAAGTCACAGGTGAAGTGCTGGAAATTACCACAGAGGAACCTTTCGGATTAGCAGATGGCCGCGTGATCGAAGTGAAAGTTGGCAATGATTACTATGCGATCAATCTGTATCAAGGAAACGCTCCAATCGAGCATTTGGCAAATCGGAATGATCTTCGCTTAACGTTCACGGTGGTTCGTGTAGGACCGCGATATGAGATGGTTTCTTATGCCGTGCAAGAACTGGAATAAAAAAAGTTAATTTAGTTTTTGAACTGCAGCAGATTATGCTGCGGTTTTTTTTTCTGCAGAAGAGGAGACCAACCGTTTTTTATCGTAAGCTCAAGAAAAAAGGCCATAGGCAATGGGCCACTATTTGGCTGCTTTAGCCAAGCCCTTTTATCAACCCTGGTTTTGTCCGGGGGAGGAAAAATAGGAGCAAACGAAAACCCGAAAGCAAATGTACAAATAAAGCCCGTTTCTTATATCTTCAAAGAAAAAATTTGGATCACGCCGGCATTGTATAGTTTCGGAGCCCTGATTCTATCACTGGCCATATTTTATTTTGATCTCTATATCATTGAGGGCTTGATAGATGTCATCCCCTCTGTTTTCCTCACCGATGTAGAGGCGGGGAAACCCATCCTTAATAATTTTCTCTGGATACAATTGTTTCGTTAATCCTTTTTTGAATTCAGCCAGAAAACACCTCCATCCTGGAGGTGTTTTTCCTTGTCTCGTTTTATTGGCTCACGATAAATGCTTGCTGGTTTTTGTTTTGTTAAAACCTTATATATTGCACAAGCGCAGTGAATTTTAATGTATTTTCAGCAGTTTAGTCATCATTTTATCAAGAGTTAAAAATTTTAAATATTCAAAAAATGTTTGACAACAAAAAAAGTAACTATTAGTATTGAGGTGACAATAATAATAAAAACCGAGTGCTATAATATAAAACTTTTGCAGTTAGTTTGAAAAAGTGCTAGGTCTAAAAAATGGAAACTAATTAAAAAAGGGAAAGGAATTTTAAAAAGTTTATCAATGAATTCAAAGAGGATTACATATCAGTAACAAAAAAATGATACAACAGCTTCTTAAATGCGAAATATTATGGAAGCGGTTTCAATTTATTTGATCTTCTTATCCATGGTTATTAATAACACAGGCGCTTGATCACAATATTTTTGACGGCAATTCACTGTTTAAAGGTATATGCACTGTACCGCCGAACGGCTTTATATTGAACGAACACTGCTGCATCGAAATCAAAATTCAAGGCATCAACGCTGAAAGTGCAGGGGTGGAACTTCAAGTGCCTTTCGACGGCATGAAAGGTTCAAGTTCATGGGAGCAAGGGAAGCGGCTAAAGAACTTTATCCCGCTATCAAAACGATTTTCATTTAAGACAGCAAAAAAATAAAAAAGAGATTTTCAGCTTTGGAAATCTCCTTTCAAAAAATAAGAGGAGGAATTGCATGAAACCGAAAGTTTTTATCGCGCGTCCGGTATCGAAAAAAGTGGAAGATTATATAGCGGAGCATTGCGAGTATAAAATTTGGAACAAGAAAGAGCCGATTCCCCATGAGGTGCTCTTGGAAGAAGCGAAAAATGCGGAAGGGATTCTCATTCAAAATGCTGCAGTAACGGAAGAGTTCCTCGCCCAGGTGCCGCATTTAAATATTATCTGTAATACGGCGGTAGGATACGATTCTTTCGACTTGGAAGCGATGAGAAAGCATGGGGTTCTGGGGACACATACGCCTTATGTGCTTGATGAAACTGTGGCAGATCTTGTTTTTAGCCTGGTATTGGCGACTGCAAGAAGAGTTCCGGAGCTGAATAATTTTACGAAACAAGGAAAATGGAGCAAAACGACTGAAACTCATCAAATATTCGGTGTGGATGTCCACCACGCAACGATGGGCATCGTCGGAATGGGCCGCATCGGCGAGAAAATTGCCAGAAGAGCCGTTTTCGGTTTTGAGATGAACGTTCTATACAATAGCAATACGCCAAAACCCGAACTGGAAGAAAAGTATGGAATTGTCTATAGCAATCTGGACGGTTTGCTGGAAAAATCCGATTTTGTCGTCTTGATTTTGCCGTTGACGCCATCAACCCGCCACATGATTGGAGAAAAACAGCTCAAGCAGATGAAACCGGAGGCGATTTTGATCAATTGTGCAAGAGGACCGGTGGTTGATGAGCAAGCTTTGATCAAAGCGCTGCAAGACGGGACAATACGCGGAGCAGGACTGGATGTTTTTGAAAAAGAACCGGTTGAAAAAGACAATCATTTACTGAAAATGGAGCAGGTCGTAGCACTTCCGCATATCGGATCGGCTACTGAAAACACACGTGAAGCGATGGCGATGAAAGCGGCAGAAAATTTAGTGGCTGGCGTCACCGGACAGGTTCCGGAGAATGTCGTAAAGGAATTGCAGCACCTTGTAGAAAAGGGAAATCGAATGCTATAGTGTGCGACCCACACTTCCATACCAGAACTTTTATAAATTTTTCCGCTTTCTGGAACGAAATATTAAGGAATAAACCATTTTTTACACGATGAAACACCGATAATAGGCAGCTTGAAACAATTGCTAAGTTTCAGGCTTCAGATAAATATTGAAAACCAGTAGATATATATAAAGCCCAGTAAAGGCCGGTGAAATAAAGGTTTTAAGTGATAATTCGGTTAGAAATGGAAGTGCTACTTAAACTTGAAAGGGGGTGTATATGGAAGGGGATGATACTGGAAATTTTTTTTTGGAAAAGGGGGTACATAAGTACAATAATGTAAGCGGTATCATGGTGTGTTTAACTATACAATCAACCAGAGTATACGTAGAGTCCGAAAAGCGATGATCGGAATTAGTTATTGTATCAATTAATAATGTGCCATAAAAATAAACGAATTACACAAAAAATAAAAATCAAAGTGATGGAAGGAATGAAGTTTATTGAAGAAAAAAGCTGGAAATTTATTGACGTATTGTTTAGCGCTGATTTTAATCCTGGTCTCGTTTACCGGTACCGCAATGTCGGGCAACAAAGCTTCAGCGGCAGAAATTGTGCCGCTGAAAGAAGTCTATAAGGACCATTTCCTGGTCGGCAATGTTGTCAGCCCAGGCGACTTAACCAATACAGCGAAGTATGATTTTATGAAGTTCCACTATAACGCGTTAACACCTGAAAACGCTACGAAGCCAAACTCCTTATGGCTTAATTCGACTGATGAACCGAATTTCACATCAGCTGACAGCATGTTAACTCAAGTCAATGCCGACGGTTTTTATACCTTAGGGCATACATTGGCGTGGCATAATCAGTCGACTGGCTGGCCGCCTAGCGGCCTGAATTATGAAGAGGCAAGAACCAGCTTGGAAAGGTATGTCTCAACAGTCGCTGGGCACTTTAGCGATGGTGATAATAAGCTCGACGCCTGGGACGTAGTTAACGAAGCATTCAGGGATAATCCAGAAAACCCGACCGACTGGCGGAACGCGCTTCGCTCCGGCGTTAATCCAGTGGAACGGCCGGCCAGATGGTTTGAAGCTTACGCTAACGGTGGAAACGGCTGGGATTATATCTATGATGCCTTCTTGTTTGCGCGTGAGGCTGCTCCGGATGCCACACTGTATTACAATGACTTTAACGACGAAGAGCTCACCAACAAAGCAATCGCGATTGCCTCAATGGTCAAAGAGCTTAACGAAAAATATGCAAATGAACACCCTGAGGCAAACGGCAGGAAACTGATCGAGGGCATCGGGATACAAGCGCATTACAACACACGGCTCAAAGTAGAAAATTTAGACGAAGTTTTAAAGATTTATAGTGAAACCGGTGCTGAGATCAGCATTACCGAACTCGACGTACAACTCAACGGCACTTCAGCCAACGTTCTCCCTACCGAGGCGCAATTGAAGGAGCAGGCGGTAGTGTACGCCAAGCTGTTCATGCTTTACAAGAAGTATTCTGATTCTATAGAACGCGTCACATTCTGGGGCGTGGCCGATAATAACAGCTGGCGCAGAGCGGGTCACCCATTGCCATTCGACTCCAATCGTGCACCAAAAGAAGCATATTGGGCAATCATAAACCCGGAAGCCTATCTAGGGCTCGAAGAGTCACCGCCGGAGCTCACATCGTTTGACTTCGAAGGCGATGATTTCAATGTCGCAGGCAAAACCGAATTTGATGTTAACGTGCCAAAAGACGTATCAAACATTGACTTCTCTGCCGCGGACGTCGCATACGAATACCCTGCTGATGATGTTGACGTCAACGTTACGCTCAATCCGGAAAGCGGTGCAGTGAGCGCTGGCAAGCCGGCCGTGGCGACGGTGGAAATAGCCTGGAAGGAATCTCCGGATATATCGACGACGTATACGATAAACTTTGGACATATGACGGCCGAATGGGAGCAGGATCAAAACTATCCGGATACGGGCTACCGCTCATCGGTTAATATCCGCTTCAGCGACGGTGAAACCGAACCGAAACTGTTTCAGGAATTCAATAATACAGACGACGGTAAACTGGCAATACTCAACAGCAAGGAATTCCAGCCCTTGCCAAAACATACAAGCGGCACGCTCACCATTCGTACAGAAAGCAGCATAGACGATGATTATTTGAAAACATTGACGCTGAAGAAATCTCTATGGGATCAGAATTGGGCCCCGATTATTCCGACACGTATTACAGATTTTAATACGCCGGAAAATTATTATAGATTGGCCAAAAATATAGAATCTGGTAATACGTATATTGTTGTCCCTGTCGACTCAAGTCTGGCTCTAACCAATAAAAGCGTAAGTTCTGTTGAGCCTACTGGCAAACGCGGGCTTGCAGGCAGTCCGGTCGTCATAGATGACGGCATTATTATAGAGCCGGAGCTGATCCAGGACAATATGAGGTTCATCTTTAATGAGCAATCCAGCCCCGATCCGGGACCATACACAAGCGCGAACGGATATACTGGATACACCATGTTAAGCTTGGTTCATGGCGGCCTTGTCGCTCCTTCTATTATGTACCGGGATTTGGGCAGCGACAATACGGCTGCTTTACGCACAGACTCAACTATTACAAATAGTGCATTAGATCGAGCGGTATGGTTTAACACCGGCATAGATCCTGAAACAGGCGAGACGACGCTGTTTTCACATACGGGTTCTAGCGATCAAACTTATGCACTGTACGGAAACGAATACGGTTTCGTGACTCAAAAAGTTGACTCACCGGAGGACGATGCAGGCCTTCGTGTTAAGCTGTATGAGTACGTGTCCAACTCTTTATACGAAGACTTAACGAGTCTGGGCTTAGAAATAAGCCTCTCCCCTGTGGAGCGTATCGTTAGTGGACGTGACGCCAATATCCCTCTCACGGCGGATGTCCCAGACGGTTCTGAAGCCGTGTTGAAAAAGGATGGCGTTTCAGTGGCTTCCGCGACATTCGCAGACGGCCGAGCGGTGATCGATGTTAACGGCAGCGATGTTGACGCCGGCGCAAATTATGCAGTTGTTATCTATGATGGTTCCGAGATCCTTGGCGCGAAGATTCTTCCGGTAGTCACTGTCGACAATGCAACGCCGACAGCTGCGGTAGAGAAACTCAAGGGGAACCAGAATAAGCTGACAGTTAGCGTTACAGAATCATATTCCGACGGTTCGACGGAAGAGGCTTTCACTGAAGAGATACGAATCAGCAACAACGCAACAGACACCTATCAGGTGGGACCATATGAAGTTTATGTGGACACTAAAGGCAAGCAAGTCCGTGAATGCTATATTGTAGAGGAATAATCACCGACACATGAAGCGACATCTGATGATGATAATCAGTTAGCCAGTTCCCTTTGCAAGCACCTAACAACAGTGCTTGCAAAAAAGCTTGGCTTGCGGGGATAAAGTGAATTCGGAAAAATAGACAGAAAGAAAAGAGACCATTGTGGAATTAAGAAGCGGAACGCCGATTTCAGGCTGTGTCAGCTTTTAAAAAAAGATGAATACGTTCATAATTGTAAAAATGGCTATATTTATTAGTCAGAAAGCCTACCTGCTCGATGTTCAGAAGCTTGGTTCTGTTAATACATTTGGTCCTAGCTGCATCTCTACCGTTAGAAACCAATCTAACAGTGGAGGTGCAGCCTTTTTATGTTAATTGATTTGAGTGGTCGAATGTGACTGCGGTTTAAACAGTGAAAATTTCCTGTTCTTTTTTCTCTCTAATGCCTTTTTAAAAAATGATTTAAAATGTAAAGGGCCTTTTGCGGTATTAAGAGAAAGAAGAAGTAAAAGAGAGCCTTCTAAATTAAAGTAATCGTTCAAAATTACGTAAAGCGCTTCCTAAGTCAATATTATTCCCAGATATATGAAAGTTATGGAAACTCTAATGAAGCTCTATGGAAAATTCATCACAATAGAAGAATGCGGTAAAATTATGGCTCTTTTCTTGACTGAAATCCAACAAGAAAGCCTTAAAAATCAGGGGAATTTATTACACGGAAAACAATAGCTTTATAGAAATTAAAGAAAATATGGAAATATTGGATCCAGAGTTGCAAAAGAGATTGTGGGAAATCAGCCTCGAATTATGCACAGATGAAAAAACAAATGAAATTTCAAAATCTTTTTCGATTAATCGGTAATTTGAGAAATAAAATGAATCCACACTCCCTCTTTTAATATGAATCTGTTCCAAACGAATCGGCATTTTTTACTGGAAATTTCATCGCGATTTTTGAAATTATCATTCATTATAAAAAATAAAAAAGCATATATATGGAAGTTGTAATAGATTATACTTAGTACAAATCCTCAAGCAATATTTGCAAAAGATGATTTGTATAAGATGGAAGAAAGAGGTTAAAGCATTCTTTTTTTGAAACCTAATACTTAGATATTGAACTATGGAATCTTTTTATTGAGGCTGTGTAAAATAAAAAAATATAAAAATTTTTTTAAGAGAATTATCCAGCGAAAGTGTGGCAAAGGGCTAGGCGGAGTAATGAGAAGGATGTACTTTCCGGCTCATTATATGCACCAAGGAGGTGCCAAAACTTTTGGCACCTCCTTTGCGACGAGCTTGCGCAGAAGCAACGCACTTTCATGTTTCGAAGCTAGCTGGCGAAGCGATGCAGAAACAATCGTCTTTGCTCTACCCAAAGCGTCTTGAGCGGTATTAATAGTATTTTTATATGAACCATAGAAACAGAATCCAGGAGGCACGTGCATGCGGAAATCAGCAGAAAAAGGGATCAGGCATAAATATTTACGGTTAACCATTTCGTCGTTGTTAATTTGTTCGGTTCTGATCACCGGCATTTACTTTTACATCAACGCGCAGCAGCAGGCACAAGAAGCTGAATACAACGAATTGATCGACAAGCGGGAAAAGCTGAAAAAGCTTTCTCAGTCGTTGAATCAGCTGTTTTTTCGGGTCCGGGGCTTTTATGCGTTTCAAAACGAGCGGGAACTGGAACTTGCCTATGTTGAACTGGAAAGCTTGAAAAATACCATTAAACAGATGAACGCGCTGAACTTGACCGCGGAAGAACGGGGACCGATCGCAGATTTGAGCGAGTTTTTGGTCGAATATGAAAACGAAGTGTTCCCCAATTCCATTGCGGCTGTGCGGGCGAATGATTATGCGCTGCTACGGGAATTGTCGCGTAATGGCACCAACTCGACGGTGAATGCCTTTGTGGCGTTTGCGGCTGACAACGAGAGGGATTCTGAAAATGCGCTGCAGCAATTGAACCAGGATATTTTAAAGCAAGCCGAGAATTTCGCCTTTTTGCTGACGCTGTTGTTTCTCCTGTTGTTCGTCATTATCGCGATGATCATTTTGCGGGCGTTGAATGATATCGTCAAGCCGGTGGAAGGAATGCGGAAATCGATCGAGGGCTTTGTCAGCGGTGAGGAAGTATCCTACAAGCCGCTTGACCGCTCGGATGAACTGGGCGTGTTATCGATGACGTTCCACAACATGATCAAGACCATCCAAGGCAACCAGGAAGAGCTGACTGCACAAAACCAGGCCTTGCTGCTGAATCGAGGGGAATTGCAGGAAAAGCAAAGCAAGCTTGAGGAATCGCTTGAAGAAACAGAGAAAACCAAAGATCGTTTGATTCGCTTCAACGATTTAAATCACGTGCTGTCTTTTACTTTAGACAAACAAAAACTGGCGAATGCGACGATTCAATATTTCAATGACGTGTACGACATCGACACCGGTGTGCTGTGGCTTCCGAAGTCGGGCGAATTCGCATTGACGGGAGTTACCGCCGTGATGTTCCAGCAATTCCAGGAAGAGCGCATGCCGTATCTCACGGACCGGTTAAAGGACCGCGAATCGTTCACGATGAAGCGGGAAGCGCAGCATGAAAAAGGTTTTGCGATGGATAAAGTCTATGTATACGATTTATACGCCTCGGTGAAAAACGAAGAAAAAGACGACATCGCACTGATCGGCTTATCGAGAGTGGGCCGGCCTTTCTCGAAAGAAGAAGAGCAGGACATCAGCGGCCTCTTAAACCAGACGCATCTCGCCATCGACCGCATTCAATTATACGATGCGGCGATCCATGAACGGATGTTAAACGAACGCATTATCAACAACATCAATGAAGGCATTCAATTCATTTCAAAAAATGGCAATATGGTGCAGCACAACGACACGATGTGCACGATGCTGAATTGCGGCGACATGCCGCTCGATACAAGTGTCGACCAGGAGGTATGGATCCAGGCCATGTCCAAACAAACGACGACGCCTGAACAGATGCATGAATTCTTGCGCAAATGCATCGATGAAAAAGATTCGACGTCGAATACCTTCCAATACACCGTTAAAAAACCGTATGAGCGCGTGATCGATGTCTACAGCACATCGGTTATCGTAGACAAAGAGAAAACAGGGACCATTTTTGTGCACCGTGACGTGACGCGCGAGCACGAAGTGGACAAGATGAAATCTGAACTAGTCAGCACCGTCAGCCACGAACTCCGTACGCCGCTGTCGAGTGTGCTCGGATTTACGGAATTGCTGCTGAACAAGCAGCTGAAACCGGAAAAACAGGAACGCTATTTAAAAACGATTTACAAAGAAGCGAAACGCCTGACCAATTTGATCAACGACTTTTTGGACTTGCAGCGAATGGAATCCGGCAATCAGGTCTACCGAATGGGCAAATTGTCGATGAGCGAAATGATCATCGAGACGGCTGAGAAATTCCGTACACAAAACTTGCACCCGATCGTCTTTATCGATGATGCTTCCGATGTCAATGTCGAAGGCGACCGCGAGCGCCTGGCGCAAGTATTGATGAATTTGATCGGCAATGCCATCAAGTTTTCACCGCAGGGCGGGAATGTGACGATTTCGATGAAAAACGACTTGAAAAACCTGCAGGTAACGATTCAAGATCAAGGAATCGGCATTCCGGCTGAAGACATTCCGAAGCTGTTCTCGAAATTCCAGCGCATCGACAATAGTTCGCGGCGCAAAATAGGCGGCACCGGCCTCGGCCTGGCGATTTGCCAGGAAATCATCCTGAAACACGACGGAAAAATCTGGATCGAGTCGCAAGAAGGGCTTGGCACGGCAATCCATTTTGAGCTGCCGCTGCTGTCTGAAACGGTCGAATACGCCACTCATGAAGGGGCGGAAGAAAACCCACCGGTGATGATTGTGGAAGATGATATGAGCCTTGCCTTGCTGCTGTCGGAGGAATTGAAGTTGAACGGCTTCAAAGTGATTTACCACACGAGCCCTGAAGAAGCGTTTAAAGAAGCGAAACGGACACCGCTCGTCGGGGCCGTGATCGACATTATGCTAGGCGAAGAATTGAGCGGCTGGGACCTGGTCGACATGATGAAAAAAGACGCAACAACAAACGATATTCCGATTGTCATTTCATCGGCCCTGGACCCGATTGCGGACGTTCAGAAAATAACGAAAATCAGCCATTATTTGACGAAGCCGTACGCACCGATCGATTTATCGCAAGTGATGAAAAGGCTGCTGAATGGCCAGCACCAAAACGGCGTTATTTTTTACCCGGAAAAAGAAACGGTGCCAGGCGAAAAGGACTGAATACCAACAAATTTCAACGCAAATACAACGAAAAAAACGAACAGCCTCCCGGTGGGGGCTTGTTCGTTTTTTTTTAGGAAGCGAGTATTTTCTCTACAAGTGTCAGCAATTCCATCGGGCTGAACGGCTTGGACATGAAATAGTCCGCCCCTTTGAGTATAGCTTGTTCACGGTCTGCGTCTTGCGCTTTGGCTGTCAGCATCAGCACACGGGTGTTGTTTTGGTCTTTCCTGACTTCTTCGAGCACTTCGATGCCGGTCAAGTAAGGCATCATATAATCAAGGACAATTAGGTCGTAATCGTTTTCCCTGATTTTTTGCAGCGCTTCTTTGCCGTCTTCCGCTTCTTCGATCTTAAAATCGTCTTCGAGCGTATCGGTGATCAGGATGCGCAAAATGTCTTCGTCATCTGCCACTAATATTTTTTTCATAGGTGTGCCTCCTTAAACTAAGATGAAATGCCTTTGCGTTTCATGTCGCCCCAATGTGCTTTTTTCTGAAACACGGCGAAAATCCCTTGGACGCGCCATAGAACCATCAGCGGGCGGTACCAAAAAGCCTCGGTCAGCGCCCAGAAATAGAGGCGCGCGAGATGGGACGCTTTCGGGTATTTATGAAGCGTCAATTCTTCCAGCAGAACGGCCAGTGCTGAAATGAGCGAGCCGTAGAATATGGTCACTAAAAAGAGCACGCCTGCCGTATTCGGGTCGACGAGCGAGAAGAAAAAGCCGCCGAAGATGATGAAGTAACCGGTAAACTCGAACACGGCGCCGAGGAGTTCCACAAACAGGAAGTAGGGCATGGAAACCAATCCGATGGCGCCGTATTTCGGATTCAACATCATTTTTTTATGGGCCCAAAGCGTTTCGAATAATCCGCGCTGCCAGCGTATCCGCTGCGACCGAAGAACTTCGAGCGATTCGGGTGCTTCGGTCCAGCAAACGGGATCTGGAATATATTCAATGCGCTGCTTGGACTTTTCTTCCCGCAGCAGGCGGTGCAGCCTGACCACCAATTCCATGTCTTCGCCAACGGTGTTTTTATTGTAGCCGCCGGCTTGGATTACGCGTTCTTTGTTGAAAACGCCGAAAGCGCCGGATACAATGAGCAAAATGTTTAAATGGCTTAAAGCGAGCCGACCGATTAAAAAGGCGCGAAAATACTCGATGATCTGCATCAGGACAATTGGATGCTTTGGCAGGTCGATAACTTCCACTTTGCTGCGCGAAATGGTGGAGCCATTGGCAATCCGTACAGAGCCGCCGGTGACGATGATTTGGCCATCCGACTCGATGATGGGTTTCATCGTTTTCAGTAAGCCGTCATTTTCCAGGATCGAATCGCCGTCAATGGCGCAAAAATAAGGGTAGGAAGACAAATTGACGCCTGCGTTTAGGGCATCCGCTTTTCCGCCATTGGCTTTTTTAATCAAGCGGATATACGGGAATATGGTCGATTGGTAAATGGACACGATTTCGGCTGTTTCGATGTGGGTGCGGACAGCGAAAGGGATCTGTTTCATATTAAACGCTTCAATCATGCGCTCGGATGTTTTGTCTTTCGAACCGTCATCGATGACGATGACTTCTTTTTCAGGATATTCCAGTGCTAACAACGAGCGTACGGTGCTGACCACACCAACTTCTTCATTATAGGCAGGAACCAAGATCGAGACGGGGTATGTATTCTGGTTCCCCAGGAAATCTTCTGTGGATTCTCTTCGATCGAGTTTGTCTTCTCTTTTTACTTTTCGGAATGCCAGCAAAAAAAGGAGCAGATAGCTCAAGCTTGAAAAAAGCATATAAGCAATAATGACGTAAGCTGCTATTTGAAAAAGGGTATGCATTATTTTTCACTTCCTAAGAGGGACGATTTCCACTGGGTTGCCATGTCCCGGGCAAAGCGGTCCGAATGGGTGGCGGATAGATGGGCAAGGAGGATATCTCCATCCGCAAACTGCACCAGCGCTTCGGCAGAGGAATATCTGACCCACCAAACAGAATCGCCAAGCAGCTCGCTAAGCGTTTCTTTAAAGCGGGACAATTGCAGCCTGCCGGCAATTCGGGAAGCAAACATCCGCTCTTGCCAGGAAGATGACTGGAAAAATGGCAGCAATAAGCTGGGATCACTTAGATATTGCAAATGGAAAATGGCTTTTAATGCCTGAATGCGCATCTCGGCGTCATTGTTTTGCAGCTCGCTTTCAATGCGCGGAAGAAACGCTATTAATCCGGTCATGCCAATATAAGAAATGGCTGCGTGCTTCAATGTCTTGTTGTTTGTTTCATTTCGCAACGCAGCACTGAGCTCTTTTGATCTCGTGTGCTTTTCCAGGCGCTTGAAGATATCCAGATAAAGGCGGACGGGCGCTTCGGGATATTGCGCCAAGACAGCAAGGGTTTCGGGCTCATTCAAAGAAGCCAAGGTTCGAAGGAGTTGCTGCGTTTCCTGGTCCAATCGAGTGGTTTTGTAAAGTTTTTCTTTCAGCATGGGCGTCATCGACTGCATATGGAAATCTTCTATATAGTACAGTGTATTCATCCGGATCGCCCAGCTTCTCTGCGTCAGCTGTTTGGCGTAGCGCTCTTTCAAGAAATCTTCAGACAGTTTGGCGACAAGCGGGGAAGTGGTGCTCCCTTTTGTCACCGAAACGTAACCATTCAGCAAACGCTGAAGAACGACTGTCTGGTGAGAGGTGGTGCTGATTTTCTGGAGGAACCGGTCATCGGCAGGATCCATCATATAAGAGCTGAAGGCATCGGTTAAGGCATCGTATTGCTGGTTGATCGTTCGTTCTTTTGCCGATAGCTTTTGTTTGCGCAAAGCTAATACGAGCAAAAGGACGAGCTGGCTCAGGAATAGGAAGACATTCAGTATCCAAAAAGAATAAATAGTCAATTGAACATCCTCATAGTAAGCCGCTGAACGCGTGCCACGATTTCCTGTGCATAAAATGGTTTGAGGATGTAATCGTCTGCACCGCTTTTTAAAGCCAGTACAATGTCGGATTCGCTGTTGCGCGAAGTCAGCATGGAAATGACGATATTTTCATGCGGGTACTTGCTGCGCACTTGGTTCAATACTTCCAGGCCATCCATTTTTGGCATGACGCCGTCGAGTAAAATCATGTAATTGTCGTCCGGTTTATACCACTCGGATTCAACGAAACTGGCGCCGTCCGCATATTCCTCTATATAAATGTCGAAATCGTCCGGCTTCCAGCTGGAAAATTGCCTCGAAACCAATTTACGCACAAGTGAATCGTCGTCGATGATGATGATGTTAAGGTGGCGGCGCAGGTCATCGTTCGCCAGTTCGTAGACGATTGTTTGGTTTCGCCCATTCTTTTTCGCTTTGTACAGAGATTGGTCTGCCATGCTCACCAAGGTATCGTGTTTAAGGCGGTATTCACTGATGCCAGCGGAAAAGGTCACTTGGAACGGCTCGAAGGCGACAATTGAAAAATCGCTTTCAGCAAAAGCAGCACGAATGCGCTCGACTAAAATGACGGCAGCCTGTGCTTTTGTGTCCGGAAGGATCAACGCGAATTCTTCTCCTCCGTACCGGAAGAAATAATCCGATTCCCGTTTCATGTTCAATACGAGCTGGCTGAATGTCTGCAGCACTTTATCCCCAACCGGGTGGCCATAGGTATCGTTGACTTTCTTGAAATGGTCCAGATCCATCAAGACGAGCGTAAAGGTGCTTCGGGTCCGCTCCGCTAAAGTCGTCATGTGCGCCAAGACATTATTGAAATACTTCCGGTTGCCTGCGCCTGTCAGTTCATCGAAAAGCGTCCCTTTTGAAATCGCTTCTTGGTTTTGCAGACGATTGATGACATAAGCTGTAAAAAAAGGCATGTTCATTGGCTTGGCAAGAAAATCGGTTGCCCCGATTTCCATAGTGCGGATCCGGTTTTCGATGCGATCATCGGCACTGATTACAGCAATCGGCAGGTAGCGGCTTTTGGCCGCTTCGGAAATGCGGGAAGCCAGGTCAAATCCATCAACATCAGGCAATTGCAGATCCACAATGACCATCTGCGGCTGTAGAGTATAAACAAACTCCATGCCTTTTTTGCCGGTAAGTGCAATAACGACCGGAATGCCTTTTTCTTCTAGGGATTCTTTTATGGAAGAGGCGAATTCTGCGTCCGCGTCAATGATTAAGACAAACGACTCTTTTACCGTAGGGTCTTGATCGAAGTTCGCTGCTGCTGGCAAGTCGGGCTCTTCCTCGGTGAAAAACGCGGTCAGCGAGGCCATGAAAGAGTTCAACGAAACGACCGGCAGCAAGGTAGTGCTGTCTTCTGCAAAAAACGCCATTTGCGCGCCGCAAAACTGGGACAGCTCCATGAGGCCGATTGTACCGGCCGTGCCTTTCATCGTATGTAAAAACCGGTAAATTTCCCGTTCTTGAACGTGTTGCTGTGCCGTCCATTTGGAAAAATCTTGCTCCATCCGATTGGCAAGCATTGCTTTATAATTTATTGGGGACATCCCAATTCACCTACTTAAAAAAGATTTCACTGTCTCCTATTATACTATATTGGCTCGTGTAATATAATAAAACTAAACCATAATATGTAAAGTTCTGTATAAAAAGAAAATTTTTTATTTCATAAATTTCAGAGAATCTGGCTTTTGTTCGGCTTATTGCTGTAATTCTTTACCGGGTGAAGGAACGGAAATTGCCGAATGGCCAACAAAAAAAGACCTGTTGATGGCATGCATCAACAGGTCTTGCGTGTTTATGGCTGCAGCGTCATCCAGCTGCCGACGTGGTGTATGGCATTTCCTTTGTACGCCGGATTTCCTGCGTAATGGGCAGCGACTTTGGAAAGTTCCTGTTCCATAAAGGCTTCGCCTTCTTCTGCAAAGGTGATGATGCTGCCTTCATTCGTAACATCGGTTTCTACGCCGACAACAATGCTTTTGCCATGGCGTTGAGCCATGGCCATTTCGTTTTTGACAACGTCGATAATCATCGGTGCTGAATCACGGTAAGCCATGATGGTGACGCCAGCCGTATTGGCGATGACCCATTCAGCGAGTAGGCCCGTACCGTACGTGTTTTTGTATTTGATCTCATCAAACCAAAATGGCATATCGGCTTCTAAGGGAAGGGCCAGTTTTGCGGTGCTTGTGTGGGCTCTTTGGACAAGCGATTGAAACGCTTTTACGGTTGCTGCCCGGTTTGTGTTCCAGCCGCTGTATAAATAAGGTTCAACGTCCAAATGGACACCGGCAAAGCGAGCATTTGCCGTAGCCTGGCTTTGGTAATCAGCCAGCCAAGCCATGAGCCGGTCTTGGTTTACATAGCCCTTCGGCGCGACCCATGAAGGGGCTCCGTCGAGCGCGTAAACGTTGATTCCCAACGCTTTCGCTTTGCCGATGAAACTGCCGTAGGCGGCTTTTGGAATGTCCTGGTCGATTTGAACATACACTTTGTTCAGTTGTTTGCTTTCTAGGAAAGCCAATGTGCCTGCCTCATCCTCTACAAACATCCAAGGATTCCAAAGCCATGTAGCACGAACTTGTTGCGGCGCTTCACTTGCTTGGACGTGACCGGGGCTGCTAAAGGCCGCCAATGAAAATAATGCCATGACAATTACCACCGCTTTTTTCAACATTTTGTGGGTTCCTCCATTCTGTTAGCCAAGGCCCACAGAAGGGGTGCCTGGCAGCTTGACGGCCGTGCACTGTGTGATCAGTGTGTAGGCTCATAGCTTTGCGTCCTTACCTTTCGGATAAGTTTGCCTTTTTCAGATTATTAATACTTATTGTAACGCTTGTGGATGACTTTAGTCCAATTACTATAGAACTATTAATAGGTGCTTGTCTAAAATTCATCTTTTTCTAGATGAAAGTGGTGAAGAAGGCAGGCTCCGCAGGATGATGGAAAATAAGGGCCTCTTAGGAGTTGGCTAAAGCGCCATCAAACGGGTATTATAAAATTAACAGCTGCAGGTCGCATGCCAGTTGCTAAGCTCTATAATAACGAGTCGGCTATCAGGTTTTATAAAATAAATCTTTGCGGAAGGGGACTGTAAGGTGCCATACCAATTAAGAAAAAACTTTAAATTGTTCTCTTTGAATTCAAATCCCGAATTAACCAAGGAAATTGCAGATTTGCTCGGCTGCGAACTTGGCAAAAGCTCCATCACACGTTTCAGTGACGGGGAAGTCCAGATCCACTTGGAAGAAAGTGTACGAGGAGCGGAAGTTTACCTCGTGCAATCGACATCCCAGCCAAGCAATGAGCATGTCATGGAATTGTTGATCATGATCGATGCGTTAAAGCGGGCATCCGCGGAAACGATTAATGTGGTCATCCCTTATTACGGTTATGCACGCCAGGACCGGAAAGCGAGTTCGCGTGAGCCGATCACGGCAAAACTGGTCGCCAATATGCTGGAAACTGCTGGAGCGACCCGTATCATTACGATGGATCTCCATGCTCCGCAGCTCCAGGGCTTTTTCGATATGCCGGTGGACCAGCTATTGGGTGAAACGATTTTAGCGGCGCATTTCCTGGAAAAAGGATTAAAAGATGTTATCGTTGTCGCGCCGGATAACGGTGGATTGGGAAGAGCCCGTAAACTGGCAAGCGATTTGGACGTCCCGATTGGTTTTATCGACAAGCGCCGGATGAATCCGGGCGAGCCCGAAACGGTCAACATCGTCGGGGACATCCAAGGCAAAAACGTCATCATCATCGTCGATATCATCGATACGGCATCCACGATCGCTTTGGCTGCCAATGTTCTCGTTGAAAGAGGCGCGAAAGCCGTCTATGCCTGCTGCACGCATGCCGTTCTTTCAGGCCAGGCGGTTCAACGGATCGAAGAGTCGGCCATCACGGAACTGGTTGTCACCAATACCATCCGCATCCCTGAAGAGAAACGCATTCCGAAACTTACGATTCTTTCCGTGGCGCCTTTATTGGCGGAAGCGATTGAGCATGTCCACAACGAAAAACCGGTAACTCCTTTATTTGAGTAATTCCAGAGAGTTGCCGTTTGTATGATAGAAAATGATCAAAGAAAAAGAACTCGCTTTAAAAATGATATAGCAGACAAAGGAAATGAGCTCACAGAGTTGTGAGCTCATTTTTCTTTGTCTTTTATTTAGCATCGTTGCACTTTCTAGGCCATCAACCGCATTTCTTTTACCGGGTATACTCGAAGATGAAAGTGCAAAGTTTCTCTGAAGTATATAAGAGGGCTGAATAGTATCGTTGAAAATGATATATTATCTGAAAAATCAGATAAATATGATATACTGGAAAGAAAATGGGTTTTCTCTACATAGAAGCTATATGTCTGAGGTAACAAGAAAGAGTGCATGGCGTTTCATTAAAATCCGGGCGGCACGCGATGGAGGTGAAAACTTGTAGATGAACGGAGTAAGACCAGTTATAGAAAGGAGCAGTTAACGTGACTAAACTGCATGGCAACATCCTTTTAGCTGTATTGTTGGTTTTATTGCTGGGGGCATGCGGGCCGGAACAGAAAACCTCCACTGCCGAACCTGCCGAAAAACAAGCGGTTGAGGAAAGCGGAGAGCTTAACATGATCGAACTGCCAAAAGCGCGGAGTGCCGAACCTGGAGAAACAGTGGACTACGGTTTTACGGCAGATAAAAGCAGTGGGGCAATGACCAGTTTTCTAGAACTGGCGCTCAATGATGTCCATAACTTTTGGGCGGAGCTGATGGTTCAGGGAGGCCACGATATGCCGTTTGTCGATTACATTCTGCCGTATGCAGGTGATACGGAGGCAACCAATTGCACTTCTACGGGCTCTACAGGTCCGGACGACGCCTTCTATTGTGCTGAGGAAGATTTAATTGTTTTTGCGAATGAACGGGCTATGAATATATGGGAAAGTGAAGTGGCATCGAACGAGAATCCGGAAGCCGGCGCTGCCGCCGGGAATTTTGCGGTAGCGGCTGCCTTGGCCCATATATACGCGCATTCGCTTCAAGGTGAATGGGGGTGGCTGCCCGCTCAAGCGGATCAGGAAAGGCTCGTACCCGTTGAAAGAACGGAACTCAATGCGGAATGCCTGACAGGAGTGTGGGCGCAATCTGCGTATGCCGGTGACATGTTGGAAGCCGGTGCTGTTGAAAGCGCGATGGAAACCTTATCCGGTGCTATACAACATGATTTGTCCGAGGACAAAGATCATGGCATGCCAGCCGAGCGCACGGCCGCTTTCATGACCGGATTCGAAAGCAGAATGGCCAATAGCTGTGATTCGTATCTTCAAAGCGGCGATGCACCGGAACAATGAAGAAAAGATTGAGGTCCTTAATTCTTCTGAGGCAGTTTGAGGTTCCTTTTTTATCATTTTGCAGCTGTCTTTAAAATAATGCATTCTCAAAATCATAATGAAAACCAGAATGCATCAGAAAAGAGGCAGACAAACAAAGAAAATGAGCCCACAGGATTGTGAGCTCATTTTTCTTGGGTGGTTATTTGTTATTTCTGCACTTTCATGTCTACAAATCCGCCATCGACCAGCGCTATCTATTACCTGCGGAATTTTTCTGGTGACATCCTGTCGCTAAGTTCGTCAACGCAGCCCAAGGCATGTCTTCTTGGGAAGGCGCCATGGACTAACAGCCTGCTCGAAGAATGAATTGAAAGGGATGTCTCTTCCGTTTATTGCGGAAGAGACGTTTTTTATTTGCATGAAAAGGGGCTGTTTGCGTTGTTTTCCTCTATATAGAAAGTGACTGCATGGGCGATTCCACCCTGCGGCATGGATAAGAGGAGGGGGAGGGAAAATGGCTCAGGAATACGTAATCCGGAAAGTGGCGCATGAAATTTATGGGGAGGTGTATCAGTTTTTGGCGGTCGATGCGGAGGCCGGGACGCAGGAGGCGGTGGATCCCTATGAATCGGGTTTGCTGCAGCGGGTGGTGCCGTTAGAACCAGCGCCGGAACTGCTGTATATCACGTCAAAACGCGGTACGGAAGCGGAGGGCTTTTATAAGGGGGAGCATTTTGTCGTCAAGTTGGGGTCGAAGTTCGCGGCCTCGACTTCACCGAAATGCCCGAAGAAATACGTGCGCTTGCGAGAAGAGCTGCTGCTCAGCAAGTTGCTCATTCCGCTGCATGGCCGGCTGCTGGTGATGGAAGACATCGAGTTCGACAGTCCAATGTCGGCGATGGGCGCGGCGATCGGCGGCTGGGTAAGAGGCGCTCATGACTGGAAAAAGCTCAGGAAAAAGTGAAGAGCAAGAAGAGAGAATCGGTTTTTCAGCCGAAACCTGTGGAAAAGCCTGCACTTATTTTCGGACATGAGTTATCTACTTGTGGATAAGGGGGCGAAGTATCCCGTAACGGGAAAGTTATCCCCGGTTCTGGCTGGATCTATCCACATATGCAAGAATCCGTTAGTAAGTAGACCGCAGCTCCATTGTCAGAACAACTGACGATGGGGCTGCGGATTTTTTTATGCGTAAATACGCTGGCGCGTTTAGTCCTCTACGACAACCGCGCCTGCATACATCCTGCCATGCAACTCGGCCAGTTTTTCTGCCATGGCGTAGGGGGATTCCTTAAAATCCTCTTTGACCCAGTGGATGAAAAAGCCAAGGCTGCCGTAAACCATGAAGTAATTGAGGGCCCGGATTGCCACGGTGCTCGCTTCCTCCAGCCGCAATTCGTTGGCGGAGATTTCGACCAGGCTTTCGCAAAAATGGTTTTGCGACCCCGGCAGCGTTTCCCCCCGGATGATAAGAGCAGAGAGAAACTGATTCTCGTAAAGGAATTCAAAAATGGGAAGATGGCGTTCGACATCGGTGGAGGAGAAGCGCTCCTTGTTTTCAAAGCTCTTGCGGAAATAAGCCTGCAGCTCCTGCAGGTAATCACCGGCAATGGCATGGAGCAAGGCGTTCAAATCGGTGAAATGCGCGTAGAACGTCACGCGGTTGCATCCGGCGCGCTGCGTGACTTCGGTGATCGACAGTTCGTGCAGCTCTTTTTCCTGCAGCAGCGCAAGCAATGCCGTCTTCAGTTTTTTCTGTGTGCGTATAATACGGCGGTCTTCGCTAGTTGTCATGTGGGAGCCTCCTGTGGGTCCGAAAAAGAATGGATCTATGAACTTATTATGACATCTCTTCAATTAAGTAGACAAGCATGATATTTATCTGTAAATTTACAGATGTAGTTTATTTGTTCTTGAGAATCTGAGGAGGAATTAACCATGGCACGTTTAGAAGGAAAAATCGCTATCATTACCGGAGCGGCGCAAGGCATGGGAGCCGCACATGCGAAAAAGTTTATCGAAGAAGGCGCAAAGGTCGTTTTGACCGATTTGAATGAAGAAAAAGGCAAGGCGTTTGCGGCGGAGCTTGGCGAAAGAGCCTCGTTCATCAAGCATAACGTTACAAGCGCGGCCGACTGGGAAACTGTCGTGTCACAAGCCGAAAGAGCGTTCGGCCCGGTGGATGTGCTTGTCAACAACGCCGGCATTACGATGGCCAAATCGATCTTGCAAATGACGGAAGAAGAGTATCGCCGAATTGTCGACATCAATCAGGTATCCGTATTCTTGGGCATGAAAGCGGTCATTCCCTCCATGCAGAAAGCCGGCGGCGGATCGATCGTCAACATCTCGTCGATGAACGGGCTTGTGGCTGGCGCAATCGGTTATACCGATACGAAATTCGCAGTGCGGGGCATGACCAAAGCGGCTGCGATGGAATGCGCAAACTACGGCATCCGCGTGAATTCCGTGCACCCGGGCGTTATTGCGACTCCAATGGTGGTACAGGAAGACACGAAAGCGGCAGTGGAGGCGTTTGCGAAACACATCCCGCTGAAACGCGTCGCCCAATCGGAGGAAGTGTCGAACATGGTGTTGTTCCTGGCGTCGGACGAAGCCAGCTACTCGACCGGTTCTGAATTTGTGGTGGACGGCGGCATGACGGCGCAGTAACCAATATGACATAGGAATTATATAGAACAACCCCGCCGATCAAATCGATCGGCGGGGTTGTTCTGGTATTTGCATAAAAGACGAATGGACTTGAAAAGAGTTGAAGAAATAAACAATTTGAAATTAGGCTGAAAAGAAATTTTTAGTTGTCCAGTATTTCAAGAAACTCAGTCCGGTGGCTCTTCTTAGCGACTCGTAATACGGAATTTTCAGCCGGCCAAACTAAAAAAACGTTCAGCCCTGGATGATTCCAAGCAAGAAAACCGTCAGACATGCCATTCTCATAATAAACCGTAATCTTGTAATCCTCGCGTCTGCTCATGTCGTAATGAACATTGGTTTCACGGTTCGCCCGGTTAAGCATCTTCGTAACTTTCTTGACCGTGGCCTCGTCGGTGATGATTTTTGCTTCGCCATATTCATCGGTGCTGCTGTCAAAGGCCTGCACTTTGATGTTTTCGATATTGGAAAACCCATTCGACAGATAGGCATACCCGCCAAGCAATAAAACCGCTATGCCGATCATTGCCAACACCCATTTTTTCATGAACGTATCTCCTTTTTCCTCAAAATTGGCTTTGAAAAGCTTCTTATCAGTAATTGTCCTAGAAGGAAAACAACTGCTGTAAATATGACTGCGCCATCTCTGCCTACTGGCTTAAACCAACCGTCATCAGGGATGAAATACATAGCCAAAATTAATGAAAAGGAGCCGGCAATAACGTTAACCAAAATAATGTAAGCAATTTTAATGCATCTGGACAAAATTCCTGTTGCCACAATAAACAGCACAGAACCGATAAATAAAAAAGAAGCATCTTCACCCTGGACATGTTGCCCAAATTCGTAAAAATGAAAGAAGAAAGCTGCAGGCAGCAGAGACAGGATCAGCCATAAAATTTTCATAAAAACCTCCGTTGAATGGAACAGTAATTTAAGTAGGAGTTTAATCGTTCAACAAGTTTTATTAAACTTTAACATAAATATCCAATTAAAGGATGTTTATGTTTTGTGGATAAATATTTTATTTTAAGTGATTGATTGCGTATCCTATTAATACTCAGCAGCACACATAAAAAATCCGCTCTTCGATTTTTCGAAGAGCGGATAAATATTTTATTTCTATAGGTTCTTGCCGCTTGTGGATACCTGTTTCAAGAGCGGAATCACGTGATTCGTGCCTGCTGTTTCCACGGCCGATTCGCGCTTCAGCTCGAAATGGCTGATCGCGTTGCCGATGGTTTCGGCGCGTTTATTGAGCTCCGGGTCGTGCAAATCGATAAAGTCGATGGTCATCGAATCCTCCGAGATTTCGATGAGGCGCACGGCTTGTTCATCGAGCACGGCGGCGAGCTGCAGGAAATGCCATTGCTCACGCGCGGCGGTGGAGTTGACGTGGTTATGGCCGTTGACGTAGAGTCCGCTGCCGGCTTTTTTGCTCAGGATGTCCCAGACGGGGATATTTGGTGGGATGCTACGTTTGTCGCGCGTGGAATTGGCCGTGGTGCCGTGGACAGGATGGTGGCCAAAGACGATGAGCGGCTTGTCGCTTGTATTGGCGACGGTGGTTTCGAGCCACTCGAGCTGCTCGGCATCGAGTGTACCGCCCCAGTCGGTGAAATCCTGTTCTCTTGCCGTGTCGAGGAATGCCAAGGCAGCGGTGTCGGTTTCAATGAGCTGGAAGCGCGGCTGTCCGGTCGCAGCCAAAACTTCGCGGCGTGTCATGGCATAGGCGTCGTGGTTGCCAAGGACCTGGACGAACGGTTTTTGGTGGCCGCTGATGATGGCGTAGACTTCCTCGAACTCATGGCGCCAGCCGAAATTCGTCAAGTCACCAATGGATACGTACAGATCGGCCGGTATCGAAAAGAATTGTTCCAGGAAACGCGCGTAAAACACATCACGGTCTTCTGCGATGTGGGCAGAGCCCTCTTCAAGCGCTGGATAATGCAAATCTCCCATGACGGCAATCCTCATATTCGTCTCCATCCCCTCTCAGTAGTTTCTGTATTCAGTATGGCAGGTGATTGCTGAGGGGCTGTAAAGGGAGCGTAAATGTTTGTAAAGTTTATGTGTCAGAATATTCCGGAATTAATGGAACTATTCTCCAAGTGTTCCGTATAATAGAGAAGAAGTGATAAAAGGAATTGGGTGAGCGGAATGGGGATTTTCAGTTTTTTGTTCATATTAGCAGGGATTATCGGGGTGGCTGTTATCTTTGATCGATTGATCAAAAAATGGTTTGCGGTTGATGAAGAAGTGCTCGAAAGTGCGCCTGCAAAGAAAATAGAAAGCTGGACAAGATGGACAACGGTGATCGCCCTTCTCGGTCTTTTCCCGCTCGTGGATCAAGACTTCGATGCTTATATTTTTTGGCTTCTAATTGTTCTTACTGCTATTACAGCAGTCGAAGTGTTTTTTGAATGGAAGCTATTGAAAGGTTCTAGAAAATACCAAATGACGATTGTTTCCTATGTTTTTGGGATGCTGCTGATTGTCACCATGTTGAGTTTACGGTGAAAGTCAGTCTGAGAATCGGATTTTCTTCAAAGTTTGCTGAATAAGAAAATAGAAAAATAGGCTTAATCGTTGGTGAGTATTCGGGGGAGGGGGAGCGGCATGGAAATTGGGCTTTTCAGCGGTTTGTTATGGATAATCGGAACTGCGGTTGTCTTTATGCTTTTGGACAGACTGAACAATAGATGGTTTGCGATTGATGAAAAGGTGCTTCAAAGTGAGGATGCTAAAAAAATAACCCGCTGGAGCAGCTTTGCTATGGCCATTGCCTTGCTTGTTTTCCTTTTTTTCCGGAGACAGCTGCAAGGCGAATATGACTATATTCTTGAGCTTGCTGCAGTTGTAACGGTGATTTTTGTTACACAAAGTTATTTTGAATGGAAGCTATTGAAGGGATCGAAAAAATATCAAATGACGCTTGTGACTTTGGGGCTTGTGTATTTTGTGATTTTTTCCGTAATCGTTTTCATTTGAGGAATTCAGTGACATAGATCTATTTTTAGTTGCGGTGTAATAAGAGAGAAGGCACAATAATACATTTAATGGCTAATTGACAATCAGGGGGAGACGCAGTGGAATGGGGTTTTTAAGTTATTTTTTATGGTTCAATGCAGCCATGTTTGTACTATTTATTTTAGAAGGCTTGAATCGAAAATGGTTTGCGATTGATGAAAGAGTGTTGGAAAGTGCGCCTGCAAAAAAGATCAATCTTTGGAGCAACAGGGCATTGTCTTTCGTATTGTTGCCCATTCTTCTGATTATGCTGCTGCAGGGCGCAGGAGCCTACGTTTTTTGGTTCGCAGCATTCTTCACAATGCTGATGGGTGTGAAAGTGAATTTTGAATGGAAACTTTTGAAAGGGTCTAAAAAATACCAAATGACTCTAGTAACGTATGGGTTATCGATGGTTTTTCTTTTTGTCGTGATGGGTTTTAGTTAAGAGGTGACTACATAAGAGACAAGGAGGGGAATTGGCATGGAGTTTGCATCATTTTTAATTATTTTAGCTGTATGTCTCGCTTTTATATTCGCACTTGAATTTGTTTTAAAAAAATGGCTGAAGATCGAAAAAGTGAAGATATCTGAAACCGAAGGAAAAAACATCAACCGCTGGGGAAGAGGCATCATCTTAGTGGTGGCGCTTGTAATGCTGCCGTTCGTAATCAGCGCAAGCTTCGAGCAAATGCTGTGGTTTTGGATCATCTATTATAGCGTATTAAGTTTGTTCGACGCGTTTCTGCAATGGAAATACGCCAGAGAATCAAAAGAATACATAATGACGCTGATCTTTTGGCCAGTCGTGATGGCTTCTTTAATCCTCTTCGCTTTTATGGCGGCGGATAGGATCTGAGTGATGCCAGAAACTGCCAAGTGCAAGACGCTGTCGGTTCTATCCGTTGTTCATTTATAATGGCGGAAAGGGGGACTCGGCATGGAACAGAAATGGCTAGGAACGGCGCAAGCACTTGACCGCATCACGGTGACGACAAATCCCAATAACGAGCCGGTCACAATCGAAGGGGCGGTGGATGGATTCAGCTGCATCGGCGTCGGCACGGATGCCGCAGTGTTCCAGTCGCTGACGGTTCCGGGCTATGCGTTCAAAATCTACGCAGAAGGCAAGAAAGACAAGCTCGAAGCGGAAGCGGAAGTTTACAGCACGCTCGGCTCGTCGCCGTATTTTTCTGAATGCTACGGCGCAACGGATCGCCTGCTGGTGCTGAAGTTCGAGGAAGGGCTGACGCTGTTCGATTGCCTGCTGCAGGGCGTTCGCGTCCCGGAACAGGTGATCAAGGATGTCGAAAGCGCAAGGGCGTACGTAAGGGAAAAAGGGCTGAACCCGCGGGACATCCACTTGAAGAATATCCTTTTGCAGAACGGCCGCGCCAAGCTGCTCGATGTCTCGGAATACATCAAGCCCGGCAACGATTTCCGCTGGGAGCATCTTTCCAGGGCCTACCGCGAGTATTACCGGCTCATCGACGGAACCCCGATGCCGTTCTGGCTGCTTGATACGATTCGAAAATGGTACAACCAGTGGACCAAAATCGCGCCGTCGTTCGACGAGTTTATGCGCATCGTCTCGAAGCAAGTCAATTACCGGAAATAAAAGCGTCAATAGGAACGGATCCTGCCACTTAGGCAAGGTCCGTTTTTTGCGTTGGTGAGCAAAAAGGCAGCATGCAGGAAGTTTAGCGTCTTTTGGCGAACAATACTCAATAGCAATTTAAAAAAGGAGGCATTCCATGTTTGCAGAAGTTAGTGACGTGTTCAAAAATTACGCGGATGCGGTGTTTGAAAAAGATGTCGAGAAATTTCTTGCCGGCTATGCGCCGGATGTCCATCTCTACGATTGCTGGAACAGCTGGGAATACAACGGTGTTGAAGAATGGAAGGCTGCCGTAACGGAATGGTTCAGCGGTCTGGAAGAAGGCGTATTGCTGCGAACGGAATTGTTTGATGAATCCCGCAAAGAAAACGCAGAACTTGCACACGTGCAGGGCAGCATAAGTTTTGCTGCAGTGGACGGGGAAGGCCAGGAACTGCGGAAGATGGTCAACCGCTTTACGTTCATGCTGGAAAAAGTCGATGGTTCTTGGCGCATCATCCACGAACATTCATCGCTGCCGATCAGCACAGAAGACAGCAAAGCGATTTTTGGATGAACGCAAGTCTAGTTTTCGGAAAGAACAGAAAAACGCCTTTGGTCCGTGGAAATTCGGCCCAAGGCGTTTTTCATTGAAAGTTCTCTCGGCTTTCATCCGGATGAAGCAGCTGCCGGTTGCCAAACAGCACCAATACCGGGCCAAGGATCGGAATCCAGGCTAACGCTTTATTATGCGCGTCCGGATAAAAACGGTAGACAGTATAGACCGACAGCCCCCATAGCACAAACCAGTCCACGCTCATGACGGATACCAGGCTGGAGGCGAAAAAGGCTTCGCGGTAAGCTGCCAGTGAGAAGCCCTGAAGCAGCGTAAGAAGATTGCCCGCCCAAAGCAAAATCAATGCGCCGAGCCAGATGCGCGAAGACAAAAAACGCACGAGCCATTTAGGTGTCCGCAGCTTTTTTTGCGGTGGCTTTGCGCCGAATGCAAAATACGGCAGCAAGGCGAAAGCGCCGATAACGAATGATGCTATCGCTGCCGGCCATGCGGGCCGGCGCTGGCGGTCATTGAGCAGGAGCAGCGTCAAAAAAACTGCCGGAAACAGTCCCAGGGAATTGAACACCGCGAGGACGAGCGGATCAATATCCGCCAATTGCCCGCTGAAGATTTGGGACAGCACCGGGTCGCTGTCGCCGCCAGGGGCAAGGAATACGGCATAGCCGATCAACGCTAGCCAAATGGCAAAGAACATCACGGTCATCACCTCTTTTTAATTTCATCATACAGGACCAGGCCAAAAGCCGCTATGTGGGGCAGGAAATGAGAAAATACCGCAAAGACCTAGGAATTCAAAGGGACGTTGTCGAACTAGTGGATAACGCAAAACAGAGGAGGAAGAAAAATGAACCATTTAACGAAGAAAAGACTGAAAGCGATGCTGATTGACATGGCTGTATCATCTGCGGTGTCTGCTGCATTAGAGCCGCTGGTGAAAACGAAAGTGAAAAGCGGTTTTGTCCCTAACGTCATCATGCCATCCGTTGTGTTATGGAGCTTGGAAGCGGCGGAAATCGGCCTTGCTGGGCAGACGCTCGGCCAGAAAGCGATGGGCATCAAGATTGTCACAACAGGCGGCGCCAAACCGACAACGGGGCAGTTGTTGAAACGTGCGATGCACCGGGATTCGCTCAGCAGCATCAGGTATTTGAAAGATCGCAAAGGATTCGAAGCAAATGGTGGAGCTGTGTATCCGCATGACCGCTACGCGGGGACGCTCGTCAAAGAACTCTAGGCAAAGGGGAGACGCGCCATGAAACTGTACAAGGAATTGGCTGGTTGGTGGCCGCTCATGTCGCCGCATACAGAATACGAGGAAGAGGCGTCATTGTACCTGGAAATCATCAGGCGCCATCATCCGTCTGTGAAAAAAGCAGTGGAATTCGGCTCGGGAGGCGGCAGCAATGCTTTTTACCTGAAGCGGCATTTCGCTATGACGCTCAGCGATTTGTCCCAAGACATGCTCGCGGTAAGCCGGAAACTGAACCCAGAGCTGCCGCATCTCCAAGGCGATATGCGCACTATCGACGCAGGCACCGGCTACGACCTGGTGTTCATCCACGACGCCATCATGTATTTCACGGAAACAGCGGATCTGCTTGCGGTGATGGAAAACGCTAGAAGGCATCTGCGTGAGGATGGCATTTTGTTCATCATGACTGACCAGTTCACTGAAACGTTTCAGCCCACGACGAACCACGGCGGCACCGACGACGGGTATCGCAGCATGCGCTATTTGGAATGGACATTCGACAGCGATCCACTCGATCATGTGACTGAAACGGAATACCTATACATCCTGAAAGACAGCGGAGATATTACGCGAGAGCATGACAGTGCACGTTCCGGCTTGTTTTCCATGCCAGAATGGCAAACACTGCTTGAGCAGGCAGGTTTTCAGGCAGAATTTGAACGTGTCGCGTATTCGTCCGAACCTGGCAATTATTTTGCGATCGTGGCGAAGCTGATATGAAAGAATCCGTAATTAAAATGATTTAATATCTAAAAGGAAATGTGATAGCGATAAACTGAAAAGCCCGTTTCCTCTCAACAAGGAAGCGGGCTTATTTTGTGTTTGGATGATGAAAAGAGAAAAAAGTTCAGTCTCCTGCGCCGGAATTTTGCCGCGCAAGCGCGAGCTGATGAAGTTCAGCAGGCATCGGGCGGCTGAAGTAATAGCCTTGCCCTTCGTCGCATAGTTCATCCCGCAGGAAGGACAATTGGGCAGCGTCCTCAATGCCTTCAGCGACGACACCCATGTTCAGTTTATGGGCTAGCGAGATAATGGTGGACGTAATCGCCTTGCCGTTCAAATCGTTGCTGATGTCCGCAATAAAGCTGCGGTCGATTTTGACGCGGTCGAACTCGAATTCCCGCAAATACCTGAGAGAGGTATAGCCGGTGCCGAAATCATCGATGGCGATAGATACGCCGAGTGCTTTTAAGTTCTTCAAGCAGCTTTTGATCATCTGGGTGTTTTGCATCAAGATGGTTTCAGTCACTTCGAGCTCGACCCATTTTGCATCGAGGCCGGTCTCTTCTAAGATAGCGGCGACTGTCTGGACAAAGTTCTGCTGCTGCAATTGGATGGTGGAAACGTTGATGCTGATTTTGAAAGGCCCGTATCCGGCTTTTTGCCATGCGTTGTTCTGCACGCAAGCTGTACGGAGGACCCATTCGCCGATGGGAACGATGTGCCCGCTTTCTTCAGAAACCGTGATGAAGCGGTCTGGCGGCACCAGCCCCAGTTCCGGATGGTGCCAGCGGATCAACGCCTCCATAGAGCTGATTTTGCCGGTTTTCAAGTCCATGATCGGCTGATAATGCAAAACAAATTCATCGTTCTGGATGGCAGATTTCAAGCCTTTCTCAACAACAAGTTTAAAGGCGCTTTCTTTATCCAGTTCCGCGGCATAGACGGTGTAATTGTTTTTGCCGCATTTTTTTGTGTAGTACATCGCTGTGTCCGCTTTTTTGAGCAAGCTGTCGACGCTTTCCTCTGTCGCGCTGTTAAAGGCGATTCCGATGCTCGCGGAGACCGACAGGGAATGGCCGGTGACATCAAAAGGTTCAGCTAAGGCTGCATTGAGACGCTGGGCTAATGAAACCGCATCTTCCTCATTGGCATTGGGCATCAGAATGGCGAATTCATCTCCTGCGAACCTTCCGACCGTATCAGTTGACCGGATTTGGTTTTGCAGCCGCTGTGCCGCGATTTTCAGGAATTCATCTCCTACGTGATGTCCCAAAGAATCATTGATGAACTTAAAGCGGTCGACATCCAGAAACAGGACAGCAACCAGATTTTCATTGGTTTTTGATAGGTTCAGCACTTGGTTCAGCCGGTCTTCGAATAATTTCCGGTTGGGCAGCTTGGTCAGCGGATCAAAATAGACCATGTCTTCCATTAGCTTCTGGTGCTCGATTTTTTCGGTGATGTCTTTGGCAATGCCGTACACCCCGGTGATTTCCCCGCGTTGTTTTATCGGAAAGGCAGTGACTTCCAAACTTCTCCGCTGTCCATCTAAGTGCATGACCGCCAGTTCATAACGGGACGAAATGCCTTCTGCCGCCAGCTGGAAATGGCTGAAAGCGATTTGCAGGTCTTCTGGAACGACGATGGGTGCAAATGACATTTCCAGCAACTCATCTGCGCTGTATCCGACCAATTCGGTGCAGCTTGGATTGACGTCGATAAATTTGCCCTCCAGGTCAAATTTAAAAATAGCATCGGGATTGTTATAGAAAAGCGACTCGAAGCGTTCCTGGTTTTCCTGCAGCTGGATTTGAGCGGCCACCTGTTCCGTGACATCAATGATTGTGCCGCATGTCAGCGTCCGGCCGTTCTGGAACATTTTTGAAGCATGCACTTCTACATACTGCAAAGTACCGTCTTTTCTAAGCGACCTCACACGGTAGCGGTCTTCTTTAGCGCTCCCATTGAGCCGTTCATTGACACTGGCTTTGACAATGTGCAAATCTTCGGGGTGAATCAAATCAGATAATGATACTCCGCCGCCCATCATTTCCTCTTCTGTATAGCCGTTGAGATCGCAGAGCTGCTGGTTTACATAGGAGAAAGAAGGACCGTCTAAAATATACATGGCCACCGGTGAGTTCTGGATCATCGCATCAAACATTTCTTTATGATAAGGATCAAACGCAAAAGATTCTTCGCTAGACCTTGTATTGCTGTTCGTCTTTTTCATGAGCATTGCCTCCTGGCGGTAAAAATTTACGGGTAAATAGGAATGGATCTATTCTGTGAGCCGCTTTTGGGATTAGATTCACGGAAACGGGTTGAGACGGATTTGGATGGAAGAAAATTATTTACTATAAATGTAAATAAAAAAAGTGAATTCACTAAAATTTCTTCCTATTTAAAGTTGATTATACGTCAAATGCCCTTGAAACGACAATGTAGAATGCATAAAAAACAGCGCTAAGCGTTTTGATGTACGGACCTAAAGCGAAACGGGGCAATAAAGAAAATCCCCGCCAGAAGGCAATGCCAGCCTGTCGAGGATTTTTTGGAGTTAAACGAATCCGGGTTGAGGCAGGCCGGTTTTCAGCATAAGTGTAAACTGCTCCGCCGACAGCGGCCGGCTGAACAAATAGCCTTGAATTTCATCGCAGTCGAGTTTCTGCAGCGCCGCCAACTGGGAAGCCGTCTCGACGCCTTCTGCAATCACAGACATGTCCATGCTGTGAGCCATGGAAATTATTGTAGCGACAAGCGCTTTGTCAGCGTGGCTATTTTCTATGTCCTGGACAAACGGCTGCGCAATTTTTAAATTTGAGACAGGAAAACGTTTCAGGTACATCAGAGAAGAATAGCCGGTGCCGAAATCATCAATCGCGATGCCAATGCCCAGTTTCTGCAGCACCTCCATTTTAGCAATGGCTGCTTCGGCATCGTAGACTGCGACCCCTTCTGTAATTTCAAGTTCTAAAGAAGAAGCGGGAAAACCGGTTTTTTCCAATGCCGTCCCGACGATATCCAAAAGGCTGTTATCCAGAAATTGCAGAGGCGACAAGTTTACGGCTAATTTCAAATGGCGATGTCCATTGTCATGCCAAAGTTTGGCTTGCCGACAAGCGGTAGTGAGCACCCATTCGCCAATCGGCAAAATCAAGCGCGTTTCTTCTGCAAGCGGGATGAATTCGCCAGGAGAGACGATAGCGCCGTCAGCGGATTGCCAGCGGATTAGTGTTTCCATGCCGGTCACCGCACCGGTCGCCGCATTGACTTGCGGCTGGTAATGGAGAAAGAATTCCTCGTGGAGCAATGCCCTGCGCAGCCCGTTTTCCAGTTGGATCTTGCGGCTCAGCGTAGCATTCATGTCTTCCGAGAAAAACTGGAAATTGTTCCGTCCCTGTTCTTTTGCGTGATACATGGCAATATCGGCGTTTTTCATCAATTCCTCGGTCGTCCGCCCATCTTCGGGAAAGACGGCAACGCCAATGCTCATAGAAATATTCAAGTCTTGCCCATTGACGGTGACGGGCTGTTCGACGACGGCCTGGATGCGGCTGATGAGCGGAACGATGTTTTCTTCTTCAGAAATCTTGTTCAAAATGAGAGTGAATTCATCGCCGCCTTGGCGGGAAACGGTATCTTCTTTACGGAGGACCTCCGTAATTTTTTTGGAAAAGCTTTTCAGTAGCATGTCGCCGAATTCATGCCCATACGTATCGTTAACGTTCTTGAAACGGTCTAAATCGACGAAAACGACGGCTACCTTGTGGGAATGGAGCCGCGCTTCGGCCATGGCAACTGTTAGCTTATCAAGGAAAAGGCGGCGGTTCGGCAATCCGCTTAAAACATCATGGTACGCCATATGCTTCATCTGATGCATCGCTTCGTACAATTGTTCGTTTTTGACGCTGAGCTCGGATGTGCGCTGGCCGATTTTCTGCTCGAGCTTTTCATTTAGCCCATGGTATTGATCGAGCAGTCTCCGGTTTTCGGTGAGCGTTAAAACCTGGCGAGCAATGATCAACAGGATTAAAACTGCAGCACCGGCAATCAAACCGTTCATGCCATTTTTTTGTTCGAAGATCATGACCACAAATAAAATCGCCATGCTCAAATAGGGCAACAGCAGTTCAACGCCAGAACTTATTTTGTCGAGCGGCGGAGCCGGTGAAGATATTACTTGTTCTTCAAGCGCAAACAGGCCGGCAAGTGCCATCAGCAGCAGTGCGAGCGACCATAGCGGATCATAGATGGTCCCGGAAAAGTAGCTGCCGGTTGCTGTTGCGTAAAGGTAAATGCTGTCAGCGGCAATCTGGATTAACAAGCTGGTTGCTATCAAATTCAGAACATTGCGGGAGAAAAGCGGGAAAGAGCCTGTGTAAAAGCTGATCAGGCCGAACAGCAGCATTAGGCTGCCGATGGGATAGCTGGCGGAAACGATAAGCGCTAAAACAGAAGCCGGTCCGATTATGAGGTCACGAATGATGAAATGCCAGCTGAGCGCAGTGAACACGGCCATAATGATGCCCATGTCAAAGATGACTTTTAACGGCTGCAGATTTCTCCGTACCTGCCAAAGATGGTACAAAATCGCGGCCAGATAAAAAGCGACTTGTAGAAAATAGAACAGGTCGGTCCATCCCGGGTATTGTATTTCTTTCCCGAGGACGTTTTCTGTGTAAATCCACAGGCCTTCCGCTATCACGTAGCTTAAGCAGCCGAGAGAAACCAGCAGCCAGAAAACTTTTTCCTTGCCGGAAATCTTTCGGTAAACAGCGAACAAGACGGCAGCTGCAACTAAGGGCGCGAAAGCGGAAACCAAATTGATCGCCAGCAAAGTGGCCGGGTCATTGGCTGTACTGTGCAGCACCAAGTAATAGAAAACGCCGATGTGCAGGACTATGTACAGCATGAAAGCATTTTTGATGGATAAACTGGTAATGGCGTTTCACCTCCTTATTTTTTTGAAATGAAATGGCTAGGAATAAAAAATTGTTTTGAAAGTATATTTTTCCTTATTATAGTTAATTATTCCTTAAAATGGAATAAGTTTATTCGCATTTGGAAAACAAAAGAATGGGTTTTTATTCCTTTATTAAGCCTGAAAAGCCAAGGATAAAAGCGGCAAGCGGATTAGTAACATCTACGCCGGATGGAAGATATACTGATGCTAGGGCATTTAAAGTACATATGGAAGGGACGGATGAAGATGGAGAAATACCGCATTGACCAAAGCAAAGGGATGGAGTTCGGCATTTATACGCTTGGCGACCATTTGCCGGATCCGCACACGGGCAACCGCATTACTGCGGGGCAACGGATCAAGGAAATCATCGAAATGGCAAAGCTCGCGGACCAAGCCGGGCTGGATTTCTTCAGCGTCGGCGAAAGCCATCAGGAATTTTTCGCCACACAAGCGCATACCGTCGTGCTGAGTGCGATTGCGCAAGCAACGAAGAACATCAAGGTGGGAAGTTCATCGACGATCATCAGCACATCCGATCCGGTAAGGGTATACGAGGATTTCTCGACGATCGATTTGATTTCGGACGGACGTGCGGAAATCATTGCGGGACGCGCTTCGCGCATCGGGCTTTTTGAACTGCTCGGCTATAATGTCCATGATTACGAAGAATTGTACGAAGAGAAATTCAATCTTCTGCTGGAGATCAACCGGCAGGAAAAGGTCAATTGGAGCGGAAAATTCCGCGCATCGCTGCGCGACGCCGAGGTCATCCCGCGCCCGCACAATGGGTCATTGCCGATTTGGCGGGCAGTCGGTGGCCATCCGTCGAGCGCCATAAAGGCCGGACAGGCAGGCGTGCCGATGATGCTCGCCACACTTGGCGGGCCGGCTGAAAGTTTCGGGCATTCGATTGATGTTTACCGCGAAGCATTAGCTGAAAACGGCTTCGATCCCGCTGAGTTCCCGGTCGCAACTGCCGGCTTTTTCAACGCGGCCGAAACGACGCAGCAGGCATTCGAAGAAAGTTACCCACATGTGGATAAAGGCATGATGCGCACCAACGGCCGAGGTTTTCCACAGCCTCATTTCATGCAAGGCGCGCATCCCCATCATGTGATGAATATCGGCAGCCCGCAGCAGATCATCGAAAAGATTCTCTACCAGCACGAAGTGTTCGGCCACCAGCGTTATATCGCCCAAATGGATTTCGGTGGCGTACCGTTCGGCCGGATCGAGCGCAACATCGAGCTGATTGCGACCGAAATTTTGCCAGCTGTGAAAAAATTCACCGCCATAAAATAACTACAAAACCTAAAAACGGCTCATCCGCAGGGGATGAGCCGTTTTTTCGCGTTCAATCGAATTCTTTCTTTTCCCATTCATCATCCGGAATCTCCAGGTCTTCTCCTGAAAACCGTTCTTCTTTGAACGGGTCGCCGTTCAGGTGGAAGCCGTTCTGCTCCCAGAATCCAGGATGGTTCTCGTCGACAAACTCGATGCCGCGCACCCATTTGACGCTTTTCCAGAAATACAGATGCGGCACGACAAAGCGCAGCGGATAGCCGTGCTTGGCCGTCAGCGGTTCGTCGTCCAGTGAATGGGCGAGCAGCACATCTTCGCGGTCCAAATCGCTGAGCGCGACATTCGTCGTGTAATCGTAATCGCCGTGGAGCATGACATATTGGCTGTTTGGCGTAACGCCGAGCGCTTTCATCAAGTCCTGAAACTTCACGCCAGTAAAGGAATTATCAAAGCGCGACCAGCGCGTCACGCAATGGATGTCGCGCTGCACCGTCGTTTGCGGGAGCTCCAAAATATCGTTATACGACAGCGTCACTTCCTGCTCGACGCGGCCATAGATTTTCAGTGTCCAGTCGTCCATATTGTATTCGGGCACTTCGCCTTCGTGCAAAACTGGAAAGCGCTCGGTCAGCACTTGCCCGGGCGGCAAGCGGTCAGCGAGTGCCGGATCGGCCACCGGCACGCGGGTCCGTTTGATGCGGTCTGCTTTGTTCAACTTCATCTAATCACTCCTCCACACAAAAAAACTCCCCCTCGCGAGAGGAAGAGTTAGGCGCAAAAGCAAGAACAGACTCTCCCTCATCTCTCAAAGCATCGCTGCTTTGTTGGATTTGGCACCATACTAGTCAAACTAGCGGTTGCCGGGCGTCATAGGGCCAGTCCCTCTGCCTCTCTTGATAAGGTTACGTAGTTTTATGTAATTTTTCTGATAAGACTTATTCTATCCAATTGGCCACGGGATGACAATGATGTTGAAGAATTTATTCGAATAAAACTTTTTAGAACGCCGTTCAGATAGAAAAAATCGGCTTTCTTCTATATAAAGAAAATTGGGCAGGTGGACGGATCACAGGGCAGAAAAAAGAATTTTAAGTTTTTTTAAAAAAGAGTGATCTAAAAATGAACCACGTGCGTTTTGTAGTCAGAATCAAATAAAACACAGAGAAAAAGGAGATGTTCATTTATGAAAGTCAACAAATTATTAGTAGCTCTTCCACTTACACTAGCCCTATTGGTGCCGACAGCGGCATTGGCTGACAGCCACGGATCATCACATTCAACTCCAGCGTCTAGCGAAGTTGGAGCAGGAACAGCAACACCAGCGGGCGAACTTCGCATCGCACTTGATACAGTTTTAACGGAGCATGCATTCTTAGCAGTAGAAGCAATGAGAAAAGGCGTTGACGGAGCAGAAGACTTCGACCAGGCATCTGGCGCATTGTTGGCAAACGCTGACGATTTGAAAGCGGCAGTCGCTTCTGTATACGGTGAAGAAGGCGCAGCTCAATTCGACGAGATCTGGAAATCGCATATCGGCTATTTCGTGGATTACGTAACAGCAACAGCAAATGACGATCAAGCTGGAAAAGACCAGGCTTTGGCTGAACTTGAAGAATACAAAACAACACAATCTGAATTCTTCGATACAGCAACTGAAGGACGTTTGCCAGCAGCAGCTGTGAGCGAAGGCTTGGATATGCACATTGACCAGTTGATCAAATCGTTTGACGCTTACGTTGCGGGAGACTTTGAAACTTCATATGCTCTTGAACGCGAATCAATCCAGCACATGAGCATGTTCGCTGAAACTCTTTCAATCGCAATCACTGACCAATTCGCTGATAAATTTGAAAACACAAACCCGGACACACCGGCAATCGATCTACGCGCTTCTTTGAACACAACGTTCACTGAGCATGCTGGATTAGCGGTAATGGCAATGCAAGACGGTGCTGATGGCGCTGAAAGCTTCGACACGGCAGCTGCTTCTTTATTGGCAAATGCTGACGACTTGACTGCTGCAGTAACATCCGTTTACGGCGAAGAAGCTGGAGCAGCATTCGACGAAACATGGAAATCACACATCGGTTACTTTGTAGATTACGTAGTAGCAACAGGTGAAGACAATGCTGAAGGGCAAGAAAAAGCAAAAGCTGAACTTGACGAGTACATCGTTGAACAAGCAGCACTTCTTGATGGCGCAACTGAAGGCCGTGTACCTGCTGCAGCACTTGAAGAAGGTTTGACTGCACACGTAAGCCAATTGCTAGCATCATTCGATTCTTATGTAGCTGGCGACTATGACGCAGCATACAGCTCTATGCGTGAAGCATACGCGCACATGACAATGCCTGCAGCTGGTCTATCAGCAGCAATCGTTGACCAATTCCCTGAGCAATTCGGTGAAGCAGCAATGCCATCTGAAATGCCTAAAACAGGAATGGGCGGCACTGAGTCATCAACATTGCCATTCATGTGGATCCTTGCAGGATTAATGCTTGCTGGATTGACAACTACGATCGCATTACGCACACGCAAACAACAATAATCGCAGCATTTGAAAAAGCTAGCCTTAATCGGCTAGCTTTTTTGTGTGGACGCTGATTCTCAAACTTTTTTCGCCTATAAACCACATAGTCCTGTCGTCCCTTTAGCTTCTCCATGACTTCATAACTTGAAAGTTGTGCCAGCAGCTCCCTTAGCTTTTCGAGTGGCGGAACTTTTTCTTGGTTGAACCAATAACTCAGTACACCAATCGTTGCTGAGAGTGCATATTCAAGTGTGGTAATCCAGTTCAAAGCCGTCTTTCGCTTCTTGAGCGGTCAGGGCGTCTTTCATCAAAGGCTTCAAGTTGCCCTTGATGCGGGCTTGAAAGGCTGGATCTCCGTGATTACCAAGCAACACTGCCAGGTATTTGCTGTGCTATGAATATACGCTGACCAATGCTTCAAACGGGAAGGGATGGTCAGCTGAAGACAGCTGTTTTATAGGGGCTTCTTGCAGATTTGAAATCAATGTGTTCTCTGTTTGCTCCAGAACATCGTAAACATCAGTAAAGTATTCATTAAATGTTTAATGATTGTCTCCCGCTTTCGTGTTATTCATCATTCAATGTTCAGTTCGTCTCCATAGCTCATGCAGGCATAAAACATTTAAAATCTGAAAAATAAATAGATTGAATTTAACCTGATTTTAACTTTGAGCGGCAATAATAAAAACAGGAACTGTTAGTGTTTTACAAATAACTGCATCTAAAGAAAGGGGTCGTTTATCATGACAATTGATACCCATGTTCCACATATCACCATCATCGAAAATAAGGAGCATTGGGACAAGGCGGTGAATGAATTCCCTTTGAATGATGTTTACTATACTTATGAATATTGTGAGTGGAATGCACAAAAAGAGCAGGGACAAGCAAAACTCGTCTACTTCGAAAATGACATGGGAAAAGTTATTTACCCGTTTATCCTGCGAAAAATAGACCATATTTCGGCACAGCCCGTCTACGACATCACCACACCCTATGGCTATGGAGGACCGTTGCTTTCCGGGGAAGAAGGAGCGCTGGAGGAATTCGCTGCCTTGTTCCGAAAATATTGCCTGGAGACGAATATTGTATCGGAAATCATCAGGCTCCATCCTCTTTTAGATAATGCCAGCTACCTTTCTAGCTATTGCAATTTGCATTACATCCGGAAAACCACTGCTGTTGATTTGTCGGGAAGCCTGCCGCAAATCCAGCAGCAATACAGCCACATGGCCAAGCGGAATATTAAAAAGGCGTTAGTCAATAATCTTCAATGCAAGAAAGTGCATAAGAGTGAAGCGAATATTGACATCTTCTTGAATCTCTATAATGCCACGATGAACCGAAAAGGGGCGGCAGAGAGTTATTACTACTGTTTTTCGTCCATCCAAAAACAGCTTATGGATACGGTCCTCTCCAAATCCCATCTCATATTTATCTACTCAGGAGAAAAAGTCATATCTACAGCTATTCTTTATACCACCAAACACTTTGCGCATTACCATTTGGGGGCTTCGGATAAAAATTTTTTAGACTTGCGGCCCAATAATTTGCTCTTCAACTCCATGGTCGTATTGGCTAAAAAAATGAACTGCAGCTTATTGCATTTGGGTGGTGGGTGCAGTGAAAATGACAGTTTGTTCACATACAAAACTTCCTTTTCCAACAACAATAATTACGATTACTTTTTGGGCACCAATATTTACAATCCGGAGATTTACACGGAGTTAGTGGTAATGGCAGCAAGCCGTTCCCACTTAACGGAAAGTTATTTTCCGTTATACCGAAGCATTTAACAATGAAGGAACTGAATCATCGAATCTTTAAAATACTTGAGAAGAGGTGGCAGACATGAACATTCAAGGGAAAAAAGTGACGCTGCGGGCTTTGGAAAGAGCTGATATGGAAAGCTTGAGAAGTTATCATAACGATCCCGAAATCGGCAGCTTGCTTGGGGGATGGTCCCATCCCATTTCGTCGGACCAGCAAAGCAAATGGTTTGACGGCTTGGCGTTTGATGGCCGTAATCTGCGTTTTGCAATCGATACCCCCAGCGATGGCTTTATCGGCATTTCAACCATAACGAACATCGATTTCAAAAACCGTTCCGCTTACCATGGCATCCTGATTGGAAAAAAGAATATGCAGGGCCACGGATATGGACGGGATACAGTGATGGCGACCATGAAATATGCATTCGAAGAACTGCAGCTGCACCGTTTGGATGGAGATATTGTCGAACATAATGTCCCATCTTATAATCTCTACGTCCAAAAATGCGGATGGCGGGAAGAAGGCAGAATACGTGAGCATGCCTATAGGAACAACCGGTACTACGATCGGATTATCGTGGGCATCCTAAAAAGTGAATATGAAGAACTTTGTGGGCAAAGCAATTACTGGATGGAAGAAGAAAGTGGACAGCCAGTAAATCGCTGAAGCGGAGCAACGATGCTGAAAGGGCGGGGAAAATTCATGGCCGGAAAACTTGAGGGAAAAGTAGCTGTAATCACTGGCGGAGCGGGCGCACTTGGAAGAAATACCGCGGAACTTCTACTGCGGGAGGGAGCTAAGGTGGCGTTAGTCGACATTAACCAAAAGGCTCTGGACGCAGTGGTCGAAAGCCTGAGCTCCAAAGGAGAGGTGCTCGGCTTGGCATCGAATTTAAGCGATGAACAGGAAGTCGCGCTTTATGTAAAGCAAGTTATCGAAAAATGGGGAAGAATCGATGTGTTTTTGAACAACGCTGGAATCATCGGAAAAATTGCGCCGCTGATTGAGCAGACAATAGAAGATTTTGAAGCAATCATTAATATTAATGTGCGCGGCGTCTTTTTAGGGCTCAAGCACATCCTGCCTATTATGACAGCTCAAAAAAGCGGCAGCGTCATCAATACTTCCTCCGTTTCGGGCCTTATGGGCAGCAGCGGCAATTCTCTTTATTCGGCTTCCAAACATGCCGTTGTCGGCCTTACTAAAACTGCGGCACTGGAAGTAGCCAAAGATTCGGTCCGTGTTAATTCAATCCACCCTGCACCCCTGGATTCGGATATGATGAAGGCGATTGAAGAAGCACTGAACGCTGACGACCCTTCAGCCGTTAGAAACAACATTTCGTCGCGCATTCCACTGGGTCGCTATGGAAGTATGGAGGAAGTTTCTAAGCTAGTTTTGTTTTTGGCTAGTGATGATTCTAAGTTCATTACTGGAAGCCAGTACCGAATAGACGGGGGCATGGGAGCGCGCTGAATAAACCCGTTAAATCGATGGCGAAGTGATGAATAATCTTATCTTAAGCATTTACCCTAGGGTCCGAAATAGTTCGAAGGACTTCCGTGTCCAAGTTTGCAAAATTCCATTCAACATCCAGAAAAAAGCCCTCTATTGGAGGGCTTTTTTCTTTGCTGAAATCCCGTTGGCTCTTAAGAATGATTTCAATAATAATAATCATTCATTCATGTAGAACCGGACTGCTCTGCCGGAAGATTATCGGTTTGCATTTCGCAAAATTCAACATACTATGTTTAGCGTCGGCCCTCCTGGTAGTTACATGGCGATATTTACGGATTTAGTGAATTTACTTGAAACAAGCGCGGCAGAGGGCAAAAAGGTTCTTGACTTCTTAGGCAAGGATGTCGATGAATTTTGTGATGAATTTATGCGTGCAGCAGCTACCGGTACTGAAAATTAGCGGGACAAGTTAAACAAAGAGTTCATGGAAAAATTTAATAGGAAGGGGCAATAATGATGCGGGGGCTTATTAAAAAAATGATAGGTGACAAAAAAGAGTACAGGCCGCAGCTGGCCAGGGTGGAAGCGTCGTCTGAAGACTACCGGTTCGTGTTTAAAAAAATCCAAGGATATATGTGTAGCTTAGCGAGAGGAGACGGCTCTGACATGTTGAAAACGCAGCACGAAATGCTTGGGTTGTTTGAAGCTAGCGATCTAGACGGCAAGCACGTTCTCGACGTAATAGGTGAAGACGTTGCAGGCTTCTGCGACGATTTTTTGAGCGACATGAAAAAGTGGACTGATAACTTTCGCGAAAAACTTAACCGTGACATGATGGGGAAACTCGGGAGAGGGAACGATTCTATTTAAATATACCGCACTTCTAATGGGAAAAAGAACGGGACGGATGAGGTTTTGTGACTGCATTATTTTGCCTTCTGTCTTGCTCGAAACCAGCTGGAGAAGAAAGTGATGAAAGCATTTTAAACGAAAAAACTGCAGGACCGCCGGTTTCTCGGGGATCCTGCAGTTTTTATGTTATTGCTGTGCTTCTGTTTTTTCGGACTCTTTCAAGTCAACATCAACCGCTGTTACGTAGTAGCGCTTGTTGGGATCCTGTTCGATTTCAATATTCTTGCGGTCGAACAATGACACAGTGGCAATTTTTTTGCTTTCGCCTGTTTTGATGTCTTCCTCGTAGACGCGGTAGCCGATAATGGCATCGTCGCGCACTGCGTGCCAAGAAAGGCTGAACGAAGTCGCCTCGACGTTTGTCGGTGCTTGGGGCGCTTTCTGGACAACAGCAGAATCGGAAACAAGTTCTGCGGAAACGACAAGACGCTCTTCGTGTGATCCGATCGACCGGTTAAAGTCGCCAGTACACGTAATCAAATTGATCATGCGCTTATCCGAAGGTCCGAAGATTTCTTCAATCGGCGCTTCGTCGGTTTGGTAACTCACTTTTTCTTTTATCTCGAAAACCATTTTCCGTCCATCTTTGTCTGTGACGGCTACGGTTTCACCGATTTTCACATTCTGCAATTCGTAGAAAACAGCAGGGCCAGTCAAACTGTCAACGTGTCCGGCAAGAACGGAATGCCCTTTGGCACCGGTCTTGTAGCCAGGCTCGAACCATCCCACCTGGTCGACGTTTTCAGGGACGCCCATCTCACCGTTTTCAAGGATGCCGGTCGGCTCGATCGCTGTGTCAACACCGATTGATGGAATTTCAATCCGAGCAGGTTCCATGCCTCGGATGCTTTCCTGGCGCTCACGTTGCAGTGTCTCCAGCTTCTCCCGTTGGGCAGGAAGGATGGGGAACTCTGCGATTTTGTCGGTCTTTTCCGCCGTTACGGTTTTGGTTTCCGCCGCCAATTCGGACGGAGGTTCAGCTTCAGTGACAGTCTTTGAGCCATCTTCGTAGGGTTTCATAATAAAGAACAGGATCGCAGAAAGAAGCACTGCGATGCCCATTGGAGCATAGGTCTTCATAGTCCATCCTCCCTTTCCATAGGAATAGAGGGAACGCTTGGCTCCCTCAAGAGTTTATTGCTGTTTCGTTTTCTGACGGTACGTGATAGTTCCGGCTGCAACAATCAGCAACATGCTTGAAACGATCCACAGCATCATGCTATTGGCCTCGGTTGCTGTGCCGCCCATTCCGGTTTTCGGCATTTTTTCAGGTGCCGTGTTTTGGAATTCTTCAGGGAATTGGTCGACAATTGCGCCGCTCAATCCTTTTCCGATATCGAACATGATAGCATAGCCCTCACGGTACGTGCTGTATGAAGCTTCAAAATCGCCAGCCACGTATTGCTCAAATGTACCGATGACAGATTCTTCGTGTGCGGCTACGCCGGCGATTGTTTCATCAAGCGGCATACGGTCTTCGGTTGCTGTGCTAAGGAATGTGCCCAGGTCAGTGGCAAATGTGCCAGTCAACGCTTTTTTTGCTTCGTCAATGGCAGCTTGGTCTTCTGCAGCAGTGGCGCCGGACAAATCACCTTGTACGGAAATGTGTTCATTGTTCCAGATCTGTGCAAATTGGGTTGCAGCTTCTTCACCATAAAGGGAAGCAATGGCTGCACGGAATTCTTCTGTGTTCTGGTCTTGGGCCCAATCAGCGAAATCAAAATCGGCTGAGCCGTTAAAACCTTTTGTCAGGCTTAACTGCGCCAAAGCAAAATGTTCTGCTGCAATGCGGTTGACGGTTGAACGGAAGTCGCCTGCTGCTGTGTTCGGATCAGAGAATTTATCAGGGAACTGAGTGGAAATCGCTCCGCTGATGGCACTGCCTGCGCCAAAGATCTGCTTGAAGCCTTCAAGGTATGTGGTGTAAGACTCCACGTAATCACCGGCTGCATAAAGGTCAAATGTGTTTTGGACAAAATCTTCGTGCTGGCGAAGTGCGTCTACTGCGCCATCTTCAGGCAAATTGCCTTCAGTTGCTGTGGCCAGGAATGCACCCATATCGTCAACAAAAGACTGGATTTGCTCTAATGCTTCCTGTTCCAGCGCTTCGTCGCCATCTTTGATTGCTTGTGCGTATTCAGTGGTGCCCATATTGTGCTTTGCAAAAATTTCTTCGAAAGCCGCGCCGCCTTCTTCACCGTAAACAGAAGCGATTACCGGCTCCATGTCAGCGGCATTTTCGGCCAGTGCAGCGGCTGCCGCTTCTGCGCCTTTGTCGCCGTCATAGGTTTTCATCATGGAATCGACCGCCAGTGCGTAATGCTCGGACAATAACGAATCCAGTGTCGCACGCAGCTCAACTCCTGTCGTGTCTGCCTTCGGCATTTCATCTGCGAAAGCCGTCCCCATTCCGGGGATCAATAATGCTGCACCAAGGACCGGTGCCAATACTTTTCTCCATTTCATAAAAACACTCCTCTGTTTGATCTTCTTGCATACCTAACGCAAAAAGGGGGAGAATAGATCACTTTTGGAGGTGGAAAATAAAAAAAGTTAAAAACAGCGAAAGATGTGAATTTATATATAAGGAAGCAATATTGTCAAGGGGAAAAAGTGATCTAAAACGCATGTTCTCACGTTTGGTATATAGAATTCAATAATGATCCCACTCTCTAAATTGCAGTTTTTTAAGCTAGTCAATGCATCTGCAGCAGGCATTGTAGTATGCTTGAAAGACGAAATATGAAAAAAGGGGTACGTGGATGGAGAATAGCTCAGACTTTATGCTTTACAGGCAGATTCAGGACAAGGATAAAGATGCACTGGAACAATTGTATGACCGCTACGAGAAGATCCTTTTCTCATTTTTGCTGAAAATGACGGAAGATCGTGCGTTGGCTGAAGAAGCCCTGCAGGAAGTCTTCATTAAAATTTGGCGGGGTAGTGGGGAATACGATGAAAGCAAGGGGAAATTCACTTCTTGGTTGTTTACAATGTCGCGGAATTCCGCGATAGATTTGATACGGAAACGCAAAAAGCCGACGGTTCCGCTCGATGAAATCAGCGATATGGCTGATGGGGACTCGTCAGTGGAAGATAAGGCCGAATGGCAGGAACAGAAAGACCAGATTCAAAGCGCAGTTGAGCGGCTGTCTACGGAACAGCAAGAAATGATCCAGCTCTTTTACTTTAAGGGGCATACCCACGAGGCGATTGCGGAAATCTGTGATTTGCCGCTGGGTACAGTGAAAAGCAGGATCAGGCTGGCGCTCAGCAAACTGAAAAAATCATTGCACGGTGTGCAGGAAGGGGGAGCCATTGATGACTAAGATGAATTGTGACCATGTCATCGATTATTTGAACGGTACGCTAACAGCAGAAGAAATGCATGAATTCCAACTGCATTTGAACAATTGCGAAGATTGCCGTGAACTTGTTGAAGCAGTAGGCGAACTCCCTTACCTGGCTGAATCGGCGGAACCGCCGGCAGGCATGAAAGAGCGCATCCTGGCAAATGTCTTTGATGAGAGTGATCAAGAAGAACCAATCAAAAAACAAGAACCAGCTCTAGAAGCTGTGCAGCCTGCATCGAAGCCGGCGCCAAAAGTGGTGCCGATGGCGAAGCCGCCTAAAGAACGGATTTGGTGGCGTCCTTTGATCGCGGCAGTATTACTGCTGTCGCTGCTCGGCAACGCCTACGCATTCATGAAGTTATCAGATGATGGCGGAGGGCAGACAGAAGCCGCATTCCAGTCGATCGACTTGCAAGCAAGCGAAAGCTTCGCCGGCAGTGCCAAAGCAGCCTTAGTAAGCGAAGGCGATTCACTTGAAGTGGTTGTCCAAGGTGAAGGGCTGCAGGAGCTGTCAGGCAGCGAGGTCTACCAGATCTGGCTGTTGAAAGACGGCAAGCCGATACCGGCGGGTGCATTCGAAGCGGATGCAGATGGCCAAGGCGCAGCGTTTTACCAACTTGAACAGAATACGGAAGAATGGGATACAATCGCTATCACGCTTGAACCAGAAGCGGGCAACGAATTGCCGGAAGGCGAAATTGTGCTGAGTTCCGGACTATAGCATATGAAGAGCAAGGAAGGTTCTCGGATTTACACAGAGCCTTCCTTGTTTTTTTGTGGAAAAAAATATTCTTGTGCACTGGTTAAGTTTTTATTCGGCGTGAATCTTTTGCGCCAACACCAGTTAATTTCCCGGCATTGCCTGTTAACCGCTCGCCAACGCCTGTTGATTCCTCCGCAACACATGCTGCGGTTTATTTAACCCTTGTTAACGGGAAAACCTGCTCTTCGAACCCAAAAATATTATTGAGAAACTATAGGAAGTATATCTTTTCTTCAATAAATGATATGATTCGCTATTAAGATACACCATTAAATAAAGGCGAAAGCGTTCGCCAAGAGCGAAATGAAAAGAACTATCTAGAATTTCCCACTATACTACCATCCACCTGTCTGCCAAAAGCGCGTATGCTTTGTGCGCATCCATTCCTTTACAGATTCGAGAGTGATTACTTATGACTTCAGCTAACCGTTTAATTCAAATATCCATCGTTGTCAGCGTCCTGTTCTACTTGACGATTTTCATCGATGAGCGAGTGGGCTTTTCGGATTTCAGCGATCCGGCGTTTCTGATGACGCACATTATCCTAGAAATGACGAGCATCTTCATTGCCATCAGTATTGCCGTCCAAGGCTGGCTTTTTACCCGCATCGGCGACAATTACAAGCAGTTGGTTTTCTCCAGTTTGTTTTTTGCGGTCGGTGTGTTTGACGTCCTGCACATCCTGACGGTAGCGGGCATGCCTGGTTCGTTGATGGGAGAGCCTTCATTGAGCGGCTGGTTCTGGTTAATGGCGCGGATCACGGAGACCATATTGTTCATCATTCTGATGGTGGAGCTGGATTCGCCGCTTAAGCTGAGAGGATTAAAGTCGATGGCGGCGGTGTTGTCAGTTTTTTACGTAGCATCGATCTCCATTTTCATCCTCTTGCTGCAAAACGAGCTGCCGCTGTTGGTCGTGGACGGCAGGCCGACGCTGCTATTTAACGTCGGGATGGCGCTTTCGACGGTTGTCCATCTCGGAATTCTGCTGTACTTGTTTCTGCTCGAGAAGAAAGGGAAAACAAGTTCCGTCGAAGTCGGCTTTATCGCACCGGCTTCCATTTTCCTGCTGTTTTCGACTTTGGTTTATTCTTTCACAGCCATCACCGATTGGAGCGCTACGGTCTCACACGTCTTCAAAGTGGCGGGATACGGGTTTTTATTCGTACTAATTTTTGTGCGCTACGGTCAGCGGCCATTCAAGGAAGTCGAGGAAATTTCAAATACGTATGAACGGTTCCTGAATTCTGTCGGCGAAGGGATTTATGGCATTGATTTTCATGGCAAAATCACTTTCATCAACGATTCTGCGGTGGAAATGCTCGGCTTCCGGCGAGATGAACTCGTTGGAAGGGTCGGCCACCCGATCATCCACCATACGAAGACAAACGGCAGCCCTTATTTCATGGAGGAATGCACGATTTGCATCGCCGTCGAAACAAACGATTATTCGTTTGTGACGGACGAGGTGTTCTGGCGCAAAGATGGCACGAGCTTTCCTGTGGAATATTTCACGCAGCCCCTTGTCAGTGAAGAGGCAGTGGGCACGCTGGTGACGTTCAAGGACATTACGGAAAGCGAGAAGCTGAAGCGCCTGGAAATTCAGCATGAGAACATTCAGTATGAAGTGGCGCTGGCGGTCACAGTGCAGGAAGCATTGCTGAAGTCGACGAATACGCTGCCGATGGCTTTCGACACGGGTGTTGTCAGCATTCCGTTCAAAGAATTGAACGGTGATTTCTATACGCTAGTTCCGGATGCAGAAGGTGTCTTCGTATCGATTGCAGATGTCAGCGGCAAGGGCATTCCGGCGGCCATCCAGATGACGATGATGAAGTTCGCAATGGACCAGAAAGAATCTCCCGCGACCGTTTTGGCGCGGATCAATAAATTTTCAGCGCATTATATGGAACAGGCCAGCTTCATCACGATGTTCTGCAGCTACATCGACTTAGCGACAAAGACGCTTCAATACGCTTCGGGCGGACATGAACCGATTCTTGTCTACCGGCCAGCGACTCAGCACTTCCGTGAATTAGATCCGACAGGGCCAGTCCTAGGCATTGCAGAAGGGTTGGAATTCAAGTCCGACTCCATCCAGTTGGAAGATGGTGACCTGGTCGTGCTCTTTACGGATGGTCTGCTTGAAAGGAAAAAAAATACGGAAGATACGAATGTGCTATTGCGTGAAGCGATCCTTCAAGCGGATTTATCACTTGATGCCACGACTTTGGCGCAGGAGATCTTCGCACGGGTCAATGCTTTGGAACCATACGCCATTGAAGATGATCAGACCTTGATCATCCTGAAAATATAGGGGGAACATAAATGGCCTTTGCAATAGAAGATTTTCTGCTTAATTTTTTTCTGATTCTGACCCCGCTTTACTTTTTCCAGTTCATCCTGTCAGATTACTCGAAGCTGCATGCCAAGTTCTACTTAGGCGGCATACTTGGGCTGTCAGCGATTTTATGTATGACATTCCCGGTCATTTCGGGGGCTGGCTTCGTATGGGATTTGCGGTGGATTGCCCTCCTGGTATCCCTGCTCTACGGCGGCTTATTAAGCGGCGGCATAACGGCAACGATGCTGGTAATTTACCGCTTCACACTTGGCGGCATGCTCGGATCGCTCAACGTCTTGCTGGTAGCCGTGCTCATTCTGCTACTGTTCTTCTTTTTGGGGCGGCATTTCATCCATCAGCCTTTTGGCAATAAACTCAAAAGAGGGATTGCTTTCAGCGTTTTGACGTGGCTAATCGTGGTCAGCGCCATCAGTGTGCATTTCTACATGACCGGTGCAGCAGACTGGCTATGGCATAATAGTTTGCCGATTTTCGGCGTAATGCTGCTTTTGTATGTGCTGTCGACCAGCTTGTATGTTTATTTCTCAGAATCGATTAAGTTCTACTCGGCTTTGAAAGACCAGGCACTGAAGTCGGAGAAGCTGAATTACGTCACCGAAATCAATGACCTGCTTTCGCTGGAGCTTGCGCAAGGACTGGATAGGTCCGTTAAGCAGCTGGAGCCGCTTGCCAATTCGCAAGATCCAGGCGTCAGAGGACAATCCCGAGCGGCTGTGCTGGAAATCAGCAAGCTGAAAGACGCTGTCGCTCAGCATTTCACCATTGCGGAAATGGAAAGGGAGCCAGACACCATTTCCTTAGAGAAAATAATGGAAGATGTGCTGGCTACGCTGAATCCGTATATCGAACAAAAAGGCATCGAAACGGCTTTTGACATCGATCCACAGCTGGTGCTGAAAAAAGACATTTTGCGCATCAAACAAATCTTGTTGAACGTGACAAAAAATGCAATAGACGCTACATCGCGCGGCGGCAAGGTCCAAATTTCCACTTTGATGAAACGACACCATTTGTTGATCTACATTGAAGATACAGGCATTGGCATTGCCCCCGAACAGCTGGCTTCCTTGCTGGATTTCAACCGTGAAGATAGCAACACCATCATTGGCCGGGGACTGAAAGTCACTCAGCAGTTGATCCGTGAAATGGATGGGGCCATCTCCTTTACCAGCGAAATCGGAAAAGGCACGACGGTGAGTTTAAAGTTGCCTTCTCAGATTATTGGCCGGTAACTTATAATCGAACAATAGAGGTAGGAAGAAAAGGCATCCATCTGTGGGTTGAGTTGGAGGTTCTCGCGTTAACATGCACTATTTTTTGGTTAACATGAAGTGCCGGAGAATCCACATGACTTAGTGAGAAGTTAACATGAACTATTCGGAAGTTAACCGGCACTAGCAAAAAAAGGCACCACTCCACGATCCAGGTCCAAAAAAGCAATAGGAAAAACCGTTCGCTTCAGCAAACGGCTCCTTTAATTGAAAAAGTGTATTCCGCCAAGGCAGAATGCCGGCACACATAAGAAAACCGGAGTCCTTAATAAGGGGCTCCGGTTTTTTGCGTTTATTCGTAGACGGGTAAAGCTTTTGGCTGGTACCGCACAAGTATCATGTCCTCGCCCTCGGTAGAAACAATTTTAAGGTGTTTATAAATGATGGCTATGGTTTCGTGCAACTCTTCCATAGAGTTTGCAACAATCGTGAAGCGGCCGAACATCTGGGTGTATGAGCCGGTAACTAGGACTTTGTCGCCAGATGTTTTATTGATAGCGGTATGGATGACAGCCGGGAGTTCTCGGATGGCTTCGATGCCTGACACTTCGCCGATGATTCCCCCGCTGAGCAGAATTGGCAAGTTACAGGAAGGATGGGGCATATGGCCGTTATCATAAGGACTCATGTCCAAATGATCGATGCTTTCTCCGAGTGCCAGTGCCAGCATGATCTCGACTTGATTGATCCCTGTCTGCTTTTCGATTATGGAATACATCTGGGAACCGCCAAGCCGGAAGCCCATCTCATAGATATAGAATGAATCATTCTCAAATAGTGATTGGATGAAAACGACTCCGTTGCGGATGCCGATGCCTTTGATAAGCTTTCTGATATAAGGGTCCACCGACTCGATATATTGTTCGCGGTGCTGCGAAGAGAAAATCATGGCAATTGGCAGCGGCGGGAATTCTTTTGAATGCTTATGGACATAACGATCAGCGACGCCGTTCAGCACAATAATACCATTTTGGATTGTATAGATACTTTGCACACCATATGCTTCATCAACGAAGCGTTCCACAATGACTTTCTTCGATTTAGAGAATTTCAACGCTTTCTCGTAACCGGCACGCACTTCTTCGGGCGAATGGCACACTGTAATCCCCTGGCTGGCATAGCTGTCTACAGGTTTTACGATAACCGGGTATTTCAAAGTTTTTAAGTTTTCATCAGCTAAATCGCCGCCCAGCTCGAATTCCTCGATGACAGGGGCACCGTACTTGCGGCAATACTCCTTGAATGTATTCTTATCGGAGCAGATTTGCAATTGTTGAATTGTAGCGTAGAAGGGCAAGCCCAATTCTTGGCATAAAGCCTGGGCATTCCATGTGTTAATGTCATCAAAGGCATTGAAGACACCGTGAACGCCCTCAGCTTTGGCTATTTCTTTTAATTTCTGGGTGTCAGAAGTGCTGACATCATAAGATTTGTCTGCATGCTTTTTGGCGGGCGAATCAGGATCCCGATCCGTAACAATGGTGTACAAACCTAGTTTCTGCGCTGTTTTCACTACATCGATCATTTGGATAATTCCACTGAGAATTAAAATCTTTTTTTGCTTCGTGCTTTTCACTTAAATACCTCCTTTTATTGTGGTGAAATTCAATGGCGCTTGATCGGTGGACAAATACCCGCAAAGAATATCGGGAAGGAGTTCAACTTCCCTATTCATAACGTCATAAATATGACAATAAGCCTGTCATCTAATGATTCGTAGTTACTATAAAGGTATCAATCACGATATTAAATGTCAATTAATAATCTGAATTATTAATCTTTTGAAACATTCTTATCATTAGCCAGATTTTATTTCAAAAAAGAGGCGGTTTTCCATTTTCAGAAAAGTCTGCCCATTCGTGATAAAATAGAAAGCGGTTCGGTTTAATTGAATAGCAAAAAGGATGGGAGTGAGGGCATTGATGGGATATGAAACGTTCAGAACACCGCAGTTGATCGTCTATGCGCGCGGCGCATTCGAGCGCACAGGCACGGAGGCGGCTTTAAGGGGGAAAAAGGCGCTCATCGTCAGCGACGGAATCATGGAAGCGCTTGGAAATGTCAGCCGCTGCGTTGAATTGCTCAAGAAGGAAAATGTGGAAAGCGAAGTTTATACTGGAGTGGAGTCGGAACCGACAGATACATATGTCGCAGAAGCTTTAGCGTTGTTCAACGAAAGCGGATGTGATTTAATCATCTCGCTCGGTGGCGGAAGTTGCATCGATACAGCGAAAGCGGTATCGGTCCTGACGGCGAACGGCGGTTTCATCGGCGATTATATGGGCATGGCGAAAGTCGCTTCAGCAGCGCCCGTTCCGCATCTGGCCATACCGACGACTGCCGGCACGGGGTCGGAAGTAACGGATGTCACAATCATCACAAATACGGAAAATGACGTGAAGATGATGATCAAGCAACCCGCATTTATGCCGGCTGTGGCGATTGTCGATCCGTTGCTGTCGATGTCGTCGCCGAAAAAAGTCACGGCGGCAACCGGCGTTGACGCGCTGAGCCATGCAGTGGAAGCTTATTTGTCGAAAAAAGCGCATCCGATGACCGACGTCCTCGCGATGGCTGCCATCAAACTGATTGTGCCGAACTTGCGCAAAGCTTACACAGATTCAGAAGATACTGCAGCGCGTGAAGCGATGTCGACCGGATCAATGTATGCGGGAATGGCGTTCTCGAATGCTTCTGTGTGTCTGGTGCACGGCATGTCCCGTCCGATTGGCGCATTATTCCATGTGCCGCATGGTGTTTCGAATGCCATGCTACTGCCGGCAGTGCTGGAATTCAGCAAAGAATCTTGCTCTGAGCGTTTAGCTGATTTAGGGCGGGTCTTCGCCGGAGACACAACGGTGCTGACCCTAGAAGAAGCGGCGCAATTCGCAGTGGATGAAGTCAAGCGGCTATGTCTGGATCTGGAAATTCCGAATTTGCGCGACTGGGGCATCAATGCGGACCAATTCAGCCGTTCAATCGCTAAAATGGCAGTGGATGCGTTGGCCAGCGGCAGCCCGGGCAATAATCCGCGGATTCCGGACCAGCAGGAAATCGAAGAGCTTTACCGCGTTTGTTTCGATTATGAATTTACAGCTAGCGGCGCGGCAAAAGCAAACCTTTAGGAGGAAACTATTATGGAAACTATGACAAAGGATAGATTGAAAAACTATATCAACGGTGAATGGGTGGAAGCGAAAACAGCGGAATTCGATGACGTGCCGAATCCGGCGACGGGAGAAATTCTTGCGCAAGTGCCGCTTTCCACATTGGAAGATGTCGATGACGCAGCAAAAGCAGCGGCAGCGGCTTACAAACTATGGAGCAAAACAGCAGTGCCGCGGCGCGCGCGCATCCTGTTCAAATATCAGCAGTTGCTGGTCGATCATTGGGACGAGCTGGCGGAATTGATCACAGTGGAAAACGGCAAAAGCTTTGCCGAAGCCAAAGGGGAAGTGCAGCGCGGCATCGAGTGTGTTGAATTTGCGGCTGGGGCGCCTACCTTGATGATGGGCAAGCAATTGCCAGACATCGCAACGGATATCGAATCCGGCATGTACCGCTATCCTGTCGGTGTAGTCGGCGGCATCACGCCTTTTAACTTCCCGATGATGGTGCCGTGCTGGATGTTCCCGCTGGCGATTGCACTCGGCAATACATTCATCCTGAAGCCTTCAGAGAAAACGCCATTGCTTGCGAATCGCCTGGCGGAATTATTCGAAGAAGCGGGATTGCCGAAAGGCGTCTTTAATATCGTCCACGGCGGGCGTGAAGTCGTTAACAGCATTCTTGAACATCCTGGCATCCCGGCCATTTCCTTTGTCGGTTCACAGCCGGTTGCGGAATATGTCTATAAAACAGGGACTAGCCACGGCAAACGCGTACAGGCATTGGCCGGCGCGAAAAACCACTCGATTGTCATGCCGGATGCGCAGCTTGACCCGGCGGTAAAAGAAATCGTTTCCGCTGCTTACGGTTCTGCTGGCGAACGCTGCATGGCATGCGCGGTTGTCATTGCAGTAGGCGATGTAGCGGATGCATTGGTCGAAAAATTGATGGAAGCGGCAGACAGCATGAAAGTCGGCAACGGCATGGACGAAGGCGTCTTCCTTGGGCCGGTCATCCGTGACGAGCATAAAGCGAAAACGGCTAAATATATTGAAGTTGGCCAGCAGGAAGGCGCTCTGTTGCTGCGTGATGGGCGCGAAGACGCATGCATGAAAGACAATGGCTATTTCATCGGCCCGACCATTTTCGATAACGTGACGACCGATATGCGCATTTGGAAAGAAGAGATTTTTGCGCCGGTCTTGTCCATTGTCCGTGCCGCTACATTGGAAGAAGCGATTGAACTGACCAATAAATCGGATTTCGGCAACGGCGCTTGCCTCTTTACTGAAAGTGGACGCAGTGTGCGCTATTTCCGTGAGAACATCGAAGTCGGTATGCTTGGCGTCAACTTGGGCGTCCCTGCTCCGATGGCGTTCTTCCCGTTCTCAGGTTGGAAAAACTCATTCTACGGAGACCTTCACGCCAACGGATCTGACGGCGTCGAATTCTACACAAGACGAAAAATGCTGACAGCCCGCTGGAACTGAACGGTGACATAGCAAAGCCCCTCGGAAATGGAATTCCGGGGGGCTTTTTGCATAATCACTTTTGTTGAATTAGAAGCGGTTGCGGTCTTTGTCTTCCACATCGCCGTCAATGTCTGCTACTTCTTTACGGACTGTTTCTTTCACTTGCTCTGTATCTTGGACTTTGCGTTTGCCGATGACAATTTCTTCAGCAACTACGTCTGTTTTCGTCACTTCTACACGCTCTTCCGTCAATGGCACACGGATTGTGTCGCCTTCTGTATAAGCATCTTTAGAATCAAATGAATGATTCGTATCCGTTGAAGTCGATGAATCGTTCACTGGGCGGCGCTCAACGTATACTTCTTCGCGCTCAACAGGAACTTCGATTGTCTGCTCGTTTTCAACAACGTGTTTGCCGACATTCACTTCACCGGTTTGCACACGCTCTTTGTCGACATTCAAACGTTCTTCATGAAGGCGCAACTTTTCTTCTTCGGTAGTAGACGATACGCCATTTGTGCTTCCAGCCGCAAAACCTTCGTTTGTGTTGCCGGCTGCAAAGCCTTCACGGGAAGAAGAAGTTCCGCGTTTTTCATGAAATGAATTATAAGATTCGTTAAAGTCACTGTCGACATAAACCAGCAATTTGCCTTCTTCAAGTTGCCGGCGGGATTGTTCCGCATCTTTTTCATTTAAGTTCATGCTGTTGAATGCGTCGCCTGAAGCTTCTTCGCCTGCCAGCAAGTTGATGAATTTGCCCATGAAGCCTTCTTCTTGTTGCGGTGTACCGTTCGCTTCTGTTGAATCCGCTTCAACATGCACATGAGTCTGCCGCTCAACCATCGCCACCTGGTCGTGGTTTTGCGCAACGACATAAATGTCATCTTCGCTATAGCCCTGTGATTTCAACTCTGTGATTTTATTTAATACTTCTGCCTGTACGTCATATGCGCCGATCAATTTGTTTTCATGGTTTGTCATTATAAATTCCTCCTCCGTATATGGTTCGGTGTAGAACCTAAAAGTTAAGGTAGAGGTAGTGTACCCACCCTTTTCAGTATTATAAACATCCAAAATATACATTATTCTTGAGAATAGGAACTTTTCTGGAAATGAAAATCAAAGTTCCTCAGTCTTTACCTATAATATATATTTAATAAAAGCCTAATTAGGGTATTAGAAAATATCAGAGAAAAAAATGCGATGCTGCTGCCGTCCGTCTTTATATCCGAGAGGAAGGAGGAGGGAATTATGGTAAGAGAAGATCGATTAAGCAAAGAGCGTGAGGTGAATCCATTCACCGATATTTGGCTGAGAACGCGTGAAACAGTGCGTTTCGTCATTGAACGAAAATCGGCCAAATATATGATTTTGCTCATTGTCCTGACAGGATTCGCATCCGGCCTGTTAGGGATGATGAATACCCGCAGTTCGGACATGGCACCGTGGGCGGCCATTCTTCAGGCATTGATCACCGGTCCGATAGGGAGTGCTGTAGGCTATTTCTTAGGAGCAGCTATATTGACACTTGTAGGACGGCTGTTCAAAGGAACGGCGACTTATCAGGAAATGTTTAAAGCGCTTCCAGCAGCGCAAATACCGCAGATTTGGCTGTTGCCGCTGCTGATCATTTGGGCGCTTGCATCTCCGGAAACGTTCTTTGCAGACCGCGCAGATGTGGCGGGAAATCCAATTGTGGCAATCATGTCTATAGTGCTGGCGGTTGTTTCCGTCTGGACATTCATCATCGTCTGCAAAGCGGTGGGCGAAGCGCACCATGTCTCGTCTTGGAAAGGGTTTTTCATTGTCGTGCTGCCAGGCATCGTTATTACGATATTAGTGCTTCTTATTGTCTTTGTCATTTTCGCTTCGTTTTTTAATCAATTCTATTAGGAAGTTTATAAGTTCTGGATAGTTATGAAAGTGTAGATGGGGGTTTTTGTACCTCTCTAACTTTCAAATAATAGGATAATTTGGTTAGGACGCTTTTATTGTGAATTTTGATGATATTATGGATGATAAGAAGTTAAAAACGAGACAGAGAATTGCTAGGGGCAAAAGGGGGAGCTGCTAGTGCAACAGCAGACGATGCAACGCAATAACATAAAGTTGCTTGGAAATGGGAAAAAAGCGTTGGTGTCCGGGCACGGTTTGGGCTGTGACCAAGATGTATGGAGTGCGATCACGCCTGCTTTTGAAGAGGAATTGGCCATCCCATGGGAGATGCCGTCCTGCAGGAGTTGGCTGATAAACTCTTGAGCGAAATTGAAAGCGGAGCGATCGTTGCACGAATGGGTGGAGAAGAATTCATCATTCTGCTGCCCGGGCATGCCATACAACCGGCAAAAGAATTTGGTGAAAAGTTGTGTGGGCGCCTCGAAAAGGCCGATTGGCGGCATGTCCCTATCACCGTCAGTATCGGAGTGGCGAGCTACCAAGTGAGAGACACTGCTAGGGAACTGTTCGCCCGTGCAGATAAAGCGCTTTATGCTGCAAAGAATGGTGGCTGCAATTGCGTAACAACAGGATGACGCGGAAACCGATTATTTCCTGGGCAATAAATAAGAGGAATTTTTCAGTATCCTAAATCGTTGACTGACAGGTATAATAAAAGACAAAGAATGACAAACGCTACTTCGGGAGGTACCACATGAAAAGGGAAGTTACACTGCTCGGCCAACGGGTGGAAGAAGATAAATATTTAATCGCCCAATTGATCCAGGAAGAGGCATTAAAAGATGCCAGCCCGGCAGATGTTGCAGGCTATGGAGAGTTGCTGAAGGCGGTTATCGAGTTCCGTTCAGGGCTGATTGGATTGATCGGCAAATCCATCACGAATTTCCTTGATCCGCAACAGGCTTACGATGAGATTGCTGAATGGGGCCATGCCACCGGGAATTATTTCCTGAAAGAAGGCATGCAGCTCGATAGCGCTTTAGCGGAAACGAATATTTACCGCAAGCATATCGGGAAAGTTATCAAGTCGGAAGCTGTATACAAAGGCATAGAACTTGAAGTGCTTTTCGAGGTCATGGAATTTTTCCATAGCCTGCTTGACCATGCGGCGTATTCTTATAGTTTCGCGTACATCAATTCGTATCAAAAAAATCTTAAGGAAGCGCGCACGGAGTATTTGGAGCTGTCTTCGCCAGTCGTGCCCGTCAATGACGAAATTGCGATCTTGCCTCTTGTCGGGGCAATCGAAGTGGACCGCGCAGAACACATTCTGGAGAAAACGCTCATGTCAGTCGGCAATTTGGACGTTTCAACGTTAATCATCGATTTATCGGGTGTCGTGAAAGTGGATACCATGGTGGCACAACAAATCATCATGTTGACTGAGTCGCTGAAATTAATCGGTGTGCACGCTGTTCTGACCGGTATCCGGCCAGAAATTGCCCAGACGATTACGCATTTAGGTGTCGATGTCCGGCAGCTGGCACTTGGCGGCAGCTTGAAACAAGCCTTTAAAAAATTAACTGCTGAAACTTGATGCAAAAAACCCGCTGAAGCCTTTGCTTCAGCGGGTTTTTTATTATTGTGTAGCGGCCGTTTTTACTACGGGCGCTAAAGTTTCTTGTAACGTCAGTGTTTCTTGTTCCGTCAACGGAATCATCGGCAAGCGTACGCCGCCCACTGCTACACCAGCCCAGTTTAATGCTGATTTAACAGGAACTGGATTCGGTGCAGCAAATAACGAATTCATGACCGGCAGAAGTGTGCGGTGAAGCTGCGCGGCTTTTGCCGTGTCGCCGGCTTTAAAGCTGGAAATCATCACTTGCATTTCACGGCCGATGATATGGGCAGCTACAGATACGATGCCTGTTCCGCCAATTGCAAGAAGCGGCAAGGTCAAGCCGTCATCGCCGCTGTATAAACTGAACGTATCGGGTGTGCGTTCAATGATCTCGGCTGCGGCATCAAGGCTCCCGCTTGCTTCTTTGATGGAGACGATATTGTCGATTGCGGCTAAGCGCACAATGGTGTCGACTGACAGATTGACGACGCTGCGCCCAGGAATATTATATAGCATGACTGGCAGATGAGTGGCGGCTGCAATCGCTTGAAAATGCTGGAACATGCCTTCTTGTGAAGGTTTATTGTAATATGGTGTCACCAGCATAATGGCATCAACGCCCGCTTCTTCTGCACCGTGCGTCAACGTGATTGAAGCGCGTGTATTGTTTGAGCCGGTTCCTGCAATGACTGGAATGCGGCCTTGGACAGTATCGACGACAAACTTGAAGAGGTCGATCTTTTCGTCCTCCGATAAAGTCGGCGATTCGCCGGTAGTGCCTGCTACCACCAATGCATCGCTCCCGGTTTCAATTAAATGTTCCACTAGGGCTGCAGTTGCGGGGAAATCGATGTCACCGCTTGCGTCAAATGGCGTCACCATTGCTGTCACTACTTGTCCGAAATTCATAAATACCACCCTTTTCTCATTTTTTTGTGTGTTCTATTGTCTGCTGCTGCGTTGATCGTGCGTAATCAGAGGCGGCAAGCGTATCGGAAAAACAAAAAAGCAGCAACGAAGGGTCTCGTTGCTGCGATAGGATTAGCGTGTAAAGCGCTCAATCCATGCGTCAGATAGCCCTCCATATAGTCTCCTATATGACAGTCCTGCATTTGTTTAATGCAGACCCAGCAACATCGGCAATGAGCGCCTGGCCACTTCGGCAAATTCCCCTTTCAGCAGCTGTCATCGGATCTCATCATCCTCGAGCTGTCTACTGATGGTTTTTGCGCCTCTATCCTCACTCCGAAAAAGCGGAGCAAGAAATTATTGAATTAGCTAGACTTTACCAAATTCCTGCTTTAATTGCAAGTATGCAAGGCACTATTTTATAAGAATCGAGGAGATTTGATGGACGAACGGCAATACGATCACGACCTGAATATCCATACTTCAGGCATACAGCAGGGGTTCCATGATACCTTCCATTACAATCGCTACGAACCGACACCATATGAACTGCTCGAGACACTTTTCAATAGCTATCCTTTATCCCCGGAAGATAGGTTCGTCGATTTCGGCTCCGGCAAAGGGCGCCTCAACTTTTTGGTGCACCATTTGGTCGGCGCGGCATCGACCGGGGTCGAAATGGATCAGGGCCTTCACCAACAAGCCTGTGAAAACCTGGAGTCCTACGTGCAAAAGCGGCCAGCGGCAAAAGGGCGGATCCGTTTTGTCTGTACACTCGCTGAACAATACCGAATTCATCCCCACGACAATAAATTCTATTTTTTTAACCCATTTTCTGTTCAGATTTTCATCACGGTCATCAATAATATCCTGAAGTCCGTGGAACGTTCGCTGCGGAATGTCGAGCTGATCTTATTCTTTCCGTCAGAGGATTACATCGGCTATTTGGAGCATAGCACAGGATTTAAACAGTTCCAGGAAGTTGAACTGCCGGGAGTGGAAGGCGATTTAAGAGAGCGATTTTTAATTTACCGCCTCGATTGAAATGGATTAAAAGCGGTACCGAATGGGGTATAGCTTATAAAAAGTGAATGGCGAGGAGAGGAAATAGATGAAATGGAAGGGCAGAGCAGGCAGCGGCAACGTTGAAGATAGAAGAGGAAGAGGTGGCGGAGGCCTGATTGCCGGAGGCGGCATCGGCGGCTTGCTTATTGTTTTGTTGGTATCTTTTCTTGGAGGGGATCCGGGTGCAATGTTGGATACGATGGGCGGCGGATCGCAGTCAAATGAACCATATGTGGCATCCCAAGAAGAAGAGGAATTGGCGGAATTCGTGTCAGTCGTTCTTGCGGATACAGAACAGGTATGGACTGAAGTGTTCGCGGAAGAGGGCTTGGAATATGAGGAGCCGACCTTGGTGCTTTACACAGAGAGCGTTGATTCGGCATGCGGCACAGCGGGTGCGTCGGTTGGGCCATTTTATTGCCCCGGCGACCAGAAACTCTACATTGACTTGAGCTTCTACGAAGAATTGCAGACCCAATTCCAGGCACCTGGCGATTTTGCGATGGCTTACGTCGTTGCGCATGAAGTGGGGCATCACGTACAAAACCTCCTTGGTACCATGGGCAAAGTGCAGCCGATGCGCAATAAGCTGAGCGAGGAAGATTATAATGAGCTCCAAGTGAAGCTTGAATTGCAGGCGGATTACTACTCGGGTGTCTGGGCGCACCACGCAGAAGGCATGGACCTCCTTGAAGAAGGAGATTTGGAAGAGGCATTGACGGCTGCCAGTGCGGTAGGCGATGACACCATCCAGCAACGGTCACGCGGCTATGTCGTTCCGGAAAGCTTTACGCACGGCACTTCGGAGCAGCGCAAGCGCTGGTTCTATAGAGGTTTTGAACATGGCGATCTGCGCAACGGCAACACGTTCAACGCAACCGGGTTATGACGCGACAATAGTTGATATTTTCGGCGATGTGATTCATTATTGAAATAGACAGTCTTTGCGCCTTGCGGCGGAGGGAAATTAGGTTCTGTGAAGGAAGTAAATCCATGCATGAAGAAAATATAACGCGCCTGTACATCGACGGCCGGGAAATTATTCTCATCGGTACAGCACACGTTTCGCGCCAAAGCGCGGTGCAGGTCAAAGAAGTCATTGAAGCGGAGCGGCCGGATTCGGTATGCATTGAGCTGGACGCCCAGCGCTACCAGTCGGTGACTGATAAGAGCAAGTGGAAAGAAACCGATATTTTCAAAGTCATCAAAGAAAAGAAATCCAGCTTGCTGCTGATGAACTTGGCGATCTCCTCGTTCCAGAACCGTCTGGCTGACCAGTTCGGCATCAAGCCGGGGCAGGAAATGCTGCAAGGCATTGAGTCCGCCAAAGACACCGGTGCAGAGTTGGTGCTTGCAGACCGCAACATCCAGGTCACTTTTTCCCGCATCTGGAGCAATATTGGCTTCATGGGAAAAGCGCAGCTGTTAACCTCCGTATTTTACAGTATTTTCAGCAGCGAAACGATTTCTGAGGAAGACCTTGAAAAGATGAAATCGCAAGATACGCTGAACGCTGTATTGAACGATTTCACCAAATCGTTTCCGAAACTGAAAACACCGCTTATCGACGAACGGGATCAATACCTGGCCCAAAAAATCAAAGACGCCCCAGGACAGAAAATAGTGGCGGTGCTTGGTGCGGCGCACGTACCAGGCATCACCAAAGAAATTCACCGCGAACACGACCTGGAGAAATTATCTGAAGTGCCGCCGAAATCGAAATGGCCAAAGATTCTTGGCTGGGCACTGCCGATTTTGCTGGTCGTCCTTTTGGCGATTACATTCTACAATAATCCCGCTGCGGGCATCGACGGCACGATCAGCTGGGTGCTTTGGACGGCGTCACTTGGCGCCATTGGAGCGGCGTTGGCGCTTGGCCATCCGCTCGCCATCCTGACTGCGTTTGTCGGAGGACCTGTCGGCGCACTTCATCCATTGCTCGCCGCAGGCTGGTTCTCCGGTCTGATGCAGGCATATGTCCGCCGCCCGAATGTCGGCGATTTTGAAACCTTGTCCAAAGATGTATTCACCCTTAAAGGCTTTTGGGACAATAAAGTCACGCGTGTCCTGCTTGTCGTCGTGCTGACAAACATCGGCACTTCCGCCGGGAACATCATCGGCGGGGCAGACGTCATTCGCCTATTCCTGAAAAACCTATAATTAAATTCGAGAGTCCGGGACGCTTTGTGCGCCCGGCTTTTTTTCTTATGGCATGTATTGAAAGGGTTTTAGAACGGGTATAGAGAAGTAAACATACAGAGAGAAAGACATTACAGTTGGGGAGGAACAAATCATGGGCTTATTCCTTATGGGAATCCTGCTCTGGTCGCTGGTCATTGCATCGGTCATCTTGTTCGTCTACGGTTTATGGAAACGGTCATGGAAAGCGCTCGCTTGGAGCGGCGCGGCTTTGCTTTTGCCGATGGGCCTTATCGCCTTCGACGGAAGCGGAAGCATGTGGTTCAAGTTGAGCATAGTTCCACCGCTGTTAATTTTTGCGGCAGCATATTTCATGAAGAACAAAAGGGCTCAGCATATGCATTGAGCGCAAGGAAAAGGACCGGATATCTCCGGTCCTCTTTTTCTGCAATTTTCGATTGCCAATTTGGCCTTTCTTATATAAATATTATACAATAATTATACAGTAGAATAGTACATATATGAAGTCGAACTAAAGAAGTAGCATAATGAAATTCGCTCCGGATGCTTTGGGCAGTGCAAGGACGATTGTTTCTGCCCCTGCCCCTGTCTCTGTCCCTGCAACGCTGCGCTAGCTTCGGGACATGAAAAACCGTTGCAACGCTGCGCTAGCTTCGAGACATTGAAGTCTATTGCAACGCTTTGCGCTTCGCAGCTGTTTTGCGGAATATCGATAATGGAAATTCATTGGTTCAACTAATATAGAAGCGGAGGAGGCACTACATGAAATACCTATTGGATCGCAGCAAATTATTCATATTCTTGATTTTTATTTTCACCGTTATCGGTGCATATGTTTTTGTCACGCTGCCACAGCGGGAAATTCCGGAGACGCCGCCGAACCTTGTGCTGGTGTCAACAATTTTGCCAGGCGCTGGCCCTGAGGAAATCGAAACAGCCATCACCAACCCGATTGAACAGGAATTGCAGAAAGTGGATGGCATATCGTCGTTGCAATCGGTATCAGCGAATTCCGCTTCCATCATCACGCTTGAACTGGAAGACGGCTTCGACCCGGATGAGCTGGTGACGGAAATGCAGCAACAAGTGCAGCGCGCATCGAGCAGCTTCCCTGAACAGGCGCAACAGCCGTCAGTAGAAAAGCTCGACCTGACATTCCCTCTTGTATCGTATATGTTTTACGGTGATGAAGAGGAGCTCCGCGGTATGGAGCAAGCATTAGCCGAACTGTCTGAAGAGGTGGCATCGGTGAACGGAGTGGCCGGCACCGCTGTCAAAGGCTTGAACAGCCAGCAGATCCTTATTGAACTGAAAGCAGACCAATTGGCAGCGAACAACTTGCAGACATTCGAAGTGCTGCAATCGCTTCAACAGGCTAATCAGCCGCTGTCACTCGGCACCCATGACAATGGCAACGAACGGGTGGTTTTGACGGTGCAGCAGGAGCAAGGCATCGAAAAACTGAGAAAACTGCAGGTCGGTTCTGCGGCAGTGCCGCTTGAAGACATTGCAGTGATTGAAACAGTGGATGGCGAAACCCAAGACATTGTCACGTTCGAAGGCGAACGAGCCATTTCGTACACGGTATTTCTTCAAACGGGCCAGGACGTGCCCGGCGTGGATGAAAACGTATCCCAAGTGATTGACGCATTCAATGAAGACTTGCCTGCTGGCGTTGAGGCGGAACGCTACGAATCACAGGCTGAAAATGTCATCTCGATTTTTGAAGGATTGTATGTGTCGCTCTTGATTGCCGTACTTGCCGTGCTTGTGGTGACGACCGCCGGATTGACGCTATTCGGTGCATTTGTAGTTGCGGTGACGGTTCTATCCTCGGTATTGATCGGGATGATCCCGATTCCATCGATGGGCGTCGACTTGAATCAGATATCGGTCATCGGTTTAATCATTGCGATCGGTATTTTGGTCGATGACAGCATCGTCGTCAATGACAACATTCAGCGCCGCTACAAGCTGGGTGACGCCCCATTAGACGGCGCTGTCAATGGCGTCAAAGAAGTTTTTTCCTCAATCATCGCTTCCAGTTTAGCAATTGTCGTGACGTTTTCTCCGCTCTTGCTGCTGTCAGGGGGGAATGGCGCGTTCATCAAAGCATTGCCGAGCATTCTCATCACGACAATCATCGCGTCTACGATACTTTCGATTACTTTAGTGCCGATGATGCAGTGTTTAAAGACAAAAAGCCGTTCGAAAAAAATATCCGACACACCTGGTTTTCTGGGCAAGCCGCTTGAAAAGCTGGCGTTGTTTTATTCCGAAAAAGTACTGCGCGGCGTATTAAAGCGTCCGCTATGGATCGGCATTGGAGGATTGGTGCTGGCTACCGGCTTTCTGGTATTGGCATTTTTCACGCCATTCGAATTCTTCCCAGCTGCTGATCGCAAAGAGGTGACGATGAACGTACGCCTCGCAGAAGGGACTTCGATCGAAGAAACCAATGCATTTCTCGCTGACGTAACGGAAGGGTTAAGGAGCGATGACCCGAATGTCGAAGAGATTGCGATTTTCACTGGGGAAGGGTTGCCGAATTTATTCGCCTCTTCGATGGATAATACCGGCTCGAATACAGGGCAAGTGGCGTTCCGGATCGACCGGGAACAAACCACTGCAGCCGAGTTTATCGAGAAATGGCAGCCAGTGTTGCGCGACCAGTACCCGGAAGCGGAAATTTTCCTGGATACGATTATCCAAGGTCCGCCAGCAGGTGCACCGGTAACCGTGACCATTAAAGGTGAGAACCTTGAGGAACTGACTGCATTGCGCGATGAATTAAAAGCGGCGATGCTGGAAAATGGCGCAGACGTCGTCACAGATAATTTGGGAGATCCGGTTCCGGCTGTGGAATACGTGCCGAACCAGGCAGCGCTCGAAGCAAACCGCATTCCACTCAGCACGGTGACAGGGCAGCTGCAATTCTTGACCCAAGGCGTTCCGCTCTACAGCATTTACGAAGGGCAGAAGCCATATGAAGTAACACTGAAGCAGTCGGGTATAGAGAACGGCCAGGACATTAATCTGGCTGATTTCCAAGTGCCTGCCTCTTCACCGCAAGCACAGCCAGGGCCGCCGACTTTAGTGGGCTTAGATGAATTATTGACACCTGAGGACACGACTGCTTTGGCTCAGGTGCCGCATCAGGAGGCCGAACGCGCGATTACATTGAAAGCGTTTGGCGAGGCTGCTGATTTTGAAGCCAGCATGCTTGAAGTGGTCGATGCGCAGAAAGAAGACTTGGCGTCCGGCTATGAATTGTCGACGGGCGGAGAAAATTCCGATCAGGAAGCATTCTTCACTGAAATCGGTGTTTTGTTCCTGGTCGTCATCCTGCTTGTTTACTTGGTCATCGCGTTCCAGTTCAAATCGTTCGCTTTGCCATTCCTGGTCCTAATTGCCGTATACTTGGGCGTATCGGGTGCGATTCTTGGCTTGTTCTTAACGCAGACGCCATTAAGTTTCCTTGGCGTTATGGGGATTGTTTCATTGACCGGGATTGTCGTTCGAAATGCCGTCGTGCTGATCGATTTTGTTGAAATGCGCCGGCTGTCCGGCAACTTCAACATTGACGAAGCAATTATTGAATCCGGCTATGCCCGCATCAAGCCGATCGTCTTGACATCTGTGACTTCGATTGTCGCGTTGATTCCGGTCGCGCTGACGGGAGATCCGCTTTTCGAAGCATTGGCGATTACGATCATTGCAGGGCTGACGTTCTCCAGCCTTTTCACCTTGGTGATGATTCCGGCACTTTATCTTGTGTTTTACCGGATTAGCCACCGAAAAAATAAAGTTAGCGCGCAGTGATAAGCTGCGCGTTTTTTAAATGATTCAGTGGGTAATAAAGTGGGAGAAGAAAGAACGGCGGCTGAAAAAGGTTCCATAATGTGAATTTTCATTGCATTTAAACATTTTTCTATTAAAGATTTGTCACAGGTTAGGCATTTACTTATCATCGTGGATTTGATAAGATGTCTGACGACAGAGGACTAGCTTTAAGGAAAACCAATCCGAAATGAAAGCGTTTCAGATTGAAAAAAACAATGAGGTGAAAATGTGAATTTCTTATGGGGTTTATTCGGTGTATTCGTCGTCCTGGGACTTGCCTTTTTAATGTCAAGTGCTCGTAAATCAATTAAGCTGCGCACCATTTTGGGCGGTTTAGCAATACAGATTACTTTTGCGTTCATGGTGCTGCAATGGGAATTGGGCAGAAACGCTTTATTATGGCTTTCAAATAAAGTGCAAAACGTTATCAATTACGCAAAAGAAGGGATCAACTTCGTATTTGGGCCAGCGGCAGACGCAGCAAACTTCGGTTTCGTTTTCGCGTTCCAAGTCTTGACGATCATTATCTTCTTTTCTTCATTGATTTCGGTTTTGTATTATTTGGGAATCATGCAATGGTTTATTAAAATTCTTGGTGGCGCGCTTTCGAAATTGCTGGGAACAAGCAAAGCGGAATCCGTTTCCGCAGCGGCAAACATCTTCGTTGGCCAAACGGAAGCACCGCTCGTTATCCGCCCGTTCATCGCAAACATGACAAAGTCGGAATTATTCGCAGTTATGACAGGCGGACTGGCTTCAGTAGCCGGTTCTACGTTGGCGGGTTACGCGCTCTTGGGCGTGCCTCTCGAATACCTGTTGGCCGCCAGCTTCATGGCCGCTCCTGCCGGTTTGATCATGGCGAAAATCATGATGCCGGAAACAGAAGAAATTGTTGAAAAAGAATTCGTCATGGAAAAAGACCAGTCATCGGTCAACGTCGTCGATGCTGCCGCACGCGGTGCAGCAGATGGTTTGCAGCTTGCGCTGAATGTCGGTGCAATGCTTCTTGCGTTCATCGCCTTGATCGCTATGCTGAACGGGATGCTTGGCGGAATTGGCTCGTGGTTCGGAGCTGATAACCTGACAATCCAAGGCATCCTTGGCTTCGTCTTCGCCCCGCTTGCTTTCGCAATCGGCGTGCCATGGGAAGAAGCTGTACAGGCAGGCAGTTTCATCGGCCAGAAACTGGTATTGAATGAATTTGTCGCTTACACAGCATTTGCCCCGGAAATTGCAAACTTGTCACCTAAAACTGTGTTGGTAATCAGCTTCGCGTTGTGTGGATTCGCTAACTTGAGCTCGCTTGCTATCCTGCTAGGCGGATTGGGTGCTCTTGCGCCGAACCGCCGTCCGGACATCGCTCGCCTCGGCATGCGTGCTGTAGCGGCTGGTATGCTTGCTTCACTACTAAGTGCAGCAATCGCCGGCATGTTCGTTTAATAGAGTATAAAAACCTCACCCGCGGGTAATCCACGGGTGAGGTTTTTTGTTTGAAAGTAAATTTTCTTTTTTGTAGGTGGGAGCTAGCTTCCTTTGCGGATGCTCCCCCGCAAGGCGCAGCAGCAAGGTTTCCAATGCTTCGTTTTCAGTCAATCGCTCCAATCGATCACCTCTGGGTAAAGTATCTGAATTATAGCATCACTGATGCCAATAAACCATACAAGATGACAAGCGCCAACCCTTGACACTAAAGCATTTTCGGATTACAATTTTGTCTTGGCTTACCTATAAAATTTATAGGCAGAGCGGGTAGGGAGAGGGCTAATTTAATAGAAGGTTGAAATATATGTTTAATTGGATGGACCGATTTTTCGGTCTTCAAAAAAACGGTACGACGGTAAAGCGCGAAATGACGGCGGGATTAATCGGCTTCTTTACAGTCGTTTACATCATTGCAGTCAACTCGTTGATCTTATCGGAAGGCGGTATGCCGATCGAGGCGGCAATCATCGCAACAATCGGCGCCTCGGTGTTCGGGGCTTTCGTGATGGGCTTCTGGGGTAATGCGCCAATCCTATTGGTGCCTGGCATGGGCATCAATGCGCTGTTTTCATACACGATGGTGCAGTCGATGGGCCTGACGTGGCAGGAAGCACTTGCAGTAGTCTTTGTCACCGGTGCGATTTTCGTAGCGATCGCTTTCACGCGCTTTGCGAAAGTGATCAGCGCAGCTGTGCCGCATTCGCTGAAAGAAGCGATTACGGTCGGCCTTGGCCTGTTCCTGATGCTGCTGGGCCTTGAAAAAGGCGGGCTCGTCATACGTGGAGAAGCGTCGATTCTGGCGCTTGGTTCACTTAGCGATCCAACTGTGATGGCAACGGCATTGACGCTAATCCTGGCGGTCATTTTGTTTATCCGCAATGTGCCGGGGAATTTTCTCATCACGATTATCGCGGGTACCGTTATTGCGTCATTTTTCGGCTTGATTGATACGAGCAGCATGGGAGATTCTTCGCTTAATATGCAAGAAGCTTTCGCTGGCTTCGGCGCAATGTCGTTCGACAGTGCATTTTCGATGGTATTTTGGGCCGCGGTTTTCTCGCTGACCATGGTGATGGTATTTGAAAACATCGGAATCGTCCATGGCCAAGTCAACTTCATCGACCAGCCTGAAAAATTCGGGCGCGCCTTCCAGGCGACTTCGCTGTCGGCAATGGCTTCCGGCGTTTTCGGCACAAGCCCAACAGTGGCTTCTGTCGAAAGTGCCGCAGCCATGACAGCAGGCGGCCGTACAGGTTTGACAGCTATCACTGCCGGCGTTCTGTTTTTGGCTTCCGTGTTTTTCATTCCGCTCATCAAACTGATTCCGGACAGTGCGATTGCACCAATCCTGATCATTATCGGCGGGCTGATGCTGCAGACAATTCGCAACATCGAGATGAAAGACATGAGCGAAACGTTCCCGGCGCTGTTGATCATCGCGCTCATTCCGTTTACGTACAGCATCGCGGATGGCATTGCCATCGGCTTTATCCTGTACCCGATCCTCAAAATCGGAATCGGCAAATGGCGCGAAGTTTCTGTACCGCTATACGTTATCTCAGGCTTGTTCCTGATGAACTTCGTACTGCATTATATTTGAAACGCAAACCCCGCATTTGCTCCTTGCAAATGCGGGGTTTTTTGAGAAGTTAAATTAGAATCAATTCGGCAGGAAGATACTCAACATTGGCTGAACGCGCGTAAATTCTCCTGAGCGCGCATAACTCCGTTTTCTTCGCCGCTCCACCCGTCTTTTTCGCATGTCGCTTGTGAAATACATCCATTCCCCTCTTATCACGCTGCCTTTTCTTCACAATTTAAAACTCACTATCCGAGGCAATAAATTCAAAAGCTGAAAGTGGCTGTTTAAAATTTCTCGACAGCGTTTTCTTATTGAGCGGTGGTATAATGGAACAAAGAACACCGGAAAGGAGTTGCAATTCCCATGAAATACACGAAATCGAAAATGGAACAGCTCGTCAGCGATCATCCAGAGTTGAAAAAGCGCTTGAAAATTTTGATGAAAGAGATGGAGCTTGAAAAAGGCTTCGCGCTGAAGGCCCTGTACCATTCTGAAGTCACAGACAATGGCCCATACCAGAAAGATTACCAAGACCTTGACCTGCTGTAAGCAGCCGGGTCTTTTTTTGCATTTGAAATAACATTTTTTTGTTTGGCTTTACTAAAAAATAAAGATAATTGATTCTATTGTATCACCGCTGACTTTACATTAACGCTATAAAAGCTATACAGAAAAACTCCCATTAAGCATTGCTTAATGGGAGTTCTTTGATGCGGGCCAATTCTTGCTGCCATAATTCATAAGTTGGACCGATGTAGGAGACATTGCCGCTTGTCAACGGTTCAACGATGCCTTGTCCACCAATCATAAAGTGGATGCTGTCATTAGCCTTTCCGATGTCGGCAATGTAGCGCTCGACCACAGGACGGGAAGAGGGGTCGGAAATGGCCATGCAAACGATGCGGGTGTCTTGGTGCTCGACGATTTCCGCCAATCCTTCAAGCGGTGTGTCGGCACCGAAGAACATGACCGGGAAGCCGTTTTCACGCAGAAAAAGCGTGAAAAGCATTAAGCCGAGCTGGTGGAACTCGCCGCTTGGGCATAGCGCCATGACTTTAGGCAACTCGGTTGAAGTCGGGAACACACGGAAAAATTGTGTGAATCGCTGCTGGATGAGGTGGCTGATTAAATGCTCATGGGCAACTGGCATCGAGCCGTTTTCCCATTCTATGCCGATTTTCACCATCAACGGTACGACAATCGAAAAAAACACCGTGCGGTAATGGAAAAGCGAGAAGTTCAAATCCAATAAGTAATTAAAGCGTTCTGTATCTAATTCTGACGCGGCCATATACAATTCATAAATCTGTTTGTCGTAGGTATGTGCATTAAAATCACCCGGAACTTCCACTTTTTCAAACGGTTTTCTCTTGGAAGAATGCAGTTGCTTTACGGCCTCACTAATTTTAATGCCTTTTTCCTGGACTTGGATTTTCAGCCATTGCAAGTCTTCCAGATTCTGGTCTGAATAAAGGCGGTGACCGGTTTCCGTTCGGGCTGGCGTAATGGCGCTGTAGCGCGTTTCCCACGACCGGATCGTCACTTTTGGCATATCTAAAATTTTGGCAGCTGCTTTGATGTTGTACATAGCATTACCTACATTCCTTAAGATTTTTGTATAATAATTATACAACTTATTTCCGGACGCCGTAAAGCCCAGAGCCTTTGCAATATCGTTTATCGGCAATAAAAACCCCCTGCATCTTTTGCAAAAGATGCAGGGGGTTGGCAATTTCAGTGTGCGGTGCGTGTTTTGGCGGTGCGGCCGCGATGCCATGCGACTGTGATGGTCCAAGTGATCATGAGCATCACGAGGCCTAAGACAAACGGATACGAGATGTCGATATCATACAAAGCGCCTGCAAGAAGCGGCCCAAGTACGTTTCCGACGCTCATATACGCATTGTTCATGCCCATTGCAAAACCGACTTCACCTTCAGCCATTTTGGAAATCAGCGTATTGAGGACCGGGCGCAAAATTGACGTCGCAAGGAAGATGATCAGCGTTACTACGAAGAACATCGCGTAGCTTCCGGCGAACAGCGCCATCACAAAACCGGCGGCGGCAACGCCTAGGAAAGCGATAAGAATAACGGCTTCGCCGAAACGGCGGACGATGCGGTCAACGATGAACAATTGGACAATCACACTGACAACGCCTGTCGCCGTGATCATAAAGGCAATGTCCTTAGCGGTCGAATTAAACTGGTTGTCGAGATACAGGCCGATGACCGATTCAAAAGCCAGCAGCCCGAAGCTCATGACGAGCGTGATGACAAGCGGAATGAAATACGGCATGCTGACGGAACGGAAAATTTTCGTCAGCATCGCCTCGTTCTGCGTCATGTCCATTGTGGTGGCAGGATCCGCATCGATTGCATCCTGTTCTTTCAACAGTGCGACTGAGAACAATACAGCGGCAAGCGATACCAATGCTGACACAAGGAACGGCAATTTCAAGCTGAAATCTGCCAAGAAACCGCCGATGCCAGGACCCACGACGATGCCGAGTGACATCGCTGCAGATACCAGGCTCGTGCCTTTCGCGCGCTGATCGAGTGTAGTTATGTCCGCTATATAAGCGAAGATTGCCGGAATGAGCATCGCTGCTCCGATGCCGCCGATGACGCGCGACAGGTACAAGACCCAGATGCCGTTCGACAGGTAAAAGACGAACATGGAAATGGTAAGGCCCAAAAGCCCGTAGATGATCATTTGCCTGCGGCCGTACTGATCCGCCCATTTGCCGGCAATCGGCGAAAATAGGAACTGAGCTCCTGCGAAAATGGCGATCATCAAGCCTGCTGCCATGCCGCCTTGATTGATGGATTCGAGGTATGAAGGAAGGATTGGGATAACGATTCCGAAGCTCGCAATGGCGATGAACATATTAATCATCAAGATATATATTTTTTTGCGCTGGTCTGTAGTCATGAAATGCCTCGTTTCTTGTATAAAGTACAATGAAGTTTATTTGTTCAACTTTTTAATACTAGAGGCGCTTCCACATCTTGTCAATAAAAAAGCATATAGAGGGGATTCCTCATGTAGCTTCAGGATTCGGAGTTGTTCAGTCTTCTTTTGCACAAGCTCAAACAAACTGCTTGAAACCGGAGGAAATAATACGGGATTTGTTACAGGAGTGTGAAGGGAGTAAGAAAAACATGGCGTGAACAAGACGGAGTTTTATAGAATGGGGCTGCCATCCTTTATAATTGAAAGTAGGCAAGGAACACATTCTGGCGACGAAAGGTGACGAAGATGGAACAACACATTCAGCGAATTAAAGCCATTCAATTACAGGAACGGATTATAGATGCAGATGTCGCAGCTTCTTGGATTCAAGATGGAATGACGCTCGGGCTAAGCGGATTCACACGGGCAGGGGACGCAAAAGCGATTCCTTTTGCACTGCTTAAGCGCGCTGAAACTGAACATTTTAAAGTGAATGTTTTTACCGGGGCTTCTCTAGGCTCCGATATCGATAAATTGTTTGCAGAAGCCGGGATTGTGGCGAAACGCCTGCCTTTCCAGGCGGACCCGGCGATGCGGAAAAAAATCAATGAAGGCGATATGCTGTTTACGGACCATCATTTGTCCCATACCGCCGAATGGATCAAAGCAGGAGTCATCGAGCCGATTGATTTCGCTGTTATAGAAGCGCTTTCGATTACGGAAGACGGCATGATCATCCCGTCAACTTCCGTCGGCAACTCTGCCATTTTCGTGAAGCACGCAAAAAATGTAATCGTCGAAATCAATACAGCTCAACCGGAATTATTCGAAGGAATCCACGATATTTACGACACGGGGAAACAAGGGGAGCGCCTGCCGATTCCGTTGACGAAAGCGGATGACCGCATTGGCACAATCGGCATTCCGGTGGACCTTGAAAAAGTCCGGGGCATTGTCTTCACACATCAGAAAGATTCTCCTTCTACCATCGTTCCTTCCGATGCAGAAACGGAAATCATGGCCAATCACTTGCTGGACTTTCTGCGCTCGGAAGTTCGGGCAAACAGGCTGACGCCTAAACTGGCGCCTCTGCAGTCAGGAATCGGTTCGGTAGCGAATGCGGTCCTGCACGGATTGATCGATTCGGAATTCCATGATTTGCAATTATACTCAGAAGTGCTGCAGGACGCGGTATTCGATTTGATGGATGCTGGCAAAGTCGATTTCGCTTCCAGTTCTTCCATTACATTGTCTCAGGAGCGGATGGAGCACGTGTATGCTCATTTCGAGCAGTACCGCGACAAAATCATTTTGCGGCCGCAGGAAATTTCAAACCATCCGGAAATCATTCGCCGCTTGGGGCTGATTTCCATCAATACTGCACTTGAGTTCGATATTTACGGCAATGTCAACTCCACGCACGTTTCCGGTACAAAAATGATGAACGGCATCGGCGGCTCCGGCGACTTTGCCCGCAATGCCCGCCTCGCTATTTTTGTGACAAAATCGATTGCCAAAGATGGCAAAATTTCAAGCGTCGTGCCGTTTGTTACCCACACAGATCATACGGAGCACGATGTCGACGTCGTAGTCACTGAACAAGGGTATGCGGACCTTCGCGGCCTTGCGCCGCGCGAACGGGTTGAAGTGATTATTGAAAACTGTGTGCATCCGATGTATAAAAACCAGATGCGTGCCTATTACGAAGAAGCATTGACGCGCGGCGGCCAAACACCTCATATATTGGAAAAAGCGTTTTCGTGGCATGCGAACCTGGCGCAGCACGGTTCAATGCTTCTCCAGAAAGAACAATTAGTCTGATAAACTTAACAGAAGCCAGCCATCCCCATTGGGAATGGCTGGCTTCTTTGTATTATCTAATGCAGTACATTTCAGAGGTGCTGCGGCTGGAGAGTTCCAAAATGTTGCCGAAAGGGTCTTCTGTATAAACAAGGTAATGATTTTTATCTTCGTTCATCTGATGGATCCGGCTGCGCTGTTTGCCGCCTTGCTGGACGATGCGTTCAATCGCTTCGACCACATTATCGACAATCAGGCATATATGGAAAAAACCACGGTGCGCAGTCGGCGGCCCTTCATCGATGTCCGCTTCCTGGAACTCGAACAATTCGATGCCAACGCCGCCCATCGACATTAAATGGACATTGCGCATTTTTTTGATTTCCGGTCCCTGCAGGTTTTGCGTGATGTTTTCAACCTTTGCCTCGTCCGCATCAAACTCGGTCGGTCCTGACAATATGTAAAAGCCCAACACACTGCAATACCATTGCATAGCATGATCCAAATCCGGTACTGCCAGCCCGACATGTGTAATTTCGCTGCTCATCTAATCGCCTCCTGTTATATCTAAATTATTACCCTAAAATGGAGGGTTTAATTCATCTAAAAAAACAGATTTTTCAGTATAAACGAAAATAGTTGTTGTCAAGCAGGAAATTTAGTATTATAATAAGCAATTGTGAAATTCCGAAATGAGGGTACTACTAATGAAAAATTCCATTTATGGTTTGACGATAGATCAATTAAAAGAATGGTTTCTAGAAAATGGCCAGAAGAAATACCGTGCTGAGCAGGTATGGGACTGGTTGTATATTAAACGCGTCACTGAATTTGCTCACATGAACAATTTGAGCAAAGACGTCATTAGCTTGCTTGAAGATAATTTCGCGATCCGCACGCTTGAAGAAGCGGTGAAACAGGAATCAGCTGACGGTACGATTAAATTCCTTTTCCGTCTGCAGGACGGCAACTTGATCGAAACGGTTTTGATGCGCTTTAAATACGGCAACTCTGTATGTGTGACCACCCAAGTCGGCTGCAACATCGGCTGCAGTTTCTGTGCCAGCGGCCTGTTGAAAAAGAGCCGCGATTTAAACGCGGGCGAAATCGTTGAGCAGATTATGCAAGTGCAAGCTCACTTTGACGCTCAGCAAAAAGAAGAGCGCGTCAGCCATATCGTTGTCATGGGGATCGGCGAACCGTTCGATAATTACACGAATTTAATGGACTTCCTGACAGTCGTCAACTCACAAAAAGGGCTTGCCATCGGTGCTCGCCACATTACCGTATCGACAAGCGGCATTGTACCGAAAATCTACGATTACGCGGACGAAGGCCTGCAAGTCAACTTGGCGATTTCCATCCATGCGCCGACGAACGAATTGCGCACACGCATTATGAAAATCAACAAAGCCTACCCGATCGAGAAATTGATGGATGCGATCGATTATTATTTGGAGAAATCCAACCGCCGCATCACATTTGAGTATATTTTATTGCGCGACGTCAACGACCATGTCGAAGAAGCGCATAAATTGGCGAAGCTGCTTGAAAACAAGCGCCATCTATCCTACGTCAACTTGATTCCGTACAACTCGGTCAGCGAACATGACCAGTATCAGCAAAGCACACCCGAAGCGATCAGCGCTTTCTATGACGCTTTGAAGAAAAAAGGCATCAACTGCGGCGTGCGCCACGAACAAGGCGCAGACATCGACGCAGCTTGCGGGCAATTGCGCAGCAAGCAAATCAAAAAAGAAAAAACAGCTGCAATTTAACAATAGTGCAGATTGAAGGCATCCTCTTGAGAGGGTGCCTTTTTTGCGTTGATTGCGCTGAACGCGCGTAAACTGAGCGGAACAAGCTTAAATGAGACATCCAGCCCTCTTTTTTCGTAATATACTGATAAGTGATATAATCAAAATTAAAAAAGAGGTGGTAAACGATGGCAGAAATACAAATCCATAACTTAGGGAAAACTTATGAAAACGGCGCCGTTGCCGTGTCGGATTTCAACTTGGACATCCAGAATGAGGAATTCATCGTTTTTGTCGGCCCATCCGGCTGCGGGAAGTCTACAACGCTTCGCATGATCGCAGGGCTAGAAGAAATCTCGCAAGGGGACTTTTACATAGACGGCAAGCGTATGAATGATGTCCAGCCGAAAGACCGGGACATTGCGATGGTCTTTCAGAACTATGCACTGTTTCCGCATATGACGGTATATGAAAACATAGCGTTCGGCTTGAAGGTGCGCAAGTTGAAAAAGGACGATATCCACAAGCGCGTCACTGACGCAGCGGCTATTTTAGGATTGGAAGAATTTCTAGACCGCAAACCGAAGGGGTTGTCTGGTGGACAGCGCCAGCGAGTGGCGCTTGGGCGCGCAATTGTCCGCGATGCGAAAGTGTTTTTGATGGATGAGCCGTTGTCCAATTTGGATGCCAAGCTTCGCGTGCAGATGCGTGCAGAAATCACCAAACTTCACCACCGGCTGAAAACGACAACGATTTACGTGACCCATGACCAGACCGAGGCCATGACGATGGCAACGCGGATCGTAATTATGAAAGACGGCCTCATTCAACAGATCGGCAGCCCGAAAGAAGTTTATGATTTTCCAGATAACCGTTTTGTCGGCGGCTTTATCGGTTCGCCGGCGATGAATTTTTTCGAAGGGCATATGGAAAATGGCACGTTCAGGCTTGGCGAAAAAGCAGTGGATATTTTGCCCGAACAGCTGGCGTTCTTAAAAAATCAAGGTTATGAAGGCAAAGACATCACGCTTGGCATCCGTCCTGAATACATTCATGTCAATAGTGAAGATCTATCGAACTTGCCAGTCAGTGAATTTGAAGCCACAATCACGGTTTCAGAACTGACTGGTGCAGAAACCATTATTTATGCCGTCTACGCAGGCCAAGAATTTATTGCGCGCGTTGAGGCGGATACTGCCATTGAACCTGGGCATACTGCCCGTCTGGCGTTCGATATGTCGCATGTCCATTTCTTTGACACCGAAAGCGGAAACCGGATTATAAAGGTTGCAGCAATTGGCAATAAAGAAACTGCAGCCCTTTAAAACTGACTTTCTAGCAGTCTGCGCTGCTCCTTTTTTTAAAATTTACGGTATATTAAAAATATTTCATTTTCAAGTATGCGTTTATCTTGCGGGGAATGAGGGGAAATAAACAAGTATACACAATTAAGGAAAAGGGAGTGGAAAAGAAATGGTAAAAGTTGCAGTAGAAGAACCGTTTGTTTCAGTTAAAGATGCACTTGAGAAAAAAGGATATAATGCGGAAATGTTAAAAGATAAAACAGATGCGGTGGATTATGACTGTGTCGTTGTAAGAGATTTAGAAGATTTAGCAGACTTTCATATGAACGTTCCTTTAGTTGAAGCTAAAGGGCGCACATTGTACGAAATCGTTGAAGAGGTCGAAGAACGCCTTGTACGCAGCGGAAAACTCCCTGCTCCTGAACCATCCGATGAAGGCGGCATCACGGGCAGTGGATTCCTGAAAGGCGCTGTAACTGGTGCGATTGTCGGAGCAGCGGCTGGACTCCTATTGACACCGAAGAGCGGCAAGGAAATGCAAGAAACCTTGAAAGAGAAAACTGCTGGATCTAAAGAAAAATTGAGCGGCACTGTCGAGCAGGTTAAAGAAAAAGTCGGCACTGTGAAAGAAAAAGCAGCAGGTGTCACTGATAAAACAAAAGGCAAAGTCGATGAGCTTAAAACGAAGCGTGAAGAAAAGAAAGAAGAAAAAGAACTGAAAAAGCAGGAGAAAGAAGTTCAAAAAGAATTGAAAGCCGAAGACAAGGCTGAAGAAAAAGCAGTGAAAGAGCACGAAAAAGCTGAAAAACAAGTTGAAAAAGAAATCAAAAAAGCTGATAAAGAAGCCGATAAAGAAAAAGGCGGAATCGAAGTCGTTGAATTCGGAGATTCCGAAATCAAAAAGACGAGCACCGGCGCGGCAACAATCACGCCGAAAAACACAACTGATAAATAAGTCAGATCATAATAAAGCGGTCCCGGAATATTCCGGGACCGCTTTATTTTTGTTTATTCAATTGCGGCTTCATCTACTGCAATGTGTTCTTCAGGTTCAGGGACACGTGACAGGATAACGAGCCCGATGACGAATAGGATGACCAGGCTGAAAACGCCCATGCTGGAATTTCCGGTAACCTGCGAAGTAACAGCAACCAGCAGCGGTCCGAGGATTGCCGCGAATTTTCCGAAAATGTTGTAAAAGCCAAAAAATTCATTGGAATTCTCTTTTGGCACCAATTTGGCGAAGTACGAGCGGCTGAGCGCTTGGATGCCACCTTGGCTGGTAGCCACAAGCATCGCCAAAATCCAGAAGTCGGTGATGGTCTCTAGGAAAAAGGCATAGATGCAGACGACGATGTAAACGCATATTCCGACATACAGCATCTTTTTGCCGGTAAAGCGTTCAGACAAACGGCCGTAAAGGATGGCGAATGGCGCAGCTACAGCTTGGGTAACAAATAACACAATCAACAGGCTGGTTGCCGACAAGCCAAGGTCTGTGCCGTAAGCAGTCGATAAGGCGATGATTGTCCCGACGCCATCGATGTAAAAGAAGTATGCGAGAAGAAAAAGGAATAATGCACGGTATTGGCGGATTTCCCGAATTGTTTTACTGAGGCGCTTAAGGCTTTGCCGGATCGGTTTCGGTTCCCGTTCGATGTAATAATTCTGGTGCACCCGTTTGAACATCGGTATAGAGAAAGCAGCCCACCAGACGGCCGTAATCAGGAATGCAATCCGGCTGGCAGTCGTCGTCGAAATCGGAATCACTTCATTCGAAGCCAGCAGAATCACGGCAATCGATAAGATGAATGGGATGGTTGAGCCGATATAGCCCAATCCATAACCGAATGCAGAGACGTTGTTCATGCGCTTAGCGGTTGTTACATCTACGATAAAGGCATCGTAGAATACATTGGCACCCGTAGCACCCAGCGCAGCAAAGGTGTAGCATGCTAACAGCATAAGCCAGTTTTCGCTTGGCACAAACGCCAATGCGGCGGTGGAAACAGTGCCCAGCAAGAAAAAGGCGGTAAAGAATTTCTTTTTCAATCCCTGGTAATCGGCAATCGTCCCAAGAATCGGGCCGATCATTGCCAAAATAAACGTGAAAATGGCAATTGTATAGCCGAGATAAGCGGTGGAGTCAGCTAAATCGACGCCTGCTTCTGTCGCTGACGCTTTGTAATAAAGCGGAAACACAGCGGTCGTAATGATGATCGAGTAAGCGGAACTGCCCCAATCGTACAACGCCCAGCTTTTTTCTTCTTTCGTAAACTTTTTCATGGCTAAATCCCCTTAAGCTATAGATAATTTCATTGTACTTGATGAAAATGAAAAATGATGCATTATCTAATAAATTCACTGAAATTTTACATAATTTTATTGGGATTGGCAAAAAAGCACTGTAATTGAGAAGCGACGGCAATTTCAGTAGACTGAAGAGGAGAGATGGGAGCTGCTTATTTTGAAATTGATATCTTGGAACGTCAATGGCCTTCGCGCTGTGATGAAAAAAGGCTTTATGGAGTTTTTTAACGCTGAAAATGCCGATATTTTCTGCCTGCAGGAAATCAAATTGCAGGAAGGGCAGATTGATCTGGAGCTGCCGGGATACCATACATACTGGAATTACGCTTTGAAAAAAGGCTATTCAGGAACGGCCATTTTTACGAAAAAAGAGCCGCTTTCCGTATTTTATGGGCTTGGCAGCGAAGAGCATGATGCAGAAGGGCGCATCATCACGCTGGAATTCGAGGATTTTTACATGGTCAACGTCTATACGCCAAATTCGCAGCATGGCCTGCTGCGGCTCGACTACCGCTTGCAATGGGAAGATGCAATTTTGTCGTATGTGAAAAACTTGGATAAGGTCAAGCCGGTTATCCTGTGCGGCGATCTCAATGTCGCCCATGAGGAAATCGATTTGCGCAACCCGAAAGCAAACCTGAAAAACTCCGGCTTTACGCCGGCAGAACGCGGCAAGATGAGCGAATTTTTGGCGAGCGGATTTGTGGATACATTCCGCTTTTTCTACCCCGAAAAGCCCGGCAGCTACACATGGTGGTCATACCGGACCAATTGCCGGCCGCGCAACATCGGGTGGCGCATCGACTATTTCATCACGTCAGAAAGCCTGGCGCCGAAATTGGCTGGGGCCAGAATCCATACCAATGTTCTTGGTTCGGATCATTGTCCCGTTGAATTGGAACTCGATTTATAAGGAGGATGAGAATGCTCCGCCCGTTAACCTGCAGCTTTTCAAAATCAACTTGGCTTACGAAAAAATTAACACGTATTAGCGGGCGCTTATCATGCATTGTTTCAGTTTTAACCGGCACTAAGCGCCGCACGGCCGCCAGAATTTAACTGCAAAAATAGAAAGTCCCTTCGCGCGAAGCGAAGGGACTTTCTATTTTAAGTGCATATACTTTAAACTTCCAGCACGCGTTCAGCGAGGCGCAGGCAATTTTGATGATCGAAATAATCGATGTATTGGTGTGCCTGTGAATACCACTCATTAGTGGTGATGTTTTCTTCAACAATCCGTTTCAATGACGTATAAACTTCGTTGATGGAATCAGCTTTGTAGCCGTACAAATCTTTTTCCAGGTCCAAATAACTGCCGCGCTTAGCGATGTATTCGTCCCGGTCGAACATATTGAAAATGATGGGCTTATTTAAATACAAAAAGTCCCACGACACGCTCGAGATATCAGTGATCAGCATATCATTGTCCTCAATCGCTTTCTCGATTGGGTGGTGATTGGCGTCAAGAAATTCAATGCCAGTGGCAGGATTTTCCAGCCCAACGAAATGCTTTTCAAACTTCTTCATGAACGGATGCAAGGCAATCTGCATGTGCAAACCGTTTTGACTGATCAATTCACGGATTCCTGGATGCTGAATCAACCCGATCGTGTTGCGGAAATAAGCGCTTTCCAGGAATTCTTCTTCCGTTAGATCGAAGAGCCATTCGCGCCAAGTCATCATCATGAGGATATTTTTCATCTCTTTGGCGGGCTCATGTATTTCGTAACGGTCAAATCGCGGAAAGCCGGTGACAATCAGTTTTTCTTCCGGGATTTTCCACTCTTTCCGTTTTAGTTCTTTTTCATACTTTGACGCGCAATTAAAATAATTTGTGCGGCTCAACAGTGGAATATCTTCTTTTTGAATCAATATTTTTTTGAAGCCTTCAATGCCGTGGCTGACGTGCGTGATGATGGTTTTGCGGTTGAGGAAAAGGAATTTATCCGCTGACGGCACGATGTCATAAAGCAATGAGTGCCCATGGAATGTGTATTCCGCTTGGAAAAACAAGACGTAATTGCGGAAGCTTCCAAGAGGTACCGCATTTTCAACTTTGCCGTCGAGGGCATAAGTTGTCTTGGGATCATACATCCAATAAGCCATCACTTTGTCCGCGTGGTTGGTCACTACGTATTTATGGAAAACGGCGGCGTTGTCTTCATATTTTTCACCAAGATTGCCGCCGATCAATGCAATCTTTCTTTTTTCTTTACGGGTAGACATCTTTGAGACCAAATAGGCGGCAGCTACTTTTGCAAATACCTTCAAAGGATCCCATCTCCCTTTTTCTTTTAATACGACACTCATTCCAAACCCTGCTTTCTAAAGAACGTTATCCTTCAAGTTTTTCATATTCCAGCCTTTTTGTCTATCTGGAATAAATAAACTAATAATTCTGGTGTTAATAATACAAACATATGTCTCTTAGACTTTTGGGAAATGCTCTTCTCTGCCATTTCAAACAATTATGTAAATGAAGGACTGAATTTGCGCAACTAAAAAACCAGAATCCCATAGATTCCGGTTTTTTAAGTTATTTATAAGATCATCGCAGCAAGTTTCATTCCATTCTGCTTAATGAAGAATGGTTGACGCCGAAAACTTCTTCGACATCTATCAAAAAAGCGATGCCTTGTCCTGGAGAGTAAAGGTCGATGGCTTTTTCGATGCGGTTAACAACAGCATTGGCGAAACTTTCCGGCACCAATGTAAAAACAATATCTTTTTCAGGATCGATTGTGAAACTCATGAACTTTGTCTGTTCGTTTACACCAGTGCCGCGGCCGGTAAGGATGGTGCCCCCCTCGGCACCGGCTTCAGCAGCGGCAGCGACCACTTTTTCGGAATCGCCGCTATTGACGATGGTGACAATCAATTGAAACTGATCCTTCAAAGGCTTCATGGAACGTTCCCCTTTCTGCGGTTTGGTGAAGTAAAGGCGATCCGATAAATGCGGCACGCCGATCAATTTGTTTAAATGGAGCGTGAAGCCGAGTCCTTGCCCAGGGTGGCCCAATTTTGCGCAGCGGGAAACCGCTTCAGCAACCGGTTTTTCCAGTGACCCGTCAATGGCGATAAAAATGATGTCTTTTTCATGGGTAGCGGGTAGGCCTAGGAATGTCGGCTTTTCATTGCGTCCGATGCCTTCGCCGTACATGACAGTTGCTCCTTCTGCACCGGCTTTTTTCGCTTCTGCAATGACGGCGCGGGAAAAGCCGCGTTTGACGATTGCAATCATCAGTCTATGATTCAGGTTCATCGTTTGCATCGCCACCTTTTCTTGTGAAAATCAGTCCGACTATTAATACTGCGATAATGGGCGTCAACGCCACTAACGCGATTAGGCCGAAACCATCTGTCAGCGGATGCCTGCCTTCAATTACAGAAGCCGCTCCGACCGCCATCGCTGAGATGAATGTAACCGTCATGGGTCCGGTAGCGACACCGCCGCAATCAAAAGCGATGGCAATAAATGTTTTATTGGAAAAAAATACGAGGATTAAAGCAATTATATATCCAGGAATGAGGAAATACCAAAGTGAAATGCCGTAAAGGATGCGGAACATTGATAACGCTACTGAAATTCCCACTCCAGTGGACACTGTGTAAAGCATAACTTTTTCTGAAATATAGCCGCCGGTCACTTTGTCGACTTCACTGTTCATAATGCTGACAGCGGGCTCAGCAAACGTGGCCACGAAACCGAGCACAAAACCAATTGGCATGAGAAGCCACGTATTTTCTTCAGAGCCCAGCGCTTGCCCCATCATGTGGCCAACAGGGAAAAAGCCGATATGAACGCCTTGCAAAAAAAAGGCAAGTCCGAAAAAGGTGAGGATAAAGCCCAGGACGATTTGATGGACCCGCTGTTTATCCAGTTTGAGCATGAAGAATTGGAAGGCGATAAAAAAGAGGATTAATGGGATCAGGGCGTAGCTCACTTCAATGAGGATGTCCCCGAACCCTTCGAACACATGAAGGTTCACTGGAATAACACCCCCAATAGCATGATCGCAAGAATCGGTCCGATTGACGCCAAGCCGATTAAGCCAAATCCTTCGCTCGCTGCTGATGAGCCAGAGCGCAGGACGGACGCTACGCCGACGCCAAGGGCAAGGATGAACGGTACCGCCATCGGGCCGGTAGTGACACCCCCGGCGTCGAAAGAGATGGCGACATAGTCATGGGGTACGAAAAACGACAAAGCGAAAACCAGGAGATATCCGCCAATCAGCAGAATATGGATTGGAATGCTGAAAATGGTCCGGACCATGGCAAGTGCGACGAATAAAGCCAGGCCGAGTGCGACAGACAATACCAAAATTCCTGATCCGATTTCTCCGTCGGAAACTTGGTCAATCTGTTTTGCCAGCACGCGGACATCTGGTTCGGCAATCGTCACCACCAACCCCAGCAAAAAGCCAGTGCCGACAATGGTAAAAATGTTTTTGGTTTTCGGCAATCGTTTGCCGATCATCTCACCGACAGGCAAGAGGCCGGCTGTGACCCCGAGGAGAAACAGGAAAAAACCAATACCGACAAAAGCGGCGCCGATCAGGAATTGCAGCATTGCTTCTAAAGGCAAGCGGATAAAGATGATTTGCAGGACGACGACTACGGCAGTGACCGGCAGGATGGCAGCGGCTACTTCTTTCAACGTATCTCTGACGTTTCCCATCATCCATAAACCCCTTCACCGCTTTTTTTCCTGTTATTCCCTTTTTCCGTTAGTCATAAACTTGACATTTTAATGAAAAAACACTATTTTGTTATTCCGCAAAAAAGGCTGCCGGAAAACTCCCGGCAGCCTGAGAAACTGTTGGTTCAATACTGATTACTGTGAATCTTTCTGTTTTCCATAAAGTGCGTCGTGCAGCGCATCTTCTGTCGAGGAATCCGACATTTTAACGCGAGAGCGGTAGGCTGCCCGCGTTATCAAGTGGCCCGCAACCGGTGCTGTTAAAAAGACGAACAAGATACCGAGAAGCAGGCGGACGCTGATGAAGTTCTCGGACGCCCAAAAGTAAATGAACGTTCCGGTCAAGGAGAGCAGAACCGCCAATGTCGAGCTTTTGGTTGCCGCATGCGAGCGGGTATAAACGTCCGGCAAACGCAAGATGCCGATTGCACTGATAACCGCCATAATGGAACCGATCAAAATAAGGAAAGCTCCGATGTATTCAAAGATTTCGTTTATGCTCAACGATATCCCCCCTCTCAACAAAGCGTGCCAAAGCGATTGTGCTGATAAAAGCAAGGATGCCGACAATCAGGATGACTTCCAGAAAAGCATGTGTCTGCAGAACCACTGAAAATACCGCTACGCCTGAAATCAAGTTGACCCCGATCATGTCGAGTGCGACAACCCGGTCGGGCATCGAAGGTCCTTTGATGATGCGGTAAAGAGCGAGCAGCACGGCAAAAATGAACAAGAACAGCGCAATCGATAATATCGTGTCAATCATCCTCGTGTCACCTCCATAATCGCTTTTTCAAAGGTTTTGATTGATTTTAGAATGGTATCCCTGGATTCTTCAACGTCCATGGCGTGGATATAAAATGTTTTCCCGTCCGGCGATACTTCCATGACGACCGAACCCGGGGTTAGCGTCAACAGCAATGCGAGTGTCGTCAGTTCATAGGGGCCATTCATGTTGTGTTCATACGTGAAGATGCCTGGCCTGATTTTCAATGTCGGGCTGAGGATCTGCTTCATGATCAACAGGCTCGACTGGGCAAGTTCAGAGGTGAAGATGAACAATAGTTTAATAGTGGAATAGACGCGCAGCATGTAGAACTTCGTGCCGAAAAATCGGTGCATGAAAAACAGAATGCCGATGCCGATCAGGTAGCCGGTTAAAAAAGTGGGTAAGTAGAAGGCATCTTCATCCATGAGCAAAGTCCATAGCAAGGCGATGGTGATGTTCAGCAGAAACTGAGCCGGCATTAAAAGCCTCTCCTTTCGTTAGGGATTAGATTTGTGCGGACAGCCATTACTGTACGCCTTCTTCTAAAATGGCGTCTATATAAATTTCCGGATGGAGCAGCGTATCAGCAGCATCGGTCACATAGACGGAAAGCCATTCAGTGCCGATGCCCATTCCAAACGTCAGCAAGACCAACAGCAGGCTCGGGAAAAGGAATTTACTGTGCAGCGGGACTTGTTCTTCTTTGCTGATGATGGTCTCGCCCCAGAAACTGTTTTTAAAGATGCGCAGCATGGAATACAAGACGAATAAGCTTGATAGCAGCGCGAGTGCCAGCAGTCCATAAGATCCGCTGTCAATCGTACCTTCAACTATGAGGATCTTGCCGATGAATCCGCTGAATGGCGGTACGCCGGCAAGAGACAGCATAGCGATGAAAAACGACCAGCCGAGCAGCGGATAGTTTTTCATCAAGCCGCTCATTTGGTTCAGCTGGACGGTGTCCGTCAGTGATATGAGCGTACCAATCAACAAGAACAACAGCGCTTTGACAATCATGTCGTGGACAAGATAATAAACAGCGCCTTCGATGGCGTTCGGTGTCGAAACGGCGAGCGCGACAAGGATGAAACCGACCGAGATGACAATGTTATAGGCCGCTATTTTCCGGATATCGTTGAAAGCGATGGCGCCTAAACTGCCGCCGATAAGCGTTGCAGCAGCCATGACGCCGATGATGGTATGGGTGATTTCCGGCTGGTGATGGAAAATAAGAGAGAATACACGGAACAACGCGTAGATTCCGACTTTTGTCAGGAGCGCTCCGAAAAGCGCTGAAACGACAGTCGGCGGCGTACTGTATGAACCCGGCAGCCAATAATACAGCAGCAAGCCGGCTTTTAGGCTGAAAACGATAAGGAATACGAGGCTGATCGTCGTGAGCAGCGGCCCTTGGCCATTTTCAGCGACGCGCACGGCAACATGTGCCATGTTCAAGGTTCCGACCGTTCCATACAAATAGGCCAGCGCCACTAAAAAGAACCATGATGATACGATATTGATGATGACATATTTGACAGCTTCCCGGAGCTGGCGCTTGGTGCCACCGAGCGTAAGGAGAACGTAAGAAGACAAAAGCATGACTTCAAAGCAGACAAAAAGATTGAACAAGTCGCCTGTCAGGAATGAGCCGTTGACGCCTGCGATGAGAAAAAGCACGGTGGGATAAAAATACATTGACTCCAGCAGTTTGCCAGTCGTGAACAATGCATACAGTAGGCAAACGAGCGTGACAATGCTTGTCGCGAACACAAGGAGCAGCGCAAACGAATCTGCCACGAAAAGGATGCCGAAAGGCGGAACCCAGCCGCCAAAGTCCAGGCGCAAAATGCCTTGGTCCTGGACGGCGTTTAACAGATAAAATGAGATGCCTGCCACTGCTGCTATAGAGCCGATGCTAAACCAGGCTTGTGTGCGGCCGAAAGTGCGCAGGAAAATCAGCATCACGCCCATTAATATTGGAATCAGCATGGGGAGCAAAATGATATTATTCATCGTTTACACCCCTCATTTCCTTGAGGTCGTCGGTTCCCAGTTCCTGATAGGCCCGGTAAGCCAATACCAGAATGAAAGCTGTGACAGCAAAACTGATGACGATCGCGGTCAGGATCAGGGCTTGGGGCAATGCATCCACATAGCTCCCGGATTCTTCGCCGAGAAGTGGGACTGTGCCTTTTTTTAATCCGCCCATCGATAAGATCAATAAATGGACAGCATGCGATAGGATTGCGGTACCGAGGATGACCCGGACCAAGCTTCTGGAGAGCAGAAGGTAGATGGCGACGGAAGTCAGCACACCGACCAATAAAATTATCAGGGTTTCCATTGGCTATTCATCCTCACTTATACTCAAAATTATATTGACTACGACTCCGATGACCGTCAAAGCGATGCCCGCTTCGAAAATGGTCACCGTCGCCAGTTCGGTTTTGCCGTAAATCGGCAGATCGAAATAGCCGAAAGACTGGCTTAGAAAAGCTTGTCCGAAAAACATCGGAATGGTTGCGCTTGAAAGAGCCAGCAGAACACCGAACGCTGAAAGTTTTTTGAAGTCGATCGGAATGGCGTCGCTGACCGTTTCGGAATCATAGGACAGGAACATCAGCACAAAAGCCGATGCCAGGACGAGTCCGCCAATAAAGCCGCCTCCGGGTTCATTATGCCCTGAGAGAAATAAATAAATGCCGAAGGTGAAAATGATTAGCACTACAGCTTTGGCTACCGTTTTTAAAATAACGTCATTGATCTCCATGTTTACGGGTCTCCTTTCCGCCTTTAAGCCGGATTAGCGTATAGACGCCGAGGCCAGCGATAAAAAGGACAAGCGATTCGAGCAATGTGTCAAAAGCGCGGAAATCGCCGAGAATGGCATTGACCATGTTTTTTCCACCGGTCAATTCATAGGAGTCTTCATAAAAGCTGGAAATCGAATCGAACAACCGAGTGCCGTTCACGGATAGCGCAATGAGCGTGATGGTGAGCCCTCCGAAAATGGCGATAACAGCGTTACGGATTTTCGTTTTTTTAGGCGACTTTTCCTTTTGCCACTCGGGCAGATGGTAAAAGCTCAATAGGAACAATGCAGTTGTCACTGTTTCAATGACCAATTGGGTAAGGGCCAAATCGGGAGCCCGGAACAGCACGAAGAAAATCGCGATGGAATAGCCGAGAACACCATTCAACAAGATCGCAGTGAGCCTGGATTGAGCAAAAACTATGGCGATGGCGGCAATCATCATGACAATTGCCAGCAACACTTCGTAGGCCGGGAGCGGTGCATCGTTTGCAAAGTCGAATGTCAATCCGCCGGACAAGAGCAAAGACCCGCCAGCCGCTACAATGAAGAACATAAAAATATAAGTGAAATAATGGGGCAAATGTCCGGTCATATAAGAGGAGGTCACTTGAGCCGATTTCCGTTCAAGGCCGCTTAGGAAATTAGTGTATAAAACATTAAACGCCCAATTTTCAGGCAGAATGCCATAGATTTTTTTCCATTGGCGCAAGAACGCATACAAGATGGCACCGACAGCAAAAACTCCAAGCGTCATCAACAACTCTGCGTTAATGCCATGCCAGGCTGAGATGTGTGGGGCTGCTCCAACCACACCCGGGAGCAAAGTGGCCATTGCCGGCTTCAGCAAATGGTCTCCAAGCAAGTTCGGCGCGAAAAAGATGCCGATGATCAAGATGGACAGGATTGCTGGAGAAATCAGCATGCCCAAAGGAGCTTCTTTCGGTTTTTTATCGAGTTTTTTCGGATGGTAATTGCCGAAAAACGTCTGGAATACGAGAATCATGGAATAGGCGAATGTCAATACGCTTGCTGTCCAGGCGACGACTGGAATAATCCAGCCCCAGGTAACAGCGGAAAACAGCGGAAGGCCGGCCGCGTTGATCGAAGCTGTGAAAAACATCTCTTTGCTTAGAAAACCATTGAAAAACGGCAAACCGGCCATGGAAAAACTGCCGATGACCGCGAACGTAAGAGTGACTGGAAGAAATGCGATAAGGCCGCCGAGGCGACGGATATCACGCGTTCCTACTTGATGGTCAATGATGCCGACCACCATGAATAATGCGCCTTTAAAGGTGGAATGATTGACCAAGTGGAAAAGAGCGGCAAACGTGGCCAGCCCGTATATCGCGCCTTCAGGTTCAGCACCGAAATGCAGGGCAGCCGATCCCATACCGAAGAGGCTCATAATCAAGCCGAGCTGGCTGACGGTCGAATAGGCAAGCAGTGCCTTTAAATCGGTTTGGCGGACAGCGCAGAATGCTCCCCAGAACAAAGTGATGAGCCCTACCAATGTAACCGTCCAAAACCAGGAAGCAGTGCCGCCGAAAATCGGTGTGAAGCGGGCGACCAGGTAAATGCCAGCCTTGACCATGGTTGCCGAATGGAGGTAGGCGCTGACGGGAGTCGGAGCTTCCATGGCATCAGGCAGCCAGATATGGAAAGGGAATTGGGCCGATTTCGTGAACGCTCCAAGAAGCACCAGGAATAAAGCCGGATAATATAAGATGTGGTCTGTATGCTGTCCGATGACGGATATGATTTCGCGGATGCTGTAGGAGCCGGTCATGACATGCAGCATCAAGAAGCCCGCTAGCATGCCGAAGCCACCGAAAACCGTGATCAGCAAAGATTTTTGGGCACCGACACGGGAATTTTTTCGATGATACCAAAAAGCGATCAATAGGAACGAAGAAATGCTTGTCAGTTCCCAGAAAACATACAGGACCAATAAGTTGTCAGTGAGGACAACGCCCAGCATAGCTCCCATAAACAAGAGCAAGTAAGCGTAAAAATGCGGAAGTGAATCCCCTGGAGATAGATAATAGATGGAATAGAGAATAACTAGGGTTCCCATGCCGGTAATCAGCAAAGCAAGAATCAGGCTCAGGCCGTCTGCAAAAATTGAAAAATTGATGCCGAGGGAAGGGATCCAATCGATAGATGCGGAAATGGTTTTTCCAGAGGAGATGATGGGAATCTGAAAAACAAAAACGACGAAAAGCGCTAAAGGAACGGCAAGGACGAGCCAACCGATGTTAATTAGCCCGATGCGCCTATGTATGAATGGGATGCAAGCGGCTGCGAGAAAAGGGATTAAAATGGCGAGGATAAGAAAATGCACTGCAAAACCTCCTGAAGTTGGGATTAGGAACGGAAAAATAAAAAAGGCGGAAAACAGAAGCCTGAATGGAATGGAATATGGGTTGGGCTGTTGGCATATACGTTAAATTATACAGGAATAACGGCTTGTTTTCACTTGTGAACTCCGTTATGGTACAGATAAGCAGGGGCATGCCTTGATTTATAATGGAATACGCAGTACAATATCATAGTTTTGAACTTACGGGTTGTGCAGAAGAATTGAACAGAAAAACCACTGGAGGGGTGTGAAAAGATGAAAAAAATCAGAGGACGTATGGACGAAAGCATATTGGTCTGCGTTTTTTACGGGCCCAATGGCGAACGCCTGATCAACCGTGGAAACAAGCTGGCGAGCATGCTGGATTGCCCGTTGTATATACTGACGGTTGATGCGCTGCCATTCGATGAATTTGATACTGAAAAATCAGCTTATGTTGAACGATGGAAAGAACTAGCTGAAGAATACGGGGCTGAGGACTTTATCATCCGGGATAATGAAAGCCGCCCCTCCGCAAAGGTCATCGCGGAAGTTTCGCATGATTTGAATATTACCCAAATCATCATCGGCCAGACGGCGAGAAGCCGCTGGGAGGAAATCACGAAAGGATCATTCCTGAATTCACTGCTGCGGGAAATCCCTTTTGCGGATTTTCATGTTGTTTCAGTCGAACGATCCATCAAAGGCAGCGACCATGAAGAATTTGAAAAAGGCGTTCGCTGCTACTTAGTGAAGGACGCCGACACTTATAAAATCAGTTTCACCCAAACGAAAGAATGCCAGTACGAAGGGATTTTCTTCAAAGAAATCGGCACTGATTTCAATAATGGAATTTTCAAGTTCATGCATAACAGCAAACTTTACCAAGTGGAAGTGGAAGACGACCACATCGTGGATCCGATGCTTGTCCGGTCCTGCATAGATAAAGCGCCGTCAGTTGGATAAATTGTTATAGCAAAGCGGCTACTTCCCAGTTGGAAGCGGCCGCTTATTTAATTAAAGGGGGATTCATGATGAAAAAAGCCAAACGCTTAGCGCCAATCGTATCTAATGATATGGAAACCATACCCTTTTCCTCCGCATTGGATGACCATTACATAAGCAATTGCAAAATCTTACATGAAACCATCGACATTGAACCGGAAGAAGGGCTTCGTGTCGATAAAGTAATATTCGAGAACGTCAGTTTCCTTGAAGCAGCCTGGCCACGCAGTGAATTTATCGATGTACTGTTCATCAACTGCGATTTGTCGAACGCGGATTTCAGCCGCTGCGTCTTTCACCGGACGGAGTTCCGCAATTCAAAGCTTGTCGGCACGAACTTCGCGGAAGCCGGCGTCCGCCATACCTTGTTCCAGGATTGCGTGCTCAATTACGCGACATTCGGCTTTTCGCTGTGCAATACGGCGCGCTTTGAATCTTCAAGTCTGCGCTACGCGGATTTTTACGAAGCGGAATTAAAGCAGACCGAATTCGATAAATGCGACATGAATGATATCAATTTTGTTGAAGCGAGCCTGAAAGGCGTCGACCTCAGCAGCAACTCATTTGAGAACATTCAAGTCACCGTCGACAAACTGGCTGGCTGTAAAGTATCGCCGGAGCAGGCGATGGCTTTCGCCCGCCAGATGGGGCTTGTCATCAAAGACGTTTGACCATCGAAAAAAGGCCGGAAGCAAAATGCTTCCGGCCTTTTGGTATTTATTTATCGTACGCCTCTCATAAAGCGCTGAATGGTTGGTGCTAATAGGAACAGGATAATACTCAGGACGATGGATGCTCCGCCGATGATACCGAAGTACATCATTTCGTTTTCAGCTGAGTAAAATTTCACGAGCTGTGCGTTGATCGCTTGCGCGGCTGCGTTTGACAAGAACCATAGGCTCATCGTCTGCGCTGAGAAAGCGGCAGGGGCAAGCTTGGTGGTTGCTGACAATCCGACTGGCGACAAGGCAAGTTCCCCTAACACGATGATTAGGTAGCTCAGTACAAGCCATAACGGATTCACCAGTGTATCCGGTCCGCCGAAGTATGCAGGAAGCAGGATGACCAGGAACGAAATCCCGGCAAACAGCAATCCGAGTGAAAACTTCTGCGGGATGGAAGGCTGGCGGCTGCCAAGTTTAACCCACATCCATGCGAACACTGGAGCAAGCAAAATAATGAACAGCGGGTTCAATGACTGGAACCAAGCGGGAGAAATCGTGATGCCCGCAAATTCAAGGTCCGTGCGTGTATCAGCATATGCTGCGAGGATGGTCGAACCCTGCTCCTGGATTGCCCAAAACATGACGGATGCGATGAACAAAGGAATATAAGCCAAGATGCGCGAACGTTCCACTTCCGACGTTTTGCTGCTGCGGTACATGACCACAAAATAAGCTGTCGGCAACAGGATACCAAGGATGCCGACTGATGCGATAAAGCTGTCGAACGTCAGGAAGCCGATTTGCAGTCCGAAATAAACGATGGCTGCAATGGCAATGGCCCCGATTGAGAAAACTTTAACGGTTCTTGATTTTTCGGAAGGGGACAACGGATTTGCTACCATTGTGCCAGCCAGTCCTAGGTTTTTCTTTTTCGTCAACATGAACACGACAAGCCCAAGGAACATGCCGACTGCGGCGATGCTAAAGCCGAGATGGAAGCTGATGTTCATGCCGATTGTACCGACGATCAACGGTGCAATAAATGCACCCATATTAATCCCCATGTAGAAAATGCTGAATCCGGCGTCGCGGCGGTTATCATTTTCGGCGTAGATTTCGCCGACGACACTCGAAACATTCGGCTTCAGTAAACCGGTACCGAGGACAATGAGCACCATCGAAACGAAGAACAGTGGCAGACTGCCTGGAATGGCCAAAGCAATGTGACCGAACATGATGAGTATTCCGCCGTAAAAGACGGCTTTCGATGTGCCGAATATTCGATCGGCCAACCAGCCGCCGATTACGCCGGACATATAAACAAGAGATCCGTAAATGGACATGATGGAAAGAGCCGTTGTTTGATCTAAGCCAAGTCCGCCATCGGAAAGCTCGTAGTACATGTAAAACACCAGGATGGCTCTCATGCCGTAATATGAAAAGCGCTCCCAAAATTCTGTAAAGAATAAAGTAAACAATCCTTTTGGATGGCCGAAGAAACCTTTTTGTGGCACTGTGTTTACGATGTCTTGGCGATTGTATTTATCAGACATCTTACTACCTCCTTTTTACGTATTCTAATATAATACTTTCTTTAAGTTTGAAAATCAAAAAAAACTTGAAAATTAGTAAAATAGGCGCTGAATCTAAACTTTTTCGTAAGACTATTTAATATATACTGTCAAAAAAAGTTTTATCAAAATAATAAATGAATTAAAAAAAATGGAACTTTTCTAAAAATGCACCTAGAATGACAAATTTTTAGCCAAACGAGGCAATCGACAAATTATAGTAAGCATTTATGTACCATAATAACCATTTATTAGGTATTTTCGCGAAAATTGTCGAAAAAGGTCAACAAATGTACACATTTTTATCCGAATATTATAGAAATATATTGTATAATGTTATAAGTTACTGTATATTTTAAATAGTTAGAATTTAATATAAAGGAGTAGAAAACTAATGAACGATTTAGGAAGAAAAATTAAAGACCTGCGCGAAGAGAAAGCATTGACTCCGGAGCAGTTGGCGGAAAAAATCGGATTTGCTAAAAGCGCAATTTGGGCTTATGAAAGCGGCAAGAAACAAATTACAGTGAGTCATTTAACGCGTTTAGCTGATTTCTTCGAAGTTTCTGTTGACGGATTATTGGATCGCACCGAAAAAGTCATAGACTTGGACCTGCAAAACGCTTCAACTATAAGTGATTATAATTTAATGCTCGATAACAAACCGCTCGATCACAGCGAGATTGCGGAAGCAGCATCTTACATCCAAGTGAAACGCCGCATGGGAAGCTATGGGGCAGCCAATTAAGCTGGGATAAACCATTATTTTACAAAAGCATTCAAAAAGTCCACTCTCTACCGAGTGGACTTTTTGTTAATATTAGGCATTTTAAGATAAATAAATATTTACTTATAATAACTAAATATTCAGAAAAAATGATATAATTGAACTAAAATACTATTCGAATGATTGGTTGTTGTCATTTTTGTCAATAATTGAGGTGCTCGTTAAAATTATCAAATCTACTTTTCCGTAAGGCAGGCGATCCCAGATGGACAGATATATATTATATGAAACATACCGTTTGGCTATTTTGATTGATTTGATCCAGCCTGCTGAGCTGATTCGGGAAATCGACTTTTATATTACGGCTACCCCTGTGGAAGAGATTCCGCATGTTTTTTACGTTTTATCGCTCGCAAGCAATCGGCGCGTCATGCTTGAACTTCTGACGGATCTTGCAAAAGGCGTTGACCAAGAGCTGCCAAGTAGTATCGTAGCTGGACTATTGTATGAACGCCGGGATCAATACGATTCCAAGGAACTGTACCGCAAGGCGGGGATGCTTGCATCTTTGTTAAGTGATCCTGAAGATGATGTTGCGATGGAATTCAGAGAGCTTGCCCACCGCAATGAAGCTGCCCAGCAAGCATACAGCAGCCGCTTTAAACGCAAAAAAACGAGAGAACGCATGCTGGCCAAAAATGAACTGGAGCTGCAAAACGGCTTGGCGAAATATGCTGGCTTTGCACAGCATTTCAGTTTTCAGGAATGGGGGTATTAATATAGAAGAAACCTTATAAAATATTGTTTGAAAAGTGGCTTGAAAAATCCGCTTTTTTGGTTCACCACTAAGGTTTAAGGTCTTCCTTTGAAGATGAAAACCAAGCGGAACGCTGAGAATGGAAATTTAAATACAGGAATTCGGGAAACTGTTCCAAAAGCGTAGGCTGATGGAACAGTTTTTTGTTGCAGAGTGTTTTCTGTGATTTCGGAAAGAGAAAAAACCCGATGGAATGTGATAAGCTGTTAGATACGAGACGAGTTTTGGGAGTGTTTTATTTTGTTGGAAGAAGCAAGGAAATTACTGCAGACGTATTTTGGCTATGAGACATTTCGGACTGGGCAGGAACAGGCGATTTCACAGGTTTTCGAAGGGCAAAATACAATCTGCGTCATGCCGACAGGCGGCGGTAAATCGATGTGTTATCAGATTCCCGCTTTGGTCATGGAAGGTACGACGATTGTCGTATCGCCGTTGATTTCGTTGATGAAAGATCAGGTAGATGCGTTGCTGGCAGCCGGCATCCCGGCTGCTTATATAAATAGTTCGCTGGGTTTTGAAGAAGTACGGGAAACTTTGCACGATGTTCAGCGAGGGGCAATTAAATTATTGTATATCGCGCCAGAACGGCTGGATTCGGAAATGTTCCTTAATGAATTGCAAGGCGTTCAAGTGCCGCTGATCGCGGTCGATGAAGCGCATTGTATTTCACAATGGGGACACGATTTCCGCCCGAGCTATCGGCTGATCAGCCGCATGGCTGGCCTGTTCCCGAATAACCCGACCGTATTGGCTCTTACAGCGACTGCTACGCCGCAGGTCAGGGAAGATATTTGCCGCATCCTTGATATTGAAGAAGAACATACGGTCATGACCGGATTTGAACGCGCCAACTTGTCGTTTTCGGTCATCCGCGGACAAGACCGGGACCGCTACGTAAAAGAATACGTGCAAAAAAATGAAAAAGAAGCGGGCATCATTTACGCGGCGACGCGCAAGACAGTCGATTCGGTTTATGACATGCTGATTAAAAAAGGCGTCAAAGCCGCCAAGTACCACGCGGGCATGCCGGACCAGGAGCGGAAAAGCGGCCAGGAGCGTTTCTTGAACGATGAAGTGACGGTTATGGTGGCTACTAACGCATTCGGCATGGGCATCGACAAATCCAATATTCGCTATGTCATCCACTACCAATTGCCAAAAAATATGGAAAGCTATTACCAGGAAGCAGGCCGTGCGGGGCGTGACGGGCTTCCGAGTGAATGCATCGTCCTTTACGCTTCACAGGATGTCCAAACGCAGCGTTTCCTGATAGACCAAGCGCAAGATCCTGCGCGGATTCCGGGAGAGCTGGCCAAATTGCAGGGGATGGTCGATTATTGCCATACTGAAAATTGCCTGCAGCAATTCATCATCTTTTATTTTGGAGACACTGGGGCTGAACCATGCGGGCATTGCAGCAGCTGCAGCGATGACCGCGAAAGCCTCGACGTGACTACGGATGTCCAGATGGTATTGTCGTGCGTCGTCCGTATGGGCCAAAAATTCGGCAAAATGATGACGGCCCAAGTTTTGACAGGTTCCCGAAACAAAAAAGTGCTCGATTTCGGATTTGATAAATTATCAACGTACGGTATTCTAAAGCATCACAATGCCAAAGAAGTATCCAACTTGATCGAGTTCATGATTTCCCAAGAACTGCTTGCTGTCGAGCAAGGTTCTTTCCCGACAATTTATGTGCCGGACGGCGGACGGGATGTGCTGCTAGGCAAGCGGCGGGTTCTGCGCAAAGGCGCTGTAGCAACCAAGCAGATCACCCAGAACGATCCGTTGTTTGAAGAACTGCGCAAAATCCGCAAAAAGCTTGCGGATGAAGCAGGTGTGCCGCCATTTGTTATATTTTCCGATAAGACGCTCCAGGATATGGGCTCGAGAAGACCGAAGACCGAGGAAGAGTTCCTCGAAGTGAACGGTGTCGGAACGAGCAAATTAGAGAAATACGGAGAAGCGTTCTTAACTGCGGTCCGTGACTTTAAAGATGTTGAATGAATAAATGTTCAAGCTGCCGAGAAATTCTCGGCAGCTTTTTTGATTTCATTTAAATAGAAAAACTTTGATTTTTTTATGCATAACTTTTAGTGTGAAAATGGCTTTAAAACGGGATTTTATCGAAAATACATAGGTGCAAAGCCTTTTAATGAAACCGTTTTCATTATTCTGACGTTAATTTTATTTGATAAAAGCGTATATATATTCAATAACCGTGCTATAATATTCTGATATTATGACACTCTAATGAGTTAAAGGAGGCGATTTGATGAGAAAGAAAGAGTATCCAGCCGCACAAGGGCTTTATCATCCGGATCAAGAACATGAAGCATGCGGAATCGGCATGATTGCAAATATCAACGGAGAAAAATCGCATTCGATTGTTCAGAATGCCATCAATATTCTTTGTAACCTTGAACACCGTGGAGGACAATCTTCTGACACCAGTACCGGCGATGGAGCCGGCATTCTGACACAGATTCCCCACCGTTTCTTCTATAAACAATGCGAAAAAGAAGGAATCGCCCTGCCAGCTGAAGGCCGATATGGCATCGGTATGGTTTTTATGCCACAGGATTACGATTTGCGCATGCAGACGAAAGGTGTCATCAAGCGAATCATCGAAGAAGAAGGACAGAAGTGCCTTGGCTGGCGCCCGGTCCCGGTAAACGATTCGTTTGTCGGAAAAGTAGCCGCCAAGACTAAGCCAGTTATCCGCCAAGTGTTTATCGAGGCGGCTGATGAGCTGGAAGACCGTATGGAGCTCGAGCGGAAATTATACATTATCCGGAAGCGCATCGAAATGGAAATGGAAGGCGACCCTGATTACAGCGATGTCTATTTCAGCAGCTTGTCAGCGGGCACGATTGTCTATAAAGGAATGCTTATTCCAGAACAGCTTGACTCGTTTTACATTGACCTCAACCACCCCGAATTCAAATCGGCGCTGGCATTAGTTCACTCCCGTTTCAGCACGAATACATTCCCGAGCTGGCAGCGGTCGCATCCGAACCGCTATTCTATCCACAACGGAGAATTTAACACACTTCGCGGCAACGTCAATTGGATGCGCGCGCGGCAAGTATTGTGCGACTCCCCTTATTTTACGGAAAAAGATATAGAGAAAGTTTTGCCTGTCATCGATGAAAGCGGAAGCGACTCATCCATGTTCGACAATTGCTTCGAATTCCTTCATTTATCAGGGCGTTCGCTGGCCCATACGGCCATGATGATGGTTCCGGAGCCTTGGGTTAATGATCCGACGATTAAACAGGAAAAACGTGATTTTTACGAATATCACAGTACTTTGATGGAACCGTGGGATGGCCCAGCTGCACTAGTCTTCACCGACGGCAAGCAGATTGCAGCCTGCCTGGACCGCAACGGCCTGCGCCCGGCGCGTTATTACGTGACCAAAAGCGGCATGATCGTTCTTGGTTCCGAAGTTGGTGCCCTTGATATTTTTGCGGACGATATCGTTTATAAAGAGCGTTTGCGCCCAGGGAAAATGTTATTGATTGATTTGGAGGCGGGTAAAATAATCCCGGATGAAGAAATTAAACTCCAAATAGCTGCTGAGCTGCCTTACCGTTCATGGATAGAAGACAACATGCTGGATCTGGCGGATATTCCTGACCCATCTGTAGCGCCTAACTATTCCGATACGGAAGACTTGCTCGTACAGCAATTGGTATTCGGCTATACGACAGAAGAAGTCCAAAAGATCATTAAACCACTCGCGACAGACGGCAAAGATCCGGTGGGATCGATGGGATACGATTCGCCTCTCGCGGTGTTGTCGAAAAAACCGCAGCTCTTATATAGCTATTTCAAGCAATTATTCGCTCAAGTGACGAATCCGCCGATTGACGCAATCCGCGAACATATCATTACAGCAGCACAGACCACAATCGGGGCGGAAGGCAATCTTGTCCAACCAGGCCCAGGAAGCTGCCGCCATATCCGCTTGGCAACCCCTGTCTTGACGAATGGGCAGTTGGAAAAGCTGCGCCAGCAGGAACTGCCTGAATTCAAAGCAGTGACGCTGTCAATTTTATTTGAAGCTGCAGGCGGAGCGCAAGCGCTCGAGCAGAAACTGGAAGAGCTTTTCATCAAAGCGGACGAGGCATTTGACGCAGGCGCTACATTGCTGATCTTATCCGACCGCGGCGTCGATAAACAACACGCAGCGATACCGGCGCTGCTCGCCGTATCCGGCCTTCACCACCATTTGATCCGCCAAGGTACACGCACACGGATGAGTATCCTCCTGGAGTCAGGTGAACCGCGGGAAGTGCATCATTTCGCTGCTTTGCTGGGCTATGGTGCTGAAGGGATCAATCCCTATCTAGCGTTCAAGTCGATCGACGACCTAATAGTTTCAGGTGATATCGGCGGTGTTTCATATGAAGAGGCGGAAGCCGGCTACATCAATGCGGTGACTGATGGCATCATTAAAGTATTGTCGAAAATGGGCATTTCAACCATTCAAAGCTACCGCGGTGCTCAAATTTTTGAAGCGGTCGGTATTCACATGGATGTCATCGATCGCTACTTCACCCGTACATCATCGCGCCTTGGCGGAATCGGCCTCGATATTATCACGAAAGAAGTGCTGATGCGCCATGCCCAAGCCTATCCGGAACGTGAAGGCGGGAACCACGCGCTCGAGCCGGGGGACGAATACCAATACCGTGCAAACGGCGAAACACATCAATACAATCCAGTAACCATCCATACACTGCAGCAGGCATGTCGGACGAATAATTATAAAACGTTCAAGAAATACAGCGGCTTGCTGACGGCTGAAACGTCGAATGTGCAATCTCTTCGCGGCTTGCTGGAATTCAAGGAGCAGACGCCAGTGCCGATTGACGAAGTCGAAACGATTGAGCAGATCTGCGCGCGCTTCAAGACCGGCGCAATGTCATTCGGCTCGATTAGCCAGGAAGCGCATGAAGCTCTGGCAATTGCGATGAACCGTATCGGCGGTCGCAGCAACTCAGGAGAAGGCGGCGAACAAATTTCCCGTTTTACACCGGACGAAAATGGCGATAATCGACGCAGTGCAATCAAACAGGTTGCGTCAGGCCGATTTGGTGTGACAAGCCATTATTTAGTTAATGCCGATGAAATTCAGATAAAAGTGGCACAAGGCGCAAAACCTGGAGAAGGCGGCCACCTGCCCGGCAAGAAAGTTTATCCATGGGTTGCAGAAGTTCGTGGTTCAACGCCTGGCGTCGAACTGATCTCGCCTCCTCCGCATCACGATATCTATTCAATTGAAGATTTGGCGGAATTGATCTTTAATTTGAAAAATGCCAACCCACGAGCGCGCATCAGTGTGAAGTTGGTCTCTGCTGTAGGTGTTGGTACGATAGCTGCCGGTGTTGCAAAAGGCCGAGCAGATGTTGTGCTCATCAGCGGATACGACGGCGGGACCGGGGCGGCTCCGAAAACGAGCTTGAAGCATACCGGACTGCCATGGGAAATCGGATTGGCTGAAACGCATCAGACTTTGTTGCTCAATGGCTTGCGCGACCGCATCGTCGTTGAAACGGACGGCAAGATGATGACAGGACGCGATGTTGTTACGGCAGCCCTTTTAGGAGCAGAAGAGTTCGGTTTTTCCACAGCGCCGCTGGTTGTCCTTGGCTGCATCATGATGCGCGTTTGCCATATGGACACTTGCCCGGTTGGGATTGCGACGCAAAATCCGGAACTCCGCAAGAAATACATGGGAGATCCAGAACATGTCGCGAACTTTATGCGCTTTGTGGCACAGGAAACACGCGAATTGATGGCGGAACTTGGCTTCCGCACAATCGATGAAATGATCGGACGCACAGATGTGCTTGAAACGAAACAGGACATTGACCACTGGAAAGCGAAAGGCTTAGATCTGTCAGCATTGCTGCATCAGCCCGACCTGCCGGAAAAAGTTGGCCGCTACGCCACGGTCAAGCAAGACCATGGATTGAAGCAAACACTCGATTACCAGGAATTGCTGCCGCGCTGCAAAGACGCGATCGAAAACGGCAACCGTGTGGAATTGACAACAGCTATCCGAAACATTCACCGCGCGACCGGAACAATCATCGGCAGTGCAATTTCCAAGCGTTATGGAGCCGAAGGGTTGCCAGAAGACACCATCAACTTGAACTTCCGGGGTTCGGCAGGCCAAAGTTTCGGTGCGTTCATTCCAAAAGGGATGACCTTGAAATTGATTGGCGATGCCAATGACTTTGTCGGAAAAGGCTTATCAGGCGGTAAAATAGTCGTCTACCCTGCACCCGATTCGACCTTCATCCCGGAGAAAAATATTATCATCGGCAACGTCGCGTTTTACGGAGCGTCAGCGGGTGAGGCCTATATCTACGGTGTAGCAGGCGAACGTTTTGCAGTCCGCAACAGCGGCGCGAAAATCGTAGTGGAAGGGGTTGGCGACCACGGCTGTGAATACATGACCGGCGGTCGCGTAGCAATCCTGGGCTCTACAGGGAAGAACTTCGCGGCCGGCATGTCGGGCGGCGTGGCGTATGTGCTGGACGAAGACGGCACATTCGGTACGCGCTGCAATCCTGAGATGGTCCATATGCAGCCATTGGCTGAACCGGCTGAGATGGAAGAACTCCGTGGCATGATCGAAAACTACGTGCGTTATACAAACAGTGAAAACGGCAAACGGATTTTGGCGTATTGGGATACATTCTCGGCGAAATTCATACGCGTTATTCCGAAAGCATATTTGAAGATAAACGACCGCATTGATAAGCTTCAGCAAAGCGGTATGGCAAGAGCGGACGCTGAAATGGCAGCTTTTGAAGAAAGCAAAATGGCAGGAACCGGAAAATAACCGAGGAGGAGGGATTCGATGGGCAAACCAACTGGATTTATGGAATATAACCGACAGACCCTCAAAGAGCGCGTTCCGCAAGAGCGCGTGAAGGATTGGTCGGATTACACCATTCCGCTGTCGGATGAAGAAGTAAGCAAGCAAGGCGCTCGCTGTATGGATTGCGGCGTTCCGACATGCCAAACAGGCATGGAGCTGGAAGGCGCTACAACAGGCTGCCCTGTAAACCACCTAATCCCGGAGTGGAACGACCTTGTTTATCGCGGGCAATGGAAAGAGGCTCTGCACCGAGAACATATTATGAATAATTTCCCGGAATTTACGGGAGTGGCGTGCCCGGCTCCATGTGAAGGCGCTTGTGTCCTTGGCATCAATGAGCCAGCGGTCGCAATCCGTACGGTGGAACGTTCAATCATTGAGAAAGGCTTTGCGGAAGGATGGGTAGTGCCGGAACCGCCAAAAACGCGCACCGGCAAAAAGGTTGCTGTCATCGGTTCAGGCCCTGCAGGTCTGGCAACGGCTGCCCAACTGAATAAAGCCGGCCATTTTGTGACAGTCTTTGAACGGAGCGATCGTGTCGGAGGGCTTTTGACTTACGGCATTCCCGAAATGAAGCTTCCTTATGATATGGTAATGCGCCGCGTCAAAATCCTGGAGCAGGAAGGGATCACATTCATCACGAACACCGAAGTCGGAAAAGATTATCCGGTTTCCTCGCTGCGTTCCGATTTTGATGCAGTTGTCATGTGCGGCGGCGCGACTGTCCACCGCAATGTCGATGTAGCGGGACGCGATTTGAAGGGAATCCATTTCGCAATGGATTTCCTCCACAGCAACACAAAAAGCCTATTGGATTCGAATTTGGCAGATGGCCGGTTTATTTCAGCTGAAGGCCAGGATGTCATAGTCATCGGAGGCGGCGATACCGGGACAGACTGTCTGGCAACAGCGGTCCGCCAGAATTGCCGCAGCCTCATACAATTCGATGTCTACGATCAAAAAGGCGCATTGCGCGATGAAGCCGGCAACCCATGGCCGCAGTATCCAAAAATTCATCGCGTCGAATACGGCCAAAAAGAAGCGGCTGCCGCTTTCGGCCACGATCCGCGGGCATTTGCGGTAATGACGAAAAAATTTGTCGGCGATGAAAATGGGGCTGTCAAAGAAGTTCATACCGTCAACGTCAAACTGAAAATTGATGAGCAAGGAAACCGGATCCGTGAAGAAATTCCGGGCACTGAAAAAGTCTGGAAAGCGGACTTGGTGCTGCTGGCAATCGGTTTCAGCGGGCCAGAACAAGGACTGATCCAGCAATTGGCTGTAGAAACGACGACGAAGTCTACTGTCAAAGCGGAATATGGCAAATACAATACCAATGTGGAAGGTGTCTTCGCTGCGGGAGATATGCGCCGAGGCCAAAGCTTGATCGTCTGGGCAATCAACGAAGGCCGCGAAGCCGCGCGCGAATGCGACCGTTACCTGATGGGCTCGACTGTATTGCCATAAATAAGGCGAGCTGTTAAACCATCAATCCCTAAATATGATATCAATGTGGAAAGGCCGGAATCTCTTCCGGCCTTTTTTGATTCTAAACACCTTGAATCTTAATGAAACTTTTGGTTTTGTAAAGGATTGACAAATTATATTGTACTATTGCTATGGTTCTTATATACTAAGTAGGAGGACCGGCGATAGTTAAATGTATCAAATACTGGAAGCTCAGGGGGAGCTTTCACTATCTGGACGCAGAAAGCGCTGGAGACCCAATTAACCGACCCAATTGGAGGAAAGAGAATGTTCAAGAAAAATGTACTTGCTGCTATTATCACAGTAATGCTTACAGTAATGCTTGGAACTTCGGCATTTGCTGCAGGAGACACATCCGTAACAACGGAAATTGCAGAAGGCTTATCTGATATCGAGCTGGTAAATAACGAAATCTACGCTGAAATCGCCGAAGCACAGGCGGAAGCGGATGAGTTATATGCTGACTATCTATCTAATTACGCGAGTGCTTATGACGCAGAAACAAAATCTGCTTTATGGGCTAAATACGACGAGGAAGTTTCAGCGTTGATCCATGACTTGGACATGAAGACTCGTGAAATGACGCGTGTTGGCGTTGAAAATGCCAATGCTGCTGGAATCAATGTCGCGATTGAATGGATTCCGGTCCAATTTCCGGACCGTATTGCGATGATTGATCCAATCCGCGTTATTGCTTGGTAGAATAGGTTGTATTTAAAATAATGTATGAGGTAATATGAGAGTATAGAATCTATACTCTCATATTTTTTTAGGAGGAAGTGAGCTTTTGAAAGGCTTAAATATATTGAAAAAAAACTTCCTTGATACAGTAAGGAATGATTCTACTACTTTGAGTTTATTAGGGCGCGGAGATGGCTTAGAACTTATGAAGCAAACTGTCATGAAAGATAAAATGTTTGTTTTGTTTCCTGGAGAAGGAAACTATGTAGTTGAATTTTTCTATATTTTAACTGGAGAAATGGAAGTAGATTTAGGTGGAGAAAAAATAAACCTGGGTCCTGACGACGTTTTTTCTGCTAAAAATCTCGAAGCTGCAGTGCATTTTTACGCTCTTACAGAAGTCACTATACTTTCATTTTCTAATGTTTCTTCTTTCCATTATTTAAGCAATGAAATAATGGAGTTAAGAAAAATCGGAGAGTTAGTTGAGCACAAGGATCGTTATACTTTTAAACATAGTGCTCGGGTTGCGGAATATGCAATGAAAACTGCAATAAAAATGAGTTTTGAAAAAAAACAGATATCAAATTTATTCATAGCGTCTATCCTTCACGACATCGGCAAAATCAACATTCCGGAAGAAGTTCTGAAAAAACCTGCTAAACTGAACGACGAGGAATTTGCGCTCGTCAAAAAACATCCCGGCGACGGTGCTGACATGCTCCGGAAAACGGCTTATGCAGACCTTGCGGATATCGTCGAGCAGCATCATGAACGGGTCAATGGCCGCGGCTATCCTTTCGGACTGAAAGGCGACGAGATATTGACGGAAGCGAAAATCATCGGCGTCTGTGATACTTTTGATGCGATGACGGAAGATAGAGCATATCGAAAAGCTTTTAGCGCAGAATATGCAATGGCTGAAATCAGGGGGCTGGCTGGAGTTCAGTATGACCCAGAAGTGGTCGAGGCGTTTTGGCAGGTGCTTAAAGAAGAAGGCAAAATTTAATAATGTTCCTCTTTTTTAGACACCACTTTTACCAGTAGGTGTCTTTATTTTTTTCCATTAAAAGGTTTGAAAATATTGCGAATAGTCAATACTAAATAACACAGGATTTAAAAATCAAAAGGAGTGGTAAGCAATGGCTAGAAAATCAAGCGGAACATTCGGTAAATTGGTGTTATTAGGAATTGGTGCTTTAATCGGTGCCGCAATGACACAGAAAAAAGAAGGGCAGACTTCAACTCAAGCTGGAAATCTGAAAGACTCTGTTGTAAAAGGACTTGACCGGTTGAACGAGCAGTCCGGCGGCATGGTTGATAAAGTGAAGCCAAGTGTCAACAAAGCGGTAGAGGCTGTGAAAGGCGTTATCGAAAGCCAGCAGCAAATGATGGACAAAGAAAAAGAAGCGTTGGACAAAGCCAATCAGACCTTGAAAGAGGATGTCGGCAGTTCAACAAATAAGACAGGTACAAGTTCAACAGGCACACCAAGTACGACAGGTACGGGTTTAACGGGTACAGGTTTATCTGGATCAGGCATGACAAGCTCTGACAAAACAGGCAGCGGCACTTCGGGAACTGCCGGCGGTACATCCTCTTCAACAAGTGGTTCTGCTTCTTCAGGCACAACTCCAAGCGGCGGCACATTTGGCGGCAGCACGTCTTATAGCGATTCCCTGAAAAAGAATGCAGACGAAGATAAGTCAAAAAATAACTAATTTTTCAGTTAAATGTATATCCTGTCTGAAAAATAAGATAAAATGAATAGAGGGAAGGCTATAGCTCGAAAAAAGAGCCGTAGCTTTTTTTGTTTATATTGGATGCTGCAAAATGATTTAAGGAGGGTATGTATGTTCAAATCGTATAATGTAAAACCGTTTTTTGATGAAATGTTTACAGCACAAGGAACGGCGAAACCCCATTACCGCAAATTCTATGAAAAGCTCCAGCAATTCTCCGAAGAAGAACTGAAAGAAAAGCACGAAACAGCCCAGCTGTCTTTTCTCAGGCAAGGGATTACGTTCACAGTCTATAACAATAACGTCGGAACAGAGCGGACAATGCCTTTCGATTTTGTGCCGATCATTATTTCCCCTGAAGAATGGGATACAATTGAAAAAGGAATGATTCAACGTACAGAAGCCTTAAACCGCTTTTTGGATGATGTCTATCACAGTCAGAAAATCCTCGAAGATGGAATAATCCCCAGAAGACTGATAGAAGAAAATCCCTATTATTATGCTAAACAAGTGCAAGGAATCGATGTGCCTCTGAAAAACCATATATTTTTAGCCGGCATTGATTTGATCCGCGATGAACATGGAACATATCATGTGCTTGAAGACAACCTGCGAAACCCCTCTGGAATGTCATATGTCTACCAGAACCGCTATGTTATGCGGCAAGTCTATCCGGAATTCTTCAACAATCATTCCGTGCATGCCTTGGAGCATCAAATGTCGTATTTGCACGAAGCGATTCTTGATCATGCTCCTAGAACGACGAACGATAAGCCTTTTGCGGTTCTTTTAACCCCTGGAATGTACAATTCCGCTTATTATGACCACGTTTTTTTGGCGCAGCAAATGGGGATTGACCTAGTTGAAGGCCGGGACCTCATTGTCAAAGACCATGTCGTATACATGAAATCGATTCGTGGGCTCAAGCGCGTTGATATTGTCTACCGCCGAATCGACGATGATTTTCTGGACCCGGAAGCTTTCCGCGAAGATTCAGCACTGGGCGTGCCGGGGCTGTTGGACGCTTACCGCCATGGAAACGTCGCCATTTTGAATGGTATTGGCAATGGTGTTGCGGATGACAAGGCGATTTATGCGTATGTTCCAGACATGATCCGCTATTACCTAAACGAAGAACCAATCATCGGCAACGTTAAAACTTATTTGCTTGATAATTTAGAAGAACGGGAATGGGTATTGGAGCATTTGGAAGAACTGGTCGTGAAAAACGTCGGCGCTTCTGGCGGCTATGATATGCTGGTCGGGCCCCATGCATCGAAAGAGCTAATTGAAGAATTCAGGGCTAAAATCATCGAGAGCCCACATCAATACATTGCCCAGCCGACAATCAAATTGTCGCGTGCTCCCGCTTATCAAGGCGAAGACTTTTACCCGTGCCATGTTGATTTGCGCGTCTTCGTCATGAGAGGGAAAAATACGCGCGTCCTTCCAGGAGGATTGTCGAGAGTGGCGCTGAAGCGCGGATCGCTCGTCGTCAACTCCTCGCAGGGCGGCGGCGGAAAAGATACCTGGGTCTACCGGGATAAGGATGACAGGGGGGACCACAATGCTGAGTCGAGTAGCTAATTCTTTATATTGGATGTCCCGAAATGCCGAGCGCGCAGAAAATAACGCCCGGATTTTGGATGTCCAGCTTTTGCAGATGATTGAAGCTTCCGATGAAGAACTGGTCAGAGACAGCGACTGGAAGTTGATTTATGAAATATGTGCTTCAAGTGAAGAGCTCAGCCATATAAAGTCTAAGGAATATTATGAAGAAGACCAGCTGGTTCAATATCTTTCATTTGATGAAGGCAATATGAATTCCGTTGCGAATTGTGTCCGGACGGCCCGCGAAAATGCTCGCGTCAGCCGTGATCATATTACGGATGATTATTGGCAGACATGGAATCGCTGTTATTTGGCTTTGCAGGATGTAGAAGTGGGCCAATGCACGGCCAAAGATGTCGGCAAGTTTTTGGAGCGCGTCAAATTCACTTCGCTGACATCGCAAGGAATTATTGAAGCGGCTATGTCACGTGGAGTCGGCTATCAAATCATCAAAATCGCCAAATGGCTCGAACGCGCTGAAAAAACCGCCCGGATTTTGAATGTCGTCTGTGAGCGGACCTATGAACAGCAGTTGAAAGCCCAGACGGAAGATTATTATTATTGGCTGTCTGCGCTGCGCATGACCAACGCCTATGATGCGTATTTAAAAGCCAATCCGCCAAAAATGGACCCGCGGCACGTGCTCAATTTCCTAATCTCCAATCAAAGCTTCCCGCGCTCAATCCGTTATTGTCTGGATCATGTACGGGCGGCTGTGGAAGAGTTGGAAGATAGCAAGATTTCCCATTATTCGTGGGAGCTTTACGCAAAACTGGACGAAGTGCGGACTAAGTTCAATGAGCTGAATTTGGATGAGTTATCAACTGATGAAATGATGGAGTTCCTAAATCATTTCCAAGACGGCTGCAATGAAATTAGCCAATTATTCTCTAAAACCTATTATTTGATCGAACCTTCTTCAGAACAGTCTGGACAAAGCCAGTCACAGAATGCAACACATCAGATAGGCACGAAGGGAATAACCACTATGAAGTATAAGATTGAGCACACCAATATTTTTCAATACGAGACGATTGTCGACCAAAGCATGAACTCCATCCGCCTCAAGCCAAAATCCGACGAATGCCAGCGCCTGCATGCTTACCGTGCGGATATTACACCTGCCTCACTGACAAAAGAGCATATCGATATTTGGGGCAATAATGTGGAAACCTTTTTCATTGCAGAGCATCACCAAAATCTTGAAGTGAAAGCTACGTCGACTGTCAGCATCCAGAAAAGCCCGTTCATCCACCGCATTGATTATTCACCGGAAATGAACTCCATTTTCCATTCCAACTTATTTGGGGAACAATATTTGGCCTATCTGAGCAACACGGCGTATACGTATCTGACGCCGGAACATATCAGCCAAGTGGACACAGCGCTCGGCGAAATGTCGAATCCGGTCCAGTATTCGATTGACGTTATGAATTACCTGCACGACCGCTTTACGTATGACGGCGAGTCGACGGACGTTTCGACGCGAGCGGAAGAGTCGTTCGATTTGATGAAAGGCGTCTGCCAGGACATCACGCACGTCATGCTGGGAATATTGCGCGCCAAACACATTCCAGCGCGCTACGTCAGCGGCTATTTATACGTCGGCGAAAACTCGGCATTGATCGGCGATGCGGCGAGCCATGCATGGGTTGAAGTGATGGTTCCGGGAATCGGCTGGGTCGGCCTGGACCCGACAAATAATGTAGAAGCGCTTGAGCATCATATTCTTGTCGGGGTTGGGCGCGATTACAATGATGTCAGCCCGGTGCAAGGCGTCTACAGAGGCGGAAGCCAGTCGCTTGACGTCAAAGTATCGGTCAGCTTGCTCGATCAATAAGCACCAAATCAACCAGTGGAGCATTTCCGCTGGTTTTTTATTCATCTACCGGCAAGATAAAACTTAATAATCGCTTAACGTGTGAAAGAATGATATCCGTGCGATAATAAAACAACGTGTATATTTTTGAACGGAGAAGGAGCAATAAATATGACTGAAAAACAATTTACTGATTTTACAATCAGCGAACCAATCTTAAAAGCATTGGATGGGCTGGGCTATAAAAAACCGACAGAGGTGCAAGAAAAGGTTATTCCCGTGGCTTTGGCAAAGACGGATCTAACCGTGAAATCCCAGACGGGGAGCGGGAAAACCGCTTCTTTTGGAATTCCGATCTGTGAATTGATCGACTGGGATGAAAATAAGCCGCAAGCGTTGATCCTGACGCCGACGCGTGAACTGGCTGACCAAGTGAAAGAGGACATTACGAATATCGGCCGCTTCAAACGCATCAAAGCGGCAGCGGTATACGGCAAACAGCCTTTCGCTTTCCAACAGGCTGAATTGAAACAGAAATGCCACGTTGTCGTAGGGACGCCTGGACGAGTTCTGGATCATATTGAGCGCGGAACGATCGACTTGAGCAAAGTCGCTTACCTGGTTCTTGATGAAGCGGATGAAATGTTGAACATGGGCTTTATTGAACAAGTAGAGACGATCATCACGAAGCTTCCGGAACAGCGCACAACAATGTTGTTCTCGGCAACATTGCCTGAAAACGTCGAAAAGCTTCAGCGCAAATACATGACGGATCCTGAACACATCGAAATCGAATCGACGGACACCATAACAGACCGCATCGCCCATTCCTTGATCCGTGTGGAGGAAAAGAGAAAGTTTGCTGTGCTGCGCGATTTGACGATTGTTGAAAATCCGGATAGCTGCATTATTTTCTGCCGTACGAAAGATAATGTCGACTTCGTTATGGAGCAGCTTGAAAAGCATCATTACACATGTGAGAAATTGCATGGCGGGATGCTGCAGGAAGACCGTTTTGCAGTGATGAGCGAATTCAAACGTGGCGAGTTCCGTTATCTTGTTGCTACGGATGTAGCTGCGCGCGGCATCGATATTGACAGCATCACGCATGTCATCAACTACGACATTCCTTTAGAGAAGGAAAGTTATGTACACCGCGCCGGTCGTACAGGGCGTGCAGGCAAGACAGGGAAAGCTATTACGTTCGTGACACCGCACGAAGGCAAATTCCTGACGGAGATCGAAGCGTATATCGGATTTGAAATCGAAGAGCGCATGGCGCCTTCATCAAGCGAAGTCCATGCCGCAGAGCCAGCCTTCACGGAGAAGCTCGAAACGCAGCCAAAGCTGAAAAAGAACAAGAATGAGGAAGTCAATAAAGACATCATGAAATTGTATTTCAATGGCGGCAAGAAAAAGAAATTGCGCGCATTCGACTTTGTCGGCACGCTGACGAGCATCCCAAGTGTAACGGCTGAAGATATCGGCATCATCAAAATCCAGGATACCGTGACGTATATCGATATTCTCAACGGCAAAGGGCCGATGGTATTGAAAGCGATGAAAGATAAGACGATCAAAGGTAAAACTTTGAAAGTCCATAAAGCGAATAAATAAGGAAAGAATGCCCAATATGGGCTTTCCAGAGTTGCCGGCAATTTGTCGGCAATTCTTTTTTTTGTGTCAAAATCCCGTTTTTCTGGGCAAAACTGTTTCTAGCTGTAACTTATTAATCATAAATGTCATGAAATATAGTCGAAATGTAATGGTATATACGTCTAACTGTTACAGAACTGTAATGTTTACATGTTATTTTATTTGTACTGCAAAAACAAAAAAGGAGCGAATAAATTGAAAAAACTACTCATCGTCTTAAGTTTCGCATTAGTTTTATTTCTTGGAACGTCTCTAGAAAGTTCAGCAGCATCAAATACATACACGGTTAAAAGTGGGGACACTTTATATAAGATTTCTAAAACGCATAAAGTATCAGTCAGCAACCTAAAAACATGGAACAAGCTTAAATCGAATACCATCCATCCGAAACAGAAATTAAAAGTGAAAGGCACTGCAGTGAAAACTGCTGCGAAAGCAAAAACGCCTTCACGTTCAACTTCATCTAACGTTGTAAAAGAATTCACGGTTTCCGCTACAGCATACACGGCGTCATGTGCAGGCTGTTCAGGAATTACGAAGACCGGCATTAACTTGAAGAAGAATCCAGGATTAAAAGTAATCGCTGTAGATCCGAGAATCATCAAACTAGGAACGAAAGTTTATGTTGATGGCTACGGTTATGCAGTTGCAGGCGACATCGGAAGCGCCATCAAAGGCAACAAAATTGACGTCTTCATTCCAACTAAGAGCGCGGCTCTAAAATGGGGACGCAAAAACGTCAAAATCAAAATCCTTAAATAAGATGGGATAAATCAGAATAGAAGTGAAAGCAGCCCTTGAACCCGGAAAAAATGGGTTCAAGGGCTGCTTTTCTTTTTCATGTGATTAAAAACCGAAGAAAGTGCCTCGGCGCATCCAATGCGCCGGGGCATTTTTTCTTATTTGTAGATGTGTACTTTCCCGACTGATCCGTCAGGGCTTTCGCCAGTAACACGGAACTTCAAGCCGGCGCTTGGGACATTGCGCCCTGCGTCATCCATACCCGGGTTGCTGTAGTCAGCGCTGTCATCAAACAGTGGTGTGCGTTTTGTAAAGTTGTCAGTCAAAGTCAAGCCATTGATCGCTCTGTAATCAAGGTACATTTTAGAAGATTTGTTTAAGCTGAAGGCTGCATCATTCAACTGGTAGCGTGACGATCCAACAAAGCCGTCGCTCCAGTAATTCGTTTGCTGGTCAGCGTCAACTACGCCAAGGAAACCTTCACCCGGATGCAATCCAGTCCAGTTGTCCGTGTAGAACGTATCCACATACCAGACAACAAGCCCTTTATCGTAGCTCATCAAGCTAGCTCCGCGGCGGATGTTGGCTAAGCCTTCATCGATGCCGTTATGTGAGCGCCAGTCAAGCAAGTAGTATCTTTCTGAGTAAACTTTCCCTTCGTCCTGTGTGAAACCTGCAAGTGTGAAAGCAGGAGTGCCTTCTGCATCGTCAGATACAATTGTCTGGCCGTCTGCCGTGATGACCAGGTCATCCGCGTAGAAGCCAGGGTTGATCGCTGCTACATCTGTCCAGTAGTTTAGTTCAACTGTAACTTTTTCGCCTGCATAAGCCGACAAGTCAAAGCTTGCATCGATCCAGCCATTTGAAGCGCCTGTGATGCCGTGTCCTGGATTCTGCTCATGCGGATCTGTATCTGTTGTGATATTTCCTTTGATTGCTTTGCCGTTCACTTTGACAGAAGCATAATCCCAGTCTGTTTCAATGTCATACCAAGCTTTGAAATTCAAAGCGGCTGAAGTAACGGTTGTCAAATCAACTTTCACTGACATCGAGTTATCCAATTCATCGCCTTTGCCGCTGAAGTATTCTTTCGTACCGCTGAATGGCGTGTTCACATCCGTCGCTTTTTCCGGCAAGTCGACGCGCACTGTATCGTTGTTTTTGCCTTTCGTGACGTTTTCATCGATCAGCACAGTTGTTCCTGCTGAAGTAATGTCTTTTTCGTTCAATGTGGTCCCTGTCAGCCAGTTGCCGCCATGGCCTGCTTGAAGCATTTCTTTAGCGTAGGGACTGAAAGCGGTCGGCTCAGTTCCTGGCACTTTTCCTGCCCAACTGCCGGCTGACATGATGGACCAGTATGCTACTGCTTCGCCAGTACCAGAGTATTGCGTATCGTATTCATCCGGCAATCCGAGATCGTGGCCATACTCGTGTGCAAACACGCCGCCAGCGCCGTCTTCCGGTTCGATTGTGTAATCAGAAGCCCCTAATAATCCACCAAAACGGTCGCTGTTAGATTTGCCGCCTGGCACCGCTACTAACCCAAGGCTTGAACGATGGGACCAGATTGCGTCTCCGGCCAGTTTTCCGCCGCCAGCTTCTTCGCCGACACCGGCATGGACAACCATCAAGTGGTCAATAATGCCGTCTGGTTCGTTGTAGACGCCATCGCCGTCATAATCATCGCGATCCCAAGCATCGTATTCAGAAAGGTTGATCGATGGGTCTTGACCCGCTTTTGTTAGCGCTTCCATTACAAGCGATCTTGCTCTTCGGTCGCTATCGTCTGGACCAGGGTAGTTGCCGCCGTAATAAGCGGCCGGGTTGTCAGCTGTATACCAGCCAGCGATTTGGCCGTCGAATGTATAGCTGCCGCCTGACTGCTGCTCGTAATATTGTTTCATGGATACGAAAGTTTCGCCGTTCGGGCCTTTATAACCGTTGTCGCCAAAAACCATATCTTCGAAATGGGAGGTTGGATAGTCTTCATAGAACATATCACTTTCTTCTGGTGTAATGGAGCCTGTTTTGTAATCCGGGAAGTCGATGGCAAGAACAAGCACTTTGTCTTTACGGACCTCACCGTCGAATGCTTCGTTTTCTACTGGCGATACATTCGCTTTTTTGGTTTGGCCAAGCTTATTGCCTTTTCCGTTTGTCAGGCCTTGACCTTTTGCTTTATCTCTTAATGAATCCTCGTGTTTTTTTGTGAGAGGATTTTGTGCTTCGACTTTTTTGTTGCTTTCAGCTTTTGTTTTCAAGAATTTCTGCAAAGCTTTCTCCGCTTCTTCAGGGCCGGCGTCTTTTGCCAAGCGTCCCTCTTTCTTAAGCATTTCAATCAATCTTTCGTCATTGGCCACGCCCAGATCCGCTGGCGTTCCAGAAACTTCGCTGAAATGGGATAAAGCTTCAGCTGCCTTGGTAGTTGGCGCTGCATAGACATTGCCTGTAGCCAGCGCGCTGAATCCAAGAACTGCAGCTAAAGTCGTGCTCACAAAGATGTTCTTCTTCAAATTCATTCCTCCTCTAATGATATAATTTTCATAACATTTAAAATATAAATGAGAGAAATGGAAAATACTATAAAAAATTTACAAATAATATAAAAAAGAAGAATAGTACCTACTAAAGAATGAAATGTGTGGATATATTAACACTACGATATGTAAAAATTTAGTTAATCGAAATAAGTGCGAGAAGGAATTGGAAAAAGGAGATAAACCCTCTAGCCTAATTTTTTGAAATTTTTAATTGGAATACTCGATGCTCCAGATATCGGGTATTTTTTAGTTTAGCGAAGCCACAGTTTTTACGGTTGATTTCCTGCCTCGCAGTAAGGCTAAAAAATCTGAAAAATGATAAAATAGAAATATCTTATAGACCGTTTGATTAATCATATCGCTAGTCATTTGGATGTTAAAAATATATAATGTTTGTATAATAAATGTCTAACTATTATAGGGAGTTAGTCTAAAATGGGGGTTAAGCCATGAAAGAGCGGATGATAGTAATAGGCGCAGGCCCAGGCGGCTTAGCGGCAGCGATGCTGCTGGCAAGCAAAGGCTATAAAGTGGATGTCTATGAGAAACAAGACAGAGTAGGAGGGCGCAATGCAGAATTGCGTCTAGGCGATTTTAAATTTGATACGGGCCCGACGTTCTTAAGCATGATTCACATTGTTGAAGAGCTTTTTGAGGCATCCGGGCGGCAGTTGAAGGACTATATGGAAGCGATTGAACTTGATCCAATGTACGAATTGCGCTTTGAAGACCAAAACCTGATTATGACTCGCGATTATGACAAGATGAGAAAACAGATCGATGAAAATTTCAAAGGCGATGGCGAAGGCTATGTCCGTTTTATGAAAGACAACGCAAAAAAATTGGAGGCGCTGACGCCGTTGCTGCAATCGCGCATGGACAAGTTGATCCATATGATGCAGCCCAATGTCATCAAAGCGCTGCCTCAACTGGAGGTCAATAAAACTTTATACGATGTCCTGTCCCGCTATTTTAAAGATGAGCGCTTGAAGATGGCTTTTGCATTTCAGTCCAAATACCTCGGGATGTCGCCATGGGAATGTCCGGGTGCATTTTCCATCCTTTCCTATATGGAGCATGCTTACGGCATATTCCACCCGATTGGCGGAGTCAATCAACTTTCACAGGCGATGGCAAAAGTGATCGAAGAGTTGGGCGGCACTATTCATTTAGGAAAAGGTGTTAAAAAATTAACCATTGAAAACCGTGCTGTAAAAGGCGTCGAACTGGAGGACGGCTCTGTCGAATTGGCAGATGAAGTCGTCATCAACGGTGATTTCGCACACGTCATGACACACCTTGTAGAACCGGGCATTTTGAAGAAATACAGTCCGCAAAAATTGGAGAAGAAAAAATATTCTTGTTCGACGTTTATGATGTATCTTGGGCTGGATAAAAAATATGACCTTTCCCACCACACCATCATCTTTTCGAAAGACTATAAAAAGAATGTCGAGGAAATCACGAATACGCGCATGCTTTCGGCAGATCCCTCTATTTACGTCCAGAACGCCAGTGTAACCGACCCAACGTTGGCGCCTGAAGGCAAGTCGACGCTTTATATCCTGGCACCGGTGCCGAATAATTTCAGCGATATCGGATGGGAGCAAGAAAAAGGGGCATTCCGCGAACTGGTATTGGATATCATCGAAGAAAAAACAGGCTTTAAAGGGCTCCGCGACCATATTGAAGAAGAGCAGCTGCTGACGCCATTCGATTGGGAGCATGAGTATTCCGTTTACAAAGGTGCAACGTTCAATCTGGGACATCAATTGTCGCAGATGATGATTTTCCGTCCCCATAATAAATTCGAAGAACTGGACAATTGCTGGCTGGTAGGAGGCGGAACACATCCAGGAAGCGGCTTGCCGACAATTCTGGAATCTGCCCGCATTACAGCGAATGGCATTTTTGAGCAATACGGAAAATCACCTGTTCCGACATCGCCTTTGCCGGCATTGGAGGGCTTTTCATGAAAATTGCCATTATCGGAGGCGGCGTCGGCGGTTTGATGGGAGCACTTTTCTTAACCCGTCAAGGCTTCGATGTTACCATCTTTGAAAAAGAGCAGAAATTGGGAGGCCGTTTAACGTTCGTGGAACGCGACGGCTTCCGGATCGACGAAGGGCCGACAATTGTCCTGCTGCCGGAAATGTTCCGTAAACTGCTGGGGGAAGCAGGAATCAGCGATGACCAATATGAACTGCTCCTCTGCGATCCGCTTTATACAATCCGTTACCCCGACGGCAAAGTGTACACCAAATATCCGGATATCGAACGCCAAGCCGCGGAAGTGGAGCGGGTGTTTCCCGGGGAACAGGAAGGCTTCTTGAAATTTATGGCAGAAGGCAGAGAGCGCTTTGAAATTGGAAGCTCCGCCTTTTTGGAACATTCCTTTGTTAAAAAAAGCGACTTCTGGACTCCTGGGAATGTGAAAAAGCTGCTGAAGCTGAAGCCGCAGCAATCTGTGAAAAAATTAATGGCCAATTATTTTAAAGATGAGAGGCTTCAATTGGCATATACACTGCAGGCGCTGTATATCGGGGGAGACCCGTTCAATGCGCCTGCAATGTATTCTTTAGTGCCTTTCAGCGAGCATGAACATGGCGTGCATTATTTGAAAGGCGGCTACGGCAGTTTGATCCCGCTTCTTGAAAAAGAACTCCGGAAGCGCCCGAATGCTGAGATACATACCGGCTGCCCAGTAGAAAACATCGTCGTTGAGGACGATGTGGTCAAAGGAATTGAAACAAAAGAAGGATTTCAGGCTTTTGACGGCGTAATTTATAATGGAGACTTTCCTTCGATTACATCTGTCCTGCCTGGCCAGAAAGTGAAGGAATTTGTTCCTTCTTCCGGTTGCGTACTGTTATACTTCGGGCTCGACAAAATCTATGAAGATGTTAATGTCCATCAGTTTTTCATTGGGAACAGTTATGAAAACCATATGAAAAATGTCTTTAGCGATAAGAAACTTCCTGAAGACCCTGCGTTCTATACCTTCCATCCTTCCAAAGTGGATCGTTCACTTGCTCCGGAAGGGAAAGGCGTCCTTTACATGTTGGTGCCTGTTCCTGCCGGCTCAACGGTCGATTGGGCTTCGGAAGCAGAATGGATCGATCAAATCATAGAACGCGCGGAGCATTTATCTTTTCCCGGGTTAAAGGCGGCGATAGAGTGGATGGAAATCCGTACGCCGACAGAAGCTGAAGCGTTCGGCTTGTTCAAAGGCGGCAGCTTCGGCATTGGGCCGACGCTGTTCCAATCAGGGGTTTTCCGTCCGCAGGTCAAGCCGTATAAAACCCAGGGCTTGTTCGCAGTGGGAGCGTCCGTGCATCCGGGCGGTGGAATCCCGATTGTCATGCAAGGAGCGAAACTCATGGCCGAGCAAGTCCAAAGTGAGTTCACGAGTGAAGGGAGCGGTCCACGATGGAAGTAAGACAAGCTTACGATTATTGTGAAAAAGTCATTGCTGCCAATTCCAAGAGTTTTTACAAAACCTTTTCTTTATTGCCAAAGGAAAAACGGAAAGCGGTTTGGGCAGTTTATGCATTTTGCCGTCTCGCTGATGATATTGTTGATGAAGGGGATAACCCCGTTGAAGAACTTGCAAAGTTTGAACAGGAGTTTCAGCAATTCTTGAAAGGCCAGCACAACCCGGAAAATCCGATGTGGGTGGCGCTGGCCGATGTGTTCCAAACCTTCGATATGGATGCAGACGCATTTTCCTGTTTGCTGAGAGGCCAAGCAATGGACTTGTCTTTCAGCCGCTACGAAACAGTTGAAGACCTGCTGGACTATTGCTACCATGTGGCAAGCAGCGTTGGGCTGATGCTGCTTCCGATTCTTGCGCCAGGCAAAACGGCTGTGCTGAAAGAAGGCGCGGTTTCCCTGGGCTACGCGATGCAGCTCACCAATATTTTGCGGGATGTCGGAGAAGATTTGAAAATTGGCCGAATTTATTTGCCGAATGAAGTTTTGCATAAATACAGTCTTGCCGATGCCGATCTGCATAATGGGCAGGTCAGCGGGGAGTTTGTCGAAGTTTGGGAAGATCTTGCCAAGCAAGCTGAACATTTTTATGAGCAGGCATTTGAAACCATCCATGAATACCCGCTGTCCTCGCGCATCGCTGTAAAAGGGGCGGGCCTTGTATACCGTGAAATTTTGTCGGCAATCCGCGACAAGCGCTATAATGTGTTCACAGAGAAACACTTCGTATCAGATGAATCCAAACAGGCCATCATAGCTTACTTATAAACCAAAAGGCTTCAGCGCGAAACGGCGCTGAAGCCTTTTATTTGTGCTGCTTGATGATGCGGTTTGCCAAATTCTGTCCACCCATTGTAACAATCGGGGAGCCGCCGCCGGGATGCGTGCTGCCGCTTATGAAATATAAATTGGAGATATCCGGGCTTGCATTTGCAGGCCGCAGGAAGGCATCCGCTTTGCGATGTGAAGAAGGGCCATACAAGGCGCCGCGCCACGAGCCAAACGTCTCCTTTATAAAAGAAGGAGTGAACACTTTTTCCACAGCGAGGCGGCTGCGGATTTCCACGCTGTAGCTTTCCAGAAAATCATAAATTCGTTCTTTGTATTGCTCAGGATCGATCTGCAGCTGCCCTTCTTTTGTCAGGGCAGGTGCGTTGACTAAAATAAACAAATTGCTGCCATCCGGAGATACGGTAGGATCGGTGAAAGAGGAGTTGCTAATATAGACCGTCGGTTCGTCGCTGTATTGCTGGTGATCAAACAAATCGGCAAATTCCTGTCGGTAATCTCCGGAGAAAAATACATTATGATGCTTGAGTTCCGGCACATGTCCTCTCAGCCCTGCGGTTATAACGAATGCTGAGATAGAAGGTTCGAAACTTGCTGCTTTCGCATCGGGAAAAGAAGGGCGCAGCTTTTCATCCACCAATTCGGGATAAGCACTCAAGAGATCACCATTTAAAATGACCAGATCCGCCTCGACTTTCTCTCCGCCTGCCAGCTCCACACCGCTGACGCTGCCGTTATTGACCAGTATCCGCTCTATGCTTGTTCCGGTCTGCAGCACAGCCCCGTTCTTTCTGGCAACAGCCGCAAAAGCTTCCGCAATGCGGACATTTCCGCCTTTCGTATAATAGACGCCTTCTACCAGTTCGAGATATGCAATCATCGCAAAAGTGGCAGGCGCTTTATAAGGTGAAGATCCGATATAAGTTGCGTAGCGGCCAAGAGCCTGCAGCAAGTTCGGGTTTGAGAAATAACGCTTGAAAAAATGATCTAAGGTTTCTGCCGGCCGTGCCTGCAGCAAAGCGCTGCCGAGAGAAGGAGAAAGGTAATCGCGCCAGGATTGGAACGTTGCGGGGAAGAAATAGCGTTCGGATAATCTGTAAAGGCGGCTAATTTCCTTCAGGAATTTCGGGTAATTGGCAGCGTCGCCTATCGACGAACGAGCAATTTCGGCAGCCATCTTTTCCGGGTCTGAAGAAAACTCAATTGTGGAGCCATCCCGAAAATAGTTGCGGGTATGGGATCGGAGCGGCAGAAGTTCGAAATAATCTTCTGCCCGCTCGCCGGTCTGCTCAATGATTCCTTTGAATACATGCGGCATCGTGATTGTATTCGGTCCAAAGTCAAACGTATAGCTGCCCAAAGAAACCGGCATCAATTTGCCGCCGAGATGGTCGTTCTGTTCGAATAAATGCACTTGGAATCCGGCATGTGCCAAAGTGACAGCTGAAGAAAGTCCGCCAAGTCCTCCACCGATAATAATCACTTTTTTCATGAATACTGCCTGCCTTTCCAGGAATACGGTTTTTTGCGCCATGCTTTCCACATTGAGTGAAGCAGTACGGCAATCATTGCGGCCGCCTGCGCAGGCATTAAGAACGCCAGCTGCCAATGCTGGCGGGTCATGAGCAGCACATAAAGCTGCTGCAGTACAGTCAAGACATAAGGGACGGCATAAAGCGGCTTTGCAAAAAACAACCCATATAAGAGTAAAAACAGAGGAGCTACGTAAAATGCTCCATAGAAAAGGCTCAACCCTGCAGCCATCAAAGGCGATCGGCCGATGCCTGCATAGCTGTTTTTCAGAAAGCCCTCCCATACGTCATGGTTTGTGTCGTACATGCGGCAGCGCACAGAGCGAGTAATGTTGGCGAGCAGCATTTTCTTTCCTGATGCCTTCATCAGCCTGGCGATGTGGACATCTTCCACGAGAGAGTCCGAAACTGCTGCATGGCCGCCGATTGTGTCGTATGCTTTGCGTTCGAACATCATCCACATGCCGTTTGCTGCTGTGGTGGACGGGATATTCGTCCGGTTGGCCACTGCCAGCGGAAGATGGAAAAACACAACGAAATGTTGCATCGGCACCAATAACTTGCTTAAAAAAGGCGGCACATCGAACGCTGGAAAACCGGACAATAACTTCGCATTTTTTTGCTGCATCAACGACAATGCTTGCCCGAACGCCTCCGGGACAAAGCGGATATCGGCATCAATGAACAGCAGGTATTCGCCTTGGGCGTGCTGCTGCAATTGGTGGCAGGCATGGACTTTTCCAACCCAGCCTGTCGGCAGTTCCCGACCTTGTAAAAGGGTGAAACGGCTGTCGCCGGCAGTCAGCTGGGAAAGAATCTCACCGGTCCGGTCTGTCGATTGATCGTTTAAGATGATGAATTCCATATTCGGATAATCCGCAGCTTTCAGGCAAGCTACCAAAGTCGCAGCATTATGCTCTTCATTGCGCATCGGGATCAGTACAGAAATGGCCGGTCCTGCAGAAAAGTTTGCCTTGGCTGGCAGCGCAGGGAGGAAAAAGCTGTTAAAAATGGTCCACAGCAAAAAAACCGAAAGTACGCTGATGAACAATAGCATACCTATTTCCCCCTTTTCAATAAGTCTTCAAATGCGGCAGTGTCTTCTGCCACCACAAATCTCTTCAACTCATCAAGCTGTTGCGTTGAAAGCTGTTCGATTTCCGCTGTCTGCTTTTTACGGCTGTTTCCTGCAAGATCATTCAGGCGGAACGCCGGACCCTGCAGTATCCACACTTCCGGCTTTTGGACATGGCGGAATGAATAATAGAAGCTCAGCGGAACGACCGGGATGTCCGGACAGCGTTCCATCAAATAGGTGATTCCGGCACTGAAGCCCAGCGGCCGTTTTTCCTGATGGAACTCGTCGCCTTGCGGAAACAGCACAACAGATTTTCCATTTTGCAGCAGCTTTTCTGCGTATTGCAGCGAGGCGAGAATATCTTTCGGTTTTGCGCGGTTGATGGAAAATGCACCGAGAAAACGGAAAAAGCTGTATTGAACCAACCCTTTTTCGTCCATCATCATATGGATGTTATGCTTCCACACAGTGCGGTTCAGGAAAAAGAACAAGAGCCCGTCCCACCAGGAACTGTGGTTGGCGATAAAGATGACAGGATTTGCCGGCGGCTTTTGCATGCCGCGGCCAAGAAGGGCGGAAAAAAATCGGCGAAGAAGCGGATTCAAATACAATTCAAATCCTTTATCGAATAAATAAATTTTTTTCGCGGGAATCATGCAGGCCTCCTTCTCCATGCCCATGCCGTGAATCCGGCTGCAAGGGTGGTGGTCAGCAATGCGGCAAGCCACAAGCCGCCCAAGGCGCCAAGCAGCACGAACATAGCTGTGATTAATATGTATAAGAGGACCATCCGTTTTTCGAGAATGGAAGCGCGAGTTTGGAGGCCCTGCCGTTTCATCAGCCAGTCAATGAGCAAGTGAAGGACGAAAGCGACGGTAAACCATCCGGTGAAATTGGTCCACGGGATACCGTAATAGATGCCCGTGTCTTGCCAAATCCAATATTCTTTCAAAAGGAAAGCTACGGGGTCGATAATCAAGTCGATGATGACGGCGCCTATAGCTCCGGCAAAGGCATATAAAATCCCCCCGGAAGGCACTATCCACCGTGCAAGCACGTGGGTGGTCGCCATGACCATCAGCCAGGCGAAGCCGATAGCAATAGGCACTCCAAACAGGTTGGGCGCGAAGCTTTTTGTGTAATCGTAAGAGCCGAAAAGGAAGTCAGTACCTGCGCCAGCCCCCTCCACGATAAACGTAAACAGGAAGATGAAAATGCCCAACGAAATGCCGGCTGTTTTTCCGAACAGGTGATAAAAATAGAGAAAACCAAGTGTTCCGGCAAGCATCAGGAAAAATGCATTCGCCCATTCCAGCCACCAAGGCAATAAATCAAAACTCAACAGCACTATGCCGATGCTGTACCATACGATAAACAGCCAGAAAATTCGATCTTGCCACTTCACATTCATCCACTCCGATACTAATATTATACAATTATTATACAATACTTATGTTTTATTTCATGTCCTGGCGTTTTTATCATACTGCTTCCTCTTTCTAATTCGTGTCTCCGAAAGGAAATCCTTTTAATTCAAAAAACATGAAAAATTCAGGTTTACAGTTTAAGTTGGAAGGGAATTTTTCAATAAGATGCAGTTGAGCGAAGTATTTCCTGCAAAAAAACTTCTGTTTTAAACCGAATTTGTCGACTCCGCCTCCTGCAAGCCTCCCTTTGCAGGCCGCTCTATACACCGCGCATTTAAAAAATACATAATAGCTGCATAAAAAACACCTTAAATTGAGTAAAAGGATCAAACATAGAATAAATATAAATAAATGGCTTCAGGGAATATTCAGTAAAGTATTGCAGGATTCCCTGCAAGGTAGTATACTTTTTATAGGTATTTGAGTAAGTTCTTGTGTTGGAGGCGGTTGGCATGCAGGAAATACTGCGTAAAGTTTCGGGATCTTATAAAGATTTCAGCTCTGGCCAAAAAAAAGTGGGAGATTTATTTGTTAAAGAACCCATTTTCCTGGCATTTTCATCAGCTCTTGAAGTAGGGAGACGGGTGAACGTCAGTGAATCAACGGTGATTCGCTGGACGCAGAAGCTTGGTTACAAAGGATATGCTGAATTTCAGCAGGTGATTCAACGGAAATTGGCGGAAGAAAGGCTGGTACAGGCGGAACAGGAAATACTGGAACCGGAAGTGGATCAATCTTTTTTGGAGAATTTGCTGGATGCGGATATTTTGAGCATCGTAAAGCTCAAGCAATCCATTGATGAAGAAAAGCTGCTTCAAGTAGTCGATATGATCAGTTCCGCAAAACACATTTACGTCACCAGCAATTTTTTCGATTTCGGGCTGGCGCATTGGTTTTCAGGCTGGCTGGACATGTCGCTCGGCCAAACTGAAATGATCGTTTCTTCCGAAGGGCGATATTACAGCCAATTATCGAAGGTCAAAGAAGGCGACATTTTAATTGCCTTTGCGTTTCCGCGCTATACTCGAGCATTGATCGAAACACTCGGCACAGCGAAAAAGCGGGGCGCACAAGTGATTGTGCTGACCGATGCTAGTGATTCACCTGCTGGCGAATACGCGGATATTTTGCTGCCGGTTGCGTTGAATTCCAATTTGAACATCGATTCCTACACAGCTGTCCACGCTTTGCTGACTTCCATCATGCGCTTCGTTTACGTAAAGGAGCATGCGAAAGTGAAGGGGAATTTGATAAAAGTAGAAGAGGTATACAAAGAGAAAGACATATTTTTATAAAAAGGACGCTCAACTTACTGGCAAGTCCCGAAACGCTTCGGCGCTTTGGTCAATCATAAACAACGAAAAGGGGAGAACAATATGAAAAAGAAATTATCATTTTTAGGTGTAATTCTATCAACAGGGATGCTTATGGCAGCTTGCGGAGGTTCAGAAGACTCAGCCGGTTCGGGAGGATCAAGCACTGAAGGCGGCAGCGATTTGAATCTAGTGGAGGAAGGCAAATTCACAACAGCTTCAAGCGGTCTGTACAAACCGTTCAATTTTACAGAAGGCGGGACTTTGACAGGGTTTGATATTGATGTCAGCAATGCAATTTCAGAGGAAATGGGCCTTGAGCCGAATCCAATCACAACACCATGGGAAACAATTATCCAGGGTCTAACAACTAACCGTTTCGATGCGATTATCGGATCGATGGCGATTACAGAAGAGCGTGAAAAGCAAGTTTCGTTCTCTGATCCATATTATTACTCAGGTGGTGTAATCTTCGTACGCGAAGGCAACACTGAAATCACTTCGGAAGCTGATCTGGAAGGTAAGAAAATCGGTGTTGTAGGACAAAGCACATACGATACAGCTGCACAAAAATACACGGAAGATATTCAGTATTACAATAGTGATGTTGTCGCATTGCAGGATTTAGCAATCGAAGGACGTTTGGATGCGGTCATCACGGCTGACGTAGTAGGCTTTGAAGCACAAAAAGCCGGTCTTGAAGTCGAAATAGTCGGTGATCCACTTTGGATTGAGCAAGCAGCTGTTGCAGTAAACAAAGAAGATGAAGAATTGCTGGCTGCAGTGAACGAAGCATTGGCTGCAATCATTGAAAACGGCACATATGAAGAAATCTCTGATAAATGGTTTGGCCGTAACCTCCTTGACGTAGATCTTGAAGGAGTCGAGATCCTCAAATAATCATTTGGCCTAGGGAGGAATGGTGTTAATGTTAGAATTATTTGCAACAGTATATGAAGTATTTATGCGGACCTATCAGGGATTCCTGGAAGCGACAGTTGTCACGCTGCAATTGACCGCAATCGGTGTCATTCTGGGTACGGTAATCGGTTTGGTATTTGCCTTGATGAAAATTTCGGGATCGAAAATCCTGAGGGGAATTGCTAATATTTATATTACGGTCATCCGCGGAACACCGCTGATCGTTCAAATCATGTTCCTGTACTTCGGGATAGTGGAAATTTACACAATGGATAATTTCTGGGCAGGCGCCATTGCTCTAGGTGTCCATAACGGTGCGTATATTGCGGAAATTTTCCGCGGCGCCATTCAGGGCGTCGACCCTGGGCAGCGTGAAGCGAGTATGTCGCTTGGCATGAATCGGAGACAGACCATGCAGCGCATCGTCTTTCCACAAGCCTTACGCCGTTCGATTCCACCGCTTGGCAACCAGTTCATCATTACATTGAAAGATTCGTCGCTGGTTTATATTATCGGGGTATCGGAAATCTTCGCACTTGCGAACCGTGAAGCAGCACAATCTTTCCAGCCGTTTGAGTCGTTCCTGGTTGTCGCGCTGTATTACTTGGTACTCGTAATGATCTTTACGTACCTATTGCGCTTATACGAAAATAAACTCGATGTGGACAAAGCCTAAGGAGGGTTAAACATGATAATCGGAGAAAATATACACAAATCCTTTGGCGACCTTGAAGTGCTAAAAGGCATTGATCTGCATGTGAAGCCCCAAGAGGTTGTCGTTCTGGTCGGGGTCAGTGGATCCGGAAAAAGTACGCTTCTCAGGTGTTTTAACTTTTTAGAAATGATCAATAGCGGGAAAATTACAATTGACGGTCATACAATCGATCCTAAAAAAGAGAATTTGCCTCAAATCAGAGCGGAAGTCGGGATGGTTTTCCAACACTTCAACTTGTTCCCGCATAAAACCGTTTTGGAAAATGTCATTGAAGCGCCGATTACGGTGAAAAAAATGAAAAAAGAAGAAGCGAAAAAGCTGGGAATGGAGCTTCTGAAAAAGGTCGGCCTTGAAGATAAGGCGGATGTTTATCCCAGCAAACTTTCTGGCGGCCAAAAGCAGCGGGTGGCAATTGCGCGGTCTCTTGCAATGAAACCAAAGGTCATGCTATTCGATGAACCTACTTCTGCTCTCGATCCTGAATTGGTCGGAGAAGTTCTGCAGGTCATGAAACAGCTTGCGGAAGAAGGAATGACGATGGTCGTCGTGACGCACGAGATGAAGTTCGCAAAAGAAGTAGCGGACCGTGTGATTATGATCGACCAGGGGACAATCATTGAATCGGCAGATCCAAAAACGTTCTTTGAAAATCCTCAGCACGAACGCACAAAACAATTTATCCAATTGGTCGAATAAGAAAATCGTGAAAACCCCGGATTCCGTAAGCAAAGGAATCCGGGGTTTTATGTCGAATTAGGTGAAGAAAAGGGAGGTGCCGGCATGGAATTGATTGAAACGCCTTATTATTTGAACGACACCCATAAGCATATCGAAAAAGTGCTGAGTTTTAACAACACCAATGTGGTGAACATGCAGCTGCAGATCGGGCAGACGGTAGCGGAGCATGAAGTGGATGCGGATGTTCTCATCATCGTCAAAAGAGGGAAAGTGATTTTCACGGTAGAGGGCAGGGAAGTTGAAGTGTCCCAACACAATATGCTCCATATGGCTCCTGGTGAGAAGCATAGCTTACGGGCAGAAGAAGTCAGTGATTTCATGGTACTGCAGATCAAGCGTTAAGAAAAAACAGGCGCCAGCGTGAATTCACGCCGGTGTCTGTTTTTCTTATTGTTCAGCTCCGGGGCCTAGGCCCTCGAGACGCTTCGGTCTTGTCCAGAATAGCAAAAAGCGCCATTCAAGCCAAGCCCTCCAGCGCTTGTCGGGCCTAGCAAGGCGCATGCACTTTTCTTGTTGTCTAGCTCCAACGGCCAGGTTCTCGGGTCATAAGCCAGCCTGTTGTCTAGTTCAGTGCCTAGCTCTTCGGGCCATAAGGTAACCCAGCTGTGTGGCGAAGAACGCCACTTCGCTGGTTCACCTTATGCCTGTCAGAGCTGGACAGGCACTTCTACTTTTCAGGACTGTGCGGCAAAAACACGCCGCTTCGCCAGTCCGTCTTATGCTGTCGAACCTTATCGGCCGTTTCCGCTTTTCTTGTTGTCCAGCTCCGGCGCCTAGGCCCTCGAGACGCTTCGGTCTTGTCCAGAATAGCAAAAAGCGCCATTCAAGCCAAGCCCTCCAGCGCTTGTCGGGCCTAGCAAGGCGCCTGCACTTTTCATGTCACCAATCAATCTGTTCAGGGTAATCAGCTTTAAAGTAAATTTCGTGTATGCTTTTTTTGGATGGATTTGCCGCTGCCAGCACCTGCTGGCGAAATGCGGTGTATTCGTTGTCTTGCACAGCAATCTTCATCGCGACAGCAGACAGCGCTTTTTCACGCTGCTGCTTCGCCATATCGATAAACTTCAGATTGAGAAAATCGATGTATTGGATAGCATAATCACCGACAGAAGAAGATTGGCTGAATGTCTTCATGATGATCTGGTATTCTTCTTCAGGCACTTGGCCGTGAAGGCAATCCAGCACAAGCGACTGGAAATGAGTGATAACGTGCACTTCTGGCTCCCAGTCGGGGAATGTGGATTCTTCGCGGTGCAGGCGGACAAAATCCTTGAGTGCCACCGCTGCGTATAAGATTTCAGGCCACAGCACTTCCGTAGAGAAATAGATATTTTTATCAGGAGATATAAAGCTCTTTTGTTTTTTTGCGTGTTCCGTCAAACCGTTAAAAACAGTTTCCAAATTGCGTTCGCCAAGCGCGGCTTGGCGGATTGCGTGGGAAATCCCAAGAATCCGGGTCCGGGAGCCGGTATAATTATGGTATTTGTTTTCATCGCCGATTACATGGTAAATCGCTTTGTTCAATTCTTCAAGATCGAAATAATCACCGCTGATCTTAACGCCTGCGTGGTTAGGGGTGTTCTGCAATGTCAGCATGTATCTGTCTCCTATCGTTTAGGTTTGTAGTCGAGTTCGCGGAACAGGTCGTTGCGTTCTTCCTCTGTCAGATTCCGCCATTCGCCTGTCGATAAGCCGCCTAGGTGAATGTTCATAATGCGCACCCGCTTCAAATCGCGGACTTCATAGCCGAGCGCTTGGCACATGCGCCGGATCTGACGGTTCAATCCTTGTCGGATCGTCAAGCGGAATGAGAATTTCGAAATCTTCTCAGCTTTAGCCGGCAGCGTTTTTGTATCAAGAATCTCAACGCCTTCCGACATTTTCTTCAAGAAAGATTCTGTAATCGGCATATCCACTTTGACGATGTATTCTTTTTCGTGTTCATTTTCCGCCCGTAGAATCTCGTTGACAATGTCGCCGTCGTTCGTCAGCAAAATCAAACCTTCCGAATCCTTGTCCAGCCTACCGACGTGGAAGATACGCAAAGGATGGTTGACGAAATCCACAATATTGCCTTCGATATGGCGCTCGGTCGTACTTGTAATGCCAACGGGTTTGTTGAGCGCGATGTAGACGTATTCTTCTTGCGGTTGTTCAATGATTTTGCCATCGACTTGGACTTCGTCGCGCGGTCCGACTTTGCTGCCAAGTTCCGCCAGCTGGCCATTGATAGTGACACGTCCTGCTTCGATGAATTTATCGGCGCCGCGGCGCGAGGTGATGCCCGTTTCACTCAAAAACTTATTGATTCGCATAAATAAAATCCCTTCATTGCTTATTTCTTTTTCTATTAAACAGTATACCCTTCAGGCCGAATAAACAAAACGATGTGAAATGGGACCTAGAATTTATCCAAATCGCTTGCAATTTTCTAATTTTTTTGACAATATAGAAGGGAAGCTGTTTCTTGATGTGCAGCACTCTTTTTCTAAGGGAATGTAAGCGCATACAAGAAAGGCAAAAAAGATAAAGGGAGGAAACAGAATGGTAATGGAATATGCGATGCCGAACACGCAAGGAGCGAAACACTCTTTTAAGGAAAGGTACGAAAACTTTATAAATGGAGAGTGGCGAGCTCCGGCGAATGGCCAGTATTTTGATAATGTTTCTCCAGTAAACGGCAAAAAATTCACAGAAGTGGCGCGTTCGACAGCTGAAGACGTAGAAGCGGCGCTTGACGCTGCACATGCGGCAAAAGAGGCATGGGGCAAAACATCGACTACTGTCCGCTCAAATATATTATTGAAAATTGCAGACCGCATGGAAGAAAACCTGGAATTATTGGCAGTCGCTGAAACTTGGGATAACGGAAAAGCAGTCCGTGAAACCTTGAATGCCGATATTCCTTTGGCAATTGATCATTTCCGCTATTTCGCGGGTGTGATCCGCGCGCAAGAAGGTTCGATCAGCCAAATTGACGAAGATACGGTAGCTTATCATTTCCATGAGCCGCTGGGCGTCGTGGGCCAGATCATTCCTTGGAACTTCCCGTTGCTGATGGCTGTCTGGAAACTTGCACCTGCACTTGCAGCTGGAAACTGCGTCGTCTTGAAACCTGCTGAACAGACACCGGCGAGCATTCTCGTTTGGGCTGAACTGGTAGGCGATCTGATTCCACCAGGCGTATTGAACATCGTCAACGGCTTCGGATTGGAAGCAGGCAAACCGCTTGCTTCAAGCCCGCGCGTTGCAAAAGTGGCATTTACGGGTGAAACGACAACAGGCCGTATGATCATGCAATACGCGTCGCAAAACTTGATTCCGGTAACATTGGAGCTTGGCGGTAAATCACCGAATATCTTCTTCAAAGACATAATGGATGAAGACGATGCATTCCTGGATAAAGCGATTGAAGGTTTTGTCATGTTTGCCTTAAACCAAGGCGAAGTATGTACATGCCCTTCACGCGTACTGATCCACGAAGATATCTACGATGCATTCATGGAGCGCGCTTTAAAACGCGTTGCTGCAATTAAAATCGGCAATCCGCTTGATCCTGAAACAATGATGGGCGCTCAAGCTTCACAAGAACAAATGGAAAAAATCATGTCTTACCTGGATATCGGCAAGCAAGAAGGTGCTGAAGTATTGATTGGCGGAGACCGCAATATACTTGAAGGAGACTTAGCAGAAGGCTATTATATCAAGCCTACTGTCTTTAAAGGCAATAACAAGATGCGCGTTTTCCAAGAAGAGATTTTCGGGCCGGTCGTTTCGGTTACGACATTCAAAACAAAAGAAGAAGCGCTTGAAATCGCTAACGATACGTTATATGGATTGGGAGCGGGAATCTGGACGCGCGACACGAATACGGCTTACCGTTTCGGACGCGGCATCCAAGCTGGCCGTGTTTGGACAAACTGCTACCACCAATACCCTGCACACGCAGCATTCGGGGGCTACAAAATGTCCGGCGTCGGACGTGAGAACCACAAAATGATGCTAGACCATTACCAGCAGACGAAAAATATGCTTGTCAGCTACAGTGATGACAAACAAGGGTTCTTTTGATCAAGGAAAGAAGGGATTAAGATGGTCCAACGAGTAATTGCAACAGAAGCGGCACTTGAGCTGATTGAATTGCTGAAAAAGAAACACGGACCGGTCATGTTCCACCAATCGGGAGGCTGCTGTGATGGCAGTTCACCGATGTGCTATCCGGTAGGCGATTTGTTTCTAGGCGACCAGGATGTGCTGCTCGGCGAAATCGGTGGCAGCAAATTCTATATGCATAAAAACCAATTCGAGTACTGGAGCCATACACAGCTGATTATTGATGTTGTGAATGGGCGCGGCGGCATGTTTTCGTTGGAAGGCGTGGAAGGCAAACGGTTCTTAACGAGATCCCGGCCTTTTACAGCCGAAGAAACCAAAGAACTGCAGCAGCAGGCATAAAGAAAACCGGGTGCTTCGGCATCCGGTTTTTTTTGTCGAGAAAATTTCTAGTAGTGTCTTTTCATTTCGCTCTAGGCGGACGCGTTCCGCATCATTCAAAGGTATTTCCTAATAGAGAATCATTTCTTTTATCGAAGAACATGAAAATATGCTCTCTGAATTTCCGGCGAATATTCAGATTTGGAGCAAAACAGCTCCGACTCCCACGGGGCAGCGTAGCGACGAAGTGCCGAACTAACTCGGGCGTCAGCACGAGTTAGTTCGGCGCAAGCCCGCAGGAAAGCGGGGCTGTTTTGCGGAATATCAATGTCAAAATATGCTTTATTACTTTTATAATTCTGCTTTTCAACAAACTGAAAACCGGGTGCTTCAGCATCCGGTTTTTTTGTGCAAAAAAATCGCTGAAAACCTTATGGAATAGGGGTTAAGGATGGAAAAAAGGGCAGAAAAATGGTATGATTGGAAAACGAAAGGTGGTCATGAACTTGACGAAATTAGTTAACCGTGTTTCCCATGAACAAGCCAGCCATGCAATTTCTTATGCTGCACATTCTCTAGTGACTGAAGGCTTTGATGTAACAAACGAGGATGAGAATTTTGTGAGGTCGGTGTTGACTGGCGAACGGACGGAAGCTCAATTCCACCGGGCCATCAAGTCGAAATTCAATGTCTAAGTACCAGCATAGCTCTATGTACTGCTACCCCGAGTCGGAGGTACTGGTCAATCTGTTCAACTTAATGGATGAAGAAAAACTGAAAGAGCTGGAAAAAGTCTATACGCTGTTCCGGTTATCGGAATTGCGTATTAAAAAACCCGCCGATCCGGTTGATATGGAAGCTTTTATTGAAATCCACCGCTCTATCCTGCAGGATGTCTATCCTTTTGCTGGGAAAATTCGGGAAGAGATGATTTCGAAAGGTTCCTCGTCTTTTGCGCATCCAAAGTTCATCGATGCGGAATTGCGCAGAATCTTTGTGGAGCTAAAGCGGGACAACTACCTGAAAGGCTTGCCGCGCAGCCAATTCATTCCCCGCCTTGCCCATTATTTGGCGGAACTGAATGCTTTGCATCCTTTTCGTGAAGGGAATGGCAGGACGGTAAGGGAATTCGCCCGCCAGCTTGCCTTGAACGCCGGATACCGGCTGGATTGGGAGAACATAGCGGAACCTGCTGACATTATCAATGCGTTCGTGGATTCTTTCAACGCCAGCAATACCCGCCTTGAGGATTTATTGGATGAAATCGTCTATACATAAAAGCCTGTCCATTATTGGGCTGCCTCTCCATGAAATAGATGGAAGGACAGTCCACTCCGATGGACAGGCTTTTATGATTGTTCTTCTTTTGGCGAAGGATTGGCTTTCAGCCATTCGATGCCGAATTCGACAAGCGGACGCATAGGGGCAATCTGAACTTCAGCTTGGCCAAGTCTGCCGGTTGTGATAGCTCCCGGGTATGCTTTGGCGATTTCAGGGAAACGCTCAGAGTCCATATCCACGCAGTCGAATTGCTGCCAGATCCGCTCGCCGTCTTTCATAATAGCGGCGCCTTGTGGGGATGTAGTTCTGTCGCTTTGGACAAACTCTGCATAATGCAAAGCTGTGCATGAATCAAAACCGGTGCCGAGCAATACGATTTTCACATCCGCTTCCATCATTTTGCCAAGCGGCGACCCGGGTCCGAAAGAATTTTCGATTGGCTGCTCGCTCATCCAATGAGCGGCATTTATGCCCCAAGCCATAAAGGAGTGGGCTGGATGCGGACTGCGGATCGTGTCCGGGTGGCGGTGCAGGCATTCAGCGATTTTGCCCATGCCACGCATGGGCGTCAGGTGAGGATCATACGCTGGAAGCTCATCACGCAATGGTTGATGCCAATTTTCCGGGATGGGCGGCGCCATCCAATAAGAAGGGTCTGAGTTATCCGCTGACTGCGCAGGCATAACTAAGGTCCCTTTTACGGTAATTGTCTCTATTAATGCCTCAACGACCGCCTGAGGGCCTCCTGCAATCCATCCCATCGACTTAAGCGATGAATGGACAATGAGTGAGTCACCTTCTTTTATTCCCAGCTCCTCCAATTGGCCTTTCAAGGTTTTTTTGGATTGGAATTCAGGTGTGTTCAAAATTCTCAATAATTCTGTCATTGTTACTCCCCCTTATTTTTAATATATCATAGAAGGGAAGTGTATTTAAAAACAGCAAGAAGCAGAAGGAGTGTTGAAAATGGAAACAAGGCCGATGAAGGAATCACGGACAATCCAGACAAAACTGGTATTGCCCCCGGATACGAATCACATGAACTCAATTTTCGGAGGCAAGGTGCTTGCCTATATCGATGAGATTGCCGGAATTTCCGCTATGAAGCATTCCCGCAAACAAGTAGTAACAGCGTCGATTGACTCGGTTGACTTTCTGTCCTCCGCACACGTCGGCGATGTGTTGGAACTTGAAGCGAATGTAACGTCTACGGGCAGAACTTCAATGGAAGTTTACGTACGCGTGAAATCGCATAATTTGCAGACTGGGGAAGAGCGGCTGACTACCGAATCGTTCCTGACGATGGTCGCAATGGGAGAAGACGGCAAACCGGCGCAGGTCCCAGCTGTGATTCCGGAATCCGCAGGAGAGAAGCTCTTTTTTGAAAGTGCACCTGCCCGCCGGGAGCACCGCAAACAACGGGTAAAAACCCCAAGGTCATAAAAAAAAGGTTCCGGAATCCTCCGGAACCTTTTTTTATGCATTTGCTTGCTGCTAACCGGAGCTATTGCTCACTGTTCATTTCTACATTGTTCAGGGTATTGCCTGGTTCACCGCTGATGACTGACAGGCTGCCGTCGGTTTCCAGAACAATTGCCTGGACTTTGTCCATGCTTCCTGTTCCTTGGTTCCGCACCGCTTGAAGAATCTCGTTTTCCGTAATTCGTTCTTTCTTCATCGCCTCTTCCAAAAACGAGCCGCCGCTATACAGTAACTTCGGTTCAGATTTGATGAAATTGGCAAAGCCTTTCGAACGGACTGCCAGAAACGTCATCAAGTACTGCATGATGATCAACAAAGCGAAGGCAGTCATCCCTTCGAGCAAGCTGACGTCTTTGCTCAATAAAACCGTCGCAAGCGTCGACCCCAATGCTACGGTTACGACCAAATCGAAAGCGTTCAATTTCGTCAATGTCCGTTTTCCGGAAGTGCGTAAAAAGAATACGAGGCCGATATACGCCAGAAAACCGACGGTGACAATTCGGATAAAACTGTTCAATGTGATTTCGAACATCTTCTTGTCCTCCTTTATTTGAGTAACATTTCGCCGCAAAACCTTATCAACATGTTGATAAGGTTTTTTTAGGGAAAAAGAACGTTTTTATCCCCACACCACACAGGTAAGCCATAAATCTTGTGCATAAGACGCAGATTAATGCACTTGGCGACGGGGAAATCTGTCTCTCTCAATAAATAACCCACATATTCTCCTGATTCCCTGGATTTCTGCAAACAAACGGATTTATATTAAATTTTCGCTTTCAAACAGGTTGGAAATCGTTGCAGGACTTGGCTTTGTGGGTAAAATGGCATGAAAAAGGCGCGGCCTAAGCCGCGCCTTTATTGCTGATTAACTTTTTGCTAAAAGCTCTTCGAAATAAGATCCGAATTCTTTTGAACGTTTTAGGATTGTGCTTGAAGAAACACCGAATTTTTCGCTGAGGTCCTTAGGCGCAAGCATTGGCCCTTTGATCAATTCGTGGTCCTGCAGGAATCTCCAATAGCCGGCAACAAGTGCTTCAGGCTTTTGGACAGTCGGTTGTTGGCTCACAAGATAGCTGTTCAGGATGCTTGTCACATTATCAACTGTTTCGGCATCAAAATCCGCCTGTTCAATATGTTTGTTAAGCTCGTTCATAACCGATTGGTGTTCATGCGAAAGCTCAAGGCTTTCATCGACCGAGCCTGTCGAATATTTAACGATCATCTCAACGACTGCCAAATAATTGTCGTACAAATAAGCAGTACCGTCAGTAGCATTTTCGGAAGCCATTTGCGCTTTCAACTGTTCAAAGAACGGGTTGAATTCGCCGACAACTGTCAAATAGCCGTTCAAGAACAATGCGCCTTCTTCGCCGATGCGTGCATCTGGCAGCAAAATAGCCAATAATCCTTGATTGTCCTGCATATCTGTCGGAGGCTGGTCAGTCATTTTGAAGACTTCGCCTGTAAAAGCATCTTTGAATTGTGCAGAAGTATCGTTTCCGGCAACATATTGGCCAAGGAATACTTTTACATTTTTCCAGTTTTCAAGAACTTCTTTGGTTGTTGGACGCTGAGCCGCTTCAACCTGTTTTGTTAAAAAGTCTGCCCATAGTTCAGGCTTTTGCATGAACAGGAAATTTTCGATGACAAAAGCTTGCGCATCGTTTTCAGCCATTGACTGCATCAAGCGAGGCTGCCATTGCTGCTGAAGTTCACGGAACGCCGGAAGCTGTTCCTGATTCGGGTTATCCGAGAAAAATTGCTGGCGTACTTTGAACAATTCGTCATTTACCATGTCATTGATGGAAACCGTTTGCTGTTTCCCGTGACATTTTTTATACTTCTTTCCGCTGCCGCATGGGCATGGGTCATTTCTTCCTACCATTCTTATCACCTACAAGTTTTTCTTGAGTGTAACATAAAAAGGAGCGGGGCTCAAAAGTCGGACGATTCTGACGCCGCCGCACTCCTGAAATGCCTAAATAAATCTTCATTAAGAGAATAATTTGATATTGAGCGAATCCAATACGTATTGTGGGACAAAAAAGCGCACCGTCACAAGCGGATCCACGACTTGGCTGATTTGTGCCTGGCCGGCCGCGCTCATGAGCATTGTCATGTCGCTGACGCTCAAATCGGTATGCGGCAGCAGCAGATCAATTGTTTCCTCCACCGCTATTTTGACCGCTTCGTCGAGCGTCATGGCAGAAACGAGGAGTGCAAAACCGTCGCTGTTTTGGAGAACCGGATATTTCGAATGCCGGCCTTTGATGACGTCAAATGTAACCGTCGCGCGTCCCGGCACTTCAATGCCTGATACACTGACTTCGCCGTCGCCCATGGCGGCATGGAAATCCCCCAATGCGAAAAGTGCACCTTCGGCAAAGACCGGGAAGTAGAGAACTGCACCTTTTGTAATCAGTTTCGTATCCATATTGCCGCCATGTGCTCCTGGAGTGCCGCAAGAAATCGGAGGGCCGTCAGGGGCAACACCGATAACTCCGATCATCGGGTTCAAAGGAATATGGAGCTGATCACTAAAAATAGCTTTACCGCCTTCTATTGGAATGATTTTCGATTCCATTTTTTCGAGGCGATGTCCCATGACACCTAAATCCGGACCGGTCACCATAACGCCTTGAGTGCCAATTTCGAGTTCGTCGATGGTCACTTTCAGCAAATCGCCGATTCCTGCGCCTTCAATAAAAATCGGCCCCGTAGCGGGGTTTATTTCATTCCAATCGATGGCCGCGACTTCCTGTTCGGCAGATTGAAGCTGATTCTGGAAGCAATCATAGGTTTCAATGGCTACTGTATCGCCCGGCTGCACCTTCATGACAGGTTCGTTCAAATGGGAAAAGCTGTAGATGACATGATTTGTTGATAAGGTTTTCATGCTTTAGTCCTCCTATTTTTAATATTTACACAATTGTAGCAATCCGGATATTGAATAGCAAAACGAATGTGCAAGCGCTTTTGGCTGTAGTAAAATGGATGTACTACAGAGAACGGGGTGGAAGAGATGGCTGAAGGCGCAATCCAAGAACTTATTGCCTGGATGAAAATCCTATTGTTCACCGCGCTGATCGTGCTTTTGGCCCGTCAATTTCTTTTTGAGCCTGTAGAAGTGCACGGCACATCGATGATGCCTACTTTCGAGGAAGCCGATAAAGTCTTGATCGTGAAACTCAGCGATATCGATAACTTTGACATAATCGTGTTTAAGACGCCTGGGGACAGAAACTTCATCAAGCGTGTAATCGGTATTCCGGGAGATAAGATTAGCATGGACGATGACCGGCTGTTCCTAAACGGTACGCCGGTTCAAGAAGCTTACCTGGAGGAAAACCGCGTTTTAGCCAGTGAGCAGGGGCTGGGAAAACTGACAGAGGATTTCGAGGAATTCACGGTGCCTGGCGGGGCATATTTCGTGCTGGGCGACAATCGGCTAAACAGCGTGGATTCAAGGGAAATCGGATTCGTGCTCGACAAAGCAATCGTTGGAGAAGTGAAGCTGCGCCTTGAGCCCTTTGAAAATCTAGGTGCAATCGAATGAAATAAAATGATTTATTTAGAATTTCTATTTAGAGAAGCTCGCTATTTTAGCGGGCTATTCTTTTGGCTATTAGGCTATTTGAAAAAATGGTGAAACTGAGGCTATTGTTAATGTTCCGTCAAAAATATGGTGAAGTTGACAAAACTACGAACTTTTTGCATGGATGAACGTCTAATAAGTACATATTTCCTATTCAAAGAGGTTTCTTTTTATCCATAAACAGTGTAGGATATAATAAAAGTCTGAAAAGTCAATTAATAAATGTTGAATTTTGTATTAAGGAATTAAGATTCCATTATATGGATTAAAATAGGGTTTATCTATCTCTATTTTGAAAGAGATTTGAGTATTTATGCTCTTCTATATTTTAGAAGTATTCACCTTAAGTCATGGGTCTATCAAATGCCGTTCATCCAATTTTTTACAACCAGTGTGTTTCCAGAAATTTTCGGCATTTAGGCAGTTCGCTGCTGGAGGTTTGAAAGAAATCAATGAAGTGGAGTGAAGACGATGCGGCTGATTCCTATGAAATCCAAAGTTGTTGAATTTATCGGAGCGGCAGCCTTATTAAGCTTCATATGCTTGTCAGGGGCGGAAAGCGCAGCAGCAGAAGGCGAATCCGAAACTGCACTGGCCTTGGCTGAAAGCGCTGAAATCGAAGAGAGAAACGTTCAATTGTCGAAAGAGCTGCTGAATTTCTCGGGCAGCTACAAAGAGCAATATGACCGCTTCTACTTGCTGCTCGACCGGAGCGGTCCGACTGTCTTTCCGGACACATCGCGCTACCTCGTCAGTTCGATCGCATTCGCTCCAGGGCGCACTGAGCAAGAAATGAACTTTTCCTGGTATTCTCCGGACACTCGCAATCCCGGAGTCGTCGAGTATGCCAAAGCGGGAAGCCGTTTCACTGCGGGCACTGAAGCTGCCGCTGTACAGAAGAGCATGGCCCATTCGGATATCGCTTCCATCGGATACGCATCCAACGAAGCAGCTATATCCGGCCTTGAGCCTTCTACCGAATATATCTACCGAGTGGGCGACGGCTATGGCAACTGGAGCGGAACATACAGCTTCCACACCCGGGAAACCGATTCGTATAATTTCCTGTTGATGGGTGATCCGCAAATCGGTGCTTCCGGAAATTTGAAAGCGGATATAGCCGGCTGGAACGAAACTTTGGAAAAGGCTTTGGACAAGTATCCGATGACGAGTTTTATCCAATCCGCTGGGGATCAAGTCGAGAACCGGAATTTGGAAGAAGAATATGAAGCTTATTTTGCCCCGGATGCGCTGAAGCACGTGCCGACTGCCACAACTATCGGGAATCACGATAATACGATTTTTTATGAATACCATTTCAATGTCCCGAACCAGAATGCCGCACTCGGCAATTATGACAGTTCAGGAGGGAATTATTATTTCACATATGGCGATGCGTTATTCATCAATCTGAATTCGAACCAAACAAATGGAGAAGAGCACGTCCAATTCATGGAAGAAACGATAGAGGCGACTGCCGGCCAGGACTTCAAGTGGAAGTTCCTCGTTTTCCACCATTCCATTTACAGCGCCGCAGTGCATTCGACGAGCGACCATGTCCTCGGCTTGAGGGAGCAGCTCGTTCCGGCAATCGATAAATTGGAATTCGATGCTGTATTGATGGGGCATGACCATTCCTATGTCAGGACCCACCAGATGAAAGGCTTTAAGCCGCTGAAAAACCATATGATCGAAGACGGGGCGGTGATCAACCCTGAAGGGACGATTTACCTGACCGGCAACTCGGCAAGCGGCAGCAAGTTCTACCCGATGAATACAGATCCCGAGCCTTATTCTGCAGTAAGAGAACAGCTCGGAGTGCCGACATTCATGAACGTCGCAGTGACGCCGACAAGCCTGGAATTTATCACATACCGAACCGATACGATGGACGTTGTCGATACGTATAAGATCATCAAAGATAGTTCCATTGAAGTCGAAGTACCGGGCCTGAGCGAAGCAGCTCTGACGGCGACGGGGACGATTTTACCGACCGAACCGACAGATTTCTATCCCGAGGTTGTCCTTGACGTCGCCGGCATCAATACAGAAGGCGGGCAATATGACCTTTTCGAAGAAAATATCGTCTATCGGACAGAGCCGGAAGGGGCCATTTCCATTTCTCGGACCGGAGTTGTCAGCATAGCGGAAAACGCCGAGCCTGGAGAAGTCGAAATATGGGCGGAAGTTAAGGCGGATGGCCAAAGTCTGACAACTGACCCGGTTTTGCTGTCAATTGTCGACCATGAAGAAACGACGTTGCTGGAAGCCGAATCCGACTGGACTTATTTGGACGACGGCTCAGATCCCGGCTCTGACTGGATGCTGCCTGATTTTGACGATAATGACTGGGAAGACGGGCAAGCGCCTCTTGGTTATCCGGAAGGCGATGAACGTGAACCCTTCGGGGAAATCCAGACAATCATTGGTTACGGGGATGACGAATCCGACAAATACGCGACTTCCTATTTCCGGACATCGTTCAATATCGATGACTTCGATGCAATCGGCGATTTCGGCATCATTGACCTCGAAGCGGATGACGCAGCGATTATTTATCTGAATGGCGAAGAAATCGGCCGCTATAATATGGCGGACGTTGAAGTTGAGTATGACGACCATTTGAATGATCTGGACGAAGAAAATATACCTCCCGAGAATAAATTGACGCGCATCACGTTGGATAGAGACGCATTGGCTAATCTGGCAGATGGGGAAAACGTCCTTGCAGTGGAAGTGCATCAAGACAGCCCGCAAAGTTCCGATGTTTATTGGGATATGAAGTTTGTCGTAAGCTTGAAAACAGACTGAACATAAAAAGGAGAGCCGCGTAGGCTCTCCTTTTTATAAAGTCTATAGATTCAACCAAACAGTTCCAATTTCTCGATGCGCTGGATGGCTTCCACGATACGCTCTTCACCCACTAGCAGGCCGACCCGCACGTAGCCTTCGCCGCTTTCGCCAAAGCCGCTCCCAGCCGCTACGGCTATGTCGGCTTTTTCCAGCAGGAGATCGGTGAATTCCATGCTTGTGAAGCCTTCCGGTACGGGCAGCCAGGCGAAGAATGATCCTTTAGGCGCTTCAATATGCCAGCCGATGCGCTCGCATTCCGCCTTTAATACGTTGCGGCGGCTTTCATACGTGCCGTTCAACTCTTCGACGCATTGTTGGCTGGCGGTCAAAGCTTCTGCGGCGGCGATTTGCAGGGCTGGTGAAAGCCCGGCGAATAAATGGTCTTGTATGATGTTCAAAGCTTCAATCATTTTGGCGTTTCCGACTGCAAAACCGATGCGCCAACCAGCCATATTATACGTTTTGGACAATGTGTACATTTCAATTCCGACTTCTTTGGCGCCTTCCGCCTGCAGGAAACTCGGCGGTTTTACACCTTCAAAGCCGACTGCGCCATATGCGAAATCGTGGACAACGCCAATTCTGTGATGCTTTGCAAATTCGACGGTTTCAGTGAAGAACTGATTGTTGGCAACGGCGCCTGTCGGGTTGTTCGGATAATTCAAGTACATCAATTTGGCTTGTTCTTTAGCCGAAAGAGAAAGTTCCGCATAATCCGGCAGGAAATTGTTTTCCGCTTTGAGCGGCATTGTTTCAAATCGGGCCTCGGCAAGCGGTGCACCCGACAGATAATCAGGATAGCCCGGGTCCGGCAGCAGCAGCAGGTCTCCAGGGTTGAGCAAGGCGAGCGGCAGCTCCACTAGGCCGATCTTCGTGCCGCCAAGCACAGCCACTTCCGTATCAGGGTCAATGTCGACGCCGTATTCGCGTTTATAGAATGCCGCAGCGGCTTGATGCATTTCCGGAATGCCACGGAACGGGGAATACCGGTGATTTTGCGGGTCGGCAACAGCTTCTTGCATCGCTTTAACGATGTGGGGAGGTGTCGGCTGATCCGGATTGCCCTGCCCCAGGTTGATAATATCTCGCCCCTGAAGCATCGCTTGTTTGGTGCGTGATGCTAGTTTTGAAAAAAATTGTTCCGGCAGTTGCTGCAGGCGATTTGAAAATTCCATATAATAGTCCCTCATTTTCTAAATAATTGCACTTCTATTCCAAATCTTATAGAGTTTAACTTAACTTGTCTACTGGAGGAGAATAAAATGAAGATTGCGTGCGTACAGATGGATATTGCTTTTGGGGAGCCAGGAGTGAATTTTGATAAGGTTGAGGCTTACTTGAATGAAGCAGCGGCGAACGGGGCGGAAACGATTGTCCTGCCCGAAATGTGGAATACAGGCTATGCTTTGACGGAATTGGAAGAGCTGGCTGATGGGGCTGGCCGAACGCTGGAGTTTCTGCAGGATTTTGCCAAACGGAATGGCGTCAATATCGTTGGAGGTTCAGTGTCCACCAAAAAACAAGCTGGCTTTTATAACACGATGTACGTTGTCGATAAAAAGGGTGAACTGGTATCGGAATATGATAAGGCGCACCGCTTCGGGCTGATGGATGAGCATATACATCTGGAAGAAGGCGAAGGTCTCGGCACATTTGAGCTGGACGGCACAGTTTGCGGCGGCGTAATCTGCTACGACATCCGCTTTCCGGAATGGATACGGGCGCAAGCGCTCAACGGAGCGAAGGTCATATTCGTGCCGGCGGAATGGCCGGAAGCACGAATTGACCATTGGCGCATTCTTTTACAGGCGCGCGCCATCGAAAACCAATGCTTTATCGTCGCGGTTAACCGCATCGGCAGCGATCCGAAAAACGAATTCGGCGGAAGTTCAATGGTTATCGCGCCATGGGGCGAGATTCGCCTTGATATGGCCAAGCAGCAAGGAATCGGCTACACAGAAATTGATTTGGCTGAAGTGGAGAGTGTCCGGGAACGCATACCGGTGTTCGCTGACCGCCGGGAGAAGCTGTACATGAAATTTAAATGACTGAAAAAAAGCCGCAATGACTATTTGTCATTGCGGCTTTTGGGCTGATACGGCCTTCACCATATGATGGAAAGGCTCTCCGATGATGGTCCAGGGTTCGGAAATAGTATAGCCGAGTCTCTGGTAAAGGCGTATGGCTGCATCTTTTTCTGTATCGACATTCAGCGACAGCTTGCCGCCTCCTTTGTCTGAAACAATTTTTTCAGCGTAGTGCAATAATGCTGTGCCGATGCCCTTTCCTTGGTAAGCGGCATCAACCGATACGGTATCGATATACCATTCATCGAGATGGGCTTCCCTTTCAATCGTCCGCTCATGTCCGCTTTTTCTCAGTTCATCGTACAGAAAGCGGTCAAGCGCTTCCGCTTTGCTGCCATGGTAAAGCACCAGCACTCCAGCGAGGTCATTCTGGACTTCTGCAATATAGGTGAAGCGGTGGCTGTGCCGTGTATTTTTGCCGCGGACCATTTCGCTGATTTTATCAAGGACCAATTGCGGCTCTTGCAGTGCAGTCATGTGCTTGGCGATATCCCCTATAGCATTGACGATGAGTGGGGCTGCCGCTGTTCCATCCTCAGGCCGGGCCTGCCGTAGTCTAATATCCATTCTATTTAGCTCCTTTTGCTTGCTTAATGCCTATGAGCACTGGAATAATAAAGAAAATCGGAAGAAATTATTTTTTTCTATGTAATGACGTTACCATTAAAGGAGAGAAGCTGCATGGCTTTACACAGTTTTCATTTAAAAGCGGATTGGCCGGGTTTGCGTAATGATGTTGGAGAAATCGAATCAGGGAATTTGAAGACGCAGATTTCCATACCGCCGGAAATGGACGGCCCGGGAGTCGGCACCAATCCGGACGAGATGCTGCTCGGAGCAGCCGCGACTTGCTACATCATTACACTGGCAGCAATGATGCAGCGCAGCAATTTGGAGAAGGAATCCTTGACGATGGAATCGGAAGGAATAGTGGAAGTGGAAAAAGGCGTGATCACTTATAAAAAAATCATTCATCGCCCGCAAGTGGTCTTGAAAACAGATGCTACCGAAAAAGATTTCGAACTGGCCCACCGGCTTGCGGAAAAAGCAGAATCTTCCTGTATGATTAGCCGAGCTATCAAAGGAAATGTCGAACTCGAGTTGCAGGCCAATATCCAGTCTCTTGCGATATAGAAGAAACTTGTGGAAATATTTAACCGAAATAGGTATTGCGGTTGCTGCATCGAAAACGAGTTTTAAATGATTTGACAACATACCCCGATGGGTATATTGTGGATAGTATAAATAAAGCATCTCTTGTATATTTCAAGGAGGAACGAAACATGGCATACGATAAACGCATTGAAAATCGGCTGAAACGGATTGAGGGGCAATTGCGAGGCGTGCTTAAAATGGTTGAAAATGACGGCGAATGCCGAGATGTTGTCACTCAGCTTTCCGCGATCAGAAGCGCTGTCGACCGTACAATTGGTGTAATAGTCAGTGATAATCTGGAAGCTTGCGTCCGCCAGAGCATTGAAAAAGGCGAAGATACAGAAGCGGTAGTAAAAGAAGCTGTAGAATTGCTCGTGAAAAGCAGGTAGTAAATTTTGGCTGGCATAGAGAATGATAGACTTCAACTCAGCCTACGTGGTGTGTTAAGAGTGCGACGACACTTTAAAACGTTCTTTTTTTGAAGAATATAATACCCCCACGGGTAAGTGTTTAAGATGATTAAGTGACGGCAACGCAGCTTATTTATCTAATTGGCTCGGCCAAACCGAATAGAGAGGAAATGATGAAAATGGATATTCTTTTATGGGTTGTAATCGGAGCAGCGGCTTTGTGGCTCGGATACCGTCTGACATCTCCAAAAAAAGGCGTGCAGTCGATTTCAACTGAAGAATTGAAATCCCAGCTAGACAGCGAAAATAAACAATTCGTTGATGTACGGACTCCAGGCGAGTTTAAAGAAAACCATGTCAAAGGCTTCAAAAACATTCCATTGAACGACCTGCCGAAGCGTATGGGCGAATTATCTAAAGATAAAGAAGTGGTGGTTATGTGCCAAAGTGGAATGCGCAGCAGCAAAGCCAGCCAAATCTTGAAAAAGAACGGTTTTGAAAAAGTCTTGAATGTACGGGGCGGAATGAGCAGCTACCGCTAAAGCAAAAAATATATCATGGTTTATCCAATGCCGATCGTAAAAACAACCTCTACGGTCCGGCTGCGGTCATGATTGTGGCTAGTATCATAGCTGCTCCGATTAGAGCGAGATTAGGCCAAAAAATGAATACGAAATATTTGCAATGGATTTTGGCGCTGTTGATTTTAGGGATAGCGATCAATATTTGGTCGGATATTCTATAAAGAAAAATGGCACTGGATTATCCAGTGCCATTTTTCTGTGCAAGCGGATGCCTGCGGCTCAACGTGAAAATCCGATTTGACGTATGGGTAAAGGCGCCAAGGGATGAATCCTGTGCTGCGTGATGCATTGCAACGGCTACACGCCGTGCGCTGATTGGCTTGTACTTTTGCAGCCTGCCGACGAGCAGGGGGCTGAACAACGGGCTCAACAGAACCGCTGCCTTTTCACCCAGGCGGAATTCTTTGCGATCCCCCAACAGCAAGGATGGCTGGAAAATGTGGAGCGCAGGAAAGCCGTTTTTCTTCAAAGCATCTTCTAATTGGCCTTTGGTGCGGCTATAGAATACCTTGGATGAAGAATCGGCGCCAAGCGCTGAAATAACCAGAAATTTTTGCGCGCCTTGCTCTTTTGCCATTTCTGCGAGTTTGGCCGGGTATTCGAAATCCACTTTTCTAAACGCTTGCTGGGAGCCTGCTGCTTTGATCGTGGTGCCTAAGCAGCAAAAAACGTCATCAGCAACGAGCAGTTCGTGAAAATTTTCAAGCCAGTCGAAGTCTACGACTATTTGCTCAAGTTTAGGGTGCATAATGTCGAGATGGCGGCGGCCGATTATTTTGACAGAATCATAATGGGGGCTTTCCAGCAAAATATGCAGCAGCTCATTTCCGACCAAGCCGCTGGCTCCTGCAAGCAGCGCGGTTTTAGTAGCGTGTTCCATGGGATCCTCTCCATTCATATCAATCAAGCTTGTGTTATTGATTATACTACTGAATACTTTCAAGCAGAAAGGATTTCAACTATTGCAATGGGGGAATAGTTTAAGATGAAGAGAGGAGTGGCAGGGCATGACGGGAATTCTTTTTATTTTGCTTTACTCGGCCATCATGTGGCTGGCGATCGAAATCGCAGTAATGCTTTTTGTGGCGACAGGGCTGAAGAAGCCAATAGCCCGCTATCAGGTGATTTCCATGCTGACAGCCACTGGTTTTACGTCGGATGAGTCTAGACTGATTGTCGATCATCCAATCCGCAGGAGAATCAGCGCTGCGGTCATTCTATTCGGCTACTTTTCCCTAGCCGTCATGATCTCTTCCATCGCGACGATTCTGTCCAATGATTTAAGGATAAATGTGCTTTTTATTGTAATAGCTGTTTTTCTGACGATTCTGCTCATATTAAAAAGTGGGTTGATCAAAACCTTTTTGGCTGGTAAATTTGAACACGAAATGGAAGAGGAATACGACCTGGAAGATTGGCCGCTGAAAACCGCGTTGTCACTCGAAGACAACGACATGGTGGCGCTGCTGGAAATCCGGTATGACTCTGAATACTCTGGAAAGACGGCAGAAAAGCTTTTGGAAAGAGAAGATGATATCCACTTGCTTTTTATCAGAAGAGGCAACTCCATCGTAAGGAAATTGGTTTTTGAAGAAACTTTGCAAACAGGGGACTTAGTGATGATTTTTGGAGACAAAGAAACCATAAAGGGCAGATTCAGCGAGATGTTGTCGCGTAGAAGGCTATGACTGTATCCCATAGGATGAATCGTGCAATAATCCGTTTTCAAATTTCTTTGCTTTTCCGGCGAACAGCGTACAATAGAGGAAAGCGGAGAATGAAAGGACGAATTGTATGAAACCAGTAATTGTAGCCGAAAAGCCGAGCCAGGCCAAAGCATATGCCGAAGCGTTTAAAACGTCCAAACGGGATGGCTATTTGGAAATAGCACCAGATTCGATTTTTCCGGAAGGCGCCTTTATCACGTGGGGAATCGGCCATCTGGTGGAGTTGAAAGAGCCAAAGGCCTACGATCCGAAATGGGGGCGCTGGAAGCTCGAGGCGCTGCCAATTCTGCCTGAAAAATACCAATTCCAGGTCGCGAGAGGAAAATCGCAGCAATTTAATATTATTAAAAGATTGATTTCACAAACCGACACCGTCATCAATGCGTGCGATGTTGACCGTGAAGGTTCCAATATTTTTTACAGCATTTATTATCAGACAGGTGTGAAAGGCAAGAAAATCCAACGGCTGTGGATCAATTCCCTTGAAGTGGATGAGGTCCGCAAAGGGTTTCAGCAATTGCGCGACAACAAGCAGGACTTGCTGCTCTATCAGGAAGCGCGGGCGCGGCAAATCAGCGACTGGCTTGTCGGCATGAACGGCTCCCGCCTGTATTCCTTGTTGCTGCAGGAAAAGGGCATACACGAAGTATTCGCCATTGGAAGAGTGCAGACGCCGACCGTCTTTCTGGTTTACCAGCGAGCGATGGAGATCGAGGCTTTTGTGCCTGAACCGTTTTATGAAATCGAAGGCGTTTTCACTGCGGAAAAAGGGCGTTATAAAGGAAAAGCGAAGTTCAAGGCGAAAGAGCGGCGTGAGGCGGAAGAATTGTTGCAGAAACATAACATCGCCGGAAAAGCGGAAGGCATCGTGGCGCAACTGAAAACAGTTGAAAAACGGATGCCGCCTCCGATGCTGCATTCGTTATCGACATTGCAGGCAACCGCGAACCGCAAATGGAAATACAGCCCGGCGAAAGTGCTGTCGGTCATGCAGGGGCTGTACGAGAAGAAACTGGTAAGCTATCCGAGGACCGATGCCCAACATATTACACCGGCGGAATTCAGTTACGTTGCGGGACAAGTTGAATCCTATCAAAAACTGATCGGCGCCGAATTTCCGATAGCATCAAAAACGCCGAAAAAACGCTTTGTCGACAGCGCGAAAGTCCAGGAGCATTATGCCATCATTCCTACCAAGTCCATTCCTACCGCAAGAAAATTGGAAGGCTTGGCGCGCGATGAACGGAGTCTGTATGAAGAAGTGCTGCGGACGACATTGGCGATGTTCCACCGGGATTACCGTTACGCAGAAACGAAAGTTGTGACAGACGTAAATGGTCTGGCGTTCTTGACGACTGGAAAAACGGATCTCGACCAGGGGTGGAAAGACTTGTTTCCGGCTGCAAAAGAAGCGAAACAGGAACCGCCATTGCCGGAACTTCGTGAGCAAGAACCGGTAAAGGCTGACGTAGCTGTGAAGGAAGGCATGACAACGCCTCCGAAACCATATACAGAAGGCCAATTGATCGCCATGATGAAAACATGCGGGAAGTATGTAGACGATGTGGAAGATACTGAAATCCTTAAGGAAATTGAGGGGCTTGGGACAGAAGCGACGCGGAGTGGCATCATCGAGACGATCAAGCGCCATGAATACATTGAAGTGAAGAAGAATATCGTTTCGATTACTGGAAAAGGCCGCATTCTGTGCCAGTCGATTGAAGGGAATCTGCTCTCGAGTCCTGCGATGACTGCCAAATGGGAAACGTATTTGAAGAAAATCGGCAAAGGGGAAGGATCCCCGGAAGTGTTCCTGGCGACGATTGCAAAATTCATACACAAGCTTCTTGAAGATGTCCCTGCCCAGATGAAGCAGAACGGCCTGCCGGACAAGCTGGCGGTGCCCGACAGCAAAGAAGAAATAGCCCTGTGCCCGCGCTGCAAAAAAGGTATGATCATCTCGCGCAAAGGGTCATATGGCTGTACGGAATACGATAATGGCTGCAAGCAATCCTTCCCGAATGTGTTCCTGAAAAAAAGGCTGACCGCAAAGCAAGTGGAGTATTTATGCACAAAAGGAAAAACGCCGGTTATCAAAGGTTTTGTGTCTAAGAACGGCAAAAAGTTCAACGCGAAGCTGATACTTGAGGATGGGAAACTGAAAATGGAATTTTAAATGCTTGAAAAGCGGGTATGGATATTAAAAGCATATGTGGAAGGATGGTTGGAATGAAAACGATAACCTTGTTCGTTAAAGAAGCCACTTCTGAAAAACCGATCCGTGCTCTTGAAGCCGTCATTACAGCAATAGATGGAGTCGAACGGGCATTGATTGACACGACGGATGGAGAAGTGAAGATTACTTTCGATGAAAAGGTTTTGGCCCAGGAACAGCTTATTGAAAGAATACGGCAAGACGGTTTTCATATCGTTTGAAGCATATAGTAAATCCTTTACGCCGATGGCAAATTGATGTAAAATTAAATTTGCTTGGAAAACTATAGCGTTTCCAATTCCACTTAAATTGATGAAAGCGTTCATAAACAGTCACATAGGTGCCGACATCCTTTAAGATGCTGGTATAACTTCCATAAAAAATATACTTTGGTGAAATGTTTCAGACAATAGAGCTGCTGACAAAGCCGAAAAGGATCCAAGAGATCCTTTTCGGCTTTTTTATGTTTTTCTTTAGAAAGGGATGATTTTCATGCAATTTTTTATTGATCATAAGTACAGGAAAATTCATCAAAGAATGTACGCGGGAGATAGATGTGGATTTGTCGAAACGCCGATCGACAAGCGGGAATTCACAAATGCGGAGGATTATATAAAAAGTCTAGAAAATGACGGTACATATGAATTATGTGAGCATTGCCAAACCGTACAAATTGAATTTGATTAAGGGGTTACATACTTAAATGCATGCCATATAACCTTCTGGTATGCTAAGGGGCTTTATGGTGTACATTTTATCGGCCAAGGGAGCATACAGAAGAGGCAACAGGAAAAAACATTGAAAAAGAATTGATCAAAGCGGGATTTTCTGAAGAACTGAAACTTGTGGAGCGACCGCTTGAACGCGCGATGCTGCGGCAGCTGATTTGGAAACCCACAATCAGCTGCAATGCAGGAAGTTTTTATCGACTGGCATTTAGTGGGTGACAAAGCTTATATTGTCATGCTGCTTGGAAAGAAGAAAAATAAAAGGCTGGCGAGATTCAATCTCGCCAGCCTTTTATTTTTTCAAGTGTCTATTATTCGTATTTACCTTTGAGCGGCACAAACAATACATTATTAATAACGGTTTTGTGGAGCTTGCCTTGACTGTCTTTTTCAACCAGCTGCAAATCCTGCATAAATGAGCTGCCGACCGGAATCAGCATTTTTCCGCCTGGCTTTAATTGTTCAATCAGCTCCTGCGGTATTGTGGCAGCAGCAGCCGTGACCATAATGCGATCGTAAGGCGCATGTTCAGCCCAGCCGTAACTGCCGTCATCAAGTTTGAAATGGATATTTTCAAAGCCGGCTTCGCCTAAGCGCTTTTGGGCACTTTTATGCAGTTCTTTAATTCGTTCGACTGTATAGACCGAATCTGAGAACTTTGCGAGCAAGGCTGTTTGGAAGCCGGAACCTGTTCCAATCTCCAATACTTTTGAAGTTTGCTGAAGATCTAAAGCAAGTGTCATTTCCAAAACGAGCGATGGTTGGGAAATCGTCTGTTGGTGGCCGATTGGAATCGCTTCATCCAAACCGGCAAGGTCTTTGTACTTTTCCATAAAAAAACTCCGGTCCAAATTACGGAAATAGGCAATGATTTCTTTTTTTCTGCTATTCATCTTCTTCACTCTCTTTCCATATAGGATAGGGAATCGGATGGTTTTGGCTCTTGTGTTCTATTGTAATTCGAATTTGCTTTTTTGCCTATTTATTCGCGGTCGCCTGCGCTTTCTTTGGCCACTCGGATGTGTTTAACTATAAGGGAATCGAGGTGGGGTTAAGATGAATAACAAACAGTCAAACTTGGCTGCGGCAGAACAAGAGATGGCAGAAGCGCATACTTATTTTGAAACCGCCACATTCGGGATGGGCTGTTTCTGGGGTCCGGAAGCGCGCTTTGGAAGCCTGCCGGGTGTTTTGCGCACGCGGGTCGGCTATGCCGGGGGCACGGCCTTGAATCCGGTTTACCGCCAAATGGGCGACCATACTGAAACCGTGCAAATAGATTTTGATCCGGCTGTGCTGCCTTACGAAGAGGTACTGCGGCATTTTTGGGAGAATCATTATCCGAACAGGGATGAGTATAAGGGCCGTCAATACATCTCCCTTTTGCGCTTCCATTCCGAGCAGCAGCAGAAAACGATTGCCCGAATCAAAGAAGAAATGGAAAGCAGGCTGGGAGAAAAGATCGAAACGGATATCGGACCCTACCGCAATTTCACATTGGCGGAAGAACGGCATCAAAAGTACTACGTGAAGCGGTATCCACGGATCCTCGAGCAATTGGTGCCGCATTATTCAGACGCACAAGGATTGCAGAATTCTATTTTTGCAGCGCGCTTGAACGGCTTTGCCAAAGGATTTGGCAATAGGGAAAAGTTGAAGGAAGAAATAGCACGTTGGAGCATCAGCGAAGAAAGCCGGAAGCAGCTGACGGAGACTTTGATGACAATCAAGTGGTAAGCGAAGGATTCCGTTTGCGGAGTCTTTTTTTCTGGCTAAAATTTAGAGGTGAAAAGGTTTGCCGCAAATTCTCGTGTATCATCAATCGGAATGCGAAAGCAGGATTCGCCTGGATGGGTAGAGAAATAAAAAATGAAGGCACAGGGAGGGAAAGAGATGGCGATGCAAGACATGGATATGTTAGGGCTGTTACTGCCGATTATATTGATCCAACTTGCTTTAATGATTTTCGCTTTAGTGGATTTGGTTAAAAATCCGAATCCCAATGGTCCGAAATGGATGTGGGCACTGATTATCGTCTTGATTAATACTATCGGTCCGATTGTTTACTTTGTTATAGGGAGGCGTAATTATTGAACATGCTGGAAGCCAAAAGTCTGACGAAACGGTATGGCAATGAATTGGCGGTTGATCAAGCCACCTTTGAGCTCGAAGAAGGGACTGCAACCGCTTTGATCGGTCCGAATGGCGCCGGCAAAACGACCACTTTGTCGATGCTCGCCGGATTGCTGAAACAGACAGAAGGAACCATTGAATGGGACGTACATTCCGGCATCGGTTTCCTGCCGCAGCATCCGCACTTCTTTCCTTGGCTGACAGCCATCGAGTTCACAGAAATGGCGGCGAAGATTAGCGGAGTGGATTCCAAATTAGCAAGGAAGCAATCCCAGCGGACGCTCGAATTTGTCGGTTTGGGCAAAGCCCTGAATAAAAAAACCGGGACGTTTTCCGGTGGCATGAAACAGCGCTTGGGCCTTGCGCAGGCAATTGTCCATCAGCCTAAATTGCTGCTGCTTGATGAACCAGTGTCTGCGCTTGATCCGACAGGGCGTCGGGAAGTGATGGATTTATTGAAATCGCTGCAAGGGCATACGACGATTTTGTACTCGACGCATATTCTGAATGATGCGGAAGAGATGACGGACCAAGTATTGTTCATGCAATCCGGAAAGCTGATTGAACAAGGATCGCTTGCTGAAGTTAAAAAGCGCCATGCCAATCCGCAAATCCGCATCCGTTTTGACGACAGCGAACAGGCATCGCGGTTTGTGGAAAACACACCGTGGCAAGCGGAAGCAAAAGGGGCATCTGTAATTTTGGCGGCAAGCGGCGGTCCCGCTATGGAAGAAATACTCAGCTTTTTGGCTGCGGCTCCAGCCGGAGTTGCGGCAGTGGAGCGCCAGTCCGCAACACTGGAGGAAATATTCTTGAAGGTGGTGGGGGCAAGATGAACCAATTAGGTGTTCTTTTTCAAAAGGAATGGCGGGAAAACCTGCGGAATTTTAAAGTTTTCTGGATTCCGGCTGTCTTCATCCTGTTCGGTATTTTGGAGCCGGTGACGAATTATTTCCTTCCACAAATTCTCGATTCTGTCGGGAATCTGCCGGATGGTGCGGTTATCGAGATTCCGCAGCCAGAACCGGCGCAAATTCTAGCTGCCGTTTTGGGACAATATCAATTTGTAGGACTGATGGTGCTGGTTTTGGCTTACATGGGAACGATTGCAGGTGAGCGGAAAAGCGGTGCAGCGACACTATTGTATGTCCGCCCTTTGTCTTTTGCGTCTTATTTTTTCAGTAAATGGATGATGGCGGGGCTGATTGCCCTTATAAGCGCCTGGTCCGGTTTGCTTGCGGCCTATTATTATACATTCCTGTTATTCGAAAAAGTGGATTTCATGAAATTCATCCAATTTGCGGCAACTTACAGTGTGTGGATTTTGCTGGTGGTGTCCGTTGTCCTCGCGGCAAGCGCCGCATTGCCGAATCCGGGGTTTGCTGCAGCAGTGGCATTGGCAGTGGTTTTCCTGGCGCAGCTCGCGGACGGACTGCTTGGAACGTATTGGACGGTTTCACCAGTGAAAATACCAAGCTATGCGGCACAATGGCTTGCAGATGGTCCGGTGCGCGCAAATTTTTGGTGGGCTTTGGGCATTGCCGTGCTGCTTATGGCAGTGGCCGCGGTATTCGGCGTCTGGATGTCACGAAAAAATGCCGCGACGGCAAAAGTGTAATCATATGAGCAGGTATAATGGGGAGTTCGGCTTAAAGAGCCGTGCTTTTTTGCGTGGCACGCCTTGCAGGCTTTCGTTGGGAAGGTGGAATTGTACTCTTTGCTTGAACGCGAACTTTTTGGAAAGGTTCTGTTAGAATGAAAAAAAGGGGCCCTTTAAATTGATTCATCACATTGAACTGAATGTTTCTGATTTGAATAAATCAAGGGCATTTTACGAGGCACTGCTTCCTGAACTGGGGTATTCGGTTTACCAGGACTGGCCGGAGGGCTTCAGCTTCAAGAAAGGCCCCAGCTACGTGGTGTTTGTGCAGACAGCCGAAGATTTCCTGTCCCGCCCTTATCACCGAAAAGCGCCCGGACTCAATCATCTCGCATTTCATGCGGACACACCGGCCGCTGTAGATAGCTTGGCCGGCAAGATGCGGAGCTTGGGCGTGCAGATGCTCTATGAAGACCGATACCCTTATGCAGGAGGTCCTCATCATTACGCTGTTTTCATGGAAGATCCGGATCGGATGAAAATTGAAATTGCCGTGGATGGGAGTGCTGAAAAAAATGTCTGATAAAAACTCAAGCCGATTTTTAGTGGCTTTCAATAAAATCGAAAAATTTCTGAAAGAAATCAATGGCTCAAAGGATTACGTTACGTTCTTCAAATCGATTGATTTAGCTGGCAGAAAAAACGCCACAGTGAGAAAATACGAGGGTGATTTGAGGGAATTCGCTGATTTGCGCAACGCTATTGTCCACCATCGGACTTCGACGGAATACGCTATTGCTGAACCACATATGGAAATTGTAGAATTGATAGAGCGTATTGAAGAATTATTGTCCCAGCCAGTTACGGTGGGTGTGATGTTTGCGCGCCAGGTGCATACGTTTCAAGCGGAAGATACATTGGCGAAAGTACTGCGCATCGTCCGGGCCAAGGGTTTTATGCAATGGCCTATTTATGACGGAGAAGAATTTGCCGGGTTGATTACATCAGGCGGCATCGCGCGATGGCTCATCCAAACGAGGGAAGAAGAAACTATTTCCCGGGAAATAACGACTATGCGTGATATTCTGCAATATGAGAAAGATGGCCGCAACCATCGCTTCATCGCTTCTGCTACATCCGTTTATGAAGCAGAGGAAATATTCAAGGAATCGGTGCTTTCAGGCGGTGCCCTGGAAGCGTTGCTCATTACAAGGAATGGCAGTAAAAAAGAACAATTGACGGGAATCATTACGCCGATTGACTTGATCAAGATTGAATAGAGGCTAAAATTATGAAGAAAATCATCACCCTGCTGTTGCTCATCGCTTTTGTCTGGAGCTTCATCTGGGTTAATAATAATTGGATTCAAACGACAGAATATACATTATCGTCTGCAGAGTTGCCCGCTGCTTTTGACGGCAAAAGGGTTATCCAGGTATCGGATCTCCACAATGCGAATTTTGGTACAGCGCAATCATCATTGATTGAAAAAGTAGAAGCTGCCGATCCAGATGTCATTTTCCTGACAGGGGATTTGGTTGACAGCAACCGCTACGATTTGGAAACCAGTTTGACGCTGGTCGATGCATTGGTAGAAATGAGCGAAGTTTATTTTGTGCTGGGCAATCATGAAGTAGCGGTCAATAAAATCGATGAGATTACAGCGGCGCTGGAAGAGCGGGGCGTCACAGTGCTCATGAATGACAAGGTGCAGTGGGAAGAAGGCGGGGAAACCGTCCAGATTGCCGGCATCAACGACCCCTTGTTCAATGTCGATTTGACAGAAGAGGAATTTACACACGATGCATTAGCTGAAACGGAATTGACGGACAATTTCACTTTGCTATTGGCGCATCGTCCGGAAATGTTCAGTATTTACGTGGAACAGGGCATTGATATGGTGTTCGCCGGACATGCCCATGGTGGACAGGTTCGCATACCTGGCCTTGGCGGCTTGATTGCTCCTGGACAAGGATGGTTTCCGACAATGACCAAGGGGATTTTCCGCAAAGAGGGCACACAGCTCGTTTTGAGCCGAGGGCTTGGCAATAGCGGCTTTCCGGTTAGAGTCTTCAACCTGCCGGAAGTGGTAGCGGTAACGCTAGAAAAAGAATGAGGAGGTGCCCATTTGGATACATCGTTTAAAATGGAAACACAGGTTTTCAACTACCGCGTGGCCGCTGTATGGATTGAGAACGGCCATATTTTGCTGCACAAGCAGACAAAAGAATCGTATTGGGCGCTTCCCGGCGGACGGGCGGAAATGCTTGAGGACTCGAAAAGCTGTCTTGCGAGGGAAATGGAAGAAGAGCTGGGCGCGACTATGTCCGCCAGCCGATTGCTGTGGGTGACAGAAAACTTTTTTACTTATAATGCTAAGAAATACCATGAGATCGGTTTCTATTATGAAGTAGAGCCTGTGGACGGCGCAAATCATTACCGCGAAGGCCCGTTCTTCGGACCTGAAGGCGAGCGCCTGACATATGAATGGGTGCCGCTTAGTGAAATCGATCAAGTCGAGCTTTACCCGAAGTTTCTGCGTTCCGGCTTAAAAAGGCTCCCTGCTGGTATAGAGCATGTAATCATTGCGGAAGATGCGCTTTAATAAACAATTCAGGAGGCGTTTACGGTGATCAGGAAAAAAGAAGTCACATTGCATTGCTACACGCCGAAAGTGGACGTTCAATACGACCTGCCTTCGGAGCAACGCGAATTTACCGGTCTGCCACAGGATATCATCCGGCGGGACGCGGAAAATCCGCTGAAGCATTTCATCATTATCAAAGCGCGTGGACAAGTGGCCGGCTTTTTTGAACTCGATGAATCGGATGACCGCAAAGCCTATTCCGACAACCCGCATACCTTGTTGCTGAGAGGCTACTCTGTGGATCCTGCTTTTCAAGGGCAAGGCATCGCGACAGGTTCAATTTATGCGCTGCCTGATTTTATCCGCCAGGAATTCCCGGAAGCTGACGAAGTGGTGCTCGGAGTCAATGCCCGCAACACGCCGGCTCAGCACATCTACCAACGAGCCGGATTTGAAGATACCGGGAGGCGCCTGATGCGCTCCAAAGGCGAACAAATTGTCATGTGCTTAAGAGTGAAAGCCGTTGAAAAGAGCGGCTGACGCTCTTTTTTTATTTGACCGCCTAAGAAGCACTTATTCAAAGTAAAGATGCTTATGCAGGCTGCAGCCTGGATTGAAGCGACTGTCGCATGACGGGCACACCGACGCGCAGTCTAGGTATTCCCGGATGGCCAATTGATGGCCGCAGGATCCGCACAACACCGCTTTTTCATCAAATTGCTCTTTTGGCCAGACTGTTGCTTTTCCGCATCCGGCTTCTTTATGGCATTCAAAGCATGCGTAATAAAGTCCACAGCAATAAAACTTAATGGCGATCCGGTCAATTTCCGAATGCCAATGAGCGCATCTCGTTTCTTCATCGACTTGCAGCCCTAAGACCTTTTGTGTATGTGGCATAATTTCTCCCCCTGTCATCCGCAAAATCAGAAATCTGCGAAGTTTCCTCTTTTTTATGCTACTATGAAATGGACAATTAATCGAATCGAATTCTTCGGGGCAAGGTGAAATTCCTTACCGGCGGTGAGCAGAGAACTGTAAGTCCGTGACCCGATCTTGAAAAGATGTCCAGCCAAATAATGGCTGCATGTTTTTCAAGGCGGTGGAGCTGGTGAAAATCCGGCACCGACAGTGAAAGTCTGGATGGGAGAAGAATTTGAGCGCTTGTTTTTGTCGTACCCTTTTTTAGCTCTTTAACGGCACGACTCCGTTTCTGACAACGAAATAGAGTTTATTCAGCGTGCCTTTGATGCGGCTTGCAAATCCCCTATAGAAATTCCTTTCCTTACCACCCGACTGCCCCTTGGTGGAAAGAACCCTTTTAGCAATACCTATAATTTAATGCGGTCATTGGACCGCAGCAACGGAGCTTTATGGCTTTTACAAAGGAGCGTGATTCAATGTTCACCGGAATTGTGGAAGAAGTGGGCCGCGTAGCATCTGTGCGGTCAAAGCCCCAGGCAATGGAGCTGACCATTTCGTGTTCGCTGGTTCTTGAAGACGCCAAACGCGGAGACAGCATCTCCATCAATGGTGTCTGCTTGACTGTGTCTTCATTGGCACAAAGCACCTTTACAGTTGATGTCATCCCAGAAACGGTCAAGTCCTCTACGCTTCACGGGCTGAAAAGCGGGTCGAAGGTCAACCTTGAACGTGCGATGCCTGCAAATGGCAGGTTCGGCGGCCATTTTGTCAGCGGCCATATTGATGGCGTTGGTGTGATTCGTTCAGTTAAAAAAGAAGCGAATGCGGTCACAAAGTCTATTGAAGTCAAACCCGAACTCATGAAGTACATGATGATGAAGGGTTCGATCGCAGTAGATGGGACGTCACTGACAATCTTCGAGCTCGGCCATAACACCGTAACAATTTCACTGATTCCCACCACGCAGGAAGATTCGTTGTTGGGTGCTAAAGGAATTGGCGATCCCGTCAACATCGAATGCGATATGCTGGCGAAGTACACAGAGCGCATTCAGACGGCGGAATCGAAAATCAGCCGCAGCTGGCTCGCGGAAAATGGATTTTAAATGGAGGCGGAAAAAATGTTTTATACAGTTGAAGAAGCTGTCCATGATTTGAAAAACGGCAAAGCGATTATTGTCATCGATGACGAAAACCGTGAAAACGAAGGTGATTTTATCGCCTTGGCAGAATTTGCTACACCTGACATTGTCAATTTGATGGCGACTGAAGGGCGCGGATTGATCTGCGTCCCTGTTGAGGAATCAATCGCCAAACGATTGAAAATCGGATTAATGACCGACAATAACACGGACGAATATGGCACCGCCTTCACTATCAGCGTTGACCACCGCGAAACTACGACAGGTATCAGTGCTTTTGAACGTTCGCACACGATCATGGGCCTGCTTGATCCGGCTGCGAAGCCATCTGACTTCAAGCGCCCTGGCCATATTTTCCCGCTGATTGCGAAAAAAGGCGGCGTCCTGCGCCGGGCTGGCCACACGGAAGCAGCTGTGGATCTGGCGAAATTGGCGGGCTCTACACCGGCTGGCGTCATTTGCGAAATCATGAACGCTGACGGTACAATGGCACGCGTTGATGATTTGCAGGAAGTGGCAAAGCGCCTGGGCATGGGCATTCTGACTATCCAGGACCTGATAGCCTATAAGCGAAAAAACGAAAAATTGATCAAACGCGAAGTGGAAGTTCAATTGCCTACCGAATACGGTGATTTCCGCGCTGTCGGCTATACCGAAGTGCTGACCGGGCAAGACCATGTGGCGCTTGTAAAAGGGGAAATCGATCCCGAAAGTCCAGTGCTTGTGCGCGTCCATTCGGAATGTCTGACGGGAGATGTCTTCGGTTCGCATAAATGCGATTGCGGCAACCAGCTTCATGCTGCCCTTAAACAGATAAACGACGCCGGAGCGGGAATTTTGCTGTATATGAGGCAGGAAGGGCGCGGCATCGGCCTGATCAATAAACTGAAAGCGTACGAATTGCAGGAGCAGGGCTACGACACGGTAGAAGCCAACCAAAAACTCGGCTTTGCCGATGATTTGCGCGATTATGGAATCGGCGCGCAAATTCTGCGGGATCTTGGCGTCCAGAAGATGAAATTGCTGACGAACAACCCGCGGAAAATTGCGGGCATCGGCGGCTATGGCCTCGAAGTTGTCGAGCGCCTGCAGATTGAAATGCCGACCAATAAGGATAATGAAGCATACATGAAAACTAAAAAATCGAAACTCGGCCACTTGCTGAATTTCTAAAGGAGAAATGGAAATGGCGAATCATTTTGAAGGTTATTTAAATGGAGAAGGACTGCGCATCGGCATTGTAGTCGGTCGCTTTAATGAATTCATCACCAGCAAATTACTGAGCGGAGCGGAAGATGCCTTGAAACGCCATGGCGTCAAACCCGAAGATGTCGGAATTGCATGGGTGCCAGGCGCATTTGAAATTCCATTAGTTGCTAAAAAAATGGCGGCCAGCGGCAAATATGACGCGGTCATTACACTCGGTACCGTAATCCGAGGAGCGACTCCTCACTTCGATTACGTCTGCAGCGAAGTCGCAAAAGGCGTGTCGCGGGCAAGCGACCAATCGGATATTCCGGTCATATTTGGCGTCTTGACGACAGATTCGATCGAACAGGCAATTGAACGCGCAGGGACGAAATCCGGCAACAAAGGCTGGGAGTCTGCTGCTGGAGCCATTGAAATGGCGAATTTGATGAAAAAACTATAATATTGCACTCCAGGCCATTTGCCTGGAGTTTTTTTGGCTTAAAAACCGGATAAAAAGGGAATAACATAAAAACCTAGATATGAGCGGAAACTGGCATACATACCTTCCTGCGCCTTGAAAAATAATGGCGGATGCATCGGAAGGCGAAAAAAGACGAATCTCCAAAAAAGGCTTATAATGGAATGAATGTGGCAGAAATTGTTATGGAGCCAAGGAGGACTAAAGATGAAGGGCACGGAGAAAACGTTTTACCTGGTTCGGCATTGCCAGGCGGAGGGACAGCATCCGCAAGCCGGATTGACAGTGGAAGGACGGGCGCAGGCAGACAGGCTTGCCCGTTTTTTTGCCCACAGTGAAATCTCCTATATCGTTTCAAGCCCTTATGTGCGGGCAATCGAATCGATCGGACCAACCTTAAAACAGACCAAGCTTCCGCTGGAAACCGACATCCGTTTATCGGAGCGTGTTTTGGGCAACGGTAATCTGCCTGACTGGCTTGAACATCTGGAACGGTCATTCAAAAACATGGATTTGAAGTTGGCGGGGGGCGAATCCGGAAGTGAGGCAGCTGAGCGTGGAATCGCGGCGGTATCTGCGGTGCCGCATCAAAGCATTGTCGTTACGCATGGCAATCTTTTGGCGTTATTGCTCAATCACTGGGATCCGAGCTTTGGCTTTGCTGATTGGCAAAATTTATCAAATCCTGACATTTTTAAAATCATGCATGACGGGCAATCGGTCATCGTGGAAAGAGTCTGGAACTGAGACTGTCCAGTGCAACGGAATTGCAACATTCCGGCAGCGCGGCCGTCTGTAAAGAGGAGGTGGATTACGATGAGAACAAAAGCTATGCCTTATATTGCAATTTTCTTATTATTATTTCTTAAAGTTATGACGTTCCGCATCGTAATCTTCGATGCGAAATCCATATTCCATATCGCGTTCGTCGAATTTCCGGTCTGGGCTTTCCTGTTGGCTGTTGCGCTGCTGTTATTCAAGAAACGCATTTGGCTCACTGCCGGCATTTTCAATGGACTGGTATCAGGGATCTTTTTTGCCGTTGTATTGTACAGCCGCTATTATTCCACAATCCCTTCCTATTATGATTTGCGGCAGACTACCCAATCCGGAACGGTTGGCACGACCATTTTGTTATTGATCAATCCACTGGATTTCCTTTTTTTCCTGGATGCAATAATCTTAGTTGTTTTGGCGCGCCGCTGGGGCAAGCTGCCAAAACTCAATTCATTGAAGTATGCTGCTGCTGGACTGGCTGCAATCAGTGTTTTGACAACTGTCTATGCCATCAAGCAGCCCATCATTGATATCTCCTTTTTTGCTAAAGAAAATGGCTATGCCCAATCCCAGCTCGTTCAGATGTACAACCAACTCAACGAAAAAGCACACGCTTCCGGCAATGAAACAAAGTTATCGGCGAAAGAGTTGGAAGAGTTGAAGGGCAATGAATGGGTCCCCTTGAAGAGTCACGCTGAGTTCGGGTTGGCGGAAGGGCGCCATCTGTTCATGATCCAAGTGGAATCGATGCAAAATTTCACTGTCAACAAATCAATCGATGGCCAGGAAATAACGCCCAATCTCAATAAACTTATCGAAGAAAGCGCGTATTTCTCGAATGTCTTCCAGCAAATTGGTGCAGGCACAACTTCGGATGCGGAGTGGATGGGTAATACCGGACTTTACGCCGAAGGAATGGCGCCAACAGTTAATGATTTGAATGGCAAGGAAGTGCCTTCACTTTCTCGTTCACTGAAAAAAGAAGGCTATGGTTCTGCTACTTACCACGCAGATGATGTGACCTTCTGGAACCGCGACGTGCTGTATCCGGCCCTCGGCTTTGATGAAGTGTTTACGGTGGAAGAGATTCCGGACAAAGACCAAGTAGGATATGGCCCTTCGGATGAAGTGTTGATGGATTTTGCGCTGGGGGAACTGCCGAGGCAGCTGGATACCTACGAGCGGGTCTACTCGAACATTGTCATGATGACAAGCCATACCCCGTTCATATTGCCTGAAGACATGCAACACCTGGACTTGCCAGCGGAATATGAAGGGACACACGTCGGCCATTATCTCCAATCGATCCGCTATGCTGATGAGCAGATTGGCAAGTTTATAGAAGAACTGAAAGATCAGCAGCTTTATGATGAGTCGCTGATTGTCATCTATGGCGACCATTCTGGTATACACGGCTCACCGCTTTCAGAGGAAGATGCTGTGCTGCTGCAAGATTTCCTCGGCCATCCGTATTCGATGAAAGAGCGGCTGACGGTACCGCTTGTTATGGCGGGAGGCGGCTTGTTCACGGGCGAAGAATTCAGCCGTCTCGGGGGGCAAGTGGACATTATGCCGACTACGCTCGCTCTGCTGGGAGTGGAGCATGAATCGCCAATGATGGGCCATAACCTCTTTGAGTATGAAAAAAACCTGCTGGCGATGCGTTATTATATGCCTGGCGGTTCATTCGCGCAGTCTGAACAATTGTACAAAGCGCCGGGGGCGAAATTGCCGGATGAGCTCCGGGATATGAAAACCATGGAAAAACGCGCGAAAAACAGCGCAACCAAAAAGCATATCCGCAATGCTCAGGAAATTTTGAAATACGGCGATGCGCTGCTGAAACCGTACATTGGTAAATAAAAATATGCGTGAATCACAACATTGCCTATACTATTTATAAAGAGAATTTATCAAGGGGGATTAGAAGATGGCAAAAAGTTTTGAAGAAGAAGTAAGCCGCGTGATGGATTCGATGTTTGAAAATGAGATGAAGAAAGTGAACGATATGCTCGAGCAGGAGCTGCTGATTTCTTTAATTGGTGAAGTCAATGCCGGCAAATCCTCGACGGTCAATAAAATCATCGGCAAGGATATTGCAAGTACCAATCCGATGCCGGGGGAAACCGTGAGCGTCGATCCATATAATTTGGAAGGCTTGGAGAATATCAAGTTCATGGATACGCCTGGGTTGAACGATCCAAATGATGAAAATCCCAAAAAGACCTTGGAGTTCGTTCAACAATCAGATGTGGTGCTATTTTTTCTAAATGCAGCTGGAACAGTATTTTCTGAAAGCGAAAAAGAAAAGTTCGCGGGAATCGAAAAGCACAACAAGGACATCCTGATTGTATTAAACAAAATTGATGCGGCTGAAGATATCCCCTCCATCATCGAATTTGTTAAAAGTCATACTGGCGGTAAATATAAGGTAATTCCAATTTCATCGAAAACTGGCGAGAATTTGGAAACCTTGAAGAAGGAAATCCTTTTTTTGCTCGAAAAGAAGGGTAAAGACCTGCTCTTTGCCAAAAGCATGAAAGAGAAATCGGCCGCTGCGAACCGCTGGATTATCGGTGCTGGCGTCTCGGCCGGCGTTATCGGGGCTTCCCCGATTCCCGGTTCAGACATCATTCCGCTGACATCGCTGCAAGTCGGTTTGATCATCAAGCTTTCAAAGCTGTACGATAAACCGCTCAGTAAAAAAGCAGCCAAAGATATGATTGTCATCACGGCGACCCAAACAATCGGCCACACGCTTTACCGCCAGGCGCTGAAATTCATCCCAGGCGCCGGTTCCGTCATCGGCGCCACTGTAGCTTCCGCAATGACCTTGGCGCTAGGCTATGGCGTGCGATATGCCTATGAAAACAATATCGCCATCGATTACGACATGATCGGCGAATTGTTCGAGAAATACAAAGCGCGCGAGAAAAAGGCATAAACGCAAAAAAACCGCTCTTATGAAAAGGGCGGTTTTTTTCTATGTACTTGCGTCTTTTGCCCGCCTGCTTTACTTTAAAAGAAAAGGATGCCGGAGGTACAGGATGAAAATATTAGTGGTGGAAGACAATCCAAGCGTCAGTTCCATGCTGGAGTTGTTTTTTCAAAAAGAAGCGATTGCTGGTGATTTTGCAGCGGACGGCCTGGAAGGATTCGCAAAATACAGACAAGGCGATTATGATTTATTGATTTTGGACTGGATGCTGCCAGGCATGGACGGCATTGCGCTGTGCCGGAAAATCCGGGAACTCGGGGATTCAGTGCCAATCATCATGCTGACAGCTAAAGACAGTGAATCCGACCAGGTCATCGGGTTCGAGATGGGCGCGGATGATTACGTGACAAAACCTTTCAGCCCCTTGACGCTCATGGCTCGCATCAAAGCAGTCATGCGGCGCTCGCAAAAGGCGGAAGCACCTATGGAAACAGTCCATACACAGCATTTTGCCGTAAATAAAGAAACGCGGGAAGTGCAAAAGGACGGCGAGGCGGTGCAAAATTTGACGCCGAAAGAGTTCGAACTGCTGCTGTTCTTCATGCAGCATCCGAAACAGGTGTTCAGCCGCGAGCAGCTCCTTGAACAAGTATGGGGCTACCAATATTACGGAGATGAGCGGACCGTCGATGTTCACATCAAGCGGCTGCGCAAGAAAATAGCAGGCGGGGAACAATTTTTCCATACCGTCTGGGGAGTTGGCTATAAATTTGAAGAACATGCGGATTAATTATTTTTACCAATTGATTGCAAGCCATTTGAGCATCCTGCTCATTGCATTTTTGATATTGAGTTTGTTATTCGTCAATTACGTGGAAGATTTTGCTTACGAGGAAAAAGCAACGGAACTGGAAAGCTATGGAGTCAAGATTTTGCAGGAGCTGGAAGCGCCGCGGCCAGGCTCAAATCTGCAGTCCTATGTGTCCATTCTGGAAGCCCAAAACATCAACTTTATCGTCTTCGACCAACAAAGCCGCATTTTGTACCCGGTATCCGGAGCGTTTCCACCTGTCGAATTAACCGCTGAGGAATGGAACGTTATTGAGCGCGGGGAAACGCTCGTCGTCAACCGGGATGTCGAACGATTTGAGAATACCGTGACATTTGTAGCGATGCCATATGCCGACAATGGCCAATTGGCTGGCGGCGTGCTCCTTGCTTCGCCGGTCAGCGGCACGAGCGAAATGATTGCAGAACTGAATAAATCGCTGTTGACGACGATATTCATTGCATTGGCAGTGGCATTGCTGCTTAGTCTGCTGTTGTCGAAACTGCATGTCAGTCGTTTGAAGCGCATGCAGGAAGCGACAGGAATGATCAGCGAAGGAAACTACGCGGTGAATTTGCCGGAATCCGATTTTGATGAATTCGGCGATTTGTCAAAGGATTTCAACCAGATGGCCAGAAAGCTGCAGCAGTCGAATGAAGAAATCGAGGGACTGGAAAACAGAAGGCGCCAGTTCATGGCAGACGTTTCGCACGAAATGCGCACGCCGTTGACCACCATTGCCGGCGTTATTGAAGGGCTGCGCAATAATATGATTGTAGAAGAGCAACGCGAAAAAGGTATCCGCCTGGTCAGCGACGAAACGAAACGCCTTATCCGACTCGTCAATGAAAACCTGGATTATGAAAAAATCCGTTCGAACCAAGTGGCGCTCACGAAAGAAGAAATCGAAGCGGAAGAATTGCTCGAAATCATTCAGGAGCAGCTGGAGATGCAAGCGTCTGAAAAAGGAAACCGCATTGAAATAGCCGTGGAACCCGGACAGGTGATTTACGGGGACATGGACCGGCTGATCCAGGTTTTGACGAATATTGTGAAAAACAGCATCCAGTTTACAGCGGATGGGCTGATTTCCTTGCGGGCATACAGCGAGCCGGGCGGTATAGCTATCGAAGTAAAAGACACGGGTGAAGGGATTGATGTCCAAGAAATCGATTTGATCTGGCGCCGCTTCTACAAAGCAGATTTATCGCGTGGGAGCGGCCAATTCGGTCTTGGCTTATCAATTGTCAAGCAATTGGTAACACTGCATGGGGGAGACATCAGCGTGCAAAGCGAGAAAGGAAAAGGCACGATATTCCTGATCCACCTGCCGCATAAAGAGACAGTTTGAGCCAGTCGGCCAAGCTGTTTTTTTATTTCTCTAATTGTTACAGCTTTGGTCATAGTTTATTCATAATTGCTTGTTACGATGTTAGTAATCAGATAGAGAGAGGGATAGCAAAATGAAAAAAGTGATATACATTGCAATTGGAGTCATTGCTGCATCAGCGATATTCTTATTGATGAGTTTTGGGAAGAACGATGGCGTGGCAAGCGTAAATGGACAGGAAATAAGCAAAGATGAATTGTACGCACAAATGCTGAAAACGAGCGGTACGGAAACACTCGATTTGATGATTTCGGATGAAATTGTCCGGCAGGAAGCTGAAAAAGAGGATATCACAGTTACAGATGAAGAAGTCGCAGATGAAATTGCGGTCTACGAAGAGCAGTACGGCGGCGCTGAAGAACTTGAGACGGCGTTGGCGGCAAGCGGAATGACGGTTGAATCACTGAAGGAAGACGTCCAGACCTATGTGAAAATCGAGAAACTGATCGGTCCGGGCATTGAAATTACAGATGAACAAATTCAAAACTATTTCGATGAAAATAAGGATTCACTGGGGCAAAGCGAACAAGTGGAAGCAAGCCATATCCTGACCGCCACTAAAGAAGAGGCAGAAGAAGTCCAAGGCAAGCTTGCTGAAGGCGGAGACTTTGCCGAATTGGCAAAAGAGTATTCGATTGATACAGCCAGTGCGGAGAATGGCGGCGAGCTTGGAACATTCGGAGCCGGTGAAATGGCCCCTGAATTCGAGGAAGCAGCATTTGCTATGAAAGCAGACGATATCAGCAAGCCGGTCGAAACGGAATTCGGTTTCCACATCATCAAAGTGACAGGCAAGACAGAAGCTGCTGAAGCTACGCTTGAAAACAGCAAAGAAGAAATCAAAGAGCTGTTGTTCGAAGAGCAATTGAACAGTGAATACGCAACATGGCTATCCGAAAAACAGGCGTCTTATGACATAGAAAACAAAATTGCAGAAGGAGGAAATTAATATGGGATATTACAATTCAAGTGAACCGAAGAAAAAACGTACAGGCTCTTTTGCATCCAGCTTTATGGGGCTGATTGCAGGAGCGCTTCTGGTGGGAGTGGTTCTGCCGGAATTCACGGATGTTGATTCGGCCGCAGACAACGGCGCAGTCATCGCTGAAACAGCAAGCGGCGTACAAGGAAGCACGAATATCGTGACCACCGATATTACAGAAACGGTTGAAAAAACTTCAGGAGCTGTCGTAGGCGTAACAAACTTGCAGACAGCCCCTCAAAGTCCATTTATGCCGACAGCTGAGTCTGGAGAACAGAAAGCCGGAGCAGGATCAGGCGTAATTTATAAAAAAACCGGCGATTGGGCATATATCGTCACCAATAACCACGTCGTCGAAGGTGCAGAAAAAGTTACCGTGACACTTGATGATAAAACGGAACTAGATGCGGAAGTGCTGGGCACAGATGTCTGGACGGACCTCGCCGTGTTAAAAGTGCCTTCCGAGCAGATTAAGACAGTTATCGAATTTGGCGACTCGTCTGTCCTTAAAGCAGGCGAGCCGGCAATCGCTATCGGCAATCCACTGGGCCTTCAATTTTCCGGATCGGTGACCACGGGTGTCATTTCCGGCACCGAGCGGCTCGTGCCGATCGATATCAATAAAGACGGAACAGAGGATTGGCAGGCAGAAGTCCTCCAGACAGACGCGGCTATTAACCCTGGCAACAGCGGCGGTGCGTTGATCAATAGCCAAGGCCAACTGATCGGCATCAATTCAATGAAAATAGCGCAGGATGCTGTCGAAGGCATCGGGCTTGCGATTCCAATCAACTCGGCAATTCCGGTAATCGAGGATTTGGAATCTAAAGGAGAGGTGGAACGACCGTCGATGGGTGTCAGCATTCTGGGGTTGTCCGAAGTTCCGCAGCAATACCGCCAAAGCGAGCTGAAACTTCCAGAAGAAGTGGAAGGCGGAATAGTGGTCAATGAAGTTTCGCCAAGTTCAAGCGCGGACAAAGCAGGGCTCCAGCAATTTGATGTCATTGTCGAGATGGACGGAGAGCCGGTAACATCCATCCAGGAACTTCGCCAGCATCTGTATAACGAGACAGAGGTCGGGGATAGATTGAAAGTGAAAGCATACCGCAACGGGGAATTGATGGATTTTGAAATCGAACTGAACGAAAGCCTTTAATGCAAAAAGAGGATGCGATTGCGCATCCTCTTTTTGTTGTGCATAAATCGTATTGGGCTATTGCCATCAGTTTATCAACCCCCACATATCGGAGGAGATTCCGAAAAAGATCAATGCCAATATGGCGATTGAAAAAATGACCACACCGACTTGTATCGGCTTGTAATCCTTGATTTTCGGCTCTTCTAAGCCTTCCATGTGGTGCATATGGTGATGGTGCGGCGGTGTTTCAACCGGTTCAGCAGTGTCATGGGCGGTTTGCAATTGCTCCTTTTCCACAGGTTCTTGCTGATTCATGATGATCGCCTCCCTTTGTAACACTTATTGATATAATATTAACAGAAAAAACAAATAATTAATACAACTAAGATTTTATTTTTCGGAATCAGAAGGTCGCTGAAATCTGGACCAACAAAAAAACTGATTGCTTGAAAGCAATCAGCCTAAAAGTCCCCACATGTCGGAACTTATGCCGGTAATAATGAGGATCAATACCAATATGACGAAAATGACGATACCGATTTGAATGGGTTTATAGCCCTTGGTCTTCGGCTCCTCCAAACCTTCTTTTTGTGCCGGGGGACCTTGCATTTCTGACTTATTGGCTCTTGCGTATTCTTGCTCTTTTGGATCTTTTTCTGTCATGTGAATTTCCTCCTTTTCTGAAGCAGATTGATTGAAAGCTGACATTAATGGAGCTTACTTAAAGAATTTTTCTTCTTCCTTTTTTTCGAGGCTTGTCAATTTCTCAGCCAGTTCTTTGCCGAACAGCGGAGAAGACTGCGGATCGCGGCCAGTTAAAATCTGGTCGCTGCCCCATACGGCATATTGTTCTTTATCAGAAGCCGGTTCGTAATTTGCAATTTTCTTCATTTCATCTTCAAGGCTGAATGGCAGCAGATCCACTACTTCTTCGGGCTCGAATTTATTTGGATAACCTGTCACTTTCAAACCTTCTAAAATTCCGCGGCCGTCTTTTGTCTTGGTATAGACGAGCGGCGCTGGTCCATGGCAAACAGCGGAAACAATGCCGCCTGTTTCGTAGACAATGTTGATGACGGCGTGCAAATCTGGATCATGCGCTAAGTCGAACATAGCACCGTGTCCGCCGACGATCATGATTGCATCGTAATCGCTCGCTTTGACGTCAACAATCGGTGTCGTTTTGTCCGCAATACCGGAGTCGTATAAATCCTTGTATTTGCCTTCTGGGTCATATTCTTTGCTGAGGCTTATCGGGTCAACAACTGGTTTGCCGCCTTTTAGTGAAGCAAGGCCGACTGTGTGCCCTTCTTTTTCAAGCGCTAATACTGGAGCGAACAATTCTTCCGCCCACCATCCAGTTACGTAATTATTTTCTTCATCTGCATATCCGCCTGATAGAACGGCTAAAACTTTTGCCATCATTTATTCCTCCTCAGAGTCTTTATGTCTATTAGTTCATTTACCCTTTCAGGCTATCCTGAAACGTTTTAGTAACCGCATTCATAGGAGTGTGAAAGAAACATAAGCAAGGTTTATTACTTTCGTAGGAAAGAGTTCAACGCTTACTTGAAACTTGTTTCACCATTAGTAGTCTGGGTATTCAGATAATGAATGCTGAAAACTAATAGGAAGGGGAAGGGAAAATGGAAAATGGGAATCAGGAACGCAATGATAAAGTGGAACAAAAAGTGGAAAAACGCCAAAAACCACAATTCAATGCTGGTGGAAATTCTTCGGATTATGATGGCGGCCATCCAGCAGGAAGCTTTTCGGAAGAAGAAACCTCTGAAAAAAGTGAAGATCAAGGTACATTTAATGCCGGAAATAACGATTCGGATTACGATGGCGGCCATCCAGCAGGAAGCTTTTTGGAAGAAGAAACCTCTGAAGAAGGTGAAGATCAAGGTACATTTAATGCCGGAAATAACGACTCGGATTATGACGGCGGCCACCCAGGAGAATCTTTCCGTTCGAAAAAATGATACTCAGCCATTGGAGAAAATTTTAAGACTGACAAATTTAAGATAAATCCAGGAGGTTATGCATATGTTCTTCCATCAAGGTGAACTTCAATATCATTCGAAACCGGACGCTCCAGATCCGGTGTTTGCGAAACAAGTCCAGGAATTGATTGGCGGGCAATTCGGTGAAATGTCCGTAGCAATGCAATACTTATTCCAAGGGTGGGGCACCAGAGGAAACGAGAAATACAGAGACTTGCTGATGGATACCGGAACCCAGGAATTGGGGCACATTGAATTGCTTGCTACAATGGTAGCGCGCCTTCTTGAAGGAGCGCCAGTCTACGAGCAGGAAAAAGCAGCAAGTGACCCGATTGTCGGGGCCATCATGGGCGGAATGAATCCGCAGCATGCAATCGTGCATGGTCTTGGTGCATCGCCAAAAGACAGCAATGGCGTCCCTTGGAACGCTGGATATATTGTAGCGAGCGGGAATTTATTGGCGGATTTCCGTGCCAATGTCAATGCCGAATCGCAGGGGCGCCTACAAGTTGCCCGTCTATACAGCATGACGGATGATCGGGGTGTCAAAGATCTCTTCTCGTTCTTGCTGGCGCGCGATACGATGCATCAAAATCAATGGCTCGCTGCTATTAAAGATTTGGAAGCGAAAGAAGGACCAATCGTGCCTTCAACTCTGCCGCCTGAATGGGAAGCGACACAATTCTCACACATTCTTTATACCAACACGGACACAAGCACAGCTTCGCAATTGCCTTGGGTCGGCCAGCCGGCGCCGGACGGCCAACCGATGACTGTTGAAAAACCGGAGCCATTAAGTGAGAAACCTGTATTGAAGCCTGCTCCAAGAGAAGCGCACAATACATTGCCAATGGATAAATTGTAATAAGAAAATGGAGCCTCTTCGCTGAAGAGGCTTATTTGCGTGTTTAAAGGGGAGAGAATGATGGGCTCCAAAAAATGGATCATGTCGCAGCAATTGCAGGATGTGCTGTTTTTGCATTGGGCGGTTCCCGCAGATTGGCTTTGCGGAATGCTGCCTTCTGAATTGGAACTGGATCTGTATGGTGGAGAGGCATGGATAAGCGCTGTGCTGTTCAAGGCGCGCGGCACGCATATCCGGGGCATGCCTGCGATGCCGGGAATGCGGACATTTCTGCAGCTGAACGTCCGGACGTATGTCCGGTACGGAAATCGGCGCGGCGTCTACTTTTTTTCGATGGATGCAAACAGCCTGGCAGCTGTCCAGACAGCGTCTCTGGGCGGCTTTTTGCCATACCGCCAGGCGCACATCGAAATGGCTAAGCAAGGAACAGGGATCATGTTCAAGAGCAGACATAGCGAAGCGAATGGCGTTGAAGAAATTGAACTGGCTTATGAACCCCAAGCGGCAATTATTGAACCTACCCCTTTAGAGATTTGGCTGACAGAGCGTTACAGCCTGTGGACGAAACCGAAAAATCGGCTTTACCGCCTGGACATCGGCCATCCGCCCTGGCGCATTCAATATGTTAAAGGAGAGATCAATGAAAATTCTCTTGCCGGATTTCTGCCGGAACAATTGCATCGATTGCGTCCGGTAACCCATTACAGCTCTTCAATGGAAGTTTTGTTTTATCCGCCGATTATCGAAAAAAACGCAAAAAAAACGCTGAAGCCAAAGCTTTAGCGTTTTTCTTTATTGTTTAGGATGTGATAAAGTCGCCGCCGTTAATATGAATTGCCTGTCCGGTCACATAAGTCGAATCTTTCGACGCGAAATAGACATAAGCCGGCGCCACTTCTGAAGGCTGTCCTCGGCGTTCCATCGCTGTTTCACTGCCGTGCTTGCCGACTTTTTCCGCATCAAAAGTTGCTGGGATAAGCGGAGTCCAGATTGGCCCTGGCGCAACGGAGTTGACGCGGATGCCTTTGTCGGCAAGGTTTTGGGAAAGCGAGCGTGTGAAGGCGGTGATTGCGCCTTTCGTCGATGAATAATCGATGAGTGACGATGAGCCGCGGTATGCGGTGACAGATGACGTATTGATGATCGAATCTCCTTTTTGCATATGTGGAACCGCCGCTTGGCTTAGATAGAACATACTGAAAATGTTTGTTTCAAATGTTTCCATCAACTGGTCGGGCGTAATTGCCAAGAAGTCATCCTGGGGAAATTGCTTGCCTGCATTGTTGACCAGTATGTTCAGTCCACCGAATTCAGCGATGACATCGTCAATGAGCTTTTGGCAATTTTCGGAGTCCCCGATGTCCGTTGCTGATTTGAATGCCTTCGCGCCATACGATTCAATAACTTTGACCGTGTCTTCCGCATCGGCGTGTTCATCCAAGTAAGCGATCGCGACATTCGCCCCTTCTTTTGCAAACGCCACAGCTACGGCACGGCCGATTCCGCTGTCTCCGCCGGTGATCAATGCTGTTTTGCCTTTAAGTTTGCCTGAGCCTTTATAATCTTTATCATCATAAATCGGTTCAGGGGACATTTCTCTTTCAGATCCAGGCTGGTGCGACTGTTCCTGTGGGTCAATTTCTTTGTCGATTTTTTCGAATTTATCTTCTGCCATTATGAATTCCTCCCCATTTCGGTTAGTTATAGGGTCATTATTCCCGTTGGGCTCTCCGCTAAACGCTATACCGTGAAGCCGTTCCGAAACTATGAACCGGACCGCCTTTTTCTGAAGAAGATGTAGAATAGCCCGGCAAGCACTGAAACGAGGCTGACAGCTGAAGCAATGCCGAAATAAGGCGGTCTGTAAGTAAATTCAACAGTGTTCAGCCCCTTTTCTATGGGCACGGCGACAAATGCATAATTGGCTTTCAGCACCGTAGCCGGTTCGCCGTTAACCCTTGCTTTCCATCCTCGCTCATAAGGGATACTGAGCAATAAATACTCATCCTGCTCAAGGTTATCGTAATCGAGCGTAACTTTACTGCCATCGATTTCAACATTTGCCGCGCTTGAAGGTTTTTGTGCCTGGGCTTCCAGCACTTCGTATGGTTCTTCGAAAACCTGTAGTTCTGTCAGCCGGTAATTGCCTTGTGGCAGCCGGATTTGGATAATTTCGTCAGCTGGTATGCGAATGGTCAAGTCGTCGACATATGTCCGGTAGATGGAATCGTTGGATTTGCGGCTCGTTTCATAGTCATTCACTGTCAGGATAAATCCTTCACTCGGAGCTTCGTTCTCCAAATGGAATGATACATAAAGGTCGCCTTCAGTAACTACGCCGTCTATCCGCGTCAAATCGATTCCCCCGGTTTCGCCATGGACTTTCAATAAGCCATTATCGTAGACGGCAGCTTGTTCCTGGATTTGATATTGCTGCGCCTGATCCTCTACAGAAAGTGGAGCAGAGCCGCCGTCGCCGTCCAGCACGATTCCCTTCAGCATGGCGTGTTCCCGGACGAGCGGAGGCGACGCTTCGAGCCCTGCTTCGGAATAAGAATCAGAGACAGAGCGGGCGAAAGGTAGATTATTGGTATTTCGATAAACGGCAAAGTTTTCTGAAGCTGTCAGCTCTTCAAAGCCATAGGGAACATTCGGATCGCCTTTTTCCAAGATGGTGTATTTTCCTTGCAGCAAGCTGTGGAGATTGGCCCGATTGCCCAGTGACGCGTAACGGCTGACACTTTCACGGCCCATATCGATTTCCAAGTCATATAAATAAAAATACAATAAATTTTTATTCAGAATGCTGGAGTATGCACTAAGACCCCGGAATTCCTGAACAATCGGCGTATTGTTGCGGATGTCTTCCATCCAGTCGATGCGGTACATCGGATCGCTTTCCTGCGCATGAATTTCTTCCAGCAAACCTCTGATTTCAAGAGAATCATAGCCCGCGGTAGTAAGCAGCTCTTCGTTAACATTTTTAACGCGGCCAGTTTCTAAGAGAGTATCAGCTTGGTATAAATTTGCAAACATGACAGCGGAAACTACCACATAGACGGCTAAGCTTTTTTTCAGCAGCGGCCGCGGCCAGCGAATAGACGCGGCGAGCAGCAGTATAGCTGCCGACAGTGATATTGAAACAAATACGGCTTGCCATGATTCGGCATCAAAACCTACGTCTATGCTGATAGCCAAGTTATAGGCCAGAAGCGCAAAGGCTGCGGCAGCAACGAGCTGGCGCATGGTGAGGTCGCCGAGGCGTTCCAATCCTACCGCTACTGCGCCGCCGCTCACAAGTGCCATAAAATATTCCCAACGGTATTGCGGAGCGGAGAAGCCATTGAAAAGGCTTGCCGCAATCGGGCTGTAGTGAAGCAACGTACCGATTAATGCGAACAAAGCGAACAAGCGGAACAAGCGGCTCCGATGGAAAGCGGGAATCGTCCAAAATAGCAAGAAAATTGCAGGCAAAACAATGTAGCGGCTGGTAAAAAGAATGTTATCAGTCATATTCACCCACTCGATGTCTTCTTGGAAAGCTGGCCGATGATTGTTCAGATAGGCATAAACCGCAGGCCCAAAAGATATTGCACTGATGCCCAGCCCAAGAAGGCCGAAGGCAAAAAAAGTGCCGATGGCTTTTCTTTTTGGAATTTCCGATTCAGTTAGCGGGAAAAAAAGTCGCACCGATATGTATATAGCTATGAGCATAATATTGATGTATGCAAAATAGAAGTTGTCGATTAGCGAAATGGCTATAGCAAATAAAAACCAGCCAGGCTTGTGCTCCCTGAACACTTTCTCCGCACCAAGAATCAGCAGCGGCAGCCATAAATACGCGTCAGCAAAGAATTCCCAATAAACTGTATGGCGGAAATACATTCCTGACAAGCCGTAAAGCACAGCGCCGGTGAACGCGGAAAGCATGGAAATGCCCATATAGATAAACAACCTGGTGGTGATGAACAAAACGAAAGCCAGCCGAATGATACTAATGAAAACTGCTGCATTTGCCCAAAACAGCACATCTGTCGAATCGATAATATGAATGCTTTCAAGCACAAATACTACAACGGCCGTAATCAGGAAAACAATTGATGTGGAAAAATAATAGGAAAGTTCGCTGAACGTCCCTGCGCCCAGGCCGAAATCGAATGAATAGAAAAACTCGCCGCTGCTGTATTGTTCATACAACAGCTTTTTGAATGGCATCATCTGGGAAGCTCCGTCATCAATGCCGATCATAAAGTGGCCGCGCGTCCATTGGGAAAGGAAAACCGCGTGTCCGGCAGCTGATAAAGCGAGACAGCTGAAGAACAAAAGGACATTCGGGTATTTCCACTGCATGGTATCACCAACTTTCGGATTATTTAGAGCGCGCAGGCCCCTTCATGATTCTGCTCGAAACGAGAAAAGTAATCGGCACTGTAAACAGAACGGCCGCGAATGGAGCGATATTGCTGCTTAAATGGATGAATTCCACAAATACATAAATGAGGAAGGTGGAAACTGACATATTGACTACCTGCGTTAACGGGAAATAAAGATATTTTTTGAGTGTCGGTTTTACATTGTACGTAACGTAAGAGTTTAAAAAGAAAGATACATTCAAAGAAATCAGAAAGCCGAAGACATGCGCAAGCAAGTATGGCAGCCCAGCCCATTTATGGAGCAGCAAATAAATGCTGTAATAGGTGATGGTGTTGATGACTCCGACAACGACAAACCGGTTGAATTCCGTATTCAGGCGTTTAAGGAGCATCGTATTCATCCGCATTGCTGATATCGACAAGGAAATTCGGGCGGCGCTTAGATTCATTGTAAATGCGCCCCACGTATTCTCCGATTACGCCAAGACTGATCAACTGAATGCCGCCGAGAAACAAGATGGCTGTAATCGTCGTGAAATAACCGGGTGCACCGATGCCGTTCACCATAATATTGTAGAAGGTCACACCAATATAGATAATTGAGAGGACCAGAACGATAAAGCCGGTATAGAAACAAATGCGCAGCGGCTTCATATTGAAAGAAATGATTCCGTCGATGCCATAGTTCACCAAGCTGCCAAAAGACCATTTGGAAGTTCCGGCTGACCGTGAAACATTTTCGTACGAAATGATCTTTTTGCTTAAGCCGATCCACGAGTAAAGGCCTTTCGAAAAGCGATTGCTTTCGCTGAGCTGAAGAATCGAATTAATGGCTTTGCGGCTCAGCAGCCGGAAGTCGCCTTCGCCGTCAGCAAAATCGACATCAGTAACAAAATTTACTAATTTATAATAGAAGGAAGAAAACACGCTTCGCAATTTGCTATCGCCTGTGCGCGACCGCTTCGCAACGACTTGGTGAAACCCTTCTTCAAATCCGCTGAACATTTCGCTGATCAATTCCGGCGGATGCTGAAGGTCGCTGTCCATCAAAATAGCGGCATCGCCTTGGATCCGTTTCAGCCCGGCAAAAAGTGCCGCTTCTTTTCCAAAGTTGCGGGTCAATGAAATGTATTTGACGTCGGCATGTTCATCCGCGAGCGCAAGGATCTGCTGTAACGTACCGTCGCTTGATCCATCATTGATAAACATGATTTCATAATCGAACGGGAGCGGCTGAAGTTCCTGAACTAATTTTTCATACATGAATTGGATATTGGCTTCTTCGTTATAAGCCGGCACAACTATGGAGATTAATGCCACATGAAAGGCTCCTTTCCGAGTATCATTCAATAAAACAGGCTGTCTGCTATTGTTTACCCATCGCTTTTTGTAATTATACAACTCTCTCGCCGCATATATGAAACTTATTTGCCGGATGAACGTATAGAATAATACCGGCCGTTATTCCGGAGACGCGCCGGCGGGAAATTTTCAATCTGTAACTCAACTTATATCAATAAGACGCAGAATTGGTAAAACGGTTCCAGCTGTAATTGGGATTGAAAGCCCTTAATAATTGAAATTTTCCGGAATTACAAATAGACTTATAGAAGAGTACATAAAGATGAATGGAGAGTGCAAAAGAATGGCTATTAACTTGGTAAAAGGTCAGAAGATCGATTTAACAAAAGGACGTTCCTCTCTATCGAGCATTATGGTTGGATTGGGTTGGGACCCTGTTGAAACGAAGAAGAGCGGCGGATTTTTGGGCGGCTTGCTTGGTGGAGGCGGCGGAGGCGGTTCAGAAGTGGACTGTGACGCTTCAGTTATCCTATTGGATGAGAACGGCAAACTGAAAGGCAAAGAAAACCTGATTTATTTCGGCAACAAGAAAAGCAAGGACGGCAGCGTTGTCCATTCAGGCGATAACTTGACTGGTGCAGGAGAAGGCGACGATGAAACGATCCAAATCGATTTGAAGAGCATTTCGCCATCTGTTCACCGACTGGTGTTCGTTGTCAATATCTACAACGCAAAACAGAAGAAACAGGATTTCGGCATGATCCAAAATGCTTTCATCCGTTTAGTAGACAACCAATCTAAAGAAGAACTTATCCATTACAACCTTACTGAAAACTACGGAGGCAAAATGTCATTGATCCCTGGAGAACTTTATCGCCAAGGCTCTGATTGGAAATTCTCCGCTATCGGTGAAGGAACAATGGATGCAGATATCGGATCAATCGCAAACAAATACGCTTAAGGGGTGCATGCGCAATGGCAATCAATTTATCAAAAGGTCAAAAAGTAGATTTAACTAAATCAAATCCGGGTCTTACGAATGTAATCGTCGGTTTAGGCTGGGATACAAACAAATACGATGGAGGACAGGACTTTGACCTGGATTCATCCGTATTCCTTTTAAACGCAGACGGCAAAGCAGCTTCTGAAGCCGACTTTATTTTCTATAACAACACGATTGGAGCCGCCGGTTCAGTAGAGCATACAGGCGACAACAAAACAGGTGAAGGCGACGGGGACGATGAGCAAGTCAAAGTGACCATGTCGACAATTCCAGCAACAATCGAACGTGTGACGTTTGCAATCACAATCCACGACGCGGAAAACCGCGGGCAGAACTTTGGGCAAGTGAGCAATTCTTACGTCCGTATCGTCAATGGCGATTCAAATGAAGAACTGATCCGCTACGATCTTGGAGAAGATTTCTCGATTGAAACGGCGATTGTCGTTGGTGAACTTTACCGTCATGGCGCTGAATGGAAATTCAATGCAATCGGCAGCGGCTATCAAGGCGGCCTTGGCTCACTAGTTAAAGACTTCGGCCTCGACAGCTGATTTGAAAGCAAAAAAGCAAGGAGGCTGTCTCCTTGCTTTTTTTATCCATTAATTCCGTTATTAATTTTAAGGTGCTTGCTGTTGCGGCGGGGCCGGGAGGAAAGAAGTTATGAGACATTTTGGCGTTTTGAACGATTCTGATTTAAAAACCTTTTTTAAATATACCCCGGCAGAATTCAACCGAGATGCAGAACGGGAAACATTGGGGTTGGCTTTGGGAGCGGCGCTTTACACGCCCGGCTCCAGGCCGGATTTCGCCCATAAGATATTATCTGGGCAATACAGCCGTGATGCGTTTTCTGGACTGACGACATTGATCGTTTGCCTGGAGGATGCTGTTGCAGACTCACAGCTTTTGCAGGCGGAAGACAATGTCGTTCAGCAGCTGAAACGGTTGGAAAAAGCGAAGGCGTTTCAGCTGGAGGCCGGACCGGCTCTTTTCCTGCGGATCCGCAACGCGCAGCAACTCGACAAGATGACGGCTTTGTGCGGTACCTCCCTAAGCGTTTTGACCGGCATCGTCTTTCCGAAATGCGAACCGGAGAACCTTTTGGCATTCTTTCCAGCGCTTGACCGCGCCAGTGCGGCAGCGGGGCGCAATTTATACGCCCTGCCCCTGCTTGAAACGAGAGAAGTGCTGTATTCCGAAACGCGCGACCAGGCACTGCAGGAAATCCATGAAATTTTGTTGGCGGAAGTGGACCGTGTATTGACGGTCCGAGTCGGCGCCACTGATTTTTCCAGTTTATATGGCTTGCGCCGTCCTGCAGAACGAACAATTTACGATGTCCACGTAATCAGGGACTGCTTGGCCGATGTGCTGAACCGTTTCGGCAGAGCCGAAGACGGTTTCACCGTATCAGGGCCAGTTTATGAACATTTCTCTGCTAACCGACAAGGTTGGCTCACAAGCGTTCCGGAGAAGGTGCTATGGGAAGAAGTGCAATTGGATGCCCTTAACGGATTCAAGGGCAAAACTTGCATCCATCCGTCCCAAATAATGATTGTCAATGCCGGCTATATCGTCTCGCAAGAAAGTTACACAGATGCTGCATTGATTTTGTCCGAAAGCGATTCGCATAATGGTGTACTGCAAAGCCCGACCCGAAACAAAATGAACGAAGTAAAACCGCATTTGAGCTGGGCAAGGAAAATTGCCGCCCAGGCGGAAGTCTATGGGGTGCTGAATGAAAACTTTAAACCAATCGATGTCCTCAACCACATTCGAGCAAGTCAATTATCAAAACAATTATAAATTATGGGATTCTCTTGAACTATTGGTTACGGTGAACCAATCTTTTCAGGGGCTGCCAGTGGAATCGCTTTTTTCGATGGCTCTTCGGGTCAATAAAAAACGGCAATTCCTGTTTGTCAGCAAGCTGATCGCCAAGCATTTGGCAGTCAATCCAGCCATTGCGTTAGGCACCGGCACTTTGCTGGCTTCTTTACTGATGGAAAAAGAGAGCCTTTCTGCACCGCCTCAAACACAGAAACTGGCACGCATGATCGGGGAGGGAATTCCTGATCCCGCTTTGCTGAAAAAAGCATTGGACTATAGAATTGCTTTGCCAGAGAAAACGGTTTTTATCGGCATGGCGGAAACGGCTACCGGATTAGGCCATTCTGTTTTTCAGCATTTTGAAGATGCTTTTTATATTCATACAACACGAGAAAACATAAATGGAGTAGCCCCATCTTTTGTTTTTGAAGAAGAACATTCCCACGCGACTTCCCACAGAGTTTATGCTCCAGAAGGAATGCTCGAAGATGCGGAAGCCATCGTGCTCATTGATGACGAGATCTCTACGGGCAATACCTTGATCAATCTCATAAAAGCCTTGGATGAGCAATTCCCAGGCAAAAAATATACGTCCTTGTCGATACTCGACTGGCGCAATGAAATACAGCGGCAAAATGTTAGCCAGCTTGAAGCGGACCGGAACATCAGCATCGCAGTCCTTGCCTTAATGGCCGGAGAGTTCGAACTCCGGCACGGTTCATCGCCGGAAGACGGCGAACTGGAAAATTTGTCAGGAACAAGCAGTTTACAACTGGAGGAAATTGTATTTTCAAAACCATTGCCGCATCAATCGGCCACGGGCCACCGCTATATTCCACTGACTGGCCGCTTCGGCTTGTCCAGCACTGCCCATTTAGAAATCGGCAGCTGGGCAAAACAGGCTTCAGCGCTGGCTGGAGAGCTGACAGCAAATGAAAAGCCGCTGGTAATCGGCATTGGCGAGAATATGTATTTGCCGCTCCGCTTCGCTTTGGAACTGGACAGCAATGCACTTGTCCAAACAACTACGCGCAGCCCGATTTTTGCTTCTGACACCGAAGAATACCCCATCAAAGAAAAAGTGAAATTCAGCTTGCCTGATGCTGACGGAGTGAACCAGTTCATCTATAACGTGGACAAGCTTGATATAACAACGATTTATTTGCTAGCTGAATCTGTCACATTAGAAGAAGACTGGCAGCCGCTGATTTCTTATTTAGAGAAAAAAGCGCCTGTCAAATGGATTTCTCTGACGAACAAGAAAGCGGGGGATGGAGCCTGATGATTGAAGCAGGACTGGTCAAAACAAGCTATTCGAAAGAAGATATCACTTTTTTATTGAAAGATGTAACTGATGACTTCACCGAAAGTACACTCGAGGAACGTGAACAAGCGGTACAAGCGGGAGCGCATTATGCAGAGCGCCTGCCGATTGAATACGTGCCGTCCCAAGAATACACGAAACTGTATCATGCTACGGTCGAAAAAACCAAGTCATATTTGGGCTCTTTGGTTGGCCTTGTAGCTCGCCGCATCCACATGAATGCGGGGACAGATGATATTGTACTCGTTTCTCTTGCGCGCGCCGGCAGCCCGATCGGCATTTTGATCCGCCGCTACGCGCAACAGATTTTAGGCATGGATTGGCCACATTACAGCGTATCGATTTTGCGTGATAAAGGGATCGATGAAAAAGCGATGGAAGCCATCTGCGAAAAACACCCCGAAAGCCGCATTCAATTCGTTGACGGTTGGACTGGGAAAGGTGCCATCCAAAAAGAACTGACAAAATCGGTTGCACTTTTGAATGATAAAAACGGCTCGAATCTGAAAGATGATATGGCGGTCTTGGCCGATCCCGGAGCATGCGCCGTATTGTTTGGCACAAGGGAAGATTTCCTGATTCCAAGCGCTTGTTTGAACGCAACAGTGTCTGGGCTTGTAAGCCGTACCATTTTAAATGATAAATACGTCGGTGAAAATGACTTCCACGGCGCCAAATTCTATGCCGAACTGCTTCAGGATGACTTATCCAATGATTTCATCAATCAGGTAACTGCTGAATTCAAGGCAACAGCGGACGCAGTGGAAAAAGCCGCTGAAAGTTCTCCAGCAACAGCGGAGCGGACATGGCAAGGCATGCGGGAAGTGGAAGAAATCGGCGATAAAATGTACAGCGAACGGGATTACCACCTCGTCAAACCAGGCGTCGGCGAAACGACGCGAGTACTGTTGCGCCGAAGCCCATGGAAGGTGTATGTCCGCGAACTCGATAATCCGGATGTGCAGCATATCTTGATTTTGGCGAAAGAAAAAGGCATAGACGTCGAAGAAGTGCCGGCCTTGTTTTACCAGGCAATTGGCTTGATCAGATCGGGGAAAGAATTATGACAATTCTTTTTGCGAGTGATTTGGATCAGACTTTGATTTATTCCCGCCGGTCAATGGGGCTTGATGTCTTAGAGGCAGAATTGCGAGAAGTGGAGCGTTTTGAAGGAAATCCGCAATCGTTTATGACTGAAAAAAGCCAGCAGGCGCTGTGGGAACTTTCGGAATCGACGTTTTTCCTGCCGGTGACTACAAGAACTCAAGCGCAGTACGAGCGTGTAACCGGTATTTTCAAAAACGGCGAAACGCCTCGTTTCGCCGTTATTTCAAACGGTGCGGTCATCTTGGAGAATGGACAGCCGATTCGCGAATGGTCTGAGCGGCTGCGCCAGAAATGCACAAGTGATAAAACGGTTATCGAGGAACTGCTGCCAAAAATAAAGCAGCATTTTTCAGAAGACTGGGTGCTGCGAGTGCGCCAGGCGGACGATTGGTTCGTCTATCTAATTGTCGACCGTGATCGTTTTCCGGAAGAGAGATTAAGCGAATACACGAAAATTTTCCGTGAAATCGGCTGGGACATGTCGTTGCAGGGGCGTAAGCTCTATTTCATGCCAGTCAGCATCACAAAGTCGGGCGCTATGGAATATGTGAAAGAACGGGTCAATGCAAGCTTTGTGGCAGCGGCCGGAGATTCATTATTGGACCATTGCCTCCTCGAAAGTGCGGACCTTGGGCTATTTGCTGCCCACGGAGAAGCTGTAAAGAGCAACATTCCGATTTCAGCCCATATTGAAGTGACTAGACAAAGCGGTATTAGAGCAGGGGAAGAAATTCTTGAGCGTATCGCGAAAGTGGTTCTGCAATATAAATAAAGGAGGAGGGGATTCCCATGGTTCAGCTGCATCCGGTTCGCGTGAGAACGTGGGATCCGGAAAAACTGGGTGAATGGCTGGCTAAACCGCTGGTTGCGCACCCTGAAACGAAAGTGGAAGATGAAACCATAACGTATCCGCAGCTGCTGGGGCAATTTCTCGGCATGCCGCTGGATGCCGATGATTATTTTGCAGCAATGTATGATTTGCTTGAACAAGCGGATGGCAGGCTGATCCGCCTGTCGGGCAACTTGAATAAGCAAATTTCTGGAGAACGTCTGCGCAGCCTTCAGGATTTATTCGAAATGAATAATAAGGAAAGGGGACTGTCCCCTAGCCGCATCGTGGCATTTCTGGACGGCAAGGGTTTGCTTCCGCGACTGAAGGACGCGGGCTTGAATCGTCGGATCCGCCTCATCATGATTGAAGTGTTGAAGGAATTTCAGGAGCAATCGGGAGGCAGCACGACGATTTCTTCTTTCCGGCGCGTGGCGACCGATCTTGTAAAGTGGACGTTCAACCACGTGGAGCCGGAGCTGGATAAATTGGCACTTGAAAAAGGTTTGCCTGGATTTTTGTGGTATGGGGAAACGACGGAAAGTGAAAAATGGTTCATGAAATTCGCAGCGAAGTTCGGCTTCCATCTTATCGTCTACGACCCTGAAGGCAAGCAATGGTTGGAAGATGCTGTCGGTGAAAAAGATCTGCCGTCGCATAGCTTCCAAATCACAGCGGATACAGTGCCGCCTTTCCCGCTGGAACGGCCTGAGAGAGTCGGAACAGTCGCTTTCCGGGCAACGCAGGAAGTGGACCGGCTTTTGCATCACGATGATTCTGGCTTGTACAAGCCGTTCCAGTTTAAATCCTACGCAACCAAATCAGTCCGCTTGAAAACCACCATCGATGAAGCTTTTATCTTGGCAAAAGAACGGGCGATGGTGCGGCCGTCATTTGCAGTGGAGCGTGGAAGCGTCATCATTCCAGTGGTTTTCGCGAAAATTATGGGAATCGAAAAGGACCGCAAGCGTTTTTGGGACAACATCCATAACCTGGATGAACGCGAAGATACTTTATTGATTCGCAGTTTCCCTTTTATTGAGGAACGGAAAGGCAATCAACAATTCCATTATCGCGCGGCGCTTGGCAAAGATGGCCGCTTAGATCCGGAAAAGATGAAGACCGCAAATTGGTGGAAGTACGGAAGGCTGCCGACAGGTTTACAGACGGCATTGTGCGAAGCGATTGCGCGGCATGTGGAAAAGCCCATGCTCGCTCCGCAGCCAGGAGAGTCTCTGGAAGACTTGAAGCTTTACCAATTTTCACAATCGATGTCGCTGCCGGATCCGGTCATCAAACTGATCCAGCAATTCGATTATCCGCAATTTGTGCCGACGCTGCTTTTTTACAACGAAGAAAAAGATGGGGAACTGAGCCGCGCGGATGCTAACGTGATTGCCTTGATCCACACTTTCGGATTGGATGTGATCATCATCAATCCACAAGCCCATCAAGACATCGAGCGCTGGATAGATGCGGATTTGATTGATACGCATTGGCTGGACGACAGAAGCTACGACGAACCATATAGAGAACCGTCAGTGGTGAAAAAAATGTTCAGAAAATGGCTTTAACCATAAAAGGAGGGAAAGTTGATGAACACGATGCCAAATCAAATCGAAGAACAAGAACTCGCAATGCAAAACGAGAACGAACTGAAAGTCCAGCTGAAGAAAAATCCTGAAGTGTTGCAGCTGGCTTCAAAAATCAATCCAAAAAACCAGATTGAATTATTGGAGTTCGGCCGTGAGCCGGCAAATGAAATTTCAGCGTTCACCGGCAAAGTATTGAACACGGTTCAAGCGAATAGCATGGAGGAATCCAGCGAGTTGCTGAAGCAGCTGGGCAAAATCATGGATAAGTTCGACAAGAAGGATTTTGTGGAGAAGAAAGGTTTTCTCAACAAAATTTTCAACAAAGGCAATAAAGTGATCGAACAATTATTCAGCAAGTACCAAACGATGGGTACGGAAATCGATAAGGTCTATGTCGAGATCACGAAATATGAATCTGAAATGAAAAAGTCCACTACGACTTTGGAAGAGCTGTACGACAAGAACTTCCAGTATTTTATGGAGCTGGAAAAATATATTGCAGCAGGCGATATTAAAATCGACGAACTGAAACAGCAATTGCCTGGCGTCCAAGCCAAGGCGGAAAGCGGCAATCAGATGGCGTTGATGGAATTGAACTCACTGCAGAACGCCATTGAATTGTTGGAACAGCGCGTCTACGACTTGGAGATGGCAAAACAGGTTTCCTACCAGTCGGCGCCGCAGATCCGCATGCTGCAACGGGGCAATACGAAGCTCATCGGGAAAATCAATTCCGCTTTCGTCACGACAATCCCTATCTTTAAAACAGGGTTGATCAACGCGATTGCCGCGAAGCGCCAGAGCTTGGTTGCCGAAGGCATGAACGAGCTTGACCGCCGTACGAACGAAATGCTTTTGAAAAATGCCAACGACATCTCACGCCAAAGTGTTGACATTGCGCGCATGTCTGGACAGCCGAGCATCAAAATTGAAACGATTGAGCAAACATGGGAGACAATTATGCAGGGCATGAATGAAACCCGTGCAATTGAAGACGAAAACCGCAAAATGCGCGAGCAAGGGCGTTTGCGCATCGAAGAGTTGCAGAAGAAATACGAAGATACCCAACGCAAAGCTACTTAATCTGAGGAGGAATTCACGTATGTCAACGATCAACTTAACAAAAGGCCAGAAAATTGATTTAACAAAAACCAATCCAGGATTAACAAAAGTTTTAGTAGGACTTGGCTGGGATACCAATAAATACAGCGGCGGAGGCGACTTCGACTTGGACGCATCCATTTTTCTGGTAGCGGAAAATGGCAAATCACGTGGCCCGGAAGATTTTATCTTTTACAATAACCTATCAGGCGGCAACGGTTCTGTCGTCCACACTGGCGATAATTTGACGGGCGAAGGGGAAGGCGACGATGAGCAAGTGATCGTGGACTTGCCGAATGTGCCTGCAGACGTCCATAAAGTGGTATTCACTGTAACTATTCACGAAGCGGAAAGCCGCGGCCAGAATTTCGGCCAAGTATCAAACGCATTTATCCGCGTGATGAACGAAAGCAGCAACCAGGAAATTCTGCGGTACGACCTTGGGGAAGATTTCTCTATTGAAACGGCGCTTGTCGTCGGAGAACTTTACCGCCACGGAGCGGAGTGGAAATTCAACGCCATCGGCAGCGGCTACCAAGGCGGGCTTGCCGCTTTGGTCAGCGATTTCGGCTTGAATTAATCAATTGAATAAAGTACAAAAGGCTGTCCCGGAAAGTCATGAATATGGCTTTGGGGCAGCCTTTTTCTATTGGGTCATCGGTCGCAGTTATTCGAGAGCCGAAATATAGTAAAGATGATGCAATATTTTATGAATTGGAATTATTCAACATCGCTATTTCGATTTATGCTATCCTCAAAAAGAAAGTAAAGCGATAAGGAAAGGGTGAGTTGCATGGTGGATATAGAGCGGGTAAAAGAAATTCGGCGGGCATTGCACCAGAAACCGGAGCTTGGCGGAGAAGAATGGGAAACGTCTGAACGCATTCAACAAGAGCTCCAAAAAGCTGGCATTCCGTTTAAGACGGGATTTGCAAAAACCGGTGTGCTTGGAATCATTGAAGGAAACGGCACAGGAGGCACAGTGGCGCTGCGTGCAGATATTGATGCCTTGCCGATTTCGGAAAAGGCGGATGTTGAATTCAAATCCAAGGCAGCTGGGAAAATGCATGCCTGCGGACACGATGCACATACCGCGATGCTGCTAGGCACAGCCTTCAAGTTGAAAGAAATGGAAGACCAGCTGCCTGGGCGTGTGCTGCTTGTGTTTCAGCCAAACGAGGAATCGACGCCAATCGGCGGAGCGCGGCCGATGATGGAAGACGGAGTATTTGATGAGTTCAAACCGGATGTCATTTTTGGACAGCATGTATGGCCGGATTTGCCGGTGGGCCAGATCGGCGTCAGGGACAAGGAAATGATGGCGGCTTCCGACAGGCTTATCTTCACGATCAAAGGTGCAGGCGGGCACGCGAGCATGCCACACCAAGGCAAAGATGCCATCGTCATCGCTGCCGAATTTATCTCTTCGCTGCAGTCGATAGTCAGCCGAAATGTCAATCCGCTGGAATCAGCGGTCATCACAATCGGCACAATCAGCGGAGGGTACCGGTATAACGTTATCGCGGACAGTGTGGAATTAAATGGCACAGTCAGAACTTATAGCAGCCAGGCGAAAGAAACGGTAAAACGGAGAATCGGCAGTCTCGTAAAAGGTTTCGCAGAAGCATTTGAAACGGAAATCGACTATGAATACATCGAAGGCTATGACGCTACCGTCAATACGCCAGAATGGGCAGAGCTGATTCGGGAACGCGCTGAAGAGCTGCACGGCGCTGATGCATTGCCAAAAGTAGACCCTTCCATGGCAGGCGAAGATTTTTCACGATTTTTGGCCGAATACCCGGGTGCTTTCTACTGGTTGGGCTGTGCGAAAGAAGGGGAAGAAAAATCGAAGCCACTCCACGATCCGGAATTTTTCTTCAACGAAGATGCGCTGGAAATCGGCATCAATACGATGGTCGATGTGACGGTCAGCGCCCTTAAAAAACTGAAAAACTGACTGCTGGTGGAGTTGCCACGAAAACCGTGGCTGATCAGCGAACTTTATGGTTGTTTAAAAAATAGTTATAAAGTTCGCTAAAAATAAGCTTGTATGCAATTTTCTTCAAATAATATTGAGTAATCCTGAAAATAATGTATATAATATTGTTAAAATGAATAAAAATTCTTTTGTTTAGGGAGGCGCAATATGAAAAGTCCAGAGAAGCAGGCGGAAAAGACGGGTATTTTTATCCGATTCTTGAACGCAATAGAAAAGATAGGGAACAAGCTGCCTGATCCATTCATGATTTTCGTGTATTTGTCCATTGCAGTCATTATAGGATCATTTATCTTCAGTTTGTTCAATGCATCTGTCGTCCATCCGGGTACTGGCGAGACGCTTGCTATTCAGAACCTGTTGTCTTGGACGGGTTTGGAATACATAATCACATCCATGCTCACCAACTTTACCGGCTTCGCGCCGCTTGGAACCGTCCTTGCAGTAATGCTTGGAATCGGACTTGCAGAAAAGGTCGGCTTATTGGAAATAGCCATCCGTAAGACGATTTTAAAAGCTCCCGCGGCATTAGTCACTTACGCGATTGCTTTTGTAGGAATTATGGGAAACATTGCTTCAGATGCGGCACAAATCTTGATTCCACCGCTAGCTGCGATGGTTTTTTATAAAGTCGGACGCCATCCGCTTGCAGGGCTTGCTGTTGGCTTTGCCAGTGCGGGCGCCGGTTTCACCGCAAATTTATTGATTGTTGGTACAGATGCTTTGCTTTCCGGTATTTCAACGGAAGCTGCCGCTATCTTGGACGACTCAATTATTGTGACACCCGCAGATAACTGGTATTTTAACATCGTTTCTGTTTTTGTTTTGACTATAGTTGCGGGGCTGATTACTGAAAAAATCATCGAACCGAAACTTGGAAAGTATGAAGGGGACGCTGTCATAGATGTCAGTGCTGAAGAACATCCAAAAGCCAATAAAGGGTTGCGTAATGCTGGACTTGCGGCTTTGGCTTACCTTGCTTTAATTGCTTTGCTCATCTTTCTGCCAGGGTCATCGCTTCGAAACGAAGATGGCGGATTGATCCCTTCGCCTTTTCTAACAGGAATCGTACCGGTGATCTTGGGGCTTTTCATCGTCCTTGGTGTAGCCTATGGAAAAACGGTCGGAGTCATCAAAAGTTCAAAGGATGCAGTCGGCTTTATGGGGGAATCCATTAAAGACATGTCTGGATTTATTGTCTTGATTTTTGCCGCGGCTCAGTTTATCGCTTACTTTACGTGGACGAATATCGGAACCTGGATAGCGGTCAATGGGGCTGAATTGCTGACACAAATCAATTTCACAGGAATCTATCTCATTATCGGATATATTCTCTTTACATCAATGCTGAATTTCCTGATTTCTTCTGGTTCTGCGAAATGGGCGCTGGAAGCTCCAGTTTTCGTGCCGTTGTTCATGCAGCTGGGCTACCATCCGGCATTTACCCAAATGGCTTACCGGATTGGGGATTCGTCTACGAATATCGTGACGCCGCTGAACCCGTATTTCATCGTTGTTCTTTCATTCATGCGTGAATACGATAAAAAAGCGGGAATGGGGACATTGATCTCGTTGATGATTCCATATACGCTATCTTTCTTAGTCGTTTGGATTATCATGTTCCTCATATTCTTCTATGCAGGCTTACAATACGGACCAGGCATTACGCCTTTCTTGTAAGCTAGGCAGATTGTAAAAAGATGAAAGGAGTAGATTTCATGATGGGAATAGGGATTGGCGACGAATTGCAGGAAGAGATGATCAAGTGGCGCAGGGATCTGCATAAGCATGCGGAATCTGGATTTTTGGAAATGCGCACAGCATCACTTGTTGCACCTTATTTAGAGTCACTTGGCTACGAATTGAAATGGGCGCAAGACGTCATGAAAGCGGAACATCGCATGGGCGTCCCTTCGGAAGAAATTCTGGACGCTCATTATAGCTGGGCCGAACAAAATGGAGCAGACCTCGATTGGCTGCCGAAATTCAAAGGTGGGATGACGGGAATTGTAGCGACGCTGCAAACCGGCAAGCCCGGCCCAGTGCTAGCTTACCGCTTTGACATGGACGCGCTGGATATCCAAGAAGACATGGCGGGTGGGCATGTACCTTTTGAAAATGGCTTTGCTTCGATGAATGCTTCAAAAATGCACGCTTGCGGTCACGATGGGCATACATCTATAGGCCTTGGTTTGGCAAAAGCGTTGATGGACAATAAAGAAAAGATGGCAGGGACAATCAAATTGATTTTCCAGCCAGCTGAAGAAGGGACGCGCGGCGCGAAGTCGATGGTGGAGGCTGGCGTAGTGGATGATGTGGATTTCTTCATTGCGATGCACCTTGGGACAGGTGTTCCGACAGGCGAATTCATCGCCGGCAATTCCGGATTCCTTGCCACGACGAAATTGGATGTCGCTTTTAAAGGCGTAGCTTCGCATGCTGGCGGCAAACCGGAAGAAGGGCGCAACGCATTAACGGCTGCATCGTCAGCAGTTCTTGCGCTATACGGCATTCCGCGCCATTCAGCAGGAGCTTCCCGCATCAATGTCGGTGTATTGACTGCCGGTTCAGGCCGCAACATCATTGCGCCGCTCGCTGAGATGAAATTGGAAACGCGCGGTGAAACTTCTGAGATCAATGATTTTATTCGCTCCCAGGCACTGGCTGTCCTAACGGGGGCGGCTGCGATGTACGGCGTGGAAGTGGAGATGGATATTGTCGGCGAAGCGAAAAGCAGCATGCCGAGCAGCAAGCTGGTCGAAGATCTTGCAGCGATAGCCGAAGAATCTCCATATTTCAATAAAGTAACAGCCTGGTCGACCGATGCGGCTGGATCTGAAGACGCCACGTATTACATGGAACGGGTGAAAGAACTCGGGGGCTCGGCGACTTATTGCATCGTAGGAAGCGACTTGGCAGCAGGGCATCATAACGAACGCTTTGATTTTGATGAAGCATCGATGCCGGCGGCGGTGGATGTACTCCTGCGCTCAGCGTTCAACTTAAGCAACACATAGGACATAAGAAAAAGACAGGGCAGTCGCCCTGTCTTTTTTCTTATGCCAATTAAATTCTACTGTTATGTCAGGAATAACGAAAGCTGCGGGAAGATGATGACGATGACCAAAACGATAACGAATATCGCGAAAAATGGCACGACGCCTCTGATAACCTCTTCCACTTTCTCGCCGGTTATCCCGCTGACGACAAAGAGGTTCAGACCAACTGGAGGGGTAATCATCCCGAGCTCCATATTTACAACCATGATGATCGCGAAGTGAATAACATCAATTTCCAATGCTGTGATGATCGGTAGCAAGATTGGCAGCGTAATCAGGATGATAGCTGTCGGCTCCAGGAACATCCCGAGGACGAAGAACAGCAAACTGATAATCAGCAAGAATGTCCATTTGTTAAAGCCGCTGTCGCTGACCCATTGCGCAAAGCTTTGTGGAATCTGTTCTGTAGTAAGGAAAGTTCCGAGCACAAGAGCGGCTGCGATAATTAGGAAAATCATCGCTGTGGTGTTGATGGATTCTGTTAAAATATTTCTGAATTTTTTTAGATCTAACTCACGGTAAACGAATATCGAGATGATCAAAGAATATAAAACCGCCAAGAATGATGCTTCAGTCGGTGTAACGACACCGGTATAAATGCTTCCCAAAATAAGAACTGGCATTATTAAACCCCAAATGGATTTAAGAGTCGGGCGCCATCTTTCATTCAACGGAACTTTCGGTGAACCGCCATAGCCTTTTTTGTGGGCAACGATTACGGCATAAATGATGAGTGCTAAACCGAGCACCAAACCAGGTAAAATACCGGCGGAAAATAATTTGCCGGTAGACTGCTCTGAAACCGATCCATACAAAATCAGCGGAATAGAAGGCGGGATCAAAATTCCCAGCGTCCCCGCAGATGCGACCAATCCCATGGAATACTTTTTATCGTATCCCGCTTTGACCATCATCGGAATCATGATGGCGCCGATTGCCGCAGCAGTGGCTGGGCTGGAACCGGAAATCGCTGCAAATATCATACACGTTAACACGGTTACAACTGATAGGCCGCCTTTTGTATGGCCAACCCATACGCGGATGGCTTCAATCAGATATTTTGAAATTCCGCCTTGCGCCATAATCAAACCGGCGAATACGAAGCCCGGAATTGCCATAAGCGTCGTACTGTTGACACCGGTAAACATCCGCTGAATAACAGTATTTAAAGAAAAATCAACCAGATACAAGCCGATGATGCTGGACATCGCCAAACTGATGGCAATCGGCACCCGCAATAAAGCAAAGAAGAATAATAAGCCAATTACAATTACTGCTTCCATAGAATATCCTCCCCGTGAGTAACGTCTTCTTTCTTAACAAAAAACTTATAGGCTTTTTCACAGAACCGGATAAACAGCAATGTACCGGCAATCGGCATAATCAAATAGTTGATCCAGATCGGGAAGTTAAGATCGATGGTTTTGATTTGCTGTTCGTATGCGGTCATAACCATATCCAGGCCAGTCCATATAACGAAAACACTGAATGAGATTCCGACCAAAAGAGTGAAAACTTGTGAAATTTTTCTGAAGGTTGGGCCTGCTCGGTCATAAATGATATCGATGGCAATATGTTTGTCTTCTTTTAAGGCAGTGGAGAAACCGATGAAGATTGCCCACACCAGCAGCATGGTGTAAATTTCTGTTGCCCAGCTTTGTGATGCTCCTATTACATAACGCATGAATACCGAATACAAACTGATTCCAATTCCTGCTAAAAATAAAACAGCTGAGAAAGCGCTTTCAATCCAGTCTAAAATTTTCATTAATTCTCCTCCTTATCCCGTTCATGTATTTTGGATACGAGATGCTAAGTCAAATCATAATATAAGCGTTTTAGAATAACAAGACCAAATAGTTAAATTATTAAAAATATTTAAACGGAAATTTGAGTTTTTATTAGAAATAATCCTCGCCTTTTAAAGAAGGAGACTGGAAAAGTGAATTAATGAGTCTGAATTAAAGTATTAGAAAATTAAAATTTTTCTTTACAATATGATTTTGCTGTGATAATTTGGGGTTGAGTTGTATCCAATAATCAAGAAACAGGGAACCGACTCCAAATCAGCAGTAAAAGTTCAATGAAAAGGGAGGCGTAAACGGTAAAATGAAAACCCTTTCAAAAAACGAAATAGGCTGGGCAGCACTAAAGGAAAACAAACATACAAGGGGGAAGAGTACATGAAGAAGGTAACACTATTGTTATTTTTATTGGTGGTCGGGTTTGTTTTGGCAGCTTGCGGAAGCGAGGAGTCAGGCGGTGGATCGGAAAGCGCGGATGGGGTTCAAGAAACGACGATTAAATTTTCGCACGTAGTAGCTGAAAACACACCGAAGCACCAAGGTGCATTGGCGATGAAAGAATATATTGAAGCAGAGTCGGATGGCAAGATCACAGTTGAAATCTACCCAAACAGTTCTTTGTTCGGTGACCAAGATGAATACCAAAACTTAGTATCGAATAACGTACAATTCATTGCTCCCGATTTATCTAAATTCGTAGGGAACAACCCGCAATTCAACGTTCCATCGTTGCCGTTCTTGTTTGACAACGATGATGAAGCCATCGCTTTCTGGGATGGGGAAAAAGGAACAGAAATTTTGGGAAGCCTTGAAGCAGATGGTGTACTTGGCTTGAAAATGTGGCCGAATGGCGGAAAACATGTAACGAATAACGAACGTGCCATCACATCTCCAGCTGATTTTGATGGATTGAAATTCCGTACACAAGGCGGACAAGTTCTTGAAGAGGTTTACTCAACGCTTGGAGCCGGTTCTGAATCGATTCCATTCAGTGAACTTTACACTGCATTGGACCAAGGAGTAGTTGACGGACAGGAAAATACATTCAGCAACATCGAATCGAAAAAATTCGATGAAGTGCAAGAATTCATGACAATTATGAACCATACACGTGTTGACTACGCAATTTTCACAAACACTGAATTCTGGGAAGGCATGAACGAAGAAACAAAAGCGATTGTTGAAGCAGGCGTTGAAGAAGGCACGAAAGTGGCACGTGAAGAAGCCCTTACTTTGAATGAAGCAGCATTGGAATTGATCAAAGAACGCGGCGAAATCGAAATCACTGAATTGACTCCTGAACAGGTGGAAGAATTCAGAACTGCTTTGGAGCCAATCTATGAAGAGTTTGAAGAGGAAATTGGCACTGATGTATACGAAGCGGCAAGAGAAGCTGCTGGAGAATAATGGCCATTATGGCTGGAATTGAAAAAGTTGGCTGTATCCATAGCCAGCTTTTTCACTTTATTTGAATTCTTTCAAAATAACCTTAAGACAGGAGAATGAATGTGGATAAAGCAAAATTTGAAAAAGGATTAGAAATTCGAAAAAGCGTTCTTGGAGCCGAATACGTCGAGAATTCGATCAATAATTCGACGGATTTCAATATGCCGATGCAGGAATTGGTTACAGAATATTGCTGGGGTGAGATTTGGGGACGTCCCGGTTTGGAAAGAAAAACAAGAAGCATCATCAATTTGGCAATGATCACAGCGCTCAATCGCCCGCATGAATTAAAGCTTCACGTCAGAGGCGCAATCAATAACGGCCTGACACGCGATGAAATTAAAGAAATATTCCTGCAAACAGCGATTTACTGCGGCGTGCCGGCAGCAATCGACAGTTTTCGCTCCGCAAAAGAAGTTTTTGATGAAATGGACAAAGAATAAGCCATTAAAAGGCCAATAAAAGCTCCTCCCGACGCGCACTTGGCTGCAGCAATCCAGCAAATCCAAGTGCAGCAAAGCGGGTAAAAATTTTCGCCATTATTTTGGATACAAAATACAACTATAAATTAAACTAAGAAGGTTTTACTCCATATCGAAAAGTATCTTACGAAGCGATGTATAAAAGCTTATTTAGTTTAATTTATATAATTGCTTTGATTAACGGGCTGTAGCCGAAATAAAGCGAAAGTTTTGATGGGGCATCATGATCTCAAAGGAGGGGCATTATGCATTTTCCGCAGCATGTGAAGATAAACGAAGTCGTGTTAAGAGATGGGCTTCAATTGGAGGCGAAGATCGCCAGCCTTGAGGAAAAGAAAGAGCTGTTTGACGGGTTGGTCCATGCGGGCGTCGAAACGATTGAATTCGGTTCATTCGTCCATCCGAAAGCGGTGCCGCAAATGGCGAACAGCGGTGAGTTTTATGCCCAAATTGCCAAAGAACCAGCCCATTCGGCGTTGATTGCGTTGATTCCGAATTTGAAAGGCGCAGAGCTCGCGAGTTTGAAAGGCGTGGAACGAGTGAATTTCGTTTTTTCAGCGAGCAATACCCATAACCTGCAAAATGTGAACAAGACCACAGAACAATCTCTGGAAGAGCTCGAAGCAATCCATGCTTTTTGCAAGGCGAATGGAATCATCATGAATGTGTCGATTGCGACTACGTTTGGCTGTCCGTTTGAAGGGGATGTGCCCCCTGAACGCATCAGTGAGCTGGTGAAAAAACTTATCGGTCTGCCAATTGATATCATCACATTAGCGGATACGACAGGCATGGCGAATCCGCGGCAAGTCTTTGAACTGCTGGAGAGCTTGAAAAAAGTCCACCCACAGCAGAAATTCAATCTGCATTTCCATAATACAAGAGGAATGGGACTTGCCAACATCTTGTCAGCCATTCAAGCGGGTGTGGACAGTTTTGACACATCGCTCGGCGGGCTCGGCGGCTGTCCATTTGCGCCAGGAGCGACCGGGAATGTCTGTACGGAAGACGCGGTCCACATGCTGCACACTATGGGCATCGAAACCGGCATTTCGCTCGGAGGGTTGATTGAAACCTCCCGCATACTTGAAAAAGTGGTCGGCCATAAGACGTCGAGCTATATTTTGAAAGCAGGGCCTTCTGACCGGAAATATCCGGTGCCGAACAATTAAACGTTGAAAACTTGGGGGATGACAAGATGGCTGACTGGCAAACAATCAAATTAAAAGAAGATTACGCTTCTGAAAACGTTTATATCCTTGAATTGAACCGGCCAGAGGCGATGAATTCGCTGAATACGCTAATGGGCATCGAGTTGATCGAATGCCTTAAGGAAATTCAGGAAAAGCCAAATCTGCGCGTGCTTGTGTTGACCGCTGCCGGTGAAAAAAGCTTTTGCGCTGGCGCGGATTTGAAAGAGCGAAAAGGCATGACGAATGAACAATGGAAGAAACAGCACGATATTTTCGAGGAAGCTTATGCCTGCCTGAGGAATTTTCCGTATCCGGTCATTGCGGCTGTCAATGGCTTTGCGCTTGGTGGGGGCATGGAAATGTTGTTGAGCTGTGATTTACGCTATGCATCAGAACACGCTCAGATGGGGCTTCCTGAAGTGAAGCTCGGCATTATTCCTGGAGTCGGCGGCACGCAATTACTGCCGCGTGCGATTCCGATCGGGCTGGCAAAGGAATTCCTGTTCAGAGGCAATAAGATCCCGGCGCAGAAAGCGTTTGAGACAGGCATTTTGAATGGCATGGTGCCAAAAGAGGAATTGCTGGAAGTGACGCTGTCGATTGCCAAGGAAATTGCGGCAAATGCGCCGCTGTCGCTGAAAGCGTTGAAGAAAGCGATTAACACGGGAATCGAAACCGATTTGAATACAGCGCTGGTGATTGAGCTGGATCAATATTATAAATGCGCGAACTCAGCTGACCGCCAGGAAGGGATTTTGGCTTTTAACGAAAAACGGAAAGCAAACTGGCAAGGGAGATGACGTAAATGCAAGAAGTAAAAGGAGAACAAGCGCTTGAACTGAGCAAAAAGCTTGCGGCATACAGCACAGCGCTGACATACAGCGAATTGCCCGCGGAAGTGGTGGAATTTACGAAGCTCTGCATCTTGGATTATTTCGGTTCGGCGATTGCCGGTTCCGGCAAAAGGCCAGTTCAGATGATTGCGGAACTTGCATCTGATCTGGGCGGGAGTGAACAAGCGCGCCTATTTACCGGCGGAAAGTCATCCGTTTTGAATGCGGCAATGGTCAACGGCGCAGCAAGCCATGTCGTGGAACTTGATGATATCCATAAAGGTTCGATTATCCATGCGGCCACTGTCGTCATCCCGGCGGCGCTGGCAATTGCGGAATGGAAGAAATTATCGGGGGAAGAATTGATCACAGCCGTAGTCGCCGGCTATGAAGTCTGTTTCCGGATCGGGGAAGCTGTATCGCCTTCGCATTATTATTACTGGCACAATACCGCGACTTGCGGAACATTCGGATCGGCAATCGCCGCGGCAAAATTGCTTAGCTTAGATGAGGAACAGACGATTGCGGCCCTCGGAAACGCTGGGACGCAAGCGGCGGGTCTATGGGAGTTTATCGAAGACGGCGCGATGTCAAAACAGCTTCATACCGCGAAAGCTTCAATGAACGGCGTACTCGCGGCTTTATTGGCCCAAAAAGGGTTTACCGGTCCCCGCAAGATTCTCGAAGGCGACCGTGGCTTTTTCAAGGCGATGAGCGAGGAATACGACGAAACGCGTATAACGGAAGGCTTAGGCCAACAATTTAAAATCATGGAGAACTCATTTAAAATTCATGCTTCATGCCGGCACACGCATCATGCGGTCGACATGCTAATTGACATTTTCAAGGAGCGCAAGCCATCACTCGAAGAGATTGAATCGGTGAAAGTCGAATCCTATCAAGTCGCGCTGAACATCACAGACGATCCAGCTCCGCAAACCGAATATGCGGCAAAGTTCAGCCTTCAGTTCTGCTCAGCATTGGCCCTATTGAAAGGCAGCGCCAGTTTGGCGGATTTCAATGAACAATCCCTGTGGGACGACGAAGTGCGCGAGCTGATGAAAAAAGTGGAGGTCATTACGGAACCCGGCATCGATGCCAGCTACCCGAAAAAATGGGGAGCGGCAGTGGAAGTGGCATTCAAAGGTGGCGATTCGGTCAAAATGGTAACCGAATATCCGAAAGGGGATCCGGAAAACGCGGTAACTGCACAAGAGTTGTACGATAAATTCATCGGCATGGCAAATGATTTTCCAGCCGAAAAGAGAGAACGGATCGCTGAGAAATTATTGAATTTGGAAAAAGTGCACAGCGTTGAAGAGTTGATGGACAATCTGTAGGTGAAGAGGGCGAGCATATGGCTGACAACAATCGCGGACGGTTAGATGAGCTGCAAAAAGGGCTGGCCGCGCTGGATAAAAAAGAATTGGATGAAGTGGCGTATGTGCTGTCGCTTTACGGCGAGTCTTCACGGACGCATCAACCAAACACTGTGCCGATGCATTTTCTTGGGAGATTTCTTGGAATCGAGCAGCATGCTGACGGGACAGCGGAGATGAAACTTGGCGCGCAGAACGAAAATACGTATGGCGTCGCGCAAGGAGGCGCAATTTACACCTTGGCGGACGTGGCGATCGGCTTCAGCATTCTAAAAACCTTGTCGGAAGGCGAGAAAGTATTCACGCTGGAGCTGAAAGTGAATTTCATTGAAAAAGGGCAAGGCGGCCGTCTGTTGGCGGCACCGGTCATTTTGCGCCGTGGCCGCAGTACGGTGGCGGCGGAATGTACTGTTACTGATGACAAAGGAACGCTTGTCGCAAAAGCGCTCGGAACATTTTATATTTCCGGAAGAAAGTAATTTTGGAAGGAGGGACCAACATGAAGGAAATCCATTATAACGACGTTGTAGAGGAAGTGGCCGGGATGTGCCAGCGCGCCAATTATAATTTGGGCGATGACGTTTATTCGGCATTCAAAAAAGCACTTTCTACCGAACGGTCCGAAACCGGCAAGGAAGTGCTTGCGCAATTGATTGAGAATGCCGATATTGCCCAAGCTGAACAAGTGCCGATGTGCCAAGATACAGGTACAGCGGTTTTCATCGTGGAACTTGGGCAGGACTGCCACATCACTGGCGGACTTTTAGGCGACGCCATCAACGAAGGCGTTTCGAAAGGCTACGGTGAAGGATATCTTCGGAATTCGATGATCTACAATCCGTTGAATCGAAAAAATACCGGCAATAACACACCGGCCATCGTCCATATTGAACTGGTGGAAGGTGATAAAATGGTGCTTCACATGACTGCTAAAGGTGGAGGCGCTGAAAATATGAGCGCGTTGAAAATGCTCAAACCTTCTGACGGTATTGAAGGGGTCAAAGACTATATTCTGTCGATTGTTAAAGTAGCGGGGCCGAATGCCTGTCCTCCGCTAATTGTTGGCATCGGAATCGGCGGCAATTTTGAACGTTGTGCTTATCTGGCGAAGAAATCGCTGTTCCGGCCGATTGGCACACGCCATCCGGACCCTGACGTAGCGGCGCTCGAAGAAGAATTGATTGCTTCTATCAACCGATTGGGAATTGGTCCACAAGGCATGGGAGGCAGTACGACGGCGCTCGATGTAAAAGTGGAAGCAGAATCGTGCCATATCGCCGCCTTGCCGGTTGCAGTCAATCTGAACTGCCACGCCAGCCGCCACCAGACGGCTGTGCTATAAGGAGGAAGGCGAATGGTCCAGAAGAAAGTTAGGTTGCCATTAACAGAAGAAGATATCGAGTTATTGAAAGCGGGCGATCGCGTGCTGCTGTCAGGGGTCGTCTACACGGCGCGTGATGCAGCCCATAAAAGGATGATTGAAGAGGAACGGCAAGGAATCCCAATGCCGATTGATGTCAGCGGCCAAGTGATTTACTACACGGGCCCTACGCCAGCAAAGCCCGGGGAAGTGATCGGTTCTGCGGGGCCGACGACTAGCGGGCGAATGGATTTGTATACGCCGGCACTGCTCGAAAAAGGCCTTAAGGGGATGATCGGCAAAGGCTACCGCAACGACGAAGTGAAAGAGGCGATCATAAAGCACAGAGCCGTCTATTTCGGAGCCGTCGGCGGAGCGGCAGCGCTCATTTCCCGTTCGATCAAATCGGTTGAAGTAATCGCTTACGATGATTTAGGGCCGGAAGCGATCCGCAAGCTGACAATAGAAGACTTCCCGGTTTTTGTTATCAACGATGCGCATGGCGGAGACATCTATCAGGAAGGCGTCGAGAAATACAGAGAGCAATAGAGGAGGACGGATAATGGTGAGAGCAGGGATTATCGGACTGGGAAATATGGGAGGCCGAATGGTTAGACGTTTGCTGGATGGAGGCGCTGAAGTCGGCATTTACGATGTGAACCAAGATGCCATTGAGGCAATGGTGGCATTGGGAGCTGAAAAAGCGGAAAGCCCGGCCGATTTGGCACGGAAATTTCAATACATCATCACCGTCTTGCCGAATGTTTACATCGTCCAAGAGACGCTGCAAGGCAATAATGGCTTGATGGATGGCATGAACGGGGAAAGCTTGCTCATCGAAATGACGACATCGATCCCTTCTGTAACGAAAGAGTTAAGCGCAGCGATGAAAGCGAAAGGTTTCCGCATGATCGACGCACCGGTTTCGGGTGGCGTCAAAAAGGCTGAAAATGGTACCTTGTCGATCATGGTGGGCGGCGAAGAATCAGATTACAACGAAGCGCTGCCGTTATTGGAAATGCTCGGAGAGAATATCAATCATGTGGGAGAAGCTGGAGCGGGGCATACCATTAAAGCGCTGAATAATATGATTTCCGCGACAACGCTTGCAGCAACTGGGGAAGCGATGGCGCTCGGCGTAAAGCTGGGGCTTGATCCAGCAAAAATGCTTGATGTCATCAACACCAGCACAGGCAGAAGTTTTTCCAGTGATTTCAAATTTCCCAATCAGGTACTGACAAGAAATTTTGAAGTCGGCTTCACACTGGACCTGATGGTTAAGGACTTGAAAATTGCCATGAGCATGGCTGAACAGGAAAGTGTACCGATGTTCATTTCCGGTGCTTCGTTCCAGTTATGGAAAAAAGCTTGGACCGAGGGCCGTGGAAGCGAAGATCATACCGCAATCATCAAAAGCATCGAAGAAATGTTCAATGTAGAGATAAAAGGATGACTGAATCCCTTCGTGCCCAACACAGTTGATTAGTGTTAAAATTACTTCATCATTCTTAATTTAAAGGCGTTGTTGGCATACCAGCAATGTTATGCCATAGCCGATTTAGAAGAGAACAGTATTTGAGGGGTGCCACATGGAGAAATTCAGATTAACGGAACAAGATAGGGCTACATTGCAGTTCAAAGTCACGACAAAACTGCGTGAATTGATTTTAAAAGGCGAATTCAAGATGGGCGAACGGTTGATGCAGGAGGAGTGGGCGAAAAAGCTGGGCGTCAGCCGGATGCCGCTGCGTGAAGCATTGCGCCAGCTGGAAGTGGAAGGCCTTGTCAGCATTGAGCCAAGAAGAGGCGCCATTGTGACGCCTGTATCGATTGAAGATATTGAGGAAATTTACCAGCTCCGCGCTTTGCTGGAAGGCGAGGCGGTGGTGAAGGCGCTGCCATTTCTGGGCGAGGAAGAGATTGCCGAGCTGGAAAACATCTACGGCAGGATGCTGATGCTGAAAGCGGACGAACATGATATGGAGGAATTTATGGCTCTGAACACCGAATTCCACCGCATCATCCGCGAAGGATGTCCGTGGAGACGAATTCAAGGTTTTATCGAAACGCTGTGGAAAGGCATTCCGCCATATACGCCGAGTTTACTGGCGGACCATTTGTCGGAATCGCATAAAGAGCACGGCCAAATGCTCCAAGCTATCAAAGATAAAAACGCCGAAAAGCTGCGGCAAGTGACTGTGCAGCATATCCTGCGCACAAAAGATAACTTGATCCGCATGATCAGCGAGAAATGACCGTTCTATCCGGAATGCTTAAATAACGCTTAGGGAAAAGGGGACAAGTTCATGAAAAGATTGGATATTGCCGTAATACCAGGAGACGGAATCGGAAAAGAGGTTGTGCCGGAAGCATTGCGTGTCCTTGATGCTGTTGCAGAAATCCATGGTGGCCTTGAATTCAATTATAGCCATTATCCATGGAGCTGCGAATACTATATTGAGCATGGCGAAATGATGCCGAAAGACGGTCTTGAACAAATCAGCCAAAGCGACGCGATTTTTCTGGGTGCTGTCGGAGATCCTGCCCTCGTGCCGGATCATGTCTCTCTTGCAGGGCTGCTGCTGAAAATCCGTCGGGAATTTCAGCAAGTCATCAATGTCCGGCCAGCGAAAATGCTGGAGGGAATGGTTTCACCACTGAGCCGTCCTGAAAATTTTGATATTATGATCGTCCGTGAAAACAGTGAAGGAGAATACAGCAGCATTGGCGGCCGGGTCCATAGCGGCGAAGATGAAATTGTCGTCCAAAATGCGGTATTCACAAAGAAAGGCGTTTCCCGTGTCATGCAATACGGTTTTGAAATTGCGCAAAAAAGAGGCGGCAGCCTGACCAGTGCGACCAAGTCGAACGGGATTGCCCATTCGATGCCATTTTGGGACGAGGTATTCAAAGAATTATCCGCGAGCTACCCTGACATCAAAACGAATAGCGAACATATCGATGCGCTTTCTGCATTTTTCATCACTAAGCCGCAAACGCTTGATGTGGTTGTGGCAAGCAATTTATTCGGTGATATTCTCAGCGATATCGGAGCAGCAATCATGGGCAGCATCGGCATCGCGCCAGCCGGCAACATCAACTTGAACGGAAAATTCCCTTCTATGTTCGAACCGGTACATGGCTCGGCTCCGGACATTTACGGCAAAGGCATTGCAAACCCGATCGGCCAAATATGGACGGCAAAAATGATGCTTGACCACTTGGGGGAACCTGAAATGGGCGCTCTCGTACTGCAAGCAATTGAAGATACATTGCAGCAAGGCATCAAAACAGGCGATATCGGCGGCCGTTCGAATACAAAAGAAGTGACTGATGCTGTTATAGAAGCGCTTAAGAAACGGTCCAACTAAACCAGCAGGAGATTTGGCGATGTTTATCTACGAAATTTATAGATGGGCAAGCCGGATTTCCTGTTATTCGTATTTACAATAGTCGGAATTTTTAGTAGTATTAGATTTGTAATTAAATTGTATCCAATATCCACATAATGTTATTTTCCGGCCGCTTGATTTGTTTTCGAGAAAGCGTTTTCATTAAAGTGAAGATCTTGCTGTGGATGCCGGATGTTCCAGGAATCGGCAAGTAAAAAAGAGCAGGAAACGAGGTGTAAGAGATGTCCGATAAAATGGCATTTGATTCCGATATCGCACAGGAATACGACAAAGGCGTGAGGCGGACATTGCCGACATACGACCAGCTCCTGCGGCTGACCAATACGTTTCTTCGATCTAAATTGGAGGCGGAGGCAGCTGTTCTTGTAGTAGGCGGTGGAGGCGGCAATGAACTGAAAACGTTCGGGCCGCCAAATCCCGGTTGGCGATTTACTGCAGTAGACCCGTCAAAAGCGATGCTCCAAGCGGCGTGGATAAAAGCGCAGCAGAACGATATGGAGAAACGGACAATTCTGATCCAGGGAACGGTCGAAGATGTCCCGGAAGCGGCGCTTTTTGATGCGGCGACTTGCCTGCTGGTCTTGCATTTCGTTGCAGAAATAGAAGGAAAGCTTGCGCTGCTGAAAAAGTTGAGATCCCATTTGAAACCTGGCGCGCCTCTCGTGCTGGCAAGCAAATACGGCGATCCACAAGACGAAGAGTTTCAAGAGCAGGTAGCATTATGGAAAAATTATTGGCTTGATATGACCAATTTATCTGAGGAGCAAGTTGAGAACCTGATGAAAAGCACGTTGGTGGAAGCCTCGATTCCGGAAGAAAAGCTGCGGGAATTACTGGTGGAAGCCGGATTCCGGAAAATCACGAAATTCTTTAAAACCAACCATTTTGGCGGCTGGATCTGCTATGCCGGTTAAACAGAGGCAGGGAAAGGCGTGAAATGCCATGAAAAGATTCGCCATGACCGATTATAAGGCGTTTGCATCTTTCACATTTTCCGCCGCTGTTTTTTTGCTCCTGTTTTTTGGTTTGCCGGATGCATTTTCGCATGACGCAAAAGTAATGACGGCTATTATCGTCTCGGGCATCATTTTATGGGCGTTCGAACCGGTGCCGATCGGCTTGACCGCTTTGATTATCCTGCTCGCCATGCTCATATTAAAAGCGGCGGACTCAACAGTCATTTTTAGCGGCTTTGCTTCGCCTGCCACTTATTTGATTGTGGCCGGCATGATGCTTGCAACGGCAGTCAACGAAACCGCGTTGATCAGAAGGATGACCTACTGGATTTTAAAAAGATGGGGCAGCAGCCCGGAAGGATTGCTCGGAAGCATTATCATCATCCAGCAGATCCAGGCGTTTTTTATTCCTTCCACGGCAGTTCGGTCGGCGCTGATCCTGCCGGTGTCCTCGATGATTATCGAAACGACACAGGCAGGGGCAGGCAGCAACTTGAGGAAAATGATCATGCTGGGTGTAGCATTCGGCGGCATCATCAGCGGCACGTCCGTGATGACCGCCGCCATCGGCAACATTCTCACGGTCGAATTGCTGGACCGCTTCGCGGGAATCAAAATTACGTATTTCCAATGGTTTTATTATACCTTTCCGCTGTGGATGATCCTGATTCCTGCAATTTGGCTGATGTTGCTGAAGACATTTCCGCTGCCTCCGGAACAGAGTTCTTTTCCGGCAATCCGCCAGGAGATGGGCGATAAGCTGGCAGAGCTCGGCCCAGTCACACCGGGTGAAATACGCGGCATCGGAATTCTTTTGTTCATCGTCATGCTATGGCTGACAGAACCAATTCATGGCATGCACCCGAGCCTGCCCGCATTGATCGGGGTCGTTCTGATGGCATTGCCAAAAATCGGCGTAGCTGATTGGGAAACCGTCGTCAAAATAAATTACAATACGGTGCTGCTGATCAGCGTCACGCTGTCGATGGGCTATGCATTTGCCGACTCTGGCGCAGCCGATACGATTAGCAATTATTTAAGCGTCGGATGGTTTACCGGCTTGCTGCAGAATCCGCTCATGGCGGTTGTAGCAGTTATTCTACTGTCTCAGTTGTTCCATAAACTGATCTCCAATGTCGCGACCGCTGTCGTCGTTCTGGTGCCGATCTTGATTAGCGTGGCGCAGAACGCGGGCATTAATCCATTGGTGATTGGGTTCACGACCGGCCTCACATGCCTTTTCGGTTTTGTGCTTATTGTCGAGTCGATGCCGAATCTGTTGGCACATAGCACCGGAATGATCAAACAGAAGGATTTTTTAAAGCCTGGCTTATATGCAACAGCGATATCCATCGCCGCTACCATTTTAGTCGCCGCGACGTGGTGGCAATGGATCGGCTTGGTATAGCGTGAAAATAGAACCGAAATTCAAAAGGAGGGGAAGTTATGTTGCCTTTACAGGGAATCACAGTGGTTTCACTTGAACAAGCAGTGGCAGCGCCGTTTGCGACGCGCCAGCTGGCCGACTTGGGTGCACGTGTCATTAAAGTGGAACGCCCTGGGCCGGGGGATTTTGCCCGCGGCTACGACAAAACGGTAAAAGGGCTATCAAGCCATTTTGTCTGGACGAACCGCTCAAAAGAATCGATTACGCTCGACCTGAAGCACGAAGAAGCGAAAAGAGTATTGGACAAACTGCTGTCGGAAGCCGATGTTTTTATCCAGAATCTTGCTCCAGGAGCGGTGGACCGCCTCGGCTTCAGCGCGCAGGAACTTCAAAAGAAATACCCGAAGCTCATCATCTGCTCTATTTCGGGCTACGGAACATTTGGTCCTTATACCAATAAAAAAGCCTACGATCTGCTGATTCAATGCGAAGCAGGACTGGTCTCTGTAACCGGTACAGAAGAAACGCCTTCGAAAGCCGGAATTTCCATCGCGGATATTGCAGCAGGTATGTATACGTACACGGGCGTGCTGACAGCGATTATCTCCCGCTATAAAACCGGAAAAGGCGCCATTATCGAAGTGTCGATGCTCGAAGCACTGGCAGAGTGGATGGGCTATCCGCTGTATTATTCTGCTTACGGCAAATCAGAGCCGCAGCGGACCGGAGCGAGCCATGCCACTATTTATCCTTATGGACCGTTCAAGGCGGGAGATGAAAAAATGGTGTTTCTCGGCATTCAAAACGAACGTGAATGGGTGCAGTTCTGCGAAGAGGTTTTGAACAAGGCTGAAATCGCAGTGGACGAGCGCTTCAATAACAACTCCAACCGCGTAGCGAACAAAGATGCGTTAAGAGCACTCATCGAAATGGTTTTCCAAAACATGGACTCGGACGCCATTATCAGTTCGCTGGAAGGAGCGAAGATTGCCAATGCCCGCTTGAATACCGTTACTGAACTGGTAGATCATCCGCAATTGCAGGCGCGCAATCGCTGGAGAGAAGTGGATTCACCAGTGGGCATGCTGAAAGCATTGTTGCCGCCTGTGACGTCGGATGAAATTGACACGGTCATGAATCCGGTGCCGGCGGTCGGTGAACACACAGCCGCCATATTAGAAGAGTTCGGTTTTGACTATGAAGAAATGCGCCCTTATACAGAGGTGGATGAGAATATTTAAAACATGAAGGGATGGGAAAAAGATGGCGGGTTTAAGTGTGCAGGAACGGGAGAGTTTGCGTGGAGAAGTCCGGAATCTGTGTTCGGCATTTCCAAATGAGTATTGGAGAAAGTTAGATTTGGAGCGGGAATATCCGTACGAATTTGTCGACGCACTGACGAAAAGCGGCTATCTATCTGCGCTGATTCCAGAACAATACGGCGGCAAAGGCTACGGCATGACTGAAGCGACGATTGTATTGGAAGAAATCAACCGGTCGGGCGGCCATGCGGCAGGCTGCCACGCGCAAATGTATACAATGGGTGCGCTGCTGAAGCACGGAAGCGAAGAACAAAAAAGCAAGTACCTGCCGGGTATTGCCGACGGCAGCATCCGTTTCCAGGCGTTCTCGGTGACAGAAGAGGCGGCTGGTTCCAACACGACAGCGATTCAGACATTTGCCGAGAAAAGGGATGGCGGCTATATCGTCAATGGCCATAAAAACTGGACTAGCCGTATTTTGCAATCGGATTTGCTGATGCTGCTTGCGCGCACGACCCCATCTGAAGAGTTGGGCGACAAGAAAACCGAAGGCTTGAGCCTGTTCCTTGTCGATTTGCGGGAAATCCGTGAACAGCAGCCTGAGACGTTTGTTACAGAACCCGTCCGTGCAATGTTCAATTATGCGACAAACCAGGTTTGGTATAAAAACATGAAAATTCCTGCAGATTCCTTGATTGGCGAAGAAGGCAAAGGTTTTCGCTATGTCCTCGACGGAATGAATGCCGAACGTACGCTGTTGGCGGCTGAAGCAATCGGCGATGGCTATTTCTTTATTGATAAAGCTACCGAATACGCCAATAGCCGCGTCGTGTTCGACCGCAAAATCGGCATGAACCAAGGCATCCAGTTTCCGATTGCGAAGGCTTACGCCGCGATTAAGGCTGCAGATCTGATGCGCTATGAAGCGGCGCGCAAATACGACGAAGGTGAAAAATACGGCGAACAGGCGAACTTAGCGAAATACCTGTCGAGTGAAGCGAGCTGGCAGGCAGCGAACGTCTGTGTCGATACGTTCGGCGGCTATGGCTTTGTCGATCAATACGACGTAGAGCGCAAATTTCGTGAAACGCGGATGTATCAAGTGGCACCGGTCAGCAATAATATGGTGCTGGCATTTCTCGGGCAGAACGTGCTGGGAATGCCGCGCTCTTATTGAACCATTATCAAAAAGCGCCCGGCCAATAAATGGCCGGGCGCTTTTGATTGCGCGTTGCTGTGCAATTATTTCGTTGCAGATGGCTTGACGCTTCGTGGAATCGGGTTGGTATAAGGTTCTTTCGAACGTTTTTTGTCGTGCTCCGTTTTTGCCGCTTCAAGTGCTGAGCCATTTTCGAAAAGATGGATGGCAGCTTCTGCCATAGCATGCGCTGCAAGCAATGTCCCACTGTGGGCGAACGTGCTGAGGCCTTGTGTGACCATCTGCCACGTATGCAGCGGTGTGCCGAGCGCACTGGTGGCAGCAGTCAATTGAGCAGTTGGGACAACCCAACTGACGTCCGAGACATCGGTAGAGCCGGGCATCGTTTTGTCAGAAGGCTCGTAGCTTGAAATGATATCGGACAGGAACTTTCCTTCAAACTCACTGCCATCGCCGCTGTAGCCGAAGCTTTCCATACCGCCGACGAAATTTTTCTTTTCCCCTTCGGACAAGCTGTCCCAGATGCCTTGAGCAAATGTTTCTTCTTCTGCCGTCGGGTGGATCGGACCGGCTGCCTGCAGCTTATCGAAAAGAATGCTTTCAAGCACGCGGTTCGGTTCGTAATTGGAGCAGGCTTTGTCAAAAACAATGGACATCTCAGTTTCTGTCATCAACGCTGCGCCTTCCGCGATTTTGCATACGCGCTTGTAGATGTCATCTACTTGTGCAACTTTCGGTGCACGGATCAAATACAGAACTTCTGCCTCCGACTGCACGACGTTCGGAGAAATGCCGCCGCTATTGGTGATGGCATAATGCATGCGCGCTTCTGGAATGACATGTTCACGCAGGTAATTGACGCCGACGTTCATTAGTTCAACAGCATCCAATGCGCTGCGCCCGAGGTGCGGCGAGTTCGCGGCATGAGAAGCAATGCCTTTGAAGCGGAAATAGACCTGGTAGTTTGCCAGGCTCGACAAACTCATAATGGTGTTCACATAAGAAGGATGCCAAGTGAACGCCGCATCGAGATCGTCAAAGACGCCTTCGCGCACCATGAACGTTTTGCCGGATCCACCTTCTTCGGCCGGACAGCCGTAGAATACGACAGTCCCTTTGATGCCATTTTCCTCAAAATAGGATTTAACGGCGTAAGCAGCGGCAAGCGATCCGGTGCCAAGGAGGTTATGCCCGCAGCCATGGCCATTGCCGCCAGATTCAAGCGGTTCTTGAGAAACGCTGTGCGCTTTTTGGCTGAGCCCTGCCAATGCGTCAAATTCACCGAGAAAACCGATGACTGGTTTCCCTTCACCGAACGATGCGGAAAAAGCGGTTTCGATGCCGCCGATGCCGTGTTGGACTGTAAATCCTTCTTTCTCGAATTCGTCCGACAAAAAACGGGAAGATTCAAATTCCAAGTAACGGGTTTCAGGGTGCTGCCAGATGAATTTGCTGATTTCCTCAAAACGGTTTCGGTTTGAAGCCAGATAGTCCTCAATTGAAAATGTATTGATCATCACTTACGCCTCCTTCTGAATTATCTTTCAAGTATAACAAATTCAGCGCGAGAATCTTAGGCTGTCTGTAAAACGCTGTATTTCCTTTGTAAAAGATAAAAAAGTTTATTCATGGATAGAGCCTTAAGGCACAAAGGATTGCTGAAAATGAAAACGGTTCCAAAGAAAGCTGAAAATTTATTATATATTGACAACTTACATCAATTTGTTATGATGAATTCAATTAAAGATTCAAACAACTATTTTGACGGAGACAAGCAGACGGCAGAGGAATCTCAAGAGAGCTGATGGATGGTGCAAATCAGCGGTTCCGGCAGTAAGCAGCACTCCTGAATAGATGGGCTGAACTCCAGTAGGCCCTTCCGGCTCGTGTCCGTTACGCATGTGAACCAATGAGGCTGTTCCGCCATGGAGCAGCGAATTAGGGTGGTACCGCGAATTGAAGGCTCTTCGCCCCTTACATTTTTATGTAGGGGGTGGAGAGCCTTTTTTTAGTTCCAGTTCCGGATGCTGAATTTCCGTACACCGTTTGAATTCGAAAGGGGAATGACCGTTATGCTGACAGATCAACAAATTCTAAGAATTCCAGGACCATCGCCGATACCGCCGAGTGTTGAACGGGCCATGAGCCAGCCGATGATCGGCCATCGTGGACAAAGCACGTCCGATATGATTGCTGCCATCCGCCCGAAACTGAAACAGGTTTTCGGCACTCAGCAGGAAGTCATGATATTGACAGGGAGCGGAACAGCAGGGCTTGAAACAGCTGTCGTCAATACGGTAGCACCTGGTGAAGAAGTCGCTGTCATTGTGACTGGCGCATTCGGCGACAGGTTTGTGAAAATCTGCAAAGCTTACGGACTGAAAACGCATGTATTCGATGTCGAATGGGGTAAAGCGGTCGATCCTCAAAAATTGAAAGAATTCTTGAAAGAAAAAACTCTCGTAACGGCAGTGTTTTCGACGTTCTGTGAAACATCAACAGGCGTTTTGAATCCTATAAAAGAATTGGCGGCAGCTATCAAGGAAGTATCGGATGCCTTGGTCATTGTGGATGGAGTTTCCTGTGTAGCCGGCACCGCAACGGAAATGGATGAATGGGGCATCGATATCGTCGTGACCGGCTCCCAGAAAGCATTTATGCTGCCTGCGGGATTGACGTTTATCGCTGCAAGCGAGCGGGCGTGGGAAAAAGTGAATGCCAATCCGCAGCCGCGATTTTATCTCGATTTGGCGAAGCACCGGGATAATATTCTTAAGGATACGACGCCTTTCACACCGGCATTATCAATTTTATTCGGCTTGCAGCAGGTGCTTGAGCTGCTGGAAGAAGAAGGGCTTGAAAGAGTCTATGCCCGCCATTCGTTGATGATGAAAATGACGCGTGCGGCATTTAAAGCGCTGGGCGTGCCGCTTTTGACAACGGACGCGGACGCTTCTCCGACCGTGACAGCAGTGAAACCCGACGATTTCGATCCGGAAGTGTTCCGCAAAGTAATGAAAACCGAATTCAACCTTGAACTCGCCGGCGGGCAGCAAGAGCTGGCGAAGAAGATCTTCCGCATTGGCCACATGGGTTATTGCTCGCCGGCGGATATGCTGCAGGCGATTGCCGCGATGGAAATCGGCATCGTAAAAGCAGGCAAAAAGATTGAACTCGGCCACGGCGTGCGGGCAGCACAACAAATTTTCTTGGATGAAAGGAAGTCTGCGCAATGAATTATAATATTTTGATCAGTGATTCTTTAAGTGAAGACGGCATTTACCCGTTGCGCCAAGCAGACGGCTTTGATATTACAATTGAAACGAACATGACGCCCGAACAATTGGGGGAGCGCATCGGTGATTTTGATGCGCTGCTTGTCAGAAGCCAAACCCAAGTGACCCGCGCCATCATTGAAAAGGCGAAGCACCTGAAAATCATCGGCCGCGCCGGTGTGGGTGTCGATAACATCGACCTTGAGGCTGCGACAGAACATGGCATCATCGTTGTCAATGCTCCAGACGGCAACACAAACTCAGCGGCTGAGCATACGATGGCGATGCTGATGTCGATGGCCCGGAAAATTCCGCAGGCGTATTACGCGCTCCGCAACCGTAATTGGGACCGCAAATCGTTTGTCGGCGTCGAATTGAAAAACAAGACGCTTGGCGTCATCGGACTTGGGCGCATAGGAGCGGAAGTGGCTGCGCGCGCCAAAGGGCAGCGCATGAATGTCATCGCATACGATCCGTTTTTGACGCCTGAAAAAGCGGAAAAAATGGGCGTCGATTTTGGCACTGTCGAAGAAGTGGTCAGAGCTGCGGATTTTATCACGGTCCACACGCCTTTGCTGAAAGAAACACGCCACCTCATTAATGCGGAAGCTTTCGGCATGATGAAGCCTGGCGTCCAGATCGTCAACTGCGCCCGCGGTGGAATCATCGATGAAAATGCCTTATACGACGCGATTAAAGCGGGCAAAGTGGCGGGAGCGGCACTTGATGTTTTTGAACAGGAACCGATGGTCGATTTTCGCCTGCTCGAGCTGCCGGAAGTGGTGGCGACACCCCATCTTGGCGCCAGCACGATAGAAGCACAGGAGATTGTCGCTGTCGATGTCAGCAATGACGTCATCCGGTACTTCACAGAAGGGACCGTGCGCAATTCGGTCAATCTGCCTTCAGTGCCAAAGGAAATCATGGCGCAAATCGAACCGTATTTTGATTTGCTGGAACGGCTCGGCATTTTCTTGGCGGATCTGGCGGACGGTACCGCCCAGGAAGTGAATATCCAGTATTCAGGCGAACTGGCGAATGTTGAAGTCGGTCCGCTGACGCGCAATATGCTGAAAGGCCTTTTGAAGCGCTATCTGGGCGAAATCGTCAACGACGTCAATGCCATGTATTTTGCGAATTTGAAAGGTGTCACGGTAAATGAAAGCAAATCGACTGCCTCGAAAGGCTTTACGAGCTTAATTACAGTGGAAGTGAAGACAGCCAATGGAACGAGGAAAGCGGCCGGAACGCTTTTGAACGGCCAAGGCGCACGTATTGTCAAAGTTGATAATTACCTCGTCGATGTTGTGCCAAAAGGCAACCTGCTCTTTATCCGCCACAATGACCGTCCGGGCGTTATTGGCCGCGTCGGCACATTGCTCGGACAGGAAAATGTTAATATCGCGACAATGCAAGTCGGCCGTTCGAATGCCGGCGGCGATGCGATCATGATGCTGTCGATCGACAAACCAGCTGAGCAAAGCAGTCTCGACCAACTGACAGCGTTAGCGGAAATCGAAAAAGTTACCGCCATCAATTTATAGATTGTATGAGAGTCAGTTGCTTTATTGGCTGGCATCATAAGAAAAAGGCGCATCGGGAATGACTCCGATGCGCCTTTTTGCGGCAAGTTACAATTGTTCCTGCTCCAACAATTGCAGCAATTCTTCCAGGTGCGCGATTTCATAGGTGGGTTTAATAGTGTCGTGGGGAGCTTTTCCTTCACGGTTGATCCACACAGAACGGATGCCCGCCCCTTCTGCACCGATGATATCGGTCATCAGATTATCACCGACCATCAGCACATCTTCCTTTGCATAGCCGAATTTGGCTAACGCATATTCGAAGATGCCTGGGTCCGGTTTGCCTTTGCCGAAATCGCCGGAAATGACGATATGGGCAAAGTAAGGCGCGATTTCAGGAGTGATTTCAAGTTTAATATTCTGCAGGCCAGGAGAGCCGTTCGTCAATAGCAAAAGGTCATAGCTGTCTTTCAGCCCTTCAAGCACACGCGTCGTTTCGTCGTAAAGGACAGGATGCTGTTTGCGTGCTTTCGGAAAATGTTCGGCCAATTGCTGGCCGAGTGCCGGATCATCGATACCGATGCGTTTTAAGCCGGCGGTCCAAGCCGCGCGCCGGTACTCCGGAACGATTTTCTTCATTTCCTGGAAATCGGAGCCTTCGTCATCGAAAGTTCCCCATAAGCCTTCGAATGGGTTGATGCCGATCATTTTCGTGAAATCATAGGTCGGATAAGAAGCGTACAACTCGCTCGCTTCGGCCCGGACCGCTGTTTCGAGCTTGCTGCAATCCGTCCCGCTGAGAGATTCTGCCAATTCACAGGTTTTCTGGAACGCCAGCTCGACACTTTTTTTATCCCATAACAAAGTATCGTCCAAATCAAAAAAAATCGCTTTTACCATCTTCTCTTGTCTCCTGCCGTTGTAGTTTCACTTTGTTCAAGTGTACTGTATTCGTCACAAAAAACCCAGCAGCGGTGCATTTCCAGCAGGAAAATAGGGAGGGGCGGTGATAGAATGTTGACGAGGAGTGATAATCTTGAACGCTATTGGGACGCCCAATGATTTGCTTGTGGAAGCCATGGATTTTTTATCCAGATACTGCTATGAATTAGGAAAGACCGAATCGGAAATGATCAGCCGCATCAATGAAGTGAAAAAGGAAATAGATGATAAAGGAAGCTACACCCATACATTCGAAGAGCTGGAGCACGGCGCGCGGATGGCATGGCGCAATAATAACCGCTGTATAGGCCGGTTGTTCTGGAACACATTGACTGTGTTTGACGAGCGTGGGAGGGAATCTGCGGAAGATATTTTTCAAGCGCTGCTGGGGCACATCGAATTTGCCGCAAACAGCGGGAAGATCCGGCCGGCCATCACCATTTTTACGCCGCAGCAAAACGGATTGGACAAAGCACGAATTTGGAATCACCAATTGATCCGCTATGCGGGCTATGAACAAAACGGAGAAATTATCGGTGACTCGTCGTCGCTTGAATTTACAAAGCAATGTGAAAAGCTGGGTTGGCGAGGAGCGGGTACACCTTACGACGTGCTGCCAATCGTCATTGAAACAGCACATGAAGAACCGCGCTTTTTCGAACTGCCGAAAGAATCAGTGCTTGAAGTGGAGCTTGAGCATCCTGACTGGCCATCGTTCAAAGAACTGGGCGTAAAATGGTATGCGGTGCCGATCATTTCAGAAATGAAGCTCGAAATCGGCGGCATCCATTATACACTTGCGCCATTTAATGGCTGGTATATGGGAACGGAAATTGGAGCACGCAACCTGGCGGACGAGGACCGCTACGATCTGCTGCCGAAAGTGGCAGAAGTGATGGGATTGGATACGGGCTCGAATCGTTCTTTGTGGAAAGACAAAGCGCTTGTCGAATTGAACATCGCTGTCCTTGAATCGTTCCAACAGGCAGGTGTGACGATCGTCGACCATCACACCGCTGCCAAGCAATTCAAAAGTTTTGAGAAAAAAGAAGAGGCGGCGGAGCGCGACGTCACCGGAAACTGGGCGTGGCTGATACCGCCGATGTCTCCGGCAACAACACATATTTTCCACAAACCTTATAAAAACGATGTGGTGAAGCCGAATTACTTTTACCAAAAACCGCCGTATCAACAGTAGGTTGGCAGGACTCCCTGCTTGAAACCGGAAGATTCCTGGCAAATGAGCACAGCTGAAAAAAGCTATGCTCTTTTTTTTTGCATATTTTCAGCTCAGCAATTCTGAAAAACCCGTGGATTTATTATATAATGGAGGATAGTGAACGTTCTTCACATTCAAAGTTGAAAGAAAGTGGGAAACACAATGGGACGCAAGTGGAATAACATCAAAGAGAAAAAAGCATCAAAAGACGCGAACACAAGCCGCATCTACGCAAAATTCGGCCGTGAAATCTATGTAGCTGCAAAGCAAGGAGAGCCGGATCCGGAATCGAACCAAGCATTGAAAGTCGTACTTGAACGCGCGAAGACTTATAGCGTGCCAAGAGTAATCATTGACCGGGCAGTCGACAAGGCAAAAGGTGGGTCAGAAGAAAGCTTCGACGAACTGCGCTACGAAGGATTCGGACCGAGCGGTTCAATGGTAATCGTCGACACGTTGACAAACAACGTCAATCGTACAGCATCTGACGTGCGTGCAGCGTTCGGTAAGAACGGCGGCAATATGGGCGTCAGTGGATCTGTGTCGTATATGTTCGACCATACTGCAGTCTTCGGAATTGAAGGCAAAACGGCTGACGACGTATTGGAATTGCTGATGGAAGCAGATATCGACGTACGCGATATCATGGAAGAAGAAGATTCGGTCATCGTCTACGCCGAGCCGGACCAATTCCATGTTGTCCAGCAGGCATTCAAAAACGCGGGCATTACGGAATTCACAGTAGCTGAATTGACGATGCTCGCGCAGAACGAGTTGGAACTGCCGGAAGATGCGCAAGCGCAATTTGAAAAAATGATTGATGCCATCGAAGATTTGGAAGACGTCCAGCAGGTGTACCATAACGTAGATTTGGGCTAATGAATGACAGAAAGATATAAGGATCGGTTCGCCCATAGGCGAGCCGGTCTTTTATATTTGTACTTTTAAGCAACTAAAAGAATAATTTCGTATTTGATGGAATATTTAAAATGATTCGGCAATTGATTTGTTATTCGAAAAGTTAACCTTTATACTAAATTTGAATAAGTATTCAAATTAATTAATTTTTTCATAGCCTGAATGATAGGTTTTCCACTCAAAAATACCTTGAAAAATATTGGAGGAAAAACGAATGCTTAAAGAATTGTCGCCGAAAGCCCAAGAACTGGAGATGAGTTTACTGCAGTTTATGGACGAACATGTTTATCCCAATGAATCGACGGTGGAGAAATACCTGAAAGAAGCGGAAGACCGCTGGACGATCCCGCCTATTATCGAAGAGCTGAAGGCTAAAGCCAAAGAGCAGGGGTTATGGAATTTGTTTTTGGACGATCCCGATTACGGAGCGGGCCTGTCCAATTATGATTATTCGCATCTTTGTGAAATCATGGGCCGTTCGCTGATTGCTCCCGAGATTTTCAATTGCAACGCGCCGGACACCGGCAATATGGAAGTGTTCGTGAAATACGGCACGGAAGAACAAAAAAAGCAATGGCTTGAGCCTTTGCTGCGAGGCGAAATCCGCTCTTGTTTCTCGATGACAGAACCGGACGTGGCGTCGTCGGATGCAACAAATATCCAAAGCAGCATTGTCCGCGATGGCGATGAGTATGTCATCAACGCGAAAAAATGGTGGACGACCGGCGCTATGGATCCGCGCTGCAAAATTGCCATCGTCATGGGGAAAACTGATCCAACTGCGGCAAAGCATCAACAGCAATCCATGATTTTGGTGCCCTTTGATGCACCAGGAGTCGAAATCAAACGGCCGTTGACTGTGTTTGGCTACGATGATGCTCCTCAAGGGCATGCGGAAGTGCATTACACTAATGTTCGGGTGCCGGTCGGCAATATGCTTTTAGGAGAAGGGCGCGGATTTGAAATTGCGCAAGGCCGATTAGGGCCAGGCCGCATTCACCATTGCATGAGGGCAATCGGAGCAGCGGAGCGAGCACTTGAATTATTGTGCAAACGCGCTGAAAGCAGAGAAGCGTTCGGTTCCACTTTAGTTGAAAAGGACGTCATCAAAGAAATTATTGCCGAAAGCCGCATTGAAATTGAAATGGCGCGTCTGCTGACTTTGCATGCGGCTCATAAGATCGACACAGAAGGCGCAAAGGCAGCACGCAAAGAGATTGCGATGATTAAAATTGCAGCTCCCCGTGTTTCTTTGAATGTCATCGACCGGGCAATTCAAGTCTTCGGCGGCGCGGGGCTTACGGAAGATTTCCCGCTGGCTGCACATTATGCTTATGCGCGGACGCTTCGTTTGGTGGACGGACCAGACCAAGTCCATCTGCGTGATATCGGAAGGCTCGAATTGCGTGAACAGCTGAAAGAAAGAGCATCTGTGAAGCAGTGATAACAGTCGGCTTATCAGAGGAATTCCTTTGAAAATGAGTAGATGAGGTGAATGGAATGAGCTTACGTGAACGGAAAGCCGCTAAAAAGAAAGAGGATATCCTTCGTTCAGCTAGTTTAGTCATTTCACGCAAAGGTTACCATAATGCCACGATGGAAGATATTGCAGCGGAATTGCTAATGACAAAAGGATCCCTCTATTATTACTTTAAAAACAAAGAAGAATTGCTTTATCGCTGCCATGATTTGATTTTGTCTGACGCTATGGAGAAGATGGAAGAGATTATTTCGCAGGAAATTTCTTCAGCGCAGAAGATGGAGAAAGCGATCAAATTTCATTTGGAAGTCGCCATTCGGGAAAAAGAGATTTTCAACTTAATTGTAAAACCTGAACAGATATTCTCAAAGGAGCATTTGGATGTAATTGTCGAAAAGCGTGCGAAATATGCGGAGGTTTTCGACAGGATCATCGACGAAGGCGTGAGTAAAGGCGAGTTCTCGATTGAGCAGAAAAAAATGGCGCGCATGATTATACTGGGTGCGACCAATTGGGTCCAAGTATGGCATTCTCCAGAAGGGGAATACAGCAATGAAAAAATCGAAGAGATCTACGCATCTTATCTATTAAAGATGTTGGCTTGAAGAAACCGCAAAGACACTGTTAATTTAAACAGAAAGGGGTTTTGACATGAAAGCGATAGTGGTTCATGAGTTGGGAGGGCCGTCCGTCCTGAAATTGGAGGATGCGCCAATGCCGGAAATCGCAAGCGATCAAGTGTTAATCAAGGTCGAGGCCATAAGCGTCAATTTTGCGGATATCAAGGCGCGCCAGGGGCAATATCACGGAGTCGAGGCTGGAGCTTCTTTTACTCCTGGCCTTGACTGTGCCGGAGTCATTGTAGAAACTGGAAGCAGTGTTACGCGTTTCCGTAAAGGGGACCGCGTCATGGCGTTTCCGAAAGAGGGGTCATATGCGGAATACGTCAAAACGGATGAAGCCTTAACGTTTGCGGTGCCGGACGAATTGCCGATTGAAACGGCCGCCGCTTCGTTGACGGTCGGCATCACCGCCTATAATGTCATCCGGAAAATGGCGAGGCTTGAACCGGGTGAAACCATTCTCATCCACGCGGCTGCTGGCGGCATCGGCTCGACGGCCATCCAACTGGCCCGGATTTTCGGGGCTGGCAAAATTATCGGTACAGCAGGCAGCAGCGAAAAGACGGCAATGGCGAAAGAATTCGGCGCCGATCACGCGATCAATTACCGGACGCAGGATTTTGCGGCTATCGTTAACGACATGACAGACGGCAAGGGAGCAGATGTTATTCTGGATACAGTGGGCGGTGAAAACTTCGAGAAAAGCATGAATTGCTTGGCGCCTTTCGGCAGGATTGTCTCTTTTGGACATGCCAATGAAGGCTCGATGCCAGGACGCGTCAAAACGACAGAACTCCATTCAAGCTGCCGCTCTGTCATCGGCTATAGCACGGGCACCTACCGCAAGCAGCGTCCGGAATTTCTGCATGAAGCCGCACAGGAAATCACCAAGCTCATGCTTGAAGGATCATTGAATATCGTCATCTCAAAACGCTACCCACTGGCAGCGGCAGCGAAAGCGCATGCTCTTATTGAAAGCCGCAAAAGCGTTGGTAAGGTATTGCTCATACCGTAAAATTCTTTTAATAAAACGAGAGGCAAGTGCTGTAAAAACGTTTCTCAATAGAAAAAACCATTCCTCCGTGGAATGGTTTTTTTTTCGTGTTATGGTGCGACATTAGAGATCGCTGAGTTCCAGGCATAATTCGGCGATCAGCGCAGAACGCTCACTGAAACGGTCAAAATGGATATGCTCATGAATAGCATGTGGCCCATCGCCGGGGATGCCCAAGCCGTCGAGTGTCGGAATTCCTAGTGCAGCCGTGAAGTTGCCGTCGCTGCCGCCTCCTGCTTTCGCTTCCTGCAGCTCAATCCCTAAACGCTTGCCTGCCACTAGGGCCTTCTGGTACAAACGTTCACTTTTTCCGCTTTTTTCCATAGGAGGGCGATTCAGCTCGCCGGAAATCGCCAATTCCGCTGCATTATTGAAAGGACTTAAGCTTTCCAGGACTTTAATGATTTTGTCCGCTTCACCATGGCTTGTCACCCTGAAATCTATCTCCGCTTCTGCCGCTGCAGACACAACGTTGCTGCTGGTGCCGCCTCGGATCACGCCGACATTGACAGTGGTGCCTTGCTCATAATTTGTCAGCTGTTCAAGCTTAATGATCTGCTGCGATAGTTCATGGATGGCGCTGACTCCGTCTTCGTGGTGATTTCCGGCATGTGCACTGACACCTTTCACGCTTAACGTATAGCGTCCCACGCCCTTCCGTTCTGTTTTCAAAGCGAAAGTGCCTGACACCGGCGGCTCCATCACGAAAACGGCGTCGCAAGTTTGGGCAACTTCTTCGATCAACTTCCTTGAAGTCGTGCTTCCGACTTCTTCATCGGTGGTGAAGAGGAAGACCGGTGAGAACGGCAATTCAGTATACTCCTGCTGTAAGGAGCGGATGGCCCAGATAGAAGAAAGGAGGCCGGCCTTCATATCGAATATTCCTGGGCCATAAATATCTTCGCCTTTTTCAACTACCGGCAGCGCACCGACTTCCCAAACTGTATCAAAATGGCTCAAGAATAAGAAACGGGGCTTGTTTGAATCTTCCTCCAATGAAAACAGCAAATGATTTCCTGCAGTTGGTTGTTCAAATTCTTGAAGCTGCCAATCGCCTTTTAAATTATTTTGGAATATTTCCTTTAAAATAACTCCGCATTTATCTACCTCATTTTTGCGGTGGCTGGGAGACTCTGCTTTCACTAATTTGAGAAGCTGTTCTTTAATTTCCCCTTTGTGTTCTTCTAAATATTCATAAAACACGCTCATTTTATCATTTCCTTTCCTTATTTCATTATATTTATACCTAAACATAAATAGAAAGATAAATCAATTAATTTCGAAAAAACTAAAAATTTCGTTGACAGGCTATATAAAAAACTAGTAAAGTGATAAAAAACATTAAGGAAACTTTCCTTAATTAAAAGGGGCTGGTAAAAGAGTGCAAAATATCGAAGAGTTTATTGAAAGGAATCGGGAGATGTACATAAAGTGGCTGACCGATTTTTGCGAGATCCCGAGTGTAGCCGCTCAAAATCGTGGAATGGAAGAAGCTGTCGACTACTTAGACGATTTGTTTGAAACAGCTTTTTCGCTGAAGCCGGAAAAGTTAGAGACTTCTGGATTTCCAGTGGTATTTGCAGAAATAAAAGGGGAATCCGATAAAACCTTGAGTTTCTACAATCATTACGATGTGCAGCCAGAAGATCCGGTTGAGCTGTGGGAAACACCTGCTTTTGAACCAAATATCCGAAATGGAAAAATTTTTGCCCGAGGAGTTGCCGATAATAAGGGCAACCTCATTGCCCGCCTTGCGGCATTGCATGCCATTCAACAATGCGGAGAAGAGCTGCCGGTGAATATCAAATTCATTTTTGAAGGGGAGGAAGAAATCGGCAGCCTCAACTTGCCTGAGTTCGCTAAGGAATATGCCGACAAGATCAAGTCTGACGGATGTGTCTGGGAATTTGGCTACCGCGACGCGGATGGCGCTGTGCAAGTCAGCCTTGGAGTGAAAGGCATGTTGTATGTCGAACTTCGCTCGAAAGGCGCGAATACAGATCTGCATTCTGCCCAGGCTGCCATTATTGAAAGTCCGGTATGGAAATTGGTGTGGGCGCTCAATACACTGAAAGATGCCAATGAAAAAATAATGATACCGGGATTTTACGACGATATCGAGCCAGTCACAGCACTTGAAGACCAGTTGCTTTCGCAGTACCGGCTGGAGGAAGAAGAAATCTTGAAAAAACTGGAGATCGACAAATTCGTGCTGAATTTGGAAGGAACCGATTTAAAGCGCAAGCATATTTTTGAACCGACTTGCAATATCTGTGGAATTTCCTCCGGTTATACAGGTGAAGGGACAAAAACGGTCTTGCCTTCGGAAGCTATGGCTAAACTGGACTTCCGCCTGGTGCCTGGACAAGATCCAGAAAAGATTCTTCGGCAGTTGAGAGCGCATTTGGATGCCCAAGGGTTCGAAGATATCACGATCCAGGTTACAAGCTCTGAAAAGGCCGCAAGAAGCCACCCGGATGAAGCGATTGCAGGAGCGATGATTGCGGTTGCGGAAAAATACAGCGATAAAAAGCCGAATATCATCCCGAATACACCTGGGACTGGCCCGATGTACGAACTATGCCAGGCCCTTGGAATTCCCTCAGCTTCTTTCGGAGTCGGCAATTTCCAGTCCAATAACCATGCACCAAATGAAAATATTAATGTCGAAGATTACATCGATGGCATCAAGATGATTGCAGCGCTGGTTTTCGAATTCAGCCGACAATTTGAGACATCTGAAGGAGGTGTTCGATAATGGCTGTGATCGCCGGAGAAAACCGTGGATTCGAAGAGTTGAAAAAAACGCATCCAGAATGGCATAGCTCAATTTTTTCCTTATTGAATGAAATTACGGCAATCCGCCGAGATTTGCATGCACACCCGGAATTGTCTTTCCAAGAAAAAAGAACGGCAGGTATTGTAGCGGATTTATTGGAAAGATGGGGCTACAAAGTTCAGAAGAATGTTGGGAAAACTGGTGTTGTGGGTTTATTGGAAAGCGGCAGGCCTGGGCCAGTCCTTGGCCTCCGGGCAGATATGGACGCCCTGCCTATGGAAGATGAAATTCCCAAGGAATACCGGAGCCAAAACGCCGGCGCTGCCCACACTTGCGGGCATGACGCGCATACCGCGATTCTGCTGGGTGTGGCAAAGCTGTTTGCTGAGAAAGGATTGCCGGGCGGTTCACTTAAGGTGATTTTCCAACCGGCCGAAGAAATAGGTGAAGGTGCCGCGGCGATGATTGAAGATGGCGTATTGGCCAACCCCAAAGTAGACGCCATGGCCGGCCTGCATGTCCACCCGACGCTGAAAACAGGTGAATTTTCAGTTACTACAGCGGAGTATAGCTGCGCTGCTGTCGACATTTTTGAACTTAAAGTGACTGGGAAAGGAGGGCATGCCGCCCATCCTCATCAAACTGTAGACCCGATTATGATTTCAGCGCAAATTTTGGTTTCGCTCCAGCAAATTGTCAGCAGGCAGACAGATCCGTTGGATTCGGTAGTGCTGAGTTTCGGACAGATAGAAGCGGGCAGCAAGGCAACAATTATTCCGAACTCGGTCCTGGTGAAAGGCACAGTGCGGACGCTAAAGCCAGAGACGCGGCAGTTGATGTCGGAACGCATCGAAACAATTTCGAAAGGCATAGCTCGAAGTTTTGGCGGGGACTGCGAACTGGACTATCAATTTGTTACACCGTCTATAAAAATAGACGCCGAAATGCGCGGGCTGCTTCAAGACACGATTGGCGAATTGTATGGGGAAGGGGCATTGAAAATATCCGCTCCATCAATGGGGGGCGAAGATTTCGCTTATTTTTCACAAGAAGTGCCTTCCGTATTTTTCCGTCTGGGAACAGAAAATGGCGAAGATACGGCTTATCCGAACCATAATAGCCGGTTTGACGTTGACGAGCAATCGTTTCTTTATGGCATATCCGTATTGAGTTTATTGGCAAGCAATTATTTAAAACAATCTGAGGGGGAAAATGTATGAAGAAAAGTCTTTGGGGATTAATGCTGAGTTTGGCAGTTGTGTTGGCCGGATGTTCAGGCGGAGAAGAAAGCGGGGGGTCGGAAGGCGAAGAGCCTGTTGAGCAAAGTGACAGCAAAACCTTGGTAATTGCTAACGGTACAGATGTTGTGTCTTTTGATATCCACGACCATAATACGACATCGACAGAAGCTGTACACGTTAATATGTTCAATTATCTTTTGACGAATGAAGGAGAAGAAGGGTTCAAACCTGACTTGGCTGAAAGCTGGGAAAACGTTGATGACAAAACCTGGTCTTTTAAATTGAAAGAAGGCGTTAAATTCCACAATGGGGAAGACTTGACGGCGGATGACGTGAAATACACGCTTGAAAGAATTGCAAAAGACGATACGTTGCTGGAGCATGGAAACTACAACCAGATCGAGGAAGTGAAAGTTGTCGGAGACTACGAATTTGAAATCATCACAAAAAATCCGGAACCTGCATTATTGAACAGACTGTCCCGCCTGGGTTCAGCGATCCTTCCGAAAGACTATATCGAAACGGAAGGCTGGGAAGTGTTCTTGGAGCAACCAGTGGGTACAGGACCTTATAAATTCAAAGAATGGAAGAAAGACGACCGCTTGACGCTGGAAGCTAATACGGAATATTTCGGAGAAGCACCGAAATGGGATGAAGTCGTATTCCGCAGCATTCCTGAAGATTCCACTCGTGTTTCTGAATTGCTGACAGGGGGAGTGGACGTTGCTGTAAACATCCCGCCGACAGACGTTGAACGCATTAACAGCACAGACGGCGTATCGGTTGTCCAATCGCCTACGCAGCGCGTTATGATGTTTACGCTGCGCACAGATGAAGGCAGCGTAACAGGAGATCCGAAAGTCCGTGAAGCCATCGATTTGGCAATTGATAAGCAAGCGATTGTGGATTCATTGCTTGAAGGCGCAGGAACAGTTACGCGCACCCGTGTAACACCAGGGAACATTGGCGCCAACGAAGACCTATACGGCCAAACACTCTATGATCCAGAAAAAGCAAAACAATTGCTTGAAGAAGCAGGGCATGCGGATGGCTTTGAGCTTGCGCTTAGCGCACCAAACGGACGGTATTTGAAAGATAAAGAAACAGTCGAATTGGTTACGGCGATGCTTTCTGAAGTTGGCATCACTGTAAACTTGGAATTGATGGAATGGAGTGCATTCAACCAGAAGTACCAGGAAAAAGGATTCGGTGAAATGTTCTACATCGGCTACGGCAACTCGATGTTTGATGCGTCGCTTGCGCTTGACCGTTTAACAACGGAAGAAGCTGCAGGTGAATCGGATTACAATAACCCGGAAGTGAACGATCTGCTGTTGGCAGCGGAACAGAATATGAACGCTGAAGAAAGAGCGCAGCAGTATCAGAAAGCTCAAGAATTGATTGCGGAAGATCGCCCTCAAATCTATATGTTCCAATTGGATGCTATTACTGGCATCAACGACCGTCTGAATTTCGAACCGCGTTTGAACGAAATGTTCTATGTGGATTCAATTACATTGAAGTAAAAGAAGGGGGGCATGCCCCCTTTTTTTCAATCGGGGAGGTTTGGCATGAAGTATTTTTTGAAAAGTCTAGTTAAAACGATTCCTGTGCTATTGCTGATTACGCTAATCGTCTTTTTGCTGGTGCGTGTCACAGGAGACCCGGTGTCGCTGATGCTGCCTGAAACAGCAAGTGATGCAGAACGGGATTCCTTGCGGGAAGCGATGGGATTCAACGACCCGCTGCCTGTGCAGTACCTTAATTATTTGGGAGATTTGGTAACTGGCGATTTCGGTGATTCGTTCCGGTACAATACCGATGCGCTGAATCTTATTCTTGAAAGGCTGCCGGCGACGATTGAACTGGCTATTGCGTCGATGATTGTCGCCATTGTCATTTCGGTTCCGCTCGGAATCCTGTCTGCTGTTAAACGGAACAGCTTTTTCGACCTTTTCATTACGGGCAGCGCAGTATTGGGCAAAGCGATGCCTAGTTTCTGGCTTGGCATCATGTTGATTCTAATTTTATCTGTAACTTTCCAGTTCTTTCCGGTTTCCGGGAGAGGGACATTAGGCCATCTGGTTTTGCCGGCGTTGACGCTCGGGACGGGTATTGCTGCAGAGATGACCCGCCTGATCCGTTCGAGCATGCTGGAAATTTTAGGGCAGGATTTTATCCGTACGGCCCGAAGTAAAGGATTAGGCGAAGCGATTGTTGTCAATAAGCACGCTTTCCGGAATGCACTGATTCCTGTGGTGACAATCATGGCTTTGCAAACGTCTACGTTGATTGGCGGCACGCTAATCACGGAAACGGTATTTGCATGGCCAGGGCTTGGCCAATTGCTGGTCCAGTCAGTGAACTTGAGAGATATGGCTGTAGTACAGGCTGCCACTTTCATCATCGCCATTTTTGTTATTTTAAGCAATTTGATTGCGGATTTAGTGTACCGCACGCTGGATCCACGCATTAAATATGATTAAAGGAGGTCAGGGCATTGACGGGAATAACAGAACCAATTGCAAATGAAGGGAAAGTCAAACCCCAGTCCTCCTTGAAGAGGCTTGGGAAAAGGCTGCTGCACAGCAAAACGGGAATGGTCGGACTGATTATTGTGGTGGGTGTGTTGCTTATGGCCATTTTAGCGCCATTATTGACAGACAATGATCCAGCTAAGACGGATGTGATAAACCGTCTGCTTCCTCCGTTTTGGCTTGAAGGAGGCAATACGGAATTCTTGTTGGGCACGGATAATCTGGGGCGCGACATATTGAGCCGCATCATTTACGGATCCCGCATATCGTTATTAATCGGAATCAGCGCCGTTTTGCTGGCAGGTGCCATCGGCATGGCGCTCGGATTAATCGCTGGCTACTACGGCAAAGTATGGGATTTCATCATCATGCGTACAGTCGATTCGCTGCTGGCAATCCCGAACATATTATTCATGCTAATCATTCTTGCAGTCATGGGGCCAAGCCTCATCACTTTAATACTGGTGCTTGGAGGCACTTCATGGGTTGTCTATGCGCGCATGGTGCGAAGTGAAACGCTCAGCATTAAAGAACGAGATTATGTGCGTTCCGCAAAAGCAATTGGCGCCAAAGATTTTCGAATTATCATGAAATACATTTTACCGAATGTCCTTTCCTCGTTTATCGTAATCGCCACACTCAACGTGGCCACGACAATCATACTGGAAGCCAGTTTGAGTTTCCTTGGCCTGGGCATCCAGCCGCCGGATGTTTCATGGGGGCTGATGTTGAGCGATGGCCGTGAATATATTGCGACCAGCTGGTGGGTAGCCACTTTCCCGGGGATCGCCATCACCGTAACAGTACTGGGAGTCATTTTCCTTGGAGACTGGCTGAGAGACGTATTGGATCCGAAAATCAAAGATTAATGGAAGAAGGTGGCTTGGTTTTGAATAACAGCCTTTTAAAAGTAGAAAATTTAAAAGTCCGCTTTAAAACGGAAGACGGCTATGTCTCTACTGTGAATGGAGTCACTTTTGATGTTGAAAAAGGTGAAACTTTGGCTATTGTGGGAGAGTCCGGTAGCGGGAAAAGTGTGACTTCACTTGCTTTAATGGGTATCCTTCCTGCAAATGGGGAAATTTATGAAGGCAAGGTCAGCTTCGAGGGCAAGGATTTGAGGAATTTAAGCAAAAAACAATACAGGGAATTGCGCGGAAAAGAAATTGCCATGATTTTTCAAGAGCCGATGACAGCATTGAATCCTGTTTTTACAATCGGTTATCAATTGAGGGAAACCTTGATATTGCATTACCAGATGTCGAAAGAACAGGCGCAGAAAAAAGGCGTGGAAATGCTTGAGACAGTTGGCATCCCGGATGCTGAAAAAGTGATGGGTAGGTTTCCCCATCAGCTTTCAGGGGGGATGCGCCAGCGCGTTATGATTGCGATGGCGTTGTCTGGAAATCCGAAGCTGCTGATTGCGGATGAACCGACTACCGCGCTCGACGTCACCATTCAAGCACAGATTCTGACATTGTTACGCAATTTGAAAGAGAAATCGAATACCAGCATCATGATCATCACGCACGACCTGGGAGTGGTGGCTGAACTTGCAGATCGCGTCATCGTGATGTACGCGGGAGAAGTGGTGGAAGAAGCACCGATCTACGAGCTTTTTGAAAATCCGCTCCATCCATACACAAAAGGATTGATGGCATCCATTCCGAAAATCCATGATGTGGTGGATGAATTGTATTCTATAGAAGGAACAGTGCCGAACCCTGCTGATATGCCGCCAGGCTGTAAATTTTTCCCGCGCTGTCCGATAGGGGATATCGAATGCACGAAAATCCATCCCCCATTAGAATACGTTTCAGAAAAACACGCGAAGCGATGCATAAAAGTTTAGGGGAGGGGGAATCATATGAACGCCGTCGAAGATCAGGTTATTATGGAAGTGAAAAACCTTAAAAAACATTTTGATATGTCTAAAGGTTTTATCAAAAAAACGAAAACCATTGTCAGAGCTGTGGATGGCTTGAACTTTAAAGTATACAAAGGCGAAACATTGGGTATTGTAGGGGAATCAGGATGCGGGAAATCGACGACCGGTTCCTTGATGCTGGGGCTGCTTGATGCAACAGAAGGCCATATCTATTTTCAGGATCAGGATATCGCAGGCATGACGAAAGAGGAACTTCGCAAGGCCAGGCGCGACCTGCAAGTGATTTTTCAAGATCCCTATTCATCCTTGAATCCAAGGATGACAGTTGAAGAACTGGTCGGGGAGCCTTTGCTGGTCCACGGCTTGGCTTCAGGCAAAGAATTGAAGAAACAAGTAAGTGAATTGTTGAAGCTCGTTGGTTTGCGGGAACATCAGATGAAACTATATCCCCATGAATTCAGCGGCGGGCAACGGCAGCGGATAGGAATAGCACGGGCATTGGCATTAAAGCCGAAAGTGATTGTCTGCGATGAAGCCGTGTCTGCGTTGGATGTTTCCATCCAGGCGCAAATCCTCAATCTGCTTAAAAAGTTGCAAAAGGAAATGGATTTGACTTATATTTTTATAGCACATGGTTTGCCGGCGGTGCGCCATATTAGCGACCGCATTGGCGTCATGTATTTAGGGAAAATGGTGGAGCTGGCGGGCCGGGATGAATTATTCGAACACCCCCTGCACCCATATACACATGCTTTGCTGGATTCTGTTCCGATTCCAGATCCGCGGCTGCGCAAAGAGCATCAATTGATCAAAGGGGAAATTCCAAGCCCGAGCAATCCGCCATCGGGGTGTCCGTTCCACCCGCGATGCCCTTATGCCCAAGCAAAATGCGAAATAGAAATGCCCGAATACCGGGAAATCTTGCCGGCTCATTTTGTTGCTTGCCATTATCCGCTAGTGAACGAAGATACAAATGTATTGCCGCACGTTAAAAAAGTTAAGTAAGAAGGTGCACATCATGAAAGTCCGAATTGGGGCAATCGGTCCTCCAGACTCTCTGCAAATCATAAGGGAAGTCGCCCAACTGGATTCGAGGATTGAATTGGTTGAGTTCGAGTATTTCGGTTCTGAGCAATTGCCGGGGATCCTTTCCAAACATCGCTTTGAAGTAACGCAATGGATCTTTTCAGGGCAGACGCCGTATTATTATTGCCTGGAAAAAGGCTTGATAACGGAGGAGGAGGCGTCTTATCCTCCTCTCCACGGCATGGCACTGCTCGGCACCTGCCTGCAAGTGATGCAGGAGCATGGCCGTTTTGTTTCACATATGAGTCTGGATACGGTAGATGAGGACATAGTCAAATCGCTTTTCTCTGAATACCATTTGAATAAAATAAACTTCGAATTGTTGTCATATCAGGGATACAAAGACTACGACGAAATTATTAATTTTCATTTCCAAAATTACCAGGCTGGAAAAGCGGAAGTGGTATTGACCTGCCTATTGAAAGTGTATTTGGCATTGAGGAAGCTGGGGATCCCATGCTATAGAGTGGTGCCTTCAAAATTAGCGATCAAAACAGTGTTGGATCTGCTCGTTTCACGCGCTCAAAGCCATGTCTATGAGAAGCAGAAAGTGGTCATTATCGGTTTTCAATTGGTCGAAGGCGGGCGAGCTTGCAAAAAGACGGTCTATGACTTTGCCGAAAAGCAGAAAGAGCTTGAACTGGAGCTTGAACTGCTGCAAATTGCGAGGAAATTGAATGGGTCTTTGATAAACCGTGGCGGCGGTGTGCATTTCATTTATGCCACCCAAGGGGATTACGAATTATTGATAGCTGAGCGCCCGTTTTCAAAATTGGTGAATGAAATCACTATGCGGACCGCTTTGGATTTCCATATTGGAATCGGCTCGGGATACACGATCCATGACGCTGAACAACATGTCCAACGGGCTTTTGAATACGCCAATGAAGAAAACAGCGAAAAAATCATATACGTTGATGAAGAAGGAATCAACACCGGTGCTCTTGATACGGACAATGCGAATATTTTGCCGAATTTGAAGCTTCCGGTCTACTGGGAAGCTGTTCTGAAAACACATGGCTACCGTGAAAATATCCCGATGAAAGTTTATCAATACGTAAAATTGAAAAATATCCCGTATTTCAGCAGTGAAATGATGTCATCGCTTTTGAAAAACACAGACCGCAATTCAAGGAGGATATTAAGCGAACTGGAACAGATGGGGCTGATTCGCAGCCTTAAAGAAGATTTGAACCAAGGTAAACGCGGAAGGCCAAAAAAAGTCTACGAGCTGGTCCTTGGCGCAGAAAAATGAATGCGTGTGAAAAAGCCCAAATGGGGCTTTTTTTTTATTAAGGCGAAAAATGGATCGTTTTCGATTTTTAATGAATTTGCTATTTTGGATTTGGATAAACCCGAATCAGAGGAAGAAAGCGGAGTTGATTGCCTGTTGTGAAAACAAAAAGCAAAATTGCGAAACCCTTGAGAAGGAGAAGTGCGCAACGATTTAACGCTCATCCGCCGAAAGGTCGAAAGTTTTGTGGAATAGATACGTAAAGATTAACAGTTTAATTCTTTGGAGTGGTTAAATGTTCTTACAAGACATAATACTATAGTAGTATATTTGTTGAAGCGCAATTCGAGCAACTACTTTACGCTATAATTCCTTTGCTATTTGAGTTAAACTATTGCCTATGTCAGAAGAAAAGGAAGATTTGAATGAAGAAGAAAAGTTTGACTGTAAAAGTAATTGCCGGATTGATATTGGGAGCCCTTACAGGATTGCTCATCAATCTGTTTGCGCCTGACGCTTTTGATAATTTTAATACATACTTGTTCGTACCGCTTGGCCAAATCTTTTTGAGCTTGATCAGCATGCTGGTCGTGCCGCTTGTATTCTTTTCAATTATCCTTGGAACCTCGGGGCTTGGCGATCCAGCGAAACTTGGCCGGATCGGCTTTAAAACAATCACTTATTTTCTCGTGACAACTACGATTGCTATAGTAATTGGCCTTGGCCTGTCCGCAATCGTCCAACCTGGACTCGCAGGAGACTTTGATCTGGAAACCGCAGAATTCGATTCGGAAGAAGCGCCTTCTGTCGCAGAAACATTACTGAACATCATTCCGAAAAACCCGCTTGAAGCGCTGACAAACGGCAATATGCTGCAAATCATCGTCTTTGCTGTGTTTATCGGCTTGGCGCTTACAGCGCTTGGCGAACGAACGAAAGGGATAGTAAATCTCATCGAACAAGGCAATGACATTATGATGTATCTTGTCGGCATCGTAATGAAGTTCGCTCCTTATGGAACATTTGGTCTGATTGCGACAGCTATCGGGTCACAGGGGCTGTCTGCCATTAAAGCGATGAGCGCATACATGTTGGTAGTCTTAGCTGCATTATTCATCCACGCCGCTTTCACCTACGGCGGAACGATTGGGTTATTGGCGAAGAAAAACCCAATCTGGTTTTTCAAGAAGTTTGCCCCTGCAATGAGTGTGGCATTTAGTACGTCTAGCAGTACAGCGACTTTGCCTGTCTCTATGGATGTTGCCCAAAAACAGTTGGGTGTACCTAAATCGATAAGTTCGTTTGTCCAGCCGCTTGGCGCAACGATCAACATGGATGGCACGGCCATTATGCAAGGCGTCGCGACAATGTTCATCGCGCAGGCCTATGGCGTCGATTTAACGATGACTCAATTGGCGACAGTTGTCTTAACTGCCGTCTTGGCAAGCATCGGAACTGCGGGTGTACCAGGCGTCGGTTTGATCATGCTGGCGATGGTGCTGGGCAGCGTCAATCTTCCGGTAGCTGGAATCGGTCTTGTGCTCGGGATCGACCGTTTGCTTGATATGACTAGAACCGCAATCAATATTTCAGGCGACGCAGCCTGTGCCGTATACGTAGCGGAAACGGAGAAAAACCGTACCGAAGCAATTCAGGAACAGGAAGTCAACGCGTAATTGAATAATAAAACCGAATCCCTCTTTTCTCCAGCCTGGTGTAGGCATGGCGGAAAAGGGGGTTTTTTATTTTACCCGTCTGCTGCGATGTGATCCCGCCAAACTGCGGTTTCACAGCGTAGGTATCTGAATGAAAGAAAAAATAAAGCAGATTGCTTTACATAGCATACCCCTAAGGGTATATTATATTTGGCCACTCTAAACAATAGGAAAAGGGGAATCATTTATGTTATTACGATATTTCTATGATGATAAATTAGCGCACGCATCTTATGTCGTAGGCTGCCAGGCAACTGGGGAAGCAGTAGTGGTAGACCCGATGCGCGATATTAACCCATACGTTGAACTTGCTAAAAAAGAAAAATTGAAAATTGTCGGAGCGCTTGAAACTCATATCCACGCAGATTTCGTTTCCGGTTCCCGCGAATTGGCTGACCGTTTCGGAACTAAGATGTATATTTCGGATGAAGGCGACAAGGATTGGAAATACCAGAACACAGATAATCTCAGCCACCAACTATTAAAAGATGGCGATAAATTCAGTATCGGCAATTTAATCTTTGAAGTGATGCATACTCCTGGCCATACGCCGGAAAGCATCTCATTTATCTTGACTGATACAAAAGCAGCCGATTTGCCATTGGGAATCTTCACAGGTGATTTTGTCTTTGTCGGTGACGTCGGCCGTCCGGACTTGCTTGAAAAAGCGGCAGGCATCCAAGGCACTTCAGAATCTGGAGCTAAAGAGATGTTCAAATCAATCAAACGCTTTAAAGAGCTTCCGGATTATTTGCAAGTCTGGCCGGCACATGGTGCAGGAAGTGCTTGCGGTAAGTCAATAGGCGCAATGCCTTCAACTACCGTCGGTTACGAAAAGCTCTTTAACTGGGCTATGCAATTCAAAGATGAAACTTCCTTCATGGAAGAATTGCTGGCAGGGCAGACAGAACCGCCGTATTATTTCGCGGTCATGAAATCGGTCAACAAAGTGGGTCCAGAGTTGATTGCTAACTTGCCCGAACTGAAACCGATCGATCGATTCGCCGATATCAAGAACTTGTTGAAACAAGGCGAACAAGTCTTGGATTTGCGCCCGGCGGATGCTTTTAGCCAAGGGTTCATTCCAGGGACCATCAACATCCCGTTCAATAACTCATTCACGAACTGGGCAGGGTGGGTCGTGGATTACAAAAAACCGGTATACATTCTGGTGAATCCCGAATCGCTTGACGAAGTGGTCATCGCTTTGCATTCAATCGGCATTGACCAAGTTCTTGGCTATGCGGATGCAGACACGGTTGTCGGCCAAGCGGACAGCTTGGATAAATACGATAACGTGACCATTGAAGAAGCAAAAGAAATGATCAATAATGGCGAAGCTAATGTACTCGACGTTCGAAATAAAACGGAGTATGATGAAGGACATATTGAAAATGCCATCCACATCATGGTGGGCACATTGAAAAACCGTCTGGAAGAAGTCGATGCCAGCAAGACAGTCATCGTCCATTGCCAAAGCGGAGCGCGCTCGGCGATTGCAGCGAGCCTGCTGAAAGCGAACGGCTTTGATAACATCGTCAACATGCCAGGCGGCTATTCGAAATGGTCGATTAGAGTAAAAGCGTAACTAACAGGATAAATCGAACCGCCGGAACTATTCCGGCGGTTTTAAGATGCAGAGGGGCAGGTGAATGGATATGGCAATACCGATTACTCTACTGGCGCTGCTGCTTGCAGGCTGCGGATACCGCAGGTTCATGCCGCTTCGCGGAATGAAAAAAGAATGCCTCGAAGATGTGGATTCCAAGTCTTTGACGATTCTGGATATCCGCCCTTACAATATCTCGCATGGAGAAGTGCCGGAAGCTATGAACTTGCCATTTTCTTATTTAATGCGCAGTCATAAGGAAATTCCGGATCAGCCTATACATTTACTGGCATCGGACGCAATCGAAAAGAATTTGGGCGCGCGCTTTCTGCAGAAAAAAGGCTTTAATGTAGTGAGCTACAGCTTAACTGGACAAAACAGCAACGGCGATATTCGCGTGCCGTGCAATTGATCAAAAGGATTCCATCCCACCCGATGGAATCTTTTTTTGTTTTCTGGAAAATCTTCACATTGACAAGGGTGAAACAGCGATGTATATTTTGTGTAACCGGTTACACACGCATTAGGAATGGAGCCAGTACAATGACAACCATCAGAGACGTGGCAAAAAAAGCTGGGGTATCCGTAGCGACAGTTTCCCGTTTTCTTAATAACAGCGGCTATGTCAGTACGGACGCAGCAAAAGCTGTTGCTTCAGCAGTTGAAGAATTGAAATACGAATTGAATCCAGTTGCCCGGTCGCTGAATACCAAACAGTCGAATTTGATCGGTTTGATATTGCCAGACATCACTAATCCGTTTTTTCCGGAACTGGCAAGGGCGGTTGAAGATGTTGCATTGACTTACGGCTACACTGTGATCTTATGCAACTCGGATGAAGATCCGGAAAAAGAGAAAAATTATTTGAATACATTAAAGAAAAAATACATTGCCGGTTTTATTGTGACGTCGAACCAGCTGGATGCTCCACATTACGCGAATATGACCTTGCCGATTGTGGCACTTGACCGCGCAATCAACGACAAAATACCAACCGTTTCTTCCAATAACCGGGAAGGGGCGGCGATGGGCACAAATGCACTTCTGGAAAGAGGCTGCAAAAACATCCTGTTTTTAAGAGGCCCGGGTGAGCTCAACCCAGCGAATGACCGCTATGAAGGGTTTATGGATGCCATCAAGGCAGCGGGCGCTGATTACCATGTGGCGACATCTCCGTTCCATTTCGCGGATTCGCAAAAAATCACGGATGAATTCTTACGGGCGCATAAAGAAATTGACGGCATTTTTGCCAGCAGTGATGTCTCGGCGGCAGGAGCATTGAAAGCGGCGGTGACGCTCGGCATCAAAGTACCTGAAGAATTGCAGATTGTCGGCTTTGATGGAATTGCAATGGGCGAGATGTTATCGCCCGGCCTTTCAACAGTGGCACAAGATGTTTATAAAATGGGAGCGATTGCAACGCGGGTTTTGATCAAGCGGATTGAAAACCAGCCCGTTGACCAGCATTTCTACGAAGTGCCGGTGCAATTGAAGCTTCGCGGGACAACAAAGGGAGTGGCAGAATGATTACAGTAGTGGGCAGTGTGAATATGGATTTGGTCGTACGGGCAAATCGCTTTCCAAAGCAAGGGGAGACAGCGTTAGGCGATTTGTATACGACTGTACCGGGAGGCAAAGGAGCCAATCAGGCAGTTGCGGCTGCGCGGCTTGGTGAAGCCGTGCAAATGATCGGAGCGGTCGGAACGGACGCTTTCGGGGATGAGCTGCTGAAAGGTTTGGCTGCTGAAAACATAGATATCGGCTTGGTGAAGCGTGTCGCAGGCACAAGCGGAATTGCGAATATTCTATTGTCTGAAGGCGATAACCGCATCATCGTCGTACCAGGCGCAAATCACGCCATCGAAGCGCACGAACTAGAGGCATTTGAATCCAAGCTCGCAGCAAGCGGCATCGTCATCTTGCAATTGGAACTTCCGATTCCAGTCGTCCAGCAGACGCTGGAAATTTGCCATAGGCATAATGTGCCGACCATCTTGAATCCGGCGCCAGCTGATGCTTTTACAAAAGAACTCCTGCCATACGCCACTTATTTGACGCCGAACGAAACAGAGGCAGAAGAAATCTTCGGTGCGGAATGGGAGCGGGAAATTGAGCAATACCCGAACCGCCTGATTGTCACCTTAGGCAAAGAAGGGGCAAGATATTTTGACGGCCACAAGCATATCCAGGTAAAAGGTTTTGAAACACAAGCGATTGATACAACAGGCGCAGGTGATACGTTCAACGGAGCGTTCGCTGTGGCGTTGGTGGAAAACATGCCATTTGCGGAAGCAGTGCGCTTTGCCAATGCGGCTGCATCGTTATCGGTGGAAAAATTCGGAGCTCAAGGCGGAATGCCATCCCGGCAGGAAGTTCTGAAGCGTATGGGAGATAACCAAACATGAAAAAACATGGCATGATCAACCGTGACATAGCGGCAGCGCTTGCGGCCTTCGGACATACAGACCTTCTCGTCATTGCCGATTGCGGTTTGCCGGTACCGAAAGGGGTTCCATGCATCGACTTATCCTACCGCATCGGCGAACCTTCTTTCCTTACGGTGCTACAGGCGGTCCTGGAAGATTTCGAAGCGGAAGCCGGGTTTATTGCCCGGGAAATAACAGAAGAGAATCCTGAAGTTGAAACAGGTGTTTTAGAGCAGGTCAATGCCGCATACATTACGCATGACGAATTGAAGAAAATGAGTAAAGAGGCGAAGCTGATCATCCGGACGGGTGAAGCGACGCCATACGCCAATATTGTTCTTCGTTCTGGTGTGATCTTTTAAAAAGGGCAGGTGAATCCCAATGATTAAAATGACCAATATATCGAAGTCATTCAACGGCAACCAAGTATTGAAGAATGTACAGTTTTCATTGGAACCTGGAGAAATCCATGCATTGATGGGGGAAAACGGCGCAGGCAAATCGACGCTGATGAAAATACTGACGGGCATTTACTCGCGCGACAGCGGAACGGTGGAAGTAAAAGGCAAGGAAGTCCATTTCACGTCGCCGAAGCAAGCGGAAGAAGCTGGGATAGCTGTAATACATCAGGAGCTGAACATCCTCCCGCATTTGTCGATTATGGATAATATGTTTTTAGGGAATGAAGAGACATTCGGCCGCACTGGAATCATCAGAACTAAAAAAATGGAACAGAAAACGAAAAAAGCGCTTCTGGACCTGGGCCTGGACATCGATCCGGCAGCACCGGCAAGTTCGTTGTCCGTCGGCCAGCAGCAAATCGTGGAAATTGCGAAAGCGCTGGCTATTGAAGCAGAAGTGATTGTCATGGATGAGCCGACAGCGGCGTTGACAGATCGCGAGATCGATACCTTGTTCGCGACGATTCGTGAATTGCAAGAGCGCGGCGTATCATTCATCTACATTTCACATCGCATGGAAGAAATCTTTTCGCTTTGCGATCGTATAACGATTTTGCGGGATGGCGAGTATGTAGGGGACAAGCGGATATCGGAAACATCGTTTGAAGAAATCGTCCAGATGATGGTCGGCCGCGAGCTCGGCGAACGTTTTCCGCAGCGCAATGCCGAGATCGGCGATGTGAAGCTGGCAGTAAAAGGCTTGAGCCGCAAGGATTGCTTTGAAGATGTCAGTTTTGAAATCCGCCGGGGCGAAGTGTTGTCGATCGCCGGTTTGATGGGCGCAGGGCGCACCGAAGTGGCGCAGTCGCTTTTCGGCTATAAGAAAGCGGATTCAGGGACAGTCGAATTTGATGGGCAGGTTGTAAAAATAAAAACTCCAAAACAAGCGAAGGAATTGGGCATTGGCTATATAACGGAAGACCGCAAGAGTGAGGGGCTGATCGTCGATTTCACCGTCGAAGAAAACGTCAGTCTGACCAATTTCTCTGCGATTTCGAAAAACGGCCTGATTTCCAAAACAAAAGAACGCTCGTTGTACGACAGCATGGTCAAACGCTTGGGCATCCGAACGTCAGGGCCGCAGCAGACGGCAAAATCCTTAAGCGGCGGAAACCAGCAGAAAGTGGTCATTGCCAAATGGCTGGGGATCGAACCCGAGCTGCTGATTCTCGATGAACCGACGCGCGGCGTCGATGTCGGAGCCAAAAAGGAAATCTATTCAATCATCAACAGCCTTGCAGAACGCGGAGTTGCGATATTGATGATTTCCTCGGAACTCCCTGAAGTCATCGGGATGGCGGATCGCGTGCTGGTCATGCACGAAGGAAAAGTAGCGGCTGATTTGCCAAAAGCCGAAATGACCCAGGAACGAATTATGCATTTTGCTGCAGGAGGCGGGAACCATGAAGTTAAAGAACACTAATCAATCTTTATTACAAAAAATCGGTCCATTTATCGGATTGATTGTTATTGTCCTAATATTTTCGATTTTAGAGCCTGGATTCCTATCCGTAAACAATTTGCTCAATGTGCTGAGACAAGTTTCCTTTAACGCGTTGATTGCATTCGGTATGACTTTTGTTATTTTGACTGGAGGCATCGATTTATCGGTCGGCTCTATCTTGGCGCTGACCGGTGCTGTGAGCGCAGGCTTGATTGCGAGCGGCATTGATCCGATTTTGGCAATGCTTGCGGGGCTGCTGCTCGGAGCTATTCTTGGCGCGGTTAACGGTGTCATCATTGCAAAAGGGAAAGTGGCGCCATTCATTGCGACTCTTGCCACAATGACCATCTACCGGGGGCTGACGCTCGTTTACACGGAAGGGCGTCCGATTTCCGGGCTTGGCGATAATGTGGCGTTCCAAATGCTTGGCAAAGGCTATTTTCTTGGAATCCCGATTCCGGTTGTCACCATGCTGATCAGCTTCGGAATCTTGTATTTCATTTTGAAGAAAACGACTTTCGGCCGCCGCGTTTATGCGGTCGGCGGCAATGAAGAAGCGTCCATCTTGTCGGGCATCAACACAGACCGCATCAAAATTTATGTCTACTCGCTGACGGGATTATTATCGGCTTTGGCGGCGCTCATGCTGACTTCCCGTTTGAACTCGGCGCAGCCAACCGCGGGAGAGATGTTCGAGCTTGATGCGATTGCAGCGGTCGTCCTCGGCGGTACCAGTTTAACCGGCGGGCGCGGATGGATTGTCGGAACATTGATCGGCGCGTTGATTATCGGCGTATTGAATAATGGCTTGAACATTATTGGGGTAACCTCCTTCTTCCAGCAAGTGGTGAAGGGTGCAGTAATATTATTGGCGGTTCTATTGGACCGTAAAAAAACAGCATAGGGAGTGTTGAGAAATGAAAAAGGTTCAATTATTGTTGGTGTTGTTGGCAATGCTTATTTTAGCAGCGTGTTCAATGGAAGCCCCAGGCTCTGGGTCTGAAGAAGAGGAAGGCGGCGGAGAATCAAGCGGGGAATTCAAAATCGGATTCTCGATTTCTACATTAAACAACCCGTTCTTCGTCACATTGAATGATGGCGCGGAAGCGAAAGCGGAAGAACTTGGCGCTGAATTGTCGGTTGTAGATGCACAGGACAATGCTTCAAAACAAGCAAGTGACGTAGAAGATTTGATCCAGCAAGGCGTGGATTTGATCATGATTAACCCGGTTGACTCGGAAGCGGTAACGGCTGCAGTGGAATCAGCGAACTCGGCTGGCATCCCAGTTATTACAGTTGACCGCAGTGCAGCTGGCGGCGAAGTAGTTTCACACATCGCTTCGGATAATATTGCTGGCGGTGAAATGGCAGGGGAATTCCTTGTGTCATTGGTCGGCGAAGGTGCTTTAGTTGCTGAACTTGAAGGGGTACCAGGATCTTCTGCTGCAAACGAACGCGGTGAAGGTTTCAACAAAATTGCATCAGGCAGCTTGGAAGTGGCTGCTAAACAAACAGCTAACTTCAACCGTTCAGAAGGATTGACTGTTATGGAGAACATTCTTCAGTCGAACCCTGACATTACGGGTGTGTTTGCCCATAATGACGAAATGGCTTTAGGGGCTCTTGAAGCGATTGAAGCTGCAGGAAAAGACATTACAGTTGTCGGCTTTGACGCAACTGATGATGCTGTGAAAGCAGTGGAAGAAGGCCGTATGGCAGGAACGATTGCGCAGAAACCGCAAATGATTGGTGAAATGGCAGTTGACGCTGCAGTGAAGTCGCTTAACGGCGAAGAAGTGGAAGCATCGATTCCAGTTGAACTGGAATTGATTAAAGAATAAGGAAAGCCCGGCATCGCGAAAACGCGATGCTTTTTTTATTTGGGCAGGTCTGAATAGGCGCCTTTGGTGAAGGGCTTTGTTATACTGGCAGTAATATAACCTTGAGGCGGAGGCGATTGGATGAGAAACACCTGGAAGCTGAAATACGAAGATCATAGCATTCACGTGGAAAATACGCTGTTGAATGATAAACTTTACGTTGACGGCGTATTGCAGGATGAACACATCGGCTTGCACTTGAGTTCACGGCTTTATGGAAAACTGAAAAACAGCCGCGGGGAGTCTGAAGACATCAAAATTTCATTGTCAGCAAAATGTCCGAATACAGAATGCAGAATCTTTATCGGGGAACGCCTTATCTATTCGACTGGCCTGCAATGGGACATGTAAGTTATGAAACCGAGCCGCAAAGCGTAAATGCTTTGCGGCTTTTGCGTTAGGTTCATCGGTCTATGGACAAGAATAAAACAATTAATCTATTTTATAAATTATGGAACATATTCCTATTTAATGAAAATATACTAAGTAGTTGGAATCATTTGTTAAAAAATCAGAAAATTCTTTCTCCTGGTGTGCTATGCTTTTTTTATCACTAGGAAAAAGGGGCTGGAAAAGTGGAAAAGAAACGTGTATTGAAGTGGGGGGTGCCCGTCGTACTGGCGGCTGTATTGGCAGTATCGCCTGTCCAAGGTGGAAATTCCGATCAAGGAGTTGGGGCGGATGACGATTATGCAGGACTCGCAAATGACATCAACTTGTTGCTGCAGGATAAACGCCTGGACGGTGCAACGACAGGCGTCAGTATACGCAAAGCGGAGACCGGGGAAGTGATATACGACCATTTCGGAGATTCCCGATTGACGCCGGCATCGAACACGAAATTGTTCAGCGGTGCGGCAGCGCTGGAGACTTTAGGAGAAGATCATCGTTTCAGCACAGAAATACATACAGATGGCCAACTCAAAGGAAAAGTTTTGCAAGGGAACCTATACTTGAAAGGGAAAGGCGATCCTACGCTTCTGCAAAAAGACTTTGAGGAGTTTGCCGCTGAGCTGAAAAGCCAGGGCATTGAAAAAGTGAAAGGCGACCTTATCGGAGATGACACGTGGTATGACGATGAACGGCTTTCCGAAGACATCACATGGAAAGACGAGCGCTATTACTACGGCGCTGAAGTGTCGGCTTTGACGGCTTCGCCGAACGAAGATTACGATGCGGGCTCTGTCATTGTCGAAGTGAATCCCGGCGATGCGCAAGGCGCCGAAACAGCAGTAACGCTGACGCCCCATACGGATTACGTCAACATCATCAATAACACGACCACAGGAGCAGTCGGCGGCAAGAAAACAGTTTCCATCATCCGCGCCCACGGTTCAAACGACATCATCATCGAAGGCGAAATGCCGCTTGAAGGTTCACGTACGCGTGAGTGGATCGCCGTGACGGAACCATCGGGATACGCCTTAGACTTGTTTGAAAACGCCTTGGCTACAGAAGGAATCGAATTGATTGGCAAACATGGCATGAAGATGGGCAAGGTACCTGAAGGTTCGACTATGCTGGCTGAGCGTCAATCTATGACCTTGCGTGAGCTTTACATTCCGTTTATGAAACTGAGCAATAACGGACATGCTGAAGTGCTGGTGAAAGAAATGGGCCAGGCAGTTTCCGGTGAAGGAAGCTGGGACGCTGGGCTTGAAGTTGTTGAAGACGTTGCTGTAGACCTCGGCGTGAATATGGACACGGTCCAGCTGCGCGATGGCTCGGGCATGTCGCATGTCAACCTTGTCCCTGCAAATGAAATTTCGGCTCTTCTTCACGGAGCGCAGCAGGAAGAATGGTTCGGAGCTTACTTGAACTCGCTGCCAGTAGCAGGTGTTCCTGAACGTTTCGTAGGCGGGACGCTCCGCAACCGCATGAAAACAGGGGAAGCGACTGGCAATGTCACCGCTAAAACGGGAACACTGACAGCTGTTTCAGCATTATCCGGATATGCAGAAACACGCAGCGGGGAAAAATTGATTTTCTCAATACTGATCAATAACGATCTTGCGACCGTGACGCCAATCGAAGATGCCATTGCATCAGCAATAGCGGAATACGGCGAAGAACAATAAATGCCATCCCGATAAGCGATTGCTTATCGGGATTTTTAAGTGTTGGAGAGTAGTATTACTAAAGCCGATATTCCGCAAAATAGCCCCGCAAGCCCATATGCTCCTGTCCCTGCAACGCTTCGCTAGCTTCGGGACATGAAAGTGCGTTGCATCGCTGCGCTGCTTCGTCGCAAAGATACGGCCGAACTACCTTCGGCCATATCTTTCCTGCGGGCTTGCGCCGAACTAACTCGTGCTAACGTTCGAGTGGATTTCGGCACTGCGCTGTCCCGCGGGAGTCGGAGCTGTTTTGCTCCATATCTGTAGAACCTTGAGAAACTACAGAAAGGATATCTTTCGCGATCTTTGGTAAAAGAGATGATTTTCTATATTAAGAAATACCTTTGAATGAAGCGGAAGGCGGAGACTGAAGCCGGGCCCGCGGAACGCGTCCGCCTGTCTCTGTCCCTGCAACGCTGCGCTAGCTTCGGGACATGAAAAAACGTTGCATCGCTTCGCTAGCTTCGAGACATGAAAGTACGTTGAAGCGCAATGAAAAGAGCCTACCCACAGGTTCTCCTTACACAGAAATATCTTTCGGTTCATCTGGCATTTTGGCGGGTAATTCTGTATGTTTAATATATTCAGACAAAATATTCAGTCACAGGGGGAAAATAGCATGAAACCAATCATTGGCATCACGGCATCGAAAGAATTGGGCAAAGAACACTACACAATCGAACAGGCGGACACAGAAGCTATTTTACAGGCAGGCGGCTTGCCAATCATGCTTCCGCATTTATTGGCAGAAAAAGACATCGACCAGATTGCGAACCGAATTGATGGGTTATTTGCTGCTGGCGGCTACGACATCGATCCAACGCTATTCGGCGAAGAACCGCATCCGAACCTCGGAGTGATCATTCCCTCGCGCGATGCGTTTGAATTGGCGCTGATCAAAAAGGTGCTGGAATTGGGCAAGCCGATTCTGGCTGTTTGCCGCGGGGCGCAGATTTTGAACATTGCCATTGGCGGGGATATGTATCAGGATATCACTACTCAGAAAGAAGGAGACTTGCTTCAGCATCAGCAGAAGGCGCCAAAATTCCACGGCTCGCATTTCGTGCATATTCCGGAAGGTTCTCTGCTGCAGCGCTTGACGGGGACGACGCAATTGAAAGTCAACAGCCGCCATCATCAAGCCAACCGATTGGTGCCGGAGTCTTTCCTCGTAAGCGGTACAGCAAGTGATGGTGTGATTGAAGCGATTGAAAGCAAGGAGCATCATTTTGTGTTGGGGGTGCAATGGCATCCAGAGAATATGGCTATTGCTGGTGACGCCCCTTCTATCGGCATTTTCAACGGATTTATCGAAGCGTGCCTGGAAGAGGGGGATGAATAAGTGCAGATTATCGATACGCATTGCGACGCCTTACTGAAATTGCAGCTTGCTAAAAGAGGGGCTTTCTACAAACAGCAGCCGTTGAATTTCACGGATGCGGATGGAATTGAAACGAATTACGAGCGGCTCCGTTCAGGCGGCGTCAAAGTCCAATTTTTTGCGGTATTTCTGTATCCGGATTTGCCTGACAATGAAAAATGGCAGCACGCGCTTGAACAGGTCGATCTGTTTTACACGGAAATTCTTGGCAAGAATGCTGCTATGAAGCACATTAAACGCTGGGAAGATATCGATGCGCTGGCGGATGGCGAAATTGGTGCTGTTTTGACACTTGAAGGAGCGGATGCTTTCGGCAATGATTTGATGAAGCTGCGCCAACTGTATCGCCTGGGTGTGCTGTCAATCGGATTGACGTGGAACAATGCGAATTTATGCGCGGACGGCGCCGGGGAACCCCGAGGTGGAGGGCTGACCCTGCTTGGCAAGGACGTGGTGCGTTTGAACAATGAAAACCGAGTCTTCACGGACGTTTCGCATTTATCAGTGAAAGGGTTCTGGGACGTTATGGAACTCGCTGATTATCCTATTGCGAGCCATTCCAATGCGCGGGCGCTTTGTAATCACCCGAGAAACTTGGATGATGAACAAGCTAAGGCGATGTTCGCGAAGGACGGCATGATTGATGTCGTGTTTTGCCTGGACTTTATCAAACCCAATCCGAAAGATATTATGATTCCGGATTTAATCCGGCACATCGACCATTTTTGCAGCCTGGGGGGCGTAAAGCAAATTGGAATCGGTTCCGATTTTGACGGCATCGCTTCACACATCATTGATTTAGAAAATGCCTCGAAGTTCCAAAACCTTGTAAACGAATTGCAAAAGCATTATTCGGAAGATGAAGTGGCGGGTTTCGCTTGCCGGAATTTCCTTGAACATCGGCCAGGCATGAAGATGCAAAAAAGCTGAAAGGCAGCAAACAATAGCGCTGTAAATGAAAAAAGGCGCACCGCTGAATTCAGCGGTGCGCCTTTTTGCTACTCCTCGTACACTTGCGCAGGAGCGTTTTTCGTATTCTTGCGTTTATGGATGACAGCGTTGATTTCGGCGCCGATCACGAGGATCAAACCGGTCAAGAAGAACCAAAGCATCAAGACGATTAACCCGCCCAAGCTTCCGTATGTCGCGGAATAGCTTCCGAAGTTTGCCACGTAAATCGAAAATCCGAGTGACACGACTTGCCATAAAACGGTAGCGATGACTGCACCGACCAATACCTCTTTGAAAGGGAATTGCTTATTCGGCGCAAATTTGTAAAGGAATGCCAGCACGATGCTCATAACAGCGATCGAGATAACCCAGCGCAAAACTTGGAAAATGATTTCTGTCTGTTCCGGCAAATTTAGGGTAGAACTGATTGCATCGATGATGGCTCCGCCAAAAATTGGCAAGACCAAAGCGATGATGACTGCAACAAGCATGAACAACGTCAAGACGATGGCCATGGCTTTCTTTTTGATAAACGAACGGGTTTCTTCAACATCGTAAGCTGTGTTCGTTGCTTCGATAAAGGCGTTCATGGCATTTGAAGCCGACCATAATGTCCCCAGGATACCGAATGTCAACAAACCGCCAGATGGCGTGGTGACCACGCTGACAATGGTGTCTTCGAATGTTCTCGCCACTTCACCTGGCATGATGCCGGCGATGAATTCCATAGCGGCATTCGGATCGATCTGCAAATAAGGCAAGATCGACAATAGCAAAATTAATAAAGGGACAATTGCTAATAAATAATAATAGGCTTGTGCAGCAGCTAAGGTAGTGGCTTTGTCTGTTTTAATTTCTCCGCCGACTGCTTTAGCATACGACATAAATTTACTCATATATCCGACCTCCATCCTTAAGACTATTCTCTATATGCCCCATTGCCAGCCGGTTTAATCCCGAAATTTTGAAATCGACCGTATTTTATGGAGCTATTCACGCATTGCTGCTCCAATAATAGCGTCAAAAGAAAACTTTAATACGTTTCCGCTGCTGTCTAAGGACAGCATCTTGAGCCTAAGGTCTATCGCCGCGACAACCCCGGTGAAAGCTTTCACCTCTTCTTGCCAGACGCGGATTTCGATAAGGCATTGCCGCTTATAAGCCAAGTGGATTTCCTCGTAAAGAGCTTCAAGGTCGAATTCATCCAAACGGGGTCTGGTATCGCTGCGCTCGTGGTTCTGCCAGTCGCGTAGCATCTGCACATGTTCGGGCAGCATCATCGCTGTCCACTTGATCGTACCCCGATCTTTGATTTGTCCATTCACTTTTAATTGCCTGTTCAGTTTCATGCAAATTCCTCCTTCTTTTAAAATAGGAACATTTGTTCTTATAATATAGAAGGTCACCCTTATGGTCAATGCCAACTGGAAAATAATGTCCGTTTAAACGGAAAAAAGCAGGACATCTGCAATGAGATGTCCTGCTTTTTGTCAATCTCTTAGAATTTCCAATGAGACTTTTACAATATGGTGGTTTTCCATTTCGAGGATAATCCAGCGTTGCCCAGTTTTTGAAACGATGTCGCCAATTTCTGCTTCCACCAGCTGATGCTGGATCCAGCCTGCAATCGTATCAATATCGTCACTATCTTCAAACTCCAGATTGAATCGCTCTTCAAGGTCTTTCAGCAAAACACGCCCATTTAACAAGTAGCGGTCATCGCTTTCTTTAATGATTTCAGCTTCTTCTTCATCATCGAATTCATCGCGGATTTCCCCGACAATTTCTTCCAAGATGTCTTCCATTGTAATAATCCCTGACGTTCCGCCATATTCATCAATCACCAAAGCGATATGCGTGCGGTCTTTCTGCATCTTCATCAACGCTGTCTGAAGAGGCGTCGTTTCATGGAAATAGGGAAGGCTATGGATAAAATCGGGCATCTTCACATCGCCCACAAGCGCATAATGGGTCAAAATTTCTTTGGCGTTGATAAAACCGATCAAATCGTCTTTATCGCCGTTATTGGCAATGGGATAGCGCGTGTAGCGATGTTCCCGAAGTTCGGCCAACAGTTCTTCGCAGCTCAAATCTTGCGGGAAAGCCACAATCTGGGTACGCGGCACCATGACATCTTTAGCGCTGCGCTCATCGAATGCAAATATATTCTGCATGAAGGACAATTCGGTTTGGTTGATTTCGCCGCTTTGAAAACTTTGTGCCATGATGATTTTCAGTTCGTCTTCCGAATGGGCCTGTTCTTCAGAAGCAGGCTGGACACCGAAAAGACGGAGGAAAACACGCGCCGAACCGTTAAGCAGAAAGATGACTGGAGCCATGATTTTGCCAAACCAGTAAAGTGGCGGGGCCAATAGCAGCGACATGCGTTCGGCGAATTGGAGCGCTAATGATTTCGGCGCCATTTCTCCGATGACGACATGCAAAAAAGTCACTAGCGAGAAAGCCAGGACAAACGAAACGATGGCCGAAACCGATGACGGGATGCCGAATGCATCAAAAACAGGATGCAGGATCCGCTCCACGGTCGGTTCTCCGAGCCAACCAAGGCCAAGTGCTGTGACCGTAATTCCGAGCTGGCAGGCGGATAAGTAATAATCCAGATTCCCGACAACTTTTTTGACCGTAAGCGCCTTTTTATTGCCTTCTTCAATGAGCTGGTCAATGCGCGACATGCGGACTTTGACGACGGCAAATTCAGCCCCTACAAAAAAGGCTGTCAACGCGATTAATAAGATGAGCAAAGCTAAATTCAATAAAAGTATGGGGTCCAATAAATTCCCTTAAATAAGGGATTCACCTCCGGATTTTTTTGGTATTATTATAAATTTACCATAGTTAAAAGGCAAAACCTATCGTTTTAGATTAATCAGCCAGTACCTGGCGCGTGATTTCCTTTATATCAACAATCGAGTCTTCACTGATGACGTCTTCAAGGATGACATGCTGGAAGTAATCAACGCTCGCTTTAAGCGGAATCGCCAGCAGCTTTTTCAAGGCAATGCGGTACATCGCGACAAATTCCTTGTCCGAATTGCCGCGTTTCAATTCTGCGAACGACTCGTAGAATTGGTCGAGCTTGTCTGCCATCTCCAGCAGACGCCCTTCGGTGGAAGCGTCTTTTCCTTCTTTCATACGGTCAAAGAACACTTCGTGGAATTCTTCAGGGATTTCGCGGTAGATGAACTTTTCCATCATGCCTTCTTCCACTTTTGCAATCATTTCTTTAAGTTCGGGTGAAGAGTGCTTGACGGGCGTCTTGATATCGCCGATGAACACTTCCGCAAAGTCATGGTTGATGGTTTTTTCGTATAGCGACTTCCAGTCGACGTTTTTGCCTGCCCGTTCTTCAATGGTAGCAAAGAACATCGCATATTGGCTGACTTTCCAGGAATGCGCCGCTACGTTATGCTCTTCAAACTTAAATCTACCTGGAGCACGGATAATCCGCTCCAAATCATTTAATGAGGTAAAAAACCTATGGATTCCCATCGCCCTCGACTCCTTTATTTTTTCTCTATACCTCATCATACCCGGTTTTCAGTATAATAAAAGAAGATACTAAAAAAGGGGAACATGCGACATGACTGGAAAAACACACATCATCGGAGGCATCGCCGCAAGCCTGGCGTTTGCCCAAATTACACATTACGATCCGGTTATACTCTTATGCTCCGGAACTATAGGGGCGCTGCTGCCGGATATTTGCCACGGAGGCAGCAAAATCGGCCGCTCGTTCCCGGTTTTATCGAAAATCATCAATGTTCTGTTCGGTCACCGGACGTTTACTCACAGCCTTCTTTTCTTAGTGCTGATAGGCATCCTGTTTAATGCCCTTGGAGTGGACAAAGCCATCAGCGCAGGTTTTCTGGTCGGAATGATCAGCCATCTTGTACTGGATATGGCGACGAAAAATGGCATTAAATTATTTTTCCCATTGAAAGCGACGATCCGCTTTCCAATCACAACAACAACTGGCGGAACTGCTGAATACTTGGTATTTTCCGCGCTTTCAGTATTGGTTGTCTATTTTGGTTATGACGCTTTCTCAATCTACTTCCAATAGGATACTAGCCAGAAATTCTGCCAGCTATAAAATGAACCTGAAACAGGAGTTTTATCGCTGCGTTATAGGGAATAATCGCCTTATAGACGAAAAAAAGGAGGCGAAATTCATGGGAAAAGACGACTTTTCGAATGAACGCCCTCTCGGCGGCTCAAAAAAACGCCGCGAACGGGAAGAATTTGAAAGCATCGAGCAGGAATCCAGTGAAGACGGAAGAGACATGGGAAAAAAGGGAGCGCACAGCAACCTTGGAGTGGGCGATGAAGAAACGCCGATAAAAGAAAGTGAAAAAGAATGAAAAAAATGCCGCCTCAGCTTTTAGCCGAGGCGGCATTTTTACGGTACATCGATACAGCAAACAGGTACAGCATAGGCAGCGACGCGGTGAACAGCACCAAAGCGTTCCAGCCGCCAGCGGTCCAAAGCGGACTTAACAGTGAGCTGCCTGCAGCGACGCCGATGTAATAAGCGACAAGGTACAAGCTCGAAGCACTTCCCTTGTGATGGGCAGCTTGCTGTCCTACGGAAGCTGCTGTCAAAGAATGGGCAGTAAAGAAGCCTAGGCATGTCACACATAAACCGACTGCGATGAGCCAGACTTGGGAGCTGAGGGTCATCAAAATCCCTAAAGACAAAATCACTACACCAGCTCTGCGCACAGTACGGAGGCCGAATCGTTCTGCGGTGCGCCCAGCCAGCGGCGAACCCGCGACACCGATTCCATAGGCGAAAAAGAAATAAGAAATGGTCTGCAGCGTCATGGAGTAAGGAGGTGCTTCAAGGTGGAACGGCAAATAAGTCCAGATACCTGTGAACGAAATCTGCAGAACCGCCCCAAGACCGAAGACAACAAGCAAAGAAGGGTTTTTCAAATGGAAAAGGAAGCCTGCAATGTCTTTAGAGAAGCTTAGGTCGCTCGGTTGGAAATAAAGGGATTTCGGCAGCAGAAGCAACACAGCGACAAAAAGTAAAAGGCCGGTTGCCCCGAAAACAAAGAAGGTGGTCTGCCAGGAAAAGTGGTCAGACAGATAGCCGGCGAGTACACGGCCAATCATCCCGCCAAGCGCATTGCTGGAAATGTAGAGAGCGGTCGCATACGCGATGTCTTTCCGGTCGATCTCTTCACTGATATAAGCCAGTGCCGCTGCCGGAACTCCTGCCAGCGCAAAACCTTGGATAAGGCGCAGAATAACAAAACATGTAAAGGATTCGGTGAACGGCAGCAGGAAAAAAGGGAGCGCCGATCCGAGCAAGGAATAGATAATATAAGTTCGCCTGCCGTTGCGGTCAGAAAAGAAGCCGAGAATGATCAAGCCGGCAATCAGCCCGACAATCGTCGAAGACAGCGCCAGGCTGGATGTAGAAATCGAAACCTGGAATTCTGAGACGAAAAGCGGAAGCAACGGCTGCACGGCGTACAGGTTGGCGAAGATGAAAAGAGAAGCTAGAAGCAAGCTGAGCATGATCTTCCAAAAATCTTTGTCTTTGGAAGTGTATTTTTGGAGCTCCATAGAATTCACATCCATTCGCTTGGCGATATCAATATATTACCATTAATCAACTGCAATGGAATTGTGATGGAGCAAGACATGAAAAAATCCCGCAAATCGAATGATTGCGGGATTTTTTCATATTTTATTGAAGAAAGAAAGAATCTGTTTCTTCGAAGGTTCTTGAAGGCGATAGCGAAGTTCTTTGTTTTGGGTATTTACCAGATGGTAAGCCGGGTTTTCAGCAACCGTGAACTTCCAATGTGGTTTCGTGTTTTTCTTCTTGATCTGGAGTTCAGGCGGCATCATTTTTTCTTTGAAGCTTTCGAGTTTAGCCATCAAAAAGGTATCCATATACCGTACGATCAAAAAGCCTTGTTGACGCTCCGGGTCGAATTTCGCCAAGCTGAATTCGCTGATATCAAAACCTTTTTCGTACCGCTGGACTGATGGAGATAATACGAAGCAATCCTCGTTCGCAAATACCGATGAGTTGCCTTGTTGTTTCAGCCCTAATTCTTCTACCAGAAAATCTTTGTTTACCAGACTCATTTCTCGTGCAGTAGCCATGTAATTCCTCCTTGTAAAGCTCTTTATGTCTTATTATACCACTCTTTGGCCATAAATGGGGATGAAACGGGCTATTGAGATTTGCCAAGAGCACACAATGGGTGCATGCGAATAAAGAAAGGGGGTAATAACGGAAAAATGAGCTGATAACAATTAAAAGGCGGAAAATTCTGTTATATTAAAGGTATGGAAGAAAGTGTGGAAAGGAGTGTTTGCATGTGTGGTAGATACGCTTTATATGCGGATTATGCAACGATTTTAGAACGGTTTCACATTGAAGAAAGTGCGGTTGGCGAAGCGGAGTATTCGCCCAGCTACAACATCGCACCTTCCCAAAAAGTGCTGGCGGTGGTAAACGACGGGACGAAGAACCGGCTTGGCTATTTGAAATGGGGGCTCGTGCCGCCGTGGGCGAAAGATCAGAAAATCGGCTATAAGATGATCAATGCCCGAGCAGAGACTGCAGCGGAAAAGCCAAGTTTCCGCCATGCGTTCAAGAAAAAACGCTGCTTGGTGATTGCGGATGCCTTTTACGAATGGCAGCGTACTGATGAAGGCAAAATTCCCATGCTCGCCAAGTTAAAGTCCGGGAAGCCTTTCGCTTTTGCTGGGCTTTGGGAAACATGGCAATCGCCCGAGGGTGAAATTGTGAACAGCTGCACCATTCTGACGACACAGGCCAATGGATTGATGGGGACAATCCATGACAGAATGCCGGTCATGCTGTCGGAAGAAGGAGAGAAACTCTGGCTCAATCCAAAACAGGATCCACAGGTTCTTGAAGACTTATTGAAACCGTTCGATTCGGAGGAAATGGAAACTTTTGAAGTCTCAGATGCTGTCAATTCGCCAAAGCATAATGGACCGGAATTGATTCGAAAAGTGGGATGATCGGAGGGATTCCAAATGAAGAGTGGCCTGATTTTAGAAGGAGGAGGCATGAGGGGCGTTTATACAGGGGGAGTTCTGGAGAAATTCCTGAATGAAGAATTGTTTGTGGATTACATTATCGGAGTCTCGGCAGGCGCATGCAATGCTTCTTCTTATGTGTCGCGGCAATCCGGACGCAACCGTGAAGTGACGATCGGCTCTGTACATCATCCGGATTATATATCAGTAAAGAACCTCTTGCTTAAAAGGGAATTGTTCGGCATGAATTTGATTTTTGACGAAATTCCGAATCGTCTTGTGCCATTCGATTACATGAATTTCAATAAAGCCACCGAAGAATTCGTAGTGGGGGCGACCGATTGCATGACGGGTGAAGCAATCTACTATAGAAAGAATGAGCATGCTGATGACATTCTATCGATTGTCCGGGCATCAAGCTCAATCCCGTTGATGGCGCGGCCGGTCGAGTACAATGGGCGCCTGTTGATGGATGGGGGGCTTGCAGATCCGCTGCCGATCCGAAAAGCACTGGAGGATGAAGTGACAAGGCCAGTCATCATTCTCACCAAAGAGAAAGGGTACCGCAAAAAAAAGAATTCGTTTGCACGCATCGTGCCTACCTTTTACCGCCAGTTCCCAGGAATCATCAAGAACCTGGAAGACTGGGCTATCCGCTATAATACAACAATGGAACTTATTGAAAAAATGGAAGCGGAAGGGACTGTGCTGGTCATCCGGCCCTCTAAATATTTCAAAATGACCGGTATGGAGCGCGATGTCGGAAAGCTGACGGAGCTCTACGACCTAGGCTATAAAGATACTGAAGAGATGATGGACGTGATCTACAGATTCATCAGCCGCTAAACCGCTGGAAGCCAGCGGTTTTTTTATATGGCGGTGCGCCCGCCAATAATCGGAAATATGGTAAAATCGGAGAGAGGTGCATTTATGATTGAACGATTGAACCATCACCAGGAAAAAACGGCAAAAGAAATTCAACGTCTGCAAAAGCGTGCCTACCAAGTTGAAGCCGAACTGATCGGATTCGACGGCATTCCGCAATTAAATGAGTCCATATTGGAAATTCAGAATTCGGGCGAAACTTTCATTGGGTATTCCAACGGAGTGTTGGCCGGCTTCATTTCCTACAAAGTGAAGGGGCCCTTAGTCGATATCCACCGGCTAGCCGTTGCACCCGCACATTTTCGGCAAGGGATAGGACGTACATTACTTGCGCATTTGCTGGAAAATTTTCCATGCAGCGATTTTATCGTCAGCACAGGCACATTGAATGAACCCGCTAGAAAATTGTATGAAATGTTTGGTTTTAAACTGCAAGGAAGCTTTGAACCGGAGCCTGGAATTCCATGTGTAATTTATCATAAAATTAAAACATTACATATAAATGATTTCGAAAAGTAAAAATAATTATAATTTATCTTTCAAAACGGAAGTAAAGGACGTATAATCATATACAAAAATATAGTTTAGAGGTGCGCTTATGAAATTGGATGAAATTGATAAGAAGATATTGGATTTATTGACGGTCAACGGCCGTTCTTCGTATGTCGACATCGGTAAAGAATTGAGCCTGTCACGCGTGGCAGTCCGGGAACGTGTCCATCAACTGACCGAGGCGGGCATCATTGAAAAGTTCACGGTGGTCATTAATAGCGAAAAAGTTGGAAAAAAAGTATCCGGTTTCTTTGAAGTAGATTGTGAACCATCCTCCCTTGTTGAAGTTGCGCAGGCGCTGGCGGATAACCCCAGTGTTGCAAGCTGCTACCAGATGACCGGTCCATCGACTCTGCACATGCATGTCTTGGTGGATGACTTTACTGATCTGGAGAAATTCATTAACAAGGAATTATATGCGCTTGAAGGAATCACGCGCGTAGAAAGCCACATTTTATTACGCCGTTTCAAGAGCAGAAATGGTTTGAAACTTTAAGAGCTTGCAGCATATTCAATTGCTGCAGGCTTTTTTTGTGCGGAAAATTGATTATTTCTCAGAAAATCCTTTTTTATAGTCAATTGCGATGCTTTCTTTTTGTATTCCAAAATATTGGAAAGTGTTTTCATCCATATATTTCAAAATGTATAATAATTATTATAAAAACGAACTAAAAGAAGGATTTTTCAATAGAATTATAATTTTATGAATGAAAAAAATAAAAAATAATGACTTTTTTGAAAATTCGTATAGATTTTTTAAAAGACTTGCTCTATAATCAAAGAAATCAAAAAAATCATTTGTTAATCGTTTTCATTTAAACACTTAACAAATGTAAAGAGGGGGAGGAACAATGCTTGCTTTAATAATCCGCCGGATAATGCAATTGGCATTCTTGCTATTCGGAATCTCATTTCTTGTCTTTTCTTCTATGTATATTGCGCCCGGAAATCCGGCAGCTATCATTGGCGGCCCAACTGCTACGGCGGAAGATATTGCGGCAATCGAAGCGAATCTCGGCTTGGACGATCCGTTTCTTACACAATACGTACGATACGTCGGTAATGCAGTGCAAGGGGATTTCGGTTATTCCTATCAGACAGCCCAACCAGTTGCTGATGCCATTGCGGTCCGCTTTCCAAACACGTTGAAACTGGCAATTGCCAGCATGATCGTTGCGGTGGTCATCGGAATCATCACAGGGCTGATCTCGGCGCTGAAGCAAAATTCTTTGCTCGATGTATCGGCAACGACCTTTGCTTTAGCGGGCATCTCGATACCGAACTTCTGGCTAGGGGCATTGCTTATTCTGGTCTTCTCGGTCAATCTCCAATGGTTGCCGGTAGGAGGGATGACCAACCCCTTCTACACGCTCGCGGGAATTAAAGAATTGATCCTGCCGGCCATTACGCTTGGCACAGGTTCAGCTGCTATGATTGCCCGCATGACACGGTCTTCTATGCTTGAAGTAATCCGTGCCGATTATGTCCGGACAGCGCGTGCGAAAGGTGTTAAAGAGAAAAACGTTATATGGATCCACACATTAAAGAACGCAATGATTCCGATTATCACAGTCATCGGCTTGAACTTCGGTTTCCTGCTTGGCGGCACGATCATCACAGAGAAAGTATTCGCAATCAATGGGGTCGGCCGCTTGATGATTGATGCCATTGCTGCCCGGGACTTTCCAATGGTCCAAGGTTCTGTGCTTCTCGTCGCCACCTTGTTCGTAGTTGTCAATCTGCTTGTTGATATCATCTACACCTATATCGATCCAAGGATCAAATTCGATTAAAAAGGAGGGGACCCAATGGCAATAGCGGAAACGGTTGCTTTAAAAGAAAAAAAGCGAGAGAAATATATCGTCACCACGATTCGGCGCTTGTTTAAAAACAAATTGGCGGTAGCTGGCCTGATTATCGTCATCCTGCAAATCCTGATGGCCATTTTTGCACCAGCCATTACAGTACATGATCCGATAAAACAGAATCTTGCCAGCAGTGAATTGCCGATGTTCAGTGACGGCCATTGGCTTGGCACTGATAATTATGGCAGGGATGTCTGGAGCCGCATTGTTTACGGCGCACGGATTTCTCTAGTAGTGGGATTAGTTGCCGTCTCATTAGGGCTTATCGGCGGAGTGCTTCTGGGCATGCTCGCCGGCTTTTATCCGAAGCTTGACGCTGTTATCATGCGCTTTGTCGATTTACTGTTTTCGTTTCCGGGAATTCTTTTGGCGATGCTGATCATCGCTATCCTGGGAACTAGCCTAGTCAATGTCGCAATCGCCATCAGCATCTGGTCGATTCCCACATGCGCGCGCATTGTCCGCGGCTCGGTATTGTCGATTAAAGAAAAAGAATACATCATGGCCATGCGCTCGATGGGCGCTTCGGATCTACGGATCATGGCCAGGCACATCTTGCCGAACGCCACCGCGCCAATCATTGTTTTCGCAACAATGCGGATGGCGACCGCTATCCTTTCCACTGCTTCACTCAGCTACTTAGGGCTTGGCGCACAGCCGCCGACTCCGGAATGGGGTGCCATGATTTCACAAGGCCAAGACTTTATGTGGACATCTCCGCATTTGACGATTGTGCCCGGCATCGCCATCATGCTGACAGTTTTCGCATTTAATGTACTCGGAGACGGCTTACGCGACGCGCTCGATCCGAATATGGATATACAACAATAAGAATGGGGGAATTTAAATGAAAAAACACTGGCTGCTTTTATTAACATTGATCGGGGTATTGATTTTAGGGGCTTGTTCTGGTGGAAGTACCATTCCAGAAGGGCAGGAAGGTTCAGGTTCTGATTCGGAGCCGGCAAGCGGAGGGGCGAAGGAAGTTATTTATGCTTCAACTTCTGATGCGGTGGGATTATCACCGACAATGACGAATGACTCTGTTTCTTCGAACGTCATGACTCAGATTTATGAAAACCTATTTGAAAGAAATCCGGAAACAATGGAATTGGAACCGAAGCTTGCAGAATCCTATGAAAACACAGATGACCTGACTTGGGTGATCAAATTGAAAGAAGGCATCACTTTCCAAGATGGCACGCCGTTCAACGCGGAAGCAGTCAAATATACGTACGATAAGTTGCGCGACCCGGCAACTGCCGCGCCACGTGCATCCTTATTAGAACCGGTGGATACGGTAACGGTTATTGATGAAACAACTGTTGAAATCAAAACGAAATACCCATACGGACCGCTGCTTGCAGCATTGTCCCACTCAAACGCTGCTATTATCAGCCCAACTGCTGATGAAAAACAAGATTTGATGCAAAATCCGGTAGGCACAGGCCCATTCAAATTTGTCAGCTGGGCGACTGGCGACCAAATCGTCCTTGAAAAAAATGCAGACTACTGGGATGGAGAAGTTGCGCTTGATAAAGTGGTATTCAGAGTAGTGCCAGAAACATCAACTGCTATTTCAATGCTTCAGACAGGTGAAGTAGGCTTCCTGGATGCATTGCCGCCAGAACAAATTTCCCGTATCGAAGGCTTGAAAAATGTCGATGTGTCCAAACAGGAAGGGACTCCGGTCTACTACCTGACTTTCAACCATTCACAAGAGCGCAACCAGGATCCAGCATTCCGAAAAGCGGTCGCTCAAGCAATCGATCGTGACGCTTTTGTTGAAAAATTGAACGGATTGGGCGTAAGAAGCGACAGCGTACTTGGACCGAAAGTCTTTGGCTATAACGAAAGTGCAGACAAAGCAGGAACAGCATACGATCCAGAAGCTGCTAAGAAACTGGTAGAAGAAAACGGTTTTGGGGACGAGCCGATCAAATTGCTTGCAGCGAACCGCGACAATTTTGTCTTGATGGCGGAAATTGTCCAAGCACAATTGACTGATGCAGGATTCAAAGTGGAAATTGAAATGATGGAATGGGCGACATTCCTTGATACAGCACGCGGCGGTGAATATGATTTGACATTCTTGAGCTGGTCGAATGTTACAAGTGACGGTTCTGAGATGCTTTACCCGAACTTCCATTCCGATAACGTTGGAAATTCAAACCGTGCGCAGTACAGCGATCCTGAATTCGATAAATTGGTTGAAGCGTCACGTACGACTATAGACCAGGCTGAACGCGAGCAACATTTGAATGAGGCGAATATGTACATGCTTGAAAACGATATTGCCGTCGTCATGTATCACGGCCTTGTAACTTCAGCTACTGACAAATCAATCAAAGGGCTGAAAGTGGACCCGAATGGCCAATGGAGCTTAAAAGACGTAACGAGAGAGTAGGGAGAATATGGGAGAAAGATTGCTTGACGTGAAGAATCTGGTTACATCATTTCGTACAGCCGATGGAACATTGCAAGCGGTCAGAGATGTTTCTTTCCATGTTGATAAAGGGGAAACGCTTTGCATCGTTGGCGAGTCCGGCTGCGGGAAAAGCATCACTTCTTTATCGGTGATGCGCTTGCTCCCATCCAACGGCTCAATCGAAAGCGGAGAGATTTTGCTGAACGGTGAACCTCTTCAAAATCTGTCAAATGAAAAAATGCGCAGAATCCGCGGCAATCGGGTTTCGATGATTTTCCAAGAGCCGATGACGGCGTTGAATCCGGTTTTGACAATCGGCTTTCAATTGCGTGAGCCGCTGATGCTGCACCATAAAGTGTCGAAAGCGGAAGCATCGATACAAGGCATTGAATTGCTTCGGCAAGTGGGGATTCCCAATCCGGAGAAACGGTTGAACCAATACCCGCATGAACTGAGCGGGGGGATGCGCCAACGGGTCATGATTGCTATGGCCTTGTCCTGCCATCCGAGTTTGCTGATTGCGGATGAACCTACTACAGCGCTGGATGTTACCATCCAGGCACAGATTCTGGACTTGATCAAAGACTTGAAAGAGAAATTGAATATGGGCGTTTTGATGATTACCCATGATATGGGCGTCGTAGCAGAAGTTGCAGACCGCGTCATGGTCATGTACGCAGGAAAGAAAATCGAAGAAGGACCGGTGGAAGAAATATTCACTAATCCAAGCCATCCCTATACATTAGGGTTGTTGCACTCGGTACCGAACGTCGATGATCCTGAATTTGAACTGGAACCGATTCCGGGCAATATGCCTGGATTGAATGAACAGATCACTGGCTGCCGTTTTCATCCGCGCTGCAAATTCGCAATGGATAAATGCAGAGTGACGGAACCTCCTAATTTCACTTTATCCAATGGCCATAGCGCGATGTGCTGGTTGAACGAAAAGGAGGCCGAAAAAGATGAAAGCAGTGGAAGAGTTACGGTCGAATCCTGAAGTCCTCGTTGAATTAAATGGTGTAAAAAAATACTTTCCAATCAAAGGCGGGGTCTTTAAACGAGTTGTCGGCAATGTCAAAGCTGTTGAGTCGGTAACGCTGAAATTATACAAAGGCGAAAGCCTCGGAGTGGTAGGCGAATCTGGCTGTGGTAAATCCACGCTGGGGCGCACAATCCTCGGGCTTGAGGAGCTGACTGATGGTACAATTAGCTTCGGACAGCAGGAAATCCAGGATCTGAGCCGCAAGGAAAAAAAGAAATTCGTCAAAGAAATGCAAATGATTTTCCAGGATCCTTACGCTTCGCTGAATCCGCGACAGCGAATCGGCCATGCATTGGATGAAGTGTTCAAAATGCATACCGATATGTCGGCGAAAGAGCGGAAAGATTCCGTTTTGAGCTTGTTAGCCGAAGTCGGGCTGAAGCCTGAACATTACGACCGCTATCCGCATGAATTCAGCGGAGGCCAGCGGCAGCGAATCGGCATTGCCCGGGCAATTGCCCTCAATCCTTCTTTTGTCATTTGTGATGAAGCGGTATCGGCATTGGATGTTTCAGTGCAGGCGCAAGTCTTGAAACTGCTGAAAACCATCCAGAAAAAGTACGATCTTTCTTATATGTTCATTTCCCACGATTTAGGAGTTGTGCGCTACTTCTGCGATCGGGTGCTTGTTATGTACCTGGGGAATATGGTGGAAATGAGCGATGTATCCAAAATCTTCAATAACCCGCTCCACCCTTATACAAAAGCGCTGTTGTCGGCGATTCCGAGACCGGCAATCAACGCGAAACGCGAACGTATCCGCCTTGTTGGCGATATGCCGAATCCGGCAAATCCGCCTACAGGCTGCCCATTCCACACCCGCTGTCCGATTGCGCAGGATGTTTGTGTTGTGGACAAGCCGGCGTTTGTGGAACATGAACCAAATCATTTTGCGGCGTGCCATTTCGCGGGCAAACTATGAGCCGGGTGCCGGGGGAAACTCCGGCAGCTGGCTTTTATTCTGAATCTGGAGGAATTTCAATGGACTATTTACAGCACCCGTTCGAATCGAAAAGACATACGGTATTTTCAAAAAAAGGCATGGTTGCAACTTCCCAGCCTTTAGCGGCACAAGCAGGGATCGAAGTGATGCAAAAAGGCGGCAACGCAATCGATGCCGCAATTGCAACAGCGGCTGCGCTGACAGTCGTTGAACCAACTTCAAATGGAATCGGGGGAGACGCTTTTGCATTAGTTTGGGTAAAAGACAAGCTTCACGGTCTGAACAGTTCAGGTCCTGCGCCGGCGAAAATTTCGATAGAAGCTGTAAAAGCGCTCGGGCATGACAAGATGCCGGTACACGGCGTAGTGCCAGTCACGGTTCCTGGCGTTCCCGCTGCATGGGCCGAACTTTCAAAGAAATTCGGCAAATTGCCTTTGTCTGAAGCGTTAAAACCGGCAATCCGATATGCGGAAGAAGGCTATCCGTTGACGCCGATCCTTGGCAAGTACTGGAAAGCGGCTTATGAAAAATTCAAGGATTCGTTTACTTCTGAAGAATACCAATCGTGGTTCGATACGTTCGCACCGAATGGCCAGGCTCCGGAAATTGGAGAAATGTGGTCTTCACCAGGACATGCGGCAACGTTGAAGGAAATAGCCGAAACAGATGCACGTTCTTTCTATGAAGGGCCGCTGGCTGAAAAAATCGATGCTTTCATGAAGCAGCATAATGGCTTCCTTTCCAAAGAGGATCTTGCAGCATTCAAACCGCAATGGGTTGAGCCGGTGTCAGCCAATTACCGTGGCTATGATGTGTGGGAAATTCCGCCGAACGGCCAAGGCATGGTGGCATTGATGGCATTGAATATCTTCAAAAAACTGAAAGAGCCCAAATGGCAGTCAGCTGACACCTATCATCAACAAATCGAAGCAATGAAGCTGGCTTTCACAGATGGCAAAGAATTTATCACGGAACTAGAAGCGATGCCTGTCAGCGTCGAACATCTTCTGTCCGAAGAATATGCAGCACAGCGTGCCGGTATGATCGGTGAAGGCGCAGCAGATCCTGTTCCTTACGATCTGCCTAAAGGCGGGACCGTTTATTTGTCCGCAGCAGATGAAGAAGGCAATATGATTTCCTATATCCAAAGCAATTACATGGGCTTCGGTTCAGGAATCGTCATTCCAGGAACGGGAATCGGCCTGCAGAACCGCGGTGCAGATTTCTCGCTTGACCCGCAGCATCCGAATGTACTGCAAGGTGGAAAGCGGACTTATCACACGATCATTCCCGGATTCCTGACCAAAGACGGCAAAGCGGTCGGTCCATTCGGCGTAATGGGCGGCTATATGCAGCCGCAGGGACATTTCCAAGTAGTAACGAACACCATAGACTATTTAATGAACCCACAGGCTGCCCTTGATATGCCGAGATGGCAATGGATGGGCGGCAAAACGATTTTGGTCGAGCCGAATTTCCCGAATTATTTAGCGCAGTCGCTTGCGCGTAAAGGGCATGCAATTCAAGTAGCAACAGACGGCGGTGCTTTTGGCCGCGGCCAGATCATTTGGCGCAATCCGGACACGGGCGTATTGTCAGGCGGCACAGAGTCCCGTACGGATGGAGCCGTGGCTGTTTGGTGACTGAAGGGAAAAAAGGGATGGAGCCGCGGGCTGGTTCAGCCTTGAAAATAAATGCCGATTTATTTGCCGCCTTTTTTCGCGTCGGTATTTTAGGCTTCGGCGGAGGCCCCTCGGCAATCCCTCTTTTCCATGCGGAAGCTGTAAAAAAATATGACTGGATGACAGAAGACGAGTTCAGCGATACCTTGGCGCTGGCCAATACGATGCCAGGTCCGATTGCCACGAAAATGGCCGGCTATATAGGTTATCGCATCGGGGGCATCGTTGGAAGCATGACGGCGCTGATTGCATTAGTGGTGCCGACGGTCCTGATGATGATCCTGTTGCTCGGCGCATTGCAGCAATACAAGGGCGTTGAATGGGTAAACAGCATGTCGGCAGCAGTTGTTCCGGTTGTTGCGGTCATGCTGGGGGTGATGACCTGGGATTTCGTGAAAAAATCCGGGCAGTCCCTGGGCTGGCCCCGAGCTGCCTTGCTGCTCGGAATTTCGGTTCTGTTGATGGAAATCCTCCATATCCATCCGGTTGTTTTGATCATCGGAATTCTTTTGATCGTGTTGCTGGGCTTTAGAAAAGGAGGGCGGACAGCGTGATTTACTGGTCCATTTTTCTGGCGTTTTTTATTCCCGGCATATTGGGCTATGGCGGAGGCCCTGCCTCCATACCGCTTGTTGAGAAGGAAGTGGTTGACCGGTACGGCTGGATGACGACGCAGGAATTCGGAGAAGTGCTGGCATTGGGAAATGCACTTCCAGGACCGATTGCGACGAAGATGGCTGGCTATATCGGATACATGGAAGGTGGAATCCTGGGGTCATTTATCGGGTTGTTCGCTTCGGTGGCACCTTCACTGATTTTGATGATTGCCTTGATGATGACATTGATGAAATACAAAGATTCCCCGAAAGTCAAAAACATCACGAAGATGATCCGGCCAGTCATCGCTGTTCTTTTGGGCGCCATGACGCTACAGTTTTTTATGACTTCAGCAGAAACTTCCGGCAGCATACAAACCGTAGTGCTGGCGGTAGTCAGCTATTGGCTATTGGAAATCAAGAAAATCCATCCAGCCTTTGTCATATTGCTCGCACTCGTCTACGGCGGCCTCAGTGGCTTGTTTTAGTTTCTTAATAACCTCCAAAACCATTCGCATGCAGCGGGTGGTTTTTTGTTGCAGGCAGAAACCTTTACTTTTAATTCGAGATATTTTATTATAGCAATCAAGGACAATTGTTGTCCTCGTTAATAAGGGATAGAGGTGAGTTTCATGCACATGAAGACAGGGGTCGAGCAATCCGTATATGCCATTCTTTTGTTGAATATGCTGCCGGGCAAAGCAGTGCTGTCCGGTGAAGCAATCAGTCAGCAGTTGAATGCGTCACCCACTTATTTTCAGAAGTTGTTGAGGAAATTAGTCAGCGCAGATCTGGTGGCATCAGTGCCTGGCGTCAAAGGCGGATTCCGGTTGAAGAAACGCCCCGAGGAAATCTGTGTGTACGATATTTACTTGGCAATAGAGGGCAGGCAATCGCTGTATTCACCAAGCGGGATTTTGGGCGATTTGCTGGAACTTGAAAAACCCGAGGCCAGTTGCTTGTTGACGGATTTAATGGATGAAGCGGAATCAGCATGGAGAGCTGTCATGGAGCGGGAAACTGTGGCTTCATTGGCACGGAAGATGGAAGAACAGCGATTTCAGCCGAAAGCGGCAGAGCTTCAACAATGGTTGATCGAAAAAATGCTTGTTCAGGAAAGGAGCGGTAATCGATGATTGCAAGTTTGACTCGCATTAACGAATTATCAAAAATAGCAAAAGAAGTAGGCTTGACGAAAGCTCAGCAAGTGGAACAGCAAGTGCTGCGCGAAGATTACCTGCGCCAGATCCGTGGACAGGTAGAAAGTTCGGTTACCGGATTGACGATCATCGATCCGCTCGGCAACGACGTTACGCCAGATAAATTAAAAGATAAAACTGTTAACAATATTATATAGAAAGAAAGTGATTATAGATGAATGATTATTTAGTGAAAGCATTAGCATACGACGGACAAGTCCGCGCATACGCCACACGCACAACTGAATCCGTGGGGGAAGCGCAGCGCCGCCACTATACATGGCCGACTGCATCAGCCGCACTGGGCCGCTCAATGACAGCGACCGTCATGCTTGCAGCTATGATGAAAGGCGAAGAAAAGCTGACGATCAAAATCAACGGCAATGGACCGCTCGGAACGATTTTGGTTGATGCCAATGCCAAAGGAGAAGTCAGAGGATACGTGTCGAATCCGCATACCCATTTCGATTTGAACGAAAAAGGAAAATTGGATGTGCGCCGCGCTGTCGGAACGGAAGGGACGTTGTCGGTATCGAAAGACATTGGCTTGCTGCATCCTTTCGTCGGGCAAGTGCCGCTCGTATCAGGTGAGCTGGGTGAGGACTTCACGCATTATATCGTCACGTCGGAGCAGGTTCCTTCATCAGTGGGTGTTGGCGTAATCGTTAATCCGGATAACAGCATCCAGGCTTCCGGGGGCTTTATCATCCAGTTGATGCCGGGCACTGAAGAAAGTGTCATTGCGCATATTGAGCAGCGACTATCGGAAATTCCGACCATTTCGAGCATGGTGCGTGATGGCTTAACGCCTGAAGAGATTTTATCAGAAGTTCTCGGAAGCGAGAATGTTAAAGTTCTGGAAAAAATGCCTATCCAGTTCCAATGCCAATGTTCACGGGATCGCATATCGAATGCCATCATCAGCCTTGGCCCTGACGAAATTCAGGACATGATTGTGACCGATGGCCAAGCGGAAGCCCAATGCCATTTCTGCAATGAAAAATACCATTTTTCCAAACAGCATCTAGAAGAAATGCTTGGCTAGAAAAACATCTAATATTAATGCCGCCATCGTCGGCTGGCTTAAAAAATGCAGCGGATCCGTTCCGCTGCCTTTTTTTGTCGAAAAGCGTTGGTTAAAATAAAAACGGATTAGTTGGTATGAAGCGAAAAGTATGTTATTATTATCTCGAATTCAAGATAAGTTTCGAACTAATTAAAAAGGGGAAAGCCAGAACAGAGCAGAGGCTTTCTACTATCTCGGGAGGTTATAAAAGATGAAACACATATTCCAAAAAGGTACCGATCCATCCAAACCGACATTTCTAATGCTCCACGGCACAGGCGGCAATGAAAATGATTTGATGCCTATTGCGGCTCATATTGATTCGCAGGCTTCCGTCCTAAGTGTCCGCGGCAACGTTTCAGAAAATGGCATGCCGCGCTTTTTCAAGCGCTTGTCTGAAGGTGTATTCGATATGGAAGATTTGAAATTGCGGACCGAAGAATTATACGATTTTATTGGTAAAGCGGCTGAAGAAAACGGTTTTGACCGTGCCAATGTCATCGCCATCGGCTACTCGAACGGAGCGAATATTGCAGCCAATCTGCTCTTTACTTACGCAGATGCGCTGAAAGGTGCGATTCTTCACCACCCGATGGTGCCGAACCGCGACACGGAATTGCCGAATTTGGCAGGTGTCCCTGTATTCATCGCAGCCGGCACGAACGATCCGATCTGCCCAGCAGAAGAGTCGACAGATCTGGAACGGCTTTTAAGCGATGCCGGTGCCAGCGTCAAGCTTCATTGGGAAAATTACGGACACCAATTGACCATGCCGGAAGTCGAAGCGGCGAAAGAATGGTACGATAACTTATAATCATCCAACCCCTCTTGCACATTAAGAGGGGTTTTAGAAATTTTAGGAGGAGGGATGTTATGAAGGAAAATCCGCATATCCAGGAACAGCTTGAAGCATGGGTGAAAGAAAACAAAAGCCACGCTATTTTAGGGACGACCGCCCAATATATACCGGCGCTTGGAAAAGTGGATCCAAGTCTTCTCGGCATTTGCATGGTGGATGAGGATGGGCATTATTATTGCGCCGGAGATACGGACCAGGAATTTACGCTGCAAAGCATTTCAAAGGCGCTGACGTTCATCGCCGTGAGCTGCCATTACGGTTTGGATTTCGTTTTGGAGCGTGTAGACGTCGAACCGACGGGAGAAGCGTTCAATTCCATCATTCCGTTTGAAATACACCGGCCAAACAAGCCGTTCAATCCTTTTATCAATGCAGGAGCTATTACCATTTCTGCGATTTTGCCCGGGACAACGAGTCAGAAAAAATACGAATTTTTGCTTGAGTTTCTGGAAAAGCTTGTCGGCCATCCGCTGGAGCTCGATAAGGAAGTGTACGATTCGGAATGGAAGACATCGCATCGCAACCGGGCACTCGCCTACTATTTGAAAGAAGCGAAGTTTTTGGATATTGAAGTGGAAGAAGCGTTGGATATATATATTCGCCAATGTTCCATCAAAATGAGCGTCAAGGACTTGGCGCTGATCGGATTGATCATCGCCTACGACGGTTTTAACCCAATTACAAAAGAAACGCATTTTTCGGCTGAAATTGCGCAAGTGGCAAAAGTTTTGATGGTCACCTGTGGCATGTACAATTCATCCGGCAATTTTGCGGCGCATGTCGGCATTCCAGCGAAAAGCGGCGTGTCTGGCGGAATCATGGGGGCTGTGCCTCCGAAACTGCATTCCCAGACCTATGAATTCAAGGCTGGTGCAGGCATCGGTGTTTACGGGCCAGCAATTGATGTCCAAGGAAACAGCGCTGCAGGGACAATGATGCTGCGGCAGATTTCAAAAGAATGGGATTTAAGTATATTTTAAATGAAAAGCTCTGCAGGCTGTTTATGCCTGCAGAGCTTTTCATATTTTCCATTTGGCGTTTTATTAAAAAAGTTAGAGGGTAGAAGGAGAGAAGAAAGAAAATTGCGACAGAGGAGTGGAGAAATGGACAAGAAAACGAAAGTCGGCGCCGATAGCAAAGACGAACAGTTGGAACAATTCCGCAGTGATGACGCCGGAAAAGACATGACCACTAACCAAGGACTCAAAGTCTCGGAAGATGAATTTTCACTGAAAGCAGGAGAACGAGGGCCTACGCTGATGGAGGATTTCCATTTCCGCGAAAAAATGACGCATTTCGACCATGAGCGGATTCCTGAGCGTGTCGTCCATGCCAGAGGCTATGCTGCGCATGGCGTTTTCGAAGCATATGATTCATTGGAACATTTGACGAAAGCCAAATTTCTGTCTGCGAAAGGCAAGAAGACACCTGTTTTCGTGCGTTTCTCCACTGTGGCAGGCTCTAAAGGCTCCGCTGAAACCGTGCGGGATGTCAGGGGGTTTGCAACAAAGTTCTATACGGAGGAAGGAAATTACGACTTGGTCGGCAACAATATGCCTGTGTTCTTTATCCAGGATGCCATTAAGTTCCCGGACTTTGTCCATGCCGTGAAACCGGAACCGCATAACGAAATGCCTCAGGCAGCGAGTGCCCATGATACATTATGGGATTTCGTGGCGCATAATCAGGAAACGGCCCATGCCATTATGTGGCTGATGTCTGACCGCGCTTTGCCGCGCAGTTTCCGGATGATGGATGGTTTCGGCGTCCACGCGTTCCGCTTTGTCAACGCCGAAGGAAAATCCCATTTTGTGAAATTCAACTGGAAATCGACGCTCGGCGTGCATTCACTCGTATGGGACGAAGCACAGAAGATTTCAGGCAAAGACCCTGACTTCAACCGCCGAGATTTATATGAAGCAATCGAGAACGGAGATTTTCCTGAATTTGAATTAGGGGTTCAAATCATTCCAGAAGAAGATGAACATAAATTCGACTTTGATTTGCTGGATGCAACCAAGCTTTGGCCGCAAGAAGAAATCCCGATTCAAATTGTCGGCAAGATGACATTGAACCGCAACGTCGACAACGTTTTCGCAGAAACTGAGCAAGTAGCATTCCATGCAGGGCATGTTGTGCCTGGAATCGACTTTTCCAATGATCCGCTGCTGCAAGGGCGCTTGTTCTCCTATACAGACACGCAATTGATTCGCCTCGGCGGACCTAATTTCCACGAACTGCCGATCAACCGGCCGGTATGCCCATTCCACAATAACCAGCGCGATGGCTACGGGCGCCAAACAATTAACCGCGGGCAAGTGTCGTACCATAAAAATGGCTTGGCAAATAATAGTCCAGCGCCAGCGAGTCCCGCGGATGGCGGATTCGAACATTACCAGGAGAAAATGGAAGGGCGTAAAGTGCGTGCGCGCAGCGAAAGCTTCAAAGACCATTTCTCGCAGGCGACGATGTTCTGGAACAGCATGTCCGCGCCTGAAAAAGAGCATATCATCGAAGCGTTCAGCTTCGAACTCGGAAAATGCAAAGAAAAAGTCGTGCGCCAAAATGCGGTCGATATGTTTGCGAATGTAGATCTTGAAATGGCTAAGACGGTAGCTAAAAACGTCGGAGCTGTGGCGCCGCAAAGCGGCAATACAGCTGTTGGCAAAACTTCTCCTGCGCTGAGCCAGGAAAACACCATCAAAACGCCCGCAACGCGCAAGGTCGGGGTTTTGCTGGGAGACGGCTTTGAGGATAAAGAAGTGTCGAAAGTCTTTGAGGCATTGAAAGCTAAAGGGATTCAAGTGGAAATTATCAGTGAGATGCTGGGGATGGCTAAAGGGAAGAATGGCGGCGAATTTGAAGTAGACCATACGTTTACGACGGCAGACCCTGTGCTATATGACGCAATCTATGCAGTCGGCAGTGCATCGGTGAGCCGGAAGTTCGCTAAAGAAGCGGCGCGCTATGTTGGTGAAGCCTTCGACCATTACAAACCAATCGGAGCGACTCATGATGGCATGAAATGGATTGAAGCGGCCCATATGCAAGGGCAGCCGGGCGTGATAACCGGATCGGCGGATGGCAGTTTTCCAACTGATTTTATCGCCGCAATTACCAAGCACCGCCACTGGGAACGGAAAGTAGAGTGAGTTTTCGCATTATAATCCATTAGTCCTTAAATCGCAATAAAATGTTTCAGTGTTTTCAAGGCGGGTATTTCAAAACTAGTAAGATTTTTCGCAATACAAAAATTTTTGTAAACATAAAACAATTGGAGGAATAGAAAAATGGCCAACAATAAATTTATGGGAACTTTCGACAATGAGTCAGAGGTATTAAGAAAAATCGAAGAGTTAAGAGAGCAAGGTATTTCCGAAGATCATATGTACGTCATGGCGCATGATAAAGAACAGCTATCCATGGTAAGAGGGCGGACAGACGTGGATTATAAATCTGCTGAAGGCGGCTGGATGGATAAATTCATGGGCTTCCTTTCCGGTAATGAGCCGGTGCGTGAAGCATTCTCGGGCATGGGCGTAGACGATCAGGAAGCAGACCGCTATTACCAGGACGTGCAAAACGGCAAGATTTTATTGTTTGTTGATCAGGAAATCGGTTCGGATTACGACTCAAAAGATAGTGATATCGATCGCAATGTATACGGCGATCCGGGGAACAATACTACAGGTGCGGCAGGCTATGTCGGCGCAACCGGTGGAACTGCCGGCTACGGCGACTCAGGAATGGTGGCGCGTGACGGATTGACTGTGGATACAAACGAATCGAACGACGTTAACTACCACCGGGAAAAAGGCGAGCGCGGCATGACAGATGACGATGATTTGGCCGCTTCAGAACGACAAAACACTAATGAAACTGCAGGAGTCGGCGAAGACAGAGGCACAGGATTTGGTTTAGGGCCAGGCGTTTCAGTAGATGGCGATACTAGTAAAGACCGTGATGCAGACCGCTTTGACACAACAAATGGAATGGAGCGTGACACATTGAATAAAGACAATGAACGATACACAGATACAGATCGCACAGCTTCTAACTTCTCAGGCAATAACACAGATGCAGCAGGGACGGAAGAAGAGCGCCTGCGCCTTCACGAAGAACGTTTGCATGTGAACAAAGACCGTGTACAGACTGGCGAAGTGAACGTTGGGAAACGCACAGTGGAAAACGAACAATCGATTGATGTGCCGGTAGAACGCGAAGAGATTTATGTTGAACGGCGCCCGGTAAATGAAGAAGTCGATGGCGCTACAGCAGATGCCTACCAAGAAGGCGATAACATTCACATTCCATTGACAGAAGAACGCGTCAACGTTTCGAAAACGAATGTGGTCAGTGAAGAAATCGTAGTCGGCAAAAAGAAAGTCCAAGACACGGAAACAATTCGTGAAACTGTCCGTAAAGAAGAAGCTGACATTGACGAAGACGCTTCTTTCACTAATAAAAACAAAAAAGATACAACGTTGTCAGATCTTGATGACGATGATTTAGAAGGTAATCGCAAAAAACATTTTTAAGCAATGAATGCAAAGCGAGGCGGGGGAATCCCCGCCTTTTTGTATGCGATAATGTATACTGGAAGAAAGTCGGGAGGGATTTTGGATGGACGGCAAAAAAAGAAGTGACGTAAAACCGGGGCTGGAAGTCAACGTGATTTTAAAACAAGACCAGCGAAGCGGTAAAAAAACACAAGGCATCGTCAAAGATTTATTGACCAATTCCGCGACGCACCCTCATGGCATCAAGGTGAGGCTGGAAGATGGGCAAGTGGGCCGGGTCTGTGAAATTATCAGTCCGAAATAAATCGCATAAGGCAATGCTTGCCGGATTGCGGTAAAGGGCTCATTCCCATGAGTCCTTTTTTATGTTAGAAAATTATTCGCAACCGGACCGCAAGTTTTCTCTGCATCTTAAAAAACAACAAATAAATATCGCGCAGCCATGGTAAAATAGAAGGAATGATAGTGCGAAGGAGTATCTGCCGTATGAGCAATTTTTTTGAACGCAAACAACAACAGCTCGGCGTCGAGCTGAACAAAATACAGCGCAAAGCAGTGGAGCGGACTGAAGGCCCCTTGCTTCTCCTGGCATGCCCTGGATCCGGCAAGACCACGACGATGATCATGCGCATCGGCTACTTGATCGAAGAAAAAAAGGTGGCGGCGCAGCGCATTAAAGCGATCACATTCAGCAAAGCGTCAGCTGTCGATATGCAGGAACGCTATAAACGGCTTTTCCCTACGCTTGCACCTGTGGATTTTTCGACAATCCATAGCCTGGCTTTCCAAATTACCCGGGAGTATTTGTCGGAACTGCGCTATGTCATGATTGAAGGCAGCGAAAGCAACGGACTCCATAAAAAACGGCTGCTGCGGGAAATGTTTGAGACCGAAGTCGGGGAACCTATAACAGAAGACCAATTGGACGAATTGACCTCATTCATCAGTTTTGTGAAGAACAAGATGACGCCGCGCAGCGAGTGGAAAAAACTGAAGGCCCCTTTTGAAGGCGCCATTGAAATACTGAAGACCTATGAAGCGTTCAAAGAAAACTATGATGTTAGGTTAGTGGACTTTGACGATATGTTGTCGCTCGCGAACGAGGCGTTGGAAAAAGACAAAGCGCTATTGAAAAAATACCAGCAGCGCTGGGATTACGTGATGACCGATGAAAGCCAGGACACATCGATGATCCAGCATGCCATCGTGGAAAAGCTGGTGTTGCGCCACCAAAATCTGTGCGTCGTCGCTGATGACGATCAGTCGATTTATACGTGGCGCGCGGCAGAGCCCACTTATTTATTGAAATTCAAAACGGTTTATCCGGACGCTTACGTCATGAAAATGGAGCGCAATTACCGGTCCACGAAAAATATTGTCGACGCCGCGAATTTATTCATCAAGACGAATAAAAAGCGCCACGATAAAAACATGTTCACCAAACAGCCGGATGGCCAGCCAATCGTAATCAAACGGCTGGTTTCAGAAGATGCACAATTCAAATACCTGATGAAGGAATTGAAGGAGCTGGACAATTTCGGAGAAGTGGCGATTTTGTACCGCAATAATTCGTCTTCCACTTTGTTGATGAGCGAGCTCGACCGGATGGGCATCCCGTTTTATATGAAAGATGGGGACAACCGGTTCTTCTCCCATTGGATTGTCGAGGACATGCTGAATTTTATGCGTTTCAGCTTAAAGCCGGAGCGCATCGACATCTATTCAAAAGTCGCTTCAAAAACCAATGCCTACTGGTCAGGAAGCCAGCTGAAGTTCATGAGCAAGATGAAGCCATCAGAAATCAATGCCTTTGACGAAATCAACCGCCACATAACATTGAAAGATTACCAAATCCGGATATTGGGCGAGCAGAAGAAATGGTTCGAAGCATTGAAAGGCATGCAGCCGCTGAAAGTCATCCGCACCATCAGGGCAGATCTGGGCTATGACCAGATGCTTGCGAGCCGCGCGGAGAAATTCGGGATGCGGCTGCAATACCTGGAGCAGATCCTGGTAACACTGGAGCAGATTGCTGCGCCGCTTAGCAGCATGATGGAGTTTGCGAAGCGCCTGAAGGAATTGGAGCAGGTGACACAGGCAGCCAAAGCCGAAAAAACTGATGACATGCTGACGCTTTCGACATTCCACAGTTCCAAAGGGTTGGAATTCGACAGAGTGTATATGATCGACCTAGTGGAAGGCATCATTCCGACAGAAGAAGACACAGAGCAGCCGGATCTTCTTGAAGAGGCGCGGCGCCTGTTTTATGTCGGGATGACTCGCGCTAGAAAGCATCTTGAATTGATCAGCTATGATAGCGAATCCCGTTTTGTCGATGAAGTGCGGGATGTGGCGATTGCAGGAAAACCAGCTCTTAAGAAGGCTCCTGCAAAAGTACAGCCGCCGGTCAAAGTGAAAGTGCCCGACAATCCGAATGCCGTAAAAGATGGCGGCGAACTTGTGGCGGGAGCGACTGTACGGCACCGTGTGTTCGGAGCTGGTGAAATCATCGAACGTGATCATGAACGCCTGGTCATCCAATTTGCCAAAGAACGGAAAGAGCTGTTAATCGATATTTGCCTGAGCTACAAGCTGCTTGAAGTTATCGGGTAATTACCAGGCCCAGAGAAGAGATCAGAGAACGCGGGGAACTGAAAAATGAAGATTAGAGATTGGAATAGGAATTTGAAAGTTCGCCTCGTCGGCGAATTTTTCATGAATACAAGTTACTGGATGGTCTTCCCATTCCTCGCCATTTACTTTGCGGAAGAATTCGGGAAAAACACGGCGGGCTTGCTGCTTGTCGTGTCGCAAGTTTTTTCAGTAGCCGCTAATTTAGTCGGCGGCTATTGCGCAGACAGGTTCGGCCGGCGCACAATGCTTGTCGTAGCCTCGATCGGACAAGGTTTTGCGTTTTTGCTGTTCGCTTATGCCAATTCGCCTTGGCTCGAATCACCAATGCTCGGTTTTATCGCCTTTACGATAGCGGGCATGGGCGGTTCACTGTACTGGCCAGCGAGCCAGGCGATGATTGCGGATGTCATTCCGGAGAAATATAGAAGTGACGTATTTGCCATTTTCTATACTACGTTGAATATCGCGGTAGTTGTTGGCCCGCTGTTCGGAGCCGTGCTGTTCTTCTCGTACCGTTTCGAATTACTGTTGATCGTGGCGGTCATCTCGATGATCCTCGGTACCGTCTTAAGGCTTTATACCAATGAAACCTTGCCGCAAAGCGTCATAGACAAATGGCAGCGCGAAGAATCAGTCGGTGTTCTTGGAGCAGTGGCGAAGCAAGTGAAGGAATACGGCGTCATTTTCAAAGACAAACTCTTCCTGTTATTCGTCATTGCCGGTATTCTAGGCGCGCAGACATTCATGCAGCTGGATTTGCTGATTCCCGTCTTCTTAAAGGAAACAATTGACGAACAGACTGTAGCTGCATTTATGGGGCGTGAACTGACAGTAACGGGTGAAACGTCATTCGGTGTCCTGTTATCCGAGAACGGCTTGCTGGTTGCGTTATTTACAGTCATCATTACCAGATGGATGACCAGGTTCCGGGAGAAATGGGTTTTCTTCATGTCAGCGATTTTGTACGGCGTCTCGATGCTTATTTTCCCGATTACTTCTTGGTTCTGGATGTTCGTGTTAGCGATGGCGATCTTCACTTTTGCGGAGTTGATGGTTGTCGGCGTTCAGCAGAGCTTTATCTCAAAGCTGGCGCCTGAAGAAATGCGCGGCCAGTATTTTGCAGCAGCGAGTCTAAGGTACACGATAGGGCGCATGATTGCACCACTGTCGATCCCGATGACTGCTTGGTTCGGCTTCGGCTGGACGTTTACCATTTTGGCACTCCTGGCATTCGCAAGCGGCGTTATCTATTACTGGATGTTCCAGCTATTTGAAAAACAGCCTTCCCATTTATAAGGGAAGGCTGTTTTTTATGAGTCATTTTAACTTTATGAGTCTTTTTTAACCATACGCAAGAGCATGTGGGCCAGCATGTGCTGTTCTTCTTTTGAACCGACTTTCCATAGTTCCTGTAGCACGTATTCTTCACGGTTTTTAGGTTCTTCATTTTTCGCTAAATAGCCTGCGACTTTTTCCGTAATTTGAGCTAGGCGTTCTTCGCTCAATCCCATTTTTTCGCCAAGTTCCACTTTTGAGCCTAAATAATTTTTGAAGTTCTCAAAATTGGCTAGAATTTCTTCTTTCTTTTCGTCATCAAAATGCTTCAACTTCTCGTCTACTTTTTTATCTACATTTTCCAATTTTTACACGCTCCTTTTTTTTTTCATTGCACTTCTTGTTTACCTCAACTGGCAGAACTTAAACGTCTGAATAATGAAAAAAAGAAGGGGATGGACCGTTTAATATAGAACTCATAGGGTAAGGAGTTAAATAGCACGGATTTTAAGGAGGATGAGGGTTATATGACATTATACGATGAAATTCAGGAGTTGAAAGCGTTCCGTTGCGAAGATCGCTGTGTACTGAGTATCTATCTAAATACCAATCCTGCAGATTCAGAAGCCCAGAACGGTGCTTGGAAAATCCATTTAAAAAACGGCTTGAAAAAGCTTGATGAATACCTTTCCGCTTCACGCGATGAAAAAGAAATAAATTCTTATAGAGAATTGAAGAAAAAAGTCGAACGAGAAATCACCGACCACCAAAGCGAGCTTTTAAAAGGGGTCGTCATTTTCGCTTCTCCCCATGAAAATTTATGGTGGGTGCGCTATGTTCAAATTCCGGTCAAAAACAATTTCCATTGGGAAGAAACGCCGCAATTGGATCAGCTAAGATATATGTACAAAGCCTATCCATATGCAGGAGTCGTCATGCCGAGCCTAAAAGGAATCCGGGTTTTAGATACCTCAATGGGAATCATCAATGAGGAATTCTTCTATGAATTCGATTCAGGCCTTGAAGTCTGGGCGGAACAAAAAGGCGTCCGCAGTTCTGGGCGTGTTTCAGGCGTCGGTGCAACTGGAGGCGGTGCTTCGGGTGGCAGTACGCCGGTAAGCGGAGGCGGCAGTCCGGTTGATGAACTGGACCATCGCTTAAAAGAAAATCTTGACCGTTTCTATAAAGATATGGGCGGCAAGATTGAAAAACTGAAAAAAGAGCGCCGATGGGAAGAAGTGCATATTGTCGGAGATGCCGAGCATGCCAAATCTTTTGCGAAATCGCTCCAAGACAAGCCGAAAAGCTGTGTCTACAAAAATCTAATGAATAACGATCCAGGAAAAATTCTGCATGAAGTATTCGAAGTCTAATCTAAAGCTCCGGCGCATTGTGCTCCGGAGCTTTTAATTTGGCTGAGGGCAGTATGTGCAGGCTCCGAATTCAGGGAGTTCCTTATAAAGGCAGCACGTTTTGCGGAGCGGGCCCGAAACGGCGCGCCCCAGCGGAACATCACCCAGCAGCTTGTTCAGATAAGACGTCTTGATAGGCTGCCAATTCGACGGTTCGAGCAGCCATTCCATGTCTTCTGCGGCTTTTCTGGGATTTGAGCGTTCAATTCCGGCATAAAGCCAGATGATGGATCCCAGGACGTTCTCCCATAAGATGATGGGCGAAATTTTAGCATGTTGGCGAAACTCCTGGATCAGGGAATCGACTTGTTCGACAAGCACGTAATGCATCGCTTCATATCGTTGGTGAGGCTGGATTTGCGTATAGGAAAGGGAAGAGGCATGCGTCTTCAACAAGTGCAAGCCGTAATTAAAGCTGCGATCGAATTTCAATTCCTTCCAGGAACAAGCGAAATAAGCATTCTGATGCGCCAGTAGATTGAACTGGGCAGAGATGAAAAGTGCATATTGGCGGAAGAAATAGGAAATTGCCACTCCGTCGTTGTCTGTTTTGGCCCATTCTTTCAATTCCTTGATTAAAATTGGGAATTCGGCCGATAGCGCTTGCTGCGGCTCGCGGTCGATTGAGACCGATTGGGCGGCGAGTGTGTATTTTAGCTGTTGCGGAAAAGCCATCTAGCGTCACCCCTTTTTTTATATGCTACGGGATGGCGGAAGGATTTGCAAAACAGAAAGGCGAAAGAATAAAAGGCGCTTCTAAAATTATGGAGAAGCTGGAGGAGGAAATGGAATGGTATTTAACATCAAAAAAATAGATCATGTTCAGGTAGCTGCGCCTAAAGGCTGCGAGGAAGAAGCCCGTAACTTTTATAGCGGAATTTTGGGAATGAAGGAATTGGAAAAGCCAAAACCGTTGCAAGAAAGAGGCGGGGCTTGGTTTGAATTTCCTGGCTTTCAGCTACATGTGGGGGTCGAAGAACCTTTCGAACCGGCAAAAAAAGCACATCCTGCGTTTGTCGTAGAAGGGTTTGATGAATTGAAAGCCCATCTGATGGAAAAGGGTATAGCGGTAAAGGATGACAAAAGCATTCCCGGAAGTACCCGATTTTTTGCAGCGGACCCGTTCGGCAACCGCCTGGAATTCCTGAAACAAGCGATGGCTTCACAGTAAATAGAAAAAGCATGTCCTTCACCTGTAAAAGGCGGAAGGACATGCTTTTATCCATTTTCAGCGCGTTGCGGAAATAGTTTAAGAACTTTTAAACAGTCTGCAGTGCTACAGCAGGGCCGAAGAATTCAAAATGAATCTGATCTTCTTTCATGCCAAGCGCGCGCAGTTCCTGAATCATGGCTTCCATGAATGGTACAGGCCCGCAAACGTAGGCTTCGCCTGAAATATCGACGTATTCCGCAAGAAGCTCACGTGTGATGTAACCGGAAGGTTCATCAGAGTAAAGCGTTTTATAAGTGGCGTTATCCATCGACTCTGTGTATTTCCGGATGTCCTGGTCGAATGCATGGAATGATTCATTGCGTGCAGCGTGCAAGAAGACGGTCGGGCGTTCCGGAGTCATTGTGGCAACAGTTTCGAACATGCTCATCATCGGTGTGATGCCAACGCCGCCGCTGACAAATGCCACCGGAGATTTTTTCTCAGTATCGAGGACGAATTCGCCTGCTGGCGCGCTGACTTCTAGGCGGTCGCCGATATTCACTTCTTCATGAAGGTACACGGAAACGCGGCCATTTGGATCGTTATCCGCTTCGCGTTTGACGGAAATGCGGAACTCGTCTTCTTTAGCAGCCTGTGACAAGCTGTATTGGCGGATCATTGTGTATTTTTCACCTGGAATCGACATGCGCACTGAAATATATTGGCCTGGTTGATAGGTAGGAACATTCGAACCTTCAGCCGGTTTCAAATAGAACGAAGTGATATTGCCGCTTTCTTTCTCTTTCCGTGCGACGATAAAGTCTTTAAAAAATTTCCAACCATTTTCCTGGTTTTCTACTTTTTCATACATATCTTTTTCAACGCCGATGAATGCGTCAGCAATGACGCCATATGCTTCTCCCCAGGCATTGATGATGTCGTCAGTCGCGGCATCGCCTAATACTTCTTTGATCGCTTTTAATAGATACTCGCCGACAATCGGATAATGTTCAGGTTTTATGCCAAGGCTAACGTGTTTATTGGCGATTTGAACCACTGCTGGAAGAATGGCTTCTAAATTATCGATATGCACCGCTGCCGCGTATACGGTATTTGCTAAAGCGGCCTGCTGACGCCCTTTTGCTTGGTTTGCATGGTTGAAGATATTCAAAAGTTCCGGGTGTGCTTCGAACATATTTTTGTAAAAGACCGTTGTGATCGCTGTGCCGTGTTCCTCTAAAACAGGTACTGTCGCTTTGATAATTGATCTTGTCTCTAGGGATAACATTGTCAATCGCTCCTTTTGTTTTCTATATCTTGACTATATACCCCTTTACGAATTAAAGATATATTTAAAATACATCTTTAAAATTTCAAGACATTTGATTTCACAAAAAAGTCACACAAAAAGCCTGTGAAAACACAGACCGTTTTATGTAGACTTATGAATGATTCGCCAATCCGGATTTCTTTTCCACCAATCCCTTAATGGGTATAATAGAGAGGCAGGGAAGGTGAAAAGATGAGACTGACGATGTATACTGATTACTCGTTGCGTGTGTTGCTGTATTTAGGGTCGAAACAAGATGGGAAATTATCCACCATACAGGAAATTTCCGATGCTTATAATATATCGAAAAATCATTTGATGAAAGTGACGTTCGAACTCGGCAAAGCCGGCTTTATCCATACTGTGCGTGGCCGCGGCGGCGGAATCCGATTAGCGGATTTGCCGCAGAACATTAATGTGGGGGCAGTCGTCCGCAGGATGGAAGATGACTTCCATTTGGTCGAATGTTTTGACCCCGAGCATAACCGCTGCCCAATTACGCCGGTATGCGGTCTGAGGGGCGTTCTTGGGAAAGCGCTGCACGCCTATCTGGCGGTTCTAGATGAATACACATTGGAAGATCTGTTGTTCAACCGTGAAGGACTGCGCCAGATTTTGAAAACATAAAAACGGCTCGATTATTCGAGCCGTTTTTGTGTTTTACAAGTCGATTGACTGCGGCTCTTCACCTTTTTTATTGATCAGGCGAACGCGTGTCGGCTTAATCGCCAGTATCAGCAGGTTTGGATCATCCGGACCTGTAAACCAGCCTTTTAGATGGTCGTTCCAGACTTTATCAATCATGCTGGCATCGTCGTGCATGCCTATCTGCCCTTCGATTTCCAAGAAAGCATCCCCGACGCCTTCGCCTTCGTAACCAAGAAGGATATGGGCATTCGGATTATTTTCCAATTCATCGACCTTCTGTGTCTTTTTGCTGGTTGGAGTATATAAAGTGAATTCATCATTAAAGAATGTCATATAGCGTGAATGAGGTTTATTGTCCTTCACCGTCGACAGGACGCCGACGCGGCTTGCATCCAAAATATCGAGTGATTGCTTTTTTAGCTCAGATTGATTCATTTTTTCCACTCCTTTGATTTAATGTGATATTCCTGTTATTCCTGTTTAATCCAATGCTAAACATAAAAAGCCCGCAGAGCGCGGGCTTAATGGATAGTTTCGACTGATTTTGGTGTGCGGTTGAATGCGCTTGGCAGTATCATGCCAACCAAAATGACACCAATTCCGAGCACTTGGAGAAGAGTCAGCGTCTCGCTTAAAATCAGTACGGACACGATAATAGCCACTGGCAATTCCATGGCGCTTAAAATGGAAGCTAAGCCGGAACCGGTATGTGGGACCGCAACGGAAAAGAAGTAAATTGGCATGATAATGCCGAAAAATCCTAAAAGTAAACCGTAAATCCATAAGCCTTCAGAAAAGAGTTGTCCGTTCCAGACAATTTCCGGCGTCTGGAACATTCCGACGACGATTGCCGCAAACAGCGAAACATAGAAAAGTCGCGCGGAGGTATCCATGCCTTCCACCTTTTTGCCGTTGACAAACATGAACGCCGAGAAGCAGAAGGCTGCGCCGATTCCCCATGCCCATCCTTGCCATGCGATTCCGCTAAGGTCAGTATCGATGACCCCGGCTGCGAGCAGTGTTCCCCCGAATAATAAAACAAGGGAAAGGGTCTCAGCACGTTTCAACCGTCTTCGTTTTACAATGCAATCCAGAAACATGCCAATCCATGTGAATTGGAAAAGCAGGACAACTGCAAGGGATGCAGGCAGGTATTCCAGCGATTGGCCATAGACCATTCCTGTCGCCGCTGTGCAAGAACCGGATAACACAAGTATTTTCCATCCGCGAAGACGCGGGAATTTGCGTTGTGTAACTGCAAATAAAAGGGCTGCTAAAAAGAAGCCCACAAAATATTGGCTGGTAACTGCTTCGGCTGCTGTAAAACCATTCTGCATCGCCACTTTGATAATTGTGGAAAGAACGCCATAACAACTTGCCGCAACAACTACCATGACCGGGTAAATCCAGTTTTTCATGATAAGCCACTCCTGTTCATCAGAATATCATATCATAAAAAAACAGCCCGGCGTCAGCCGAACTGTTCTTCAGAAAAATGGGTTTATTCTGCCCTTTATCCGGGGAATTTTTCTTCGCTGGATGAGTTATCCTTTGTAGAGCGAGGATTTCCTTCATCTTCCATATCTTGCTTTAAATCTTCAAGCGGAATGGAATCCACCGTTTCTTCTTCTTTGAACATTTCATGCATTGTTTTCTTGTCAGTCTTGACTTGTTCCGGGTTATCCATCGGCGCGCCTGTACGATTTTCACGTTCTTCTTCAAAAGATTTTTTATCTGGCAAAGAAAGCACCTCTTCCTATTAATGTGTTATCTCTTTATTCCTTTAATCAGCCAATTTAAAACATATCCATTATAAATGCCACATTTATGATGAAAGTGAGTGGCTTAAGGTGCAAGCTTTAACGTTTGTTTAACAATATGATAAAATAAAATGAAGTACGAGAGGAGTTTTCAAATGGCTACACTTTCTTCAATAAAGGTTGGAGGCTTGAGCTTTGAATGGAATCTGGAAGAAGGCAGGTTTTTGTTCGAAGGTCAGGATTCGGTCCTTTTTTGGACTTCCACTGCTTTAAAAACATTTTTTGATACGATTGAAGAGATTGCAGGTGAAGATTCGTCCAATATCGTGATGGAAACGACCGGATTCCGCCAAGGGTTGTTGGTGGGACAATACTTTTCGAAGATGAAAAACGTTACGATTTCCGATGCAGCTGCACTCATTACAAATACATACGCCTCTGCTGGATGGGGGTTGGCTGAAATCAGCGAGTTGGACGAACAGCAGAAAACGCTGAAAGTGAGTTTGAAAAACAGCTGGGAGCATAAGATGAACGTGGCGCAAGGGAAAAAATCTGGCGGTTGCTTTCTGCCGGCGCATTATGCCGGAATTTTCACCGAATTATTCGGGGAGAACATCTGGTACCGGGTGCTGCACCACCAGATAGAGGGCTTTAGTGAAACGCTTGTTGAATATTACTCTTCCGATGAAAACATTGACAAAAATATCCATCGATTGGCGCGCAAAAAAGAAGCGGAAGAAATTCAGCGCCTGGAACTTCAAGTAGAAGAGAAGACTGCTGAACTCAATGCCCTTATCAAGGAAATTTCATCGCCAATCATTCCAGTGCTCGATGGCATTGTCGTCGTGCCGCTGCTTGGAACATACGACGAAGCACGCGCAGAAGAACTGCTCGTGAAAACATTGCAGAACCTGCCAAGATATAAAGCGAAATACCTTGTACTGGATTTGACAGGGCTGAATGCAGAATTCACGTATCAGGCGGCAAGCTTGATCGACAAATTGGGCACTACAGCCTCGTTGATTGGCAGCCAAGCCATCCTGGTCGGAATATCCCCTCAAATGGGCATGATTATTACGGAAACCGGTTTGAATTTATCGAAATTCCAATGCTTCCAAACTTTGCAGCACGGCATCCATTATGCATTAGCGCAGAACGGAAGAAGTATTATATAAAGACGAAAGCTTAAGTGTTTATCTAGTCCGGAAGGCTTTTAAATCGCATCTAGACAAAAAAAAAGCGCCCACAGGCGCTTTTTAATTTGAAGACATAAGAAAAGATTTGCCCTCCGAGTTCAGAAATGAAAACACAAGTATATTATATTGATATTTTTAAAATAAGTTGTATCCCCTTGTAAGAAACGTTTATAATAAATTCGGTCTAATAAATAGTTAAGGGTGTAAATATATGAATCAGCAAGGTCAAATTTTTGATATCCATGTACTGAGAGCAGTAGGTTGTTTAATGGTGGTACTTGTTCATGTCTCAGCGCTATATTATGTTCAAAGTGGAAGCTGGGAAGACGTAATCCTGTTTATTAATCAATCAAGTCGATTCGGGACCCCTGTTTTTGCTATAGTAAGCGGGCTTTTATTATTTTTGCAGGTGAAAAAAAGAGGATTTTTCTTTAAAAAATTTTTCAGATCACGATTAAATAAAATCGTCATCCCATTCATATTCTGGACCGCATTTTATGTAGTTTATATCTGGCTGGTTTTTGGTGCGAATCCCTTTAATGGCGGAATTGAACGCTTTATTTTTAAAGCGGCATTTGGAGAAACCTATTCTCATCTTTATTTCATTTCAATTGTTTTGCAATTTTATTTGATTTTTCCATTGCTGCAGTTTATTAAAAGCAAAGGTGCTTGGTTTGGCTTATTAGCCATATCAGCTTTGGTTCATATCTATTCCATGAAATATATGGCAGCTGGACAGTTTGAAGGGTTTTTTGGCTTAATAACTGAACAACGCGCGTTTTTGCCAAAGTGGTTATTCTTTTTCATTTTTGGCGGATTTCTTGCATATCATTGGGAGATTGCAAAAGAATGGACTTATAAAATGAGAGTTCCACTATTTATTGCAGTATTATTAGTTTTTTACTTCGCAGCAGTTGAATATGAGTGGGGCGGTTACATTGGATCTAATCGTATAACTAATATCGTTAATTTGCCTGTTATCGTTATGTTTGTAATGGCGATTTCTGAAAAAGTTGCTCGAAACCCTTTACTCTTTTCCGTAACATCAAGACTTGGAGCTATGTCGATGGGAATCTATCTTATACATCCCTTTGTTATACATATGTTACAACGAAATCTACCCTCAGATGTATGGACTCTTTCTCTATTTCCAATTTGGTTTGCAGTGGTGATGTTTATCACGATTGGCATTATTTTATTGATTCAAAAATTGCCATTTGGACATATCATTTTAACAGTTCCTTCTATAGTTAATAAGGCACCTGCTAAAGAAAGCAAAAAAGAAGTTTTAACGAGAAACCTTATTTAAGGTTTAGAGGGTAATAACTTCATAAAATTAAAAGCCGTTTTCATTTTGTATCGGCTGTCACTAATTTTTTTTACGATATGGAGTAACCTCCTCAAAAGCATCAGTTTCTTTTGTTATACAAAAAAAACTTGCAGCCTTAGGGTGGAAATCGACCCTAATTCTACAAGCTTTAAGCGCCCGTGGGCGCTTTTTTATTTTGCCGATTGAACGATTTCAATAATGACTTGTGTTGCTTTTTCCATGTTTTCGGCTGAAATGAATTCGTATTTTCCGTGGTAGTTTTCGCCGCCTGTGAAAACATTCGGTGTCGGCAATCCCATATACGATAATTGCGAGCCATCCGTGCCGCCGCGTACTGGAACGATATTCGGCGTGATGCCTAATTTCTTCATCGCTGCTTCTGCGGCATCAACGATTTCCATCGACGGTTCGATTTTTTCGCGCATATTATAATACTGGTCTTCAAGCTCCAACGTGATTGCATCCGCACCGAATTGTTCTTGTAGCTTCGCTGCGACAGCTTTCATATGTTCTTTCTTCGCTTCAAACTTTTCTTTATCGAAATCGCGGATGATATAGGAAAGCACCGTTTTTTCAACATCGCCCTTGAAACTATTCAGGTGGATAAACCCTTCATAGCCTTCTGTCCGTTCAGGCACTTCATTTTTTGGCATTTCTTCCTGGAACAGGATCGCAACTGTCTGAGCGTTGACCATCTTGTCTTTCGCAGATCCAGGATGGACGCTTTTCCCTTGCACGGTTAATTTTCCACTTGCTGCATTGAAGCTTTCATACTGCAATTCACCAAGCGGTCCGCCGTCCATCGTGTACGCGTAATCCGCTCCAAAGCGGGCGACATCGAATTTATGCGGGCCACGGCCGATTTCTTCGTCCGGAGTGAACGCCACACGGATTTTTCCATGCTCTAGTTCAGGATGCTGCACCAAATATTCCATCGCTGTCATGATTTCAGCGACGCCCGCTTTATTGTCAGCTCCTAGCAATGTCGTGCCGTCAGTTGTAATCAAAGTATGGCCAACGTAGTTTTTCAGGTCCGGGAAGTCAGCGACTGTCATTGCGACTGTGCCGCTCAGCTGAATATCGTTGCCATCGTAATTTTCGATGCGCTGGGGATTGACGTTTTTGCCGGTGAAATCAGTTGCCGTGTCGACATGCGCCAGGAAGCCGAGGACTGGCAGCTGCTTATCGGTATTTGCAGGCAATGTACCAAAAAGGTAGCCATGATCGTCCATGCCTACTTCTAGAAGTCCGATGTGATTCATCTCATTTTCCAGTTCACGCAGTAAATCCCATTGGCCGGAAGTCGACGGCGTTTCGTTGTTTTCAAAATCGGATTGCGTATCGATTTTTGCATAGCGCACAAGGCGCTCGATCAAAGTTTCAATCATCAAATGTTCCCCCTAAATATGTAATGCTTTAATTTTAGCACGATAAGAGAGAATTTTGGGAATACGGTATGGGAATTTGGAAATACGCTCTATTGCGGCCGAAATACGCTCTATAACGAGCAAAATACGCTTCTAGACAATAAAAAAAGACAGCGTCTCTGCTGTCTTATATTTCATGCGATTAATTTTTTGCTGTTAATGCCTGGGCATGCGCTTGTTTGATTTCTGCTAAGAGAGGAGCGTCAGTCAACAACCGGTATCCGGTGTTCGCCAGCGCTTTGGCACCGCGGATCAAAGCTTCATTGCCCAAATCTGATTTTGCTGCTTCCCGGAACTCCGGCGTGTGTCCAACAAGGTCATCAGGACCGATTTTGATATAAGGATGCGCAGTCGGGACGACATGGCTGATGTTGCCGGCATCCGTGGAACCGAGTCCGTAATTGCGCGACTCCGCTACTTGTTCGCCTACTGCTTCCAATTCGCCGCGCACAATCGAATCCAATAGGGGAGTAGGGACAAGATCTTTGACTTCGTTTTGGAAGCGGACGATTTTCACACTGGCTCCTGTAGCAAGTGCGGCGCCTTCAGCGATTGCGCGGATTTTCTCCGCGGTATCCGCAGTTTTTTTCCATGAATCGCCTCGAATGTAAAATCGAGCAGCAGCGTATTCCGGAATGATGTTCGGTGCATCGCCGCCGTGAGTAATGATACCGTGGACGCGTGCGTCGGACGGCAATTGCTGGCGCAACGCGTTGATGCTGTTGAAAAGCTGCAGCACGGCATCAAGTGCGTTAATGCCTTTTTCAGGAGAACCGGCAGCGTGTGCCGGTTTGCCGTAGAAATGGAATTCCAATGGGTCCACTGCCAGCGAGTTGCCGGTCAGCGCCGTTTTGCCCGAAGGATGGATCATCAGCGCGGCATCGATGCCTTCGAGCAGCCCGTGTTTCACGAAGCTGCCTTTTGCGCTGCCGTGGGGTCCGCCTTCTTCAGCTGGTGTGCCAAGCACTACGATACGGCCGCCAGTCCAAGCGAGTGTCTCGGACAAGGCAATTGCAGCGGCAACGCTTGTCGTGCCGATAATATTATGGCCGCACGCATGGCCAAGGCCGGGCAATGCATCGTACTCCGCAAGAAAAGCGATGGCTGGGCCGGGAACATCACCGCCGAAGCTCGCATAAAAGGCGGTTTCGTGGCCGGCAACGCCAGTTTCGACGGTGAAGCCGGCGTTTTCAAGCAAGGCTACTAAGGTCTTGCTGGCGAAAAACTCTTCGTTTCCGATTTCAGGTTTGGCATGTATCGCTTGGCTGGCTCTGATGTACGCCGCCTGCTTGGAATCGATCGACTGGGAAATAGCCTGGACGGTTTCTTTGGCAATGGTCATTGGAATTCCTCCTCAAGAATTATTTATAATCGACAAGTTCTTCAACAGAAACGAATGTCGGGATTTGAGCGCCTTTTGTATGCTCGATGATGAATTCTTTCGTGTCTTCCTGTTGGTAAAGTTCAACGATTTTCAGGAAATCCGGATCTTCTGCATTTTCTTCACTCGCTGCAATCAAGTTGATGTATGGTGTTGCTGTTTCACTTTCACGGGCAATCGGGTCTTCAGTAGGGTTCAAGCCGGCATCAACTGCAATGCCGTTATTGATGATTGAAGCGGCAACGTCACCCATTGCACGTGGTGTTTGGCCAGAAATCATCGGTACAATTTCAAGTTTTTTCGGGTTATCCGTAATGTCATCAGCTGTTCCTGTCAAACCGGCATCATCCGCAAGTTCGATCAAGCCTGCTTCTTCAAGGAGCAGCAAGGCGCGGCCCATGTTCGTCGCTTCGTTCGGTACGGCGATTTGTGAACCTTCAGGCAGTTCTTCGATCGACTTGTGTTTTTCAGAGTAAAGGCCCATTGGCGCAATGACAGTCGAGCCGATCGGAACGATATCCAGTTTATGTTCTGCGACAAATTCATCGAAATAAGAAATCGTTTGGAATGCGTTCAAATCAAGTTCACCTTCTGCTAAGGCAATGTTCGGTGCAACGTAATCAGAGAACGTGACGATTTCAAGTTCGATTCCTTCTGCTTCGGCTTTTTCAGCAATGTGGTCCCAAATCGTCGTGTCAGAGCCGCTGATGCCTAGTGTGACTTTTCTGCTGCCGTCAGCGCCTTCTTCGTCGTTGCCGCAAGCTGCCAGCAGCAATGCGAGTATCGTTATCAATAAAAAAGCTGTAATTTTTTTCATGTGGGTTTCCTCCAATAATGGTTTAAGTTGTCGTTCGTTTTTATCTTCTTCTGACTTGCTTCGATAATAGGTTGCCAGCGGATTGGACGCTTTGCACCAGGACGACTAGAATCGCTACTGTGATGACCATGACCATTGTGTCGAAACGCTGGTAGCCGTAAGTGATGGCGAGATCTCCGAGTCCGCCGCCTCCGATGGCGCCTGCCATGGCAGAAGCGCCAATCAAGCCGACAATAGCAATTGTCAGGGCGAGCACCAGTGAACTCAATGCTTCCGGTATCAAAAAGCGGAAAATAATCTGGGCAGGAGAGGCACCCATGGCTTGCGCGGCTTCAATGACGCCTTTATCAACTTCGAGCAGCGAGTTCTCAATCAAACGGGCGATATATGGGCCGGCGTAAAAGACCAGCGGGACAATCGCTGCCGCCGTACCGATCGACGTGCCGACAATCAGCCTCGTTAGCGGGATGATGGCGACCATTAAGATGATGAACGGCACAGAACGGAAAATATTGATGACGATGTTCAGTACTTTTGATACGGGTTCATTGGCCAGCAAATGGTCTTTACGGGTGACGACTAGCAATATGCCGAGCGGGAAGCCGATTAACAGGGAGAAGAAGAATGATGCACTGGTCATATAAACGGTCTCCCACAGTGCTTCCAAAATTTGTTCGTTATCAATTAGCATAATGCTTCACCTCCTCAACCTTGACGCTGCCGCTGCGGATTGTCGCGAGCGCTTTTTGTATCTCTGCAGCAGGGCCGGTAAATTCAACAATCAGATTGCCATACGGCTCGCCTTGCAATTCAGTAATGTTGCCGAATAAAACATTCAAATCTAAATTGAAATCACGTGAAATGCGGGACATCAGCGGCTGTCCGACTGACGAGCCGGTGAATTGAATGCGGTAAATGGAATGGCTTCGTGCCGCATCCGCCAGCTGTGCCAGTAACGACGGCGGCAGCTCATCATTCATGACCGAGCGCACGAAGCGCTGGGTGGTCGGTTGCTGCGGATTGGTGAAGACATCAAATACTGTTCCTTTTTCGATGATTTTGCCGGCTTCCAGGACGGCGACTTTGTCGCAGATTTCACGGATGACGCCCATTTCATGTGTGATGAGCAAAATCGTGATGTTGTATTCCTGGTTGATGCGGCGCAGCAGTTCAAGAATAGATTGCGTGGTCTGCGGGTCCAGAGCGGAAGTCGCTTCGTCGCATAACAGCACGGAAGGATTAGTGGCAAGCGCCCGGGCGATTCCGATGCGCTGTTTCTGGCCACCCGATAATTGATCCGGATACTTCTCCGCTTGGTCAGCCAAGCCGACGAACTCCAGCAAGTTTTTGACTTGTTCCTTAATTTTATCTTTCGGTGTGTTGGCCAGCAGCAGTGGCATAGCGACGTTATGGTAGACCGTTTTGGAATTCAGCAGATTGAAATGCTGGAAAATCATACCGATGTCTTTTCGCGTTTTACGGATTTCACTGCCTGACAAGGCCAGGATATCTTTTCCGTGAATCAGCACTCGCCCGGTAGTCGGGCGTTCCAATAGATTGACTGTGCGGATCAGTGAACTTTTCCCGGCGCCGCTGAAGCCGATGACTCCGTATATTTCTCCGGTCTCAATCGTCAAATCAATGCCATTCAAAGCGTGGATTTCCTGTTTTCCGGATTGGTAGGTTTTTGTGACCTCCTCGAATTGAATCATGTAAAAGCGCCTCCTCAAGCTGAGTGTATCTATGCAAATCTCTTCGGTACAGATCAATCTTTCCAAAAGTGAACGATAAAAAGCCCTCTTTTTTCTTAATCCATAAGAAAAAAAGAGGGCTTCGGCATGAAACCATCTCGTTCTCATCTTCCAAATGCACGGATGCATTTGCAGGAATTAGCACAGTTTTCGCATGAAGCGAATCCGCTGCCGAAACGTCATAGGGCCTGTCCCTCGGTTTCTCTGGATAAGAAAGTGATGTACGTATTCGATTTGTAATGCTTACTTTAAAGGGGACTGTTGTAAAAGTCAACTAAAACTCCAAAAAAATTTTTGGACTTATTTCTGCCAGCTTATGTTAAGCAGAACCGGCGGATTTTTTGCGCAGCACTTCAGAAACCTTTTTTTCGGTGCCTTCCCGAACGCGCGCAATATTTTCAAGATGCTTCCAGATAGCCATTGCAAACAGCAGAATTGCAAAGGCTGGTGGCCAAAATCCTTCAGCTGGAAAAATCGCGATAGCTAAAAGCATGAGGTAAAGGACCAGCACGCCAGCGATGAGATAGTCGGTGGCGAGTGAAACGGCAACCAATAATAGGAGAGCGGCAATTCCAAATTTCCAATCCAGTGCCAGCATGACGCCAATAAGCGGTGCTGTTCCTTTGCCGCCGTTGAACTTCATATAGACGGGAAAGTTGTGGCCACAAACGACGCCCGCGCCAACGGTGAACAGCAAGGTCCAGGCTGTTCCATCCGAAAGCGCCGATGCGTCGAGCAGCAGCCGAAATCCGGCCACTGCAGCAAATCCTTTAATAATGTCGAAGGCGGCGACGAGTGCGCCGAATTTCCAGCCAAGCACAATTGCGGCGTTCGACGCTCCGGAGTTTTTAAGGCCTTCTTTATTGATGTTGACGCCCGTTAACAGCTGAGGGATGAGCGAGCCATGCAAAGAACCGATAATATAACCTGATATGAGTGCGGAAATTGTCCAAAATAACATCTGTATTCTCCTCCTTCCCTTCATTTTAACGCAACCGATGCTGGAAGGTTTCGAAATTATTTGAATTTTATTCTTGACATTGCTGGCCTTTCTTTTTATACTTCACAACAAGATGGAAAACTAAATCTGAATACTCTTATCAAGAGAGGCGGAGGGAATAGGCCCTGTGATGCCCAGCAACCAACAAGCGCAGCTTGGAAAGGTGCTAAATCCTACAGATCCGGTACGACGGGATCTGGCAGATGAGAGGAGGTATACCCGTATTTGGCGGCCCTCTTCTTAATCGAAGAGGGCTTTTTCTGTTCCCTCCTCAACCTTGGTTTCCATCCATAAAACCTTAGGAGGAATACGAAATGACAAATTTTAAACCGGAAACGCTTTTATTGCATGGTGGACAGCAGCCTGATCCCGTAACAGGCTCAAGAGGGGTGCCAATTTATAAAACGACTTCTTATGTGTTTAAGAATACGGAGCATGCCCAGAATTTATTCGGCTTGAAAGAAGCCGGCAATATCTATTCACGCATTATGAATCCGACGGTGGATGTATTTGAACAGCGAGTAGCGCTTCTCGAAGGCGGCACTGCAGCTGTGGCGCTGGCATCTGGGATGGCGGCTATCGCTTTCTCCATTCTGAATGTAGCAGAAGCGGGCGATGAGATCGTCGCGGACAGCAACTTGTACGGCGGTACTTACAGCCTCTTTGCAAATACATTGCCGAGATACGGTATTACGGTTAAGTTCGTCGACGGCAAGGATCCGGAAAATTTCCGTGGAGCCATCACCGATAAAACAAAAGCACTGTTTGGCGAAATTATCGGCAATCCGAGCCTGAATGTTTTCGATGTCGAAAAAGTGGCCAACATTGCACATGACAATGATATTCCGTTATTGATTGACAATACGTTTGCATCGCCTTACGGCAGCAACCCGATCGAATTCGGAGCCGATGTGGTCATCCACTCCGCAACAAAATGGATTGGCGGCCATGGTACAACAATCGGAGGCGTAGTTGTCGATGGCGGGAAATTCAATTGGAACAACCCGAAATTCCCAAGCTATACCGAACCCGATGAAAGCTACCACGGCATACGTTACGGAATCGACGCAGAAGGAGCTTCCTTTGCAACGAAATTGCGCGTTCAGCTGCTGCGTGATTTTGGCCCGTCTTTGAGTGCGGAGAGCGCGCATGCATTTTTACAGGGCTTGGAGACGCTGCATCTGCGGATTCCGCGCCATAACAGCAACGCACAGGCCATAGCGGAATATTTGAGAGACCATCCACAAGTGGAATGGGTCAATTATATCGGATTTGAAAATCATCCATCACATGGATTGGCGCAGAAATACTTGAAGGATGGATATGGATCGATCGTCAACTTCGGTGTTAAAGGTGGACGTGAAGCTGGACGTAAATTGATTGATAGCGTTGGATTGTGGTCGCATGTCGCCAACGTCGGCGATGCCAAATCGTTGATCATCCATCCGGCGTCGACAACGCATCAGCAATTGTCTAAAGAGGAACTTGAGTCATCGGGCGTCACGGAAGAATTGATCCGCTTGTCGGTCGGCCTTGAGAATCCGGAAGATTTGATTGCAGACCTTGAGCAGGCCATACAAGCTGCAGTTTTAGAAAACGTTTAGGAGGAATGCGGAATGGCTAGCGTATCTATCGGATCTTTGGCCCTGGAGTCGGGGGGAATCCTTGCGAATGTCGAACTTGCCTATGAACGCTGCGGGAAAAAAGGCGCCCCAGTGGTCCTTATATGCCATGCCTTGACAGGTGATCAATGGGCTGTCGGCACTGCGGAAAACCCAGGCTGGTGGGCAGGCCTGGCAGGGCCAGGGAAAGCCGTAGATACGGATAAATTCCAAGTCATCACTTTCAATGTGCTGGGCGGATGCAGCGGCACTACTGGCCCTTTGTCCATCAATCCACATACCGGAACGCCTTACAAGGCAGCATTCCCAGCCATCACAATCCGGGACATGGTGAATGCGGAATACGCTGCTTTACGTGAATTGGATATTACCGGTCTTGCCGCCGTAATTGGCGGATCTCTAGGTGGTATGAAAACCTTGGAATGGGGACGCAGTTACCCGGAATTCGTCAAAGCGATTTTCCCGCTTGCCGTAACGCCGGCTTACAGCGATTTTGGCGTCGCATTCAATTTTATCGGCATTCAATCGATCGTGAACGATCCGAAATTCAATGGCGGAAACTACGAGGACTCCGCTGATTTGAAAGGTTTTGAGATAGCCCGCATAGCAGGGATGGTGACATATCGGAGCGGTGGGATGTTTAACGAGCGATTCAGGCGTGCCGGAGGCAAAGGAACTTTTCAAGTAGAATCTTATTTGGCTTATCAGGGGCAGAAATTGGCGAAGCGCTTTGACGCCAATAGCTATGTAGTTTTGCTCCACGCTATGAACACTCATGATGTTTCAGAATCCCGGATGGAAGTGGAGATCCTCTCTCTTTCCTACACACACGATTTGCTGTATCCGAGCGAAGGGATGATTCCTTGGCTAGCCAGCCAACCCAATGCTTCATGGGAAATCATCGATACCCAATTCGGGCACGACGGTTTTCTGGTCGAGTTCGAAAAATGGGGCAGCCACATTTCCCGAAAATTGAACAGCTTGACAATTCCTCAGCTTATGCAATAGCATAAGCTTTTTTTATTTGCCTAAAATGCTCTGAAAAACTACCGGAAAGATCTCGACAATACAAAACTTATTTCTCAAAAATAGGTTAAAATGTTTAATAAGGAATATGTTTACAGTAAGGTGTAGAGGATGAGGAATGTATTATGGATGAACAAACAACAAAACTGCTCTTGAAAAAAGTAAAGAAGCATAAAAAATGGACAGAAGGTGTATTTGTAAATCCCATTTATTGGATGGTAAACGGCAAACCTTATTATATGGCGGGCTTCACGAAGAATAATGCTTCTGTTGCAACGGCATATTTGACGACCGGTGAAGAAAACCGGGAAGAAGCGTTGGAAGCTCAACGCCATTTAGCTCTTTTTGGCGATTTAAGCAATAATATATTCAATATTGGCATGGACTTTTTAAAAATAAACGCAGCCTATTTTACGAAGCCGCTAAGTGTTCCTGTTCCTGCTTCGGATTCAGCTGTGATAGCAGGAAGAAATGCATTTGATGAGCTATGGAAGATTCAGCAAAAGCTTTCATCGCTAGTAAAAGAGTACAAAGGCTATTACGAAACGGACGTGTTGATCCGCAACGAAATTGTCCTTGCGGATGTTGTGAAAACCCAGGAAACAGCAAATCTGCTGACCCTTTATCAATTCTTGAACCTGCAGATTTTGCTGAAAAAGAATTCGGAAATAAAGGCTTTTTCCTCTTTTTTAAAAACAAAGGAAGCCTGGAATGGATTCGACAAAGAAACTCAGAAATTCATCCAAGGAATCACAGAGAACACGGAAAAAATGCAAAAGAGTTTAGATGGATTGAAGGTGATTTCAGACAGCGATTTTGAAAAAATGAAAAAGCTGAACTACGATAAGATGATCGAAGACAACAAAAAAATCATCGAAGGCCAGCGGCAATGGATCCGCTATCCTAAATAACTCAACTAAAAAGCATCTCGGCGATTTAATCGCCGGGATGCTTTGCTGCAAGCTATCAATCTTCGTCTTTAATATCCACATCTTCCGGAATCGGCGTCATCTGCCATTCTTCCAAGGCTTGTTTGGCGATCTCGAGCTGCTGGAAATGCGTGTCGAATTGAGAAGTATTGACCAGGTATTGTTCACCGTCATGGACTGCGCGGATGCGGCCTTCTGAAACATAGCGGGCTATTTGTTCTTCAGGCATCGACAGGAAAGCGGCAGTTTCCGAGACTGTCATATACATGGAATCATCTCCTCTTTTTCTTTTATTATAATAGAAGAAGTGCGCTATCTCAAACCATTCAATTAATGATAAGCTAATTGGTGGATGGCTGAGGCCGGTTGAATAAGGCCTTTTCGCAACGCTTAAGCTTTTAAGAAAATCATACATACTAAAACGGCAAGCGCGGGTTGCTTGCCTTAACTTGAGGTGCATGTCATGAATTATTGGCCATACATATGGGTGCTGCTGGCTGCTATGCTGTGGGGCACGACCGGCACCGCCCAAAGTTTCATCGAAGGAGACGCGCACCCGCTGACAATTGGTGCCATGCGCCTTGGAATCGGCGGCTTTACGCTGTTGGCTTTTGTACTGCTTGCGAAAAAATTGATATGGAAAGAGATTCCTTGGAAAGCAGCAGTGGTGTCGGCGGCATTAATGGCACTATTTCAGCCGCTGTTCTTTTCTTCGGTGCAGCTGACCGGCATCGCTATCGGTACGGTGGCGTCAATCGGCAGCGCGCCGGTATTTTCCGGGTTGTTGGAATGGCTTATTATGAAAAGGCGGCCAGACCGCGTATGGGCCGCTGCAACTGCATCGGCAATCGCTGGCTGCTTGCTGCTTTTTTCCGATAAGCAAGCAGCGGTGATCGACCCACTCGGCATTGTCTTGGCGCTGGGCGCAGGCCTGTCTTTCGCGGGCTATGCAATTTCAAGTAAAAAAGTGCTCGACCGAATGGATGCCGTACCAGCGGTAGCCGTTATTTTTTCACTGGGTGCTTTGGCGCTGCTGCCGTTTTTAGTAGTACTTGATATTTCCTATTTAGCGCATCCCGCCAATCTGGCGGTCCTTGTCTATTTAGGCATCGGCGCGACAAGCTTATCGTATATTCTTTTTTCATATGGCTTAAAAAACATACCTTCTTCATCGGCAGTTACGCTGTCGCTCGGAGAACCATTGACCGCCGCGCTGCTCGGCGTTTTCATCGTCGGTGAACGGTTGAGTGCGGTATCTTGGGCCGGCGTCCTGCTGTTACTGGGGGGAATTCTCATCTTAACTTTTGCTAAAAAGAAACCCATTTCTTGAGAAACAGCGGCATCCTATGGATTGCCGCTATTTTCTTAAGAATTTCTTCATAATATTCCTAAGCTACCCTTAAGAATTTTCGTTTACAATAAATTACAGAGATGAAAGAGGTGGGGAAATGGGACAATTTACAGTATTGGTGACTGACGATGACCAGGACATCCGGGATGGCATCGAAATCTATTTGAAGAATGAGGGATATAGGGTGCTGAAAGCGGCAAACGGCCTTGAAGCGCTGGAGTTGTTGGACATCAATGATGTGCATGTTATCATCCTCGACGTTATGATGCCAAAAATGGACGGCATCGCTGCTACATTTAAAATACGTGAACAACGCAATATTCCTATCATTATGCTCAGTGCGAAAGTAGAGGATTCTGATAAAATACATGGCCTCTCGGTTGGTGCAGATGATTACGTCACGAAGCCTTTTCATCCAATGGAGCTGGTGGCAAGGGTGAAATCACAGCTTAGACGTTACGTTAGCCTAGGTACATACGAAGACAAAAACCAGCGCATTGAAATTGACGGCCTTGCACTCGACGCTGAAGCAAAAGAAGTGTCGCTGCACGGTGAGGCAATCAAATTGACCCCGATTGAATTCAAAGTGACCGAATTATTGATGGCGAATGCGGGGCGTGTGTTTTCCATCCAAGAAATTTATGAACGCGTCTGGAACGAGCCCGCCTATAATGCTGAAAACATTGTAGCGGTGCATATCCGGAAAATCCGTGAAAAAATTGAAGCAGATCCGAAAAATCCAAGATATTTGAAGGTGGTGTGGGGCATTGGCTACAAAATGGAAAAATGATCTATGGTCGATTTCAGCGGTCATCATTGCATTGTTTTCTTTGCTTTACTGTTGTTCATTCATATTGGAAATGGTTCAAAATACATCTTCTGCAGAGTTGCTGGCATCGCTGCGCTTGTTGTCGAAAGGGGACATTTGAAGATGAAGAAATGGTTATGGCTAGCAGCCACGGCTTTTGTTATTCTCGGCCTTTTCATTCTTATGGAAACGGTCCCCAGTTATTTTGGCAAGCAGTTCACCGATTCCGAACAATTCAAGATGGATTATGCTTATTACACCGATAGCTTGATCATGTTTGAATTGGCGCCGCCCGATGCGGAAGAATTGGCAGACAGACCGGTTACCCAAAGCGAAATGGAAGAATACCGCACCCGCTATGGATCACTCGCCGACCAAGTCGAAAATATTCAAAGCCAATATGCCGCCGATATCGAAGAGGCAAAAGCTGCAAGAAACGGCGACGTGGAAAAAATTCTCGTTGCAGAACGCGACCGCAAAATCGCGGCAATCCAAAGCAATTTTTCAGACGATGAAGTAGTTGCGGAAAAATTAAAAGCTGAATGGCAGGAGGAAATCGCCAGGTCGTTGAAGGATGTATATGCGGATAAACCATCATTCGCTGCTAATTACACCTATTATGTCTATGAATTGAAAAATACCGAGACCGGCGAAGTCTTCACGAAAGGAGAACTTTCGAAAGATCCGGTGTACGAAAAAAACTATACGGCAGCACGGCCATTGAACAAAAGTGAAAGTGATTACTTTATGCCGGGTATGGAGGAGACAGTTAATGAGGCGGCTTTTGAAGGGGTGATTCAAGTTGATCGTGAACTGCTCGCAGCATCTGAAAGCGGCAACAACTTCAATCAATTCAATTTCGTCAAGACTTTCACTTATCTATTGTCTGTAGCTGTAGCGGGAGTAATGATTGCAGTAATCGTGCTGCTGCCTTTCCGCTGGGAATGGTTCACATTCAGCCGGCTGTTTGAAAAATGGGCAGGCTGGCCGATGGAAGGACGGCTGCTCGCAGCTTTCCTCGCTGCCATTTATGCCTTATTTGCTGCTGGAAACTTCAACACGAGCTTGATGAACAGCTGGTCAAGCAATTATGTGAGCTACGTACTTAGCCTAGGAGGCGAGTTTATCGTCGTACTAGCCGTCACCGCACTTGCGATTTTGCAGGTGATTTGGCTCACGGCTTATTACAAAAAGCCTGCGTTGTTAAAACACGAGTTTCAGAAAAGCATCCTTCACCGCAACGTAAAGGGACTCAAACAGGTTTTCTTGAACAAATCGATCGGCGTCCAGTCGTTGATTTTATTGACTGTGATTTTCTTTTGGGGCTTCGGTACGATGCTGTCCATTGCCATTCCGGGGATGTTGCTAGTATGGTTGCCAGCCACGTTCTTCATCGGTATTCCGGTGCTCGTGATGATGTTGAAGCGCTTCAGCTATTTGAATGTATTGATGCAGGAAACGGAAGCGATGGCGATGGGGCAGCTGAACCAAGCGGTGCCGGTCCGCGGCTCTTCGCCGCTTGCCAATCACGCACGGCAACTGAACCGCTTGAAAGAAGGCGTTAAAATTTCGATGTCCGAGCAGGCGAAAAGCGAAAGGTTGAAAACGGAATTGATCACGAATGTCAGCCATGATTTGCGTACACCGCTGACTTCCATCATCACATATACCGATTTGCTGAAAGCGCCGGTGTTGTCGGATGAGGAGCGCTTGTCCTATGCTGGCATCCTCGACCGTAAGTCACAGCGCCTGAAGACACTGATTGAAGACTTGTTCGAAGTATCCAAAATGGCCAGCGGCAATATCGAGCTGCACCGGACGAAGCTTGATTTTGCGCAATTGCTGCAGCAGGCACTTGCTGAACATGCGGAAGACATTGAGCAATCCGGTTTGGATTTTCGCGTATCGATTGGTGACAAGCCACTATACATCTATACGGACGGCCAAAAGTGGTGGCGTGTGCTGGATAACCTGATTTTGAATTCACTGAAATACGCGCTGCCGGGCACACGGGTTTTCGTGTCGCTGAACGAGGTGGAGGGCGATGCGGAATTCATCATCAAAAACATCACTCGCTATGAGCTTGGAGGCAATCCGGATGAGCTATTCGAACGCTTTAAGCGCGGCGACGCTTCACGGCAGACAGAAGGCTCAGGTTTAGGACTTGCCATTGCCCAGTCGATTGTCGAACTTCACGGAGGCGCATTGAAGATTGAAGTGGACGGAGATTTATTCAAAGTGACAGTAACCGTTAAAAGTGCATAATAGTTAAAGAGAGCCAGCCCGTAGTCCAGACTATAGGCTGGTTTTTATTTGTTTCGGATAATAAAATATGCAGGAGTTATTATAATTATTAGAAAATTAGTTTGACTTAAAATCGGGAAAGCGGTTACAATCAAAAGGTCATTACTCTTAAAATAAAGAAGGGGAGGGAAATTATGGAATGGAAATGAGCGCACGCTCAGACGGTGTACAAGGGGCAGTAATTTATTTCACGAAATGGGGGAGCATGCAATGAAGGCTTACAAAAAAGAAGTGCAATTCACAATTTGGATGACGGCAGCTTTCATCCTGGTGGGAAATGTTGGACTGATTTTCTCGATTTTCCCGACTGATGCAATTTTCTTAGGGTTTCCATTAAAGTACATCTTGCCGATTCTGATGGGGTGGTTCGGCGTGTTCCTATTGACGATTATTGCAGGGATCATCGGCAATCGCATCGATGATGAAATTGATGCAGAAAACGATATGCTCGATAAGTCCCGCGATACGGAAGGGGTGTAAGGAATGGAAAACCAAAATTGGCAATTAGATAATCCGTGGTTGGGTCTTGGCGTTATTATAGCCACGTTCCTGTTATTCTATATAGTCGGTTTTATATCGAACCGCCAAAGTACTTCTGCTAAGGAGCTGTATGTCGGCAAATCTAATACAGGGGCGCTTGTAAATGGCCTTGCCATGTCAGCAACGTACATGAGTCTAGCGACGTTTTTAGGGATTACAGCACTTATTCTTCAATTGCAGGTGCCATTCATCATGCTGTGGATTCAGCTGATTTTAGCGATTCCACTGATCACCATCATTTACGGGACAAGCCTGCGCCGGATGGGAGCTTTTTCTCCAACGCATTTTATCCGCGACCGCTACGGCAAATCGGCATCTATCATTGCTGCGTTGTTCATGATTCTCGTCTCTATTATGTACGCGCTTGGCCAGATGATCGGCATCGCCGTAACTTTCGAAACATTATTGGGTATTCCGTACTTGACCGGTTTGATTGTCGGCGGCTTGCTTATTGTCGGCTATATAACAGTAGGGGGCATGGCTGGAGCGACCAATAACGCGGCAATCCAGATGGTCATCATGGCTTTGATGTTCATCGTTCCTTTAGGGGCGATCATGAAAGCGGTCGGTGGCACTGGCTGGTATTTCCCGCCATTATTGTATGCGGATATGGTCCCGGCGATGCTAGACGCACTGCCGACTTTTTTCGACTATCAATTTTCGCCTAAATGGTATTTCTCGATTATCCCGGCTTTGACAATCGGTGCCTTGGGGCTTCCCCATTTGGCGATGCGTGTTTACACAGCATCAAACCTGAAGAGCGCGCGGGCAGCGATGGTCTGGTTCGCCTTTATCCTAGGATTGGTATTCTCAGCTACTTACGCGATGGGCTTTGTCGGGGTCTATGCGACAACTACGCAAGGGTTGCAGATTTCACCGGAAGACGCAGACAAATTGACAATCATCCTTAACTTGGTTTACAACCCTGACTGGGTGACGGCATTAGTCATCGCCGGCGCCATTTCAGCCGGTGTTTCTACATTGAGCGGCAACTTGCTGGCAATCGGCGCTTTGCTGTCCCAAGACATTGTTGCTACATTGAAACCGAATATTTCTCAGCGCGTGAATCTGCGCCTTGGCTTTGTAGCGATTTTCCTTGGCGGTGTCGTCAGTATCCTATTGGCGATCCAACCGCCCGCATTCCTGGTGGTCAGCATCCTTTGGGCATTCGGTCTCGCCGGAGTGACAAATGCGCCGCTTATCATTGTCGGCGTATGGTGGAAAGAAGCAAATAAATATGGGGCGATGGCAGCCTCGATCGTCGGCGGAATCTTGTATATCGTCGTATCGCCTTTCGTCTTCCCGAGTATCGTCTTGACCGGGCACGCAGTGACAGACGGCATGGGCCTATCAGGCGCAATGCTGGCTGTTCCGGTCAGCTTTATCTTGCTGATTGTGGTGTCGTATATCACGAACCGCATGCCGTCACTGGCAAAAAACTTGACCAAACAATCGGATATCGAATTGGTCGAACGGATCCACGGATGGAAAGATATCAAAGCTTACCGCTACAACAGCAAAGTCGGCGCGGGCGTAACGGTCGTATTGTCTGCAATCGTTGCTGTATGGGCGCTGATGCCTTGGGGCATGTAAGATATGGAAAAAGGAGTGATTAAAATGGTCAGGAATATGGTGGCGTTGAATGAAACATATTTTGGGGCATTTTTAAACTCACCGAATATCAAGGTGATCAGCAATCTTATTTTGCTGGTTACCGGAGTAGGCTACGGCGCGATTTCAATCGCGTCGAATGCCTCATACATAGCGAACTTCGATTCGCCCGTGCTGCAAAATTTCCTTGTACCGCTGATATTCATTCTTTTTGGCTTGTTATCGGCAGTCATCACGAAAATCGGCCTGGCGCTGCTGTTATGGGCGGGGGCGAAAGGGTTCGGCGGCAAGGCACTTTTCAGGGAGATCAATCTTGCCTCGCCTGTCGCAATGCTGCCGGGTCTGCTCTGCGTACCCTATTTGGCAGGCTGGGGAGAAGGCGGACCTGTAGTCATCGTCTTGCTGCTGGCGGGTATTGTATGGATGTATTTTGTCAGTGCAAAAATCTTGAAAACGACACAGAACTTTACTAATAAAAAAGCGTATTGGGCGGCATTCCTTGCGTTCTTGTTTTTAGCGAGCGTCTATTACATCGTAGTGCCGTCTTGAAAGGAATTTGAAAAAGGCTGGAAGCATGAGCTTCCAGCCTTTTTTTGATGGAAAAAAATAACCCCTCATTGCGGAGGGGAGATGAGGCGATGTTGAAACGCATAGATAGCCGCTTGAGTGCGGTCATGGACTTCGAGTTTAGCCAAAAGATTACTGACATGTGTCTTGACCGTTTTCAGCGCGATGAATAACTCATCCGCAATTTCCTGGTTGCTGTAGCCCGATGCAATCAGCAGCAGGATCTCCATTTCGCGGTCTGTCAGATCTTCATGAGGAACATGGCTGCGGCGCATCTGCTTCATCATCTTGGCCATCACTTCCGGCTCAAGGACAGGTGTACCGTTCATCGTAGCGCGGATAGATTCTGCAATGCGAGATGCTTTGGACGTTTTCAGAATATAGCTTACCGCCCCGGCTTTCAATGCAGGGTAAACTTTATCATCATCTGGAAAGCTGGTGACAATCATGATTTTCGCTTCCGGCCAAAGGGTGATGATGGCGTCGGTCGCTTCCGCCCCGTTCATGATGGGCATAACCATGTCCATCAAAATAACATCCGGCCGCAATTCGAGCGCCATCTTCACAGCTTCTTCACCATTTGCCGCCTCGCCGGCAACTTCCATATCCGGCTGCGATTGGAGATAGGCGGAAACACCAATTCGGACCATCTCATGGTCATCGGCTAATAAGATTCGGATCATCAGAAACCTTCCTTTCAATAGGGACTTTCACTTCAACGATAGTGCCCTCGGAAGGCACGGAAACGATTTTGCTGACGGCGCCGATTTCAATGGCCCGTTCTTCAATATGCTTCAAGCCATATGAAGTGGATTTTGATTGATGGCTTTCAAAACCTACGCCATTATCTTGGATGCGCAAAATGGCGAAATTGTCCCGTTCGACAAAAAGGATATGGACTTCGGTGGCTTTCGAATGGCGCAGTGTATTCGAAAGAGTTTCTTGGGCGATGCGGAAGAGATGGTCTTCCGCGCCTTTTGGCAAGAGAACTTCCTCCAATTTGGAATCGATATCGAAATAGACTTTTTCCTTTAGTTCGGCGATCAGTTCAGCCAATCCTTGGCGCAAGGTTTTATTGTGGAGCGCAGCAGGGCGGAGATGGAGCAGCAAGGCGCGCATCTCCAGTTGTGCTTGCTGAACCATTTTTTCCGTCTGCAGCAGAGCTGGTGCGGCATGTTCACGCTCTGTCATTGAAGACAGCAGCATAGATGCAGCAAATAATTGCTGAGACACTGAATCATGCAATTCGCGCGCCAGCCGCTGGCGTTCCATGATTAGGCGTTCCTGAATCACTTTGTCCTGGGTTTCCGCGCGTTCATTGGAAATGCGCGCCAAGCTTCTGCGCTGAGATTCCAGCAATTTCTGGAGTTTTAAAATAGAAGAAGCCAAATTGGCCGGCAGCGATTTCATATGGGCAGCTTCAATGACAGTGTGGTCTTCGTTGCGCAACAAAGCCTGAAAAATTTCCTCGATATCCTGCACTTTTGCGCGGGACATTGATTCTGACCACCAAGCAATGCCGATTGACAGCGCAAGCACCAACACGAGCAGCCAAATGCCGAACGGCAATCCGGCAACGAAATCCTCCCACAGCACGGACCACGCGGCGAAAGTCGGAAGCCCCAGCAGCACTGCCAGGATACAGAAAACGATAAAAGCGAACAAGGCCATGAAGAAAAGGCTGCGCGGCAGGATCTGTCTCATCGGCGAATCACCTCGACATCCCCCATCCATGTCGTGATTGCAATGATCATTTCAACTTTGCCGTCAGCGGGATAGCCATCCTCGACATGAAGCGAACTATTCCAAATGCGTTCTTTTTCAGCGTTGAAAAAACGTGCGTCCCCTAAGAGGGTAGAGTAGTAGACGCGCACCGGAACTTCATAAGGTACAATGATTCTCACTTTACCGAACCCTTGGCGAATGGAAATTAATGAGGTTTGTTTCGGCAGCACCGTCTGGGTTGCGTCAATGAGTAAATCACCGGCAATCCCTTGGATGTGTATATCTTTCCATTCATATGCTTCAATCGGCGTTTGCTGGGCAGCGAAAAATTTATTTTGGAAGGGGCCTTTGTCGCCGCCGCCAATCGGCAGCTGCTGCTCCCACTCTTCGCCTTTCCATAGGCGGATCAGCAAATAGATGGCAACCGCAAAAACGATCAGCCTCAAACTCCACATCGACAGCACCGCAATACCGATCAAGATGACAGCAGTCCAAACATAAGCTTTGCGGGACTCTGGCGCTTTACTCATGGCGTAATACAAGATTCCAATGCCAAGAAGAACCAAAAATACGCTGCCATTTCCAAAAAAGGCAACTTCTATAAAAATGAGCAATAAGGCGCACCATAAAATCAGTGCTTTTTTATTGGTGGTCCAGTGGTTCATCATGGTTTTTCCTCCTTCTTTGCAGCGGAAAAGCGAGAAGAAGGAAACCTTCTTCTCACTCTAGTTTACCCAATTTCTTTTTGCTGTGCGCTGTTTTTTTCGAGCGATTCCAAGCGGTGTTCCATTGTTGAGCGTTGTTGCACCTCTTCCGCTTCGCTTCCCAGGCCGTTAATAAATGCGGACATGTTTCCTGATCCCAAACTTTCTGTTTCGAAGCCGGAAGCTAAGACTTTGTCCATTTGATAATGCGCGCGTGCCGCATTCTCTTTCCCCATCAATTGCAGCTGCCGCAATTTCATATCTTTCACTTTATGCTGCATCTCCTCGAATCGCTGCTCTAGGCGAGTGATTTCCTCAAGATTTTCAGCAAGGCTTTGTTCCAATTCCCTGACACGATTCGAATAGGCTGCGACTTCCAGTTCAGCAAATCGTGACAAATCGCTTTCACCTGAAGCTTTTGCCAACCCAAGCTGCATTTGTCGTTTTTCAGCCATCGCAGACGCTTCCGATAGCTCCTGCTCCAGTTTAGCTGTCAGCTGAGCTTGGCGTTCCACCCATTTGCCTGTCGTTTCCGTCTGTTTTTGGGCTTCCGCAATAAAGCGGTTCAAAGCAGCTAGTGGATTTTTTTCTTCCTTCTTTGTCATCACCATATCCACGTCAGTGGCTACAGCGAATTTCAAGCGTTCCCATAAAGTTGTCATGCCGATTCCTCCTTATTTGTTTAATTTCTGCCATTGGCTTTCAAAGTTCGTAAAAGGGTCTTTTGCGTCTTGAAACGAAACGGGACGTCCGTTCCAATTGCGGTAAATCATCCACAGGCCGGCTGCTGCCGCCACGCCGAGCAAAGCTGGGACATTTGAGATTGCTGAGATTGCACCGGCGGCACCGACGACGCCCCACCAAATTTTAGCAGCGAGGGAAATGCTTCTCAGGTAATAATGGATACCTGCGTACATGATCAACGCTGACACAGCGAGCCCGACAATTGCTCCCAGGTTCGACAAGACGATGATTCCGGCGATAATGCCGAGTGTGATCATCCAAAACTTATTCATTGTTATTTCCTCCTCTCAATTTCTATCTTCATGTTACCAAGCGCACGGCTTTTGGAATACGGACCTTGACTGCATCTTTAACTAGGGCTTGCGGCGTAGTGGCGTTCGGGAAGGTAGTTTTGGGAGTAAGTGCTATAATGTTTTTTAGATATATATAAGTTGAACTAATAATCAATAATAGCGGATATTCCGCAAAACAGCTGCGCTTTCCGCGGGCTCGCTCCCAAGCCTCCTCGGTCGCTAGGCTCCCTGCGGGGTCTCGGGAGTCTCGCTATTCCGCAGGAGTCGCAACTGTTTTGCTCCATATCTCCAGAGACTTCTCTCAGCGCCGGCGCGCCTTCGGACTGGGCGAAGCAATGAGACGAGTGGTTTTCGCGGCTTATTGAGGGAGCCAAGGAGATGGCCAAATGGAATTTGGACCATTTCCTTTGCGACGAGCTTGCGCAGGAGCATAATCTTTGCTCTGTCCAAAGCGCAGAAGCGGTATATTTATACTAATTCTTTAATTCAATTTATATAGCAGGAAAAGAGGAAATATTGTATGAAACAGTTTGCCGCCATTGTAGGTGCGTTCGGCATTTACTTGGCACTGATCAGTTATTTGGGATGGAACACATATTTATGGATCGCCTTATGGATTTCAGTGAAACCGTGGCTGTTCGCTGGCATTTGGACGATCATTGCCTTCAGTTTTTTCATCGGCCGCATCGGCCATAACTGGTTGGCATTTACCATTATCGGCTCTTATTGGTTTGCCTTTTTACAATATGCAATTGTGTTGTTCCCCGTTGCCAATTTGGTGAGCGTTTTGGTGGATTGGCCGCGTGAAGCATTTTATATCGGCAATGCCGTCGCGGCGGCGATGTTGTTGATTTTACTGGTCGGTTCTTATTTGGCTTATAGTCCGACCATTCGTGAATTGGAGATAACAGTGGGCGATGTGCCGGCAGAACCATTGCATATTGTCGTGGGTTCGGATTTTCACTTGGGCGTGCTGTCAGGCAAACGGCATCTGAAGCGATTTGTTGATAGGGCCAACAATCTTAAGCCGGATGCCGTATTTTTAGCAGGAGATCTGGTCGATGATGATCCGGTGTGGTATGCGCGTTACGGGATGCAGGAGGAAATGGAGCGCTTGACAGCTCTGCTTGGAGTATACGGTGTTCTTGGAAATCATGAATATTACGGACGTAAAATTCCGCTCCTCGTCAAAGTGATGGAAGACTCCGGCGTTCGGATTCTGCGCGATGAAACTATTTTGGTCGCGGAGCGTTTCTATTTAACAGGACGGGAAGACCGGACAAATGGCGAACGGCATCCACTCGAGAAGCTTGCGCCTGAAAAAGGCCTGCCTTGGATCGTCATGGACCATACGCCTTCTGATTTAAAAATGCCGGTTCGACTTGGAGCTGATTTTCATATATCGGGCCATACCCATAAAGGGCAGATGTGGCCAAATAGCTGGATCACTAAAAAAGTCTTTGAGTTGGATTACGGCCACCGTTTGATCGAGAAAACCCATTTTCTCGTGTCGTCAGGATTCGGATTCTGGGGGCCACCGATCCGGATTGGCAGCCGATCAGAATTATGGTCGGTAAAAATGAAGTTCGGGAAAGAGCAGTAAAGGAGACAGCAAATGGAACAATGGATTATAGACATTATGTCTGATTACGGTTATTTTGGAATATTTTTTCTTATTATGTTGGAAAACGTTTTCCCGCCTATCCCCTCGGAAGTCATTTTGACAGTGGGGGGCTTTATGACAACCTCTACGAATATGACAATTCCAGGAGTGATTTTGGCTTCGACGGCGGGATCAGTAAGCGGTGCGGTTGTCTTGTATGGCCTTGGTTTGCTGCTGGATGTTGAGCGGTTGGAGAAAATCGTTGATAAATATGGCCGCGTCTTGCGTGTCAAGCGGGCGGATATCTACCGGGCAGATGCCTGGTTCGACCGCTATGGCATCTGGACCATCTTTTTCGCGCGGCTGGTTCCGCTTATCCGGAGCTTGATTTCGATTCCTGCAGGCATGGCAAATACGAAATTTTGGCTGTTCATCACATTCACGACACTGGGAACTTTGCTATGGAATACTGTCCTCGTTTTTATTGGCGAAGCAGTAGGGGTGAACCGGGCAGCTATTATGGAGCAGTTTGATATTTATTCCAATGTGGTATATGCTTTGATCGTAATCGTTGCACTAGCGGCAGTATGGTTTTACGTGAAAAAGATTCGCAGCCGGCCGATGGATTAAACAAAATAGAATTTCCAAAAACTGCCGGCAATTGCCAGCAGTTTTTTAAATTGATATAATTGTTTGATAATAAAGAGACGGAGGGTCCAAATGAAACCTATCATTTTTATCACACAGAAATTGCCGGACGAGGCTGTCGCCGGCTTGAATGAATCTTACGAAGTGCGCATGTGGCACGATGAGAAAGCGCCGGCGCCGCGGGAAGAAATCTTGAAGCAGGCAAAGGAAGCGCACGCTTTATGGACGATGCTGTCCGATAAGGTGGACCGCGAATTGCTGGAAGCCGCACCGAATTTAAAAATCGTTTCGAATCTGGCAGTTGGCTATAATAATATCGATATCCACGCCGCCCACGAGCGAGGTGTCATGGTGACGAATACGCCCGATGTCTTGACAGAAAGCACAGCGGATCTTACATTTGCGTTATTGCTGGCAACTGCCCGGCGCATTATCAAAGCGGAAGAGTCCGTGCGTTCTGGAGACTGGAAGTCGTGGTCGCCGATGGGAATGGCGGGACGCAACGTCGGAGGAGCGACGCTCGGCATCATCGGCATGGGGCGCATCGGCGAAGCGGTTGCGAGACGGGCTCAGGGCTTCGGCATGAAGGTGTTGTATCATAACCGGACCCGCCGCAGCTTTGAAGACGTCAAATATGCTCAGCTTGACGACTTGCTGCAGCAATCGGATTATGTCGTCATTCTGACGCCGCTGACTCAAGAAACACAAGGCATGATCGGAGAACGTGAATTGTCTCTTATGAAAGAAACCGCTTGCCTCATCAATGTTGCGCGAGGCGGCATTGTTGATGAAAAAGCTTTATACGAAGCGCTCAAAGCGAAAAAAATCTGGGGTGCCGGCCTCGACGTCTTTGAAACAGAGCCGCTGCCGCTTGACCATTCTCTGTTGTCATTGCCGAACTTGACGGTGCTGCCGCATATCGGCAGCGCTACCGTCCAAACGCGCTTGGCGATGATGGAAATGAATGCCCAAGCAATTGCTGCATGCCTTGAAGGCAAATCGGTGGAAAACCGGGTCTGTTAACATCTTATGATGCTGTTTTCAATTATGAGAAAGTTGAAGTTTGCCGGAATTTATTATAAAATAGTCTAGGTTTTTAACGCCGTTCCGGTGAAGAGAACAAATTGAAAAGAGTAGGGTGGTAATGATTCATGCAAAATCATACACACAATGTTCTACTGTACTATAAGTACGTAGAAATCGAAGATCCAACAGTATTTGCTGCAGAGCATTTGGCTGCGTGCAAGGAAATCGGTTTGAAAGGCCGCATCCTTGTTTCACATGAAGGCATTAACGGCACGTGTTCAGGTACGGTCGAGCAAACTGATGCTTATGTAGAATTGATGAAACAAGACGAGCGCTTTGCGGATATGCCATTCAAAATTGACGCGACTGACCGCCATGCCTTCAGAAAAATGCATGTGCGCGCGAAACAAGAGATTGTCCATTTGGGCTTGGAAGATGATATCAACCCGAACGAATTGACCGGGAAATACCTGGAGCCTTCTGAATTCTACAAACAGATGCAAGAAGAAGATACAATCGTTCTTGATGCACGCAATGATTATGAATTTGATCTTGGCCATTTCCGCGGTGCGGTAAGGCCGGATATTGAAAACTTCCGCGATTTGCCTGAATGGGTACGCGACAACAAAGAAATCTTCGAAGGTAAGAAAATTTTGACGTATTGCACAGGCGGAATCCGCTGTGAGAAATTTTCTGGCTGGCTGAAAAAAGAAGGCTTTGAAGATGTTTCACAATTGCACGGCGGGATTGCCACTTACGGCAAAGATCCTGAAGTGCAAGGGGAACTTTGGGATGGCCAGCTCTACGTTTTTGATGAGCGCATCGCCGTACCGGTAAACCAAAAGGAACACGTCATCGTCGGCAAAGACCATTTTACAGGCGAACCTTGTGAGCGCTATGTAAACTGTGCTAACCCTGAATGCAACGCGAAAATACTAGCATCAGAAGAAAACGAGCATAAGTATATGCGTTCATGTTCTGATGAATGCCGCGAACATCCGCGCAACCGCTATGCGTTTGAGCACGGCTTGGATGGAGCACAAGTCCAGGAGCGCCTGAACGCATTGAAAACAACAACTGAAGTGTAAAAACAGAAAAAGCCGCCCCTCGGGACGGCTTTTTTCTGTTTCAATCTTCTTCATTGACAATAATGGCGCGGCCTTTGAATTTCAGCAGCAGCGGCACGAGCAGCCAAGCGGCAGCGACGATCAAGAGCACAAGCGAGATCGGCTTGGTAACGAAAATAGAGAAGTCTCCGTTCGAGATTGTCAGTGCGCGGCGCATATTGTTTTCGATCATTGGACCAAGCACTAATGCCAATACCAATGGAGCGACTGGGAAATCATTCCGCACGAGCAGATAGCCGAGTACGCCGCAAGCAAGCAATAGGTACAAATCGAATGTCGTGTATTGCACTGCGTAGACGCCGAAGAAAGAGATGGCGATGATGATCGGCAACAAGTATTTCTTCGGTGTTTGAATAATCTTAGCAAATACTTTGACCAATGGCATATTCAGCACCAACAGCATCAAGTTTCCGACGAACATACTGGCGATTAATCCCCACGCTACTTCAGGGTGATCGTCAAAAAGTAATGGGCCTGGCTGGATATTGTACATGATCAATGCACCCATGAGGATAGCGGTTGTACCTGATCCTGGAATGCCGAGTGTCAGCAAGGGGATCAATGCGCCGCCAGAAGCTGCATTATTTGCGGATTCCGGGCCCGCTACACCAGCAATTGCGCCAGTGCCGAATTTTTCAGGAGTTTTGCTGAATTTCTTTTCTGTGATGTAAGAGAAGAACGAAGCCAATGTAGCGCCGGCTCCAGGCAGAACGCCGATGAAGAAACCCAGGAACGAACCGCGCAATATCGGTACGGTACTGTCTTTTAAATCTTGCTTTGTCGGCAAAATGCGGCCGATTTTGGCAATTGCGCCTTCTTCGTGATCACGTTCAAGGACTGTTTTGAATACTTCCCCTAAAGCGAATAACCCGACAGCAATCGTCAAAAATTCAAGACCTGAATACAAAATCGGCAAATCGTAAGTGAAGCGCGCAATGCCTGAAACGGCATCGATGCCGATGGTCCCGAGCATAAGGCCGAAGACTGTCATCATCAGCGCTTTTGTCATTGATTTTCCGGCGAGTCCGCTAACCGCAGCAAGACCAAGAAGCATCAACGAGAAATATTCGGCTGGCCCGAATTGCAGTGCGATATTCGATAACGGTTTTGCCAGCAGCACAAGGCCGATCAGTGAAATTATGCCTGCGGCGAACGAACCGATGGCAGCAATGGACAATGCTGCACCCGCCCGCCCTTGCCGCGCCATCTGGTAGCCGTCGAGCGTAGTGACGACTGAAGAGGATTCTCCAGGAGTGTTCAGTAAGATGGAGGTTGTCGAACCGCCATACATTGCCCCATAGTATACGCCGGCCAATAAAATGATGGAGCTGGCGGCGGCCGCTTCAGGGGGAAGGCCAGCAGTTAATGTGGCTGTGACCGGAATCAGGAGCGCAACGCCGCTCATAGGGCCGATGCCCGGAAGCACCCCGACCGCTGTTCCGATCAATACGCCGACAAATGCAAAGAGGATGTTCTGCCATTGAAAAGCGACACCGAATCCATCCATAAGAAATTGTAATGTACTCATAATTCTCCGCCTTTCAAGTTAGAATACCGGAAACCCTGGCAAGGAACCGCCTAGGAATTCAGCGAACAAATAATAGACTCCGAAAGAAAAAATGCTGGCGATGACAAGGGTTTGAATCCATTTGCCGCGCTCCATCGTCTGGAATGCGATTAACAAGAACAGGAAAGTCGTGATGACATATCCCAGAGGTTCAAGAAGTGCTGCATAAAGCACTGCGCTGACAAACAGCACAATAAACTTGCCATACTGGACTTTTTCCATTTCTCCTTGTATCACCTGGTAGCGGAAAGTTTCATAAATCAACCGTGCACTCAACAGGATCAAAAGGATGCCCAAGCCAATAGGGAAGATATCTGGTCCGACTTCTGAGCCGTACGAGCTTTCGGATATTTTTCGGCTTTCCAGTACGAACAGCAGCCCAATCAGCAAAAAAGCGATTCCTGCAAAGCGGTCAAACGTTTTACTCATTGCCTTCTACTCCTTTCAAAATCAAGAAAGCGGCCGAAGCCGCTCCTTCATTATTTTTGCATCTCAAGCGCCGTCAACAGTTCAACAATCACTTGTTCTTGTGTTTTCAAGTATTCTTCAAAACCAGCGGCATCTTTGTACTCAGGCTGCCAGCCGTTCTGCTCTAATTCTTTTTTCCATTCTTCCGTTTCGGACATCTCTTTCAATTTCGTTGACCAATAGTCAACTGCGCCATCTGACATATTCTTAGGTCCGAAAATTCCGCGCCAGATTGTGAATTCTGCATCAATTCCAGCGTCTTTAAAAGTAGGGACATCGCTCAACTCGCCTTCAAGAGGTTCAGGAGAACTTACTGCCAGAACTTTCACATCACCAGAGCGAACGTATTCAGCAATCGTCGAAGCATCCGTTGCAATGACATCTGCGTTATTGCCGAGCAAAGATGCTACCGCTTCGCCGCCGCCATCATACGATACGTATTTTACTGACTTTGGATCAATACCGTATTCGAAAGCAGGAAGGATGCCGACTAGGTGGTCCATCGAACCTGGAGCTGAACCGCCGGCCAATGTGATGGAAGTTGGGTCTGCTTTGATTGCTTCCAGCAAATCTTCGAGCGTATTGAATTCTGAATCGGCTCTGACGACGATTGCGCCGTAATCACGCGTCAATTGCGCCAGTGGAGTTGTATCTTTATAGCCATAAGGGCTGTTTCCTTCAGCTTTATTGTTGTTGATCAAAATTGGCGGAGATTTCACCATCAGCATATAATCGTTGTCCACTTCTTTAGTGGCGTATTCCGCCATAAATACTGCACCGCCGCCGCCTGGTTTGTTTTCAACCGTGATCGACTCTTCGATCAATTTTGTATTGTTCATGGTTTTAGCAATGGACCGCGCTGTCAAATCCCACCCGCCGCCAGCTCCCGAAGGGGCAACAATGGACATTCCACGTTCTGGATAATTCGCTGATTCACCCGCTCCTTGCGTTTCTCCTCCGGAAGAACAGGCTGCCAAACTTAAAGCCAAGACACCGGCTAATGAAACAGAAATCATTTTTTTCAACATATTAATCATCCCCTTTGAAATAGTAAAAGACAGCGCTTTCATGCGCTGTCTTTAATTTATCAGAACTTTTATTCAATTGATCGTTTGTGGAAATAAGAGGGATATTGTTCAATTAATCATTTTTGTGCATAAAGTTCACGGCTGCGGAAAGTAGCGGCGCTCTGGCCGGCCGATTGTGCCATAAAGCAATTCTGCCACTGCCAGCCGTTCAGATACCAGGTGTTCCAGATAACGGCGGGCAGTAGACCGGCTCATGCCGCACGCGGCGCCCATTTCTTCCGCAGTCATTCCCAGCTCAGCCATTGCCAAACGTTCTTTGATGCGGGCCATGGTATTCGGATCGATGCCTTTCGGTGTAGCAAAAGGTTCGCTTGAGGCACTGCGGTTCAAATTCCATAATTTCTGGATAGACTCCTCGTCCAGCGAACCGGCCTTTTCCAATGACCGTCTTTTTTCCTTATAGGCAACCAGGCTTTCTTCAAATCGTGCAAAAGTCAGCGGTTTGAGGATATAATCGGCGACGCCTGCGCGGAACGCTTTTTTCACGATGTCCGTCTCAGAAGCCGCTGTGATGAAAATGATATCCGAGTCGGTGCTTTCCTGCTGGATGAAAGGCAATAATTCCGTTCCTTTCATGTCTGGCAAATGGACATCGAGCAAAATCAGTTGAGGCTGAAGCGCTTGAATCCAATCCTTGGCTTCCGCTCCGTTATGGGCAGAGCCGACCACTTGGAAACCTTCCATCTTTTCGATGAAGCGTCTGTGGATGTCGGCAATGCGTTTATCGTCTTCAATGATTAGAATCTCAATCATGCTAGTTCCTCCGATTTTATCGAAATAATGAATAACGAACCGCCTAAATCGCCAGCTTCGATAGCGATCTCCCCTTGGAGGTCGCGGACGCTTTCGTAAACTTTGACCATACCATAGCCGCGGTCGCCGCCTTGTTTAGTGGAGACGCGCTCTTTGAACAGCAAAGGCATGAGTTCCGGCTTAAGACCCGGACCCGAATCTTCAACTTCCAAGAGAATTTCGCTGCCATTGTCCACTATTAACAGGCGCACCGTACGTTCGCTTTCCGGCAAGTGCTCGACCGCTTCGAATGCATTAACAATTAAATTGCCGAGTATCGAGACAAACAAACTTTTTTCGAGGTGAGGGGGCAGCCCTTTCATATAACTTTCTTCATCGAGCAGCATTTTCACTTTCAATTCACGCGCGCGATTGAACAAGCCAATGACCAAACCGCCTAAAAATGGGTCTTGGAGCCGTTGCGTCACGAACTGGACAAGTGATTGCTGTTCTTCAGTTTCGTGATGGATTAGCTGCATCGCTTCTTCGAGCGAGTTAAGCTGAATCAGGCCGGATATCGTGTAAAGGAAATTCTGGTGTTCATGTGTCTGAGCGCGCAAAGCTTCAGCATATTGTGTGACTTGTGACAATTCACTCCGCAGCCCTTCAATATCCGCTTGCAGTCGGAAACTGGAGACGGCCCCGACGATTTCATCATCAAAACTGATGGGGATGCGATTGACGATCGTTTTCTTGCCGCGTATTGTCATGGGGCGATCGAATTGGGATTCGCCCGTTTGGAACACTTGAGGAAGCATCGTGTTCGGCAAAATGTCTTCGATGGGGATACCCAGCAGGCTCATGTCTTCAGGCAGCTCTAACATGTCATGCGCTGAAGCGTTCGCCATGGTGATTTCGCCCGACTTGTTCACCATGATGATGCCTTCCCGGACCGATTCAATTACCGCGTTCCGTTCATTGTACAGGTTGGCGATTTCAGCAGGTTCAAGGCCGAATAAGGTTTTCTTGATGCTGCGCGCAAGCAGCATCGAACCGAAGGCGCCGATGACAGCCGCCGCCATGACGATGCTGCTGATGGAATCCAGATAGGCATGGAACGTTCCAGCCATATCCGTCTTTAAGAACCCGACTGAAATGACGCCGATGATGGTGCCGTCTTGGTCAAAAATGGGTGCTTTTCCTCGCAAGGCTGGTCCCAGGGAACCTGTTGCCTCGGAAATATAAGCAATGCCGTCCTGTAAAGCTTTTTCGTTGTCGTCGCCGATCATCTTTTGTCCGAGCCTTCCGACAATGGGATGAGAATAGCGGATGCTTTCAGTATTGCCGACGACCACATATTCGGCGCCGGTTTGGGTGCGGATTTTTTCAGCAATCGGTTGTATGGACGCCACCGGGTCGTCCGCTTTGAATCCTTCTATAATATCGGGGCGCTCGGCTGAAGTGACGGCAATATCCAACGCCCGCTGGCCGACCTGTTCTTCAATGGCGCCAGATATGGTGACGTAAAATAGGCCGCCAGCCAGCACCATAATGGCGGAAATGAACAAAGCGCCGTATAAAAATATTCTTTTCTGAAGAGACATGAACACGCCACTCATTTCTATAAAAGATGAAATAAAATTCTGAATTTAAAAGAACGGAAAAGAAATGGCACAAAAGTGTCTACTTTTGTGCCATTTCCTCCTCTTCTTCCGAGCAGTCAAAACAAAAGAGCTCACCGTCTATATAGACGCCGTCCAAAAAGCCATCAAGGCAATAGATGTCTTTTCCACAATTGCTGCAGGGGCCGATGAGTTCACGCATCCTGTAATGCAGCCGCGTAATCGTACATGGCTTCCTTCAAGTAAGTTGAAAGGCCTTTTCCATGCTGATCGATATTGTTCGCGAAGCGGCTGTCAGACGCGTATAAATCTGCAAGGCCGCGGAACATTCTTGGCGTGCAATCGTAAAAACGGTTCAAAAGCGTGTAATACGCCTTCATTTCAATCTGCACTTCTTCCGCGTACGGCGGCAGATGCATCAATGCTGCGACTGCATTGTAAATCCGGTTTCCTTCAAGGTTGATCTCATCCAAGTCTTCTTCTTCTTTTTCCGGTTTTGCCGTTTCAATATGTACAGGCTCTTCAATAGCAGCAGCTTCGTCGATTACTGCCATATTCACAAGCAATTCCGCTTCTTCTGCAGCTTCAAACCTTTCTTCAGACACTTCATCTTCCAAGAGTTCTGGAATCTCCATTTTATATTTTGAGATATCGTCCATGTTCTTCTTGTCAGCGAAAGCTGCAAAACGTTCTTCATTGGAAAGTGTTTCCGCGCCCGCGTTTTCCAAAAGCGTCATTTCAGCGCTTTCAATCAATGCTTCCATACGCTCTTTTTTCAGGCGTAAAAACTCGATGTGCTGCGCCAACGCGAAATTCGCATCAAATCCAAGAGCAACAATTTCCTGTATTTTTTTCAAAGAGAATCCAAGTTCTTTGAAAAATAGGATATGCTGCAGCAGCTTCAAATCTTCGTCGTTATAATAACGGTAACGGTTGGAACCGATATTTGAGGGCTTGAGCAGCCCGATGCTGTCATAATGGTGGAGAGTGCGAACACTGACTCCTGCAATTTTTGCCACTTCCTGTACTTTGTACATGACTATCACCTCTAATTACTGATTAGACTATGACGAACCGTCAGTGTCAATAGAATATGGAGAATTTCTTTTAAATGGCACAAACTACACAAGCATGCAGGGGAACGCACTTTCTAATTCAGGTCTATTATCTTAATAAATCTTGAATGGGGTTATTTTTACTTTTGGATGTTTCGCCAACCAAGTGGCATTATATAAGCTGTATATTATCGTAGAAAGAAAATTCTAATATTTCTCATAAAAGCTGGTAGTTTCAAAATCCGTGTGAAATAATAACCATGAGAGCAGTTTCAAAAATGGCGTGCCAAGGAGGAATGGAAAATGAAGTTGACGAATTACGTGAACGGCGAGTGGCAGGAAGCGGCTAATTCAAATTTTACTCCAGTAACGAATCCAGCTACGGGCGAACAATTGGCTCAAGTCCAAATGTCTACAACGGCTGATGTCGATGCAGCGGCTCGAGCGGCAAAAACAGCGCAGAAGAAATGGGCGAAAGTTCCGGCTCCGAAACGAGCGGATTATTTATATGAAATTGGAAGGTTGATGAAAGAAGATAAAGAACGGTTGGCGCAAGTACTGACCAAGGAGATGGGCAAAGTCATCGAAGAAGCGCGCGGAGAGGTGCAGGAAGGCATAGACATGGCTTTTTATATGGCTGGTGAAGGACGTCGCATGTTCGGTGAAACGACACCCTCTGAACTGGCAGACAAATTTGCGATGAGCGTCCGCTCTCCGATTGGGGTTGTCGGATTGATCACTCCCTGGAATTTCCCCGTGGCGATTGCAACATGGAAGTCGTTTCCGGCCATTGTAGCGGGCAATGCGTTTCTCTGGAAGCCGGCTACGGAAACGCCGATGATGGCTTTTGAAATGGCTAAAATCTTCGAGGCGGCGGGATTGCCTCCAGGGGTGGCGAATATTGTATTCGGCTCTGGTGCTGAAGTGGGCACAGCGATGATCGAACATCCGGATATCAAAGTGATTTCGTTTACAGGTTCAACGGAAACCGGCCGCAAAGTGGCTGAAGCTGGAGGACGTAACTTGAAGAAAGTGTCTTTGGAAATGGGCGGCAAGAATGCAGTGATCGTCATGGATGATGCGGATCTGGATCTTGCAGTCGAAGGAATCTTATGGAGCGCATACGGAACAGCCGGCCAGCGCTGCACGGCTTGCAGCCGTGTCATTGCCCATAAGGACATCAAAGAGGAACTGCAAAGACGGCTGCTTGAAAAAGTGAAAATCTTAACGATCGGGGATGGCTTGGATGAAACGGTTAAAGTTGGTCCGGTCATCAATAAAAAAGCTTTGGAAAAAATCCATTCCTATGTGGAGGTAGGCCAGCAGGAAGGCGCTGCATTGCTGATTGGCGGTGTAGTTTTGAGTGGAGCACCGCTAGACAAAGGCAACTATTACGCTCCGACAGTGTTTACGGATGTACTGCCGGATATGCGGATTGCCCAGGAGGAAATTTTCGGCCCTGTCGTGTCAATCATAGAAGTATCGAGCTTTGAAGAAGCAATTGAAGTGAATAATGGCGTGATTTACGGATTATCAAGCTCAATTTACACGAGTGATGTCAACCGTGCATTCAAAGCGCAAAGAGATTTGGATACGGGAATCGTTTACATCAATGCTGGGACCACAGGGGCAGAAATTCATTTGCCATTTGGGGGGACAAAAGGGACCGGCAACGGCCATCGCGATTCAGGGGTTGCGGCACTTGACGTCTTTACAGAGTGGAAGAGCGTGTATGTTGATTTCAGCGGCAAGCTGCAGCGTGCGCAAATCGACAACGAAATCTGATTAAAGAGGAGGCGTCGGCATGAAAATCGCGGTATTGGGTGCAGGATTGATGGGTAAGCAAGCAGCAGGGGACTTGGCTGCCAACAGCGAGGTGGAAAAAGTGTTTCTGGCGGATCTTCATCCAGCGCAGGCTGAGCTGTTCAAACAACAGCTAGGCAGCGATAAAATCGAGGTGCATTATTTAGATGCTCATGACGACCAGCAGCTCTTGGATATCATGGCTCAGGCTGACGTTGTCATCAACGCATTGTTTTATACATTCAACGAAAAAGTGGCCCGCCTTGCTATGCAATGCGGAGTCCATTCGGTGGACCTTGGCGGCCATATCGGCGGAGCTACCGACGCTGTTTTGTCGATGCACGAACAAGCGGAGCAGCGGGGCGTGACACTCATTCCAGATTTGGGCGTGGCTCCGGGCATGATGAATATATTGGTTGGCCATGGAGCCGAAAAGTTGGATCAAGTCCATGAAATCCGGATTTTTGTTGGCGGAATACCGGTGAAACCCGAACCGCCTTTAATGTACAATCATGTTTTTTCATTGGAGGGCGTATTCGATCATTATACGGACCCGTCGGTTGTCATCCGCGAAGGGCGTGAACAGGAAGTCGCTTCGCTGTCGGAAATCGAATTTGTACAATTCGAGGATTTCGTGGAACTTGAAGCCTTCCATACATCTGGCGGAACATCAACGCTTATCGACACGTTCAGTGACGTTGATACATTAGAGTATAAAACGGTTCGCTATAAAGGGCATGCCGAAAAGTTTCAAACCCTTGTCGACCTTGGATTCACGGATCGTGAAAAAACGGTTAAGGTGAACGGGCTAGCCGTGAAGCCGCGCGACGTTTTGCGTGAAGTGCTGAAGCCGCTCACTGAACTTGGCGATAAACAGGATGCTGTTTTATTGCGCGTCTTGGTTTCGGGTACCAAAGAAGGTGAAGGGCTGACCTATGAATACAATATGATTACAGTTCGGGAAGATGTGGGTGTGACCGCTATGGCGCGGGCGACTGCTTATACGATTTCAGTTGTGGCGCAGATGATTGGCAGCGGCCTCATCGATAAGCGAGGTTCTTATCCGCCTGAATTGATCGTGCCAGGCGATGAATACATTGCGGAAATGGCGAAGCGCGGAGTTCTCATCAAAGAAACAGTGCATCGTTCCGCGTATCAGAATTAAAAAACGGCACAGGGGGGAACGGCTATGGATTTCGAATTCACTCAAGAACATCAGCTGCTTCGGAAAACAGTCAGGCAATTTGTCGATGAAGAAATCATTCCGCATATAGCCGGATGGGATGCGGCCGGAGCTTTTGATCCGGCCATCTGGATCCGGCTGAAAGATATGGGCCTAATGGGTGTATGCATACCTGAAAAATACGGCGGCAGCGGAATGGATTATAATTCGTTGGCGATTATTTGTGAAGAATTAGAAAGAGGAGACACGGCTTTCCGGACAGCGGTTTCCGTCCATACGGGCCTCAATTCGATGTCCCTTTTGCAATGGGGGACCGAGCAGCAGAAACAGCAATACCTCGTTCCCCAAGCAAAAGGTGAAAAAATTGGAGCATTCGGCCTGACAGAACCGGGCGCAGGCTCAGATGTCGTAGCTTTGGCTTCGACAGCGGTGAGGGACGGCGAGTATTATATTTTGAATGGTCAGAAAACCTGGATTTCGTTATGCGACGTTGCGGACCATTTTATCATTTTCGCTTATACCGACAAAGAGAAAAAGCATAAAGGAATCAGTGCATTTATCGTCGAGCGGACTTGGGAAGGGTTTTCTTCAAAAGCGCTAAAAGGAAAGTACGGCATCCGCTCGGGCAATACCGGCGAATTATTCTTTGATGATTTGCGGGTGCCGGTGGAAAATCTATTAGGACAAGAAGGCGAGGGCTTTAAAATCGCCATGTCTGCACTTGATAACGGCCGCTTTACCGTTGCTGCGGGTGCATGTGGTTTGCTGATGGCGTGTATAGAAGAAAGCGTCAAGTATTGCCATACCCGCTCGACATTCGGCAAACCGATTGGCGAACACCAGCTTGTCCAGCAGATGCTTGCCAATATGGAAGCGGGTTATCAAATGAGCAGGCTGCTCGTATACCGGGCGGGCGAGATGAAAAACCAAGGGAAGCGCAACACGCGGGAAACGTCTCTAGCGAAATGGCAGGCTTGCGATTTTGCCAATAAAGCGGCAGATGATGCTGTCCAGATCCACGGCGCTTACGGCTATACGGATGAATATCCGGTTGCCCGCTTCTTGCGGAACTCGAAAGCACCGGTCATTTATGAAGGAACGCGTGAAATCCATACGCTCATGCAAGCGGATTATGTGCTCGGCAACCGCCAGGATAAGAAATTGAATCACATGCTGCCGCAATGGCCATTTGAAGAATAAAAAAAGCCGCCAGCACTGTCATTTTTCCATGACAGTTGCTTGCGGCTCTTTTTTCTGGCTGGGGGATTATTCAGGAATACTGTCAAATGCGGGTTTTGGCACCAGCATTTTGAGTTTCTTCGGCTGGATTTGAATGTCAAGTGGAGTCTTCAAGTAGATTTCTCCATCCGTGTCGACTTCTTTTTCTTCATCTGTCCATATTTTGATGTGCTGTCCTTGGAAATGGGTTATGTGTTCCAATTCGTCGGGCGTCACGTCAGGTTTAGCGAGTGAAAACCATTCCCGGATCGCGGTAATCGTCGATGATTGGACAATGAAGACATCAAGCAGGCCGTCAGAAGGGCTAATCGAATCCATCGGAAGCATATGGGTGCCGATGGATTTTCCGTTCATAATCAACGCAGCGACTCCTTCTTCCAAGGATTGCACGCCATCGATTTCCAAATGGATTGGAAAAGGGATTGATTGGCGCATGGTTTGCAAAGCGCTCATGAAATAACTTAATTTGCCGTAGCGTTCTTTTAACGCAGGGTCGATGTTCAATGACGTATCCGTAATCAATCCGAGTCCGGCGAAATTAAGGAAAATCCGATCGTTGACTTGTGCCGTGTCGATGTCCTGAATATCTCCAGCGGCCAAAGCTTCAGCCGCTTGGTCAAGCAACAATGGAATCTCCAGCGTTCGGGCAAAATCATTGCACGTTCCGCTTGGAAGGATTCCGAGCACTGGAGGAGCATCCATGGTGGAAAGCACTTGTACCGCAATGTGTACGGTGCCGTCTCCTCCTGCAACAAAAAGCGCATCGGCGTTGTTGCAGGAATTGCGGCATGCAGCTTCGAATTCTTCTGGTGACGCAGTTTGGATCAGCTCAAGATGCTTTGACGCCCGCGCGAGAGCCGGAACAGTCAAAGGGATTACCGTGTCGGTCGTTGCCGCTCCAGCCGCGCCGTTATACAATAATATGGAACGTTCAAATCTCGGCATGCTTGCTACCTCCTAAATTCTCTTGTAATTATTTATTTCCACTAAACGGAGATCCCTAAACAACAGAGGGCTGCATACTGAAAAAGCGGAAAGAAGGAACGATAATGACATTGAAAATGTATTATGGCGACCCGGAAATTGCGCTGGCCAAAGTGGAAGTGATTGGATCGGGACAGGACAAAAAAGGGCAATACATACTAACAAACCAAACGATATTCTATCCGGAAGGCGGCGGACAGCCTGCAGACACCGGCTCCATTGGCGAGGCTGCAGTACTGGACGTTCAAACTTTTCAAGAGGAAATCCGGCATTACACGAATATGCCGCTCGGCAACGGGGAATATCCGGCGCAGCTCGACTGGAATAGGCGCTTTGACCATATGCAGCAGCATGCTGGCCAGCACGTACTGAGTGCCGTGTTTGCTGACAAGTTTAATTTGCATACGACAAGCTTTCATCTTGGTGTGGAGCGGGTGTCCATTGATTTGGACACCGCTGGAATTCCACCGGAAGTTCTGTCGGCTGCGGAAGCTGCGGCCAATAGAGTCATTCGCCGCCATCTGCCGATTACGACAGAATGGGTGTCGGATGAGCAGGCGAAATCCCTGCCGTTAAGAAAACCGCCTGTGGTGGAAGGGGACATTCGGCTCGTAAAAATTGAAGGGGTCGACCTAAATGCCTGTGGAGGTACCCATCCTAAAAATACCGCTGACATTGGCGTCATCAAAATCATTACTGTGGAGAAGGCAAAAGGCGGAACACGGGTTTATTTTTTATGCGGTGGCCGGGCATTCAGCCATTTCAACCTGTTGATTGAAACCACTGATGAACTGGTGCGCCAGCTGAATTCCCCGTTGAAGGATTTGCCGGCTGCGGCTGATGCGCTGCTTGAAGAAAAGACGGGAATCGAAAAAGAATTAAAAGACACACGTTCAAAATTATTGGTAGCAGAAGCCGGTGGCATTCAGGCAACGGCAAATACGGCAACTGCAGAACGTATATTTTATAACCGCCCGGTAAAAGAACTCCAGCAATTGGCGCGTTTAGTTGCGGCTCGTGAAAAAGAGGCTTATTCACTCCTTTTGTCGGTAGAAGGTAAAGGCGTGCGATTTGTCTGTGCGAAAGGGGAAGAGGCACAAGGAGATATGCGGGAAGTGCTGGAAGAGCTATTGGCATTGACGGATGGCAAAGGCGGCGGAAATTCAGGATTTGTTCAAGGCGGTGGGAACACGGATTGCGCGAATGAGCAGTTTATCGAGACATTCCAAAAGGCTGTAAAAAAGTTCCGGGAAAATCTGTAACTTTTTTCTGTGGCTAGTGTCTAATTGGAAAAGAAGCCTTGAAAGGCGGGGTCGGTAATGAAGAAGAAAGGGATATGGCTAGTGGCAGCAGTGTTGCTTGCAGGCATCGCAATTGCAGGAGTTTTGATGTTCGACAAAGTGACTGTCAACGCACCCGCAATCGCCTTGACTGAGCAAGGATGGCGCGCGAATTTCTCATCCACAGTCCAAAGGGATGCGATTGAAAAAGGCGACATTTATCTGACGGATGCGGAAGGGAATCGAGTGGAAACTTCAATGGAATTGCGGCCAAACGGCAAAACTATTGAAATGCCGCAGCTTCCGGTGGGGCAATACGAGCTTCACATCAAAGAATCAGCAATCAAAGGAAGCTTTTTCAAATCACTTGATCGAAAAGAGCTCACTTTTTCTGTTCAGGAAGAAATCCAGACATTGACGGACGCTGAAGAGCTAAAGGCGTATTTCGACCAGGTATTGGCTTTGCAGCAAAGCAATGAAGAAGCTGGCATTTTCACAGATAAAAGCGGCGCCACAGAAGAGTCTGCAGACAGCGGCAGCGGTGAATCCAGCGGAGAGGCCGGGAATGGCGGCGATTACTCAACCACCAATAAACAAGTTGAAGGTGTAGATGAAGCTGATCTCGTGAAAACCGATGGATCGTTCATTTATTCAATCAGCGAAAATCGCGTTATTATTACAGATGTCCGAAATCCGGACGAATTGGCCGTGGCGGATGAACTGGTTTTCGAAGAAGAAATATATCCGCAGCAATTGTTCTTGAACGATGGCGTTCTTGTTGTGATCGGCAGCAAGTATTCAATTATGCCGATGGATGGCATGGAACGGGAGTACTTTCCGCATATGGGAATGACAACCGTCCACCTTTACGACATTGATAATCCGACATCGCCGGAATTGCTGAGAGAATTCGGGACAGAGGGGAATTTGAACGGCGCACGGCTGGCTGACAATGTCTTATACTATGTCACCAATGTCTATCCGGATTTCTGGATTATGGAACAGCAAAATGAGACGGAATTGCGTCCCCATACCTATGATTCGAAAAATGGCGGCACGCTCACACCGGTGCCTTACGACAGCCTTTCCATCTTGCCAGGGACAATGGAGGGCAGCTATAGTGTCATATCAGCCGTCGATTTGGCGGAGCCTTCCCAAAACGACATTAGCACAAAAGGATTTTTAGGAGGCAGCGAGCAGTTGTATATGTCGAAAGACCATCTCTATTTGACGGCAGCCGCTTATATTCCGGCAGCCAGCGAAGACGGCACAGTGACCGACAGCGATGCCGATATAGCGATCTGGATGCCGCAGACGGCAAATACCGAAATTTTCAAATTTGCATTGGAAGAAACAGAGGTCCAATTTTTAGCCTCTAGCGAAGTGACGGGTTCACTCTTAAACCAGTTTTCAATGGATGAGCACAATGGCTATTTCCGTATAGCAACAACGGAAGGATTTGCGTGGAATGTCAATGAACCCTCGAAAAACCATCTGTTCGTACTGGATGCTGGCATGAAACAAGTTGGCGCAGTGGAAGATTTGGCAAAAGGAGAGCGGATCTACTCAGCCCGGTTTATCGGGGATAAAGCATATATGGTGACGTTTAAAGAAACCGATCCATTGTTTGTCATCGATGTATCCGCTCCATCCGCGCCGAAAGTGCTGGGAGAATTGAAAATTCCCGGATTCTCGAATTATCTTCATCCATTGGATGAAAACCACTTAATCGGTTTTGGCGCAGATACGAAGCTGGAGCCGGTGAAGAGCGGCGAACCGCGGATAGTAACCGGGGGAATGAAAATTTCATTGTTTGATATCAGCGATTTCTCAAATCCCCGGGAAAAAGACAATGAAATCATAGGGGGTCCGGGAACCTATTCCCAGCTGCAATACGACCACAAAGCGCTGTTCATCCATCCCGAAAAGAGCCTTTACGGTTTTCCGCTGGCAATGTATGGCGAAACAGATGGCAAGTATGTGGAGTTCGAAGGTGAGGGGGCAATGATTTACAATATAACTCCCGACGGCATCACAGAAGCGGCCAATTTGATAGCGCAGTCCGATATGCAGTTCGAAGATTGGGCTAAAAGCGTGCAGCGCATACTTTACAGCGGTGACAATCTTTACACTGTAGCCAATAGCGAAGTGAAAAGCTACAATCTCGAAACCTATGAATTGAAAGACACATTGGCCTATTAGCCGTCCGCACATCCGGAAATTCCGGATGTGCGGTTTTTTATTCATCAAATCAGGGAAGTAGTAGAGTATTCTGAAAACTATGGAGGCGATAAGATGAAAGCAGTAACTTTTCAAGGAGTCAAAGACATTAAAGTAAAAAAAGTCAAGGATCCTGAAATTGAGAAGAAAGACGATATCGTTGTCAAAATCACTTCTTCTGCTATTTGTGGTTCGGATTTGCATATTTATCAAGGAGCCTTGCCAGCGCGAAAAGATTACGTCATTGGCCATGAACCGATGGGCATTGTCGAAGAAGTTGGGCCCGAAGTGACAAAAGTGAAAAAAGGCGATCGCATCGTACTGCCATTTAACGTCAGCTGCGGGCAGTGCTTCTATTGCGATCATGACATGGAGAGCCAATGCGACAATTCAAATGGCAATCCTCATTTCGATACGGGCGGCTATTTCGGATTTACTGAACGCTACGGCGATTATTCCGGCGGACAGGCCGAATACCTGCGTGTGCCGTACGGCAACTTCATGCCGTTTGTCATTCCGGAATCTTCCGAGCTTGAAGATGAATCGGTGCTTTTCCTTTCTGACGTCCTGCCGACCGCTTGGTGGAGTGTTGAAAATGCCGGCGTAAAGCAGGGAGATACGGTAGTTGTTCTGGGCTGCGGGCCAATCGGCTTGATGACCCAGAAATTCGCGTGGATGAAAGGCGCTAAACGCGTCATCGCGGTTGATGAAATTCCATACCGAATGGAAAAAGCGAAACGCATGAACAACGTTGAAGTGTTCGATTTTAGCCAATACGATAATATGGGTGCGCATATCCATGATCTGACGAGCGGAGGCGCACAAGTAGTCATCGATTGCGTCGGAATGGACGGCAAAAAATCGGCGGCAGAAGCAATCCAGCAGAAGTTGATGCTTCAAGGCGGCACGCTAAGTGCGATTGATATCGCAAAAGACGCAGTTGCCAAATTCGGTACGATCCAACTGACAGGCGTCTATGGGTTGAAGTACAACCAGTTTCCACTGGGCAATATCTTTGAGCGCAACGTTACAATGAAGATGGGGCAGGCACCCGTCATTCATTTGATGCCGATGCTGTACGAAAAAATTGAGAATGGTGAATTCGATCCGCGTGAAATCATTTCGCATATCATGCCGCTTGAAAAGGCAGCGGATGCTTATCAGATTTTCAATGACCACACAGACGACTGCACGAAAGTCATCCTGAAACCTTGATATATAGCTAACAGAAAACACTAAATTAAAATCCAATGTCAAGTCAGGCATCGACATCGATATTCCACAAAACAGCACCGCTTTCCTGCGGGCTTGCGCCGAAATCCACTCGTGCTAGCGCTCGAGTGGATTTCGGCACTTCATCGCTTCGCTGCTCCCGCGGGAGTCGGAGCTGTTTTGCTACATATCTGGAGATTGGAAAGAAACTGCAGAAGTTATATCTTTCGTTTTCTTCATTCAAAGAAATGCTTCACTATTAAGAAACACCTTTGAATGGAGCGGAAGGCGGCGAACAAGTTGGCAAAAAGTTTTTTTGCCCAACTTGTTTGCGACGAAGCGTATAGCGCTGCAACGCACTTCCATGTCCCGAAGCTAGCGAAGCGTTGCAGGGACAGGGATAGGAGCAACGGTTTTCGTAGTGAGGGAAGCGGCTGAAGCCGTGCCCGCGGAAAGCGTCCGCCTAGAGCGAAATGAAAAGAGTTGTCAGGATTTTCCTAATAATCTAAAAAAACGCTCCGCCTAGGCGGAGCGTTTTAATTTTTGTCCGGATGCGTTATCATGAGGAATAATACAGAAGGGGGAGAGCCTGTGACACAAATAGTTGAAACTAGACGCGAGCTTGCCCTCGATTGTTTTCTGTTGGCCGGCAAGCTATTGATGGAGAATGGCGCGGAAACTTACCGCGTTGAAGATACGATGATCCGCATGGCCATATCACAGAAAATGACAGACTCCCATTGTTTTGTCACGCCTACGGGCATCATGTTTTCTCCGAGTGATGAACTGGCGACGCGCTTTGTGCGCATCAACAGCCGCCGCACCGATCTGGAGCGTGTTGCGCTGGTGAATTCGGTTTCTAGGAAATTGGTGGCTGGTGAATTGGCGCTGGCAGAGGCATACGAAGAATTGAAAATAATCGACCGAACTAATTATATGTTCAATATATGGCTTCAGATTCTGGCAGCAGCGACGGCGAGTGGATGTTTTTTGATCCTGCTGGGCGGCAGTTGGAGTGATTTGCCGTTCGCTTTTGTTTTCGGCGGTACGGGCTTTATCATAGTAGAAACGATTTTAGAGAAAACGCGAGTGAAATTTTTTGCCGAGTTTGTCGGAGCGTTGGCCATCGGCGTATTCGCGCTGTTGGCCGTCCATTCCGGCTTTGGAAAAAATCTGGACACAATCATCATCGGCTCGATCATGCCGCTTGTACCGGGGCTGCTGATCACTAACGCCGTCCGCGATCTGATGGCCGGGCATTTCGTTTCGGGCCTCTCTAAAGGAGCGGAAGCATTTCTGACAGCGTTCGCCATTGGAGCGGGCATCGCGCTTGTATTGTCATTTTAAAAGGAGGGGTACGATGAACTGGCCATTAGAAGCGTTTTTAAGTTTTCTGGCAGCAGCGTCGTTTGGCGTTATTTTCAATACGCCGAGAAGGACATTGTTCAGCTGCGGGCTGGTCGGTATGACGGGCTGGCTGATTTACCGGACGGGCGTCATTTTCCTCGACGACCCCGTACAGGCGACCTTTGCTGGCGCATTCGGCGTGGCGCTGGCTGCGCATCTGCTGGCGAAAAAATTCAAGATGCCCATGATCATTTTCAGTGTGGCAGGAATCATTCCGCTTGTGCCGGGCAGCAAAGCATATAATGCCATGCGCAATATCGTAGAGAACAATTATCTGGAAGCCATAACCTTCGCTTCTGAAGCGCTGATGATTTCAGGCGCTGTCGCGATGGGGTTGGTGTTCGCGGAAGTATTGATGCAAATGGTCTTCAAAGTGATGGCCAAGCGCGTCCAAAAGAAAATCGGCATGACCCAGAATTGACTGGGACATGCCGATTTTTTTATTTTTATATTACGTCGTTTCTGAAACTTTAAGCCATTTTTCCAGGTCTGCCGCTGTCATCGGATAACCGGAAATATAACCTTGGATCAAATCGCAGTCCATGGCGCGCAATAATTCCAGCTGTTCGTTGGTTTCTACGCCTTCCGCAGTGACTTGGAGATCCAAGCTCTTGCCAAATTGGATCATGCCTTTAATCAGTTTCTGCATTTTTTCCTGTTTAGTGATGTGCTTGATGATGGAACGGTCGATTTTCAAATTGGTGATCGGCAGCATCAGCATATAGCGGAATGCGGCGTAGCCTGTGCCGAAATCATCGAGTGAGAAGGAGATGCCAGCCGCGTTCAGCTGCTGCATCTGTTTGACGATGGACCGTTCTGCTTCCGCTTCCAAAGCGAACCGTTCGGTAATTTCAATCGCCAATGAAGCAGGATCACAGCCATTTAGCTGGATCTGCTCAAGAAAGATCTTGGCCATGTCCTTGTCGCGGAATTCCCGGATGGACGTATTAATGCTGACTTTCATATCGATTCCACGATTCTGCCAGTCTTTCAGCTGCGTGCAAACCGTTTCAAGCACGTAAAGGCCGATTTCGTTGATCATGCCATTTTCTTCGGCGATCGGTATTAATTCATCCGGCGTGACAATGCCGATTTCGGAATCTTCCCATCGCACGAGCGCTTCGACACTTTCCACTTTTCCGGTCTTCAAATTGACTTGCGGCTGGTACAGCAAATGCAAATTATGGCGGTCAAGCGCGTGGATCAAGCGTTTTTCAATCAATGATTTTCGGCTCAGGCGCTCATGGTCATCCGAAGTCAGCGCAGAGATGGCACTGCCGCCGCGTTCTTTGACTTTTTTGATGGTCGCGTGAGACGCTTTAATCAGGTGCACGAACGATTGCTGATCTTCAGGATAGCGCGTGATGGCGCCGCTGATGGTCATCGGAATTGACAGCCCGTCAATGTAGATCGGGTGCTGCTGAAGGTAATATAGGAACCCTTCAATGAACCAGTTGCTGAGCGGTGTCACCAACGCGAATTCATGCAGCCCGGCGCGGGTGATGACGGTATCTGAGAAATACATGCGCAGGCGCTTCGTGAATTCGATGAGCAATTCATTTTCAGTATCGGTGTCCGACACATCGCGAAGTGTATAGAAACGGTCAATATCGAGATAGACAAACGAGAAATTTTTCTTCTCTTCGATAAACTCGTTGACCACTTGCTCTAAGCGATGGCGGTTCTCTAAGCCAGTGATGGGATCAACGAAGGCAATTTCTTCCAAGTGATGCTGCACTTTCTTAGCAGCAGTAATATCCTTTTCGAGGAAGATGTAATAGGTGTCATCGCCTTTAATCTGCATCGGAATCGCAGTCAGGTCAACCCAGTATTCTTCGCCGTCTTTCTTCACTTTCCGCGTCTGCCCGTTCCAGACATTTCCGCTCTTCAATGTTGCCACAAGCGTTTCCACAAAACGGACATCCGCGCTTTCTTCCCCGAACATCTGCCAGATCGGTTTGCCGAGAATCCGTTTCGGCGTCCATTTGCTGAGTTTTAGAAACAAAGGATTTGCGTAAGTGATCAAAAATTCCTCGTCAAAATATAGCAACATGAACGAATTATCCAATCCGCTCCGCAAGCTGTTCAATTCGCGGTTTGCCGATCCTTCTTCGTCAGCATCGTCCACTTCGAAAATCGCCATTATGAATTGTTCATTATCAGCAGTGAATGCTTTTGTGACGATGGTTGTATACGTCAGCGTTCCGCCACCTAATTCGACTTCTACATCTTCAAACCGTATCGGCTCTTTGCTATGTATAACCGTTTCCCAGGAATGCTTATAAAGAGCGGCTCTCTCCGGGTTCATATATGGATAAAGTTGGCCTTTGATTGTATTGGTTTCGATTTGGAAAACACGTTCTGCATGGCGGCTGCACCATACTACAAGTCCGTCTTTGTCCATAATGATAATGGGAAAAGGGATATGGTTAAAAACGAGGTTATCCGCTAGCAGTTCTTGTAATTCACTCATTCCATGACGCTCCTTCTCCGTAGTCTAATTCCATTATAAAGAAGAAAAGGACTATCGTCATCCTTTTCAAAATATTCCCTGCGATTATTTATAAGATACAATGACTATGCTTATTTTAACAAGCATGAGAGAATGGGGAAAGAAAAAATGAAAAATAAAGAAAAAGAGGGAAACTCAATGAAGAAAATAATTGTGGCAATGTTGCTGCTAATGATCGGGATGCCTTTCACGGCGCATGCCCATACAGCATTGACATCGTCTAACCCTGCAGAAGGTGAGAAATTGGCTGAAACCCCGGAGGAACTTGAATTGGTGTTTGGCACAATTATCGAAGAAGGCAGCATGATGACGCTCAAAGGACCTGAGACAGACGTGGCGCTGGATGGTATTTCAATTTCTGAAAACGTGATGAAAGGCTTAATCAATGAAGAGTTAGTGAATGGCCAATACATAATTTCATGGAAAATTATAGGTGAAGATGGCCATCCAATTGAAGGGGAAATTTTATTCAGTTTGGAGGCGGCTCCTGCAGAAGAAACAGCATCGGAAGAACCTGCTGAAGAATCCACAGGAGAAGCTGCACAAGAAGAGGCGGCTCAAACAGAGCCTGCCGAGTCCGATGAAGACCAGCAAGCTGCTGCGGATGAAGGGAAAGAAGGCGGCAGCCTTCTGACAATTTTATTGATTATTGCTGTTACAGTATTGATAGGGTTCGGCTCTGTCCTGCTGATCAAAAAGAAGCGATGATCTTTTTCACTTCAATTGCTGATTTTTTGCTGTATATCTCATTTTCCATTATCGCGAGTTCGGTGTTGTTGAAATTCATCCCTCAGTCCCATAAGCCGGAAATCCGTGAGCCGCGATGGCTGCTGATGTTAAGCGTAATCGGGATTGTGCTTTTTTCGCTGGCCCCTGTCATTGAATTGCTGGTGTTTTTGGACGGCGGTTTCGGGACGTTCTTTACCGTGCTGCTCGATTACCGGACCGGCCATGGCTGGGTGATTACCGCATTGATTTCGCTGCTCCTTGGCGTCACCATCTATTACGACGGCTCAAAATACATGGCCGCGTACTACACGCTGGCATTAATTCTGGCTGTCGGATTTTTCAGCCACGCTTCGACCTTGAATTTATGGAGCGGTTTCGTTGGCCATACGATCCATTTTTTGGCGTTGGTGCTCTGGGCGGGAATGCTGCTGCAGACAGCATGGTTATCAAAGGGTGGGCAATGGGAGCGATTCTTGGCGTGGTTCACGCCATTTGCCAGTGCCTGTGTCGCGATCCTGTTAATCAGTGGATTTGTCATCATGCTGTTCTTTGTGGCGCCAGCTGATTACGCCAGTTCATGGGTTCTGCCTTACGGCCAATTGCTGTTATTGAAACATTTGAGCATCCTTCCGCTATTGCTGGCGGCAGCCATCAATGGCTTTTTGAATAAAAAACGCCTTTACCAACAGGCATGGCTGAAAGCGGAAAGCATTTTGCTATTGGCAACGCTGGCAATGACCGCGTTCATGAGCAAACAAGCACCTCCGCACGATGTCAATGATACATTCCGCTCGGAAGGGGCGGCGCCGTTTATCGAAGCGTTCATGGGTCCGCTGTATATTCCAATCAGCGCAGCACCGGCCTTTTCATTGAATGGCCTGCTGCTGCTTGGAATAGCACTCCTTTGTTTGGTGATGGTGCCGCTGTCTTATAAACGCAGCCTGCCTGCCGGATTTTCCGTACTGTTCGGCATCGGTTTTATCGCAGCCGCGTATTGCGGCTTGATGCTGACCACCACTTTTTAACGAATACCAGAAAACCAATCTTCCGGGATTGGTTTTTCCTGTAGAAAGGAAGATTTGCCATGAACCGTATTAAAGGGATTGCAATGATCATCACGGGTTCGGTATTTTGGGGAGCAACCGGCCCGATGATGGAGTGGATGATGCATGAGTACAGCTTGACGCCTACTTTTGTGTCCACGCTGCGCCTGATGCTGGCGGGGGTGATGCTGCTTGCTTTTGTGAAAATGAAAGGAGTGAAAGTCACATCGATTTTCAGAGGGCGCATTTGGATCCGTCCACTTGTACTGTTCTCGATTTTCGGCATGCTTGGCGCGCAATTTACATTTGTTTCAGCCATTGCAGCCAGTGACGCAGTCGTCGCGACGCTGCTTCAATTTTTGGGGCCGATTTACATCATCCTATTCATTTCACTGCGCCAAAAGAAATTGCCGCCGCTTTATCAGGTGATCGGCATGGTGGGAACGCTGGTAGGGTTATTCCTGCTTTTGACAAATGGTCGTCCGGATGAGCTGATCATCAGCGGCGAAGCGCTGTTCTGGGGCATCTTAGTAGGACTGACGTTTTCTTTTTATACCTTATACCCAGCACAATTGATGCAAGAATGGGGCGTACTTCTTGTCGTAGGATGGTCGATGCTGATTGGCGGCCTGTTCCTGGCGATTGTGGATCCGGTGTTTCTTGCGGATGATTGGGGAAGCCTGATGGATCCAAAAGCGCTCTTGATTTTCCTTGCCTTGGTTATTGTAGGGACGCTGGCGTTTGTCCTGTTCCTAAGCAGCATGCGCTTTATCACGCCAGTGGAAACGAGTGTGCTGTCTGCGGTGGAACCGCTTACGGCAATGATTATTTCAGCTTTCTGGTTTCATCAGATACTTGCACCGACCCAGCTTACAGGAGCGCTCATCATGCTGGTGTTTGTCACATTCCTGTCGCTGGCAGGCAATGTTAAACTGAAAAAACGAAGAGTCAGATAAGTCACGAAGCGGCGCTTTATAGAAGCGCCGTTTTTTTTATTTTCAAGGAAATATACTGTCTGTTGTCAGAGAATTATGTCATAATAACAAGATAAAAGTTCGTGTATCGAAATGTTCAAGGAGGCTATGCGGGTGAAAACTGTTTTTTCGTACGCCAAATCATATAAATTTTTAATCGCCATCGCCTTATCTCTTATGCTGCTTGAACTGACAGTGGAGCTTTTGCAGCCGCTGGTCATCGCAAAAATCATCGACGACGGCATCATGGCGGGGGACCGCGATCAAATCATCGAATATGGAATCATATTGATGGGGCTTTCGGTCATCGCCTTTTTGTCAGGTGTGGTGAACTCCTATTTCGCTTCGCACGTATCGCAAAGCTTTTCGTTCGACTTGAGAAAGGCCGTCTACGGGCGGATACAGTCTTTTTCACTGGCAACGTTCAACCGCTTTCCGGCGTCGGGCTTGATCACGCGGCTGACCAGCGATGTCAACTTAGTCCAGCAGGTGCTGTTCATGAGTTTGCGCATCATGCTGCGCGCGCCGTTGCTCGTTATTGGAAGCATCGTCATGGCATTTGTCGTTAACGCCCAGCTGGCGGTTTATCTGGTGGTCATCTTTCCATTGCTGTTGGTGTTTTTATACATTATGGTGAAAAAAGGTGTTTCGCATTTCAGTTTTGTTCAGCAGCGGCTCGATCAGCTTAACCGGATGGTTCAGGAAAACTTACAGGCTGTCCGGCTGATCAAAGCTTATTTGCGCGGCAAACACGAATCGAATCGTTTCTCGGGCGTAGCCGATTCGCTGAAAACCGATACCGTGAAAGCATTCCGCGTCATGGAAATCATTTTGCCAATTCTTTTATTCGGCATGAACTTGTCGTTATTAGCGGTGCTTTGGTTTGGCGCCTTTGAAATTCGTCAAGGCAGTGCTGAAATCGGCGAACTGGTGGCAATCGTCAACTACGCCATGCGTATGACTGGCGCTTTCTCGATGTTCTCGTTCATCATTATGGCGTTTGCGCGGGCGAAATCTTCTTCTGAGCGAATCGAAGAAGTGCTGCTTGCGGAAGACGTGCGTGAAAAAGATGAAAATGGTGGAGACAATATGCTGCAGCGCGGAGCTGTCGAGTTCGATGGCGTGTCATTTGCATATCCCGGAACGGATCGATTGGTGCTGAAGAATATCACGTTCAGCTTGGAAGCGAATGAAAAACTGGCGATTATGGGTGCGACTGGGTCGGGGAAATCGACGCTTTTGCAGCTCATTCCCCGGTTTTATGATGCTAAGGATGGCATTGTGAAAATCCATGGCAGCGACGTGCAGAAATGGAAGCTGCGGACATTGCGCAAAACCATCGGCATCGTGCCGCAGCAATCGATGCTTTTCACGGGGACCATTTCAGACAACTTGTCGTGGGGGAAAGAACAGTCTGAGCAAGGTGAACTTGCCAACGCCGCTGTTAAAGCCCAGATCCACGATACCATCATGCGTTTTCCGGATGGCTATAACACGCGTGTCGGACAAAAAGGCGTCAATTTATCCGGCGGCCAAAAACAGCGCTTGTCGATTGCGCGTGCACTTGTACGCAAACCATCGGTGCTGATTTTGGATGACAGCACAAGCGCGCTTGATGTGAAAACGGAAGCGGCGCTGTGGGAAGAGCTCGAACGGGAAAATGCGACGATGCTCATGGTCACACAAAAAATCCGCACAGCGATGAAAGCTGACCGCATCCTGCTTTTGGAGGATGGTGAAATTTCCGCTTATGGAACACACGAACAGCTCTTGAAGGCGTCTTCACTTTATCGGCAGATTGCCTTTTCACAGCAAGAACAGGAGGTGGACGAGTATGTTTGAGGCGATTCGGCGTCCTTTCGGCTACGAACCGGTAATCCAGAAAGAGGACTTAAAAAAGAAAGACAGCAAAAAAACCGAGCGTGCGGAGAATTGGCAATCCACGCTGCTGCGCATCTGGAAACTGGTGGATGAACATCGCCTCCTGTTGGTGGCAGTGCTTGCTTTGGTGTTCGTCAGTTCAGCGTTGGCGCTGCTAGGCCCTTACCTGATCGGTTTTATTATTGATGAATTCATCGTCCCCCAGACGTTCAGCGGCATGGGAACGGTCATCTTCTGGCTCATTGCCGTTTATACCGGGCATTCTGTCTCGTTATACCTGCAAAACTATTGGATGGTCGGGATTGCCCAAGGAGTGATTTACCGGATGCGCACCAGGCTGTTCGAGCATCTTCAGCGTTTGCCGGTCTCATTCTTCGACAAACGCCAGCACGGCGAGTTGATGAGCCGCATGACGAATGACATCGAGAATGTGTCGACAACGCTTAACAGCACATTTATCCAAGTGTTTTCAAGCATCCTGACATTGACGGGTACCATCATTGTCATGCTGTGGCTGAGCCCGCTGCTGACGGTTTTGACGCTAATCATCATTCCCCTCATGTACGTTTCGATGCAATGGATTACGAAGCGCACGGGCCGTCTCTACAAAGAGCAGCAGCAAGCCATCGGCGAATTGAACGGTTTGATCGAGGAATCGATTTCCGGGCAGAAAATCGTCAAAGCCTTTTCACAGGAACCGCGCGTGATGGAAGAGTTTCTCGTGAAAAGTGAGAATCTTCGCCGTACAGGATTTTGGGCATGGACTTATGCTGGGTTCATTCCGAAAGTGATGAACTTTTTGAACAACGGCAGTTTTGCGATTGTCGCCGGCGTGGGCGGTATTCTTGCGCTTAACGGATCGATTTCAATCGGGGTCATTGTCATCTTTACTGAGTATGCCCGCCAGTTTACGCGCCCGCTCAATGACTTGGCAAACCAGTTCAATACCGTACTGTCGGCTATAGCAGGGGCGGAACGAGTGTTTTCGATCATGGGAGAAACGGAAGAAAAGGATGAAGCGGTTTTGAATGCCGATAAGAAGCTGCGCGGGCTGGTCGAATTTGACGATGTGTCTTTCAAATACGAAGGTGCGGAAGAGGATTGGACAATCCGTAATGTGAGCTTTGCCGTCGGCGTTGGCCAGACTGCCGCATTGGTCGGAGCGACCGGTGCGGGGAAAACGACGATTATGCAGTTGCTTGCCCGTTTCTATGACACGGCGGAAGGGCAGATACGCCTTGATGGCACACCGATCGAAGCGATGCCGAGGGAAACGCTCCGCAAACAAATCGCTTTTGTCCTGCAGGACCCGTTCCTTTTTGAAGAGACGGTGCGGGAAAATATTCGGTATGGCCGCCTCGATGCAACCGATGAAGAAGTGGTCGAGGCTGCGAAAAGGAGCAATGCCCATGACTTTATCGAGGCATTGCCGTTCGGCTACGACACGGTGTTGAAAGGCGACGGCTCGATGATCAGCCAAGGGCAGAAGCAATTGCTGTCGATTGCGAGAGCGCTCATCGCAGATCCTGTCATCCTTTTATTGGATGAGGCAACGAGCAGCATCGATACCGTCACAGAGCTGAAAATACAGGAAGCTCTTGAACATCTCATGGCCGGCCGAACCAGCTTCGTCATTGCGCACCGTTTGAACACAGTGCGGCAGGCTGATTTGGTGCTGGTGATGGAAATGGGTGAATTGGTCGAGTTCGGCCAGCAGCAGGACTTGATCAACAGCGGGGGTTTGTACACGGCAATGCTCGCGGATGCGAAGCTGTGACCGCATAGTTTAAATCTTTTCCAACAAAAAAGAGACGGAATGGCAGATACTCTGCTTTCTGTCTCTTTTTTTCAGCTCAAGTGCATATGTTTGTGCGGATTGAATCGGCCGATGAGGATTTCGCCGAGCGGAATCGTCTTGGGAATCAGGATTGACAAGACAATCGGCACGAATAATCCCGCTAATGTGTAGGTCAAAATATTATAAGGAAGCATATCTTTGACGACAAAGCCGATGAAGATGTGCAGATACATGATTGAAATCGAATGTTTTTCGATTTTCTCGAACCAAGGCAGCCTTTTAATGGCTGTCATCTGCTGGAAGATGCCGACGATTAAAGCTGACATCGCAATCGGTATGATGAGATCCAGCAAGAAATGGTCGTAGCGCAAAAATTTCAGGCTTAAATGGTAATTGATAAGTCCGATGCCATCGGCGGCCATTGCTAAAGCAACAACTGTCGCCGCAATGCCGATTGCGGCTTTCGGGATATTCATCCAAAATGCCTTGAAATAATAGCCGGTTGCAAAATAGACGACGGCGATAAGCACAACGTCCAGATTCCCAATCATTGGAATCTGGGCAGAGGCAGCGTCTGGTTCAGAAGCGAGCCCCATAGCGAATGATCCTTCCAGCTGTGCGGCCATATAACAGCCAGCCAAGATGGTGAACTGCAGCCAGCGCTTTTGGCGTGTAATCCACAAAAACAGCAAGTAAGTGGCGAACATAACCGTAACAAACCAGAAGACGCCGTGTTCACCGCGTAAAAAACGTCCGCCCACAGTCAATTCGATCAAGTCTTGTCTGAGGAAAGCTGAAGTAAGGGTGCCATCGCCTATCATCATGCCGTATTTGAAGAACGTCAATAACAGCAGGAAAAATAGATAAGGCACCATTAGCTGCATAAAACGTTTATGGATAGCCGGTTTTAATTGGCTATTATCGGTTATCGGTTTAAAGAACAAACCGCTCAAAAGGAAAAATGCCGGCATGTGGAACCAATAAATATATGTGATCAAAGGGGATTCGACAGGCATCGGCCCTGAATAATGCCCGATGACAACAAGCACCATCAGGAATCCTTTTACTGCATCCACCCACGTTAAACGTTTTTTCGCCATAATGCTGACCTCCGAAAATAAGTTCATCAACACATTATAGCCTAACTACAACGCCTTTAAACCAATGATACAGAACGGTAAAAGTTCGTTTAATTCTGTAATCTTGTGATACGATGAAAATAATCAAGTGAAGGGATGGTGGAAAATGAATATTTCCCTATCAATAGAGTCATTTCCGTTGGATAGCAAGACCGTTCAGGATGCCTCGAACTTTTTAACATTATTTCAAACAGATTACAGCCAAGTGCTCCATAGATCGCTTTGGCAAAATCCGGAAGCCAGAGGATTTGCAGTCTTCGCTTATACAGATGACGGGAAATTAGTAGGATTCGCTTCTTCGGCAGATATGGTCGGCTTGCATCATTATGAATGGTCGGTGCTGGTACACACGGAGTACCGCCGATTGTCGCTTGGCACCGCATTGGCAGAAGGCATTGAACACGGCCATGGCCAGCGCCAGGCAGAAAGCATACTGGCCGCATCCATTGAAACGCCCGAAGCTGCACAATTTCTGGAAAGCCTCGGCTACAGGCTCGATTTCAAGGAAATCTTAATGGCTGCGGGACCGTTGGAGGAGCTGGAGCTGCCGAATGACTTGGTTGTACGGCCATATAACGGCGAGCGGGAAGAATTGGATTCGCTGTTGGAGGCGGCTTTTGACGAAGGGATATTATCCGTGGTTTCCCATAACATCGAGTCGCCCGACCGGAACGTCTGGTTGATGGCACGGGACGGTAAGATGGTGGCTGCTGCGACGCTTCTTGAGGAGGGAGCAGATTTATGGGTGACAGCATTCGCTGTCGATCCCAAAGAGCAAGGCAAAGGCTATGGCAAGGCCTTTTTGTTATGGTGCAGGCATCATGCATTTGCTGTTGGCAAGCACCAAGTCCTGCTGGATGTGGAAACGGAAAATGACGCGCTGAAAGTCTACGGGAAGTCCGGCTTTGAAGCAGTAGACACCGTGGCCTATTGGAAAAAGGCAACAAAACCGGCATAATTGGTATGGAATACGAGCATAGCGGGTATAGCAGATGAGGACAGCTGAAGACGAGCAGGACGGAGCCCAATCCATGAATGATTACAAAAACGGCCAAAATATTGCAGCGGCAAATGAAAGCAACATCCGCACGGATTTTAAAGAAAGCATGACGTACGGGGAATATCTGCATCTTGATCAATTGCTGAACGCACAAGGCGGCGTCAGCGGACATCATGATGAAACCTTATTCATCATCATCCATCAAGTGTCGGAACTATGGATGAAGCTGATATTGCATGAACTAACCTCGGCAATCGACCATATCGGCAATGACGACCTTCAGCCAGCCTTCAAGCAATTGGCGCGTGTTTCGAAAATCCAATCCCAGATTATCCAAGGCTGGGACGTTCTCGCAACGATGACACCAGCAGAATACATGGAATTCCGTGGAGATCTTGGAAATGCCAGCGGCTTTCAATCGTATCAATACCGGATGATTGAATTTGCCCTGGGCTATAAAACGCAGCATGTGTTGAAAATCTACGAAAAAGATGAAGCGCTGCATAAGACGCTGTCGGAAGCTTTCGGCAAACCTGGGCTTTATGACGCCGCTATCCAAAAGTTGGCCCGAAGCGGTTTCCACATCAATCCTGAGGTCTTGAACCGTGACGTTACGAAAGTCTATGAATCGGATGAAAGCGTCAGAGAAGCATGGAAAACGGTTTACCGCGATGTGGATACGTATTGGGAATTATACCAATTGGCTGAAAAGCTCGTCGATATCGAAGACTGGCTTCAGCAATGGCGCTTCCGCCACATGAAAACAGTGGAACGCATCATCGGTTTTAAACAAGGAACAGGCGGCTCATCAGGGGTCAACTACCTGAAAAAAGTGCTCGACCAATACTTCTTCCCAGAACTATGGGAAATTCGGACGGAAATTTAGGAGGCCACGGGATGAAGATTTTTGCACATAGAGGAAGTTCCGGAACACATCCGGAAAACACGCTAGCTGCTTTTAAGGCAGCTGCGGCATTGCCTATCGACGGCGTAGAACTTGATGTGCATTTAACAAAAGATGGTGTAGCTGTTGTCATCCATGATGAAAGAATCAATCGGACAACTGACGGTAAGGGCTATGTCAAAGACATGACAATGGACGAATTGCAGGAATACGACGCTGGTTCCTGGTTCGCGGAAGAGTGGAGAGGGGAACGCATCCCGACACTCGATGAAGTGTTTGAAGTTTTCCAAGACACTCACCATCGACTTAATATTGAAATCAAATCGGATGTTTTTCCATACGATACTCTGGTAGATAAAGTTATCAACCTTGCCAATAAGCGAGGACTGATGGACAGGCTGCTGCTGTCTTCGTTCAACCACGAAGATGTCCTCCATATCTGCCGGGAAACGGAAGTGAAGTCGGCAATACTGACTTCTCAGATTTATGTGGACGTTTACGATTACGCCAGGGTCATCGGAACCAAACAAATTCATGTCTCGCTGCCGGCCGCATTCCGGAAAATGACGACCGATGCCTTAAGAAAAGGGTCGATCGTCTATGTGTATACCGTCAATAGCATTGAATACGCCGAACAATTGCAGCAAATTGGCATTCATGGCATTTTCACGGATTACCCCGCGCGCATGCTTGAGAAGCTGAAATGATATCAAAAAACAGGCCCCGGCGCAATTTGCGCCGGGGCCTGCTTTTATTGTTCATGTTAGGTGCCTCGTGCAATTGCTGCACAGCCACACGTTTCACCATTTCGCGAAATGCTCCTCGACCGCGCCGAGGATTTGGGAGATTTTCAATTTCCGGCCGTCGGGGTAACGGACATAGCCATTGTAATAGCCGATCAATTGATGGATTTCTGACTTTACCAGCTTCAAGTCTGTCTTCGATTCGCGTTCGAAAAACGGCGTGAAGGTTAATTTAACGTCATCAGAGAATTTGGTTTGGATAAACCAAGGTTCTTTGTAGTTCTCGCTATTGTAATGGAAAAGGACGTCTTCGTGCAGTTTCGTCATCTTGCCGTCGACAAAAAAAGCGTTTTCGGTCATGCCGGTGCCATCTGTCCATTTGCCCCCGAAATTCAAGCCGATGGTTTTACCATCGGAGCGCTGCGAAGCCATTCCCCAATTCCATGAGGACTCACGCGGCCAGATGCCTCTGCCGTAATCGAGTACTGCAAAACTGTCCCCCGGATCAATTTCATAAGTCCGGTTGCCAAGCTTTATAGACCCGGTAGCAGGAAGGGACAGATGCTTACCTGTGAATTGGAAAGTCTGGCGGTTCCGAGGGATAACTACATTCAGCGAATCGTGGTTTTCGGGATGGCGGATCAGCAAGGAAGCTTCCAGCGGCTCTCCATCGAATTCTTCGACCTCTACTAAAATGCGGGTTTCATTGTGCTCATATTCGAACTTTATATTCATCTCTTCATGGAGGAAGTGGCTTGTATCAAGAACTTGATTTGATAATTTAATTTGGCGGGTAAAAGGCATAATGACGGTTTTTTCATAAAAACGCTGCGTTTCGTAATTCAGGAAGTAGACAAAGCACACCGTCGAGTAATCCAAGTGGCAAATGGTAGCAGAAAACATCACTTCTTCGCCGAAAACACACCAGTAATTCCACTTTTTCTTGCGCATGAAATTGCCTCGAAGATTGCTGATTACCAGTGGCTGGCGTGCAAAACCTATCGCATTCGGATTTAATTGGCCTTTTGCATCACATAGCATGACATGTTCAGTAATTTCACGTTCCATATGTTGCATTGAATCCACCTCACCTTCAGCGATCATTGTAAATGGTAATTCCATTGTAGCAGAATTTTCACGAAATAACCGTCTTACAGGCACTGAAAAGCCCCGGATATCTTATATATCCGGGGCTTTCATTTAGTTCTGGGGCGGCTTTCTCCAAAGCAGAGCGATGGTTCCTTCGCCGGCATGTACAGCAAGAGATGAGCTTAGATCTCCAACCAGGATTTTAGCTTCCGGTACGATTTTAAGGATGTCCTGCTTGAGACTTTCGGCTTCGTCCAGGACGTTGCCGTGCATGATCTGGAACTTGTCAGTGCCGTATTTCTCGTGGTCTTCTTTTACACGGTCCAGCAGATACTGAATCGCTTTCTTATGCGAACGGACTTTGTCGATCGGGACCAATTCGCCTTCCGCGCTCAGTTGGACGATCGGCTTTACTTTCAGCAGGCTGCCAATATAGTATTGGGCTCCGCTCATGCGGCCGCCTTTATACAATTGGGACAGGTTGCCGATCAGGATGTAATTGCGCAGGTCATGGACTTCTTTTTGCAGAAGCTCGGCAATTTCCTCCGCCTCCATGCCTTGTTTTTGTAACTCAAGGCCGCGGTCGATCAAACCGGATAAACCATAAGACAATGCCAGCGAGTCGATCGCGTAGACTTTAAAGCTGGTCATTTCTGCAGCGGCCGTGGACGATGCAATGGTGCCGCTCAGTTTAGCAGAAGCGTGGACGGCAATTGCGCATTCGTATTCTTCTTTCAGCTTTTCATAGAGTTCCGCGAATTTACCAGCAGAAGGCTGGGATGTCTTCGGGAATTCAGCTGAGCTTTTGATGCGCGCATACAATTCTTTGTTCGTTAAATCGACGCCGTCATCGATGAATTCTTCGCGACCGAAATGGATATTCAACGGCACCATATAAACGTCGGGATGAGCTTTGAATTCTTCGGTAACGAACCCTGTCGAGTCAAGGATCCAGGCAATGGGTTTTTTCATGGGTTGCAACATCCTATCTTAAAGTTTTTTGAATAAATAAACTATAACATGAATAGCTTTAAGGACATAGTATTATCTTGAAGTCGAGTGAATCCGCTGTTTTAGGTATATGAAAACATTAGTGAATGGATAGTATTTATTATTTGTTGAACCGGATTTCGAAAGATTCTTTTATATCCGGAACGTGCTTGATGAGGATCAGAGCCATGGCAGCAAGGAGCGGCCAGAAGTCGGGAAGCTCGCTGAACCAGACCATCGAGACGGCATAAGCGAGAAAACTGAACAGCATTGTTAAGGTTGCGCTCTTGACGAAAGGCAGAAAGGCGGCGAACACTGCTGCCATCATCAGAAATAAAGTAGGTGTTAAAATCAGCGCAGCGCCGATGAAGGACGCAATGCCCTTGCCGCCCCGGCCTTTTAGCCAGACAGGGAAGAGGTGACCGCAGATGGCCGCGAGTGCCGCCACTGCAATTATCCATTTTTCAAAACCCAAATAATGGCCCAGCCAAATTACAATGCCGACTTTAGCCGCATCGCCTAAGAATGTCAGGAAAAAAGCGGTTTTACCGATAACAGCTCCTGCATTGCGTGCGCCTAAATTGCCGCTGAGTTCATTTCGTAAGTCGACGCCCTTCCACTTTCCAACCCACAAGGCTGTCAGAAGATTTCCGATTAAATACGAAGCAATCCAATAGATGGCCATTTTTACCTCCCGGAAAAGATAGTTGGTTCAAAAAACATGGCAAAGCCAAAAAAATGGCCTTCCTGTTCATAAGGAAGGCCATGGTTTGATTTTACAGCTTTGCGGCTTCAAATAGGTAATCGCTGATAACGCGAAGACCTTTATCAAAGTTTTCAAGATGGAAATGTTCGTTTGGCGCATGGAAGTTTTCCGAAGACAAGCCGAAGCCCATCAATACGACCGGCAAGCCCATGACTTGGTCGAATACGGCAACAATCGGCACGGATCCACCCATGCGTGTAAAAGCGGTTTTGACGTTATAGACTTTTTCATAAGAACGGCCTGCTGCTTGGATAGCCGGGTGATCGTATGGTGTCAGGAATGGCTGGCCTTTGTCGAATTCAGAAATTTTCACAGTGACGCCCGCTGGTTTATGTGCTTCGACGTGCGTCCGCAATTTTGCGACAATGTCATCCGGATCCTGGTTGGGTACAAGGCGGCAAGTGATTTTAGAACTCGCTTCGGCAGGCAGCACGGTTTTGATGCCCTCGCCGGAGAAGCCGCCAGTGATACCGTTGATTTCAAGTGTCGGACGAATCCAAGTGCGCTCAACGAACGAGTAGCCTTTTTCACCGAAATCTTCTGTAATGCCCAGGTCTTTCTTTTCTTGTTCCAAATCAAATTCAAGAGCGGCGAATTCAGCCCGTTCCGCGTCTGAGACTCCAATGACATCATCGTAAAAGCCTTCGACTTGGATGACCCCTTCTTTATCGCGGAACGATTGCAGGATCTCCACGATGGCATGCAGCGGATTTTGCACGGCGCCGCCGTAAAGTCCTGAATGCAAATCGCCTTTTGGCCCTTTGACATCAATTTGGATGCCGGCAAGACCGCGCAGCCCATAGCATACAGCCGGACGCCCGGGGCCTTGCATGCCTGTATCGGAAATGACGATCAAGTCGGCCTTCAATTGCTCCAGGTTTTGTTCTACGTATTTAGGCAGGTTCGGGCTACCGATTTCCTCTTCGCCTTCGACGATGAATTTGATATTCACCGGCAATTCGCCATTCAGTTTAAGCAAGGCTTCGACCGCTTTGACGTGCATGAACGTTTGGCCTTTGTCGTCACTTGCGCCTCGCGCGAATAATTTATTGTCACGCACATGAGGGTCGAATGGCGGCGTCTCCCATAGATTCAGCGGATCCACAGGCTGGACGTCGTAATGGCCGTATACAAGAACAGTCGGCTTGCCTTCCGCATGGAGCCAGTCTGCGTAGACGACAGGATGGCCGTCAGTTTCGAAGATTTCGGCGTTTTCCAGCCCAGCTTCCTGCATCGATTTTTTCAACCATTCGGCGCCTTTGCGGACGTCGTCTTTGTGTTCTGACAGTGAGCTGACAGAAGGGATGCGCAAAAATGCTTTCAATTCTTCAAGATGCTGTTCACGGTAATCTTTAAAATATTGATCGATTTGTTGAGCGTTCATATTATCCCTCTATTCCATAAATTTTAATTATGGAAAAATTATAACATACAAGATGTGGTTTTCGACATTTGGAAAAAGGCTATGATATAATTGTTGCTACGGAAATAGCTCGTTTAAAAACGTGTTTCAAGACACTGGAGGAAATAAATTTGTTTATTGCATTAGGATTCTTTTTGGCGATGTCGTTCTTCTTCTCGGGAAGCGAAACGGCTTTGACAGCTGTAAATAGGATGAAGGTCCATCTTCGTGCTGAGCAGGGTGATGTCAAATCACAAAAGCTGCAAAAATTGATCGCGAAGCCGGACCGCATGATTACGACTCTTTTAATCGGAAACAACATTGCCAATATAATGCTGCCGACGCTTGTCACAACAATCGCTTTGACGAGAGGATGGGAAGTAGGTGTTGCGACGGCTATCCTGACTGTCGTGCTCATTATCTTCGGGGAAGTGCTGCCGAAAACAATTGCGGCAACATTCTCGGATAAAGTCGCGTATTTGGTATTCCCGGTTATTTCATTTCTCGTTGTCATCTTTAAGCCGCTGACATGGATTTTGGCGCAATTTACAAACATCTTTATCCGCATCATTTCGAAAGGGACCGTCAAAGAAGCGACGATGACCAAAGAGGAATTGCGGACGATGGTTGACATTGCTTCGACTGAAGGAACGTTTGAAGAAGATGAATCCGAGCGCATCAAAGGCGTGCTCGACTTCCCGCACAAAGATGTTTCTGACGTCATGTCGACCCACCGCACCGATACTGTCGGCATTTCACTCGATTCGACTTATGAAGAAGTGCGCGATTTAATCCTCGATTCTTCGTATACGCGCTATCCGGTCTACGAAGAAAGCCTCGACAATATTGTCGGTCTGTTTTTATCGAAGAAATTGATCGAATGGTCGATGAACCCGAATCTGACGCTTGCTGAATTGATGGATGACAATCCATTATTCGTCGTGCAGTCGGTCAGTGTGGAAAAAGTCTTCAAGATGATGATGGCGAAGAAAAAGCATATGGCCGTCATACTTGATGAATACGGTGGGACGCTCGGCATCGTTACTCATGAAGACATCATCGAAGAAATGATCGGGCAGGACATTGAAGATGAAACGGATGAAGAAGAAGACGAACTGGTCTTCGAAATGACCGACACTCAGCTGACTTGCCACGGACGCCTGGAAATTGAGGATGTCAACGAAATGTTCCACGTGGACGTGCCGGGTGACCATGATACGATTGCCGGTTTTGTCATGCAGCAGCTTGGGCATGTACCGGAAGAAAGCGAAGAGTTCATTTACGAAAACCTTCACGTCAAAATTAATGAAATGGACCGCAATCGCATCATGCGATTGACGATTACGAAAAATGCAAATGAAGAAATGATGGCCAATTCACTATAAAGGCAGCGTAGAATCCTCGGCGAATCCGATAATTCGTCGGGGGTTCTTTTTTATTGCCCGAAAATAGGGATTCGCTGGGATTTATAGGCGAAGAAAGCCCGGTTTTCATGTGAATCGCGTGTATATTGTTTATTGTTTATTCCTAAAGGTAAAGAATAAAGGAGCTTAGTTTAACACACGGCTAAAAAATAGCGTCCATTAAAATGAAAGGGGAATAAGATGAAGAAAAGTTTGAAAATCGCAAGTGCATTTATAGGGATTGTAGTCGGTGCGGGTTTTGCATCCGGCCAGGAAATATTGCAATATTACACTAGTTTTGGCTATTGGGGGCTCGCGGGAGTTGCGCTTGCCACTGTGCTCTTCGGCTACTTGGGAAAAGTGCTGACCGGGCTTGGCAGCAGGTTGCAGACAGTGTCCCATGAAGAAGTGGTATACAAGATTGGCGGAAAAGTAATCGGGAGGATTATTGATTACACACTAATTCTCACGTTGTTCGGTATTCTGGTCGTTATGATTGCAGGAGCGGGATCGATTTTCTCGCAGCAGTTTGGATTAGCCCCAGCGTTCGGCCGGGCAGTAATGACGGTTTTGGTTATTCTCACAATCATGCTCAATGTTAAAAAAGTCATTACGATTATCGGCAGTGTCACGCCATTTCTTATTTTGATGGTTGTCGGGATAGCGGCTTACAGTTTGCTGACGATGGACGCCAGCTTTACTGAACTCGAGCCGGTCGCGAAAGAGCAATTGTCAGCTGCACCGAATTGGTTCATATCAGCGATCAATTACGTTTCATTGTCGATTGCACTGACGACTTCTATGGCGCTTGTGATGGGAGGCGCGGAAAAAAATTCTAAAGTTGCAGCACGCGGCGGGATGATTGGCGGCATCGTTTTCGGCGTATTGATATTGCTGAGCTATTTGGCTATTTTCTCGAAAGTGGACGTCGTCGGAGGTTCTGATTTGCCTATGCTGAGCTTGGCGGACAATATTTCACCATTTCTTGGCATTGTCATGGCCATCGTCATCTTCGCCATGATTTATAATACAGCTGTCAGCTTGCTGCTGTCATTCTCCGCGCGATTCACTGAAATGGGTACGAAACGCTTCAGAATTTTCGTGATTATTTCAGGGATCATCGCGTTCGGTTTGAGCTTTGTCGGCTTTACGCAATTGGTCAACTGGTTCTACCCGGTTGTCGGCTACTTGGGCTTGCTCCTTGTAGGTGCATTGATGCTGGCGAATATCCGCAAAGTCGGTAAAGCAAAAGAACAATAATAATGTAAATGCAACAGAGGAAGCAGTGCTGCAGGCAATCCGATTACGGGAGGTCTGAGGCGCTGCTTTTTTGTGGTTGCGTGGGCATCTGTACTTTTCTTATTGTCGAGTTGCAGCGGCCAGATTCTCGGGTCATAAGCCAGCCTGGCTGTGCGGCTGAAAACACGTCGCTTCGCCAGTCTGTCTTATGCCGGTCGAATCCGAACGGCCGCTTCCACTTTTCTTTATTACAAATATGTAAGCGAAATGAAAGTGAATGCGATAGAGGGAAAGGTTGGGGTGCGGCACAATAAGGTTAACAAGAAAACACAGGAACCGGTAAGTAAACGGATGGAGGAAACGATCATGGAAAATGTTTACGCAGAATACAATCGCTATATCTATCATTTATGCCTGAAATTGACGCGCAACAAAGCCGAGGCGGAAGATTTGATGCAAGAGGTGTGGCTGAAAGTCGTTCGTTATGAATCATCGATCAAAGATGTCGACCACGTAAAAGCATGGCTAACGACGATCTGCATGAACACATTCCGTGACCGTTACCGCAAAAACGTGCGCCGCAGCAAGCATATGGTCCAACAGCCGGAAGGGCTCGACGTCTCCTTGCTGGATTTGATTCCATCTGACGCAGCAGGCACAGCGGAACTATTGGAACAGCAAGACGTTTCCGACATGATCCGCGGCAAGATATCGGAATTGGATTCAATTTACCGCACAACAATCCTTTACTTCTATGTACATCAATTATCGCTTATTGAAATTGCGGAAACGATGAAAGTGTCAATTGGCACCGTGAAATCCCGTTTGTTCCGCGGCAAACAGCGCTTAAAAGATATGCTGATGGAAGATGCTCGTACCCGCGAATACGTTGTAACAGCTTAAGCGCTATCTTTACGAACCCACCTATATAGGTGGGTTTTTTTTCCATAAAATTAATCCATTGTTTTCACTTCTTCTTGCTATAATGAAGAGGAGGGGGAGCGAATTATGAAGAAAAGAGTAACAGGGTGGAGCAAGCGCAGAAGAATCGTCTATACAATAGCAGGGGTACTGGCCATAATGTATTTGATTGTCATCATTTGGCATACATATAAACCGCTGCCTGAAGGAATTTCCTATGCAGGCGAATTGCGCAATGTAGAGAACGTGGAAATGCTGTATGACCTATCGTATGCCCAGGATAAAGAAGGTACGCAAACCGAGTATCATCTGGAAATATACGATGAGATTTTTACAATGATTGATGAAGCAGAAGAATTTATCGTTCTGGACCTTTTTCTTTTCGATAATTACAATGACCAAAAAATAGAATTTCCAGCCATATCTGAATTGCTGACAGAGCATTTATTGAAAAAGAAAGAAGCAAATCCGGATATGCCGATTTATTTTATCAGCGATCCCTTGAACACGGGTTACGGCTCTTATGAAAATCAATTTTTCGATACGATGGACAAGGCAGGAATCGAAATTATTATTACGGATTTGGATAAACTGCGCGACTCGATGCCGCTGTATTCAGGCTTTTACCGTGTCATTTTTCAGTGGTTCGATACGGGCGGCCGCGGCTGGGTGCCGAATGGCATGTCCAGTGACGCACCTGATTTATCCATTGCCTCTTATTTGACGATGCTGAACATCAAAGCGAATCACAGAAAAGTGGTTATTACAGAAAAAGAAGCCATCGTCAGCTCGGCAAATCCCCATAACGCCAGCGGCCTTCACGGCAATATGGCGTTCAAAGTAAGCGGCGAAATTATTAATGATCTCCTGGAAGCGGAAGAAGCCGTTTCGAAGTTTTCCGGTGGACCGGAATTTCCAAGAATCGACGCAGCCGAACAAACAGGAGAGTACCAAGCGCAGTATTTGACGGAAAAGAAAATCCAGGATGCCCTTCTAGCGGATATCGTAAAAGCGCAGGATGGGGATGCCATCAGGCTTGGCATGTTCTATATCGCGCAGGCAGAAGTGGTTGACGCATTGGAAAAGGCGGCAAAAAGAGGCGTCGATGTCAAGATGATCCTAGACCCGAACGAAAATGCCTTCGGTACGGAAAAAACCGGCCTTCCGAACCGGCCTGTGGTTAATGAGATTCTGGAAAACTCCGGCAATAAAGTGCAAGCGCGTTGGTACAATGCAGTTGTTGGCCAATATCACACGAAAACATTGATGATCAAAACTGCGGAAGAAACATATATCTATGGCGGTTCAGCCAATTACACCGAACGAACGCTGGATAATTACAATTTGGAAAGCGATATCCGGATCATTGCCCCGAACGACAGTGACATCACTGGGAAAGTAGATAGCTATTTCAATATGCTATGGGACAACGAAGACGCGCTGTATACGCTTGACGTTGAAGAATACCAGGATGACTTCACTTTCTGGCAGCGCGGTATCTACGCTTTCCAGAAAATATTCAAACTGACTACTTATTGAGTTAGGTATGCAGCGGCAATCGTCGAATAAAACAAAAAAAGTGGACCCGAGAAAAATTTTTCTCGGGTCCACTTTTTATTTTTCTGAAACTTATAATGAATGTTTTCCTGCTTCAATCCATTCTTCCACATTCCAGACTTTCGTCGCAAGTCCTTCATAAAATTCAGGTTCGTGGCTTACCAGGACAATTGTGCCTTTGTAGGCTTGCATTGCGCGTTTCAATTCAGCTTTGGCATCGATGTCCAAATGGTTTGTCGGTTCATCGAAAATGAGCCAATTGCTTTCTTCCATCATCAATTTGCACAAGCGGACTTTCGCTTGTTCGCCACCGCTCAATTGAGTCATCGAACGGGAAATGTGCTCGTTCTTCAAGCCAGTGCGGGCCAAAGCTCCGCGGACTTGCCCTTGTTCCATGCTTGGATAAGCAGCCCAGATTTCATCAAGTGGCGTATGGCTTGGTGCTTTTACTTCCTGCTCGAAATAGCTCGGCGTCAAATATTCGCCGCGGATCACATCGCCGTCAAGCGGTTTGATCTTGCCAAGCATCGTTTTCAGCAACGTCGATTTCCCGACGCCGTTCATGCCGACCAAAGCGATTTTCTCACCGCGTTCGATCATGAATGTCAATGGCGGCAATAGGGCTTTGTCGTAGCCGATCGTCAAAGCTTCCGCTTCGACTACATAACGGCTTGGACTGCGCGTCTCTTTAAAAGAAAATTGCGGTTTCGCAGCAACTTCCGGCTTGTCAATGCGGTCAATGCGGTCCAATTGTTTCTGGCGTGATTTCGCACGTCCGGCTGAAGAGGCACGTGCCTTGTTTTTAGCAATGAACGTCTCGGTTTTCTTGATCATGTCGGCTTGTTTTTCATAAGCGTCCAAATGCTGTTTTTTCGCAAGGTCTGCAAGTTCAATGAATTTCTCGTAAGTGGCTGTGTAGCGAGACAGGCGAGAAAATTCCAAGTGGAAGATGACGTCTGTAACACTGCTCATGAATTCCGTATCATGCGAAATCAACAAAAACGCATGCGGGTAGTTTTTCAAATAATTGACGAGCCATTGAATATGTTCTTCGTCCAAATAGTTGGTTGGCTCATCCAGCAATAACACTTTCGGCTTTTCCAGCAGTAATTTCGCGAGCAGCAATTTGGTCCGCTGTCCACCCGAAAGAGCTTCGACAGGGCGTTCCAGTCCGATGGCATCGAGCCCAAGGCCGCGTGCAATTTCTTCGATTTTCACGTCAAGCGTATAGAAGTCGCCGGCATCCAAAGCATCCTGCACTTCCGCCATCTCTTCCAATAATTCTTCCAGGTTAGCATCAGGATCGCCCATTTGCATAGCGATGTCGTTCAATTCCGCTTCTTTGACATACAGTGGCTTGAACGCATCCTGCATCGTTTCGCGGATTGTGCGCCCTGGGGTCAATTGTGTATGCTGATCCAAATAGCCGTAATGCGTTCTCGGCTGCCATTCGACACGGCCCTCATCGTGGATGATCTTGCCCGTCAAAATATTCATCATTGTCGATTTGCCGACGCCATTTGCGCCGACCAGGCCGACATGCTCGCCTTCAACCAAGCGGAACGACACATCGTTGAACAAGGTACGGTCACCGAATGTGTGACTAAGGTTTTCTACTGTTAATAAAGCCATTTAATAAATTCCTCCATTTTTTCAAACCTTTTAAGGTGATGCTAAACTCTTTGAATGCGGATGTGCCGAAAAAATCCAGTTGTGCCGAATCAGGCACAGGCGCTTGGCAAAGGCACCGGCATAAAAGATGTCAAAAAAAAATCGCGGTCTACAGTTCCGCGAGTTGTTTGTTCAATTCCGCAAGGTTTTGCTCCATGTTCGCTAAACGCTGTTCCGCTTTTTCCACCATTTGATGATGCCCGGTCGTTTCCAGCTTCTCAATGTCGCCTTGGTGGCGCACATAATCCATCTTCAATTCAGCGATTGCATATTCCAATTCTTCTCTAGTCAAAGAAATCCACCCTTAGTTTTTCCTTATTGTATCACAAATCCACAAAATTTAAATCCTTAAGCATCGGGCTTGTGCTTTTAAAAATTGGGGTATAACCGATATAATAGGCAATACTTCAGGAAGGAGGGCGCATGACATTAATAGTTTGTTGTTCGATTTGATGCTTATCATTTTTCTTGGGGTGTTCTCCCAATGGATTGCCTGGCGCTTGCAGCTGCCAGCAATTGTCTTAATGTCGATCGCCGGCCTCTTAGCAGGTCCGCTGCTGGGTATCATCAGCCCGGCTACAAGTTTTGGCGACTTATTCAATCCATTTATTTCATTGGCGGTAGCCATTATCCTGTTTGAAGGCAGTTTGAACCTGAACTTCAAAGAAATAAGGGGATTCAGTAAGCCGGTAGGGCGGATTGTAACCATTGGCGCATTAATCGCCTGGATTGCAGGATCGCTTGCCGCCCATTATATGGCGGGCTTGTCGTGGGCTGTGGCGTTCGTCATCGGCGGATTGTTCATTGTCACGGGCCCAACGGTGATTTTGCCGATGCTCCGGCAGGCGAAGCTGAACGCGCGTCCTGCCGCCATCCTGAAATGGGAAGGCATCGTCGTCGATCCGTTCGGCGCATTGCTTGCGCTGTTCGCATTTCAGTTTGTGCTGTTCGCGATAGGCGATGAAACCGCTGCGGCGTTCGGACTGTTTTTCCTGGCCTCGCTGTTTGCTGTCATTCTTGGCGTTGGTGCCGGATTCGGCATGGGCCGGATGTTCGAAAAAGGGCAAGTGCCTGAATTCCTCAAATCGCCTATGGTCTTTGGCGTCGTGCTGCTGACATTCGTCGTCTCGGATTTGATCATGCACGAAACAGGATTGCTCGCCGTCACAGCGATGGGGATGACGATGGCCAATATGAACATCACGTCCATCAATGATATGCGCCATTTCAAAGAAAACATCTCCGTGCTGCTCATCTCGAGTATTTTCGTCATGCTGACAGCATCGCTCAGCCTGGATGTGCTGCTGGAAATCTTTAATTGGCGCATCATCGCATTCGTCTTGACGACGCTGTTCATCGTGCGGCCGCTGTCGATTTGGCTGTCGACAATCGGCACCGACCTGAGCTGGCAGGAGAAAACCTTGATCGGCTGGATTGCGCCCCGCGGCATTGTCGCATTAACCGTGTCGGGTTATTTCGCCAGCACCTTACTTGAAGCCGGGTTCGAAGATGCAGAATTATTGACCGCGCTGACGTTCGCGCTGGTGTTTTCGACCGTTATCGCGCACGGCTTCACAATCGGTTGGCTCGGGCGAAAACTGGGCTTGGCCTCGTCCGAAGCTCCAGGTGTACTAATCGTCGGAGGCAGCCGCTTCACCACCAGCCTCGGCAAGGTGCTTAAGGAAATAAATCAAAAAGTGCTCATCATGGATCCGGCATGGGGCCGTCTGCAGCAGGCTCGACAAGCGGGATTGCCTAACTTCACCGGCGAAATTCTGTCTGAACACACCGATTACGAAATCGATTTGACGCCTTATGAAATGATGGTCGTTGCGACCGAAACGGATTCGTATAACGCGCTGGTCGTCAATAATTACGTCCCTGAGATGGGACGATTGAACCTTTACCAGACCGCCATCCACACGGGCGATCCAGCTGATTTCCATGCATCATTGAGTGGACGGACGCTGTTCGGCAACGAATGGAATATCCATGAACTCGATCTCAAAGCTGAACAGGGGTATGCAATGCGCAAGACGCAAATCACCGGACAGTTTACGTATGAAGAATTTAAGGAACGGTCGATTGAAGGCACGATTCCGCTGTTCATCAAGCGCGCGCAAGGAAAACTTGAATTTATTACCGCGGATTCCGGACTGGAGCCAAAAGAAGGCGACACCCTCGTCAGCTTTTCTCCGCCAGAGCACCAGGAAATCCGTGTCCAAGGCAAACTGGAATCGAATCGCAGCCGCATCGAATCTCAGTCTAAAGAATGAAATCTTCTATAGGAAAGTTTTTAGATGCGTATAATGAAACCGGGTTTGCTATCATGAAGTGAGGTCGATTGATTAGTTACTACTAGAAGGGCGGCGCGGCCGCCTGGCATATACGTATTTGAGGAGGATTCAACGATGAAAATTTTATTGGTGGACGGTACGATTATTGGAAGAAAAACAGGGGCAATCCTGGAGCAGGTGAAATTGTATATCGAGGAGACCAATCCCGAAATGACTTTGGAAATCATGAATCTCAGTGATTTCGAGCATCAATTCGTTGATGGCCGCCCGCTTGGCGATTACAACGAAGACATGCAGGAGATGGTGCGCCGCTTTGCACAGGCGGACGGCTACATCATCGCGACGCCGATTTTCCAGGGCTCGATTCCAGGCGTCTTGAAAAATGCTTTCGATATGCTGCATCCGCGCACGATGCGCTACAAGCCGGTATCGATCGTCGCGAACGGAGGCACGTACCAGCATCACCTGGTCATCGAGAACCAGCTGAAGCCGATACTCGATTATTTCCGTTGCCTCGTCACGCCGAACTACGTCTACACGCATACCAGCCATTTCGACGAAACCAACTCCATCATCAACGAAGATGTGCATGACCGTTTGCGCGAGTTGGCGCGTGTGTTTGCAGAATACGCGAAGATGAGCACACATTTATCCAAAGAAACGATTGATAATCCATAAGCAAGAGTGAAAAAACCTCCCGCGGGAGGTTTTTTTGTTTGATTTATGCCTATTGCCGGTAAATACTGTCCGGGATCGGCCAAATACTGTCCTAGCTCGGTGTAATACTGTCCCCATCCAAGAAATCCTCAGGAATAAGGTAAACGCGGTCTTTAAAACTACCTTTAAAGGCCATTTTAGAAGCAACTAACATTTTAGAGGCGACGGATGTAGAGGTGATTCCCGAAAATGTGCGGAATTCCCGATTTGAAATCGTAGATCCGAATAGAGAACGGTATTGTTTCAAGGCATCAATATGTGCTTGTGGATTTGAATATAAGCAAGTGCCGCAAACCCATTTTTTCCGCTCGTAAACCATTTTTGTCCTTTCACATTTAATGCAGAGTACACCAGTCAACAAGCCACTAGGTATTTCAAACGGAGCAATTGATTTTATTGAATGGAGCTTCAAGAGTTGTCCTGCAAGTTTTTTTGTTGCCGCCTTTGTGTGAATTTCATTTCCAAAATCATTTATGAATTGATCAACCAAATACGGCAAACCTGACGATTGAATCATGAGGCGCTTTCCAGCTTTCGATTGAATGACAGCAGAAGGATAAGTAAAGACAATAGCGCCGATAACAGGAAGTTTTATTTTCCGGATAGCTAGGAATTGTTCCAGCCATTTTTCATGGCGCCGTAATTGGTCATCTGGATTGCGCATGCCATCGATGGTGCCATCCTTATTTGTACGAAAGAATTGGCGGGTCTGTGAATCGAAATGGAGCAGCCCTGAAATAGTTTTGATTTCAAGGATTAAAATGAAGTGGCTGGTTATTAGAAGAGTATCCATCTGATGTGAGGACTGCTGCTTTTGGATAAATAAATCATGGATAAAAAAATGGGGGATTGGGATGTCGATTTCGTTCCAAAGAGAATCAATGCGTTGTTCGCCATGGTAGCCAGCTTTGATTCGGCGAAGTTTTTCTGTCCAATGGGGGAGTTGAGTGTGGGTATGCGGCATTCTTTTCAGCAAGCTTTCGAGTTGGAAGAGTTCCGGTGGAGTGTGGCGGTGTTTAAGTATCAATCTATCGTCTCCTTTCTTCATATGAATATAGCTTAGAAAGTTATTGACAGCAAGAGGGAATTGGAAAAAAGCTGGTTACTGTCTGTAAATCGAAGTTTACTGTCCGACTTGCCGACAATACTGTCCCAAATGCATAAATACTGTCCACAAGCCGGTAAATACTGTCCAACCCCGCGACAACCCACCAAAACCGGAAGATGTTATAATAAACGCTATAGAAATGAGGGTGAAGGAAATATGAAATCAGTCATACTTGCAGAAAAGCCATCGGTGGCGCGCGATATTGCACGCGTGCTGGGATGCGCTCAAAAAGGCAACGGTTATTTGGAAGGCAAGCAGTATATTGTGACTTGGGCGCTCGGGCATTTGGTGACGCAAGCGCAGCCGGAACAATACGACAACGACTTTAAAGAATGGAAGATGGAAAGTCTGCCGATTATCCCGCAGCCGTTCAAACTGGTACCGATCAAACAGTCGATGAAGCAATACAACGCGGTGAAAGCGCAACTAGCGAGAGGCGATGTCAATGAAGTCATCATTGCGACGGATGCTGGGCGCGAAGGCGAGCTCGTGGCGCGCTGGATTCTGGAGAAGACGAAAACGAACAAGCCGGTCAAGCGTTTGTGGATTTCGTCGGTCACCGACAAAGCGATCACCGACGGCTTCAACAACCTGAAAGACGGCAAAGTGTATGAGAATTTATTCCAGGCGGCAGTGGCCCGCGCGGAAGCTGACTGGGTGGTCGGCATCAACGCGACACGCGCATTAACGGTGAAATACAATGCCCAATTATCAACGGGACGTGTGCAAACGCCGACGCTTGCGATGATCGCCGAACGCGAACGGCAAATCCGCAGCTTCCAGCCGAAGCCTTATTACGGGCTGCAGGCAGTCGCCGAACAGGCGGCGTTTACGTGGACGGACGGCAAGTCGAATCAGTCGTTCGACAAAGATAAAATCCAAGGGCTGTTCAATAAACTGGAAAATACACACGAAGGCGTCGTCATGGACATCAAAGTGACGCCGAAGAAACAGCCGGCTCCGCCTTTATTCGACTTGACGGAATTGCAGAAAGAGGCCTATAAGCGGTATAGCTGGTCGGCGAAAGAGACGCTGAACACGCTGCAGAATTTATACGAGCGCTACAAAATCGTCACGTACCCGCGGACGGATTCGAAGCATATGACGTCCGACATGCGTGACACATTGATAGACCGCGTCAAAGCTGTGCAGACCGGACCTTACCGCGCGCTTGCAGCGACGATCTTGAAATCGCCAGTGGCTCCGCAAAAAGGCGTCATCGATGACAGCAAAGTGAGCGATCACCACGCCATCATCCCGACCGAGGAAACGCCGCAGATGCACAACCTTTCCGACAAAGAGCATAAATTATACGACATGATTGCCAAGCGCTTTCTTGCCGTCTTTTACCCCATGTACGAATACGACCAGACGACGGTGACCATCGAAGCGGGCGGCGAAACGTTCCAGACGAAAGGCAATACGATCCGCAATGAAGGCTGGAAACGCGTTTATTCCGATGACGAGGAAGACGGCGATACGTCGCTGCCGCCATTTGAAAGGGGACAGAAGCTTCCCATCAAAGGCGTTGCGCTGACGGAAGGCAAAACGAAGCCGCTGGCATTTTTCAATGAAGGAACGCTGCTCGGCGCGATGGAAAACCCGTCGCAGTTCATGGCAGGCGAATCGAAAGAATTGATCCAGACGCTTGGCGAAACAGGTGGACTCGGAACCGTGGCGACGCGTGCGGACGTCATCGATAAACTATTCAATACGTTCTTGATTGAAAAGAAAGGCAAGGATCTGACGATCACCTCGAAAGGGCGCCAATTGCTGGAACTCGTGCCGGAAGATCTGAAGTCGCCGAAACTGACAGCGAACTGGGAGCAGCAGCTGACGAAAATCGCGAAAGGCGAGCTGAAGAAAGAAGAATTTATGAAAGAAATGATTCAATTCGCTGAGAAATCGGTATCGGACATCAAGAAGAGCGACCAAAAATTCAAACACGACAACATCACCGGCAAGACGTGCCCCGACTGCGGCAAGCCGCTGCTTGAAGTCAACGGCAAGCGCGGCAAGATGAACGTATGCCAAGACCGCGAATGCGGCTACAAAAAACAAGTGGCGATGCAGACGAACGCACGCTGCCCGAACTGCCATAAAAAGCTGGAAATGCAAGGCGAAGGTGACGGCAAAATTTTCGTCTGCAAATGCGGGCACCGGGAAAAGCTGTCGGCATTCGAAAAGCGCCGCAACAGCAACCAGTCCAAAGCGAACAAAAAAGATGTCAATAAATTCATGAATCAGCAAGACGAAGCGCCAGCCAATACGGCCATGGCGGATGCGTTGAAGAAATTATTGGGACAGAATGATTAATTTCCACTCCCTTTAATGATATGCTTAGACAAAATGAGCATGCGAGGTGCAGTCCATGGCGAAGAAAGTCGCGAAAACTAACGCGGCGCGCATTCTCGATAAAGAGAACGTGGCGCATGAAGTTCTCCAATACGATCCGCAGGACGGCAAGATCGACGGCGTTTCGGTTGCGGCGAAAATCGGTTATCCGGTTGAAACGGTTTATAAAACGCTTGTCGCTGCCGGGAGCTCGAAGCAGCATTATGTCTTTATCATCCCGGTAGCGGAAGAACTCGATCTGAAAGCCGCAGCGAAAGCCGCCGGCGAAAAGAAAATCGAGATGGTGCCGGTGAAAGAAATCCTTAATTTGACGGGCTATATCCGCGGCGGCTGTTCGCCGCTAGGTATGAAAAAGCCCTTTCCGTCATTTCTTGCCCGGCAAGCCGAGAACTTGGACGAAATCATCGTCTCTGCCGGCAAGATCGGCATGCAGTTGAAGCTGTCGCCTGATGATTTGATGAAAACCATGAACGGCCAATACGCCGACGTAACAATGGCGGGCTGATTAGAAAGCCCATCCATTCTTTTGAGTGGGTGGGCTCTCACTATGCAAATGCAAAAGAAAGAAGGGTCAGAATGGGACGTGCATTATTTTACCGCTGGCTGTTTTTTATTAGCGGACTGATTGTTTTGGCGCTGGGCTTTACAATGGTCATCAAAGCGGACCGGCTCGGAATTGGGCCATGGGACGTACTGAACGTCGGCTTATTTAAAAATTTCGGGCTGACAATCGGCACGTGGGCGATTTTGGTCGGTTTGGCCGTCATTGTTTCGACAGTGGTGTTCACCCGCAAAATTCCGCAAATCGGCACGTTTCTGAACATGCTGCTGATTGGCGTCTTCATTGACGTCTTCAACTGGATGATTCCGGAGATTGAAACGCTTGCGGGCCAAACAGCAATGTTCGTGATTGGTCTGGTGATCGCGGGTTACGGCGTCGGCATATACGTGGCGCCGCGCATCGGAGCAGGACCGCGCGACAGCCTGATGCTGCTGCTTGTAGAAAAAACGGGTCTCAGCATCAGCATAATCCGGACGACGATGGAAGTGTCTGTCGCATTTATCGGCTGGCTGCTCGGGGGCCCAGTTGGAATCGGCACGATTGCCGTCGCAGTGTTCACCGGCAAAATCGTCCAGATCTCGCTGCCGCAATTCGAGCGCCTCTTGAAAAGAATCATCGAAAAAGGTACAGACGTCCCACCCATTTTGAAAATGTGAAACCGAGTGCAGGGAAGTTGAATCCCTGCATTTTTTATGTTATAAATAAAACCAAGTAATTCAATAGGCATTATAATGATTAAAAGGATGCCAATGTCTGCCAGCGCTATTCCGCACTGGCAAAAAGAATACTATTATCACTAAAAGGGGTTAATTTTATGGGACGCGAGTTCGTAGAGATTTTCGATGAATGGGTGCACACTTATGACGAATCAGTTGAAGGAAAAGATAAAGAATACGAAGACGTTTTCAAGCATTACAACGGCATCCTGCGAGCGACAGCCGATGTGGTAATCGGCCCGGTCGTGGAGTTCGGCGTCGGCACAGGAAATTTAACGCAGAAACTGCTTGAGCGCGGTATGCACGTGACCGGCATTGAACCGAACGCAGCGATGCGCGAAGCCACTTCGCAAAAGCTGCCGGAACTTCCGCTGTTCGACGGCGATTTTCTGGACTTCCCGCTTACGGGAGAAGTGAAGACTTTCACCAGCTCTTACGCATTTCACCATTTGACGGATGTGGAAAAAGCACAGGCATTCAAACTTTATGCACAGAAATTGCCGGCAGGCGGAAAAGTCGTTTTTGCTGACACTGTGTTCGAATCTGCTGAAAAAAAACAGCAAAAAATTGAATTTGAACAAGCGCGGGCTTATGCTAATCTAGTAGAAGATCTGCAGCGCGAGTATTACACCACGCTGCCCGTACTCAGAGAATTAATCGAAGATGCCGGTTTTACAGTGGAATTCACACAGTTGAACAGCTATGTGTGGTTGATCGACGCGACAAAGAAAAGCGAAGACGGCCGCTAAGCTCCGTCACAAAATCACCATACCCAGAGGAGACGATTTCATGAAAAAGATGAATGTTGAAAGCTTTAATTTGGACCATACAAAAGTAGTTGCGCCTTACGTACGTTTAGCAGGAGAGAAAACAGGGGCAAACGGCGATGTCATCCGCAAATACGATATCCGCTTCAAGCAGCCGAACAAAGAGCATATGGAAATGCCTGGCCTGCATTCATTGGAACACATGATGGCAGAACATAGCCGCAACCATTCAGAACAAATCATCGACATCGGACCGATGGGCTGCCAGACCGGATTTTATTTGTCGGTCATCAACCATGACGATTTCGATGACATTTTGGTCATTTTGGAAAACACGTTGAATGACGTAATCGAAGCAGACGAAGTACCGGCTTGCAATGAAGTCCAATGCGGCTGGGCTGCGAGCCATAGCTTGGAAGGCGCGAAAGAATTAGCGCGTGAAATGCTTGCGAAAAAAGACGAATGGCGTCACGTGTTCGTCGAAGAAACGGTATAAGGGGAATTGACATGAAATTTGCGTCCAGCATACAGCAATTGATCGGCAACACACCTTTATTGGAATTGACGCATATCGAGATTCCGAACAACTGCCGGATTTTTGCCAAGCTTGAATTTTTCAACCCGGGCGGCAGCGTCAAAGACCGCCTGGGTGTTTCTTTGATTGAAGATGCCGAAAGCCGCGGGCTGCTGAAGCCAGGGGGCACGATTGTCGAACCGACTGCCGGAAATACCGGGATTGGTCTGGCTATCGCAGCAATCGGCAAAGGCTACCAAGTGAAATTCGTTGTACCGGAAAAATTCAGCCAGGAAAAGCAGAGCTTGATGCGCGCGCTTGGAGCTGAAGTCATCAACACGCCGACTTCAGAAGGCATAAAAGGCGCGATTGCAAAAGCTGAAAAACTTGTCGAAGAACTCGGCGCCTTTTCGCCTTCGCAATTCTCCAACCCGGCAAACCCGGAAACCTATGTCCGTACATTGGGACCTGAATTATGGGAAGCGCTGGATGGCGCCATCGATGTCTTTGTTGCGGGCGCGGGTTCAGGCGGCACATTCATGGGAACATCACGTTTCTTGAAAGCAAAAAATGAAAAAATTAAAACCGTTATTGTTGAACCGGAAGGCTCGATACTTCAGGGGGTGCCAGGTCCGCATTTGACAGAAGGCATCGGCATGGAGATCTTGCCTGCTTATATGGACGAAACTTATTTTGACGCAATCCACACCATCATGGATAAGGATGCGTTTGCAGCAGTGAAGGAATTGGCGCTAAAAGAAGGGCTGCTCGTCGGCAGTTCTTCGGGAGCCGCCTTTCAGGCAGCTTTGAAAGAAGCCGCTGCAGCGGAGCCTGGAAGCCATATCGTTACGGTGTTCGCGGATTCAAGCGAGCGCTACATGAGCCAGAACATCTACGGAAGAACTTTTGAGGAGGATCATACATGAAACCGAAAACAAGATTGATTCACGGCGGTATTTTTGGAGATGAGGCGACAGGTGCCGTATCAACTCCGATTTACCAAGTGAGCACATACAAGCAAGAAGCAGTCGGCAAATTCAAAGGCTACGAGTATTCCCGCACCGGTAACCCTACGCGGCACGCGCTCGAAGAATTGATTGCGGATGTCGAATACGGTCACGCTGGATTTGCGTTTGCTTCAGGCATGGCGGCGATTTCTTCCGTTATGATGCTGTTTTCAGCGGGTGACCATGTTATTTTGACAGATGATGTCTACGGCGGCACTTACCGGGTCGTCAATAAAGTCTTGAACCGCTTCGGCCTTGAATTCACGTTTGTCGACACGGGAGATTTAGCTGCAGTAGAAGCAGCAGTACAAGAAAACACGAAAGCGATTTTCATTGAAACGCCGACAAATCCGCTGTTGAAAGTAACGGATATCGAAGCGGTTTCCGCGTTCGCGAAAGCGAAAGGCATGCTGACGATTGTCGATAACACATTCATGACGCCGTATTTACAGAACCCAATCCCATTGGGCGCAGATATCGTCCTGCACAGCGCGACGAAATACATTGGTGGACACAGCGATGTTGTGGCCGGACTGGTTGTCGTGAATACAGCTGAACTGGCGGAAGAAATGCATTTTGTCCAGAATTCAATCGGTGCGATTTTAGGGCCTCAGGATTCATGGTTATTGATCCGTGGCTTGAAAACTTTAGGCATCCGTATGGAAGAGACTGGCACGAACGCACAGCAGATTGCGGAGTTTCTCGATGGCCACGAAGCGGTTGGGAAAGTCATTTATCCTGGCTTGCCTGCACACAGTGGACACGAATTGATGAAGAAACAGTCAGCTGGTTTTGGCGGCATGATTTCGTTTGATGTCGGCAGCCGTGAAAAAGCGGGTGAATTGCTTGCGAAACTGAAATACTTCACGCTCGCCGAAAGCTTAGGCGCAGTCGAGAGCCTGATTTCGGTGCCTGCACAGATGACGCATGCTTCCATTCCAGCGGAACGCCGCGCGGAACTCGGCATTGGCGACGGGCTGGTGCGCATTTCTGTCGGAATAGAAGACGTAGAAGATTTAATAGAAGATTTAACTGAAGCTTTAAGCTGAGGTACAACCGCCCATGAGGCGGTTTTTTCATGCGGAAAAATCACTAATTTACTATTAATATCAATTTTATTTTTACTTTGGTAAATTTTATAGTATATACGCACTTAAGTTTCGACACCCGAAATAAATACATTAGCATATTCTTCTGAATTGTCTAACATGTTATTATTTTAACCAGCGGTAAAATTCTGACAATTACAGGAGGTCACATCCATGAGTAAAAGCAAATGGGCATCAGTCATTTCAGCCAGTGCGTTGGCACTGTCTTTATTAACACCAGCAGCAACAGCTGCACCAGTAGAAACGGTTCCGTCAACAGTTGATTGGAACAGTGCAAAATACGGGAACAAAATTGATATCGACCAGCAATTGAACAAATTGACATTGGATCCAGAATTCCAAAAAGAAGCAGATAAAAAGATTAAAGCGCAGGCAGGCGCTCTTGATAATGCATCAACTAATGGCGCAGAAACAGCGGCCGGCAGCACATTCACAGAAAATCACGGGACGAAAAAATTCCTTAACCGGAACTTGAAATTCAAGGATTTCACGCTTCGCAGCATCGGCGACAATGTAGAAATCTGGGTAGCGAATGATTTGAAATATGGACCAAACAACCCGAAACCGGCTGACGTGGTAACACAGGCTCAAGTCGACAAATTGCGCGCCGAGTTTGACAGCAATATCTATCCGAAAGCAACTGAGTTTTTCGGAACACCGGATACGTTGGACGGCTCAAACGCGACTGTTCCTGGCATGGTTGGACTTCCTGATAACTATTACGAAGGGTCAGACAAAGTGATCATGCTTGTCGACAACGTGCAGGACGAAGGCTGGAACAACCCATCGTACCCATTCTTCGTAGCTGGATTCTTCTGGCAGACGCTTGAAAACTATACAGACCGCAACATCATCACAATCGACACAAACTCATGGGCGACTCGTTTGGAGAACACGTTCTTCGCAACGACAATCCATGAATTGCAGCATTTGATCCAAGCCGACAACGACGGTTCGGAAGAAACTTGGTTGAACGAAGGGATGTCCACATTCTCTGAATTCCTTGGCGGATACGGCCACGGCGAAGGTTCGATTAACTTCTACTTGGATCATCCTGAAAACTCGCTTGTAAATTGGGATGAGCACGGAACAGCAAAAACTGGTCCTGAAACAATTGCAGATTATGGACAGACTTACTTGTTCACGCTTTATATGTACGATAAATTCGGCAAAGAGTTCATCCGTGAACTAGCGGTTGACGGCACAAGCCAAGGCATGCCAAGCGTCAATGAAACATTGAAGCGCTACGGCTCTGACAAAACATTCACGGAAGTTTACCAAGACTTCATGGCGGCTTTGGCGTTGGACAACTCTGACGTAAGCAGCGACTACAACTTCGACAGCATCAACTTGCGTGAATTGCCAGTTGGTACGAATGGCGACGTGCGCGGCAAAACTGTCGACTTCGAAAAAGCGAAAACATTTGAAAAAGAAGGCGTTCCGGCTTGGGGCGGTGACTTTAAAGAATTCAACTTCGGCACAGACGTGCGCGGCATGGAATTTGATGGAGTCGATTTCCTTCCATTGCAATGGCAGACAACTGCTAATCCATTAGATGCTTCTGAGCAGGTGTTGCACGCAAACAACGGCGACGAAGCGGATCAGGCATTGATTTTCGGTGCAACAGTTCCAACGGACAACGCGACGTTGACGTTCGATCATTACTACGACATTGAAGAACAGTGGGATTATGCGGCAGTACAAGTATCTACTGACAATGGCGAAACTTGGACTTCATTGGCGAATGAAAACACACGCAGCGATGTAGTTGAGGAAGGCTATCCGAAAATCAAAGAAAATGTTCCTGGCTTCACTGGCCACAAGTTAAATTGGTCAACTGAAACATTCGACCTTTCAGCTTATGCAGGGCAAGACGTCTTGGTTTCATTCCGCAACTTGACGGACTGGGGCTATAACGATAAGGGCTGGTTCATCAAGAATGTTCAATTGGGTGATTTCTCGGCTGATGGTACTTCAGTTGAACCGTTCCAATCTCTTGGCCAATTGAAAGGTGAATACGTAGACTTCACAACTACATTCATCCAAACGAAGAAAAATGGACAGCAGCGCGTAGTCAATGTTGATCCATTCAACGTAACGGACAAAGAAGCATTGGATCTTCAACAAGTGCTTCGCGAAGGCAACGTGAAAATGATCACTTCTTATGCGGCAGCTGAAGGCCAAAAAGAAGCGAAAGAATTCACATACGAAGTTCTTTACAAATCAAATAAAGGCAAAGCAAAAGACATTAAGTAAAGAGAAAGCGGACCTCGGTCCGCTTTTTCTTTTGCCCTCAATTGCGGTATGATAGGGGAGTGAAATAATATAGGATGGAAGGAAGATAGCATTGTCAAAAAAATTGGATGCATTTTTAAATGAAAACCTGGGCGAATTAAAAGAACAGGGATTATACAACGAAATTGACCCGGTTGAAGGGCCGAATGGCGCGATCATCAAGGTTCGCGGCAAAGATTTGATCAACCTGTCTTCTAACAACTATTTAGGCTTAGCTACAAACGAAGATTTAAAGAAACTGGCGAAAGACGCGATCGACAAATACGGAGTCGGCGCAGGTGCTGTCCGCACAATTAACGGCACACTCGATATCCACGTGAAATTGGAAGAAAAGCTGGCTGAGTTCAAAGGGACTGAAGCCGCGATTTCATTCCAATCAGGCTTTAACTGCAATATGGCGGCGATTTCAGGGGTTATGGACAAAAATGACGCGATTCTTTCCGACCAGCTGAACCACGCATCAATCATCGATGGCTGCCGCTTGTCGCGTGCAAAAATCATTGCGTTCAAGCATTCAGACATGGAAGACCTTCGCCAAAAAGCGAAAGAAGCGACTGAATCCGGCTTGTACAATAAAGTGATGGTCATCACGGATGGCGTATTCTCCATGGACGGCGACATCGCGAAGCTTCCTGAAATTGTGGAAATCGCGAAAGAATTTGACTTGATCACGTACGTCGACGACGCGCACGGTTCAGGCGTCACTGGCAAAGGCAAAGGCACCGTGAAGCATTTCGGCCTTGAAAAAGAAGTGGATCTGCAGATGGGTACGCTGTCGAAAGCGGTCGGCGTTGTCGGCGGCTATGTAGCCGGCAAACAAAACCTCATCGATTGGCTGAAAGTCCGCGCACGCCCGTTCTTGTTCTCGACGGCTGTTCCGCCGGGCGATGTAGCAGCAATTATCGGCGCATTGCAAATGATCATGGATTCTACGGAATTGCATGACAAGCTATGGGACAACGGCGATTACTTGAAAAAAGGCTTGAAAGAGCTGGGCTTCAATATCGGCGATTCAGAAACACCGATTACGCCATGCATCATCGGCGACGAAAAATTGACGCAGCAATTCTCGAAGCGTTTATTTGAAGAAGGCGTTTACGCAAAATCGATCGTCTTCCCGACGGTTCCAAAAGGCACTGGACGCGTACGCAATATGCCAACTGCGGCGCACACGAAAGAAATGCTCGATGACGCCATTGCGACTTACGAAAAAGTCGGCAAAGAACTTGGCGTTATTAATTAAAAATGTGAAAAACCCACGGAGCTGTTTTCAGCTTCGTGGGTTTTCATTTTATATATCTATAGTTTACTGTCCGTAAATGAAGAAATACGATCCGGACAGGAGAAATACTGTCCGCAAACCTTTATTTACTGTCCGCCGTAGCTGAAATACGATCCATTCCTGATTTCTGCGCTTCAAAATAAGCCGCGGCAAAGACTTTTGCCGCTATCGCCATCGCGCCTTCATTGAAATCGAAGTTTTCGTGGTGGTGTGGAAACCTTAAGGCATCATCCGCCATCTTTGCGCCGACAAAGAAAAACGCGCCGGGAACCTTTTGCGTGTAATAAGCGAAATCCTCGACCGGCATGATCGGGTCGATCTCCACCAGCGCATCCTCGCCAACGGTTTTGCGGGCAGCGGCGCGCACCATATCCATCGCTTCAGAATGGTTCCACAGAGAGTCGTAGCCGGCTTCGAGCACCACTTCTGCAGTTGCGCCCATCGCTCGCGCAACGTTCTCCGCTATCGACGTCAGACGCTCTCTGGCAAGCTGCCGCAGTTCTGGATTGAATACGCGGATGGTGCCTTCGAGCACCGCTTCGCTTGGGATGACGTTGTCCGCTTCGCCGGCATGGAATTTGCCGACAGTTACCACGAGTTCCTGCAGGGGATCTGCATTGCGGCTGACAATCGATTGCAGCGCAATCATGACGTGGCTCGCGGCCAGAATCGGGTCAACGCCAAGCTGTGGTTCAGCACCGTGGCTGCCTGAGCCGCGGATTATGATTTTGAAGGTATCTTCTGCAGCCTGTAAAAAACCGTCGCGCACAAAAATCTTGCCGTATTCCATGCTACTTTGGACATGTGCACCGAAAATAAGGTCGACACCGTCGAGGCAGCCATCTGCAATCATGGCGCGGGAGCCACCGGGCGGCGTTTCTTCGCCGAATTGATGGATCAGCACAATGGTGCCGGGCAGTTCATCTTTGATGGCGGCCATCGCTTTCGCAAAGCCGAGCAGGGCGGCGGTATGGCCATCGTGGCCGCAGGCGTGCATGACGCCGGGAACCGTCGATTTATACGGAGCATCTTTCTTATCGTCAATTGGCAGTGCATCAAAATCAGCGCGGAACGCAATCGTCTTGCCGGGCTTGCCGCCACGGATCTTGCCAACCACCCCGCGGCCACCGACGCCTCGGCGCACTTCCACGCCAAGCGCTTGGAGCTGCCTTGTAATAAATTCAGGTGTTTCGACTTCTAGATGGGACAATTCCGGGTGCATATGCAGATGGCGGCGGGTTGCCGTCATTTCTTCCTGTAACGCATCAATCGCTTCGTAAATTCCAGTTTTCATGGTGCCACTCCTCATCACATAATATCTTCAGTATACTGCCCACAAGCCTGTGGCTTCAAATAAAGGAGAATAAAAAACAATTGCAAAGCATATTTATCCATAAAAAAACACGCTGCCGAATGGGCAGCGTGTTTTCAAATTGCATCTGTGTTGGAAATCAAGCTAAGGAATTGCTGGGTGCGAGCTTCTTTCGGGTGGCTGAAAATGTCTTCCGGCTTGCCGCGTTCAACAATCACGCCGCCGTCCATAAACAGGACTTCATCCGCCACGCCGCGTGCGAAACGCATCTCGTGGGTAACGACGACCATCGTCATGCCTTCAGCCGCCAAGTCTTTCATGACTTGCAGGACTTCGCCGACCAATTCAGGGTCAAGCGCTGAAGTCGGTTCGTCGAATAACATCACTTTCGGTTCAAGCGCAAGCGCGCGGGCAATGCCGACGCGCTGTTGCTGGCCACCTGATAATTGGAAAGGGTATTCGTCCGCTTTGTCTGCAAGCCCGACTTTCTCGAGCAATGCCTGCGCCTTTTTGCGCGCTTGTGCTTTGTCGATCCCTTGGACGATGACCGGTCCTTCCATGACATTTTCAAGTGCAGTCATGTGGGGGAACAGGTTGTAATGCTGAAAGACCATCGCAGACTGCTTGCGGAACGCGTTCACTTGCTTTTTCGGAACGGGCTTTGAAAAATCCACTGTCTGTTCGTCGATTGTGATGACGCCTTCGGACGGAACTTCCAAGATATTCAGACAGCGAAGAAACGTCGTCTTGCCGGAACCGGAAGGGCCGATGACAACAACCGCCTGGCCTTTTTCGACCGTCAAATCGATGCCTTTCAGCACTTCCAGCTTGCCGAATTTCTTATGCAAATCAGTAATCGAAATCATATTTTGCTCCTTACTGCATGGTGTGCTTTATTAGCGGGAAACGTAACGGTCGAATCGATTTTCCAGCCTGCCTTGCCCGAGGGACAAAATGAAGCAGACCAGCCAATAAATCAATGCCGCCTGCCCGTATAAAAGCAGGAATTCGTAATTGGTCGCAGCGATCTGCTGTGCCACACGGAACATTTCCGTCACGAGAATCAGCGATGCCAACGAAGTGTCCTTGATCAGGCTGATGAACGTGTTCGAAAGGGGCGGAATCGATACCCGCGCTGCCTGCGGTAAAATAACGCGGCGCAGCGATTGGGCGTAACTCATGCCGATCGTGTTCGCCGCTTCCCACTGGCCTTTTGGAATGGACAGGATTGCTGCGCGGATCACTTCGGACGCATAAGCGCCGACATTCAGCGAGAAACCGATAATGGCTGCCGGAAACGGGTCAATAACCACGCCGATCGTCGGCAAGCCGTAAAACAGGATGAACAATTGGACCAATAAAGGCGTGCCGCGGATAATCGAAACGTAAACGCGGGCAATCACCTGAAAAATCTTAACTGTCGAAATGCGGGCGAGCGCCGTCAGCACGGCAATGGCAAGCCCCAGTACGAAGGCGATGAACGACAGTGGAATCGTATACTGGATCATCCCTTCAATCAACGGAAGCCAGGAAGACTGGGAGATGTCCATCAGCCGCTCGAGGCGAACCGGATCTGTAAAAATACTATTCAAGTACATTTTCGCCGAACCATTTGTTCGAGATTTCTTCGTACGTGCCGTCTTCGATCATTTCCGCCAACGCTTTGTTGACTTCTTCGATCATCGGGCCGCTGCCTTTACGGAACAACAAGGCGCTTTGCGCTGCATCGTCCGCTTCGTCAACGATTTCGATATTGGCTTCAGGGCGTTGCTTCAAGAAATCCAAGACAGTCAAGTTATCGTTCACAGTTGCATCGACACGGCCGGAGTTCAGCAATTCGATTGCTTGGTTGAATCCTTCAACGCCTTCAATTTCTGCGCCAAACGATTTAGCTGTTTCTGCGTAATTACTTGTTAATGACTGGGCGGACAATTTGCCTTCCAAGTCTTCAAATGCTTGGATTTCTGAATCTTTCGGTACGACTAGTACAGCAGTTGAAGTGATGTATGGATCTGAGAATTCGTAGCTTTCCTGGCGTTCAGGGTTGATGCCGACTTGGTTTGCGACCATATCAAAGCGTTCTGCGTCAAGGCCAGCAAACATAGCATCCCATTGCGTTTCCAAAAATTCAGCTTCGACGCCTAAGCGGCTCGCCACTTCTTCAGCGATTTCAACATCGAATCCGGTCAATTTGCCGGTTTCATCGTGGAAAGTGAAAGGAGGGTAAGTTCCTTCCGTACCGATCGTCAATGTTCCTTCTTCCTGTACTTTCGCCAACAAATCTTCTTCTGCGCTTTCGGATCCGCCGCTAGTTGAATCCGGTGCAGCTGTGTTGCTGCCGCAAGCTGCCAATAACAACACGGCGCCGATTAATGCCAATAAACCCAATGTGAACTTCTTCATAAATAATCCCCTCGATTTCTTATATTTTTTCGCTGAAAACTTTTTTCTAACATAAAGCCGCTTTGCCGCAAGATTGAAAATATATATACCGAGCGGAATACTAGGTTTTAAGATGAAAAAAAAGTTTCAACAATTTTGGTCCAATGATTGGAGCCGACTTTATTAAGTGCTGACTTATTATAGCACCATTAAAGCGCATTTTTCAACAACATCAACCTGCAAGTTCGAAGTAGTTGAAATGCGTTAGGCATTGTATTTTTAAAGAGAACAATTTATAATGGCTTCATAGAGAAGCTTATAGAAACAGCAAAAACAGTACGAAGAATGTGTTTTTACAGAGGACAATTGTTTTATTCGAAAGGAGTGCTATTGATGGAACGTATAATGATTACTGGTGCACTGGGACAGATTGGATCGGAATTGACGGAAAAGCTGCGCGGAATCTACGGTGCGGACAACGTATTGGCTACAGATATCCGGGAAACTGGCGATCAAAGCGGGCCGTTCAGCGTCTTGGACGTGACGGATGCCCAAAAAATGCACGATTTGGCAAAAGACTTCGAAGCCGACACGATGATGCACATGGCGGCGTTATTGTCTGCGACTGCGGAAGAAAAGCCGCTGCTTGCGTGGAACTTGAATATGGGCGGTTTAGTCAACGCTCTTGAAGCATCGCGCGAACTGGGCATGCAATTCTTCACGCCGAGCTCGATCGGCGCGTTCGGACCTTCCACGCCAAAGAACAATACGCCGCAAGACACGCTGCAGCGCCCGACGACGATGTACGGCGTCAACAAAGTGGCTGGCGAATTATTATGCGATTATTATTTCCAGAAATTCGGCATCGATACGCGTGGCGTTCGCTTTCCTGGATTGGTGTCCTACGTGGCACAGCCAGGCGGCGGCACGACGGATTACGCAGTAGACATCTATTATAAAGCGATCGAAGAACAACGCTACACTTCTTATATCGCTGAAGGCACTTACATGGACATGATGTATATGCCTGATGCGCTGCAGGCGATTGTCGATTTAATGGAAGCAGACCCGGCAAAACTCATCCACCGCAACGCATTCAACGTGACGGCGATGAGCTTTGAGCCCGGGCAGATTGCAGCTTCGATCCGCAAGCACATTCCTGAATTTCAGATGTCTTACGATGTCGATCCGGTGCGCCAGGCGATTGCCGACAGCTGGCCGGACAGCATCGACGCTTCAGCGGCAAAAAACGAATGGGGCTTTAAAACGCAATATGACCTGGATGCGATGACATCGGATATGCTGGAGAAACTTAAAAAAAAGTTAGCACACGTCTAAAGAATGACAAATAAAAAAGCTGGAAGCGAAATTTCGCTTCCAGCTTTTTTGGTTTTAATTAGAAAAGAATATGTGCAACACCGGCAACGATCGGCAAGGCGATAACCGTGCGCAGTAAGAAAATGACGATCAGGTCGAAGATGTTGACCGGAATTTTTGAACCGAGAAGCAATCCGCCAACTTCTGACATGTAGATCAGCTGGGTTACGGACATGGTTGCCACGACAAAGCGCGTCATTTCCGATTCAAGACTTGCTCCGAGAATTGCAGGGAGGAACATATCAGCGAATCCGACAACCATCAATTGGCCGGCTTCAGCAGCTTGCGGAATGCCAAGAAGATTCAGGTAAGGTACAAATGGTGCACCCAAAACAGAAAATACAGGCGTGTATTCCGCCAAAATCAAAGCGATTGTACCGAATGCCATGACGACCGGAGCAACCCCGATCCACATATCCAGGACATTTTTAAAGCCGTCTTTGAAAAATTCTTTTACCGATTTGTTTTGCGATGCTTTCGTCAAAGCATTTTCAATGCCGTGGGAAGCAACACTATACCCTTCTGGAACTTCTTCAGAAAAAGACTCCTGAGGGTCTCCGTTCATAAAAGTTGTCTTTTTTTGTGCCAGTGGATAAATACGCGGCATAATCAGCGCCAGAATGATTCCTGTTAAGATGACCGTTCCATAGTATGGAAGGAAATATTGGGCAAGGCCAACTTCTTGAATGACCACGATTGCAAACGTAATCGAAACGACCGAGAACGTGGTTCCAATGATGGCAGCTTCACGGTCTGTGTATTTATTCTGGATATATTGGTTATTTGTCAATAATACCCCGATAGTTCCATCACCAACCCATGAAGCTAGCGCATCGATTGATGAACGGCCAGGAAGTCGGAATAGAGGGCGCATGACTTTTACCATCATGGTACCGAAGAGCTCGAGCAAACCGAAGTTCATCAATAAAGGAAGGAACAGTCCAGCAAACAGGAAGATGGTGAAAAGAAACGATAAAAGACCAGTGCTCGACAAGAGCAACCCGCCCGTGTTCTCGCTCCAGACTGCTTCCGGTCCGATTTGGAACAGCACCATTACCGCAAATACAGCACCCACGATGCGGACAAATGTCCAAAAAAGATTTACATTAAATAATCGGTCGAAAAATGTGACGTGCTGTCCTTCTTTAACTTTGCGCGTGATCATAATTATTGATCCGATAGCTGCAATGATTAGGATAACTAACATAATCCATGGTGCAATCGGTCTTATCACGTCTGCCAAGGCATTAGCAAAAACCGCAATTGTCACCATCCATACAGTCTGGCCTTCATCATCAATTGTCGGTATTGGAATGAGGAATAACAGGACACCCAACAAGGATGGAATTAGAAATAATAGCCAGGTCGAAGTTGAAAACTTTTTCACGAATAAATCCCCTTTTCTCTGTGCATTTAAACACGTAATTTATAGTAATTATACAGCGCTTTCCCCTCTGAAAGTGCTTTCATACCAATGTTTATATTATCTGATAACCTCAAGAAAAAACACCCCTATCTTAAAAAAAAGATAGAGGTGTTTGGGATCAGAAAGTTTCTTCAAAATCTTCGTGCCAGCGGTAATTATAAAATCGTTCTTTGGTCAGCCAATTTTCCGCATCTGTGTCGCCTTGAGATAATTTCAATTCCATCTCTTCAAGCATCCAGGCAGTTTGGGAAATGTGTGCTTTCATGGCGTTCATTTTTTGGTCTCGAACCGCCGTTACATCGTGAATGATGTCGGGATGGCCAAGAACTTCGAGTGTTTCATTAGCAAAAGCGACGCAATGCAGCTTCGGCCGGTCTTTCATGCGGCGGACCGCACGGACGACTGCACGCGCTGTTGCTTCGTGGTCGGGGTGGACAGATAAGTTTGGATAAAATGTGATGATCAGGGAAGGATTCAATTCCTCGATCAGATCGGCCATCATTTTGACCATTTTTTCGTCATCTTCGAATTCAACTGTTTTGTCGCGCAATCCCATCATGCGCAAATCAGTAAGTCCCATCGCTTGGGCAGAGCCGAGCAATTCCTTTTTACGGACATTCGGCAAAGATTCACGGGTTGCGAAAGGCGGATTGCCTAAATTGCGGCCCATCTCACCAAGCGTCAAACAGGCGTATGTAACCGAAGTCCCTTGCAGAATATGAGTGGCGATCGTTCCTGAAACGCCGAACGCTTCATCGTCCGGGTGAGGGAAGACGACCAATACTTGACGTTCTTTTTCAATTGCCATCTTGTTTTCCCCCTTAATAACTGAACGGTGTTTCGCTGATTTGCAGCGCAACCGCCAGTTTTCCTGCTCCGTCATGGCCGGCTAACAGCAGGCGCCCCTGCTCGTCCAATTCATAATGGGTGATGCCTTGCGCGTATACCCAACCGTGCGGCAATTTTAAGCCGACCCGGTGCGGGCTGTCGCCAACTACTTTACCAAGCTCATAATTGATGACTACATTTCGGATAAAGGCGCCGGCATTAAAAAATCCTTCATTGAAATGAGTTGCGTATGAACCATTGGTTGTTTCCAAATGCAGATAGACATCTTTTTTTGCGAACGCATCAAGTTCTACTTGCAGTTTCTTAACTTCGACTAATTCCATTGTTTTCACTCCTCATGCAATCCGTATTCTTTCAGTATAGGGAAAATCGCAAAAGAATGCGATTAGGATGATTTACGAACATGAAAATAATGTTATTATATGGAAAAGAGGATCTTCGGACTTATTTGAAAGTGCGCAAAAGGGTGGAATGCATGAAATTAATGATCAAATTTATCTTTTCCGTGCTTGGCATTGTGCTGATCAGCGGCTTTCCGGTGCTGATCGGCGGGTTGGTGGCCGGGGAACTGCGGCTCGCGGAATATGCTGCCGCGTTGGAAGCGGTGCTGCGCGGGATTTGGCCGCTGCAGGAATTTACAGTGCTGAATTTAAGGACGAATAGGGAAATCCCGCTGTTCCCGACGATTGCCGATTACATCACCTATTCATTGGAACTTTTGTTCTTGGCGTTCGCGGTGGCAATTTTCTTCGCCATCACATTCACGGTGCTGACGATGCTGCTGAAAGAAAAGGGTCGGCACCGTATCAAAATGGCGTTGTATTTCCTTGAATCGCTGCCGGATCTTTTGGTGATCATGCTGGCCCAGCTTGTTGTCATTGCCATCTATCTGCAGACTAATGTGTTGATTTCCAAAATCGCCGTCGTCCAAGGTGAACACATTTATTGGCTGCCGGTACTGTGCCTGGCGTTATTGCCGATGATCCAATTATATCGTTTGTGCATGCTGACGTTTCAGGACGAAGAGCGGAAGATGTACATCGAACTTGCGCGTTCGCTCGGCTTTTCCAAAGTGTTCGTCATTTGGGTGCACATGTTCCGCAATGCGATCATCAGCGTCTTTTTCCAATCGAAGAAGACCATCTGGTTCATGTTGTCGAATTTGTTTGTGCTGGAATTGATGTTCAACATTCCAGGTATCATGCTGTTTATGAAGGATAATATTTCTCCTCAAGTGTTCCTGGTCTCTATTTTCAGCTTTTTCCTTCCAATTTTTTTGCTGTACAGCATCGGCGAATGGCTTGTGCTGCGGCATCTGCGCGGAAAGGAGGCGATTTAAATGTGGAAACAGCCTTATTTTCTAGCAGGATTCGCCATTCTTGCTTTTTTTCTGGGCGGAAGTTTTATTTATGAATGGCTATGGGGCAATGTGCCGAAACAGATTTTTTTCGTGACGGAAAACGGCAGAACGGTGGAAGGCCCGCCGATTTCCCCAAAATGGGAGTTCCCGTTGGGTACGGATCAGTATGGCTATGATTTATGGGGCAAATTGATGATCGGCGGCAAGTATACGATACTGGCTGCGCTGGCGATTGCCGCATTGCGCATGCTTATCGCAGTGCCGCTCGGCTATATCATGGCGACGTATTTGCAGCGCCATCGCCCGTGGATCGGGGGCTTGGCTGATTCGCTGCATTATATTCCACTGACGCTTTTTGCGGCATACATTCTTTATCCGGTTCTGTGGATGCCGCTCGGAGGATTCACCAATAGCATTTGGGAAAGAATCGCCATCCAGGTATTCCTAATGGCATTGCTGACAATGCCGATTGTCGCTGTCTTGATTGGCAATGAAGCTGCATTGCTCTACCGCCAGGAATACGTAACGGCGGCACGGGTGCTCGGAGCAAGGGAACCGCGGATCATCCACAAGCACCTGTATCCGCAGATGCGGGAGAAATTGGCGGTGTTGTATGGCCAGCAAGTGATTGAAACATTCATTATTCTGGCCCATTTAAGCTTGCTGAACTTATTTTTGGGCGGCACGAAGATAAGCTACGATCCGATGTTCGGCGATCCGCCGATGTCGATTTCGTTCGAATGGTCCGGCTTGTTTGGTTCGACCTTCCGCTATCTACACGGCTCGCCATGGCTCCCGCTGTTTCCGGTGTTGTTCATCGCTTTGTCGATTTTGGCGGTCACGCTGATGCTCGAAGGCTATTTGCGTTCGAAAGACCTTCAAGCTCCTAAAAGCAGCTCGTTATTGGCAGCGGATGAAGGGGTGGTCGACTGGAACCGCGAACAATTGCACAGCCGAATGGTGCTCCTGAAAAATTCTGAAACACCAAAAAACCCTCACAAGTTGTGAGGGTTTTTTTATTCTGGATAAGAGGATAGATGACATTAAAAAAAACTGCCCCGAAAGCCGTTTTCACAGCATTCGGGACAGCATTATTGATGAGGATTAGATTTTTTCCATTTGCACTTCAGGTGTTTCTTCGAATTTATTCGCCGCACCGTGCATAACCGGACCAACGTATTCGTTGAGCTTCCAGCCGTTGGCGATAGCTGCTGAAACGAATTTCTTCGCGTTCAGGACAGCATCTTCAACTTCTTGCCCGTTTGCCAGATTGGCAGTGATCGCCGCTGCGAACGTGCAGCCAGCGCCGTGGTTGTAAGTTGTTTCGGTTTTCTCTGACGTCAGCAAGTAATGCGTTTTACCATCGAAAAGCAGATCAGCCGCTTTTTCATGCTTTAATTGCTTGCCGCCTTTGATGACAACATATTCCGCGCCGTGTGCATGGATTTTTTCTGCTGCTTCTTTCAAATCGTCAACGGTTTTCAGGATGCCGACGCCAGACAGTTCGCCAGCTTCCACAAGGTTTGGCGTTACGACTTTCGCGTGCGGCAGCAAGTATTTGATCATGGCGTCGACATTTTCAGGGAATAGGACTTCCGCTTCGCCTTTGCACGCCATGACCGGATCGATAACCACGTCGCGGATGCCGGATTCAGCGATTGCTTCGCCCGCCATTTTGATGATTTCGACCGTCGGCAGCATGCCCGTTTTCAACGCATCGATGCCTGTAGAAAAAGCCGTGTCCAATTGCGCTTGCAGCGTATCAACTGCGATCGGATGGATGCCGTGGCTCCAGCCATTGTTCGGGTCCATTGTCACAATGACGGTAAGCGCGTTCATACCGTATGTGCCGTGTTCTTGGAAAGTTTTCAAATCAGCTTGTATACCAGCGCCTCCGGAAGTGTCCGAGCCGGCGATTGTTAAAGTTTTTTTCAAAGCCATTCAATTTTATCCCCTTTATAAGTAATATGTTATGTTTCTTCATTTTATCAAAAATCAGTGTATTTACAATGGATTGGACTTGTGCGGCATGAGGAGCAGAACAGTAGTGGCCGCGCACACCAGGAAAAATGCCCCTGCGAAAAAACCGGCCATCCAGCTGCCGCTTTTGAAAAGACCAAATGCCACGATCAATGTTAGAATGGAAACAGCGAGGACAGCGAAGCCCAGGCATCCCAGGCCAAGCCGTTTGGCGCTTTCAGGCGCGCTGTTTCCTTTAGTTTTGGAAACGGATTTTATTTTTTCCCGCCAATCGGCCATGTGAATCGCCCCTTTGCTCCATCGTATCACGGGGGCTCATTGATTTGAATACAAGAAAGAGGGATAGACAGTGGCAAATGATTCGAAATTGAAAGAGATTGAGCGTTTATTGCAAGAATTGAAAGGCAAAGAAGATTCAAACCCATCCGGATTCTGGAAATCAGCGAAGGTGGTGGCAGGCGTTTTCCGCAAAACGTTCATGGTGTTGGCAGTGTTGCTGTTGTTGTTATTCATTGCATTGCCGCTGGGCGCCTTCTGGATGTTGAATGGCAGTACGTTCACGGAAGAAAAAGGCGCGTTCCTTGAGCGCATCCAGGATTTAAATGAATTATCGACAGCGGAAGCGTTCTCGAAAGCCATCATCGAACGCCAGGACAACGCCGTATTCGGCCAGGAAATCGGCTTGGAGCTGCCAGGGACGAAACGCCAATTGCTGGTGATCATCCCGGGATCGGTCAAAGCAGGCATCGATTTTTCAGAAGTGACGGAAGATGACATCGAAGTGGATGAAGAAGCGAAAACGGCGACATTGATGTTGCCGAAAGCGGATTTCCTCGGTGGACCGGAATTATTCATGGACCAAGTGGAAGTCTATTCGTATGAAGGGCTGTTCCGCGACAAAGCGGATATTTCAGAAGCTTACGAGCTGGCGGAAGAAGCGCAAAAGCTGATTCTTGAAGAAGCAGAAGGCCAAGGGGTGCTTGAGCGGGCAGAAGAGAACGGAGCACGCTCGGTGCAGGAAATGTTCAAGCTGGTTGGCTATGACGTGACAGTTGAGTTCAAAGACTGAGGAGGGCCAAGCAATGCCGAAAGAGATTTTTCATAATGATTGGCAAGAAGTGATTGGCGACGAATTCGCCAAACCGTATTATTTGAAGCTGCGGGAATTTCTGAAGCATGAATATGAACACGGGCCTGTGTATCCGGACAAACAAGATATTTGGAATGCATTCGAGCATACGGCCTTTCAAGACGTCAAAGTCGTCATCTTGGGACAGGATCCCTACCACGGGCCGAACCAGGCGCACGGCTTGAGTTTTTCGGTGCAGCCGGGCATCCCGCATCCGCCGAGTTTGCGCAATATGTTCAAGGAATTGAAAGAGGATTTGGGCTGCGCTATTCCAAAAGACGGAACGCTGACGAAATGGGCGGACCAAGGCGTCATGATGCTCAATACCGTGCTAACGGTGAGACAAGGCCAAGCGCATTCACACCGCGGCCAGGGCTGGGAACAATTCACGGATGAAGTCATCCGGAAATTATCCGCCCGCGAAGAATCGGTGATTTTTGTATTATGGGGACGGCCGGCCCAGCAGAAAAAGCAATTCATCAATTTGGAACGCCACGCAATCATCGAAGCGCCGCATCCGAGCCCGCTCAGTGCAAGCCGCGGATTTTTCGGCAGCCGGCCATATTCGCAAGTGAATCAATTGCTCGAGCAGCGCGGAGAAGCGCCGATTGATTTCTGCCTAGCCTGACGAAGCTGCAAAATGCATGGTAATATAAGAAAGATTGTAAATCGAAAGGGGGACTTGGCATGGCAATTGATGCCGCCCGTATTTTAAGCGAGATTGAAAAACACACGGCATTGGCGCGCAAATCGAATCCCTCAAAAATGCGCGAATCCATCGCGGCCATCCGTGCGCTTTGCGATTTGCTGCTCGATGACGACCGTCCGGCAGCCGAAAAGCCGCAGGCAATCCCGCTCGCGTCTCCTCAGGTGCAAACCGTGTCTTCTGTCAATAAATTAAAAGAAGACGATGCAAACGGAGATTCACTGTTTGAATTTTAATTGGAAAGAGGAATGAAACCATGAAATTTTTCTTAATCGCAGGAGCGCTCAATGCGTTGTTGTCAGTCGGGTTCGGCGCATTCGGCGCACATTTGCTCGAAGGCCGCGTTGCCGATAAATACTTGGATACATGGCAGACTGCCGTGCAATATCAAATGTTCCACGCCATCGGCTTGATGGTTGTTGCCATCTTGATGAGTTCTTCGCTGCTTGGGCCGCTTGGTTCATTAAACTGGGCAGGCTATTTAATGCTTGCCGGAATCGTCATTTTTTCAGGCAGCTTGTATGTGCTGAGCTTGACTGGCATCAGCATACTCGGCGCGATCACGCCAATCGGCGGCGTCGCGTTCATCGCTGGCTGGATTATGCTGATCATCGCGGCTGCCAAAGCGTTGTAATCGTTTTTAAAGGGAGCCTCCGCGCATGCGGGGGCTTTTTTCATTTATGGAGCAGGAACTTATGCCAAAAGGTTATTCTCCCAGCATACGTTTCAGTTTTACGGGATCATCAACGGCTAGCGCGATATGCGTGACCCTTTTCGTTCAACCGACTAAGGTTCTTTGAAGCTCCAGCTCGGCAAAATCCGGGGGCGATGAAAAGGATTCTGAAAAATTCATTGGGGACAGTAAAAGGAGCATGCGGACAGTATTTTGTGCCTTCCGGACAGTATTTCACCAATCTCGGACAGTATTTGCTGCCACGCGGACAGTAAAGCCGCCGAACCGACGCCAAATAGAAAAAACCGCCCGTGGGCGGTTTCAATCAATCAATTAAACTTCCAGGAATTTAGCGGTGCGTTCTGCGTCTAAGCGAGTGCCGACGTAGAATGAACCGAATTCAGCGTAGCGCGCGCTGACTTCGTCAAAGCGCATTTCATAGATCAATTTTTTGAATTGGAGAACGTCGTCTGCAAAGAGCGTAACGCCCCATTCGTAGTCGTCAAAGCCGACAGAGCCGGAAATGATCTGTTTTACTTTGCCTGCGTAGCTGCGGCCGATTTTGCCGTGTGACAACATTAATTCTTTGCGCTCGTCCATCGGCAACATGTACCAGTTGTCATTGCCTTCGCGGCGTTTGTCCATCGGATAGAAGCAAATGTACTGCGAACGCTGAAGCTCAGGGTACAAGCGTGCGCGGACATGCGGGTTCTGGTAAGGATCTTCGTCTGATTTTCCAGCCAGATAGTTGGAAAGTTCGACAACAGAAACGTACGAATAAGCAGGGACTGTGTAAGCGTTCAACGTTAATTTATTGAATTCCGTTTCCAGTTCGTGCAATTCGTCCATCGTTTCACGCAAAAGCATCAGCATGAAGTCGGCTTTTTGGCCAACTACTGAATACAACGCGTGTGCGCCGGTTTTATTCGTATCGGCTGTGTTGACTTTGTCCATGAACGCTTGGAACTCGTCGATGGCAAATTGGCGCTCGGCGTCGTCCAGCATTTTCCACGTAACCCAATCCATCGTGCGGAAGTCATGGAGGACGTACCAGCCGTCTAATGTAATAGCTGCTTCATTCATTTATCAAACACTCCTTTAATCTGAATCTCACAGAATCAGTTTATCATAACCGCCTGGCTAGTACCTCCAAAAGAAATGACTGTCACTAATTTGACAAGGGCGGAACGGGTTTTCAGTGGCCGTTATCTCGGGTACACTTAGGAGAGCGATTGTGATGAAAGAGGAGATAGCAAGATGGAAACATTTATGGAAGAAACAAAATGGCGTTTTTGGGATCAGTCCCTGAGCGCCAGAAAACGATCCGCGCTGGAGTCATTCGCGGCAGACGACCTATTGTGCGAGCTCGTCGGTTCAGGGAAAAGCCCGTCCGCAATCCGTACGTGGGTGCATGACGATACGGTTGTGCTGGGCATCCAGGACCACCGGCTGCCGCATATCGGAGCGGGCATGGAATTTTTGGAAGAGCGCGGCTATCAGCCCATCGTGCGCAATTCGGGAGGGCTTGCCGTCGTCTTGGATTCGGGAGTGCTGAACATTTCGCTCGTGCTGTCCGAAAAAGACAACGCGATCGATATTCCGGCTGGCTATGACATGATGGTCGAACTCGTACAGGCTTTGTTCCCGGAAGCGCCGATTGAAGCGTATGAAATCTTCGGCTCTTATTGCCCAGGTTCGTATGACTTGAGCATCGGCGGACGAAAATTCGCCGGGATTTCCCAACGCCGCATCCGCCGCGGCATCGCGGTCCAGGTGTACTTGTGCATCGAAGGGTCTGGCGCAGAGCGTGCGGACTTGATCCGTGGATTTTACGAGGCAGGATTGCAAGGGGAGAAGACGAAAGCGGTCTACCCGGACATCGATCCGACCGTGATGGCGTCGCTCAGCGAACTCCTTGGGAAACCCTTGACGGTACAGGAAGTCGTGCTTGATCTTCACGGATTGCTCGGTTCACCGGCCCCTCAGCCGCTGATGCCCGAAGAGACGGAGCTTTACGGTTTTTACTTGAACCGAGTCGTTGAACGCAACCGAAAAATGCTGTCGCCAGACCTTGAATGACTAGGACCGGCTCGTGTAAAATAACAATTACGCAGAAAAAGTGGAGGTGCGGCCGTGGGCTATGCAAATCAGAAGTTAGCGGAAGAAAAAGTATTCAAAGATCCGGTTCACCGGTACATATACGTGCGCGACCAAGTCATCTGGGATCTGATCAATTCGCGGGAATTCCAACGTTTGCGGCGCATCAAGCAGCTCGGCACCTCTTATCTGGTGTTTCACGGAGCTGAACACAGCCGCTTCAGCCATTCACTCGGCGTCTATGAGATTGTCCGACGGATTTCAGACGATATGTTCCACGGACGCCCTGAATGGGATGAAAGCGAGCGGCTCGTTGTGCTATGCGCAGCGCTGCTCCATGATCTTGGCCACGGACCGTTTTCCCATTCGTTCGAAAAGGTGTTCCATGTCGACCACGAGAACTTCACCCGTGAAATTCTGCTCGGCGACACGGAAGTCCATCAAATTCTACTGAAAGTCGGTGCTGATTTTCCGAAGAAAGTTGCTGAAGTCATCGCCAAAACGTATTCCAATAAACAAGTGGTGTCGTTGATTTCCAGCCAGATCGACGCCGACCGCATGGATTACCTGCAGCGTGACGCCTATTATACCGGCGTTTCGTACGGCCATTTTGACATGGAGCGGATCCTCCGCGTCATGCGCCCGCTCGAAGACCAAGTGGTCATCAAAGCAAGCGGCATGCATGCGGTCGAAGATTACATCATGAGCCGCTACCAAATGTATTGGCAAGTGTATTTCCATCCGGTGGCGCGCAGCGCAGAAGTTATTTTGCGGAAAATCCTGCAGCGTGCCAAAGAATTGCATGACAGCGGCTACGAATTTGCGCAGCCGCCGACCCATTTCGCAGCATTCTTCGACCGTTCATTCACATTGAAAGATTATTTGGCGCTCGATGAAGGCGTCATGATGACCTATTTCCAATTATGGATGACCGAACGCGACCCGATCCTTTCGGATATGAGCGATCGTTTCGTCAACCGACGGCTTTTCCAATACGTCGATTTCGATCCGGGCAAAGATTACCGAAAGCTCGGCGAACTCGCCGGCTTGTTCAAAAAAGCGGGCATCGATCCCGATTATTACCTGGTGGATGACTCCACGTCGGACCTGCCTTACGATTTCTACCGCCCCGGCGAAGAAGGGGAGCGCTTGCCGATCCACTTGTTGATGCCAAACGGCGACATCAAAGAATTGTCGCGCTTGTCTCAGATTGTCGAAGCGATCTCCGGCAAACGGCGTACTGACTATAAATTATATTTCCCTGCCGAATTGCTGGTGGACGGCAAGAAAAAAGCCATCAAGCAGCAAATCGTGGAAATGCTTAAAGAAGGAGGGGTATAGTTGCTCCAGGAACACGCAAAAATTGTGGATTTCATTGCCACTGCTGAAGGAATCACCGGACGCAAAAAAATGCAGAAAATGATTTATATCTTAAAGAAGCTGGGTATGCCATTCCAGGAAAAATACGAATTCCACATTTATGGACCGTATTCCGAAGAACTGACAGCCCGAGTAGAGGAATTATGCGATATGGGTTTTTTGTCGGAGGAGCGCGAAGACAAAGGTTCATACGTTCAATATAAATACGCAGTGACCAAAGAAGGTTCGGATTTCCGCGGAACGCTGAAAGAGTCGATTTTGGATTCACCGGAAGTCGCTGGAAAACTGAACGGCAAAAGCAGCCGTTTCCTTGAACTCACTGCGACACTCTTGTATTTTGACCACATGGAACGCGAAGAACAGGTTGAGAAACTTCACATCGTCAAAGCGAAATTGAATTTCACAAGGGACGAAATTCAAGAAGCTTACGGCTTTATAGAGGAATTAAGGCAATAAAAAAACTCCCATAAAGGGAGTTTTTTCGTATAACTTAGCGGATGTCCGATTTTTAGATGTCGCTAAACAATTTCCCTTTAACACCGTAATCGGTTTTCTTCATGTCTTCGATGAAGACAGTGACGTTTTCGATCGGTGCGCCGGTTGTTTCTGAAACGGCTTGGCTGACTTTTTCAACCAGGGCGCGTTTTTGGTCTTCTGTGCGGCCTTCGAGCATTTTGACAGTTACGTATGGCATAATGGATACAGCTCCTTTTTTTATAAGCTTCGGCATTTTGGCGAAGCTCTTGTGAAGATACTTTTATCATATCAGAACGGAGGAAATAGACACATGGCAAATGAAGAAAAACCAAAACAAAAAGTAGGATTCACCATTATAAAAAACGATCCGACCGACGGCCATAAAGGCTACGGCATCGGTTCCTTGTCATTGGAAAATGTTTCCCCGCTATTTATCGACATCGAAGAAGGCGAAGCATTTATTGACATCGGCGCGATGCATGCACGCAGCCAAGTCGAGCGAGGCATCAAGTTCACGGTCAACCGCGAAGACTCGGAAGGCGGAAAGCCATATTGGCTCGTCTGGATCACCATCGACTTTAATCCGGCAGGCCCTTATTACGCAGGCGTCACAGCGTGTGAGATGGTCGTCAACCGGGAAAAACGCCGCGGCTACAAGATGTTGGCGGAGCACGTCAATTTGATGGACAAGTCGATGAAGCGCAAAATTGTTGTCAACCAAATGGATGAAGCTTCTAAGCGAGTGCTGGCTGATTATTTGAAGAGCCACAACCCAGAAATGTGGGAGCGCAGCAGCGAACAATTGCATCAGGATTTAAATGGGTAAATAAGGTAATTTATTGACTGAATTGTGACATTTGTAATTGCTTTACACAGGCAGTTGAAGTTGGGAAAGAAAGGCAGTACACTATAACTACAGCTTTTGAATAGAAAGCTAGGACACCTGAAGTGCGAGCAAGTGCCGTGAGCCATTGCGAGAAAACCCAAGCCCAATGCCTCATGTCTCTTTCTCCGCATCATCAGGATAAAAAGGTTTTCTGTGAAGGGAAAAATTCCCTCTGCAGAAAACCTTTTTATTTTGTGTGTAGAGCTAAGCGCAGCGGGTAAAGGACATTGTACAAAAAAATATTGCACTTTTGCCGAAAAGACTTATACTTTTTTAAGGAGTTTTAAATTGATCGAAAAGGAGTTTGATTATAGATGGCAGGATTTTGGTACACAGAAAAACAAACCGAGAACTTCGGAATTACGATGAAAATCAATAAAACGCTTCACACCGAACAAACGGATTTCCAATACTTGGAGATGGCAGAAACGGCTGAATGGGGCAATATGCTTTTCCTTGACGGCATGGTCATGACATCTGAAAAAGACGAATTCGTTTATCACGAAATGGTGGCGCACGTTCCATTGTTCACTCATCCAAACCCGGAGAATGTTTTGGTTGTGGGCGGAGGCGACGGCGGAGTAATCCGTGAAGTGCTGAAGCACCCTTCTGTAAAAAAAGCGACGCTTGTCGACATTGACGGCAAAGTGATCGAGTACTCGAAAAAATTCTTGCCTTCAATCGCATCCGGCCTTGAAGACGCGCGCGTTGACGTAATTGTCGGAGACGGTTTCATGCACATCGCTGAATCCCAAAACAAATACGACGTCATCATGGTCGATTCTACTGAGCCTGTAGGGCCCGCAGTAAACCTTTTCACAAAAGGCTTCTACGCAGGGATTTCCAGAGCGCTGAAAGAAGACGGCATTTTCGTCGCACAGTCGGACAACCCATGGTTCAAAGCCGATTTGATCGAACAAGTCCAAAAAGACGTGAAAGAAATTTTCCCGATCACGAATCTGTATTTGGCGAACATCCCGACTTACCCGAGCGGTTTGTGGGCGTTCACGATCGGTTCGAAAAAATACAATCCGCTGGAAGTGCCAGCTGAGCGTTTCCACGACATCGAAACGAAGTATTACACGAAAGAATTGCACAGCGCTGCATTCGTTTTGCCGAAATTCGTGAAAGACTTAGTAGGTAAATAAGATGCGCTTTGACGAGACCTATTCAGGTAAAGTATTCATCAAAAGCCATCCGAGCTACGAAGAATCCAAAGCAGTGCTTTACGGCATGCCAATGGACTGGACAGTAAGCTACCGTCCAGGTTCACGCTTCGGCCCGAATAAAATCCGTGAAGTATCGATCGGGCTTGAAGAATACAGCCCGTATCTTGACCGCGAACTCGACGACGTCAAATTCTTTGACGCCGGTGATATTCCACTGCCATTCGGCAATCCGGAAAAATCTCTTGTTGAAATTGAAACGTATGTGCACACTCTTTTAGCCGATGGGAAAATCCCGATGGGCATGGGCGGCGAACACCTCGTGTCACTGCCGGTGATGAAAGCCGTTGCCAGCAAATACGACGATTTAGCAATCATCCATTTTGACGCGCATACCGACCTACGCGAAAACTACGAAGGCGAAGAATATTCACATTCAACGCCGATCCGCAAAATCGCGGACCTCATCGGACCGAAGAACGTTTATTCATTCGGGATTCGTTCTGGCATGAAAGAAGAATTCGAATGGGCGAAAGAAAACGGCATGCACTTATCTAAATTCGAAGTGCTTGAGCCTTTGAAACAAGTATTGCCGACGCTAGCAGGACGCAGCGTCTACGTCACAATCGACATGGATGTTCTTGACCCGGCGCATGCGCCAGGCACAGGCACAGTCGACGCCGGCGGCATTACGTCGCGCGAATTGCTCGCGTCGATCCACGCCATTGCCGCATCAGGCGTCAACGTTGTCGGATTCGACCTCGTGGAATTGGCACCGGTCTACGACCATTCTGACCAAACAGCAAATACTGCAAGCAAACTCATCCGTGAAATGATTCTTGGCTGGGTAAAATAATCTAGAAAAGGCCGGCCTGGAAAATCCAAGCCGGCCTTTTCTAGATTTACAATCGGTAAAGGATGGACTGGTACTAGGGAATAGGACGCGATCTTAGAAAAAAAACGGAAAAAATTTCGGCATTGACGGCATTGAAAAAACAAGAGGAAAGGAAACATCATTCGGTATGCTGAGGCAACTGGGCAACAAATAAACACATTGATTTAGCTAAAATGTTTACAAGCTCAATTTTTGAGAAATGGAAGGGATAAAGGGCAGATGGGAGCGCGGGAGCATGCATGATTTCAATGAAGTGTTTATCCAAATTCTGATACTGCTAGCCATTGCGATTTCCGTAGTTGGAGTTGCCAGGAAAATCAATCAGCCGGACACGATTGCGCTTGTACTAGTGGGGCTCTTTTTAGGCATCGTCAATTTGCCGATTCCGCTGATTGACCAAGCGGAAGAGTTCATCACCCAATCGAATGTATTCCAAGTCATCATCATTTCGTTGTTCCTGCCGATCCTTCTTGGGGACGCGACGTTGAAGCTACCATTTCATCATCTTTACAAGCAGAAGAATACGGTGATTGGCATGGCGCTTGGCGGAACCTTTCTATCGTTCATCATCATCGGTTTTGCAGGGCATTTTTTGATCGGTCTTCCAATTGCTGTGGCTTTCACGTTTGCGGCATTGATGAGTGCCACTGATCCGATCAGCGTGCTGTCCATTTTCAAATCTGCAGGCGTCTCCGAAAAATTATCCACAATCATGGAAGGGGAATCGCTGTTCAATGACGGCATAGCGATTGTGCTTTTCCAAATTGCCTCGGTGTATTTATTGACCTATATCGAAATGGGCTGGGCAGGCGTCGGAAGCGGGGTCTGGCTGTTTCTGAAGTTTGCGGTAGGCGGAATCCTGGTGGGGGTCATCCTCGGCTTCATCTTCTCGCAAGTCATCCGTTTTTATGACGATTATCCTTTTGAGATCGTGGTATCCGCATTATTGTTCTTCGGCAGTTATTTTATCGCGGAACATCTTCATGTGTCAGGTGTCATCGCGGTTGTAGCAGGGGGGTTTGTCTTTGGGGATTATGGCGGGAAAATCGGGATGTCCGAGATAACCGAACGGAATATCAATTCCTTTTGGGATGTTATTGCTTTGATCGCGAACTCGCTCATTTTCCTGATTGTCGGCTTGGAAATCCGCAATATTGATTTCGGAGGACAATGGGACATTATTCTCTATGCAATTCTCATCGTAATTGGAGCAAGGATTATTGCCCTGTTTATCAGCACGATGCCGGCGAAAAGCCTGAACCGAAAAGAGCGAATCCTGCTCAATTGGGGGGGACTGAAAGGAAGCCTTTCCATCGCATTGGCGCTGAGTCTTCCGACAAGTTTTGACGGAAGGGAAACGGTACTGATCCTGACATTCGCCGTCGTCCTCTTTTCCTTGATTGTCCAAGGCTTGACGATCAAACCGCTTATCCGAATACTCGGGCTTAGGGAAAAAGGATGAAAAACTGGTTTTGGAGAAGAATTGCCTGGTGATATAAATAGATTCTTCTGGGCAGTCGAGATAAAATATTAGGAAATGAAGAACTGAAAGAGGTGCATGGCAATGGAATTATATAAATGGACAGGGCACAGAGACCAAGGTGTAGCGATGCTCGCCGCGACTCCGAATGCACGGCTGATTTACCTAGTGGACGGCGAGGAATCGACGTTGCTTTATGAAAGTGAAGGAGGCACGCCGCCTCAAGGCTTTGAAGCATTTGAAGTGCTGAATGCGGTCGGCGATATCAACAACGGCTTTTTTGCAGTATTTAATAATATTCCAGTGACGGATGAAGGCCGCGAGATTTTCGAATCGCGTTTCCAGAATCGGGCAGGCAAGGTGGAAGGGGAGCCCGGCTTTGCAGCTATCCGCGTATTAAAGCCGCTGAACTCAGATACATACATCATTCTGACGATGTGGAAAGATGAACAATCGTTTAAAGACTGGCAAGCGTCGGAATCTTACGGCCAGGCGCATGCAAAGCGTGGAACGGCGGACGGCATCGACAAAAGGCCGAACATCTTCGCGCGCCCTTCTTTTGTAAAGACGTATAAGAGGTAATTCCATGCAAGTGCAGGCTTTATTGGATGGATGTGAAACCACTCTTCGGAGTGGTTTCTTGCATTTGGGCCCGTTTTTGGGTGTTTTATGCATATTCCGTCAAAGCCTTAATTGAAAACAAGCGCGGAATCGAGCTATAATGGAAAGGCTATTACTTAAAGGAGGCGGGGCGGCATGAGAAAACTGGTTAAAATCAAACTGACGACCATAATCCGCCAGCCGGACGTGGAAGAACAGACGATAGAAATGTGGTCTGAGGGAACGATGACGGTGAAGAATGACCGGCGGTACTTGCAGTACGAGGAACGGCAGGATGAACTGGACATCAAGACCACAGTGAAAATCGGGGAACATGATGCCGTGATTATGAGAAGCGGCTGCCTGCAGATGCGGCTGCCGTTTTTATTGCATACAGAACAGATTGGCAATTTAACGAACGAACACGGCTCGTTCATGCTGACGACGAAAGCGCATGAACTTTCAGCCAGCGACGCACATTTTAAAGTCCGCTACGATTTGGCGATGGGTTCTTCCCATGTCGGCGAATACGAAATGGAAATTCAATTTACGGAGGGCAAACAATGAATGCAGTAGAAAAAGTGCAGCACGCAATCAAACAAGCAATCAATGAGGCAGTTCAAAAAGCCGAATTGACGGCAGAACCAGTGGATGTTTTCCTCGAATCACCAAAAGATAAGGCGAACGGCGACTATGCGACGAATATTGCGATGCAATTGGCGCGCGTCGCTAAAAAAGCGCCGCGCATCATTGCCGAAGCGATTGTCGAAAACGTCGACAAAGAAGCGGCGAACATTGAGAAAATCGAAATCGCTGGCCCTGGATTCATCAACATCACAATCAAAAAAGATTATTTGCAGGACGTTGTAAAATTAGTCCTTGAGCAGAAAGAAGATTACGGGCGCAGCACGTCAGGCGGCGGCGAACGCATTCAAGTGGAATTTGTTTCGGCGAATCCGACAGGCGATCTCCATTTAGGGCACGCACGCGGTTCTTCAGTCGGCGATTCGTTATGCAACGTTTTGGATATGGCCGGCTATGATGTATCACGCGAATATTACATAAACGATGCGGGCAATCAGATAAACAATTTGGCGTGGTCGATTGAAGCGCGTTATTTTGAAGCGCTTGGCCAAGAGTTGAACATGCCGGAAGACGGCTACCGCGGCCAAGATATCAAAGACATTGCGCAAGTATTGGTCAAAGAACATGGCGATAAATTCGTCTCGATGTCGAAAGAAGACCGTTTTGAAGCGTTCCGCCAGCACGGCTTAAAAGTGGAACTTGCGAAACTGCAGAAAGATTTGGCTGATTTCCGCGTCGAGTTCGACGTCTGGTTCTCGGAAACTTCATTGTATGAAAAAGGAGAAATTGAAATCGCTTTGGACAAGCTGCGCGCCAATGGCCACATCTTTGAAGAAGGCGGGGCAACTTGGTTCCGTTCGACAACATTCGGCGATGACAAAGACCGTGTATTGATCAAGAACGACGGCTCGTTCACGTATTTAATGCCGGATGTCGCTTACCACGAGGACAAATTGTCTCGCGGCTTCGACAAGCTTATCAACATCTGGGGAGCGGATCACCATGGCTATATCCCGCGCATGAAAGCGGCGATTGAAGCATTGGGCTACGACCGCGACACGCTTGAAGTCAGCATCATCCAAATGGTGCAGTTGTACAAAGACGGCGAAAAAATGAAGATGAGCAAACGTACAGGCAAAGCGGTTACCATGCGTGAATTGGTGGAATTGGTCGGTTTGGATGCGGTCCGTTATTTCTTCGCGATGCGCTCAGGCGATTCGCATATGGATTTCGACTTGGATCTAGCTGTTTCGCAATCCAATGAAAACCCGGTTTATTATTCACAATACGCGCACGCGCGCATCAACTCGATCCTGCGCCAAGCAGAAGAACAAGGTTTTATCGCATCAACTGACAATTTGAGCCTCTTGTCTTCAGAAAAAGAAATTGATGTTCTGAAGAAAATCGGCGATTTCCCGCAAGTGGTGGCAGATGCAGCAAAACAGCGTTCTCCGCACCGCGTTACAACTTATATCCATGAGCTGGCGGCAAACTTCCACAGCTTCTATAATGCCAATAAAGTCCTTGATGCTTCTGAAGAAGAGATGACGCGTGCAAGATTGGCTCTCATTACGGCAGTGAAAACGACGATTGCCAATGCTTTGAAGCTTGTCGGCGTCTCAGCTCCGGAAAAAATGTAAGCGACACGAAAAAATTTTCGTGTATACTATTGGTGTAAGGCAATCGAATATTCATTCATAAAGGTGCTTATGTCTAAGAACATGAGTTAAAAGGGAAGCCGGTTCGATTCCGGCGCGGTCCCGCCACTGTAAGTGAGAGCAAGCTGCAACAATGCCACTGAAGCCAAGCTTTGGGAAGGCGCAGCAAGCGATGATCACAAGCCAGGAGACCTGCCTTTATGACAACGCCCACATAGCCTGCGAGGACCGGTTGGATGTACATGCTTTTTTATGTCGTCCTTTCAATCCCTCGCAGATTCTGCGGGGGATTTTTTAACGGAAAGCGGATGCGCCGGAGCCTTTCATTGTTGAATAAGCGTTATCGCTTTTCATGGTGTCCAGCTTCAGCGCCTAGTCCCTCGGGGTCTTAAGTCGCCTCGCTTATGCGGCAAAAAACGCCGCTTCGGCGATTCGCCTTAAAACAATATGCTCCTGCAGCACTTCGTGCTTCGTCGCAAAGTTATAGCCCAAATTTCATTTGGCCATAACTTGCCCAACAGGACTGGACAGGCGCATCAACTTTTCGAATTAGAAACGGAGGATTTCACAGATGAAGAAGATTTGGCAATTTGGATTAAGTACAGGGTTGGCGGCATTATTATTAGCAGGCTGCGGCGAAGAAGCAGCACCGGCACAGGAAGAGACTGCGCCGGCAGAAACACCGGCAGCGGGAGAAGCTGAATTCCCGGTGACATTGACGGACGCAGTTGGCGAAGAAGTGGTAATTGAAGAAGAGCCGAAGGCGATCATCTCGATGATTCCTTCAAATACTGAAATTGCATATGAACTTGGGCTTGGCGACAAAATGGTCGGCGTGTCTGATTTTGATAATTATCCGGAAGAAGCTGCAAAAGTTGAGAAAATCGGCGGGCAGGAATTCAATGTCGAAAAAATCATCAGCTTGAATCCGGACGTGGTATTGGCGCATGAGTCAGGAGTCGCGGTAGGCGAAGCGGGGCTTCAACAAGTCCGCGACGCAGGTATTCCAGTTTATGTGGTGCAAGAAGCGGCCAGTTTTGATGAAGTATATGAAACGATTTTGATAATTGGCCAGGCGACAGGCACAACGGAAGAAGCAAAAACACTGGTGTCAGACATGGAAGCACAAGTAGCGGAAGTAAAAGAACAGGCAAGCGCGGTCGAAGAACCGAAATCCGTATTTGTCGAAGTCGGAAGCACACCGGATATCTACACAACGGGCAGCGGTACGTTCATCGACGAAATGCTGACGATCATCAATGCTGAAAACATCGCTGCCGATCAGGAAGGGTGGGTCAGCATGGATCCTGAAGCGATTGTGGATGCGAATCCCGAAGTGATCATCTCAACAGAAGGTGCTTATGTGCCTGATGCTGTAGAAAAAATCAAAGCACGCAGCGGCTTTGCCGAAGTGGCCGCAGTGAAAGAAGATGAAGTGTATAACGTGGATTCAGACCAAGTAACCCGTTCAGGCCCGCGATTGACGGCAGGTTTGATGGAATTGGCAAAAACGGTTTATCCAGAGGTTTTCAGTGAGTAAAAAAATTATTGCCTATTACGTCTCTCTTTTTCTTTTGGGAGGCGCCGTGGTGTTGGGTGTAACGGTCGGGACGGTTTCCATCTCGCCGGTTGTCATTTGGAATCCGGCATCGGATGAAGCAGCAGCCAATATATTATGGAATATTCGCATGCCCCGTGTGGTGCTGGCAGGTCTTGTGGGCGCTGCGTTAGCAATTGCAGGCGCAGCATTCCAAGGGCTTCTCAAAAACCCATTGGCTGATCCTTACACGTTAGGAGTGTCTTCCGGTGCCTCAGTCGGCGCCGTGATGACGCTCTTTTTCGGCATTTCCATCCCTTTTCTCGGTATTTACACATTGCCTGTCATGAGCATGTTAGGAGCGCTAGTGACGATGCTCGCCGTGATGGCGTTTGCGAAGCTGGTGGACAAGGCAATGAAAATGGAAACTGTTATTTTGACCGGCATCATCTTCAGTTCTTTTCTCGGTTCGATCATCTCGCTGATGATCGCCTTGACCGGTGAAGAGCTGCGCCAGATTATCGGCTGGCTCCTTGGCAGTGTTTCGATGCGCGGCTGGCCTTTTGTCCAGATGGCTTTGCCTTTCATCTTAATCGGTTCTTTTATCCTGTGGCTCAACCGCCGGGAGTTAAATGCCATGCTGTTCGGCGAAGAAAGGGCGCAGCATCTAGGAGTAGACGTGAAAAAACGCAAGATGATGATTTTGATCAGCGGTTCGGTGCTGACTGGGGCAGCTGTCGCTGTATCCGGCACCATCGGTTTTGTCGGCCTCGTCGTACCGCATATGGTGCGTCTCGTCTGGGGCTCGGACCATCGCCATGTGCTGCCGCTGTCTTTTATCAATGGAGCAGCGTTGCTCATCGTCTGTGACCTTGTATCGCGGACGATCATTTCCCCTACAGAACTGCCAATTGGCGTAATTACTGCATTTATTGGCGCGCCGGTCTTTGCCTTCATCTTTTTCCGGCAGCGCAAAGGAGGGGCTTAACATGCTGAAAATAACGGAACTTACCGGCGGCTATGGAGATAAGACCATTGTTAAAGGAGTTTCTTTTGAAGTGCCGAAAGGAAAGATGCTGGGTATTTTGGGTCCGAACGGAAGCGGAAAATCCACCATGATGAAATTGATCAGCGGCGTTCTGCCGGCCAAAAGTGGAGCGGTTGAAATTGAAGGGCGTGCTATCAGCGAATTCGGGGCGAAAGAATTGGCGAAGAAAATGGCCGTTCTGCCGCAGCTGCATGCCCACGCATTTGCCCATACTGTCCGGGAAACCGTGTCGCTCGGCAGGTATCCGCATCAAAGCGGCTGGTTTGCATCCTGGTCTCATGAAGACGAAGCGGCGGTTGCGGAGGCGCTGCGATTGATGGATATCCAACATTATGAAAATACACCGATTGACCAGTTGTCCGGCGGAGAACAGCAGCGGGTGTTCGTCGCCCAAGCGCTTGCACAGAATGCCAAAATCCTATTATTGGATGAACCGACCAATCATCTGGATATTAATCATCAGCGGGAATTGCTGGATACGATCAAACGGCAAGCAATTGAAAAAGACTTAACAATAATCTCCATTTTTCACGATATCAACCTCGCTTCCATGTATTGCGATCAATTATTGCTTCTCGACAAGGGGCATGTAATGCGCATCGGTGAGCCCCATGAAGTGGTGCGGGAACAAGACATCGAGAGGGTTTATCAAGCTAGGGTCAGTAACCATCCCCACCCGGAATTGCCAAAACCCCAGATTACACTGCTTCCGGGAGTGGAACGGCCGCGAGCGGCATCGGTTATCCGGGTGAAGGACTTTTCAGTTTCAGCGGACATGGTGCTATACGAAAGCGATGTGCCATTGAAAACCGTATCTTCCGCAGTCATCAACGCAGGAGCAGGCTGGTACCGAACCTTTATTAACCGCCATGTGGACATGGATTACAACATCGATGACAGCTTAAGCGAGATGACCCGCTTTATCGAAGAGCGGGGCTTTAAACCGACCGATACTGTCGGCATGATGACCGCTATAAAGACGGAGCATGTCATCATCAAAGAATTTCCCTCTTCGTTCGGTTCTGTCGTCATTGCGGTGACAGCTGGCGTCGGCAATGCAGTGGATGTATCAAAAGCGATCGAGCGGCCATTGGGAGTCGGAACGATCAACACCTGGATTTTGGTCAATGGTGCTTTGTCGGATGAAGCCTTCATCCAAGCTATGATTACGGCTACTGAAGCAAAAACAAAAGCGCTGCACCAAGAAGGCGTCAAAGATCCGCTGACAGGAACGATTGCGACTGGAACCTCGACAGACAGCTGTCTGGTGGCAGCGACTCAGCAAGGAGCGATCCTTCCTTACGCCGGCCCGATTACAGAGCTTGGCGGGTTGATTGGATCGGGTGTATACCAATGCACGATTGAAGCGATCGCGTTATACAGAAAGGCGAAAATGCAATGATCGGCCATCTTTCCGCGATTGCGCTTGGGATGATGATTGATCGGCTTGTGGGTGATCCTCCAAAGTGGCCGCATCCGGTGCGCTGGATCGGCAAAGGGATAACCCAGTTAGCAAAACGCTGGAACCAGGAGCCTCATGCGTTTCGCAACGGCTTCCTGATGACAGCGGCTGTTGTATCAATCACATTCGGCACCGTCTTTCTGCTTGTGAAAAGCGCTTATGCCTTTCATTGGGCGCTGGGATTTTTAGTAGAAGCCGCTTTGATCGCTTCAGGATTGGCGCAAAAAAGTTTAATGGACGCTGCAGAAGAAGTCTATAAGCCGTTGGTTGAAGAAGATTTGAACCTGGCTAGAGAAAAGCTGTCTTGGATTGTCGGTCGGGATACAGACAAATTGGACGAAAGTGAAATTACGCGGGCAGTGGTCGAAACCGTTTCGGAAAATACAAGCGATGGCGTGACGGCCCCGTTGTTTTGGGCGTTCCTTCTTGGAGCTCCCGGGTTGTGGCTTTACAAAGCGGCCAATACATGTGATTCGATGGTGGGCTATAAAAACCAAGAGTTTGAAAAATTCGGTTTTGCTTCAGCGCGTCTGGACGACCTTTTAAACTTCATCCCGAGCCGGATTACCGGTGGGTTAATCCTGATTTTGACGGAGAATAAAAGAAACCTGTCGCTTCGCCAGCGTTTTGTCGAATGGTGCAGAGACGCCAAAAAGCATCCCAGCCCGAATAGCGGCTGGCTGGAAGCGGCAACAGCGATTCAATTGGGTATTGAGCTGGGCGGCCTCAATACATATAAAGGCATCGTTTCGGAACGGGCTCGCATGGGTGTTCCGTCTTACAGGCTGGAAGCTGCCCATATCCGTGATGCCGTCAGCCATATGCAAACAGCGGCCATTTGGTTTTTTATTCTTTTTGCAATAGGAGGGATCCTCATTGAAATTGCCTGACCATGGAGCAAATCCACACAAGTTATTTGAACAAGCAGGCGTGGAGCAGCCGCATTCGATTTTGGATTTCAGTGAAAATGTCCATCCTTTTGGGCCGCCGGCTTTTGTGGAACAAGCCTGGCCGGGCTTGTTGGAACAGATCCGCCGATACCCGGATCCGGAGGGGGAACCGTTTCGCAGCGCTGCAGCAGCTTACCACGAAATTGAAGCTCACAGCGTGGCAGCAGGAAACGGCGCTGCAGAGATTTTCACCTGGCTTTCGCGTCGCTATCGCGGCAAGCGGGTAATATTGATTGAACCGGCTTTTTCCGAATACCGGAAAACCTTGGAGGCAGAAGGCGCTGAAATAATCACGGTGCAATTAACCGCAGACAATGGCTGGCGCTTGGAGTTGGAAAGAGTGGCGACAGAGCTCGCAGGCAGCGCAGCGCTTTATATATGCAACCCGCATAATCCAACCGGCAGGATGCTTAAGAGTCCAGAACTGGTCTTTCTGGCAGAAGCTTGCAAGGCAGCAAACTGTGAACTGGTATTGGATGAAGCATTTATTGACTTTGCAGGGGAGCAACATTCGTTTATCGGTCGGCAAAAAGAGTTTTCGAATCTGATCATTGTCCGGTCGATGACTAAGATGTATGCGATTCCCGGCCTGCGCCTCGGTTATGCCGTAGCAGATCCAGCCATAATAGCTGAACTCAAGCAAGGTGCTGCCCACTGGAACGTCAATGCGATTTCAGCAAATCTTGGATCAAACTGCTTTAAAGAGGCGGAATACCGTCAGCGGGTGGTGGAAGCGGCGGACCAGGAACGGCAGCAAATGGAACGATTTTTAATGGGGCATAGCTGCGAGGTCACTGATTCAGCCGTGAACTTCTTGTCGTTCCGGCTGCCGCAAGGAAAAAATCCTGAACAGTTTTTCATGGATATGCTGACAAAGGGACTGGTATTAAGACATACGAAATCGTTCCGCGGGATGAACGGCGAGTGGTTTCGCATTGGCATGAAAGCGCCAAAACAGATGATTCAGCTGCGGGAGGCGATTAGCGCATGGCTGGAAACAAAATGATTTTTATCAGCGGCGGCGTCCGCAGCGGCAAAAGCGCATGGGCGGAAAAAAAGGTTCTCCAAGCCAAAGGAAGAAGAAATATTTACCTTGCTAGTGGAAGAGCTTACGACAAAGAAATGGAAGAGCGGATTGAACGGCATCGCCAAGACCGCGTCCATGATGGCTGGATGACCATCGAACAGCCGCTGCATCTTGAAGATGCCTTGCCCCAATTGAATGCTGGAGACGCGGTCCTGTGGGATTGCGTGACGACTTGGCTGGCCAATGAATTATACGCGGGCTGGGAAACCGGCACGCCTTGTGCGGCAGAGCCCGGCTGCATGGAGAAAAAATGGGCAGCGCTGCAAGAGACGCTGCAAGAGATCCAGGCAGCTTCTGAAGTGCTGGTTGTGGTATCGAACGAAGTCATGGACGATTTTATTTGCGATGAAACGTATCAGCGTTGGCTCGGCCGAATTCACCTTTGGCTCGTTGCTGAGTCAGAAGAAGCTTTTGAAATGGAAAATGGATTTGCTTATAAAAGGAAGTGACTGCATGAAGGGCATAATGATCCAAGGAACTTCATCAGATGTCGGGAAAAGCATGATTTGCACCGCCTTCTGCCGTATTCTTGCTGATGAAGGCAAGAAAGTAGCACCTTTCAAGTCGCAGAACATGTCCAATAACTCTTACGTTACTGTGTTAGGCGAAGAAATTGGGCGCGCTCAAGGTGTTCAAGCTGAAGCGGCGGGGATAATTGCGACGGTGGACATGAATCCGATTTTGCTGAAGCCGGAAAGCAGCATGAAGTCGCAAGTAGTTTTGTTCGGCAAAAAAACGATGGTTATGGATGGGATGGATTACCGGCTGCGGTTTTATGGACAAGGACAAGCGGCGATTGCACAGGCACTTGCCAATTTGGAAAAAACGTTCACCCATCTTGTCATTGAAGGCGCAGGGAGCCCGGCGGAAGTCAATCTGAATGACCGTGACCTGGTGAATATGGCTGTAGCTGAATATGCAGATGTGCCGGTGATCCTTGTTGCGGATATCGAACGAGGCGGCGTCTTTGCCTCCATCATCGGCACGCTGGCACTTGTTCCGAATCCAGAGCGAGTGAAAGGCCTGCTGATCAATAAATTCCGGGGCGATATTCGGTTATTTGAAGATGGCATCCAATTTTTAGAAGATTATACCGGTTTGCCGGTGCTCGGAGTCATTCCCTACTTACCGGATCACCAAATCGAACAGGAAGATTCGCTTGGAGTTCGTGAACTAGTGAGGCAAACCCGTGAAAATGCAGTGGATATTGCGGTGTTGAAGCATCCATACTTGTCGAATTTCACTGACCTCGAGCCGTTGTTCATGGAACAGGACACTGCTTTGCGGTGGATTGAAAAGGTGGAGGAAATCGGCCAACCCGATATTTTGGTCATTCCAGGCACAAAAAGCACAATTGCCGATTTGCACCATTGGAAGCAGCAGGGACTTGCAGAAAAGCTGCAATCGCTGCAGCACGAATGCTGGATTGTCGGCTTATGCGGAGGTTATCAAATGATGGGGGAATTTTTGCGCGATCCAACTGGCTTTGATGGAACGGCTGTAGAAGTAGAAGATGGATTGGGCTTGATAGCTGGAATGGAGACTGTCTTCAAAGAAGAGAAGATTGTCGCTAGGCGCAGCGGGAAAGTGCGATTTTCTGGTCAAGAAGCAGCCGTGGAGGGCTTTGAAATCCATGTCGGCAGAACGACAGAAGCGTCATCGCCGCTAATTCATTTTGCAGACGGTACAGAAGGATATTTTTCGGGCAAGATTCTCGGAACGCATCTCCATGGATTTTTTGCGAATGTGGAATGCCGGAATGCATTTTTGGCGCCGATCCGAAAGAGGAGAAATTTGCCGACACCGGAAGCTGCAGTGGAAGTCGATCGCTATGGACAGTGGGCTGAGCATGTAAAAGCCCATATTGACTGGCCAGCGGTAAGGCAAATGATTGAGGTGTTTAAATGAGGGGCCATATCGCTTCAGGAATTGCGCTCGCCTTTCAATTTTTTTCGGTGGTTCCGATGAAAAAAGCATTGCCCATGGAAAAGCGGGATATTACGGTCATGTACATGGCGTTGCCGCTTCTAGGGGCGGTGATGGGTGCAGCTGCAATGGGCCTTGCGTTTTTGTTTCAGGAATACACTGATGCTAGCCCATTACTAGGTGCATTTTTGCTCGTATTCTTTTTCTTTGCGGCAACGGGCGGCCTCCATTTGGACGGGGTGGCCGATACCGCAGATGCCTACTTTTCGTATCAGAACCGGGAAAAACGCCTGGAAATTATGGGAGATCCGAGAATCGGGGCGTTTGGAACGATGGCGCTTCTATTCGCAGTCGCAGGAAAGATTATTGTGCTTTCAGAAGTGTTTTCGGATCTTCCGCTGTTATGGCTGCTGATTGTTCCATTGCTTTCCCGTACCGGCTTGCTGATTTTATTCAATTGGACGAAAAGCGCAAAAAAAGATGGGCTGGCTGCTTTCTTCCAACAAGGAGCAGATAAACGGTGGATTGCAGGATCTTCTGCCATTTATCTGCTCCTTGTGGGCACATTGCTTTTGTATGTGGGCGGCTGGTCAATGGCATTTGCAGTTCTTGTAGCTTTTCTGCTTTTCCTATTTTTATATCGCCGATGGTGCTTACGGAACTTCGGTGGCATTACGGGAGATCTCTTCGGAGCTTATGTGGAAGGAGCCGAAATCTTATTATGGATGATGTGTTTATTCTTCATCTGATTCGCCACGCACCAACAGCTGGCAACAAAGAAAAGCGTTACATCGGCTGGACTGATGAACCGGTGCTTCCATTTCAAGGCGCAAACAATCCTTTTGTTCGGAAAGTATGGGGCAGCGACTTGATGCGCTGTCGGCAGACCGCAGAAATTTTATTTCCAAATGCGGTTTACCATGCTGATCCGGACTGGCGAGAATGCCATTTCGGCAAATGGGAGCGGAAAACCTATGAGCAATTGAAGAACTGCCGAGCCTACCGGGAATGGATTGATGACCCGGAAGAAACTGCACCGCCGGATGGCGAGAGCCTGAAGCAACTTGCCATGCGCATTGACAGAGCGGTCCGTTCGCTTCCGCAAGGAAATGAATTCACGGTCGTGACGCACGGGGGACCGGTTCGCTGTTTGGCAGCAAAAGCAACCGGCCTTGCTTTTAAACAGCAGACTGCGCTTCATGGCCATCGCTATAGCATAACTTGGCAAAGCAGGAAAGCTTATGAGGAGGGGCAGCAATGCATATCGTATTCGGCGGCGCCTTTAACGGCAAACGCCAATTTGTAAGAGGGCTTCCGGGATGCAATGAAGCAGCTTGGTTCGAAGGAGAATTGCCTCACAATTCTGTTCCAGGGGCCGTCGTAGCCGGATTGGAACTTTGGGTGAAAGGGCAATTGGAAAAAGATATGGACGAAAAAGCCATTAATCGAATGGTCCAGGATGCCATAGCGCATCAGGTACCCCGACAAATCTGGATTTTAACGGACATCAACCGAGGCATCGTGCCGGCTGATCCGCTTGAACGTGAATTGCGTGATGTGGTTGGCCGTTTGTACCAGCAATTGTTTTCGCAAGCGGCGTCGGTTACCCGGATTTGGTACGGCATACCAGAAACTTTAAAAGGAGCGGATTTGCATGAGAATTTACACAAGAACGGGCGATAAAGGACAAACAGGTTTGATTGGTGCGCGTGCGGATAAAGACGATGCACGCGTCGAAGCATACGGGACGATCGATGAAGCCAATTCGTTCATCGGTAAAGCTATGACTGAATTGGATCCAGAAATTTATGCAGATCTGCTTGCAGACCTCGAAGCGATTCAAAATGAATTATTTGATTGCGGGGGAGATTTGGCGGATGTACGAAAAGAACCGCAATATAAAATGACTGAACAGCCAGTAGCTATTCTTGAATCGCGAATTGATGACTTAATGGATGAGCCTCCGTTGCTAGAACGCTTTATCTTGCCAGGCGGTTCGCCTGCAGCGGCCACCTTGCATATTGCGCGGACCATCACACGCCGGGCGGAACGCCAGACCGTTACACTGATGAAAAAAGGCGAAGATTTCCCGCCGGTCGTCCAACGGTATTTAAACCGTTTATCGGATTATTTATTTGCGGCTGCACGTGTAGCCAACTCACGGGCCGGGGTGCCTGACAATGAATACGTCCGAAGCGCAAAAGTGTTTAAGAACGGCGGACGCGGAAAGAAAAGTGAGTAACATGCCAGCAAAAAAAATCGCGCTGTTCGCATTTTTTATCAGTTTGTCGGCAGTCGGCGGCATGATTAAAATTCCGTTGGGCATTGCTTCCATTGCTATGGACTCGATGCCGGCGCTTGCTGCCGTGCTATTTTTCTCTGCACGAGGCGCAGGCTTAATTGCGGCGGTTGGCCATTTGATATCAGCGATGTTGGGCGGCTTTCCTTTGGGGCCATTCCACAGCCTGATTGCGCTGGAAATGTTTGCAGCTGTTTGGCTGTTCGCAAAGCTGCATAATGCGGGTTGGCGAAAAAGTAAATGGTTTGCATTCATTGCCGTTAATGGGGTAGCAGCAGCCATACCATTCTATTTTTTGCTGTCGCCGGCGTTTTTCTATGCGACGGTTCCAGGCTTGTTAATCGCGTCTTCGCTGAATGCCGCAGCAGCGAGCGTTGTCATGCCAGTCCTTGCGGGCATTAAAAAGAAGGTGCTCTTATGAGACATGAATTGGAGCTGGGCGACTGGATTGTAACTTCAGACAATAGTGCCGCCATCGGCGAAAAGCCCGCCGATATTGTATTTGCCTCTGATACTGTTACGGCGAAATTTGCTGCACGCGTAGCCTTGCTTGAACAATGGGCTGCCGGCAGTGAGCCGGCAGCACTTCTCATCCACAATTTCAGTGGGGAAGCCCAGTGGGAGCGTTATATGCAAGGGATCGAGGAATTATTTGCAGAACTTGGCCGGCCGATGCCGCAATGTGCTGGGAGTTCTGAAAGCAATATGGCTACGTTGCAATCCGGTATTGCAGTGACCATGCTTGGAAAGCGAACGGAAAAAATCGTTCAGCCAAGCGGGCTCTCCTGGTATATTTATGGCCACCCGCTAGTCGGCAAGGATGTTCTTGAGCAAAGTGAACGTGTAGCAGATTTGAAAAAGATAGCTGATGCTTTAACGAATGGGCTGATCCGGCGTGTTTGGCCTGTCGGCTCTAAAGGAATCGCACAGGAAGCAGAATTGCTTTTCGGGCAGAAAGTGGATGTCTCGGAAATCGTGGACACCGCTGCTTCTGCAGGACCAGCCAGCTGCGTGTTAATCGGTGTTTTTTCTAAAGAAAAAAAGCCGTTGGAAACACATTTCGGCAGCTGCCTGTACCCTTTGATACGGAAAAACTGAACGCATCGCCTTGCCGCGATGCTTTTTTTGTGTCTAGAAAGCCCATGTCAATATAAGGGCTATATTTAATAGATACAATGTGTATAATAATAAATGAAAACCCTTTCAAGTTTCGGGTTGACTGAATGCTCATTCATATTCTAATATAGAAATAACAATCGACATTGTAGCAAGGGTCACGTAGTATTTATTTAAGGAATATTTGGAATTTGTACACAAAAGGGGGATTTCACAATGGAACCATTGCTTATTGCTAACTGGATTCTGTTTTTGGCCATCACGGGTTACGCAGTTTACTTATTCATCTATTTGCTGAAAACGCGCTATGACTTCATCAAGCTTGGCAAGAAAGTGGAGTTCGAAGACAACTTCAAAGAACGTCTTCGCAAAGTCATGGTCAATGTCTTTGGCCAGAAGAAATTGATGAAAGACAAAAAAAGCGGAACGATCCACGTCATGTTCTTCTACGGTTTCCTGCTTGTACAGGCAAGCGCCATTGATTTTATCATCAAAGGGCTTGTGCCTGGAGCGCATTTGCCGCTTGGGCCGCTTTACCCGGCCTTCACATTTTTCCAGGAAATTGTGACACTGACGATTCTCGTCGCTGTTGTCTGGGCATTCTATAGAAGATACATCGAAAAACTGGTCCGGCTGAAACGCGGTTGGAAATCAGGATTGGTGCTGATTTTCATCGGCGGTTTGATGGTTTCGGTTTTAGTCGGAAACGGAGCATCAATGATCTGGCAAGGCCACGAAACGGCTTGGACTGAACCTGTCGCTTCGGTATTCGCAATGTTATTTGCAGGTCTTCCTGAAACAGCAGCGGCCGCCATTTTCTACGTTATGTGGTGGGCTCATCTATTGTTCCTTCTGACATTCCTGGTTTACGTACCGCAATCAAAACACGCCCACTTGATTTTTGGGCCGGTCAACACTTGGTTCCACCGAGTAGACCACGTCGGACGTTTGAAACCGATTAATTTTGAAGAAATGGAAGACGAAGAAGACGAGGACGCCATGCCGTCATTCGGCGTCGGCAAAATCACTGATTTCACACAATCCCAAATGATCGACTTCTACGCTTGCGTGGAATGTGGACGCTGCACGAATATGTGTCCGGCAACAGGCACAGGGAAAATGCTGTCGCCGATGGACTTGATTACGAAACTGCGCGATAACTTGACGAACACTGGTGCAGTCGTAACGCGCCAAAAACCTTGGGTGCCGGCAATGGCATTTAATAATTCGCAAGGAAACCAGCTTGCTATGGCTGCTGGAGCTGAGGGCATTTCGATCGATGAGCTTTACAGCCCAAGCTTGATCGGCGACGTTATCACAGAAGAAGAAATCTGGGCATGTACGACTTGCCGCAACTGTGAAGACCAATGTCCGGTAATGAATGAGCATGTTGACAAAATCATTGATCTTCGCCGTTACCTTGTTATGACGGAAGGGAAAATGGACAAAGATGCACAACGCGCGATGACAAACATCGAAAAGCAAGGCAATCCATGGGGCCTTAACCGCAAAGAAAAAGAAAACTGGAGAGATGCACGTGAAGACGTCCACATCCCGACAGTGAAAGAAATGAACAAAGCCGGCGAAGAGTTCGAATTCCTATTCTGGGTAGGTTCAATGGGATCATTCGACAGCCGCTCGCAAAAAATTGCGTTGTCGTTTGCCCGCCTGATGAACGAAGCAGGAGTGAAATTCGCGATTCTCGGCAATAAGGAAAAGAACTCTGGCGATACACCGCGCCGCTTAGGCAACGAATTCCTGTTCCAGGAACTGGCGACAGCGAATATTCAGGAATTCGAAAAAGCGGAAATCAAGAAAATCGTCACGATTGATCCGCATGCTTATAACATCTTCAAAAACGAATATCCGGATTTCGGCTTTAAAGCGGAAGTCTACCACCATACCGAAATGCTGTTCGAACTGGTGCAAGAGGGCCGTTTGAAACCGCAGTTCCCGGTCAATGAAAAAATTACTTTCCATGATTCATGCTACCTCGGCCGCTATAATGATGTTTATGACGCGCCGCGTGAGATCCTGAAAGCGATCGAAGGCGTCGAGCTTGTCGAAATGGTCCGCAACCGCCAAGATGGCATGTGCTGTGGAGCAGGCGGCGGCTTAATGTGGATGGAAGAAGATGCAGGGCATCGCGTCAACGTGGCTCGTACAGAACAAGCACTTGAAGTCAGCCCGACAATCATTTCTTCTGGCTGCCCGTACTGTTTGACAATGCTGTCCGATGGCACGAAAGCAAAAGAAGTCGAAGAAACAGTCGGTACCTACGACGTCGCAGAACTGCTTGAAATGGCAGTTATCGGTAAACAGGCACCAGTAGTTGAAGAAACAATCGCCCAATAAAAATTGCAAAAAGCGTGAAAATTGTTTAAGATAATATTATAAGCAAGAAAAATGAAAGGGAGTCTAACAGCTCCCTTTTTGTTCGGCAACAAACCGAGCGAGCGTTCAGTCAACCACAATGCGCCACATCATGGCGCATTATGGTTTGCCTCGAAGCTAGCGAAGCGATGCAGAGGCAATGTTTTGCGACAAAGCTAGCGATACGACAAAACAGTCTAATTAAAAGAAGAAAACTATCTGCTTTTCACATTTTGAAACCGTTTACAAAGAATAGAGGAGGAATACACCAATGGCAAAAACAGTCATTATTGATGGAGCACGTACAGCATTTGGGAAATTCGGAGGCAGCTTGAGCTCGCTGAGCGCCAGCGATTTAGGAGCAGCGGCGATCAAAGAAGCGATGAACCGCGCCGGCGTCAATCCGGAAGATATCCAGGAAGTCATTATGGGCAACGTTTTGCAGGCAGGCCAGGGGCAAATCCCTTCACGCCAAGCAGCGAAAAAAGCGGGCATTCCTTATCATGTAAAAACGGAAACAATCAATAAAGTCTGTGCTTCAGGGATGCGTTCTGTAACATTGGCGGATCAGCTTATCCGCTTGGGCGATGAGGAATTGATTGTCGCTGGTGGCATGGAATCGATGTCAAATGCGCCTTATTATTTGCCGAAGGCTCGTTGGGGCCTTCGCATGGGCGACGCCCAAGTCGTTGACGGCATGGTGCATGACGGACTTTCTTGCTCGTTCCACCCGGACAAAGTCCATATGGGAACATACGGCAACTCGACTGCAACCGACTTTGACTTGTCGCGCGAGCAGCAGGACGCTTGGTCAGCACGATCACACGAACGCGCCATCATTGCACGCGCTCATTTTGCGGAAGAGATTGTAGTGCTTGAAATTCCACAGCGCAAAGGCGAGCCAATCAAAGTCGATCGAGATGAAGCGCCGCGCGAAGACACGACAGCAGAAACCTTGGCAAAATTGCGCCCAGCATTCGGTAAGGATGGCACCATCACAGCCGGCAACGCGCCTGGCATCAATGATGGAGCAGCCGCACTTGTCCTGATGAGCGAAGAACGCGCTGAAAAAGAAGGCAAAAAGGCATTAGCTTACGTGCTTTCCCACGCGGAAGTGGCAGTTGAGCCGCATCGTTTCCCGGAAACACCGGGGATTGTCATCAACGAAATCCTGAAAAAAACAGGCAAAGCGCTGGAGGACATCGATTTATTCGAAATCAATGAAGCGTTTGCCGCAGTTGCATTGGCAAGTTCGAAAATTGCTGGATTGGATGCAGAGAAAGTCAACGTCAATGGCGGTTCTGTCGCACTTGGCCATCCAATTGGAGCTAGCGGAGCACGCGTCATTTTGACGCTTGCATATGAATTGAGACGCCGCGGAGGCGGCATCGGCATTGCAGCAATCTGCTCAGGCGGCGGACAAGGCGATGCGATCATGATAGAAGTTCCAAAACAGGAGGCAAACTAATAATGTCGATTCAAAACGTAATGGTGATCGGGGCAGGACAAATGGGTTCCGGCATCGCTCAAGTATGTGCACAAGCAGGATTCAACGTGAAACTGAATGATATGAAGCAAGAAGCATTTGACCGCGGCATAGCGGCAATAACTAAAAACTTAGCGCGCAACTTCGAAAAGGGCCGTTTGTCTGAAGAAGAAAAAACGGCAATTCTAAGACGCATCACGCCATCGTTGGATTTGAACGATGCACACGATGCAGACATCGTTATTGAAGCAGCAGTCGAAAACATGGCAATCAAGCACACCATCTTCAAAACGCTTGATGAAGTGGCTCCGAAACATGCGATATTGGCATCGAATACATCGTCGTTGCCAATCACTGAAATCGCAGCAGCGACGAACCGTCCGGAACAAGTAATCGGCATGCATTTCATGAACCCGGTACCGGTCATGAAGCTGGTGGAAATCATTCGCGGACTTGCGACAACGGATGAAGTATATAAAACGGTCGAAGAAATGACAGTGAAATTGTCAAAAACGCCAGTGGAATGCAATGACTTTCCTGGTTTCGTTTCCAACCGCATCTTGATGCCGATGATCAATGAAGCGATATTCACGCTGCAAGATGGCGTCGCTTCAAAAGAAGCGATCGACGACATTATGCGCCTCGGCATGAACCACCCGATGGGACCGCTGCAATTAGCTGATTTTATCGGCCTTGATACATGCCTTTACATCATGGAAGTGCTGCACGAAGGTTTCGGCGATAGCAAATACCGCCCAAGCCCGTTGTTGCGCCAATACGTTAAAGCCGGATGGCTCGGCAAGAAAACTGGCCGCGGATTCTACGAATACAGCTAACTTTAGGGGGAACCGCAATGGATTTGCGATTTACAGAAGAACAATTGATGATGAGAAACATGGTACGCGATTTCGCGAAAGAAGAAATCACGCCTTATATCGAAAAAATGGAAGAAGGCCATTTCCCAAGAGAGATTCTAAAAAAAATGGCAGAACTCGGCTTGATGGGCATCACGGCTCCTGAAAAAGTAGGCGGCTCTGAGATGGACTTTACGTCTTACATCATCGCCATCCACGAATTATCAAAAGTCAGTGCCGTTATCGGCGTCATCCTCTCTGTCCATACGTCAGTCGGCACAAATCCGATCCTGAACTTTGGCACAGAAGAGCAAATTCAGAAATACGTGCCGAAGCTTGCTTCTGGCGAATACCTGGGCGCTTTCGCTTTGACTGAACCGTCAGCCGGTTCGGATGCGGCAAGCTTGAAAACCAAAGCCGTGCTCCAAGGCGATCATTACGTTTTAAATGGCTCAAAAGTATTTATCACAAACGGGGGCGAAGCCGATACATACATCGTTTTCGCATCGACCAAACCGGAAGCCGGTTCACGCGGCATTTCTGCTTTTATTGTTGAAAAAGATTACCCGGGCTTGATCGTCGGGAAAGACGAAAAGAAAATGGGCCTTCACGGCTCACGCACCGTCCAGTTGACGTTCGACAATATGAAAGTGCCGGCTGAAAACCTGTTGGGCAAGGAAAACAAAGGCTTCAGCATCGCCATGGCAAACTTGAACGTCGGACGCATCGGCATCGCAGCACAGGCGCTCGGCATTGCGGAAGCGGCATATGAACATTCAGTGGCTTACGCGAAAGAACGCGTCCAATTCGGCAAACCGATTGCGCAGCAGCAAGGCATCGGCTTTAAATTGGCCGATATGGCGACGCAAGTCGAAGCGGCAAAATTGCTGGTCTACAACGCAGCAGACCTATATGCCCGCGGCAAAGATTGCAATAAAGAAGCATCAATTGCGAAGCTTTTCGCCTCAAAAGCGGCGATGGATGTGGCAATCGAAGCGGTTCAAGTATTCGGCGGCTACGGCTACACGGAAGATTATCCGGTAGAAAGATTATTCCGCGACGCAAAAATCACGGAAATCTATGAAGGCACAAGCGAGATCCAACGAATGGTCATCAGCAAACAATTAGTAAAATAAATAGCTTATAAAACAACAAATTGGAGGAATTTGACAATGAATTTTCAATTGAGTGAAGAACATGTAATGATCCGCAAAATGGTTCGCGACTTCGCGAACAAAGAAGTGGCGCCGACTGCTGAAGAACGCGACGAAGAAGAGCGTTTTGACCGCGAAATTTTCGACAAGATGGCGGAACTTGGCCTGACAGGCATTCCGTGGCCAGAAGAATACGGTGGCATCGGTTCGGATTACTTGGCTTATTGCATCGCTGTTGAAGAGTTGTCCCGCGTCTGCGCATCTACTGGCGTAACCCTTTCCGCGCATACGTCACTTGCTGGATGGCCGGTGTATACATTCGGCACAGAAGAGCAGAAACAGAAATACTTGCGCCCGATGGCTGAAGGAACGAAAATCGGTGCTTACGGCCTGACAGAACCAGCTTCAGGATCTGATGCTGGCGGCATGAAAACAAACGCAAAAGAAGACGGCGACCATTACATCTTGAACGGTTCAAAAATCTTCATCACAAACGGTGGCATAGCGGACATCTACATCGTCTTTGCGGTAACGGATCCGGAATCGAAGCAAAAAGGCACGACGGCGTTCATCGTCGAGAAAGACTTTGAAGGCTTCTCAGTCGGCAAAAAAGAAAAGAAACTCGGGATCCGTTCAAGCCCGACAACTGAAATTATTTTCGACAATTGCCGCGTACCAAAAGAGAATATGCTTGGCGAACTTGGCCAAGGCTTCAAAATCGCTATGCAGACGCTTGACGGCGGACGCAACGGTATCGCTGCACAAGCAGTCGGCATCGCACAAGGCGCAATGGACGCTTCAATCACTTACGCAAAAGAGCGCGAGCAATTCGGCAAGCCGATTGCAGCCAACCAAGGCATCTCGTTCAAATTGGCAGATATGGCGACTTCCATCGAAGCTTCACGTTTGTTGACGTATCAGGCGGCTTGGCTTGAATCGAACAAAATGTCCTACAGCAAAGAATCAGCAATGGCGAAATTGATGGCCGGCGACACAGCGATGAAAGTCACAGTTGAAGCGGTTCAAGTATTCGGTGGCTACGGCTACACGAAAGACTATCCGGTTGAGCGTTTCATGCGTGACGCGAAAATCACGCAAATCTACGAAGGCACACAGGAAATCCAACGTTTGGTAATTTCCCGTATGGTCACGAAGTAAGCGGAGGGATCGCTCATGAACAGAAAGCGTGAAGTCCAGTCCTCCGTGAAAGACGAAAGCCTGATTGCTAAGCGCCGGGCACAGATGATCCGGGGCGCTGTCACGCTTTTTAAAGAAAAGGGCTTTCACCGGACGACAACAAGAGAAATCGCAAAAGCTTCAGGTTTTAGCATTGGGACATTGTACGAATATATTCGGACCAAAGAAGACGTCTTGTATCTTGTCTGTGACTCGATCTACGACGAAGTGCATGCACGCTTCGACGCACTCGACATCGAAAAAGGATCGCTCGAAGTGCTCGTCACGGCAATCGGCCATTATTACGGGCTGATCGACGATATGCAGGATGAGTTTGTGGTCATGTACCAGGAATCGAAATCGCTGCCGAAAGATGCACTGCAATATGTCCTTAATAAAGAAATGGAAATGGTTTCTTTATTCGAAGGCCTGTTGGCAGACTGTGCGGCAAGCGGCGAGCTGAAGTTGACGCCGAAAGAAATCACGTTGGCGGCCCATCATTTATTCGTCCAAGGACAGATGTGGGCATTCAGACGCTGGGCGCTGCGTGATTTCACAATTGAAGAATTCATCGAATTACAGACTCAATTTCTGTTGCAGGGGATGGCAGGGGAAAAAATCAATATACAGGGGGTTAAATAAAACATGGCAACTATACAAGAACAATCGACTTATAAGCCGAAGAACCATGTACGTTTCGTCACTGCTTCAAGTCTATTTGACGGTCACGATGCGTCAATCAACATCATGCGCCGCATTTTGCAGGCGAGCGGAGCAGAAGTCATCCATTTGGGGCATAACCGTTCCGTAGAAGAAGTAGTCAACGCGGCAATTCAGGAAGATGTGCAGGGCATCTGCATTTCTTCTTATCAGGGCGGCCACATGGAATACTTCAAATACATGCACGATTTGCTGGCCGAAAAAGGCGCTGGCAGCATCCGCATCTACGGAGGCGGGGGCGGCGTAATCTTGCCGCGCGAAATCAAGGAACTTGAAGAATACGGCATCGCCGGCATTTTCTCACCGGAAGACGGCCGCAAAAAAGGCCTTCAAGGCATGATCCTGGAGATTGTCGAAGAATGCGATTTCTCCACAGTGAAAGAAAATCTTTCAGCGGATGCTGTATCTGCAGAGGATCCTGTAGGTTTGGCCCACATCATCACCGCAGCTGAAGAAGCGCACACGCGTGAAACCAACACGGATGCACTGCTTGCGGCAGTACGCGCGAAATCGAAGAATACACCGGTGCTCGGGATTACAGGTACAGGCGGAGCGGGCAAAAGCTCGCTGACGGATGAATTGATCCGCCGCTTCCTGTCAGAACTTCCGGACAAAAAGATCGCCATTTTGTCGATTGACCCGACCAAACAGAAAACGGGCGGCGCGCTTCTAGGCGACCGCATCCGCATGAACGCCATCTTCAACAATCGTGTGTTCATGAGAAGCTTAGCAACTCGCGGCTCGCGCACTGAAATTTCACGCGCGCTCGGCGATGTCCTTGACGTCGTGAAAGCAGCCGGCTTCGACCTGATTGTCGTTGAAACGAGCGGCATCGGTCAAGGAGACGCGGAAATCGCGAACTTCTCGGATGTATCGATGTACGTTATGACAAGCGAGTTCGGTGCACCGACTCAGTTGGAAAAAATCGACATGATCGATTACGCGGATCTGATCGTGATCAATAAATTCGAGCGCAAAGGCTCGGAAGATGCTTTGCGCCAAGTGCAGAAGCAATTCCAACGCAGCCACTTGCGCTGGGATGATGAGCTGGAAAAAATGCCGGTATTCGGTACAATCGCCAGCCAGTTCAACGATAAAGGCACAAACTCCTTGTTTGCGGCATTAGTCGGCATCGTCAACGAAAAATGCGGCACGGACTGGACAACGGATTACGAGCAATTCGCTAAAACGCAAAAAGAGAACTTGATCATTCCAAACGACCGCCGTTATTATTTGCGTGAGATTACGGATACGGTCCGTGGCTACCATGCGAAAACGATTGAACAGGCTGTATTTGCGCGCCGGATCTACCAGCTTGAAGGCGCCATGGAAACTGTGAAGGAAAAAGCGCCGGATGATGCACTTTTGGCATCACTCAAATCGCTTGCTGATGGCATGCGCGATGAGCTGACAGCGGAATCCAAACGAATTCTTGAAAACTGGAAATCCATTAAAGAAGCCTATGCCGGCGACGAGTTCGTGACGACAGTCCGCGACCGGGAAATCCGCACGATTCTGCGGACAGAAAGCCTTGCAGGCTTGAAGATCCCACGCGTTGTCCTGCCGAAATTCGAAGATTACGGTGAAATTTTGAAATGGGTTTATTTAGAAAACGTACCGGGTTCATTCCCTTATACAGCGGGAGTATTCCCGTTCAAACGTGAAGGCGAAGATCCAAAGCGCCAGTTTGCGGGCGAAGGAACTCCAGAACGGACAAACCGCCGCTTCCATTACCTGTCAAAAGACGACGACGCGAAACGCTTGTCGACGGCATTCGACTCAGTGACGCTATACGGTGAAGACCCTGACCACCGCCCGGACATCTACGGAAAAGTCGGCGAATCAGGCGTGTCGATCTGTACGCTTGAAGACATGAAGAAATTATACGAAGGCTTTGATTTATGCGCTCCGTCCACTTCGGTCTCGATGACGATCAACGGACCTGCGCCGATTATCCTGGCAATGTTCATGAACACGGCAATCGACCAGCAAGTGAAGCTGAACGAAGAGAAGTTGGGCCGTGCATTGACGCTGGAAGAATTCACTGAAGTTCGTGAAAGCACGCTGCAAGTCGTCCGTGGAACGGTGCAAGCCGACATCCTGAAAGAAGACCAAGGGCAGAACACGTGCATCTTCTCGACGGAATTCGCGCTTCGCATGATGGGCGACATCCAGCAATACTTTATCGACCATAAAGTACGCAACTATTATTCGGTATCGATTTCCGGCTACCACATCGCGGAAGCAGGAGCGAACCCGATTTCACAATTGGCGTTCACGTTGTCGAATGGCTTCACGTACGTTGAGTACTACTTGAGCCGCGGCATGAACATCGATGATTTTGCGCCGAACCTGTCGTTCTTCTTCTCGAATGGCTTGGATCCGGAATATACGGTCATCGGCCGCGTGGCACGCCGCATCTGGGCAGTCGTTATGCGCGATAAATACGGCGCAAACGAACGCAGCCAGAAGCTGAAATACCACGTTCAGACTTCCGGGCGCAGCTTGCACGCGCAGGAAATCGATTTCAACGATATCCGCACGACATTGCAAGCATTGATGGCGCTGCAGGATAACTGCAACTCGCTGCACACGAACGCTTATGACGAAGCCATTACTACTCCGACAGAAGAATCAGTGCGCCGCGCGATGGCCATCCAAATGATCATCACCAAAGAGCACGGCTTGTCCAAAAATGAAAACCCGCTGCAAGGCGCGTTCATCATCGAAGAAATGACGCAGCTCGTCGAAGAAGCGGTGCTTTCTGAATTTGACCGCATCAACGACCGCGGAGGCGTCCTCGGCGCGATGGAAACGCAATACCAGCGCGGCAAAATCCAGGAAGAGTCGATGCATTACGAAATGAAGAAACACACTGGCGAATTGCCGATTATCGGAGTCAATACGTATTTGAATCCGAATCCGCAAACAGACGATGAAATCAACGCAATGGAAATCGCTCGTGCCACAACAGAAGAAAAAGAAACGCAAATCGCCAACTTGCGCATTTTCCAGGAACGCAACGCTTCAGAAGAAGCATTGATGCACCTGAAACAAGTCGCAAAATCAGGCGGCAACATCTTTGAAGAATTGATGGACACCGTCAAAGTGGCGAGCCTCGGCCAGATCACAACGGCTTTATATGAAGTAGGCGGGCAATACCGCCGCAACATGTAAGCAAACAAAGCAAACCGCTTGCGGACGACATCCGCAAGCGGTTTTTTGTGCGGAAGTATTTACGCTCGCGGTGCCAAATAGAAGAATAGATTTAATAATAACTCTCTGTAAAAAGATTAACTCCAAATCTTTTATGAAAAGCTTTTCGTTCTTGAGCTTAAAGTTTTTGAGTAAGCGCTATAATTTTTGGAAAAAGACAGCGTGAAAAAAGAAAATTGGATGCATTTCGCAGGCGAAATGCGAAAAACAAGCGGTGCAGCAGGTTAGGGAGCGGGAGAGTTCAGTATTAGAGGGTGCGGCGGAGATTTATGCGCGTTCAGGAGAATTTACGAGCGTGCACGTAGAATTCCGCTCTCCGGCAAGATGCGTGTCGCATTGCTCACCGAACTTCGGTATAATGAGAGAAAATTCAATGTTGGCCACTAAAGGATGGACGCCCATGCCGAAATACGTACACTACAGCATAATGGTCCTCTGCATCGTGCTCATTTTCTTTCTTTACAATAGAGCGCTTGGATCGATTCCATTTCTGATCTTGTCGTTTTACTTGTTTTTTTTCGGTTGGATGCAGCTAAAGGACAGAAAAAAGAAAACACGGTAGCGGAGCGCACCGACTTTGTATATAATGAATTAAGTTAAGATAGTAGAAGGGACGTGCACAGATTGAAATTACGCGAATTATCAAGAGACGAACTAATCGAAGAGTCATTTGTTGACTTAACATATGCAATGCTCGAAGAAACGCACGAAACAAAAACATATGCTGAGCTTATCGCAGAAATCGAGAACTTGCTTGGACTAACGAAAGAGGACATGAAAGCCCGCCTTGTGCAGTTCTATACAGATATGAACATTGATGGCCGCTTTCTAATTCTTGGCGAAAACCGTTGGGGACTGCGTGAATGGTACCCGGTTGAACAAATCGAAGAAGAGTCTGCGCCGACTGTAAAAGCCCGCAAGAAAAAGACCAAAGTTGCCGGGGATGATGGCTTTGATGATATGGACCTCGAGCTTGAAGACGAATTAGAGTTCGATGACTTTGAAGAAGACGACGACGATGACGATATCGATATTGTACCGGAAGATGATATATTGAAATCACCTGAAGTGGAAGTTATCGATTTTGATGTCGACGATGATGAAGAAGACGTAGACGTGCTTGTCGAAGACTTGGACGGCAATATCATCGATGAAGAAGAAGACGAAGATGAAGACGACGACGACGAGGATTTGAAGTAGTCTGAACATTTTTTTACCTTGACTTATGAGGCTGGACTGGATAAGATTTTATTGGGCTCCTTAAAATAGGAGAAATGATTCGTACAGTCTACGCGCTCCCCCTGCACCTTGCAGGCGGAGCGCTTTTTATTTTTCATCATCAGAGGAGGAAAACAGAATGACAAAGTATATATTTGTAACCGGCGGGGTTGTATCGTCGCTTGGTAAAGGGATTACCGCCGCTTCACTCGGCCGCTTGCTGAAAAACAGAGGCTTGAAAGTAACAATCCAGAAATTCGATCCGTACATCAACATTGACCCGGGTACAATGAGCCCCTATCAGCACGGAGAAGTTTATGTAACAGACGACGGAGCGGAAACGGACTTGGATTTGGGGCATTACGAGCGTTTCATCGACATCAACCTCAACAAATACTCGAATGTGACGACGGGAAAAGTCTATTCGACAGTAATTCAGAAAGAACGCCGCGGCGATTACCTGGGCGGTACAGTCCAAGTTATTCCGCATATTACAAATGAAATTAAAGACCGCTTGGTGCGCGCTGCTAAAACGGCTCAAGCGGATGTAGTCATCACTGAAATTGGCGGGACGGTAGGCGACATTGAATCGCTGCCATTCCTGGAAGCGATTCGCCAAATGAAATCGGATCTAGGCCGCGAAGAAGTCATGTACATCCACTGTACATTGATTCCATATCTTGGCGCTGCTAAAGAAATGAAGACAAAACCGACGCAGCATAGCGTTAAAGAGCTGCGCAGCCTTGGGATTCAGCCAAACTTGATTGTTGTCCGCACGGAACATCCAGTGCCGCAGGACATGAAAGACAAAATCGCGTTATTCTGCGACATTAAAGCGGAAGAAGTCATTGAATCCCGTGATGTAGATGTAATTTACGAAATGCCGCTTCGTTTGCAGGAGCAGAACATGGACCAAATCGTCCTTGACCATTTCGGCATCGAAGCGCCGGTTGCAGACATGACAGAGTGGAACCAATTGGTGGATAAAGTGAAATCATTGACTAAATCGGTCCGCATCGGGTTGGTTGGGAAATATGTAGAGCTTCAAGACGCGTACATTTCTGTAGTGGAAGCGATGAAACATGCAGGTTTCGCATTTGATTCTGAAATTGAAGTCGAATGGATCAATGCAGAGCACATCAACGCAGAAAACGCTGCTGAGAAATTGCAGCACGTTGATGGAATCTTGATCCCTGGCGGATTTGGTGACCGAGGCGTAGAAGGCAAAATTGCCGCGACGCAATATGCACGTGAAAACAAAGTGCCGTTCTTCGGAATTTGCCTGGGCATGCAGCTGGCTTCTGTCGAATTCGCACGCAGCATCATGAACTTGAACGGTGCGCATTCTTCGGAGCTTGATCCGAAAACGCCTTATCCGGTAATCGACTTATTGCCAGAACAGAAAGACATTGAAGACTTGGGCGGCACGCTGCGCCTCGGCTTGTACCCTGCAAAATTGCAGCCAGGCTCGAAAGCCCACGAAGCGTACGGCGAAGAATTAGTGTATGAACGCCATCGCCACCGCTACGAGTTCAACAACGAGTACCGTGAGCAATTCGAAGCGGCCGGATTTAAGTTCTCGGGAACTAGCCCGGATGGCCGCCTAGTGGAAATCATTGAGCTTGAAGACCATCCTTGGTTCCTGGCTTGCCAATTCCACCCGGAATTCATTTCACGTCCGACACGTCCACAGCCTCTATTCAGAGAGTTTATCCGCGCGTCGCTCGGCGAATAATAATGGCCAAACCAAAAGCCTTCCCGATTTTTTCGGGAAGGCTTTTGTCTTAGGTTTCAATCTTTCAGCACTTCATCTATCGCTATCTTCACTGCATAGTAGGCGAATAAGGCCCCCATTGCATCGGGAACCACCGTCCGGCTGCCGTTGTCCTGAAGCAACAGGCCATTGTCGATATGGAGCGAGATGAACGCGTCGGCTTCAACCGGTTCACGCGTTCGTGCGGCGAGCATGGCGAACGGCAGCTGCGCATCGTTCAAGCGTCCGGCCAATTCATCGCCTTCGCGGTTCACGGCTAGGATCCATACGCGGTCGGCATGCGTAACAATGCTCTCAGGATGCCATTTCGCTGCACATCGCAGAGGTTCTTCGCCTTCCAGTGCAGCAGTGAGCACGGCGCTCATTTCTCCGAAGGCTGCCAGGTAAATGGTGCCTTCACCAGCTGCTGCTTGGGCGAGCAGGTGCGCGGTATCTTCGATCGCTTCAGACTGTGTAGCGATTTCCTGAAACAGGCAGGCCAATTGAGTTGCCAACATTTTCATGGTTTCACCTCTTTATTTGAGTATAGCAGACGAAGTATGGTAGAAATAATTCCCTGAATTTAGTAAAATGGAAAGTAAGTACAGAAGGGAATGAAGACTCTTGAAAACGATACTGATTGTTGATGACCAGACGGGTATCCGGCTTTTATTGAATGAAGTATTCAAAAAAGAAGGGTTTCATACCTTGATGGCTGCAAATGGACCGCAGGCTTTGAAGCAGGCGGAGGAAAACTGTCCGGATATTGTACTGCTGGATATGAAAATTCCTGGCATGGACGGCATAGAGATCTTGAAGAACCTCAAAAAGATGCACCAGGATATCAAAGTGATCATGATGACTGCTTATGGCGAGCTAGATCTCATCAAGGAATCGATGGTCAGCGGGGCATGCTGTTATTACACAAAACCGTTTGACGTCTTCGAAATCCGTGACGCTGTAAAGGAATTGTTAACAGATTGATATATACGAAAGTGGCGAAAGCAAGCGGTTTTTGTTATAGTAAAAAGGATATTCGGTTAGAGTCACAGCTGAGGAGGAATTATGCAATGGCATTGGTTTCAATGAAAGACATGATGATTAAAGGTAAAAAAGAAGGCTATGCAATCGGCCAATTTAACTTAAACAACCTTGAGTTCACTCAAGCGATCTTAAAAGCGGCACAAGAAGAGAATTCACCGGTTATCTTAGGTGTCTCTGAAGGCGCGGCTCGCTACATGGGCGGATTCACGACAGTTGTCCACATGGTAAAAGGCTTGATGCATGATTATAAAATCACGGTTCCTGTCGCGATCCATCTTGACCACGGATCAAGCTTCGAAAAGTGCAAAGAAGCGATTGACGCTGGCTTCACTTCAGTGATGATCGACGCATCGCACCATTCATTTGACGAAAACATTGAAATCACGAAGCAAGTGGTTGAATACGCGCACAAGAACAATGTTTCAGTGGAAGCTGAACTTGGGATCGTCGGCGGGCAAGAAGACGATGTCATCGCTGACGGCGTCATCTACGCAGACCCGCAGGAATGCAAAGCCCTTGTCGACGCGACTGGGATTGATTGCTTAGCGCCAGCACTTGGTTCTGTACACGGACCTTATAAAGGCGAACCGAACCTCGGCTTCAAAGAGATGGAAGAAATTTCTCAGCTATGTGACGTTCCATTGGTCCTTCACGGAGGAACTGGAATTCCGACAAAAGATATTCAGCGCTCTGTCTCTCTAGGCACAGCGAAGATCAATGTCAACACAGAAAGCCAAATCGCTTCTGCTAAAGCCGTGCGCGAAGCATTGGAGAAAGATGCGGAAATGTACGATCCACGCAAATACATGACACCTGCACGCGATGCAATCCAAGCGACAGTATCAGGCAAAATGCGCGAATTCGGAAGTTCAGGCAAAGCATAAAATCATACATGATGGATGAAAGAGGGAAGCGTCCGATAGGTCTCTTCTCTCTTTTCCATAAACCAGGAGGATAAATGATGAAATTTTTTATCGATACAGCAAACTTTGAAGAAATTAAAGAAGCACACGCATGGGGGATTCTTTCAGGCGTTACAACAAACCCGTCGCTAGTGGCTAAAGAAAAGAACGTTTCTTTCCATGATCGCTTGAAAGAAATCGCGGCATTGGTCGATGGTTCAATCAGCGGCGAAGTTATCGCACTTGATGCAGAAGCCATGATCGAAGAAGGGCGCGAATTGGCGGCTCTTGCTCCGAACATTACGGTTAAATTACCGATGACTCCGGATGGCTTGAAAGCTTGCGCAGTTTTAGCCAGCGAAGGCAAAAAGGTTAACGTAACGTTAATCTTCAGTGCGAACCAAGCTCTTCTTGCAGCACGTGCAGGAGCGGCATACGTCTCGCCATTCCTTGGGCGTCTTGATGATATCGGCCATAACGGCATGGATTTAATCTCGACAATTTCTGATATTTTTGACATTCACGACATTAAGACTGAAATCATTGCAGCATCGATTCGTCATCCACAACACGTAACGGATGCAGCATTGAACGGTGCACACATCGGTACGATGCCGATTAATGTAATGAAACAAATGTTCAAACACCCACTGACGGACAAGGGGATCGAAGCATTCCTTGCAGATTGGGAAAAGCGTACAGCTGAATAACAGCGCATTGCGAATCTGCGTTCAGCGAATAATTCTAAGCCTGTGAATGTTAGAAGAACCAATCGTACTTTTAGGGGGAGGGCTACACTTAGCTGCCCGCCTTTCTGAAGTATGACAAAGGAGAAATTAAATTAATGGATGTTTATAAAATAAAAGGCGGTAAACGCTTATCAGGCACGATAAAAGTAAACGGGGCAAAGAACAGTGCGGTAGCATTGATCCCCGCATCAATTTTAGCGAATTCACCGGTGCAAATTGAAGGCTTGCCGGAGATTTCAGACGTTTGGACATTAAAAAATATTCTTGAAGAAATCGGCGGGGAAGTGTCTTTCGAAGACGGCATAATGAACATCGATCCGACAAATATGATCGATATGCCATTGCCGAACGGCAACGTCAAAAAATTGCGCGCTTCTTATTATATGATGGGCGCAATGCTTGGCCGTTTTAAACATGCGGCAATCGGGCTTCCCGGCGGATGTTTCTTAGGCCCTCGGCCAATCGACCAGCACATCAAAGGATTTGAAGCGTTGGGTGCAAAAGTGACGAACGAACACGGTGCAATCTACTTGCGCGCGGACGAACTAAAAGGTGCGAAAATCTATTTGGACGTTGTCAGTGTAGGGGCGACGATCAACATTATGCTTGCAGCAGTTCTTGCAACAGGGCAAACAGTAATTGAAAATGCGGCAAAAGAGCCGGAAATCATTGATGTTGCTACTTTGCTGACGAATATGGGTGCGAAAATCAAAGGTGCAGGAACGAACGTTATCCGCATCGACGGCGTCGAAGAGCTTCACGGCACCAATCATACGATCATTCCTGACCGCATTGAAGCGGGTACATTCATGATTATGGCGGCTGCCATCGGCGACGGCATCACAATCGACAATGTCATTCCTTTCCATATGGAAGCTTTGACTGCGAAACTCCGCGAAATGGGCGTTGATGTCCAGGAAGGCGAAGAATCGATTTATATCCCGAAACCGGAGCAATTAAAGGCGATTGATGTTAAGACTTTAGTTTATCCAGGTTTCGCAACAGACTTGCAGCAGCCATTCTCGGCATTGATGACGCAAGCAACAGGTTCCTCGATGATCACAGATACGATTTATTCTGCCCGTTTTAAACACATTGACGAATTCCGCCGCATGAACGCAAGTGGACGTGTCGAAGGGCGCGCTGCTATTATCACTGGGCCGACGCCACTGACCGCTGCAACTGTCGTAGCATCTGATTTGCGCGCAGGAGCTGCACTTGTCATTGCTGGTTTGATGGCAGAAGGCGAAACGGAAATCCGCGAAATCTATCACATTGAACGTGGCTATTCGAAGATCATCGATAAGCTGCAGGGCCTTGGGGCAGATATCCGCAGAGAAACGATTGACCCGGTCGCGAGTGCAAAGTCCGACCTTAGCCAGAACGCTAATTGACTTCTTTTTAGCTTGTCGATTTATGCTACACTTAAAGGAATTGAGTTATAGCTAAACAGGAGGAATTCACCTTATGGAACGAAGTTTATCAATGGAACTGGTGCGGATTACAGAAGCTGCTGCAATTGCTTCAGCGAAATGGATGGGACGAGGCTTGAAAAACGAAGCGGACGACGCTGCAACAACGGCGATGCGCAGCGTATTCGATACGATTCCGATGCGTGGAGTCGTTGTAATTGGCGAAGGCGAAATGGATGAAGCGCCAATGCTTTATATCGGCGAAGAACTCGGTACGGGCCATGGTCCGGAAGTCGATGTTGCGGTTGACCCTCTTGAAGGGACGAATATCGTAGCTGCTGGCGGCTGGAACGCACTTGCTGTACTGGCCATCGCTGACCGCGGAAACTTGCTGAACGCTCCCGATATGTACATGGATAAAATTGCAGTAGGCCCTGAATCTGTCGGCAAGATCGACATCAATGCATCGGTTATTGATAATCTTCGTGCTGTCGCGAAAGCAAAAAACAAGGATATTGAAGACGTGGTTGCAACAATCATTGACCGTCCGCGCCATAAAGACGTCATTGACCAAATCCGTGCCGCAGGCGCACGCATCAAATTGATCACTGACGGCGATGTGGCTGGAGCTCTCAATACGGCTTTCGATAAAACCGGCGTTGACATTCTTTTCGGCATCGGTGGTGCTCCTGAAGGCGTCATCGCAGCGGTAGGCTTGAAGTGCCTTGGCGGTGAAATCCAAGGGAAGCTTCTTCCGCAAAACGAAGAAGAAGCGCAGCGCTGCATCGATATGGGACTTGATGTCAACAAAGTCTATATGATGGAAGACCTTGTTAAAGGTGACGACGCAATTTTTGCAGCGACTGGCGTAACAGACGGTGAATTGCTGCGCGGCGTCCAGTTGAAAGGCGCTTTTGCAGAAAGCCATACACTGGTTATGCGCGCGAAATCAGGCACGGTCCGCTTTGTTGAGGGTCGCCATAGCTTGAAGAAAAAACCGAACCTGGTAATGAACGATTAATTTCCCTACTTCAAAATGAGTCCGGCATATTGCCGGGCTCCTTCTTTAAAATCTTTCCTTACTTTCAACGAACAATCCCCAAAATAGCTTCCTAAAAAATGAATAAGAGTGGTGTCCATTAATGACAACGATTACGATTTCCGCATTGGAAAACATGACGCTGAAAGAGCTTTATAATTTGGCGAAAGAATACAAACTGACAAATTACAGCAAATTGACGAAAAAAGAATTGATTTTTGCGATTCTGAAAACACGGGCGGAACAGGAAGGGTTCTTCTTTATGGAAGGCGTCCTTGAAATCATCCAGTCGGAAGGGTTCGGCTTCCTGCGCCCAATCAACTATTCACCGAGCTCGCAAGACATTTACATTTCCGCGTCCCAAATTCGCAGATTCGATCTGCGGAACGGCGATAAAGTTTCTGGCAAAGTGCGTCCACCGAAAGAAAACGAACGCTATTTCGGCTTATTGCAAGTCGAAGCGGTGAACGGGGAAGACCCGGAAGTTGCAAAAGAGCGAGTCCATTTCCCTGGTTTAACACCGCTTTATCCGGACCGCCAGATCAAGCTTGAAACGACGCCGGACCATTTATCAACGCGCATCATGGATCTTGTTGCACCTGTCGGATTCGGCCAGCGCGGATTGATCGTGGCTCCGCCGAAAGCCGGCAAGACGATGCTGCTGAAGGAAATCGCGAATTCGATTACGACCAACCATCCTGAAGCGGAATTGATCGTCTTGCTGATCGACGAACGTCCGGAGGAAGTGACCGATATCGAGCGTTCCGTCGATGCCGACGTTGTTTCGTCGACGTTTGATGAAGTGCCGGAAAATCACGTCAAAGTGGCGGAATTGGTGCTTGAGCGCGCAATGCGCCTTGTTGAGCACAAACGTGATGTCATCATCTTGATGGATTCCATCACACGCCTGGCCCGAGCATATAATTTGGTTATTCCGCCAAGCGGCCGTACACTATCAGGAGGGATTGACCCAGCGGCATTCCACCGGCCAAAACGATTTTTCGGAGCGGCACGCAATATCGAAGAAGGCGGAAGCTTGACGATTTTGGCGACAGCGTTGATCGATACAGGTTCACGCATGGACGAAGTGATTTACGAAGAATTCAAAGGCACCGGCAATATGGAGCTGCATCTTGACCGCAGCTTGGCAGAACGCCGTATTTTCCCAGCACTCGACATCCGCCGGTCTGGCACACGCAAAGAGGAATTGCTGCTTGATCCGGAACAGCTGGAAAGATTGTGGTCAATCCGTAAGACATTTTCGGATTCATCCGACTTCGGCGAACGTTTCCTGAAAAAGCTCAGCAAGACAAAGACTAACGAAGAATTTTTCGAACAGCTGAACAGCGAAATGAAAGCTCATCGCGGCAGCAAAAAGATGATTTAATTACTTGCAAAAACGAGTAGCATTTGATATGATTATGAAAGTGAATTAATACATGATTATTGCATATATGGCCTAAAGAGCCATGTAAGGCAATAGCAAAATAGATTATGAACTCTGTTCCAGATGGTTCAGGGCGAGAGGAGAAAAACACATGAAAACAGGTATTCATCCAGATTACAAACAAGCAACAGTAACTTGCTCTTGCGGCAACAGCTTCACTACAGGTTCTGTAAAAGAGAACATCAACGTCGAGCTTTGCTCAGAGTGCCACCCATTCTACACTGGACGCCAAAAATTTGCTGCTGCAGACGGCCGCGTAGACCGTTTCAACAAAAAATACGGCATCAAAGAAGAAATCAACGAGTAAGATCAAAATATACCTGCCCAGCGCGAAAACGCGAGGCAGGTATTTTTTCGTTTATAAACCCTTTAAGTGCGGTGGTTTATACAATTCCGAACGCAATATATAGATAAAAAAGCAGTAATCAGCTTGAATTTTAGGTATGATAATAAATGATAAAAGCGTTTGAAAGGGGTCTCACATATGTACGTCATGAAACAGTCAGGCTGGGTAGAGCTGATTTGCGGGAGCATGTTTTCAGGAAAATCGGAGGAATTGATCCGCCGTGTGCGCCGCGCACAATTTGCAAAACAAAAAATTGCCGTATTTAAACCGAAAATTGATAATCGCTTTAGTGAAGAAGCGGTCGTATCGCATAATGGAACAACAGTCATCGCATTGCCAATCGAACATTCCGAGGAATTGTGGAATTACATTTCGGACGAATTCGACGTCATTGCCATCGACGAAGCCCAATTTTTCGATGGGGCAATTATTGATAATGTCCAAAAACTTGCAGACCACGGATTCCGTGTCATCGTAGCGGGACTTGATCAGGATTTCAGAGGGCGTCCATTCGGCCCGATGCCGGATCTTTTAGCTGTCGCAGAGCAAGTAACGAAATTACAGGCAGTCTGCACCGTATGCGGATCACCCGCAAGCCGCACACAGCGTCTCATCGACGGCCGGCCGGCCGGTTCAGATGACCCGACAATCTTAGTCGGAGCGTCCGAAGCCTACGAACCACGCTGCCGCCACCATCACGAAGTGCCAGCAGGCGTTACTGTTAATAAATAAAATTTGGCTGTTTAGATTGAACTAAATTTTTAAAAAATATCGATATTCCGCAAAAAAGCTGCGCTTGCCGCGGGCGAGCGCCAAGCCTCCTCAGTCGCTTCGAAAACCTTGTGCTCCTGCATCGCTTCGCTAGCTTCGTCGCAAATGAATGGGCAAATGACTTTGCACATTCATTCCCTGCGGGGTCTCGGCTGTCTCGTCGCTACGCTGCCCCGCAGGCAAGACTTAACCGAAGCCTGCGAGGGCAAGTCTTTGCGACGAAGCACGCAGTGCTGCAACGCACTTTAATGTCTCGAAGCTAGCGCAGCGATGCAGAGACAGGAGCAGTACGGTTTTCTCCGCTATTTTGCTCCATATCGAGATATTTCTTAGCGTAGGCGCTAACACGGGCTAGACGAAGCAAGAAGACAGGCGTTCTTTGCCTGGCTTCTTGCGGGAGTCATGACCTGAGCGACCGGAGCGTTGGGTAAAAAATTTCCTATATAATAACACAATGAAAATAGAAATAGAGGTGATTCGGGATGTTTGATCGATTACAATCTGTAGAAGATCGATACGACCGATTAAATGAATTGCTGAGCGACCCGGAAATCGTCAGCGATACAAACAAGCTCCGCGAGTATTCCAAGGAGCAGTCGGATTTGCAGGATACGGTGGAATCTTACCGTGAATATAAAGATGTCAAAGAGCAATTGGATGGCGCGAAAGCGATGTTCGACGACAAGCTGGACGCCGATATGCGCGAAATGGTCAAAGAAGAAGTGGCCGAACTGGAAGAGCAATTAGAAACGATTGAAGAGCGCCTTCATATTTTATTGATTCCCAAAGACCCTAATGATGACAAAAACGTCATCATGGAAATCCGCGGAGCTGCGGGCGGCGACGAGGCGGCATTGTTTGCTGGAGACCTTTACCGCATGTACAGCCGCTTTGCGGAGTCGAATGGCTGGAAAGTGACGGTCATGGATTCAAGCCCGACAGGCCTCGGCGGTTTCAAAGAAATCGTCTTCATGATTTCCGGCAAAGGCGCTTATTCGAAGTTGAAATACGAAAACGGAGCACACCGCGTTCAGCGTGTTCCAGAAACAGAATCGGGTGGCCGTATCCATACGTCTACTGCAACTGTAGCTTGCTTGCCGGAAGTGGAAGAAGTCGAAGTGGAAATCCATGACAACGATATCCGCACCGACACTTATGCTTCCTCAGGGGCAGGCGGACAATCCGTCAATACGACAATGTCGGCGGTACGCTTGACGCATATTCCGACAAACACGGTCGTAACGTGCCAAGATGAAAAATCCCAGATCAAAAACAAAGCGAGTGCGATGAAAGTTCTTCGTGCGCGTGTTTACGACAAGTTCCAGCAGGAGGCGCAAGCTGAATACGATGCTGTCCGGAAATCGGCAGTTGGGACCGGCGACCGTTCTGAACGGATCCGTACGTATAATTTCCCGCAAAACCGTGTAACAGACCATCGCATCGGCCTTACCATCCAGAAATTGGACCAAATCATGCAAGGCAAGATGGATGAAATCATGGAGGCTTTGATTGTGGAAGAGCAGTCTGCCAAAATGGAAGCATTGAATAATGACTGATGTGAGACGTGTGTACGAGGCCCTTAACTGGGCTTCTTCTTTTTTAAAAGACAAAGGCCGCGAAGAAAATGCTGCGCGCCTCTTGCTGCAGCATGAACTCGGGATGTCGCAGGCCGGATTGCTTGCGTCTCTTCGCGATCTATTGGACCCGGAACAGGATGAACGTTTCCGCCGCAAAATCGAACAGCATGCAGCAGGCGTGCCGGTACAGCATTTGACCGGCGTTGAGCAATTTTATGGCCGCGAATTTGAAGTTAATAGAGATGTCCTGATCCCGCGCCCGGAAACGGAAGAACTAATAGAAGAAACGCTCGAATTGGTGCAGCGATATTTTCCTGCCGGCAATCCTTCGATTGTTGATATTGGCACAGGAAGCGGAATCATCGCCATCACGATGAAATGCGAACTGCCGGCTTCAGAAGTTGCCGCTGTGGATATCTCAGAAAGTGCGCTTCTTACAGCGGAACGCAATGCAACGAAGCATGGAGCAGAAATTGATTTTAAGCTAGGCGATTTGACAGAGCCGATCAGTGGGCGTAAATGGGACATTGTCTTATCCAACCCGCCCTATATCGGGTATGATGAAAAGGCTGAACTGTCCGACACGGTACGTGATTTTGAACCCCATACTGCCTTATTTGCTGATGAAAACGGCCTTGCTTTATACAGCCGAATGGCCCGTGAATTGCCAGCTTTGTTGAATAAACCCGGCATTATCGGTTTTGAAATCGGCCATGCACAGGGAGAAGCAGTAAAAACCCTGCTTAAAGAAGCTTATCCCCAGGCAGAAGTATACGTCAAAAAAGATATCAACAAAAATGACCGTATGGTCTTTTGCATTAACGCGTAGTTACTAACATTTTATAGGCAGATTCAAAGAAGTTATCCACTGTTTGTGGATAGAATGATAGAAAACCTGTTAAAATAGGAGTTGTTAACATGCAGACAGGAACCATACTTGTGGATAAAAATGTGAATAAAGAAGAAACTTACTCACAGGCTGTGGAAATATTGAAAGATGGAGGCATTGTAGCTTTTCCGACAGAAACAGTTTACGGTTTGGGCGCAGATGCCACAAATCCACATGCTGTCGCTAAAATATTTGAAGCGAAAGGGCGACCAGCGGACAATCCACTGATTGTCCATGTCGATTCAAAAGACAGTGCTTTAAAATATGCAGAAGAGCTTTCGCCGTTGGCCCTCCAATGCATGGATGCTTTTTGGCCAGGCGCTTTGACCTTGATTGTCAAAGCGAAATCAGACCAATTTGCAGATAATGTTACTGCCGGGCTTTCTACAGTAGGCATTCGCGTGCCGGACCATCCGGTGGCGTTGAATTTATTGAAACGGCTGCCGTTTCCGCTCGCAGCGCCGAGCGCTAATACGAGCGGCAAACCAAGTCCGACATTAGCGGAACACGTCTATCACGACATGAAAGGGAAAATCCCACTCATTCTGGATGGTGGGGCGACAGCTATCGGGCTGGAATCGACGGTGCTCGATATGACGTCGGAACCGCCTGTGATTCTTCGGCCGGGACGCATTTCGCAAGAGCAGATCGAAAGCGTGATCGGCAAAGTGAGGCTGTCTTCTGAAATCCAAGGAAATGCCCCGAAATCGCCTGGCATGAAGTATATCCATTACGCGCCGGAGGCTCCGGTCTATTTGATTGAAAATGACCCGGCGTTGATTGAAAAAGCGATTGAGTATGTACAGAAAAACGGTAAAAAAGTGGCCGTTTTAAGTGAGCATGAATTTAAAACTGCTGACTTCCATTTTCCGTTGACTGCGGAAACGCTTTACGCCAGTTTGCGGAAATGTGATTTAATGGACGCCGACATGATTTTGGCGGCAGTATCGGCGAATGTTGAAAAAGGCGATGCAATGATGAATAGGCTTGAAAAAGCGGCTGATCACAAATGGTTCTGCTAATCCAATGACAAGGCGGTGGATGGGATGAAAATTTTCTTTGTTTGTACTGGAAACACGTGCCGCAGCCCGATGGCTCAGGCCTTGCTCGCTGCGAAAGAGTTGCCTGGAATTGAAGTGCGGTCAGCTGGCATTTTTGCTGGCGAGGCACCGTTATCGAGCCATGCCCGTACCGTACTCGAGGAAGACGGAATCGATTTTCAGCATATGTCCAAGCAGCTTTTGCCGGGGGATATCCGCTGGTCGTCGCTAATATTGACGATGACCGCTACCCATAAGCAATATTTGATGCAGAATCATCCAGAAGCAGGCGACAAGATTTTCACACTGAAGGAATTCGCAGAAGGGCGTCTGGCGGATGTCAGCGACCCATACGGCGGTTCCTTGAATACTTATCAACAGACATATACCGAGTTGAAAAAGCTGATTGATAAACTTGTGGATAAATTAAATGGATATTGAAAGCCGGCTATCTGCGAAAAGCGGATGGCTTTTTTATTTGGCATTGCTCGATATTCCTTGCATGCCAGCTTTGTAGGTTTTTCAGCGCAATAATGTTAGAATGAGAGAAAAGTGGAAGCCGCGTTTTTAGGTGATCCGCTCAAACAGAAAACAGAAAAGAGGGTTTTTCATGAAAATTGCTATTTCTTCAGACCACGGCGGCAACGTTCTGCGCAAAGACATCATGAATTTACTGGATGAAACAGGTATAGAATACAAGGATTTCGGACCGCAGACAGATGATTCCGTGGATTATCCGGATTATGCCAAACCAGTGGCAGATGCAGTTGTGAGCGGCGAATACGACCGCGGCATCCTGATTTGCGGCACAGGAATCGGCATGTCGATCGCAGCCAATAAAGTGGACGGTATCCGCGCCGCTTTAGTCCATGATGTTTTTAGTGCGAAAGCGACAAGAGGGCATAACGATTCCAATATTCTTGCCATGGGCGAACGCGTTGTTGGACCTGGCCTTGCACGGGAAATCGTCAAAACATGGCTGGCGGAAGAATTTGAAGGTGGACGCCACCAGAACCGCATACAGAAAATTTCTAACCTCGAAAACTAATCGAAGGGGTGGGCGATATGCAGACTTTATGGGAGTTGCAGCTTGAAGAAGTGCTCAGTGAATTAGAGCAGCAGATCCAGTTTAAGAAAGGACAGGTATTCGTTATCGGCTGTTCGACATCTGAAGTCGCCGGTCAGCGCATCGGCACAGGGGGCGGGCTCGATATCGCGGAAAGTTTATTCCAGCCGCTGGAGAAATTCGCCGCGCGCCATCGTATTTTTCTGGCTTTCCAAGGCTGTGAGCATATTAACCGTGCAATCACGATCGAGCGGCAAGCGGCGGAAAAATACGGTTTGGAACCGGTGTCCGTCATTCCTGTGCCGAAAGCAGGGGGCTCGATGAGCGCATACGCATTCACCGCGATGACCGACCCGGTCGTTGTTGAAGAGATTCAGGCACATGCCGGAATCGATATCGGCCAAACAATGATTGGCATGCATTTAAAAAGAGTAGCCGTTCCACTCCGAACTTCTGTTAAACTAATAGGAGAAGCGATTGTCTCAGCCGCTACAACACGGCCGAAATTGATCGGCGGGGAGCGTGCGAGCTACAATCGTCAGCTTGTTCACTTACAGGAGGGATTTACAGATGGAGATGGAATTGATTAAAGCGCAAGACCCGGCAGTTTATGAAGCAATGGAAGCAGAAAAGCAGCGTCAGGAAGCGAACATTGAACTGATCGCCTCTGAAAACTTCGTGTCACCAGCAGTAATGGAAGCCCAAGGTTCAGTTTTAACGAACAAATACGCGGAAGGCTATCCTGGCAAACGTTATTACGGTGGCTGTGAATTTGTGGACATTGTAGAAAATATTGCACGCGACCGCTTGAAAGAAATTTTCGGCGCAGAACATGCAAACGTGCAGCCGCATTCAGGATCACAAGCCAATATGGCAGTTTACACGGCGGTCTTGGAAAAAGGCGATACGATTCTCGGCATGAACTTGAATCATGGCGGCCATTTAACGCACGGCAGCAAAGTCAATTTTAGCGGTATGCAGTATAATTTCGTGGAATACGGCGTCAACAAAGACACGCAATTGATCGATTACGACGTTGTGCGTGAAGTGGCGTTAGAACACAAGCCGAAAATGATCGTAGCTGGCGCTAGTGCATATTCCCGCCAACTGGATTTTGTTAAATTCCGTGAAATTGCGGATGAAATAGGCGCATACTTGATGGTCGACATGGCGCATATTGCAGGCTTAGTGGCTACGGGTGCACATCCGAACCCAGTTCCGCATGCACATTTCGTCACGTCAACTACCCATAAAACACTTCGCGGACCGCGCGGCGGTTTGATTCTCTGCAAAGAGGAATTCGCAAAAAAAATCGACAAAACCATCTTCCCTGGCATTCAAGGCGGACCTTTGATGCATGTAATCGCTGCTAAAGCGGTGGCATTCGGAGAAGCACAGCAGCCTGAATTCAAGACTTATATCGAACAAGTAGTCAAAAATGCGCAAGCATTAGCGGAAGCGCTGATGGCTGAAGGGGTCAATATCGTATCCGGTGGCACAGAAAACCATTTGCTGCTGCTCGATTTGAGATCGTTGAATTTGACAGGAAAAGTAGCTGAGCACGCACTTGACGAAGTCGGCATCACAACAAACAAAAATACGATTCCATTCGATCCGGAAAGCCCATTTGTCACTTCAGGTATCCGTTTAGGAACACCTGCTGTGACTTCTAGAGGATTCAAAGAACCTGAAATGAAAGAAATTGCTTCAATCATGGCTTCTTTGTTGAAAGACCATGAAAACGAAACGGTGAAAAAAGAAGCAGCGGAGCGCACAGCAAAGCTGACAGCAAGTTTTCCGTTGTACAAATAAGGGAATACAGCTGCCAAAGGTTTAATTACAGGCAGCTGTTTTTTTGTCCAAAAATACATCCGAATAACATGGGGGACCCGCATATGCAGAACGATCAGAGAAATAAAGAAACGCGCATAATTATCGACTGGCTTCGGCGTCTCGGAGTAGAATTCCAGACGGGTTTTATCGTTACTAATCCGGAAGCAGTAGATAATCCTATCATCTATGCCAACGAGGCATTTTGTGAAATGAGCGGGTACCCTGTGAATGAAGTGGTCGGAAGAAACGGCAAATTCATGCATGGTTCGAAAACGGATCGGGAAGTCAGCCGGCAAATACGCGAATGCATCGACACCGGTAAAGCCTGCGTTAAGGAAATCATCAATTACCGCAAAGACGGTGTGCCTTTCTGGAACGAAATCACAATACAGCCGATTACCCTCGATGAAACTGAAGCGAAGTTCACCCTGATGCTGCACCGGGACATCACGGACAGAAAACGGGCGGAGACGCTCATCAAGCTGCAGCAGGAAACCTATAATGACTTGGAAAAAGGCTATATGCTTAGTGCACTGCTGCAAAAAGCTTGCACAGCGGTGGAATCGTTTTTCCAGGACGGCGCGAAATGCACCGTCTTATTAGTTGGGGAAGACGGGAAATTCAAACCGGGCGCGGGCAATTCGATGCCTCAGCATTTCCACGATGCTGTCAGCGAAATCAAAGTCGAAGCAACAGTTGGGACTTGCGGCGCTGCCTATTTCCGGAAAGAGACAGTCGTTGCGGAAAATATGCGGACCGATCCGTTATGGTCGGACCATCAGGATTTGGTTGAGCGCTACGGTTTGTTTTCGAGCTGGTCAGTACCGATTCTGGATGCCGGCGGGGACGCTATTGGCACATTTGGAATCTACTTCAAGGAAGAAAATGCGCTGGCAGCTGCAGATCGGGAGTTCATTGAACAGATTGCGCCGATTGTGTCGCTGACGATTAAGTATTTCCGCCAGCAGGAAGAAATGATGCGCTTGGCATTCCTGGACAAAGAAACGGATTTGCCGAACCGCAATTATTTTATGAATGAAACCCAAACGCTGATGGAAGAAAACAAAGAAGGTTTTGTGGCTTTCGTTTCCGCAGACGAGTACATCAAAGTGGTCGACCAATATGGGCACCGGGCAGGCGACGCCTTAATCCAGGAAATCGGTAAGCGATTCCTGTTGCCGCCATTGCCGCTAGAAAGCTTAGTGGCGCGTTTTTCAGATTCCACAATTGCTGTTTTCTGCTTGACGCCGCTTGCCAAAGTACCCGATATTCTGGGCGTGCTGGCGCAAAGCGCTGCCGAGCCCGTAAAAGTGCACGATCTGGAATTGTTCCTGACGCTGAAGATGGGCATCGCGATTGTTACCCAAAAACAGCACGATGCAGATGAGTTGATCCGCCATGCGGACAGTGCGCTGTCGAAAGCGAAGCTACGGGCAGGAGAGTCAATCTGCTATTACGAAAACGAACACGATGAATTCATGATGAGGGATTTGCGGATAGCAAATGAACTGACAGCCGCCATCAAACGCGAGGAAATCGATGTGCACCTGCAGCCGAAAGTGGAATTGGACAGCGGGAAAATCATTGGTTTCGAAGCACTTGCCCGCTGGTTCTCCGCCGATCTGGGGACAATATCGCCTGAAGTCTTCATTCCGGTGGCAGAAAAAAACGGGAAAATCCGTGAACTGGAACAGTTTGTAATGAAGAAAGTGCTCAGTTGGCTCCAAAAACAGCGGGATCTTGGCATGGAGTTGCGCCAAGTGGCGGTCAATATTTCGACTGATCATTTCTTCCATCATTCTTTCATTCCATACCTTGTGGACATCACGGCTGAATACGATATTGAACCAAGCTGGATCCGGCTGGAAATTACTGAGCGGATCGGATTTGTCGATATCGAGACCGCTTATAAAGTCTTTAACCGCTTGAAAGTTTTCGGCTTTACGAGTTCCATCGATGATTTCGGAACCGGCTATTCATCGCTGAGTTATCTTCAGAAACTGCCCGTACACGAAATCAAGATCGACCGTTCGTTCATATCCAAAATGCATGAGCCTGCAACGATGGCAATTGTCCGTACAATCATCCAGCTAGCAGAAAATCTTCAGATGATGGCAGTGGCGGAAGGAATTGAAACAGATGAACAGCGGAAGCTGCTCATTGCTCTTGGCTGCCGTGTCGGGCAAGGTTATTATTTCTATCGACCAATGTCACTCGATGAAGCGAATCTATTGTAAGCCGGAGCATCCATGCTCCGGTTTTTTTTGCGGTTTTGCAACAGGGTCTATCAAGCAGCAACTCTTCCCGTTCCGGGAAAGGTAAAGTTTAAAGGCAGCTTAAAGCCCTAGGCCAGAAAAAGTCTGAAAAATCTCAATGCGCCGAGCAGTGCGTTGCTGTAAAAAAATTCTGTTATACTAGATAGGATAAAGTTTGAAAAGGAGCTGTTTGCAGTGGGAAAAGTACATGTATTTGATCATCCGTTAATCCAGCATAAATTGACTTACATCCGTGACAAATCAACAGGCACAAAAGAATTTCGCGAGCTTGTCGATGAAATCGCTACGTTGATGGCTTTTGAAATCACGCGTGATCTTCCGTTAGAGGAAATTGAAGTCGAGACTCCTGTCCAAATGGCCAAGTCCAATGTGTTGTCAGGCAAAAAACTAGGAGTTGTTCCGATTCTCCGTGCCGGCATCGGCATGGTCGATGGAATTTTAAAATTGATCCCAGCAGCAAAAGTAGGGCATATCGGCTTGTACCGTGACCCAGAAACTTTGCAGCCGGTTGAATACTACTTGAAATTGCCTTCCGACGTGCAAGAACGTGAATTCATCGTGGTCGATCCGATGCTCGCTACTGGCGGTTCGGCAGTTGAAGCTGTTAATTCATTGAAAAAACGCGGAGCGAAAAAAATCCGTTTTATGTGCATCATCGCCGCTCCTGAAGGCGTGGAAGCATTGCAGCAAGCGCATCCGGATGTCGATATTTACATCGCAGCGCTTGATGAAAAGCTGAATGACCATGGCTATATCGTTCCGGGTCTAGGAGACGCCGGAGACCGTTTATTCGGAACTAAGTAAGCAAGAAAAGCGCAGGTGGCCGTTTAGCCCTGACAAGCGCTGGAGGGTTTGCTGCAATGGGGACTTTGCCATTGTTGGCAAAACCGAAGCGACCTCGAAGGGTTGGCCACCGGAGTCTGGACAATGAAGTGAAAAGGCGGGATAAACCTTGACGAAAAAGTGGAAAGTAATGACGATTTTCGGCACACGGCCGGAAGCCATCAAAATGGCTCCTCTAGTGTTGGAACTCCAAAAGCATCCTGAAACAATCGAGCCGTTAGTGGCAGTCACTGCACAGCACCGGGAAATGCTTGACCAAGTCCTTGAGACGTTCAAGATTACGCCGGACTTCGACTTGAATATCATGAAAGACCGCCAGACGCTAAGCGGTGTAACAACCCGTGCCCTTGAAGGCTTGGACAGCATCATGAAAGAGGCAAAACCGGATATCGTGCTTGTCCACGGCGATACGACCACAACTTTCGTTGCTGGACTTGCAGCGTTCTATAACCAGATCGCTGTCGGCCACGTCGAAGCCGGGCTGCGTACGTTCAATAAATATTCGCCTTACCCAGAAGAGATGAACCGCCAATTGACGGGTGTCTTGACGGATATCCATTTCGCGCCGACTGAAAAGTCCGCGCAGAATCTACGGTCGGAAAACAAAAAAGAAGCATCGATCTATATCACCGGCAATACCGCAATCGACGCATTGAAGACGACGGTCCAAGAGCATTATAGCCATCCAATCCTTGATAAGATCGGCAGCGACCGCCTGATTTTGTTGACTGCGCACCGCCGTGAGAATTTGGGAGACCCGATGCGCAATATGTTCCGCGCTATCAAACGCCTCATTTCTGAACATGACGATGTGCAAGTGGTTTATCCGGTGCATTTGAATCCGGCTGTCCGTGAAGTTGCGGAAGAAGTGCTTGGCGAAGATCCGAGAATCCATTTGATCCCGCCGCTTGAAGTATTGGATTTCCATAACTTTGCAGCGCGTTCGTTCATCATTCTCACAGATTCAGGCGGCGTGCAGGAGGAAGCTCCATCGCTCGGCAAGCCGGTTCTCGTATTGCGTGACACGACTGAACGTCCAGAAGGAATTGAAGCGGGCACTTTGAAGCTCGCCGGCACGGAGGAAGAAGACATCTACCGCATGGCGAAAGAATTGCTGACGGACGAAGAAGCATATAAGCGCATGTCGCAAGCTTCGAACCCGTATGGCGACGGTTTTGCGTCCCGCCGGATTGTGGAAGCTTTGCATGCGTATTTTGAGAAGAAGTAAGAACTAGAAGACGCTATGGACATTTGTTTTCAAATTTGTCAACAATATGTCGGCTCTAAATCGCTTGTGATGTTTTTCACTTCATCCAATTGACATGAATTTACCCCTAATGTATGCTTACAAAGGGTATGCATGAGAGGGTTTTCATACATAAAGATGTTGTTCTGGAAGCCTGATGCGACTGCTCTTTTTTAAGGGTTTAAGTCAAATCAAAACGAAACTCGAGGGGTTTATCATGCGCCCAACAAAAAGTCCCTTACAAGCGATGGCACTTTATAGCGCCATCCTCTCACAACTTGTCGGGTCCGTGCTCATCGGTCTGTTCACAGGTATGTGGCTCGATGAACAATTAGGAACCGCCCCGCTATTTCTGATCATTTTCCTGCTTGCGGGATTAGCTCTCGGAGTATGGGCAATGCTTCAGACCGTCCGAAAATTCGAATCAGGAGACCAGTAGAAAATGGATGGACTTAGGGAAATTTATGAACGGCTAAAAAAGATGATGTATTTCATTCTGGCAGCTTTCGTTTTAGGCTGGGGATTGACCCCATTTCAAGCGATTTTTGCAGGCCTCATCATAGGATCCTTGTTCGGCATTTATAATATGTGGATTTTGGTTCGCCGGATGGAAAAATTCGACCGGGCGGTGGCAGAAGGCTCGAAGGTTCGTTCGCTTGGAACGGCATTACGGTTTGCATCAGGTGTTGCCGCTGTTGCGATAGCTATTCTTTTCGCAGAGCAAGTTCACTTGGTCAGTACAGTAATTGGATTGATGATCCCTTATGTTCTGTTATTGGCAGAACGGATTATCTATCACGTGAAACACCATTAAGAAAAGTGAAAGAGAGGTGAAACTATCGTGGATCACGGCGCTCCAACTCGTGAGATATTCGGCCTCTGGTTCAACATGTCGAATGTTTTGATGCTAATTGTAGCCGCTGTTATCGTTTTCCTCATTGCTTTTATCGCTACACGAAATTTGAAACTGAAGCCTACGGGCATGCAGAACTTCATGGAATGGATCATGGATTTCGTCAAGGGCATCATTAAAAGCAATATGGACTGGAAAACAGGCGGCAGGTTCCATGTGCTGGGAATAACGCTAATCATGTTCATCTTTGTATCGAATATGTTAGGTCTCCCTTTCTCAATCATTGTCAACGGCAATCTTTGGTGGAAATCACCAACAGCTGACCCGATTGTAACAATGACGCTGGCAGCAATGGTTATCATCTTGAGCCATTATTATGGCATCAAGCTGAAAGGGCTGAAAGGGTACGGTGCGGATTACTTCAAACCGATGCCATTCCTTTTCCCGCTTAAGATCATTGAGGAATTCGCAAATACGCTGACACTCGGTCTGCGTCTTTACGGAAACATTTACGCAGGAGAAATTCTTCTTGCACTATTGGCCGGACTCGGCGGAGCAAGTGTATTCGGTTTTGCCGCTGCATTCCTTCCGATGATGGTATGGCAAGGATTCTCGATCTTTATCGGGGCAATCCAAGCATTCATTTTCGTTATGTTAACGATGGTTTATTTATCGCATAAAGTCAGCGAAGACCATTGAGTATAAAACGCTCCTAGCAGAGCAACAAAAAAACAACTATCCTGAGGAGGACACATCACAATGACAGGTTCATTAGGTTTATTAGCAGCAGCAATCGCAGTAGGTTTAGCAGCACTAGGTGCAGGTATTGGTAACGGACTTATCGTTTCAAAAACAGTAGAAGGTATCGCTCGCCAGCCAGAAGCACGCGGCGTTCTTCAAACAACTATGTTCATCGGGGTAGCTTTGGTTGAGGCATTGCCGATCATTGCTGTAGTAATCGCGTTCATCGTAATGAACCAATAGTATTAGAGAAAAGCGGAAGTGCCTGGTTAGCCCTGATAAGCGCTGGAAGTCTGACCGGTAATGGCGTACTTTGCCATTGCTGGTCAGACTGAAGCGTCTCGAGGGGCTGGGCACTGCAGCTGGACAAAGAAAAGCGCAAGCATCCGTTTAAATTCAAGGGGTGTGAGCAATCTAGTCAATATCAAGCAGAATGGCGGGAATGCTTCGGCATGTTTTTCGCCATTTATGTTTGTATGACACCATTTGATCTTGAAACAACATCTTTGAAATCAATAGATTTTACTAAATAGAAGAATCCGGATTTTAGGCTCTTGAAGGGAGTGAAACAATCGTGTTTTTTGATCACCTTGTACTTGGTGCAACTGATGGACATGCAGAATTTTTGAATGGTGGAGACATCATCGCGACACTTGTCGTCTTTCTAGTATTGCTGTTCTTGCTGAAGAAATTCGCTTGGGGTCCTTTGATGGGCATCATGCAGCAGCGGGAAGATTTGATCGCCAGCGAAATCGAAACGGCTGAAAACAGCCGCCAAGAATCCGCTAAATTGCTTGAAGAACAACGCAGCTTGTTAAAAGAAGCGCGTGTTCAAGCGCAAGAGATCGTAGAAAATGCTAAAAAGCAAGGCGAAGTTTCGCGTCAGGAACTGATCGCAACTGCGCGTGCTGAATCTGGCCGCATGAAAGAGTCTGCAGTTCAAGAAATTGCAAACGAAAAAGATAAAGCGATGGCAGCAGTGCGCGAAGAAGTTGTGGCATTGTCATTGCTTGCAGCATCTAAAGTTCTCAACAAAGAAATTTCTGAAGAAGACAACCGCCAATTGATTAACGAAACGATTGCGAAGGCAGGCGAAGTGCAATGAGTCAAGCTTCAGAACGCTACGCACTAGCACTGTTCGAAATCGCTAAAAAACACGGCGCTTCAGTGGAAGTGGAACTGGATCTTCGCGAAGTGCAAAAAGCTTTCGTAGCAAACCCAGAACTGCTGGAACTATTAAGTTCCCCGAAATTGGAAGCAACTGAAAAGAAAACCGTTATTTCCAACCTTTTCGGACAGGCGAATGTATATGTTCTAAACACATTGCAATTGCTTTCTGACCGCAAACGTTTAAAAGAAATTTCTCCAATCGTCGACGAATATATCCGTCTGGATAACGCAGACAAAGGAATTGAAGACGCGAAAGTCTACTCGGTCAGCCCATTGACTGACGAGCAGCGCGCATCCATCTCTTCTGTATTTGCGAAAAAAATCGGCAAAGAAGCATTGCGAATTGAAAACATCATTGACCCGTCCCTAATCGGCGGGCTGCGTCTTCAAATCGGAAACCGCATTTTCGACAGCTCAGTCAGCGCGAAACTAGAGCGCCTGCAGCGTCAATTGATCGGTTAATCTAAGAAATTAAGAGAGGGTGACATACATGAGCATCAAAGCTGAAGAAATCAGTGTCCTGATTAAACAGCAGATTGAAAATTATCAATCTGAAATGCAAGTTGACGATATTGGTACAGTAATCACAGTCGGTGACGGTATCGCTCGTGTTCATGGCCTCGACAACGTCATGGCTGGAGAACTTGTAGAGTTCTCAACTGGTGTCCTTGGTATGGCGCAAAACTTGGAAGCCAACAATGTTGGTATTATTATCCTTGGCCCATTCGCAGACATTAAAGAAGGCGATGAAGTACGTCGTACTGGCCGCATTATGGAAGTACCGGTAGGATCAGAACTTATCGGACGCGTAGTAAATCCACTAGGCATGCCTGTTGACGGTCTAGGACCGATCAACACAACTAAATCACGCCCAATCGAAAGCCCTGCACAAGGCGTTATGGCCCGTAAATCGGTTCATGAACCGCTTCAAACAGGCATTAAAGCGATTGACGCATTAGTACCAATCGGCCGTGGACAGCGCGAATTGATCATCGGTGACCGCCAGACAGGTAAAACGTCTGTAGCAATCGATACGATCTTGAACCAAGCTGACCAAGACATGATCTGTATCTATGTTGCAATCGGACAAAAAGAATCTACAGTACGTAACGTAGTTGAAACGTTCCGCAAAAACGGTGCTTTGGATTACACAATCGTAGTAACGGCTTCAGCTTCACAGCCGGCTCCATTATTGTACCTTGCTCCTTACGCAGGTATCACAATGGCTGAAGAATTCATGTTTGACGGCAAACACGTTTTGATCGTTTATGATGATTTGACGAAACAAGCATCTGCTTACCGCGAACTTTCACTATTGCTTCGCCGTCCACCAGGCCGAGAAGCTTACCCAGGGGATGTCTTCTACTTGCATTCACGGTTGTTGGAGCGTGCTGCGAAACTGAACGAAACATTAGGTTCAGGATCAATCACTGCCCTTCCATTCGTTGAAACACAAGCTGGCGATATTTCTGCTTATATTCCAACAAACGTAATCTCGATCACTGACGGACAAATCTTCCTTCAGTCTGATCTATTCTTCTCTGGTGTTCGCCCAGCGATCAACGCCGGTCTTTCTGTATCACGTGTTGGTGGTTCAGCTCAGATCAAAGCAATGAAAAAAGTTGCTGGTACTTTGCGCCTTGACTTGGCAGCTTACCGTGAATTGGAGTCATTCTCCCAGTTCGGTTCAGACCTTGATGCAGCTACTGCAGCAAAACTTGAGCGTGGTAAACGTACAGTTGAAGTCTTAAAGCAAGATTTGAACAACCCGATTAAAGTTGAAAAACAAGTTGTTATTTTCTATGCATTGACACGCGGATTCCTTGACGATATCCCAGTTCAAGACATCACTCGTTTTGAAGCAGAATTGACAAGCTGGTTGGATACGAACCACACTGAAGTTTTGGATACTATTCGCACGACTCAAGGATTGCCTTCTGACGACGCATTTGGCGCAGCGATCAACGATTTCAAACGCACATTCGCAAAATCAGAGTAATTTCCGACCAGTCCGGATTAGAACAAAAAATAATAAGGTGGTGAAATACCAGTGGCATCTTTACGCGATATAAAGAACCGAATTACGTCAACCAAGAAAACAAGCCAGATCACCCGCGCAATGCAGATGGTTTCTGCTTCGAAATTGAACCGTGCGGAAATGAATGCGAAAGCATTCGTTCCTTACATGGAGAAAATTCAGGACGTTGTAGCATCAATTGCAGCTGGCTCAAACGAGACGCATGCAATGATGATGACACGCCCTGTGCAGAAAACGGCTTACCTTGTGATCACATCGGATCGCGGCTTAGTCGGCGGATATAATAGCAACATCCTGCGGACAGTAATGGCTAGAATCAACGAACGCCATACATCCAATGATGAGTTTGTTATCCTAAGCGTTGGCCGTAAAGGTCGGGATTTCTTTGCCAAACAAGGAATGACGATTCTTGAAAGTGCAATCGCACTTCCAGATCATCCGACTTTTGCAGACATCAAAGAAATTACGCGCAAAGCTGTTGGTATGTTCTCAGACGGTACGTATGACGAAGTTTATATGTACTACAATCACTTCGCCTCAGCAATTCAGCAAGACGTCACTGAAAAGAAAGTCCTGCCTCTTACGGATATCCAAGCGACTGGAGCAACTGCTTCTTACGAGTTCGATCCATCAGCTGAAGCCATCTTAGAAGTGCTTCTTCCGCAATACGCAGAAAGCTTGATTTTTGGTGCTGTCCTTGACGGCAAGGCAAGTGAACACGCTGCGTCCATGACCGCAATGAAGAGCGCAACAGATAACGCGACTGACTTGATCAATGGGTTGACACTTTCATATAACCGTGCGAGACAAGCTGCGATCACTCAGGAAATCACTGAAATCGTCGGCGGAGCAGCGGCTTTAGAATAATAAAGAAAAGTGTAAGCGCCCGTCTAGCACCGACAAGCGCTGGAAGCCTTGCCAGTAATGGCGTTCTCTGCCATTGTTGGTAAGGCTGAAGCGACTCGAGGGGCTGGGCGCTGAAGCTAGACATAAAACAAAACATCAAACGATCAGCCAAGCTCCTGCCGTCAAAGCGGGAGTCATGCGGTTCGTTAAATTGTATAAAGAAAAAAGTAAGACAGGAGGGAACAGCATGAACACAGGACACGTTCTTCAAGTTATGGGACCGGTTGTAGACATTAAGTTTGCCGATGGCCATCTTCCAGCGATCTACAACGCCCTAACAGTATTAATTAATCGTCCAAACCAACCTCAAGTAAAATTGACGTTGGAGGTAGCTCTTCACCTTGGTGACGACACTGTACGTACTATTGCAATGGAGTCTACTGATGGATTGCAACGCGGTTCAGTAGTAACTGATTTGGGCAGCGCTATCACTGTTCCAGTCGGAGATGTAACATTAGGCCGTGTATTCAACGTACTTGGCGAAGTTATCGATTTAGGCGAAGAAATTCCGGCTACAGAAATGCGTAACCCGATTCACCGTTCAGCGCCGACTTTCGAACATCTTTCCACTGAAATCGAAATCCTTGAAACTGGTATCAAAGTTGTTGACTTGCTTGCCCCTTACATCAAAGGCGGTAAAATCGGTCTCTTCGGTGGTGCTGGTGTAGGTAAAACAGTTCTAATCCAGGAATTGATCAACAACATCGCTCAAGAGCACGGCGGACTTTCAGTATTCGCTGGAGTTGGTGAGCGTACACGCGAAGGAAATGACTTATTCCACGAGATGAGCGAATCCGGCGTTATCAAGAAAACAGCAATGGTCTTCGGCCAGATGAACGAGCCGCCTGGCGCACGTATGCGTGTAGCTTTAAGTGGTTTGACAATGGCAGAATACTTCCGTGACGAGCAGGGCGCTGACGTTCTTCTCTTCATCGATAACATTTTCCGTTTCACACAAGCCGGTTCTGAGGTTTCAGCCCTTTTAGGCCGTATGCCTTCAGCGGTTGGTTACCAGCCGACACTTGCTACAGAAATGGGCCAATTGCAAGAGCGTATCACGACAACTAGCGCCGGTTCAGTAACATCGATCCAAGCGATCTATGTGCCAGCCGATGACTATACGGATCCAGCTCCTGCAACAACTTTCGCTCACTTGGATGCAACAACGAACCTTGAGCGTAAACTTTCTGAAATGGGTATCTACCCAGCCGTGGATCCTTTGGCTTCGACTTCTCGCGCATTGTCGCCTGAAATTGTTGGAGTAGAGCATTACGGAGTTTCCCGTGAAGTTCAAGAAACGCTTCAGCGTTACCGTGAACTTCAAGATATCATTGCAATCCTAGGTATGGATGAGTTGAGCGACGAAGATAAGCTAACGGTTAACCGTGCGCGCCGCGTTCAAAACTTCCTATCTCAGAACTTCCACGTAGCTGAGCAGTTCACGGGCCAAAAAGGTTCGTACGTGCCAGTACAGGAAACGATCAAAGGATTCAGAGAAATTCTTGACGGCAAATACGATCACTTGCCTGAAGACGCTTTCCGTTTGGTAGGGCGTATTGAAGAAGTAATCGAAAAAGCCAAAGGCATGGGCGTACAAGTCTAAAACCAGGGACCAGGAGGGAAAAAAATGCAGACCATTAAAGTCAATATTGTCACTCCCGACGGCCCAGTATACGATTCAGAAGTTTCTATGGTAATAGCAGTTACAGCGACCGGTGAGATGGGTATCTTGCCTGGCCACATTCCGACAGTTGCTCCCCTTGGAATCGGCGCAGTCCGATTGAAAAAAGACAACTCGACTGAATTGGCAGCTGTGAGCGGTGGATTCTTGGAAGTTCGCCCTGATAAAGTAACAATTCTTGCACAATCCGCAGAGCTTGCGACAGATATTGATCTGGCGCGTGCACAAGAATCTGCAAGACGTGCAGAAGCGATGCTTCAGGCGCATAAAGATGAAGTCGACTTTAAACGAGCAGAATTAGCGTTAAAACGTGCGATGAATCGTATCAACGTTTATGAGGGTAACATTTAAAGAAAAGCGTAAGCGACCGTGTAGATTCGACGGGCATAAGACGCACTGGCGAAGCGGCATGTTTTCAGCCGCACAGCCAGAGTGGCTTATGACCCTAGAATCTGGTCGCTGAAGCTAGACTAAAAGAAAATGAGCGGACAGAAGGGCTTTTGACTTTTGTCCGCTTTTTTTATTAGCTAAATAAGTGGAGCTAATAATTTTTTATTGTCGATATTCCGCAAAATATCTGGACTTGCCGTTGGCGAGCGCGAAGCCCAAAGCGTCCGAAGCGGTATGTAAACTTTAATTTTTTTAGTTCTACTTATACAGCCTATATTCGCGCAAAGGAGTGAATAAAATGGAGACTATGATTGGGCAGCAGGCCTTGATTTCGATATTCAGCCATATCTTTTTTACGGGTGTAGCATTTTTCGCTATGCGGGCAGTTATGTTTGAAAAATGGATCCGCAAGGAACACGTGCTGCAAGCGCAAATTTTATATATCTTTTTAAGCATATCAATCGGATTAGCCGTATCGACCTTCTTTTTGAATATCTCGGTATGGTCTAGGCAATTGCCCTATCTTTTCTAAGTTTGCTTTGCTGCACATGGACAAATGTTCTCATGGCAGCAAAGCAAATTTTTTATTTCCCGGGAAATAAAATAGGGATTAAGGTTTAGTTTAGAAATAAAAGGGAAAAATAACATTGTCATGAAAGTGCAGTACTCTTTCTAGCGAAGGGCAGAAAATTTGTCAGTTTTGCGAAAATTATAGCCATAAAACATAATTGTTATTAAAAACTTTCCATAGATACTTGTTATTTTAGTAAAATACAGGTATTATGAGAAAGGTTTTGTTTCTAAATTATGACATAGGACTTTAACGTACAGAGTGTACATATAGATAAATCACATTATAGATGGAGGGCATATCAGTGGATCAGATTATTGTAAAAGGCGGCCAACAACTTAAAGGGAAAGTACGTGTCGAAGGGGCGAAGAATGCAGTTTTGCCAGTATTGGCAGGATCTTTGCTGGCTTCGAATGGCAAAAGCGTTATCAAAGAAGTTCCAAACTTGGCGGATGTCTACACGATTCAAGAAGTTTTGAAAAGTTTGAACGCAACAGTTGAATACTTCCCGGAAAAAAATGAAATGGTGATTGATGCATCAAACACCTTATCAAGCGAAGCGCAATTCGAATACGTTCGTAAAATGCGCGCTTCAATTTTGGTTATGGGGCCGTTGCTTGCACGTAATGGATTCGCTCGAGTTGCTCTTCCAGGCGGCTGTGCAATCGGATCACGTCCGATTGAATTGCATTTAAAAGGGTTTGAAGCGATGGGCGCACAAATCACTTTCGGCAATGGTTTCGTGGAAGCGACCGTTAACGGCCGTCTGCGCGGCGCTAAAATTTATTTAGATTTCCCAAGCGTCGGCGCAACTGAAAACATCATGACGGCAGCAGCTTTGGCTGACGGCGTAACGATTATCGAAAACGCGGCTAAAGAACCAGAAATCGTTGATTTGGCAAATTACATCAACGAAATGGGCGGCAAAGTCATTGGCGCTGGCACAGATACATTGCGCATCGAAGGCGTGGAAGTTTTGAGTGGCACAGAGCATTACATCATCCCTGACCGCGTTGAAGCTGGAACGTTCATGGTTGCGGCCGCTATCACAGAAGGCGACGTCATCATTGAAAATGCAGTTCCAGAACACATGGCGGCTTTAATCTCCAAATTGGAGGAAATGGGCGTTGATGTGAAAGAAGAAGAAGAAGGTTTGCGCATCCGTTCAAACCGTCCGCTTCGTTCGATCGATATTAAGACAATGCCTCACCCGGGATTCCCGACAGACATGCAGTCCCAGATGATGTCATTGATGCTGACCGCTCAAGGCAGCGGCATTCTGACAGAGACAGTTTTCGAAAACCGTTTTATGCACGTTGAAGAATTCCGCCGCATGAACGCGTCTGTTAAAATTGAAGGGCGTTCAGTGATCATGGAAGGGCCTTCTAAGCTTCAAGGAGCAGAAGTGGCTGCAACTGACTTAAGAGCAGCAGCGGCGCTTGTATTGGCAGGATTGGCTGCTGAGGGCATCACTCGCGTTAACGAATTGTATCACTTGGATCGCGGCTACGTGAATTTTCATAAAAAATTAGCCGCATTAGGTGCTGATATCGAACGTGTTACGACTGTGGAAACAGAAGTAAAAGAAGAGCAAATGGTCTAATATCATTTATATTTCAAGTCTGCCGGTTATATGCCGGCAGGCTTTTTATATGCCTGAAATCTTTGGTAAGCCAGCGCAAAATATTATGCCAATAAACTAAAAGACTTAGCAGTTGCATCGGGAAGAGAGGACGGCTTCTTCCAAAAGAGGACTATATTCCTTGAAAATTCTTTTTCTTTTATCTCATACCTATGATAAAATGTTCAGTTAGGAGAGTCTTTTTCAGGCTCAATAATTGTTGTGCTAGATTTGGAAGGGGAAACGGTTTAAATGTTTTCAAAAGATATAGGAATAGACCTAGGGACGGCTAACGTCCTGATTCATGTGAAAGGCAAAGGCATCGTATTGAATGAGCCATCTGTTGTAGCTCTGGACCGTAAAACAAATCAAGTGCTTGCGGTAGGGGAAGCGGCACGGAAAATGATCGGCCGCACACCGGAACACATCGTCGCTGTACGCCCATTGAAAGATGGCGTTATTGCGGACTTCGATGTCACAGAAATCATGCTGAAATATTTTCTTAACCGCTTGAAGGTGAAAGGCTTTATGACGAAGCCGAGAATCTTGATCTGCTGTCCGACAAACGTAACAAGTGTCGAGCAAAAAGCAATTCGGGAAGCTGCGGAAAAATCAGGAGGCAAAAAAGTTTATCTTGAAGAAGAACCGAAAGTCGCAGCCATTGGCGCGGGCATGGATATATACCAGCCGAGCGGTAATATGGTAGTCGATATCGGCGGAGGTACGACAGATGTAGCCGTGCTGTCAATGGGTGACATCGTCACGAGCGAATCGATCAAAGTTGCAGGCGATGTATTTGATAACGACATTCTTCAATACATTAAACGCCAATATAAATTATTGATCGGTGAACGCACTTCAGAAAACATCAAAATCCAGATCGGTTCGGTTTTAGCAGGCAACCGAAAAGAAGAAATGGAAGTGCGCGGCCGTGATATGGTGACGGGTTTGCCGCGCGTCATCAAAGTCCATTCTTCTGAAATAGAAGAGGCCTTAAAAGAATCAATCGGCATGATTGTCACAGCGGCAAAAAATGTTCTGGAGAAAACACCGCCTGAGCTATCCGCAGACATAATCGACCGCGGGATCATTTTGACGGGCGGCGGTGCAATGCTGCATGGCATGGAGAAATTATTGGCTGACGAGTTGAAAGTGCCTGTAACTGTGTCGGAAACCCCAATGGATTGCGTGGCTTTAGGAACCGGCATCATGCTGGACAATATGGGACGTTTGTCGAAGCGCCGTTAAGTGGATTGCTGGAAGCTAGGCTGTATGCAGGGTTTATGACGAATGGCATATGGCAAATCCGCATATTTTTAGTATAATGACAACTAATGCAGATGCGCGCGGAAAATATACATTACAGTAGAATTTCGGCGACAAACAGCCCAAGCTTGGAGGGCGGATGCATCAATGGAAAGGTTGACTGAGTAAATGGCTGAAACCAATAAGAAAATTCTTTTTCATAAAGAAACAAGAAAAGCTCCGGAACGAGATGCAGCTGTGGCAAAAAAGGAAGCGAAAAAGACGCGCTGGGTGCAAATCCGCATGTTTCCGATTTGGCTCCGTATTATCATTGTATTGCTGCTAATCGTTATTGCAGCTGCGCTGGGATCAATGATTGGTTATGGCGTGATCGGTGACGGCAACGCGAAAGATGCACTGAAATGGGAAACGTGGCAGCATATTATCGATATCATGAGCGGAAAGAAATAATTTCCGCTCTTGTTTTTTAGCTGCAAGGATTAGTTGAAGGCTGCTGGAGATGAGTTTATTCCGCAGCCGCTCAACTGCGAAAAGAATTCAAAGGGGTTGGAACCATGTTGACAGTAGAACAGATTCAGGCAATCTTGCCGCACCGCTATCCATTTCTAATGGTGGACCGCATTTTGGAAATCGAAGCGGGAAAAAGAGCGGTCGGACTTAAAAATGTAACAGCAAACGAAGAGTTTTTTAACGGCCATTTCCCGGGTTATCCGGTAATGCCAGGCGTTTTGATCGTTGAAGCCTTGGCACAGGTCGGAGCAACAGCGGTTCTTCAGCTTGATGTAAACAAAGGACGGCTGGCGTTCTTCACTGGCATCGACAATTGCCGATTCAAGCGCCAAGTTGTACCGGGTGATCAATTGAAGCTGGAAGTGGAATTGACGAAATTGCGCGGTTCTATGGGCAAAGGGCATGCCATTGCCACTGTTGACGGCGAACTTGTCTGCGAATGCGATATCCTTTTCGCACTAGGGCCGGTTGCTGAAACGAAATGAAGGAGGAAAAAAGCTGGAATCCGGGGAATATCCCTGGATTCCAGCTTTTTTTATTGTTTTGCTTCGTCTTTTCTCAAGCTTGGACGTTTACGCATATCGTGTTCAAAACGCTCGAGCAATTCTTCACCTTCAAGGCCGTCTTCCAGCAATTCTGATAGAAGCGTCTCAGCGTACTTCCTGCGCGCCCGTTTCAGGGTGCCTTTCAGTAGCACGGAAATTTGTTCTCCGATGACTTTCACTCCGTATATAGCTACTTCGAATGTGGCCGGTTCATTTTCCGGGTAGGAGATGACGACTTTGACGTCGTAGATATGGCCGGTTTCCATCATTCTTTTGAATGTCTCCAAATAGCGGATGTCCATCAGCATTTCCATCACCCACGAACGATGGCTATTTTCCTGATTGATGATGATTCCATCTTCAAGCGGGTAATCTGTCACTACATCATTTTCGACAACCCCGAGCGATAGCATTTTAAATGTTTTCACGAATCTCACTCCAAACATCACTTTTTTCCAGTATATCACAGCCATTATTTTTCAGTGCATACACTAGAAATTTCATGCGCATTTTGCAAAATTCGAAATTTAAAAAAAGAGGAAAATCAGTGCTTTTCCCGCTAGTTCTAGTGAAATTAAACGTAGAATTCTTTTGCGTTTATTGAAAAATAAAATATCGAGCCCAGATATCCCCCAAATCCTATTTTTGCCCTTTTGCGCAATATTCGCTGTTCGATCTATGATTTGGGTAATCCAAAGGAGGTGAATACATGAACCAAGTCGGTATTGTAGGGCGTTTGACAAAAGATCCGGTGATGCGGGAATTGCCTGAAGGGCGCGTACATACGTCATTCGTCGTGGCAGTTTCCCGGAATTACAAAAATCAGAAAGGAGAAGTGGAAACGGATTTTGTGCTGTGTTCCTCATGGGGACGGCCAGCGCTTAATATCCACAAATACTGCCATAAAGGTGCGCTTGTTGCGGTGAGCGGCAGGCTGCAATCCCGCTTTTACGACAAAGAAGACGGCACGCGCGTCTACGTCACAGAAATACTGGGGGACCAGATCCGGTTTCTCGACAAAAAGAAGGAGAAAACGGAGACCGTCCAAAGGGAACCAGAATCTGCAGCAGATTTTGACTTCCCGCCGCCAGCGACGGATAAAGTAACCGTATAACATGAAAAGGGAGGCACTTAGCGATGCCGAAAGACGTGCAATTGCAATTGGAAGTGCATATGGAGCAGTTGATCAGGCTGACCGCCTTGCTTCATCAGCGATTGAGCGAGGCGGAACGGGAACTAAGTGAAATGAAAGCGATTTTCCGTTCCGCTGAAAAAGGGTGAAGGTTTTTCCGTCTAAAAAGGAAATTCGGCCAGGTGGGGGCCTGGCCGAATCATTTTAAAGATTATAAGTGAACAATTCCTTCAGTTCGTTGTCAGACAGCTCGGTCATCCATTGGCTTGACTGGATAAACTGTTCCGACATCGATTGTTTTTGTGTCAGAAGTGAATCGATTTTTTCCTCGATGGTCCCGATCGTCACAAATTTATGGACATGCACGAATTGCGTCTGCCCGATGCGATAAGCCCGGTCAGTTGCCTGATTCTCGACAGCTGGATTCCACCATCTATCCGCGTGAAGAACATGCGTTGCGGCGGTCAAGTTAAGGCCGGTACCACCTGCCTTCAATGACAAGATAAAGATTGGGAATTTACCCGCTTGGAAAGCAGCCACCAGCGAATCGCGCTGATTTTTTGGCATGCTGCCGGTCAAGAACGGCACTTCGTGGCCATAAAGCTCATTGATGGCCTGCTGCAGAAGATGCCCCATGCCGATATATTGAGTGAAGATCAAACATTGTTCCCCGCGTTCCGCTATTTCTCCGGCGAGAGTCACTATGCGCTCCAGCTTCTGTGAACGAGGCAGAATTTCATCCGCGTTGGTATACGGCTCTTTCAAGTATAAAGACGGATGATTACATAATTGCTTCAGTTTGCTAAGCATTTTCAGCACAAGCCCTTTTTTCTCGAAGCCTGTGAGCGTCTCCATTTTCTGCACCGTATCCTGTACAAGCCCTTCATAAAGCGCAGCTTGCTCAGGCGTAAGCGGACAATACTCCAATTGCTCCAATTTTTCTGGCAGGTTCAACTGCAGATCCGGATCTTTCTTGGTGCGGCGCAGCAGGAACGGTTGAATCCGCTGACGCAATTTTTCTTTATGCTCTTCGGAATCATCCCGTTCAATCGGAATCATGAAGTTTTCCTGGAATTGCTTAATCCGGTAGAGGTAGCCTTTATTGATAAAATCAAAAATTGACCATAGCTCAGACAAGCGGTTTTCAATCGGAGTCCCAGTCAAAGCGATGTGATGGCCGCCTTTGAATTTACGGATCGTGCGCGATTGTTTCGTGTACATATTCTTGATATTCTGTGCTTCATCAAGCGTGATGCTGGTCCAATTGATGCTTTGGATTTCTTCAGCATCCGAAGAAGCGATGCCGTAAGTGGACAACAGCACATCGGGGCGCTCACTTTCAAGGTAATTCGTGAATTGCTCGCCTTTCGGGCGGGTACTGCCGTAATGCATACCCACTTTCAAGTCAGGCGCAAAACGTTCGAGCTCTTTCTGCCAGTTGCCGAGCACCGAAGTCGGGCAGATGATAAGCGACGGCTGTCCAGGATTTTTACTGTGGACATGCAGCAAATATGCAATCAGCTGAACCGTTTTCCCAAGGCCCATATCGTCGGCCAAGCACAGGCCGAAGCCTTCCTCGCGCATGAAAACCAAATAATCGAAACCGGTCTTTTGGTAGGGGCGCAGCGTAGTAAGGAGATTGGCCGGAACCGGAGTCGGCGGCAAGTCGCGCTTATCCAGCAGCTTATCGAGTAGTGTACGCAGCGACTTGTTCAGGTGGTACTCGACAAGTGGATCGTCTTCTTCGATATTTTCTTCCAGCATGATTTCAGGGACGTTCTGGAACAGCATGTCCTTGATGGTCCAATCCGCGTCCTCCGCTTCTTCGATCATCTTGCGGAGCTGCATGAGCAATGCGGAGTCAACGCGCACCCATTCATTTCCGATCCGGATGAATTCCTTGTTCTCGGAGACGAGCTGGTTAAAGTCCTGCATGCTGAGCTCATGGCCATTCAACGAAAACTGCCAGTCAAAGCGGATGATCTGGTCGAGTCCGACAACCGATGCTTTTTTGATCGGAGAATGGACATTCGCTTTGACACGCACTTTGGATTCCTGCACGGCTTTCAGCCACGAAGGGATTGATACTTCGATGCCGAACGATTGCAGAATCTCTGCATCGTTGCGCAAAAAGTCGAGCACTTGCGCATCGGTCCATTCGGCTTGATAAAAGCGGTCGCTTTCAAAATATTCAACAGCAGGGCAGAGGCTTAGAAGCAGCGACTGCCTTTCCTGGATTTCGCTTGCATGGGTGCGCCATTTTTCAGGCAGCACTTTTTCGAACGGTTCGTTCATGCGGCGCTTCGAAGGGGACCAATAAACGGCTCCGCGTTTCGTGCGCAGTACGACTTTAAAGGACCAAAACGCGTCTTCATCAGGTTCGCTCAATTGAGCGGCCAGCACATAATCGTCGGCAGCAGGCAATCCGTCCCAGCCAACTTGCTGGACGAAATGGCTGATGAACGGCAATTGAGCCGGCGACAAGCCTTTTTGGCGCAGCTGATGGCGGATGGTATCTGCTAGGAACGACAGAATTTCCGCGTCGCCGTAGGAATCTCGGATGACGATGTCATCGCCATCGACTTCGACGTGATTCCATAATTCGGGATCGTTTAGTGAATCGGAGACCCGTGAAGCAAGGCTGAGCCAGACATCATCTGCAGGGCTTTGCCCGAGAAACGACACGTAATGATGAGGTTTCTGCTGAAATAAGCGCACGAAATCAGCTGGTGTAAGGAGCAAGTCCAGTCCGTCGATACGCGACGTCAAACCGTAAAAACTCGCCTTGTCTAAAAAGTAGAGATAAGGTTTCCAGATTTCAGGAGGAATGCGGTTCCCCGCTTCGTTGGTCGCCTGAATGCGGAACTCTTCAGCGCGGCTGATCTTTAAATAATAGGTTTTGCTTCCTTCTGTCTGAAACTGATTCATAAAAGATGTCCTTTCTCGATCTCTTCCTGCAGTGCCCGCAGGCGCTTGTTCTGTGTACGCACTTCGGTCATGTAAGCGTTCCAGAACTCCAGTTGACCGCTTTTCTTGCAGGCGGCTTTCATCTTTTTCCAAATCCGCACGGCTTGTTTATAGCCGGGGCGGTTGCGCTCTTCCAGAAAATCCATCGCAAAACGGTGGTATAGCGGAAGAACAAAGTCAGGTGCAGCGTCCTGCACGTTTTTCAAGCCGCATTCCTCGACGAAATAGAGTGGCGAATTATGGAGATGATGAAGCTCTGCCCATTGTTTATATAATTGTTTTTCAATCAGGTAAGTTGAATAGGCCGGCAACCCATAATGGCCGAATTGCTTGAACAGGTCTTCCCAATCCTCTTCGCTCAAATGGATCTGTGAGAAAAGGCGGCTCAGTATGCGCACATATTGGTGGCGATACTGGGTATAGAGGCCTTCGAACAAATAGGTTTTCACATGTGGTTTGATTGCCATTAAAATAGCAGTCAGTGCTTGTTGATGCTGCTCGGTCTCCGCCTGGATCGCGAGCTGCACCCAATCTGCAGTCTCACCGGGTGCGGTTTTTTGGACAACAACGTCATCACCGGACAAGATGGCAAAAAACGCGGTGATGCGGTGGTCGGGCTTCGCAAAAGCGGCCGCTTCGGTGCTGCGCAATTTATCCGAAGTGAACAATGCAGTCCAGAAAAGCCGGTACACGGTAAAACGTTGTGAAAACGACCCGTTTTTGGTTTCAATGAATGAACGAACGAGTTTTCTTAAATGGTCCAAAAAGGCATCCGCCTCAAATGTCCGGTGCTGAACGCGCAATTGATCGAGCAAATCGCGCAAGGCGTGTAATTCGTCTTCGAACCAAGTTTTGAAAAACGAATGATGGACTTCTTCGGTGCCGGAAATAAACGTATCCCAGACTTCCATCAAGGAAATCAAATGGGCATAGGTGCGGTAAAACACTTTCCATTCCCGTTCAAGAGGCACGAACGACAAGGCATTTTTCAAACGCCCTTCGAACATCTGCTCAAAATAGAAGTAATTGCGCGTCGTGTAATCAGGAATCGGATCGCGCCAGACGCTTTTGATGATCTGCGTCCATTGCGCCGGTGAGCGTTTTTCCGCCAGCATTTTCAGCTGGCTGCTCGGCTGCGCCCGCCAAGCGGCAACCCATTCCGATAATGAGCCAACTTTCTGGTACAGCGAAAAAATCACTGCGAGCCGGTGGCGGCACATATCGGGCTGTGGGCAGGCGCAGATGGCGTTCATTTTATCGAAGTTCAAGACGACCTTCACAGTATGGGCGTCCTTGACGATCGCTTCAAGCAAAAGCCGTTCTTCATTGAATGACAGTATCTGTACGCCGTCGTGGCGCACTAAAAAGACTGCTTTTCGAACCATTTCCTCATCCATTTCCCGTGATGGAGTGAGTGATTTGTCGATAGCAGCCATATAATTGTGGATCGTATCATCGAATCGTTTTGCCAGGGACTGAACCGTAGCCATATGCATCGCTCCAAAATAAAACTTTCCTTCTATTATACGGCTTTAAAATGGCGGCGTAAACGATGAAGACAAAGTATTGCTCCGCAACGCTTATTTAAAGATGCAAAATATGCCGTGCTTTTCAGCGTGCGCAGGGTTGAGAGGGAATCTGAAGTGAAAAAAATAATAAAAAAATTTCATTGATTGTAAGGGATTTGGAATCATTTAGAAGAAAAAGTCCTATGAAAAAATCGTTTGAGGAGGCGCACTATGGTCCAATCAATTATATTGGAGATTCCTGAACTCGGGTATTTATTGAAACAGGAAAGCATTATGGAGTGGCAAGTTTACGGACCGGCAAGATCCGGCAATTACGAAAAAATCTGCTGGCACATTGCTTCTTCGGGCAGCAAAGTGATCTTGCGGAGTGAAGAAAAGCTGGAAGGGACGCGGAAATCAGCGGAAATTGATTTCGCAGCAAGTCGCATTGTGCTCCATAAAGGGGAATTAAGCGACGGTGAATTCACGAAATTTCTGCAATTTCTGCTCGAAAAAATGGTTCTTAGTACAGCTTCAGGAGAAATGAATTTTATCGTTTCTTCCAAAAAAAGGCTGAAAAAACCTTTGGCATAAGGTGATAATCCTTGTGCTTTTTTATATCCAAAATGAGAAATTTATGATATCATAATTGTAGTAAGAATTTTCAAAATCTTTAACCAAAAGGGGGGAGTGAGATGCTGCAGGTTAAATTGATGAAGCCTTTTTATACAAAGAAAGAAGGGCATTTGGTCAAGTTCGTGTTCGCCTATCAATACTTTTCAATCCTGAAAGATGATGAATTGTTCCACTTTATACCGGTAGAAGGAAAAGAAATCATCGTCAATTTAAATACCCTCCAAGTGGAAAATCTATCCGAAGTGTTTGTTTTCCAAAAAGGTAATAGATTTATACGCTTGCCGTTATACCAGCTGCTGCTGGTATCGGATATCCATACACATTTACAGGCAATCCTACAAGAAGAGAGAGCGGGGCTGCACGGAGTGAATGATCAAGCTAGGGAAGAAGCGCAGGAAGCGATTCAGTTTCTGGAAAAAGAAAATTTTGATCGGATGATTGACTATGCTCTAGCGACGCATGACGAAGCAATGTTCTTTAGGTTACTGGAACAACAATTGCTTGAACGCCAGATGCTTGAAAAACAGGAAAATGGAGGTTTTTAAAAGTGAAAGCAGCCAATGGATAAACGCCTGTCCGCACCCAGAACAAAGGACAGGCGTTTTTGTATGCCTAAAAACGCGTGAAAGCCCTTTTCCGTTGTATGCGGAAAAGGGCTTATAAGAGCTGCATCAAATTTTTCTTACAACAAAGTGACATAATTGATGACGAACATGACAATTGCAGAACCGCCAATCCCCAATGCTAAATCTTCCCAACCCAATTCAAGTACTTTGTCAAAATTCATCTCAATCCGCCCCTTTTTGAATGTCTATTATCTGAAAAAATATTACTGAATAATGTAATTCGATTTTTCAGATATCTTTTTGGCCTATTTTTATTATAATAGAGCATGAAATTGTTACAATGGACCAAAATAACTAAAAATTCAAAAATAAAACAATTTTCTATAGAAATGTAAAACAGCCAGAACTATTTAAAAGGCAAGGCGCAGATTGAAATGTCGCCTTCCAGTTGATACAGTAAATAGAAGGAAGTTTCCGACAATTTGAAGTGAGAGGGTGTTGCAGGGTGAAGTTTTATCTGTCGATGGACATGGAAGGTGTGACGGCGTTGCCTGATTATACATATGTAGATTCGGCTGAACCAAATTACGAACGCGGACGCCGATTGATGACGGCCGATGCCAATGCTATTATCACGAGTGCGTTCAGCCACGGAGCGCAAGAGTTCGTCGTGAATGACAGCCATTCAAAGATGAATAACCTGATTGCAGAAAATCTGCATGAAGACGCGCTGCTGATCACGGGCGGCGTTAAAGCTTTTTCAATGATGGAAGGGCTGGACGCATCTTATGATGGAGCTTTTTTTGCAGGCTACCACGCGCGGGCGGGCCAAAAAGGCGTCATGTCACACGCTATGATTTTCGGTGTGCGATCGATGTGGATCAATGAAACCGAAATTGGCGAGTTGGGCTTTAACGCATATGTTGCCGGACATTTCGGTGTGCCTGTGCTTATGGTAGCGGGGGATGATTGTGCATGCCGAGAGGCGGAAGCGCTTATTCCAAACGTCGTCACGGCGGCAGTGAAAGAATCTATTTCGCGTTCAGCGGTCAAGACACTGCATCCGAAAAAAGCGCAAGGTTTGCTGGCGCGCCAAACGGCAGCGGCTATTGATAACTGCAACAATGTCAAACCGCTGGTACCGCCAGCTGAACCGCTGCTGAGAATCGAATTCACGAATTATGGCGAAGCGGAGTTGGCGGCGATGATGCCGGGCTGTGAAATTGAGGATGGGACGACCGTTGTGCGTTTTCAATCAAAGGACATTTTGGAAGCTTATCGGGCGATGCTGGTCATGACAGAACTTGCGATGCATGCCAAATTTTGCTGAAAACGGTATGCTAGACATGCACATATTTGAAATTGGGAGTGGATTTATTTGCGTAAAACGCCAAAACGGCTGCAAAAAGGCGACACGGTCGGCATCATTTCGCCTTCGAGCCCGCCAAACTTAGAAAATTTGAAGAAAGCCTTGCCATTTATAGAGGAATTGGGGCTCAACATCAAAATGGGCAAATCCGTGGAAGCGAAACGCGGCCACCTGGCTGGAGACGACGATGCGCGCCTTGCAGATTTGCATGAGATGTTCGAAGATCCGAACATCGCCGGCATCATTTGCGCGGGTGGCGGCTACGGAGCGGCGCGCTACACAGATCGCATCGATTTCGCGATGATCAAAGAAAACCCGAAAGTATTCTGGGGCTATTCGGATATCACGTTTCTGCACACAGCAATCGGACAATATGCGGACCTCGTGACATTCCATGGACCAATGCTTGCTTCAGATGTTGGGAAAGACGAATTTCATGAGCGCAGCGGGCGGATGTTCGGCCAGCTGTTCGAACCGTTTGAGCTGCATTATACGGAAGAAGTCGCGCCGCTTGAAGCACTAGTGGGCGGACAGGCTGAAGGGGAATTGGTCGGAGGCAATCTGTCGTTGGTCAGAAGTGCAATCGGCACCAAATTCGAACTCGATACAAAAGGCAAGATTTTATTGATTGAAGACATCGATGAAGAGCCTTATCAGGTCGATGAAATGCTGAACCATTTGAAGATGGCCCGGAAATTCGAGGAAGTCGCTGGCATCATCATCGGTGATTTCAAAAATTCAGATCCGAAAAAGCCTGAACGTTCGTTGAGCTTGGACGAAGTGTTTGCGGATTATTTCAAAGACATGAAAGTGCCTGTAGTAAAGGGTTTCAAGATCGGCCATTGCGAACCGCATTTCTCTGTGCCGCTCGGCGCGAAAGCTCGGCTTGACGGTGACGCACTGACGCTGACGGTTTTGCCGGGTGTAGAGTAAGCGAACAAGGACGGAGGAGAAAAATGTTGCAGACAGAATCGACAAGATGGGTATGCAATGTGCCTGTTGCGACCATATGGACGGCACCGGAAAAAATCCGGGAAGTAGATGCGGAAGGTTTAGGGGAAACGCCTAATATCAACAAATGGATCAATGCGATGACGGCGGAAGAAAGCCGTGACATGGTCGACAGCAACCGCGTTCAGTCGCAGCTCCTTTTCGGGGAACCGGTAGTGATTGATGAAGTGGCGGATGGCTGGGCGAAAATCGCAGCTATCTGGCAGCCGTCGCAAAAAGATGAGCGCGGCTACCCGGGCTGGGTGCCTATCGACCAACTGAAGGAAGTGGAAACACTCGATGAGCTCGGGTACGCCCGTGTCGTTTCCTCCATGTCTCAATTATGGACCGAAGATTTCAAACCGCTTCTCGTGGTGCCATTCAATACGATGCTGCCGGTCAAGGAATTGGGGGAATTCATCCGTGTGCAGACGCCTGCGGGCGACGCATTCATCATGGCGGAGCAAGCGGTAGTCGCCCGCGGCTTCGAAGGGGTGGAAAAAGGCACCGGCGTGGACGTCGCAAACTTGGCTGCAACATTTTTGCAATTGCCGTATTTCTGGGGAGGCATGTCGAGCTACGGCTATGATTGCTCGGGGCTCAGCTACAATATGCTGAAAGCAAACGGCGTAATTATTCCACGCGATGCAAAAGACCAGGCGGCCGAAGGCGTTGAAATCAACACCGAAAACCAGCATGACTGGCATATCGGCGATCTTTTGTTCTTCGCTTACGAAGAAGGCAAAGGAAAAATCCATCACGTCGGGATCTATTACGGAAACGGCTTGATGATCCATTCTCCGACGCCGGGCAAAGCGATTGAAATCATCGAACTTGCCGGCAGCGTGCACGAAAAAGAATTATGTGCCGTACGCCGATTCACGGAAAATGAAGGCACTGAAGCGTAACGCAGTTTACATCTCTATAGCTTGTAAAGTTGATATTCCGCAAAACAGCTCCGCAAGCCCATATGCTCCTGCATCGCTGCGCTGCTTCGTCGCAAAGATACGGCCGAACTACCTTCGGCCATATCTTTCCTGCGGGCTTGCGCCGAACTAACTCGTGCTAGCGCCCGAGTGGATTTCGGCACTTCGCTATCCCGCGGGAGTCGGAGCTGTTTTGCTCCATATCTACACATGATTGAGGAACTGCATAAATTGTATCTTTAAAGTTCTTTGATCAAAGAAATGGTTTACTGTTAAGAAATACCTTTGAATGAAGCGGAAAGCGTCCGCCTAGAGCGCAATGAAAAGTCTATCCCGAGTTTTTAAAGCCTGCCTAAAACGTGAAATTCCATCGATTTTATGTTATAATTACTAGATATTGTTTCTATAAACAGAGAGGCGTGGATGACGATGGCATTTCAACCGCATGAAAAAGAAGTATCGGAATTTGTAGCAGCCCGTAGAATTGGCGAATGGATTTCTTTCACACGCAATGGCGTTGAAGTTAATGGAACCATTTTTAAAATTATGGACAACTCGGTGATTGTTGAAATTTCGCCCGAAGACGCTAAAGAAATTGGTGCGGCATCAAACATGACCGTAATCTCCCATAAGAAATACAAAATCGTTTAAATCCCGCAGCAAGGTGGGAGCCAAACCGCAGGCAAACTCGCAAGATTCGAGTTGCCTGCGGTTTTTTATTGGCCGAAAGGCAGTGATTTGAAAATTGTGCATTATTAAAGTTTCAAAGCATCGGCTTTTTTGGTAAAATAAAGAAAGTAAAACCACTATTGGCGTTGAAAGGAATCACATAGCATGATATTTGATTTTAGATTCTGGCATTATTTCGTCCGACAGGGTGAATTGATACATAACTTACAAAATGGCGAAATGCGCCAATTCAATAAACGCCTTGGCTGGATCATTGCATTCGGCATACTGGTTTTTGCGCTGCGCGAAATCTGGGGCATGAACACAGCCTCCCTGACGCCTTATTTGGCGGAGGGCCAATGGGCGGAATACACATTGGCGCGCTGGGCTTCACTCGCCGGCACGTTAATCTGGGCCGGGGTATATTTGGCATTCCATTCGTATGGAACGGCTTTTTTGTTCTGGAAATTCCTGAAAATGCCATGGCGCGCGGCAATCGTCATGCAGACTTACGTGTTAGGATTGCTGGTCGTTGAAAAAACGCTGACATTCCTGATTTTTGCACTGGCTGGCTACACGATGCCCGTGTCGCTGTTCTCGTTCGGACCGCTGGCAGCCACTTTTATCGGCATTCCGTTCCTCATTTACTTCTTTAACCAATTGACGATATTCACGTCTTTGTTCATCGCAGTCCAATACCGTTATATCCGCAGTTTTAAAGAATATTCACCCAAGCTGATTTTATTGCTGCTGATTGTGCTGCACATCCTTGTGGCGCTGGCAATCGCCTCTTTGAGCTTTGTACCGCTCGGCGAAATGCTCAGCGATTTCACGAGAGGAGGTCCTTCTGTTGAATAAATTCTTTTTCATCGGCCTCTCTGTGGCAGTGATTGCATTCATATCAGCAAACGCATTGTTGTTATTCGGAGAAAAAAGCATCATTTCCAAAAACATCTATGTCAGCGAGTATGAACAGGCATATACGGATAAATACGAAGAAAACCTTCCTAAAGAAGCAGTGGCGGCACCACTTTCAACTGTCCAGATCTACGTCCAGGATTCACAGGCCATCGAACAATGGCTCGTTGAAGAAGGGGATGTGGTACAGGCGGGGTCTGAGCTTGCAGCCCTAAATGAAGCGGAGTCGGAAGACCAGCGCGCGGTATGGGAATCTGAAAAGAGCGCATTAGAAGCTGAAAGAGGTGAAGTGCAAAGTTCGTTGCAGGCCCTTGAATCGGCGCGCTCGTCCAATAGCGGCGCCGAATCTCGCAGCGAATCTGACCGATCCGCTGAAACGGACGACGAAGGCAACACGGTCAACTTCAACGTCGATTTGAATGTCGGCGTCGAAGTGCCGCAGGACGGCTCTTATGCAGCTGGAATCGCCCAAGCTGAACAGCGCTTAGCGGCAATCGATTCACAGCTGGCGGTTGTCAATGCGCAATTGAACCAAAGCGCATCAACTCCGGCGTTGATCAGCCCGGCGGAAGGCATTATCGCAAAAATCAATCGCACGGAAGAACCGCTCAGCGTGGAGATTTACTCGCCTGAAAAAACATTCGTGACCTACCTTTTGGAAGACGAATGGCATGAAGTGGCTGCGGAAGACCGGGTCATGGTCCAAGCGGAAGGCTTGGGGCAAGCTGTTCCAGGCACCATTTTAAGTGTAGACGCCATTCCAGCGGAACCTTCGAAATGGCTTGAAGCCTATAAGGGGCTTGATCCAATTGAACAGGCCAATCCGATTGCATTTTATAAAGTGCAGATCGGCATCGGGCCAGAAGTCGAAGCGGCATTGCCGCTCGGCAGCAGCGCAAATGCTGAAATCATCATTAACGAAGCCGCTGACGCTGTGGCGTTGCCGGAACCATGGATTTTTGATCGCTTTGATACGAGCGGGTCGGCGTACGTCCTGTCACAAACCGGCAAAGCGGCGCTCGCGCCGGTAACCATCGGATTTGATGTCGGCGGCAAAGCGGTTCTAACAGAGGGCGTAGCAGCAGGTTCGATCGTGTTGAATGAACGAAAGCTAAGGGATTTCCAGAAGGCGCAGACTGTCTTCATGCCGTTCCCAAGCATTCAGCCTGATTACGAATTTGCAAAAACAACCGATTGGCGCAAATACGTCGAATATTTATTGGCACGGTAATCCAACCCGGAAGCGGCTGCTTCCGGGTTTTTCACTGCCTTGAAAGAGAGTGACAGCGGCGAGCGCAATTGGTACGATAAAGTTAATGGCAGGTTTTAGGGAATGGAGTGGAAAAAATGAAAGAGAAGGACTGGCGTTTTAAAGTGGCTAACCGTGAAGCATTGATTGGACTAAGCCTCGCCATCTTCAATTTTATCTGGTGGTTCGGCTTCGCTTATGGGCTGGGCTCGCGCCCGGTTGAGGAATATACATATATTTTCGGCTTGCCGGACTGGTTTTTCTATAGCTGCGTCGTCGGTTTCCTTTTGATGGTCGTACTGGTCATCGTCATCGTAAAGTTTTTCTTTGTAGAAGTCCCGTTCGATGAAGAGGAGGACGTCCGATGAATTTTGCAGTCCTGCTTCCGATGCTGGTGTTTTTGGTCGTTATTTTTGCCATCGGCTATTGGTCAAGCAAGAAACTGGCCGTGAGCACAAACTTCATCAGCGATTATTTCCTTGGCGGCCGTGAACTGGGCGGCTTTGTCCTAGCGATGACGATGGTTGCGACCTATGGCAGCGCGTCGAGCTTTCTCGGCGGCCCAGGCACCGCATACACGATGGGCTTCGGCTGGGTGCTGCTCGCCATGACGCAAGTCGCCACCGGCTATTTCGTGTTGATGATCCTCGGTAAGAAGTTCGCCATCATGGCGCGCCGCTACCAAGCCATCACGATGATCGACTTTTTGAAAGCCCGCTATAGCAGCACGTGGGTTGTTTTGCTGTCGGCATTCAGCATCATCGTCTTCTTGTTTTCCGCAATGGCCGCGCAATGGATCGGCGGCGCACGCCTCGTTGAATCGTTGACCGGCTTGCCGTACAACACGGCGTTGTTCATCTTTGCGGTCAGTGTGCTCGTCTACGTCACTATCGGCGGATTCCGCGCTGTGGCGGTGACCGACGCGGTGCAAGGGGCGGTCATGTTCCTCGGCACATTGGTGCTGCTGATTGCCGTCATTATCGCAGGCGGCGGCATTCCGAACATTATGAACGATTTGATCAATGAAAATCCGAACCTCGTCACGCCATTTGGTGCAGATGGCAATTTGAGTGCGGCATACGTATCGTCTTTCTGGATACTCGTCGGGGTCGGAGTTGTTGGCCTGCCGCAGATTGCCGTGCGCGCAATGTCTTATAAAAACGCGCGTTCGATGCATCGTGCGCTCATCATCGGTACGATCGTTACCGGTTTTATCATGTTGAATATGCACTTGATCGGCGTTTTTGCACGTCCTATCCTGCCGGGCATCGAAATCGGGGACAAGGTCATTCCGCTCATCGCGCTTGAAACCTTGCCGCCTTGGGCAGCAGGCATCGTTCTTGCTGCTCCGATGGCTGCCATCATGTCGACGGTAGATTCGCTGCTCATCCTGGTCAGTTCGTCGATCGTCAAAGATGTTTATTTGAATTACATCAAACCGGACGCCGATTTGAAAACAATCAAGCGGCTGTCGTTCGGCGTCACCGGAGCGCTTGGCGCCATCGTGTTCCTGCTGGCAATCAATCCGCCTGATCTGCTCATCTTCCTTAATTTGTTTGCATTTGGTGGACTTGAAGCGGCGTTCATCTGGCCGGTCGTCCTCGGCCTGTACTGGAAATGGAGCAATAAATACGGTGCCATCGCTTCAATGGTGACCGGCATCATCAGCTACGTCGCGCTGCATTTCTATAACGCGGCATACGGCAATTTGTTCGGCGTCCATACCGTCACTGTGCCGGTCTTGCTGTCGTTGCTCGCTTTTGTCTCATTCAGCTTGCTCATCGGACGAAAAGCATATGATTACGAGACGGGGATTGTGAAATAAGAACGTTTCCCGCATAAACAGGTGTTTGCTGAAAAATCGGAAGATCAAGTTCTTTAATGTGAAAGCCGTTCGCCATCGCGAACGGCTCCTTTTATTGAAAAGGCGCATTCCGCCTAGGCGAAATGCATGCAACTATGTTTTTGGTTAGAAGGTTTTCGCGTTAACATAAACTAAATCGGAATTAACATGACCTTTAGAGGAGTTATCATGAAGTCCGGGAGATTTAACATGAGCTAAATTTCGGTTAACATGAACTGTGCCGATTTTAACCGGCATTAGCCCAAAAGCAACGCTCTCCAATCGAAGATTAAGCCCATTCCGATGCAAGCATGCATTCAACAATACGTCTTGCACTTCACCGCCATCCATTTACTTTTTCGCAGATAGGGCGTAGAATGAGTGGATAATTCGTAAGGCGAAAGAAGGCATAAGCAGTTGAAACAATGGAAAATCTACGCAATTTTAACGGCAGTTATGCTAACGTGGGGCTTTAATCTGCCCTCGGTCAAATATTTGGTAAGCTTCGTAGAACCGGTGACGCTGACGGCGTTCCGCATCCTGCTTGCAGGGATTTCGGTTTTCGTGATTCTGGCGTTCGTAAAGCTGCTGCGGTGGCCGAAGAAAAATGAGTGGAAGTATATTTTCCTGGGTTCGCTGCTCAACGTGGTAGGCCACCATTATTTCCTGTCGAGCGGGTTGGCCATCACGAGCGGGTCGAATGCAGGGCTGATTCTCGGAACAGGGCCGATGCTGACAGCGGTGCTGGTGTCGCTCATCATGCGGTCTTATCCGTCGAAACTGCAATGGCTCGGTGTCATTATCGGTCTTGCGGGTGTCGCGGCAACGGTGCTTGTCGGGAGTGGCGGCGCGACGGGCATGAATATCGGCGATGTTTTCGTCTTCATATCGATTTTCGTTCAGGTCCTGAGCTATATCGTCATTTCGAAAGCGGCCGGGTCGATGGATCCGCGCTTGCTGACTGCGTATATGTTCATCATCGGATCACTCGTGCTGTTTGCGATTTCGCTGGTGCAGGAGCCTGGCGAAATCCGCGCGTTCCTCGATGTGCCGCCGACGTTCTGGCTGGCGTTCATCTTTTCCGCGGTAATCGGCACAGCGGTCGGGCATATGCTGTACAATTACTCGATTGGTCAGGCAGGCCCGACAAAAGCCGCCATTTTCATGAATCTCAATACGTTTTTCTCGCTAGTCGGCGCGAGTGTCATTCTAGGCGAAGCCATTACCGGCCGCCATATGTTCGGCCTTGTGCTAATTGTCGTCGGCGTGCTGTTCGGTTCAGGCGCGGCAGAGGATTTGATACGCAAACGGCGCAAGCGACTCAGTTTATGAGCCGCTTTTTTCGTTTCCGCAACCCGCAGTTGTTTATTTTCCTGAGGAATGCAATATAATAGAGGAAAGCCAAATACGAAACGGAGTTTTCTACATATGCCTTTAACTTTGAATCCACGCGCTGAAGCGCTTCCGATATCTGGCATCCGCCAGTTTTTCAACCAGTTGGCTGATTATCCCGATGCCATCAATTTGACGATCGGCCAGCCGGATTTTCCGACGCCTGAAGCGGTCAAGCAAGCAGGAAAAGACGCCATCACCAATAATCTGACGGGTTATTCCCATAATGCGGGGCTGATCGAGCTGCGCAACGAAGCGGCCTCTTTTTTCAAAGACCGCTACGGGCTTAGCTATGACCCGCAGACGGAAATCGTCGTAACGAACGGCGCTACAGAAGCGCTGGATGCGGTTTTCCGGACAATCCTGGCTCCGGGCGATGAAGTGGTCATCCCGGCGCCTTGCTATACGGGCTATAGCCCGATTATCGAGATGAACGGCGGTGTACCGGTACTGCTCGACACGTCTGATACCGGCCTCGTGCCGACAGCCGCTAAGCTGAAAGCGTTGATAACGAATAAAACCAAAGCTGTGCTGTTCAATTTTCCATCGAATCCGACCGGCGTGACGTTGTCAAAAGAGCAAATGGACCCACTCGTCGAAGAGCTTGCGCGGCATGACATCTTCGTCGTGACGGATGAGATTTACAGCGAAAATACATTTGAAGGCGAACATACATCATTCGCATCTTACGCGGCCATTAAAGAGCGGACGTTCCTTGTGCAGGGCTTGTCGAAATCGCATTCGATGACAGGTTGGCGCATGGGATTTTTGCTCGGGCCGGAACAATTCATGAAACATGCATTGAAAGTCCATATGTACAACGCGGTCTGCGCGTCGCTGCCGAGCCAGTACGCGGCAATCGAAGCATTGAAGAATAATCGCGACGTGCCGGAAGAGATGAACCGCGCATACAAAGAGCGGCGCGATTTCGTCTACGGCAAACTGCTGGAAATGGGGCTTGATGTCGTCAAACCGAAAGGCGCGTTTTATATTTTCCCGTCAATCGAAAAATACGGCATGGGATCTTTTGATTTCGCGACGCGTTTATTGAAAGAAGGGGGAGTCGCGGCTGTGCCGGGCTCTGCCTTTACGCCGTATGGCGAAGGCTTTCTGCGCATTTCCTACGCCTATTCAATGCCGACGCTCGAGCGCGCGATGGAGCGTCTCGCAGCTTGGCTCGAAACTTTGGAACAATAACAACACTTGGACATCATCGCTACAGCGATAAGGGAGGACATCAAGATGGCTTCATTATGGGGGACACCTGAGAAACTGCAAGAATTATTGGTTGAATTGGTCGGCTGGAAAAGCATGACGTTGACGGGAGGCGAAGTTGAATTCGCCTATAAGCTGAAAGAGAAACTGGAAGGGCTGCCTTATTTCCAGCAGCATCCGGAACATCTGCATCTCAGCGAAGTGAATTGGGAGCGCGAGAACGTTACGGCGCTGTACAAGCATCCGGAAGCTGTCGACACGGTCGTGCTGATGAGCCATTTTGACACTGTCAGCACCGCGGATTATGGCGATTTGGAGCCGCTTGCCTGCAGCCCGTATGAATTGGCGGAAGCGTTTAAGGCAGTGCGCGATCAATTGGACTCCTATGCGCAGGCGGACCTGGATTCGGGTGAATACCTGTTCGGCCGCGGCACGATGGACATGAAGGCAGGGTTGGCATTGCATATGGCGATGATCGAGAAAGCCTCGACGGAACAATGGCCGATTAACTTGTTGCTGCTGTCGGTGCCTGACGAAGAAGTGAACTCGGCGGGCATGCGCTACGGCGTTTCGAAACTGCTCGACTTGGAACGTGAATTCGGACTCGAATATACGCTGTTTTTGAACGGCGAACCTGTCTTTGCGCAAAAACCAGGTGATACCGGCCATTACCTCTACACCGGCTCGATCGGCAAAATCATGCCGTCCGCAATGTTCTACGGCAAAGAGACGCATGTCGGTGAACCGCTGTCGGGCATTACGTCGAGCTATATCTCGACCTACCTGACGCACCGCATGGAATGGAATAAAAACTTTAAGGAAACGGTGTACGGCGAAACGACGCCGCTGCCGGTGACGCTCCTGCAAAAAGACATGAAGCAGGAGTATTCGGCGCAGACGCCTTACCGTACGAGTGCGATGTACAATGTCTTCCTTATGGAAAAGAATGCCGATGAAGTGTTCGCCCAGTTCGAGAAAATCGCTATTGAAGCGATGGACCATTGCACCCGCGACTACCTTGCAATGTGCGAACGCGAAGAAATCGAGCCGATCGGTGAAATCCGCGTCATGCGCTTCCGTGAGCTCAAGCGCTACGCCATCAAAAAATTCGGCCGCGAATACATCGACAAAGCGCTGATTGACACAATGATGCATCCGGAATGGGATGTGCGCGAAAAATCGATGCATGTTGCGGATGTCCTGCTCATCAATTGCCCGGAACTGACGCCGGTATGCGTCCTGCTCTATACGCCGCCGTTTTATCCGCCGGTGAACTCATCCGAGAACGAGCTCGTCAAACATTGCGTTCAACAAGTCACAAGCAATGCTGTTGAGAAATTCGGGCTGGATATCCAACAGATCCATTATTTCAACGGCATCTCGGACCTCAGCTACGTCAATTACGGCGATAAAGAAGACAGCTTCGTTACTTACGAAAAAAACACACCGGTCTACGGCGATTCCTACAGCATCCCGTTTCAGGCCATGAAAGAACTCGATGCGCCAGTGCTTAACGTCGGCCCGTTCGGCAAAGACGCCCACAAGCGCACCGAGCGCCTGCACATCAAAAATACATTCGAAGAAATGCCGCTGCTTCTCGAAGAGATGATTTTGTCAATTCCTGTGAAAAGCACAGTCTGAACTTTAACGGCAATGGCTTTAAATGAAAACAGCTTAGTTGAGCCTATTCCGTTAGATGCGGAATAGGCTCTTGCAGTGAGAGGAGTCCTTCGCAGCCGCGGAGGGCTTTTCGTATGGAGGGCTTGGATTTTGGTTATGGAGTTTCGCTTTTTTCGCTAATGCCTGTTAAAGGTGGAACAGGTTATGTTAACGGCTACTTAGGTCATGTTAACTCCAATTTAACGCCGGTAAACTCGAGAACCTTCTCGCAAAAAGCCTTCGCAATCATGTACAATTGGGTTGGATATACATAATAGGGGGAATGGTTGATGAAAATCGTAAAGGCTGAAATTTACGTGGTGGAGTTTCCGCTCAAGGAACCGTTCATCATTTCGTATGCGACCTACCCGCATATGGCGGCAGTGATCGTGAAACTGGAAACGGATAAAGGGCTTGTGGGCTACGGCGAGGCGGTTCCGGATGAGCACGTGACAGGCGAGCAAGTGAACGGCACTTTTGAAATTCTGAAGAATGTGCTGGTGCCTGCAGTCATCGGGCACAACCCGTTCGATATTGAAAAGATACACTTCCTCATGAATTCGGAGATCGCGCGCAATCCAGCGGCGAAAGCGGCGATCGACATCGCATGCTATGACTTGATGGGCAAAGCGTCAGGGCAGCCGGTTTATAATTTGATTGGCGGGCGCGCGCATGACAACCTGCAATACCCGAAAGTGCTGAGCATCGAAGCGCCAGAGATCATGGCGGAAAAAGCGAAGCTCGCAATGGAGCAAGGCTTCAGCAGCCTGAAGCTCAAAGTAGGCGGCGCTGACTCAGGGTTGGATATCAAACGCATTTACGCAGTGCGCGAAGCGGTCGGACCAGACATGCCGATCCGCATCGATGTCAACCAAGGCTGGAAAACGGCAGGGCACGCGATCCAGGTGATTAACCAACTCGACGGCGCAGGGCTGACATGGATTGAACAGCCGATCCGCATGGGCGATATCCGCGGCCTCGCCAACATCCGCAGCAAAACGGCGACGCCGATCATGGCTGATGAAACGGTCCAGACAATGGAAGACGTGCTGGAAATCATCCGCTTGGAGGCGGCGGATTACATCAACATCAAGCTGATGAAATCGGGCGGCATTTTCCCGGCAGTGCAAATGGCGAAAGCCGCTGAAGGAGCGGGCATCATTGCGCAAATCGGTTCAATGGTGGAATCATCGGTCGGCTCAGCAGCAGGCTACCATGCCGTCATGTCGCGCCGCAATATCCAGACGGCCGAATTGACAGGACCGCTTTTATTTTCCGAAGAAATAGGCGATCTGAATTTCCAATTGCCTTACGTCTTGCTGTCGGACAAGCCGGGGCTTGGAATCGAAGTGGACGAAAAGCAACTGCATAAGCTGACTGTCATGTCCTGCACGGTAGAAGGGGGCAGAAAACTTCATGGCCATTGAAACAAAAATCAACGAATGGTTCAGCTATTTCCATACCCATCCGGAAGTGAGCTGGCAGGAAACAGGGACAACTGAAAAGCTAGCGTCGATTATGGCATCGCTTGGCATCGCACACTGGACATTTGATGGCGTTACGGGATTGTTTGCCGAAATCGGGGCAGGAGAGCGGGTCGTTGCGGTGCGCGCAGACATTGACGCGCTGTGGCAAGAAGTGAATGGAAAAGTGCAAGCCAACCATTCATGCGGCCACGACGCCAATATGGCCATGGTTTTAGGTGCACTTTTGTACTTGAAAGATGAAACCCTGACGAAACGTATCCGTTTCATTTTCCAGCCGGCGGAGGAACGGGGCAACGGTTCGCTGGCGATGATTGAACACGGCGCATTGGAAGACGCGACGCATTTATACGGCGTCCATTTGCGGCCCATCGAGGAATTGCCGCACGGCAAAGCCACGCCTGCAATCCACCACGGTTCGGGCATTTTCCTGAAAGGAAAGATCACGGGCGTTGACGCGCACGGTGCGCGCCCGCATCAAGGCAAGAACGCGATTGATGTAATTGCCGCGATCCATCAGTTTATCAAGTCGATTTATTTTTCCCCGTTCGAGTCTTATTCGGCGAAGATGACGAATATCCAGGCGGGGGGCGACTCGCTCAATATCATTCCAGGAAGCGCCACTTTCGCGCTTGATGTCCGTGCACAAAGAAATCGCGTCATGGATGAGCTGAGAAGCCGCATCGATGAAGGTCTCCGATCGATTGCCCGGCTTTACGATATCACCATCGATTGGCAATGGGATGATTACACACCGGCGGCGGAAGTGTCGGAAGAAGCGAAAGATATCGCAGATGCTGCCATCCGCTCGGTCATTGGGGATGCCAATACGGCGCCGCCGCTCGACACGACGGGCGCAGATGATTTTCATTTTTACACGATCAAAAAGCCGGAATTGAAAGCGGCGATGCTTGGCATCGGGGCGGATCTCGCTCCCGGATTACATCATCCGGACATGGCCTTCAACCACGATGCGCTCGACATCGGCGCGCGCGTGCTGGCCGAGACGCTGAGAAAGAGCTAAGGGATAAAACTGCCGTAAATTCGGCAGTTCAGGTTTTTTGAAAATCATTTAGGGTAATGAAAGAGTAAAACTAGTTATTAAAAGGGAGCTTTTTTATGGATGCTATTTTAGACGCGTTGACGTGGCTCGTCGACGAAGGCAATAATTTATTATGGACTTATATTTTGATCGCCCTGCTTCTTGGACTCGGGGTTTATTTTACTGTGCGCACGAATTTCGTGCAGGTACGGCTATTCGGCGAGATGTTCCGTGTCATTTCTGAAAAGAAAGACGGCGAAGCAGGCGTTTCGGCGTTCCAGGCCTTCACCATTTCAACAGCTTCACGCGTCGGGACAGGCAACATTACCGGCGTTGCGCTGGCAATTGCCATCGGCGGTCCGGGTGCCGTATTCTGGATGTGGATGGTTGCGTTGATCGGCATGGCGACGGCTTTCATTGAAAGTACGCTTGCCCAAGTATATAAAGTGCGTGACGGCGAGCAATTCCGCGGCGGCCCGGCTTATTATATGCAAAAAGCGCTTGGCAGAAGAAAGCTAGGCATCGTCTTTGCAATTTTATTGACGGTTGTTTTCGGTTTTATCTTCAACTCGGTACAATCGAACACGATCGCGCAATCATTCGGCGAAGTCTTCAATATTCCGGAATGGGTTGTCGGCTTGGCGCTGGTAGTGCTGACTGCGCTGATCATCTTCGGCGGTGTTCAACGCATTGCCAAAGTTACGCAAGTTTTGGTTCCGGTCATGGCGGTATTATACATATTTGTGGCATTATGGGTGGTTATCACCAATATAAGCGAAATTCCGGCTGTTTTCTCAGTGATTATTAAAAGCGCATTCGGTTTGGAAGAAGCAGCAGGCGGTGCAATCGGTGCAGCCATCATGCAAGGCGTACGCCGCGGTTTGTTCTCGAACGAAGCAGGTATGGGTTCGGTGCCGAACGCTGCCGCTTCGGCCAACGTTTCGCATCCAGCGAAGCAAGGGCTTGTGCAAAGCCTAGGGGTATTTTTCGATACCATTATCATCTGTTCGGCGACAGCATTCATCATTATACTGGCTGGCGTCTACAAGACAGGCGAACAGGAAGGCATCTTGTTGACACAAGCATCACTCGACGTCCATGTAGGCGGATGGGCTCCGTATTTCCTGGCATTCGCCATCCTGTTTTTCGCCTTCAGCTCGATCGTCGGCAATTATTATTACGGCGAAACAAACATCGAATTTATCAATGCGCATAGCGCGTGGCTGACTGCTTACCGAATCGGCGTGCTCGGAATGGTCATGTTCGGAGCGCTCGCAAAAGTGTCGCTCGTATGGAATATGGCGGATTTGTTTATGGGCATCATGGCCGTGATCAATCTGGTCGTCATCGCGATGCTAGGCAAAATCGCCTTCAAAGTGCTCGGCGACTACACAGCACAGCGCAAAGAAGGCAAGAATCCTGAATTCTTCGCCAAGAACATCCCTGGCCTGAAAGGCACGGATTGTTGGGGCGAACACAGCAGAGACGATTAATAGTAAAGAATCTATGTGAATTTGAAGGAGCCCTCCGCATAATGCAGAGGGCTTTTCATATGGGGTGTTTTCGGGTTCAGCACGATTTCTGTTCTGTTAGTGCTGGTTAATGTTAAAACAGTTCATGTTGACTGCTGGCTAGTTCATTTAAATCTCACACACTTCATGTTAAGCTCTTGCCCCTTCATGTTAACTCTCCAACTCTTCAGGTTAACTAAAAGCTAGATCATGTTAACGCCATAACAATGCTTGTTAACGGGAGAACCTTGTAAATGCGCGCAGTGAAAAACGCTTTTTGAGCAGTCCAATAAATTCCCATAAGCCTTCCAGTAAACTACGTGCTATAATCTTTTTATGAAAAAATTACTGATTTTCCTTACTTTATTTACCATACTGTTTATTTCGTCGGGGCAAACCTATGAACAACAGACATTGATTCCCGCAATGGAGCGGTATTTGCCATTCGAGCCATTTAAAGGTTTTCTGAGCCTTTTTCAGATTCCATATTGGGGAATGACAATCTCGGTTGAGGAAAGAGGCTATTATCCGTTTGTTGAATTTGTGATCCGTAAAGCTTCCCATGTGGTTATTTTTGGGTTGATTGCGCTTGCAGTTTTGAATTTATTGCCGAAGCCGAAAATGGGTTTGGCTTTAGGGATTACCACCGTTATTGCGCTTACGGACGAATTCCATCAATCGCTGACCGGCGGCCGGACGCCGACGGGGCAGGATGTTCTTTTGGATGTGTTCGGGGCAGTGTTATTTTTGAGTGCCGCTAAGTTTTTGAAGAAAAATAAAAAAGAATTTAGTACTAGCACTAGAAGCTTGCGTACCCAGCGCCGTTAAGCTGTGAGAAAACACCTCAAAAAGAAATGATTTTAGAATTCGCTTCATACTCAAAGAAATTTTAGTGAAAAGAAGACAACTATGATAAAATTAACGGATGATTCGACTGTGATGTAAAAGCAAAAAACGGCGATTTCTTATTATATTTAAAGAGCATCTTGAACAATAGTTAGTTTTAATATGGAGGATGAAATGGAATGAAAGAACAGATTTTAGGCGTTAATGTCAATATGCAAAGCGAACAAGAACTTATGGAACTGATCAATGCGGACATTCAAAACGGCAGAAAATCACGCATCGTGGCGATCAATCCGGAAAAAGTGATGATGGCATCAAAAAGCAGCAAGTTGATGGAATTGCTCAACGAATCCACTTACCAAATTCCCGATGGCATAGGAATATCTGTTGCCTCGCGCTTGCGCGGCGGCGCAATAAAGGGCCGGGTTACGGGTATTGGCATGATGGATGCGCTTCTGAAGCTCGCACATCAAAATAAATACCGCATTTTCATGTACGGTGCGAAAAAAGAAACGGTTGAATTGGCAGCTGCTTCGATTCAGGAAAAATACCCGGACTTGATTATTGCAGGGACATTAGATGGCTATGAACAAGACATGGATAAAATCGCGCGCCGCATAAACGCTGTGAAACCGCATATCTTATTCGTCGCTTTAGGAAGCCCGAAACAAGAAATGTTTATCCGCGAGAATATGGCGCGCCTTGATGTGAATATTTTTCAAGGAGTCGGCGGCAGCTTTGACGTCTATAGCGGAACGGTCAAAAGAGCACCGGCTGTTTTTCAAAAAACCGGAACCGAATGGCTCTTCCGCCTGGCTTCACAGCCTTCACGGATCAAACGCCAAATGGCTCTTCCCCAATTTCTTTTTAAAGCAGTTCGTTCAAAGGACCGGAAAAGCCTGTGAAAATCCTTCATATGATCAGCGGGGGAGAAACGGGCGGTTCAAAAAAGCACCTTCTGCAATTATTCCATGGAGCGTCGGTAGACATGGAATTATTGTTATTAACGGAAGGGGCGTTTGCCGAAGAAGCCAGAAAACAGGGCGTTAAAGTAACGGTCATCCCGCAGAAAAGCCGATTTGACCAATCGACGCCTAAAAAAATACTAGCATTCATTCAGCAAAATGATTTTTCATTGATTCATTCGCATGGTGCTAAATCGAATTTTCTGATCAACTCAATCCACAAGGAGATGAAGGTGCCTTGGTTTATCACGGTGCATAGTGACCCTTCGTTGGATTTTCTGCATCAGCCGAAAGTGATCAACAAATTCTTTACGATGCTCAACAAACGCGCGCTGCGCAACGCTGATCATTTGTTTGCGGTTTCTGAAAAATTTAAAACGATGCTGATGGAAATTGGCGTCGATGCACAGAAAATTACACCTGTTTTTAACGGCATCGAATTTTCGGAAGCGATTCCGGCGTGGGATAAAAACCACATCCGTGCCGAGTTCAATACGGCGGAGACGGATTTTGTGTTTGCCATTGTGGCACGCCTGCATCCGGTAAAAGGCCACGAAGTATTATTAAAAGCGTTCAGCAGACTGGATGTTCCAGGCTGGAAACTCTGGATCATCGGCGACGGCGCATTAAGAGCAAGTTTGGAGGCGCTGGCAAAAGATTTAGGCATTCAGCAAAACGTGCGCTTTATGGGCACGCGAAATGATGTCGACGAATTGCTTTTTGCTGCGGATGTTTCTTTGCTGACGTCTTATAGCGAGAGTTTTCCCTTGGTATTATTGGAATCCGCGGACATGGGGACACCGGTAATCGCAACGGACGTTGGAGGCGTAAGCGCGTTGGTTGATCCGGGCAAAACAGGTTGGATCATTGTGGCTGGGAATGAAGAATCATTGCTTGAAGCGGCAAAATCTGCCATTTCCTCAGATACACCAAAAATGGGACGCGAATTGCGTGATTTTGCGGTTCGAAACTTTTCAAATGCCAATTTGCAGAAAAAACTGCTTGCTACTTACCAAAATATACTGTAAATAAACTAGGCAAAAAATACTGTTTTTTCACTCTGCCTAATTATTTCCAAACAACGCTATTCGTTGATATACGGGCATTTTTTTAAAACCTCGAGAACTTTTTCGAGGTTTTTTTGTCGTTTGCCGAATATAAATAATGTATTCAACATAGTTTATCAATGATAGACTCAGTTTAGTGCTTAGGAAAATGTATAATTCATACAATAAATGTACTAGAAGGAGCATGAAAGGCTATATGAAAAGATTAAAGGGCATAAGTATTCTTACTTTGACTATCGCTATTTCATCCTCAACATTCGTGCTTACGCCAGAAGCGTCCACTATCTACAGTGATTTTGATAGGGTTTCTGGGAAAGACAGATACCAAACCGCTGTTGCGGTTTCGCAAGAAGGATGGGCAAGCAATAGCACCAATGACGTCGTGCTGGCTGTCGGCAATAATTATCCGGATGCGCTTTCCGGAGCCCCGCTTGCGAAAAAGCTGAACTCACCGATTTTATTAGTAAAAAAAGACGAGATACCAGCAGTTGTCCTCAACGAAATCAAACGGATCGGCGCTGAAAATGCCACTGTATTAGGCGGCAAAGGCGCAATTTCGGATATTGCCATGCAGCAGCTTTCAAATGCAGGGATAAAACCTACCCGGATTTCAGGGGCAAACCGGCATCAGACTTCCGCTTTGATCGCCGAGAAAGTGGGAGGCGTGAAAGCGGTAGTCGCGACAAGCTCCGGTTTTGCGGACAGTTTGGCGATTGCTTCTTTCGCAGCAGAAAAAGGCATGCCGATTTTATTGACATCGCCAACTAAAATGTCACCAGAAGTAGAGCTAATGGTCAAAAAATATTCGGAAGTTATCGTAGTGGGAGGGACAGGCGCTGTTTCTTCCGAAGTCTTCGGGCAAATTGAAAAAACGGCGACGGCCACTCGCATTGCAGGCAAAGACCGCTATATGACAGCGGCTGCGATCGTTTCTGATTTATACCCGGCAACGATCGCTTCTTCTTTGATGGCATCTGGCGAGCAATTCGCGGATGCGTTGACCGGTTCCGCATTAGGTGCGAAACAGAAAAAACCGATTTTCCTCTCACGCCAAGCTTCTTTGCCAGCGGTAACAAAAACGGCTTTGGCCGACAAAAGTGTCGAGGCCTTGACGGTAATTGGAGGAGAAGGGGCGATTTCGAGTGAAGCGCTGAACCCGACGCCGCCATCAAGCCAAGCTGCTGTCGCTGAAGCGGCCCTCCGAACTGGAATTGTGGAAGAGTCGAAAAAATACATAGGGACTCCCTATTTATACGGCGGCACAACGACGAGAGGCTTTGATTGTTCCGGATACTTGCAATACGTGTTCGCTAAAAAGAGCATCGCGATTCCCCGGACAACCGGTTTGATCGCCAAGGCCGGAAACGCGGTCAGCTACGAAAACGCCAAGCCAGGCGATATTATCATCCTGGATTTGAACAATGCCGTTCCCACTACACCGTCCCATGCAGGAATTTACTTGGGAGACGGGAAACTAATCCATGCCGGTTTCAGTACGGGCATAACAATCATGGCGTTAAACGCGTCATGGGCTAACTGGGACAAGAAAATCGTGACAGTTAGATCGTATGTAAATTGACTTTTTAAAAGCCTGGCCAAGAGCCATAAGTGTTCCGCCAATTAAAAATACAAGGAGGAATTCTATTGAAATCCAATATAAAAGGCTTTGTTCTTATCGTACTTTTCAGTTTGCTGGCTATGACGGTTCCAGTTGATACAGCATCAGCGGCTGATTTTGAAGTGAAAGTTAAATTGAGCAATAAATTAGGAACGTCCGCTATATACCATTTTGTTCCAAAGGGGGAATCGATTTTATTCGAGAACCCGACTGTAGTGCTAGCGAAAGATAAGCGATACACAATAGTTGTCAATGCAGGCAAGCTGTCTGTCAAAGACGGAGCGAAAATCGTAGCTTCTGGCTTGTCCACTGTAACGGTGCAGCCGAAAATCTATACGAAAGAAAATCATGTATTGCTGTTCAAAGGAGCTTTGACAGAAGCGCATCCTTATATGGGAACAGTACTTTTCAGGTTAGCTGGCACGGCATTGATGCAGCCTGTGAACATTCTGCAATTCGAGGATTATTTGAAAGGCGTTGTTCCATCTGAAACACCGGCAAGCTGGGGTTCGCCAACTTCCGGAGGAATGGAAGCCTTGAAAGCACAGGCAATTGCGGCGCGTTCATATGTGTTTTCAAAAATGAGCCAAAGCACGCTGGAAATTGATGACACAACAACGTACCAAGTGTATAACGGATTTATCTGGGATCCAATTTCGCCAAAATATAACTCTGATTACCAATACAGCAACCGGGCTGTGACGGAAACGCAAGGGCAGATTTTGACTTATGTCGATAATTACGGCAAAAAAAGATTTGTGACAGCGTACTTTTCTTCCAGCAACGGCGGCCAGACAGAATTGGCTCAGCAATACTGGACAAGTGCACTTCCTTTTATAAAAGAATCGAAGGTCGATGAGTTCGATACGGCAAACGTCTTGTGGAAGCTGACTTGGTTAAAGCAGCAGCTTCCAATTGATGCAAATACATTGAAACCGGAACTTTGGTGGAATGCGACAGCTGAAAAGAACCTCTTGAGTTCTGAAGTTGCCAATAGCCAAAGCCGTGACGCGTTCCAAAAATATAAAGCGTATGTACTAACAAAAGCGAAAGCCGCCAATCCGGCAATTGAATCGATCAAGATTGCATCAATCGACTCGATCAACACGGCAGACTACGAAAACACGGGCAAAGTGGCGGAAACGAAAATTGATGTCAGCTATTACGCCAGAACCGAAGTGAATAATGTTCAGAAATACGTTATGGCACCGGGTGCTGCGTCGAAAACACTTTCAGGCGGCGACCGCTACGAGACGGCTGCTCAAATAGCAATGCAATATGTCGGGGAAGAAAAAGCGAAAGCGATCGTCTTGGGACGAGGCGATATTCCTGCGGATGCACTTGCGGGAACAGTACTTGCCCATAAGCATCAAGCACCAATTATGCTGGTGCGCAACGACTCGATTCCAGCAAGTGTGGAACAATTTTTAACTGAAAAAACCGAACCTGGAGCGCTCGTCTACTTATTGGGCGGCGCAGGGGCAATTTCACTCGATATTGAAAATAAATTAAACCAAAAAGGCTTTAAGACGAAACGCCTTTACGGAAAAGACAGAACAGGAACATCACTGGCGATTGCCCAGGAAATCGGTTCTCCTTCACAAGTCATGATTGCCACTGGCAATGACAACTCTTCCGATGCCTTGTCGGCTTCCGCTTATGCAGCATATAAGCAAACTCCGATCATCGTTCAGCGCGGAACGAAGCTTGCGCAACAAACCAAGACATTCTTAAGCGAAACTGGCAATAGCTCGGCCATCATCATCGGCGGCAAGGGCGTAATTGATCCATTTATCGAAACGGAATTAGCCGCTATGAACATCTCATCCAAACGCATCAGCGGCGCGGACCGTGTTGAAACGAGTATTGCAATCAATAATGAGCTGCCATTGCCAGGTAATAGTATCGCAATCGGAAACGGCTATCGATTTATCGATGCGCTGGCAGGCTCTGTGCTGGCGGCGAAAAACGGGTCACCGATTGTTATGCTTGATCCCGATCCAGCTAAACTTCCTGCAGCGTATTTCGATTCTATGCCCGTCAAGAGCGAGGCTTTCTTCCTTGGTGGAAGCGGCGTCGTTTCGGAAGACTTAAAAGAATCGGTTAATCAATTTATCGGCAGTGCTTTGAAAAAGCAGCAAATGAGCCTGACGTTCAATGGCTCAAAATCAACCAACGGCAATCCGACGATGACCACATTCCGCACGACACTTGGAGGCGTGAATTTAAAGAGCCTCCAATATGGAATTGATGATGAAGCGGACCGGTTCGTTATGGACGGCAGCGGATTCGGCCATGGCATCGGCTTGAGCCAATGGGGCGCATACAAACGCGCTAAATCTGGCCATACGGCAGCCCAAATCCTTGGATTCTATTACCAGGATGTAAACATTGAATTGACGTCTAATTTTGTAAAATAACCAAACTTAAACTGATGTTGCGCATTGGCGCAGCTTCAGTTTTTTCTAAACAAAAAACTGAAAATTCGAACAGGAAGAGGAAAATTATGAAGAAATTGCTGGATACACATTATCTTGGCGCCATTTTTATTGTTAGTTCGATTTTGCTGATCATTAAAATCGCTGTTTTTCGTTCCTTGGTTTTTGGAGAAGTTTCGTTTTTACGGTTGTTGATCGTCGACTTTCCGATTTGGATGCTGCTTCCGGTTTTGCTGTTATTGGCATTAAAGAAAGTAAGCCCGTTGATCTTATTGGGGTACAACTTGTTTGTTTCAGCCTTATTGATCTCTATTATTTGGTATGAACGCTATTTCCAGACTGTGCCATCGTATTATGATTTGAACCAGGCAAGCCAAGCGGGTTCTGTTATGGAAACGCTTAAACTGCTTTATTCCCCATGGGATTTATTTTTTTTCACGGATGTCATCGTTTACGCTGTGCTTGCTATCGTATTTTGGAAAAAGAGCTTTACAACCGTTTCTCGCTTGAAAATCGGAGCGGTTGCCATTGTATTTTCAATAATGGCCATTGCGACAACAGCGGCAGCGCTGCAAGAACCAATCATCGATGTTGCGCTATCGGCAAAAGAGCAAGGCTTTATCCAAACCCAGATTGTCCAGGCTATGGCTCAAGATTCAACAATTGGCTATGCTGAAAGCCAAATCCTGACCGATGAGGACCTTGCCGCATTGAAAGGCAATGACTTTGTGCCGTATGTAGAGCATGACCGTTTTGGCATTGCGGAAAATCGTCACTTATTCTTTATCCAAGTAGAATCGCTGCAAGCATTTGCGGTTAACCAATCTATCGACGGGCAAGAAATCACGCCGAACATCAACGCGCTGCTAAAAGACAGCATGTATTTCAATCAGGTTTTCCAGCAAATCGGGGGCGGCAATACGTCGGATGCTGAATGGATGTTCCATACTTCTCTTTACCCGAAAGGGCTCGAACCGACAGTCAATTATGTAAAAGGTGAAGAAATTCCATCATTTGTCGGCTTATTGAATGACCGGGACTATTTAACAACGACGTACCACGCAGACAAGATTGACTACTGGAACCGCGATATGCTTTATCCAACATTAGGTTTCCAAAAAGCATACACATCAGAAGAAATTCCTAATGAAGATGTGATTGGGTTCGGACCTTCCGACGAGGTGCTTTTTGAATTTGCGAAAGAAAAAATCAAGAAGCAGGCAGAAGAAGGCAATAAAATCTATGCGAACATCATGACAATCACGAGCCACACGCCATTTGAAATGCCGAAGAAAGATGAGTTCCTCGAATTGCCTGCTGATTTTGAAGGAAGTTATGTGGGAGATTATTTGCAGTCTGTGCGCTATACAGATGAGCAGATCGGAAAATTCATCGAATTCTTGAAAGAAGAAAACTTGTATGATGAGTCGCTGATTGTCATCACAGGTGATCATTCTGGGCTCCATGGCACGCCGATGAAAAAAAGTGATGTCGAATTGATGGGCGGTTTGCTTGGACACGTATATACCATCAAAGACCGGTTCCTGCTGCCATTCATCGTGGCGGGCCCAGGCCTTTTCGAGAATGAAGTCTATTCGCACTTAGGCGGCCAATTGGATATCATGCCAACATTGACTAATTTGATGGGTATCGTGCCCGAAGCACCGATTGCAGGGCATAATTTGCTGGAATACGAAAGTAATTTGCTGACGATGCGTTATTATTTATCGGGCGGGTCCTTTATCTCGGACGAATCAATATACTTAGGTCAAAATGCCCGTTATCCAGAACGTTATTATGATTTTGGGATGATGACAAAGATAATTCCGGTTCCAGAAAGCGCAAAACGGCATCAAGAAAATGTTATGGAGATACTTGATCATTCTGATAGTATTCTGACAAATTATCTAAGTGAAGCAGTTACAAATTAAATCTATTTTTACAAAATTGTAATTTTTTGTTTATAAAATGGAAATAAACTGATTTTGAATGTAAAATCATCATTTTACTAATGATAGTTCGAGAACCAAAGCGACTAAATCCCCTTAATAATTTTTAAGAAAGTAGTTATTAGTGACTACTTTTTTTTAACACGCAAATAATTTGAAGTGCTAAAACAGAATATAGTATCATTTTTGTAAAAGGTTGTAAAATTACCTTGTTTCTACTAATTTTTGCATGTAGGATTAAGACAGAAAGAGGGGAATAATACTTGAAAATAAAAATACTATTCGTATTTATGCTGCTAGCCATTGGTTTTAGTACACAAGACGCATTAGCCGCTGGAAATCCGACTATTATAATTGACCCTGGGCATGGTGGGAAATATGGAGGTACAGCCGGTTATTCAGGAAACTCAACCGGTTATTACGAAAAGCACGCCAATATGGAAGTCTCTAACCGCTTGCAAACCGAATTACAAAAATTGGGCTTCCAAGTTAAAATGACCCGCAGCACCGACACGGCATTCAATACGACTTCATCGAATAATGACTTGATTTCGCGGATGAACGTAGCCAATAACATGGCTGTAGGCAATAATGACAATAGTGTCTTTATCTCAGTCCACCACAACGCCACGAGCTCACCTACTTACGGAGGATACGAAACGTATTATTTTAATAAAAATTATATCGATAGCAGCTATCCGCCAGATAAAATGCAGATCCATTACTCCCCTGAAAGTGAGCGTCTGGCAAACCTGACGCATAATTCCGTAATTTCATCAGGCGTGAAAGAAGGACGCGGGATTGTACCTTACAGTTTGTATGTAACACGCAATGCACAAATGCCCGCAGTTCTCTTGGAAGTTGGATATATGTCCAATCCGGTTGAAGAAAGAATGATCAAAACGGCAACATTCCAGCAAAAAGTCGCAGCTCAAGTTGCGAAAGGCGTCAATACATTCTTTGATGTCTACGTGGTCAACGACGCAAATGGCAAAGTTGTAAAGACTTACGTTTCGAAAACAGATGCCTTGAATTACTCTAAAACATTGTCAGGAAGTTATGTAACTTATAAAAAGACCGGCGCTGTCCAAACTACTGCAACAACCCCGACGCCAGTTCCAGTTGCAAAACCGAAAATTTACGGTGTTTATCACACAGCAGTGAAAATTGATAACAATATGTTCGCAACGCAGCAGGAAGCGGTGAACTACGCTGCGCAATGGAAAAATACGCGCGTAGTCCACACTACAACAAAAAATATTGTATGGTCGAATTACTTGCCGCTTAAATTCACAGTGCTGGACGGAAGCGACAAAGAAGTGAAAAAATTCTACCAAGAAGACCAAGCAACGGCATATGCTCAGAAGATGGCCCAAGCTTCAGTCATCAATAACGGAACACAAGATATCCTATGGTCCAACTTCAAACGGAAAAACTTTGTCGTCCGTTCGAAAGATAAAGGAGACATGGTTGATTTTTACAATAGAGAACAAGCAAGAAGTTATGCTGCTCTATGGCCAAACACAACGGTCTTTGATATTTGGGCGCAAAAAGTGATTTACACAAACCCGAATACGAAAGCTTATAGTTATAGCCCAGTAGAGGTTCAAGGCAAAGATCGCATTGCTACTGCAATCGCAGTTTCCAAGCAATTGTATCCAACCGGTTTTGCCAGCACGAAAACGCAAAAAACGGTCGTGCTTGCAACTTCACATCAATATGCGGATGCATTGTCTGCCGGACCTCTTGCTGCACATTACGGCAATGCGCCGGTACTTTTGAACAAACCTGCTGCTTTAGCATTGAGTGTAGAAGCAGAACTTAGGCGCCTGAAAGCGAACCATGTCATATTAGTTGGCGGTACATCTGCATTGACGCCAGCCATTGAAAGCAAACTGAAAGGCATAGGAATTAGAACTGAACGCCTTTCAGGAGCTGACAGATACGAAACAAATGCGAAGATCAATACTAAAATGCCAAATACTGCCGGCGTCTTTGTTACCAGCGGCAGCAACTTCCCGGATGCTTTGACAGCGGCGAGTGCAGCGGTCGTGAAAAATTGGCCGATCGTCCTGGTCAATGAAAACAAGCCGACGCCAGCCCGGTTGAACAACGCATTCGGAGATGACATTGTCATCATCGGCGGTACAGGAAGTGTGCCAACTAGCATCGAAACAACGGTAGGCAAATTGGTCGGTACTGATAAAGTACTCCGCTTGTCCGGCCCGACGCGCTACGAAACGTCAACAGCTGTTTTGAATCATTACAGCGATGAATTCATCTCGAGCAGCATGATCGTATCCAGTGGAACGAATTATCCGGATGCACTTGTGTCGTCAGCATTGACGAAGCGATTTAACGCTCCGCTATTCCTGGTCCCTAATGCCAATATGCCGACTGAATTGACAAATACCTTAAAAGCGAACAGTACAGAAAAACTAATCAACCGCATTTATTATGTCGGAGGCACTGTACCTGATCAATTGAGAGCAACAGTCAACGCAATGCAAAAATAATGAGGTGGGTTAAACATGAAAAAACTTAGTGGATTAGTAATTGCTGCGTTAATGCTTAGCGGATGTGGCACCGCGGTTAAAGAAAATACTGAAGAAAACGTTAACGGCACCGGTTCTGAAAACAACGCCCCAGCTGCTGAAGTAGAGGCTGTTGATCCAGCAGGCATTAAAGTGTATATGCCCACTGAAGGATTAGTGAAAAAATTCCAAGTCGATTCTTTCGAAGTGGTCCGTGAAACACAGGAAGTCCAAGAAAACAAAGTCTTGGAAGTCATTTCTTTCGGGGATGTAAAAACCGTTCAGATCACAGAATGGACAGAAGGCGGCATGGAAATGCTGCTTGAAACTTCTGAACTATCGGGCGTACAAGATATTTCCCTCAAAGGATTGGTTCCAATGGAATCGCCAGTCAGCGTGATCAACGAAGCGAACCAAGCGGAAGGCGAATGGCAAATTACTGAGACTGCAGGAACATTGGAAACACCAGCAGGCACTTTTGAAGATGTCCTAGTCATCACGCAGACATTGAAATCAGAAAGCTCTGAGCAAGTAACGTCAATCTCGAACTCTTATGCACCGTCTCTTGGATTGATCCAAGAATCGACAACGATTACGAATGGTGAAAATGTTCAAGAGTCGAAGATGGAACTTGTCAGCTACGAGTAATTTCAAGAAGCAGTAAATTGAAAAAGCAGCTAATGGATGCCCATTAGCTGCTTTTTTTGTGCTTGAAAGCTCTAAGAAAACCAATCTATACATAGACTTTTCTCCCATCCGCTTGGCAATCTCTGCCTCTTTTATATAAAGAAAAATACAAATTTGAAATAATGGAAATTATTTTCAAAAAATATTGACTTAAATGTAAGACTATTGTTACAATTCTGTGAGTGGGGAAAAACATACATAATTAAGGTAATATATGTCTAATTTCTCCATTAAGAAATTTAGGGGAGGCACCAAAGTGGAGAATATTTCTAAAAAGTGGAGAAAGTATGCATCGTTAGCAATGATGGCGGGATTGATCGCTAGCAACGGCGCTATGACAGCAAGTGCGGCAACAGGACAAGGTTCAACAGTTTCTGATAAGGATGCCCAAGCGATCAACGTTTTATCGAATGAGAAAGCTGAACTAGTCAAAGGCCTTGCGACGAAACAGAAAACTGATCTTCCAGGAGTTAAAGCGCTTACACCTAACCAAGAAGTCCGTATTATTGTAGAAGTCGAAGGGAAAGCAGGAGTAGAAGTTGCTTCAGCGAAAGGCGTTCAATACAAAGACCTATCTTCAACTGAAAAAACAAAAATTGATACTCAATTAAAGAAAACACATACATCTGTTAAGCAAACGATTTCTTCTCAAGGCGTATCCTTGAATTCGCAATTTGAATACACAACAACTTTCAACGGTTTCAGTGGAATCGTGAAATACAGCGAAGTTGAAAAGATCAAAAACCTCCCAGGCGTAAAAAATGTTTATTTGTCCAATGAATACGACAAGCCGGATGTAAAACCGGATATGACGACAAGCCATGATTTTGTGCAGTCTCGCCAAGTATGGGCTGATAGCAAGCTTAAAGGCGAAGGTATGGTCGTAGCGGTCATCGATTCCGGAATCGATCCGACTCACCGTGATTTCAATATTACAGACGAGTCCAAAGTCGATTTAACGAAAGATGGCGTTGCGAGCGCAATTGCCGCTAACGGATTAAAAGGCGCTTACCATAACGCGAAAGTTCCTTATGCATATAACTATTACGATAAAAACGATATTGTCGGTGATATTTCACCTGGCGCATCTATGCACGGCATGCACGTTGCCGGAACAGTCGGAGCGAATGGCGACGAGTTGAATGGCGGCATTAAAGGCGTTGCACCTGAATCCCAATTGCTGGGCATGAAAGTTTTCAGCAACGATGTCAACTTCCCATCTACATTCTCTGATATCTACTTGGCAGCAATCGATGACGCGGTGAAATTAGGCGCGGATGTATTGAACATGAGTTTAGGTTCAACTTCTTCGTTCTATGAAGAAGACAGCGCGGAAGACAAAGCGATTTCCAATGCGGTAGCAAACGGAATTGTGGCTTCAGTTTCTGCAGGTAACTCAGGAACAATCGGCTACGGATTCGACTCGCCGCATTACGACAACCCGGATTACGGCCTAGTCGGCTCGCCTGGATTGAATAAAGATACGATCCAAGTAGCTGCAACAGGAAACATGGTAAACGAATTTACGCATGAAGTCGACTTCGGCGATTTCTCAGTTGAAGGATTTGGCGTAGATGACTGGACAAAACTTGGTGCAGTTGAAGTTGTTTCGTTGAAAGCATTGTCTGGAAACCAAAGTGCATTAGGCGGACCTGACGATTACAAAGGAATCGATGTAACAGGCAAAGTAGTAGTCGTGGAACGCGGCGCATATACTTTCGTTGATAAAACGAATAACGCGGCGGCAGCTGGCGCAGCTGGAATCATCGTTTATAACAGCACGAGCCCTGTGTTCTATAAAGACCAAGGCGGCTGGGATATTCCATTCATGAAAACCACTCGCGAAGATGGGCTTGAATTGGAAGCGGCTCTTTCTGCTGGTGTAGAAATTCCTGGTGATGTAACTCAAACTGGAGCTTTAGAAGGTCCTGAAGTTGGGCGTGCAACTGACTTTACTTCATGGGGCGTTACACCGGATCTTGAGTTCAAACCTGAATTATCAGCTCCGGGCGGAAACATCTACTCAACGCTTGAAGGCGATAAATACGGCGTAATGAGCGGAACGTCAATGGCAGCACCGCACGTATCAGGTGGAGCTGCATTGGTTCAGCAATACTTGAAAGCGGACGCTAAATTCAGTTCTTATTCAATTGAAGAACGCACGCGCCTTGCTAAAAAGTTAATGTTGAATACAGCTGACATCACATTTGGCTTAGACGGAGACACCATTTCACCACGCCGCCAAGGAGCTGGAATGATGCAGCTTCACGCAGCAGTTTCCACTCCAGTCGTTGTCGTTGAAAAATCGACGAACGAAGCCAAAGTAAACGTTAAAGACTTTACTGAGGATTCATTCACATTTTCATTAACTGCAGAAAACTTGACGGACAAAGCGGCAAGCTATTCAGTTGATACATCTGTCTTGGTGGATATGTTCAAAGAAACAGCAAGCGATGTTAAATACAATCTATTGAAATCAGGCAAGCTTGAAGGCGCTAAAGTAACTGCTCCTGAAAAAGTTGTTGTACCAGCAAATGGCACGGCCGATGTCACGGTAACAATCGATATCAGCAACGGCCAAGTTCCTGGACTTGATGCAGCCGGCAAAACAATTTTGAAAGACCTTGAGCAAGACGTATTTGTTGAAGGCTTCGTAAAATTAGTCGCTGAAGATACAGTAAATCCTGATTTGGTTGTTCCTTACATCAGCTTCTACGGCGAATGGGACCGTCCAGAAATATTGGATGCTTTCGGCCCAGCTGAAAAAGAAGAAACGAAATTCTATGATTACTTCTTCAAAGGATATGGGGTTACATCAGATGCTGACGATGGCGTTAACTACTTGGATCTAGTTGAAGTTGACGGGAAGTTGGTTTACCCAGTCTCGCCAAACGGAGATACAATTTTTGATAACATCAACGCAAATCCGACATTCCTGCGCAATGCAAAAGTGCTTGAAACGAATATCTTGGATGCTGAGGGCAATAAGTTGAGAACGGTCAATATCGAAAATGACGTTCGCAAAGACTATTACGACGGCGGTACAGGTACTATTATCAACTATAACCCAGCGCGTGCATGGGATGGCAAAGTCAGTGGGCAAACTGTAAAAGACGGTTTGTACCAATATGAATACGCTGCGAAAGTGGATTATGAAGATGCTGAATGGCAAAGCAAGCAACTGCCAGTTTATGTGGATACAGTTGCTCCAACAGGAACAGCAACATTGAACGATGACAAAAACACGCTTGAAGTAAGCTTTAATGATGAAGGTGTAGGCGCTGACGTTTACACAGTTAAACTTGATGGAAAATCTTTGGGCAAAACATTCAAAGCATCTGAAACTTCAATTGACTTAGACCAATTCAATTTGAATTCAAGTCAAATCAGCTTAGTTGAAGTCGAAGTTGTCGATCACGCTTTCAACAGCGCTGTATTAAGAACGAACATGGATGATACGACAAAACCAGTCATTTATGTAGACGATAACGGACCAGCTGCATTAGGCTTGTTCAACACTACGACTATTCCGGTTAAAGGCTATGTGGTAGAAGAATACCTTGACAAGTTGACAGTAAATGGAAAAGAAATCGCTACTACGTACACAGCTGGCAAAGGCTATGAATTCAATTCAACAATTGAAGTGTCTGGAAGCGGCAAGCACGATGTGAAATTTGAAGCAACAGACTATAACGGAAACGTTGTTTCAATTATCCGTCCAATCTTTGTCGATACAGTTAATCCAACAATCGGGACAACAGCTCCAACAGTTGTTGACAACGACCAAAAAACAGCGAAATTCGACATTACAGTAAAAGATAACTTCAACATGATCAAACTTACTATTAATGGCGATGTTCTTTATGCGCAAGATGTCTTTGACGAAATCAAATTAGCGACACCAATCAGCAAAGTCGTTGAAGCCCAAGTTGATTTGGAGCCAGGCATCAACAAATTCACGGTAGTAGTGGAAGATGGAGCCGGCAACAAAGTGACGAAAGAATTGACGATCGAGCGAGCTGAAAACGAGTTGCGCGCTGAACGTATTGCAGGGGCAGACCGTTATGCTACTTCAGTGAAATTGAGCAAAGAAGGCTGGGATTCTTCTAAAGTGGTCGTTCTGGCACGTGGAGACCATTATGCTGATGCTCTAGCAGGAGTGCCGTTAGCTAAGAAATACGACGCGCCATTGCTGTTGTCACGCACGAAAGCTCTTCCAGGCACAACGTATGACGAAATCAAACGATTGGGCGCTGAGAAAGTTTACATCCTTGGGGGCACTGGAGCGATTTCAGATGCAATCGTCAAAGAATTGGAAGGCGATGGAATTGACGTTGAACGCTTAAGCGGTGCTGACCGTTACGAAACTGCTGCGAAAATCGCTGGCAAATTCGATACAGCTAAATCAGCAGTCGTTGTAAACGGACAGAACTTCCCGGATGCATTGAGCGTAGCAAGCTATGCTGGATCTGAAGGAATGCCGATCTTGTTAAGCCGTGAAAACGCAGTGCCATTTGCTACGAAAGCTGCTTTAACAAAACTTGGTACTGAAAACACACTTGTCATCGGCGGAACGGGCGCAATCAGCAGAAAAGCATTTAACCAATTGCCGACTCCGTTGCGCATCAAAGGCGCTGACCGTTATGAAACTTCATTGGAAGTTGCTAAATATTTCGGCAGCACATCTGATACGATCTACGTAGCGACAGGTTCATCGTTTGCCGATGCGTTGGCTGGCGGAGCATTAGCTGCCAAGCAAAACACAGGCGTTTACTTGGTAGGGAAATCAGTATCTTATGAGCTAGGCGCATACTTGGAAGAAAGCGGCGTAGAATTCGCAAAAGTAATCGGCGGATCGGGCGTAGTTTCTGACAATGTTGTTGAAGAGCTAGACGAAATCTTGAAAAGCGAATAATTGAAGAAGGCTAGAAGCGCTGAGCTTCTAGCTTTTTTTATGTGAAAGCAGTCGATACTCCACTCCACTGAGCGAAATGCAATCTGATTATTGGATTGGGGAGTAGGTATATGCATTATCAAGCATTATTTTTCCGCTAACCGGAATTAGCCAGAACTTGTCCAGCATTAGACGAGATTCAGGGCGCGCTAGCCAAAAGTTAACACACACTATCTCGATTTTATCCGGCATTAGCAGAAAAGAGATCTCTTTTCGATCAAAGTGCAAGAGCGGAATATCGAAGATGCCGCTCTACAAATCCAACTTTTTATCATAAACCCATTGCTATTTAACCAGAAAAACTAAGTTTCCCGACTAGTTTTAAAATTTTTAATAAAAATATAAAAATTTCCAAAAAAATTAAATAATTTACACTATATTAATAATAGATATTGTATTATGAATAGTAGGAAGAATGACCTTATTCGTAACAATGAGTCAAAAGGTCTAAGGTGTTAGCCTAAAAAATGAGTGGGATGGTGTAGGAATGCCGAAAAAGATTTTTACTTCAGTAATGGCGGCTGCGTTGACGGTAACAATTGTAGGGGTGCAAGAAACAACTATGGAAGCAGCTACAGGTGATTTTAACCTAACAATCATGCACACGAACGACACGCACGCTAATCTGGATAACATTGCCAAAAGAGTAACTCTGGTAAATGAAGTCCGGGAAGAAAATCCGAATAACCTATTATTGGATGCAGGAGACGTTTTCTCTGGTACTCTTTATTTCAATGAGTACGAAGGACAAGCGGATCTACCTTTCATGAACTTGATGAAATACGATGCAATGACTTTCGGAAACCACGAATTTGACCTTGGCTCAAGTGCAAACGGACATGAATCGCTTTCGAAGTTCGTTTCGGGCGCTGAGTTTCCATTCGTATCAGCTAACGTTGATTTTTCAGCAGATGCTGATTTAGCACCTCTTGAAATCGACAGTTACACGGATGCAGCGGCAGATGGTGAGATTTATGAAGGGATCATCAAAGAGATTGATGGAGAAAAAGTCGGGATTTTCGGTTTGACTACTGAAGAAACAGCGACGATTTCAAGCGCAAACAGCGTAGTATTTACGGATTATATCGAATCTGCTAAAGATGCGGTAGCGGCTTTTGAAGCGCAGGACGTAGACAAAATCATCGCTTTGACGCATATCGGCTTTGATGACAATGCAAATGTCGACAACGATAAAGAATTAGCAAATGCCGTCCCGGCAATTGATGTTATTGTAGGCGGACACACACATAGCAAACTTGAAGAGCCAGTGAAAATTGGCAAAACTATCATTGTACAAGGCGAACAATACAATAACTTCTTAGGCAAACTGGATGTAACATTCGATGCAGCCGGAGAAGTGACAGCTTATGAAGGCGAATTGCTGCCAGTAGCTGCTGCAATTGAAGACCCAGAAGCAAAAGAATTATTAGCTCCCTATAAAGCCGCAATCGAAGAAGTGAAAAATGAAGAAATCGGTGTTGCTTTAGAAGACGGATTGAACGGTGACCGTGCTTCTGTGCGAGTTGGCGAAACCGATCTTGGCAACTTGATCACGGATGGCATGTTGGCAGCGGCAAAGGAAATTGATCCTGAAACTACAATCGCTTTGACGAATGGCGGCGGAATTCGTGCATCACTTAATGCTGGCCCGATTACAAAAGGCGAAGTCCTTACGATGATGCCTTTCGGAAACTCGTTGGCAATTATGGAATTGACTGGCGCAGAACTTCGCGAAGCGTTAGAGCTAAGTGTTAAAGACTTCCCATTGCAAAGCGGAGGATTCCTTCATTTCTCAGGATTGTTCTATAATTACGATGCAAAAGCTCCTGTAGGAGACCGTGTTGCAACTGTGTTCACACAAGAAGCAGACGGCGGCTACGTGGATTTGGAAGATGCAGCAACTTATAAAGTAGCAACGAACACGTTCACTGCTAAAGGCGGCGACGGCTATGGCGTATTCAAAGAAGTTTATGAAGACGGCCGTGTACAAGAGCCGGGCAACGTCGACTACCAAATGTTCCTTAACCATGTCACTGCAACTAATGCAAATGAAGCAGGCGACGAAGACCGCATCAACCAAGTACGCTTTTCAGGCTTGGATCGCTATGAAACAGCTGTCGCTGTATCGAAAGAAGGATGGAGCTCGGCAGATACAGTTGTTATCGCACGCGGCGACCACTTCGCGGATGCATTGACGGCAACGCCATTGGCTTATCAGCAAGATGCACCGATTTTATTGACACGTTCAGGTAAATTGAGCGAAGCTGTAAAAGCTGAAATTGCCCGCCTTGGCGCAACAGAAGCGATTATTTTAGGCGGCACTGGAGCGGTTTCAACAAATGTTGAAGCGGAATTGGAAGCTGCTGGTGTAGGTACTTACCGTGTTGGTGGTAAGGATCGCTATGAAACAGCTGCAAATGTTGCATTTGAATTAGGCAACGATACAGGAGAAGCCGTAGTTGTTAGCGGCTTGAACTTCCCGGATGCTTTGTCCGCTAGTTCGTTTGCGGCTTTAAGCGAATTGCCAATCTTGTTGACTCGCCCTGACGCCATTCCTGCTGCAACACAAGCAGCTCTTAAAGACGTTACAAATACGTTGATCATTGGTGGCAAAGGAGCTGTTTCAACGAAAGTTGAAGGCCAATTGCCAGCAGCTGACCGCATCAGCGGCGTTGATCGCTATGCGACTTCAGCAGCAGTTGCAGAAGAGCTTTTCGCAGGATCGGCTATAGGCTTTGCAGCTAACGGTGCCGGCTTTGCCGATGCATTGACAGGCAGTAATTACGCAGCAACTTACGAAGCTCCAATGCTTCTTGTTAAGACGGACTCTGTGGCTCCAGCGATTGATGAGCTGGCTTTCACGTATAACACAATTTTCATTACAGGCGGTGCGTCAGTAGTATCACCTGCAGTCGTTAAGGAATTGCACCAAGACTAATAAAACACAGGGCTGCCGAGAATCTCTCGGCAGCCTTTTCTTTTGGAGTTTCATGGTTAACAGGCAGTAGTTCGGCGATAACAAATGTTAGGTTTGGGTTATCATGCATTGCACGAGTTTCATCACCCAATGGCTGATATTTAACAGGGACTGTTTCGATTTTATCCGATATTAGCAATACATCCACTCCCACAAACAGAAAACCCGGCTGTCCATTGGACGGCCGGGTTTTTGGATTAATAGGAATCGACGTCGGATTGGGACAAGTGCCAGTTGGCGATGTGTCCGGCATCGACTTTGGTGGTGAATGATTTGACGATGAAAGGCATGGGACTGTTTAGGTGGTAAAAGCCGGCTTTTTTCAAAGCGGCATAGCGTTCGCTGTCTTTGACGGCCCAGATGTTCATGGCGTCGGCGGCAGAGTTTGCGCGGATGGAACGGATCATGGCAGCTAATTGCTCGCTGTCGTTCGGCCCCCAGATGTCGACGATGGTTTCGAACGACACACCGTTTTCAGCTGTTTCGGTGTGAAGCACCGCATAGCCGCGATCTTCGCCCGCAGCGTTCAGCGCAACGATTTGATAGTCTTTGCCGGGGTGGTCCATAAAGCGGCGTACGACGTAATCGCTGCCGCGTTTCGCGTGCAAGGGATAGGACGCGGCATGGCGTTCATATAGCTCATCAATGACGTGCAGGTCGGCTGCGCCGAGTGTCCGCAAGCTGTAAGGGGTTTTTTTGCGGCGCAATGTCCCGAACAGTCCATTGATCGGTTTTTTCAAAAATGACAGCGCGGAAATTTTAGCGCTGAGCAAGCTTCCGGGTTTATTGACGGCTAAAAACCTTGGGACGTTGCCGAGGTCGTCGGCTTTTGCGACAGACAGGAAAACGTCTTTCGCTTTAGGAGCGGGAAAGCCATACAAGATATCGATGTTTGCTGCCGCGCATTCTTCAAGCATGCGAAACACGATGTTTTTGTAGATGCCTTGCCCTTGGAAATCAGGGTCAACCATGATGTCGACGCGCTCTGCTAGCAAAAGTGTTTGGCCTTGGTGAAACGCATTGATTTGGAGGCAAGCGGCATGGCCGACGATCCGGCCCGCTTGTTCTGCGACAATGATAATGGCGGGAGGGGAAGAAAAGCGTTGAAACTTCCATTCCCATTCCGCGAAGCTGCGGCTTTTTCCAAAAACGCGTTCGTACAATGCATTGATGTTATCAGCGTCGCCTTCTTGGTAAAGGCGGATCATAAAGTACCACCGGTGATTTTTCCGAGGTCCTCCCGGCGCGAAGCAGCGGCCAGCAAGACAAAGAAAGAAAGTGTGAAAATATCCGATTCCCATAAGTTATAGACAAGGCCCATAAAGTAGGCGCCCAGCAAGAAGCTGATGGTAATGGTGTAAATATAGCTTTCTTTATGCTTTTTAAAGAAACGCACGAGTATCGATAACAGGAAGACCGCAAAAGCGATTACGCCCAGTACACCCGTTTGTACGATGATTTGAATGTATTGATTGTCTGAATAAAAGTTATGGCCGATTCCGTATTCCCGGTAAAGCGGAGACGAACTGGACAACGTGGTCGAATCGCCGAATGTTGCAAAGCCGGTACCGATGACCGGATGATCCATAAACACTTCAAAGCCTTTTTTTACGATGAAGATCCGGCCGGAGCTTTGGCTGCCGGTGACGGTATCTTCACTGAATGTGCTGCCGATGCGGTCCGAGAATCCGGACTCGCCGCCAACATCGAATTGCTGGATGTTGCTGACTTTTTCAGCGCCGATATCGGTGCTTTCAATGACGTTTGTCAGCAAGTTCATCGGCATAACAACAAATAGCAAAGCGAATGCGACGTATTTGACCATATCAAAGCCGATTTTCCATTTGCGTGTCATAAGGACGAATGCAATGGCAGCGATCAAGAAGCCGCCCCATGTGCCGCGGGAATAGGTCAAGATCAAGATGCCGATGATCAAGACATTCAAAATCTCCATATAAAGCGGTCTGAATTCGCTGAGCTTTTGCTTAGCTGTGTAAAATAGGACGAACGCAAAAGCCAAGTAAATGCCCAAAACGTTCGGGTTGCCAAGCATTCCGTAGATACGGACGCGGTTTTTCGCTGACAACGCCATTGCCTGCCAGCTTTCCGGCAAGAATAAATTCCGGATTGACAGTTTTTCAGTGATCGCTTGAAGCAAAACCAAAATCGAGGTCCAGATGAAAATCCACACTAAATTGACGAGGTCTTTGCGGCTGATTTGCAGACGGTAGACAATGTAATACACCAAGTAGAAGATGGTGAACGACCGCAATTGTTGGATGATGTTGACGATATTGATGCCTGTGATCAAAGCCGACACAGCCCCGATTGCCAAAAAGGCGAAAAACGCATATTCAAAAATTTTGAATTTAAAGAGGCTAGACAATGATTTGCGGTTCATCCAGAACACTTTGAACAAAGCACCGAAGACCAAAGCATCTGTAACAAACGACAGCCCCGGATTGTATTCGATGATAAAAACGCGGATCGGGATATAGACAAACAGCATAAGTATACCGTTTTTAGGGTTGTAGAATGAGTAAGCAAATAATAGGACGGTCAGCACGTAGCCGATCAAAGGGATTTGAGTATAGCCGATGAGCATGAATGCCACCAAAGACACCAGCCAAAACCATTTTTCATTTTCGTTCTTTATAAAGTTCATGATTTCCTCCAAATACGTAAATGATTAGCGGCTTTGGTAAAAAGCCTTTTTTAACTTGATGTTTTTGAAAATAGCCCACCACAGCGTAACCACGCGGTTTGCTTGTTTGAAATGCTTGCCGTAATCGCGATCTTGTTTTTTCAAATTGTCCGCAGCTTGTATAAACGCCTCGGGAACATTTTCCACAAAAGTTTCAACGTACTTGACGCGGGCATCGGACTGTAACGAAGTTTTGATGGCGGCCAGCGCCAAAAATCCGTCAAAGGCGATTACTTGCGATTTGAATGCCGTGGTTGCTTGTTTCTTCACTTCAAATTCAGCCGTAATGTCTATTATACAATTAATTTCCTCCGGAGGAACAGGGCAGTTAATCTCATATTCCCTAATTAAGGAAGGTTTATGTACCGAATTTTTCAAAGCATCTGCCACAAGGTGAGCGGTAAAGACATGATCGGGATGTGCGTCGATCAGACTCGGCACATAGACAGTTTCCGGTTTGACCGAATCGATCAGTTTTTTGAATTCATCGGAAGACTCGACTTGGTTCATCACGCTGTCTGGATATTCCATATAAATTATAGAGGAAAAGCCTAACAGGTCTTGAATCGACACCAGTTCGCTTTTGCGGATGTCAGCCAAACTTTGTCCGCTGCCGCTGGTGGTGTTGCTTTTATTGCCATCGGTGATGACGGCAATATAGACTTCAGTGCCGTTTGTGGCGTATTTCCGGATCGTCCCGCCAAGGCCGATGGTTTCATCGTCGATATGCGGTGCGAAAATCAGGACGCTGCGCGCCTGTTCGAGCGGCGTCACAGCTTTATCGGACTTGTAAAACTTTTTCAGCGATGCCTTGATGGCAGGCGCTAAAAGGGGAGTGGCGTTATTCATCAATGCCTGTTTCATAAAAGCGTAAACTCCTTATTTTTTCAATTTAGTCAAAAGAAAACGGGCAATGGCTGTGCGCAACGCCAAAATCGAAGCACCGTAGACAATCGCTCCGACAATCACGGTAATGGCGAAGCGGATGTAAACATTGAAATCACTGACGAACAGATCCGTCAGCCACAGCGATGCCAGCATCAAGCCGGTAGCCGCGATGATTTTCGCTGCGTCTTTTAATAGGAAGGAAGTTTCAAGTTTGCCTTCTGTCCGGTTAAAGACAATCCAGTTCAGTGTGAAGTAAACAAGCGCCATAACTGAAGATGCCAGTGGGATAGCCAAATACGAATCCATCAATTCGATGAACAGGAAGTTCAGTGCAACGTTCAGCGCAATGGAGAACAAACTGATGCGCAAAATGACGTGGCCTTTCTTCTTCGCGTAAAATGCTTTGTTCAAGATGTTCTGTAAACTGAAAAACAGCACGGATCCTAAGTATAGATGTCCGACAGCAGCCGTTGCTTGCGTAGCATCCGCTGTGAAAGCACCGCGTTGGTAAACGATTTGGATCAAGTCTTCCATGAGCCACATCATACCCGCAACCGCCGGCAGTAAAACAAGAAGCGTCAACATCAAGCCGTACTCGATGCTCTTTTTAAACCCCGCTTGGTTGTTGGTGGAAATGGCCTTGGCTAAAATCGGAAAGACAATCGTACCGATCGTCACGCCGATGATCGCTTGCGGAAAATGAACGATATTCTTCGCGTAATTGATGTAGTTGATCGCTTCGCCGCTGAAACTGCCGGCGAAGATGTTATCAATCGTCAAGTTGACTTGTCCGACCATCACCGTAATCGCGACAGGGATGAAAATGATCGAGAACGGTTTGATCTCGCTCCAGTCAAGCCGCCCGATCACTTTATGGCTGTCTTTCGGAATAAACCAGAGGCGTTTAACGATATACGATAAAATGGATCCGGTTAAATAACCGAATGCCAGGGAATACGCACCAAAACGCTCTGCAAAGAATACAGCACCAAGGATTGTGCTGCCGATGACCAAAATTTGGGACACGACAGACAAGGAGAATTTATTCTCCGCATCGAGGTATGCTTCGTAAACAGCGTTCAACGAAACCATGAACACCGCAATAAAGAAAATGATCGACAAGCCGACGCTCAAGCTGATTGCTTCAGCATTCAGTTCCGGGAACATGACAGGAAGCAAGAACGGGCTTGCCAAGACGCCAATTACCGAAACAACAAAGCCAAGCAGCACGGTGCCCCGGATAATCTGGGAAAAATGGTGATGTCCCTTGCCGTCAGCGAGCGCATGGATATAACTTGGCACAAAAGCGTTCTTCATGCCGGTAGCAAAAAACAGGATAAATATATTCGGCAGCGTGAAAGCCGCAAAATAAGCCATTGCCTGATAAGAATCTCCGAAATAAAAAGCGATAATCATATCGCGCAGCAATCCGGATACTTTTAAGAATAAGGAAGTAATTACAAAAAGGATGCTGGTTATTGCAAGTTTTCTACCCACTACAAAATCCTACTTTCCAAATGATTTTCCAATTAATAGAACCCATAAGTTCTAATACACGGATTCTATCTTATCATGAATCTTTCTTTAATGACGTCTATTAAAGCAATAGGTTACGAAATGTTCACAACTATGTTAATGTAAGCGTTTTCAATATACTGGAAATCTGCCTGAAAAAATGTCAGTTCAAAAGATTCAGTTTATACCTTTATTTGTAACTAAGATAGTCTTATCGGGCAAATAAGTTAAACTTTTACAATACTTTAATAAATTACTCATCTTTAATCTTGTATACTTGCACTGTATGTTAATACTTTAATGGGGAGTGGAGCAATTTGACGAAAACCGCGTTAGGCAAGATTTTTTTGAGTCTTTTATTGGCCTTATCCGCAGCTTTGCCTTATATGGCAACTGCGACTGCCGCAGAACCGATTAGTGTGGCTGAAGCCATCGCAACAAATTCTGGAGCGGCAACGGTGAAAGGTTATATTGTCGGAGTAGTCATCAGCGGTACAAACTACGACCAAGAAGCACCGTTTACGGGAGCTACAAATGTAGGATTGGCGGATTCCCCGGATGAAACCGATCCAGCTAAAATTTTGCCGGTTCAGTTGCCGACGGGTGCTACCCGAGCAGGCATCAACTTGGTTGATAATCCTCAAAACTTCAAAGCGCAAGTAACAATTTCAGGAACACTTGGTGCATATTTCTCGGTACCGGGTCTGCGTTCTGCAAATGCATATACAATCTTGTCAGAAGGCGAAGCTCCGCCTGAACCAACTGCAGTCGACACGCTTGCTGAAGCACGCACAACACCAGGCGAACTGATCTCAGTTGAAGGCATTGTCACTACCGGAACTGGTTTCTGGGGCGGCAACGCGTTCTACGTCCAGGACGAAACTGCCGGCATTTATGTTTATACATCAAGCGCAACTGTAGCGCCTGGCGACAAAGTGCGCCTCGTGGGTACGGTATCCGAGTACTCCGGCGAACTGCAATTCCAGCCGAATACAATAGAAGTTCTTTCTAAAAACAATGAATTGCCAGCGACGCAGACAATTACTCCTGCTGGCGTTAATGAAGACACACAAGGCGAATCCATTGAACTTCGCAATGTCACGATCACTGGCCTTAAAGCAGTGAACGAATATGGTACGTTCGAATTCACGGCAATGCATGAAAACGGCGAAACCGTCGTGATCCGCAACGATAACCGCAACGGCTTGACCTATGAGCGTTTCCTTCAGCAATACAAAGAAGGCGAAGGGGTCCACGTTAGTGGCATCGCTTCTAAATTCAACGATTCGTACCAAGTGAAAACACTTGGCATCGAAAGCTTCGATTTGGTCAACAAACCAGCAGTTTATGCAGATGTCTTCCCAGGAGTCGTTTCTGAAGGTACAAAAATCACCCTTCAATCCGGCTGGGAAAATGCAGCAATCTATTACACGTTGGACGGTTCAACTCCAACCGCTGCAAGCACACCTTACACTGCACCGATCACTTTGACAGAAGATACGGCGATCAAAGCCATTGCAGTGGGCGCTGAAACGTCGGAAGCCTTCACATTTGAATACACAGTACTAAAAACAGCGGACTTGAAAATCCGTGACATCCAAGCGAAAAAGCATTTCACAAACTACGAAAACGTAGCGGTAAATGAAATCACAGGCGTCATCACGCATTTCTATAACGGCGCAAACTTTGTCATCCAAGATCCAAATGGCGACGGCGACTGGAAAACTTCTGAAGCCATCATCGTCAACCGCGCAAGCGCAAGCAGTTCATTCAAGGTCGGCGATGTGGTAACAGTTGCCGGGACAGTAGAAGAATGGTTTTATAAAGGCTATTCCGACATGAAAGACAACGATCTGCCACTGACACGCATCCGTTCGACGGAAGTGGTGAAAGACGGTACGGCTGAACTTCCCGCACCATTGGTTATCGGGGAAGACGTGTTCCCGCCGACTCAAAACATCGACGATGACGGATTGACAACGTTCGATCCGGAAAAAGACGGCGTTGATTTCTGGGAATCCCTGGAATTGATGCGCGTTGGCGTAAGTGACGCACAAATCGTCGGACCGCAGGATTACGGCGAAGTCTTTGTCGTATCGAAAACCGCGACAAACAACACGTTCCACAAACAGGGCGGCATCCTTCTTGCTGAAGATGATTACAACCCAGAACACATCACTGTAACAACTGGCGACAACGTTGTTGCCAAAGCAGGCGACACATTCGCTGAAATGCCAGTCGGCGTTCTAGGCTATGGCTTCGGAAACTACCAGATCTGGACAAATCCGGCTGAACTTCCAGCAATCCTAGATGGTGGAACTACTCGTGAACAAACATGGATCGAAAACGCAGACGACAAATTGACCGTCGCAGCATATAACGTCGAAAACTTCTCGGCTGACCCAAGCCACACAAGCGACGAAAAAGCGGCACGCATCGGCGAATCATTCGTCAACGACTTGAACTCACCGGACATCATCACGATGGTTGAAGTACAAGATACGGACGGCCCAACAGCATCAGGAAATTCTGACGCTACAGGAAGCTATGAGCGCCTGATTGCAGCAATCGAAGCGGCTGGCGGACCAACGTATGCGTGGACCGACATTGCACCTGAATACAACCAGGACGGCGGACAGCCTGGCGGAAACATTCGCGTCGGCTATTTGTACAACCCGGAACGCGTAACACTTTCTGAAGGAACAAAAGGCACAGCAACACAAGATACGGAATGGGTAGAAGGCGAATTGTCATTAAACCCAGGACGCATCCAACCGTTCGCAATGCCAAACACACGCAAGCCAGTAGCGGCACAATTCGAATTCCAAGGTGAGCAAGTGGTTGTCATCGGCGCCCACTTGAACTCGAAAGGCGGAGACCAAGGCTTATTCGGCCAAACGCAGCCTCCATTCCTTGGTTCGGTTGAAGAACGCATCAAATTGGCTACAGCGATCAACGAATTCGTTGCAGATGGGCTTGCACAAGACCCTGACCTGAACGTCATCGTTGCAGGCGACATGAACGATTTCGAATTCACACCAGCTCTTGACGCTCTAAAAGGCGACATCTTGACGAATAAAGTCGAAGATGTGCCATTAGATGACCGTTTCTCTTATTATTACCAAGGTAATTCACAAGTGCTTGACCACTTGTTGGTAACGAATAATTTGGCGGCCAATACCCAATTGGATATGGTCCACATCAACGCATTGTTCATGGAACAGCACGGACGTGCATCTGACCACGATCCATTATTGGCGCAAATCACATTCAAAGAGCCAGCAGTTCCTGGCGAGCAAGAAGCAGATCCTGACTTGTCAGGTGACGAAGCTGTTATCACAGCTGGTGAATTCAACGAAGCAGGCGAATTAACGATTGAATTCTCTGAAGGCACGATCGAAGCATTGCTCGAAAGCGGTAAAGATCTATTGATCGACTTGCCGACTGCTGATTTGACTTTGTCAGCAGCCAACCTACAGCAAATCGCAGCAGCAGCTGGCGAAGGCTTTAATCTCGACTTCGCAGTTGAAGATGCGGCAACAGTAGACAGCCGCCCAGCATTAGCGCAGCAATTTAATATCGCCATCACGGACGCTGAAGGCAATGAAATTCCTGTCAAATTCACGTCAAGCGTTGAACTGGCATTCGACACGGACAGCAGCATCAAAGTCCAATTCGGTGCACGCGAAGACGCACAAGGCAAATGGAAAATCATCCAAGGCGAATTGAACGGCTCAACGTTCGCGCTAAGCATCAACGAACTAGGCAATTACACAGTCGTCACGAACAAAGGGCAAGCGAAGAAATAACAGCCTGTAGAAAGATCCGAAGCGCCGACGCGCTTCGGATCTTTTTTTTGGGTTGTGAAGGATTTGTTGGTTGAAAGGGGTTTCTGCGCCGTTAACATGATCTAGTAAGAGGTTAACAAGAAGTGCTGTAGATTCAACATGAACTAGTGAGACGTTAACATGAACTGTCTGGAGCTTAACCGGCACTAGCGGTGGAGAGTCTCTCTATGATCCAAGTTCAAGCTCGTAAATGGAAAAGCCGTCCGCCTGGGCGAGCGGTTCCTTACGTGCACTTAAGCATTTCGCCCAGGCGAAATGCATCCATCTTCAATTTTGGGAATAAGAAATCATAATGTAATCGTTTTTCCACCAGCGTTATCAGTGGATAGCAAGAGTTTAACCCGTGTTGCTGAAATTTTATCTTTTGTTAGCTATGAAGCGTTTTTTTTAAACAGATTCACCCCTAAAAACTGTGCGTTTTCTGCATTTCCAACAGAAAAAGCCGCCAAACGGTGCATTTATAGCCTCTTTTTGCGCATCTTTACGCCCGAAAGCGGAACTTTTCGCCCCGGCTTGCTATAATGGAAAGAACATCGCGGCAAAGTGAAACCATTCGCAATGCGGCTCGTCTATTTAGAGGACATGAAAAGGGAAGTGACAGATTTTATGAATAAACGCATCGACCATAGAAAGCAAGATCAAAGCTCGAAACGCCGCATTTGGACAGCGGTTTTATCGGTATTGCTGCTGTTTGGCATTGTGGGAGGCAGCTACGCATTAATTGAAAAGGAAGAGCCAGCTGATCTGCAGATGAAAGACGAATCTTTCACAGACAAAAATTACGCAGGCTTCGATACGAAAGCAGAAGAAATCGAAGTGCCGGCAGAAGAAGCACCGCCAGCTGAAGGCACCGTCGAAGACGCAAGGGAAGACGAACCTGCTCAAGAAGAGCCTGTTGAAGAAATCGTCGTGGCCGAACCGAAGCCTGAACCGAAGCCTGAACCGAAGCCTGAACCAGAGCCGGAAGTAGAACCGGTTGAAGTATCGGTCGAAGCACCTGAAAAAGATCTTGACCAAATGATTGCTAACGCCCAAACACATGTCTATACGCTTTATACGGACCTGGAGCAGGGATCAGGCTTTCTTTACAATGACAAAGGGGATATCTTGACCAACGCCCATGTCGTCAAAGACGCGTCGTATGTGATGCTAAAAAACAGCAACGGCCAGGAATTCAATGGCCAAGTTATCGGCATCTCTGAAACGACCGACATTGCGTTAGTGCGCGTCAAAGAATTGGCCGGTAAACAGCCAATGCCGATGGCTGCAGAAGAAGCCGCTGTCGGAACGAAAGTAGTCGCAATCGGCAGCCCGGAAGACCAAGCGAATACAGCCACTGAAGGTGAAATCACTGCAGTCGGCAAGAGCTTTTCATCCGATTACGAATACAGCGGCCTCTATGAAATGACAGCAATCTTGCAAAAAGGCTCCAGCGGCGGACCGCTGATCAATGCCGAAACAGAAAGCATCATTGGCATCAACTCGATCATCCTCGAAGAGACGCCGGAACTCGGCTACGCCATCCCGATCCACAGCGTCGCCGGCCAGTTGGCTGAATGGGTCAGCAAGCCGATTGAATACGCAGAAGAAGACGTCGTCTTGCAGGACGTCAAGGACGCCTATTTCGATGAAGCCCTCCTGACAAGCTTTATCGAAGGCTATTACGAATTGTTGCCATATTCATTGAATGATCCGGAAATGAATTATTACGAAGCGTACCTGCTGCCCGGCAGCGACGCAGCAACGCAAGGCAAAAAGCAAGTGGACGAATTGAGAAGTCCAACACGGACATTCGATGCCATCAAACCCACCATTGCCAGCGTCAAAATTAATGAAAAAGACGCCGCCATCGAAGCGTCAGCCGACTTTGTCTACCATGACACCGAAAGCGGCGAAACCCTGAAAGAAACCCGCCGCTCCGTCTTCACCGTCGTCATCGACGAATACGGCGACTACCAAATCAAAAACATGAAAAACGAATAACCCGAACACGCCCGGCAGCTGCCGAGCGTGTTTTTTTTGAGCTTAATTTAAGCTTTTGCGTATTAACCCTTACTAATTTCGAGTTAACATGACCTAGCTTGGCGCTAACATGAAGTACGTGAGAGTTAACATGACCTAGCAGGACGTTAACATCAACTGTTAAGAAGTTAACCGGCACTAGCGGTTGGAGCGTCGTATAAGAAGAGAATGTAAATCTAAAAGAATCATACCAAGAGCCGAGTTCAAGAACCCAAATGGAAAAGCCGTTCTCATGAGCGAACGGCTCCTTCTCTAGCACTTGCGCATTTCACCTCAGTGAAATGCAGGCATATATGGTGTGGGTAGAAAGTTCTCGCGTTAACATGAACTAAATCGGCGTTAACATGACCTAACAAGAAGTTGACAAGAAGTGCGGAAGATTCAACATGACCTAGCGGAACGGTAACGTGAACTGTATAGCGTCTAACCGGTACTAGCAGAAGGGGTTCTCTCCAAGATCTAAAGTTCAAGAGCGAAAATGGAAAAGCCTAACGCAGCTGGCCGCCGCGTGAGGCTCCTTTTCATGCATCCATCTATGGGGGATGGGGAATAAGGATCCTCCTGTTAACCAGCACTAATTTCAAGTTAACATGAACTGTTTTGATTTTAACCAGTACTAACAGTCTCACGGAATATCATTATTCATATAGAAGAAACCCATCACAAATAAAAAGACTTTCTTCTATATAAAAGAACACACTCCAAGCAACAAAAAAGAGCCTCCATAAAGGAGGCTCTTGAAAATTCTTATTTAAGACGCTTGTAGCTGTGGAATTTATCTCCCCAGTATGGTGCATTTACGCTTAGGACTTCAGCTTTCGATCCACCAGAGTGAACCCATTGGCCATTGCCGATGTAGATGCCGACGTGAGAGATGCCTGGGCGGTATGTGTTAGCGAAGAAGATCAAATCTCCTGGCTGTGGGCTTGAAACAGTTACTGAGTCAGCGAACTGGCCAAGTGTTGTACGTGAAATGCTTTTGCCTGCTTGTTTGAAAGCGTATTGCGTGAAGCCGCTGCAATCGAATCCTGCAGTTGTTGTGCCGCCGAAACGGTAAGGTGTTCCTTTAAGTGACAAGCCGACTGAAACGGCTTTAGAAGTTACAGTTGAGTTTGAAGCTTTAACAACAGTTGGTTTTTTAGCTGTTGCTTTTTTAGTTGAAGTCAACAATGTGCTAAGAACCCAGCCGTGTTTGCCGCTGACTTTAACTTTAATCCAAGTTTGTTTGCCAACTTTTTTCTGGTGAGTAGCTGTTGCAGTTGCGCCTTTTTTAGCGACTTTCAAAACTTTGAATTTCGTGCCAGCGTCAGCGCGGACATTCGTGTTGTATTTCATTTTATAAGTACCGGATTTTGCAGTTGCTTTCGCTGCTGCGACTTCCACCACTTCGTTTACTTCGATAGTTTCTAATGTTTGAACAGCCTCATAAGCTGTAGTAATTGTGTTGTTTTCAGATGTGAACGCTGCTTGTGCGTCAGTAGCAGAGTTAGTGAATATCAATGAACTAGCTGCAAGAAGTGTGAAGACTAATTTTTTCATTTGTTTTTCCCCTAACGTTTTATATTATCGAACAATAAGTTTGTCTGTTTATCAATCTGTTATTTACTATAGATGTTGGGTCATATAATAACAACGTCATTTCGATTGCAGTTATATTACAGTTGTATAACAAAAATATTTTATGCAAATAAACCCAGTCGTATCAACGTTTTTAGCTTCCATCTTTTTTGCGGAAAAATGTTTAAAAACCAGAAAAAATGGGTTTTAGACTGTTTTTTACGTAATTATTACATAAATTTCAGTCATTAATTTCCAAAGAGCAGTGATGAAAATTACGCTTTTCGTAATAAATGCCAGAGAAAAGTTCGCTGGCCAATGCAACTGGATCACGATAAATACTGTACAAATATTATATAAAACTAAGATAATTACGATTATTCAGAATTAATTCGGAAGCAGAAACATTTATCTCGAATTAATATATTTTTGATATATTGGATAAAATACTATTCTGAAAAATGTATATACTAAAACAAAATAATAATACCGCTTTTTTTAGGTGAAAAGAATCCGCGTGTTAGCTCTTTTTGACATTTATCCCTTTCTAACTTACCCTGATAACAATCAGAATTTTATAGATATTTGATCTTTAAAGGAGGTTGCGCGATGAAAAAGATATTATCTATAGATGGTGGAGGGGTAAGGGGCATCATTCCTTCAGTGGTGCTCGCTGATATCGAAAAACGCACCGGGAAGCCGATTTCCGAACTATTCGATTTGATTGCTGGCACATCAGTGGGCGGCATGCTGGCGTTAGGTCTCGCGGTACCGAAAAATTCGCAAGGCCAAGATCCCGCTCCCAAATACAGCGCAAAAGAACTCGGCGAATTATTGAAGCGCGACTTGCCGACGATTTTCAAGCGGCCGTTTCTGTTAAATTTGCCCCTTGGGCAATTCCTTTACCGGCGATACAGCCAGCGCGGCATCGAAAGCGTGCTGGAAAATTATTTCGGCGAAGCCCGCTTAACGGACGCATTGGCAGATGTCCTCATTCCGAGCTACGAAATCGAATACCGCAGCCCGGAATTCTTCCGCAGTCCGCATTCGAGACTAGCGGAAGTGCCCAAAGCGTCGAGAGACCCACATGACGATACACCACCGCATAAAAACATTTATATGAAGGAAGCTGCCCGGGCATCTTCCGCAGCACCGACTTATTTCGTGCCCAAAAAAATTCCTTCGCTGCCGGGATACGCTTTTATCGATGGTGGCGTCTTCGCCAACAACCCGGCAATGTGCGCTTATGCCGAAGCCAAAGCGATTTACGCAAATGAAGAAGAATTCCTCGTCGTCTCACTCGGCACTGGGGCTTCACATGCCGCGATAAAAGAAAGGGACGCTTCGAAATGGGGCCACATCGGCTGGGCGCGCCCCATGCTCGACATCATGATGGACGGCAACAGCGACACCGTCGACTACCAGCTGCGCCAAGTTGTGCCGCACGTCAACGGGCGCCGGCGCTATTTCCGCTTCCAGGTGCAGCTTGACGGGGCTGGCACGGAAAAACTCGACAACACCGATCCGTTTAACCTCGACAAGCTCGAAGCGCTCGGCATCAATCTCACCAAAGACCCTGTTTACCGCAAATTGCTCGACGAACTATGCGAATGCCTGCTGCACGAGTGAGTTTACCCTGCAGCAAAGCAGGGCATGGAGTAATAGCGATGGAACACGGATGAAATGAATTAATGGAGGGGGCAAGACGATGGCGCAACGCTATGAATACATGGACTGGCTGCGCGTATTGGCGATTTTCACCGTCGTGGGCATCCACGTCTTGTCAAAAATCATCAACGCCGAACCGCCAGGCGAATGGGAATGGAAACTCGCAAACGCTATCGACTCCGCCACACGCTGGTGTGTGCCGGTGTTTTTCATGCTGAGCGGCGCATTGCTCTTGACGAAAAAGCCAGATGAACCGGTGTGGAGCTTCCTGAAAAAACGCCTCGCCAAAGCATTTATTCCGTTAGTGTTCTGGAGCGGCATTTACTTGCTGTACCGCATTTTTGAGCAAGGCCGCAGCTATACCGCTGGGGAAGCCATCACCTTGTTCCTGACCGACGATGTCTATTTTCATCTCTGGTTCCTGTATACAATCATTGGCCTGTATTTGATGGCGCCGTTCCTGCGCATTCTTGTCGACCGCATGACGCAACAGACATTCCAATATTTCCTTGGTTTTTGGTTTCTCTTCACCGTCTTGATGCCGTTCATCAACCGCTTTCTTGGCTTCGACGTCGCATTCAAAGCCGGCCTGTTCGAACCGTATATCGGCTACTTCATGCTCGGCGCCTATCTGTTTCTTTATCCAATCCCGAAGAAATACTTGTCCCATCTCGGCGCCTTCGCCTTATTCGGCTACTTCGGCACCTATATCGGCACCGAAGGGCTGAGCGAATACAAAGGCGAACTCGACGAATTCTTCTATGAACATTACCGGCCAAATTCGCTCGCCGTCACGCTATTCGTCTTCACCCTCTTTCAACATTTGGAAGGTCGCCTGAAAGCGAACAAACTCATCACCCGGATCAGTGCCGCCACACTCGGCATCTACGTCATTCATCCGCTCATCCAATTCTATCTAGACAAATACCTGTCTATAAGCCCGACAATGTTCCACCCGGCATTAGCCATCCCCATCACGTGGATCATCATTTTCATCCTGGCCTATGTGATTATCCGCATTCTGCAGAAGCTGCCAGGTGTCAAACACCTCGTGCCGTAGACCAAGCATGAGCAGAATAAAACCATTCAGGAGCCCTTCGCCCAAGCGAAGGGCTTTTCCAATTCATCTCTTGCCTTGAGTCGGAGAGAGGCGCTTCGCCGATAGTGCCGGTTAAAATCAAAACAGTTCATGTTAAGGTCCCGCCAAATCATGTTAACTCTTCCGCACTTCATGTTAATATTCAGCTAGATCATGTTAACGCCCATTTATGTCATGTTAACGAGCGAACCCCCTAAACTAAAACCATAAATGCGCTAGCGCACGAGAAGGAGCCCTTCGCTGAAGCGAAGGGCTTTTCCAATTCATCCTTTGAACTTATTTCGTGGTAAGAAGCTCCAATCTCAATTCCATCAACAAAACATATCTATATAGAAGAAACTCTCATTTTTAAAACTTGTATCAATCATTTCGCTTAGAGATACCACACAAAACATTTAATTTTTTTCTTTTTGACGCAAGAGCGTATCCAGCCCTGAGCGTCCGAAGCGGTATTTTATCAGATATTTAACAAGAAAATTTCCCGGGAAATAATCTATACCAATAACCATCACATAAATAAAATAATAATTTTATCGCTAATTACCATTATTTTCAACAAAATATATCAAAAATATGATAAAATTCAGATAATTACATAGCACAAACAAGGAGGAGTTTTTCGATGAAAAGCCAGGGGTTCAAGCAGTTATTCAGTATTCTTCTTATCTTATTTCTAGTTGTGGCGTTATGGCCAACCGCAGCGTTGACTGCCCCAGCGGTCAACGCGCCGACAGCAAAAGATTTTGAAATGCGCGAGGCTATTGCAGAACAGACCGATGTGCTGAAAGGCAAACCGCAGCTGCATGCCGACTTGAAAGGATTGACGGGCAGCCAGCAAGTCGCGGTCATCGTCCACTTGTCTAAAAAATCAGTGGGCTTGGAAATTGGCGTGAGTTCGCTGGCCGGCGAGCGCGTGACAACTGCGCAAACTGACAAACTCGAAGCGGCGATTGTCAGCCAACAGGCATCTGCAAAAGCGGCAATGGCCGAAACCGGCATCGCTTATGAAGAGGGCTTTTCCTACACGCAAGTCCTCAACGGCTTTTCGGCGCATGTGAAAGCGTCTGACCTGGCGAAACTCCTGGTAATCGAAGGGGTCGCGTTTGTTGAGCCGGACGTCCAGATGCGCGCAATGGCGACGCCTGAACAAGACCAGAAATTCTCGGCGGCTTTCGCTGCGAGCACTTCGTTTCTCGGCGTTGAAGGCTTGTGGAAAGAAGGCCTTGAAGGCCAAGGCGTCAAAGTTGGCGTTCTCGACACCGGCATCGACGCGGACCATCCGGAATTCGCCGGCGTCTTGAAAGGCCAGCGCAATTTCGTTCCACACTCGCTGTATTACAAAAAAGCACGCGCGGAAGATGACGCTTCTGAAACGAAGCCGTCTGAACGCGTTCCGAGCATACCCGCTGTGACCGATTGGGGTATGCCATTTGTAACGTCGCATGGCACGCATGTAGCGGGCACGATTGCTGCGGGCGGCGCCAATACATTCGGCTTTAAAGGCATCGCGCCGAAAGTGGACCTTTATGCATACCGCGTCCTCGGCGCATACGGATTGGGTTCGCAGTCTTGGGTCATTGCGGGCGTTGAAGAAGCCGTGCGCCAGGACCTCGACATCGTCAATTTATCGATCGGCAGCTTTAATAATTCAGAAGCGCGGGCAGAATCGTTCGCGCTCAACAACGCCATGTTCGCTGGCACGCTTGCCATCACCGCGGCTGGCAATAACGGCATGTACCGCAACAGCCTCGGCAGCCCCGGAACGTCGCGCCTTGCCGTCACCGTCGGCAGCAGCACGATTCCGGAAGAACGTTTCAGCGGCACCGTCAAACTCACTGCCGGAAACTATGTGCTCAATAAAAAACTCAATTTGATGGCAACCGATACCGACGAAGATCCTATCAAACAACTGGCCGGCACATTTGACGTCATTGCGGTGCCGAATGCCGGTGAGAAAAAAGATTACAGCAAGCTCGACGTCAAAGGCAAAGTCGTCGTCGTATCAGCCGGCGGCATCGAAAACCACGAGAAGATTAAATTTGCCAAACAAGCGGGTGCGAAAGCCATGCTGATCCACAACATCCGCGGCGCAGAACGGGCACCGGAGCCGAGCGGATTCTATCTCGGCGACTTGTTTGATTTTATTCCGACGTTCGATGTGTCGCAGACCGACGGCGAGGCAATCCGCAAGGCTTTAGCGGCGAATGAAGGGAAAGTGTCGTTCAGCGGCATCACCATGGTGAAAACGAAAGGCGACACCATTTCCGAATACAGTTCAAGCGGACCGACCAAACCGAATTTTGACATCAAGCCGGACGTCGTCGCGCCGGGTGCGAGCATCATGTCCACCAAGCCGATGTACAAAACGGACTTCCCGAAAGCAGAATACAGCGAAGCTTATATCCGCCAATCCGGTACCTCGATGGCAACGCCGCATATCACCGGCGTCGCAGCGCTGATTTTGCAGGCGCATCCCGAGTGGCAGCCGTTTGACGTGAAAGTCGCGCTGTCCAATTCAGCGAAGATCCTCGATACCGAAGCATACGATGTTTTTGCACAAGGAGCGGGAAGGGTGCAAGCATACGACGCCGCCCATCCGCAATTCCTGGCTTATGCCCATGACAAAGCGGTATTGAACGGCACCGGCACCATCGTCGACAACATCAAAGGAACCATTACATTTGGCCAGCAGCCGCTCGCCAAAGCGAATGTCTCCGTGACGAAAAAAATCGTCGTCAAAGACCTCACCGGTAAAGGCGGCGCGCTGAAAGTGACCGTCGACACCAAAAAGACCTTCGGCGACGCCAAAGTGACTGTCGACAAACCAGCCTTCACATTGAATGGCGAACAAACGCTCAATGTCACATTGACCGCTACCAAAAATCCAAAAACCGTCGACGGTGAAGAAACAATCGGCTATATCCACATCAAAGGCGCGAATTATGATGTGTCGCTGCCATTCGCAGCAGATTTCAGCAGCAGCTCGCTCGCCGAAATCCAGAATTTCTCGATCTCTGAAGACGACCTGTCGTTCAATGGAGACGGCATCAACGACAGCGCCGAAATTAAATTCAACCTGACTGGCCCGGTCGCCAAAAACTCCATCGAATTATACGACCTGGCCAACCCGACAGGCGGCGCCTTCAATAACGGCTTTATCGGCTATATCCACTCAAGCGCTTCGCTCGCTGCTGGCTCTTATTCAATGCCGGTGACTGGCGAATACCATCCGTGGAACGGCGAACCCGTCAAGAAAATTCCAGACAGCCTATACCAAATTCATTACATGTCCGAGCCGCTTCCTGGCAACTGGAACTACCTATACGATTTCATCATTCCCGTATTCGTCAAAACGACGCCGCCGAAAATTTCCGGCTCCGTCATCGCCGGCCAAGCAATCGGCCGCGTCATCGACAAATACATCGACTACAATAAAGAAATCATCAAATTCGAAGTCCCTTACGACGTGAACTCGAAACTGCACGCTACTTACCAGCTCAACGGCGAAGGCGACGCCATTCCGATCACACTCGACCAAACCGGCGCATTCAGCTTCCGGCTGCCCGGCTTCACCGAAGGCACCGACAGCATCACTCTCACCATCAAAGACGAAGCCGGCAACCAAGCAACAAGCATATTGGAATAAACAATAGAGAAGAAGAGGGGCATCCGCAAACGCGGATGCCTCTTTTTTTATGTTTATTGAAATTATATGTGATCTAACTTCTTAGTATTAAGAGGTTTTCTCGTATTATGCAACCTATCATATGTTGAAGATATGGAGTAAAACTGCCGAGAAAAACGTACTGCTCCTGCATCGCTTCGCTGCTTCGTCGCAAAGACTTGTCCTCGCAGGCTTCGGTCAAGTCTTGCCTGCGGGATAGTGAGACAGCCGAGACCCCACAGTGAGCGAAGCGAGCGAGGAGGCTTGGCGCTCATCCGCGGCAATTTTGCGGAATATAATAATACTTATCAAACTAAACAACAATGTAATATATTTGTAATGCTAGCATCTATAATTACTTCACTCCTCGAAGTATAATGAAATTGTTCAACTATCTGACAATAAGAGGAGATGGAAAAATGTCGATTCATAACAAAGCGGCACTAGCTCTAGCAGCATTCATGCTGGCGGCAAGCGGAGTATCAGCGGCTGCACCTGCTGCAAAAGAAAACAAGTCGGCGCAGGCAAGCACCGAACGTCCCGCGCAAAAGAAAGAAGTTTCGCTTCGCATTTTGGGCACGTCAGATCTACATACCAATTTCGTCAATTACGATTATTACCAAGATAAAGAGTCCAATTCACTCGGCCTTGCTAAGACCGGCGTCCTCATTGAACAGGCGCGCGCAGAAAACGACAACACGCTCCTTTTCGATAACGGCGACTTAATCCAAGGCACGCCGCTTGGCAGCTATACCGCGAATGTCGATAAGCTTGAAGATGGCGAAAAGCATCCCGCTTACGCCGCGCTTGAAGCGCTCGATTTTGACGGCACGACACTCGGCAACCACGAATTCAACTACGGCCTCGATTACCTCGACGAAGTCATGGATGACGCGGAATTTCCGGTACTGAACGCCAACGTCTATGACGCTGCGACGAATAAAAACCGCTTCACCCCATACGAAATCATCGACAAAGAAGTCGTTGACGGACGCGGCAAGAAATTGACTGTCCAGGTCGGCGTCATCGGCGTTGTGGCTCCGCACATCATGAAATGGGACCGTGCGCATCTTGAAGGAAAAGTCTACGCGGAAGATGCAGTAGAAACCGTCGAGAAATTCCTGCCGGTTATGGAAAAAGAAGGCGCTGACATCGTTGTCGTGCTGTCCCACTCAGGCATGGGAGACGCCACGCATGAAGTCGGCGAAGAAGACATCACGTATCAGCTATCAAAACTTAACGGCATCGATGCCATCATCACGGGACATAACCACGCCCAATTCCCAGGTGCCTATAGCGATTTGCCGAACGTTGACCAGGAACAAGGCACGATCAACGGCACACCAGTCGTCATGCCAGGCAAATTCGGCAGCCATCTAGGAGTAATCGACTTGCAGTTAGCGCCGCATGGCCAGGATTGGAAAGTTGTTGAAGAAAAAGCCGCGCTTCGCGCAATCGACAAAACGACCAATGAAGTCTCTGAAGAAGTCGTGGAAGCAGTGAAAGAAGCTCATGAAGCAACAATCGAATACGTCCGCCAGCCAGTAGCTGAAACAACAGCGCCGATCAACAGCTACTTCTCATTGGTGAAAGACGATCCATCTGTACAAATCGTCAATAACGCACAAACTTGGTATGTCGAGCAAAAAGTAGCGGGCACCGCTAACGCCGACTTGCCGATCTTGTCAGCAGCAGCACCGTTCAAAGCAGGAACACGCGGTGACAGCAGCTATTACACCGACATCAAAACCGGCACCGTCGCCATCAAAAATGTCGCGGACCTTTACGTCTTTGACAACACCGTCTTTGCGTTGAAAATGACAGGAGCCGACGTCAAAGAATGGCTCGAAATGTCTGCAGGCCAATTCAAGCAAATCAACCCGGCAGCAACAGGCGAACAGCCATTGATTAACACCGATTTCCGCACATACAACTTTGACGTCATCGACGGCGTCGAATACGAAATCGACATCACGCAGCCAGCGAAATACGACGGCAACGGCAACACAGTCAACGCGGATGCCAACCGCATCAAGAACTTGAGCTTCAACGGCGCACCGATTGACCCGTCACAAGAATTCCTGGTTGCAACAAACAACTACCGCGCAAGCGGCAACTTCCCAGGCGTACGCAATGCAGCTGAAAAAATCGACTACGCTTACGAGAACCGCCAAGCGATCATCGACTACCTATTGGAACAAAAAACCATCAACCCGTCCGCTGACGAAAACTGGACATTCGCGCCAATCACATCCGGCCCGAACACCACATTCGAATCATCGCCAAACGCCCAGAACCTGATCCCCGCTAATAGCGGCATCACTTACATCGGCGCAGGCACAGACGGCTTCGCCAAATACGGCATTGATCTAAAATAATCAACCCAGCTACACTCAGAAGGCATCTGCATAACTCGCAGATGCCTTTTGTTGTGGAGATATAAGAGGGAACTCAAGGAGAAGAGAATGAGCTCCTAGGTCAAGCATGTCTAGCTCAACTCATTAAATCCTAATTTTCAGCTTTTGCTTCCAGAGAAAAGCGACAAAATCCTTTTCGCCTCCCGATTCGTTATGCTTTTATTGTATTCAGAACGCGGGCGGTGGGAAATAGGAGAGCAATCGAAAATTAAAAAAAGACTTTAGGTAAACTCAATCGAGGTGAGTTTGTCTAAAGTCTAAGCCCTTCCTTTCTTTAAAGAAAGGAAGGGCTTACTGATATATTTTTTGTGATTATGAAAATTCAACGCATTCTAAAACCACTTAAAAAGCGCACAAATTCAAGGATTGAGCTTATCATTTTAATCCCTCCTACTGCTATATTTGCCTAGTCTTAAATTCTTTCCCCTAGTTATTTCAGTATTTTCTCCACATGGAAGCTTTAGGGTAAATAAGCATAAGGAATTTCGATTAATGTATTTTCTTTGATGTAATTCCTCCTCAAAAATTGCTATATAAGCACAATCGTTATTATTATCATAAATATCATATTCTCATTATAATACACTTATCGGAATAATCAATTAATTTTAACTATTATTAGCTGTGAATTGTCGATATTCCGGAAGCAGTGTGAAACAGCTAATCGTTATTTCATACTGTAAATAAATTCGACCAATATGAGGCATCTCACTAGTAGATATGGAGCAAAACTGTTGAGTCGCCTGCGGAATAACGAGACAGCCGAGATCCCACAGGAAGCGAAGCGACCGAGGAGGCTTGGGGCTCGTCCGCGGCAAGCGAGGCAGTTTTGCGGAATATCTACAACTCACGCCGATGAAAGTATATCAATCTACCCGCATACATGGTAATATAATTTATAATATTCAGAAAAATTACATACATTAGTCTCACAGAATCCACCGCTAGAACCTGAGTAGGGAGGAGCCGCTATGTTTTGTGCCAGTTGCGGATACATGAATAGGGACGGAGCCAATTATTGCCGGCGCTGCGGCGATCCGCTGCACCGAAGCTTCGCCCGGAAAAAGAAGAGATTATGGAGGCCGCGTGTCATGGCTACTCTGCTCGGTACGCTCCTGCTCGTTGCAAGCGCCATAGGCATTTGGCAATTCCTTAAGCAGCAGCAAGCGAGCCTCGACGCGCTCGTGGAAGAAGTAAGAACGGGAGAAGGCTCCTTCGAAAAAACCGATCTCATCAAAGCGGCGCAGGAAAAAGTCTACACCATTAAAACGGATTCCGCATACGGCTCAGGCTTCCTCTACACCGATAGCGGCGCAGTCGTCACCAGCGCACATCTCGTTATCGGCTTTTACAAAGTGCTCGTGCGCGACCACAGCGGAAACGAAGAAGTCGGAAGAGTCATCGGTGTATCCGAAACGTCCGACATCGCGCTCATCCAAGTCGATGCGTTCGACGGCACCCAGCCGCTTGCCATAGAAGCGGAACCCGCTGAAGTGGGAGCGGAAGTCATTGCGCTCGGCAGCCCGTCCGGTTTTGAGAATACCGCATCGACCGGCTTTTTGACCGGCCTCGACCGCGATTTCGACCAGGACTTTAAGTACGAAGACCTCTACCAAATCGATGTCCAAATGGCGCTCGGCTCCAGCGGCGGGCCGCTCATCGATGCTGCGACCGGCAAAGTCATCGGCATCAACTCGCTGTTGCTTGTCGAAAGTGACGGCATCGGCTTCTCAATCCCGATGCATACCGTTAATAACCAGCTCGCGGAATGGGTGGCGAACCCGATGAGTGAAGAGGAAGTGCAGGAAGTATTCGATGCCTACGATGGAGGCGGGGAGTTTGAAACCCCTTTACCGCAAGCTGCTAAATCCCAATAAAACAAAAAAGGCCGGACAGCAATCGCTGTCCGGCCTTTTCCATTATTATTTCAAGCCTGCTGCTTTTTTCACCAAAGCGTTTTTACGTTGTTTCTTCTTGTTCTCGTACTCGTTGATCACTGACTTCGTGTGTGAAGCCGCAAGTCCATTCGCTTCCAAGTCTCTCTCCATCACAGCAACAATCGCGTAAAACGCTGAGTCTGCGCGGTTTTCAAGTACTTCCGCAGCGGAAGTGTACTTGTTGTAATAGCGTGCATAGCTCACGTTATCATCGTTCAGGTATTCTGTTTTCGCGCGTAACACCAAAGCGTTAAGGCGGTCGTTCGCTGTGTTTTCAAGTCCAACCAACGCTGTGTCGTATCTATTTTTGATTTGGGACACCGTCACACGGCCAGAACCGTTAGAAGCATTGTTATTATTATAAGAACTATTGTTATTCGATGATCCGTTGTTCGACGAACCATTAGAAGCAGGAGCAGAAGCTTTCGCCGGTGTAGCTGAAGAGCTTGTCGAATTATTCGCAGCTGTTACGGTAGAAGTAGATTCACCGTTAGTAGAACCGGTTGATCCAGTATCCGTTGACGTGTCTTCCGTAGTTTCTTCGTCTTTTTCTTCAACTTCTTCTTTTTCTGTCTCTTTAGTTGTTACTTCGCCGTCTTCATCGACAACAATGGTCGTGTCGTCTGGCAAGTCGACTTCGATTTCGTCTTTCGTGATTTCATCGACTTCTTCATCAGCCGTGTCGTAGTCTTTAAATTCAAATGTGTAAACCAAGTAACCTGCGATTGCCAGAAGAACGACTGACAAACCAATTGCGATCTGTTTCCAATACTTCTTAAACTTCTCCATGCTTCATTCCTCCTGAATTAAACCCTTGTATTTACAATAATGTATTTCTAAATAATGTAAGCACTCTACTTTTATGTATAATTTGCCAAATTTAAAACAATAATTGCTCGAATAAGGCGGCTTATTTAAAAAGAATAGCATAAAAAGGAGTAAAAAGAAGTGATTTAAGCAAAATTTTGTAAATAAAATTCAGAATTCCAACCAATAGCCTATGCCACTCCACTTTCTGATTCTATCTACCAGCATTTTACAGCCAAAGGAATAAACTATAAGAAATTATACCTAAAAAATTTTTCCAATAAAACCCTCTCTTGTCTAATAACTTCATGCTATACTATTAAAAGCAATTTACTGATAAAGGAGCCGGACTATCGATGGAAGAAACCATTTCGTTACAAGAACTTTTCGCCACGTTAAAAAAGAGGCTGGGATTGATCATCATCTTAACTGCACTCGCCGTCATCATCGCAGGGGTCGTCAGCTATAATTTCCTGACACCGATCTACCAGACTAACACGCAAATTCTCGTCAATCAGGAAAAATCAGAAGCAGCGGCATTATTAAACCAAAACATTCAAACAGACCTGCAGCTGATCAATACATACAGCGTCATTATCAAAAGCCCGGCAATTTTGGATCAGGTCAGCGATCAGCTGGCATTAGACTTAAGCACCGACCAGCTGACGAATAAAATCACCGTCTCCAATGCAGAAAACTCGCAAGTCGTGAACATTTCCGTACAAGATCCGGACCCGGCAATCGCCGTTGACATCGCAAACACAACAGCGGCCGTCTTCCAGGAAGAAATTCAAGAATTAATGAAAGTCGACAACGTGTCGATCTTGTCATACGCCGTCGTAAAAGATAAGCAAGCGCCGGTTGCACCGAACCCGATGCTCAATATGGCAATTGCCGCAGTCGTCGGTTTGATGCTTGGCGTCGGTATCGCGTTCCTGCTTGAATACCTCGACACCAGCATGAAAAACGAACAAGACATCGAAGACGTGCTCGACATGCCGCTGCTTGGCGTTATTTCACCAATCAACGAAGACGCAAAACCGCTAAGCACCAAGAATAATTCACGAAGAAAGGCGGGCTGATCCGATGTTCTCAAAGTTAAAGAAGAGAAAACAAGAAAAACGCAGAAAACTGCAGCAAAGCGCGCGGAAACTCGTCGCGCACACCAACCCGCGCTCGTTCGTCGTGGAGCAATTCCGCACGCTGCGCACGAACATCAACTTCTCGTCGCCCGACAGCGACATCCGCTCGATCGTCGTGACGTCAGCAGCACCTGAAGAAGGCAAGTCGACAGCGGCGGCGAACCTGGCAGTAGTATTCGCGCAAGAAGGCAAGAAAGTCTTGTTGATTGACGGCGATATGCGCAAACCGACGACGCACCACACATTCTTTATGGACAATGTCATTGGCTTATCGAACGTCTTGACGCGCCAAACCTCTATAGAAGAAGCGGTGCGCCAGACGGAAGTCGAACGCTTGGACCTTCTGACATGCGGGCCGATTCCACCGAATCCCGCTGAACTTTTGGCGTCGCGCTCGATGACGAGTCTTGTCGAACACCTGAAAAACCTGTACGACTTGATCATCTTCGACGCGCCGCCGGTACTTTCGGTAGCGGACGCACAGATTTTGGCCAATAAATGCGAAGGCACCATCCTCGTCGTCAATTCCGGCAAGACGGAAAAAGAACAGGCGCTGAAAGCGAAAGAAGCGATCGCTTCATCAAACAGCCGCATCATTGGCGCGGTGCTCAACAATTTCGTGCCAGCAAAAGACAGTTATTATAACCAATACTATGGCTCCGAAAAGTAAAAAGGCTTTCCTTTTTACTTTTTTCTTTAGCAGTTAAGGAGGGGAAACGATGATAGATACGCATTCACATATATTAGCCGGCCTCGATGACGGCGCGGAAACGATGGAAGAAACGCTTGGCATGCTGTTGCAAGCTATTGAAGAAGGCATCACTGGCATCATTGCGACGCCGCACGGCCACCACCCGAATTTTCCGACCGACGTGTCAAAAATGAAACGGCAGCTCCAAGCGACTAAAGAACTCGTCCGGCAGCATAATCTGCCGCTCGAAGTTTACAGCGGCCAGGAATGCCGGCTATCTGATAAACTGCCGGAACGATTAGCAAGCGGCGAAGCGGTGCCGCTTGCGGAATCGCGCTATGTTTTGCTTGAATTGCCGTCTAATGGCGTGCCTGCATACACTGTGCCGATAATCCAAGAGTTGATCAGCCGTAATTTTACCCCGGTCATTGCGCACGCTGAGCGCAACCAAGGCATCATCGAAAAGCCGGAGCGGCTGGGCAAGCTCCTGCTGCACGGCGCAGTTGCGCAAGTTACTGCCGGTTCGATTACCGGCACATTCGGCAAAGCGATTCAAAAAACAGCATTGTCGTTGATCAACGCCAACTTAATCCACGTTTATGGCTCGGATGTCCACCACTTGACGAGAAGGCCGTTCCATTTCCGCGCAGGCCTCGACTTTCTGGAAAAGAAAAATCTCGGCGACGTTGCCGAGATTCTACTGGAAAACAACGAAAAGATTATTAACAATGAGCCCTTCATCATTTTGGAGCCACAAGCCATTAAAATGACAAAATGGTGGGACTTATTAAGATAAATAAAGTAAAAAAAGTATAAATATGATAAAAAACTCCTATCATTCCCAAATAATAGGTGTTAAGATTAATGTGCAGATAACGCACGTTAATTACAAAGTATGATTTTTGGGAGGATTGACCTATTTGGCACTGAAAAACCGCATTTCTTTATTATTCTTGGTCGATTCGCTGATCGTATTCTTCTCCATCTTCATCGGCTACTTCATCCTCCATCCGTGGATCAATCCGTTTGAAAGCAAGTTCCTGCTGGTGAGCGCCGCAACCATCTTCATCGCGCATCACGCATTCTCGCTTTATTATGGTTTGTACCGGAAAGTGTGGGAATACGCCTCGATCGGTGAATTGACCTCCATCTTCAAAGCTGTGACGCTGTCCGTCGCGGTACTTGGCATTGCTCAATTCATCGTGCTGCAGGATGTTCTGTACCGAGCGCTCGCCATCACGTGGATGCTGCATCTCTTATTGATCGGTGGATCCCGCCTGTCTTGGCGCTTGATGCGCGACACCGTCACCGGCAAGAACACTCAAAACCAAAAACGCACGCTCATCATAGGAGCTGGGCAAGCGGGCACGATGGTCGCTCGACAGCTCCATAATAATGCCGATAAAGGCTTGCTGCCGGTGGCATTTGCTGATGATGACACGAGAAAACAAGGCGGTGACATTTACGGCGTCCGCGTCATGGGAAGTTTGTCAGAAGTCGCCCGAATCGTAAAAGACCAGGCGATCGAGCACGTCATCGTAGCGATTCCGTCACTTGGCAAAAAGGATACCGCAAAATTGATCTCGACGTGCATGGACCTTGGCGTCCGCACGCAGACCATCCCGCTCATTGAAGACATTATGACAGGTAAAGTCGCTGTCAGCGATATCCAGGACGTGAAAATTGAAGACCTGCTCGGGCGTGACGAAGTGCAGCTCGACATGGAAACAATCAAAGGCCAGCTGACAGGCAAGACCGTTCTCGTGACAGGTGCAGGCGGCTCGATCGGGTCGGAAATTTCGCGCCAAATTGCTCGCTTTGGCCCGAAAAAGCTGTTGCTGCTCGGGCACGGCGAGAACTCGATCTACACGATCGACATGGAACTGAGGCAAACGATTGCCCAGGATACCGAACTGATTCCGGTCATCGCAGACGTCCAGGACTATGAGCGCTTGACTGACATCATGACGCTGCACCGTCCGGACGTCGTCTACCACGCCGCGGCGCATAAGCACGTGCCGCTCATGGAAGGCAACCCGACAGAAGCGGTGAAAAACAACATCTACGGCACGAAAAATATCGCCAACGCGGCGCATATCTCGGGCGTCGGAAGCTTCGTCATGATTTCCACAGACAAAGCCGTCAACCCGCCGAACGTCATGGGCGCGTCGAAACGATTCGCTGAGATGATCGTCCAGAACTTGGCGAAGCGCAGCGACACGAAATTCGTCGCCGTGCGTTTTGGGAATGTGCTTGGTTCGAGAGGATCGGTTATCCCGCTGTTCAAGAGCCAAATCGCCCTTGGCGGTCCGATTACGGTGACCGATCCGGAAATGACGCGTTACTTCATGACGATTCCGGAAGCGTCCCGCTTGGTGATCCAAGCCGGATCGCTGGCAAGAGGTGGCGAGGTCTTCGTCCTTGATATGGGCGAACCGGTGAAAATCGTCGACTTGGCGAAAAACTTGGTGCGCTTGTCTGGTTACAGCGAAGACGAAATCGAAATCAATTACTCGGGCATCCGCCCTGGCGAGAAGTTGTTCGAAGAGCTTTTGAACGCAGACGAAATCCAAAGCAAGCAAGTGTTCCCGAAAATCTACATCGGAAAAGCGAATCCGATTAGCGAGTTGGAGCTGTTTTATACATTGGAGAAGCTGCCTGAGATGGGGGATGGAGAGATTAAGAAAGTGCTTGTGGGGTTGGCTAATCGGAAGAATGTTGAGAGTTCGAAGTTATTGGCCAGCAGTTCATAAAAAGGCATGGGCTCTTTTTTTATAGAAGAAATAGAAATTCAGAGAGGGGAACACATTATGTTCTCAGTATTCAAACGCATCATCGACTTCGCACTGTCACTGACAACGCTGATCGTCTTAGGAATTGTACTATTAATCGTTTCCTTGTTAATCAAGATGGAGTCGCCAGGACCCGTATTCTTCAAGCAGCGCCGAATTGGCAAAGGCAAGAAAGAATTCAACATCCTTAAATTTCGAACGATGAAAACAGACGCACCGAATGACATGCCGACTCATTTGCTCGACAAAGCGGATTCATACATAACCCCAACCGGCAAATTCCTGCGTAAAACAAGCTTGGATGAACTGCCTCAGTTGTTCAATATTCTAAAAGGTGAAATGAGCCTTATTGGACCTCGTCCGGCGTTGTGGAATCAGGATGATCTGATTGCGGAGCGGGATAAATATAAAGCGAACGATGTATTGCCAGGCTTGACTGGCTTAGCACAAATCAGCGGGCGGGATGAGTTAGCGATTGAAGTGAAGGCTAAGATTGATGGGGAATATGTTGAGCGGAAGAATCCGGTTTTGGATACGGAGATTTTTTTTAAGACTGTTTTTAGTGTTTTGAAGAGTGACGGTGTTAAAGAAGGTAGATGAAATATTTTTTATTTATTTAGAATAGTTTAAAGGAAGAACGTATATTTAAGTAGTATTATTTTTATTTAAAACGCCTATAAATATATTGAAAAACTTTTTAACAATTTGCTTTTAATTAAACTACATGGCTACACCATAAATAATATGATTGCTAACATAAAAAATGTAATTAGAAAGAGTAGTTAAAATGCATAAAATTTTTGGGAATATTAAAAGTTTATTAAATTCTTTTATAGTTGATAGAATTTTTAATACTGTTTCATTTCTTTTAATAGCTAGAATGCTAATAGAAGCGGATTATGGAATATTTTCTGTGGCTCTTGCCTTTGGAGGCATCTTTGCTTTTTTAGGTGATTTAGGGATGTCTAATACTTTAATTAGAGAAGTGAATGAAAATCCTAAGCGTAAGTATATCTACTTAGTATCATTTATAAAAATAAAAGTAGTTTTTGCACTCCTTTCAATAGCTGTCGCTATTTTTATAGGAGTATTAATGTATGAAGATGATTTACTTGCCTATACTTTAATCTTAACGATTTCAATGATAATAGGTAATTTTTTATTCACAATCTCAAAAGCATTTTATCAAGCCATTCAGGAAATGAAATACATTGCTAAAATATCTTTTATTTCTAGCATAGTAACTTTTCTAGGCGTTGTCACATTGTTTTTAATGGATAACAAAAATATAAGCATTATTGTTATTATATATAGCTTCTCCAAAATGTTAGGAGGAGGTTTAGCAATTTTTGTTTTGAAAAAACATTTGAGAAATTGTTCAATGAGTGAGTGGGATAATACATTATTAAAGGGGTTATTTGGATTTTCAGTAGGGGGGATAATTCTACTTTTAATTTCACAAGCGCCAGCAGTTTTGTTAGGGAAATTTACCACATTAGAGAATGTAGGAATTTTTAGCGTTGCTCACCGAATTCCTCTGATCCTATACACGTTACCAGGTGTGGTAGCAGGTAGTTATTTCCCTCAATTATTTAAATTTAATAAAAGAAAGTTAATACACTTAAAGCTTGTTATTTCCGAAACTAAAATCTTATTTATTATTACATCACTACTAGTACTACCGTTTATTTTAGAACCAACATTTTTAATTAGTATTTTATTTGGAGAAAAATGGATAGATGCAACTTCGATTTTAAATGTCCTAATATACATAGTTATTTTGCAATGTTTTAATTTTCCTTTAGGAGATGCATTATCCACTATAGGTAAGCAAACTTATAGAAATTTCATCTACATAATAGGTGGTATAGGGATACTATTAGGTTTTTTGCTAGTTTATTATTTATTTAATTCTAATCTAATTTTTTACGCTTTTGTATTAGTGCTAGCAGAGTTAATCATATTAATCGGATTTACGATAAAATTACCAAAATACTCCATGAATATTTTTCTGTCGATTAAAAGTCTCGTTTTCCCTTTTGTTACTATTATATATTTGAATAGATATTTCTCGATCTCGCAACCTATACTCAATATTATTTTGTGGGAATTTTTATTTGTAATTTGTATTCTATTTATTAACAAGAAAAAGGTTTACGAGTATGTAAGCAATAAAGCGAGGGAAAGAGAATGAAAGTATCAATTTTAACAACTGCTCTGCTTGATTTATATGGAAAAGAATATATTCTAGGTGGAAATGAGAGATATTTATTAGATTTGATTAATGTCTATAAAGAGATAGGATTTAAAGAAATCGAGATTATTCAACCAAGTTTAAAAAACTTTCATATTGTTGATGATGTTCAAAATTTTGTCGTTAAAGGAATTGAATATGAAAAGGTAAACTTAGCTGCATACAAAAAAATCAATAAGTATTTCTATCATCAATCTTCAGACGCGCTTATTAATCACTACCAGTCTTTTACATCCGGTTACCCTTATGTGAAAAATAGTAGTATTGGAATTAGTCACGGTGTTTCATGGGACAAACCATTTGGTGATAATTGGGACTCAGGTTTTAGTGAAAAAGACAAGTTTATAAGAAATGTTAAAAAAGAAATTTTGACAAATCGCTATCGAAAAACAATTTCAAAAATGGATTTAGTTGTTGCTAATGACACGAACTTTCTAAATTATGCGAGAGTGGAGTGGCCAGAGTTAGTAAGAAAGATTGAGTACGTCCCTAACTATGTCGATTTATTAGAATTTACTTCTCCGAAAAATATGGAAGAAAAAAAGGAGATAGTTATTTTATTTCCGAGGAGAATTTCTTTTGAAAGAGGTTTCGAATTAGCTTATAAAGCTGCAACTAACCTTACTAGAGTAAATAAAAATATAAGATTCATATTTACAGGTCAGTGTCCAGATTACATTGATAATTCTAATTCGAGTATTCAGTTCATATCAACTGATTTTAAAGATATGAGCATGCTATATAAAAAAGCACAAATTGTGATCATACCAACTCTTTATTCAGAAGGCACTTCTCTTTCTTGTTTAGAAGCAATGGCTAGTGGAGTCCCAGTTATAGCAACAAATGTTGGAGGGTTACCTAATATGATTATAAATAACTTCAATGGTATATTAATAAATCCAAATTATGAGGAACTTGAAAAAGCTTTAATTTTGTTGATAAATGATAAAAGAGTTAGGGATAATATGAGCAAAAATGCATTAGAAAGCGTTAAAGCATTTTCTAAAGAAAATTGGAGTAACAGTTGGAAAGAAATAATTAATTCAAAAGTAGAAGGTTCTTAATAATGGAAAGAAGCTTAACTAACCTAAACTTATCTAGATTTAAAGAACGTTTAATTTTAATTGTTGTTATCTTTATGCCAGTAAGTAATATCATTTTAGAGCTTCTTAATTTATCATCTACCATATTTTCAAATTGGCAGGTTCTCCTTATCGGCTTAATATTGATTTTATCATTAAAAGAAATTTTGCAAGACATCTTAAGCTTTAAAATTTTTCCACTTTTAATAGTTACCTTTATACTTTTAGTCATAATATTAGGTTTGGTCTCGGCTGATACAAACGTTTTATTTACAATGATTCCAATATATCTCCTGTTCCCATTATTTATTCTCAGCATAAATAATGAATTTACGAATAATTTCCCTGTTAAAGTATTAAAATTTTTAATCCTTAGTATGTCTTTATTAGTATTTGGTGGAATTTTAGAGTTATTAAAACCAGAAATAGTAGAAAAATTTATAAATAGAATTGAAGGATTTCGATTAGGACACGTTCGTTTGACTTTTGGAGTAGGTTCTTCATTAGTATATGGGCCAATTGTTTCAATTTATTTGACAATTTTATCAGCTTATATTTTATTTAGTAAAAAATCCCTTTGGAAAATTTCAGGTCTAGTATTGATGATTTTAGGAATAATAACATTGTATAACTCTTACACTCGTATAGCTTGGTTGCAATTTACTATAGCCGTTAGCATTTTACTAATAATACATCTTATAAAAACGCTTAAAAGGTTTACTTACTTTAGCATGTATATCATGGTAACTGTATTTCTAGGAGTTATAAGCGCAATAATATATTTTATTTCTCTATATAGAAATTTTTTTATTGAAGGAGTATTTCAAAGAAATATTTTCTGGAAAAATGCATACAAAGCTTTTTTAGATAACCCGTTTTCGGGTGAAGGTATTGGAAGTTACACATGGGCGACAAGGGAAATTAGAGGATCTGAGATTGTTGCGGAAAGTTACCTTATTCAATTACTAGCTGAAATGGGAATATTCCCATTTATGTTTTTTGCAATAATTTATTTGTACATCCAAATATTTCTTTTTAAAGCAATGGTTAGAAAAAATATTAACGAAGCCTGGCCTTCCTATGCCATTTTTGCTGTATTATCTTCGTTGTTAATAAGTTTAATTGGCTCTCAAGCTATGAATGCTTATATATTGAATTTTTTATACTGGTTATTTTTAGCATTGGCCTATTTAACCATAAAAGATTCGAATTTCAGTGAAATAAAGTGAACTATTTCAGTTCTATCAATACAAAAATATATTATTGAAGCATAAAAAAATTTAATTTGAAGGTTGGGAAATTATGAATATTTTATATATAACAAAAATATTTCCTGAGGTAAGAGGGGTAAAATGGATAAATTCTTTACAAAAAAATTCTCATAATATATTAGTTGTAACAGAAGAATACAAAACACAAAACGAAATTTGGAAATATGACGTAAATATACTTGACGGTATTAAAAAAATGAATTTAGAAGAAATGAAAAAAAATATTCAAAAAAAAGACTTTTCTCCAGATTTGATTATACTTCGTGATATCTTCCAAATAAATTTAGCTATTAAATTAAAAAAAAATTATAAAACTGAATTAATTGTGGATATTGCTGATAATTATCCAGAAGTTGTATATCAAATTCACAATAATGTATTTGGCAGTATAGTAAAGTCTTACTTTAATTTTTTGGAGAAAAGAGTATTTAAATATGCAAAAGAAATTATAGCAGTTACTGAAGAGAGTAAAGATTTCTTAATAAGCAAACATAAAAGAAGTCAGCAAAAGGTTAGTGTAGTTCGCAATACGCCAAATTTTAGAGAGAAAAAAAGTATTTTTGAAAAATTACAAAAAAAAGAAGTTAATGATTCTTACATAGATCTGGTCTATATTGGACACTTTCATGCGAAAATCAGAGATTTTAACGTCTTATTTGAGGCACTAAGTTTAAATGAGAAACTTAGATTGAATATCTTTTCAGATCAGCAAGAGAAAATAAAAAGTATTCGAAGTTTATATACAATAAAAGAAGAACAAATAAGAATAAAAGAAACAGTTAAAAATGATCAGCTCGATAGCTTACTTAAATCGTTTGATATCGGGTTAATCCCACATAAAAGAGGCATGGGTACCGAATACACCGAACCTAATAAGTTATATGATTATATACATGCAAACATACCAATATTAGCATCAAACAACTTAGCATTAAGAAATACTATTAATCGATATCAAGTCGGTGAGGTTTATGAAGTGGAAAATGCCAATAATTTTGTTGAGATGGCATTATTAATGAATTCTAAAAAAGACTATTATAAAAACAAGGGTTTAGAATCTGCTAGTTACTTGGTATGGGAAAAAGATTTTGAAATAGTTATTTCTTCTTTAGAAAAAATGGAAAATTTAGGTTGTAATTTTAATTCGAACGCTTCAAGCAGCATATAAATACTTTAAATGGTGTATTTTAATTTGGTACTTTCCAAAGAACCAAATAAAGTTCATAATCTTAAAAAGTTCGAAGATATCACCTTGATTTCTCTGGTGATTAAGAAAAATTTACAAGAGTAAAATTTAAATAGCAGATCTACCTTAGAAAAAGCCTCAGTATGAATAAATACAGGTGGCCCTCTGGTCAATCTTTAGACCTTTATCTTGTAAAGAATTGGTTAGCTCGTGTGTAGGCTCATATGCACGAATTTTGATCAAGTCTCGGAATAAGCCAACTGATTTAAAGCTAACTATTAGTGAAGAAATCTTGAGAAACATTTTTTGAAATATAATCCTATTCGCAATGAATATGTAATAAATTTTATGCAGAACTTATTCGGTCAAACAATTGTACTAAATAAGAATAAAATAAATGAAAATAAAGAGCTTTTTAGACGCGCCATAAATAAAAATTGCAAATTGAAATACAAAGGGTGTTCAATGAATGAATGTTATGACCATATATAACAAGTCTCCTATTTTTTTACAAAATTTAGCATGTAGTATTGAAGGATACAAGATTGAAAAGCAAAGATTTAATAAATATTTTTGGCTTCAACTTGCTGAGTATGAAAGTCGAATGGATTGGTCTGAACAGCAAAAAAACGATTTTCAAAATAATCGAATTCAAAAAATTGTAAAACATAGTTATGAAACAGTTCCATATTATAAGGAACTTTTCAGACATATGGGAATCAGTCCTACTGATATTTTAACCTTAAAAGATTTAGAAATATTACCTGTACTAAATAAGCAAATAATAAAAGAAAACTATTCGATGTTTTTGTCTGATGCATTTTCTGAAAAAGAAGTTGTTCATTTGTCCACAAGTGGTTCAACCGGATCGAGTTTTAAATTTGTTACTAATAAAGAGGCGGTTTTTGAACAATGGGCAGTTTGGTGGAGGTATAGAAGATCAATTGGTATTAGAACAACCGATTGGTGTGCTTATTTTGGCAGCAGGCCTATTGTACCTGCCAAACAAAGTAAACCGCCATTTTGGCGTACAAATATTCCAGGAAAACAATTACATTTCAGTGCATTTCACGGCAATGATGAAAACTATTTTCTTTATTTTGAAAAACTAAAAGAAAGTAAAATCGATTGGATTCATGGATATCCTTCATCCATTACTCCGTTTGCTGCATTTATTGTGAAAAACAACCTTAAATTTAATCATACATTTAGATTCGTTACAACTGGTGGAGAAAACCTTTTCGAATATCAAAGTAAAATTATAGAACACGCATTTCATGTAAAACCTTATTCACATTATGGTTTGAGCGAAGGAGTAGCTAATTTTTCTGAAAGTAAAAATCATAAAATGTTAATAGACGAGGATTTTGCTGCAGTTGAGTTTCTCAAGTTGTCAGATGGAACCTTTAATATTGTAGGAACAAATCTCACTAATTATGCTATGCCACTATTAAGATATGATACAAATGACAGAGCCATCTTAGAAAGCTCGGACAATGGGAATATAAAAAGAGAAATAAAAACGGTTGATGGAAGAAATGGAGAACATATAGTTTTACCAAATGGAATTAAAATCGGGGCTTTATCCGCTTTATTTACTACAACATCAACCTTTGTAGAAGCTCAAATACACCAAAAGAATGATTATAATTTAACAATAAATATAGTTAAATCTGGAGAAGAATATATAGAAGATGAAAATTTAGTAAGAAAATTATTGGCTGAAAGAATTGGAAATGATATTAAAATAGAATTTAAATATGTCGAAAAAATTCAAAGAACTAATAGTGGGAAATTAAGATACGTAATCTCTGATATAAATAGTGATTAGATTATCATTTTAGAGGAGGAATTTATTTGCAAATAATTCAACAAAGTTTAAAGAACGGCGAAACAACAATAATTGAAACGCCTTTACCTAATGTTAAAAGTGGACATATTTTAATACAAGTAGAAAAAGGTATCGTTTCTGCTGGCACAGAAAGAATGCTGGTAGATTTCGGAAAGTCTAACTATATTGAAAAAGCGCGCCAACAACCTGAAAAAGTAAAACAAGTTTTGGATAAAGTTAAAACTGATGGATTACAACCGACAATAAATTCGGTTAAGTCAAAATTAGATCAACCAATCCCATTAGGCTATAGTAATGCTGGCCGAGTAATTGCTGTTGGTAATGGAGTTGCTAATTTTAAAATTGGCGATTATGTAATTTCAAATGGTTCACATGCAGAGGTTGTATCTGTCCCTTCAAACCTATGTGCGAAAATACCGGCTAATGTAAATTTAGAAGATGCAGCTTTTACCGTGATCTCCTCTATTGGTCTTCAAGGGATTCGTTTAGCTCAGCCTACCTTGGGAGAAACATTTATTGTTACAGGATTAGGTCTAATCGGTTTAATTACTGTTCAACTGCTTCGAGCTCACGGCTGCAAAGTAATAGCTTCAGATTTTGATCAACGGAAAGTTGATCTTGCAAGCAGCTTTGGTGCTGATGCTGTAAATGTTGCCAACGGAGTAAATATTGTTGACTATGCACTTTCAAAAACTAATGGTCGCGGAGTCGATGGAGTTATTGTTACTGCTTCGACTAAGAGTAGTGATCCAATTTCTCAAGCAGCTCAAATGTGCAGAACACGAGGTCGTATTATTCTTGTAGGTGTTACAGGATTAGAATTGAATAGATCAGAATTCTATGAAAAAGAACTCTCCTTCCAAGTATCCTGTTCGTATGGTCCGGGCCGCTACGATTATAACTACGAAGAAATGGGTCAAGATTATCCATTAGGATTTGTGAGATGGACAGAGCAACGGAATTTCGAAGCGGTATTAAATATGATATCTGAAGGAAAGTTAATTGTTAAACCTTTGATTACTCACACTTATAAATTTGACGAAGCAGTAAAAGCTTACGAAGCATTAAGTGAAGACAAATCGGCAATTGGAATATTACTTGAATATGAGAAAAAAGAAATTGATATAGTGAAGGATCGTGTTATTACTCTTAGAGAAAATAACATAGTGGGTAACCATAAACCTTCTGTCGGAATTATTGGAGCAGGCAACTTTACCAATCATACATTACTGCCAGCAATGCAAGAATTAGATATACAGTTACATACTATAGTGAGCAACGGTGGCGTTAGTGGAGTTAATGTAGGGCGAAAATTTGGTTTTTTGCGAGCATCAACAGAAGTTTCTCATGTTTTAAATGAAAAAGAAATTAACTCAATTGTAATCACAACACGACATGATAGTCATGCCTCTTTGGTAAAAGAAAGTTTATATAATAAAAAGCATGTTTTTGTCGAGAAACCATTGTGCCTAACTAGAGAAGAACTTAATGATATTAAAAAAATAAATCATCAACAAATTTTAATGGTTGGATTTAACCGTCGATTTTCTCCTCACGTTAAAAAGATGAAAGAATTATTATTAACTGTACATCAGCCAAAATCAATTATTATTACAGTAAATGCTGGTAGTATACCATCTGATCATTGGACCCAAAATACTTTAATAGGTGGAGGTAGAATTTTAGGAGAGGGCTGTCATTTTATTGATTTATCAAGGTTTTTGGCAGATTCTAAAATTTCTTCAGTAAATGCAATGAAAATGAAAGTGCCTGGAGAAGAATTATTGGAAGAAAATGTAATGATTAATCTTACTTTTGAAGATGGGTCAATAGCATCTATTCAGTACTTAGCAAATGGTAATAAAGCGTTTCCTAAAGAACGTATAGAGGTTTTTGTGGCAAATAAAGTGTTGGCACTTGATAATTTCAAAACTTTAACAGGTTACGGATGGAAAGATTTTTCAAAGTTCAAAACTCGTTCACAAGATAAAGGACACGCTAATGGCATTCAAGCTTTCATTGAAGGAATACAAACTGGAAAAGCTCCAATCACCTTAAATGAGATTTTTGAAGTGACTGAAGCCACATTTGATGTAGTTGATCAAATTAGAAACTAAGAAATGGGTATGGTGATAAGGTTGAGTTTTCAAAAATATTTTCTTTATATTAATACTCTAAAATATCTAAAAGGGTCTCAATTTTATCATCGTGGCTTGTTTATATTTAAAAAGCAAGTGCTTTATAAATCAGCAAGATGGAAAAAATCAAACAAAAAAAATAACGTTAATATTATTAATTCTGTTAAAGAGGTTCATCCGTTAATTTTCAATATGGCTGAAATTGACCCTGATTTTGATTTTAATAATATGAAAAAGAATAAAAAAATGCTCAGTAATAGAGAGTTTGATTTCTTAAATAAAAGAGTAATATTTGATAAAGAACTAGGATGGGAAGACCCGGATTTATCACAGTTATGGAGATATAACTTACATTATTTTGAGTATTTCCGGCGTTTAATTGAAGTGGAATTTGTACGTCCGAACATTAGCAATTATGAATTACTGAAATATTATGTAACCAGTTGGATTACAAAGAACGAAAAAATTGGTTTAGGCGATGGTTGGCATTCTTATACCATCTCTCTACGTTTAGTAAATTGGATATTTGCTTATAGTGCTTTTTATGAATACTTGAAAAATGATCCGGAATTTAATGATCATTTTTTAAGTAGTATTTTAATTCAAAGTGATTTTTTACTCAATAATCGCGAGTATGATGTAGTAGGAAATCATCTTTTTGAAAATTTAAAAACCTTAATAATTGTTGGTATATTTTTAGGTGATAATATAATTGGGGAAAAATGTTTGAAAATAGGCGAAAAGGAAATGATTAATCAACTTTCTGAACAATTTTTGAAAGATGGTGGGCATTTTGAATTGAGTGCAATGTACCATAGCATATTACTTAAAGGGTTATCAGAATTAATATATGTTTACAATAACTTAGGGAACGAAGTTCCAGTTGAATTTTTGGATACCCAACAAAAAGCATTGAATTATTTAATGAATGTAGCCCACCCTGATGGAGAGATTCCTTTATTCAATGATGCTGCTTTTGGCATTGCAAATTCCCTGTCATATATAAGTGAGTTTATCTTGAAAAAAGAAACGAAACATTCATCACTTAATCTATTTGATCAGATAATGTCGAAATCTAATGGGGTTACTCCACAAGAAGAAGTGAAATATGAATCTAAAGTTTTTTATGCGAAACAATCTGGGTATTTAAAAACGAATGATGAAACATTTTTTTCTATTCTTGATATAGGAAAACCATGCCCTGATTATTTACCGGCACATGCACATGCAGATATTTTTTCTTATGAACTTTCAATGAACAGAAAACGTTTGGTAGTAGACACGGGTACATATGAATATTCGGGTATTAAGAGAGACTATGATAGGTCAACTAGAGCTCATAATACTCTCACAATAAATAAAGAGGACCAGTCTGAAGTTTGGGGTAATTTCAGAGTCGCAAGAAGAGCTAAACCGACTATAATTTCATATGAAGAGAATAATGATTTTGTGGAAATCTTTGCTTCCCATGACGGGTATTTAAAAAAGTTTAAAACATTACATTATCGAAAATATATCCATATATTTAATCAAGCTATTTTCGTTTTAGATTTCGCAAAAAGCAAAGAAAAAATAGAGAGTTATATACATTTAGCACCTTCAACAATATTTTCAATTAATAAGGAAAATATCGAATTTACACATGAAGATTTCTCTGTAAAACCTATCAATGCTTATTTTGTTATTGAAGATAGCGTATATCATCCGGAATTTGGGGTAGAAGAAATCAACAAGAAAATAGTTGTTCATCCAAGATCGCCTGGAGTGTTTGGTTATTATTACACATCTGGGAATAAGAATATTTATCAAGATGAAAAAAATATAACTATTGATACTGGGGAAAAAATATTGAATTTTGATTTAGATTGGGGCAGCAGTAGATGAAAATTCTTGTAATTTCACATTACTTTCCACCAGAAATCGGAGCGCCTTCAGCCAGGTTATTTGAAATGGCAAGATATTGGGTTGCAGAAGGCCATGATGTAACTGTATTAACAGCATTTCCTAATCATCCTACAGGTATAATTCCGAAGGAATATAGAGGGAAAAAATCAATGATTGAACATATGGAAGGTATTAAGGTAATCAGAAGTTACGTATATGCAACGCCAAATGAAGGGTTTGTGAAAAAAACTTTAGGGCACATTTCATTTATGTTTTCTAGTGTTCTTCAAAGCTTTTTTAAAACTGGAAAACCTGATATTGTTATTGTCAGTTCACCAACTTTTTTCTCTATGTTTTCTGCTTCTTTTTACTCGGTATTTAAACGGGCAAAACTTGTATTGGATATAAGAGATTTATGGCCAGCAGCAATTGTGGAATTAGGAGTATTAAAAAATAAGTTTATAATAGGCATCCTAGAATTTTTTGAGAAAAGCTTTTACAAACAAGCTTCCAAAATTGTAGTAGTGACAAATTCCTTTAAGGATAATTTAGTGAATAGAGGCATTCCACAAGATAAAATAGACGTAATTACAAACGGTGTTGATGATAATTTATTCAATTATGATCAAAAAGCAAGAACGGACTTACGTAAAAAACTTGGAATAGGAACAAGCGAATTCGTAGGATTATATATAGGTGCCCATGGATTATCTCAGTCTCTACATGTATTACTGGATGTAGCCGCAGAACTTCCAAACATTAAATTTTTATTTGTTGGAGAAGGTGCAGAAAAAAAGAAGTTACTTCAAATAAAAGATGATAAAAATTTGAGTAACGTTCTTTTTGTAGAAGGACAACCAAAAAATATGATTTCTGATTATTATTCCCTTTCAGATGTATGTTTTGTTCCTTTAAGAAACGTAGAGTTATTTAAAACTTTTATTCCATCAAAAATGTTTGAAATAATGAGCAACTCCCGGCCTATAATTGCTAGTCTCGAAGGTGAATCTGAAGGGATATTAAAAAAGTCGAATTCAGCTATCATAACAAAACCAGAGAACGTAGAAGAAATAAAAAAAGCGATTTTATTTTTAAATAATAATTCCGAAATAATTGAAGAATATGGAAATAATGGCAGAAAATTTGTTGTGCAAAACTATACTCGCAAGTCATTAGCAAGTAAGTATCTAAAGCTGTTGAAAATGGAGGTTAAATAATGCTATTAGTAACCGGAGCTACAGGATTTTTAGGAAGTCATACTATTCCAAAGTTAGCCAAAGACTATGATGGTAAAATACGTTGTTTTGTAAGAAAAACAAGTGATACCAGCGAGTTGGAAAAATTCACTAATATAGAACTTGTATACGGAACTTTAGATGATATGCAAACTTTTGAAAATGCTTTAGAAGGAATTGATATTTTAATAAATATTGCTTCTTTAGGTTTTGGACATGGCCCATCTATTGTAGAATCTTGCAAAAAAAAAGGAATCAATAGAGCAATTTTCATAAGTACTACTGCTATGTTCACCCAATTGAACGCGAGCACTAAGGTGATACGGCAAACAGCTGAAAGATCAATAATGGAGTCAGGAATCGACTATACAATATTAAGACCTACTATGATATATGGGACAGAAAAAGATCGGAACATGAGTCGATTAGTGAAGTTTCTTAACCGTACACTAGCCTTTCCTATTTTCGGGACGGGGGAGTATTTACAGCAACCAATTCATGTAGAAGATTTAGCTGATGCTATTGTAAAAGCATATAAATCAGAAAAAACGAAATTTAAGGCTTACAATTTGTCAGGAGAAGATGAAATTACATATAATGATGTAATTGATATTACCAGCAAACTATTAAATAAAAGAGTGAAAAGAATACATATGCCTGTAAAGCCTGTATTAAGTGGTTTAAGATTATATGAAAAAGTATCAAATAAACCAATTTTAAAGGCTGAGCAAGTACTAAGATTAAACGAACATAAAAATTTTAGTCATGTAGATGCTGTTGAAGATTTTCAATTTAAAACAAGAACTTTTAAGATTGGAATTAAAGAAGAAATTGACCTGATGAGAAATAAAAAGTTAATTTAGTGTATCTTAGCCATATTTTCACATTATGGGCGTTTAAGAAAAAGGAGTTTCAAAATGACATTAGTTAATATTGTAGGGCTTGGATATATAGGTCTTCCAACTGCTTTAATGTTTGCTAAAAGCGGCATTAAAGTTATAGGTACAGACTATAATAAAGGTATAGTAGAATCACTAAACTATGGAAAGCTTTCATTTGAAGAAGTGGGTCTTCAAGAACTTTTTGAAGAAGCCCAGGCTAATGGAGTAGAATTTTCAACAGAATACAAAAAAACAGACACATATATTCTCGCAGTACCAACGCCATATATAGAAGAAAGTAAAAAACTGGATCCTGTTTATGTGATCTCTGCAGTAAATAGTGTGCTTGATGTATGCGAAAAAGGCGCAGCTATTATTATTGAATCAACCATTTCACCAGGTACGATTGATCGCCATATCCGGCCTGTAATTGAAAAAAGAGGGTTAGTAATTGGAGAAGATGTTCATCTGTTACATGCTCCTGAGAGAATTATTCCTGGTAATATGGTGTATGAACTTGAGCATAATTCAAGAACAATTGGTGCTGATAATTTAGACGTTGCTGCAAAAATTAAGGATTTATATGCTAGCTTCTGCAAATCAGAAATCGTTTTGACAGATATTCGGTCTGCTGAAATGTCGAAGGTTATAGAAAATACATATCGAGACGTTAATATTGCATTTGCAAATGAACTGACTAAAATTTGCCGAACAGACGATATAGACGTCTATGAAATTATTCGTATTGCAAATAAGCATCCGAGAGTAAACATCCTGCAGCCTGGTCCAGGGGTCGGTGGCCATTGTATCTCGGTAGATCCATGGTTCTTAGTTGGAGATTACCCGGATCTAACAAACTTAATTCTAGCTGCACGTAAAATCAACGATTCAATGCCACGACACGTTCTTGGACGTATTAGAGACATTATGCGTGAACATAATATCCAAGACATTACAAAAGTTGGATTGTACGGATTAGCTTATAAAGAAAATGTTGATGATACAAGAGAGAGCCCTACACTTCAGCTATTAGAAAGACTGGATGAGCATTTGGCATTTGGAGTTAAAGTTTTTGATCCATTTGTAAAAGAGCGTATGGTGGATCATCAATTCATGAACTTTGAAGATTTTATTAATGAAGTTGAAATAGTAGTCGTTATGGTAGGACATGATCACATTAAAGAAAATATGGATTTGCTAAAAGACAAACTGGTTCTTGATACAAAGAATATTTGTGTATTCGAAGATGCCTATAAACTATAGAGAAATGTGGTAGTAGCTTTGACTAAAAAAGTAATGGTGGTTTTTGGTACCCGACCAGAAGCGATAAAAATGTGTCCTTTGGTTCAAGAACTTAAAACTAGAGATAATCTTAAAACAGTCGTTTGTGTAACCGGTCAGCATAAGGAAATGTTAAAACAGGTCCTTGATGCCTTTAATGTAGTTCCAGATTATAATCTTTCTATTATGAAAGCAAAACAGACATTATTCGATGTTACAATAAATATACTTGAAAAAATGAAGGGTATCTTGGAAATAGTAAAGCCAGATGTAGTTTTAGTGCATGGAGATACTTCTACCACTTTTGTTACTTCTCTTGCTTGCTTCTATTTACAGATTCCAGTAGGGCATGTTGAAGCAGGTCTCAGAACGTATAATATTTACTCACCTTATCCTGAAGAATTCAATCGGCAGGCAGTGGGAATTGTGGCAAATTACAATTTTGCTCCTACAGAAATTTCAAAACAGAACTTGATTAAAGAAGGTAAGAACCCTGCTTATATCTTTGTTACAGGAAATACAGCTATTGATGCTTTAAAAACGACGGTTACTGAACATTATTCACACGATCAGTTAGATTGGGCTGCTGACAGCAAGCTTATTATGATTACAGCTCACCGAAGAGAAAATCTTGGTGAGCCGATGAGAAATATGTTTAAGGCCATTAAGAGAATTATCCAAGAGCATCCTGATATAAAGGCAATTTATCCAATTCATATGAATCCATTAGTAAGAGATGCAGCGAATGAAATTTTAGGAGATCTGGATCGAGTAAGAATTGTCGAACCTTTAGAAGTAGTCGATTTTCATAACTTCCTGTCCAGATCACACATCATTTTAACGGATAGCGGCGGTATTCAAGAAGAGGCGCCTAGTCTTGGTAAGCCCGTATTGGTCATGCGTGACACTACGGAACGTCCTGAAGGTATTGAAGCGGGAACTCTTGAGTTGGTTGGTACACAGGAAGAAACAATCTACAAGGCTTTTAAACTGCTTTTAGAAAACGAAGAGAAATATGAAGCTATGAGTAAAGCAAGTAATCCATATGGTGATGGACATGCCAGTAAGAGAATTGCAGATATTTTAGAGGGTAAAGTAGAAAACGCGCCCCTGTGTCGAACACAATTCTAAATATACGGACATACTGCATGAGGAATTCGCTGAAACCAGTGGTTGGGCGGGTTCCTTTTGCATGTATATGGTGAAAAGCAAGTAGTCATAATTGCACCTTACACAGGGAATAAATGGGAACTTATGGAAACCTGTGAAATACAGGCAAAGGCCAGGAAATCCCTTTCTTTTCTGCTTGCTCCAGCACATCTTTAATCAACACTTACAGCTGGCAGCGCTTATCCGTTTGGATACCTCCTGAGCATCCAGCCGGAGAATCTCTCGATATTTGATCATAAAAAACCTCCTACACAATCAATTTACGTAATATTCTGCAAACCAATTATATAGAAATGATTCTCTCATGTCTTAAGTGGTTCTATTTTTTGTCCGTAGTGGTTTTGAAATGTGGCACAAGTGGTTCTTTTAGATGGCTATATGCATGAAACAATCGCAGAAGCCATTCTCGATCGGATTATTCACGACTCTTACCTTATCATGATCGATGGAGATATTTCGATGCGCGAGTGACATGGTTTAGGACAGAGATAAGAACTCAGTGCCCAAGGAACAAAAAGAAAGCTCTGCAGAATTATAACTCTTTGTCTGAAGGGCTTTGTGGTTGTCTTGGTAAAGAGTGCGACAAATCGCGGTAAAGCAAATGGCACTGGGTGGTAAATAAGAAGGTAGACATGGTAAAAATTCGTGGCCGAATCACTTAACGCTATTCGGTTAGATCAGCTGTTCTAAGGATTTTATTCGTATTAAAAAATTGGACCTCAGCCTAGGTCTGCCGATTCAATATATTCACAGCATAGCCATGAGAAACTACCGTATTCTGAAACCGCATGGGTTAGTGGATACGGTAGTTGTATGTATAGCGCGAAAAGCAGATAGGCTTAATTGTGCCCGGCAAAGGAAATATGCAGTTCGAGTAAAAAATATTATCTCATTTAAAAAATAAATATAGGTTTACATAGATAAATCGATTATTATTATAATGTAAAAACTTTCAAAAATATGGAAAGTTAAGATGTAGAAAGGTATCGGAAGGGCATGAAAATAGAACGGGTCAAAACCGAAAACGAGATGATTGATTGAAATTTGAAAAAGGGAGATCGAACTTGAAAATACTATTGCGTGTACTTATAAGTACAGTTTTATTGCTTCCCATTGCTTCGCTGGTTTTGCCTGAACATCACAATACCGAGGCTGCCGGAAATACGTTCATGGATATGATTAAAATTGACAGGAGTCAGGATGTTTCGGCACTTCACGTCTTTGATGAGCAGATCATCACGACTTACCGTGATAACGCGACCCGGCCTGCCCTCATCTCTTCCTACAGCAAAACAGGAACCTTGAACTGGGAAATATCCGAGTATGGCCCTCATGCCATCTCAGAATACAAATTTGCACGGGTGCAGAGTGGAGTCCTTTACATCTATTCCACTGCGACAGGGAAAGTGCTGACTTCGACTGCCATCCCTTACGGCGCTTCAAAAATTTACATGACTGAAGCCTATATTGTACTGGCTACCTCCTCGTCATTTTCCGTTTACGATACAAGCGGAAAGTATATTATGAAAGCCAATGTGGATGGCATTAAAGGGGCAGCGCTAAGCCGCAATACGCTGGTGCTGCAGGATTCGAAAGGCGTCCATTCGTTCGATTTTGCTGCCCGTAAAAAGATGTGGAGTGTGCCTTTGGAGCCTTTTATAACCAATGAACGCATGCTGAAGCCGACTGACAATGTGGTCTATGCCCTGGGTGTTGAAAAGCGGTATCCAGAGCACCTTATAGCTCCAAAGGATATCCTGATTGGGATTAACGCAACTACTGGCGCCGTCCTCTATAAAAAAGACTTCGGTGAGTATGCAGAAACTTATTCGCGGATCAAAGAGTTCGGTCTAATGGTCAACCATCCTTTTGAAGATATTCACCACATCTACAATCCGGATGGCACCGTGAAAATGGAATTGAATATGGAATCTGCAGCCATCAAACAGTTAAAGGAAAAAAACTTCGTTTATGGCACTTATTATAATGGAGCGGAAGACACCATCGCTGCAAGAGAAGGACTTTATTATTTTAAAACTTATGACGCGGTCCATAAAGAGTTTCTTTTTTCATCGCTGAAAAGCCTGGATCAAACAGGGGCTGTGAGCTTTGAAAAAGTATTCGAAAATGAATATATTTTCGGCATTGCGACTTCGGATTCCAATAAATTATTCGTGGCAAGTGGAAACCGCCTTGACAACTCCAGCGAATTGAATAAATTGAGCGTTTATGATTCAAAAGGGGCGTTATTGGATACCATCCAGACCGGTTACATCGAACGTCTGCAATCAGACGGTTCCAGTTTATATGGCTATGGTAACAGAACGCTTTACATCTTTAAGGAAAGTGAACCAAAAAACGTACCTCGAATCTCAGGATCCAACCGCTATGATACCGCTGTCGCGATTTCCCAAAAAGGCTGGGAATCAGCCGGTACGGTGGTGGTCGCAACCGGCACGGATTTCCCCGATGCTTTGGCGGGCGGACCGCTGGCGTATCAGGAAGATGCACCGATTCTGTTGACGCGTCCTGCGAGTCTGTCTAGTGCCACTGAGAAGGAAATCAACCGATTAAAAGCGGAAAAAGCCATCCTTCTTGGCAGTGAAGGAGCCGTCTCTCAGGCGGTCGAAGACAAATTAACAAGTCTAGGGCTGTCAGTGGAAAGGATCGGCGGCAAATCGCGTTTTGACACCGCAAGGCTAATCGCAGACAAAATTTCTTCGGACAAAGCGATTGTCGCTTACGGGTTCAACTTCCCGGATGTGCTGGCAATTTCTCCGTATGCCGCGAAAAACGGCATCCCGATTTTGCTGACACGAACGGAGCGCCTTCCGGAAGAAACGAAAGCAGCTATAAAAAATAAAACGTCGACAATTGTGGTCGGCAACACTGGTGCGGTCAGTGCCGAGGTATTCAGCCAGCTGCCGAAGCCAGTCCGCTATGGAGGCAAAACCCGATTCGATACCGCCAAAGAAATCAGCTTGAAGCTGCCGCTTGGTGTCGACCAGGCTTATGTTGCTACCGGACGGAACTTCCCGGATGCGCTGGCAGGCTCGGTATTGGCAGCGAAGAACGATGCATCGATCTTATTGGTCAATGATGCATCAATTCCAGCAGCTACAAACGATATCCTGTCAAGATACCGGAACTTCTCAATTCTCGGCAGCGCAGGAGCGGTCGGGGATGAAGTGAGGCTGTTATTGAAAGAGGAAATGGTGAAGCAGCGATCTGTGGAGTGAAAGATTTTTTTCGAAAAGCATAAAATCGCGCCCCCTGTGCAAGACAAAATTGAACTTATTCAGTTAAAATGAATGCCCAAAAGACCGCCTTCAATGAAATCAAGGGATTTCGAAGGCGGTCTTTGTGTTTTCATGCGGCCAGCTAACTATTCAGAGTTGCTCCGTATATAAGGACGAAATTGTTAGGTTAAGCGGCCGGTAAGTGGTGCTTGCCATTGCCGTTGCCGTTTCGTTGCTTCTTGATCAGCGTTGCTGCACCGACGACAGCGGCAATGCCGATTGCGGCTCTGTAAATCGGTTTCCAATTGAGCGGAATGGTTTTCGAGCCGACAGGCAGAGGTTCTTTCTTTCCGTACGTGTATTGCGTCAACTCGTCCACAGTCGGCGTCGGTGTGTTCCCTGGTTTGATCATTGTATAAAATTCGTCTGTCAAATAAGCAATCTCATCTTCTGAATCCTTCAAATGCTCCATGGCATTCTCAAATTGTGGGGTGGCTGCCACTTTGCCGAGAGCGAGTACAAAGATCGGTTCAGGAATTTTGTCCATCATCCGATACGCAGGAGGTGTTATTGGAATCCCCGCATTTTCCGTAGCCAGCAATGATTCATGCAGCGCGCGTTTTATGAGAACTCGCGCATCCCGTGTCGCAGCAAAATGTTCCATATCTGAATTGCAGGCATAGACAGCCGGAGCGAACGTCGGGACCAGTATGGCAACTTGTGTTTTCAACCAGGCATCGATGTCTTTCTGTATTTCCGTCCGGTAACCGCGCATGGAGCTCAAAATCTTCGCCACTTCACGGGTTCTGGTGGTGATGCTGCCATCGACCTCGCCAATCGGCAGGACCGTGGGTTGCTTTTGATCTACCGGCAACATGTGCATGACATGTCCTTTCTTAAATCCGCCCGGAAGCGGAAAGCCGGCCATCACTCGTTCTTTGCCAAGTGCGTCAATAAATTCCTGCTGCCCGGCGGCATTATTCATCATGAACAAAAACGTCGGCACTTTTTTATTGGCCGCCAGAACAGGAAGTATGGCAGAAACCTTATTTTTTCGGATCGACACAATGACAAGGTCGTAATAATCCTCTTCTTCAAGGCTTTCGACAACCGGCAGATGCGTAATCTTTTGCACACCGGTATCCGTATTTTCAATGGCGACTCCGTAAGTTTTCAACTCCTGCTGCCGCTCTCCCTGGTCAAGCAAGGATACGGAATGGCCAGCTTCTGCAAGGCGCACCGCGAATAAACTGCCCATAGGTCCCGCACCATAAATAAGAATTTTCTTTTTCATAATCATTGCTCCTTTTTCTATAGTTTTGTAAAATCCGCGACATGTTCAACGTACGATTCATTCACCGAAACTAACTAGAGCTTTTATGCTGATATGAAAACTTATCCTCCTTTGACGTGACGTAAAAGAAATCTCGAAAAAACTGAATTAATAATATTTTGATACAGTGTATCATTTTTTGAGTGATTATGCGGATGTTTTTATAAGATAACTAGAAATACTTCAGGCATTTTTTCGTATTTACCTTCAGCAAAATTAGAATTCGCGCCACTGTGGAAAACACAATTGAATTTAGTCATTTAAAATGAATGGCCAAAAACCGCCTTCAATGAAATCAAAGGATTTCGAAGGCGGTCTTTGTGTTTTCAAGCGGCCAGCTAACTATTTAGAATTGCTCCGTACATAGGGACGAAATGGGACTGCTTTAAAGAGGGGAGCATTCGGATTTTGCCTCAAGACAATCGTTGGGTCTGCATCTCCGAGGGCTCTATGTCTTCTGAATGAAGATCTTACTCAGCGTTCTGCAGTTACGACAGGTAATAGATGCACTACCACAGGTTGGTCTTCTCGAGCGACTCACTAATCCGTCCAAAGTGGCTCATTTCAATGGCTGTATTCACCAAAGAATTTGAGGCTTAAGCAGTTAGGAAAGGGTATTTTATACGTGTCTCATACCGCCGAGTCACTCTATGATAAACTTGTCGTTAAAAGGGGGATTTTTATGAATATTTTTCAGAGCTGCTTATGGCAAACGAACTCGACTTTAATAGAAGGAAGAGAGGATTGCTTTCTTTTTGACCCAACCTATTTTCCTCACGAATTAGCACAAATTAAAAAATCGCTTCCAGACAAAAAGTTATACGTGATTTACACACATGCCGATTGGGATCACATTGCTGGATTTTCCGATTTTTCATATGGACATACGGTGGGCCATCACAAGATAGGTGAACGCCAAGACCCCATGGAGAAAGTGCGGTCTTTTGATCTTCAATGGTATGTGGCGCGTGACAAAGAACTTGAAAATCTTAGAATTGATGAGGAAATCGTGGAGGAGACGACCAAATCCACCTCGGATGATCTGCTTTATTTTTTGCCCATACCAGGCCATACCGATGATATGATGGCTACGTTTTTTCTAGAACGCAAACTTGTGGTAGCAGGAGACGTCTTATCAAATTTGGAATTTCCGTTTATTTTTTATTCAAGCAAAAAATACATCGAAAGCTTGCAGCGGATGAAAGAGAAAATAATCGAATATGGTATTCACACCTTGATTCCTGGCCACGGCGATCCTATTTTTGATTCTCAACCGGATATTCTCAAACGAATCGAAGACGATTTGGATTACCTTCACCAGATAACTTCTGGCAATAAACGGGCTCTTTACCGGCAAAAGCCAATTCCGCCACACCTCATTCCACGGCATGAAGCAAATATAGATTTTATTGAAACCGAGTTAACATAAGCGGGAAGAAAATCATGCCTTGAATAGAATAGGCAGAATTTTTTTAGGTGAGTGCATATTGCTGAAACTAAACGGTTCATTAATGTAGAGGAGTTGTGTTGAAAATGAACAAGCAAGAAGAAACGAATAACCCCGTTCCGCAGGGGAAATATGTTCCGGCATCGCGATTTGAAAACTTGATTTATACCGCCGGGATGACTCCCAGAAACAATGGCAGACTGATTCAATACGGGAAAATAAGCGCTGATCAGCCGGCAGCTAGCTATAAAGAAGCAGTCAGGCAAGCGGTTGCCAATGCACTCACTGCAGCCAGGAGTTTGCTAGCGGAGCAGGAAGAGTTTGAGCAAATCATTTCGCTCACCGTTTACCTGAATGCGGAAGACATATTTGAAGCGCATTCTGCGCTGGCTGACTTTGCTTCTGAGTACTTATTCGAACAATTAGGCAGCAAAGGAATCGGGAGCCGGGCTACGGTAGGTGTTGCCTCATTGCCAGGCAATGCACCGGTAGAGATTCAACTTATTGCTGCCGTTGCTGCTAAAAGCAGTGATTAAACCCGATCCAACTTTATTGATGGGATTCAGGACGAATTCGCGTCGCTTGGAAAGAAACAATTCAATAGCGTTTTGAATAGACACGACAATTGAATGCAAAAGAAAGCCGCTCCTGAGAATGCAACATTCTCGGGAGCGGCTGTTTCAGTTTTATGCGGAAAGCGAAATTCTCCTGAATTAGGCCGCTTCCTGCAAGAGAAAAGCTAAGCTTTACTTCAAAAGACGCTAAGCAAATCCGGTTTTTTGCCTTTCATCAACTGGAGCTTCTCTAAGGCATACGCCACATTCAATACTTTTTCTTCTTCAAATGCAGAGCCCATAATCTGCAAACCGATCGGCAAGCCATCACGGACACCGCACGGAATGCTCAACGCCGGCAGCCCAGTTAAGTTGCCGGGTCCTGTGAAGCGGATCACTTCATCCAGGAAGCTCAGCGTTTGGCCGTTAATGTCTACCGTGTTGTCGCCAATGAGCGGCGGCAGGAACGGCAGCGTCGGGCTGATGATGACATCGACCTGCTTGAATGCTTGTGCAAACTCATTGCTCAGCTTCCGGCGGATTTGCTGGGCTTGCAAATAATCCACGGCCGTCACCAATTCACCAAACTCCAGCAAGAAGCGGGTATCTTCTCCGAACATTTCGGGATGCTTGAGCAAATTCTGGTGGTGGACGGTGCTGGCTTCTGATGTAATGGTGACGAGTTCGGCAAACTCCGCTTGCGAAAGGGACGGAATCTTGATCGGTTCGATCCGCGCCCCGAGCTTCACCAATTCATTGATTGCGTTTCGCACAGCTTCATCGACGCGTTTGTCGACATTGCGGAAAAAGTAATCTTCATCGATGCCGATGACTTTGCCTTTCAAGTCTTCGGATAGCCCGCCGCTGTAATTTTGGGAAGGTTTATCTATAGACGTCGGATCTTGCGGGTCATAGCCGGATAAGGTTTCCAACAGCAGCGCGGCATCGTAGACCGTCTTGGTCAATGGTCCGATATGGTCGAGGCTCCAGGCCAAAGGGAAACAGCCGTATTTTGAGATTCTGCCGTGCGTCGGCTTCAAGCCGATAATGCCGCAGCTTGCAGCGGGAATCCGGATTGAACCGCCTGTATCGGTGCCAAGCGAAGCGATGGCCATGTCAGCGGCAACGGCTGCGCCTGACCCACCGCTTGAACCGCCAGGAATTTTGCTGAGGTCCCACGGGTTGCGGCAAGCGCCGAAATGCGGATTGGTGGTCGTTGCGCCCCAGGCATACTCATGCATGTTCAGCTTGCCGGTGAAAACCACACCCGCGCTTTTCAGCTTCGATACGACCGTTGCATCATAATCGGGCACAAAATCCCGGTGGATGCCAGAGCCCATTGTGGCTGTTTCGCCTTTGAAATACATAATGTCTTTCAACGCCATCGGAATGCCGTGCAAGGGACCGCGGTAATTGCCGCTCGCAATTTCACTCTCGGCCGTTTTTGCTGCCTGTCTCGCTCCATCGGCTTGAATCTCGATATAGGAATTCACATGGCTGTCGTACTTGTCGACATTTTTCAGCACCGCTTCGGTTAATTCGACAGGGGAAATGTCTTTGTTTTGGAGCAACGGAGCCAGTTCGCCAATCGATTGTTTCGCTAAGTTCTGCGTCATTTCCCATCACCTCCTGGCACATGGGTCAAGCCGATGTCGTAATCGGCTAGTGCCTCCTGGTCCACGGTCGCTCGCATTTTTTCGAAAACTGCCCATTGACTCTCCAACATTTCCACGTGATGTTCCGGTACGTCGATGCCTTTGTCTTGCAAGATCTTTAAAATGTTCTGTGCCATTCCTTTTCCTCCCATTCAAATTAGGTTGAAAGCTTATGTGAGAACAAAGATGATTACGTCTACCTTATCATAGTAGAGAGAATATTTTGATTAATTAAGTGTAAATGAATGAACAATGAGAAATTCATTTCTCAGGAGAAGAGGCAATGCCACGCAATGCTGAGCCTGCACAATAATAGAAGACAGAAAAATCCACTCCCAAGGAAACTCAAGGGAGTGGATTTCTTGTGCAGAATGAGGAGAGCCGGTCTGTTTAATAAGGAGTGGTCAAGTAAGGGTCACAGCTGGCAGCCGCTCCGGAATCATAGCCAAGCAGAAAAGCGTCGGTCCGCTCTTTCGGCGTTCCGTGCGTCGGATTAGGAGCTGATGGGTCTTGGCCGATATCCGCCAGCGTCCGCTTCACTTCCTGGATGTCCGTGGTGTCCAGAAGGCCGCGAGCGTTTACCGAATGGGTCCATACGCCCGTCAGGCAATCCGCGTTCAGTTCAATGCTCCGGGAAGTCGCTTTTGGGGCTTCGTCGCCGGTTACTGGCAGCCATCCGAGCTCGGTCTGCAGATTATGCGCGTATTCGTGAGCCAGCACAAAGGCTACGGAGAAATCACCGGCCTTGTATTCACTCGGCGGCTCTACATTGGTTTTGTACGTCCCTTCCAATAGCTGCGCGGCCATTAGCTGCGTCATGACGATCTGATCATCATAGCCGCAATAAAATGCTTGCGCCGGATCGATCGGTGTTTCAATAATGCATTCGGTCTGGACCGGTTCTCCTAAAGCTGGGAACGAATAAGTGACAGCCGGTTTTGCATAGCCATCCTTCACCAGTATTGGAGACCAAAATGCTTCCACATCAGCCAAGACGTAGACAAGATAATCATGCATTGTGTAATCCGCTGGCAGATCCTTCTTGAACGCTGAGCTGGCTAAAGCCGATTCTTTTGCTGATAAGCCGAGAGCTTGGGGATCGACGGCTTCTTGATTTTCCGCTGCTTGTGGCGGAGCTTGAAGAGGGTTCCACCCGGGAAGCAACAGGAAGATGACCACGGCTAACATGATTTGTGCTGTCTTTCTCCACATAATGATCATCTCCTAGTTTTTGATTAGCAAATCCACGGGCATGGGTATGATTGAATTCTGAATTTTTTAATAATTAATTATCATTCTATCATATATTTGATATTTAAATGATAAATTTTTAATTATTTTTAAATGTCTTGCCAAGTAACAGAATGCAGAGAGGGGGGATGGAAGGGGCACCAGCACAATCAAAAAAATCCCGCCGCTGTGTAAGACAAAATTGAATTTATTCAATTAAAATAAATGCCCAACAAACCGCCTTAAAAGCTTCTTGAATTGGAGCTAATCACTCGGGACTGAGTGTATCTATTTGATGCGAAGAATAATTCAACCTGCCTGGATGCCCATTCAGGTTTTCATCTAAAAATGTAAACAATTTTTAAGAAGTTAAATAAATTAATTGAATTGTATAATAAATAATTGACTTTGAATTTTATTGCTAATACACTTAAAGAAGTTTCAGAACAAAAGTTAAGAAGAAGTTAAGTAATTCTTACTTTAAGGAAGATAAATAGTTCAAAATAAGTTATTTTGTAAAACGAAAGGAGTGCGATAAGGACCGTATCCATAGAAAAGTACGGTGAACAACCTATAGGCCGTCGCTATTCATTTAGTTTCAACTTAACGATGAGGATTAAAGCTAAAAAGAGGAGGCACAAAAAATGAAGAAAAAACTGCATATCCCGTTTATCCTGGGATTGATTCTCGTCTTGATACTCGCCGCTTGTTCCGGAAATGATGGAGCGGACAACGCTGACAGCGGCGGTGAAACGCCAGAAGGAGACAAGCAAGGCGGAACACTTGTCTATGGCCGCGGAGCTGATTCAGTCGGCTTAGATCCGATCAATGTGACAGACGGGGAATCGATCCGTGTGACGCATAATGTTTTTGAGACTTTGCTTGAATACGATCAAAACCTGGAATTGCAGCCGAAGCTGGCGACAGAGTACAGTTCCAGTGAAGATGGACTGACGTGGACGTTCAAATTGCGCGAAGGCGTGAAGTTCCATGACGGCACTGATTTCAACGCGGAAGCGGTCGTCTTCAACTTCGACCGCTGGATGGATCCGGAAAACCCGTATCACCAAGGGGATTTCGCGTATTATCCGTTCCTTTACGGCGGTTTTAAAGGAGACGAAAATCACTTGATCGAGCATGTGAAAGCGACAGGCGACCATGAACTGGAAATCAAGCTGAAACGCAAAACGGCGCCGTTCTTAAGTTATTTGGCGATTTCGATGTTCGGCATTGCAAGCCCGGCTGCGATCGAACAATACGGCGAGAAGCTGAACGAAAATCCGGTGGGGACAGGGCCATTCATGTTTGAAGAATGGAGCCGCAACAACACCATCACGCTGGCGAAAAACCCTGAGTACTGGATGGAAGGAAAACCGTATTTGGATAAAGTCATCTTCCAGGTGATTCCGGAAAATGCGGCACGTTTGAATGCGTTGCAGACCGGGGAAATTGATGTGCTCGACGGCATGAATGCAACCGATACGACGATTGTCGAAGACACCGCAGGGCTTGAATTGCTCAAACGGCCGAGTTTTAACATCGGCTATATGGCATTGAACACGGAAAAAGAACCGTTCAACAATCCATTGGTGCGCCAAGCGCTCAATATGGCCATCGACAAAGACAAAATCGTCGATGCGTTTTATAACGGACTTGCCGAGACTGCCACTAGCCCGCTGCCGCCATCGCTTTGGGGCTATGATGATTCCTTGGAAAAGTACGAATACAATGTAGAAGAAGCCAAAAAGCTGTTGAAAGAAGCAGGATTTGAAAATGGCTTCAAGACAAAACTGCATACAATGAGCAATCCGCGCCCGTATTTGCCGGAACCGATGAAAATTGCGGAAGCGATCCAATCAGATTTAGCGAAAGTCGGGATCGAAGCGGAAATCGTGTCGATGGAATGGGCGACTTATTTGGAAGATACGAAAGCAGGCGCGCATGAGATGGCGATGTACGGCTGGACCGGCGTTATGGCGGATCCGGATAATTTCCTGTATCCAAACCTCAGCAAAACGAACGCTACCGTACCTGCACAAAATATCGCATTCTACAAAAGTGATGAATTCACCGCTTTGATCACTGAAGCGCGTGAAACCCTTGACCAAGACAAGCGCATCGAGCTGTACAAACAAGCGCAGCAGCTGTTCCAAAAAGACGCACCGTGGGTGATGCTCGCTTACACCACGCCACCGCTTGCGCAGATGGATTACGTGGAAGGCTACGTACCGCATCCGATGAGCAACGATTTACTGACAGACGTTTACCTATCAAACTAATTCCTTGGAGTGATTTTGTGTATCAGCTATTAAAAGATTTGTGTGAACTGGTGGGGCCGAGCGGATTCGAACAAGATGTCCAGCGGTTTATCCTGAACAAAGTGAAAGATGGAGCGGATAGCGTAGAAGTGGATGCGTTAGGCAATCTGATCGTCAAAATCAATGCAACCGATGCTAGCATGCCTTCGGTTTTATTGGCAGCGCATGCCGATGAAATCGGGCTTATCGTCAAAAAGATCGAGCCGAACGGCACTCTCCGTTTTGAAAAGCTCGGCGGTTTCGATGACCGCATTCTGCTGGCTCAGTCGGTGACGATCAAAGGAAAGGAAGGATACGTAGAAGGCGTGATTGGCACGCTTTCCATGCATTATGTGAAATGGGATGATCCGAAGCGCATCGATTCCCACCGGGAACTGTATATTGATATCGGTGCGAGCTCTGCCGAGGAAGTCCTCGAAATGGGTGTGAAAGTCGGCCAGCCCATCAGTTATGGCAGCGACCTGAAACTAGTGGGTGACAAAAAGCGCAACCGCGTTGTCGGAAAAGCACTGGATGACCGCGCGGGGTGTGCGATATTGATCCAGCTTCTAAGGGAGTTGAAGGATAACCCCAACCGCAAGCATGGCGACGTTTACTGCGTCTTCACCGTACAGGAAGAAGTCGGGCTGCGCGGAGCGTCCGTACTGTCTCCTGCCATCCAACCCGATTTTGCGCTTGCGATTGACACTACGCCGACGAGTGACACATACGACGTGTTAATGACCGGAACGCGCGTGCTCGGCGGAGGCCCTTGCATCAAAATTGCTGACAAATCGCTGATTGCTCATCCGCTGGTCACAGGCCTGCTGAAAAAAGTCGCCGTTGAACAAAGCATTCCGCACCAAATAGAAGTCTTCATGGGAATCGGCACAGATGCCGGTGCGATTCATATGACATCTACCGGGGTATCTTCCGGCGTCATATCCATTCCGTCCCGCTATACCCATTCGCCTGTGGAAATCGTCGATTTTGGCGATTTGGAAAACACCGTCAAGCTGGCGGCTGCGTTCATTTATCAGTCCGGCGAGTTGGTTGGGAAGAATTTTTTGGATACGTAAATTCACATCGCCGGGAATAATCGCCGAACGACTTTCAAAAATGTGTCGCTGTGGCAAATGCAGTTCCTTTGATAACTTAAATATGCATAAAGAATAGCCATCATCAATGAAATCAACCGATTTCAAAGGGTGGCTGTTTTTGTGCAATGACGCTTAGAATTATTTTCTTTGAAACGGAGGTTTTCTATGTAAAAGAAAAAATAGCTTGAATTCCCAAATGAAGAATTGCCCACGGAGCAATCCTTATGAAAAAGGCAACAGAAGCCTGTTTTATTTGAAGGGATTGTATGTAGAAAGAAACAGTGCTTTACCATCCAGAAGCTATAGACATAAGAAAAGCAGGCATTAAACAATCATAATCCCAAGCTGCGTTTGGACGAATGCGGTTCGCAGCTGAAAAGTAGGTATCAAATCATCAAAGAGTTTTTAGACGGATAAAAGCGGATATGGAGTTTTCAGCGGTTTCCCGTAAAATTTAGCCAGCTGCTTAATCATTAATGAAGAGAAAAGAATAATCCATTTAAAAATCAGGTCAACTAATATATAGGGGGAATGGGGATGAACGGAACTTTGTCACCGGTGAAAGCAATTATACTAATTGCCGTATCAATAGCCATTGTGTTCGGCGGCATTATCTTTATAGACGCAGAGTCGACGATTGTGTTGCTTGCTGCAGGGACTGCAGTCATTATCTTGAGCTTGTTATGGGGAGTCAAATGGGACGATATCGAAAAAGGCATTCTGGATAATTTGCGTGCCATGTTTATTCCAATTCTCATATTGCTTGCAGTCGGCTTGATGATCGGGGTCTGGATGTTGGCAGGTACGATTCCGTTGATTGTGTATTACGGATTGCTTCTGATTCATCCGAGTGTTTTTCTGTTTGTGGCATGTTTGGCATGTGCGCTGATGTCCGTAATGGCCGGAACTTCTTGGGGGACGATTGGAACCATTGGTGTTGCATTCATGGGGGTTTCGGTCGGCCTGGATATTCCGCTTCATTACACGGCAGGAGCCGTCGTTGTTGGCGCGATTTTCGGTGACAAGCTGTCGCCTTTATCGGATACGACCGTTATGGCAGCTGCCGTTACGGATGTGAAGTTAGTGGATCACATTAAACATATGCTGTACACGACGATTCCGGGATTTGTTATTTCCTTGATTGTTTTTCTGATTCTCGGCTTTCAAGTTGGCGGGCAAATTGAAAATGAGCAGATCACGAGCATTCTGAGTACGTTAGATGCCAATTTCAACTTAAATCCGTTGCTTCTGCTGCCGCCTGTTGTGATCTTATTTTTGATTTACCGGGGTAAACCGACTTTGCCTGTTTTTGGTGTCGGGATTTTACTGGGTGTTCTGCTAGCCGCCATATTCCAAGGGAATGGGTTAGGCGAGATCGCCGTTGCTTTAAATGACGGCTATACAGCGTCAACGGGTGTAGAAGTTGTTGATAGCATGCTGCAGCGGGGCGGCCTTGCCAGTATGCTCGGAACCGTCGCTTTGTTGATCGCCGCCGCCATTTTCGGTTCGCCTCTTCAGACGGCCGGAGTGATTGATGTCATTTTGACCGGCATCCAAAAAGTAGTCAATACCGGAAAAGGGCTTATGCTTTCGAGCTTATCACTTCATGCTTTCCTGTTTATCATTACGGGAAGCTATTACGTAACATTTGCTGTATTAGGGCCTATGATGAAATCGATGTATGACAAATACGGCTTGCACCGCAAAAACTTTTCCAGAACTTTGGAAGACTCGGGAACAGCATTAGCTCCTTTAGTTCCATGGAGTGTCACTGGGGCTTTCATCGCTGGAACGCTGGGCGTCCCGGTTGTTCAATACGCGCCCTTCGCACCGATGCTTTACCTGGGAATCGTCTTTGCAATTATCTATATCATGACCGGTATCGGAATTGCAAAGGTCGATGTTCCTGAAAATCAAACAGGAAAAAAGGTGACCGCAAAGAAAGCCTTGCAAAACTAAAAAATCGCACGCTTAAAATTTAACACCCTAAACAAAGAACATTTCTGAACGTTGCTGATTACACACCACAATTGAATGCGAAAGAAAGCCGCTCCAGGGAATGCAACATTCCTGGAGTGGCTGTTTATTTTTTTGCAAAAAGCGGAAATCCTTTGATATGTATCGCACCTTGTGAGTGAAAAACAAAAATAGACAACATAATATAAGGATGTATGCTCAGAAGGAGGGCGTCTTTGAAAGTTTTCAAAATCTATTTCCTGATTAATATCAGTATGATTCTGGCTCATATCGCTTTGTACGGGGTGACAGTAATGGGGCTCGGAAGCGGGAATCAAGACGCGGCGAGAAGTGAAATCATCAATATTTTGCTGTTTATGGCCGCACTTAGTGCATCACCGAACGTAATTTTGCTTATAACCAGTTTACTTAGAAAAAAACAGCTTAAAGAAAATACCCTCTGGGCCACAGTCTTCACTTTAATCGTGCTGCTGGGTTACCTGATTGTGTTTTGGCCCTTTGCTATGGAGTATTCGGCATAGATATATTGAGCTCTTGGTTTGAAGACATTAGTGCAGCGTTCCAAGGAAAGGAGCTGCTCTGAATCATTCTAGAGATGCACAAAAATTGAATACAGAAAAAATCCACTCTTGAGAACAAATTGTTCAAATGAGCGGATTTTTTTGATTTATGCAGAAAGCGGAATCGCCATAAAATGAGTTACCCCCACTGCCGTTCTTTGCAACGTACCCCTGCCTTTTTTCGTGAAGATGGCTGGCTACACTATCGAGAGGCGGCTCAATCTATTACCTTGATAATCGGAATCTGAATTTTCAGTATACGTTTGATCTATGGTGCTATAATGAAGTGGCATATATAGGACTATGATGTTGCTCTGCTTAAATGAATCTGATATGACTTTAAGTTATATCAGATTTTTATTAAATAAGTTAAAAGTTTAAAATGAATTTAACAATTCCGGTAAGTGGCTAACACTAAGACAGACTCTTTCAAAATAGCAACTGAAATTAAGCACAGTACAAGGAGTAGTTATAAAATGTTTAGCTAATAAGGGGTGATTGATTTGGCCTTGAATAAGATTAATAAAAAAATGATTGATGGTCAACTTTTACAAGAGATAGCAAATGCTGAAGTTGCAGTGAATAGCGCTATTGCACAAATGATAGAAATACCTAAGCAAATATACGTCAATGCGGGATTAGGAAGTGATAGAAGAAACGGCTCGTTACAATTCCCCTATAAATCAATCCAACACGCTTTGAACAAAGCGATTGCCGGTGACACCATCAACGTCATGAACGGCACATACAATGAACGGGTGCAATTCACTAAATCAGGTACTGAAACCAATCCGATAACATTAAGAAACTGCCTTGGACATTGTCCTATTATTGATGGCACTGGACTTGAGTGGGGCGACAGCTCAACAGGGGCATTGATTCAATTCAATCGCCATAGCCATTTGGTCATTGAGGGTCTTAGCATTCAGAACTCTGCGGCTTTCGGCATCGGGGATTTGAGACCGTTCCCAGCGAACAAGGATATGAGAAACATAAAAATCAGAAACTGTTCAACGGTGAGCACATTCGGTTGCGGTATTCATATCCAGAAGGCTTATGATATCGAAATAGCCAATTGCACAATAGTGGATGCTTGTGCTAACACATGGGACGAATGTATAACATTGAATGATGTAAATGGCTTTGAGATAAAGGACTGTAATGTATCGGACAGTTTCAAGGAAGGGATAGATGTGAAAGAAGGATCAAGAAACGGGAAAATCCATGGCTGTACGGTGAGAAACGTCCATTCAGTCGGAATCTATATTGATGCTTATTCAGGTCATCAGTACAACATTGAAGTGTTCAACAACACCATTTCCGATATGCCCGGTTCGGGGATTTCCACGGGGGCGGAAAACGGCGGGAAGTTGGAAAGCGTGGTCATACGGAATAACACAATTTTTGCTTGCAATCGCGGAATCAACATCGCTGCTTTCAACGAGGAAGCTGGAACGCCTTACGTGCTAAAGGACATCATTGTCCGCAACAACGTTACTTTCGATGTTCTGTATTCGGGCGTGTTCATCCCATCAAAAGTGGAAAACATATTAATTGAAAACAATGTATTGTTCACTGGCGAAGGGTCAGAGGGTTATGGGGTGCACGTTTACGACACTGCGGTGACAGACCTTACCGAACTGACTATCCGAAACAACCTTTTCCGTGAGTCCGAGGGGGGTGATGAAGAGCCGATAGGGATTGACGCTAAAGTGCTTCTGGATTTAGAGGGCAGCACGTCGGCTTATGGGACAGTGTTCAAAGACGCCACTGGTGCGATAACAGGGACAAGAGACTTCTCGTTAGCGATTGTTTCACATGCTCGGGGTACGGGGTACAAAGGTCAGGATATGGGGTCTCAATTCCAAGGAACTGAGGGTACTCCTGCAACAACTCAAATAGAATTATTTAAAAACAACAAAGAACTACCGATGACATCATCGATTCTTCCAAACGCCAACGCCTTTTATCGAAGCAAAACCATGTTTGTGAAAGGCGGAGCTGGAATAGCTGACGGAGTTTACGTTTGTATAAAACAAGCAGACAAAACGTCTGTCGGAGCAGCAGAAGTGATCTGGGGCTTCCTCGATATCATTTTGATGACAATACTCATTCCAAACGCCATCGCCATCCTGCTATTAAGCAATAAAGTGAAAGCACTGACAACAGAGTTTTTCACAACGGATCAGTTAGCAAAAGGGGGACGGAGGAACAAAAAATCCTGAACGATGCGGATTATGCGCGTGAATTGAATGCACAAGAAAACCACTCCTCAAATCAACAAATTTGAGGAGTGGTTTTTTTGTGCTAAAAGCGGACAGACCGAAGCAAGCCGATAGACGGGCTGGATATAATCGTTCAGGAACTGTACAGCTCGATTTCATTTCAAATGCACTCCTCGTATTTTGCAACTGAATACAGCAGTTTTTAAAAAATGTAGATATCTTATTTAAAGAAAATTTGGCTCAAATCTAATTTTACCGCAAAGTTTTACAGTCTTCATCTCTTTAAAACTTACAAAATCTAGAAACTTATCACGTCTTAGGTATAATTGTTCAAATTCTTAATAAAACTTAGAATATTTGATGGTGACATAGTATATAAGGAGTGATATTATTAGCTTTAATTATTAGAAATTTCAGTTTTTTAAAAATATTTTATCATTTTGAAAGAGGTGTCAAACAGGGGAATGACGTTTAAGAAGTGATGCCAGGTGGTTTAGGAAAAATTAAAAGAAAATCGAGGTGTATTTATGAAAGGAAGAAAAAGAGGGTTCTACGAAAACTATTTCAAACGTCTTTTAGACATTGTGATTTCTTTATTGGCAATTTTGGTTTTAAGCATACCCATTATAATATTTGCCTTTCTTATAAGGGTCAAGTTAGGCAGTCCTGTCTTGTTTAAACAGAAAAGACCTGGCTTCAATGAAAAAATTTTTACTATGTGTAAATTTAGAACCATGACAGATGAGAGAGATGCTGGTGGGAAACTGCTGCCTGATAGCCATAGACTAACTCAGTTTGGAAAGTTTTTAAGATCCACTTCTTTTGATGAACTTCCCGAATTATTCAATATTCTCAAAGGAGATATGTCCATAGTCGGTCCTAGGCCGCAATTAGTAAAGGACATGGTCTTCATGGATGCCCAGCAGAGAAAAAGGCATAGTGCACTACCGGGATTAACCGGTTGGGCGCAAGTCAATGGCCGCAATGAACTTTCGTGGGAAACAAAACTTGATTTGGACACTGAGTATTTAGATAACATTACTTTCTATAACGATTGCAAGATTATTTTATTAACTGTATTTATAGTTTTCAAAAGAGAAGGCATCAGCAATAAAGGGATGGAGACAGGCGAAGATTTTGGAGACTACTTGTTGAGAGAGAAAAAAATAAACAGCGATAAATACTTAGAAATTCTTAAAGAAAGTGATCAACTTCTTTGATTGCTTATACTTATTTGTCCCATACAATTTTTTTGGAGAGCTTCCGGTTCCTGTGAGGAATAAGCGTTATTAAAGGATAAAATCAAATAATTATAAAACGAAAGCTCCTGACATAGAATTGAACTGATGACTAAATCAGATTCAAATCTTAAAGAAGGGGCTTTCTGAGTTAGAATATTGAAGCAAACAGCATCTTTATCAATCAATCGAGTTAATAACGGCAGAATCTGCAAATTTATCTGGATGTCTAGCCCGTCTTATTTTGCTCCAACTGCTAATAAGTTTCTTTTTTATAGCTTATATTGGTTTTAATGCAACGATTTTTTTTAGAGACACGAAATTCTTCTGTATCATTTTTTACAATTATCTTTTATATTTAAGTTTCTAACTAGGGGGTGGAATTAAATGAGAAAGAACTTTTTTGACAACGGAAAAGCTCTTGCTAGTGTACTTGGCTTTTTCTATCATGTGGGGCTCGTATTTTCGAGTCCATGGATAATAAATGCGAATTTCGAAGATTCTAGTAAAGAGGTTTCTCTGCTAACTGCTTTTATAAGTATGTTCAGGATGCCCCTATTTATGTTGATCTCGGGGTATTTTGCAATTTATTCTGTAAAGAAATATGATTTTCTATCATTTTCGAAAAACAAACTTTTAAGACTCGGTTTGCCTTTATTATCTACCTTGTTTATATTCGTTCTCTTACAAAATTTTTATGCACTTGTCTTGTTTAAAGGGCAATACACTTTGCAAGAGGTCGTGCAAACGACAATTCCCTGGAGTAAAAACTTCGACTTATCGCATTTGTGGTTTTTATATTTAGTCCTAATATACAGTTTCTTTTTATACGTCACTGTAGAAGTATTAAAAAAGTACAAAAATATAAATAGATTTAAAATGATGAAAAAACAACTGCACAATATGAATAGCATATCTTTGGACATTTTCTTTATAATTTTCTCATTTATCATACTCACATTGTGCTGGTTGGCAGAAAAAATTACACCATTTAATCCACACCTTATACCTATTATTGATTTCGGCACTTTCTTACCTTATTTTTTGTTAGGTGTATTACTTTATACTTTTTGGGATAAATATGAAGACCTTGTGTTGAGGTTCACTAAAAAGAGGCTTATTACCATTTCGATTCTACTGATTGCTGCATCTTTTTTAATGAATCTAACTGTGAATAGCGAACATATTATTGGCTCAGCCGTTGATCAGCTATTTACTTTTATCGCGAAATACTACTTTTTGCTATTTGCTTTATACATATTGTATAAATACTTTAACAAAACCAATAATTTTCTTAGATATTTATCTGATTCTTCTTATTCTATTTATTTACTCCACCAACCTGTTATTGTTATAGTTTCTTACTACTATTTAAATTTTAGAAACACTTCTACAAATTATTCATATATCGTGGTTTTATGTTTGTCTATTTGTATAACCTATTTGTTAGAGTTTTTCTTAATAAGAAAAACAAAAATAGGAAAATTTCTATTTACAGGTGTTAAAATTTCATGAAATTCGCGTCTCCAGTAATTTTTCAAATCAGCTGAATAACGCTAACTAAAAACTACCTGAAATTCTTAAATAGAATTTCAGGTAGTTTTTTGATTCAATATTCTAATAATTTAACTTGCATTTAACCTCCTATTCTTATGATAAAAGACAATTAGTTTTTCAAAAAAATATTTTGCATTAGAAAGGGGCAAAAGAATCGTGACAAATGGATATTTTATAATCTCTCTCGACTTTGAATTATATTGGGGGATGTTTGATAAAGTCAGCAAGGAAGAGTATAGCGATAACATTCTGGGAGTTAGAGTAGTCTTACCGCAAATATTAAAAATATTTGAGGAGAACGAGATATACGCTACTTGGGCAACAGTGGGCTTACTGTTTTCTGAAAACCGAAAGATCCTTATGGATAACATTCCCCAAACGGTTCCAAATTACAACAATCATGAAATGTCAGCGTATCAACATATTAAGAAAATAGGGCAAAATGAAATTGAAGATCCTTACCATTATGGTGCTTCATTAATCCGCTTAATTCAAGAAACTCCTTTCCAAGAGATTGGTTCTCATACTTTTTCGCATTATTATTGCTTGGAGGATGGACAAAACAAAGACAACTTTATAGAAGATTTAAAAGCATTTAAAAGGATCTCCGAAGGGGTGGAAGTATCGTCGATAGTTTTCCCAAGAAACCAAGTTAATGAGGAGTATTTAGATAGTTGCGCTTTATATGGCATTAAAGCTTATAGGGGAACAGAAAAGACAAATATCTATATGTCCGAATCTGAAAAAGAAAAAAATAGAGTAAGCTCTCGAGCCTTGCGTTTGGCAGATTCTTATCTAAATATTTTCGGACATAACACTTATAAGACGGAAGATGTCGAATTTAAGAAAGAGTTGATAAATTTAGCAGCAAGTCGATTTTTTCGGCCTTACTTTAAAAAGTTGAAGGTTCTCGAGAAAATAAAGCTAAAAAGAATATTAAATGACATGACTTATGCTGCTAAAAACCAAGAAATCTATCACCTATGGTGGCATCCCCATAATAGTGGAAGTAACATTCAAGAAAATTTACAGCAAATAGAACGTATAGTTCTGCATTACAAATATTTACATAATAAATACAATTGGAAAAGCAGTAATATGGGAAAACTGGCAGACACCATCATTCGTACAAAACAAGTATCTGAATAATTTACTAAAAATAATTATATTAGCTGAATTTATATTTTATGAGGTTCGATATTCCGCGAAACAGCTACTCTTGCGGGAGTCATTCCCAAAGCGTCCGAAGCGATGTATAAATCTGAATTTCTTTTGTTCAACTTATTTAGATACTGAGTCAGATAAACAGGATCTAAGAATATGCCCAAGATAAGTAGAGTATTGAGAAGAAAGAGGATGCTAATAAGAGAGATCTGATGAAACGATGAAGAGGACAAAGATTTTCTTTTGCAGTTCATCTAGGAAAAATAATTGAACAAATAGATTCTTATTCTGCGGCTTCTTTAAGAAATGTAGATTGATAAAGAGCATAAGTAATTGTTTTAAAAACACTAAAAACTGAATAATAAGAATTGTCTATCTTTTGAGAAAATAATAGTCTATTATATAAACAACAGAATGGAGAGTGAGACCAGGACTATGACCCCAATTAAAAATATAGAGAGTAATTGGAAAGAGAAAGCAAGGGAGTTACGGCAATCCAGCAATTTTCAAACCAAATGTTCTCATGCATCATTTTGGGTGACTAATGATTCAGTTGTTGAAATCTCTGGACATAACCTATTTTCTCTTCAACAAAAATCTTAAGGAGTTGGCAGTTATATGGAAGAATCCATCAGTTTAAAAGATATCTTTAAAACAATGCGTAAGCATCTCGTCCTTATTGCATTTTTGACAATTCTTGCAATCACTACTACCGGCCTCATCTCGTACTTTGTCTTGACGCCTGTCTATCAGACATCGACAGAGATTCTCATCAACCAGAGCCCGGCAGAAACAGGTGAATTGATAGACCAGAACATTGAGGCTGATCTGCAATTGATTAAAACTTATTCGGGCATCATCAAGAGCCCTGTAGTCCTGGACCAGGTCGTTGATGAGTTGAACCTTGATATGACAACGGATGAGTTGATTGAAAACATGACCATCAGTAACGATGAGCAATCAAAAATAGTTTATATTTGGGTGGAACACCAAGATCCGGAATTAGCAGTGGAAATCGCCAATTCGACAGTTGCCGTTTTTGAAAATGAAGTTAGGGGTTTGATGAACGTCGATAACGTCACTATTCTTTCCTTGGCGGTCTTAAAGGACAACCCGGTTCCGGTATCCCCGAACCCAGTGCTCAATATGGCAATTGCGGCAGTAGTTGGTTTAATGCTTGGAGTCGGAATCGCTTTTCTTCTGGAAAATCTGGATATGACAATAAAAGATCAGCAGGATATCAAAAACATCCTCGGAATCCCGGTGATTGGCATCATTCCGCTAATTGTCGAAAAAGCTGAAATCGGACAGGATGAAAAAATGACTTCCAAAAGAAGGGGGGAGATAAGCAATGGTCAGAAAGAAAAAGCATCTCCAGCAGACAGCACGTAAGCTTGTCACATTTACAAATCCCCGCTCCTTTGAAGCTGAGCAATTCCGAACATTGCGCACGAATATTACTTTTTCATCACCGGATGCGGACATACGTACACTTGTCGTAACGTCAACAGCGCCATTAGAAGGCAAGTCAACGACCTCGGCGAACCTCGCAGTGGTATTTGCTCAAGAAGGCAGGAAGGTCCTCATGGTTGACGGGGATATGCGCAAACCGACGGCCCATTACACATTTCAAATTGAAAATACGGCTGGGCTTTCAAGTGTACTGACGCGGCAAACGACTGTAGAAAAAGCAATCCGCTCAACTGTGGTGGAGCATTTGGATTTGTTGACGTGCGGCCCCATCCCGCCAAACCCGGCGGAATTGCTGTCATCGAAATCGATGGATGAGCTGATTCGTCAATTGACCGACATGTACGACCTGGTGATATTCGATGCCCCGCCAGTGCTGTCAGTCGCTGATGGACAGATCCTTGCGAATAAATGCGACGGTACCATTCTCGTCATCAACTCGGGACACACTGAGAAAGAAAGTGCATTAAAAGCGAAAGAAGCGATTGAATCTTCAAATAGTCGCATCATCGGTGCTGTATTGAACAATTTCGTATTTCCGAAAAACAGTGGCTATTATCAATAATACCGCGCAAAAGAGTAAAGAGTAGCCCACTTTTATCTCTTTCTTGCCCCTTCATAAAGCCACGGGTGCTACATAATGGTATATGTTAAAAAACTGAAAATCCAACTTTTAATAGCTTTATAAGTTGAACAAATGATTGTTCATAATTGATATTCCGCAAAACAGCTGCGAAGGCATGGACCCAAGCATTGTGGCTATGCCTTTGCGAAGAAGCAGCGTAGCGATGCAGTAGCAGTACGGTTTTCTCTGCTGTTTGCGCCATATCGAGAGATATCTTAGCGAAGCTATTTTCAATATGTTGCTTATTTAAAAAACCATATATAGATTATGACCTCTATTGATCCGTGAATTGTTAAATATAAAGATTGAAATTGGGAAGGAGCATAGCCCATTCATGAAAAAAGTATTAATGTTGGCCTCCGTTGCATCAATGATAGATCAGTTTAATATGACGAATATCAATATACTCCATAACCTTGGTTATGAAGTACATGTAGCCGCAAATTTTGAATTAGGGAATACCAGTTCAGCCCATAGAGTCAATGAATTTAAAACAGAACTTATTAGAAAGAATATTTCTTATCATCAAATAGATTTCTCCCGAAAAGCTACAAATATACGAACAAATGCTGGAGCATATAATCAATTGAAAATATTGATAAAAAAGAACCGTTATGAATTTATTCACTGCCATTCTCCAGTGGGTGGTGTAGTTGGAAGGTTAGCAGGAAAAAAGTTGAAGGTGCCTGTCATTTATACCGCACACGGTTTTCATTTCTACAAAGGAGCTTTGATGATCAACTGGTTATTGTTTTATCCGATTGAGAAACTATTATCGAAATGGACCGATACCTTGATAACTATTAATAATGAAGATTATAAAATAGCCCAGAATTTTCATTCACGACAAGTGAGTTATATACCCGGAGTAGGAGTGGATACTGAAAAGTTCTCAAATTTATCCCTTAGCAGCAACACAATTAGAGAAGAATTAGATATTCCTAAAAATGCATTTGTAGTTCTTTCAATAGGCGAGTTAAACGAAAACAAGAACCATGAAGTATTAATAAAGGCCATCTCAAAATTAAATAATCCAGACTTTTATTTTGTGATTTGTGGTGAAGGAACTTTAAAAAGTCGACTAAATGATCTAGCTAAAGAATTAAAAGTAGAAAATCAAGTGAAAATTTTAGGCTTTCGAAAAGACGTAGCAGAAATCCTGAAAGCTTCAGATGTCTATGGTTTCCCTTCGTTTCGTGAAGGGCTTTCTTTATCTCTGATGGAAGCAATGTCTTCAGAGCTGCCTATCGTATGTTCAAATATTAGGGGGAATAGAGACATAGTCGTAGAAGGTAGGGGGGGGATGCTTTTAAAGCCTCGAGATATAGAAGGTTTCACAGCAGCTTTGAATCATTTATATAATGATGAATCTCTAAGAAAACAGATGGGGAAATATAACAGAGAAGGAGTCTCGAATTTTGGTGTATTTAACGTAAGTAAAGAGATGAAAAAAATATATTCTGAGATGCATATTGATAGAAAGTATGATTTCGAGAGTAAAACTAACTAATGTTACATACATTGATTTTAAATATCTGGAATTTATTAAACTGACAAAACCCCTGCATTTAATTAATCCATACAGGTGAAAGTCGGAAAATTCAATGATATGAAAGGAGAAGGTGATTTGAAAAAATTTAGTATCATTATTCCTGTTTACAATCTTGAAAGTTATCTGGAAGAGTGTCTTGAAAGTATATTGAAACAAAATTATACCGATTACGAAATAATTCTTGTTAATGATGGGTCTACTGATAGGAGTGGGGAAATATGTAAAGATTATTCTTTGAAATATAGTTTTATTAATGTAATTGAAAAAGAAAATGGTGGAGCTTCTGACGCCCGAAATGTAGGCATCAACTATGCAACGGGGGAATATATCTTATTTATTGATGGTGATGATTATATTAACTCAAATACTTTAGTAAAAATAAGTGAAAATATTCAAAAATATGGAAATGTAGATGTTATTTTTCTTGAAGGTGTAAAAATATATCCTGATGGCAAGAAAGTGTTAATTAATGATGGTTATGAATTCGATAAAATATATGGTAAAGAAAAAAGCGAAGTGATTAAGCATATTTCAAAATTAAATAAGTTTCCCGCTTCACCTTGCACAAAAGTTATCAGGCGAAATTTCTTAGTGGAAAAAGAAATTTACTTTATAAAAAACTTACAGTATGAAGACATTGATTGGAGTTTGAAAATATATATGGAAGCAGAAAAGTATTCATATTGTTCTCATTTACACTACTTTTATCGTCAGAATAGAAGTGGATCTGAAACTGATGTATATACTGAAAAGCGTTTTTTAGACTTATTCTACATTTTTAAAAAATGGATGAAATACGCTGACAGAATTAGCATAGATCTTAACTCCAAAGTTTTAATTTATAGTTTATTAGCATATGAATATATTTTCTTGATTTGGGGATATAGCTACCTATCTAGAAAACGTAAGGTAAAGCATAAATCAGACTTGGAAAAGCTTCAATGGATCCTCAACTTTCGTCATGATAAACGGACGAAGCTAATTAAATATATTTGTCATTTTGCAGGTATTAACCTGACTGCTAAATTATCAATGATTTACTTCCAACTTGTAACTGTCAGCCTATCAAAAAAATGACGAATCTGATGCTTTCAAATGACTCGGAAATATTTCCTAAGTGTTTCAAGAATCCAATGATGGTTGAATCAGAATGGAGAATAGAATAGGAAAGTTGTATCGGAAAATATAAAAGAGGAAGTAAATTAAATAATCTTGGTGGGGTGATTACGATGAAATTATTATTTGTTGCTCGAAATATGGAGATGGGTGGGATTCAAAAAGCTCTTGTCAATACTATTAAAGAGTTAAGTAAAAATGAAGAATTTGAAATAGATGTATTTATATTTGGGAGAGGGACTCTCATTGAGGAGCTTCCAGAAAATATTAATCTATATTTTGGTTCTTTGCTTTTAAGGCTGGTTTCTACACCTTTTGCAACAGTCCGAAAAAATGAGAGCTACTTACATATATTTTTAAGAATAGCATGTATGCTGGGCGTGAGAATTATAGGGATTAAAAATTTTTATAGTTTACTTTTTAAAATGCAAAGAAAATTTAAAGGATATGACATTGCAATCTCTTACTTTAATGATATACAAACTGGTTATTTTAATCGGGGAACAAATCAGTTCGTTATTGAAAATACGCACGCCAAAAAAATTGCCTGGATTCATACAGATCCCATCGAAGCAGGTTTTAAATTTAAAAACTCTTTAAATACCTATAAAGAGTTTGACAAAGTTGTTTGTGTGTCGGAAGCTTGCAAGCAAAAATTTCATAAACTTATTCCTGAGTTCGGATTTAAAACTCATGTAGTTTATAATTTTTTCCCTATAGAAGAAATAAAGAAAAAAGCAAGTGTTCTCAATCCAATTGAAAAAAAGACAATTAATTTAGTCTCAGTTGGCCGTATAGACAATTCAACAAAACGTTTTCACTTAATTCCCGAAATAAGCAAACTATTAAAAGAGTCCTCTATTTTAAATTATAAATGGATAGTGGTTGGTGATGGACCAGATATGGAATTGAATAAACAATTGGTGGAAAAATTAAGAGTTTCAGATTTCGTCGAATTTGTGGGCGAAAAAATTAATCCATATCCTTATATCGAAAAAAGCGATCTGTTTGTGCTTACTTCCGCTTATGAAGGCTACCCTATGGTTGTTGGGGAATCAATAATTCTTGGAACACCTGTGTTATCAACTAATTATTCTGCTGCACACGAACAAATAATGAATAATCACAATGGAATTATCACCGGAATGGAATTAGAAGACTTATTCGCGGGTCTAAAAGATATTCTGGAAAATCCCGAAAAACTTGGTGATTTGAAAAAAAATAGTGAAAAGGGAGGTTTTTCAAATTCGAATACAATGAAGCAATTTCTGGAGGTAATAAAATAATTATGATTAGAGAAAATTTGAGTGTAATTATATGTATTTTTTCCTGCTTCTTGGTTGTAATGAAAATTTACACTGGCAGTAATATCTTTTTAATACTATTCATCCTCATTATTTCTTTAGCAATAATAGTCGATAAAATAGAAAATAAATTTATATATCTTTTATTTTTTGTCCCTTGGATATATACATTGAAATTTCATTTTGACCAATTCTCCTTATTCTTATTTTTATCTGCACTGTATATATTCGTATGTGTATTGTATTTTATTATCTCTGACAAAAAAATCCGATTTAACTATTTATTTAGTTACTTTTTATTTGTTGGTTTTGTGATTAGTGTATCTCTCATTCAAGGAGGAACACTTACCCTGGTTTTAGGTTTCTTACTGAATTTCACAGTCGTTTTTTTAGCTGCATTGTTTGTTAAAGATAGAAAACAATTTGGGAAATATACCATTATATATTCCCTTGGTTTGTTAACTGCCAGTGTTTTAAGATTAATTGCTTATGCGATACCAATCATGGATCAATATTTCTTAGATATGGCTACCACATATACTTTAGTTGTTAATGGAAATTTAAATGTTAGATTCGCCGGACTGGATTTAGATCCTAACTACTTTTCAATGCATATTCTTATAGCCGTATCCTGTTTATTGGTCAACTTATACCATAATGATGAAAAAAAACTTATTTCCATCTTATTAATTGTGATGCTTTCGTTGTTCGGTTTATTTTCACTTTCGAAAATGTATTTAGTTTCTCTTTTGTTCTTAATTGTACTAAGCATATTGTCTCTGTTAAAAAACAATTTAAAATTCGGGTTGAAATTTGTTTTTTCGCTGCTTCTTATCGGAGTTGTTGTCACTTCATTCTCATTTGATTATTTCTATGATTCTTTTGCAGAAAGATTAAATCTGGAGGATGCAAATTTAAAAAGCTTAACTACTGATAGAAGTACGGCTTGGGGACTTTATTTAATGGAAATAATAAAGAATTTTAATGTCCTATTATTTGGCGCTGGATATGGAACAGGGACTATAAATGATAGGATGCCCCATAATATATATTTAATTTCCTTCTATAATTTTGGTCTTATGGGTGTCTTAATTATATTATTCTATATTTTTAGTTTAAGAGAAATGTTTTTAATAAATACTAAACAGAAAAAAGTTTTTAATGTGTTGTCAGTAAGCAGCATTCCACTTTTAGTTTTATTATTTTCAAACTTTGCTTTAGATTCTATTGTTATGGATTTCTTTCCAATACATTTGTTTTTAGTTCTTTTTTCATTAACTTATGATAAAAAACGCGTTATATAAGTTCAACTTGTATAGATTCCATAGTGATTCTAGAATTCATTTATATTTGTCGTATTGGGGTGGTAGTGAGCGCAGCTAAGATACCTAAGAAAAAGAAGGCAGGAGAATGTCGATGAGAACGCAAAAAGCAGAATTGAATTTTATCGTGAGTGTCGGAATGCTTTTTGTAGCTGTCCTGCCCGTGTTTCTTTTAAGGAAAGTTTTTCTCGATGCATTAGGGCCTGAAATCCTTGGTTTAACTTCTTTATATTTGAGTATCATTGGTCTTTTATCCCTTGCGGAGCTTGGAATATCGTCTGCTATTGTTTATGCGCTTTACAAACCGTTTGCTGAAAATGATTATGAAAAAGTCATGGGGTATATTCAATATTATAAGAAATTTTATCAGGCGATCGGCCTCATCATCCTCCTTGCAGGAATAGCAGTATTGCCCTTTTTCCCTTTTTTTATAAAAGGGGATATTAACATTAACGATGCCCGTTTCTACTTTTTACTTACTCTTGCAAATACAGTGATTACATACTTCTACTCTGCCAAATTTAGCCTGCTGATTGTTGCACAAGAAAGTTACCGCATCACAATTGCCATTACAGCTTCACTCTCACTGACAGCTGTGCTGCAGATGGTGGCGTTATCTCAGTTCCCAAGTTTCTACTTATTTCTGATAATTCAATTGGTGATAAATATTTGCTATTTCGTTATTATCAATTCATACATCAAACATCGCTTTAAGTGGAGCAAAGTAACACCCAAGACTTTAGAGAAACAGGAAAAGAAGCAGTTGGGGAAGAATATTAAAGCTTTGTTTATCCATAATATCGCCGGGTATGCCGTTTTTGGCACGGACAATCTTCTTATTTCGTATTATCTCAATCTGGCTGTCGTCGGAATATACAATAGCTATTATCTTGTGATCGAGTTTGCAGCAAAGATGGTGCAAAAGGCTTTTAACGGAATTACGGCAAGCATTGGAAACCTCTTGGTCGAAGGAGATAAAGAGAAAGCATATGACATCCATAAAAAACTTTTCTTTTTCAATTTCTGGATAGCTTCTTTTACGGTTATTTCATATTTTAATACAATCAGGCAATTTATCGTTTTATGGCTAGGAGAAACCCAATTTCTCAACACTTTCACCATCACCCTCATTTTGCTGAATCTCTATATAACGATGTTGCGGGTATCTGTCGAAAATTTTAAAGAAGCCGCTGGATTATATCAGCAGGATCAATATGCTGCAATTTTGGAAGCCATCATTAACTTGGTCTTTTCCATTCTTCTGGTCCAATATTTCGGACTTCCAGGCATCTTCCTTGGTACGTTAATCAGCAACCTTTCGATGGTCTTCTGGGTTAAACCAAAAATAGTTTATAAATACGTTTTCCAAGTAAAGCTCCGCAAGTACTTTAGTATGTATTTTAAATATACCGGTATAGCATTAGTGCCTTTAGGTTTAACTTATGCAGCCACGATAAACTTGCAGAATTCTATCACTTTATCTGCATTTCTTATGAATTGCCTTCTGAATATTGTAATTATCAATACGTTTTACTTTATAGTCTTCCGTAAGAATGTTGAGTTTCTATATTTTAAGAAATTAATTTTGGATAAGTTGCCCAAAAAAATGCTGGCCAATCATAACAAGTAGGAAGAGAGCCAAAATTTCATTTTGAACATGGAATATCGATTTTCATTTTCATTTGCGGCATCTTAACCAGTTTAACCTTTCCTTAACCAAGATAATTTAAAGTGAGGCAAGGAGGAAAATTTTACGAAGTTTCCCATGCGAAACTGCCGACGAGCGGCGGAATTGAAAGGCTAATGATCAACCTTACTCAGGAAAGGCGGATAGTATGCAAAAATATGTGAAAAAACAAGTTCAAAAAACATTGAACAATCCCAAGCTTTCAATGTTTACCAACGTTTTCAGCCCTTTATATTCAGGGATCGGCAGTGTACTGATGTTTCACCGCATTGTTGAAAGTGAGAAGGACGTTGTGATTGACGATCTGGAAGTAACTGCTGCCCAGCTGGAAAGAACGATCCGGTATTTTCTCGAAAATAACTACGATATCGTTTCAATTGAAAGAGCGCATGCCATTATAACGGGAAAAGTAAAGGTTGATAGGAAATTTGCAGTTTTTACATTCGATGACGGCTATAAAGATAATTATACGATTGCCTATCCGATCTTCAAAAAATACAATGTTCCTTTCACTATTTATGTCACAACCTGTTTTCCAGACAAAACAGCTACTATCTGGTGGTATGCACTGGAAGAGCTGGTCAAGAAAGTTGAACAGGTGGAATTTCATTTCTTAGGAAAAGATCATCATTACCCCACCAGAACACCAGCTGAGGAAAGGGAAACCTCTTCAATACTCAGGGAAGTTATCTTGAGCTTGGATGTTGAAGAGCAGTATCGCCTTTTTTCTCTGCTTTTTGACGGCAATTCCATTGATTTCCGGCAGTTCTCGGATAGCATGACGATGGACTGGGAGGATATTGAAGAATTGTCCCGCAGTGAACTGGTTACGATCGGAGCACATACAAGCAACCATTACAATCTTAAGAATCTAGACGTACAATCGGTGCGGCGGGAAATCGGCGATTCGAAACGGGAAATCGAATCACGTATTGGAAAAGCGGTTGAGCATTTCGCCTTTCCTTTCGGTTCGGAAAACGAAGCGGGCATCAGGGAATTCAAAATAGCGGAAGAGCTCGGTTTTAAAACGAGCACCACCGTGAGATGCGGAAATATTTTCCCATCCCATTCGGTATACACCAATTGCCTTCCGAGAATCTCACATAGTCCGTTGCTGATGGATTCTTTTCCTCAAATTTTCGCGAACGGCTGTATTCCCGCCTTAATGCAGAAATTCAGACGCGTCGTGACGGAATAAAATCATTAATCGAGCCACAGGCATCCATTTGCAGGTGGCTCTTTAATTTTCATGATTTTACACTATACTTTGCCATTGGTCCTGCCTTCTCCAGATTCACTTATTATGAATTTGAACCCTGTGTAAGTCGCAATTGAATTTATTCAATAAAAATGAGTGCCCTAAAAAAGCCTTCAATGGAATCCAAGAATTTGAAGACAGACTTTGTGTTTTCATTCGGACCTAAGCTTGAAAAAAAGTTTGAGTGGAGGTCGAAGTGAATCACAGGGTAATGAAGTCTAGATCTGGATAGAGATGGCCACGCGGACGAAATCAATGGATTCCGTTCGCGCGGCCATTAATCGTGCTGCTATTTGTGAATTGAAATCAAATATCACACCAAATCGGTGACACTTCCCAATGGAATTATCCATCACTTTCCCATGTCCTTGACGTTAATGACCACGTATGACCCTTTCGCAAGGCTGGTGAATGTGATGGAACGGATCTTTTCCTCAGTATCACGCCATCCGGTATGCTTACCGTGTTTCATATTTTCATCACTGTATTCACTTGCAATCGTGCTTACGGCATGTTCAGAGGAGTCTTCCCCGGTGTCATGCGCCAAAACTGGAGTCACTGAAAAAGCGCCTATGATGGTAAACGAGAGCAGCCAGAAAAAGAAGTTTCTGCTGAAGCGCTTCATGTTTGTCACCTTCTTAGACATATTGTTTCCTCAATGGGCAAATAAACAGGGTGGTAGTAAGGCAATAACGGATGTTCTGATTAATGCAGTCCTCCTTCCTCCGGCATGGTCGGCAATGGAGAGACGGGCAGAATTCACAGGTTGCAGAAACAGGTGTCTTGTTTGCCGCCAGAGGATTGTAAACGTATTTAGGTTCTTTTCCGATTAGAAATCATGCAGATCCGGATTAGAGTGCTATGTATGTGACTTTCTACACAATCATTATACGCTTTTATTGATAAAATTTCAATTAATTATTTAATTAATCAGATAATTATCTCTAATTTTACATCCATATAAAAACCCGCTCCCTAGATATAAATTTAAGGGAGCGGGTTTTTGGGTTTTATTCAAAATGTTGACCGGCAGTGAGGGGGGCCACCGACCGAATCCGACCTTTCAGACGTCACTGAGGGGTGGTCAGATAAGAGTCGCAGCTGGGTACGGATCCGGAATCATAGCCAAGCAGAAACGCGTCGGTCCGTTCTTTTGGTGTGCCGTGTGTCTTATTCAGGTTCGACGAGTCTTCACCGATATCTGCCAGGGTGCGCATGACTTCCCGGATGTCCGTGGTTTCCAGAAGGCCGCGCGCGTAAACCGAATTTGCCCATACGCCGCTTAAACAATCGGCGTTAAGTTCATTGCCTCGAGAAGCCGTTTTAGGTACAGCGTCGCTGCTGATTGGCTGCCATCGGAGCTCGGCCTGCAGATTATGGGCATATTCATGGGCTACGACAAACGCTACGGAGAAATCACCCGCCTCGTATTCAATGAGCGGGTCCAAGTTGGTTTTTAGCGTTCCGTTCCAGAGCTGCAAGGCCATTTCCTGAGTGATGACGATTTGGTCATCCGCTCCGCAATAAAATGCCTGCAGTGGATCTTTTGGTGCCGGCAGCGCGCAATCGGTAACAATCGGCTCTCCAGCGGCCGGGAACGAATAAGTGACGAACGGTTCTGCATAGCCGTCTCCAACCATTACCGGGGACCAATAGGCATCGACATCATTCAATACATAAACAAGGTAATCGTACACCGTGTAATCCACTGGCAGTTCCGTCTTGAAGGCCGGGTTGAACGTTGCGGGTTCTCCTTGTACAAAGGCTTGCGTGTTTTCAGTCACTTCAGTAGATGGATGTGGAGGAGTGCTCCATCCGGCGAGCAATAGTAAAAGTGCTGCGGATATAAAAACTCGGGCTAACTTTTCGGTCATCATGAACATCTCCTAGCTTTTAATGAGAAAATCCACAAGCGCAGCGAAAAACTAAATTCAAAATATTATAACAATTAACTATCATTTCATCATATAATTGATTTATTGGTGATTTATTTTTTGTTTTCGGAGTCGGCAGGAGCTTCCGGCAAATTCATTGATTTCTTCCCAGGGATATTTTTTAAATGAATATCGAATATTCAGATTTTTAACTTCTTTTTAACATAAATTCTTTACGATGAAGATACGTTCCTTTGACCAATATTATTTCTAAGGAAAGTAACTTTGCGTAAAGAGTCTTATGAAAAAGGGGAGTGAACCATGTCAATTTTAATTACGGGCGGAGCTGGCTTTATCGGAAGCCACGCAGCAGTAGAGCTGCTGAATAAAGCGCATGACATTGTCATCGCAGATAATTTGGGCAATAGCCAGATGGAGTCGATTTTGCGCATCAAGGAATTGAGCGGCAAGGATTTTCCGTTCTATGATGTTGATTTATTGGCAGCTGAAAGTCTGGATGAAGTTTTTGCCGCACACAAGATCGAAGCTGTTATGCATTTTGCCGGATTCAAGGCGGTCGGAGAATCCGTAGAGAAGCCATTGGCCTATTACCACAACAACATAACGGGGACATTGAACTTGTGCAAGGTGATGGCGAAGCACGGCGTGAAAAAGCTCGTGTTCAGTTCTTCGGCTACCGTCTATGGAAGCCCTGAGAGCCTGCCGATAGATGAAACCTTCCCGCTCTCTGCGACGAATCCATACGGGCGCACGAAATTGATGATTGAAGAGATTCTGCAGGATTTAACCCTTTCTGACAATTCCTGGCGCATTGCCGTGTTGCGGTACTTCAACCCGATCGGAGCTCATGAAAGCGGTAGAATCGGCGAAAATCCAACAGGGATCCCGAACAACCTGATGCCGTATATCACCCAGGTGGCTGCCGGAAAACGGCAACAGCTGCAGGTCTTTGGAAACGATTACGAAACCCACGACGGCACAGGGGTGCGCGATTATATCCATGTCTCGGATCTCGTGAATGGGCACCTGAAAGCCCTCGAATACTTAGAAGGCAATCAAGGAATCGAAACGTTTAACCTGGGCACGGGTGTTGGCTATAGTGTCCTCGATTTAGTGGATGCCTTCAGCAAAGTCAATGACATTGAAATTCCTTATCAAATCACGGCAAGACGCCCTGGGGACATTGCTGCCTGCTACGCCAATCCGCGAAAGGCGAAGGACTTACTGGCATGGCAGGCGGAAAAAAGCTTGGAGGACATGTGCCGGGATTCCTGGCGATGGCAAACGAAGAATCCGGATGGTTTTACCGAAACCTTGGCTAACCCTGTCATGAACATCCAAGTCCCAGCGAAAGAAGCAATGCTGCAGGATGTTAACTTGGCACAACAATTGAATGAACAAGAAATCCACTCCCAAGAATGAACGTTCGTTCGAGGGAGTGGATTTTCCTTTCATCACTGAAAATGATAATGCAGTGAAAAGAACCACTCCATGGGAAATCGTATTGTTTATTGCCCCTTATAGGCGTTCAACAGAAACGCATCGCAATCTGACGCCATCCCACTGTCGTAGCCAGCGAAGAATGCCTCTATACGTTCTTCTGCAATGCTTTGAGGCTCAGAACCCCCTAATTTATCATCCCCAATGCCAATCAACGCGTTGATCGCTTTTTCAATGTCTTGGGTTTTAAGTTGGTCGCTGTGGTAACTGGAACTGGTCCATATACCCGCGAGGCAATAAGCATTATTCTCGGTTGCAGTTAGCGGCAATACAGGTTCGTTTGCTTTTCCATCTTCGAGCGGCTCTCTTCGGAGCCAACCCAGATCCGCTTGCAGCGAGTGGACGTATTCATGGACCAACAGCAACGCCACCGAAAAGTCATTCACGACAAAATCTGTCGACACTGCATCCCTTCCATTTAAAGTTCCGTCCCAAACCTGCTGCGCCATTTCCTGGGTCACGACGATCTGGTCATCAATGGGGCAAAAAAAGGCATCGACTTTTTTGGTGAACCCGCATTCCGTGAAATAACTTTCCGCATCTACCGCGCTCGGAAACGAATAGTCGACAAAAGGCCGGCTGTAGCCGCCTTGATGCATGAGGTCTGCCCAAAATTCATGGACATCGTAAATCACGTAAGTCATATAGTCTTCCATGGTGTAAGTGGTGACATCAGTTTCAAAACCCGATCTTAATTCTTCTCCGGGTGCAGCAGGTTCCGCTTTTGGCAAGTTAAATTCTTGCGGTTCTTCGACACTTTCGGTTTTCAATTCCTGCTTGGTGGTAACTGGCTCCCGCGTTTGCGGCTCTTCGGTCATGAGGTATGCAGGGCCTTGAATGGTATTGCATTGTGACAATAACATCATCATGGTGCCGGTAATAAGAATTTTGAAAAACTCATTCAGCATCATGAGCCTCTCCTTTCTTACATGGAGCAATGGTTCTTTGCAGACAATGGATTAGCTGGTTTCTCTATTTAGCAGTGCTCTTTCCTTGATATCGCATGTTAGATGGAGCATGAATTTGCAGCCGGTACCGAATGTACATGGCCATTGCTTTCCCATTTCATCACGTTCAATACCGTATAGGTACCTGAAGGCAAATTGTAGAACGGCATGAAAATCATTTGCCCATGTGTAGTGGCGCTGCGCCAACCTGGGTTTATTCCTTGGTTTAAGCCATAGGGTGTTACGTAAGCATAAGCAGGAAAAGTTTTAGCTTCTCGGACTTTGATAAATAGGGAACCGTTCCATTGATAAAGAACGGGCTTCCAATGGACAACATCATCTTCTCGCCCCCACCACGCAGTTGCGTGATTCGGTGGGAATGCTTTAACGACATATTGGCCTGTATGCTGGATATATTCACAGGAAATCGCGCGCACGGAATGGGGAGGGGTGTTATCTCCATTGTCATGCGCCAAAATAGATGCGGCTGAAAAAGCACCTAATAATATTAGTGTAAGCAGCAAGAGAAATAGGCTCCTTCGGATGAGCTTCATGGGTCGTCACCTTCTTAGTTATATTTTTTCTTCGAAGGGGCAAATAGACAGGATGAATGTATGGAATCAATGGATGTTTTGATTAACGCAGTCCTCCTTCCTCGATAATAATGGGCAGACGGGCAGAATTTCAGCGTGTGCAGGAAAAGTGTCTTGTTTGCCACCAGATGATTATTGGTGTGTAAAGTTAAAGAGCGCAGGGTTCTTATTCAGAAAGAAGCCAGCTTTTCGGGTTGTAGAGCTATGTATAAGACTTTAAGCACATTTATTATACGATTTTATAGATAAAATATCAATAAATTATTTAAAAATTCAGATAATTACTTATGTTGATTTACTGTTTTACTTCCGTTTGTAGCATCAGTAGGGTGGAAGAGTTAATCAAACGTCTGCTTTTTTGTTTTTTGCTGGCTTTGGAAAATATTATGCCCCTCAAGGGAAGTAAATGAAAATATTGGAGATAAAGCTGATTAAGTCTTCGATATTATAGTAGACTCGCATGCTTATTATTGGCAGCAGCTCTACATCTCATTATTTGCTGGTAAGATTTATGAATTCTGTTTTGAAAACGATCCAGTTTGTGTCCTGACATAGAGAGGCAGATAGAATGGCGAAACAAGAAATCCTTCATGAAAGATGTATGGTCTATCGATATGCTTATTATTCTGACTGCGTATAATGTAAGGAGGCCATATGAATAGGATACTGCCTGTAAATGTGCTGCGAACGGCGTGATTTCATTGGCGTTGCGCATATAAAATATGTATTCATCGGATTCAATAGAAATTAAGCCAGTTCGAGCTACCTGGGAGATCTGACTGCTGCGCAAAAATGGATTTACTTGGCCGTGGCCGGCATGCTGCTTTTCGGGGCGAAAGCGGTTGTAGAACTTAATTTTCAGCGCTTGCTGACAGACGGGCGGTTGGCGAAGGCGCCGGTAGTTATTTCAGTGGTTTCGACGGCATGGTTTTTGTATACGATGAATGAATATTTGATGTAGCAGTATTACATGGACTCAAAAGAAACGTGGGGCTTGAGGTAGAGAAAATATTACGCTGAATTTTAAAACCTAGTTGACAAGTTGGTTTTAAATGGTGTCTACTATTAATAACCTTTTACGTTATGCCAAGTTGCTGAATGGAAGGTGGGATGGGAGGGGAAAACAGATGGATAAACAATTGTATCCTGTCATTCAAGGGGCCGAGTCGTTTTTATTGGAAGGCAATAGAGTCGGGGTTTTGATGTGCCACGGCTTTTTAGGGACTCCGCAGAGCATGAGCGATTTGGGTCAGGCGATTGCTGCCCACGGCTATACCGTGTCTTGTCCAAGGCTTCCTGGGCACGGCACGCATTTCAAGGACCTTGAACGCTTTTCCTCAAGCGATTGGTTTGCGCGGGTGGAAAAAGCGTATGCGGAATTAAAAAAAAGCTGTTCTACCATTTTTGTCATAGGGCAATCCATGGGCGGCACCTTGACCTTGGATTTGGCGAGCCGCTACGGTGATATAACCGGCATTATACTGTTGAATCCAGCAATCGATATTCCTGCCTTCGAAGTTTACCGCGAAAAGCCTGCACGCGGCTATGTCGATGAAGGCAAACCGGATATCAAGAAGACAGATGCGGTCGAAATCACGTATAGTGAAGCGCCGATTCGGGCGTATCAAGAATTATTGCGCTACATGGATTCGGTTGAAGGGAAGCTCGGCCGTATCCATTGCCCGGTCGTGGCTTTTCAGTCGCTGGAAGATCACGTCGTCCCGCCGAGCAATACCAATTTTATTTTGGACAAAGTCCAATCAGAGACGAAGCGTAAATACGAGCTGCAAAATTCGTACCATATTGCTTCGATGGACCACGACTTGGAATTCATCATCGAAAAGTCGATTGGGTTTATAACAGAAAGAGTGAGGCTCTCCAAGAAAGTATGAACAACTGCTCTACATACGTGTAAGTGGAATGGATAATTTACTTTCCGGTATGCCGCGCAAAGTTAGGACAAAAATTAATCTTTAAATACATATACCCCATGAAATAGAGCGCACCTTCAATTGAATTGGAAGTGCGTTCTTTTTTCATGGGGTGTTAATGGCAGCATTAAAAGTCCGGAAATAGTCGAGTAAAACCCTTTGCTTTTAAATAGCGTCTCCTATATAGTGACAATAACGGTATACCAAAATGGTTTTTATTTATCTTTTATTGGTGTTATTTAAAGGCACTGAGAGTAGTTTTTATCTATTAAAGAATAGAGGTGAAAAAGATGAAGAAAGATCTTGTATTCAATAATTTACGGGAAACGATTTTAAGCGGCTATTTTCGTCCCGGTGAAAACTTAAGTGAAAGAGAAATTGCTGAAATGTTGGGGGTCAGCCGGACACCTGTCCGGGAAGCTTTTCAACAGCTGGAAAAAGAAGGATTGGTCATTTACACACCCAAAAAAGGGGTCGCCGTCCCATCGTTTTCTTCTCAACAACTAAAAGACCTTTATAGTGTTAGAGAATACATGGAAGGGTTATCCTCGAGATTGCTTGCCGAGAAGCAGGATAAAAGTTTTGTAGAGGAAATGCGGGAAAATGTGAGGCTGGCTTCGAAAGAAGATGATGTAAAAAAACAGTCAGAAATAAACGGACATTTCCATCATTTAATGGCGGATAATACAGAAAATCTCTATTTAATCAGCATATTTCAAAACTTGCATTCAAAAATAAGTTTGATACGTTCTACTTCGCTATCTCATCAAAACCGGCTCAAAACAAATCTCAAAGAGCATTTGCAGATTTGTGATGCTATTGAAAGCGGAGATCCTGATTTAGCGGAACAAGTTGCCAGAGCCCATATCCGAAGCAGTATGAAATCTGCTCTCTCCGTTATAGAAAGCGATTCTCTTATACAACGCATACAGATTGACTATGAAGCAAAATAGAATAATCCTTAAACACTTCCGCCGCAAAATTAGCGCAAAGCTATTATTTGTAGCGGAGGTGTTTTTATTTTGGAGAAATTTCAATATAAATTAATCAGAAAAATCTAAATTGGTGAAAATTTATGTTGTTTTTTATAATTGTTAGGTGTATAACTAAATTATTGGTACACCATAACGGTATACCAAAATGGTGTGCCGCCATAAATTGGTGTGAAAGCAGAGGAGGAGTGGAGTAAATGCAGTATAAACTTGGGGTTTTAAAAGGTGATGACATTGGGCTTGAAGTAGTCCCGGCAGCAGTAAAAGTAATGAAAGAAGCATTGGCCAATTTTCCAGAAGTCGATGTAGAATGGGTGGAATTGCCGATTGGGCATACATCTTATATGGAAAGTGGAGAAACTTTCCCACAGGAGACACAAGACAAGCTGAAAGAATTGACGGGGTGGATCTTAGGACCGATCGGACATATGGCTTATCCGAAAGATGATCCGAAAGCGATCAATCCTCATCCGATTATTCGGAAAGTGTTTGATCTGCACAGCAATGTCCGACCAAGCAAATCATTCAACAATGTCCAATCGATTCATAAAGATGTGGATTTGGTCGTTGTCCGAGAAAACAATGAAGGATTTCAGCCAGATCGAAATATGTTCGCCGGCACAGGTGAATTTATGCCAAATCCAGACTTGGCGATGTCGGTTCGTGTGATTTCAAGAAGAAACTCAACAGCGGTGGCAGAATCTGCGTTTGAGTTGGCGATGCAGAGAAGAAAAAAAGTGACGGCTATCCATAAAGACACCGTATACAAATTGGGATGCGGCTTGTTTGTAGAATGTTGCAGAAATGTAGCAAAAAACTATCCCGAAGTTGAATTTGATGAATTGATTGTAGATTCTGCAGCAGCTGCTTTGGTTATGAAGCCTCAAAAATTCGATGTGCTGGTAACAACGAATATGTTCGGCGACATCTTATCGGATTTAACTTCGGGCCTAGTGGGCGGCTTAGGAATGGCGCCTGGACTTAGCATCGGCAGTGAGTATTCAATGGCACAAGCAACACATGGTTCAGCACCGGATATTGCCGGAAAGCAATTGGCGAATCCTTACGCCATGATTTTGTCAGGGAAAATGCTGCTGGAGTGGTTGGCGATTAAATACGATGACCAAGCAATGCTACAAGCCGCACAAGCGATTGAAAAAGCGGTTTCGGAAGTTATCGTCGAAGGAATTATGACACCTGATATGGGCGGAAGCGCTACTACGGATGAAATGACCGAAGCGATTTGCAATCAGTTGAGCAAGAAAATAACTATCTCTTAAGACAAAAATGTAAGCGTTTACTTTAAAGGGGTTTTATCGTTTTAAAAAATCATACAAAGGGGTGTATAAAATTATGGCATTGAAAAAGTGGTTACCGGTGTTGCTGTCAGTATCTGTGGTTATGGGGTTAAGCGGATGTGGAGAAGAGGCATCAAGCGTGGCTGATGCGGATTCAGGTGAGAAAAGTGGAGAAACGGCTACAGTTGATTTCCCGACACAACCGATAACGGCAGTAGTACCTAACTCAGCGGGTGGTGGCAACGATGCTGCAGCAAGAACATTATCCAAATTAATGTCGCAATTGGAATTGGTTACAGAGCCGATTACGGTGCAAAACAAACCGGGCGGCGGCCAGGCTGTCGGCATGGCTGAATTTGCAACAAAGTACAATAAAGACTCGCATAGCCTTTATGTCGGTTCACCTCCAACGATCATTAATAATCTCAGAAATGAAGGAAACAGCCCTTATGGCTATAAAGATGTGACGCCGTTAGGGATGATTTACAGTGATATTGCGATATTAGCAGTGAAAAAGGATTCGAAATACAAAGATTTAAAATCATTTGTGGCGGATTTGAAAGCAAATCCTGAAGCAATTTCCATCGTCGGCGGATCGGGCCCTGGCTCACAAGATCATTTGACTGTTATGCTGCTTGCAGATAAATCAGGGATCGATCCTAAAAAAGTGAAATATATCGGCTACGATGGCAGCGGGGACGCGTTAACTTCCTTGCTTGGTGAAAATGGCGATGCACTGACAACTGATTTGTCGGGCATTACTGAATTTGTGAAATCCGGAGATGTTCGAATCTTGGCTGTAGCTTCACCGGAGCGGCTAAGCGGTGACTTGGCAGATGTGCCGACTTACACAGAGCAAGGCGTGGATTTAGTCTATTACAACTGGAGAGGAATTTTCGGGCCGAAAGATTTGGATCCAAACATCGTCGGTTTTTGGGATGAGAACTTAAAAGCCTTGACGGAATCACAGGAATTTAAAGATGAAATCGCCGCTAGTGGTTTTGTACCGGGATATTTGGACTCTACAGAATTCGCCACATACTTAGAAGAACAGGAAGTTATGTTTAAAGAGATTTTGGGCAAGCTTGATATGTTGAAATAAAGAGTAGAGAGAAAAAAGGAGAAAGAAATTTCTCCTTTTTGCCTCTTTGAGAAAGGGGGATGTTTTGTGAATAAAAACTTTGACCGCTATGCTGGAGTTCTATTTCTGGCTGTTGCTTCTTTTTTTATCATTGAAAGCCAAAAAATCAATACTGCTTCGTATGGAAGTTCAGTGGGGCCAAATATTTTCCCGCTTGGAATAGGAATTCTTTTGGGCATCTTGAGCCTTCGGCTTATCTATGAAACCTTTAGCTACCAAAAAGACGAAATGGAAAAAGAAAAATTGAATTACAAAAGATTTGGCATTATTTTAGGGGCGGCCGTTCTGTATTGCTTGTTCCTGGAGGATGTGGGCTACACGGTTACGACATTCCTTTTCTTACTAATCGGGTTCCAAGCGATGAAAAAAGGGAAGTTGCTGGCATCCATTGCAATTGCTGCATCATTTTCATTAGGTGTTTTCTTTGTTTTTAATAATTTACTCAATGTCCCTCTCCCATCATCTTCTAGTTGGCTGGGCATACTGTAGGAGGTCATTTATGAATACTTTTGATTTTTTGATGCAAGGCTTTGCCGTAGCGTTTCAATGGCAAAATATTCTTTTCGCTTTTGCAGGCGTGCTGATTGGGACAGCCGTCGGCGTATTGCCAGGTATCGGGCCGATGAACGGAGTTGCGTTGCTTTTACCAGTCACAGCATCTCTGACAGCAGGGTTAAGCCCTGATAATGCGGCGGCTAGTGCGTTGATTTTACTAGCTGGAATTTACTACGGAGCCATGTACGGCGGATCTACTACATCCATCCTCTTGAATACACCTGGAGAGTCGGCATCGGTCATGACGACTTTAGATGGTTACCAGATGGCTAAAAATGGCAGAGCGGGTGCGGCGTTGGCCATTTCGGCCATCGGTTCTTTCGTGGCTGGCATTGTAGCATTGATCGGGTTGATTTTACTGGCAAAACCTTTATCGCTCATTGCCATTCGTTTTGGACCTGCAGAATATTTTGCACTTATGGTGCTGGGCCTGCTTGCGGTAAGCGGACTTGTTGGAAAATCGATGACAAAAGCATTGATGATGATGATGCTTGGGCTAGCTTTAGGAACTGTCGGAATAGATGCGGTTTCGGGTTCCGCTCGTTTCACGTTTGATATTCCGGTTCTGTACTCGGGATTAGCATTCTTGACAATTGCAGTCGGGCTTTTTGCTCTAGGAGAAGTATTTAAAACTACTTTGGAAAAAGACTCGACAGATGCACCGATTGCAAAAATCACGCGGGTAATGCCGACAAAACAAGATATGAAAGATTCTGCTTTCCCAATCGCTCGTTCTTCTGTGCTCGGTTTCTTCATCGGGGTTTTGCCAGGAGCAGGAGCGACAATCGCTTCCTCATTTTCCTATGTAATGGAAAAGAAATTGAGCAAAAATCCAGAGAAGTTTGGGAAAGGTGCGATTGAAGGAGTAGCGGCACCTGAAACGGCCAACAATGCTGCCGCCGGCGGTGCGCTTATTCCGCTTCTGACACTCGGCATTCCGGGTTCTGGAACAACTGCTATTATGATGGGTGCTTTTATCATGTACAATATCCAACCGGGTCCGTTATTGTTTCAAAACCATCCCAACGTCGTATGGGGATTGATCGCCAGTATGTTTGTCGGCAACTTGATGCTGCTGGTTTTAAATATGCCATTGGTTAAAATCTTTGCAAAACTTATCGATACACCGGTCAAGTATCTAATGCCGCTGATCATCGCTTTCTCGGTATTTGGAGTATACGCTGTTCAATTCACTACTTTCGATCTGATGCTTTTACTGGTTGCGGGTGTGTTTGGTTATTTTCTATCGAAAAATGATTTCCCATTGCCTCCATTGGTGTTAGCGCTTGTGCTAGGGCCAATGCTGGAAAATAACTTGATGAGAGCTTTAACTCTTTCAAACGGAGATTATATGATTTTCGTTGAAAAACCGATGGCAGCAGTATTTCTGGTGATTGCTGGCCTATGGCTTGCAGTGCCTTTGTTCTTGAAAAACAAAAACAATAAGATCAAAAAGGCATTGGTTGAGAATTAATGCGCCATCCTTCTTTGGGAAGTGATTAAGTTGTACCAACTCGTATTCGCTTCTTTGAATGTTTTTGCGATTTTGCTGTTTTCTGTTCTGGTTCCTGGACCGCATGCGGAAATGTTAATTATTTTAACGTTTGCGCTTACTGGTTGGAGCATGAAGCTATTGCCTTCTTCTGTTGTTTCACTAGCCATCATTGTTTTGATTCCGATTTTGGGTTTAGGAACATTTGAAGAAAGTTTATCAGGATTCAGTAAACCGTTTGTTTGGTTGTTGGTATCAGCATTCATCTTCGCAGCAGCAATGGAAAAAACAGGAATCGGCAAAAGAGTCGCTTTTAACCTGCTCCATTTTGCAAAAGGCAACACGAAGCGGACCGTCCCTTTTCTGTTTTTGGTGCTGATCGTACTAGGTTTTTTCATCCCTACTGCAGCTGGACGCACTTCGACAATCATTCCGGTTTGTTTGGGAATGATCGGAGTCGTAAAAGACAAACAGCAGGCAATGAATTTTGCCAAAACCATCATGATAGGTGCCACCTTCACATCCGGTTTTATCTGTTGGGCACTTCTGACGGGGTCGAATTCTTCCATTTACGCGGTAGCGGCCATTCAGACGACAATCGGCTATAAATGGAATTATCTCAATTGGCTCGTCTGCAGCTTTCCCATAATGCTTGTCGTGGTCGGGTGTTTGTGGCTTGTATTGAAAAAACTGTTTCCGATAGATGATGAAGCTGTACCAAAAGACGACAGCTTCATCAAAAACGAATTGGCAGCACTCGGGAAAATGACCGCTGCTGAGTTGAGGATCATGGTTTTAGGAATCCTTGTCTTGGTCAGTTGGACGACAGAGCCTTATCACGGTCTTTCAGTGCCGCTGACTGCTTTGATCGGTTCGATCATTACCTGTCTGCCGAAAGTCGGTGTTCAAAAATGGAAAGAGGTATCTCCTGTCATTTCATGGGATGCCGTCATTCTTTTCGGAGCGGGCTTTGCAATTGCTGATGCGATTCAGAGAAATGGAACAGCTTCTTGGCTCGCTATGCAAATAACGGAATTCATCCCGACAGCGAGTCCATTCTGGGCAGCTCTTTTTATCTTGGTCCTGGTCTTGTTCATGCGGTTGGGATTTGCTGAAATGCTGGCTATCACCGCCACCATTTTGCCGATCACGCTAAGCCTTGCAGAAATGTGGCAGATTAATCCGCTGTGGCTTGCTCAGGTTATGCTAATCGCTTGTTCTTTTGGGTTGTTTTTTCCTTTTCAGTCCACATCCAATTTACTTACCTTCAGTTATGGGTATTACACAGAGAAAAACTTACTTCACACCGGATTATTGCTCGCGCCGATGGTGATTGTCATCGTGTTGCTCAGCGCAATGTATTATTGGCCGTTGGTTGGTTTGGATTCTGAATTGCCGAAGTGACAGGCTGGCCTGTAATGTGATTTTCTCTGGAGAGAATCGTTTCATTGACCTCTTTTGAAGCATACTGAAAAACACCTCCATATTGTGGTTGTTACTACATAGCAGTGACCAAAGAGTATGAGACAAGTAAAGACACCTTTCGTTGAAAAACGGGTATGAAAAAACCAGTAAATCAACATGGAGGTGTTTTTTCTGTGGCTACAAGAGCCTGTTATCCAGTAGAAGTCAAAATGAAGGCGATTAAGATGAGGCTGGCCGGGATATCGGTCAAAATCGTCATGGAGTAATTAAATATTAAAAGCTATTCCCAGCCGAAGAATTGGATGAAATGGCACTGGGAAGATGTGCATCATCGGTTGCACCAGCCGATAGGCAACTAGTATAAATACGACAAATAAAAAAGAAAAAAGCCGTTGCCAGGAATCTTTGAGATTCAAGCAACGGCTTTATGCGTCTAGGAAGTTAAAACGATATCAAATTATTTACCCAAAAACCCATCTTCAAAAATCGTCAGTAGGTGATCAAGCGTAATCGGATCGCTATAAGTGGATTCCAAAGTGTTGATTTCAATGACTTGATTGTTTTTGACGGCAGGAATGTTTTTCCAGACATCGGTTTCCATAAAGGAATTGTCCGCGTCCGGGTTTTTGCTCAAGACGACGTAATCTCCAGCAAATTCTGGCAGGACTTCTGTTGAGAAGGTGTAGACGCCGGCTTCAAGAGCGAGCTCTTTTACTTTTTCAGGCATGTTCAAGCCCATTGCTTGGTACAGAATTTCCGTACCGCGGGCGTAATTGTCGCCAAAGACGTAAAATTCCTTGTTGCCGCTTTCGATGACAGAAACCGTAGCTTCGTCGCCGATTTTCGTGCGGATCGCTTCGCCGGCAGTGGCAGCGCGTTCTTTAAAATCATCGACCCATTGCTGCGCTTCGGCTTCTTTGTTGAGGAGTTTACCGATTTCGACTTGCTGGGTGAGGTAATCGAGTTTGCCCCATGTGTAAACGACAGTGGGAGCGATTTCGCTTAGCTTGTCGATGTTCTTCATCTGGGAGCCGGTGATGATCAAATCGGGATCTAGCTCTATGATTTTCTCGAGGTTGTCTTCCGACACGACTTCAACTCCTTCGAGTTGTTCTTGGAAAAGAGGATTGGCATTGGTCCATTCGTCGATGCCGACGATGTTCGCGTCCAAAGCCAATGCGTTAGGGCCGTTCGTCAGCGAGATAACCCGTTGTGGATCTTTTGGAACTTCAACCGGACCAGTTTCTGACTCGTACGTGAAGGTTTCCGAATCTTTTTGGGCTGTGCTGCTTTCGGCTGCAGACTTATCGGTGCCGCAAGCGCCAAGGATCAGCACGGCCAATAATAGGAATGCTATGTATAGATTTTTCAAGATGATGTTCTCCTTTTCTCGGTAGGCTTTTATGGGTGGAGCGGTAGTAAGGGGGTGACAGTAATCAATAATGATAATCATTTTCAATTACTGTCTTTATTAGAGTACGGTTATTGAGAATGATTGTCAATGAGAAAGTGTGAAGGAATGAAGCCAACTCACCAAAGCGGCAAATGTGGGAATGAAGTGGAAGAGAAGTTCGGGTTTGATATGTATTTCTGATCGAAGTATTCTTTCACGCTGGCAGAAGGAGTGAAGATTTTTTGGATTGATGCTGCCATTTTTGGCACATCGATTGAAATTTCTTTTTAAAAACTATTATTTCAAAGTCTTTTTTGCGAAAAGAGTAAGGGCTAGACAGAAGAAGAAGATGCATGAATTTCCACATCTTCTTATCTTTTATCAAAACCAGTTTCATCGTGGTTAAAAGTATATAAGAAAAACAATAAAGATTTCTGAATTAAAAGAATATTCTATAACCCTTTACATATTTTAGCCTATACTATAGGTTTATGGTATTGGTAAACGAAAAAATGATAGTAAATTTTAGTGTGGAACAGAAGAAAATGAGTAGTTTTAGAAAGAATATTACAAAATTTATTTTTGAATAATCTGAATAATTGTTTTCGTTAGTTTATTTTCAGAAAACCAAGTGAATAGAATAGCTCCATTTGAGAAATTCAAATCGCATTTATTTCTATGGGGATAATTGGTTTTTAGAAATAATCATTATGAAAATCGCAGTTAATGGATTGGCACGCCAGCAAATTTGTTGGAGAGAGTGGAAGGGGTGTTTAAAGTGGTAGAAACAGGTTCACAGGCAGTAACTGCTGAGAAAACAATCAAATTTATGGGCACTGAAGTGGAAATGGATACAGAATTTTGGCAGCTCAAAAAGAAACGTATGATTAAATCTCAAAAAAGTCCTGGTATGTGTGTCAACTGGTCACTCGACTTAACAGTTTCTTTTAGATTGCTTCTTGATGTCCAAGAGTCTGTTAATGAGGCTGAAGTCTTTCTTCTTCCCGAAGAACTGCCGATTTTTACACGGGCACTTATCGAGCATCCTATTTTACTTCCCATCAGTTATTCGCAGCAACTTTCAATGGAGCGCGGAATGCATTGCATTCGATTAACATCTCAGGAACCTTTCAAAGATTTTGCTGAACGCCTTTCCGAAGCGCTCCATACACTCGGATAAAAGAAAGGAGCGGGATGTCACACGATAATTGGTGTTTAGAGGAGAGAAGCGAATATGGAACAGATGGAGCATTTGCCTCAAAAATCGGTTGGCTATTTTTTTCTTAGATCCAAAGATGTGCATGTTGAAAATGGAGTTGCTTTCATCACATTCTTTGCTCGCCTGACAAGAGAAACTTCCTTTAAAAAAGAGGGAGTGGAACAGACCCGGATTCAGCCCGTATGGGTGGGCATAGAAGAGGTTTTGATGGGGAACGCATCTGAAAAGGCTAAAGCCATGCCGAACTGCATGCAACGATATGAACTTACACCCAACGTCTTCTATACCGTATATCAGTTATCGAAAAATTGTCCTGCTGAGCTATTTTACATCACGCCCTATCACCTGAAATTCACACACAGGAAATTCATTACTTGAAATCGCATCTTTGATTAGACGAACAGCAGCAAGTGGAATCCATATTAAATCGTTTTTTATTAATCAAATCAGAATTTGAACTAATTGCGCTTTTACTCTGCATGGAAGCAGAAAAGAACGTCTGTATAAATAGAGTGTTGTAAGAAACAATTCTGAGGAGGATGAAACGGATGACTGCTATTATTAAAGAAGAAACAAGAATGGAAGAGCATACTAAAACATATTTGGAAATGTACCAGGAATTCCTGGAAGGCTATAAGCAATTCAAAATGGAAAAAGCGGTTGTATACACTACAACAGCGAAGGGCGAACGTATCGTGGATTGACACTGTGTCGGAGACGAGTCTGTTTGTAAGCTACAATACGCAAAAAAAAAAACCGCTGCCGGGAATCTTTGTGATTCCCGGCAGCGGTTTTCGCATGTACATGGGGAAAGTGGAGGAGTAATGAATGTACACAACGTAGGGAGCATCTCGGGGAAATACGAAAATTATATGGGACTGGAAAAGAGAATAAAGCTGGAATCAATTTTTATATCCATTGTGCTTTAATTATTTCTGGTATTTTCTTTCAAGAGAGCAGCAAGTGAATTGTGCCGTTCCCTGAGAGGAAAAATACGACTTTGATAAATTGTTTTATGATTTAGATGCTCTGTAATTTATAAGTATGCTATAATCATTTCAATTAATGTAAAAATATGTAGATTATTCATGGAGATAAAATCACATTAGATTTTCAAAATTTATAAGTAGGTGAAAAAATGCAAGTAAAGAAAGCAATCATTCCAGCTGCAGGTCTGGGAACACGATTCCTGCCAGCAACAAAAGCAATGCCGAAAGAAATGCTGCCAATCGTAGACAAACCAACCATCCAGTACATAGTGGAAGAAGCGATTGCTTCCGGCATTGAAGATATTATTATTGTGACGGGTAAAGGTAAACGAGCCATTGAAGACCATTTCGATCATGCATTTGAACTGGAAGAAGCATTACGTGAAAAAGGCAAGATGGATATGTTGGACTCCGTTTTGAAAACATCGAAAGTCGAAATTCATTACATTCGCCAAAAGCAGCCACTTGGTCTAGGACATGCCATTTGGTCCGCCCGCAAATTCATCGGTGACGAGCCATTTGCTGTTCTATTAGGCGATGATATTGTAGAGAATGAAGAGCCTTGTTTGGCACAATTGATGCATCAGTTTGACCAGACAGGCAATAGTGTCATTGGTGTTCAGCAGGTAGCACCTAAAGACACCAATCGGTATGGAATTATTGATCCTATTTCAGTCGAAGGCAAGTTAATTGAAGTCAAACGTTTTGTCGAAAAACCGGCCGCCGGAACAGCACCTTCAAACTATGCGATTATGGGTAGATATATCTTAACCCCAGAAATTTTTGATTTCTTAGGGGAGCATCACTTGGGTGCTGGTGGAGAAATCCAGCTTACTGACGCGATCCAGAAACTGAATGAGATCCAGTCAGTGTATGCATATGAATTCGAAGGAAGACGGTTTGATGTCGGTGAGAAGTTTGGATTTATCGAGACGACGATTGAATTTGCGTTAAAGCGCCCAGAGTTGAAAGAACAGTTGCTGGAGTTGTTTGAGAAGAAGCTGCAGGAATCTTATTCGAATAAATAGTAAGGCCTTGAGGACAACTAAATTTAGTTGTCCTTTTTTGCTAGTTGAAAAAAGCTTAGTAGTTGAATATAAAATGTTTTTTTGATTTATAGGAGTGGTTAAATGAAAATCATGGCGAAGATAACCAAGATGTGGAGTTCTTATGAAATGCGCCGCTCTCTGAAAAACGGAATTGAGCGAGCACTTTCTTATAGTTATTCTTGAAGTGAAAATAACAAAAAACTTTACTTAACAACTACATAAAACTGCCTTGCCTTAGTTAAGATAGCTAACAAGGACAAGGCAGTTTACATTGCTACAAAGCTTTATTCGCTTAGCTTAATAATGATAGTGTCTTCGATCAGCTGAACCGAACTGGCTGCTGGCCAAATATCCATCTCATTATATAAGTTGCTTAATTTGATTTTTTCAAGCTCTTCTTCAGTAGCTAAACCATATGAAATCCCGATATAATTTATCATCATTCTCTTGTAATGAGCCGGGTAAGCCAAGAACCTGTTTCCCAGCATGCCGGTCATGTCAGGGACATTTTCCGGAACTTCTGTGGTACCAACATTAGAGTCCATGGATATTCTGCCCAAAACGGCAATTTTCGATGCTTCATTAAACCCATCGGTTTGTTCGATCCTGTAAACTACACGATTCAAAAATGCAGAAGACTTTTCATACTTTAAATTCATATTAAAATATGAAATATTGGCAATCAAGGCGAAATTGAAAATAATAAGCGCCGAAATTAAAACTGTACTCCATGAAATGGCCGGAGAGATTAATTTTTGGCTTGTGTAATTGTCGTAAAAAATAACAGGAAGTAAGTAAAAGCTTATGAGCGTTAGAACCATGAGCATATGATAACTGACGTTAGAAGAAACGAAATATAAACTATAAGCTGCTAAAGGCAAACTAAGTAACAAAATGATCGCAATTAATATCATCGGTATGCGGCGGAAAAGTCTATTATTGAAAACAAACCAGATAAAGCCGATCACAATCAAGGCGAAAACCAAGACATTCAATACCTCAAATAGATTGACGGGCATTTCGGTAACATATCCACGAAAGAAGAATTCTTTGAAGGAATCATTGATCAGTGTCAAGCGTTCGGATAACGTGCTTGAAGTACTGCCGACTTCTTTCAACCCTTGGTAATCTGAAATTTCTCCAGCAAAGAAGTTTGTATATACATAAAATGTAATGCCGTATAATCCCATTCCAATTACCGTTAACGCGATAAATCGGAGAATGTAAACCATTAGTTTTTTAAATGTGACTTGATGGCAAAGGATTTCACTAATTAGAAATACCATGCCTAAAGTTAATAGAAAAGGCAGGTTGGCTTGATATACACCGACACTTAGATAAAAAAGCAACGCACCTGGCAGAAAACCGTATGTATACTTTTTGGTGATCAGTAACGCGAGAATGGTCAATAGCGATGCAACCATATATCCATCAGCTGTAAACATATAAGAAAAAGTTGATGTGACAGTAGGGAAGGTGACGAGCAGACCAGCAGTTAAAATAATAGAAATACTCTTTTTTAAGTTGAATAATTCTGTTAGGGCAACAGTAGCCAGTGCTAAGTATAAAATAGAAAGTGCTCCGTTCACCCATTGCAAATCAAAATATGAACTGATGCCACTAAATGGTGCCAGAAAGAAGCGGCCAAGACCAAATTTCATCTGTGGGCTGTAAATATTGAGTAATCCGTCATGATTTGGTAAAGCGTTCGTAAATATATACACATGCGTTAGGAAACCAATTACAATGGATGCAAAAAAAGCCACTTTCCATTGAGGTTTTATCATTTGGCCCCATTTAAGAATAAGTTGTTCTGGCATCATTTTCTCCTTTTTAAGTAGTAATTTCACTTTCTAAAAAATTGTAAATATCGGTGGATGAAAATTTTTTAATGTTCAAGCCGCTCATGTGTTCAGCATCTTCTTTAAAAAAATTAAACGAGATAAGCGAACGTTCATTTGAGGTAATTCGACGACAGAGCTGCGCATCGTTCAATATCAGGTTGCTTTAAGCGGTCTAATATTTTAACTCGAATTCTTGAAACAACATCAACATCCCTTATGTCTTTCCTTTTTAAAAACCTTTAAAATTATATCATAAAAAAATGTTGTATGGGATTTTTATTCCAATTTATGGAGCGATAGTATGAGTATTTTATCTTTATATGGTATTATAATTACATAAAATATAATATTTACAAAGTGGGTGAATCCAAATAAAGAAATTAATTACAATTCTTATTCCGGCATATAACGAAGAAGAAGTACTGAATCCGCTTCTGCATCGATTAAAAGCTGTCACGTCCAAGTTATCAAATTATCATTTTGAATTTTTATTTGTCAACGATGGAAGTTCCGATCGAACACTTGAAATGTTAAAAAAGTTGGCACTGACGCATTCGGAAATTTCCTATATCAATTTGTCGAGAAATTTTGGCAAGGAAGTCGCCATGTTGGCAGGGTTTGACCATGTCAATGGAGACGCAGTTATTATTATAGACGCAGATTTACAAGATCCTCCTGAACTTATCCCAAAAATGATCCGGTATTGGGAGAAAGGTTATGACGATGTTTTTGCGAAAAGAAATACAAGAGCGGGAGAGACCTGGTTTAAAAAATGGTCATCTAATTCCTATTACAAAATTCTAGAAAAAGTTTCTAATATCCCCATCCAAAATAATACGGGAGATTTCCGGTTATTAGACCGTAAATGTTTAGAGGCGTTGAAACAGATACGCGAATCTCAGCGTTATACGAAAGGCATGTTCAGTTGGATCGGTTTTAATAAAAAGGAATTATTATTTGATAGAGAACCGAGGGCGGCGGGTACTACTAAATGGAATTATCCTAAACTCTTTAACCTAGCCATTGATGGCATAACTTCCTCCACGGTAGCTCCGTTGCGGATTTCTTCATTTTTCGGAATTGTCATTTCTATTTGTGCACTGTTATTCATGCTCTTCATTTTTATCCGGACATTATTATTTGGAGGATCTGTTCCCGGCTATCCTTCATTAATGACAGTCATTTTGTTTTTGGGTGGAATTCAGTTGATATCGTTGGGTATAATCGGAGAATATTTAGGCAAGGTTTTTAATGAAACAAAAAAGCGGCCGGTTTATTTGGTTGATGAATATTATTCGCCGCTTGCTTTAAGAAAAAATGAAAAGCAACGGAATGGGTAATAAATGAAAAGAAGACCGGCTGAGTGAAATCTATGATTTCTCAGCCGGTCTTCTTTTTCAATTACATTCGATTTTTAGCAAAGATTAGTTGTAATCCATCTTTGACATCCGTTGTTCAAGTGCTATGTTCCGGTTTTAATATTTTTTTTGAAATAACAAAGGTAAACGGAATAGCGATCAGAGTGGCGATTAAAGGAGAAATCGTTTCATTTACCCCTAGTAACTCCACAAGCGCATAAATACTTAAAGTAGAAACAAAAATGTTTACCACATAAGTTAAAGGGAACTTTAGAAATTTCATTAAAGAAGGCCGCGATTTATAAGTGAAATACGCATTCAGAAAGAAAGAGCCTACCATGCTAATTAAAAAAGCTGAAATATGAGCTGCTAAATAGCTGATGGAAAAAACATAGAAAAAAAGAAGATATAGAATATAGTAATTGAGCGTGTTGAAGCCACCAACTAATGCAAAACGAAAAACTTCATTGCTTAAAAGTTTACTTACCATAGTATCTTGCTCCAGCCTCTAATAGAATTGTGATAAACACCTTCCTAATGGTGACTGATATCAATGGATTTTGCAAGGGGATAAAAACTTCTGTTTTATAATCTTTCTTGTCTTTTCTATAAACCTGGTATTATCCATCTGCACTTAAAAAGCGTTCTCTGATAGAGAAACGTTCCTTTTATTTATCATGAATAATGCGAATAAAAAGAGTCGTGAATTTTTTCAGCGATTGCCAAGATTTCAAAATGCGGCGGCCTGTGTCAGTCCCTATTGCTTCCGCTTCGTTCCTTTTTAAATACGGATTTTTACAACCTGGAATGTTCCAGCATTTAAAATATCCCTGAAATCTAGTATTCCTCACAACCTTTTTGTAGAATTGACGGATAAGGAAAGAGCGGTGACGCCTTCCTATAATAACAACGGATGTGAATGCAGTTGGTTCTTACTGAAATATTAAATGTGGTGTTGCCGGTATTCCTGTTGCTGGCTGTCGGTTTTATCGTTGGCAAAACGATGTCAATCAATTCGAAGTCGGTGTCGGATTTGTCGATTTACGTCTTCAGCCCCGCACTGTTCTTTTATTCGGTTTCGACTTCCGAGATGGATTTAGACGATTTTGGCCGGATCGTTGTTTTTTCGTTTACGCTGTTTATCATCTTCGCGTTGTTCGTATGGCTAGCGGGCAAGCTTTTCAAATGGGAAGGGGCTTATCAAAACACCTTGATGCTGGCGAGCGGATTTCCGAATGCGGGGAATTACGGACTGCCGATCATCCTCTTTGCATTTGGCGAAGCAGGGCTGGCAATTGGCATCATCTACCTTGTCATGCAATCCTTCTTGATGAATTCGGCAGGAGTGTTCTACGCATCAAACCACCGCCATGCGCCAAAAAAGGACATCTTCCTGACGGTCGTGCGGATGCCGGCGTTTATCGCTATTTTGCTTGCGCTGTTTTTGAAAATTACTGGAATCCCAGTGCCGGCTGCGATTGAAAGCGCGGCGGGCTTGCTTGGGCAGGCGTCAATCCCGGTGATGCTGACGCTTCTTGGCATTACATTGGCATCGGTCCAGCTGAAAAACGTCGCCACGTTTATCGGCACAGCGGTGCTGTTTAAGCTGATTGTGTTTCCTGCGCTTGCATTCGTGCTGGTGCAGCTTTTATATCCGGCAGACACGCTGGAAGCGAAAGTGTTGTTGGTCGCTGCTGCAACACCAACTGCGGCGACAACGACGCTATTGGCCATCAAATTCAATATGAATCCGGATTTGGTGTCGAGTGCAATGTTCATCAGCACATTAGCGAGCATTGTGACGATTCCGATATTGCTGCTGGTGCTGTAACCTCGGCAAGCTAAAAGAAAGCCCATTCCAATTGGAATGGGCTTTCTTTTATGTTACTAGCGTACGTTCATTTCGTTTGGATGTGCGCCTTTGCGGCGGTCTTTGTTCAATGCATGAATTTTTTCCATGTCGTCAGCCGACAGCTCGAAATCGAAGAGCTGGAAGTTTTCGGCAATGCGGGACGGCGTAACGGATTTCGGAATCGCAATGGTGCCGTTCTGCAAATGCCAACGCAGCACGACTTGTGCCGGTGACTTGCTGTGGGCATCGGCAATTTTCATCACAGTTGGGTCCTGCAGCACTTCGCCGCCTTGGTCAAGCGGGCTCCACGCTTCTACGAAAATATCGTGCTGTGCGCAAAATTCCTTCAGCTCAGTCTGTGCCAAGTAAGGATGGCATTCGACTTGGTTCAAGACAGGCGCAACGTCGCATTCTTCAAGCAAGCGCTCAAGGTGTTCGATTTCAAAATTGCAGACGCCGATCGCTTTGACTTTGCCGTCTTTATAAAGCTTTTCAAGCGCTTTATATGTATCGACGTATTGGCCGAAATCCGGCGTTGGCCAGTGGATCAAGTACAGATCAACATAGTCGAGTCCCAAACGTTCCAGGCTTTCCTCGAAAGCGCGCAATGTGCTGTCGTATCCTTGGTCGCTGTTCCACACTTTTGTGGTGATGAACAATTCTTCGCGCGGCACGGAAGATTCCTTCAATGCTTGCCCGACGCCTTGTTCATTTTTGTAAATCATCGCGGTATCAATCGAGCGGTAGCCGGCTTTCAACGCTTCTGTAACCGCATCGGCTGCTTCGTTGTCCGGCACTTGCCAAACCCCATAGCCAAGCTGTGGCATTTTTAATCCATTATTTAACGTTACAAATTCCATTCAGCAGATCCCCTTTTTCAAATAAGTTTACTTGTTCAGTAGATACCCTTCGAAGCAATGCCTTAACCCTTCGGTTTACGAATAAATTCAATGAAAGGAATTATTTTTCCAATTTAACTTCGATTTAACCTACGTTTTCTATTATGAAGTTAACAAACAAACAGGTCACGCAAAGTGATTCCAAAGCGCACGCTCTCTATTTCAACGATGAAAAGGGGTTATGGCAATGGACGATCTACAATTTGCCCAACGTTACGGGCAGCTAGTTGAATCAATAGGCGGCGGCGAAATCGCCGTCTATGAATTCCATAATGAAGTGGGTACGGTGCGCAGCATTTTCCTCAAGCGGGAGATTCCGATTGCCATCGATGCCCAAACTTATTTTGAAGCGGTGACGCCTTGCGCTTATGGCGGCCCCGTTATTTTAGCGTGCAAAGAAGGCCGACGCTGGGAACTCGCCGCTGCGTTTGAGCGGGCGTTCCGTAAGTATTGCCTGGAGCAAAACATCATCAGCGAACAGGTGTATTTCGATCCGGAACTCGGCAATGCGGCTGATTTTGCGGGCTGTTACGAAACGGAATTCATCGGCGAAACCGCGGCGATCGACCTCCGCGTCAAAAATCCGGTTTGCGACGAATTTTCGGAAGGCGGCAAAAAGATGCTGTTCAAAGCGCTTGAATACGGTGTGGATGCGCGTGTGACTGCTGGCCCGTCCAACGCGGCTCGGTTTGCCGAGCTGTATTTATCGCTTGCGGGCCAACAAAATCCGCGAGGCCGTAACTTGGACCGGTACCTGCTCACCAATTGCATCGAAAAGCTGGGGCCGCATCTTGTTGTCACAGAAGCGGTCTTTAAAGAACGCACCATTGCAATGTCCTTGAGTCTTTTTACCGGAGGTGTGCTGCAGCCGGAACTAACTGCGGCGCTGCCGAGCTTCTCCCATCTGTCGCCGGAGCACGTGCTGCAATACGGCCTCACGTGCTGGGGCAAACAACACGGCGCGTCATTTATCCACCTTGGAGGCATCACTCGCGATGATGCGGGCTTCGCTTTGAATGAGCAGTTCAGCCGCAACACGCGCTTTGAGTCTTGGGCCGGCCGGAAAATTTGGAACCAGGAAGCCTATGACAAACTTTTCGCCGCGGTAGAAGGTGTCCCTGGTTTTGAAGGAATGCCGCCGCTTGAATGGCTAACAGCGCCGCTTGGATTCTCTTTCACTTAAAGATAAGGAAGAACATCAATCCGCTGCCACAATAAATAATATCTAAATATGCCTGATTTTCACCGGTCATGGTATGATTTAGAGAGAGGCTGGTTCATGCAGCGGCGTAATTCGCCGTAGCTGCCGTCTGATCGGATTTAAGTTGAAGCGGAGGGTTTATTATTTACACATTAGGATTTGTCATCAGCCATAAAAACAACGAAAAGCGCCGGGCGATTTTGCCGAAGGATATGTCGGGCATCAAGTTCCCTGAACGCTTGTATTTTGAACAAGGCTACGGCGAAGCACTCGGCATAGCGGACGAAGAATACGCTGCACACGGCGTCCATATCGTATCGCGCGAACGCGCATTGGAATGCGAAGCGATCGTCGACGTGAAGCTCGGCGACGCCGATTACTTTGACCAAATCACTGAAGGCAAATTATTGATCGGCTGGGCGCACGCTGTTCAGGACATCCGTTTTACTGACGCAGTGCTTGCAGGCAAGCACACGGTTATCGCGTGGGAAGAAATGTTCGAAGGCGGGCGCTATATTTTCTACCGCAACCGTGAAGTAGCAGGCGAAGCAGCCATTCTGCAAGCTTACCAATATGCCGGCAAAATGCCGTACGAAACGAGAGTCGCGATTCTTGGCAACGGCCATACCGCCAAAGGGGCTATACGCATTCTCCACGGACTTGGCGCGGAAGTTGATGTGTTCGGGCGCAGGCTCGAATCGCTGTTCCGTGAGAAAATGACCGAATACGATGTTCTCGTAAACTGCGTTATGTGGGACACGAAGCGCACAGACCGCATCATCTACAAAGAAGACTTGAAGCGCTTGAAAAAAGGCGCCATGATTGTTGATGTCAGCTGCGATCCGGAACTGGAAATCGAAACGTCACGCCCGTCGACGATCGACAACCCGGTCTACACGGTCGATGGCATCATCCATTACACAGTCGACAACACGCCGGCAATGTTCCCGCACACCGTCACAAAAGTGCTGAGCGAAGGCTTTTGGAGCATGCTCGATGACTTGACGGAAGGCAATTGGTCCGACATGGTCAAAGAAGCAGTCGTCATCGAAAACGGCCGCATTATCGATCACCACATCACCGAGTTCAGAGAAGCACGCGGCTTGTTGGTGAAATGAATCAAAGTAAACTCCCGCACCGGAAATTGGTGCGGGAGTTTTTTGGATAGGATAGGATTGGATTCAAAGCGAGCTATCGCATGGAACAATGTTTTTTTTTATTGTATGTTTTCTGAAAAATAGATAGTCTTATTTTAAGCAAAATCTATTAGGGAGGAATTCCATGGCTTTCAGACCGAAACAACGCAAACTTTTTGGCAACCAACCCAGTCCGGGTAATTTGGATACGCGAAGTGATGTCAGCGCAGTCGACGCAGTTTATAATGTGAAGTCTTTTGGTGCTGGAGGAGACGGGGAAGCGGATGATTGGGGCGCGCTTCAAGATGCAATTGATTTTATCTACGGCAATCCAGGCGGCGGGACATTGTTTTTTCCGCCAGGCCTGTATCGGATCAGCCGGCCGCTTGAAGTGCCGGAAAGGGATTCGGAAAACACCGTTTCCTGGATCGGCCAAAGCCCGAAATCAACAGTGATTGCACCTTCTGCACCGATGCCTTATGTGGTTCGTATGCGGGGAAGCGATGGAATGATCGAAGGCATCAAATTCCGGGGGACGGACCCGATGAACGGTTACGCACAGCACGCCAAAGTCTGTATGCTCGCTACGGATATCCGGAACAAGGCGTTTTCGAATGCGGCGTTTGTCTGGGGAGCGGTCCATGGGCTTCAGATTACAGGGGAAGGCAATAACAATCTATGCGTGTTCGACCGGCTGTGTCAGTTTTCACAGAACGGAATTGTCATTAAAGGCACCGACGCAAGAGGTGAGGCAGATACGGTGACGTTTAAGGATTTCAATCCACAAATGAACGATGTCCACGTCGGCGCTTATTTAAAGATCGGCACCGGCAAAGGTTCGGTCTACCATGTCGATACAGTATGTTCAGGGAGCATTACGGTGTCTCCTGACTTGAAAACTCCTCTCCAGCAGGGAACGGATTATGCAATCCACATCGGCTGTGGCCTCCAAACCGACCGCGGCAGCGACAATAACGTCTACGGCATTTACGACTGCCATTTCGTCGGCAATGCCGGTGCCGGTCTCATGGTGCGCGGGCTGTACGGCCATCACATCCAAGGCGGCAATTTCGATGCGAATGGCATCACCGGCATCCATATCGGTTCCGGCATGATCAATACGACGCCTGCCTATTCCAATACAATCAACCATTCTTACTTCGAGTCAAATGGCTACGCGAATATAATTCTCGACTACCCGTCCGGTTTAACTATTCTTGAGCCGCTGCTTGCGGAACCGGTCGATGGGACAGCGGGTGATATCGACTCGATTACTTCATTGCGCGGCTATTACTTCGATTATGATACAACAAGCATCACTTATAATGGCCGGCACTACGGCTATGTTGCAGAAACGGATTGCGGCAAACCTTTTTCGATGGAAGAAACTTCCCAGGTGGCAATAAACCGTCCTGCCGGCGCAAAGAACCCGGCTGTCATTGGGCTGCCGCCTGCGCCGAAGCATCAATTCAAGGAAAAGCTCGAGATTTTTGTCGAAGACAGCGGCGGCCAGCCGGTGCAGTTGATGTGCGAATATGCTTCCGTCAATAAACAGCCGGGGAACTTGGGGGTATTGGTTCCCGGTGGAGTCGGGTATGTGATTTCAGCTTATTACAGCAAAAAGAGTTCTTCATGGATGGTGTCGCACACGATACCGATAGCTTATGAAAAATAAACCAAAAAAGTCCGATCCAGATTTTCTGGAACGGGCTTTTTAGCAGGCATGGGAGTCAGCGGCTCCGGACAGGAGTGTTGTACCCTGGCATGATGCTGCGGTCGACATATTTGTGGAAAAACCATTCACCGCCGGCAAGGATCAAAGCGGACAACAGCGCAGGCACCAGCAATTCTTCACTTGTGCTGCCAAGAATCCGGCCGATGAGCCAAATCAGCAAGAACGCGACGGTGAAATCAATGAAGGTCGCGATGGAATTGCGCGTTTTCTGGTCGGCTGGATTGCCAGCATGCAGGAAGATAAACAAGTCACCCATAACATAGGACAACGCTGTCAGCGCGAGGCTGATGAGCAGTGTGTCGACGACGGGCACATCAAAAATCCATGCCAGCACAATCAGCAGAACCGCCGTAATCATGACGAATTTTACAATAAAGCCTATCAGCAGTTTCATGTTCATAAACTGGCCTCCTTCGCAATATATTCTTAGTAGGAATTTACCCGTTCTGCAAGAAACTAAGCGGAACTAGAGCGTATAATGGCAACTACATCGCGCCGTGTTGCTCATGTTTTTATTATCATATCAATATTCTTCGTTAAAAAGAAAGAATTTTCAGTTAAAAGTTGTTTTTTTATCACCGGTTTGTTTTACACTAGGGGAGAGGGAACGGCGGGAGGTGAAAGCCATGGAGATGGCGGCTGCGCTTATCGGGGGCATCGGCTTGTTTGTGCTTGGCATGGGAATGATGACAGGGGCGTTGAAAGAGCTGGCGGGCGAGTTCATCAAAGCTTGGATGAATCGAATTGCCGGCGGGACCGGCCGCGCTATTTTTTCCGGCACTCTCATCACCGCCATTATCCAGTCGTCAACAGCAGTGACGCTTTTGACGATCGGCTTTGTCAGCGCGGGCTTGCTGCCGTTCCGGCAATCAATCGGCGTCATCATGGGGGCGAACATCGGCAGTACGAGCACCGGATGGCTGGTGTCGCTCATTGGCTTCAAAGTGGATCTGTTGTCGTGGGCACTGCCGATTGTCGGCATCGGCGTCTTGGCACAGACGGTCTTTAAAAAGCGTCCAGCAGCCTATGGTACAGTCGTTGCGGGATTCGGCCTGTTGTTTCTTGGCGTCGGGGTATTGCAGACGGGCATGGTGGATTTGCAGGCAACAGTGTCGTTCGAAGGCATGACGAACATCTTTTTACTGATCGCTGTCGGCACGTTGATGACGGTCATCATGCAGTCGTCATCGGTCGCAGTTGCGACGACCTTGACAGCCTTGTTTTCTGGTGTCATCGTCTTTGAACAAGCCGTCTATCTGGTCATTGGCCAGAACATCGGCACGACCTTGACGGCAGTATTGGCTGCAATCGGTGCAGGCACTGCAGCGAAACGGGCGGGGCTGACGCACGTGCTGTTCAATCTAGGGACGGCGGTTCTTGCGGTTTTGCTTTCCCCGTTATTGATTTGGACGACACGTGCGCTTAGCACAGCGCTTTTCGGCACATTTGACGCAGCGGTCGGCATCGCGATTTTCCATACGCTGTTCAATGTGCTGGGAGTCGCGGTTTTTGCAGCAGTGCTGCCGTGGTTTGTCCAGCTGCTTGAATGGCTGGTTCCGGACAAAGGCGATCCCTTGCTGCATCATTTGGATGCTCCAGTAGCTGGCATCCCGGAAGTCGCACTCGAAGCGGCGCAGCGCACCATCCAGCTGATTTTAGCGAAGCTGTTCGGACTCGCGCGCGGTGCACTCGCAGACGGCGATACCGATGCAGACCAGATTGCCCATCTGCACGATGCAGCGATGCAAGTTCGTACATTCCTGGCAAAAATCGAAACGATGTCGCCTGTTGTGTTCAACCGCCACGTGCAAATTCTGCACGCGCTCGACCACATCGACCGGCTGCTGCAGGTGCTCAGTGAACCTTCCGCTAATGGCGCGGACCGTCTCCACCCCGGGCTTGCCGAGCGCTGGCTGCCGTTGATGGAAGACGCTGAACAGCGCATTTTGAATGATAAAGCTATGCCGAAACTGATCAAAGAGCTCGGCGAAGCATCAGCGGCGATGGCGAGCCACCGCAAAGTCCGGCGCGATGAATACTTTGTGCGCGCAGCGAAATCCGGCGAAGAGTTGGATCTCGTGCTGAAAAAAGTCGAGGCGCTGTTGTGGTACGACGGCGTGCTCTATCATTTCTGGCGTGCGGTGGCGCGGCTGGGGGGATAACTCGATTTCTCGCTTCTGAATTAATTCCCCCAGCAGGCAAGCCGGAAATCGGGATTTAAGAAAGCATTTGCGTTACGATGGATGGAGAAGCCATTTAAAGGAAAGGGTGTTTATAAATGAACTATAATTTCGATGAGTTTGTTAATAGAAGAGGTACATATTCTTTGAAATGGGACGGAGCAGACATCATCAAGCAGTTCGGCATCACGGATCGCTACGATGAGGATACGATTCCGTTGTTCACGGCGGACATGGATTTGCCGGTGCCGCAGCCGCTCATCGACGCACTGCATAAAACGGTCGATCACCGGATTTTCGGCTATTCGGTATTCCCGGACGAATATTTCCAGGCAATCCAGCATTGGTTCAGCAAGCGCCACGATTGGAAGATCGAGAAAGAACAAATCATTTTCAGCCCAGGCACGGTTCACGCCCTGAATGTTGCGGTAAAAGCGTTCACCAATCCAGGCGACGGCGTCATCATTCAGCGCCCGGTTTATCCACCTTTCACTTCGGCGGTTGAAGGCAACGACCGAAAAGTGGTCAATAACGCATTGATTGCCGACGACAATAATTATTACACGGTGGATTTTGAAGATTTGGAAAACAAGGCGAAGGAAGAAGACACGACAATGTTCATCTTGTGTAACCCGCACAATCCGACTGGACGCGTGTTCACAGAAGATGAGCTAGTGAAGATGGCGGATATTTGCCGCCGCTACAATGTGGTCATTGTCGCGGATGAAATCCATGGGGATTTGGTGCGCAAAGAGCAGACATTCCTGCCGATGGCGAAGGTTGTCGAAGACAGCAGCCACATCATCACATTGACGGCTATCAACAAAACGTTCAATGTCGCCGGCCTGCATTGCACAAATGCCGTTATTACCGACGAACAGCTGCGCGTCAAGTTCAGTACCGAAATGGGCTTCCAACTGTCATCGCCATTCGCGATTGCTGCGTTGATTTCCGTTTACAATGACGGCGACGAATGGCTGGAGCAGCTGAAAGACTATATCGACGGTACAATGCAGTTCACGCAAAAGTTTTTGGCGGAGCATATGCCGAAAGTAAAAACCTTTATTCCAGAAGGTACTTACATCATGTGGCTCGATTTCAGTGGCTACGGCATTTCGGCTGAGGAAATCCACGACCGCATCTACAATAAAGCGAACGTTATCCTCGAAGACGGCACAATGTTTGGGGAAGAAGGCGAGCTGTATCAGCGCATATGCACTCCGTCACCTCGCCCATTGATCAAAGAGGCGTTGGAACGCATTGCGAAGGAATTTGAAGACTTGAAGTGATTGGTTGATCATACCTGCGAATAAAAAATGCTTCAGCAAAGGATATACATTTGCCTGAATGGGGTACACTTTTAAAGTGGACCCCATTCGGGTTTTTTGATAGCAAAAGGAGCTGACAATATGGAAAAAACGACATTTAATATAGAAGAAGCAACGATAGAAAGAATCCAGGAGGCATTTGCCGCAGAGCAATTGACATCAGTGGAGTTGGTCCAGTTGTATCTGGACCGCATCGAACAATTTGACAAGAATGGACCAAAAATCAACTCGGTGCTGACGGTGAATCCCGATGCGCTGAAAATCGCTGAAGAGTTGGACGCTATCCGCGGGCAGGCTGGACAAGGCCCATTATACGGCATCCCGGTGCTAGTGAAAGATAATATCGACACGACGGATGATATGCCGACCACCGCAGGGACCATCGCTCTGCAGGAGAATTACGCAATGGTGGACTCTTTTGTGGCAGCGCAATTGAGAGCGGCTGGTGCGATCATTTTAGGAAAAACCAATTTGAGCGAATGGGCGTATTTCATGGCGGAAAATGGCATAAGCGGTTATAGCGCGCTCGGCGGCCAAGTACAAAATCCATACGGCCGTGGAAAATTTGAAGCAGGACGTGTTGGAGGATCGAGTTCAGGCACTGGCGCAGCGATTGCGTCGAATCTGGCAGCTGCTGGCATCGGTACGGAAACGTCCGGCTCTATTCTCAGCCCGGCGAGTGCCAATTCGATCGTCGGCATTAAACCTACAGTCGGATTAATCAGCCGCACCGGGATCATCCCGATTGCGGAAAGCCAGGATACGGCTGGACCGATGGCGCGCACCGTTGCAGATGCAGCAGTCGTTCTGGGGATTCTTGCCGGCTTTGACAAAGAAGATCCGAAGACGCTTGAAAGTGATGGCAACGCATTGGCGGATTACACGCTGCATCTGCAAAAAGACGCGCTGCGCGGGGCGCGCATCGGTATTGACCGCACATTCCTGAGCGCTGCGGATTCGGAAGAGCGTAAGGTCATGGAAACAGCGATCGCCGACATGGAAGCGCAAGGGGCCATCATCGAAGACGTGTTGATGCCGCGTCCTGAATTCGAATCGGAAGTTTTGTGGTATGAGTTCAAGCGGGGAATCGACAATTACCTCAGCAAAACGCCGGATAAGGTGCCAGTGAAATCGCTTGCCGACGTCATCGAATTCAACAAGCAAGATCCTGAATCCCGGATGATGTTCGGGCAAGCGGAACTGGAAAAAGCGCATGGTTTGACTGATGACCCTACAGACGCCCGCTACATGGAACACCGGGAAACCGATGTGCGCCAGTCGACGGCAGAAGGCATCGACGCCGTCATGGCAGCGCATAATTTGGACGCTTTGCTGTTCGAGAACAACCACGGCGCAGCGATGCCAGCGAAAGCGGGCTACCCATCCATCACAGTGCCTGCAGGGTATACCGGAACAGGCATGCCAGTCGGTGTAACGTTCAGCGGCTTGGCGTGGAGCGAAGCGAAATTAATCAGCCTCGCGTATGCATATGAACAGGCGACGAAAAAGCGCATTGCGCCTGTGTTTGAATAAAAATCATCCCAGCAACAGCCGCTCTCAGAACGTGAGAGCGGCTGTTTTTATTGCCTCAAAAGATACAAAATGACGATGGCCGCATAGCAAATGATCCACAGCATCAATGCGAAACCGGCGTTGTGTTTCAAACTGATTTCAAAGGGACTCTGCCGGCTGAGTGCGGCAAGCAGCAGATTCAGTCCGGAAAACGGCGAGATGAGTGTTGTTGCCATCCAGCTCGCAAGCAGGCCGAGGCTCAAATAGAAATGGTCATCGGCAAACAGCGGCGAATCGCTTAACGTGATTGCCAAGATTGTGGCAGTGATCACAGGATGGAGCCCAAGGAGCGCTGGGATGACCATGAGCGCTAGCATCAAAGGAACCAAGAGTAGGACGCTTGTAATGTTCAAGGCATCGAGCAATGCCACGATCCACTCGTCAGCGCCGTTGTTGAGGAGCGCAGTGCCAAATGCACCAGCGATGATGAACAGCGACAATTCGTTGCCCATGCCAGGAACGCGCGCGTCGAAGAAGGTCTGATAATTGCGGATGAGCTGCTGCCGAGTCGAGAAAAACAGCGACCACACAAATGACATAACGATGGCGACGAGCGGGATGACCGTCAGCACCGACAAACCGGTCGCTTTTTCGCTGACCATGATAATGGCCGTGATCAAGCCCACTATCACAGCGAGTTCGGCAACTTTCTGCTTCGCTCGGTGCAATTTCAAAGGGTCAGGCAGCGGTGTGTTCCGCGGTATAGGTTCCGTAGATTTTCTCTCTAGCAGATAGCCGCAAAGCATGATGAATAAAGTCAGCCCGATGCCGACTGGAAAAAGCTGCGTCCACGTGACATCAAAATACGACAGGACAAGCCCGACCGAGATGAAATAAGGCGACCATAAGAAAGCCAGGACAAATCCGCGCACCATCGCCTTAATCCGCAGTATTGTGTACGGCTGGAATGTTGGCGTATCCGTCAGCTGGTAGAGGATCGGAATAGAGCCGATGTTCATGACGCCTCCGATGCTGCCGGCGGTCAAGGTCGAAAACAGATACAGGTGGTCTGTCTTTTTAATATAGTAGGAAAAAATGACTTCTATGTATGTCAGGTAATTGCCTTGCCGAATCGGAATCGCAAGCAGCGGCACGAAGATGAAAATGGCGAGGACGTTTGCATTCGTCTGCAAGCCGATGAAAAATGCGTACAGGCCATCTTTGCTGATGTCCATTGCGAGTGCCCCGACTGTCAGCATGAGGATCAGCACTTTTGGTACCCGTTTCAAATAAGGGAAAAAAGACAAGAGCGCAATCAATGCAAATAGGCTGACGAACGCAGAAGCATAAGGGAACGGAAAAAAGATGGACACCAAATACGTTCCGCCCATCAAAAGCGTGCTGAGTGGCCGCAAGATCGGTTTCATGTCAGGAACTCCTTCTGTGTTAGGTATCTTCAGTGTGCCAGAAAAAGTGGGAGTCGTCTTTTAAAAGGGCTTTTATTAGTGGAAAACATATTATTGGAGTCGGGAAAGAGGGAAGCTGGGTTAAAAAATTGAAAGGGTTAATGGATTTGGATAAGAATTTTTTTGGAATGTTTTCTAGAAGTGGCATGGGTGATTATAGAGCCTTGATCTGTGATTATCTCTATGAAACCTGTAATTTCAAGGATTCCCGATAAAGCAATATAATGAAAAAAACGCTGTCGGTAATTTTTGAGATCCCAATAGCGGTTTTTGCGTATCTATAAAGAATTGTTACAAATAAATTTTATAAACAGAATATTTAGTAATTTTTATAGATTTTATTAACTTTTTACTGGTAGAATGAAGTAAGAAAATTTTCTGTGGGGGAGTGAGGATTTGAAAAGACTATTGAGTCCATTTGTGATTGCCTTGTCGATGGTGCTGGTCCTTTCAAGCGCCGGTGCCGCCACGGATTTGCCCAGTACCCATTTGTATCATGATGAAATCGATTATTTGATGGATAGGAAAGTTATCATCGCCTACCCAGACGGCACGGTGCGGCCGGACGCGGAGGTAACTCGCGCAGAGGTGGCGGTGATGATTGGCCGTTTGAAAGGATTTGACGGTGACCGCAGCGCGACGCCTTTCACCGATGTGCCAACTGGCCATTACGCGAGCGGATATATCGTCCAAGCGGCGAAAGCAGGCTTGCTGAAAGGGTATCCCGATGGCACGTACCGGCCGAATGCACCCATCATCCGCGCCGATATGGCAGTGATCCTTGACCGGATGTTCAGCCTTGGCGTGCAGTTCGGCGGCTTTGCGGATGTGAAGGAAGACGCGTATTATTTCGAGGCTGTCAGCAAAATGCGGGTGGCGAATATCGATATAGGCCATCCAGACAACACATTCCGTCCGCTTGTCCATGTAACACGCGGCGAGTTCGCAGCATTCCTGGCGCGAGCGCTCGAACCGTGTTTTAAGAATCGGGCGGTGATTCCGCATTCCTACCAGAAAGACAAGACCAAAGCTTTCACTTACCTGCGTCCGGACGGTTCCCGTGAAATCCATCGCTTTATCGATGTGCCGGACAAAGGCGAACTGGAATACGGTTTTATGTGGACGGTCAGGGCAGGAGATGACGTCTACGAATACCAGGAGCTTGAAAGCTACACGATGTTTGCGTTCGGCTACCCATATTCGGAATACAACATCGCGCTCGTTTATCCGGTGAAGGTCGGGCAGAAAATCGTCAATTACCTCGGGGATGAAAAAATCACCAATACCATCACAGCTGTCAACAAAACCGTGAAGACGCGCTACAAGACCTTCACAAACGCGACGGAAGTGACGGCGCCGGATGGGCTGAGGTATTATATGGCGGAAGGCTACTCGACGATCAAGTCAATCGATGCGCAAGGCCAGGTCGTGTTTGAACTGATTGCAGTCGAATAAAAAAAATCCCCTTAACAGAATGCAATTTTGTTAAGGGGGTATTTGTTTTATTGGAAAACGATGGGTGATAAACTAATGAAATAACGCGGTTTGAATTTCTTTGATGAGGAAGTACATAAATGGTTTTAAGCTTTCAGGCACAGAACAGCAAAAGGAGTGGGAAGATGAAATGGACGAAATGGATGATCACAGCGGCATTAGCCTTTTCTGTAACGGCAGCTGTTCCTGCGGATGGATCGGGAAAACAAGGATTCGCATTGGCCGCAGCAGATAAGACACCACCCGCAGCCCCTTCGGTCAATAAAGTGACAGACCAATCAGCGGCAATTAAAGGGAAAGCGGAGTCCGGCGCGAGAGTCGTGGCATATGCAGGCAAGACGAAGCTGGGAGATGCCATTGCAGCAAAAGGCGTATATTCCATCAATATCACGAAGCAAAAAGCCGGTTCGCCACTAGCCGTCTACGCATTGGACGCCGCAAAGAACAAAAGTAAAATCAGCACGGCAAAAGTTGTGGCGAGCGCAGTCAAATATGAAACGACGGACATGTTGAATATGCGGACCGGGGCTTCTGTGAAATATGGCGTTTCGGCTGTAATTCCGAAAGGGAAAACGGTCCAGTACGTCAGCAAGAACGGCTCTTGGTTCAAAGTAGAATACGGCACGAAAACGGGCTGGGTCAATTCCTCGTATTTGAAAAAGCCGGGGGCATCGGATTATCCGGCGCCTTCAGTGAGAACACCGGGAACGTATAAAAGCGGCGTCTTGGTCGTCAACAAGAAATACGGCTTGCCGTCCACCTATAATCCGGGCATTAACGCCATAGCCCTGCGCAGCGCAAACGCCATGCTTGCTGATGCTAAAAAGCAAGGCATTTACTTGCAGGCAATCAGCGCATACCGTTCTTATTCCTACCAGGCGCAATTGTACGCCAATTATGTCTTAAAATACGGCCAGAACGAAGCTGACCGTTTTGCTGCGAAACAGGGATTCAGTGAACACCAAACGGGCTTGGCGTTCGATTTCGGCGGAAAGAACAATAATGCGAACTGGCTTGAAGAGACATTCGGCAATACGAAAGAAGGCAAATGGCTCGCAGCCAATGCGCATAAATACGGCTTTATCCTGCGTTATCCAAAAGGCAAGGAAAACATCACCGGCTATATGTACGAGCCGTGGCATTTCCGCTATATCGGCGATAATATCGCTGCTAAAGTGAAAGCAAGCGGGTTGACGCTCGAAGAATATTTAGGCGTTCAAGGGAAGTAGGAAATTCGGAGGCATGCACGATGCCTCCGAATTTTTTTTATCGTCAGGCCATCCCGGGACTTCACGCTTAAAAATGGTGCTTGGAGGTGGTAAAATAGAAGGACTAAAGAAACAAAGGGAAAGCAGGTGGCGGTATGGAAGGCAGACAGGATTTGGTGTTGCTGCTGGAGGAACACGGAAATTCTTTTGGCATCCGGTTGCTTGACCAAAACGGTTTCGTGTTCAGTGAGAACCGCTTCATGGGCATACCGGCGATTGCGGAGGTGCGGGTGCTCGTCAGCACGCTGACTCATATTTTCGGGAATTTCAACCGCGTCACTTACAGCCGCAATTTTCACTGCGTATGGGATCACAAGGCGCGGCCGGATGCTTTCGGCAAGTTCATGGCGGAATTGTTCGCGACGCATAATCCGGATGGCTGGGACGGCTTCAGCGCATTTCTGGAGAAACAGGAAGCGAAATCGCATGAAGACCCGATGGAAGGCTTGCCTTTTTAATTATCTTAAAAGCAGGATAATTTATGTGAAAATTGAATTAGGTTAAAATGCTCACGAAAAATCGCTTCCAAGGAGAGGACATGAATGGCTTTCGGCTCCAAAAAAAGTAAGTACGGCCTCCAGGCATCGACTGCAAAGAAAATCAAGAAACTCGGCGAGGAAGTGACATTCAGCGAACGGCCGGACCGCACGTTCAACGTCAAAGCATTCGGCGCCAAAGGCAATGGCCAGTCAGACGATTGGCGGGCGCTGCAGCAAGCGATTGCGTTCGCTTACAATAAGCAAGGCGGCGGCACACTGTTTTTCCCGCCTGGACTCTACCGCATCAGCGAACCGCTTGAGGTGCCGGAAGTCGACAGCGATAAGCAGACGATTGTCTCCTGGGTCGGCTACAGCGACCAGAGCACAATCATCGCCCCTTCCAAACCGATGGACTACCTTGTGCGCATGCGTGGCAGCGACGGCGGCATCAAAGGCATCCGCTTCATGGGTTCTGACCCCGCCAATGGCTTTGTCCGCAACGCAAAAGTGTGCATGATTGCAAGCGACATCCGAAACAAGGTTTTTTCAAATACATCGTTCAGCTGGGGCATCGTCCACGGTCTGCAGATCTTGGAGGAAGGCAATAACAACCTGTGCGTTTTCGACCAATCGTGCAAGTTCGAACAAAACGGCAAAGTGCTGACGGGAACTGACGCCCGCGGCTCCGGCAATGATATCACTTTTTCCAGTTTGAATATGGAAAGAGACAATGTCCAAGCCGGGGCATTCATCAAAATCGGCGCCGGGACGGGTTCTGTCTACCATATCGATGAAGTGTCCGGAAGCGGCATCAAAGTGTCGCCAAACCTGAAAAATACGTTCCGTGCAGGCACCGAGTATAAAATGCATATCGGTTCCGGTTTGCAGATCGACCGCGGCAGCGACAACAACGTCTACGGCATCTATGATTGCCATTTCGTCGGCAATGCTGGAGCGGGGCTCGTGCAGCGCGGGCTTTACGGCCACAATATCCAAGGCGGCAACTTCGATTCCAACGGCATTGCGGGCATCCACGTTGGCAGCGGCACGATCAACACCACACCTTCTTATTCAAACACCATTCACCACGCTTATTTCGAAGCGAACGGCTACGCCAACGTTATCTTGGATTACCCTTCAGGATTGTCGATCATTGACCCGCTGCTCGCAAAACCGATTGATGGTACAGGGGGCGGCGTCGATTCTATCACGTCGCTGCGCAATTTGCCGTTCGACTATATGACGACGAGCATCATCTATAACGGCCGAACCTATCAATATGTGCACGCAACAAACGGCAGTTTCACGTTCGGAGCAGAAACGGGTCCGCGCATTTTCGTCAACCAGCCGGCGAATGCGATTGGCCCGGCTGTCATCCGGCTCCCGGCACCTCCTGCCCACGAGTTCGGCGAAGAACTCGAAATTTTCGTAGAAGACAGCGGCGGTTTGCCGGTTCAGCTCGTTAGCGATTTTGCTGAGGTTAATCGGGTCAACGGCCGTTTCGGCATTGAAGTGCCTGCTGGCATCGGCTTTAAAATCAACGTTTTCTACAGCCGGCGCCACCGGTCCTGGATGGTGTCGCACACGACGCCGCTCGTGTAGCGAAAAAACGAACCCGCCTGCAGAGGAGCTGCAGGCGGGTTTGTTGGTTTGTTACCGTCTATTTTTTTGCGGCTTTCCGTATTTATGGCCATCTTCCAAAGAATAAGCGGCTATCGTGCCAGACACTTCATGTGCAGCCAACAGCAGTTCTTGGCCAGTCGGGCTTTCTTCTGCCGGGATGAACGTCATTCCTTCAGGGGCGACATCGCCGCTTTCTTGGGTAACGTCGCCGCCGTTGAATACGCGGCTAGAGAAATAGGTGCTGAATTTAGGCTTGGTAGGCTTCGATAAATCGTAGGCCATGATACCGCCTTGGCGCTCCAGGCCGATAAAGGCGTAAGGGGTGCCATCTACTTCGCCTGTAATGACGCTTTCTGGTTCAGGGCCTTTGTCATCGCTGCGGTTGTCAAATTTGTCTTCTGTGTTCGTAGCATTGAAAGAATCGGGATAGACATCAGCCGCGATTTGTTCGAAATCATCGCCGCTGTCATAAGCGAGTTCCATTGAATCCGAATGCCAGACCGAGAACGAACGGCCGCCGAAACCGTAGATTGCTTCATACTTACCCTTTTCATTTTTCGGTTGGGAAACGGATGTCGTCAGTCGACCTAATTGGCTTTCCTCAAATAATCCGTTTTTCACAAGGCGGTCGAGCTGCTTTTGGTTGGAGCCTTTATACAAACTGGCGTCGAGTTCATATTCTCCCGCCAAGTCCGCCACGCGGGTTTCTTCAGAAAAGCCTTCCCGATCCTGGACGTCGCCTTCATTTGCTGAAAGGATGTAGGTTTCGCCGCGGGATTCAAACGCCGCAATGCCGTCCGGTTGGAACATCGACAGCACCGGCCAGTTGCGGATATCGATCGCGTCGTCTTTGTTCGAAGCGTCAAGTTTGTTGGCAGGAACGGAATAATCTTTCAAGCCGAGGCTTTGCACGGAAACAAATTGATCGCTTTCCAAGTCGAGTTTGGCGATGGCGTTGTTTTCCTGCAAAGCGACATACGCGTGTTCGCCATCTCCGTCAACGGTGATGAATTCGGGTTCCAGGTCTTGGGCGTATGTGCTGTCCGGATGCACTTTGCGGACGTCTTCATCGATGATATCATCCGTGAACGCAGCGGTTGACACATCACTGTCGCTGATCGAACGGATTGGCGACGTGACGTCGATGACGCTGACAGAACCTTCCGGGTTGACGCTGTAATCTTCGCTTGGCTCGCCTTCGTTCGCAACCAGCAATTTACTGCCATCCGGCGTGAACGCCAGCATATCCGGCAGCGCTCCGACGCGGACATGGCTGAGCGGTTCGCCGTCTGTTGACATGAAGACGACAGAGCCGGCATTGGTTTTGTCGGCTGCCGGCGCCGAAACGGCGATATAGCCGCCGTCCGGATGAATCGCGACACTGGTCAAGTCAGATGCTTCGACGCCGAATTCACTGAGAGGGATGCGTTTTAATAGAGGAATGTCCGCAGTTGAATCTTTTTTCAATCCGGACAAGTCGATGATGTCGATTGCGCTCGCTGCACCGTTCACGGAGAAAGCACGGAATGATTTCGCGTCATAAGCCACTATTTCCGTTCCGCCTTCATCAATTTCTGCGCCGCTCGTATAGCGGCCGAGCAAGTTGACTTCCAAGCCCTTATTGCTTTTTTCATAAAGCTTGATGCCATCCACTGATTCCGCCGCGGCATGTACCGAGGGTGGTGAATGGAATAAACTCAGCGACAGCACACCGATCGCCGCTGCAGGAAGCAATTTTTTCATCTTTGCCATATGTAATTCCTCCTCTTCGTTTATAATTCTTCCTCCAGTGTAGCGGCGCATTGTGAAGAAAAGGTGTCGGCATTGTACGAGGATTGTAAATGCCGACAAACAAAAAAACCGGAAATGGCCTTAAAAATGGCCGTTCCGGTTTGTGATGGGCTTGAAGTATTTTTTCGACTTTTGCTGGCGCTGATTAAAAACGTTTGAAGCTATGGAATTTTGGTCCCCAATAAACGTCATTCAAGCTTTTGACTTCTGCTTTCGCTCCGCCAGAATGGACGAACTGGTTGTTGCCGATATAAATGCCGACATGGGAAATGCCAGGGCGGTAAGTGTTAGCGAAAAATACCAAATCTCCAGGCTTCGGAGAAGAGACCGTTGTCGTTTCCGCAAATTGCGTCAATGTTGTACGCGAGACGGATTTGCCGTTTTGCTTGAAAACGTATTGGATAAATCCACTGCAGTCAAAGCCAGCAGGTGTTGTGCCACCGAAACGGTAAGGCACGCCTTTAAGGGATAATGCAGTTGATGTGATCTCTGAAGAGGAAGCAGTAGAGGAGACGCCATTTGATGCTTTCGCCACTGCCGCAGTTGTTTTTGTCAGTAATGCGCCTGAAACCCATCCGACTTTGCCATTGGCTGTCACTTTGAACCACGTGACGCTGCCGACCTTTTTAGAAGCAGACACTTTGACGGTAGTTCCTTTTTTGGCCAACGTAACGATTTTGTAATTCGTGCCTGCATTTGCGCGGACGTTGGAATTGTAAGTTGTTTTGTAAACACCTGAAGCAGCTGCTGTTGCCACTGCCGCTTTGGCGGGTGCTTTAGCCGCAACGGTTGTTTTCGTCAGCAATGCGCTTGAAATCCACCCGATTTTGCCGTTGGCTGTCACTTTGAACCACGTGACGCTGCCAACCTTTTTAGAAGCAGCTACTTTAACAGTAGCGCCTTTTTTGGCCAATGTAACGATTTTGTAATTCGTGCCTGCATTTGCGCGGACGTTGGAGTTGTATTTTGTTTTGTATGTACCTGAAGCAGCTGCTGTTGCCACTGCCGCTTTAGCGGGTGCTTTAGCCGCAACACTTGTTTTCGTCAATAAAGTACCGAGGATCCAGCCGATTTTGCCGTTGGCTGTAACTTTGTACCATATAGCACTGCCGACTTTTTTAGAAGCGGTTGCTTTGACCGTGGCGCCTTTTTTTCCATAAGTAACAATCTTGTAGTTTGTGCCAGCATTTGCCCGAACGTTTGAATTGTATTTTAATTTATACGATCCAGAAACGGCAGTTGTTGCTGAAGCCGCAGAGGCTTTAGGCAAAAGCAATGTGCTTAAGACCCAGCCATGTTTGCCGCTGGCTTTCACTTTATACCAGACTTGGCTGCCGACTTTTTTCTGATGGGTTGCGGTAGCCGCAGCGCCTTTTTTACCGACAGTCAGGATTCTATTTTTTGTGCCTGCATCTGAACGGACATTGGTGTTGTATTTTAACGTATACGAACCAGATTTAGCAGTAGCATAAGAATAAGCGACTTCTGAAACTTTTTGTGAAGCTCCATTTAAATCAATGACTAAATCCCTTTGAGAGTTTTCAAAAGCATAAGCGGTTTCGCTCAATAATAAATTTGGAGCAGCAATGTTTAGCAATTGCTCCGAATGGGTATTATTTGGTAGAGTCGATAATAATAAAGCACTAGCTGATATGATTGTTACCACAGTTTTTCTCATTATAATTCCCCTATCTCTGTAATTATTTCCAGTATTTAATAATTTTTTATCTCTCTTTGTAAACTATATGGAAGTACATATGATTTAACAATGTCATTTTCTTTGCAGTACTGTTACGTTTGTGTGACAACTGGGAGGTATGGCCCTTTTTTGTGTTATCTGATAATTACTAATTGGGTATTTAATCTCGTATATTTAAATAGAATTTCGTGATTATTGTCACTTTTCGTCCCATTCGTCTATAGACTTCTTAAAGAGATAGAATTTTACATGGAAGTTCAAAAGCTCGCAGATGCGAGCTTTTTTTAATTTTGGGGAAAAAGATTTTCTCTTAACAAGCGATGTTTTGCAGGTAACAGGCCCAGTTCCGAACTTATTCCGGACTAATAGAAAAGCATCTCTCCACGATCCAAGTTCAAGAGAGGAAATAGAAAAGCCTCAAGCAGCTGCTGGCTGCTTGAGGCTTTTTTTCGTGCACTTTGCATTTCGCCTCTGCGAAATGCAATCCATCTGAGGGTTTGGAAAGAAGGTTCTCAAGTTATCCGGCATTGTCTGAGGCTCATCTTGCACTAGCCAGAAGATAACAGGCACTATTCCGGTTTTATCCGGCACTAGCCGAGAAGCTGTTCTCCATGATTGCAAAGTTCAAAAGCGGAATATGAAAGCTTTTTGTTTTTGGAAAATCGAGATTCGTATATTCTGCGCATTTAAATGAAAAAATGTAAAAAAAGGAATAGAAATACAGATTTAAATCACATGAATTTAACATATTAAGGCAAGATTTGATGGTAATTGAAGTAAATTTTATGTATTATGAATAAGTTCATGGTATTTACATTATCTATTGCTAGTAGGGAGGTTTAAAGTTGTCTGTAAAAGTAATTGTCATAATTCCTGCCTATAATGAAGAAGACTCGATTGTACAAACTGTGAAAAATATCAAAGCTGCTACACTCGTAGATTATATCGTCGTCAATGATGGCTCTACGGACAAAACCCGTGTATTGCTTGATGAAAATAGATTTAATCACATGGATTTGCCTATTAATCTGGGGATTGGCGGAGCCATGCAAACAGGTTATCAATATGCGCTCGACCACGGCTATGACTACGCAATCCAACTTGATGCAGATGGCCAGCATAATCCTGATGATTTGCTGAGTTTGATTGAAGAAATCAGGGAGACGGATTATGACATGGTCATCGGCTCGCGGTTCGTAGAGAAAAGTGCATACAGAGGCAGTTTGACGCGGAGGATTGGGATTTATTATTTTTATCAATTCATCTACCTTTTAACCGGAATGAAAATTACCGATCCGACATCGGGTTACCGCATCGTCAATCGGAAAGTCATCGAATCGTTCACGAAGTATTACCCAACTGATTATCCAGAAGTGGAAGTGCTGGTGAATTTGGCTAGAAGGAATTTTAAAATAAAAGAAATCAAAGTTGAAATGAACCAGCGCCAAGGCGGCAAGTCATCGATTACGCCGAAAAAATCAATTTATTATATGTTCAAAGTGACGTATATTTCACTGGTACGGTCAGTGTTTTAGGAGGTTATTTATGGTTCAGGGAATTTCTATCATAGTGGCCATTCTGTTTCTGGCTCAAGTGCTTTTTTATACATCCAAAAACAAACTGCAGGATCAGCAAGCGCTTCTTTGGTTGATCTTGTCTTTTAGCGGGTTAATGATTGCCTTATTTTTGCCTGTAATGGACACAGTCGCGCAGTGGTTGGGGATTGAATACATGCCGTCACTCATTTTCGTACTTGCATTTTTAATTATTCTTACCATGCTCGTGTTTCAAACGACAACCATTACCAAGCAACAGACGCAGATCAAACAAATTGCACAGCAGCTCTCCTACACGATGAAATATTTAGATGAGATTCAGGAAGAGATAAAAAAAGGGGAGAATTAGCATGTTGGTTAACTATATACTCATTTTGCTGAATACACTGATCCTCGTTTCAGGCCAGTTTTTATGGAAATTTGGCATGGTCAACAAGGAAAGCAGTTTTTCTTCAATAGGGGAAATCATCAAATTGATGTTTTCCCCATACATATTAACAGGACTGACAATGTACGGTTTTGCGACGGTCCTGTGGCTCTTCATCTTGACGCGCGTTCCTTTGAGCGTTGCCTATCCTTTGCAAAGCCTGGCTTATGTCTTTGCGGTATTTGGCGCATTTTATATTTTCAATGAACCCCTGTCCCCCATGAAAATCATCGGGGTGTTATTGATTATGATCGGTGTTTCTTTTATCGGTTTTTCTTCGGCTGCTTAATCATGACTTGGAAAGTATGTGAACTCTATCAATGAATAAAAAACTTTTCGAACTGATCAAATCAAATTATTGGCTAGCGCTTATTTTAGTCGTTGGGTTTTTATTGCGCCTTGGCGTGATTGTCAAATACGGAAGTGATTTATCACTCGACAGCGATGATATGGGTTATGTGAACAGTGCTTTGACATTGCTCGAAACGGGTATGCTGACGTATCACCAAACGGACATGCCAACTGTCCACATTATGCCAGGACAGACGTTTCTGCTGGCATTTATTTTTCTTTTGTTCGGCAAAGGAAGCTTCGGCATTTTAATAGGAAAATTAATTTTTATTATTTTTGGTACGATCAATCTATTCATGGTCTATAAGATCGGGAAGATTATCGGCAATAAATTCATCGGCTTGTTATCAGCTGCGATGCTCGCTGTTTTCATTCCGCAAATCCTGACGGATAATCTGTTCATCACAGAGGCGCCTTTCATGTTTGCGCTGTTTCTGCTTGTCTATTATTCGATTAAGCTTGCAAATGAACCAAGCAACTGGAAATACTTCTTTATTTTGATGTTGTCTTATTTAGCCGTTATTATGTTCAAAGCTACGTTCGCGCTTTATCCAGTTCTGCTCCTGCTTTACTTTATCTTGAAAAAGTATCCGATAAAAATTGGGCTCAAGCAGTTTGCTGTGGCAGCGATCATGCTGTTACTCATACTTGGTCCATGGTGGGCAAGAAATTATGTGCATTTCGGAGATTTCATCCCGCTGACTGGGGGAGGGGGAAACCCCTTGCTTTTGGGAACTTATCAAGGGGCGGGCATAAATTACGGAGAGCCTTATCAAGAAGAGTTCGAAAAGATTAAGGAACAATACAAAGACCAGAATGCATACTATCGTTTGCTTGCACAAGATGAACTTGCTAAAGAACGGATAAGCATCTGGTGGGCTGACGACAGAGAATCATTTTTAAGAACCTATTTGAAATTAAAACCGAAGATCCAATGGGAGAAGCAGTTTTATTGGATAGAAATCTACGGTTTTTCCAAGTCGGTGATCAATAACATTCACCAGCATATTGTCGATTGGGCACTTTTGTCTTTGTTCGCGTTATTGTTCATGCGGCATCGCTGGAAAGAGTATGTCCTGCTTATCAGCATCATTGTCTACAATACGGGCCTCAACTCGATTTATTTTGCATTCCCGCGATACAACCAGCCACTTATGTTCATCTTGTTTATTGGAATCGCGACAGCAATGTATGTGATTTCTAAACTCATAATGAAAGTATATGCATATTTTCAAAATCGAAAAGGCAAATTCAATTCGATTTCGAATGAATAAAACAAAAGAATATGGATTCCTTAAAACGAACTTAGAAATTTGAGATAGGTTTGTGTAATCATTTGGGCTGTCCAATAAGTTGAATAACAGACTTATTGGACAGCCCTTTTTTCTAACGTAGCGCAGAGGGAATTCTATTGCTCCTGTCCCTGTCTCTGCATCGCTGGGCTAGCTTCGTCGCAAAGGAGGTGCCCCAAATTACGTTTGGGGCACCTCCTTTCTTATGGTATTCAGGAAATAAACTTTAAAATAATCTGAATAATTAGACATTTATGTAGCTTTGACAGTTGCGAATGGGGTAAAATGGAGACAAGAAAGACTTATGATCAGAGGGGTGACAAAGTGAAAAAATTATTGGCTCCTATCGCAATTGTCTTGGCATTATTTCTGGTGGTCTCAAGCGTTCAGGCTGCTCCAGACCTGTCAAAAAAACACCAGTATTATGATGAAATTCAGTATTTGATAAAAGAAGGCATCATGAAAGAAGGGAGCGGCGGGAAAATCCGTCCGAACGCGCTCATTACCCGGGCAGAAGCGGCGGTGATGATCGGGCGGATGAAAGGCCTGGATGGCCGGAAAAAAGACACGCCATTCAAGGATGTAAAGAAAAAATATTATGCGAGCGGCTTCATCGCGGGAGTCGCGAAAGCAGGTTATTTGAAGGGATATAAAGACGGTACGTTCAGACCGGAAGGAACTGTCAACCGTGGGGAAGCATCGCTGATCATTTCGCGTGCGTTCGAACTGCCGTTCACGTTTAATACAAAGTTCAAAGATGTTCAGCCAAATACTGCATTGGCTGAAGGGGTTGCAAAAGCGCTCGCAGCCAATATAACGACAGGCTATAAAGACGGCACATTCCGCCCGAAAACGAAGATGACGCGCGGAGAATTTGCAGCTTTCATGGCGCGGGCCATGGAGCCGAAATTCAAAAATGATGCCGTGATCAAGCATTCATACCAAAAAGACAAAACAAAGGTTTATACGTATGTGCGGTCAAACGGCTCGACAGAAGTCCACCGTTTCAAGGATGTGCCTGACCGAGACGGCTTGAAATTCGGCTTTATGTGGACAGTGAAAGCCGATGGGGAAGTCTATAATTACATGGAATTTGAGGATTATCATTTATTCGCTTTCGCTTATCCGTATTCTGAATACGATCTGGCCCTCGCGTATCCTGTCAAAGTGGGCAAAAAATTCACGACCGGCATGGGTGATGAAACGAATGTCAATACGATCACCGCTGTCAATAAAACAGTGAAAACGCGTTATAAAACATTTACCAATGCCACCGAAGTGACCACGAAAACCGGTTTTAAATATTATATGGCACCAGGGTTCTCAACGATAAAATCCGTTGATGAAAAAGGCCGGGTGGTTTTTGAATTGGTGAGTGTTAAGAAACAAACGAAATAGCTGGTGTAAAACATAAGAAAAGACTTCGCGCCGTTTCCGAATAGGAAGCGGCGCGAAGTCTTTTTTGCGTAATTTTTAAGGGGTTAAATTTTTTATTACCGGTATTTTCTTCATGATCAAGACAATTACAGTACTGATCACCACTGTTACCAGGACCCGGTAAGGGATGGCGATGGCTGCATGGGAATTAGTCAGCCAAAATTGCGGAAGAAAATCCGCGAAGAATTTGAGGACCATCATATGCACCAGGTAAATACCGAAGCTGGCGGTGTTTAACAGGTTTGGAACAGCAGGAAGCTTTTGGCCGTTGAAAATTTTACTGTGCTTGAACAATACGAATAATCCGATGCTCACTAGCACAACATTTGGTGAATGGTAGCCGTACCAGAATGACTGGAACGCTCCGTCCGCTCTGACGGTCAAGAAATACGTAGCGGCGAAAGTCGACAGCAATCCGGCGACGAGACCGAAGTACAGAAACTTGCGCAACCACAGCGGAAGTTCGTACGTCAGTAAATAATAGCCCAGAATGTAATATCCGACGTAATCAGTGACGAAAAACAGCTCCATGTTAAAAGTGATGCTGAACATATTTTCGAGTACGCGCGAAATGACAGATGCATAAAACCACAGAGCGAGAAAATAAGTCAAATCCTTTTGTGTGGCATTCTTCAGCATCAGCTTGATCAACGGACTGACAAGCGTTAGGCCGAGCAGCATGTAAATAAACCAGAAATGGACAGAAATGCCGTTATTCAAGAACCTTGAAACAAATTGTATCGGATTCAATTCAACTCTGCCTTGGATAAAGTAAAACAAGTAATACAGGATGCTCCAACCAAGAAGGGGAATGAAAATCTTGCTGATCCGTTTTACCAAGAAAGATTTGTAGGTATACTCGCGCTGGTCGCTCAAAATCAAGGCGCCGCTGATCATCACAAAAATAGGGACACTCCAGCGGGTGAAGGATTCAAAGAAATTTGCAGCGAGCCAAGAAGACTTGCCGTCGAAATAATTGGCAGTGATAAACATGGCGGAAATATGGATGGTCACTACAGCAATCGTTGCCAGGACCCGCAGCCAATCAAAAAACAAAAAGCGTTTCACAGCTTTTACCTTCTCTCTTGTTTCATAGTTTTTCGGTGAAATTCAGTTATAATTTAAAACACTGCAGTAATTCTATATGAATGATTAAAATATTGTCAACTGCTGTTTTAGAAGGGGAAGTTGACATAAAAATCAGGCTTATCATCGCTTATACAAACTATGCTATAATATGTGAGGCTTGCAAAAAATCAAAAACAGCATTACAGTCGAATAATCGGTCTATGCAAAGCGAAAATCAGGCAACAATTTGGACTTTCAGCTTCAACATTTTATCAATCTGTCTCATTAGAGACCCATATAGCAGTAGAAGGAGAGAAAACACATGTCATTAGTAAACGTGATCGGGCTTGGCTATATTGGCCTGCCAACAGCATTGATGCTGGCAAAAAGTGGAGTTCAAGTAGTAGGAACAGATTTGAACCAAAAATTGGTGGATTCATTGAACCAAGGCAAATTGACGTTCCAAGAAGAAGGATTGGAAGAACTGTTCCAAGCGGCATTGGCAAACGGTGTGACTTTCAGCACGGAATACCAAAAAGCCGATACGTACATTTTGGCTGTACCGACTCCTTATATAGAAGAAAACAAAAAACTTGATCCGAAATACGTTATTTCAGCCGTCAATAATGTGCTTGATGTATGCGACAAAGGAGCATCGATTATTGTTGAGTCGACGATTTCACCAGGGACGATCGACCGCCACATCCGCCCGATCATTGAACAAAGAGGCTTTACCATCGGGGAAGACGTGCATTTGCTGCATGCTCCTGAACGCATCATTCCTGGGAATATGATTTATGAACTTGAACATAATTCCCGTACGATTGGTGCAGACAGCCCGGAAATCGCTGAAAAAGCAAAAGCGATTTACGAAAGTTTCTGCCAGTCGGAAATCGTCTTGACGGATATCCGTTCAGCGGAAATGTCGAAAGTTATTGAAAATACGTACCGCGATGTCAATATCGCATTCGCGAACGAGCTGGCGAAAATTTGCCGCACGGATAATATCGATGTGTACGAAATTATCAAAATCGCCAATAAGCACCCGCGCGTCAACATCCTGCAGCCAGGGCCAGGCGTCGGCGGACATTGCATCTCGGTCGATCCATGGTTCCTAGTGGGAGACTATCCGGATTTGACGAACTTGATCTTAGCTGCCCGCAAAATCAACGACTCGATGCCGACGCACGTTTTGGGGCGCATCCGTGACATCATGAAAGAAAACAACATCAGCGACCTTTCGAAAGTCGGCCTTTACGGCTTGGCGTATAAAGAAAACGTTGACGACACGCGTGAAAGCCCGACGCTGCAATTATTGGAGATTTTGGATGAACATTTGGCGTTCGGCGTAAAAGTGTTTGACCCGTTTGTCAAAGAACAGATGGTCGATAACCAATACATGGGCTTCGATGAATTCATGAATGACATTGAGGTGCTTGTCGTGATGGTGGGGCATGACCACATCAAAGAAAATATGCCAACGATTCAAGACAAGCTCGTGTTGGATACGAAAAACATCTGCACATTCGAAGGCGCATATAAACTGTAAATTGGAAAGGCCAGACTGTCGAGAAATTCTCGGCAGTTTTTTCTTTTTGTAGAATTAAAAAATCATGGATAGTCGACTTTTAGCATAAAAAAAGGACTCATTGACGAATGGGAAATTTATGAATATAATATGAAGGTTGTTAAATTTTGTAGAATATAGGTGACTCAAGTGCTTTTCAATTCCATTGAATTTCTTTTGTTTTTCTTGCCGATTGTGTTCTTTCTTTATTTCGGCTTACATAAATTAAGGCTGCATAAAGTGGCGTTATTCGCATTATTTGCTTCGTCATTGCTGTTTTACGGTTTCTGGAATCCAATTTATTTGGGGTTGATTGTCGGTTCCATGTTGTTCAATTTTATCTTCGGAATGTTAATGAACCGAAAAGATGAAATAGAAGAGCGCAAAACATTATTGTCGCTTGGAATCATTGGAAACGTCTTGTTGTTGGGGTATTTCAAGTACTATGACTTTTTCGCGGAAAACGTGAATTGGGTGTTTGATGCAAATCTTCCATTAAAGAATTTTTTGCTGCCATTGGCAATCAGTTTTTTTACATTCCAACAAATTGCATACCTGATTGATACATATCGCGGGGAAACGAAGCAGTATTCTTTCATGACTTACGCCTTGTTTGTCACCTTTTTCCCGCAATTGATCGCGGGCCCGATTGTCCAGCATTATGAACTTATTCCACAGTTCCAGGACAAATCGAAGTATCGCATTCAAGGTCATCACATTGTGCAAGGTATCTTCATCTTCTGTATAGGCCTCTCTAAAAAGGTGGGGATTGCGGACACTTTCGCAATCTGGGCAAATGATGGATTTGCGCAAGTCGAAACACTGACATTTGTGGAAGCGTGGATTACCTCGTTATCTTATACACTGCAATTGTATTTTGACTTTAGCGGATACTGCGACATGGCCATCGGCTTAGCGTTATTATTCAACTTCCAATTGCCGGTGAATTTCTTTTCTCCATATAAAGCCCGAAACATTCAGGATTTCTGGAAACGTTGGCACATGACATTAAATCGTTTTTTAACGCATTATTTGTATTTTCCGCTTGGCGGCAGCAAAAAAGGTGCAGTTCGGACTTATATCAATATCGGTATTATTTTTCTCGTGAGCGGCATTTGGCACGGCGCAGGCTGGACGTTCATCATCTGGGGGATGCTCCATGGGCTAGCTTCCATCATTGTCCGATTATGGGGTAAAACAAAAATCAAGCTGCCATACCTAGTGTCCTGGCTCTTGACCTTTTTCTTTGTCAATTTCGCTTGGATTTACTTCAGAGCGGAAAGTGTAGGGCAGGCAAATGCATTGATCGAAAAAATGTTTACGTTAGACAATAACATTCAACAAAACCTTTCAGAGCCATTAGCGTTTGCTGAGAGCTGGGCGACTTTAGAGATTTTCACTTTGCCTTTGTTGGCAGATCCAGCGTTTGTAATTCCGTTTATCCTGCTGTTTTTGGCAGCGGCGTTTCTTCTGCCGAATTCCATCCAGCTGCTGGAGGATTTTCAGCCGAAAGTTTCAACTTTGATGTTGGCCAATGCATGCATCATCTCAGTCATGTTTGTTACGTATGTATTGCATAAGAATAGTGAATTTTTATACTTTAACTTTTAGGAGTGCCTGCAATTGAGTTATAAGAAATGGTTTCAAATGTTTATAATTAGCATGGGAGTTGTATTTATACCGGTATTCGGCTTGATGGGCTTCAATTTTTATATTGATCCGTACTGGAACTTCCAGCATGCTCATGCCAATAATGATTACCAGAACGGTTTTGAAGAGCGTCTTCAAAAAACCAATTTGCTGGCAAACGAGTCAACGGAATTCGAATCACTTTTGATTGGTACAAGCCGTGTTACATATATGAATACAGATGCTTTCCAAGAAGATGAGGTATTCAACTACGGCTTGAGTTCGCTTCATGTTAAAGAGTATAGGGACTATATCGCTTACGCTAAAGAAAAGAATGGCGGAGAGCTGAAAAACATTTATATGGAAGCACCGTTCAATGCGTATAATGCTAACAGTGATGTTGCGCGTGATATGCCGGAAAGCTATATTGAGCAAGCGGAAGACCGGATCTTGGATTATACATCATTGTTTTCAAAAGATACACTGGAAAAATCACTTAAGAATTACGAGACTTCAAAAATCAATCATTACCCGTTGCAGCGCGCATACACGCGCGACAACCAAGTCATAACAACCTACGGAAATGCAAAGCTAGAAAAAGCAAAGATTGCTTTTAAAGAGCGGTACGATAAATCAGATTATAAAACTGAGTTGAATTACATGGATTCCTTTAAACAGGAATTACAAAATATCAAGCGAGACAATCCAACTGCGAATTTTGTCGTTTTTTCGGAAGTTGCGCACGAAGCCCGCCTGAAAGTCTATTTGAAAAATCCGAATTTTTTTAACGCGTATGAACGATCCGTAAGGGAAATCATCGAAGTCTTTGGCAGTTATACGGCTTTTCTGATTCCAAGTGAATGGACGCAAAAAGATGAAAACTGGATGGATTTATTCCATTACTACCCTGAAGTCGGGGATGGTATGATTCGCGCGATGGAAACCGGTGAAGGCGAAGGAACTTATTACATGAAAGTCGATAAAGAAAATATTGACGAATATTTTGAACAGCTGACTGTATGGATAAATAGTTAAGGCAAACTATGAAATTTCAGCAAATACTAAATACCTACGATTCACTACTTTGAAGAAAAGTGCTGAGGCGTAGGCGTTTTTTAAAATCTTCGCTATAAATTTTATGCATATTCATCAGAAAGTAGACAAAAGTTCACTTTTGCACTAGAGCTTGATGGGAATTTGATATAAACTGAGTCAAAGAGGTAAAAAAAAGAAAAAATTTACGAATGAAATTCAAGGGCTGGAAGGAGAATGCTTAGTGAAGAAAATACTGTCGGCGTTATCCGTTTTGATGCTCTTTTCCGTTACTGAAAAAATGGCGTTTGCAAACGATGATAATTTATCCGCAACCGCGCAAGAAAAAACAGATCAAGTCATTATTACTTTAAAAGAAGACGCCAGCATCAATCTGAAGAATTCCGATACGGTTTCCAGTGACCCGCAAGGCAATGGCCAGCTGGTTTCGGTGGAAGTTCCGGAAGACCAAACAGTCGATGCGTTTATCGAAGAATTGGAAAAACATGCCGATATTCAGCATGCAGAACCCGATTATTTGGTGCAGCTGAATTATAGTCCGAATGATCCGCATGTCAGTACATCGCAATACCATCATCAAAAAGTGGAAACAGCGTTGGCTTGGGACAAAACTCGCGGTTCGGGCGATGTCGTCATCGCCGTCATCGATGACGGCATCGACGTGACCCATCCGGAATTGAAAAACCAAATCATCAAGCCGTTTGATACAGTTAAAGAAAACAGCACCATCCGTGTCGGTGTTCACGGCACGCATGTGGCGGGCATTATCGGAAGTTCGATGAACAATAACATCGGCGGCTCCGGAATTGCCCCGGATACAAAAATCATGCCGATCAACGTGTTCAGCGGAGAGTTTGCTTATACGTCTGAAATCATCCAAGGCATCTACCACGCGGTGGATCAAGGTGCAGATATCATCAATATGAGTCTGGGCGGCTATGCGTACAGCAACGCATTAAATACCGCGATTCAAGATGCCCATAAAAAAGGCATCGTGCTTATAGCGGCAGCCGGAAATGAAAGAGTCGAAAATCCTTATTATCCGGCTTCCTATGCAAACGTCATTTCAGTCGGGTCGACAACATCTTTGGATAAAGTTTCTAATTTCTCGAATTACGGCAAATTTATTGATATTGCCGCACCGGGAAGTAATATTTACTCCACCTTGCCGAAAAGCACTTACGGCGTCATGAACGGCACGTCCATGGCTGCGCCAATGGTTACAGGCGTCGCGGCGCTCATCAAAGGCAGCGAACCGGCATTGAGTAATATTGAAATTGAAAACCGGCTATATGCCACAGCTGATGACCTCGGCGTAACTGGAAAAGATCCGTTTTATGGCCACGGCCGCGTCAATGCCCGAAAAGCGTTGATGATTGATTTTCTTCCGGTGCCTTATGTCTCTGGCGTGTTTCAATACTCCACGGCTGTTAAAGGAACCACTGCAGCCCTTGCAACCGTAACAGTCAAATCTGGCAGCGCCATCCTGGCTCAAGGGTTGGCGGACAGCGAAGGCCGATTTAAAGTCACGATTCCCAAACAGCCCATCGGCACCAAATTGCTCGTTTTCAGCACAAATGAAGCAGGGACTGTCAGCAAGAACAAAGAAGTGATTGTCAAAGACGGACTCGCGCCAAGCGTACCGACCGTCAATCCGGTGTCATCCGTTTCAACCAGCATTACCGGTAAAGCAGAAGCGAACGCAAAAGTATTCGCATATATTGGAACTCAGAAAATTGGCGAAGCGGTTGCCACAGCTGGCGCGTTTACGATTCCTATCGCCAAGCAAAAACCTGGAGCGACGATATCCATTTACGCAGTCGATGCTGCGAAAAATAAAAGCGCAAGTGCCACAGTGAAAGTTGCGGACAAAACAGCACCGGCGATTCCAACAGTCAATGCCGTGAAATCCACTTCGCTCGCAATCACCGGCAAGGCGGAATCCAATGCAAAAGTTTATGCTTATGCCGGCAAAGTAAAGCTGGGAGAAGCGGTTGCGATAAGCGGCGCGTATTCCATTAAAATTGCCAAGCAAAAAGCGGGCACTTCGATTGCGGTATATGCCGTAGACGCTGCAAACAATAAAGGTACGGCAAAAATAGTAAAAGTCGCTACGGCTTCAACAACGGTCGTTGCGACGAAATATACGACAACTTCCGCTGTTAATATGCGCAGCGGAGCGTCGTTGAATAACAGCGTGGTTATGGTCGTGCCAAAAGGCAAGACCGTCACATATGTGAAAAAGAGCGGCTCCTGGTACATGGTCAAATATGGCACGAAAAGCGGTTGGATATATAATAGCTTTTTGAAAAAGAGTTGATTTGTACGCAACAGCCAATTCAGATAAAAATCCCCCGAATTGCCCGGGGGATTTTTTTTGTTGAAACGGGCAGTATAGCCAAAAAAAGTTGATGGTTTTTCTTTATGGGTATTAACGTTTAGGGAGCATCAGCCGATATAAGATTTAAAGCCTATAATGCAATAAACAGGGTGTGAGCATAATTATGATTAGACAGAAGACTCATATGGCTACAAAAGAGGCGATCAGGAACCTGCAAACGGATGCGGCTTCACCCACGCAAGAACTTGGGCGGCTAATAGAAAAGTTGGACGGAGGCGATAAAGTGGTCGCTCAGAACACCTTGCAGAATATGCGCAATTTACAGGAAAGGCAGAGCCTGGCGCAAGGGCGCTTCTAGGAAATGGAGCTGTTTTTCCACAATTGAGCAGAGAGCTTCGACAGCATCTTGACGGCACCGTTCAATATCGACAATCACCAGCAGCTGAAAATCCGCGAATTTAACACATCGTACTCGAGCCTGTATTATAGGCACCATTTTCAAGGCTTGAAGGGAACTTTATTAGCAGACTTGCAATGAATAATTTTACAATATTTTACATAAATAAATTTATAATAATCATGTTACAATAGTGGTAAGGACATGATACCCATGACTTTTTAATCGCAAAATACGCCATTGGAGGCATCACATGCAAGAAACAATGGAATTGGAACAACGGATTCAAGAGCTGATGAGCCTCTTAGAGGCCTTTAAGCAATTGAATTCCAATATAGAGATTGAAGATGTGTTTCAAGACATTCTGTTGCAGATGGTTAATGTACTAGGCGCAGAAGCGGGCACATTATGGGTGTTCAATACCGGCCGTGAAGTGATTACGGCAGTGGCTGCACACGGCGAATCGGCTTCGAAGATTCTCGATTTCGAGATGGCAAAGGGCGAAGGGATTGTCGGACAAGTCGTCGAGAGCGGCGTTGAGCAATTGATCAACGACGCTGCGGTGCATCCTAAATGGGCAAACCGTGTCGATTCGACAAGTGGTTTTGTCACGAAGTCGATGATCACGGTGCCGCTTGCAGCGAAAGGCAATGTGCTCGGCGCGCTGCAGCTGTTGAACAAAACAGGCGGCGGGCTGTTTTCCACGCAGGATATGCGCATTGCGCTCGCTCTCGCCAGCCAGTCTGCGCTCGCGCTGCATAACAGCCAGATGTTCGACGAAGTGTCGCGCATGCTGCTGAGTATGATACGCACGCTGGCGAAAATTCTGGATGCGCGCGATCCTTACACGGCAGGGCATTCAGAGCGTGTGGCCCGGTATTCAATGGCGATTGCACAGCGCACCGGCATGGATGCCCATGAATGCGAAGAACTTTACAAAGCGGCATTGCTCCACGATATCGGAAAAATCGGCATCGCTGACGATGTTCTGAGGAAACCTTCAAAGCTTACGCAGAAGGAGTACGAGGATATTAAGCTCCACACGGTTATCGGAGCGGGCATCCTGTCCAATATGGAACCGAAAGCAGCGATGGCCAAAGCGATTGCAACGGCGCGTTCCCATCACGAGCGGCTCGATGGTTCCGGCTATCCGGATGCTTTAAAAGGCGACGACATCCCGTTGTTCGCACGCATTGTCGGCATCGCGGATGCATTCGATGCGATGACGACAGCTCGCTCGTACAGCAAAGGCTTACCGTTGCGGGAAGCGGCAGCGGAATTGATTCGCTGCAGAGATACGTTATTCGATGCAGCGTTGGTGGATGCTTTTATAGAAGTCTTGGAAGAAAGCGATTACCAAGTTGGGAAGGGATTTGGTGACATTACAAGGGGTTATGGATTATGACGAAATTCGAATATTTATTGATAGGCCATTTAATCGGCGATTTTCTGCTGCAGACGAGCTGGATGGCGCAGCATAAGGCGACGCGTTGGCTGCCGCTCTTGGTGCACGTCACGGTTTATACGATCATTGTCGGCTCCATGGGAGCCGCAGCGGGCGGCTTATCGATGCTGGCGATGGCGCTAATTTTTTTCAGCCATATCGTGTTGGACCGCAGGACCTTTGTGGAGTTCTGGGTCAAGCATGTCCAGACCGTCAAGGACAATGAACAGCCATGGCTGCTGATCATGGCGGACCAGATTTTCCACATTATCGTGCTGGCGATCGCCATCGCCATCTCATAGGAGCAACCAACATGGAATTAAAAGCAAGAACTTATACCGCAGAAAAAGAATACCCAGTCTCGAAGGAAACCGCGTGGGGTCTGCTCGCAGACAATAACCGCATGAACCGCTATATCGGTCTGTTTCCCGTTGTCTTCAGCGGTGTGACGCAAGAAGAGCAAGGCATTTTCTTCCGTAACGCCAAAGCGAAAGCGTTTGGCGTCGTGCCGATCCGTTGGCAGGAATACCCGTTCGAATGGCGGGAGCATGAAAGCTACCAGGTCGAACGGCGCTACTTGGATGGTCCGATGAAAAATTATTCATTCGGCATCGAATTTCTGGACAGTGCTTCGGGCAATCCGGAACACACACTTATCCGGGTGACGGGGAAATTCGTTCCGCGCAACATACTCGGCATTGCTGCAATTGCGCTGATTGCTGCGCCGTCTGTGAAAAAGACCATTGGTTATATGGATGATTTCCTATTATCTGGCGCGAAAGAAGTGTTCCAGGCGCCGCAGAAATCGCTGGACCACAAAGTCAACACGCAGGAATTGGAGCGGCTGGAAGGCATTCTTCGGAAATACCCGGTGGACGGCGAACTTGTCGGCTTGCTGCGGCGCTATTTGGAAGAGCAAGGCGACCATGACGTCGCCCATATCGAAACACACGCCGTGGCACAGCAATGGAACGAAGATCCGGACAAGGTGCTCCGGGTCCTGTTGTATGCCGCAAAAGCTGGCATGCTAGACCTCAGCTGGAATTTAATATGCCCGAATTGCCGGGTATCGAAAGAGCAGATGGGTTCGCTCGAGCAATTGCAGCCGGACTTCCACTGCGATTTATGCGGCGTCGTCTACGATGCGAACTTCGATCAGTTTGTCGAACTGCATTTCTCTGTTCATCCATCGATCCGCAAAGCGTACGCGGAAGTATTTTGCGTCGGCGCGCCGATGATCACGCCGCACGTTAAAGTCCAGAAAGTGCTGAAGCGCGGCGAGGCGGCAGAAATTGCAGTTCCTTCCATAGAAAGCCATTTGCGCTTGCGCGTGCTGCAAGCCAATGCCATAGCGGATATCTCGCTTGCGGGAGACGCTGGGGAAATATCCTACGATGGCGCTAAATGGTCGGCTGCCGCAGTGGCATACAGCACAGCTATCCGGATGCGCAACGACAGCGTTAATGACATTGTCGTCGCATTGGAAGAAACTGCGTGGAAAAAAGATACGGTAACGGCTGCGAAAGTGACAGCACTGCAGGAGTTCCGCGACTTGTTTTCATCGGAAGTCCTGTCGCCTGGGCAAAACATCGGCATCGGGCACGTGACAATCTTGTTCACCGATCTTGTCGGCTCGACATCGCTGTATGAAACAGTCGGAGATTCCAGCGCATACGGGCAGGTACGGAACCATTTCGACTTTTTGTCGCAGCGCATTTCCAAAAATTCCGGCTGCATTGTCAAGACGATTGGCGACGCGGTCATGGCCGTATTCCATCTGCCAGCGGACGGTTTGAAAGCTGCGCTCCAAATCCAGCGCGACATCGCTGAGTTCAACAACAGCGCCAAAGAGGATTTCACCCTGCGTGTCGGGCTGTTCAGCGGTCCGGCCATTGCAGTCAACTCGAACGGAAGGCTCGACTATTTCGGGCGCACCGTCAATATCTCGGCGCGGATCCAAGCGCAGGGGCATGGGGGCGACATCGTCTTTGGCCAGGAATATGTTGAACAAGCGCAGTTGAAAAGCCTGCTGAACAACGCAGACTTAGACTGTGAGCGTTTTTCGGCCAAGCTTAAAGGCATCGAAGGGCAAATGGAATTGATTCGAGTGAAATACAGCAAGGCAGTTGTGCATGATTATTAAAAGATTCGTTTCCGCAAGTCCTGGTGCATAATGCCGGACTTGTTTTTTTATGGATTTTCTCTTTTCGGGACATTTAAGGCGTGCTATACTAATATTTGGTGAAAAATAACAAAAAAATAGTAACTAGAAAAGGAATAATGATTATGAATACTTCTAAAGCACTTTCGTGGACCATAGTCCTTTTTTGGATGGCCCTCATCTTCGGATTCTCGCATCAGCCTGCAACTGTTTCAAGCGGCATGAGTTCCGGGATTACAGAAACCATTTTAAATGCGATTTCCCAAATTTCTTCAGAAGCGTCAATCGATACGGATGCTCTGCATACATTCGTCAGAAAGAATGCCCACTTCTTGGTTTATATGGTATTAGGTGTATTGGTGTTTCGCGCGCTGCTCAAAAGCAGCGTACGCGGCTATCGGGGGGCCCTTGCAGCTTTGGTGATCTGCGCACTTTATGCAATGTCGGACGAATTCCACCAATTATTTATCCCGGGCCGCAGCGGTGAACTTCGTGATGTGCTCATCGACAGCACTGGTGCATTTGTTGGAATCAGCTTAGCCTTAGGGTTAACCGAATGGCGAAAGGCGAAAAACTGGGCTGGCACAAAGGCGAGACCCCAGGAAGCGGGTCGCTAATCCGAAAAAAGCACGCCAATTCGCAGGATTTGCAATCTGTTGATGCGAGTTGGAGAAGCTGTTTTTCTGGTATTTTTATTTTGATAGGATATTGGATGTGTGGTAAAAAGGAATATTTTAAAGGTTTGAATCGTAGAATGCTTTTATGGTTTAAGTACTTCAGCATTATATTTAAGGGAGAATGAAAATGAAATCAACAGAAATTCACAGGCAATCAATACAGGGAAAAGCTTTTTGGGTTGTGCTTTTACTCTTTTCTTGCCTAGTAATAGCCGGATGTTCACAAAAAGGAACCGCAGAAAAAACTGGAGTTTCGGAGGTGGAACCGGTGGATGAAAAAAATAAAAAAGCAATCCAGTCGGTCATCGAAAAAGAATTCAATGCTCCTGATGAAGAATACAAGAAATTGAGATACGCAGCGATGGAAAGTCTTGATGCCGTCGCGAATCAAGAAGAATCCGCTGTTTATAAGAAAACGCCTGTCTATAAAGCTTACGCTGATTATATGGAAAAGACGTACGCATCTTATTTTACTGAAAACGGCTACGCCAACTTCCTGAATATAAACCCTGCTTTTATGTATAGCATCTATGAGGGACCCTATAAACTCAGCGCTTCGGATATAAAAATCAATGCCAGTGAAAACGAATCCACATTATACAATTTCAGTTTTCAAGTAGCGTTTCAAGATGAAAGCAGCGAAAGGAGCCAGTACAAATTCGAAGGAAAAGCGATTGTTCCGGAAGAGGGAAAAATCGGAGAAATTGAATTTCTGGACAAAGAAGGCTTAAAGGAAAAATTGAATGGAGCAAATGCAAATTAAAACCGTTGATCCAGCTTTGGATCAACGGTTTTTCAGATGCGATTATTCCATTACCATTCAAAGTCCTCAGGATAACCCTCTTTATATCGCAGCTCGGAAACGTGGACTTGCAGGCCTTCTGCCAAATCGATGAAATCGGAACGGAAGGCAAAATACAGCGAATCGAGTTCGCAAATGCGTTTTGCCATGATGCTGATGTTTTCTTTGCGCCTTGCAGGCGGCAGCCGGAGAAAATGGATATTCAATCGGTCGATGTACTGCACCAAGTAATTTTGGTATTTCGTTTTTGCGAACAGGCCATGGGGATCGATGTATTTCCGGAGCTGGCGGTAACGGTTAGGGCTAAGTGTTTCCTCCAAGCAGCTTGCTAAAGCGCTTTGAAATTTGCGGACAGCCGTTACCGATGGGTCCCAGCTATGGGCCCTTTCGCCGTCCGTATAATGGCTGATGAAATCGTTGAAGGCAAATGCTGCAAAAAGAACCTCAGGCCATAGCGCTTCAAATCTCAAATACACATTATTGCCTGTGTATTCCACCGGTATCCCAAGATCCTCCTCCTCGCTAAAGACGTTCGGCACAGCCTCGATGCCCCGGTTGCCGAGCTGTGCCTGCTGCAGCTCACTGAACAGTCCGAGAATCCGGCGACGCGGCTGACCGTAACCATCGTCTTCTTCCCGGCTGCGTATAATACGGTGAACAGCCTCGTTCAACTCATCAAAATCGGAATAGTCGCCCGAAATATGGACGCCGGCAAAATTTGGCGTGTTGCGGATTCGGATCATCGGAAACAACCCTTTCCTGTTTTATTGGCATATATAAATAAATTCTCTTGCACTAAGGATAATACAGATGGGTGATTTAGGGTAGAGAATGATAGTTATTTGACTTATCAGATTTTTTTGTAGACAATAAGTCTAATGAAGAACATAATATTTTCACATCGCTTATTGAAAAAGGTTTAAAAGAAGGTATAAAAGCATAGAATCTGTAGTTGAAATGAAGGGAGTTGGCCAATGGGGATGAAACCGTTTCTCGCATTTCTGTGGGCTGCGGCCATTATCGTTGCAACCTGCAATAATGATGCACACGCTTTTCTATTTGACCGGATCGTCGGATTCAGTTTCAATGCGTCTCCTGATCTGATGGATCTCCTGATCATCAACGACATAGATTTTACAGATAGCTTCTACTTAATACAAAAAACAGGTCATTTCCTGTCTTTTGCGTTATTGTATGTGCTGCTGTTCAACTGGCTGAAAAAGCACTTGCCGGCGGTAGCCATTGCCGTGGTGTTTGCGGTATTTACAGAAATCCTGCAATTGTATTTTGAGCGGGACGGACGGCTTTTTGATGCCTTCATCGACAGTTTGGGCATACTGTTGGCATTTGTCCTTGTTATTATCGTGATAAGCTTCAAGCGTGACGCTGCAGAAGACACATCTTATTAAGCGTCTTGGTAGAATGGATTTAAAACTATAAAAAATGTCAAAAAGCACTTCTGTAGATACGTAGCAAAACTGCGGAGAAAACTTTACTGCTCTTGTGGAGCTATGCGCTTCGTTGCAAAGGGGCAGTGAAGCGACGAGAAAGCTGAGACCTGCAACGGTTTTTCAAGTCCCGAAGCTAGGCAACTCTTTTTCATGTCTCGAAGCTAGCGCAGCGATGCAACGCACCTTCAAGTCTCGAAGCTAGCGAAGCGTTGCAACGCACCTTCATGTCTCGAAGCTAGCGAAGCGTTGCAGTGACAGGGACAGGGACAGGAGCGAAGCGGCTCAGCGCTCGTCCACGGCAAGCCTAGCGGTTTTGCGGAGTATCCACAAGTGAAATATGTATACTAAGCAAATTCGATACCATCAGAGGAGGTTCCGAAGTGAAAAAGAAAGTTACGAAAGCAATTATTCCCGCAGCGGGACTGGGTACCAGATTTCTACCTGCTACTAAAGCGATGCCAAAAGAAATGCTGCCAATATTGAATAAGCCGACAATCCAATATATAGTCGAAGAAGCGATCGAATCGGGGATCGAAGACATTATTATCGTAACCGGTAAAGGGAAAAGAGCAATTGAAGACCATTTCGACAATAACTTCGAACTTGAAGACAATTTGCTGAAACGCGAAAAATATGAGCTGTTGGAACAAGTTCGCGATTCATCCAAAGTGGAAATCCATTATATCCGCCAAAAAGAACCGAAAGGCTTGGGGCACGCAATTTGGTGTGCGCGCAAGTTTATCGGCAATGAGCCTTTCGGCGTTTTACTGGGGGATGACATCATCCAATCTGAAACCCCAGCGCTTAAGCAATTAATGGCGCAGTACGAAGCCAAAGGATCGTCCGTAATCGGCGTCCAGCAAGTCGGGATGTCCGAAACCCACCGCTACGGCATTATCGATCCAGGTAAGGCGGATGGCCGCCTTTTTAAAGTCGAGAACTTTGTAGAAAAACCGATGCCGGGAACAGCCCCATCTGATTTAGCGATTTTAGGGCGCTACGTCCTGACGCCGGAAATCTTTCAGTTTCTGGGCCAGCATAAAATTGGAGCCGGCGGAGAAATCCAATTGACAGACGCTATCCAACTTTTGAATCAGCATCAAAAGGTGTTTGCCTATAATTTTGAAGGGAAGCGCTATGATGTCGGGGAGATGGTCGGGTTTATCCGGACAACGATGGAGTTCGCCTTGAAAAACGATGAGTATGCCGAGGAAGTCGCTGGCATCATGGCCGCTTTGTTGGCTGAACGGAAACGTGCAATCGAGTTAAAATATTAATTAGGTGCCGGCCGATTCGTTATTCGAATCAGTCGGCGCTTTTTTGTGTAGCTGAAAAGTTAGAAAGAGAAAGTGGGTATAAATATTAAAAATTCAGATAATTAATTGACTTGCTTTTAACAGCTTGATATCCTAGTTATAAATACCCTGGTTTATATTGTGCGGAAAGTAACGTTATTTTTGAATTGATGGGCAATGCGTTTGTAATGTTGGATGATGCCATAGCTCTGTAGGGAAGGTGGGATTCGAATTGATTGATGGGAAAAAGAAGATTCTGATTCTCGGCGGGACGCACCATATGATTGATGTTGTAAAAACGGCGAATGCGATGGGATTCTATACAATTGTCGCGGATAATGTAGCGGGCTCTCCGGCTAAGGTCCATGCAGCTAAGTTTTTTGATGAAAGTACTGCCGACATTCAAAAGATGGCAGAAATCGTGCGTGAAGAAAAGGTAGACGGAGTATTTACGGCTTTTGAGGACATTAATACATGGAATGCGGAAAAATTGGCGCGCGAAACTGGCCTCCCATTTTACGCTACCGAGGAGCAACTGGAAGTCTCCTCGAATAAAAAAAAATTCAAGGAATTCTGCCGGCGTTATGAGGTTCCGGTCATCCCGGAATACACCGCAGATAGAACGCTGGATGATGAAGTGGTGCAAAACATGAAGTTCCCTGTCATTGCGAAACCTGTGGACAGCTATGCCAGCAAAGGGATTACCGTATGCCACAATTCAGCAGAAGTGAAGGCCGGATTTGAGAACGCGCTTGGCTTTTCGAAATCGGGAAAAGTAATTGTTGAGCCGTTCATCGATAATTCTTACGGAGTCCAGATATTCTACGCCGTCCGCAATGGCGAGATTGTGTTGAATGGCACCACTGACCGATATGTCCACAAGCAGTCGAAAGAGCATCCGCCGCTGCCGATAGCGATGACGTTCCCTTCGAAACACCAACAGCATTATATTGACAACGTGGATCCAAATGTCCGAAACCTGATCAGTGGCTTGGGGATTGAGAATGGGTTGGTGTTCATCCAGTCGCTTTACGAAGATGGAGCATTCTACATTTACGAGATGGGCTTCCGGTTCAGCGGTGAGCAGCATTATAAAATTATCGAGAAGCAGACAGGCATCAATTTACTGGAAATGATGCTCGATTTCGCGGTAGGTGAAGATATCGGAAAATACGATGTTCCGGCATTCGATTATGGATATATGCCCAAGCCATCGTGCAACCTGCCGATTCTCCTCGATAATGGGATCATTGCGAAAGTCAGCGGGATGGACAAAATCGATCGCATGGAAGAAGTCGTTTCCTACTGCCTAAACCACGAAGTGGGAGATGTGATTGTGGCGAACGGCTCGTATGCGCAGATGTTCGGCAGGTTCAATCTGGTCGCAGCTTCAGAAGAAGCGTTGCACAGCGCCATCGAAAAACTCTACAAACTTCTGGAAATTGAGTCTATCGAAGGTGCGGATATGGTGCTGGCGAAGCACGAACCAGCCAAAACAAGGGTCCAATAAAAAATTCGGTAAATCTAAAAGGCAGAGGCGATAAATTCGCTCCTGCCTTTTTCGTTTCCAAATTATCCGCGGTAAAGCGGGAAATGTCCCGGATTCTCAATTACGCCTCTGCTTAAATTATAATCCACGAGGAGGTTGTAAATTGTTTCGTTGCGGACTTTCTTGCCTGTCAGGATTTCGAGGGGCTCAGTTTTCGTGAATCCGCGCTTGAAGCGGTACAGCACGTCGCTCGTTGCTCCGCCAAGGTGTAATTGTTTTTTGCCATTCTCGACACCCCAGCGGCAGCCTTCGTTCAGCACTAGGCTGTTGCCGGCGACGTTGAAGAATTCAGGGTCATTCGCAGACAGGTGATAATGGAGGAAATCGCCATGGTGCAAATACATCGCCGCTGAAATGTATTGGCCATCGTATTTCGCATAGACGATAAACTGTTTGCCTTCCAGCAACGTAAAAGATTCCGCCAATAGCTCTTTTGAGAACCGGTAATGATTCGGGATGTTATTCCTTTTCGCCATGATTTCATAGAGGCGGTGGAACTCATCGATCGTGGCACCCGTATAATCATACTCAATTTCCACATTGTTTTTTAATGCACGGCGAACTTGCTGCCGCGTGCTGGATTTGAATTCTTTTAGGAAATAATCGCCTACGCTCAAATCGATGTACATCGTTATCCCCCGGTTGTCCATGCTGTAGATTTCATTGAAATCTACCGCATTCTTCACGCAGGAGTTGAAGCGGACATATTCAGAAACGATATTATTGGCGATGCAGTATTTTTGGAATTCTGCGTCGAATGCCGCTGCCAGCTCTTTTCTTCTTCCGGCAGCACAGCTGATGATCACCGGACCGCTTTGGCCAAACGGGGTGATCGTGTCGTAATAATTTACATCACCTAAAGCAATCGGGATTGGCCGCAGGACAAACTGGTAGTAGATGTAGCCGTAATCGGGAGCGAATTCGAAAACTTTGCTCTCTCCCAAGTCCTGTGTTGCGTAGGCCTTGCCCCATTCCGGCAAGAAAAAAATGTCAGACAATAATGTTGTCAGCATAACCGCCATTTCGTGCTTCCTCCTTTGAATAGCTGCAAATAAAAAATTTCGAGTGTTTTATTTAAATCTAAATTAATGATAATTATGATTGGTTAAAACTAGGTTAAATGAATCATACTCATTAAGTAGGAAAAAAAACATACGCTAGGAACTTAAATATTCGGGATTCTATCGTAAAAGAGTTGATATACCTAAGCGGAAAGCGTAGATATTCAAGTATTTAAAAATTCAGAATAGTATATTGACAATGCGGCAACGAACTGATAACTTGGTAGTTAATAGGTAAAAGGTTTCTGGAACATCCAGATTTTAGTTGAATTCATGATGTGTATTTGCTCTCTAGGGTCGACAATGGATGAAAAGCGGGAAACGCAAGCACGGTGCAACAGGGGTGATTAGCGATTGCTGCTCATTCACAAAACATGCTGGGAGATGTTATGGATGAAAACAGCTAAACAGAGAAAAGTGCTGATACTTGGCGGCATTACACATATGATTGATGTTGTGAAAACCGCTAAGAAAATGGGGATGTATGCTATTGTAACGGACAATAATGTCGGATCTCCCGCTAAGAAATTTGCAGACAAAGCTTATGACATCAGCACCTCGGATACCGAAAAGCTGGCGAAAATCGCGAATGAAGAAGGAATAGATGGGGTTTTTACAGCGTTTGATGACCTCAATACGTGGAATGCCTTAAAATTATGCAAAAAACTAAATTTGCCGTTCTATGCGTCCAATGAACAATTGGCGATTACATCGAACAAGGACAAATTCAAGGAATTCTGCCGCACATTCAATGTGCCGGTCATCGAGGAATACAGCAGCGAAGAAATTCTATGGGGAAAAATGGAATTCCCTCTCTTTGTTGAACAGTTAATCGATAATGACAGTGGTGTCAAATTTAATTACACGGTGCAGGAAGGCCGTGCTATATTGACAGAAGTGACTGACAAAAATGAAATGATCCTTGCACGATATGAACCTTATATAGCAGAAATGGGGACGGCGTGATGATGGATATTTTTTTCGAACCGGATTATGGAAAATTATACGAGGAGATCGAGGGCGGGGTTTGCGAAGCTTATGAGTTTTCGCATCCGCTCGGCTCCGTCACGCACCTTTTCATAAAAAGGCAAGCACCGATTCTTGTTGATGGGAAAAAATACTATGACATCGTTACACCTTATGGTTATGGCGGTCCGCTGATCACCTGCAGTGCAGAAAACGATAAAGCCGAATTGGTCCGGGCGTTCAAAGATGCTTTCCAGCAATACTGCGACGCCAACCACATCGTGGGCGAATTTGTCCGCTTCCATCCAGTCCTCGGCAATGCCGAGGACTTCAAGGAATGCTACGATGTCGAGTTTACGAGGAAAACGGTGGGTACCAATTTGAAGGATTTCGCCGATCCTATCCAGGAAGAATTTTCGAAATCGACGCGCAAGGCGATTCGCCATGCGCTGCGCTTAGGAATCGAGTACCGCATTACTGTTAATCCGGTAAACCTCGATAAATTTGCCGAACTTTATCATATCAATATGGAACGTGTGCACGCCGACATGTTCTATTATTTCGACAAAGCTTATTTCGATCGCATCTTGCATTATTTTGGCGAGCATGTCGTTCTGGTAGAGGCCATGTTTGAAGGCGAAGTTATTGGAGCAGAAATGCATTTCACCTATAATAATCTGATCCACACGCATTTATCCGGTACTTTGGAAGGCTATCATCATTTATCGCCAGTCTACGTTATGACGTATGCGATTGCCTTATGGGGCAAGGAAAATGGCATGGAACTGATCCACGCGGGCGGCGGGTTCACCAACGAACCGGATGATACTTTGCTGCTTTTTAAAAAGAAATTCGGCAAGAACACGGAATTTGATTTCCATGTCGGGCGCAAAGTATGGAATGAGGCGGTCTATGCGGAGCTCTGCATCGCATCCGGAGCCGCGGAAGAAGAAGAATTCTTTCCTGCATACCGTGCGAAAGGTGCCTGGAAAGTCAGCCAACCTTAACGGGTTCTCATGGAATAAATATATCAGAATGAAAACGAATTAAAAAAGCCGCAGCGCTGCTGCGGCTTTTTTTTATTCCTCCCGTACTTCCAAATTGATCGGGCGTATCGTTCCCCACGGGGAAACATCGATGGTCACTTGCAAATCGACCGCTTCTTCAAGCTCAGGTCCGAGGCCTTGTTCTACATAATACTGTTCAAGCTGGGGTGCGGCGACCCGATTGTCGTAAGTGGATCCGGAAATGGCACCGAAGAACGGTTCATTTTCCATCCGGTCAACGACCGCGTAGCCATCTGCTTCTTCTTTCAACGTGAAATAGACGGGACCGTCCTTGATGCCGGAAGGCGCTTCGAGATCCGGGTATTGCAGCATCACATATTCTCCGTAAAACGGATTGAAAGGATCATATGGTTCTGCCCGCAGCAAGTATTCATCACCGAACCAGGAGGCAGCGTAGAAGCTTGTGACAAGAATTGCGACAAATATGGTCATAATGATCGGCAAGAGCCATGCTTTCATAACGATACACCTTCTCTCTTACGGTTGAGCCACCAGGCGATGCCGGAAAGGGCAAAAAGCAAAAGCGCACCGATCAGGAAGAATAGCGACATATCCAGGCGTTCCCATGCATAGATGAAGTAAATGACGAACTGGACAACGATGAAATAGACAAAGCCGAGTGCCAGTGGCTTATCTTGCCGCTGGGCAATGATCAAATAGGCGAGAGCCGATAATTCGGCGACTATCGCCAAACCGATGGCTGTTTCATCAAACAGCAGCAAGCCCGTCGCACCGAGCAGAGCGATCCACATGATCGGACGGAATTTGATATACGTCACTACTAGGACAACGAGCCCAGTCACAGCTAACGCAATCGATTCCGGCCAATTCAAGTCGACAAGCGACAGTTCGGTTTCGCCGCGTACCGCCAAATAGACCACGAGCATGATGGCGCCAAAAACCAGGTATAGCGGCGACAGCAAGCGCTGTTTGTCAGCCGGTATGATGAACAGCAGGAGTACGAGCGCGAACAGCGTCCATACTGGCCAAAATGGGCTGGTGTATTCAACGAGATCCCAAAGCGTCAGACCTGAGAAGAACAACAGCATCCAGCTGAAAATCATCGAAGCATCGTCTTTGCTGAAGAAGAACCATGCCAAGGCCACTGCAACGAAGATTCCCCATTCAAGCCAGCTAGTAAATGGCAGGAATGAAGTCAGCGTTGAGATGCCGAAGATGAATGCGACGACAGCGTAAGCAAAATGGCGCCAGTAGAAGTAATGAGCCAGTGCAGCGATGAAGATAGCCCATGGCAACACCGAGTTTGACGTAGAAAAATGGAATGTCTGCGCAGCGACCAGAATGCTTGCCGCGAACATCGCCAAACCAAGCAGCCTGAAAATGATTGGACGGCCAAAATGCTTTTTCTCTGAAAAATAAGCTAAGATATAAAAAATCCACATCAACAAAACGACCATAGCTACTTTCAGCAAATCCGGAATCAGCTGCCAGTTGGCAGCGATAAAGCTGAATACGGCCAGAGCGAAGAAAATAAGTCCGATGACCAAAAGCAACGGCACTTTTCTCTTTTGCGGCTGGCGTTTTTCAAATGCCAAAATGCGATCGAAAGCCGCTTGGTCCAGCAATCCTTCATTGCGCCACTGCACCAATTTCCGTTCCGTTTCCATACAAGCACCTCCCTAATCTTTACCTGTATTATAAACCTTTTTTATCAGAATTGATAGAAAATAAGCATGTACAGAGAGGCGGAAACAGGAATATTTTCCTGCATAATTCGATTCTCAAAGTGCTTTGGCATTTCACAGTTAACGCTGGTTTTAAGCAGGCCGCGAAGGGTAAAATGGGAAAAAGGGCTTGAGCAGGAACCATCAATAGAAGCTCTTATTCTAGAGGGGGAAGCATAATGGCAAAAGATTATATATTGTCCATCGACCAAGGGACCACCAGTTCACGGGCGATTCTGTTTAATCACGAAGGGGAAATCGTTGCGGTCGGGCAGCAGGAATTCGAACAATTCTTCCAAAAGCCGGGCTGGGTTGAACATGACGCCAGCGAAATATGGACATCGGTGCTCGCTTGCATAGCGCAAGTGCTTCGTATTGCTGACATCAATCCGGACCAGGTAGCGGGGATAGGCATAACGAACCAACGTGAAACAACAGTTGTCTGGGACCGCCATACCGGACGCCCGGTTTACAAAGCCATCGTTTGGCAATCTCGCCAGACAGATGCAATCTGCAAAGATTTAAAGGAGCAAGGCCTTGAAGGGAAATTCCGTGAGAAAACAGGGCTTTTGCTCGACGCTTATTTCTCGGGGACGAAAGTCAAATGGATCCTTGACCATGTGGATGGCGCCAGGGAAAAAGCGGATCGCGGCGACCTGATGTTCGGCACGATCGATTCATGGTTAGTTTATAAGCTGTCAGGCGGCAAACGCCATGTTACGGATTACAGCAACGCATCCCGCACCTTGATGTACAACATCTACGAACTCCAATGGGATAAGGAATTATTGGAAATTTTAACGGTGCCCGAAAGCATGCTGCCGGAAGTACGGCCGTCGTCTGAAATCTATGCCCATACAATCGACTATCATTTCTTCGGCTGTGAAGTGCCGATAGCGGGAATTGCCGGAGACCAGCAGGCAGCTTTGTTCGGACAGGCTTGCTTTGAGAAAGGCATGGCAAAAAATACCTATGGTACTGGATGCTTCATGTTGATGAATACCGGCGAGCAAGGCATGAAATCCGAACACGGCTTGCTGACGACGATTGCTTGGGGAGTCGGCGGCCAAGTGGAGTATGCGCTAGAAGGCAGTATATTTGTAGCGGGATCCGCTATTCAATGGCTGCGTGACGGGCTGCAGCTGCTGGACAAGGCGTCTGATAGCGAAGGGTTTGCAAGGCAAGTGGAAACGGCTGAGGGGGTTTACATGGTGCCGGCTTTTGTCGGCCTTGGGACGCCTTATTGGGATACGGATGCGAGAGGGGCAATTTTCGGATTGACGCGCGGCACCACAAAGTCTCATTTGATCCGTGCCACGCTTGAATCTCTCGCGTACCAAACGAAAGATGTTGTGGATGTCATGGTTGAAGATTCCGGCATTGAACTGAAAACATTGCGCGTCGATGGCGGAGCGGTAGCCAATGACCTGTTGATGCAATTCCAGAGCGATATGCTCGGAGTGCCTGTAGAACGCCCGAAAGTCCAAGAAACTACTGCCCTAGGCGCAGCCTATTTAGCCGGTCTGGCTGTCGGCTACTGGAAAGACAAAGAAGAAATCTCACATCAATGGAAGCTCGATAAGACGTTTGATCCGTCCATGGAAAACGGACAGCGAGATGAGCTTTACAGCGGCTGGCAGCAAGCAGTAGCGGCCACCAGAACGTTTAAAACAAAGAATGGCAGCTGATCATCCTTTGTTCTCGGCCATAAACTGAACGAAAAGCCCGTGGATGTTTAGATCCATAGGCTTTTTTTATTGAAAAAAAGGGTTATTGCGCCTGCCGTCGTATGTTATTCAGTAAATAAGCTTTCATTCTTTGAAACGGGGTGGAAACATGGGGAACAGAAAAGGCAAGGGCTTGTGGCAAAAAATGGCCCTTAGTGGAGCGGCTGCTGCTATCGTCTATACGCTGCATGTCATCATTGGCGGCGCTTTATGGGATGGCTACAGCCATGTCAGGCAAACCATCAGCGAACTGACTGGCAACGGAGCTCCGAATGCGGGCATGCTGAAAATATTCACAGTTATCTACGGCGTATTGGCTTTGGTTTTTTCGGTATCGGTATACATGCTTTTTTTGAAATACAACGTCCATAAATGGGCATTGACGGGAGCAGCGCTGTTGATCCTCATGGAGTTTACATCGCTTGTAGGCTACAACCTTTTTCCGCTCCAAGACGGAGGGGCTGTCCTGACGGTTGGAAACCTCATGCATTTGGCAGTAACAGCCATTGTCGCATTGTCGGCAATCGGCGCGATTTTTGCCATTAGTTTCGGTCTGCTGAAGACAGAGCATTTCCGGTCAATCGGGATGCTGTCGCTGTTTTGCGCTGTGGTTGTGACCATTTCGGGAATCGCGACACCCCTTGTGCTGAACAATAGCATGGCCATTGCCGGCCTAGTGGAACGCATCAATATCTTCACATTGCAGATTTGGCTCTTTTCGCTATCGCTTTTCCTGTTCAACGTCAAGCTGCCCAAAAAAAAAGCTTTGGATTTAGAACGGATGGGCCTTATCGATGTGTACCGGCATAACGGGCGAAAAGGACAATGAAAAACCCGCTCTTCCGAAGTTCGGAAGAGCGGGCGGCATTAGTAATAATTTATCGGCGTATAGACGGAGTTCCATGCTTTCGGGCTTTTGCCATATGCATTTGCCCCTAGGTCGCTATTGAATAATGTGAAAGCGATAAGCGCAATCCATCCGATGACAGGAACGAGATACAGGAGGGACCACCATCCGCTGCGGCCGGTGTCATGCAGGCGGCGTATCGTCACAGAAACGGTTGGAGCGGCAATGGCGAGTGCATAGATTGTAGATAAGATGCCAATATCCTGAGCCAATTGCAGCCCAAGCAGTGTTTCGATAATTGTTAGGCCTGCAGCGAGCACTGAAGCGATCAGCATAAACATCCAAAATTCTCTTCTTCTGGATCTCCCTTTCAAATCGAATGACTTTTTGACGGCATTTACAAAATCTTGCATAAACAAACCCCCTAGGTAGTAATGCTTAATTAACATGATTATACCAATCTACCTAAATGCTGTATAGATACTTTTAACCAAATTTACTGATTATTTTTAATTATTGATAAATAGGGTAAAAAAAATACAAAAAAAGCCTTCTTTTGCTAAAGTGCAAAACGATTTTTACAATTTGATGTGTAAATTGATTAACTGTTAAATATATGTAAAATATAGTTTTATTACAAATGAGATTATTTTATTACAATTAGGAACCAGTTGTAGTTTGGCTTCGTCAATGGGTTTATAATGAGGTCTATTACATCGAATGAGGTTTTTGCATCTAAGGGGGTACTGATATGATTTGTAACAAGTGCGGACATGAAAATAGCTTGCAAGACAATTTCTGCGGAAATTGTGGAAAAGCGTTAATGAATAAAAAAAAGACTGCCAAACTAAATAAAAAGGTGGCGGTGATAGCCCTTTTCCTTCTAGTTTTAGGGAGTATCGGACTTGGTGCAGCATGGATTTTGCCAGAAGAAAAAACGCCATCTTCTTCAATTGCTGATAGTAAGATTGCCGAGCCGGAAGAATTGGTAAAGACGGAAGAACCTGTTGAAGGTGCTGTCATTCAAGCGGAAGACATCATTCCGCCTTCTGAACAGCCCGAGAAAGTGGACCCTAAAAAGGTTGGAAAGACAGTAGTAATTAAAGAATCGCAGCAAAAAACATATACCATTTTAACTGAGAGTGGACAAGGCTCTGGATTTCTATTCACCGACCAAGGCATGGTAGTGACAAACGCCCATGTAGTCGCAGGGGTTAAGGAAGTCATCGTAAGAAATATTAACGGACAAGATGTTCCCGGAAAAGTGGTCGGCATTTCTGATAAGTCCGATATTGCATTGATTAAAGTGGAAGCATTCGAAGGAATTGTGCCACTTGAAAGTGAGCTGGAACCAACGGATGTTGGCACGGAAGTGATTGCGCTCGGCAGTCCTTCCGGTTTTGAAAACACGGCGACTATTGGATACCTGACTGGCATTGACCGTGATTTTGAGCAGGAATTCATGTATGACGACATTTATCAAATTGACGCACCGATTGCTCCGGGAAGCAGTGGGGGACCGCTATTGGATGCCAGCACAGGAAAAGTGATAGGCATCAATTCTCTCGTCATGACGGAAGGGGATTCAATCGGATTTTCAATTCCGCTATATTCCATGCACGCGGAACTTATGGAATGGGCTGTAAACCCGCTTTCTCCGGAAGAAGTAGAGGGGAAATTTCATGTCTACGATGACTTCAGCGGCTATGAGGACGAGGAGTACGAGTACGAGTACGATTTGGAAATGGAATTCAGTGAGACAAATTTACAACAATTTATCGGAGATTTCCGTTATTACTATGAATTGGCGCTGCAAAATGAAGATTTCTTTTATGTACAGAATGTCCTAGTTTACAAAAGTAATATTTACAATAGTATCCTAGATTATATCAATGAAATTGCGGGTCAAGGCATGGAATTCAATTTCCGGAAGTTAGAGATAACCGACATTGAAATTAAAGACGATCACGCTGTTGTGCAGACGGAAGAGTCATTTGATTTAAAGAATGCAGAAGGTGAATTGACTGTAGAGGAGCGGCGTAAATCCTATACAATTGTGATGGATGAAAATGGTTTCTATTATGTCTCTGATATTATTAATCATGAGTAGGAGTAGCGTATTATACGAGGGATTCACCTCGTATAATACTTTTTTGTTTATAAGTAAATATTATTACATTTATGTAAAACAAAATAGTTCTATTTAACCTCTCCTTAACGTTTCAAAGATAAAATAGCAACAAATGAAATTTTTAGGAGGTGAAACAATTCCGGATATGCATGCTAACTTGAATAGAGGGAGGCAGCAACTGATCATGCGGATCATGTGGAAGGGGAGGACGTTTAATGACTTATTATTTCATCGCATCGAAGAACATTCTCGGGGTAAAAACGAATATTAAAAATTTCACTTGGAGTTTCGGTACGGAAATGCCGCAAGCGACAAAGGAAGAATACGACAAATGCGCGGTCAGAATCAATGTCGTATTGGAGAATTTCAATGATGATGAGCAACTCAAGGGGATGGGGCGCTATCATTATTTCAATGGCAACCCGGGGGAAGACAAGATCTATTACACACGCAAACTCGCATTAAATCAAAAGATGAGAGTGAAAGCGGAAAATCTGATGTCAGATGAAGCGATAATCACAGTCAACAAAGCCTATTATAAATTCATCACGCACAGAATCATGAATCTGCATTCAATCCATTACATCGTTACCGACCTCGCGGCGCTGTTATTGCTGAAAAAGGGTTATGCCCCGATTCATTGCTCCGCATTTGAAAAAGACGGAAAAACCGTTGCAATATTCGCTCCGCCGGATACCGGGAAAACATTGAGCGCAACAACTGCATGTATGGAATATGGCGCACAGTTCATAGCGGAAGATCTGGCAATAACCGATGGCCATAAAATTTATGCGGTGCCGTGGACAAATTCGTTTTGCCATTACTCAAAAAATAACGATAAAAAGGGCGCAGAATCGTCATCAAAAAATGTGAAAAAGAAAAGTCTAATGATTGCGGAAGTGACACATATCGCCATCCTGGAAAAAGGGGCAGATGAAGTGGTACCGCTGCAGGAAAGCGTTGCTGTCAGCAAATTGATGAACTTGAATAGATACGAATTCAATTTTCTCAGAGCACCATTGTTGATCGCCTATGAGTTTTTTAATCCTGGCCTTATGATCGACGATGCCACTCGCGTAGAACTCGAGATATTGTCTGGCCTCAGCCGGAAAAGTGAGAAAGTTTTTTCGCTGAAAAAAGCCAATCCCACGCATTACGCCAAAACGCTTGTTCAGGAAATGGAGAAAGAACAAGACGTCCTTCACATTTCCATTGTTTAAACTCAACTCTCTTGGAGCGCATCTGCTTCTGGAGAGTTTTTTGTCATTGCCCTAAAAGAAAAAATCATCAATGCATCCAAGATGCTTGATGAAGTAAAAGGGAATATTAGTTGGCGGCGTGCACTGAAATGGCCGGTTCTGCCAGCCATATCATCATTATGTTGCATACCATTTCTTGTATTCCGGGTTTAAGGTATAGCACAGCATGTGCTCTACAACATCCCGAGTTTCAGGCTGTTCGATTTCTACCCAGTAAATTGAAATTGAACGCGGAACATCGTTTGCAGGAAATGCAGCTTCCTGTTCAGTGGAGGTCTTTTTGAGTTTAGCGAAATGGCGGCGGATCCGGTTGTAGATTGGAGCACCTTTTCCAATGTATAGAATCCGTTCGTTGGAATCGCTGAAAATATAGATGCCTTTGGCCATGCCCATATTTTTTTTGATCTTGTTGAGAAGCTGGATAGTTCCTGCGTTATACGAGAAAGGCACATTTTCAATCGACTTCCATTTGTCTTTATCGAAAGCGTAATTCTCTTTGGACAATAAATCATTGATCTTTTCTCTCATTTGCATTTCCTCCTCACGTTATCCTGCGTTCAAAAGCCATTTCAATTTAGTGGCTCCCAGAGCTGCTGGCATAATGCCTACATCTACCACCAGCTCTTAATTTGTAATAATACTTCTATTCTAACCAATTAGTTAAAATTAAGCGATACTATTCAAAGAATTTGTAAAATTAAGTTTATTCAAGATCCTATGCATTGATTTTTCGGGAGAAAAAATCTAAAAACCGCCAACGCTAGGGATTCGGCGCGGCGGATGTTTTTTCAATATACATTAAAAGGAATTTCAATTAAATGGTTTCTTCTATAAACCAGCGGTTTCTTTCAGGATGTCCCGGCGGAGTTTGTTCTTCTTGATTTTGTATTCCTTCTGCATAGACGCTACTGTTTCAGTGGAATGCCCATTCGCTTTTAAATCATGTTCCATAATTTGCATGACCACATTGAACACTTTGTCAGTCCGTTCTTCAAGTTTAGCAGCGGCGCCAGTGTATTTATTGTAGAAATATGGATAACTGATATTCTGGTCATTGGCTTCCATTTCCAAGTATTCGCTTTTGGCGAGATCGATCAGATTGTCCAAGTTGTCATATGCTTGTTTTTCGATATCCGCTAAAGCTGGCGCATAATGTTGCTTGATATCTTTCACTGAAGCTTTTGGAGCTTTTCCTTTGGACGCTTTAGATTCAAATGCTTTGCCCGAATTGCCGGAATCGCCTTTTCGGACGGAGGACTTATCGTTTTCACTAGTGGCAGTAGCGACCGCTAGTTCACTGACCTGTGAAATGGGCAAGCTGCCTGCAAAGTCGACTGTAGTCACTTTGCCATCTGTCCCTGTAATGTGGCGGATCAAGTTGCCGTTTTTATCCAACACAATTTTCGAGCCATCCGCAAGCTCAATGACATATTCTTCTTTTGTCAGGACGTCGACTTCTGCATCAGATGTATTGTATTCCTTAAACTCAAACAAGTAGACCAGATAACCTCCCAGTATCAATATTACAGCACCGAACAGAAGCCCATACTTTTTCATTTCACCATCCTCCTCGCATAATTTTCGATAAGAATCAATGAAACTTAATAAATATTTACCTTAATTAATTGAATATTAACACGATTGAAAATATTAAACAATACAATCCGTAGTAAAAAAGTTGTTGAATACTCGAAAAGAAAATCAGGAAGTTACATAAAAAAACTTATTTTTATTAAGTATTGTTCGTTATTAGTTATTATTTAAGTTGAATTGAAGAAATGACTTAAAGGGCACCGCTTCGGACGCTTTGGGCAGTGCAAAAACGATGGCTCCTGCACAAGCTCGTCGAAAAGGAGTTGCCGCAAGTGCCTGGCACTTCCTTGGCTCCTGCAATGAGCCGGGAAGAACACTCGTATCAATACTAAAAACCTCCTGCTTCTGCATCGCTGCGCTAGCTTCGAAGCAAAGGAAATGGTCCAAATTTCATTTGGCCATCTCCTTGCCTAGCCCCTTGACACGCCTTCGCTGGATAAGCTCTTTGAACAATAGAGTGTGAGGGGATATTTCTTTGATAGAATTTATTGTAGGGGTGAAAAGAAGATATTTTATTTTTATCAGACAATTCGAGAGCTAAATAAAAAGACCGCAAGCAGCTCGTGTTTCTTGAGCTTGCTTGTGATCTTTTAAAATGCTTGCATCATTCCGAAGAAATGAGGTCAGCGACTAAAATATAGCGATCGGGTGCGTAGCCGACGAAATCGAACGGGTAGCACGTTGATACGGTGAGCGTGGCTCTAGGTTTCGGGACGATGACGGTGCGGTCATCTTCATCGACGATCCGGACTTGGCGGACTTTGTAAGTGAATTTGCCAGCTTCGGTAGTGACAACGAGCAAATCGCCTTTTCCTACTTCACCAAGTTCACGGAACACGGTGTCACGATGGCCTGAGAGAACACTGTTATCGTCTTCGCCAGGAAGGACGCTGCCGGCGAAATGGCCGACGCCTTTTTCAAGTTCTTCTTCGTCAGTTCCGTGGATGATCGGCAAAGAGGCTTCGAGTTTTGGAATGTACAAGTCGCCGATATTGTCGCCTTCCACAGGCTTTTCTTGATAAAGCGCCTTCGGTTTCAGAGTTTTTCCGGTACTTTTGGCTGCCGGCTCTTCAGCAGCAGGTTCGGCTTGGGTAGACTCGATAGCAGAATCGGCTTTATATAGAAGGTAGCCTTTTAAAAATGTTGAAGCATTTGTAGTGCTGAACCAAAGTCCAAAAACAATTAATGCGGCTGACAGGGAAAGAAGAATCAGGCGCTTGCCGCGCCCGATTCTTCTTTCTTCTTTCGACCTTTTTTTCATAGATTATAATCCCATAGCTTTTGAACGACGGAACAACGCAACTCCTGCGAGCGCGATAACCAATCCGATCAAAGCATTTGGAAGGTAATCAGAAGCTGTTTTCGGAAGTTTTCCGCCTTTAACGGTTTTCTTCACTGGTGTTTTTTCCGATTTTTTGCCTGGCGTTTTAACTGCAGGCGGGGCAACTACGACATTTGTTTCTTCTTTAACTTCTTCTTTAACGTCTTCTTCAACCACTTTAATGTCTTCGCCCGTTTCTTTAATGATGTCAGAACCGAACGAGTCGTTTGTCAAAATGAAGTCAGCTAAGAATGTGCCTTGTGTGTTGTAAACTTCAACCAATAGGTCATATCCGTCAACTGTTTCAAGCGTTATCAATGTCCCCAAAGTAATCGGCAACTTTTCTGAGCCTTTTACCAAATAATATTTAGTATCCAGCTCTAGCAAATCAAGCATTTCCGTGTAGATTGCGATCAATTCTGAAATCTGTGCCGCCGTCAATTCATCAGCTGATTCGAATTCTTCGATCATCATCATGCGGTCAGCAAGTGCAGTAGCTCTATCTTGGAAGGCAGGATCTTCAAAATTAAGAGTCTCTAAGTGAGCTTCTAATCTTTCCAATTCTTCCATTGTCAATCCAAGTTCAGTAAATATTCCTTCGATATCAACTTCAATATCGTATTCTTCGCCATATCCGTAAATGTAATCATCTATAGCGTACTCAAGGTCTTCAATGAATTCATAGTTTTCAATTGTATCGCCTTGTTCGTTCAAGAAGTTTTCTAGCTCTTCTTTGGATTCGAATTCGTAGTATTCAAGAAGCTCCTGCAAATTTGCATCTGTAATCGCTGTGCCGCCATTCAAGTAAAAATTGATGCCATCTGAAAGGTCTTCAATGAACAAATACCATTCTGTATCTAGAACATCTTGCCCTTGCTCAATGTCACCATTTTCGACTAGAAGTGCATTCAATTCGCTGCGGCTTAATTCGAAATCCGTAAGAACGGATTGAAGCGTTTCTTCAGTGATTGGCAGTCCCAAGTCATCGGCAGACTCAAACTCCTCTAAAGAATAGCCTTTGCTTTCCAAGTAATCTATGTAGGCCGATTTTTCCCACTGGATTTCCTTAAGAAACTCATCAAACCCTTTGTCGTTTGCTTCCATTGCTAAAGCGGATGCAGGCAAAAATCCAAACATTAATGCAGCTGATAAAATCATTAAAAACAAGCGTTTCATTCCTTACCTCCTAGGTAAATATTGTAATATCTAGAATAGTATAAGCATAAGTCGCTTCTTATAAAATAGGTATTATTAACTATTAACATTTTATTATGAAAAATATTTTGGTAAATGAGGTGTGTATAGCTGAATACCGCATTTTAAACCTTCTATATACACCGAATTGCACAAGTACTTTAAAGGAAATTAAATGTAGCACTTTCCCGTTGGAAGGAATATACTATAAAAAATTAATATTTCAGCCTTTTCATCTTTTAGGTACTGCATACCATCAGAGAAAGAAGAGAGAATCATGAAAGATATTTATTTCGATGATCGTTATGGAAAGTTATTCGAAGAAATGGAGAATGGGGAAGCAGGCAAGTTCAACTTCAAGCATCCACTAGGCAGTGTTCAACATCTATTTATCAAACGGCAAATACCGATTGCCTTGAACGGTGAACATTTTTATGACCTAGTCACGCCTTACGGTTATGGAGGACCATTGATTGTCGAAGGCAGCAAAGGTTCCAGGCTTGAACTGGCCGCTGAGTTTGAAAAAGCTTTTAAAGAGTACTGCCTTTCCAATAAAATCGTTTCTGAATTTATCCGCTTCCATCCTCTTGCTGGCAACGCAGCCGACTTTGAAGAGGCATTCGAAGTAACTTATCTGCGAGAAACAGTGTGCACCAATTTAAGAGAGCATGATACTCCGTTTGATGGCGAATTTTCAAGGTCAGCGCGCAAAAACATCCGCCAAGCGTTGAATGGGGGAGTCCAGTACAAGGTGACGTTAAATCCGGCTAGCCTGGACGCATTCAAAGAAATCTATAACGGAACGATGGAAAGGAACCATGCCGATTCATTCTACTATTTCGAGGATGCCTATTTTAAAAAGTTAATGGAACTTTTCGGAGAGAATCTGCTTTTGGTCGAAGCAAAGTTTGAAGGCAAAGTAATTGGCGCCGGATTAAATTTTGTTTATGGCAATTTGGCCCATACCCATCTTTCCGGCTCGTTATCGGAGTATAACCATCTTTCTCCTGCCTCTGTCATTTACCATGCTTTGGCGGAATGGGGCAAAGAAAATGGGGTTGATGTGATCCATGCCGGAGGAGGGCACACGAATAATCCGGACGATAAATTGTATTTATTCAAGAAACAATTCGGCAAAGAAAGTAACTGCCATTTTTACATTGGAAAGAAAATTTGGAACCCCGAAATTTATAAAGCTTTGTGTGAAGCTTCAGGAATCAATGAAGAAGTCCATTTTTTTCCAGCTTATAGGGTAAAAAAATAAAGCAAACTGAAAATGTAAAAAGAATTGGTTCGCACAGTGGAATTATGCTGTGCGGACTTTTGTGTAAGAAAGCAGTTTGCATTAAGGGAAATTTAGACAATAATGAGGACATAGACTTTTACAGATACAAAAAGAATAAAATCCTACGTTTTCTCGATTATCCCTAGAACTTTTGTCGCAAGCAAGGTATAATTGCCTTGTATATAATCTGATAATTCCAACAATACAAATTTTGTATTTTATAGGGAATTATCCAATAAGATTTGAAGAAGCAAAAATTTAAGCGAATTCATTTCATGAATGGAGTTGAGATTTTGAGAGATTTATACTTTGATGAAAATTATGGGCGGTTGTACGAGGAGATTGAAAACGGGACATGCGAGGTATATCAGTTCCGTCATTCACTCGGAACTATACGGCACATGTTCATTAAACGTGAGATCCCTATAAAACTGAACGGCAAGACTTATTATGACATTGTAACGCCTTATGGCTATGGCGGCCCGTTGATTGAAGAATGCAGCCCGGGCAAAAAGGAACTGTTAGTCGAGGCATTTAAAGAAGCTTTTCAGCGTTACTGTGAAGAGCATGATATTGTCAGCGAATTCATCCGTTTCCAGCCAGTCATCGACAACGCTCAAGATTTCGAAAGTTGCTACGATGTAGTTTATATTCGCAATACGGTAGGAACCAATTTGAAGGAGTACGACGATCCAGTGCAAAAGGAATTTTCCAAATCAACACGCAAGAATATCAGGAAAGCCTTGGAAGCCGGAGTGGAGTTCAACGTGATTATGGGCCCAAATGAATTTAAAGAGTTCAAAGGTATTTACCATGAAACGATGACCCGCAATCAAGCAGATACGTATTATTATTTTGATGATGTGTATTTCGAAAGGCTCATTGCTTATTTCGGCGAAAATATGTTGTTGGTGGAAGCGGTTTACGAAGGGCAGACCATCGGAATGGGCTTAAATTTTGTCTACGACAACATGATCCATACCCATCTTTCCGGAACACTCAACGATTTTCGCCATTTGTCCCCGGCATACATCCTGCAGTACGCACTGGTTGTTTGGGGCAAAGAGAACGGCGTCGATCTAATTCATGACGGCGGTGGACGGACCAATAGCTTGGACGACAAGCTATATCTCTTCAAAAAACAATTCGGAAAGAACACTGGTTTCAAATTTTATATCGGCAAAAAAATATGGCATCCAGAAATATACAAAGAATTATGCGAAGCTGTGGATGTAGAGTCGGATCTTGAATATTTCCCGGCATACAGATCCAGGTCGTTGAAAGAAATAGAGAACGTCTGAATGGAATAACATAAAACAAAAGGGGCAGCCCCAAAAGGCCAGTAAGAATGGCATTTTGGAGGCTGCCTTTTTTTGTGTGTCAAAACAGGGAATAAGAACTAATTTCGGCTACTCATTTCCAGCTATACCATATTCATTATTTTATGTTTGGGCATTTATAAAACAAATAGCTCTATCTTCTATCAACCGCTTATCTAGCACAGGCGCGAATACGGGCTAGGCGGAGCAAGAAGAGGGGCGATTCCTGCTTTGCTTTTAGTGTGAGCCATGTCCTGAGCGTGCTAAGCGACATTTAAGAGCAACAAATTTCTAATACAACAATTCTGCAGAACTTACTGCTTAAAGCAAACCCTAGCGCTATCTACTCAATAATTTTAAAGTATTTTAAATATTAAAACAGTTTAACCTACTTTTAACCTAAACGCTTTAGTATAAAGCTCAATAATAGAGGCGAAAGAGGGGGAGATAGTCATACGTTCCGCCGATGATGCAGATGGGTAGAAAGCAAGACAGAATACACAAGCAAGCGAGGGAGAAAATCATGGAGAAAACCGTCATTGCGCTAATGGCTGTCATCATAGCGACAAAAGTGCTTGGCTTTTCAAGGGACATTTCCCTTTCGTATTTTTACGGTGCCGACGGGCTGACTGATGCTTACTTGATATCCCAGACCATACCTTCCGTTCTTTTTTCTTTTGTCGGGATGGGGATAGCTGCAAGCTTTATACCGATTTTCACTAAGATCAACGAAAATCAGGGGCCGGAATACGCACAGCGCTTCACAGCCAATTTAACAAATATCGTCCTTTTGCTGTCGACGGTGCTGGTCATAACCATGCAGCTCTTTCCAGTACAAATCGTGAAAATCTTTGCCAGCGGATTTGAAGGGGAAACGCTTAAGATCGCTTCAGATTTCACGAGGATTTCCGCTTTCAGCATTTATTTTACCGCACTCGTTTATATCTTCAGTAGTTACTTGGAAGTGAACAGACGCTTCTTGGCAACTGTGCTCAGCGGCTTGCCGCTGAACCTGCTAATCATCTTCTTCATCTACCTCAGCTTTGAAGTGAACTTCTATCTGCTGTCGATCGGATCAGTCGTCGCCGTGGTGGTGCAATTTCTCTTCCTCTTGCCTTCAATCCGTAAAACAGGCTATCGGCACAGGCTGACTGCGGCCCCTCGAGAGCAGAACATCCAAAGGATGCTGCTGCTGGCGATTCCGGTGATTGTCGGCGTTTCCGCAGATCAGATCAATGTCCTGGTAGATAAGACATTGGCTTCGCAGATTTCTGAAGGAGGCATTTCAGCGCTGACTTATTCCCATCGGATTGTCTTCTTCATACAGGCAATTTTTGTAACTGCGATTGTCACTGTAATGTTCCCTAAAATTTCCAAATTAGCAGTAAATAAAAATATTGCACATTTAAAAGATATTGTCGGAAAAATCGTCACGACGGTTGCGCTGTTAGTCATTCCGGCGACAGTGGGGTTGATGATTTTCTCGGAACAAGTAACAGAGATGTTGTTCGGCCGCGGCGCATTTACAAACGATGCAGTTGTTATGACATCCGGAGCACTCTTCTTCTACACAATCGGCATGCTGGGCTTCGGCTTGCGGGAAGTGCTGGCGAAAGTCTTTTATTCGCTGGAAGATTCCAAAACGCCGATGATCAGTGCGGTCGGGGCGATGTTCTTAAATGTCGTATTAAACATCGTGTTGTCGCGGTTCATGGGAATCAACGGATTGGCGCTCGCGACCAGCATTTCGGCATTGGCGACAACCGGCGTGCTATATATATCCCTGGTTCGGAAAGTCGGATCGATGAATACGAAAAAAATCTTGATGGATATAACGAAAGGCGTTTTCGCAGCAGCCGTCATGGGAGTAGCTGCAAAAAGTGTGTTTTCCTATCTCGACAGTCCACAGACAGAATTGCTGGCTCTTGCGGGGGGCATCATTTCCGGTGCTTTGGTTTACGGACTGATGCTCTGGCTGCTTCAGCTCAGCGATATCGCTTATTACAAAGCGAGGTTAGCAGCACTCGCGAAACGTTAAAGAGTTTTTTAAAAAAGCAGACAAGAATATTCCAGGGGGTGCTTGAATCATGCTCTTCGTGCTAGCTTTCTTCATTTTAGAAGTGTTGATCACTTTTTTACTCAAAGACTATATTGTGCTTGGTCCTGGCTACGGCATGATGATGCTGTTTGCCAGCATCGCCGCAATTTCGCTGTATTTGTACCGGACGCTTGAAAAAGAATGGCTGTTGCTGATCTTTGCAGGATTTGTAATCAGGGTGCTGGTGCTGTTCATCGATTTGTATGTACCTTCAATCCAGATTTTCTCCAGTGGAACTGACACGGAATATTTCCATGAAATTTCGCTGCTAATCGCAAATGGCATGTTCCCACTGGAAGACGGCGCGACCAATTACGTTCCTTTCCTTTCAGCCATCTATTACATGGTAGGTGACCAAAGGCCGTTCGCCCAATTCCTTAATGTGGCATTTTGGGTGTTCGCGGCAGTCTATTTGATGAAGGCTTTAATGCATCTTGAAATCGACAAAAAATTGATTTTCATTGCAATGCTGATTTTCACGGTTATGCCAAACAGCATATTCATGTCCAGCATCCTACTGCGTGAATCCATCATCATTTTCCTTATTACGGTTTCGCTTTATCATTTTGTGCGATGGTTCGCCGATGGCACGTTCCCGAATTTCATCATGGCAGTTTTGCTAGCCCTCGGGTCGATGATGTTCCATTCCGGCATGATCGGTTTTGTTATCGCCTATGTTCTGGCATTCATGTTCCTCAGCACGAGCGGTTCGAAAAAGGTAATGCAAAACGCACTCTTTCTCATGTTGCTGGTGGTCATGGCCGCCATTATGATTCAGAATTCGGAACTTTTCCTCAGTAAGTTCATGGGACCTGAAGGCACCGCAGTTTCTGCTCTTGAAATTTCAGGTCGCGGGGGATCGATGTACTTGTCCAGTTTAAATGGTTTGACGGGCATCGTTGCTTTGCTGGTGGCGCCGCTCAAGATGTTTTACTTTATGTTCTCCCCGATTCCGCTGGATTGGCGGGGCCTCGGCGATGTAGCGAGCTTCCTGTTCGATTCGTCGATCTATATTTTCCTGGTAGGGGCAACAATTTACGGGCTATTCAAAAGCGATATGCCGCTGCGCAATAAAATATTCATCCTGCTGTTCCTCGGCATCACCGTTTTGGTTTATTCATACGGGACCCAGAGCGCTGGAACGGCCATGCGCCACCGCAATAAAATTATTCCATTGCTGCTGATCACATTTGCTATTGCCAACAGCAAACAATTGTTAAAAATAGCCGGCAGTCGTTTCCGGAAGTCTGAAGGGGAGAAAGCGGCATGATGAACGACAAATTGACTATTGGAGTAGTTGGCCTCGGGCATGTTGGATTGCCCTTGGCAATGGCTTTTGCCAAGAAATACAGTGTTATCGGCTACGACAGCAATAGAATCCGCATCAAACAGTTGCTTGAAGGAAAGGACAAAACGGGTCAAGCCAACGCGCAGCAGCTTGCGGAGTGCGGTATTGCTTACACTTCTGACCCGTCCTCTTTAAATGCCGCAGGTTTTATCATGATCGCTGTTGCGACGCCAATCGACTCAGCAGACCAACCAGACTTAAGCCAATTGATTGAAGCTTGCAGCATTGTTGGAAAGTACATGAAAAAAGGGGCTGTCATCGTGTTTGAATCGACAGTTTACCCAGGGGCCACAGAAGAAAAATGCATTCCCGTGTTGGAGGAGTATTCCAGTCTGGAGAGCGGTGTTGAGTTTTTTGTCGGCTATTCCCCGGAACGCTTTAACCCTGGAGAACGGAAGTTTCCCATCACCAAAATAAAAAAAGTGGTGGCAGGGCAGAATGATGCGGTTCTCGACTACGTAGCGGAAATCTACGGCAGCGTCATGGATGCCGGCATTTTCAAAGCAAAATCAATCCGTGTTGCTGAGGCAGCAAAAGTCATTGAAAACACACAGCAAGACGTCAATATCGCCTTGATCAATGAATTTTCTTTGATTTTTAATCATCTGGGCATCGATACGGGCGCTGTTTTGGAAACGGCCGGCACCAAAAAGAGCTTTCTGAAATTTACGCCAGGACTTGCAGGCGGGCCGAGGCTAGGAATTGATTCGCATTATTTGGCGCATAAAGCCCGTGCAGTGGGCTACGAGCCGGAAATCATTCTTGCCGGCAGAAAAGTGAACGACGGGATGGGGCATTATATTGCTCGGACAGTAGCAAAACGGCTAATCCAGCGCAATCTGCCATCTCGCGGAACACGTGTGACTGTTCTTGGAATCACCTACAAGGAAGATGTCCAAGATCTTCGGAATTCAAAGATTATTGATGTTATTGAAGAATTGCACGATTACGGTTTTGAAGTCCAGACATCCGATTGCTGTGCCGATCCGCAAGACGCGGATCGGAAGTATGGCGTGATGCTGACGCCGGAACATGAACTGCTGCCAGCGTCGGCTGTCATTTTGGCCATGCCCCATAAGCAATATAAAGAGGCAGGATGGAAGCTGATTCAGCCGCTGCTGGACAGACAAGGCGGCATGGTTTTCGATGTCAAAGGGGTTTTGGAGCAGGAAGGCAAACCTGAGAACGTTGAATTATGGAGATTATAGGGAGGAATTTACATGACTCTTGAAACGGTAGATCCGGTAAAGAGAAAAAACAAAGTGAAAGGCTCTATCAAGCAGGTTTTTGAATTCATCGCTGCGCTGCTAATGCTGGCAGTGCTGTCGCCGGTATTTCTGGTAATTGCGATTCTTGTCAAATCAGAATCGAAAGGACCTGTCTTTTTCACGCAAATGCGCGGCGGCAAGGACAATGTCCATTTTTTGATTTATAAGTTCCGGACAATGGCGGACGATGATTCACTGCGCGATGACACTATCCACGTTTTGGAAACAGATAGCCGCATCACGAAAGTGGGTTATTACCTCCGCAAAATGAGCTTGGATGAATTGCCGCAACTGATCAATATTGTCAAAGGAGACATGTCTTTTGTAGGCCCGCGGCCAACTTTGACTTCCCAGACGGACAGTTACAGCCCTTATCAGATGCAAAGGCTCCTTGTTAAGCCGGGAGTCACAGGATGGGCGCAGGTGAGAGGCCGCAATTCGCTGAGCTGGAATGAAAAAATCGAGTTGGATCTCGAGTACATCGAACGGCAGAGCCTGCGTTTCGATTTTTATATCCTGTTGCAGACTGTGGAGAAAGTATTTAACTCCGAAGGTGTTTTCAGGGGTGAGAGCAAACAACCGGAAGTGAAAAAGAAAAATCAGGATGCCCGCGACAACTGACGGATGGAGCCGGAGCAGAAATAAGGGAGAGGAACCATATGGCGGTGAAAGTGATACATGCGGTGACGATTTCAGAAAGCTTAGTTTTTCTTCAAGGGCAAATGAAATATTTAAATAGCCGCGGCTATGAAGCCAAAGCCTTGAGTTCGAAAGGCAAATACGCCCAAGAATTCGAATCCAATGAAGAAACACAGGTTTTGCTGTTGGATATGGAGCGGGAAATCTCGTTGGCGAAAGACTTCCGGGCATTAATCAGATGCATCCGGATCCTGCGCAGCGAAAAGCCGGATATCGTCAATGCCAGCACTCCGAAAGCAGGGCTCGTCGTTACGCTTGCAGCTTTGATATGCGGCGTGCCGATCCGCGTTTACAATATGCGGGGGCTGAGGTTGGAAACCACCGGCGGGTTAAAGCGTAAAATTTTGCTTGCAGCTGAAAAAGTTTCTGCAGGTGCGGCAACCCATTGCTTGGCTGTTTCTAACAGCCTCAGAGACCAAGTCATCGATTTCAAAATCGTGGATAGCCGGAAAATTTCAGTACTCGGTAAAGGCAGCGGAGATGGCTTTGATGTCGGACGTTTCCGCTTGGACAGCGAACAAGAACGGAATATGGCGGATTTGAAAACGGCATATGGTTTCGCTCCGGACGATTTGGTGCTCGGGTTTGCCGGGCGCTTGACGAATGATAAAGGCATCACGGAACTCGTAAACGTTTTTGAACAATTGGCCAGCAAGTATGAAAACCTGAAGCTGTTGATCGTTGGGGATTATGAATCGACGGATCCCGTTAATGAAGTAACCAAATCGAAAATCGAGGGACATCCGGATATCACGTTTACAGGCTTTCAAAAAGACCCCGTGCCATTTTTCCATATGATGGACATTTTCGTTTTCCTGACCAAACGGGAAGGCTTCGGCAATGTATCGATTGAAGCAGCGCTTTGCGGGACACCGGTAATCGTTTCCGATGTCACGGGGGCAAAAGACACCATAGTCGACGGCCGGAACGGATTTTTAGTGGATTGTGAAAACCAGCAAGATATTGCCGAGAAATTGGAACTGCTCATTTTGGCTCCCGAGATGCGCGCACGGATGGGGGAATTCGGGCAGCGTTGGGCAGCGGAGAATTTCAGCAATGCCACGATCTGGAATGAGCTGGATGGATTTTATCAACAATGCCTCGCAGAACGCATGCGCCCAGCAAGGCAAATCTTATAAAAAAGTAGACTTTATGCGGATAAGAGGGGGAGATTGAGTGATGCATTATTATGTTGCAGCCAAAGGGCTGTTGGCTATCAAAACCAATGTCAAAGACTTTAAATGGTCGTTCGGCCACAATATGCCGGAAGCGTCCCAAGAGGAGTACGAACAATGTGAAGTGAAGCTGCATCTGGCAATCGAAGATTTTAATGAAGACGAAGGTTTAGAGAAACTGGGGAAATACCACTATTTTAATGGCGATCCGGGCGCCGGTAAAATTTATTACACCCGTAATTTTGCCATGAGGATGAAGCTTAGGATCAAAGCAGAGAATCTATTGTCAGAAGAACCGAAAATCACATTTAACCCGAATTACTACAAATTCATCACACACCGGATTATGAATCTCCATTCGGTCGGCTATATCCTGACCGATTTGGCTACATTGCTGTTATTGAAAAAAGGCTACGCGCCAATTCATTGTTCGGCATTTAAAAAAGGCAATTCGGCTGTGGCTGTATTTGCACCGCCGAGCACTGGAAAAACCTTGAGCAGCATGATGGCGTGCATGGACCATGGAGCTCAGTTTATCGCAGAAGACCTCGCCATCACCGACGGCAAAAAAATCTATTCAGTGCCTTGGACGAGTACGTTCCGCTTCTACTCCAATATGGAACCAAGCACTGCATCGAAAATGAAAAATAAGGCGGTTAAAATATTGCCGCCTCTTGAATATGTCTCTTTCTCTAAAGCGAAGCCAGTGACGGATTACGTAGATACAGGATCTATCCTTGACGAGGAAATTGTAACTCATGTCGCTATCTTGGAAAGAGGGATCGAAGAAGTGGCCATTCAAGATGATGCGGAGGCAGTTCGGAAAATGCTGAATTTGAACCGCAATGCTTTCCATTACTTGAAATCGCCATTTTTAACTGCTTATGAATTTTTTAATCCGGAGCTGGATATTGAGTACGCAGCAGCACAGGAAAAAGCTATATTATCAGAGCTGATCAGCAATAGCGAAAAAGTTTTCTCATTGAAGGCGGCGAACCCCACAGATTATGCCCACATATTAGTTGAACAGATTCAAGCGCCTGTACTGAAGTATGGAAGCATCTGAATAAAGGAGTTTTATTTTGCAAAGAAAGGCGGGGGAGAAATATGGCAGCTAAAGTGATCCATGCTGTGACTGTGCCGCAAACCTTGAAACTGATGAAGGGACAGCTGGCTTATTTGAAGAAAAAGGGATATGACACGATGGCCTTAAGTTCCCAAGGGGATTATATCCAAGACTATGAACAGTCGGAGGGTGTAGAGGTACTCATTGTGGAAATGGAAAGAGAGATCTCCCTTTTAAAAGATTTAACCTCGCTGATCACATGCATAAAACTGTTTTATAAAGAAAAGCCAGATATCGTCAATGCGGGAACTCCAAAAGCAGGATTCGTCGCCATACTTGCGGCTTTTTTAACCGGTGTGCCAATCCGTATTTATAATGTGCTTGGTTTGAGGCTGGAAACAACGACAGGGCTGAAAAGATTGATTTTATTGACGGCTGAGAAAATTACAGCGACAGCAGCCACTCATGTTTTGTCCGTTTCGCCTAGCCTGTCAGAGCAATTGGTCTCCAATGAGATTGCTGCTCCTGAGAAGATTAGGGTCTTAGGGAATGGCAGCCTTAACGGCTTTAATCTGACAGATTTTGAAATGGACGATGAGCTGCGAATGAAAATCGATTCCCTCAAAAAAGAGCTTGGTTTGTCAATGGATCACCTTGTGATTGGCTATATGGGCCGCATTACAAGAGACAAAGGCGTCGAGGAAACCGTTGCAGCGTTTCTGGGGCTGAGCCGAAGATATCCGCAGCTCCGGCTGCTGCTGGTGGGAGATTTTGAAGATGGCGATCCGATTGGGGAGAACACGAAACGGGAAATCTTCGACAATCCGTCCATCATCCTGGTCCCTTACCAGAAAGATCCGATCCCTTATTTCTACATGCTGGATATTTTTCTCTTCCTGACGAAAAGGGAAGGGTTCGGCAATGTTTCGATTGAAGCGGCCCTTGCAGGGAAACCCGTCATTGTAGGTGATGTGACAGGAGCTCGAGACACAGTCAACGATTGGGAAACCGGCTTTTTGGTAGATCCTCTAAATGGTGTAGAAGTTATCAATAGGCTGGAACTGCTTATCAATGACAAGGCGCTGCGGCAGCGGCTCGGCGCGAACGGCAAAGTCCATGCTGAAGCCAATTACTGCAATGAGGCGATTTGGATGGAATTGGAACAATTCTACCACCAATTGCTGCTCCAGCAAACGGGAACCTTCCAGCGGACCATGTGAAAGGTGAAGGTTTTAAGCGCTGCGATGGCATTTCCCATGGAAAAGACTGTATGATAAATGAGATTAGCTGTTTAATTGAAAGGAGGATTCCATGAAGTATTTTGCTGTGCTGCTGCCAATGGCTGATAAAGAAAAAAGCGCGCTGTACCGTCCTGATCACTTGGCATTTCTTGAGAAGATGAGGGATGAAGGGCATGTCCGCGTCAATGGCAAATTTACGGACGGATCAGGCGGACTGGTCATCTACCGGGCAGATTCCTACGAACAATGCGAGGAGTTTGTTAAACAAGACCCTTTTATCGTGGAAGGGGCAAGAGATTACGAAATTATCGAATGGGAAGCAGTGTGGAACGAAGATTAGGCAAGTTGGAAGGGGGCTGTTCTGAAGCCGGTGAAAACCGGGTATCGGAGCGGTTCTTTTTATGGGCAAAACTAGAGCTCACCGAAAAATGGGAATTGGCGGTCAAGTTTAAAAATGCTGGAAGAAGGCTATAAAATGTATTGGGCGCTAGCCCTTACATCTCAGAGAAATAGGAAGTGGCTTAACGTGAAAACGAAGAAAAAATTATTGATTGCGTCGCTCGCAGTAAATGTGCTGTTGATCGGAGCGGCAGGGATCATTGTCAATAAACAAGGCGGCATAGGCTTTATAGAAGAACAATATCAAGCGATGGAATCGAAAGAGGAATTCCCAGAGTATTATCGCCAGAAAAAAGATATTTTCGAAGCGCTTGAAGGCGAAAGCGCCGACAAGATTTTTCTCGGTGACAGCATCACTGACCATGGGGAGTTCCCGGAATATTTTCCAGATGAAAAAGTCCTGAACCGCGGAATCGCGGAAGACACAACAAAAGGCGTGCTTAACCGCATTGATGAAGTGGTATCGCGAAACCCGGAAGAAGTTTATATCATGATTGGTGTCAATGATATTGCTGCGGGGGTAAAAAAAGAAACGTACGAGCAAAACATGAAAAAGATTGTCCGGTCATTTGAACAAGAGAAAACCCGCGTGGTCTTGCAATCGCTTCTGCCGGTCAACAACGACAGCTTCAATAACGATTTGCCGAACAGCCAAGTCGATGACTTCAATGCTATTCTTAAAAAAGTGGCATCCGAGAATAATGTTGCATATGTGGATTTGCATACGCATTTCGAAGATGACAATGGACAGCTGCAAAAAGAAATCACGATCGACGGCCTCCATCTCATGGGTGGAGGATATGATATATGGATGGAGCAGCTTGAACAGCAGCTTCCTTAAAATGAGTCTGGGCATTTCCGCATAGGGAGTGCTCTTTTTTTTTGTAGTATTTCACCAAAGGATGTAGTATTATTGGAATATTAAATGTTTTATTTTAACAATAAAGACAAGTATTTAACATAGTTAGTAAAATTAATCAGAATGGGAGTGAGAATATGACAAGTTTTTTTGTTTGGATGATCGGTATTTTACTGATGCTGCAAATATTATTATTAATAGGGTTGATCGGCTGGAAAACGGTGATGCTGCGCAATGAAACAAAGATCAATGCAGAAGTTGTTAGGCTACAACCGCAATACCAGGATTTTGTTGCAGGCCGCCGTCATGGCTATCCAGAAGCTCCGGCGAAGAACCGGTTTCAAATAGCTATTGTCGAACGCTTGCTTGAAGCTATGGTTCATGCCCATACTAGTGCAGAGAATGGAAAAAGGATCACGGAGCTGGCCCAACAGCTCTTAACGGACACTTACCGGATAGTGCTCAAAAAAGGCTCATGGGCCGAGCGGATTAACTGCTTATACTTCATCGAAGATTTCCGGATGCTAGAGTTGAAGGAAGATCTGTATGCCCATTATAAAGGCCTGGACAAGCGGGATGAAGAGCTTCGGCAATGTTTGCGGACAGCTGCTGTATTAGGTGAAGGCCGCATCAACGCCGCCTTGTTTGCTGAGCCGCCCTTATCAATCGGTTTTAACAAAGAACTGTTGGTGCGGATGGACAAAACGATGTTATCGGATTTGGCTGAACACATCGAATCCCGCAAAGAAGTGCCGCAGAACCTGCTATTCGCCTTTATCACATTTAGTGGCGAACAGAAAAATGAAGCGTTTTTTCCTTTTGTCGAGAAAATGATCTTTGACGAACGAAAAGAAGTCCGCATCAAGGCAATGAAAAGCCTTTGCGATTATGAAAAAGTTTCGGATCCATCCATGCTATCCGGATTTTTCAAATCCATCTTTTGGGAAGAGCGGATGTATGCTGCGAAATTGGCCGGCGCTTGCAAACTTGATGAATACAAGAAACCGATGGCGCTGCTGTTTTCAGATCCTGTCTGGTGGGTGCGTTTTGCGGCAGCTGACAATATCTTCGGCCTAGAGGATGGATCGCTCTTGCTGAAGGACATTGCATCGACTAGCAAAGATGCTTTCGCGCGTGATATTGCGAACCATATGCTGACAAGGAAAGGCAGGGCGGTTTCATGAATGATGAAATGCTGAAACTGTGGTTGGAATGGGCTGGCTGGGCGATTATCGTCTATATGGTGATAGCGAATTTGATTTATTTGACGTTGTTTTTGATTGCTGCCCCCAAAATCAATCGGGAGAAAAAATTGAATCGCCTTGAACAGATTGAAGGAATGTTGATCAACAAAGATACGTATCCGATTTCTGTCCTCGTTCCCGCATTCAATGAAGAAATGGGAATAGCAAGTACGGTGCAGTCATTGATAGCATTGAACTATCCGCAATTTGAAGTTGTAGTCATCAACGACGGCTCGACGGACAACACAAGTGGGAAACTCATAAGCCGTTTTCAGATGAAGCCAATCGATCTTGCTGCCCGCAGTTATTTTAAAACTGAAGTAATGGTTCGGGCTTTTCAGTCTCAGCTTCATCCGCACCTGTTTTTGATTGAAAAAATCAATGGCGGCAAGGCAGACGCATTGAATGCTGGAATCAATTTCTCCCATTATCCGTACTTTGCGGCGATAGACGGCGACTCGATTCTTGAACAAGATGCATTGCTTAAATCAATCAAGCCAATCATCGATTCGGATGGGCTGGTCACTGCGACCGGCGGCACTGTGCGCATTGCCAATGGCTGCAAAATTGTCAATGGGTCTGTCCAACAAATGCGTTTGCCAAAAAGTCCACTTGAAATCATGCAGATCATCGAATATTTCCGATCATTCCTGATTGGCCGACTCGGCTTTAGCAGAGTCAATATCCTGCTGATCGTTTCTGGCGCGTTCGGAGTATTTGAAAAAAGCCGCGTTGTGAAAGTAGGCGGCTATAACCGGGAAACAGTCGGCGAAGACATGGAATTAATCGTCCGGATCCATCGATCAATCAAAGAAGAGAAATCGAAGCAACGGATTGAATATATCCAGGATCCTGTCTGCTGGACAGAAGGCCCGAGCACTGTCGCTTCACTGCGCGCTCAGCGGATCCGCTGGCAGCGGGGGTTAGCTGAAACCATCTGGATTCACCGGAAAATGATTTTGAATCCGAAATATCACGGAATCGGCATGTTCTCTATGCCGTATTTCTTGCTCATCGAATTATTGAGTGCAGTGTTTGAAGTGCTGGGCTATACTTTCATCATTTCCTCGCTGCTGTTTTCACTTGTCGATACCAACATCGTCCTGATTATGCTGATCGTGATGATCCTCTATGGTTCGCTTCTATCTGCACTAGCCGTGCTGCTCGAAGAATGGACCTACCATAAATACTCAGATGTGAAGAGCATTATCATCCTGTACTTTTTTGCGTTGACGGAATCTTTCTGGTACCGCATCATCATGAACGTCTGGCGCGTGGAGGGCCTGGTGCGGGCATTCAGTAAAAATGTGGAATGGGGCAATATGGAAAGACAGGGCGTTTTTTCGAAAGAAGATAGCCCTTAAAATCAAAAGAGGTATCGGACTCAGTCCGATACCTCTTTTGATTTTATAAAAGGAACGCTCGATGCGACTCCTTTATTTGATTCCGCCAAAATAGTCTTGGAGGATGTAATACGATTGCTTGAGGCGTTCTTCGGATTCAGGCAATGACCAGCTTTCCCATGTGTAGAAAGGCGGTTTCCCTGAAACTGAAGAATCGATGATGTTGCTTTCACTGTCAGTCAGCACAGCGGAAATGCCGATTCCGTCGATGGTCATCGATGAGTCGATGCCGTCTTTCTGAAGGTCGCCGATAAACTCTTTATTGCTTGGGTCTTTGGCGTTCAGCAGCATCCATGGAATCCGAATCTCCAGAATCCCGGTGTCTTCGGAGTAGAACCAGTCATTCAGCGAATCGTATTGCGCCATTTCGGGATTCGCGATGCCATACTGCAGAATTCCGGTTTCATAGGAACTGAACGGGATCACTTCGTCTGTATCCGTTCGAGTAATTTCTTTACTCAGCGCGAGGCGAATGGGATGGAATTCTTCCGCAACGTCTTTTTCAGAAAGTGCGATCAGTTGCTGCTGCTCCGCATAATTGTAATAGAACGTGTCGTAATCACCGGCGACCATCAGGCGTGCGGACTCTTTATTGTCTATGGACAAATGGAAATCAGCTTTCGCGGTTTCGCCAGTGGAAGGGCTGAATTGGATTCCTCCGTCTTCCCGAACGCTGAAATACAGGTGGAAAGTATCGTTGCCCAACCACTCCTTCGCATCTTCATTGAATGCCGATTTGATGTAGAGATAACGTTCATCGTGGTCGACGGCAAGCGATTCTATCGCTCCGCTTCCGTCTTGATACAAATCAGTGCCGGAATCCCAGTCGTCTTCTCCGTCCACTTTTACTTTATGGCGGTCAAACGCCAGCAGCCCGAATTGCTGTTCACTCGTCTGGGCGTTCGACCAGAACGGGCGCCGGTCAGGATTGTCGTAATCCATCGTATTCCAAGTGCGCTTGAACCATTCGTCCTGCCAAGAAAACACGATTCCACCGAGCATATCCGTTTCCATGATATCTTCGTAGAGGTGCCGAGCGATATCGCCCTGCTGCTTTTCCGAGATGAATCCTTGGTTCCAGCCGAATGGGTTGTCGTGCGTTTTGCCGCGGGAAGCAGGAACGCCGAATTCTGCAATCAGGATGGGCAGTTCATGGGAATCTTTCAAGTCCTTCAAATAACCTGCGTAATTATTGCGCTCATTGCGATGGTCAATAAACTCAGTGTATTTTTTCTCGAGATTCAAAAAGTCCGGATAATAAGGATATACGTGGTAGGAAGCGAACATCCCTGTTTCCGAAAGCTTCTCTTTCACTTTGATGTGGTTCGGATCCACGGTTGCAATATCTTCGATATCTCCTACATCAGATGGATGCTCAAGATTGTCTGTCGTCACCCAGTTTGTAAAGCTTAGCGGGCGCATGCTTTGATAGGTTTCCATTTCGTATTTTGCAAGGCCGTCAAGCTGCACCGCAAGCCAGTGTTCCATCGGGTTGGCGTTTTCGGTATTGACGTGGCTGCCGGAAAAGTCGCCGAGATCCGGATAAAGCCGTTCCATTTCCTGTACCATGACGGGGTCCCATTCGATGCCGATGACCCAGCCGATCATGTAAGGCGAAACGTCTGCTGTATAGTTGCCGGATGCATGGCCAGGCTGCGGTTCCACTTCCGCATTGCCGTGGACCGCATCCGCCAGATTGCGGATCTCCTTTTGGAAGCGCTCTGTGATTTCCGAATCGAAGGCGTCCATTTTTTCGGCTAACGGTTCTTCGTCTATCCACACGCCCTGAAAAAGGTAAAGCGGCTCCTCAGCCGTTTCGTTGTGGCGCTTTAAAGCTTCATAAAAGCCCGGTGGATGAAGCGTGTATATCCGCAGCGCATTGGCATTCATCTCGCCAATTTGCTTGAACCAGCGTTCGTATTCGCTTGGCGAGATAGCTGCTTCACCAGGAAAAGTGCCCGGTTTCGCCATGCCCATATTGACACCTTTGACGGTCAGCGGCTGCCATTCGCCATCCTGATAAACTTCAAACTCCTGTCCGTTAATGCGGGAAGGGTAGTTAATGCCTTCGCGCTCCGCTTGTATCGTTTCCGGCACAAGCTGCTCTTTATTCTGGATTTGCCAAACCACCACAGGCAATGCCAATGAAAACGCAATGGCGAACACCGTAAAAATAATCTTTTTCATCTATATTCCTCATTCCCAATCACCAATACAATCTAATTTAAACTTTCTTTAGAAAACTTTTTATAAACTAATTATAACTCAAAAGGCGCATATGGTAATACGAAGGGTGTGTAAAATTTCAAAAATTTTCCGCTGTACTTTTGAAAAGTGTGAATGGTTGCCATATGAAAAGTGCATAAAAATGCCGCAATCCGGCTTTTGTGGGACAAGCGCGCTATACTGTGGGAAGAGAGGTGTGAGGATATGGAAGGGATTATCGATCAGGCGATCCAATTCGCCGCTGTAAAACACGCTGGGCAATTGCGGAAATCCACAGCCGTTCCATACATCAGCCATCCGTTCGCTGTGGCAATGCTTCTGCAGGAAGCGGGGCATGGAGCTGAAGTGGTGGCCGCCGGTATATTGCATGATACACTCGAAGATACAGCGGCCACCGCAGAAGAAGTTTTAACGCTTTTTGGAGCGGTGGTACTGAAGCTTATCGAAGCAGCGTCTGAGCCTGATAAATCGCTGCCTTGGGAAGACCGCAAACGCCATACAATGTCATCTCTTGCAGAGCGCTCGGATGATGAGCTGGCTGTGATTATTGCGGATAAATTGCACAACCTGCGTTCCATTCGGCTCGATATCGTTCGCCACGGCGAAAAAGTATGGACCCGTTTCAACAGGGGCAAAGAGCAGCAGGCTTGGTATTATCAGGGGATTGTCAATGCAGTGAAAGAACGGAAAGGTCAAGTGCCGCTAATCGGGGATTTGGAACACGAAGTGGACTTGGTTTTTTCAGAAGCATAAAAAAACGCTTGGAAAACTCCAAGCGTTTTTGTGTGCTATAAGAATAAAGCAATAATGGCCGTGACGGCAAAAGCGGCATAAAAGGCGAACGCTTTTTTCGTTTGTTGGTGGTACGCATATCGGCTGATTCGCTCAGCACCTGTTTTCTTATGCGCGCTGTAAGCTTTCACATGAATGGACAAGGCGATCAAGGCAAAAATAATGCTTATCGCCAGTAAACTGAATTTAACGATCAGGATTAATTCCAAACGGTCTCATCTCCAAAATTTAAATCAATGCTGTAATTATTCCGGCTTTTATTATAATACGATTAGAGTGAAATGACTATATCCAAAGCGAGCGATTGAAAGAGCAGAATTGCCATGGCCAAAAGGATGCGCTGAATTCGGCGCATCCTTTAATTATGAAGCTATGCTTTGAATCGAATGGCTTACCGTCATTTCGGAATAACCAGCACTTGTCCGACACGGATGATGTACGGGCTGGCAATTTTGTTGGCGGTGGCAATTTTTGCGACGGTCGTATTGTACTTCCGGGCGATGCTGTATAAGGTATCGCCAGCTTTGACGGTATATTTGACTACGGTTGCCGGAGGCGGAGTGATTGGAATAATCAGCACTTGCCCGACTCGAATGAGATTGTAGTTTGTAATGTTATTGGCTTTTGCTAACGCGGCGACGGTAACTTTGTATCTAGCGGCGATGCTGTAAAGTGTATCGCCAGCTTTGACGGTGTATTTGACGGTGCCAGCTTTCAGATTCAACAGCTGCTGGACTGTTACAAATGAATAGCCTTTCGCTTTCAGTTTTGAAATCATTCCAGGAAGCGCGCCGGGCGTTCCGGATGCGCCGGCTCCTGTGTGCATCAAAACAATCGAGCCAGGAACGATATTATTGACGACTTTGTTGGTGATGGCGGTCGATGAAACGCCTTTCCAGTCAACGGTGTCAATATTCCAATGGATGGTGTGCGTATAGCCTGCTGCGCTGACTCCTGATAGTACAGCAGAATTGACAGCCCCGAAAGGCGCGCGGAACAGCGGTTTTGTCGTTTTTCCAGTGATGTTCTTGATTGTTGTTTCTGTTTTATCGAGTTCCGCTTTCATCTTAGCAGCCGTCAATTTTGTGAAATCCGGATGCGAATACGAATGGTTGCCAATGGCGTGTCCTTGGGTGGTGATGTTTTTGATCCACGTTGGGTGCTTGGCGGCGCCAGATCCAGTCAAAAAGAACGTGGCTTTGATTTTATTGGTCGACAGAATGCCAAGAATCTTGTTGATGTTTGTGCCGTCCGAGCCATCGTCAAAAGTCAGTGCAACGACTTTGTTTGATGTGGCTCCTTTTATGACGTAAGTCGAAGCGGCTGCTTCCGCTTTTAGAGAGAACGACAATGCCGTGAACAATATGAGCGTTAGAGCAGCAATAACTTTAAATATTTTACTCCCCACAATCCTCACCCCTTTTTTATTTCCGGGTTCTCCCCCGGCTATGTAAATAAATAAGGTGAGGCGATTTTACTATGTATGTGTTTTTAATTTGAAAATTCAGATTTTATATGACTCTATTATATCAGATAATTACGATAATTAATAGTTGGGTTGCATTTGTAATAAAAAATTGTTTTGGCGAACAGTGGTCGTTGCCGTATTCGAATAGAGGCCTCTGCGAAAAAGTTTACATGGATTTCAGAGAAGGGTAAGATTTAATTACTCTGATAAATAGATGAATGGAGGAATTTTTGAATGGAGCAAGTCAGCAAAAATAAATTAGTGGCGACTTTTTCGATAGCAGCAGCAGATCCATCAACAGGGGAGGTCGGCGTTGCGGTGCAATCCAAGTTTCTGGCAGTAGGTTCGGTGGTGCCGTGGGTGAAGGCAAATGTCGGTGCAGTGGCTACGCAATCGTGGGCGAACACATCTTACGGGCCAAGAGGATTGGAATTGCTGGAGCAAGGCTTAACGCCGGAAGCGGTGATTGAAGAACTTGTCGGCTCGGACGAAGGCAAAAGCCTGCGGCAAGTTGCAATTGTTAGCGCGAGTGGCGAATCAGCTGCATTCACTGGCGAGGAATGCTACGACTGGGCGGGCCACAAGATCGGCCGCCATCATTCAGCGCAAGGCAATATTCTTGTCAGCGAAGAGACGGTATCGGCGATGAGTGAAACTTTCGAACGCGCAACCGGAACACTTGCTGAGCGCTTGCTCCAAGCGCTTGCCGCGGCCCAGCAGGCAGGGGGCGACAGCCGCGGCAAGCAATCTGCAGCAGTTTATGTGCTGCAGGAAGGTGCGGGCTACGGCGGCTACAATGATGTCAAAGTGGACCTGCGCGTCGATGACCACCCGGAGCCGATCGATGAGCTGCAACGGCTTTACAAGCTCCATCAATTATTCAATGCGCCTTCGGAGAATTTTTTGAAGCTGGAAGGCGATGTGTTCGAAGAGGTGAAGCGTAAGCTCGCGGAGTTGGAATTGCTCCTTCACACGGAATATCCTTCCTATGAAGGAGCAGTGAAAGATGCGCTGAAGACATTCGCCTTGAGCGAAAACTTCGATGACCGCTGGACTGAAGACAATCAAATTGATGAGCAAGTATTTGAATTTTTACTAGCTAAATAAAGAGAAGATCCCGCTGATGCGACAGCAGCGGGAGTTTTTTCGGCCAAATAGTGATGTGGAAGCGTGTTTCGGCTGCAAGGGGGCGTATTTTATTTGTAGTAGAGCGTATTTTGAGACTAACAGAGCGTATTTCAAAATAAACATAAAAAAGCCTGCACACTCATCTTCGAGTGTGCAGGCTTTTGGACGTTAATTCACTTCTTTTTTACGGAATTTCGATACGACTTCATAAACGATCGGCACAATGACCAATGTCAGCATTGTCGAACTCGTCAAACCACCGATAACCGTGATGCCAAGGCCTTTTGAAATCAGGCCGCCGCCTTCCGCGCCAATGGCAAGCGGAATTAACGCGCCAATTGTCGCAAGTGCCGTCATCAGGATCGGACGAAGCCGCGTCGTGCCTGCTTCAAGCAAGGCGGCGCGCGTCGTGAATCCTTCTTTTTCTTTATGGATGACGCGGTCAACCAGTACGATTGCGTTGGTGACCACGATGCCGATTAGCATCAGGACGCCAATCAAAGCGTTGACACTCAACGGTTCGCCTGAAATCCACAATGCCACTAAGACGCCGATTACGGTGAATGGCAATGAGAAGAGGATGGCGAATGGCGCCAATGCGCCGCCGAACGTTACGACCAGGACGAAATAGACGATCGCGATTGCAGCGAGCATCGCCATACCGAGCTGCGTGAACGATTCGTTAATTTGTTCCGCAACACCGCCTTGGTCAACTGACACGCCGCTCGGCAATTCCAGGCCGTTGACGCTTTCATCAAGAGAAGCCGCTATATCCGAAGCGTTATTGCCAAGAACGTCCGCCGATAAGGATGCGTACATCTGGCCGTCGCGGCGGTTGATCGTATCTGGTGAACGTCCTTCTTCGACTTCCATAAGGTCTCCGATTGCCACAGTCGTGCCAAGTGAGGTCGGCACTTCAATAGCTGTGACATCGTTTATGTCGGCATATTCGGTTTCTGTCATTTCAATGTAGACATCCAAATCTTTGCCATCTTGCTGGACTGTTGTCAATGCAGGAGCCTGCCCGGTTCCGCGCAGCGCCATGCCGACTTGTGCAGAGGTCAGGCCGTATTGGCTCAGCGTTTGCTGATCAGCGACAAGCGTGTATTGCTCGTATGCTTCCGTCAGGCTCGATTCTACATTTTCCAAGCCGTTATTGTCTTCCATAATCGGCTGGATCTGGTCGATGGCGGATTGGATATCTTCCGTGTTATCGCCGTAGACGAAGAGCTCAAGGCCGCTTCCGCCGACAGCGGCGAAGTCCATCGTTTTCCATTCGCCAGCTTCGGTACTGCTGTTTAGTTCGTCAATCAGTTTTCCGCCTTCTTCGCTGAAGTTCTCGAAGTCGCTGTCGTATTCAATAAAGAACAGCGCGGAATTATTGCCGCCGCCGGACATGGCGGCCATCGGATTTTCTCCACCGAGCGAGTATTGATAAGTCGTAACGCCAGTGCGTTCGCTGATCAAGCTTTCTGCGTCAGTGGCGATTTGTTCAACATCGCCGCGCGTCTGTCCTGGCTCCGGTGAATAAGTTGCCATGACCATTTTCTGTTCTTCTTCCGGCAGGAAGCTGACGCCGATGACTGGCACCAAGAACAAACTTGCGACAAGCAATACGGTGGCTGCGCCGAATGTGATGATTTTGTGGTTCAGCGACCACTCAAGGATGCGCTTGTACGTGTGGGCCAATTTGCTTGGCTTTTCTTCGCTGTGGCCGGGTTTATTGGCAAGCTGGCCGTTCAATTGCTTGGCGTACATGGAATGCGCAAGCATCGGGACGATTGTCACTGCGACTACTAATGAGGCCGACAATGCGAATACGACGGCTAATGCGAACGGCAGGAACAGTTCGCCGATCTGCCCGCTGACAAGTGCCAGGGGAAGGAATACCGCAATCGTTACGATTGTGGATGAAAAAATTGGGATAAACATCTCGCGCGTCGCTTCGCGGATCAATGATTTGCCGCGCAACGGTTCGCCAGGCAGCGACATGCGGCGGTATATGTTTTCGATAACGACAATCGAGTCATCGATGACGCGGCCGATCGCAACCGTCAAAGCACCGAGTGTCATGATGTTAAGCGTAATGTCCATTTGGTTCAAAAGGAAAATTGCCATCAATAACGACAATGGGATCGAAATGATCGAAATGATGGTCGTTTTAAAGCTGCGCAGGAACATCAAAATGATGACGACTGCGAAAAGGATGCCGAATAATGCTTTGCTGAGCATGGTCTCGACAGACTGTTCAATCGGTTCGCCTTGGTCAAATGTTGTCGTGATCGTCAGGTCATATTCCTTTTCCAAATCGGCTGTGATGTCTTTCACCGCATTGACAACTTCGACCGTGTTGGCGTCAGGCGCTTTGACAATCTGGATGCCAATCGATTCTTCGCCGTTCGTGCGCGAAATCGATTCGGCTTCGCTGACAATCTGGATATCGGCAAGTTCACTTAAAGCGACAGTTGGAATCTGAGCGGGAACTGCACTTGCTGCATCAGGTACAGTTTCTGCACCTGGAGGCGTTTGAGTGGGGCTCCCAGGTGGTGCAGCTTGTGGCACTGCGGGAATCTGCAGCGCTTTTAAATCATCAACAGTTGCCACATTGCCGTCTATTACCAGGTTTTTAATCTCACCGCCAAAATCTGTGAGGCCAAGCGGGAACGTCAGGTTCGAAGCCTGGATCAATTGCTGGACTGCATCTTGCGTCAATCCGTAACGGGCCATCGCTTCTTCGTCGAAAGCCATTGTGACTTTCTCGAGGCGCTGGCCGGAAATCTGGGCGTCCGACAAACCGGCAACACCTTCAATTTCAGGCAATACGGTATCCTCAACTGTTTTTGTCAGTTCTTCAAGGGATTGCTGCTCGTCGCTGATGCTGAGCGTCAGGACAGGGAAAGCATCAATGCTGATGCGGGAAATCTGAGGATCATTAGCTCCATCCGGAAATGTTAATTCGGACACGGCGCTTTCCACTTCACGCAGCGCTTCGTCCATGTCCGTATCAAAATCGAATTGGACTTGGATCGATGAAGCGTTGGCGAGTGATGACGACGTCAGCAATTCAACGCCGTTCAGGTTTTGGATGCGCTGTTCGATCGGCACCGTCAATTCACTCATCACTTCGTCAGGGGCAGCGCCCGGATATGGTGTGATGACCGTCAGCGCAGGGACCGTAATATTCGGTATGGACTCCTGTTTCATCGTCAATCCGGCGAATAAACCGGCGACAACCACCATGATTGTCAAGATCCACAGCGCGAATTTATTGTTCAGGGAAAAATCAATGATCTTTTTCATGCATAATCTCCTCGTATAAAAATAAATTCTGTGTCAAATCAATTTCTCGAGCCATGAAAGTTCGGGCTCAAACTTGGATTCTTGCGCCAAATAGGCGATCAGCGCTTCAATCAAGAAATCCTGGCGTTCCGGCTTGCTGACTTCTTCTTTCAAGAGGCGCAGCGAAGACAACCGTTTTTCGGTGTCTTTTCCGGTGCTTCGCATTTTATCTTCTAAAGCTGCAAAAGCTTTGTCTAATGGGCTTGGCGTGGGAGGAATGGCGGATAGGACCGGTTCCATATGCTCCAGATTGTGGACGATGGCATCCATGCTGGCAACAATGAATTGCGCAAGCTTCTTCACATCCAAGGGCTCATTTTCGAAAATGAGGTAAATGAAAAACTCGCGCTTCATGCCGTCATACAGTGCCGCCAAATCTGCGATGAATGGCTTAGCAGAATCACAATAAACTTCAAGTAGCATATTTTTGGTGATGTCCAGCTGGGCAATACGCAGTTCCTGTAACAAGACTTGCATTTGGCCGCTGTCATCTTTCGGGAAATCTTTGAAAATCATCAGGAAGAAGTCCTTGTCGGAAATGGTCTTTTCAATTTCAAAAACCAGTTTATCGATGAAAGCCTGTTTGCTGTCGGCGGCATCCACAAAACGGGGAGCAGCCAGCGCTAAATTCAAATCCAGCTGGTAGCGTTTCAGCAATTCGATGAAAAGGCTTTCCTTGGAATCGAAGTGTTTATAGAATGCTCCTTTGGAAATGCCAGCTCCATGGGCGATTTCCTGGACAGAAGTTTGATGAAATCCTTTTGAAGAAAACAAGCGGGTAGCTTGCTTCATTAATTCTTGACGTTTATCCATTTATTCCCTCCTTGTAACCGATGAGTCATAAAAAGTAACCATTTGGTCATACATTAACAATAAGGCTTAAGACACAGGAAATCAATTTCTTGGAGGCCTCAAGATATGTACATTTAATGTCGTTGCAGAATGCAGGAATTTCACTGCAGTTATCGAATAATTACTATATAAGTTGAGCTAAATTTTTAGTAGTATACTCCGCAAACCTGTCTCGCTTGCCGCGGGCTAGCGCCAAGCCTCCTCAGCCCGCTAATCTCGTACTTCCGGGGTCTCGGCTGTCTCGTCGCTTGGCTGCCCCGCAAGCAAGACATTGGCCGAAGTATGCGAGGACAAGTCTTTGTGACGAAGTGCGCAGCATTGCAACGCACTTCAATGTTTCGAAGCTAGCGCAGCGATGCAACGCTTTTTCATGTCCCGAAGCTAGCGTAGCGTTGCAACGCACTTTCATGTCTCGAAGCTAGCGCAGCGATGCAGAGACAGAGACAGAGACAGAGACAGAGACAGAGTCAGAAACAATGGTCGTTGCTCTGCCATGAGCGTTCGAAGCAGTGTTTAATAGGCTGCTTCTTTAGCTCACCTATTATAGTGAAAAAGCTGTTGATCTCTCAGATGGAAACACGCATAACCATAGTCGAAAGGAAGGGTTGGCATGGCCCATAAATATATAAGTGAGCCGATAGTGGAGTACCAGAAGGAAAAACCATATGCAGCGATTGCATTCGAAACGGTGGATGTGGAATGGGAGGAAGCTGCTGCATTGATCCCGGAAATCGTTGAGTGGCTTGGAAAAAGGAAGTTGAAGACTGCGGGAATGCCGCTGTACAGGTATTGGTGCTCATCAGGCAATGGAGATGAAGCTTTTACTCTGGAAGTCGGCGTGCCAGTGGACAGGATGGCAGCGGGAGATGAGCGGGTTGTTGTCAGCACGATTCCCGGGGGATCGTATTTGAAAGCGATCCACCGTGGGCATCCTGATAATCTGCCGGAGTCGCATGAAGCGTTGGTGCAATGGGCGCAGGCAGAGGGACTGGAATTCGACAAGCGTTGGGAAGAGGAATACGAAATTTGGAATGGACGGTTTGAAGTTTTTTTGACGAATCCGGAAATAGAGCCGGATCCTGAGAAATGGGAAATTGAAATCCTGCTTTTGCTGGTCCGCGATGAAGCAGCATAACGAAAAAGACACCTCTCTCTGAATTGGATGAATCGTCCAATGCACAGTGAGGTGTCTTTTGCTTCTAAGAAAGAATGTACAAAATAGCAATATGCTGATTATATATCGTATCTGTCGCGAACTTTCAAATAATAATACAGCATTTCATACATACGGGTGCGCTGCTTTTCCAAAGTATGGATGGAAACGTCAAGCACTACAGAAATGCCATATTGTTCGTAAATGATTTTAGTCTTTCCGACCGAAACGAATTCGGTCCGATAATCATGGTTGAAAATCCAAACGCATTCCGGAAGGGAAGGGGATTTTGTTGGAAATGCTGCAACTCCGTCACTTGAGATGAGAATGGGTGTTTTTTTGTGCTGCTTAAGGTTATACCTCGTTGCCTTGACCCGGCCTTCGTAAGTCGAAGCGTAAAGCATGCACGCCCTGTCTATCAGCTGCAGGGCTGAGAGCCGTGAATAATACTCCCCGTGCTTCGTCACCACTTTCGACTTACGTTCTGTTTCAAATGAAGACAACAGAAATAATGTGGAGCGGTCAATAAAATTCTCATCATACTTTCCCAAGCAGTTGATCCCCTTTCTGCGTACTAGAGAATCTTACCATTCGATTTTTGGAGAATCAATACCATAATCAGAAAATAGGATATTTTATGACAATTTAATACGACAAACGTCATGTATTGAGTATACAAAAATATTCGATGATAGGTTAGACGTTTTAATGGTGCTTTTGTGATGTTCTTCTGGGTTGGCTAAGCTAACCTTACCCGGGAATAACAAGGACGTCCAGAAGGATTGCAAGTGGATACAATAGAAGAAGTATTGCAGCAATACACGCCGATGATTTCGGCCCTCATCCGCAAATTGCACATTTACCGCGATTTTGAAAGTTACCGCCAAATTGGCGAAGTGGCCTTATGGCAAGCATGGCTGCGGTTTGACGAAACAAAAGGAGATTTTACGCCGTTCGCCTACCGTTCGATCAAGGGAGCGATGCTGGATGAATTAAATCGGGAAAACCGTTTTTCCATCCGTTTTGCGGTAATGGAGAATCCAGGTTTGGAAGAACCGGCAAGTCCTCATTTTGAAAATATATTACCAGAATGGTTGGATTCCGTCCCACTGTCAGCGCAGGAAAAATTACTTCTTGAAGATCTTTTTGTCAACGGCGAGAGCATTCGGAAACTCGCTGAGCAGCAAGGGCTATCCGTTTCAGGCTTGAAAAAGAGGAAAGGCCGAGCGCTGGAAAAGATCAGGAGAGGGATGCCGGATGATTTTAATCATTAAAAGAGCATGGCAATATGCCCGAAATGTGTGGATTGTCCTACTGTCCAAGTTGTATAATAAATTTCAAACGGATTCAGCGAGGGGATGGACGAGATATTTGAAATGATGACAGGAATGATCAATAATATATTTTTCATCATCTTTCCCATCCTGATTTATCAGATGTTTGCGACTGCTGGCAAACGAAATTTTTTTAAAAGCCACAGGGCAATATTGACCGCGCTGTTCTCGGTATCCATTATTTTATGCATGGTCGTTCCTTATCAAGTTATGGGAGAAGAATACATCTTTGACCTCAGGCAAGTGCCATTGATTGTCGGCGCACTTTACGGCGGACCGGCTGTCAGTGCGATTCTTTTCCTGGTTTCGGCAGTCGGACGCATCGCTATTGGTGGAGATGGCATGTATATTGGGGTATTGAATTTATTCGTGGTCGCTGTAGGTGTGCCGCTGCTGCGTCCTCTTTATTTGCGCATCAACCGTTTAAAGAAGACGGCACTCGTCTTTGCAATTACTATCGCATCCTTAGGCTTTAATTTGCTTGCCGGTTTTTGGCTGTTCGGAGACCCGATTGAAAGTCTTCTGAGCATTTGGCTGATGCTTATGCTGAACCAAGGGGCTGTCACGGCAATCGCAGCATTATTGATCGAACATATCCAACGCCAGGAATATTTGTTGAATTCATTGATGAAGCATGAAAAGTTAGAGACCGTCAGCCATTTTGCGGCTTCGGTATCACATGAACTTCGGAATCCGATCCAAAGCATTCAGGGCTTCGTTCAATTAATGAAAGAGCATGAGTATAGCCGTGACAAGCAAATTGAATTCTACGATACGATTCTTCACGAAATCACAGCAGCAGACCAATTGATTGAAGATTACTTGGTATTTGCGAAACCGGCGAGCGGCAAGCTTGAGCAAATCCATGTGAAAGTGGAAATCCAGCATGTGCTGAAGGTGCTTACCCCTTATGCCAATTGGGAGAAAGTCACCATCAATTTAATCGATGGCGGCTGCAAGGCGGAAATCATGGCCGACCGTCAAAAGTTCCACCAAATGCTTATCAATATCATCCGCAATGGAATCGATGCCATGCCAGACGGCGGTGTCTTGACGATCCGCATCAAGGAAAAAGCGCCTTCTGTGCTGATTCTCATAAAAGATGAAGGATGGGGCATGACCAGAGAAGAGCTTCAACGCCTTGGAGAGCCTTATTTTTCTACGAAAAGCAAAGGCACTGGACTCGGAATGATGGTGTCGTATAGCATTGCGCACCAATTGCGTGGCGAAATAAACGTCCAGTCTGAAAAAGGCAAAGGCACCATATTTACACTGGTATTCCCTACAGCCCAATAGAAAGGAGGCCGAATTAAATCGGCCTCCTTTCGCTTTTTAAATTATTTTCCGTTGGCGTCCAACGGTGTCATTGCACGCTTTGAAGTTTGCGTACGAATGGCAGTACGGCTTGTTCTTTCAGCTTCGCTTCGAACATGATGTCTGCATCAATGCCGCCTAGCAGCAAGAGCAGTTCATTGAAATCTTCTTCGGCAATAAGGTTGTGGTGGCGCAAATCAGTAAACCCTTCTTTGCCTGTGCTGATATGGATTTTCGGCGTCCCGAAACCTTCCCACGTCGCTAAAATTTCCGAAAAGTCGACCGGTTGGCCGTCGTTATTGCAATTATGGTGGTGGATATCGAAGCATACCGGAACACCAGTCATTTTACTGACGTCGAGCACATCGCGTATCGTGAATGTTTTGTCGTCATTTTCCAAGCGCAGCCGCTTCTTGATGGAGCTGGAAAGGAGTTGCGCGTAATTTTCAGCGAACCTTTTCTTGGCGTCCTCTTTATCGCCATAAGCACCGCCCGTATGAAGGATCAAGTCGTTGCCACCCAGCAATTCGATCAGGCGGTCGTGATATTCCAAATCCTGGACTGATTTCTCGACCACCAATTCTTTTGGTGAATTAAGTACGGTATATTGGCCGGGGTGCATTGAAATCCGCATCTTGTACTTATCAACAAGCGCTCTGATTTGTGCGGCTATTTCAAGGAAATCTGGATCTTCCCACCAAATCCAGTCGTTAATCGGGTGAGTCGATAAAGGAATAATAGAGCTGGACGCACGATAAAAATAAATGCCATTCTCCACATTCCAGTTCAAGATTTCCAAAGTGGTGTGTATATTCTGCATCGTCAATTCTTTTATTTTTGCCGATCCTTCCATTTCCACAGTCGCAACGCGCACCGTGCGGAAGACGGTTTTCAATTCAGTATTCATACAAGCATAGCCTAATCTCATGATCGTCAACTCCTTAAATTCCTATACCCGATTTTAGCACGATGCACCCATCAAAACCTTGCCGCGTGTTCGTGTATAATAGAATCATGACTATTAGATTAGGGGGAACAGGCATGCGAGCAGAAATCACACAAAAAGATCAAGGGTACGAGGCAAGATTCGAACTGACATTGCCATTTGATAGTGAACAGGTATGGGAAATGCTGGCGGACAATGAAAAGCTCAATCAATGGTTTTCGGAGTTGGAGATTGCCGATTTGCGCAAAGGCGGGTCGTTAACTTTCGATATGGGGGACGGCAGCTCTGAAAGCTTGGCGATTGTTGATTTTGAAGAAGGCAAAGTTCTGGCGTTCAATTGGTGGGAAGATGAAGTCCGTTTTGAAGTGTCACCTGGAAATCAGGGGACGACATTAAAACTGATCGAGTCAATCCGTAAAATCACACCCCAGACAGCAAAGGACCTTGCGGGCTGGCATGTTTGCCTGGATGTAATCGAGTCTCTGTTGAAGGGTGAGGAAATCGACCGGCACGCCGAATGGGAAAAGGAATTCTCGGAATACAAAAGGCTGCTCGATAGTATGACCATCGACTTTGCATAACGGTAACGTTGCTATATAAGTGATGCAATTTTCATTTCAAGTTCAAAAGGAGCCCTTCGCAAATCTGCTAAGGGCTCCTTTTGATGTTCAAGCGTATTCAGGTAGTGTGAAATAGTTTAAAAGCGGAGAAATTTTACTCGTTAACAAATGTTATTTCAAAGTTAACAGGACTAAGCAAGCTATTAACATGAATTGGAAGGACGTTACCATGATCTAATCGGGCGTTAACATGAACTGTTAAGAGTTTAAAATGAACTCCCTGTAATGGTTCCTTTTGAAAGAGTGGAAAAGTGTAAGCGTCTCTCCGCGATCCAAGTTCAAGAACATAAATGGAAAAGCCGTTCGCCCAGGCGAACAGCTCCTTCTCTAGCAATTGCGCATTTCGCTCCTGCGAAATGCAACCATTTGTAAGTATGGGAAGAAGGTTCTTTCGTTAACATGTAGTAATTCGGCTCAACATGATTTAGCTTTTCGTTAACATGAAGTACGAGAGAGTTAACATGAATTAAGAAGAAGTTAACATTAATTGCTTAAAAGTTAACCGGCATTAGCTCAAAACACGTACTTCATTTTTCAATATCGAACTCGAAGCGGTTGTCTTCCTGCAATTTGCCGCTATTGTATACGCGTTCAGCAAAAACGACATGGTCATCATGGCTGATGAGCACGACGGTGGAAGAGCGGGTGCCGTATTCCGGCGTTTTTATGAACATCGGCGACAGCTTGCGTTCGAGCTCAGAGCCGATTCCCGTGTCCGGCAAATCGCTGTCTACTGATTCTTCTGCGTCCTGCAGAATGTCGAACAAATCGTCGATGTGCACATCTTCGTTGTCCGTCAGGTAGCGTTCGAGATGCATACTGCCTTTTACGACTTTCGGCCAAGGCGTGTCGAGGAAGTGGTTGCTAAGGCCATGAATTCCTGGCTCCACTTCGGCGGCTTTCGCTTCCAGGTTGTTGTAATAAAACATTTGGCTGCTGTCACCGGCTAAAATATTAAAACCGGCATAGTCTTCCGGGATCAAGTTTTCCAGAAAAAGCCGCACATCCATATCCGTAGACAAGAAGTGCCGCACAATCGAGCCGCGTGAAATTTTATTGGCTTCAGGCGCTGAGGGATCTCGGAAATTTGTCAAAGCAGCAACTCGCCCGGTTTTCGTGACGCCAAGCCAAGTACCCATCTGCATCAGGTCGCGGCCAGCCAATAATTGTGGTTCGTCTTTCCAAAAATGGGCAGATTCTGTCGGGCGTAAGTAAAATTCATCCCGGTTTGCAGCCAACACTAATTTGTATTTCGGATGACCGTTCAATTGGAAATTAATCAAACACATGAAGACAGCCCCTTTTCAGTCTATTGTTAAAGCTATTATAAACAAGCGGCTACGAAGTTGACAGAATAATACATTAGAAATACGGTGCTTGGGCCTGTCCATTGCTATAATAGCAACAACTAGAAATACAGAGGGGGAAGAGTGGTGGCAAGGAATATCACAATTGGAATTATCCCGCCATACGAAGCGATGGCGCAATTAATCGAAGATTTGAAAGAAGCTTATCCAACTATCGAACTTCTTGTGGAAGCGGGTAATCTGGAAGCAGGAGTCCTGGTGGCTAAGCGCATGGAGCGGGAAGGTGCAGATTTGATCATCAGCAGAGGCGGAACGGCGCAAATGATCCGTAATGCATTGGACTTGCCGGTCATCGATATCCGAATTTCAGGCTACGATCTGCTGCGTGCCATTATGCTAGTGAGCGCACCTGGACAAGCAAAGAGCGCATTAGCGGGTTTTCCTTCTGTAACGATGGGTGCAAGTTCGATAGCGGGCTTGCTGGATATGGATATTAAAGTGGCGACGATACAAAAGGCTGAAGAAATCGGTAAAGTATTGGAGGCTCTGAAAAAAGAAGGGGTCAGCCGAGTTCTCGGTGATGTTGTGACGGTGGAAGCCGCGGAGAGGATGGGCATGGAAGGGTTGTTGATCCAGTCAGGCCGTGAGTCCGTGATGGAGGCAATCGAAGAAGCGCGACGCTTAATCACATCATTGGAAAAAAACAGGCGCAAGCAGCGCATCCTGCACACAGTAATTGCCCGCGAAAAATTCGATTTCATGGCGCTGTCAGAAGATGGCCAGGCAATCGAAGCTCAATGGACGTTGTTCAAGGGCCAGCCGATTTCAAATAAAGAACTGGAAGGGATGCGGGTAAAATTACTGAGCAGCAGAATTCCTGTATTGTCCACATCACATAGGGGGAGATTTTCTTTCACAGTGCAAGCGGAACTCGTTGCCGATCGGGACGGCCCGCTCGTTTATTTCTTTTTTGAACGGCTCGATGCGCGGGAGGCGGAAGCCATGCAGCTTGAACAAATCAACCATCTGCCGCTGCTTGTTGCAGAAAGTGCAGCGATGAGGAATCTGCTATTGGCAGCAGAAGCCCCGGCGTGTACATCTTCACTTTTGCTGCTGGTTGGAAAAGACGGCTTGGCTAAGCGGGAACTGGCGCGCTATATACATGCTTTTCATGGCAAAATCGGATTTTTTGCTGAAGCGGGCTCTCGGGATCTTCAGGAAATAGAGATTAGCCGCCTACCAGATTCATTTTCGACCTTGTTTATTGAATTGACCGCTATTCCGGATGAAAAGAAGATGGCCTATTTAACACACATTGCAAAACAGGCGGATGCGAAAAATATACAGCTGATGATTTCCGCCGCTGCATTGACGACAGATATAGCAGAACGCACTGGTTTTGATCAGGCAATCGTGCTTGCGGTTCCAACATTGGCAAATCGTCAGACAGACATTCCGGCTTTGGTCCAAAATTATTTAGAGGAGTTTCATCAAACGCTGGGAACGCAGCCGGTCAAAGTGCAAAAAGATGCATTGGAAAACATTATCCATTCAGTAAAAGACAGCAATTTGGCATCTTTGAAAGCTTATGTGAAAAATCTGGCGTTGATTGAAAAAACATACGTGATTAACAGCAATACATTGCAGAAAACAGCATTCATGCCGATTGGTGACTCTGCTCACGGGCTGATCAGCATCAACGACAACGAGACACTGAAAGAAATTGAGCAGAAAATCATCAACCATGTCTTGAAAGAAGAAAAGCTAAACCAGACCAAAGCAGCCCTTCGCTTAGGAATCAATCGGGCAACATTATGGCGCAAGCTCAAATCATGAATCAGCGATTTTGTTGCATTTTTAAACGTTATTTTGCTTAGAGAAGAAAACAGAGTTTTAAATGTTGCAATATTTAGTGTTCGTTTTATAGTAAAAGAAAGACTGGCGGCACAAGCTGCTTGCGGCAAAGGGGTTGGGGATGTGGCAAAAGGGATTGGCATCATTGCAGATGATTTTACCGGAGCCAATGACACGGGCGTGCGGCTTGCGCAGAAAGGGCTTCGGACAAAAGTGCTGCTGACGGATTCAGTAAACGCTTCAAATTTTGGCGATGAAGAAATCGAGGTTTGGATTGTCGATACCGATAGCCGGGCAATGGCTGCAACTGACGCCTACCAAGCAGTCCACCGGGAAATTATGCGTTTTAAAACGAACGGTATCACTAACTTTTATAAAAAAGTGGATTCAACGTTGCGCGGCCCTGTAGCAGCTGAGTTGCAGGCGATGAAAGATGCCGGCGGAATGGACATGATATGGATCGTTCCCGCTTTTCCGGTAATGGGCAGAACCGTTGAGCAAGGCGTTCTCTACGTAAACGGCGTAAAAATTACGGAAACTGAGTTTGCCAAAGACCCTAAAACACCGGTTTTGAAAAGCTTTATTCCAGATTTATTGGAGGCGGGACCCGCAAAAGCGGCGGTTCTTACACGGGAAGTGCTCTTTAGCGCAGACGCTGCAAAGTGGGTGCAGGAGCAATTTGAACGAGGTGTGGAATGGGTGGTGTGCGATGCGGTCGATGAAGCGGATTTCGCTGAACTGGCAATTTTGGAAAAAGGAGTGGCCTTGACAATCGGCTGGGCTGGATCCGCTGGTATGATCAACCATTTGTATACTGAATTAAGCACAGGTAAAAATAATGGACGGCAACCTATCGGGGCAGAAAAAGTCCTTGTGGCTGCCGGCAGTTTGTCCAGTCAGACAAGTGGACAATTGGCGGAGTTAAAGAAAAGAGAAGGAACGGTTATGGCGGAAGCGGATCCGCTGGAATTATTGCAGAATCCAGCTCAGGCCCTCGCGGGTATGCGGCAACAATTAGCTCGGGATGGATGGGACGCTGCGGTGATTTATGTGGATGGTTCCGAAGAAAACCGCGAAAGGGTCAAGAAATGGTCAGCCAGCAATGGATGGTCAGCCGCTGCATGCGGAAAAGGGATTGCGGAAGGGCTTGGCTTACTGGCGGAAGCTGCTCTGCAACAATCCGCTTTCGACGCCATCATTATGACGGGCGGAGACACTGCGAAGGCAATTTGCAATAATTTGGGCATCCACGACATGGAATTGAAGTTTGAAGTAGAGCCAGGATTGCCGCTTGGGATCGTGGACTGGAAAAACAAAAAGATGGCGGCGATTACAAAAGCAGGGGGGTTTGGCACTAGCCATTCTCTTGTCGATGCCGTCGATTATCTGAGAGGAGCGGGATTACATGCAAACTTATAGGCCGATTATTGGAATTACAATGGGGGACGCGGCAGGCGTCGGCCCGGAAATCATTTTAAAAAGCTTCGAACATGAGCTTGTCCATGAAACTAGCCGTTCGTTTGTGATCGGGGATGCTTCAATTCTGGAGCGCGCAAAAAAATTTACGGGCAGCACAAAAGAGATTCGCCGCATCAATCACCCGCGAGAAGCGCAATTCGATCCAGCTGTAATCGATTGTTTAGATCTCGCTCTTTTACCAGATACGCTGCCAATCGGGGAAGTGTCTGCGGAAGCCGGTAATGCAGCATTTCAATATTTGGCCAAAGCAATCGGTTTGGCCACTGACAAAGAGATTGATGCTATCTGCACCGCCCCACTGAATAAAGAGGCCTTGCAAAAAGGGGGCCATCTTTATCCTGGGCATACAGAAATACTGGCTGAACTGACCGGTACCAAGGATTATTCAATGATGCTTTCGGCTCCAAATTTAAAAGTAATCCATGTCACCACGCATGTAGGCATCATTGATGCGATCAATATGATCACGCCTGAACGTGTCCTGCACGTCATTCAACTGGCACACGAGACTTTATCCAAAGCGGGTATAGCTTCTCCGAAGATTGCGGTATGCGGCATCAATCCCCATGCCGGGGAAAATGGTTTGTTCGGTTACGGCGAAGAAGCGGACAAAATCGTTCCGGCAGTGGAGAAAGCACAAGCTGAAGGAATTGATGTGCAAGGGCCGCTGCCAGCGGATACATTATTTTTCCGCGCGGTGCGCGGTGATTTTGATATCGTTGTTGCCATGTACCATGACCAGGGCCACGGTCCGGTCAAAGTGCTGGGCCTGGAGTCGGGCGTCAACATTACTGTTGGGCTGCCCATTATCCGAACAAGTGTGGACCACGGCACCGCTTTTGATATTGCGGGCACAGGCAAGGCAGATGAAAAAAGCTTAGTGGAAGCATTGCGCCAAGCTGTCGAACTCGCACCTAAAAAATAATGGACAAAAAAATCCAGTCGCATTTCACACATGCGGCTGGATTTTTATTATGGGCTTATTTCCAGTTGCTCTTTGAAAACCGTCTGCACCTCAGCAAGTTCTTCTTCATCCATCATGTAATACCAGATGCCACCGATTGTTTCACCGTATCCCTGTTCAAAATAAAGCTGTTCCAGGTCGTTTGTGGCACTGCGGTAATTGTTTTGGACATCAATCATTTCGTTGAAGCCCATATTGGTTTTTACGTTATTGCCTAACGCGTTGAAAATTTTTGGGTAATTGAAAAGCGCTTTAGCAGAAACGGCTTTGGTCATTATGCTCTGGATAACTTGTTTTTGGCGGTTCTGGCGGCCAAAGTCCCCATCCGGATCGTTGTAGCGCATCCGTACGTAATCCAATGCTTGTGTGCCGTTCAAAGTCAGTTCGCCTGAGGGGAAATCGTCAAAGGCAAAAGAGTTGTCGACCTTTACGCCATCCAATGCGTCGACGATGTCCTCGAATCCTTCCATATTAAGCTGGACGACATAGTCGATGGGAATGTCCAACAGGTTTTCTGCGGAATCCATCGACATTTCAATGCCGCCAAAAGCATACGCGTGATTGATCTTATCAGACATATTGAGTCCGACAATCTCGGTATAAGTGTCACGTGGAATGCTGATCATCTTGGTGGATTCCTTTTCCGGGTTGATGGCAACAACAACCATCGTATCCGAGCGGCCTTTATCGCCCGCACGCTCATCCACACCGAGCAGCAGGACGGAAATTGGATCCTTATCCTCTAAGACGACTTTCTCTTGCCGTTTAGGGGATGCTTCCCTGACCAGTGGTTCATGGATTTCATCCAATGTACTAGTTGCTTTCGGAAATAGGACCAGTAAGTATAGTGCACCTACTAGAATGGAAATCTTTACAAAAATACCGAACCAATTCTTCTTCTTTTTCGGAAGGGTTGAAGATTTCTTCTGGAACATCGCTATCACCTCTTCTGGGGCATTAAATGCCCGATTCAAATTTCATGCGACAAATGAACCTAGAGTGTCCTTTTTTATAGAATAATCGCAAGTAGGTTCTGGGTCAATAGTTTTATTTGAATTTTCAGATAAAAAAATGTTTTCTTTTTCCAAGTATAATGGTATTATTCTATCAATTGGTAATGATACTTATGGTTCATAAATGGCGAATCTTAATAATTTAAATATTCAAAATAAATTATACAAGTTAGAATTTAGTTAAGGGTTTAAGTAATAATTTATGACCGTTACTGTTTTTTTGATTTGATAATGATTATCTTAAACGAATTCTAGAAAAACAGAGGTGCATGATTATGTCCCGACTTTACCGGAATGTTTCTATAACCGTTAAAATAGTATTTATCCTTATTATATTGCTGGTTTTTATAACAGCCAAAAGCCCGGAAGGCGGATTAGAAGAAAGCGGCGAAACGCTGATGTTGACTGATTCAATGGATAAGATCCGATTGGACAGTGAAATGTCCATTTTAGAAGATGGTTCAGGCAGTTTGACGATGGAAGAGGTTTCACAGCCGATTTTAAGCATGCAGTTCATGCCGAATATAGAAGGAACACTGAATGAGGGATATACAGACAGTGCTTATTGGATCAGGTTCGATCTGCAGAATACGTCAGCGGACAAGAAGTGGCTCTTGGAAGTCGCTTCTTCGACATTGGACGATGTCACATTGTATATGCCCGCACCCGGGGGCGGATTCGAAGCGAAGGAAAGCGGCCGGTCTGTGCCAGTCGGCGAGCGCGAATACTACCACCGGAATCTCGTTTTCAACCTTGATATGGAGGAAGGCGCTGCAGGGACCTTTTATCTCCATGCAAAATCTGACGGACCGATGCAAATTCCTGTGACAGTCTGGGAAGAAAAGGCTTTTGAAGCGGAAACAAGAGCGACTACAGCATTGATCGGTGTAGGGTCAGGAATCGCCATCGTCATCACAGCCTATCATCTACTCCAATTCGTACAGCTCAGACAATTAAGTTTTTTATATTTCGCGCTCTTGTCAATGTCGATTTTATTCGCGATTTCCTCGCTCACAGGTTTGACGCTGGCATTTATCTGGCCAGATATGATTTGGTGGAACGAACGCTCGATCCTTTTTTTCATTGGCTTGAGCACCATCTTCATGCTGTTATTCACTGAAAGTTTTCTGGATATCCGGCGGCATTTGCCTTGGCTTGAAAAAGTGTTCAAGGGACTAATTGCTGCTGACTTGATCTTGCTGTTCATCTTGTTGTTGAACTTAGATGCTATTCGCCTCTTTTTGCCGCTGCTGCTTGTCGCCAGTTCCATCGCAGTTTTCGTCATCTCGGTAATATGTCTGGAAAAAGATATCCTTTATGCCAGGTATTACACTGTCGGCGCATTCTTGATGATGTTCGGCATCACGGTTTCGTTCCTGGTTATGAATGGTTATATGCTTTTCACTCTCAGAACGCGCCATGGTGGTTATCTAGCAGTAGGGCTGGGAATTCTGTTAGCCGCACTCGCGTTGAATGATAAAGCGGCAGTTAAGAGGTTGGAGAAACAGGAGCTTGAACGCAAGGCTGTTGAGCGGCAGCGCATGGCAATGGAATCTTTGAAGCATGCCAATGAGCGCAAAGATGAGTTGCTTGCGATGACATCCCATAATTTAAGAACACCGTTGTACGGCATTATCGGCATTGCCGAGTCGTTGCAGGAAATGGCATATGGACGCATACCGCAAAATGCGAACCAGCAGCTCGGAACCATTGTTACAAGCGGGAAGAAATTGGCGCATATGATCAACGATATTTTGGATTTTTCCAAGCTTAAACAGAATGCGCTCGATGTTCATGTCGAACCGGTGAAACTGCTTGATTTGGCTGAAACAGTGCTTACAGTGTGCCGGCCATTGCTTAAAGACAAAGACGTTTCCTTGTACCACACGATTCCAGAAGATCTTCCGGAGGTTATTGCTGATCCGGACAGGGTGCAGCAGGTTCTTTTCAATCTGCTGGACAACTCCATCAAATACACAGTCTCGGGCGAAATTGTCATTACTGCTAATCAAATCGGCAAACAGATTCAAATTTCCGTACGGGATACCGGTATCGGCATCAAAGAAGAAGAGATTCCGACTTTATTCGAACCGTTTCCATTGAAGCCGGAATCGGATGTCGACGGGATCCGGGATACAGGTATCGGCATCGGTTTGAACATCTCCAAACGGCTCGTCGAATTGCAAGGCGGCTGGCTGGAAGTGGAATCGAAAGCTGGAAAAGGGTCGACGTTCAGCTTTACGCTGCCTATCTATATGAAAGAAGAATTGGCCGAACCGCAGGAAGCCGAGAAAGTTAAAATCGAAGAATTGTCCACTGCAGAGCTTACGCAATCCCTTAGCCAGCGTAGACGGGAACAAAAACAGATCCGTATTCTGGTTGTCGACCATATCGATGTCAATCGGCAGATGGTGACCTACCATCTGATGCGGGAAGGGTTTGAAGTGACCGGGGTTTCCGAAGGAAAAGAAGCGCTCAAACTTCTCGGCGAACAGCCGATCGATCTTGTCATTCTTGAATGGGCGCTGGCAGATATGACCGGAGACGAATTATGCCGCAGCATCCGAAAAGAATTCACGTTAACGGAACTGCCGATCCTGATGATGTCGGAAGAAGAAGGTATGCGCCATAAGACAAACGCTTTCACCGCAGGCGCCAATGATTATTTGGTAAAGCCGTGCGATAAGGAAGAATTCCTGCTGCGCGTCGAAACTCTGGCCAATTTGAGAAGCTTGACGCAGGAAATCACGAACGTCAATTATTTCCTGGAGCGCAACATCAAAGAACGTACGATGGCTCTGGAAATCACCAATATGAACTTGGTGACTGTAAACGATGAAATCCAGGAAATCGAGAAATCCAGAAACGAAATGCTATCGACGATCTCTCACGAATTGGGGACGCCGATTACACTGATTCACAGCTATATCCAGGCAGTCAAAGAAAGCCTCATCGACGAGAAAAATCCGAGATACCTGGACATGATCCATAACAAACTGCTGTTGTTGGAACGCCTGACAGAAGATTTAACCGAGCTGTCAAAATACAAATCCGGCAATATGACGCTGCGCTTTGAAGAAGTGAAGCTGAGCCAGTGGCTGAACCGCTTGACCACCGGCATGGAATCCGATGTCACTCAAAGCGGAAGGAAATTCGAACACAGTGCAAGAGGACGCAATCCGCTCGAAGATCAGTTTATCCTGTCAATTGACGTCGACAGAATCGACCAAGTGTTTTCCAATGTCCTATGGAATGCAGTAAAGCATACTTCGTCAGAGGATGGGAAAATCACGATTTCAACCGAAGTCTACGCAAGTGGCACGGAAGGGGCAGTGCTTGACCTGGAGGAATTTGAGGGCGAAGTCATCATAAAAGTGGCGGACACCGGAAGCGGGATCGACCAGGAAGTATTGCCGCATATTTTCGATCGATTCTTTAAAATGGAGAAATCGGAACATTACAAAGGAAGCGGCTTGGGCCTCGCCATTGCAAAAGAAATCATCCTTTCCCATAAAGGGGAAATTTGGGCTGAAAGCGAACCGGGCAAGGGAAGCGTGTTCTATATTGCTTTGCCACTGAGTTTTTAAAAACGATAGGAGGTGTTCGCCATGAACGAAGCTACTGTAATGGTCGTTGAAGATGAAGAAGGAATCCGCGAACTCATGCGGTTGTTCCTGATTAAAAAAGGCTACCGCGTCATAGATGCTGAAGATGGCTATGAAGCGATGGATAAATTGGCGAAGGAAAACCCTGACATTATTTTGCTCGACATCGAAATGCCGGGGATGAATGGCCTGGAAGTCTGTGAACAAATCCGACTGCAGACGAAAATGCCAATTTTATTTGTCAGCTACCGCAAAGAACTTTCCTATAAGATCAATGGCCTCGAAGCGGGAGGGGACGATTATATAACCAAGCCTTTCGACTTCAATGAACTTGAAGCCCGCATCCGTGCCATCCTCCGGAGAAACGGCTGGAAAAACGGCGACGAAGATAAATTGGCCATTTTGGAATTCGGGGACATGAAAATCCACATCGACGCAAGGGAACTTTACGTTAACGACGAGCAGGTCCGGCTTTATCATAAGGAATTCCAATTGCTTCTCCTGTTGGCCCAAAACCCGAACCGCGTGTGGACGGCAGAACAATTATACGACCGGATTTGGGGCTATTATTCCGAAGGGGATATCCAGACCGTCAAAGTCCATATCAGCAACCTACGGCGGAAAGTGGAGAAAGATCCCGCTAATCCGGTGCATATCCGGACCGTCAGAGGCTTCGGCTATAAGTTCACAACAGAATAATATCAACCAGCAACAGCCCCGCCATCCAGGCGGGGCTGTTTTTGTTTTGCGGGATTAACATAGTCCTTTTCATTTCGCTCCAGGCGGACGCTTTCCGCTTCACTCAAAATTGTCTCTTGATACAAATCAAATTCTTTTATCAAAGAATACGAAAGATACACTTTCTGCAGTTTCTTTCAGTTCTCCAGATATGCAGCAAAACAGCTTCGACTCCTAAGGGAACAGTGAAGCGATGAAGTGCCTAAATCCATTCATGCGTCAGCACGAGTTAGTTTGGTGCGAGCCCGCAGCAAAGAATTGGCCGAACTACCTTCGGCCAATTCTTTGCGACGAAGCTAGTGCAGCGATGCAGGAGCATACGTTTTAGCGGGACTATTTTGCGGGATATCAGCTCTTTTATTAGATTAAAATTTATATCAATTAAGCTTAATTTAAAATATTTTAATAATTAAATCTATTTAACTTTGTTTTAACCTTGCCTCTTTAGTATTAGGTCAAATGATTGAGAATAAAGGAGGAAAAGAAAATGGTTGAAAACAATTTTAAAATCACAGACGATCGGCAGCTTGGCAATTTCGATAGTCAAACTGTATTCAAACGCCCCGAAGCGCTAAGAGCTTCCGGCCCCACTGGGACCGTCATCGGGCTGACCGAGAATCATGCCGGATCGCTGGCTTATCTATTCGGTTTTGTATCCGGGTTCCTGCTTCTTATCGTCGAAAGGGAAAATCGCTTCGTACGCTTTCATGCGCTGCAGTCAATTTTGCTTTCAATCGCATTCGTTACTGTATTCACCGTCCTTGGGATGCTTCCAGTCATCGGCTGGTTATCAGGAGTGATCTTAATGCCTATCGGTTTAGTGCTTTGGATCATCCTTATGTTAAACGCCTCTAACGGCAAATATTCAAAAGTCTTCTACATTGGACAATTTGCTGAAAAGCATTTGCGTTAAAAGCATCACAAAATTCATTGGAAACAGAGGTGTCAGGAAATGGAGAGTACATTCAACGTCAAAGAATTTTTAAAGGCTTTACGCAAGCGGCTTCCACTGATCATTATGGTGACTTTGCTATTCGTTGCGTTAAGCGGGGTTGTCAGCTACACCATGATGAAGCCGATTTATCAGGCTTCGACGCAAATTCTGGTCAACCAGAATACGACGGCGGCGCAGCCATTCGATACGCAGGACATTGATGCAAATATCCAGTTGATCAGCACGTACAATGTCATCATCAAAAGCCCAATCATTTTATCGGCTGTCATTAAAGAACTTGGCTTGAACGAGACGGTCGCAGAACTGAACGAACGCATTACGGTATCAAATATTGAAAATTCACAGGTAGTGACGTTGGATGTGGAAGACGCCTCGATGGAAAAAGCGGTCCTTATCGCTAATACGACGGCATCCGTATTCCAGGCTGAAATCAAAAACTTGATGAAAGTCGACAACGTTAATATTCTGGCGCCAGCGATTGTACCGATTGAGCCCGAACCGGTTAAACCGGATCCGCTATTCAATATGGGTGTCGGGGCAATCATCGGACTTATGCTTGGAACAGGGCTTGCAATTTTGCTCGATCAGATGAACACAACAATCCGTACTGAGGAAGACATCGAAGCGATAGTCGGCCTTAACGTACTGGGCATCGTCAGCCGCACTGAAGGCGGCAAGGAAAAACGCAGATCTTCGACATTAAAAGATAAGAAGGAGTTGTTGGTAGATGTGGACAGCGAAAAAATCAAATCGATCGGTGGGACGAAAATTGGTGGTTCGTACTAACCCCCAATCCATTACTACTGAACAATACCGTACGATTCGGACAAATATCAATTTCTCTATGCCGGGCCCTGATACACAGACAATCCTATTTACATCAGCAGCGAAAGAGGAAGGGAAATCGACGACTTCCTGCAATATGGCAATTGTGTTTGCCGAAGCCGGAAAACGTGTGCTGCTGGTCGATGCGGATATGAGACGCCCGACATTGCACCATACCTTCCAGCAAAGCAATAAAGTCGGCCTGTCGAATCTTCTGCTGAAAAAAGGCAGGCTCCAGGATAGCGTGAAACGGAGCGGTGTGGTGGGCCTTGATTTGCTGCTATGCGGCCAGATTCCGCCAAATCCGGCTGAACTTCTCAGCTCTCCGGCTCTTGACTCGCTAATTGAAGAGATGAAAGAAAAATATGATTTGATCATTTTCGACTCGCCGCCGCTGTTGTCGGTTACCGATTCGAAAATCCTGGCGAATAAATGCGACGCCACAGTATTGGTTGTCAATACCGGCAGATCCGAGAAGGAAAGCGTCATTAAAGCAAGGGACGCGCTGGTAACTTCTAAAGCCTTCATCATGGGTGTGGTCATGAATAATTATGAAATCAGCAAAGATACTTATTATTACCAAGGTTACGGAGACGAATAGCAACATTAAAAAACAGAGATGAGATGGGGTAATTCAATTGACGATTAAGAAAAGATACCTGTCGTTATTCTTCATCGATTCGTTGATTATTATTTCTTCTATCTATGCCTGTTATTTATTCTTATATCCGTATGCCAGCGTGTTGACCAATGAAATGCTTTTCATCAGCACGATAGCGCTGTTCATCGCTTGGCACTCATTTGCCTGGCATTACGGGCTGTACCGGAAAATTTGGGCCTATGCTTCAATCGATGAACTCAAGTCGATTGTCATGGCAGTAACGTTCACCATTCTTGTAGCAGCCGTTATGCAATACACGTATTCTACACAATTATATGTGAGAACGCTGATGCTTTCTTGGCTGCTGCTGGTTTTCTTTTTCGGAGCTTCGCGGCTTTCGCTGCGGTTGATCCAGGAACAGGCGATCAGGCGTAAAGCGGTATTAACGAGTCGAACAATGGTCATCGGTGCAGGCCAGGCAGGAAGAATGATAGCAAGGCATATGAAGGATAATCCGGAATGGGGAAGAAATCCCGTGATCTTTGTGGATGATGACAAGAAAAAATGGGGGCTCGAGATGCTGGGCATCGAAGTTGTCGGCGCGCTCGACAATATCCCGGCCTATGTCGTAGACCACCGCATCGATCAAATAGTCATCGCAATTCCTTCATTATCTAAAAAAGCGATGGCGGAACTGACAAAAAAATGTTTGGATACTGGCGCAAAAACACAGACTATCCCGAGAATTGAAGATTTGATGACCGGAAAAATCCAAGTCAGCGATATCCGTGATGTGAAAATCGAGGATTTGCTCGGCCGCGAGGAAGTCAAGCTGGATATGCAAGCAATCAATGACCAGCTTAGCGGCAAGTCAATCATGGTAACAGGTGCAGGTGGGTCGATCGGTTCTGAAATCTGCCGGCAAATCGCAAAATTCAATCCCGCAGAAATTCTGCTTTTGGGGCATGGTGAGAATTCCATCTATACCATCGATATGGAGCTGCGGGCAAAAGTGCCGAAAACGACGAAAATTGTTCCAATCATCGCGGATGTGCAGGACAGGGAACGGATATTCCACGTCATCAAGACCCTTGAGCCGGATCTCATTTATCATGCTGCAGCTCATAAACATGTGCCGCTGATGGAAGCGAACCCGCTGGAAGCGGTCAAGAACAATATATTCGGCACCAAAAACGTGGCAGAGGCAGCTGACAAGTTCGGCGTAGGCAGTTTTGTCATGATTTCCACAGACAAGGCCGTCAATCCTCCGAATATTATGGGGGCAACGAAACGCTTTGCGGAAATGATCGTACAGAACTTGGCCGTCAACAGCAATACCACATTTGCGGCAGTTCGCTTCGGCAATGTTCTAGGTTCCCGCGGCAGTGTGGTCCCGCTCTTTAAGCAGCAGATTGCAGCAGGCGGGCCGATCACGGTAACGGATGAAAATATGACGCGGTATTTCATGACGATTCCGGAAGCTTCCAGGCTGGTGATCCAAGCGGGACTGCTCGCTTCTGGCGGTGAGGTCTTCGTTCTGGATATGGGCGAACCGGTGAAAATCGTCGATCTTGCGCGGAACTTGATCAAACTTTCCGGTTTCGAAGAAAATGACATTAAAATCCAATTTTCCGGCATGCGCCCAGGAGAAAAATTATACGAAGAATTGCTTGATGAAAGTGAAATACAGACAGATAAGATTTTCCCGAAAATCTATATCGGCAAGGCGACTCCAATCAGCCAAGTCGAGATGAGCCGCGTCCTGAAACAGCTTCCGGATTTAGGTCCTGAGGAAACGAAGGAAATCCTGCTGAAACTCGCTAACCGCAAGCGGCCGGAAACTGGCCAGCCGCCTGAATGGCAAGATCAATGGAAAGCTAAAGCAGCGGGCAAGTTCGCATAGGTTTTTGAGAAACCGTCTGCCATCCTTGATGAAGCACCACAACTACTAGAGAAAAATACATTAAAGGAGGAAGTGCGGATGCGTGATTTGCCCATGAAAATATACGACAATTCGCCGATTTACTTCCAAAACCTTTTTGCGAGCGTGGAGGGATACAGAAGGACAAAAAGCCGACATGGCAACATTTACTTCAAATACCTGAAAGAATTGGGCAAACGGGATTATTCTGATGCGGTTTATGAAAAAACCTATCAGCAACAGGAACTCCAGAAGCTAGTCAAATATGCCTTTGAAAAGAGCCCGTTTTACCGGGACTTCTACAAAGGGGTCGACATCAGCTCAATAAAAACGGTAGATGACTTGAAGAGATTGCCGGTGCTGGAAAAAGAGATGGTCCGGGAGAACATCGCTTCCATGTACACCATCTCGGAAAACTCCGCCATCGTATCCCATACGTTGGACTCAGCTGGAATTCCGCTGAAATTCCTTTTCACTAAAGAGGATATGCAAAAGCATATGGCGTTTCTGGATTTTTTCAAAAAACAGCACGGAGTCACCAATTTGGAAATGAAAAGAGCTTCTTTCAGCTCCAATCGGTTTATACCGAAGAGGCAGCAGAAAAAGGTGTTCTGGCGCGACAATTATTCAAGCAAGCAGCGCCTGTATTCCGCTTATTACTGCAACGAAAAGAACGCAGGTTTTTTTGTGGAAAATCTTGATGGCTATAAGCCGGACTTCATCGACGGGCTGCCATCAGCCCTTTATGAGGTGGCGAAATACATCAACCAGCACCGGATCATCTTGTCGTTCCATCCGATTGCGATTTTCTCGTCCGCCGAAACTTTGACGCCTCAGCACCGCCGGGAAATTGAAATGGCTTTCGATTGCCCGGTCCGCAATCATTATGCTTCCGCAGAAGGGGCGCCGTTCATAACGGAATGCCCGAAAGGCAGGCTGCATTATAATTTGAGCTCAGGCATCATCGAAACGACAATCGACAAGGAAATGATCATAACGGGTTTCAATACGTATGGAACGCCATTGATTCGCTACAAAACCGGAGAACGCATCGATATGGCGAAAGATGGGGGATACTGCGAATGCGGCAGCGCTCATCCGGTCGTCCATCCTTTACAGGACCGGGGAGATGATTTTCTCCAATCGAAAAGTAAAGGCAAATTCACGGCTCTGTATATGTCTATGGCCAGCAGCCGTTTTTCCGGCAGCATACGGAAAATACAGTTTATCCAAAATTCGCCGGATGTCATCGACGTGATGATAGAAGCGGCAGAAAGTTATACGAACGCTATGACTGAATCGATCCATGAAGAAATGGTTTATATTTTTGGCAACGACATGCGATTTAATATGCGCATCGTAGAAGAAATTCCTATGCAGCCGAACAGTAAATTCCGGCTGGTGATCAATAATCTGAACGGATAACGAACTGCTTGCAAGAAAAATAGGCGAAAAGCTGAAATTTGACGGGGTGATTTATTGATGAAGATTCTACCAATCGAACAAAACCAGAGCACCAATCTTTACATTCAAGCGCCATACCAGAAGGAAAAGATATTCCTTTCTTCTCCTCATATGACCGGAAACGAAATGAAATACATCAATGAAGCATTTGATACCAATTGGATCGCTCCAATCGGGCCGAATGTCGACAAGTTCGAAGCGGAACTTGCTGCGTATACAGGAGCGGCAGCCGGGGCTGCGTTGAGTTCTGGCACGGCAGCAATTCATTTGGCCCTTCATTTATTGGGTGTCGGCAAAGGGGATCGAGTATTTTGTTCATCACTGACATTCGTTGCCAGCGCAAACCCTATCTTATACGAAGGAGCAGAACCGGTTTTCATCGACGCGGAAGAACAGACATGGAACATGTCCCCAACTGCTCTCCGAAAAGCCTTTGTGGCATCGGCAGAAGAAGGGAAATTGCCCAAAGCAGTGATTGTCGTCAATTTATACGGCCAAAGCGCGCAGATGGACGAATTGCTGGAAATCTGCAACGAGTACGGCGTACCCATCATTGAAGATGCGGCTGAATCGCTTGGCTCTCTTTACAAAGGACGCAGCAGCGGGACCCTCGGTAAATTTGGCATCTATTCCTTCAATGGCAATAAAATCATCACAGCGTCAAGCGGAGGAATGCTGATTTCCGATGATGCTAAAGCGCTGGTGAAAGCTAGATTCCTTGCCTCACAGGCAAAGGATCCTGCGCCATATTATAAACACCATGAAGTTGGCTATAATTACCGAATGAGCAACATCCTTGCAGGAGTTGGCAGAGCGCAATTAGAGGCGATTGAAGACCGGGTCAATGCCCGCCGTGCGATTTATGAGAGGTATGCAGAAGCCTTCAAGGATATCGAAGCTATTGAATTCCAGCCAGAACTGGAAGATACGCGTTCAAACCGCTGGCTGAGCGCCTTTACGCTTAACACGGATATTACCGCATTGACGCCTGAAAACATCAAGCGCGCCCTTGAGACCGAGGAAATCGAATCCCGCAATATTTGGAACCCGCTGCACCAACAAGAGTTATTCAAGGATGCTCCTTTTTACAAAGATGGCGATGGCGAAGCAGTCAGTGAACGGATTTTCCGCCACGGCTTATGCCTGCCGTCGGGATCGAATATGACAATCGCCCAGCAAAATCGAGTCATCCGTGTTATTAAAAACCTTTTTAATAATTGATAAGGGAGTTGAAGGGACATTCCGGTGAGGGATGGCCCTTTTGCGATTCACGGAAGCCATGGCCAAAACGACTCAAGCGTAGCGTGACAGCTAGACTTACTTTTTATTGGCGTCTATTCTGAGAAATGGGGAGATGGCTATGAAACTTGTCCAGCTTATGATAATAATGTTATTCGTAATAATAGTTGCAGCGTGCGGATCGGAAAGGGATCCGGAAGTTCCGGAAAACGGTGGGCAGCCGCCAGCAGAAGAACCAGCAGAAGAACCAGCAGAAGAACCGGCAGAAGAACCGGCAGAGGAACCAGAAGAGGAACCAGAAGAACCTGCAGGCGTGGAAAGCGATCCTTACAGCTTTTTTATGAAAGATGGCACCATCGCGCATTTTAGAGGGGATGGAAACGAATATGCGCAGCTCACGGTCCGCACCGTTTTTCTGGAAGAGGACCATATCGCTTTATACGAAGACAATGGCGGTACTACAATTCTGAAGGTATTCCGGATCGCCGATAATGTGGCGGACTTGGTTCTGGAGAAGCCGGAGTTCTATGAAGAATACAATCCGCCGCTTGAAGAGCTCAAAGCCTTGAAACCGATTTCCCGCTTCTTTGAATTGCCGATTGGAGTTGGCGATAAAGTGGACGGATTAGAGGTAGTGGAGATCGATGTTGCGACGGAAACCCCTTATGCAAATTTCGATAATGCAATCATGACCGAGAAACATGAAGATGATGGCGCGACAATCCGCAATTATTACGTGGAAGGGCTCGGTGAAGTGAAGCGGGAGTTTATCATGGGAGAAGGAACGGATGAGTACCGAGTGACATCATCTTTGGAATCGATTGAATAAGCCAGTATCCGGCCTGTGCGTTCGCAGGCCGTTTTTTTGTTGAATTATCCAAGAAATAAATGCCAAAAGCAGGAAAATGGTGTATTCTAGAATTCGATATCAAGCGCAAAGGAATGAAGAAAATGAAGCACATGGTTACAGCGAATGATGTAGCGAAACTGGCAGGGGTATCCCAGTCTTCCGTTTCACGGGTCTATTTTGAAGGGGCAAAAGTTTCGGAGAAAACCCGTGCCAAAGTGCTGGCAGCGGCTGAACAGTTGGGCTATCGGCCCAATGAATTTGCGCGCAGTCTGATCACCAACAAAACCAAAATCATCGGCTTGGTGATGAAAGGGGTCGAGAATCCCTTTTATCCGCAAGTGTTGAAGCAATTTACAACGGCGTTCAAAAAACTGGGCTACAGCATCTTATTTGTGCATACGCAAAATGAGGAAATCCAGCCGGAAGATGTGGAAACTTTGCTGAATTATAATGTAGCGGGTGTCATTATCACGGATGCTGCGATGTCATTGAAAGTAGCAGAAGATTTCCGTTCAAACCGCATTCCGCTTGTGTTTTTCAACCGCAAATTAAACACGGATGAATTTTATTCGGTGTGCTGCAATAACTTGGACGCCAGCAGAAAAGTCGCCGAGTACCTGATCGGCCAAGGCATCAAAGAGATGGTTTACATTTCCGGCAACGGCAACACGTCGACCAGTCTCGAACGGGAAGCGGGTTTCATGGAAGTCTTGAAGAAAAAAGGCATTAGCCATCGGAAATATGCATCGGACTATACATATGCAGGCGGCTTCAAGACTGCACTGGGCATGGTGGAACAAGGACCAGTTCCAGCGGCTATTTTTGCTGCGAACGATATTATGGCGCTGGGCGTTATCGACGCGCTGAAAAAGAATTCACTGCGTATTCCGGAAGACGTAAAAGTGGTCGGATTCGACAACATCGATATGGCAGCATGGTTGGGTTATCAGCTGACTACGTGGGAGCAGCCCATTGAAAAAATGGTGGAAAAAACAATTGAATATATCATGGATGAAATCGTTGATTACACTGGCTTAGCAAGGGCAGTTGAGATTGATGGGAAATTAATCAAACGAAAAACTGCCTGAAAATTATTGACTTTCAAGATTAATTGCAATATTCTTCTTGGTAGCACATGTTTTGCATACGTATTCAAAAATTGGAGGGAATCCCATTGGTAAAAGTATATAAAGCTGGGAAATCGCAAGAAGAAGTAAGCGCAAACGATTTTAAAGTGTCGCAGATTGTTGCAGAAGCATTGAAAGATGTGGAAGCGCGCGGGGATGAAGCAGTTCGAGATTTGTCGGAAAAATTCGATAAGTGGTCTCCTGAAGCATTCAGACTCACTGAAGCGCAAGTAAATGAAATCGTTTCCAAAGTTCCTGCCTCTGTGATTGAAGACATCAAATTCGCACAAAAGAACATCAAAGCATTCGCTGAAGCACAGCTCGCGTCATTGAGCGATGTAGAAGTCCAACACATTCCAGGCGTCATTCTGGGCCATAAAAATATTCCAGTCAACAGTGTAGGCTGTTACATCCCAGGCGGGCGTTATCCAATGGTGGCATCTGCGCATATGAGTGTGCTCACTGCAAAAGTTGCCGGCGTTAAACGTGTAATCGCTTGCACGCCGCCAATCAACGGAGAAATTCCGAATGCTACGATTGCTGCCATGTCTTTAGCAGGCGCAGATGAAATCTATTTGCTTGGCGGAATTCAGGCAATGGCAGCAATGGCAATCGGCACTGAGACAATCGAAGCGGTCGACATGATCGTAGGACCGGGTAATGCATTCGTTGCAGAAGCGAAACGCCAATTATACGGCAGAGTCGGGATTGATTTATTCGCAGGCCCAACGGAGACTTTGGTGGTAGCAGACCATACAGCAGACGCGGAAATGGTCGCGACAGACATTTTAGGCCAAGGAGAACACGGTCCAACGTCGCCAGGCGCATTGATCACCACTTCTGAGCAATTGGCTGAAGAGACAGTCAAAGAAATTGAGCGCCAACTCAAAACTTTGTCGACTGCTGACGTAGCCCGCGTATCATGGGAAGATTATGGACAGATCCTTATTGTCGACTCTATCGAAGAAGCGCGCATCGAAGCAGATCGCCTTGCATTTGAACACGTGGAAATTCTGACGGAAAACCCGGATTACTTCCTGGAAAATATGACGAATTACGGCTGCTTGTTCCTAGGGCCAGAAACCAACGTCGCTTACGGTGATAAAGTCATCGGCACAAACCACACCTTGCCGACAAAAGGCGCAGCACGCTATACAGGTGGCTTATGGGTTGGCAAATTCATCAAAACGGTCACTTACCAAAAAATCACGACACCTGAAGCAAGCGCCTATATCGGTGAATACGCTGCACGACTGTGCCAGCTTGAAAACTTTGCAGGCCACGCAGAACAAGCGCTATTGCGCGTAAAACGCTACGGTAAAAAATAATAGAGTGCTTATTAAGCCGATATTTTGCAAAACAGTCCCGCTTTCACGTGGACTTGCGCCGAACTAACTCGTGCTAGCGAACAAGTTAGTCGTCACTTCATCGTTTCACTGCTCCCTTATGAGTCGGACTATTTTGCTCCATATCTAAAGAACCGAAAAAAACTGCAGAAAGTGTATCTTTCATGCTCTTCAGTAAAGAAAAAACTCTCTAAAAAGAAATACCTTTGAATGTAGCGGAAGGCGGCGAACAAGTTGGGCAAAAGGATTTTGACCAACTTGTTTGCGACGAAGCGCATGGCGCTGTAGGAGCAATGGTTTTCGCAGCGCGGAAGGCGTCCGCCTGAAGCGAAATGAAAAGAGCTAACAAGTGTCTCTTAGAAAGTTGGCATATCCCAAAGCTTGATGGAGGAAATTATATGATTGGCATGATAGGTTTATTTGGCGGATTGGCGTTATTGATTTACTTGACGATGAAAGGCATGAACTTGCTGATTGCGGCACCGCTCACTGCTTTGCTTGTCGGAATCATGAACGGGTTGCCGCTCTTCCCGCAGCTTGCGGAAGAAGGCGCAGCCAACTTCCTGACAAATTACATGACAGGATTTACGGGTTTTATCGCCTCGTGGTACCTGATGTTCCTGACAGGTGCGATTTTTGGTAAAGTGATGGAAGACAGCGGTGCAGCCGACAGTGTGTCAAAATGGATTGTTGGCAAACTTGGTATGAAACGGGCGGCGCTGGCTGTCGTTCTCGCCTGTGCCGTTTTGACTTATGGCGGCGTGAGTTTGTTCGTCGTGGCTTTCTCGGTCTATCCGATGGCGCTTAGCTTGTTCAAGCAAGCGGACCTGCCTCGCCGCTTTATACCGGCTGCCCTGGCATTCGGTTCGACCACATTTACAATGACGTCAGCGGGTTCACCTGAAATCCAGAACTGGATTCCGATTGAATTCCTTGGCACGACGCCATACGCTGGCTGGGAAGTCAGTGCGATTGTCGCCGTGTTTATGATGATATTCGGTTATTGGTGGCTGAAGAAGATGATCACAAAAGCCGTCTCGAAAGGCGAGCATTTCGTTTCGAGAAAAACGGATCCGACTGCGGATACCCGCAAAGAATTACCGAATCCGCTTCTCAGCATGGTGCCGTTGTTAGTGGTGTTGATCATTTCGTTCATTTTCCACGATTCACTGGGAACTTCTGCGTTGATCATAGCGCTTAGCGGCGGGATCGCCGCTACGTATGTGATCAACCGCAAGTATTTTACGAATATCGGCAAGGCGTTTGGCGACGGAGCGCTTGGCGCAGTTATTGCGATTGCCAATACAGCAGCCGTTGTAGGATTTGGCGGAGTCGTCAAAGCGACTCCTGCATTTGAAACAGCTGTCGGCGTCATTACTGGTATTCCAGGAAGTCCGCTGATCGGCGGCGCGCTTGCCGTTGCCGTCATCGCCGGATTGACAGGTTCGTCATCAGGCGGGCAAGCGATTGCCTTGCCGCTTCTGGCACCGCATTACCTGGATCTGGGCGTTGACCCGGAAGCGCTTCATAGAACGGTCGCTATTTCATCCGGTTCCCTGGATTCCTTGCCGCAAGGCGGTTATGTGGTAACGACAATCCGTTCGATTGCCGGTGAGACCCATAAGGATGCATATCCTGCATTCGGTGCGCTGTCTGTAGTGGTGCCGCTTCTTGGCGCGGTTCTCGCAGTAGTGTTGTTCTCTCTAGGTTTATAAGATCTAAATACCCAATGAGCTAGTTTTCAGCTAGTTTGTTGGGTATACTTTTTTTAGATGGACTATTTGGAAGAGGTGCAAAACATGGAAAAGATTTCGATTCTCGGCAGCGGCACGATGGGGCATTCCATCGCATTATCAGCAGCGTGGGCAGGGCATCCTGTAAAAGTTTTTGGCATTAATGAGCAAGACCTGGAAAATGCAAACAACGGCCTTGCCAATAAACTGGGCGTGATGGTCGACAACGATTTATTCGGCGAAGCGGATGCGAAACGCATCAAAGACACCATCCAATTCTCGACTTCTCTTGAAGAAACTGTCGAAGGCGCGACGTTCATCATCGAAGTGATTCCGGAAGTGCTGGAATTGAAGAAAGAAATGTACGCTACTCTTGAGAAGCTTGTCGGAGAAGACGTCGTTATCGCGAGCAATACATCGGGTTTCATGCCAAGTCTGCTGTCTGAAAAAATGGCGCATCCAAACCGATTCGTCGTGACGCATTTCTGGAATCCAGGTCATCTTATTCCGTTGGTCGAAGTAGTCAAAGGCAGCAAGACCGACGAAGAAACCGTGCAGCGTGCGATGCAAATTATTGTGGATATGAATAAGAAACCGATTTTATTGCAAAAAGAACTGCCTGGCTTTATCGGCAATCGTCTGCAATACGCGTTGTTCCGTGAAGCGCAAGCGCTGTTGGATTCCGGAGCGGCGTCAAAAGAAGATATTGATGCAGCAGTCACTTATAGCATTGGGCGCCGCTTGCCGGTGACCGGACCATTAATGACAGCCGATATGGGCGGCTTGGATGTGTTTTCGGCAATTTCGAATTATTTGTTCGAAGATTTGGCGACCGACCAGCGCTCAGGCAAAATTTTGTCGGAACTTGCGGCAGAAGGCAATTTGGGCGACAAGAGCGGCAAAGGCTTCTACGATTGGGAGCCAGCCGTATCGCGTAAACTCAATGCCGACCGGGAAAGGACGCTGATCCATTTCCTGAAAAATGATCTGCAGGCAATGGGGGAGAGCGAATAATGGGTGCATACTTTTCCGAACTTGCCGGGAAGACCGTCATTGTAACCGGTGGCAGCAAAGGGATCGGCCGGGATATTGCCCGGACTTTTGCAGAACTGGGGGCGAATGTCGTCATCTCGGGACGCAATCAGCAAGCGCTCGATAATGCGCTGAGCGAGCTTCATGAATTTAATCCGCGCTGCATCGCAGTGGCCGGTGATTTGAGTGCAGTAGCAGAAGTACGGCGGCTGATTGAAACGGCAGCGGACACTTTCGGTACAGTCGATGTGCTGGTGAATAATGCAGGCGTTAATATCGCAAAACCTGCGATGGAAGTGACGGAATCAGACTGGGACACGGTCCTGGATTTGAACTTGAAATCGGCCTTTTTCGCCAGCCAGGCAGCTGCTAAATATATGCTTGCACAGAAAAGCGGGCGCATCATCAATATTGCTTCCCAAATGGCATTTGTCGGCTATATCAAGCGCGCAGCCTATTGCTCAAGCAAAGGCGGCATGGTGCAAATGACCAAAGCGCTGGCTGTGGAATGGGCGAAAGGCGGGGTAAAGGTCAATGCCGTAGCTCCGACGTTCATCGAAACAGAATTCACAGCGAAGATGTTCGAAGACGAAGCATTTAAGAAAGACGTCGAGAGCCGCATTCTTCTGGACGGCCTCGCGCAGCCGAAAGACATATCTGGAGCTGTGTTGTATCTCGCTTCGGATTTATCGAATTTCGTGACAGGCGAAACAATCAAAGTCGACGGAGGATGGACCGCCATTTGACGTATAAAACGTAAAACCGTAAAGCAAATAATATTGAAGGGCAGAGAAAACGATTCGTTTTCTCTGCCTTTTATTATTAGTAGTTGCCTGACTGCAAATGGAGACTTCTGGGACTCTTTTAATATGAAGGCGCTTTCATATGAGTTTTGTCTCAGTCAAAAGTCCGAATAATACAATAAAAATCAGAAAAGTCTTTCAATTGGCTCTAAACGCTTTATAATGAACAAATATAAACAAAGGGAGATGAGGCAATGGCGAACCTGAGAAACGACTCTTTGCATCTGCATCGGGAACATCAAGGAAAACTCGAAGTCCGTTCAAAAGTGGCGGTCGGAAATGAAAGGGAGTTAAGTCTCGCCTATTCTCCCGGAGTAGCAGAGCCGTGCAAGGAAATTGCGCAGGACACGGGGAAAGTCTACGAGTACACGATGAAAGGCAATACGGTGGCAGTCATTACAGATGGCACCGCGGTTCTCGGACTTGGCAATATCGGCCCTCATGCGGCGTTGCCGGTGATGGAAGGGAAAGCGGTGCTGTTCAAAGAATTCGCGGGCGTTGATGCATTTCCAATCTGCTTGGACACAACAGACGCTGAAACAATCATCCAAACGGTTAAACTGCTGGAGCCCGGCTTTGGCGGAGTCAATTTGGAAGACATTTCTGCGCCTACTTGCTTTATCGTAGAGCAGCGCTTGAAAGATGAGATGGGAATCCCGATATTCCACGATGATCAGCATGGAACGGCCATTGTGACGCTTGCCGGATTGATCAATTCCCTGAAACTGGTCGGTAAAAACGTTGATGAAGTAAAAGTGGTCGTCAACGGGGCAGGAGCCGCAGGGATTGCGGTCGTAAAGCTGCTGAGCAAATACGGTTTCAGCCAGTTGGTCATGTGTGATACGAAAGGCGCCATTTTTAAAGGCCGTTCCTACGGAATGAATCCATTCAAGGAAGAAGTAGCAGAAATGACCAATTATGGCCGGTCTGAAGGCAAACTTGGAGATGTTATCAAAGGGGCGGACGTGTTTATCGGCGTATCGGCCGAGGGAGCTTTGAGTGAAGAAATGGTGGCATCGATGAATGCAGAACCCATCATCTTTGCGATGGCGAACCCGAACCCGGAGATTTTGCCGCACGCGGCAAAACGCGCAGGGGCCCGCATTGTGGGCACGGGACGTTCCGACTTTCCGAACCAGGTCAATAACGTCCTGGCGTTCCCAGGCATCTTCCGCGGGGCACTGGACGTCCGTGCTACTGAAATCAATGATGCGATGAAAATTGCGGCAGTAGAAGCGATTGCCGGGCTGCTGGAATTGCACGAACTCCACGATGAATACGTCATTCCAGCGCCATTCGACTTGCGCGTTGCACCGGCAGTAGCAGCCGCAGTGGCGCAAGCTGCGATTGATACGGGTGTGGCTAAGCGGCCGATTGGTACAAATGCCTCTGCTGCACAGGAAGCTCTTTCAGGAAAAACGATATATTAAAAGAAAGCCGCCCATTCAGCAAGTTGAATGGGCGGTTTTGTTCTGGAATTTATTTCACCAGTTCGGGAGTTTGTATTGCGCGGCGGACTTTTTGCAGCGCTTGTTCAAGGTCTTCCAGCAAATCGTCGCGGTTTTCGAGGCCGACAGATAAACGCAGAACACCGTCTGTGATGCCGCGCTTCTCGCGGTATTCTTTCGGCATAGATGCATGGGACATTGTCGCCGGGTAAGAAAGAATCGTTTCGACTGCTCCCAAACTTACCGCAAATACCGGAATTTTGAGGCTCTCCACAAAAATCCGGGCAGCATCTTTGTCTCTCAGGCGCAGCGATACAACAGCTCCCGCGTCGCGTGCTTGGCGCTCATGGATCGGATTGCCCGGATGGAATGTGAAGCCCGGATAATAGACTTCTTCCACGGCGGGATGGCTATGCAAATATTGCGCAATGACACGGGCAGAAGCGGATGATTGCTTCAACCGTGCGCCCAGAGTTTTGATGCCTTGGATCAAGGTATAGGAATCATGCGCCCCCAAGACCGAACCGAACGTATTTTGAATAAAGCCGAGACGATCCGCCAATTCCGGATCTTTGACGACTGCGAGCCCCGCGATGATATCGCTGTGGCCGGATAGGAATTTCGTCGCGCTGTGCAAGACGACATCTGCGCCCAAAGCAAGCGGGTTCTGGTACAAAGGCGTCATGAATGTATTGTCGACAAATGTTAAACAGCCATTGGCTTTTGCGAGCTTGGCGGCTATTTCGATGTCGGTGATATTCATGACCGGATTGGATGGTGTTTCTATATAAACGACTTTCGTATTGGACTGGATAGCTGCGGCCATTTCGCTGAGGTCGGTCATGTCGACAAAACTAAAGGAAATTCCGAATTTGGTAAGCACTTCCGTGACAAAGCGGTAAGTGCCCCCGTAGACATCTTCCGATACAAGGACGTGGTCGCCAGCCGACAGCAGCATGAACGCGGAAGAAATGGCAGCCATGCCGGAAGCGAAAGCGAATCCGCGTGTGCCGCCTTCGAGTTTGGCAATGGTTTCTTCCAGCTTTAAACGTGTGGGATTGCCGGAGCGGCTGTAATCGAACGGTCCGAATTCGTCAAAGCTGGCCTGATGGTATGTGGAAGACAAGTGAATCGGGACATTGACCGCCCCGGTTTCTTTGTCGACTCCGGCTGCGTGGATGAATTGGGTTTCCAAATGTGTCATAGGCGAAGGACCTCCTTGTCCAGTTTTGCGAATGCTTGGGTAAGATCGGCTGTCAGGTCTTCAATGTCTTCGATGCCGACGGAAAAGCGGAGCAGGCAATCGCAAATTCCGCGGCGCGTCCGCTCTTCATAAGGGATATCGGCGTGCGTCTGGGTGGCGGGATAGGTGATGAAACTTTCCACGCCGCCGAGGCTTTCAGCGAACGTGATCAGTTCCAAATTTTCCAGAAACGGACCGACCAATGATGCGTCTTGCAAGCGGAATGACAACATGCCTCCTTTTCCGGGATAAAGGACATCTGTGACCGCAGGGTGATGTGTCAGAAACTCAGCAGCTTCGCACGCATTTTTTTCGTGCTGTTTCATGCGAAGCGGCAGCGTCTTCAAGCCGCGGATCAACAACCAGGAATCGAACGGCGATAACACTGCGCCAGCTGAATTGTGAAGCACGCCCAGTTTCTCGCAAAGCGCCTGGCCTTTGGCAGCAACCAAGCCGCCGAGCACGTCATTATGGCCGCCGATATACTTTGTCGCGCTGTGCACGACGATGTCTGCGCCTAATGTTATAGGCTGTTGAAGATAAGGCGTTAAAAAGGTGTTGTCGGCAATGAGCAGCAAACCATGTTTTTTCGCCAGTTTTCCGTAGGCGCCCAGGTCGATTTCCTGCATCAATGGATTGGTTGGCGTCTCGATGAATAACGCTTTCGTTTTATCTGTGATCAAGCTTTCAGTGTGGCTGACATCATTGAAATCTGCGTAAACGGTGCGGATATTGTAAATCTCCGAATAATGCTGGAGCAGCCGGTAAGTGCCTCCGTAAATATCTTCCGGTACCAATACCTCGTCATCAGGCCTGAACAGCGACAGCACCAGTTGAATTGCCGCCATTCCGGAACTACAGGCAAATCCAGCATCCGCGCCTTCAAGAGCGGCGATGCCTTCTTCCAGTACGGAGCGAGTCGGGTTTTTGGTGCGCGTGTAATCATAGCCTGTCGACCTGCCAAGCCCCTCATGTTCATAAGCGGTCGACAAATAGATTGGGGTGCTGACCGCCCCTGTCGTTTTATCGGTTTTATTGCCTAATTGCACTAGTTGCGTTTCAATGCCGAATTTTGCCATGGGAATCATCCTTTCAAAATAAAAACAGGGGCTCGCTTCTTGAAAAAGAAGAAAGCCCCTGTTTTGGGAACCTAATCTTCTCATCTTCTAAGCCGAGGCTTATTGGAATTAGCACCGTAGCCATAAGGGCTGGTTGCTGAGACTTCACAGGGCCAAATCCCTCCGTCTCTCTAGATAAGAAATAAAATATGAAGTTTTAATGTGCGTGCAGGGTAAAGGTCCACCGATCAAACAGCGCCTTTAGATAAAGTTTACTTTAATACAGCAGGGCGAATTTTACAAGGGAAAGTTTAAATTTTTAAAAAATTATTTGTAGATCAGAAAGTTGAGATGGCTCTGTTTCTTTCCGGTTAATTTGAATTACGAAAAAGTTGAACGAACTGTCGTTTCATCTTGAATGGACATCGGAAAAGTCTATCTTGACTAGGTAAGAAGGGATGCGTTCAAGAAAACCAAGCGCCTTGAAAACATTATCGGGAACAGCAATTGACTGGTTTTTCTGGGTGCTGAGCAGGAACCGTGTAGAAAAAAGAAAATACCGCTACACTTGTAAAAGTGAGGAGTGATGAATGATGACTAGTAAAAAATTCGAAAACATACCATTGGCTGTACTGGACTTGGCGCCGGTCAACGCAGACAGCGATGCGGCTCAATCATTCAAGAACAGCGTCGAATTGGCGCAGCATGTAGAGAAATTAGGTTTTAACCGGCTTTGGCTTGCTGAGCACCATAATATGCCGGGCATCGGCAGTTCTGCGACATCAGTTTTAATCGGCCACATTGCCGGGCAAACAAAGCGGATCCGTGTAGGTTCAGGAGGCGTCATGCTGCCGAACCATGCGCCGCTCGTTATCGCAGAGCAATTCGGTACGCTTGAATCGCTGTACCCCGGCCGCATTGACCTTGGTTTAGGGCGCGCGCCCGGGAGCGACCAGGCGACAGCTTATGCGCTGCGCCGAACGTTGCACAGCAGCGGGGATGAGTTTCCACAGCAAGTAGAAGAACTGCAAAACTATTTTTCCGAAAATCCAAAAGGCAGCGTCCGCGCTTTTCCTGGAACCGGTCTGGATGTGCCGCTTTGGCTGCTTGGTTCAAGCGGCTTCAGTGCTAGGCTTGCGGCGATTAAAGGCTTGCCATTTTCATTTGCCAGCCATTTTGCGCCGGACTACACGATGCAGGCTTTGCAGCTCTACCACCAGAACTTTAAACCTTCCGCCGCATTGAAAGAGCCGTATGCCATGGTCGGCGTCAATGTCATTGCAGCGGATACACAGGAGAGGGCGGAATGGCTTGCAACATCCGGCCAGCAGCAGATGTTTGCGCTGATGCGAGGTATGCCGACCCATTTCCAGCCGCCGATCGATGATCTCGAAAAGGTTTGGTCGGACCGTGAAATTGCCATTTTCAAAGAAAAACTGGCTTCAGAATCGATGATTGTCGGCACACCGGATGTGGTCCGCGAAAAGCTGCGGAACTTTATCAATAAAACCCGGGCGAACGAAGTCATTGTCAATTCCCAGATTTTTCATCTTGAAGACCGCCTGCGTTCTTACAGCCTTCTTGGCGATATGATGGAATAAATACCATGTCTCTGCTAAAGCAATTGCTTTGGCGGGGATTTTTTTGTGCAATAAAAAGCACCGCCAGGATTTGGCGGTGCAAGGAGTGGAAGCTATTGGAGCCGTTTAGCTTGCTGCGCTTCAATTTTGATTTCCTGGGGTGCATCGTCATCTTTCGAGTTGGCATAATCTGGTGCGCCTTCGCCAATCATGTTTTGGGCAGCATTATAATCTTCTTCGATTTCGCGCGGTGTTTCCTGCGGATCGATTCTGATTTTGGCCATTGGAAAGACCTCCTTTCCGCTGATGTTTGATTAAAGCCAGTGAAGGAAGGCGGACGTCTATATGCTTTATTATACTGACTATTCCGTCATTAATAAAGTTTCAATGCTTTTTATTGAAAACAAAACCCGCCAGAGCTTGTGGCTCGAGCGGGTTTTGGTTATTGCTGTTCGGTTGCTTCGGCATTCAACAGGATGCTTTCGAAATAGACAGCTGGAGAATCTTTTTGCCATTCCTCTGCTATTGCTTCAGCGGTATTAGAAGATGCGCTATAAGCCATTTCTGTGCGTAGATCATCAGTCAGGGGAATCTTCACCATTGGCCCTTCCGGTGTCAGCCAATTCAACCGTTCGCGTGGATTTTGAGCCGTGTGCGAGATCCATGCTCCCTCGTCTTGGGGAGTGCTGAAGAAGGGTTCCGGCGACATCATAAACCAGCTGTCAGCTTGATGCTTCGGCGGAAGCCAAAAGTTTTTCAGAAGTTTGCCTTCTTCGATTGTCAATTCCGTTATTTCATGGCGCAATTCGTTGACTGGATCGCCATTTCCAAGCGCCAGATTCCGTGAAACGTAAATATTGCCTTGCAGGATTTCAGCAGAATCCATCGCGATGATGCCGTATGGATTAGTAGTCGGGTCGTTGCCGTATTCCGGATCTGTTGTGCGCATGCCGGGTTCGGGGTTCCAAGAACGCACGTCTGCGTCTCCGATGCCTGCTGTATTCATAGAGACGACGAACGGCAGCCAGCTTGTGTTTTCAAGATGTTCGAAAACAATTGTGGTGCCATTGTCTAATTGTCGCTCCGTTAACGTATAGCTGCCGAGCGGCAAGCTGAATAGCGTAATGTTCCGCTTGCCGTCTGCGTCCGGTTCTGCCAGCGTAAAGAAAGCTGGTTTTTCGATCTCCAACTTTATATCATCTTGTGAATAGATTTCTGTTGTATTGGTCATGAACATCATTCCAGTGAACATGATGAGCACCATAAAAAATGCGACTGCAAATAAAACAATGATTTTCCTTAACATTCGGGGGACACCTCAATTTTTTTCTTCACCGTTGATTATATCATGGCCGCGCGGGGAGCTGAGGCGGGAAATAGGGGATGGATATGAACAAATCGACAAAAAAAGATGCCCCAAGAGGCATCTTTCATAATACTTTCTCCAGGAAATCCCGGGCTCGTTCGGTTTTCGGGGATGCAAAGAATTCCCGCGGCTCTCCTTCTTCGACAAGGACGCCGTGATCCAGGAACAGCACGCGGTCTGCGACTTCCCGTGCAAAGCCCATTTCATGCGTCACAACAGCCATCGTCATACCGGATTTCGCCAAATCTTTCATAACATCCAACACTTCTTTGACCATTTCAGGATCAAGTGCGGATGTCGGTTCATCAAAAAGCATCAATTCAGGTTCCATCGCCAACGCCCGGGCGATTGCCACACGCTGTTTCTGGCCGCCGGACAAGCTGCTCGGATAAGCTTTCTCTTTTTCTGACAGGCCGACGCGCAGCAATAACGCACGCGCTTTTTCTTCAGCCAGCGCTTTATTCTCGCCTTTCACTTTCATCGGAGCGTATGTCAGGTTTTCAAGAACCGTCAAATGCGGGAACAAGTGGAAATGCTGGAACACCATGCCGATTTGCTGGCGGATTTTCTGTACATCCTTTTTCGGTCCTGTCAGGTCCTGCCCATTAATGATCACTTTTCCGGCTGTCGGAATCTCCAGCATGTTCAAGCAGCGCAGAAACGTCGATTTTCCTGAGCCGGAAGGGCCGATGATGGAAACTACTTCGCCTTTTTTTATTTCAGCAGTAATGTCTGTCAGTACTTCGTTGGATCCAAATTTCTTGTACAAATGCTCCACTTTAATCACTTTGCTTCAGCCTCCGTTCAAACATTCTGCCAAGTACAGTCAATCCCATAACCAGGCACCAGTAAATCAAGCCGACGAACAGCAGCGGTTCAAAGTTGCGGAATAAATCAGAGCCGACCACTTGCGCGCGGCGCATCAAATCGAGATAGCCGATCGTTGAAACGATTGCAGATTCTTTCGTCAATGTGATAAATTCGTTCATCAACGCCGGCAGGATATTTTTCAGCGCCTGCGGCAAGATGATATCTTTCATCATGGCACGGTAGGGAATGCCGAGAGCTTGAGCAGCTTCCATTTGCCCTTTGTCGACCGCTTGGATACCGGCGCGGATAATTTCAGAAATATAAGCGGATGAGTTCAAGCCAAATGCCAAAATCGCGGACAAGAAAGGCGAGATGTCATAGCCGGTCAGCTGCGGAATCGAATAATAGATGATCATCAATTGCAGGATCAGGGGCGTGCCGCGGAATATCGATGTATACGCGTCAGCGAACCAGCGCAGCGGTTTGATCGAGCCGATTTTGAACAATGCCAAAATCGTTCCCAGAATCGAACCGAGGATGATTGCGACAATCACGAATTTTAATGTGACCCAAATCCCTTCCAGGATAAAGGGGATATAAGGAACCATTTGTGAAAAGTCCAAATTCATAAGTTACAACTCTTTTCTTTTGAAGATTCATCCCGGCAATGGGGATGTTCTAATAAATAGTGAGCGGCGGACAAAGCCCGCCGCTCAATGGAATGTCTTTTATTCTTCAATCTTCCACTTTTTCTTCAATTCTTCCAATTCGCCGCTTTCTTCCAGATCAGCGAGGACAGCATTGACTTCTTCCACCAATTCACTGCCCTTAGGGAATGCGACAGCCATACCTGGTGAAGAAGTTGTCGGATCATCAAAGGCGCCTAAGTCCTGCGCTTCGATATAGCCTTTTGCTACTTCTTTGTCCATGTAAGCTGCATCGATGCGGCCAGAAAGGATTTCCTGGATCAATGCGCCGGAATCATCCAACGCTTTTAATTCAAAGTTTATGCCTTCTTCTTTGATAATGGCCTTAGCGCCTTCTTCCTGGATTGTACCAAGCTGGACACCAACTTTTTTGCCTTCGAGGTCTTCAAGCGTTTTCACATCTGAGTCTTTCGGGGTTACGAACATTTCTCCTGAGAAATGGTATTCTGTCGAGAAATCGACGTTTTCTTTGCGTGCTTCAGTCGCTGACATGCCCGCAATTACCATATCGACACGATCGTTCTGCAATGCGCCGATCAAACCATCGAATTTCATGTCGGTGATTTTCAATTCATAGCCCATTTCCTCAGCAATGAGATTAGCCATATCGATGTCGAATCCGACGAATTCACCGGATGCATCACGCGATTCGAATGGCGGGAATTCTGCTGAAGTTCCCATTTCTAAGACTTTGTCTTCTTCAGAAGCGCCTGAACCACCGGATTCCGGAGTATCGCTTCCGCAAGCTCCAATAAGCAAAGCAGATGATGCAAATAAAACAGCTAATGTGTGTTTTTTAGTAATAGTCAATGTTTTTCCCCCTATATGAGTATATTTGGATAAATATTCATCTGTATGCATTTTAACAAAAATCATGGAATTTGCAAAGTTTTATTTTCATAGAGAGGGACAGGTTTAGGATTTTCGGATTCTGGCGTATAATGGCGGAGAATGGAGGGGGATTATGAAAAAACTATTACTTACAGGATTTGAACCGTTTTTGGCATTTACCGTCAATCCAACGATGCGGATTGTTGCAGAACTGGATGGAAAAGAAATCGGCGGCTTTACGATCATCAGCAAAGTGCTGCCGGTTGATTTTCATTTATCCGGCCAGCATTTGCTGTCGCATATCGAAGAGGTTGAGCCAGACGCGGTCATTTCACTTGGCCTTGCAGCAGGGCGCTATAAAATCACACCCGAACGCATCGCCATCAACGTCAAAGACGGCGAACCGGACAATGAAGGGCATCAGCCGGTGGATGAACCGATAAGAGAAAGCGGCAAGTCGGCATACCTCACCACTTTGCCGGCACGGCAGATGGTTGATCGGCTCAAAACTGAAGGACTGCCTGCGGATATTTCCAATACTGCTGGCGCTTATCTATGCAATAACGTCATGTACGAAGGCTTGCATTTCGCGGAAACGATGAAACCGAGCATGCATACGGGTTTTATTCACATCCCGGCTTCGCATGAACTTGGAATCGAACACGGTAAAATTCCAAGTTGGTCTCACGCGGACCTCGTCCGGGGCATAAAAATCTGCATCGAAGTGTTGGGAGAATATTAAAAAGCAGCCGTTTATGACAGACGGCTGCTTTTGCATTGGAGCTATTAACCTGCGATCGCTTCGTTCAGTTCAATCAGCGTGCCGGAAGGGTCTCTGAAATGGGCCACTTTGCTGCCCTGGCCGCCTTGGGCTGTCGGGGAAGTGATGAATTTCACGGAATGCTTTAGTTTTTCGTAAGCGGCTTCGGTATTTTCGACTTCGAAAATTACAGTCCCTAGTGTGTCTGGCGAAGAAGGAGAGTCGAAGCCAGGCGCCATGCGGCTCCGTTCGATAAGTTCCACCGTACAATGATTGAATTGCAAATCAGCTTCAGCGGAATTTTCATCGCCTGTTTTCACATCGAATCCCAGGACGTCCCGATAAAAAGCGAAGCATTCTTTATAATTATCCACCAATAGGCGGGTGTGAGTCGGTTCCATTGAATTTCCTCCTGCAGATTAAATGATTTCCCAGTGGCGCTGCTCTGCAACTGCCCGCAAACGTGGTTCCGGCCGCACTGCGACAGGATTGCCCACAAGCTCGAGCACAGGCAAATCAGAATGGCTGTCTCCGTAAGCGGAGCTGTTTGCCCAATCCACGTCTTCTCCTGCAAGCGCTTGTATGATTTTCTCCGTTTTCAATGGGCCTTGGACATGCGAAATCTTGGCGCGGAGATCAAGGATATTTTGCGCATATGGGATTTCCGTACCAATGATTGTGCGGATCGGCAGATTTTCCGTCACGGCGTGCAATAGCGGAGTGAAAGCACCCGATACGAGCATGATGTAATCATCATTCTGAACATGGCGCTTCAGCCGTTCGACAACTTCTGGATTGAAATCGCCGTGCATTCTGTCGGCGATTTCGCGGAAATAGGCTTCCAGTTCACTTTGCGTAAAGCTTTCGAGTGCCGCTAAATAAGCCTGAACAGAACTTTCCCGCATCTTTTTAACCGATACGAGCTTCAGTTTCGAGCCGATATAAGGCGGCATGATCGCGCGGTAGAATTGGCGGTAGCGCTTGCTGTGGACAGGGTGGTTCTTCAAATGCTCCATCATCAGCCCAAAAGTTTCTTTGGAATATAAGGTCCCATCAAAATCGAATATCGCAACGCGCATAGCATTCACTCCGGTTCATAAATTTTTTCCTTCACCCATCATAACGGAAAGGCGGGGCTGAGGCTATGGCAGGTTTATCCAACTTGTTTCCGTGGGTATAGGAAGAGAAATTGTGCGGGAGGTTGTAACCATGGGTATACAGCGCATTACAGTAGGATACGTGGAGCTGACGGAACCGGAATCGGAACAGCTTTTCAACAAAGTAAAAAAGGACAAAGGCATCGACAGCTACGATGGGTTGCAAAGTTTGATGGAGGATTTCGATTCCCGCGTCATTGAACCTGCAGCGGTTGTCGCGGACGATGTGGCAGGGAAAAGCGGCCAGGGGACGCGCTTTATCGAAGTGTTCAACACAGTAGAGGATGATACCGTTTACCGGATCAAATCTTCTGATCAAAGCTAATAGCGAAAGGCATTCCAGTGAGAGCTGGAATGCCTTTTTACTTGGAAAATTTAATATTTTATTCCTATGCGGAACAAAATACTGTCCCATCACTCGCGAATACGGTCCGTCAGCATCAAAATACAGTCCTAACACCGACAAATACTGTCCCAGCAACGCCAAATACTTTCCACAAGCAAAAAGAGACGCCCCCGTAAGGACGTCCCAGTAAACACTATTCGTCTTTATTCGCGCTGCAGCGTTCGCATTCGTAGTTGATCGATTCGCGCTGCTCTTTGATTTCACAACCGCATTCCTGGCATTCTTTTTTAGGGCGCATTCCGTAAGTTTGCATGTTTTTCATAATGATCTCCTCCAATAGGTTAGTTTAGTAGTTGATACCCTGGCAGTGTCAAAAACTCGGCAAAATCACTTTGCAATGTGAGTTGAGTAAACAACTCGCGTGCTTCTTCGTAATGTCCGGACTGGTATTTCTCAGCACCAACCGCTTCCCGTATTTTTTCGTTTTCCTGTTCCGTGATTTCATGGAATAAAGTCACGGTGATTTTTTGGCCATCATCCAGAACACCTTTCGGATGGCGGATCCATTGCCAGACTTGGGAGCGTGAGATTTCGGCTGTTGCCGCATCTTCCATCAAATGATTGATGGGAGCGGCGCCGTTGCCAGACAGCCAAGATGCGATGTATTGGATGCCTACGGATATATTGGAACGCAGTCCGTCTTCTGTAATGGTGCCTGCTGGAACTTCGAGCAGGTCTTGGGCAGAAACTTCAATGGTTTCTCGCTGTTTGGCGATTTGGTTTGACGTTGGCATAGACTCGTTGAATTCCTCCATCGCAACGGCCACCATTCCTGGATGTGCGACCCATGTGCCGTCGTGTCCGTCAATTGCTTCACGGCGCTTATCTTCGCGCACTTTTTGGAATGCGGCGTCGTTGGCTTCGGAATCCCCTTTGACCGGAATCTGTGCCGCCATCCCGCCGAGCGCCGGTGCACCGCGCCGGTGGCATGTCTGGATACAGAGGCGGGTATAGGCCCGCATAAATGGCACTGTCATCGTGACTTGCGACCGGTCAGGGAAGAGATATTCCGGTCGGTTGCGCATGCGCTTGATGACACTGAAAATATAATCCCAACGGCCGCAGTTCAAGCCGGCTGAATGGTCGCGCAGCTCGTAAAGGATTTCATCCATTTCAAATGCTGCAAGAATGGTCTCAATCAGAACCGTCGCCCGAATCGTACCTTTGGGGATGCCGAGTTCATCTTGTGCAAAAACGAAGACATCGTTCCAAAGGCGCGCTTCCAGATGGCTTTCGAGCTTAGGAAGGTAGAAGTATGGCCCCGTCCCGCGGTCCTTCAATTCCTTGGCGTTGTGGAAGAAATAAAGCCCGAAGTCGACCAGGCTGCCAGATATCGGCTTGCCGTCGATTTCGATATTCTTCTCTAATAGGTGCCATCCGCGGGGGCGCACCATCAGCACAGCCGTCTCGGGATTAAGCTTGTAGGCCTTGCCCGTATCCGGCGCTTCAAAGTCGATTTGGCGGCGCACGGCGTCGGCCAAGTTCACTTGTCCATCGATGACATTGAACCAGTTTGGCGCAGTCGCGTCTTCCAGGTCCGCCATGAACATCTTTGCACCGGAATTCAATGCGTTGATGAGCATCTTGCGGTTGGCCGGACCGGTGATTTCGACGCGCCGGTCCTGCATATCCCAAGGCAATGGGGCGATCGTCCAATCACCATCGCGGATATGCTTTGTTTCGGGCAGGAAATCAAGCGCTTTGCCGGCATCTATTTCTTGCTGGCGAAGCTGTCGCCGTTCCAGCAGCTCTTCGCGGCGCTGGTTAAAGTTTGCATGCAGGTTTTCAATGAATTCCAAGGCTTCTGGCGTCAAGATCTTTTCCATCTGCGGGACTGGCCCGCCTGTGATGAGAATTGTCGATTTTGTCAGCAAAGAGATCATCCTTTCATTTCGCCGCTGTGAATTGGGCAGATTCAGTAGAACCGCTCATGGCAGTTGTCGAAGAGGTACCGCCGGAGATGACCTGCGATACTTCATCAAAATAGCCGGTGCCGACTTCTCGCTGGTGGCGAGTTGCCGTATAGCCTTTTGCTTCGTTGGCGAATTCAGCCTGCTGCAATTTCGAATATGCCGCCATGCCATGGTCTTTGTAATCGTGCGCCAGTTCGAACATGCTGTGGTTCAAGGCATGGAAGCCGGCAAGCGTAACAAACTGGAATTTATAGCCCATCTTGCCAAGTTCGACTTGGAACTTCGCGATGGTTTCTTTATCAAGTTTCGCTTCCCAGTTGAATGAAGGCGAGCAATTGTAAGCAAGCAGTTTGCCAGGGAACTCGGCATGGATCGCGTCCGCGAATGCTTGAGCTTCTTCCAAGTTCGGATGCGACGTTTCACACCACACCAAGTCTGCGTATGGCGCATAAGCCAATCCACGCGAGATGGCTTGGTCGATGCCGGCGTTTGTCCGGTAGAAGCCTTCAGGCGTCCGTTCGCCGGTGATGAATTGATGGTCTCGCGGATCGATGTCGCTTGTGATCAAGTCAGCCGCATCTGCGTCAGTGCGGGCGATGATCAATGTCGAAACGCCAAGAACATCGGCTGCCAGGCGGGCAGATACAAGGTTTCTTACCGCATTTTGTGTCGGCAGCAATACTTTGCCGCCTAAATGGCCGCATTTCTTTTCCGAAGCGAGTTGATCTTCAAAGTGGACGCCTGCAGCGCCAGCTTCGATCATCGATTTCATCAATTCGAAGACATTCAGCGGTCCGCCGAATCCCGCTTCTGCATCCGCGACAATCGGCGCATACCAGTCGAAGCCTTCCGTATTTTCAACGCTGTCAATCTGGTCTGCACGCTGCAATGCGCGGTTGATCTTTTTCACCACATCCGGCACAGAATTGACCGGATATAAGCTTTGGTCCGGGTACATCTGGCCGGCGGAGTTGGCGTCCGCCGCTACTTGCCAGCCGCTCAAGTAGATGGCTTGCAAGCCTGCTTTTACTTGTTGCACAGCCTGGTTGCCGGTCAATGCGCCAAGTGCATTGACAAAATCCATTTCATGGATTGACTGGAAGAGGCGTTCTGCCCCTTTTTTCGCCAGTGTATGTTCAATGAGTACCGAACCGCGCAACTTCACGACTTCCTCTGCCGTATATGGGCGTTCAATGCCGTTCCATCTGCTGTCCTGTTCCCAACTCTTTTTCAGTTCCTGTGCTTGCTGTTGTTTGTTCGCCATATCCAATTCATCCCTTTCGAATAAAAGATTTTATTAACTGTATTAATACAGTTATTTTTAATGTATATTAATATATAACAGAATAGTTTGACTGTCTTGAAAATTGGATAAAAGCGGATATGCAGCGACAAAAGCGGAAATCTCACGATAACAGCAGATGGAAGGGGAGCGAAGGGATGGAAAACAAGGTATTGGAGCAGATGGGGGCGATTATTGGGGACTGGGTTCCGAAAGAGGCTTCGATTGCGATTGCGGCAGAAGGTTGTTATATCTACTATAAATCGGGCGCCTATGACCTGAGGATTGCTGAAGGCCAGCCCGTCATTCCAGGTAGCATAGCGGCGCGGGCCGGCAAGGAACAGCGGCGTGTCGAGATGTTAGTGGAAGAATCGGTGCTTGGCACAGCGTATTATGGTATCGGCTACCCTGTGGAACTTGATGGCAAAAGGGGTGTCGTCGTCATCATTCTGCCACCTGACTTCGCTGTCTGCAGATTGCAGCCGCTGAAGTTCCTGACAGGCAAATTGGATGAAGCGTGGCGGCCGGTTTCGGTGGAACGCGTTTCTCATATTGAAAGCAGTCAGAAGAAAACATGGTTCTATACAGAAGATGACACGTATTGTTCGATCCATACATTGAAAAACCTGCGCAATCAATTGCCGGACTTTTTTCTGCCGATCCACCGCGCATATATTGTAAACATCCATCATATAGAAGAGATCACCCGCGATATGGCTTCCAATTACCAGCTGACGATGAAAGACGGTTCCTTGCTGCCGGTCAGCCAAAACTATGCGGCAAGCGTCAGGGGGAGACTTGGATTTTGAGTGGAGCAAAGGACAGCTGGCGCGATTAATAAAGCCTTGCATGGGGTAAAGTCCCTATAAATGAAAGGGGTTGGCGCATAATGGCGAATGAACAGTTTTTCCATTTCGAAGACGACGGCGAAATACCGAACAACCCGTCGTTGAATGTTTTATTTTACCCCGCTGCATTCAAAGAAAATCCGCAAGAAATCGAAGAGGTGTTCAACCGCCATAATTGGCACAATAGTTGGAGCGGCGGAGTTTTCGATTACCACCATTACCACAGCAACACTCATGAAGCGCTTGGAGTCCGTGCGGGTTCGGCGACTTTACAGCTTGGCGGGGAGCAGGGCGAACAGGTGAAGGTGAAAGCCGGGGATGTGGTCGTTCTGCCGGCAGGCACCGGCCATAAGAAAATCGAAGCATCAGCTGATTTTGAAGTTATCGGGGCTTATCCGAACGGCGTCAGCTATAACTTGAAAACCGGCAATGCGGAAGAACGGCCTTATGTGCTCGAAGACATTCAAAATACACCGCTGCCGCAGACAGATCCTGTTTACGGCAAGAACGGACCGCTGCAAGAACAGTGGAAATAAAACAAGCCCGAACCGCAAAAGCGGTTCGGGCTTGTTTTTATGTGGCGGGTTCTATAGGGACGCCGTCGAATGCAGACTGATAGATTTTCCGGATATCCGCTTCTTCGAGCGGCAGTGGACTTCTGGCGAGAATCCGTTTTTGTTTGACGCCGTCCGCTGTCAGACTGTCGAGCGCAGACTCCGGCACATCGAATCCGGACAGGGTCGAAGGGATGCCGACATCTTCCACAATGCGCTTCAACTCATCGACGCATTTATAGGATGCTTCTTCTTCCGATAGGAAACTTGGGTTGCCGCCAAGCGCTTCAAGGATATCCGCCATGCGTTTCGGACAGCTCTTGCGGATATAGCTCATGACGTAAGGCAGCAATACTGCGTTTGAATCGCCATGCGGAATGTGGAATTGGCCACCAAGCGGATAAGCTAATGCATGGACGCCCGCGACGCCTGCATTGAAAAATGCGAGTCCAGCCAAATAGCTGCCTTGGCTCATGTCCGTGCGCGCTTGCTTGTTTTCACCATCTTTAACGGCAATGCGCAGCGATTTCGAGATAAGCCGGATGGCGTGCAATGCCAAGCCGTCTGTCGCAGGGCTGGCATTAATCGAAATATAGGCTTCGACTGCATGTGTCAAAGCGTCGATGCCGGTCGCAGCGGTCACTTTCGGCGGCACTGAAATCGTCAGCTGCGGGTCGACAATCGCTACACTCGCGATCATATTGTCGTGCGTGATGACATCTTTGGATGACTCGAGCGACAATACGGCAATACTCGTCACTTCGGAACCAGTGCCGGAAGTTGTCGGAATCAGGACGAGGGGAAGTGCTTGGTGTTCAATTTTGCGCGTTCCGGTCAAATTCAGGTAGTCTGCGACAGGCCCTTCATGCGTTGCCATGATTGCTGCAAGTTTTGCCAAGTCAAGCGCGCTTCCGCCGCCAACTCCGATAACGAGATCAAAGCCGTTATCGCGTGTGAATGCTGCCAATTTCTCGCCGGTTTCAAGCGGCGGCTCCGGCACGACGTCGGTGTAGAGCGCTATATCAAAGCCGGCGTCCCGGACAGGTTTCGCCACTCGATCAGACAGTCCGATTTTTTCGAGCATCGGATCGGTGACGAGGAGGATTTTATTGGGCGAAAAGCGCTCAATCTCCGGAATCAGCTGTTCAAGTGACCCCCAACCGGTATAGCTTAAAGGGGCGAAAACCAATTTAGAAACAGTCATGGATCATGTCCTCCATTATTCGTAATAGCCTTCAGTGGATTTGCGGAATTTGCTGAACTGCGCTGCGTCGTGCCCGAACCAGACGTCGGAATTCGTTTCTTGCGCAATGCGCCGAATGCGTTCGACGGTCGAGGTATAGCCGACGGAATCGTAAAGGATGCCTGGCGGTTTCACGGGCGGACCATAACTTTCCGCCGTGTAGATGGCATCTGAAGCAAGAATGATTCCACCGGTCTCCGGCAAATTGATGTGCAGTCCGAGCATTCCCCAGGCATGGCCGCTGCCGAAGTTAAGGAGATGGATGCCTTCTGCAAGTTTTAATCCGTCTTCAGTCCGGCGCACAGTTTTCCATTGGAGGTTATTTTTAATCCAAGCGTCGATATCCCCCCAGATATATGCGCCTTCTTTGGTGTTTCTTGCGTATGTTTGGAGAGCGCCATTCAATTCGTCTTCATGAACGATGATGGTGGCGTTTGTGAAGAGTTCGAGACAACCCGCGTGGTCTAGGTGAAGGTGGGAAGCAACGACGTACTTGATGTCTTCAGGCCGTACGCCGAGTTCTTCCAGTCGATGGTGGAGGTAGCACTCTTCTGGCATATCGAGCGGGAACAGTGACTGAGTCGCGGTGCCCCAGCGCCCGTTCAAGCCGGTAGATTCGGGATTGCAGGCTGTGTCGAAAAGGATTTTCCCATCCGGATGGTCGATCAGGACGGTATAAACTGGGAATTTCACCAGCTCATTTGGCACATTCGGATTTTCCGCGCTTGCCGGGTTGTGCATGGAAATCATGTAATTCTTATCCATGCTGAGCTGGCCGTTATCCATCACGTACAATTTCGGGTTCGGTTTGATAATTCCTGTCATTAAAAAGCCTCCCTTCAGAATGATTCCATAATATCATAATTTTCTGATTACTAGAAATGATTTCCTGTCTTGCCGCAAAAAAAGCCCCTGCCGTTGTACGCAGGGGAAAGTTTAACCGGCGAATACCGGAGTGAAGAATTCGCTGTAGAGTTCTTGCAGGATTTTCGTTTCGTCTTTTTGCAAAACACCGAACACCAAGCTGACCTCCGAAGAGCCTTGGTTGATCATTTCGATGTTGGCACCTGTGCGGGCAATCGCCAGCGTCGCGCGGGCAGCAAGCCCGGTCGTGTATTTCATGCCTTCACCCACCAAGACGACCATCGAAAAGCCGCTGCTGAATGAAACATCGTCTGCATGTAATTCGTTTTTGATGCGGTCGACGATGCGCTGTTCTTTGCCTGGCGTCAATTGGTAACTTCTGACGATGACGGAAAGGTTGTCGATGCCCGAAGGGATGTGTTCATAGGAAACCTGTTCTTCTTCAAGAATCTGCAGCAATTTGCGCCCGAATCCGATTTCACGGTTCATTAAATATTTACTGACATATAAGGTGGAAAATCCGCTATCAGCTGAAATACCAGTCACCGGCCGTACAGAAGAATCCCTCTCGGCAACAATCATCGTTCCTTTAGAAAACGGATTATTCGTGTTTTTGATGCACACTGGCACGGATGCTTTGAAAGCGGGCATCAATGCTTCATCATGGAGCACGGCAAAACCCGCATAGGATAATTCACGCATTTCCCGGTATGTCATTTTTTCGATTTCCATCGGGTTGTCGACAGCTTTCGGGTTGGCCGCAAACACACAATCGACGTCTGTAAAATTCTCGTAAAGTTCGGCGCCGACAGCCGCTGCAAGAATAGAGCCGGTAATATCGGAGCCGCCGCGATCGAATGTTCGCAGCATGCCGCTTTCCGTAAAACCGAAAAATCCTGGGAATATGCTTATTGCTTGGCGATTGCGGAGTGCCGAAAGATTGGCGTAAGATTCTGGAAGTGCCTGGACACGCGCCGGCGGATGGTTGACGACGAGTCCGCCGTCTTGCGGATTGATGTATTCGGCAGGAAGGCCGATTGAAGTTAAATATGCTGCGATCAACTTAGCGGAATTGTCTTCACCGCTAGCTTTTAATTGATCAAAATACAAGGAAGGATTTTCTTTCGATGCGGCTAAGTGGCGAGTCAAGTCATCCGCTATGATGGAGGCGATATTGTCGCCAAGCCCGAGGTCTAGAGCGATTTCCCGGTAACGGGCCAACACATCGTCCAACGCTCGGTCAACGGGTTCGCCGGCCAGCGAGGCGTTTGCCAGCCGGATCAGCAGATCTGTCACTTTCACATCACTGTCAAATCGTTTGCCGGGGGCGGAAACGACGACAATGCGCCGGCTTGGATCCGCTTTGATGATGTTTGCCACTTTTTTTATTTGGGCGGCGCTAGCGACTGAAGTGCCGCCGAATTTACTTACTTTCATCTCATCAGATCCAATCTTTGTGGGATTAAGGGTTGCTTTCAAATTTATATAATACTATAATGTCCTTATGCAAAAAACAACTGTATTTTCACAGTGTACACAGCCTAGGGGGAATCGTCAATGAAAAATGAAATTTCAATCGGATTATTAGGACTCGGGACAGTAGGAAGCGGTGTAGCGACCATCCTGCAACAGCATCAGCAGGATTTACGCCATAAGTTGGGCGTTCAGGTAACCATCAAAAAAGTCCTGATCAAGGATATTAACAAAGAAAGACTATCCAGTCTGGATCCGTCTGTGTTTTGCACAGATATTCATGAATTATTGAATGATCCTTCATTAGATATCATTGTTGAAGTGATGGGCGGCATCAGTGGCGCTAAAAATGCCATTGAGGAAGCCTTGAAAGCCGGCAAACAAGTTGTGACAGCGAATAAGGATGTCATGGCGGAATACGGCCATGAATTATTGAAGCTCGCCGATGAACAAAAATGCGATTTGTTTTACGAAGCGAGTGTAGCTGGCGGAATTCCAATCATCCGTACGCTCGAAGACGGACTCGCATCCGACCGCATCAGAAGCCTGATGGGAATCGTCAATGGTACGACCAATTTCATCCTGACAAAAATGAAAAAAGAAAATATGAGCTACAGGGATGCACTCGCCGAAGCGACAAGGCTCGGCTACGCGGAAGCAGATCCATCTGCAGACGTCGACGGACTGGATGCAGCACGGAAAATGGTCATCTTATCATCGCTGGCGTTTTCCACCGAGGTCCATCTGGATGATGTGCTCGTCCGGGGCATGAAAGAAATCCGCGATGGCGACCTCGACATGGCTGCCAATTTCGGCTATACAATGAAAATGATCGGTTCATCGAAAAAAGACGAAGATGGCATTGAAGTAGCCGTTGAACCTGTATTTATGGCAAGTTCACATCCGCTAGCGTCTGTGAACAACGAATACAACGCTGTTTATATCCACGGCGATGCGGTCGGCGAGACGATGCTGTACGGTCCAGGAGCGGGTTCCTTGCCGACTGCCACATCAGTCGTTTCTGATATTATCGCGGCTTGCCGCAATCTATTGCTGGAAGTCAATGGCAAGCGCGTCCATTCGGCGCAGCACGAGCGGGTCATGAAGCCGGAATCGAAGCAATTTGCAAAGTATTTCCACCGCGTTTTGGTCAACGATGAAGTGGGCGTATTATCGAAAATGACGTCGATATATGGCAAGCATGGCGCAAGCATCCAATCGGTTATGCAGCATCCAGCGGAAGAGGAAGGCAAAGCGGAATTGGTTTTATTGACACACCGCATTTCCCGCCAGCAGCATTTGAATGTGTTAGGCGATTTGGAAGGCACGGCTAGCGTCATCAGCCATTACCGCATTGAAGGGGAGGAATCGGCATGAGATGGCCTGGTTTGATAGAGCAATACAAAGAATGGCTGCCGGTCAATGAAAACACACCGGCATTAACGCTGCAAGAAGGCAACACGCCATTGGTCCGTTTGGATAAATTGTCCGCGCGATGGGGCATCGATTTATACGTTAAGCTGGAAGGGGCGAATCCGACGGGCTCATTCAAAGACCGCGGAATGGTCATGGCAGTGGCAAAAGCGAAAGAAGAAGGCAAAAGGGTGCTCGTCTGCGCTTCGACGGGCAATACTTCAGCATCGGCTGCTGCTTACGGCGCAAGAGCTGGCATGCGCACAATCGTCGTTATTCCGGAAGGGCGCATCGCACTTGGAAAATTGGCGCAAGCCAAAATGTACGGCGCCGAAATACTGGAGATCAAGGGCAATTTTGACGAAGCTCTCCGGATGGTTCGTGAAGTAGGGGAAGAAGCCGGCATTGCATTGGTGAATTCGGTGAACCCTTACCGCCTGGAAGGGCAGAAAACAATTGCATTCGAAGTGATTGACCAGCTCGGGAAAGTACCGGATATCTTCGCGTTGCCGGTCGGCAACGCTGGCAATATTTCCGCTTCATGGAAAGGCTTCAGCGAATACGCTGAAAAAACAGGGGCGAAACGGCCAGAATTATTGGGCGTTCAGGCATCGGGCGCGGCGCCGATTGTCCATAACCGGGTGTTCGACAATCCGGAAACGGTAGCGACAGCAATCCGCATCGGCAATCCAGCGAGCTGGCAGCTTGCGCTTAATGCATTGGATGAATCAAGAGGTACAATTTTGGAAGCGACTGACGAAGAAATATTGGAAGCCTACCAAATGCTGGCTTCGACAGAAGGTGTATTTGCAGAACCGGCATCTTGTGCATCAATTGCCGGCATAAAAAAACAAGTAGAAAACGGCAGCATCAAAAAAGGGGCATCGATTGTTGCTGTATTGACTGGCAATGGCTTGAAAGACCCTGAAACCGCCATTGCGGTCAATGCCGACAAAGCACAGCTGGCCCCTGAAGACATGGAGCGGTTCTGGGAGGATTTGAAAAAAGGAGTTAAGGTATGATGTGGACGGATTTCACAGTCATCGTGCCGGCTTCGACTGCAAACTTGGGGCCCGGCTTCGACTCGATCGGCCTTGCTTTAGACCTCCAATTGACGATCCACGTTTCCCGTGCTGAACAATGGCACGTTGAATACAAGGATGAAAGCTACAGCCACTTATCCGGTGCCGCCGAAAATTTAATCGTCGAAGCGGCAATGCACACAGCCAGCAAGATAGGTCGAACCTTGCCGCCTGCCAAACTTTTTGTGGAGACGGACATCCCTCTCGGCCGTGGTCTCGGGAGCAGCGCTTCTGCCATTGCCGGCGGCATAGAAATTTGCGTGTGTTTGCTGGGAATCGATATGCCGATGAAGGAAAAAGTGGCAATCGGCACGGAAATGGAAGGGCATCCTGATAATATTTCAGCTTCGCTCATGGGCGGATTGACAATTTCCTATGCGGATGGCGAGGATTTGGAAGTGGTCCACATTCCGGATGCTGCAGTAGGAGTAGTGCTGATGGTGCCGCCAACTGAATTTTTGACTTCGGAATCGAGAGGGCTGCTGCCAGAGAGTCTTGCATACGGCACGGCAATTCGAAGCAGTGCGGCCGGCAATGTTTTATCAGCCGCATTGGTGCGCGGCGATTGGCGGATGGCGGGACGCATGATGGAAAAGGATGCTTTCCATGAACCTTTCCGGCAAAGCAGATTTCCAGAGTTCGATAGGATACGCCAGGCCTGCCGGGCGGCAGGGGCATATGGTTCTGCTATCAGCGGAGCGGGCCCTTCACTGTTCATCGTAGCTCCAGAAGGCCGGGAGCAAGAAATCTGCAACTCTTTAAGTGAACTATTTCCGCATTACGATTGCAGTTTTACTAAACCGAGCACATCGGGTATAAAATCGTTTGAGACAGTGGTCTAGCACGCGAAAAAGCGGTCCGGGTATATTCCCGGACCGCTTTTTTTTTGCGTAACTAGATTTTGATGGAAATGTATTTGGTTTCGACAAAGGCTTCGAGGCCTTCTTGGCCGCCTTCGCGTCCAATTCCGCTTTCTTTCATGCCGCCGAATGGCGCTTGAGCGGTTGACGGCGCTCCGTCGTTCCATCCCACAATGCCGTAATCCAGGTTTTCAGCAATATAAGTACCACGCGTCATGCTGTCAGTGAAGAAATAAGCGGCCAAGCCAAAGCGTGTATCATTTGCCAGCTTAATTGCTTCTTCATCTTTTTCGAATGTCATGATCGGCGCAACAGGGCCGAACGTTTCTTCGTGCATGACCAGCATATCGGAACTCGCATTTACCAGCACAGTCGGATTATAGAAATAGGAATCGTTATCCGTTGAACCGTCACCGCCAATCAATACTTTCGCGCCTTTGGAAACTGCGTCCTGAACATGTTGTTGGACTTTTACATATCCGTCTTTATCAACCAACGGCCCAATCGTCACGCCTTCATCCATGCCGTTTCCGACTTTCAGCTTCGCGGTCGCTTCCTGCAGGCGTTTCGAGAATTCATCTGCAATACCCGATTGGACGTAGATCCGGTTTCCGCAAACACAAGTTTGGCCAGCGTTGCGGAATTTGGAAGCCACTACGCCTTCGACAGCCAGATCAAGATTTGCATCGTCCAGCACGATGATTGGTGCATGTCCGCCCAGTTCAAGCGACAGGTTAAGCATATTTTCTGAACTTTGCTTCATCAATTCTTTGCCGATTTCCGTTGAACCGGTAAAGGTCAACTTCCGCACATCAGGGTGGCTGGTGAAGACTTTACCGATTTTGCTAGCACTGCCTGTCACCAGATTAATGACGCCTTTCGGAAATCCGGCTTCTTCCGCCAGTTCAAACATGCGCACAGCAGTAAGTGGCGTCAGCTTCGCTGGTTTGGAAACGAATGTACAGCCTGCTGCGAGCGCAGGAGCCATTTTGCGCGCCATCATCGCTGCAGGGAAATTCCAGGGTGTAATTGACACCACAACGCCTACCGGCTGCTTATTGATTTGAATCCGTTTGCCTTCTTTGCTCGCTGGAATCGTGCGGCCATATAGCCGCTTGCCTTCCTCGGCGAACCATGAGATGAACGAAGCGGAGTATTCAACTTCACCGATGGCTTCAGCAAGTGGCTTGCCCATTTCCTTCGTCAAGATCTCGCCGACTTCTTCTTTATGTTCCAAAAGCAAATCATGCCATTTCATCAAAAGTTCAGCGCGTTCATACGCAGTTGTCTTGGACCATCCGGGGAATGCGGCAGCAGCAGCTTCGACAGCAGCAGTCGCTTCTTTTTCGCCGCCGTTCGGAACCGTTCCGACTTGTTCACCGGTTGCTGGGTTCATGACGTTGATGACGCCGTCTCCTTCTGTGTTCCACTCACCATTGATATAATTTTTACCTTCCATCCATACAGCCTCCTTCTATAAATAACTATTCTATCCACATACCTCTAACCGGGAAAGATAAACCATGGTAAAGTAGCAGGGAAATATAATATCAAGTTTTACAAAGCTAAACGCACAATACAATGCAATTGTAATCGTTTTCAAAAGAATTGGCAATTTCTAAATTGTGCATTTATTCTATTTTCTTAAGCAAAAAATTATGCTAAGATGTCAACAATCCTTTATTCGGTTAAAGGATTGTTGAAGGATATAGATTAGGAGGCAAAAACGTATGGCTCAAATGTTGGCATTTTCGATTTTAGCATTTATTTTGTTCATCGGCGAAGTTGTTTCGATTCGCACAAAAGCTTGGATTCCTTCTATTTTTATCAGCGGATTCTTATTCTTGCTGGGGTACTGGACGTTCTTCCCTCCAGAAATCGTAGCGATAGCAGGCATTCCGCCGGCTGTTGTCACAGTGCTCATTTATCTATTAATCACTAATATGGGTACGCTGCTGTCGGTTCAAGAGCTGAAAGCACAATGGAAAACTATTTTGATCGCTTTGTCCGGTATCCTGGGGATCATTGCAGCCCTGTTTGGCATCGGTATGCTGCTTTTCGATTTCCAAACAGTCGTAGTGGCAATTCCGCCATTGGTTGGTGGTGTTGTTTCCGCATTGATCATGTCCGAAGGTGCAGAGGCAGCAGGCTTGCCGACATTGGCGGTTTTCGCAATCGTCATCTACGTCATGCAGGGCTTTGCTGGCTATCCGCTGACTTCGATCATGCTCAAACGCGAAGGACGTTCGCTATTGGAGAAATATAGAAACAATGAATTGATGCTCAAGGAAAGTGGCCCTAAAGATGAAAAAGCTAAACCGAATGAAGAAGTACGCGAACCAAAAATGTTCGCTAAAATACCACCAGAATATAATACCGATTTCTTCAAATTCTTCCGTTTGGCCCTCGTCGGCTATGCAGCATACTTGGTATCTACCCTGGCTGCTCCCTATGTAGAAATCAGTCCATTTGTCTTGTGTCTATTCTTTGGCGTAGTAGCACGCAGCATCGGTTTCCTTGAGCGTCATCCGCTCCAAAAAGCGAACGGATTCGGTTTCGCAATCCTTGGATTGCTATTATTCGTCTTCGACGGTTTGAAGAATGCGACGCCAAGCATGATGCTTGAAATCATTTATCCGCTTGTTACCTTGATTGCGTTAGGGGTAGCGGGTATGTATGTGTTTTCTTTCATCGTCGGAAAATTGCTGAAAGTCAGCAAAGAAATGGCTTTTGCTGTGTCTTTGACGGCCCTTTATGGATTCCCGGCGGATTACGTCATCACTGTGGAAGTCATCAATTCGTTGACAAAAGATGAACAAGAGCGTGAAGTGTTGACCAGCCATATGCTGCCGCCAATGCTTGTTGCTGGATTTATTACCGTGACGATTGTTTCCGTCATTCTAGCCGGAATATTTGTCGGCTTCCTATAAAAATGGAGGTTCTAACTCATGATCAATGAAACCATCAAAAAAGCGATTCAGGACAATAGCGTAGAAATGATCGATATCCGCAGAAAGCTCCACAGCGAACCGGAATTGTCGTGGGAAGAGTTTAAGACTTCCGAGTTTGTTTATGATTATTTGACAGAGCTCGGGATTGATTGCCGAAAGACAGAACCTACTGGGGTTATTGGTACGCTTACAGGGGGGAGGGCTGGAAAAACGGTTGCGCTCCGGGCGGATATGGACGCTTTATCGGTGCACGAATTAAATGAAGATCTGCCATTTAGGTCAGCCCAAGCTGGCAAAATGCATGCCTGCGGACATGATGCCCACACGGCGATGCTGCTTGCAGCGGCGAAAGCGCTTGTTGCTGTTAAAGAACAGATTCCTGGCAGCGTTCGATTTATTTTCCAACCGGCAGAAGAGGTGGCTACAGGAGCGAAGGCAATGGTCAGCCAAGGGGCTGTCGACGGAGTGGATGATGTTTTCGGCATCCACATCTGGTCACAAATGCCGACGCATAAAGTAGCGTGCCAGCCTGGGCCTTCTTTCGCTTCGGCGGACATTTTCAGTGTGCATTTCAAAGGGCAGGGCGGACACGGCGCGATGCCGCAAGACTGCATCGACGCAGCCATCATCGCATCGGCCTTTGTTATGAACGTGCAGTCGGTTGTATCCCGGACGATTGATCCTCAGCAGCCTGCGGTGGTGACTATCGGCAAGATGACAGTCGGTACACGCTTTAACGTCATTGCTGAAAATGCGGAACTTGAAGGAACCGTACGCTGTTTTAATCCGGATATCCGGGACCATATTGAAAAACAATTAAAAATTTACGCAGAGCATACTGCTGCTGTTTATGGCGGCACAGCCCATGTGGAATATATCCGCGGCACACAAGCCGTGATTAATGGCGAAGAAAGCGCGCAACTAGTCCAGAAGGTGGCAGCGGAAGCATTTGGTGAAGAATCGGTATTTGATGAAAAACCGACAATGGGAGGGGAGGACTTCTCCTTTTACCTGGATAAAGTACCAGGCAGCTTTGCGCTTGTAGGCAGCGGGAACGCCGGGAAAGATACCGAATGGGCCCACCACCACGGTAAGTTCAATATCGATGAAGACGCCATGGCAACCGGTGCTGAATTATACGCTCAATACGCCTGGGCTTACTTAACTAAATGACTGAAAGCAAAGGGGCATGAAAATGGCTTTAGAAAATCCGATATATGATGACTTGATGAATGGCTACGATCCAAAGCTGGATAGTTCTGGCTTAAAAGGAGAACGGCTTGCAAAGCGCCTTTATGAACTTTCAAAAATCGGCTATACCCAGATCGGAGGCGTCCGGAGGCCCGGATTGTCGGCCGAAGAAAAAGAAGCGAAGGAATTGGTGAAACAATGGATGGCGGAAGCTGGCTTCTCCATAAGAGAAGACGGAGCCGGCAACGTAATCGGCAGACTTCCGGGTAAAAACAATTCCGCTAAAGCGATTGCGTCCGGATCGCATTTGGACAGCGTGCCGAATGGCGGAAACTTTGACGGGCCGCTTGGTGTCCTGTCGGCATTGGAAGTTGCAGAAGCGTGGAAAGAAAATGGATTTGTTCCAGAGAAGCCTTACGAACTGATCATTTTCACGGATGAAGAAGGCTCCCGCTTCAATAGCGGGTTGACTGGCAGCCGGGCAATGGCAGGCGACATTACCGAAGAAGAAATACAACAGCTCCGTGATTACAATGGAGAAAATCTGGAGCAAGTGCTTGAACATTATGGCAGTTCCCTGGATGCTTTTAAAAAAGCAAAGCGCGATGTCACCGAATTGGAACTATTTGTTGAAGTGCATATAGAACAAGGAAAACGGCTGGAACAGGAAAATCAACCTGTAGGCATCGTCAGTGGCATTGCCGGCCCCGCCTGGCTTGAACTGGAATTTACAGGTGAAGCGGGCCATGCTGGGAATACACCGATGATAGGCCGCAAAGATCCGCTTGTAGCGGCATCTGAATTTATTCAAGGAATTCCTGAATTTCCTGCAAAAGTCAGCGGGACTTCAGTTGCGACTATCGGAAAAATGGAAGTGTTTCCGAATGGCATCAACGTCATTCCGGAAAAAGTTGTTCTCCACGCCGATATCCGCGACATCAAAGAAGAAACACGGGACGAACTGCTTGAACAGATCAAACAATACGCCGAAGAAATTGCTAGCCGCCGCAACGTTAAATTAGCTATTAAGCAAAATACCAAAATCATGCCTGTGCCAATCGAGGATGAATTAAAGCAAAAACTGGAACAGTCTTTGAACGGGCTGGGCATAAAACCTGTTCATATTCCAAGTGGTGCAGGGCATGACGCAATGGTACTCGGACGTTACATTCCGGTGGCAATGCTCTTTGTCAGAAGCAAGGACGGCATCAGCCACAATCCAAAAGAATGGTCATCGTTGAATGATTGCGTATATGGAATCCATGCTTTGAAAGACTTTATTGAAACCGCGATGAAAAACTGAAAATAATGTGCCCTGTCCTTTGAGATGGGGCTTTTTTTATTTGTTTTTCAGGTATTTGAAGCAAAATGTTGAAATTATAGAACTACATTCTGAATATCTTGAATAAATAAATTAATTAAGGGTATATATGTAAATAAGATAATACAAAAGTAAATAAGTGGGAGGCGAGATTATAATGTCAGGCAGAAATAACATTTATGAAACTCGGCCATTTAAAGAACAGAAAGTCATGAAGCAATGCATCAATTGTTTTGCAGGAGAACCAGACCGTATCGTAGAAATCGGGCAAACATTTATAGAATACTTTATGAGAAATGCTACTGCTGATGGCGTGCTGTTTAAAACTATAAAAGAAATAACAACGGATATGGATATACCTCATCAAACTTTATCCAAAGTGTTAAAAACGCTTGAAGCAAATCGGATCATTTATCGACGGAATGGCATTATAGGATTATGGGAGGATTAAAAATTGTAAGCCGCTTCTTAAATGAAGCGGCTTTTTTATTTTGTTCAGCAATCTTTGATCTAATACTATTCTATTGTCAGCAGTTCTAGCGATGCCAATTAGAATTTTGGTATTAATAGAGAGTTTAAACATCTCCGGGAGATGGTTCCCTCTGAAATTTGCCGGAACACAAGAACGAAATGCTTTAATAATCCAGGTTTTCATAGTTTTTTTATAAAAAATCTAATTTTTTTAAATTTAATTACTGGTTAAATAGAACCATTACTTCGTTTGTAAAATAAACTTAAATTATATTAGTAGACTAATTGCTTAAAATAATTAAAAAATTATAATAATTTTTCACGATAATAGTAGATTGTACTAAAAAAGTGTGATATAAATGAACTATAATTATCTGAATTTTAAGAAATGATTTTAACTGTAAGTCTTTTTGCTTAAAAGGAGGTATATTGTATGGGTAAAAAATCGCTTGTTCTCATTATCGTTAAAAACTTAAGAATGCGCGTCAAGATGATTTTGTCGATCTCGCTTTTATCAGTTGCAATCGTATGGATTTTAAACAGCTTTATAATTGTTCCGGAATATCAGGCGACTACGCAGATATTCATCGAGCAACCCCTTGTGGCCGCTCAGATGACTGATGCACCTGCAATGGGCGCTGGACCAGCCATCACCGATACCTATAGCGTTATTGTCAGAAGCCCTGAAGTGCTGAAAAAGGTCATCATTGAAATGGATCTGGATACAACAATTTCTGAGCTTCATGAACAAATTATTGTAACCAAACCAGTTGACTCACAAGTTTTAAATATCACTGTAGCAGGAGAAGATAAAGTCGAAGCCGCAGCAATCGCGAATTCATTGGGCGCTATCTTTATTGAAGAAATTCCGAATCTGACGCAGGCGACCAATGCCGTTATCATCGCCAGCGCTTCGGAAGTACCTGAGTCAACTCTATTCGAGGAAAATACGGCTTTCAGCTTGGGGGTTGCAGGGGCATTTGGATTGATTATAGGAATTCTGTTGGCTTTCATTTTGGAAATGCTAAATACGGTATTTAAAACAGGGAAAAAAGAAAGTCAATCTTCTGTGAACAAGATACAGACGGTATTCAAATAGGATTCAGCTGATAAAACAGGGGTGAGCGGGATGTATGAGGTGATTTCCATACAGGAAGGGATGCGCTGGAAGGAAATTCTGGATTTCATGCGGATAAGAAATGTTTATTATTCAAGCCATTATTTCCTCAGTGCATTGAGTTTGGATCCTGGCGAAGCCCTAATGTTTTATTATTCCGACGAGGACGGCAGCATCGTATACCCTTATATTAAGCGTCAGATAGACGGGGAGCCCACTGTATATTTCGATATTACGACTCCTTTTGGGTATGGGGGGCCAGTAGTTCGGGCAGATGGGGATCACAATGCATTAGTGGACAAGTTCCTGGAAGCATTTTCCGGCTATTGCCGGGATGAACGAATTATAGCAGAATATATCCGTTTTCATCCCTTATTCGGCAATGCCGCTTATTTTGAAAAGCATCTGAAACTGCTGCCGCTATATGAAACATATACCATCAATTTGGATAGGCTATTAAAAAATTCCGAGGCTACATCCCTAAATAATCCAGAAGAGCCAGGGATTGTGGTTAAAAAATTGGGAACAGTGCGCCATATGTTTGAATTCTTGGTGCTTTATTATTCGGAAGTGAGAAGGCGCGAAGAAGCGGACAGCTATTATTTTTTTACCGAGGACTACTTTGAAGCGCTTATAAGCAATATGGGTCCAATATTGCACTTGTTCGGCGCATATCGCGACAAAAAACTTATCACTGCCTGCTATATTCTGGCAGAAGGAAACACGATCTACCAGCATTTAGATGGAACGCTTGAAGGGGAAGAGAAAACAGGAATGGCAAAAATACTCCATCTGAAAATTGCCGAATGGGGGGCTGATAACAATATGGCTTTCTATCACTTAGGCGGAGATTTTAAAATGGAAAGTGCCCAAATCTTGCCCATCAAAAAAAGTATAGCCAATATGCAGCCGGACATGTTTTATATCTGCGAAAAAATTCATAACGCTTCCGTTTATAAAGAATTGAACGTACTAGAAGAAACGGATACGATCAAGCGTTACCGGAATGTCTAAAATCCGTACACCATATAATAAAATAATTTTTTTAAAAGCCAGGGGAGGTTTTTTTATGAGATACTTACAGTATAAAGGACTCATTGAAAGAGAATATAAAAAATCCTTAAAGAAAATTATGTACGGGCTTTGCGTAGAAAAAGGGTTGAATGCTTCTGATGGAGCGAAAACGTTGGGAGTCGCAAAAGAAATATTCGTCTACTGGCGCCATTATTACAGATTCGAAAGAAAGCAATTATTATTCGATCAAACCGTAAGGGATTTAGACAGTTTTCAAGATCTCTATGCCGAGGACGTCAAATCCATGAACCTTAGTAAAAAGCTTGAGTTTGAAGACGAAGAATCTATTCAAGGGTTAGAAGAAGTGATTGTCCATATGATCGATTATTATAAATACCTGCATTATAAAAGTTCCGGAATGTCGCTAGATACAGCGAAACTGCCTTTATTTGAATTCAGCCATAATGTCGTTGAAAGATATCGCACAGGGGATTTGTTGTATGAAGCGAAGTCCCATAATCAGCATCTCGATCAATAATGATTCAGCAACAGGATAGGATGAAAAGAAGTGCAAGCATTTACTGAAAGAGTGATCGAAATCATCAAGAATATCCCAGAAGGCAAAGTCATGACTTATGGTCAGATTGCTGCTTTTGCCGGGAGTCCGAGAGGCGCTAGGCAAGTCGCCAGGCTATTACACAGCATGAGCAGCAAATACGGACTGCCGTGGCATCGGGTAGTGAACGCAGCTGGCCAAATTGTGGTAAGCGACGAAGAATCCCGGTTTACACAGCAAGCTTTTCTTGAAGAAGAAGGCGTTGAGGTTAAAGCATCAGGCAAGGTCGACTTGCGCCTTTATAGATTCGAGCCGCAATAAAAGGCTATACCTTGTGGCTGGTTAAAAGGGAAAAGCAAAATACATAATGGCATACCGCATTGAATGCGTTCAAAGTTTAGCTGCAGAGCATACGGGGTATAATCCTTCGGTATGCTTTTTTTTAGGTTAGGCTTTGTTAGCGGACTCTGCACGTAGACAGTTAAACAGTAAGCCTTAGGGAAAGAGGGAAAACATTATGAAAAACAAGAAAAAGCCGGTTATCGGCATTACAGCAAGAGTTGAAAAGGATCAAACATATGCTCTTGATCCAGTTTACGGAAAAGCGATTTTACAATCAGGCGGCCTTCCGCTTATTGTTCCAATAGTAGATGAAGAAGATATCCCAGCGCTTTGCGAACGGTTGGACGGCCTCATCGTTACAGGCGGAGGAGATATCAACCCGAGCTTGTATGGCGAAGAACCGCACTTGAAATTAGGAGCGGTATACCCAGGCAGCGATCTTTACGAGAAAGAATTGATCTTGAATTTTTTGAAGTTGGATAAACCTTTCATCGGCATGTGCCGTGGCCTGCAAATGTTGAATATTTCATTGGGCGGCACCAACTATCAAGACTTGGAGAGCCAATTTGAAGGCACACTTTATCAGCATAAGCAAATGGCGCTTCGCACCCACCGCACACATTCAGTGACGTTGGAAGACGATAGCCAGCTTCTGAGCATCATGGGAGAAAAGAGTTTCCATGTGAACTCTTTCCACCATCAAGGCGTTAAAGACGTTTCCAAAGAATTGAAAGTTGCAGCGCGTGCAGCCGATGGCCTGGTTGAAGCGCTTGAAAGTGATAAATATCAATTTGTCATGGGAATCCAGTGGCACCCTGAAGAATTTGCTGTAGAAGGTGACGAGGCTTCTAAAAAGCTTTTCGATCGTTTTGTCAAAGAATGTGCAAAAGACAAAGATCAAAACCAATAATCTTTGGGCGTCCCAAGACATGGGACGCTTTTTCAATTCCATTAACACAGAAGCTACGGTACCCCAGCAACTCTTTTTTAAGCCCATGGAAAATGGTAAACTGAAATCATCCTAAAGAGTGGAGGTTATGCAATTGACAGCTAAAGTAAACAATAAATTTATCCAAGAGTTCGTGGATGCAAACGAACTGGCTGCATTAGAAGATTTTGTTGCAGCGTCTCACAAGAAAATTCACGATAAGACCGGTGCGGGAGCAGAATATCTAGGGTGGCTGGATTGGCCATCAAAAATGGACGAAGCTGAACTGAGCCGATTGGAAGAGGCTGCAGAAAAGATAAAAAGTGATGCAGAGGTGCTGATAGTTATCGGCATCGGCGGATCTTATCTTGGCACAAAAGCGGTTCAGGATTTATTGCTGCCAGCATTTGGCGCAGGCGGAACAGAAGTGATATTCGCGGGCCACAATATCAGTGGGCGCTATTTAGAAGAATTGATGGCACACATCGAAGGGAAAAAAGTGGCGTTGAACGTCATTTCCAAATCTGGTACAACGACAGAGCCAGCGATCGCATTCCGAATCCTTCGCAAATGGATGATAGAGGCATACGGAGAAGAGGCAGCAAACCGTATTATCGTAACTACAGACGAAAAGGAAGGCGCATTGCGCAAAGCCGCTGATAAAGCTGGCTATACTTCTTTCGTAATTCCAGGCGATGTTGGAGGCCGCTATTCGGTACTAACATCTGTCGGTCTTTTGCCTTTAGCGGTAGCAGGAGTGGACATCCGTGCGCTACTGAAAGGTGCGGCATTGGCAGAGAGCACTTTAGCGAATCCAGCATTAATGGAAAATGACGCATACCTTTATGCAGCCTATCGCCAAATCCTCAATTCGCGCGGCTATTCTGTGGAAGTAATGGCAAGTTTTGAACCGGCGATGGCGGGCATCAATGAGTGGTGGAAGCAATTATTCGGCGAAAGTGAAGGGAAGCAAGGAAAAGGTGTTTTCCCGGCATCCGTTATTTACTCAACGGATTTGCATTCTATGGGCCAGTATTTGCAGGATGGGCGCCGTATGCTTTTTGAAACAATGGTCAGCTTTACAGAAGACCAAAATCAGACGGAAATCCCATTCGACGAAGAAGATGGCGATGGCTTGAACTACCTTGTAGAAAAATCCTTGCACAAAGTCAATCAGACAGCTATGGAAGCAACAGCTTTGGCACATGCAGAAGGCGGCGTGCCGATCCTTTCGCTAGAGGTGCCGAAACTTGATGCACATCATGCAGGTTATCTGCTCTACTTTTTCATGAAGGCTTGTGCAATGAGTGCATATCTTTCAGGCGTCAACCCATTTGACCAGCCAGGAGTAGAACAATACAAACAGAACATGTTTGAACTGCTTGGAAAACCAGGTTACGAAAAATAAATCATATAAAAAACGGCAGCTCACATGAGCTGCCGTTTTTAAATACGATTGTTTAGGCTTTAGATGATTGCTGGACGGACCAAGGTTCAGGAATGCGGCTCGCGACTTCCGTGCCAACGGACCAAGGTTCAGGAATGCGGCTCGCGACTTCCGTGCCAACGGACCAAGGTTCAGGAATGCGGCTCGCGACTTCCGTGCCAATGGACCAAGGTTCAGGAATGCGGCTCGCGACTTCCGTGCCGACGGACCAAGGTTCAGGAATGCGGCTCGCGACTTCCGTGCCAACGGACCAAGGTTCAGGAATGCGGCTCGCGACTTCCGTGCCAACGGACCAAGGTTCGGGAATGCGGCTATTAGCAACATCAGTGCCAACGGACCAAGGTTCAGGGATGCGGCTATTAGCGACTTCATTTTCATCAAAGTTTGAAACAGCAGGTAAGCTTGAAAGTACCAATATTGTTGCGAAGATAAATTTAGTTGTCTTCTTCATTTATTTCACTCCTCATCTGAATGTAATTAAATTTCTAAAAGCTTTTTGAGATTCTTTCAAAACAGTTGCTGATTTTTCAAAAAACTTCTGTTTATAGTATACATTACCCAACTCATTATAAAAATATCCCATTTCATAAAAACTTTTGTAATCTTTTAAACTTGGAATCAAATGGCTAACAACAATGCTTTCAAATTCATCAAATTTTTCGTTTATCAAATAGTATAGAGCCAAACTTTGTCTAAAAGCTATTTTGAAAATATCACTTGTAGGGGAATTTATGTTTAAACTTTTTGAAACGATCAACTCGTGTCCTTTTGTTGCCCAAGCTTTAGCTGCTTCAAAATTGCCTAATTCTAATTCAGACATTATTAAAGCGCTATAGCTTAAAAGAATGTCTGCTGTATATTCTTGAGGTACATAATTTAGAGCTTCTTCCATATGATGGATAGCCAAACTGAATTGCTGGTTTAGTAAATATAAATATCCTACGTTGTACTCGGTAGTGAATCGTAAAATATCAATTTCTAACTTTCTTCCAATAGTGAGAGCATTTTTATAATGCTCTAAAGATGTTTTATAATTTCCAAATCGTGTGTGGATTACGCCCATGTTCATATGACATTCTACGATGCGTTTTGGAATAAATTCTTGTTGATATGTTTTCAATGCCATGTCAGTGTATTTGAAAGCTAATTCGGTTTCCCAGCATTGTGAAGCGGAGATTCCGATAGAATAATACAAGTCCCCTTTTTCAGAAGGGGATACAGAGTTAGGAACAATTTTTTCAGCCATTAAGTATGTTTTTAATGCTGCTTCAAAATCATTTAAAATATAATGATAATTGCCGTTGTATTTATGGAACAAATAGAATTGCTCTTGGTCCATGAACTCCTTGAAATGTTCCATGTTTTTCAGTTTTTCCTCAGCACTGTCCAAGTCACCAGTGATGATGAAATAACGGATTTGCTGGATGCTGTATTCGAGTTCGATGTCTTCGTTCACATGGAGTAGTGGATGATCGTGGATATCCGAATATAATTCCATGATTTTTCCTTTGTTTTGTGGGTGCAGCAAAGAAGTTTTGAAATTTTTCACTAACACTTTTCCTACGGGATTGTCTTTTGGAGCGAGAGGGATTTCGAGTTTTTTGCATAGAGCTTCCAGTTCTTTGAGAGCTGGATCTTTCGCACCGGTTTCAATTTTCTTAAGCTCCCGTGGGGTGATAATTCCAGCGGCAGCTTCTTCCAAACTAATTTTCTTTTTAAGCCTATGGTATTTAAGGCGCAAACCTGTATCCATTGATTCTCTCCTTTCCATCTGCATGGGAAGAACTTCAATCATCCAAGTAGGAGAGTTCTTATCCTGCAGGACTGTGGGGTCTGGATAAGAGAGCGATGATAGATTATTAAGTACTATGGTATTCGCCTCCAGTAACAATAGTATATTCCAAAAAAACTTCGTATTTCCATGATATCATCAATTTTCTAAATAAACTGCCTTTTTAAGACCTATTTGTGGTAATTAATTTAAAAGGTAAATTATACCTAGTAATGGAAAATTTATAATGTATTTTAACGCATGGAATAGTTTAATTAAGAAGAATCTACGCGATCTATTCCCGTTCTTCTTCTAATTCTCCAAAGAAAGGGTGTTTAATAATAAAAATTTTTCTTTTCAGGCATATTCTCATGAAGCAATAAACTGAAAATGGTTTTCAAATTTTGTAAAGCTGCCGATTTGATCGGCAAGTTTAGGTATTAGTGGAAGAAGGGTAAAGTGTTGAAAATACTTTATTCCCCTGGAGGTTATTTGCATGAGTTCAAATATTCAAGTTCTAGCAGTATTATTTTCAGAAGAAGATTTGCTTAAGAAGGTTGATGCTCTAAAACAACAAGGGTACAGCGAAGAAGATTTGCATTTAATGGCAGAGGACGAGGACCGCTTTGAAAGAGCGGAACAGCGCACTCACATTGAAATAGAAGAAACTGGTGGTTTTTCTGAAAAATTTAAAGGCATTTTTGGAAAAGGCGGCGTTAAAGCGCTGGATTTAACGGACGAAGATAAGAAGCGCTATCAAGAAGACCTGGAAAAAGGCGGCATCTTAGTTTATGTCGATAAAAGCCGGGACAATATTAGCGAAGTCATCCATGCGGGCGGTTTGCGCGACCGTGAAGGCAATCCCATCGAGCCGTCGTCAAATGAGTTCGTCAATTCTGTAGACAATAATTTTGATGAGCAAGAAGACCGTTTTGCCCGAGGTGAAAGCTTTCAGCATGATCCAAATCTTGTAGTCGATGAGCATCATGTTTCTTTCACTACCCAGCAAAAGCCGGAAGTGGAAAAAGCAAGAGGCGGCATGACTGAAGGCGAACGCCATTCGTCGAGTGATAAGAAATACAAATGATTCAGCGGTCTTGCCTCCAGTAGGCAAGGCTTTTTTTAATAAGTTCGATTAATGGAAGGTCATTTGCCGCCCTTTGAAACGGCAAGTGAAATGTTTCAGATTTCGTGATGGCAGGGTAGACAAGAATTAATAACTATTAAACAGGAGGCTGATATAGATGGAACCGACAAACCGTGATTTTGAATTAGTATACAGTCCGGAAGAACTAAGAAGCAGAATCGAAGAATTGAAAGGGCGCGGCTATAGCGAAAGTGACATCCACATTCTTGTGGAAGATAGTGCAGTGTTAGGGGCTTCTGATGATCTTGCTGGAGTCCATACGCATAACGCAGGCGGTGTTGGAAGCAAGTTTAAGTCATTTTTCACAGGACGTGACAGCGTGCGGGAAGAATTGAAAAACCTTGATTTGGAGCAGCGGGAAATCGATAATTATCAACATGATTTGGAAAAAGGCGGAATTCTCCTTTACACAGATCGTGGGTCATTATCTAGAGAACGCGACAACCAATCCTCATTCGGGGATGACACGCGAGCTTTGGACAGCGATGAAGTAAACCGCAATACCGCTTTGAATGATAAAGACGTAAAAACCGATTATAGTGATCCTTCCAGAAAGGATTCCGGTGAAATTTACACTACAGCTGTTCCGCGCGAGGAACAATATGGTGTGCCAAACTATGGAGACGAGCACAAAGATAGCCGTTTAAAAGGCGAAAATATCCATCCCACGACAGACCGGCCGACACTTGACGAAAGTTCGCCTTCAGAAAAATTAATGGAACATGAACCGGCGCTTGGCACGAAAGAAGGAATTGACAATTTGAATCGCGAAGATGGTGTCAATCGCCGGCAAGATGAACAATCTCCTGGAGTCGATCCGAATCTGGGGCCAGCTCCATTCGGACGGGATTCAGAAGAAGAACATCTCCTGCAAGATGAGAACGGCGATTATGTAGAGCCTCTTAATCCCGATGGAACGCGACGCAACTACGATGGCGAAGATCGCAAATCAGACACTCCGCCATCACCAAAACTTTTTTAAAAACAGGCTTTGCAACTCTTTATCTAATTTAAATTCAAAAAGACCAAATGCCCTGCAATTCCACGGGGTATTAGGTTTTTTCTTTTATAAAGCAATTAAGCAAAAGCTCATTTCATCATTTTTCGCGCAATGATGACACCGATAATGGTACCGATTGCAGCTGGCAACAGCCAGCCTATGCCTTGCTCGTGTAATGGAATGTTATTAAGGAAGGCATCAACTGCTTGGAATTCAATTCCGGCCGCCCGCAGCCCATCGAAGACGCTAATAACGCCTGTCAACGCCAATGGAATGATGTAGACAAAAGGTTTACGGCCGAATGCATAATCGAAGAACGACAAAATTACCAGTACAATCGCCAATGGGTATATCGCCAGCAACACCGGCAATGAAATGGCCAATAATTGAGTAAGCCCTACATTGGCAGCTGCTGTACTGAATGCCGCAAAAATGAGTACATAAGCAATATAAGGAATCTTAGGATAAATTTTATTGGAAAACTGAGCGCTCGCCGATATCAGCCCGATTGCAGTTGTCAGGCAGGCGAATAAAATCGCGGCAGCTAAAATGATTCCGCCGAAATCACCGTACAAAATCCGTGCTGACATTGCGATGATGGTTCCTCCGTTATCCTGCAACCCGATTGCGTCAACGCTCGTGACGCCGATATAGCCCAGAGATAGATAGACTGCAGCCAGTCCGACAGCAGCAATGGCTCCGGCGAATGCCGTGGTTTTCAAGATGACATTTTTGTCGGTGACCCCTTTGGCGCGGATGGCTTGAATAATGACAATGCCGAAAACGAGCGCTGCAATCGCGTCCATGGTCAAATAGCCTTGCAGGAAACTTTCGAAAAACGGCTCAGTTGTGTAATTGCCAACGGGCGCGTTAATCGAGCCCATTGGTGAAACAATGCTTTTAACAGCAAGCAAGCCGATGACCAGTATCAAAATCGGCGTCAGTATTTTACCGATGCGGTCGACAAGTTTAGTCGGATTTGAGGCAAAGAGCACCGCAATAGCAAAAAACACGAGTGTAAACAGGAATAGTGGCAATGAAGAGGACTGCTGCTCTGATAAAAACGGGGCAATTCCAATTTCATAGGCGACTGTCCCAGTTCGCGGAATACCGAAGAAAGGTCCGATGGCCATATAGACAATCCCGGTAAAAACGATACCGAATACCGGGTGGACTCGGCCCGCAATCGTCTGAAGATCGCCGCCGGCTTTCGCGATAGCGAGGATGCCGAGCAGCGGCAAGCCGACTCCGGTCAATAAAAAGCCAATTAAAGCGATAACAATATTGTCGCCAGCCAACTGGCCTAGATAAGGTGGAAATATGATATTACCGGCCCCGAGAAACAAGGCGAAAAGCATAAGGCCGATTGTAATGGATTCATTTAGTGTAAGCGTTCTCTTTTCCATGTAAGCCTCCTATCTAAATAAACTTTGCACAAAATATTAGTATATAGGAGAAAGTGAATTTTTTAAACTTTAAAAATTATTGAGAGTATTTCTTGCATATTTTAGCAGTTGCAGTTTTAAGGCTCGAGAATAAAGGGAAAAGAAGTAAATAGAACGAATAAAAACTTTCAAGATGAATTGAAAGTTTTTGGCATCTTATTCTTCTAGGGTGGATAATGTCTTTTTCGCAGTCTCCTGAACGCTGCTGCAAAAGTCGTCCTCAGCCAGTCGCTTTAAAGTTGGGGCAGGCGTGCAAGGGTTGGCAGCTACGCCTTTTCGCACCTCTGTATGCTGGTCCATTGACAAGTCGACAAGTAATCCTGTACATGTGATCAACTCGGCCAATGCGGCGCGTTCACTGTATTGCATTTTCAACACGTCCGCTTCGTCCCATGGCGTCCAGTCAGTCAAGCCTGCGTAAAATTGGTGATTGCCGTTCATTAATTTTGCACCCCTATTTGAAGTATGTTGGATTAATGCAAGTTGCTTTTATAAAGTTTGGCAAAAGGGCATGGAGTCATTAAAGTGCATATAGGTAGTTTTACCAGTATTATATCACGTTATCAGAAAAATTAAACAAAATAGAAATGCTTAGAAGAAAGGGGCGATAAGATGAATATTCTAGTGATAGGTGGGACATCTTTTGTAGGGCGCCATATTGTAGAAGCCGCCTTGCGAAGTGGCCACCAAGTCACCTTGTTCAACCGCGGCTTCAGCAATCCGGATGTCTTTCCGGAACTGCGCCATATTACCGGCGACCGCAGAAAAGATGCTGGTAAATTATCTGGGCTAGCCTGGCATGCGGTAATTGATACATGTGCTTATACACCAGCAGATTTGGCGCCGCTGTTCGAACATATTGAAACCGAACTTTACGTTTTCATCTCGACAATATCGGTTTACAGCGATTACACCAATGGTGCACCCACAGAAACTTCAGAGGTGTTAAACAAACACCTGGAAAATGATGAAGTGACCGGTGAAACTTATGGACCATTAAAAGTGCAGGCTGAAAAAATAGTGATGGATGCTTTCAGAAGCCGTGCATTGATTGTACGTCCAAGCATCGTCGCTGGGCCTTATGATCCTACTGACCGCTTCACGTTCTGGGCAAGTAAATTGGCGGAAAGCGGGAAAGCGTTGATTCCTGGCAGCAAGGCACGAAAAGTGCAGTGGATCGATGCACGGGATTTGGCGAGCTTTGTCATTAGGCAAATCGAAGAGGAAAACGGGGGGATCTTCAATGTAGCGGCGGACGCAATCGACATGGAACAATTTGTCTGCGCTGTTGGAATAGGGGAAACAGACGCTATATGGGTTGATGATGAATTTCTAATGGGCCAGGGCATTGAGGCTTTTGAGATTCCATTGTGGATACCGGTGTCCGATGAACATCCTGAAGGATTTATCGCAGTCGACAATTCCAAAGCGAAGAAAGCGGGGCTTCAATGCCGAGCGGCCGACGAAACTGCCAGAGATATCCGGGAATGGCTTACTGCACGAGGTGAAGGGCAATTGCAAGCAGGTATTAGCTGGGAAAAAGAACAAGAGCTGCTGGCTCTTTTTAAAAAATGAAATACTGATTTATTTTATGGGAATCTGTGAAACTTTTCATGGGCAAATGCGTCTTACTATAGAATAAAAACTTTATGCAAAAATCTAGTATTCTTTAAGCTGCGTGTTATAATAAAAATTGGATATATATGTGGTAAAAGAAGTTTTGAGGAGGAAAGACATGCTATACCTAACATTGGTTTTGGCATTTATCGCTTCTATAGTTCTCACTCCGATTGTGAAACGGTTGGCATTCCGTATAGGAGCAGTTGACCGCCCTAATTATAGAAAAGTACATGCGAGAATTATGCCTCGCTTAGGCGGATTAGCAATATTTGGTTCATTTGTTATCGGTTATTTCATTTTACGCCCAGAAGAATCGATTTCAAATGCCGTGGATCCGGCCTTTATCCCGATTTCTACAGCTATTTTAATCGGCGCCGTTATCATCACCATTACAGGTGTATTGGATGATATGTATGAAATTACTGCTAAAGCGAAAATGCTGGGCCAATTTCTTGCTGCAGCGATTGTCGTTGTAGCGGGGGGACTTGAAATTTCGTTTATCAACTTGCCGTTCGGGGGAGTACTTGATTTCGGGTATTTCAGTATTCCTTTGACAATTATTTGGATTATCGGTATTACAAATGCAATCAATTTAATTGATGGGCTCGATGGCCTTGCAGCAGGCGTTTCAACAATCGCCTTGACAGCATTGGCAATTATGGCATTTATCATGGGTGATCCATTTGTTATGTCACTTGCTGCAATCCTGGCCGCCAGTTCCATCGGCTTCCTGTTTTACAATTTTCATCCCGCGAAAATTTTCATGGGAGATACAGGGGCTTTGTTCCTTGGATTCATGATTTCAGTACTGGCTTTGATGGGCTTTAAAAATGTTACAGTAGTAGCATTGATTATTCCTATTATTATGCTGGGAGTGCCAATTTCGGATACATTCTTCGCCATCGTTCGAAGAGTGCGCGAAAAGCAGTCGATTTCTGCTGCTGACAAATCGCATTTACACCATTGCTTATTGAACATCGGCTTCTCCCATAGACAGACCGTATTGATCATTTACGGCATTGCCGCATTGTTCGGCTTAGCTGCATTGCTTTTCTCACAAGCAACTTTGTGGGGCGGCATCCTGCTCATAAGTGTTATGCTGATTGCCATCGAATTGTTCGTTGAAGTGGTAGGGCTCGCTGGCAAGAATTACCGGCCCCTTATCAATCTTGTCAAACTCATCGGAAAATAAAAAATCTGAAGCGCTCTGCGCTTCAGATTTTTTTTGGTTAATAGCAAAAGAAAAACCGCAGCAAGGCTGCGGTTTTAATAATCATCTTTATCTTCTGGAGTTTCTGCAAACTTAGTATCGCTATTGTCTGAAAGGGTGGATGTATCTGGTTTTAACCCTAAATGGCTTTGCAGAATATCTTGTACTTCTAAAAGAGACTCTTTATCGAGTTGCCAGTAGTAAGTGCCGGTAGACATGTCGTCATATCCTTGTACAGTCAATGTATCAACATCCGGTTTGCCGTCTTTTGCATATTCAAAGAACGATTGCATATCTTTGAATGTCAAATCAGTTTTCATATTGCCCCCAACTGCATCAATAACATCGCCGTACTTAGTTAATGAAGAAGCGGATAGTACTTTGTTCATGATGCTCTCGATAATCATTTGCTGGCGTTTTCCTCGCTCAATATCATTATCGTAATGGCGGGTTCTGGCTAAGGCAAGCGATTCACTGCCGTTTAATGTCTGTAAGCCTTCTTCAAGAACAATCGCATCTTTTTTATCATTTTCATCTTGTTCTTTCAAATCATAAGGTACGTTTACTGTGATGCCGTCAAGCGCATCAACTACATCGATGAAAGCATCAAAGTTCATGCGTACATAATAATCGACCGGTACATCCAGCAAACCTTCCACACTTTCTATTGTGGAACTGGGTCCATTATAAGCATAAGCATGTGTGATTTTATCTTCCCTGCCAGAGTCCGGGATAAAAGTATAGGTATCTCGCGGAATGCTCACTAGCTTGATCGATTTGTCTTCGTTGTTCAATGTGGCGAGAACCAAGGCGTCGGAACGGGTATTGCTATCGCTTTGTCCTCGTTTTTCACTATTATCAACGCCAATGAATAGGATGGAAACATTATCGTGCAGAGGTTCAACCTGTTCTTCTCTCAGTTCGGACTTGCCGCGGTCTCCGGCAGTTTCAAAAGCGTTTTCGGCAGCATTCTCCACTTTTTTTATTAGATAGACGCCATAGGCAGAACCGCATATGAGAACAGATAGGGCTAAAGTTATCAATACTTTAATCGTCGTGCGCTTTTTTTCGCTTTTGCTTTTGCGGTAATGTTTACGATTCATGGTTAAAACTCCTCTATAATAGGAATGGGTTAACCGAGTATAGAATTCGATCGATCCAATCTTTCCGATTTTAATCAGCATTGTATACAAGTCAGCATACATAGATTCTATTTATTATATACTGAGTTAAATGATACGTAAACGATAATTGATCAAATGGTTTTAAACTCCAAAAATTTGTTTTCTAAGCAGCTGATGACAGCCTGGCCATTAGTCAATTCGTTGATCCATGTGATGAACTCATCTTCTTTTTCCACGGGAACAAAGATGTGGAGACCTACTCCTTCAGAGTAAATAATGTCATCCAATGGATATTCTGATTGTCGTACCTCATTTTCGATTTTGCCAAGCCATGTATAGTCAATCGAGACGTTCATCCGTCTGTGCAGCCGCCGTTCCACCACTCCGGAGGCCAGGATTGCTTCGCTGGCTGTTTTCCCATATGCGCGGATCAATCCGCCTCCGCCAAGCTTGATGCCGCCGAAATACCGGGTGACCACAATTACTGTGTCTTTTAACCCTTGTTTTTTTATCACTTCCAGGATTGGGACGCCGGCCGTTCCACTAGGTTCCCCATCGTCATTCGCTTTTTGGATAATATTATGTTCGCCGATTATATAGGCCGAACAATTATGATTTGCGCTCCGATGCTTGGCCTTAATGGAATCAATAAAATCAATTGCTTCTTTTTCGGTTTCTGCGCGAGCTGCGTAACCAATAAAACGGGATTTTTGTATAATGATTTCACATTGGTTTAATTCACCGATAGTTTTGTAATTTTCTCGCATTTTAATGCCTCCTGGTGTAAAATGTAATCAGATAATATGTAATGTGTTTTTAATATGGATTTGCTTATAAAGTGATATACTAGTTTAAGTCGTAACAGGCATAAAGGTATACAGATTTTACCCCTATATACAGTTCAGTATAGCTAAGGCGGTTTTAAAATGGCTAAAAAATACGATGTGAAAGCACTGGATTCCATTTTCGGCGATGTCCTGGATAGAATGGAAAGTTCAAAGCAGGATATTTTCGTCATCAGTGAACAAAGTCGCCAAAGTTATGAAGATATGAAAAATGAACTCGAAGATGTCCGGTCGAATATCACGCGGATTGTAAAGACCGGCGACCTTCTGGAAGACAAAACACGCGCGGCGCGAAGGCGTCTAGCAGAAGTCTCAAAGTTTTTTGATACACTCTCAGAAAGCCAAGTCAGCCAAGCGTATGAACTGGCGAATGGGCTGCAGGTGCAGTTAGCGGAAAACCGGGCTGAAGAAAAACAGTTTCGCCAAAAACGGGATCGGCTGCAGCGCCGGTTGCAATCACTTTTGCAGACGATTGAACGCGCAGAGCATCTTGTCAACCGGCTGAACGTGACGATGAGCTATTTGACTTCCGATTACGAAGATGTCGGTGAAGCGATCGATAAAGCCAAGCTAAAGCAAGATTATAGCCTGCGCATTATTGAAGCGCAAGAAGAAGAACGAAAACGGCTTTCGCGGGAAATTCACGACGGTCCCGCCCAGATGATGGCGAATGTGCTGCTCCGTTCAGACCTGATCGAACGGACATACAGGGAAAAAGGGCCGGAACTGGCTTTCCAGGAGATTAAATCATTAAAAGAAATGGTGCGGGACGCGCTCACTGAAGTGAGAAGAATCATTTATGATTTGCGGCCGATGGCCTTGGATGATCTGGGGCTTGTACCGACATTAAAGAAATATCTTGAAACCACAGAAGATTACAACAAGGGTACCAAACTTTACTTTCAGTCTAACGGCAATGAAGTGCGGCTTCCCGGCAATTACGAAACTGCCATTTTCAGGCTGGTTCAAGAAGCCATAACTAATGCAGTCAGGCACGGCAAAGCTTCTAAGATAGAAGTGAAAGTGGAATGGTTGAAAAACCATGTAACGCTGATCGTAAAAGACAATGGATCTGGATTTGACCAAGGCATTGTGAAAAACCAGTCGTTCGGTCTGCTCGGCATGAAAGAGCGGATTGAATTGGTGAACGGTGAATTTTTTATCAATTCGTCGCCTGGCAACGGCACGGTGTTGATGTTCCAGATTCCATTGGAGACTGAAAGTTAAGAGACGGTATTGAGGAGGACAACATAATGACGAAGATTATTATTATTGACGACCATCAATTGTTCCGCGAAGGAGTAAAACGCATTCTTGATTTTGAAGACTCGTTTGAAGTCGTCGCTGAAGGCGGAGACGGAACAGAAGTAGTTAAATTGTATGAAGAATACCAGCCGGATGTCGTGTTGATGGATATCAACATGCCACAGAAAAATGGTGTAGAAGCAACTGGTGAATTGATTGAGAAGTTCCCGGATGCAAAGGTCATTATGCTGTCGATCCATGACGACGAGTCGTATGTGACACATGCTTTGAAAACAGGCGCACTCGGCTATATGCTGAAAGAAATGGACGCGGAAGCAATCATCCAAGCCATTAAAGTTGTGGCTAAAGGCGGATCGTACCTGCATCCGAAAGTTACGCGCAATTTAGTGATGGAATTCCGCCGTTTAAGCGAACGCGAAAACAAAGGTTCATTCCATCAAACTGAAATTCGCCGCCCATACCATTTGCTGACAAAACGCGAAAGCGAAGTGCTCCAGCTTTTGACAGATGGACAAAGCAACCGTGTAATCGGTGAAACCTTGTTCATTTCTGAAAAAACGGTAAAAAACCATGTTTCCAGCATCCTTCAAAAAATGCAGGTGAATGACCGTACACAAGCGGTTGTCACAGCGATTAAAAATGGCTGGGTTGAAGTGCGATAAAAATACTTTAAAAGCCTGCTGAAAATGCAGGCTTTTTTCTATGTGTTTGGACACAGTTTCTTCATTGTAATTGGTGGCGAGCTATGGCAAAATTGACGGCAGGAGGAATGCGAGATGAAAAAATATCTAGTAGCTGCAGGGCTCATCCTTGTTCTAGCAGGGTGTTCCGATAGAGAAGAAGAGGCAGAAAACGGCAATACTTCGGAAGATGGCAATGCCTCAGCTGAAAATAATGCTGTCGGTCATGGCATCGAAGACGGAGGGGAAGTCGGTTTTACGCTAGACGATGAAGGCAATGTGCAGCAGGCAGAAGTTCCCGCTGAAGAGGAAAAAGCGGTTTTAGCATCCTATAAAGAGTATATCGAAGCATTCAATGCGGAAGATACTGACCGCTACATGACAGTGATTTCCGAAAATCCGGAAGGCTTTGACCGGGAAGAAGACAAAAAGGCTTTGGAAGAAGCATTTGCTGCATTTGATACGACTTATACGACTTCTGATGAAACCATTGTGAAGTACGAAGCTGGCCGCGCTGAAGTATACGCCACAATCGCTGTAGAGATGAAAGATCCGAATTCCGATAAAAGCACAGGACAGACAGGCAGACAAGTAGTGGTCTTCAAGAAAGAAGAAGGAAACTGGCTTGTCAGCGCGCTGCACTTTATCGGCAGCCAATGAATGCGTACGGTACGAGTGAATGGAAGCTAAGGCGATGCCTAAAGCTGAGCAAGAACTAAAGAGAGACGGGACAAGGCAGAAGATTCGCCCTGTCCCGTCTTTTTGTTTTTACCTCATAGGGCTTGCTATTGAGGCCACATATTTATGTACTTTTATATTGTTATTTTTGTTAAACTGGCAATGGAGGCTGATAGAATTGAAAACAGCGATTGTAACCGACAGTACCGCATACATACCGGAGCATGTCCGGAAAGCGAAAAAAATCGAAATGATTCCACTGCAAGTGACTTTTCATAATGAGTCTTTTGCGGAAGAAAAGGAATTGCATGTCGATGAATTTTATAAAAAAGTGAGCGGCACATTGCCTAAAACATCTCAACCGCCTTTAGGCGAATTTGTCAATTTGTACAGCAGACTTGCAGAGCATCACGATGAAATTGTCTCAATCCACTTATCAAGCGGCATCAGCGGAACGTTCAATGGCTCTGTTCAAGCAAATGATCTTGTGGAAGGCGTAAAAGTCTATTCTTTTGATTCGGAAATTTCCTGTGCCATGCAAGGATTTTATGCCATAAAAGCGGCGGAAATGGCTAATTCCGGAGAACGAGCCGCGAATATCATCGCACAGTTGGAAAAAATGAAAGAGTCGATGCGAGCGTATTTCATGGTTGAAGACCTCATGCACCTGAGCCGTGGCGGCCGCTTGTCAAACGCACAAGCGATAGTCGGTGGTATGCTGCAGATTAAGCCACTGCTCCATTTTGATGAAAAAGTGATTGTGCCTTTTGAGAAAATTCGGACTCGCAAAAAAGCAATGAAGCGAATCGGAGACTTGCTGAAAGAGGATTTTAGAGTCGGCGGCCAAATTCAGGCGACAGTGATCCACGCCAACCGTCTGGAAGAGGCTGAAAAATGGATGGAACAATTAAAAACGGAATGCCCTGAAGTGGACTTCGGTATTTCCTTTTTCGGACCGGTCATCGGAACGCATTTAGGTGAAGGCGCTATGGGTCTTGGCTGGGTTAGAAAATAACCAGCCAAGTTCACTTATAATATGGAAGGAGGATGCGAATGGATGAATTGGAAGCATTTTTCAAAGGAAGAATCTGGCTGAAAGATTTTACGCCTTTTTCGGAAGAACAAATTGAACACGCCATAGCCAAAGGCGACCTGCTCGTCACCAGAGGCATCACAGCAGACGGACAATGCGCCCGCTGCCTGGAAAAATCCCCTCAAAAAATCCTATCTTATAATTGTGCGAAATGCGGCAGCATCTGCTTGTATTGCCGGCATTGCATTCAAATGGGGCGCATCAGTTCCTGTACGGAATTGATCTCCTGGGCGTCCTCATCTCCCCAACTACACCTGAACCATTCATTCAATTGGAGCGGCACGCTGACTGCTGCTCAACAGGCTGCTTCGACAGAAGTGGCTGACAGCATGGCAAGAAAGGAAAATCATCTGGTCTATGCGGTCTGCGGAGCGGGAAAAACGGAATTGCTCTTTCAGCCGATATTCGATGCGCTCCAAAAAGGGCTCCGCATCTGCATCGCAGCCCCGCGCACGGACGTTGTCCTGGAACTGTCACCGAGAATCCGTACGGTGTTCCCCTTAACGACTGTCCATACACTACATGGTGGTGCGTCAGTGGAAGAAGGATTCGCAGATATCGTTATTTCCACGACCCATCAATTGTACAGATTCGAAAAGGCGTTCGATGTCATGATTGTCGACGAAGCGGATGCTTTTCCTTATTCTTTTGACGAGGCCTTGGAGAGGGCTGTACTAAAAGCAGCAAAACCCGATTCTCCGATTGTTTTTGTATCAGCGACCCCTTCCAATAAATTATTGAAGCGGGCAGCGAACCGATCCGAAATCTTTAAGCGTTTTCATGGCCATGACCTGCCAGTGCCCGTATTCAAGCCGCTTTGGGCTTATAAGAAAAAATTGAGGCGCAACGCCATTCCTCAAAAACTTAGGTTATGGATCGAGGAACGCATTGCCAAAAAAGAACCATTCCTGCTATTTTTGCCGACGATTGAATTAATTGACCACAGCATTCCGCTCTTCAAAAAAATGGATGCCCGTATTGAAGCAGTGCACTCCAAAGATCTTCAGCGCAAGGAAAAAGTTATGGCACTGCGCAATGGAAACATCCCCGGACTTTTGACGTCGACCATATTGGAGCGGGGCATTACCATACCAAATGTACAAGTGGCGGTGGTCGGAGCGGACGATGCGCTTTTTAATGCCTCCGCATTGATTCAGATTGCCGGGAGGGCTGGGCGTTCGATTTCTTATCCGGCTGGCGATGTAACCTTTTTCCACGATGGTATTTCCCGGGAAATGGACAAGGCAAAATCGATGATCACTTTTTACAATAGGAGGGGAATGCGCTGAACTGTTATTTATGCGATCAGAAAATGCGGCATGAGCCAACATGGCGAAGCCTGTTCTTCCGTGATTTATCTGAAACAGCCTGTCCGTCGTGCAAAGCCCAATTCTGCAGGGTGCCAAAGGCTTGCTGTGGCATATGCGGACTTCCAGGGGATGCAATCTGTCGGGACTGCAGCGAATGGGAAAGGACAGAATATGCGGGGATGGTGGATTCCGGAAAAAGCCTGTATTTGTATAATGAAGCGATGAAAACCTTTCTCCACCAATATAAATTCCTCCAGGACGTTGTTCTTTCGGAAGTCTTTGCAGGTGACATCAACGAAGCGCTGCGCCATTCCAGCTCCATGTTAGTGCCTATTCCAATGAATAAGGAAAAGTTGAAAAAAAGGACTTTTTCGCAAGTGGACGAGCTGCTGGCGTCTGCTGGATTGCCTTTTACCCACCTGCTGTCGAAGACAGATCAAGTTCAAGGCCAGAAGAATCGGCAAGAACGCTTGGAAAGCGCAAAGCTTTTTGAGTGGAATGGCAACGAAATACCGGATAAAATCATGTTAATCGATGATCTGTATGCAACTGGCACGACAATGCGCCACGCTGCAAAAGAATTGAAAATGGCGGGAGCCGGTGAAATTGAGCTGTTTACCTTGATACGGGCATAAGCGCAGAGGAGGGCAATCATGATTTTCGACAGAACGGAAAGTTTCAGGCATGCGTTTGGAAAGCCTCCAGAAGTCCGCATGAAATTTAAGTCAGGGCGAGAAAATTCCGTATTCGGTTTGCTGCTGGATATCTCGCCTTGTGGAGCACGGGTGTTTGTTGACGATGAAATCCCTGCCAATGCTGACACCTTAAGCATTTCTTTCGCCATTACGAATGAAAGGATCAGCGCTGATTGCCTAATAATATGGAAGAAAGAAGCGGCCGGCGGTTGGATTTATGGCCTCCACTTAACGCGGGACGCTGTCCGCGAAATGTTCATCGCAGATGAAGTGAAAGCTTTGAAAGAAAAGAAATAGGCCTGCCGAGCCGGCAGGCCTATTTCTTTTCTTAATGTTCGTAAATCATTTTATGGGTCATGCCACCATCGATTTTCAAGCATTCGCCGGTAATAAAGTCATTTTTCGGATCGCAGAGAAACAGGCATGCGCGTGCAATGTCATCAACTCTTCCAACACGTCCGCTCCAATGCTGCTGGTGGTCTAAGGGGCGCAAGTCTTTTTCATCTCCGGTGTGGATCCATCCCGGAGCGACAGAGTTGACCCGGATGCTGTTTTCGCTAAGAGTGGCAGCCAGTGAATGGGTCAATGCGTAAATGCCGCCCTTAGAAGCTGAATATGTTTCAGTATTGGGTTCTGACATGAAAGCGCGTGTTGAAGCCATATTGACGATGGAACGGATATCCTCGGTCATGAAGCGTGCAGCTTCACGGCTGCAGATGAACACGCTCTTAAGGTTAGTGTCCAAGACCCTGTCCCATTCCCTTTCATCAACTTCCCATATGGATTTGAATTCGGATATGCCCGCATTATTAATGAGAATGTGTATGGCACCATGGTCATTGTTAATAGAAGCGAATGTCTCAATCACTTGGTTGAAGTTTCCGACATTGCAACGCCGGAATTCCACCCCGTCGATTTTCACTTCTTCAATATCCAGCGCAATGACTGTAGCTTGCTGTTTTGCAAAATGCTCTGCGATGCTCTTTCCGATTCCTTGAGCAGCACCGGTGACGACAACAATTTTGTTTTTTAACATAATTTTCATCTCCTTATTAATTTATTTACCTAATCTTTACGAAGTTGAAACTTTTCACGTTTTAAGCAGGAATGTTAAGGGAAGTTATAGAAATAATACCGTGTAAGCTAATAGAAGGAGGAGTTAACATGCTACTATTTAACATTCGAGGCGACAACTTTGAGGTAACTCCAGCAATTCGCGAACATATTGAAAAGAAAGTTGAAAAAATCGAACGTTATTTCCCTGAAGGAACTGATGCTACGGTTATGGTCAACTTAAAAACGATCAATAACAGCCAAACTCAAGCGGAAGTTACAGTGCCGATGAAAAACCTGGTACTCCGCGGGGAAGAGCGCCATGAAGACTTATATGCAGCTATCGATTTGATCGTTGCCAAACTGGAACGCCAAATCAGAAAATATAAAACACGCATCAACCGCAAGTTCCGTGACCGTGAAAGCCTAGGCACAGCGTTTGCGTCGATTGAAAACGAAGCAAGAGCCCTTGACTCGATTGAAGAGGACGAGGAGGATCTGACAATTGTGCGCACGAAACAATTTGATTTGAAACCGATGGATGAAGAAGAAGCGGTTCTTCAAATGAATATGCTGGGCCATAATTTCTTCGTCTTCACCGATGCAGAATCGAACGGCACGAATATCGTCTACAAACGAAAAGATGGAACATACGGCTTGATCGAAACGAGCTGACTCCGATAAAAAGCCTCTCCTAGCGAGAGGCTTTTTTCTGTGATGAATGTGCTTAACCAGCCAATTAAAGCATTCTTGTTTATTTGCACAGGGTTCCTAGCAGTGTTAAAATGAGTCATGAGAATTTTTGTCATGGATTAGAAATAAAAGGCGCCGAGGCAATGGCATTATGGCGCCTGTAGATTATCACACAATAGCAAAAGCGTTTTGGCATCTTGTTAAGGGACAGCCAGACACTATACAGGGAGCGGTTATATATGCTTGGAGTATTAAATAAAGTATTCGATCCGAACAAACGGGACTTGAAAAAATTAGAAAAGACTGCTGACACTGTCGAGGCATTGGCAGCTGATTTTGCAGCTTTATCCGACGACGCTTTAAAAGCGAAAACGGATGAGTTCGTAGCACGCTATGCAAAAGGCGAATCATTGGATGAAATGCTTCCAGAGGCATTCGCAACAGTACGCGAAGCATCAAAGAGGGTTCTTGGCATGTATCCTTTCCGCGTCCAGATTATGGGGGCAGTATCCCTGCATGAAGGGAATATCTCGGAAATGAAGACCGGGGAAGGTAAAACTTTGACTTCGACACTTGCCGTCTATTTAAATGCAATTGCAAAAAAAGGTGTTCACGTTGTAACGGTCAATGAATATTTGGCTAGCCGGGATGCTATCGAAATGGGCCGTTTATATGAATGGCTTGGCTTAACGGTCGGCATGAATTTGAACAACTTGACGAAAGACGAAAAAAGAGCAGCTTATGCAGCGGATGTCACATACAGCACGAATAATGAGCTTGGGTTTGATTACCTGCGCGACAATATGGTGCTTTATAAAGATGATATGGTTCAGCGTCCGTTGAATTACGCCGTCATTGATGAAGTCGATTCAATTCTGATTGATGAAGCACGGACTCCATTGATCATTTCAGGGCAAGCAGCAAAAGCGGCCCAGCTTTATATGCAAGCCAATGCGTTTGCTCGCCTTCTGATGAAAGACACGGATTATACGTTTGATGAAACAACAAAAGGCGTTGTGTTGACAGAAGAAGGCATTGAAAAGATCGAGAAAGCATTCAGCATCGATAATTTATTCGACATGAAGCATGTTCGGTTGAACCATGCGGTCAATCAGTCGCTGAAAGCGCAAGTGACAATGCATAACGATGTCGATTATGTCGTACAAGACGGCGAAGTGGTCATCGTTGACCAATTTACAGGACGCTTGATGAAAGGCCGCCGCTATTCTGATGGCCTCCACCAAGCAATCGAGGCAAAAGAAGGCCTTGAAGTTCAAAATGAATCAATGACGATGGCAACGATCACGTTCCAGAACTTCTTCCGTATGTATTCGAAATTGTCGGGGATGACCGGTACAGCGAAAACAGAAGAAGAGGAATTCCGCAATATTTACAATATGAACGTTATTACAATTCCGACCAACAAGCCGATTATCCGGGATGACCGGGTCGATTTGATTTATGCGACAATCGCTGGAAAATACAAAGCGGTTGCGGAAGATATCGCTGAGCGCCATAAAAATGGCCAGCCAGTGCTTGTCGGTACTGTCGCTATCGAAACTTCTGAAATCATTTCAGCTTATCTGAAAAAAGAAGGCATCAAGCATTCCGTTCTTAACGCCAAGAATCACGCTTCAGAAGCTGAAATCATTTTGAATGCCGGCCAAAAAGGCGCAGTGACTATTGCAACTAACATGGCAGGCCGTGGTACCGATATCAAACTTGGTGAAGGTGTCATCGAAGCGGGCGGCCTTGCGGTGCTTGGCACAGAGCGCCATGAATCCCGCCGCATCGATAATCAGCTGCGCGGACGTTCAGGGCGCCAAGGAGATCCGGGTGTTACGCAATTCTATCTTTCATTGGAAGATGATTTGATGCGCCGTTTCGGTTCTGACGCAATGCGTTCTATGATGGGTAAATTGGGCATGGACGATTCGCAGCCGCTTCAGTCGAAGATGGTGACGCGTTCTGTAGAATCCGCCCAGAAACGGGTAGAAGGAAACAACTTTGACGCACGTAAACGCTTGCTGCAATATGACGATGTTTTGCGCCAGCAGCGGGAAGTTATCTACAAAGAGCGAATGGAAGTTCTTGAAACTGGCAATATGCGCGCGTTAGTGGAAAAAATGATCGACAGTTCTATCGAACGGATGGTCTATAGCCACACGGCTGATGAAAAACCGGAAAACTGGAACCTGAAAGCGATGTCCGAATTGATCGGTGCGAATCTGCTGCCGGAACACACAATTACCTTGGCTGACCTCAAAGGGAAGAACCAGCAAGAACTGATTGAGTTCATCACAGCGGCTGTCAATAAACGCTACGATGAAAAAGAGCAGGAATTGACATCGGACCGCATGCGCGAGTTCGAAAAAGTCGTTCTCCTCCGTTCGATCGATACAAAATGGATTGATCATATTGATGCGATGGACCAGCTTCGCCAAGGGATTCACCTGCGCGCTTATGCCCAGAACGATCCGCTCCGTGAATATCAGCAGGAAGGTTTTGCAATGTTCGAGGAAATGGTGCTCGCCATCGAAGAAGATGTTGCGAAATATGCCATGAAAGCTGAAATTCGCAGCAACTTGGAACGCGAAGAAGTTGCAAAAGGCCAAGCGGTCAATCCGAAAGAGGATGGGCCAGCGGCAGTTAAAAGAAAAGAACCCGCACGCAAGGATGTATTAATAGGACGCAACGACCCTTGCCCATGCGGCAGCGGCAAGAAATATAAGAATTGCCACGGTACGACAACAGCATAACAAGCAAGCCATGCCGAAGAGCGAATGCTCTTCGGTGTTATTTTGAGGAGGAACTTTCAATGATAGAATTAGCAAGCATCCGCAACGAGCTCGACAAATCCGCCAGCAAATTGGCCGACTTTAGGGGGTCACTTTGACTTAGAGAACAAAGAAGCCCGCATTCAAGAATTAGATGAAATGATGCAGGACCCAAGTTTCTGGAACGACCAAGATTCAGCGCAAGTGGTGATATCAGAAGCGAATGGCTTAAAGGAAATCGTCAATACCTACTATAACTTTGTGGAAACCCAGGAAAATCTGGAAATGACACTTGAACTTTTGCGTGAGGAAGAAGACGAAGAAGTGTATGATGACCTTACTTCAGAGTTAAAAGCCTTCATCTCGCAACTAGCCGATTACGAACTGACGATGCTGCTCAGCGAGCCTTATGATAAAAACAATGCGATTTTGGAATTGCATCCAGGTGCAGGCGGAACAGAGTCGCAGGATTGGTGCTCGATGCTGCTTCGCATGTATACGCGTTGGGCTGAGAAACGCGGCTTTAAAGTGGAAACATTGGATTACCTGGCTGGAGACGAAGCAGGGGTGAAATCTGTCACGCTCGGCATCAAAGGGCATAATGCTTATGGCTACTTGAAAGCTGAAAAAGGCGTGCACCGACTCGTCCGCATCTCACCATTTGATTCTTCGGGGCGCCGCCACACGTCGTTCGTATCCTGTGAAGTGATGCCGGAGTTTACTGGTGAAATTGAAATTGATATCCGCACGGAAGATCTGAAAATCGATACGTACCGCGCAAGCGGCGCCGGCGGGCAGCATATCAACACGACAGATTCCGCTGTCCGCATCACCCACCTTCCAACCAATTCGGTTGTAACGTGCCAACAAGAACGCTCGCAGATCAAAAACCGTGAGAAAGCGATGCAGATGCTGAAAGCGAAATTGTATGCTCTTAAGATACAGGAACAGGAAGAACAGCTTCTTGAAATCCGCGGCGAACAAAAGGAAATCGGATGGGGAAGCCAAATCCGTTCTTATGTGTTCCACCCGTATTCAATGGTTAAAGACCACCGCACGAATTTTGAAACCGGAAATCTCCAGGCTGTCATGGATGGCGATATTGACGGCTTCATCAATTCATTGCTGCGTTCAAAAATGCAATAAGCTAAAGCTAAATAGTTAACAGACATTCCACAAAACAGCTTTGCTTTCCTGCGGGCTTGCGCCGAACTAACTCGTGCTAGCGCTCGAGTGGATTTCGGCACTTCGCTATCCCGCGGGAGTCGGAGCTGTTTTGCTTCATGTCTAAATATATGAAAGATACAGCATCAAATTTATCTTTAAAGTCTATCGATAAAACAAATAATTCGCTATAAAGAAATACTTTGAATGAAGCGGAAGGCGGCGACTCCTGCGGGAGCCGTGCCTGCGGAAAGCGTCTGCCCAAAGCGCAATGAAAAGAATATTTGAGATTTTCTTTATAACAAACCAAAAGCTCGGAAGCGTTTTTCGCTTCCGGGCTTTTTCGTTCCCAAGTGAGTTAGATGGCAACCTGCTTTATCTTGATGAAGTTCACAAGCGACTGTTCCTTTGGTATACTCTGACGGGGTTAAAGAGCTTATTAAGGAAAGAGGATTCAAACCATCATGATGAAAAACAAACAACGCAACCGTAAAGATCCACATCCGCTGCTGCGAATATTTGGTGAGTATTTCAGCATCATCGTCGGCTCCGCAATTGTGGCAATTTCGTTTAATGTATTTTTGCTGCCGAATGAAGTGGCTTCAGGCGGCGTGAGCGGCATCAGTACGATCTTAAAAGGCGTATTCGACTGGAAGCCAGCTTTCGTTCAATGGGCGTTCAATATTCCATTGTTCATTGCGGGCATCATTTTGCTCGGACGAAATTTCGGTGCCAAAACGGCAGTGGGCACGGTATTCCTGCCGCTTGTTGTCTTCTTGACGGAAGCTTGGGAACCGTGGACGCTGAATCCGCTTCTTGGGGCTTTGTTCGGAGGAATTCTTGTCGGGCTTGGCCTTGGCATCGTCTTCCGCGGTAATGCTTCGACCGGGGGAACCGATTTAGCTGCGCAGATTATCACGAAGTATACCGGATTTACACTAGGCACTAGTGTCGCGCTTATAGACGGACTGATTGTGCTTGCTGCTGCCATCGTTTTTGATATTGAAAAGGGCTTATACGCATTGGTCGGGTTGTATGTGACGACAAAAACCATCGACTTGGTGCAAGTCGGATTTGGCAGGTCAAAACTTGTATACATTATCACCAACAAACAAGTCCAAATGCGCGATGCCATCTATGAAGAAATTGATCGTGGCGTCACAAAGCTGACGGCAACTGGTGGTTATACAGAAGCTGAAAAGCCAATTCTTCTAGTGGTCGTCCACCAAACTGAATTTACCCGGTTGAAGAAATTGGTCAAGGATGTCGATCCTGCGGCATTCGTCATAGTTTCTGATGCAGCAGAAGTCCTGGGAGAGGGTTTCAAAAGAGCATAGTATTGGTATACTGTATTGTGTAGATACTTAAAGCGAGGAGGAACAAAGAATGAAAAAGCAATTGATGGCTTTATTATTCGGTTCTGCTTTGGTTCTTGGAGCATGCGGAGGCGGAGAAGATACTGTTGCACCGCCTGCAGACTCAGGAAACGGAGACACGGCAGCTGTTGATGCTGAACAAGTTGTTCAGCAAAACTGTATTTCTTGCCATGGTGAAAATCTTGAAGGGCAAGGAAATTTCCCACCATTAAATGATGTTGGTGCCAGATTATCAGAAGAAGAGATCTTAGGCGTCATTGAAAATGGCCGTGGGGCAATGCCTGCAAAAATTATTGAAGGTGAAGAAGCGACAGCTGTAGCGAAATGGCTGTCCGAGAAGAAATAAACCGGCTAATCAGCCGGTTTTTTCTTTTTGTACAGAAATGATAATAATTTGCGAATAGAACATTTATATGTTAAATTAAACGACGTTCTCAACAGCTGGTTATAGCGCAATCAACTATTACTTTATATTTCTATAATGATAGACATATATCAACAAACCCAATTGATACAGAACTGTAATAAAAAAAAAGGTTTAGGATGTTATAATGATTCTGCCGGAATTTTTTAGAAAAACTCAGCTTAGGGAAACTTAATTCATATAGGTGGTTATTAAATGATTCAAATGAAGAATATTTATAAAAAATATCCGAATGGCATTGTAGCGCTCAACGGACTGAATGTTGAAATCGACCAAGGCGAATTCGTTTATGTAGTAGGACCCAGCGGGGCCGGGAAATCGACTTTCATCAAAATGATGTATCGGGAAGAACGTCCGACATCAGGGAAAATGTTCGTAGATGGCATCGACATTGCTACATTGAAAAACAAAAAAGTGCCAATGCTGCGCCGCCAAATGGGCGTCGTATTCCAAGATTTTAAACTTTTACCAAGGTTGAATGTTTACGAAAATGTTGCATTCGCATTGGAAGTTATCGAAGAATCCCCGTCTAGAATCCGTGAACGCGTCTTAGACGTGCTGGATATGGTGGGATTGAAGCATAAAGCGCGCATGTTCCCGACGGAATTGTCCGGCGGTGAGGCGCAGCGGGTATCGATTGCACGCTCGATCGTCAACAAACCGAAAGTGGTCATTGCCGATGAGCCTACAGGAAACCTGGATCCTGAAACTGCTTTGGATATCATGAATCTGTTCGAAAAGATCAACGCAACGGGCACGACGATTTTAATGGCGACACATAACAAGGAAATCGTCAACACAATACGCCATCGCGTAATTGCCATAGAAGGCGGACTGATTGTCCGTGACGTAGCTGGAGGTGATTACGGTTATGAAAGCTAGAACCTTATGGCGCCATTTCCGTGAAAGCCTTAAAAGCCTCGGCCGCAACGGCTGGATGACTTTTGCATCTGTCAGTGCTGTAACAGTAACCTTGCTGCTTGTTGGAGTTTTCGTTTTGATTATGATGAACTTAAACAAAGTTGCCGATGATCTGGAAAATGATGTAGAGATGAAGGTCTTTGTTTCATTGGAGACGGACGATGCCAGAAAACAAAGCATCGAAGAGACGATAATTGATATACCCGAAGTGGAATCAGCAGTCTATTCCACAAAAGAAGAGGAATTAGCTGATCTTGTTCTTGATTTCGGAAATGAGCTGGATTTATTTGAGCAAAACAATCCATTATTCGATGTTTTTTATGTCAAAGCTTCCAATCCTCAACAGACCGGAAATGTGGCAGCTGAGATTGCTGAAATTGAGAACATAGAAAAAGTAGAGTATGGCAAAGGCAAAATTGAGAAGTTGTTCAATTTCCTTAATGCCGGAAGAAATGTCGGTTTGGTATTAATACTGGCACTACTCTTTACAGCAATGTTCCTGATTTCCAATACGATCCGGATTACGATAGTGGCACGTCGCCGGGAAATTGAAATAATGAAACTTGTAGGGGCGACCAATTGGTTTGTCCGCGTGCCATTTATATTTGAAGGCATGTGGCTTGGCTTACTGGGATCGATCATACCAATCGGCCTGGTTGCTGCACTCTACTATAATACGCTCGAATTTATACAGCCAAAATTGAGTGGGGAATTATTCCAATTGCTTGGCTTTACTCCGTTCATCTACCAAGTGGGCGGCTTGATCTTGCTGATGGGCGTCTTTATCGGTGTCTGGGGCAGTTTCATGTCAATCCGGAAATTCCTGCGCGTATAATTTACAACTTAGAGATAGAGAAGACAGCGAGATAAGAGAGAGAGAAGAAAGAACGTATACCGAAAGGGGAACACGAACTTGGGCTCGAAGTCGAAATGGGTGTTGGCCAGTTTATCATCTGTATTAGCATTGTCGGTATTAATACCGACTGCTAATGCGGATAAATTAACTGAGCTGGAACAAAAACAGCAACAAGCAGAACAGCAGCAAAATCAATTAAATTCAGGCATCTCTGAAAAAACAGGGGAAATGAAAAAAAATGAGACGACCTTAGAAAGACTCTTGTCTCAGATTAAGGAACTGGAAGCTAAGATTGGTGAGACCGAAGCGAAGATTTCCAGCGTAGAAGGCGACATTGAAAAAACAGTAACCGAAATAAATGATTTGAAAGCATCGATTAAAGAATTGGAGCGCAAGATTTCCGATAGAACGGAATTGCTTCAAGAGAGAGCCCGTGCTATTCAGTTGAGCGGCGGTTCTGTCGATTACATAGACGTATTGCTCGGAGCGAACAGCTTTATCGATTTCATCGACCGTTTTTCAGCTGTCAACACGTTGATTGAGGCAGATCGGGAAATCATGAAAGAACAAGCGTATGATAAAAAATTGCTTGCAGAGCAAAAAGCGCAAGTCGAAACGAAATTGGCGCAGCAGGAACAGCGCCGCGCTGAACTTGAATCATTGAAGGGATCACTCAGCGGGCAGAAAGCTGAGCAAGCCGGATTGCAAAAAGAATTGCAAGCAGAACAAAAACGTTTGGCAAGTGAAAAAGCCAATTTGGTTGTTCAGCGCGATGAATCAATTGAAGTTTCTGCAGAACTGGAAAACCAGATTATAGCAGAACAGGAACGATTGGCTGAACTAGCCAGAAAAGCTGAAGAAGAGCGCCAGCGCAAATTAGCTGCTGAGCGTGCAGCGGCAGAGAAAGCAGCAGCAGAAAAGGCGGCGGCTGAACAAGCAGCGGCACAGCTTGCTGCAGCACAACAGGCAGCGGCACAACAGGCAGCAGCAGAAAAGGCAGCAGCGGAAAAAGCGGCTGCAGCCAAAAAAGCGAGCGCTAAACCTGAGCCGGCAGCAAGTGCACCAGCGGCACCCGCTGCAGCACCAACTCCAGCTCCAACTCCAACCCCTGCTCCGGTACCTGTTGTATCTTATACGGCACCGATCAGTGCAGACTTTATCCGTCCAACTTCGGGACGCTTCACATCTGATTTCGGATGGCGCGATATTGGCGCAGGACAGGAATTCCACCAAGGTGTGGATATAGCAAACAGTAAAGGGACGAATGTTGTCTCAGCAGCGCACGGATTTGTGTCGTATGCGGGTTCAATGAATGGATACGGCAATGTTGTCATCGTAACCCATTCGATTAATGGCCAGACGCATGCAACAGTCTATGCTCACTTGAATGCGATTGGCGTTTCTGTTGGCCAATCAGTTTCTCAGGGACAAAGTGTCGGACAAATGGGGAACACGGGACGTTCATTCGGCGACCATCTCCATTTTGAAATTCACGTCGGCCCTTGGAACGGTGCACGATCCAATGCTGTCGATCCTGAAAGATTCGTTTCCTTAAGATAAGAAAGGCCGGCATCGACAGCGATGCCGGTTTTTATTTTTATTCACAAATCAGTGGTTAGCATAGTGGATTTCAGCCCTTGGTTTAACGTATGATGAAAGTTAGGCGAGGTGAAAAGGCAATGTCGAAAAAACTGATCGGCTTGACACTGGTTGCGGTATTGATCGGGATAGCGATTGCTGGAGTGGTAAAAGACAATATTGAAAAAACCAATGAGTTCGACAATATCGCACTTGGCAGCGACGTTGATTTTTTGGCGACCGAACAAGGGCTGGCTAAAGGTGAAATGGCCCCTGATTTCGAATTGACGACGTTGGCCGGGGAAACCGTCAAGCTGTCTGATTATAAAGGGAAAAAAGTTATTCTAAATTTCTGGGCTACATGGTGTCCGCCATGCCGGGCAGAAATGCCTCACATGCAGACATATTATGAAAATCAGGCAGCTGCGGACAATGTAGAAATTTTAGCCGTGAACTTGACAAAAGAAGACCACGGATTGGAAAAAATCAAGACATTTAAAAAAGAGTACGGATTGTCATTCCCGATTCCGATGGATGAAAAGGGAGAAATTGGCGCGTTGTACCAAGCTGTGACAATACCAACTTCCTATATACTGGATACGCAAGGCCGCGTCCAGACGAAATTTGTCGGGCCGATGGACAGAGCTACAATTGAACAAATCATAACGCCTATAGACTAAGGGGATGAGAAGATGGACTCGATTAACACGAAATCAGTGCATACTGCAACTATGAAGGAACGCACAATCCAACCAAAAGTGATGCCGCTTTACCAGACTTCAGCGTTTGCTTTTTCTTCATTAGAAGAATTGGAAGGCTATTATGAAGGAAATGGCACTTATTTGTATTCCCGGACAGCCAATCCGAATACTGATGCGCTCGGCCAAACGGTAGCAGATCTTGAAGGAGCTCCACAGGGAGTTGCAGCGTCTTCTGGCATGGCAGCCATTCTTGCCGGGATTCTCGCCGTCGCTGGTACAGGCGACCATATCCTTGCAGCTGAAGATGTTTATGGCGGCACATTCCATTTGCTGAAGGAAGAACTGGTGCACCTGGGAATGACCGTCCATTTTGCTGATTTCACAGACCTCAGCCAAGTTGAACAAATTCTGATAGACTATCCGGAAGTAAAACTGATTTTCAGTGAGTCCATCACCAATCCATTTCTAAGAGTTGAAGATCTTGCAGTACTTGAGCAATTGAAAAAACATTACGGTGTGAAGCTGATGATCGACAATACATTTGCTACACCGTATACGGTTCAGCCTTATGCTTTAGGCGTCGATCTTGTCGCGCATAGCGCTACCAAATATTTGGGTGGCCATAGCGATGTGACGGCAGGCGTGCTTGTCGGAGACGCCGAATTGATTCGGTTGGCTGAAAGCCGCATCGTTAACCTGGGAATGAATTTAAGCCCATTTGAAGCATGGTTGACTATCCGCGGCATCAAGACGCTAGCGGTTCGGATGAAGGCACAGACAGAAAATGCGGCTGCGATTGCAGCGTTTCTTGAGGGCAAAGCTCAAGTCTGGTATCCAGGCAAGGGCGCGATTGTTACATTCGCATTGCCGGAATCAATGAATGTTTCCAAATTCTTTTCATCACTGGGCTGGATCAAAATTGTTCCTACTCTGGCTGGAGTGGAAACGACGGTTTCCTACCCGTTCGGAACTTCGCACCGGGCGTTGTCCCTTGAAGAAAAAGAGAAAATTGGGGTTACGCGCCAAGTAATCCGCTTATCAGCTGGAATTGAAGGAACTGATGATATTTTATCGCAGCTTGGCGCTGCGTTTGAAAACTGAAAAAGAAGTGCAGTGAGCGCTGTTTCTTTGGTACAATGGGAAGTAATGCAAGTGGTTGTGAATAGGAAGGTGTAAAAAGTGATAATGGATGCGTTACTGGACATAGGAAAATTTTTTATAAACCCTGTTTTTTACATAGCTTTGTTGGCAGCGGTGATGCTCGGCTACTTCCGAGTCAAGAAAGAACGGAAAATGTTTCGTACACGCATAGTTTGGGGCTGGCGGGAATTTGCCGGACTTCTGAAGGACGGATTGCTGTTCGCGCTTGTCTTTTCAGTGCTTTTTGCTGGCATCGGGTTGGTTGTGCCAATTGAATGGCTGATCGCTTTAAGTGCGGCGGCTATTTTGCTAATGGTAACCGGCGTTTATCAGCTCGGCTCGTTCATCTATTTGGCATCGGCTGCTGTGTTCATCGGCTGGTTATTCCGAGCCAACGGCTGGATCCTGGATCTTGGAATATATAGCTATAGCGGCTACGCGGTCAATTGGGGCTGGCTTGTGCCGGTTGCATTGATTTCCGGGGCCATGGTGGCTGCCGAGGGCTTGCTGATTCGCAGGCACGGAGCGGAAGCCGCCTCGCCAAGGCTTGAAACCTCTTCCAGAGGGCTGGCGGCCGCAGCTTATACAGCAAAACGCCTGTGGCTGTTGCCAGTGCTGCTGGTTGTGCCGGGAGATCTTATCGAATCATACGCGCCATACTGGCCGCAACTGCCAATCGGTCAAAGCATGTTTTCGTTCATCCTGTTTCCAATGGTTTTCGGTTTTCATAGCCGTGCCAGAAAAACGATGCCGATTTATTTATATCCGGCAATCGGAGGGCTCGTCTGGAAGCTCGGTGCGGCAATTATCTTGCTGTCGCTTGTGGCATTGCTATGGGAGCCACTCGCTTTCATCGCGCTTGTTGCCGGTGCAGCGGGACGCCTTGCGATTACTGTGAATTTTGAGCTGAAAGAACGCCAAGGCAATAATGCAGTTGCGCCGCAGTCTCTCGGAGTGATGATCATTGACGTGCTGCCGGATTCGCCGGCACATAAGATGGGCTTGCTGCGCGGAGAAGTGATTCGCAAAGTCAACGGTTTATCGGTATCAAACGAAATGGAATTATATGAAGCCATCCAAGTGAATGCTGCCCATTGCCGGCTTGAAGTGCTTGACCACAGCCGGGAAGTAAGGCTGCGCCAGCACGTTATTTTCCGGCATGACCACCATCGCTTGGGGCTCATCGTTGTTAAATAAGGAGCTAATAAAATGGAATCGATGCTTACAAAGTTTTTATTGTCCCTGCTGATCCCTGGCCTACTGGTCGTACTCTTTACAAGGGTCACTTTCAATCACATTGTGGGGTTAATTTTAACGGTTGCATTGATCGCAGCTGCAGTTTATGCAGGATACACTAATACGTGGTTTTTATATGCCGTAAACGCTGCTTCCCTGACATTCGGGTTCTGGTATGCAACACGGATGTATCACCGCACGAAAAAAGCCGAAACTCATGAAGATGAGTAACGGCTTTTTTTTAGGAGAAAAACAGACTGTAAGCGGCTAGGACTGCAATGGAGCCCAGCACGACCAGCATGACGTTGGCGCCGGCCAAAGCAATGCCGAATGCGGCCGCCGCCCCGATGGCGCCGAACCAGATATTATCATCCTGGATAAACAGGATCGCTGGAAAAATCAAGGCACCCAGTACGGCGTAAGGAATATTGCGCAGAATCCGCTGGACGGTGTCCGGCAGTTCACGGCCTTCCAGAAATGTTAAAGGAATGGCGCGCGGCAAGTAAGTTACAAGTGCCATGCCTAAAATCATCCACCAAAACCAATCGCCCATTATGTTTTCACACCTTTCGAAGAAATGATTTCAATGATGACGGCAGAAGCGAGAGTGGAAAATAGGATAGCCCATCCGGTGGACAGCCAACCGGTGAAGTAGAAGACGGAGTTGATGATTCCGGCAATTGCTGCCAAGCTGAACACTTTGCGGTTTCCGCGCATCGAGGGGACTAAAAGGCCGACGAACATAGCATACAGCGCAATCGACATGGCTGCCTGCAGAAATTTTGGCAGGTTGGCTCCAATCAAGTGGCCGAACGCTGTGAATACCACCCAGCTGCCGTATGAGATGGCGATGACGCCCGCTGCGAAAGACGTGCGCACTTTGCTGTCTTCCTGGATAGCGAGAACTGCAAACGATTCATCCGTGATGCCGAACGCGTATAACGCTTTTTTCCAGACGGCCGCAGGTTCCATTTTTTCATTTAACGCAGCAGTCATCAGAAAGTGGCGGATATTAACGACGAATGTATTCAGCACGATAAGAATCGGTGCGACTCCGGCGGTGATCAGCGACAGTGAAATATATTGCGCCGCTCCCGCAAATACGAAAATACTCATGGCTGTTGCTTCGATGAGCGACAAGCCGGTAGTCTTTGCCAGCAGCCCGAATGTCAAGGCGACCGGGAAATAGCCGATAGCAATACTGGTGCCGGCTTTCAGCCCAGCAGTAAAACCACGTTCCGTCATGGGGCAAACTCCTTATGTAAAAGTATTTCTCTTTTCCAAATGAGGGGAAAGAGTGTAAAGTAATCAATATAGTCTATCATAAGATAATTCGGCTTATGAAGTATAGTCTAAAAAAACAATTGGCGGCCAGTTCCAGCGAGTTCCAATGCTTCTATAGGATTCGTTGGTTATTGGTGCGTCTACATAACGGCACATAACAGAGGCAGAGGATGGGCTACATGGCAGACTTTTTTTCATTGGAAAATATTATCGAATTAACGCAATCATACCGGGCATTCGGTCCGCTCATCGGATTTTTACTGCCATTTCTCGAGGCATTTTTGCCGTTTTTGCCACTCTTCGTATTTGTCTTCGCAAATGCCACAGCGTATGGATTATGGTTCGGGTTTTTGCTGTCATGGCTTGGGACAGTAGTAGGGGCATACGCCGTCTTCCTGATTGTGCGGAAATACGGACAAGCGCGCTTCATGAATTTCATGACGCGCCATGAAAAAGTGCAGAAATTGATCCGCTGGGTGGAACGCAATGGCTTTGGCCCGTTGTTCTTATTATTATGCTTTCCGTTTACACCATCCGCATTGGTCAACTTGGTGGCCGGCTTGTCGAATATCAGCCGCCATTATTATTTATTGACGGTAATGGCAGGAAAATTTGTCATGGTCTTCATCATTTCGTTTGTGGGCTATGATATCCGGGCGTTGTTCACGCAGCCGCTGCGGACAGCAATCGTCATTGCAGTCATTTTGCTGCTTTATGTGGTCGGCAAGATTTTCGAAAAAAGACTGCATAAAAGAGTGGAAGAAGACTTCAGGCAAGCAGGAGAAAACAATAAAAAACAGGGATGAGAAGGCTGCGGAAAGTAGCAACTTACCTGTTTTTCTTATATAATAAGAACAAACGTTCTGAAAAGGAGTGGTAATGTGTCATTGCGAATTGTCTATGGACGTGCAGGTTCCGGCAAAACCCGGTTTATACAGGAAGAAATTGCTGAAGAATTAAAGCGCAGCAGAGACGGGGATCCGATATTTTTCGTCGTTCCTGACCAAATGTCGTTCTCTACGGAGTATCGGCTTTCTTCTGCGTACGGCATGAACGGCATGATCCGCGCGCAGGCAGTGACATTTAAGCGCCTAGCATGGCGGGTGCTGCAGGAAGTTGGCGGCATCAGCCGCAAAGAAGTCGATGCTTTCGGCTACCGGATGTTGATCCGCAGTCTCCTTGAAGAACATAAAGGCGAGTTCCAGCTTTTTCGCAGAGCTGCTGGCAAACGCGGGTTCACCGATCAAATTGAACAATTGGTGAAAGAGTTCGCCAGATATTGCGTCGATTGCGGAGAGCTTTCGACCATCCGTTCTTCGCTGGAAACGGCCGGTGCCCCGCGAACGCTGCTTGATAAAGCAGCAGATCTGGAATTGATCTTAGCTGAAATAGAAAGCCGCCTTGGGAAAGTATTCGTCGATTCCGAAGGCCATTTGGCGTTATTGGCGGAAAAAATCCGGCATTCAGAGCTTGTCAAAGATGCCGACATCTACATCGACGGATTTGTGTCATTCACTGCACGTGAATACGAGATCATCGTGGAGCTGATGAAATACGCAAAAAACGTCACGATTGCGCTACCGATGGACAATGCTTCTGATGGAAGGGATGAGCAGGCGCTTTTCCATCAGTCCGCCAATACAGCGCAGCGGCTGACCGACTTCGCACGAAAAGAAAGCGTGGATATTGAACATCCGGTCCAAATGGAAAGGCAGCGGCGTTTCACAAATGCGGAACTTGCCCATTTGGAGCAGTATTTTGATGATTACCCACAGCCGAATTTTGTGTCGCAGGGCCATATCCGCTTGGTGGAAGCTTCAAACCGCAGGGCAGAAGTCCATGCTATGGCACGGTCTATCCGCCACCAAGCGCAGGAGGGGATGCGCTATAACGAGATCGCTGTGCTTTACCGCCAGCCGGAAGTATATGATGAATTGATCAATACGATCTTACCGCAATACGATATCCCTTATTTCATCAGCCAAAAGAAAACGATGCTGCACCATCCGCTTATCGAATTCAGCCGCTCGGTGCTTGAAGCCGTGCTGTCCAATTATTCATATGAACCCGTGTTCCGCGCGGTCAAGACGGATTTGTTTTTTCCGGAAGCAAGCGTCTCGAAATGGCGCGAGCGGAGCGATCTACTTGAAAACTTCGTCATCGCCAACGGCATTTTCGGCGATCGCTGGTTTGATGACAAACGCTGGTTCTTTAAGAAATACCGCGGGCTTGAAATGCATACCGGCGTCCAGACCGACGAAGAGCGGGCGGCGCAAGTTGAGCTTCATGCTGTGCGCGATCTTATTCGGGATCCTCTTTCACGTCTGAAGGAAAACTTCGGCAGCTGCCGGACGGGGCGCGATTTTGCAGAAGCGCTTTATTTGTTCATCGAAGAACAGGATGTTTACAGCAAATTGCAGACGCTCAAAGACCGGGAGGAAAGGGAGCACCGGCTATTGGCTGCTGCCGAGCACGAACAGGCATGGAACCAATGGGTGGCAGTGCTCGATCAATTCGTCCTCATGTTCGGCGACCAGGAAATCGGTCTGCCGGCAGCCGCGAAAATTCTGGATGAAGGTTTTGAAACCTTGGAATTTTCACGGATTCCGCCTTCCTTGGACCAAGTTACGGTTTCGAAAATGGATTTGGCCCGTTTAATGGACATCAAGTCGGTCTTTGTCATCGGCGCGAATGACGGTATATTGCCGAAGCGCGTTGAACAAGAAGGCTTGCTGACAGATACGGACAGGGAATGGTTTGCCCAAATCGGTTTTGAATTGGCGCCGACTTCCAAAAGTCGTTTGATGGATGAGACCTATATGGCTTACCGGACATTTACATCAGCATCGGATTTGCTTGTTGTTTCTTATCCAATTGCAGACGAAGAAGGGAAGGCATTGCTGCCTTCGCTTTACATCCAAAAGCTTCAGGATATGTTCGGCATCGCTTTGACGCCGGCCGCTATCGACCCAACGGAATTGAAAGATGCAGCGCCTCTTGACTATATTTCACATCCACGCGCCTCTCTTTCCTATCTGACGTCGCAGCTGCGCGGCGGCAAATTGGCGCCGGAATGGCGTGCAGTCCTCGCTTATTACCGCGAAGATCCTTTATGGTCTTCGGTAGTGGCAAGGATTTTGGAACCGATTAAACCGAATACAGCGGATACGCTGCGCGAAGAAATCGCAGAGCCGCTGTATGGCACAACAATTTCGTCAGGCGTGTCGCGGGTGGAAACCTATTTCGGCTGCCCGTTTGCGCAATACGTCTCCTACGGCCTCCGGCTTGAAGAGCGGAGTCAATATAAACTGGCTGCTCCGGCTATGGGGGATCTGTTCCACGCAGCCATCAAATGGATTTCAGATGAAGTTGCGAGATTGGGTGTATCCTGGTCTTCGCTAAGCCAGAAGCAATGCAATGAACTTGCGAAGGCGGCAATAGACCAATTATCGCCTTATTTCGTAAATCACATCTTGATGAGTTCCCACCGCTACCGCTATATCCAGCATAAACTTGAAGCCATTATCCGACAGACCGCATTCATGCTTGGCAAGCACGCGAAAGTAACCGGCTTTAGGCCTGTAGCGATGGACGTCAGCTTTGGTCTTAAAGAATCGATTCCTCCGCTTGAGGTGCCGTTGCATAAGGGGCGGCTCATGAATATTCGCGGCCGTATTGACCGCATCGATTCAACGGAAATCCATGACAAGTCGTATATCCGCATCGTCGATTATAAATCATCGAAACAAGGGCTTGAACTGGGCGATGTCTACCACGGGTTGGCGCTTCAGACATTCACTTACCTGGACGTAGCTCTCGACAATTCGGAACGCCTCCTAGGCAACCCGGCAGAACCGGCTGGCGTGCTATATTTCCACATGCACAATCCGATGTTGAAACTCTCGAAGCTGATGACAGCGGATGAAATAGAAGAGGAAGTCGCCAAATCATTCAAGATGAACGGGCTGCTTGTTGAAGATCCCGAAGTCATCGAGGCGATGGACAGCGGCATCGACGGCTATTCCAATGTTATTCCGGTGCGCCTGAATAAAAGCGGTGAACTTTCCAAGTCGCAATCGAAAACGGTGATGAAAGAAGACATGCAAGCCATCCGCAGATTTGTCCGCGGCAAACACCAGGCAGCCGGCAACGGCATCTTGGAAGGTGATACCCAAATTACGCCGTATAAAGTAAAAGACCAGACACCATGCCAGTTTTGTTCTTATCGGTCGGTTTGCCAATTCGATCCGGCAGACCCCGATCAGCATTATCGCAAACTGCCTGTTTTGAACACGGACAAGGCAATTGAACTTATTCGAAAGGAGGCTGCAGGCGATGATACCGAACAAACCGACTGATGCCACTTGGACAGACGAACAATGGCAGGCCATTTGGGCAAAAGGGCAGGATATGCTCGTGTCCGCCGCGGCCGGTTCCGGCAAAACGGCAGTGCTGATCAACCGGATGATTGAGAAAGTGCTGGCGGAAAACGATCCGATTTCCGTCGACGAATTGTTGGTCGTGACGTTCACCAATGCATCAGCCGCTGAAATGCGCCACCGCATGCTGGGGGCGCTGGAAAAAGCGGTGGCTGAAAATCCGGAATCGAAGCATTTGCGGAAGCAATTGCGCCTCATCAACAAAGCGCAAATTTCGACTTTGCATTCATTCTGCCTGCAAGTGGTGAAGCAGTATGCGTACCTGCTTGAAATCGATCCAGGCTTCCGCATCGCCAATGAAACCGAAGCGGCGCTGCTGCGGGACGATGTGCTAGAAGCGGTGCTTGAAGAAGCTTATGAAGGCGAAGGGGCTGAAGCTGTATACCGTTTAGCCGACAGTTTCACTTCAGACCGCAACGACCAGGCGATGGAAGTTCTGTTGAATAAGCTTTACGATTATTCGCGCGTCCATCCGGACCCTGAGCAATGGCTGGACCAAGTGCCGGCGCTATATGCAGTGCCGGAAAGCGCGTCAATTGATGATTTGCCGTTTATCGGTGATTTGAAAATGGCAATCCGCCATGCTTTTGATGAAGCGCTGCAGCTTGCGCATGAAGGCAAGGCGCTGGCACTCGAACCGGAAGGCCCTGAGGTTCTTGTGGGCACATTCGATTTGGACATTGCGGTCATCCAGAGTGCAATTGGGGCACTGGATGAATCTTGGGAAAGCCTGCATGAACTGAGCAAATCAGTGGCATGGCCAAAAGCGGCGTCAATTAAAAAAGATTCATGCGATGCGAAACTGGCGGAAGAAGCAAAGGCGCGACGCAACGAAGTGAAAAAACTCGTCAATGGCATTTTTGAGTCTTATTTTACAAGGGGACCAAAACGGCTGCTTGAAGAAATGCGTGAAATGGCACCGTTGATGGAAACATTGACAGCTTTAACGAAGACTTTCGGTTCACGTTATAAAGCTTTGAAGATTGACCGGGCAATTGTCGATTTTTCAGATTTGGAGCATTACGCGCTGCAGATTTTGAGTGATGGCGGAAACCCTTCGGATATCGCAAAAGACTACCAGCGGCAATTCAAGGAAGTGCTCGTGGATGAATACCAGGATACGAATATGCTGCAGGAAAAGATCCTGTCGTTGGTGAAATCCGGCACGGAGGCAGCAGGCAATTTGTTCATGGTAGGTGACGTCAAGCAGTCAATCTACCGCTTCCGCTTGGCGGAGCCGATGCTGTTCCTCGGCAAATATTCACGCTTCACGGCTGAGTCGGAAGGCACTGGCCTGAAAATCGATTTGAACGCCAATTTCAGAAGCCGCAGAGAAATCCTCGATGGCACAAATTATATATTTTCACAGATCATGGGTGAGCGCGTCGGGGAAATCACTTACGACGCGTCCGCCGAATTGAAGCATCGAGCGCCGTTCCCAGAAATGGAAGTGCCGCTCGAAATGGTGCTGATCCATGAGCCGGAAACGGAAGAAGAGCCGGAAGATGATATGGCGAAGTCACAATGGGAGGCACGTTTTATCGCAGGCGAAATCCACAAGCTTATGGCGCAAGGGACGCTTGTCTATGATCCATGGAAGCAGGACAATCGGCCGCTGGAATACAGCGACATTGTCGTCTTGATGAGATCGATGACGTGGTCGGGCGATTTTGCGGATGAGTTCAAGGCGGCAGGAATTCCGCTATACGCAGAACTCACCGGCGGCTATTTTGATGCGCTGGAAGTAATGATTATGCTCAACACCTTGCGCGTCATCGATAACCCGTACCAGGATATCCCGCTAGCATCGGTGCTGCGGGCTCCATTCATCGGATTGAAGGAAAATGAATTGGCGGAAATCCGTTTGGCTGCACCGAACGCTTCGTTCTATGAAGCGGCGAAAACGTTTATCCGCAACGGTACGGGCATCGACCCGGCAGCAGCAGAAAAACTTCAACGCTTCACCTACCAGCTGGAAGACTGGCGAAACCTGGCTCGCCGGGGCTCTCTTGCAGAATTAATTTGGCAGGTCTACCTGGACACGAATTATTATGAAATGGCCGGGGCCATGTCGAACGGCAAGCAGCGCCAAGCGAATTTGCGTGCATTGCATGACCGTGCGCTGGAATATGAAAAAACCTCGTTCCGCGGACTGTTCCGCTTTTTGCGCTTTATCGACCGGATGCGCGAACGCGGGGACGATTTGGGAACCGCTAAATCGTTGAGTGAAAAAGAAAATGTTGTGCGTTTGATGACCGTGCATAAATCGAAAGGCTTGGAGTTTCCGGTCGTCTTTTTTGCCGGAACCGGCCGATCGTTCAACGAAATGGATTTTCGGAAATCTTATCTATTCGACCAGGATTATGGGCTGGCTGTAAAAGCCATCAATCCGGATACCCGCTTGGAATATACCTCACTGCCATTTTTGGCGGTAAAAGAAATGAAACAACTGCAGATGAAAGCGGAAGAAATGCGAGTCTTATATGTTGCGATGACACGCGCCAAAGAACGCTTGTACATGACGGCTTCAGTTAAAGACATAGACCGGCTGCTTGAAAAATGGAAGGTCAACTCCCCGCAGATTTTGATGCCTGATTTCCTGCGTTCCCGTGCGAAAACGTATCTCGATTGGATTGGTCCTGCATTGTCGCGCCATCCTGATGCAGCAGAAATATTCGGCACTGGCGGACAGCAATTGCCGCACCACTCCCGTTTCCATGTCAGCATCATCGAATCCACTTCATTGCTGCCAGCAGTGTTGGACGTCGAAGAATTGCTCCATGCGGAGACGGGGGATATCGATTACACGGATGAAGTGTGGCGAAGATTCGATTTCCGCTATCCGCATCAACAAGCAGTCGAGAAAAGGTCGAAGCAATCTGTCTCCGAGATGAAGCGCCTGCAGATGCTGCAGCGGCTGGATGAACCAGAATCTTTTATCAATGCAACCGAAGGCGCGGTAAAGCGCGCATTGGCCCACCGCCCGGACTTCATGCAGGAAAAACGGATGTCGGCTGCAGATGTCGGCACCGCCGTCCATGCTGTCATGCAGCATATTCCACTGGACAAAAAAATGTCTGTGCCTGAAATCAAGGAATTCATAGAAGAGCTGGTAGGCAAGGAAATATTGTCGGAAGACGAAGGAAAGGCTGTCCGCGCCAGCAGCATCAGTAAATTTTACAGCAGTGAGCTATACGGCCGCTTGTCGAGGGCCAAGAACATTAAACGCGAAGTTCCCTTTACCTATGCGAAAAAAGACCAAGATGGCGACCACCAAATCATCCAGGGGATTATTGACTGCCTTTTTGAAGAAGAGGAGGGCTGGGTTCTGCTGGATTATAAAACGGATAGTGTCCTGGGCATTGCGCATATCGGACAGGAGATGGCATCGCGCTACAGTGTACAATTAGCCGTTTACCAGGAAGCGGCAGAGGCTATTCTGCAGATCCGCATCCAAGAACGCCTGCTGTATTTGTTCGCCGCTGACCAGACAGAGAAGATTTAGGGGGATTTAAGTGAAAATACAACCTGTGGCTACCAACGAACGAATCGAGGCATTGGACTTGATGAGAGGATTTGCGCTTCTTGGAATCCTGTTGATTAATATGCCTGCGTTCCACTCACCATTTTCTTATATTGATCCTTATAGCTGGTTTGACGGCGAATGGGATACGGAGGTATTCACTTTTCTGGATATATTTGTGCAAGCGAGTTTTTACCCGTTATTTTCTATGTTATTCGGGTATGGTTTAGCAATGCAGTTCGTTAAAGCGCAGAAGAGCGGGCAGAAATTTGCACCGCTGGCAGTAAAACGCCTGGCTTTCCTGCTGCTGATCGGCATTGTGCATGCGTTTTTAATCTGGTATGGGGATATTTTGATCACTTATGCCATATCGGGAATCTTGCTGATTGGCATGCTGCGGCTGCCTCCGGCGTGGCTATTGGGATTTGCGGCTTTGCTGTATTCCATCCCGCAGTTTTTCTTGACTGCGTTGATGTTCATCGCGGTGTCAGTAGATCCGAATTTCTACACGGGCATGCAAGAAGTCCAAAACTCGCTTTCAGCTTATCCGAGGGGTTCATTCGCTGAAATTTTTCGTCAGCGCTTGGATGATTGGATGAACGGGAACAACTCATCGACTTATCTTTTGCTGCTTGTAATGATTCTGCCGCATATGATGCTCGGAGCGGCTGCTGCAAAATGGCGGCTTGTCGAACGGGCATCTGAGCTAAAGGGTGTATGGACAGCACTAGCTGTTGGAGGATTGGGAATAGGGCTTCTATTAAAATCAACGCCGTTCCTTTTTGAAAAAAACTATGCGTTCATGTATGTCCAGGATTCCCTAGGTGGACCTTTGGTTTCAATCGGCTATGCTGCGGCAATCGTTTTGCTGTCGCGTTATAAAGGTTTCCGTAAACTCTTCCACCCGCTAGCCAATGTGGGGCGCATGTCGATGACAATTTACATCATGCAATCATTGATTGCGACATTCATCTTCTATTCTTATGGATTCGGGCTTTATGGCCAGGTGGACATAGCGGTCGGCACTTTGATTGCATTAGGGATTTTTGCAGTACAACTTATCTTCGCAGAAATATGGCTTTCCAAATTTTCACAAGGACCACTTGAGTTTGTATGGAAAAAAGCGACTTACGGACGAAATTTCGAAAAAAGCAACAATTCAAAACAATGAATGTGTATAATGAATGGAATCATAGAAAAGGAGTGTTTGAAGTATGAAGCTGTTATCTTTTCGATTTGAAGGGGAAGAACGTTTTGGACCGAAAGTTAAGAAAGAAGAAGCAGTATGGGATGTATTAGCGATTCAGCAAGAGCTGGAAGTGCTGCCATCTTTTCCACAAAAGCTTGTTGAAGGGGTTTCCGAGGGAATGGAATTTGTTGAACAAATGCGGAAACTGATTGAAGCAGCTGGAAAATCTGAACATCCTGAGCAATTCAAACTCTCTTTTTCAGATATCGAATGGCTAGCGCCAATTACACGGACACCTAAAAATATTATCTGTGTCGGCAAGAATTACGCGGACCACGCGAAGGAAATGGGCGGGGAAGCACCTGTTGAAATGGTGGTCTTCACTAAAACGCCGAGTACAATTGTTGGAGACGAAGCAACGGTTTCAGTCCATAGCGACTTAACAGAAGCTTATGATTATGAAGGCGAATTGGCTATTGTAGTCGGTAAGGCAGGCAAAAAAATTCCGAAGCAGATGGCTTACGATTATGTCTTTGGATACACAATCGCCAATGATTTAACGGCGCGCGATCTGCAAACGAAACACCAACAGTACTTCCTAGGGAAAAGCCTTGAAGGTTCTTGCCCGATGGGACCATATCTCGTCACTAAAGATGAGATACCACAATCTCAGAACCTTTCAGTCGTCACCAAAGTGAATGATGAAGTCCGTCAGAATGGCAATACGGAAAATATGATCCGCCGCGTAGATGACATCATTTCGGAAGTATCGAAATACATCGCGCTAGAACCAGGTGATGTGATCTTGACAGGAACACCTGCAGGAGTGGGGAAAGGGTTTAACCCGCCAAAATTCCTGAAAGCTGGAGATACAGTTAAAGTATCAATCGAATCAATCGGCACACTCGTCACACATTTGTCATAACGGCAAACTTGTCTTTTAGGTGCAAAGTTATGCTAAACTGAAAAAGACAATTTTAGAAGAGGTGACGATTTGGCTTTCTTAACTGATACTACACATCTACACATTACGACTTGGATCATCGGCATTGTCTTGTTTCTAGTGGCTGCATTCATGGCCAAAGAAAGCAAAGGGCGCAAGATTACGCATATGGTCCTTCGCTTGTTCTACATTCTGATCGTGATTTCCGGATTGACTTTGTTCGTCGAACATTCTTCTTATGATGCAATGTTGTACGGCATGAAGTTCCTATTCGGAATATTGACAATTGGCATGATGGAAATGGTGCTGGTACGCTCGAAAAAACAAAAACCGGTCACTTTATTCTGGGCGTTGTTCGCTGTCTTTTTATTTGTAACAATGTTCCTAGGCTTCAAATTGCCAGTAGGCATTAATTTCCTGGCATGATCTTTAGAAAAACAGGCGCACTTTGCGCCTGTTTTTTTATGCTGAAATTCACAGTTTAGACGAAAGTGCCGGACAACTGTTGGTTATTTGCATTTTCTTCAACAGGGAACTGTGGATTTTTGATAAAATAGACCGAGTGAAACGGATTAATTGAGCCTCATTGAGGGAGGATATTGGATTGAAAGCAAAATGGCTATTAAGCGTGCTGATCGGAGCACTGTTGTTAAGTCCGATCGAACCCGCTGCGGCGGCGGAAGAACGGTCGATTGAGGACGAAATCATCTACGATGTATTGGTTGACCGGTATTTCAATAAAAAGATCGACAATGATTTTGAAGTGAGCGCACAAGACCCAGCGGCATTCAGCGGCGGGGATTTTGCCGGCCTCTCAGATCAAATGATGCACATAAAGGACATGGGTTTCACGATGATGTCGATTGGCTCCGTTTTTGCCACTGCTACATATGACGGCAAGACTGTGCTGGATTATAGCCAGTTGGAGCGCCACTTCGGAACCGAAGAAGAGCTTCAGGCCCTGATTGAACAAAGCCATAAAGAAGACATGAAAGTCATGGTGGATATTCCTACGCAAAGCCTGAGCAGGGATCACGCCTGGGCGGCTGAAAATCCAGAGTGGTTTACCGAGAACGCGGACGGCACATTAGCACTTGATACATCGAATTCTGAAGCCCAAAAGCAATTGGTGACCGCAATCGGCGATTTCATCAAGAAATATGAAGTTGATGGTTTGCGTTTGTTGGAATCGGATAAGGTCGATACTGGATTTATCGAAATCTTTTCCAGCGAAATGAAAAATATCCGCAACGTTTACCTGATCAATGATCAGGAAAGTGAAGGGATAGACGGCATGGACGCAGTTGTATTGCCTGGTGCGGAAGAAGTGCTCAGAAGCAGCTATAAGAACTTCGACCAAGATTCTTCGGGGCTGCCCGAACTTATTGAGAAAAGTCCGGAAGACCTGGTCCGCGTTGATTCGCTTCTCGGTTCCCGGTTTACTGCCGACGCTGTTGCAGAGAGAGGATTTCCACCGACGCGCTGGCGCCTGATTATGACCCAGCTGTTGACGATGCCTGGAATCCCAGTCGTGCAATACGGTTCGGAAACAGCGATGAACGGCAGTGAGTTGCCTGAGTCGCATCAGATTATGGATTTGGCAGTGGAAGAAGAATTGATTGACCACATCACGAATTTGAATTCGCTGCGGAACTCTTCCGAGGCAATGCGCACAGGAGAAACCGAAGTGCTTCATGAAGAAGACGGCTGGATCGTCTACAAGCGTTTTAACGAAGAGGAAATGTGGATTGTTGCGATCAATAATTCATCGTCGACGAAAAGCATCAGCATCCCTGCGGCAGAAATCGGCAGCGATAAAGAAATGCGCGGATTGTTTGAAAGCGACGTTGTGCGTCAGGAAAGCAATGGCAATTATCGCATCACGCTTGACCGGGAAATTGCCGATACATTCCACGTGACAGAAGAAAAAGGATTGAATACTGCTTATCTGGCGGCGCTTGCTGTCCTTTATGTCTTGTTTATGTTTTTCATCTGGTTAGTCTGGAGAAAAGGAAAGCAGCGCAAAGCTGACGGAGCTGCGAAAAATAAATAAGAAAAAACGGTCCCTGTTTCGAGGGACCGTTTTTTCTTATTTAACAGCTTTATAGCCGATCATATTGATCGGGTCTTTAGGTGAAGAATACGGTGGGGCGTAGCAAAGCTCCAGCGCTTGCAGATCTTCTACCGTTAGGCCAGCGTACATGGCAGTGACGATTACATCAATCCGTTTGTCGACGCCTTTTCCGCCAAAACATTGAGCACCTAAAATTTTGCGGGACTCGGGGTGGTAATGCACTTTCAACGTTAATCTTGAATGGTCAGGATAATAGCCGGCATTTGAATTGCCTTTATGGATGACGGTTTCATAAGGAAGTCCGCTTTCCTGTATCATCGTTTCGCTTAATCCCGTCATGGCGATAGTTTTCGAAAATACTTTGGCAATGGATGTACCAAGCAAGCCGGTTTTCGGAATGGTGTTGCCGGTCAAATGGCGCGCAATCAGGTATGCTTGCCGATGGGCAGGCCATGCTAGAGGGATGCGCTTTGGAGCACCAGTTACGAGATCAGTATTTTCAGATGAATCCCCTAAAGCGTAAATACTTGGATCGGCTGTTTGCATAAAGCCGTTTGTTTTGATGCCGCCTGTATCGCCAATCGGGAGCCCTGCTTTTTCAGCCAGTTCCGTATTAGGCTTGATGCCTACACTCAGGATGTGGAAATCTGCTTCAAATGTTTCGCTATTTGATAAAGTTACCGAGTTCCGGTCAACTTTTTCTACATTAACGCCAGTCCTGACATTGACTCCATTCGCTTGCAGCTCTGTTTTGACCAAAGCAGACATGTCTTCATCAAGGATCGACATGACGTGCGGCGATTTATGGACCAGGTTCACATCAATGCCAAGCTCCTTCAAATTTTCAGCCATTTCGATGCCAATAAACCCGGCACCTGAAATGCAGCAACTGTTAGGCTTGCGTTCTTTGATGAATTTTTTGATCTTCTCCATATCTCCATAACTCCGGAGTACAAATACTTCGGCGGAGGACAATCCGTCGATGTCAGGTACAATTGCGGATCCGCCTGTTGCCAGGATTAGCACATCATAGCTTTCATCGAATTTTTCACCAGTGGTCGTATTTTTTATTGTGATAGCCTTTTCACTGCGTTTGATTTCTAACGCTTCGTGCTTTAGGAAAACTTGGATATCGCGTTTTTCTTTGAAAGATGAAGGGTCTGCCATCAGCAAAGACTCAGGGTCTTCAATGACTTCGCCAATAGCGTAAGGCGTGCCGCAAGCAGCATAGCTCATCGTCGAATCGCGATCAAACACCGCGATGGCGGACTCTTTATCATAAAATCGAATTTGCGCCGCGACAGTCGCGCCGCCGCCGACCGCTCCAATGATTACAATTTTCCTCATTGTCTGTTCACCTCAGGCTTTCAATTGGCTTAGGAAAAATACAGCGAGCGTTCCAGGGCCAGTGTGTGCTGCAATGACAGAGCCGATCAAATAGATTTCCACGTTTTTCGGCTGGAGCTGATCTTCGATTTCGTGTTTCAACATCAGCGCGTACTCGATATCGTCGCCATGGCTGATTGAAATCGTCTGTTCTTTCCAATCGGAGCCGCGTTCCTTCATTAATTCAACCATGCGTTTCAGTACTTTTTTCCGGCCGCGCAATTTTTCGATTGGTACTAGTTTGCCGTCCTCTACGTGAAGTAGGGGTTTGATGTTCAATATGCCGCCGACAAAGGCACTTCCTTTGGAAATACGCCCGCCTTTCGCCATATACTCCAAATCTTCAACTGTAAATAGACTTTCCAGATGTGCAACCATAAAATTGACTGCGTCAATGATAGCGGCGCGCGGCTGTCCTTCAGAACGGAGCCGCGCGGCTTCTTTGACGATCATTCCATAGCCAAGTGATGCAGCTTTCGAATCAATGATTGTCAGAGCCAGATTGGGATGGTCTTCGCGGACTTGGTCAGCGACCATGACCGCTGTATTGTATGTACCCGACAATTCTGAAGAGAAGGCGATATAAAGCCCTTCTTCTCCGTCTTTCGCCAATTTTTCAAATGTGTTCATCATTTCTTCCGGTGAAACTTGCGAAGTTTTCGGTTGGATGTCTGAACGGATCGCATCGTAAACAGTTTTGGAATGGATTGTGCGGATGTCTTCATATTCTGCGGTGCCGATATGGACGCGCAATGGGAAGTAATCAACGTTTTCGTCTACGAAAAACTGTTTCGGCAAATCAGAAGCGCTGTCAGCAAATAATCTCATAAAAATCCTCCTTTTTATTTTGGACCTGCAATATGTTATTTAGTTAATTTCAAACGGTCAATCAGCAGTTCGGCGATGCCGTCATCATTATTCGTCAATGTAATTTCATTGGCGATATTTTTTAAGGGGCCGATAGCGTTTCCCATTGCAACTCCAACTCCTGCATAGTCGATCATTTCAAGATCATTGTCTTCATCTCCGAAAGCAATGATGTTTTCTTTTGCGATGCCGAGTGATTTGGAGACGCGGTCAATTCCGACCGCTTTGTTCAAGCCGCTTTTGACTATTTCGATAACGTGCCACGGAGCACCCCAGCGGCGATGGTCGATGACTTCCGCATGGACAGAGTTCAAATGTGCATGAATCAATTCAACCTTTTCATAAGGTGCGTGAATCAGCATTGAAGTCGGATCAACCCGCAGGTAATTCCGCAAATCGCCGATCGTGATGCTTGGGTCTCCCATGCTGAAGATATCCATCAGTTTTTCATCGTGGTGGTGGACGTAGACATCGTCCAATACTTCCGCAATGATGTTATGGAAGTTGAAATCATGCATTGACTCGACGACTTCATGGACGACATCCAGCGAAATAGGCGTATGGTGCGTCCCCCAACTATTATTTGTTGGATGGTGCACAAAAGCGCCATTGAAGTTGACTATCGGCGTCTGCAAACCCAACTCTTTATAATAAGGTTCACTCGAACGATAAGGGCGGCCAGTGGCAATCATAACTTGATGCCCCGCCTCAATAGCTTGGAATAAGGTTTGCTTGGTCTTAGGTGATATGACTTTCTGATCGGTTAATAGCGTCCCGTCCAAGTCCAGTACAATCAGGTGTTGTTTCATGGTATCCGTCTCCTTTCTCTCTATTATATAGTGTAGCGATAAGGCAACTGTTTCGTCAAAGAAACTTGATAGCTGATTAACCGTTTTTGGAAATTTTTTAGGGGGCTGTGGAATGCTTGCCGGTGTTTCAGAACATTGATAGGATGAAAGGGAAGGAAGTGAGATCGATGCGTGTAGAGAGAGAAAGTTGGAAAGGCATACCGCTGCTGCATGTGGTGCCGGATGACAAAATCGACGAACGGCTGCCGACCGTGGTATTTTTTCACGGGCATATGAGCGCTAAAGAACATAATCTGCATTACGCCTATCAATTGGCTGAAAAAGGCCTCCGTGTATTGTTGCCGGATGCACATCTCCACGGGGAACGGGAAGAAGGGCTAGACGGAATCCAGATGAGCCTGCGCTTTTGGGAAGTGGTGCTGATGTCGATCGAAGAGCTGGAAATTTTGAATAATGAATTACATAGAAAGCAATTGGCTACGGGTGAGATTGGCGTCGGGGGCACTTCCATGGGAGGCATCACGACACTCGGTGCGCTGACTGTTTATCCTTGGATCAGAGCGTCGGCCGTCATGATGGGTGCCGCAAACTATGTCCAATTGGCGAAAGCGCAAATGCAGCAATTTGAGTCAAAAGGATTCAAGCTGCCTATTACAGAGGAAGAGCGGCGCAAAATGTTGCAAACGCTGGAGCATTTCGATGCTACGAAGAACAAATCGATTTTCAATAGCCGGCCGGTGTTTTTTTGGCATGGCGAACAAGACGCCACTGTGCCATTTTCGCCGATATTCAGCTTTTACAAAGCATTAGTGGAAGATTATGCAGAAGTTCCCGAACGCCTCTATTTTATGCGTGACAAAGAAGCGGGGCATGCTGTCAGCCGGAGCGGGATGCTGGCGGCAACCGACTGGCTGGCGAGGCATACGGCAGGACAATAAGCATGGGAATTTGAAATACACGGAAACTTTGTTAAGATAGAAAGAGCAGAAGAAGGAGGGGCTTTAAATGGATCAAGATATGAGAGACAGTATGATGGGCGCTTTGGAACAAGTTATCGACCCGGAATTGGGTGTCGATATTGTAAACCTCGGCTTAGTCTATGACGTGGATATGTCAGAAGACGGTTTTGCTGTCGTAACAATGACATTGACTTCAATGGGTTGCCCAATGGGTCCCCAGATTGTTGATATGGTGAAAAGAGCATTATACGAACTGCCTGAAATTGAAGAAGTCGATGTAAAAATCGTCTGGCAGCCGGTATGGGGCAAAGAAAATATGTCGCGCTACGCCAAAATGGCGCTTGGCATCCGTTAAAGCGGATAGGTCTTCCGGAAATTCATTTTTCCTGAGGGCCTTTTTTTATGGTTTAATCGTTTGCTTTTAAGGGGCGAATTTCATATAATTGAATTAGTCAAGAAAGGTCAAACTTTTAAAGGAGTGAGCAGAATGGTTCAATTTCCAAACCAGAATCAAGAACAGCAATCGCCGCTTGAACAATATGGACGCAATATGGTGGAGCAGGCGAAATCCGGGAAAATGGATCCCGTCATCGGCCGGGATCAGGAAATCCGCAATGTAATCCGTATCTTATCGCGGAAAACGAAAAACAACCCTGTATTGATCGGTGAGCCGGGCGTAGGGAAAACCGCAATTGTCGAAGGTTTGGCACAGCGCATCGTGCGCAACGATGTGCCGGAAGGTCTGAAGGATCGGGTTATCTATGAGCTGGATATGAGCGCATTGATTGCTGGTGCTAAGTACCGCGGAGAATTCGAAGAGCGCTTGAAAAGCGTTTTGAAACAAGTCAAGGATAGTGCTGGCCAAATCATTTTGTTCATTGATGAAATCCACACGATTGTCGGCGCCGGTAAAACGGAAGGCGCAATGGACGCTGGGAATATGCTGAAGCCGATGCTTGCGCGCGGCGAACTGTATTGCATCGGAGCAACCACATTAGATGAATATCGATTGCACATCGAAAAAGATCCAGCACTGGAACGGCGCTTCCAGCAAGTTATGGTGCGTGAACCCTCTGTGGAAGATACCGTATCGATTTTACGCGGTTTGAAAGAACGTTTTGAATTGCACCACGCGGTGCGCATCCATGACCGAGCAATTGTAGCGGCTGCGGCAATGTCGGACCGTTATATTACAGAGCGTTTTCTTCCGGACAAAGCGATCGACTTGATCGATGAGGCGTGCGCAATGATCCGCACAGAAATCGATTCGATGCCCCAAGAGCTCGACGAAGTGACCCGCAAGCTCATGCAGCTTGAAATCGAGGAGCAGGCATTGATGAAAGAAAAAGACGCAGCCAGCAAAGCACGCCTGGAAACGCTCCGCAAGCAAATTGCCGAGCTGAAAGAGTCTTCCGCCGGCATGAAGCAGCAATGGACTTCTGAAAAAGAAGCATTGAAGAAAATCCAGGAAAAACGCGAAAAGCTGGACCAATATAGAAGACAGCTTGAAGAAGCTGAAAACCGCTACGATTTGAACGCCGCTGCAGTGCTGCGCCACGGCAAGATTCCTGAACTTGAGAAAGAATTGGCTTCGTTAGAATCGGACCTGGAGAAAGAAGGGGCGGAACGCCTGTTGCGGGAAGAAGTGACGGAAGAGGAAATTGCTGGGATCGTAGCCCGTTGGACGGGAATTCCGGTGACGAAATTGGTTGAAGGGGAACGGGATAAATTGCTGCGCCTCGGCGATACATTGAAAGAACGTGTAATCGGCCAGGATCGCGCGGTAGAGTTGGTGACTGAAGCCGTATGGCGGGCCAGAGCAGGCATCAAAGACGTGCAAAAGCCGATAGGTTCGTTTATCTTCCTTGGACCAACAGGGGTAGGGAAGACGGAACTAGCTAAAGCATTGGCTGCCAACCTTTTCGATTCGGAAGATCATTTCATCCGCATCGACATGTCGGAGTATATGGAGAAACACAGTGTTTCCCGCTTGGTGGGAGCGCCTCCTGGATATATCGGCTATGAAGAAGGCGGCCAATTGACGGAAGCGGTGCGGCGAAATCCGTATTCGGTTGTGCTGTTGGATGAAATTGAAAAAGCACATCCTGATGTAGCCAATATATTGCTTCAGATTCTGGATGACGGACGTATCACGGACAGCCACGGACGGCTCGTGAACTTTTCCAATACCGTCGTCATCATGACATCAAATATCGGATCGGCGTTTATCGGGCAGGAAACGAAAGAGCATTCATTGGATGACATCATCATGGCGGAGCTCCGCAAGCATTTCAAGCCGGAACTATTAAACCGTATAGACGATATCGTCATTTTTCATGCCTTGGATAATAGCCATTTCTATGGCATCGCCAAGAAAATGCTTGCAGAACTCGGAGCACGCTTGGCCCAGCAGCAATTAAAATTGGATGTTGATGAATCAGTCATTCGCTATGTAGTTGAAGCGGGGACAGATCCGATTTTTGGAGCACGTCCGCTGAAACGTTTTATTCAGCGGGAAATAGAAACCAATATCGCACGTGAGCTGATCAAGGGGGATATCCAACCAAACTCTACTTTGCAGCTGACAATGGAAGACAACCGTTTGGCCATCATAAAAAAAGAAGCGTAATCCGGAATTCCGGGTTACGCTTCTTTTCTTCTATTATTAATGTTTTTCAGGTGCAGGGCCGTCCGGGATCAATGAAGACAGGACGAATATCAAGATTGCCACAGCTACAGAAATATAGACACCCACCATAAAGTCGAATGGAACGTTCTGCACTGCGCTTACTACGTAATTCAATAACGAAATCAACAAGAAAGACCAAAAGAATGTACCTAGAAATTGCATCAATTTTCACCTCGACATAGAAATATCTGTGTTAATCATATCATACCGGTTCACAGACAGAAAGAAAGTTTCCGATTTTCAAAGATTATTTGTCCGAAATTTGTCAGCGAGTTGAAATAAATGGGCAAATGACGTATTATTATTACCAGGTACTAATAATTGATGTTAATTGAAATGAGGGACCAATCATGAATGCAGGGATACTCGGCGTAGGAAGATGTTTGCCAGAGGGTATATTGACGAATAAGGATTTGGAAAAAAGCCTGGATACTTCAGATGAATGGATCCGCACAATGACTGGCATTGAAGAGCGCAGAATTGCGAAAGACGACCAGGATACATCTCATATGGCGTTGGAAGCTGCAAATCAGGCGATAAAAAACGCCGGCATCGATCCAGCAGAAATCGGAATGATTCTGGTTGCAACAGTAACGCCTGACCAGCCGTTCCCATCCGTAGCAAGCATGATCCAGCAAGAAATCGGAGCCAAGCATGCAGCGGCAATGGATGTTTCTGCAGCCTGTGCGGGATTCATGTACGGCGTGATTACAGCGAAGCAATTTATCGAGTCTGACACTTATAAATACGTTCTAGTCGTCGGCGTCGAGAAATTATCGAAAATCACCGATTGGGAAAACCGCAATACAGCTGTGCTTTTCGGCGATGGAGCCGGAGCGGTCATCATGGGCAAAGTTTCAGAAGGACGGGGAATCTTATCGTTTGAACTTGGAGCGGACGGCACCGGCGGAAAGCATCTTTTCCAGGACGAGAAAGACCATTTGGTGATGAACGGACGGGAAGTGTTCAAATTCGCAGTTCGGCAAATGGGCGAATCTGCGATCAATGTAATTGAAAAAGCGGGACTAACAAAGGAAGATGTGAATTTCCTTGTCCCTCACCAAGCGAATATCAGAATCATGGAAGCTTCTCGCACCCGTTTGGATCTACCGATTGAGAAAATGTCGAAGACCATCCACAAATATGGCAATACTTCAGCAGCATCGATTCCGATTTCATTGGTGGAAGATGTGGAAGAAGGCCGGATCAAAGATGACGATGTCGTCGTTATGGTCGGTTTCGGCGGCGGTTTAACATGGGGCGCGATAGCAATGCGATGGGGCAAATAAAAGGTTAAGCGAAAGGAAGATAGAATAGAATGGAAAATCGTAGAGTAGTAGTTACAGGCATTGGGGCAGTGACTCCTTTAGGAAATAACATTGAAACAACTTGGGAAGCAGTAAAAGCCGGGAAATCCGGTGTTGGCCCGTTGACTCGGTTGGATCCGGATAAATACCCGGCCAAAATCGCTGCGGAGGTAAAAGACTTTTCAATAGAAGAATATGTTGAAAAGAAAGAAGCTCGAAAAATGGACCGCTTTACGCATTATGCATTAGCCGCATCGATCATGGCGATGAAAGATTCTGGACTGGAATTGAATGAAGAGAATGCTTTGCGCACAGGTGTATGGATTGGGTCAGGAATCGGCGGTATGGAAACGATTGAAAACCAAATGGATGTTTTGAACACGAGAGGTGTCCGACGCATCAGCCCGTTCTTAATTCCGATGATCATTCCTGACATGGCGTCAGGGCAAGTTTCCATCTACTTCGGCGCGAAAGGCATCAATTCTTGTTCCGTAACAGCATGCGCATCAGGTACGAATTCCATCGGTGATGCATTCAAAGTCATCCAGCGCGGCGACGCGGATGCAATGATCACGGGCGGTGCGGAAGCGCCAATTACACAATTGTCCGTGGCAGGCTTTACTGCGAATACCGCATTGACAACAAACCCGGACGCAGCGACTGCTTCACGTCCGTTCGACAAGAACCGCGACGGATTTGTCATCGGCGAAGGGGCCGGCATCATCATTCTCGAAGAGTATGAGCAGGCTAAAGCACGCGGCGCGAAAATTTATGCAGAACTAGTGGGCTATGGCTCAACGGGTGACGCGCACCACATCACAGCTCCGGCACCAGGCGGAGAAGGTGCAGCACGCGCAATGGCACAGGCACTTGCAGACGGCGGTGTTGAGAAAACCGATGTCGGCTATATCAATGCGCATGGCACAAGTACACCTTATAATGACCTTTTCGAAACGATGGCAGTGAAAACGGTCTTTGGTGAGCACGCTTATAAGCTTGGCATGAGTTCGACGAAATCGATGACGGGCCATCTCCTAGGAGCGGCTGGCGGCATTGAAGCAATCTTCACTGCGCTTGCTTTGAAAGAAGGCATAATGCCTCCAACAACGAATTACAGCACGCCGGATGAGGAATGTGATTTGGATTACGTACCAAATGAAGCGCGCAAAGCGGATTTGACATACGCGATGAGCAATTCACTTGGATTCGGCGGGCACAATGCTTCTTTGGTATTCAAGAAAATTTAAAGTTTGATAAATGAAAACGGTAAGCTGCAGGCTATTTTTGCAGCTTGCCGTTTTTTATTTGTCTTAAGCAACCACTAAATGAGGAATCGTTTAATTGCGAGAACTGAAAGCTATGTATTTAAGCTAAGCAACTACTTTATGGCTTTTCGGAAAATAATTATATAATGCTATGTTTTTTCTATACTAGAAAGAATTTTAATAGCTAGCAAACTTAGTTTATGATATAAATTTGATTAAAATTATCTGAATTATCAAATAAATGATATCAATTTCAATGAAAAGGCGTATAATTAAAGCATACATATCAACTCAACTCGAAGGAGGACTGAAAGTGAATGCCACCAAAGTTTTTTTATTGATTGTTTTAGTTTTAATGGCAGTTGTCGTTGTGTCTGGGTGCAGCGAACAAGAAGGGGAAACTAAAACAGAGACGGTACAAAGCGATGGTGAGGCGACAGAAACAGGAGGGAGTGGGAACGAAAAAAGTCTTGAGAGGGATGATGAACAAATCTTAAACTTAATAGAAATCGGTGAATTTAATTCGATGGATTCGGCACTTGCAAGAGACGTCGGTACTTTTAACGTGTTGACCAACGTTAACGAAGGGCTTTTCCGTCTAGACGAAGATAATCAAGCGATTCCGGCTCTTGCTGCAGAAGAACCAGACATTAGTGAAGATGGGTTGACTTACACATTCACCTTACGTGAGGCTAATTGGTCAAATGGTACACCCATTACATCAGCTGACTTTGTTTACTCTTGGCAACGGGCAATTGACCCGGCTACCAAATCGCCTTATGGTCCATACATGATGGCAGGCACTGTCGCAAATGCCGAAGCTATTGCTGCGGGTGAAATGGAAGCTTCTGAATTAGGGATAAAAGCACCGGATGAAAGAACATTGGTTGTTACGCTTGAGCGGCCAGTCCCGTATTTTATTTCCCTAATGGCGTTCCCGACCTTCTTTCCGCAAAATGAAGCGTTTGTTACAGAAGCCGGAGACGCTTATGCAACAAACGCTGATCAAGTACTTTATAACGGGCCATTCACGTTGGCTAGTTGGGAAAGCAGCGGAACAACTTGGTCAATGGAGAAAAATGAAGAATATTGGGATGCAGAAACAGTTGTTCTTGAGACGATAAATTTTGATGTCGTAAAAGATCCTGCGGATGCAGTTGAGCTTTATACTTCAGATGAAAAAGACCGTACGTATCTTGTTGGTGAATTTGCGAAGCAATATGCTGATGACCCGGAATTGGTAGAAGAGCAAAGTCCTGCCATCTTCTACTTAAAATTCAATCAGCTGCGTGACGGGGAAAAAACCTTATTCGCAAATGAAAATATTCGAAGAGCCCTGTCACAAGCTTATAATAAGAAGGAAATGGTAGACGCTATCTTAGCGGATGGTTCAGTGCCAGCAAACTATTTAGTGCCAATAGAATTCGCTTTTGATGAAAGCGGAAAAGATTTTCGTTCTGTAAATGGCGATATGCTGGAATTCAATGCTGAAGAAGCCGCTGAGCTATGGAAGACTGGATTAGCAGAAGAAGGGCTGGATGAAATAACACTGGAACTTTTAAGCGAAGATCATGAAGTATTTATTAACTTAAATGAAGAATTGAAAAGTCAACTGGAAGAAAACTTGGAAGGATTGACAGTAAATATAAAAACAGTGCCCTTTGAAGCTCTTTTGCAATTTGAAGAAGCACAGGATTATGAGTTCCTGCATACAGGATGGGGTCCGGATTACTTGGATCCAATGACATTTATTGATTTGTTTGTTACAGATTCTCCACTCAATTTGATGTCTTATTCAAACGAAGAATTTGATGCATTGGTTGAATCAGCAAAAGGGGAGCTAGCGCAAGAGCAGGATGCACGATGGGAAGCATTGGCAGAAGCTGAAAGAATCCTGATCGAAGAAGACGCGGCCATTGCCCCCACCTATCAAATGGGATACATGTCGTTGCAAAAACCATATGTGAAAAACATAATAAAAAACCCATTTGGAAGCGAGTATAGCTACAAATGGGCGTATATTTCTGGAAAAGAGTAAAAAAAAAGGGCTGCAATCCCTGCAGCCCTTTTTGTTTTATTTTCTTTTACGGCCAAGGCCCATGGCATTTTCCATTTTCTTTAATGTATTATTTGCCAGGGCATTGGCTTTTTCTGCGCCAGCATCAAGAACTTTGTCCAGTTCATCTGAGTCGATCAATGCAGCATACCGCTCTTGTATCGGGGCCAAATGTTCTGTAACTGCTTTGGCGACAGAAGATTTGAAATCCCCGTAGCCGGAGCCTTCATATTTAGCAACCAGGCTGTCAATGGTTTCACCGGTCAATGCAGCTTCAATGGTCAATAGATTTGCTACTCCCGGTTTATTGATTGGATCGTAGTTGACGATGCCTTCGGAATCGGTAACTGCGCTCTTAATTTTCTTTTCTATCGTTTTCAGATCATCCAGCAATGTAATAACCGCTTTTTTATTGGTGTCGGACTTGCTCATCTTTTTCGTTGGGTCCTGCAACGACATGATGCGTGCGCCATTCTTCGGGACGCGGATTTCTGGAATCGTAAAAATATCATTAAATTTGCGGTTGAACCGCTCTGCCAGATCGCGTGTCAATTCGATATGTTGCTTCTGGTCATCCCCGACAGGGACAATATCCGTTTGGTACAACAGGATATCAGCCGCCATTAGTGGGGGATACGTCAATAGTCCAGCCAAGACAGAAGTGTTTTTAGCTGATTTATCTTTGTACTGAGTCATGCGTTCAAGTTCCCCGATAGTCGAGATGCATTGCATCATCCATCCCGCTTGGGCGTGTGCTGGAACTTCCGACTGAATGAACAGGGTCACTTTCTCCGGATCGATGCCGGCTGCAAGGTACAATGCCGCCAAGGACTTGATGTTCCTCCGCAGCTCTTTACTGTCCTGCGGCATCGTGATGGCATGTTGGTCGACGATGCAAAATATGCAATCATACTCGTCTTGAAGGTCCGTAAATTGTTTAAATGCGCCGATATAGTTTCCTAAAGTCACTGTACCGGTAGGCTGTACGCCTGAAAAAATCTTTTTCATCGACAATTCCTCCTCAAAATAAAAAAACACAGCACACATCCCTGCATAAAGGGACGAATGATGTGTTTTTCCGCGGTACCACCCTAGTTGCCGTTTCCGGCCACTCTTCTTCATAACGTGAAGAACACGGAAACGGCTACGTTGCTTCACCGTTTCAGCTCAAAAGTCCATTCAATGGCATCCTTCGCCTGTTTCCACCAACCACAGGCTCTCTATTATAGAAGGAAGACCATTTACTACTCTTTATCACAGCTTCATATATTCATCCATTATAAACCAAAGAAGAAATTCAGCGCAATATCTACAACATATAAATCAGCAAACAGATTCCCATAACGAGCAGCGTAGTTCCGCCGATGATCAACAAAGGGGAGCTGGAGAAAGCCATTGTTTGCGAAGGGAGCCTCATCTCGTCGTCTTCAAGCGTCGACTTTCCTTTAAACACTTTCCGCATACTCATCGTGAAGATATCGAATACACCGGTTCTAATCACAAAAACCCATAAACCGATGAAAACCAATACCCCTCCATAGATGAAAGAAGTATTAATGTAGGATAAAAGAGAGAATGGATCACTTCTAAAAGTCATGGTCAATAAGATTAGAAATTGAATTATTAATATACCGATAAAAGATTTTTTCATTTTTTTGCACCTCAGTTCTAATATAGTGTAGAAGATTTCCAAAAAAAAATCAAAAAAAAATGATAAATTTTTCCTTAGTAAACGCTTACAAACCCAATATTCACGCTACTTCACGACTTTTCTTTGACATCTTGCTGTCATCAGATTGTAATCTGGTTAAAAAAAACGCTGTACAAGGAAAAAAGAATATGTATAATTAACAGTGTACCAATTTTTCAGAAAACTTAAGGGGGTCACGTACGTGAAGAACAGCAAGTTATTTTGGCTAATGAGCCTAGTTTTAGTTCTAAGCGCATTTTTAGCTGCATGTGGCGGCGGAAGCGAAGAAGGATCTGAAACACCAGAGAAAAAAGAAGAAGGAACGACTACTGAAGCACCTGCTGCAGGAGAACCAGATGCAGTACAAGAACTTAACTTGATGGAAGGCGCAGAAATTCCTTCAATGGACTCAGCTATCGCTGAAGATTCTGTAGCATTCAACATCTTGAACAACGTTAACGAAGGTTTGTTCCGCTTGAACCAAGAAAACGTTGCTGAGCCAGCTCTAGCTGAAGGCGAACCAGAAGTCAGCGAAGACGGCTTGACTTACACGTTCAAATTGCGTGATGCAAACTGGTCTAATGGTACACCAGTTACAGCGCAAGATTTCGTTTTCTCATGGCAGCGCGCGATCGACCCGGCTACTGGATCACCTTATGGTCCATACATGATGGCTGGAACGATCAAAAACGCTACAGCAATCTCTGAAGGCAAAATGGACAAAGCTGAACTAGGAATCGAAGCTACTGATGAGAAAACTCTAGTAGTTACTCTTGAGCGCCCAGTTCCTTACTTCATGTCATTAATGGCTTTCGGAACTTTCTACCCGCAAAATGAAGCTTTCGTTACTGAAAAAGGCGATGCTTACGCGTCTAACTCAGACAACTTACTTTCAAACGGTCCTTTCGTCTTGACTAACTGGGATGGCACTGGACTTAAATGGTCAATGGAAAAAAATGCTGAGTACTGGGATGCTGAAACAGTTCAACTTGAAAAAATCAATGTTGACGTAGTTAAAGAGCCAGGTACTGCAGTTAACCTTTACACTTCAGGCGAAAAAGATCGCGCTGGCCTTTCAGGCGAGTACGCTATGCAATACGCTGATGATGCAGAAGTTATCAAAGAACTTGAACCAACTCTTTTCTACTTGAAATTCAACCAAGAACGCAATGGTGAAAAAACTCCACTTGCGAACGAAAACATCCGCCGTGCACTTTCGTTGGCGTTCAACAAACAAGATTTAACTGACGTAGTATTGGCTAACGGATCACTTCCAGCTAACTACTTAGTACCAACTGAATTCACTTTCGACGAGAGCGGCGCGGATTTCCGTGAAGTAAACGGCGACATGAACGAATTCAATGCTGAAGAAGCTAAAAAATTCTGGGCTACTGGCTTAGAAGAACTTGGCGAAACTGAAGTTACTCTTGAATTGCTTGGCGGAGACTCTGAGCTTGCTAAGAAAATGGATGAGTACTTGAAAGCACAACTTGAAGCAAATCTTGAAGGTTTGACTGTAAACCTGAAAGCTGTACCATTCAACGTTCGTTTAGAACTTGATGAGGCGCAAGATTACGATATCCAAAACTCTGGATGGGGCCCTGATTACCAGGATCCAATGACATTCATCGATTTGTTCGTAACTGGTTCTTCACACAACTTGATGTCTTACTCTAACCCTGAGTTTGACAAATTGATTGAACAAGCTAAAGGCGAATTGTCTCAAGACCTTGCTGGTCGTTGGGATGCAATGGCTAAAGCTGAAAAAATCTTGATCGAAGATGACGCTGCTATCGCGCCAATTTACCAACGCGGTGTTATGTCACTTCAAAAACCATATGTTCAAGGTATCGTTTCTCACCCATTCGGTGGAGATTATAGCTACAAATGGGCATTCGTATCAGGCAAAGAATAATTCTGTAAACTGGCCACTGTGAAAAACAAATAGTAAGAGAGTATATCGTATAAGTTTGTTCGATATACTCTCTTTTCTAATGTATGAAAATTCACTGAAAATTGACCATTTTCAGCTAACTAATGAAAAGAACATGGCACCCATTTGTAGATGTTCATGGCCCATGTAAAATAGATCTAATCTTCTTGGAGGTGCAACATGGCAAGATATATCGGAAAACGATTGATTTATATGGTAATCACTTTAGCACTGATTGCTACATTCACATTTTTCTTAATGAAAATTTTACCAGGATCCCCTATTGCTTCCGCAAGTAAACTATCTCCTGAACAAAGAGCGGTTGTCGAAGCGAGGTATGGTTTGAACGAACCTCTTCCAGTTCAGTATTTCGACTATATGTTCGGTTTAGTACAAGGCGACCTAGGCATCTCGATCAACCAATTTAAAGGCGCCAATGTTACAGACTTGATTTTGAGCCGCATGGGCCCATCTGCACAAATCGGTTTCCAAGGCATGGTTCTAGGCACATTTATTGGGGTGCTCCTCGGCATGGTTGCCGCATTGAGGCAAAACACGTGGGTGGATTATTCCAGTACGTTGGTAGCGATTATCGGAATATCGATACCGTCTTTCGTTTTCGCTTCACTTCTCCAATACTGGTTCGGCGTTAAGCTGGAATGGTTCCCGGTTGCGCTCTGGAAAGAAGGCTTTATGTCCAGTGTCCTGCCATCGATCGCATTGGCGATGTTCCCGTTGGCAACTGCAGCGCGTTTCATCCGAACAGAAATGATTGAAGTCTTAAGCTCGGATTATATTACTCTTGCAAAAGCAAAAGGGTCAAGCGGATTTGAAGTCGCATTCAAACATGCTTTCCGTAATGCATTGATTCCCTTGGTAACCGTTCTTGGGCCAATGGCAGTCGGCATTTTGACCGGTTCACTGGTTGTGGAGCAGATCTTTGCGATTCCAGGAATAGGTGAACAATTCGTGAAATCCATTATGGTTAATGACTTCTCTATTATTATGGGCACGACGATTTTCTTTTCAGTATTCTTGATTGTCGTCATTTTAATAGTGGATATTCTATATGGCATCATCGATCCTCGGATCCGTCTTTCAGGAGGTAAAAACTAATGACACAAAATCTAGAAAATTTGCCGAAAGGCTCGTTCGAGCGTATAACGGTTGATGCAAATCAAGCTGAACGCATATCAAAACCGAGCATGAGCTTTTGGCAGGATGCATGGCTTCGCCTGCGAAAAAACAAAGGAGCGATATTCAGCATCGTCCTTTTCACGCTAATTGTCATCATGTCTTTCGTGGGACCGATGATCAGCCCTTACGAACCAAACGCGCAAACAATCACACATGCTAACTTGCCGCCTAAAATTCCGGTCATGGAGAATTTGGGCATCCTTGATGGACATGGCAATTTAGGTGGCAAAGATGTTGATATCTATGACTTGAAAAATGTCGAAGTGAATTATTGGTTCGGCACTGACGGCCTTGGCCGCGATATGTTCTCACGCCTTTGGAAAGGGACGCAAGTGTCCTTGTTCATCGCCTTTGTCGCAGCAGCGATTGATATGCTGATCGGCGTCATCTACGGCGGGATTTCCGGCTATTTCGGTGGCCGTATTGACGATTTTATGCAGCGTATTGTCGAAATTTTAACGGGTATACCAAACCTTGTTGTGGTAATCCTTTTCATTCTGATCATGGACCCGGGTATTTTAGCAATTATCATCGCCTTGACGATAACCGGATGGACCGGGATGTCACGAGTCGTCCGTGGGCAAGTCCTAAAATACAAGAACCAAGAATTTGTTCTTGCTTCACGAACTTTAGGTGCCAGTGACTCTCATATCATCTGGAAACATTTGATGCCTAACGTTCTGGGCATTATCATCATCAATACAATGTTTACGATTCCAGGTGCCATCTTCTTCGAAGCCTTCTTGAGCTTTATCGGTCTGGGCCTTCAAGCACCGGATGCGTCTCTTGGAACGTTGATCAACGACGGCTATAAGCTGCTTCAATTCCAGCCGCATATCTTAGCGTTCCCAGCAATTCTCTTGAGTTTGATCATGATCTGCTTTAACTTGATCGGTGACGGCTTGCGTGATGCGCTAGATCCTAAGATGAAAGATTAAGGAGGAAAGTTTAAAATGAAGAAAATCTTACAAGTAAAAGACCTCGAGCTTTCCTTCAATACTTTTAACGGGGAAGTAAAAGCGATTCGGGGAGTAAACTTCGATCTATATAAAGGTGAGACTTTGGCGATTGTGGGGGAGTCGGGTTCCGGTAAATCGGTAACGACAAAATCCATCATGCGCTTGCTGCCTGAACAATCAGCTGTTTTCAAAAACGGCGAAATCTTGTTTGACGGACGCGACTTGACGAAACTTACCGATAAAGAAATGCAGAAAATCCGTGGAAAAGACATTTCGATGATTTTCCAGGATCCAATGACTTCTTTAAATCCGACCATGCCAATCGGCCGCCAAATCACTGAACCGATTTTAAAGCACCAAAAAATCAGTAAATCAGAAGCGAAAAAAGTGGCAATCGACCTTTTACGCCTTGTAGGTATGCCGAAACCAGAGCTGCGGATGAAACAATATCCTCACCAATTTTCAGGAGGCCAACGCCAGCGAATCGTTATTGCGATTTCCTTGGCCTGCAACCCGCAGATTCTGATTGCGGATGAGCCGACAACGGCATTGGATGTTACGATTCAAGCACAGATTTTGGAATTAATGAAAGATCTGCAGAAAAAAATCGATACTTCGATTATCTTCATCACACACGATCTTGGTGTAGTGGCAAATGTAGCTGATCGAGTTGCTGTAATGTATGGTGGTAAGATTGTTGAAATCGGCACTGTCGATGAAATCTTTTACAATCCACAGCATCCTTATACATGGGGATTACTAAGCTCCATGCCGTCATTGGATACTGCAGAATCGAAACTGTATGCAATTCCAGGGACGCCGCCAGACTTATTGGCACCTCCAAAAGGCGATGCGTTTGCACTTCGCAGTGAATACGCATTGCAAATCGACATGGAACAAAACCCTCCATTCTTTAAGGTGAGCGAAACCCATCAAGCGGCCACTTGGCTCTTGCATCCGGACGCTCCGAGAGTAGAGCCGCCGTTATCTGTCATCGAACGGATGAAGAAATTTCCGGGAAGCAGATATTATGAAGGAGGAGCTGTATAATGGCTGAAAAGTTATTGGAAATCAAAAACCTGAAACAGCATTTCAACATCGGCAAAGCCAACGAGGTCAAAGCAGTTGACGATATCAGCTTTGATATCTATAAAGGCGAAACTTTGGGCTTGGTCGGCGAATCCGGTTGTGGTAAATCCACAACCGGCCGTTCGATCATCCGTTTATATGATGCAACTTCCGGCGATGTTTTTTATGAAGGTGAAAACGTCCACGGCAAAAAGTCTAAAAAAGATCTAAAGAAATTCAACCGCAAAATGCAGATGATTTTCCAAGATCCTTATGCTTCATTGAACCCGCGCATGAAAGTCATGGACATCATTGCTGAAGGAATCGACATCCATGGCTTGGCAAAAAACGGGGCGGAACGCAAACAAATGGTTTTTGAATTATTGGAAACGGTCGGCTTGAACAAAGAGCACGCCAACCGCTATCCACATGAATTCTCAGGCGGACAGCGCCAGCGTCTTGGAATCGCGCGTGCCCTAGCAGTAGATCCGGATTTCATCATCGCTGATGAGCCGATCTCTGCATTGGATGTTTCGATTCAAGCACAGGTAGTCAACTTGCTGAAAGAATTGCAGGAAAAAAAGGGTTTGACTTATCTTTTCATCGCGCATGACCTTTCAATGGTCAAATACATTTCAGACCGCATCGGAGTCATGTACTTTGGGAAATTGGTCGAATTGGCGCCTGCGGAAGATTTGTACAACAACCCGATGCATCCATACACACAATCCCTATTGTCTGCGATCCCGCTTCCGGATCCGAATTATGAACGCAACCGGGTCCGTAAATCTTACGATCCAGCGTCGCATAATTACACAGAAAAAGATGATGTGCAAATGAGAGAAATAACGCCTGGCCATTTCGTTCAATGTTCGACTTCAGAGTTTGAAGCGTTAAAAGCGTCAGTAGCCGTAAGATGAAAAATTTTAAACAGCGATGCCTATATATGGCATCGTTGTTTTTTTTCTTTCTATTTACCTAAATAATGATAAAATTGGAATAGAAGAATAGAAAGAAAGCAGGTGCAACATGATTAAAAAGAAATGGGCAATTGTTAGCGTGTTATTGATGAGTTCTTTATTGGGGACTCCAGTGGCGGCAGCTGAAGACGATGCATCGCCGAAGTTCACACCACGCAGCTATAAAGGCACAGAATTTAATATGGAACTTTTGACAACTTCAGCATTATATCGATTTGACTCAGGATTGAATTTTGAATACCCGGATGCTGTACGCGGCATATTTGTCACAGGCAATTCAGCAGGTGGTGAACGCTTTGAAAGATTGGTCGATTTTGTCGATAAGACGGAGTTGAATGCGATGGTAATTGACATTAAAGAAGATCTGGGGCATTTGACTTATATGCCTAAAGAGGGAACAGATTTGGCCGCTATGGATATTGGTAAACCGTTTATCAAAGATCCTAGAGCCGTTCTGGAAAGGCTTGAAGAAAAGCAAATTTACCCGATTGCACGCGTAGTGGTCTTTAAAGATTCCATCCTTGCAGAAAAGCGGCCGGAGTTGTCATTCGTTGATAATGGCGCAGTGTGGAAGAATGGGCGCGGGGAATCTTTCGTCAATCCTTTTCTAAAAGAAGTTTGGGATTACAATGTACAAATTGCAATTGAAGCTGCAAAACTTGGGTTTAAAGAAATTCAGTTTGACTATGTGCGATTTCCCGAAGGCTTCGAAAACCGTGCGGATGTATTGGACTATTCAATGGGTGAGTACGGCGATTCTTCTCAAGACCCTGTACAAAGCCGTGTAAGCGCTGTAACGGATTTTGTGGCGTATGCACGAGAACAATTGAAACCATACGATGTAGAGGTTTCTGTCGATATTTTCGGCTATTCGGCAACGCTTGCTGAAGCGCCTGGCATTGGCCAGAATTTCGGGAAAATATCCGAAAACGTCGATGTCATTTCTTCAATGATTTATCCTAGCCATTGGACCGCGTATTTCGGCATTCCGAAACCGGATCTAGAACCGTATAAACTAGTATCGGAATACGCCAAAATGGAAAACAAGAAATTGGCTGAATTAAAAACAGCCCCGGTTTCACGTCCTTGGCTGCAAGATTTCACAGCATCCTATCTAGGAGCAGGAAACTATAAGAATTATGGCAAAGCCGAAGTCCAAGCGCAGATAAAAGCGCTAAACGATAACGGCATTAACGAGTTTTTGCTTTGGAATGCTGGAAATACCTATTCCCAAGGAGTCGACTACACACCATAAAACTTTAAAACCTCCAACGGTTAACGTTGGAGGTTTTGTTTTTGAAACTTTCTGCTAGCTGAAACGTTATAATAAGAGCAAGAAAAGTGAAAACTTGTTTTCAAAGGGCAATTGCAATTGAGAATACTTTTTTTGATAACAGGGTTTAAAGTGGACGAGGGCGGGTAAATTATTGTTATATATAAGTTAATGGTAATCAGATATTATATAGCGATTATGTGACAATATATAAGCTTTCGGCATATTTTTTTAACAACAGTATATCCATTAGAAATCAAATGTTGTATAATGAATGTAAAGCTTCTACATTATAGTGATTCTAATTTAATAATCATTCATCGAATTAACTTGAATCCGAAAGGAAGTGCTTCACCATGATGGTTACACTATTTACTTCTCCAAGCTGTACGTCTTGCCGAAAAGCAAAAGCGTGGCTGGAAGAACACGATATTCCATATACAGAACGCAATATCTTCTCTGAGCCGCTGACAATCAGCGAAATCAAAGAGATTCTTAGAATGACCGAAGACGGTACAGATGAAATTATCTCGACCCGTTCTAAAATATTCCAAAAACTGAATGTGGATGTCGAAAGCCTTCCTCTTCAGCGCTTGTATGAATTGATCCAAGAATATCCTGGTTTGCTTCGCCGCCCGATTATCATGGACGAAAAACGCTTACAGGTCGGATACAATGAAGATGAAATTCGTCGCTTCCTTCCTCGTAAAGTCAGAGCGTACCAATTGCTCGAAGCTCAGCGTATGGTTAACTGAACATGATTTAACTTGCTGCCCGGTCTTTATGACAATTCATAATAGATCCCGGGCAGTTTTCTTTATATTTTAAGCAGTCTCAACTATTTGCATTTATCGTTTGAATCGACTAAAATCTTACGTACCTGAAGAACCTATATACAGGCATAAGTTTTCTCATTCACCAGGAAAAAGGCTATAATAGGGCTAGCATCATTGCACGGCCTATTAGGACGATCCTCTTAGTCCATTTCGAAAGGAGAGGTGTAAAATGGAGATCGAAAGAATTAATGACAACACAGTAAAATTTTACATTTCCTATCTAGATGTTGAAGAACGAGGTTTTAGCCGTGATGAAATTTGGTTTAACCGGGATAAAAGCGAAGAGCTTTTTTGGGAAATGATGGACGAAGTTAATGAAGAAGCAGATTTTGTTATGGAAGGCCCATTATGGATTCAAGTGCAAGCGATGGATAAAGGGCTGGAAGTGACAGTTACGCGAGCTCAGCTTACTAAAGATGGCCAAAAGCTCGATCTGCCTGATGATATAGAAGAAAGACGTAAATTATTCGGAAGTGAAGATGCTGTTGCACCGGAATTCGATGAGTTTGAACCGGTATTTGAAGAGCCGGATTTAAAGAAAATGGACTATACATTTAATGTCTTGCAAGTAGAGGATTTGGTGCCTCTAGCACGCCGGCTTGAATATGTGCCGATTGAATCAGCCATTTACCATTTCGAGAACAAGTACTATCTTTATATAAGTTTTGATGACTTGCTTCATAGCGAAGAAGATGTCAAAAATTATATCAGCATCATTAGCGAATATTTGACTGCATCTCCGTTGACTATCCATCGTTTGGAAGAATACGGAAAACCGATTTTTAAAGAAGACGCATTGCCGAACGTTTTGCATTATTTCGGCTAAAGATCTCCTGTTGAGGAGATCTTTTTTTTTTATTTCTTTGCCTCTAGCCAAATGTAGCCATTTCAATCTAATAAAAGAAGATATTGCTTAACCTTCGTTGTTTGACTACAATCAACAAAAGGAGAGTGAGCGCCATATTAATCGCGTTGAACAGCTTAAACAAATTGGTTTCATTGGCACAAAATTTTAGAACTGAAGAGTTAGCCGCTCTTAGAAAGCAGCAATATTTTTGTCCTGGCTGTAGTGCTGATTTAGTGCTGAAAGCCGGTGAAGTGAAAATCCCCCATTTTGCACATCGATCCCTTGCTGATTGCGATGCCTTCAGCGAACCGGAAACCCCTTTGCATTTGCACGGCAAATTGCAGCTCCAAGAATTCTTCTCACGTTTAAACCTCCCTACTGAACTCGAAAAATATCTTCCTGCCATCAAACAGCGGGCAGATCTGTTTGTCGGCCAAACTACGGCCATTGAATTCCAGTGCAGCCCCATTTCGGCCGGCCAGGTTAGATCAAGGACTGAAGGTTACCAGTCCATTGCCATTGAACCGCTGTGGATCTTAGGTGCACGACTGCAACAGAGAGACGGTATTCAACTCATCCGCATCAAGCAATATGAATGGGCGATGGCCAGGCGCACTAACGGAATCGACTATCTCTTGTCCTTCTGTCCGGAAACAAACGTGTTCACGTACGCCTCTGGTCTTTTTTGGATTGGCGGAAACCGCTGGGCGGCCAAGCTGAAGTCACTGCCTGCAAAGGCTCAACAATACCCTTTCGCAGTGCCCAAAAAATTGGTGTTTGAAGAGTACAAAGCGATTTTTCAGCTGTCGGCGGCGCAACGGGATGCTTTCGTCCGTTCGCAGCAATACGCGAAACTACGGCATCAAAATCCTTTTTGGCTCTTGGCGTATGAGTTGAAACTCAATCGGCTCGAGCTGCCGGCAATCATCGGCGTGCCTTTAGGTGCTGCAAGACTTTTTGAGGAGCGTCCTGTAATTTGGCAAATGCGCGTCATCAAAGCCATTCGCAATAAAGTGCCGCTTGCAACGCTCATTGACAAGGGAATTATCAAGCTCTCAACTGGAACTGTGGATGTAGAGGCGCTGGCGCTACTGGAAGATTACGCACGTATATACAGCAAGATAACGGGAGAAGAGCCCGATAATGGAAAATTAATGGAGGTATTATATGCTCACTATTGCAAAAATGGGTGAAAATTGAGAAAATGGAGTGTAGTTCGACATCTGAATAAGTAGGACAAAGGAGGAAAAGGGAATGGCTGATACATTATTATTGCGGGAAGAAGTTCCTGTAGAATTAACATGGAAATTAGAAGACATTTTCGCTGCCGATGAAGCTTGGGAACAGGAATTCAAGGAAGTGGCTAAACTTGCAGAGAAATCGTCATCTTTCCAAGGTACACTAGGTGAAGGAGCGGAAGCTCTCTATGGAGCATTTACCTATAAAGACGAATTGATTCAACGTTTACAAAAGTTATACACGTATGCTCATATGCGCTATGACCAGGACACCACGAATTCTACATACCAGGCGATGGATAGCCGCATCAAATCACTTTACGCGAAAGTTTCGACTGGCCTCTCATTCCTGACGCCGGAAATTCTAAGCCTTGATGAAGCTGTATTGGCCGGCTATGCGGAAGAGCATGATGGACTTAAACTTTACAAGCACGCACTCGATGAGTTGAATGCCCATCGCCCGCATGTGCTGCCTGCTGAGCAGGAAGCTTTGCTGGCGCAGTTGTCCGAAGTCGTCAGCGCGTCTTCCGAAACGTTCGGCATGCTGAACAACGCCGATTTGGAATTTCCGGAAATCGAAAATGAAAAAGGCGAAAAAGTCCGCATCACTCATGGCAATTACAGCCGCTTTTTGGAAAACCCGGACCGCCGAGTAAGAGAAGATGCGTTCAAAGCGGTATACGCCACTTACGGCAAATTCCGCAATACGTTCGCATCGACACTTGCTGGAAATATCAAGCGTGATAACGTAAATGCCCGTATCCGCAAATTCAGCTCCGCGCGTGAAGCAGCATTGGCGGATGACCATATACCGGAAAGCGTATACGACAGCTTGGTGGAAACAGTCAACAACAATCTCCACCTGCTTCACCGCTATGCAGCTTTGCGCAAAGAAGTATTGGGCTTGGATCAAGTCCATATGTGGGATATGTACACGCCGCTGGTTAAAGAAGTGAAGATGGAGTTTCCGTACGAAAAAGCGACGGAGACAATGCTTAAAGGCCTTGAAGCTTTAGGTGAGGAATATACAGGCATTGTTGAAAAAGGCATCAACAGCCGGTGGGTGGACGTCAAAGAGAATAAAGGAAAGCGCAGTGGCGCCTATTCCTCGGGAGCTTATGGCACGAATCCCTATATCCTCATGAATTGGCAAGATAACGTCGACAATTTGTTCACGCTTGCGCATGAGTTTGGCCATAGTGTTCATAGCTATTACACGCGGGCAGCGCAGCCTTATGTCTACGGTGATTATTCAATATTTGTTGCAGAAGTGGCTTCAACGACAAACGAAGCGCTCCTTAATGATTATCTGGTGAAAACGACAGAAGACGACCAAGAGCGCATTTATCTTCTCAACCACTGGCTTGACGGCTTCCGGGGAACTGTATTCCGCCAGACGATGTTTGCGGAGTTCGAGCACTTGATCCATAAAATGGACCAAGAGGGCGAAGCGCTGACAGCTGATCGCCTGACGGAAGTATATTATGAATTAAATCAAAAATACTACGGTGAAGAAGTCGCGGTGGATGAAGAAATCGGTTTGGAATGGTCGCGCATTCCACACTTCTACTATAATTATTATGTTTTCCAATACGCAACCGGCTTCAGCGCAGCCACTGCGCTTACCAAAGGCATCCTTGAAGAAGGCCAACCCGCTATAGACCGCTACATCAATGAATTCCTTAAAGCAGGAAGCTCAGATTATGCGATTGAAGTCTTGAAAAAAGCAGGCGTGGACATGGCATCGCCACAGCCGGTCGAAGAAGCATGCAAGGTTTTTGAAGAGAAATTAAACGAACTTGAAAAGCTTTTACTGAAAAAATAAACGAAAACCGGAAGCTGCAATTACAAAGCGGCTTCCGGTTTTTTTGTTTTTCTGAAATAGTAATTTTTATTAAAATCTTTGTTTCTTTAGAGTGTAACAAGCTATAAATTGAATTAAATATAGTAAATCATTGAACATCGCTTCGCGCAGAGTAAAGATGATTGTTTCTATCCCTGTCTCTGTCTCTGCATCGCTGCGCTAGCTTCGAGACATGAAAGTGCGTTGCATCGCTGCGCTAGCTTCGAAGCAAGGGAAATGGTCCAATTTCCAATTGGCAATTCCCATGCCTAGCTCTTGACGCTCAAACGCTGGATAAGCACATAATAAGAAAAAAGCTCATGTAATTTTGTTGTTTTGCGAAGTATCAATGATCTATCAGCCGTGGTTCAACTTATATAGTAGCTAACCTAATCTATACAATATGACAAATTTGTGAAAGTCTTTGTGAATTATTGCATTAACTATTATTCCGTGATAAAGTTAGGTTGTGAAATAAATCACATACAAACATACACCCCTTTGTTTGAGCGTGAACATTTCTCCCATCCCCTTTGTGTAATATGGAAAGGCGCCTTCCGGACGTGGAAGGCGCCTTTCATCGTTTATTTGAAAAAGCGGAGCTGAATCCCATTTGGGGTTCAGCTCCGCTTTTTTTGTATGTTAGAAGTTCGCTCAATTCCAGTGGCTGTTATTTTAAGGTCCAAAGAGTTTGGTTTGGCAAAGTGATCCGGTCTAATTTTTGCTGAAGGACTTTTTTCTTTAATTCGCATTCAGCGGTTTGTTCGGAAATATTATAAATAGAAGCCACTTCCTTTGTCGCCATTGTGGAATATTTCAGGAATAGCTCATCGAGTGATGGCGGCGGTTGGCGGTTTAAGTTTTTGTCGCCTAACATTTCTTGCATAATGGCTTGGTAAACATCGTAAGTATAAAGTCCGGATACTTTTACGCCTTCGTCTTCTATGCAATCGTTGAAAAAAACAATGCTTGGTACTTCGTCGATTTCCATTTCCCGTGTGATGTGCAAATCACATTGGAACGCTTTGGCCGTATGGACAGAGTGAAAATCTTTTTGGAATTCTTCCGGGTCCAGCTGAGACTCTTCTGCAATTTCCAGCAAAATCGAATAAGAAGACACGTCTTTTGTCTGGAGCAGCAAGTATTCCTGCAATTTGTGGAGGAAGCGGTTGCCTGCCCGCTTGCCTTGCAGCTCAGCAGCTTTAACGGCAACGGATGCCAATACCGGATGGGACAAGCGGTCCGTGTCGATGACCGGCGCAGCACCGGCTTTGTTTAAGCTGAATAATTGTGTGCTGATGACAAAACGCATTGAAAAATAATGGCCGTATTCGATTTGCAATTTACGGATGATCGCTTGGAGTTCCCAGCATACCGGATTCAAGGGGTCAAGAAAAACATATAATTCCATCGGTTTAGACGTCTTAGTGTGGACGTCTGACGGTAAAGCTAAATCCAAATCGTTCACTCTAATTCCTCCTCGCTGTCGCGCTCGTTCACCATATGATGAGCGGTCAAAACAAGCCGCTGAAAGAAGACTTCCCGAAACTTTCCTTCCAAGCCTACTTCATCCATTGCTTCATGCATGCATTCAAGCCATGCCTGTGCTCTGTCTGGAGTTATTGGAAAAGGGTGGTGGCGCGCTTTCAGGCGGGGATGCCCATGTTCTTCAGAGTAGATGTTCGGGCCCCCTAAATATTGGGTCAAAAATTGTTTTTGTTTTCTTGCTGTATCAGTTAAGTCGCTAGGAAATATAGGCTGCAGCTTTGGATGCCTGGCGACGCGGGCATAAAATGCGTCGACTAGTTGAGACAAGCGTTCCGCACCAATTTCTTCGTACGGAATAATCGGTTTTCCAGTCATTATTGTGTCTCCTTTGCTTTAGCTGTAAATTCATTCTAACAACGGAGTGGGATTTTCTCAAACAATATAGACTACTTGGGGAAATGTGGAAACGTCCGTTCGCTTAATGTCTTGCTTGCTGACGGCGCTCTGCAGCGGCCATAAATCGAGCTATTTTTTTATCGGCATGGCGCACAGGAATGCTATGGCTTTCCAGTAAATCGTAGAATTTTTTTTCACCTGCTGCTGCCTCTTTTACTTCAAATTCGATTTCGTAGTCTTCCGTTCCGGCATACTCGGAATGGTCAAGCACCAGCAGCCCATCATCTGTTTCCAATTCCATGCGGTGGGTGGTCAATGCGCCAATCAATTGGAGGGCATCCAAGGATATGGATAACTCTGCCAAAGCGGCGCAGACTTCAGGTGCTTCAAAAGCATGCCCCTCGATCATGGCTGCTGCCTGCTCTCCCGTCAGGGCATCGGTAGTTTCGAAATGGCCATGGGCAGCCGGAGTTTTTAGCGTGCATTCAAAGCCGTCATGTTTTTTTCGTATCCGCAACGCACATTTCAGGTTTTTCAACTGGAAATCAGGGGTATCGAAATAAAAGTTTTCCTGCGTTTTTGCATCACTTTCTGAAAATCCATAATGCGTGGCCAATTTTTCGTATTCTTCTTTTTCAAGCATATTTTTGAATTCAATTTCAAGTTCTTTTGACATGTCGCAGCACCTCTCTCGTATGATCTATTATGAGATAATCCGGGTGTAACTGCAACGAATGCGAGAGCTGTGTTAAAATATCACTATATATTAACAGCAGGAAAGGGAGAATTCCATTGCGTAAACTTGTAGAAGTCCAGAACGGAATTATTTCAGATGAAGGGATTCAATTCATAGTGGAAGCACAGGAGCCTTTTGAAGCATTGGAAGCTTCGGGCCGCATGATCGCGGATTCGGAAGGCCACGCTTTTGTCTATTTATTGGATACAGGCACTGATTATATCTATATGCATTTTAAGGAACCTTTATGGCCAGCGATGCTTGCCGCTTTGCAGCGCAAGGAAGTGCCACTGCTTCAATGGGGTAAGCAAATCATGCCTTTAGCTTCATACCACGAGGAATTGTGGATGCTCTTGGAGAATATAGAAGGTAACGACAATTACGGTGGTGCATTCAGCTCAGCCGTTGAAAAAGCATTTCAAGAAGCCTTGGCTTCACGAGCATAGAAAGAATTGGAGTGGATACAGCATGGGTCAATGGGATCGTTTTTTAGCACCTTATAAACAGGCGGTAGATGAATTGAAGATAAAATTCAAAGGGATGCGCCAGCAATTTGAAACGGATAATTCGAATTCCCCGATAGAGTTTGTAACCGGGCGCGTCAAACCGCTCGCAAGCATTTACGACAAGACGCTTGAAAAAGGCATTCCATTCGAGCCTTCAGATGATTTAGCGCATCAATTGCAGGATATAGCTGGATTGCGGATGATGTGTCAGTTTGTCGGCGATATTGAAACAGTTGTCGGGCTGCTGCGCCAGCGCAATGATTTGCGCATAGTGGAGGAAAAGGATTATATTTCCCACGAAAAGCAGAGCGGTTACCGTTCGTATCACGTCATCGTCGAATACCCTGTTCAGACCATTAAAGGCGAAAAGCTCATTCTTGCTGAAATCCAAATTCGGACATTAGCAATGAATTTCTGGGCGTCAATTGAGCATTCATTAAATTATAAATACAAAGGCGTCTTCCCGGAAGAAATTAAAATCCGGCTGCAGCGTGCAGCCGAAGCAGCGTTCCAGCTGGATGAGGAGATGTCGCAGATCCGAGATGAAATTCAAGATGCACAAGCTTATTTCACGGAATTTAAGGACGCAGCGAGCACCCATTTTCCAACAGACCGCCAAGGAGGGAAAAAAAGCCTATGAAATTTTATATTCAATCCAGAAGCGATGAACTTTCAAACGATTTGATGGCGACAGCCCGCGCCTACCTGCAGGATTTCGGCATGGAATGGAACGAGGAGTCGCCGGATGTCGTGTTATCAATCGGCGGCGACGGCACATTGCTGCACGCTTTCCATAAATACCGCGATCAGATTTCTTCTGTCGCGTTTGTCGGCATCCACACAGGCCATCTGGGCTTTTACGCAGATTGGAAGCCGATCGAAATTGAAAAACTGGTGTTGTCAATCGCTAAAAAGGAATATGAAGTCATTGAATATCCTTTAGTGGAAGTCAGCATCCATTACCAAAACAAAAATGAGCCGGCTGTGTATCTGGCGTTGAACGAGTCGACTGTGAAGTCCCCGGACGTCACGCTTGTCATGGACGTGTTTCTGAATGAAAGCCATTTTGAGCGTTTCCGCGGAGACGGTCTGTGCATGTCCACACCGTCTGGCAGTACGGCATATAATAAAGCATTAGGAGGCGCAATCATCCACCCGTCGCTCGAAGCGATGCAATTGACGGAAATGGCGTCGATCAACAACCGTGTGTTCCGGACAGTGGGCTCTCCGCTTGTGCTTCCGTCACATCACCGCTGTGCGCTGCGCCCAGTCAAGGCCCCAGACTTCATGGTCACTGTGGACCATTTGCAATTGCTCCACAAAGATGTAAAATCGATTGAATACAGAGTTGCGGATGAAAAAGTCAGATTTGCACGGTTCCGGGCGTTTCCGTTTTGGAAAAGGGTACATGATTCATTTATCGATAGTGAGGTATAAAAGTGAAACAACTTAATCCATTTCAATTAACCTACGCCGCAAAAGAAAACGGCATGTTGAGAGAGGCACTGAGCGATTGGGGTATTTCCAAGCGCACATTGGCATCGGTTAAATACGGCGGCGGCCTGATACTGGTCAATGGCGTTGAAGTAACGGTCCGGCACATCGTGGAAAAGGGCGATGCCGTGACCGTTATTTTTCCGCTTGAAGAGCTTGGCGGCGGCTTGAAGGCAGAGCCTGGTCCGCTAAGGATCGTTCATGAAGATGAAGCGCTTTTGATCGTTGACAAACCGGCGCTGCAGAATACGATTCCTTCGCGTGAACATCCAGGTGGCAGCTTGGCCAATTATGTCGCCCAGCATTTTGAAGACAATGGCATTCCGGCAACGCTTCATATTGCAACCCGGCTTGACCGCGACACTTCGGGTCTCGTGTGCATTGCAAAAAACCGCCACATCCACCATATGCTGTCGCTACAACAGCAAAGCAAGAGAATGAAGCGGCAGTATGAGGCTTTTGTCCATGGCACGGTAGTGCGGGAAGATTTCCTGATCACCGAACCGATTGGCCGAAAAGATGGCAGCATCATCGAACGGGAAGTAAGACAGGATGGGAAGTTCGCCGAGACTGCGGTGGAAGTGTTGCATGATTTCGGGGATTTCAGCCACCTGCGCCTGCAATTGAATACAGGGCGCACGCACCAAATCCGGGTCCACTTGTCGCATATCGGCCATCCCCTTATCGGCGACGATTTGTACGGCGGGACACGAAGCATTATCGAGCGCCAGGCACTGCATTGCAGATCGCTCGAATTGCTGCATCCTGTTTCTGGTGAAAAGATGTGTTTCGAATCTCTTTTGCACGACGACATGGCGGCTTTGCTTCAGGTAAAGCGGTAAAATCGTTCAGGCACATAAGGCTGAAGTGAAGAAACCGATACAATCGCCATCTCTGGGAACCGCAATGCAGTCAATGAACCGCCGAAAACGCAGCCGGTATCAATATTCGCAGTACGGTTGATGATATAAGGCTCCTCGGTCGGGGTGTGGCCATAAACCACCCACGGCCGTCCGCCGTAATTTCTAGCCCAGTCGCGGCGAATAGGCCGCCCGTCAGCGTGGTAATTGCCGGTCGTTTCGCCGGATAAAACGAAATTGGCGATGCCTCTTGACAGCGGCTGGCCGACCATCTCTTCTTTGAGTCCCGCGTGCGCGACAATCAAGTGCGGGGGATGATCCTGAAAAAGCGGCAGTTTCTCGTAGAATTGCATATAGCGTGTGCGGAACATAAGCTGCTCTTTTTTCGTCAGGCTCTGCCATTCAGTTAATGTCGTCTCCAGGCCATTGCTGATCTGGACGGAATGGCCTTTGAAATACCGATAAAGCTTGCTGCAATGATTCCCTGGCGAGTAAAACAGCAGCCCTTCATCTTGCATGCGGAACAAAAGCTTCAGCACATTAAGCGAATCGGGGCCGCGGTCCATGGCATCACCAACAAATGATAAATTGCGCCCTTCTGGATGGATAAAGACGTCGCCATGCTGCTGATAGCCCAATTTCCCGATCAATTGGAGGAGCTCGCTGTGGCAGCCATGGATATCGCCGATTATGTCAAATTTCATTAAATTTCACCTCTTAAATCTTGATTATCTTCAACCATAGTGTAACGTATTATATGGTATAACAAGGACTACCCAGAAAGAAAGGAGGGAGCATACATGATGGAAGAAAAATCCCAGCACGAAACTGAATTGGACGAAGAGCTTTTGAACCGCCTTCTTGAAACAGGAGACGTTGAAAGTTTCCGCGAAGAATTCCTGTCGCACCATCCTTATGACCAGGCGACGTTTTACGAGAAGGCAGAGCTTGAAATCCGCCAGATGATGTATCGGTATCTCTCTCCTAAAGAAATGGCGGACATTTACGAAGCCATCGAACTTGACGATGATGAGTACGAAGATTATTTCAAGGAAATGAACGTGAATTATGCAGCTGATCTGCTATCAGAGATGTATACTGATGACGCCGTTGATGTGCTGAACAAATTGAACAAAGAACAAGTCGCCACATATTTGACTGTGATGGACAAGGAATCGGCAAGGCAGATCAAAGACTTGCTGCATTACGAAGAATATACAGCGGGTTCTATCATGACCACCGAATTCGTTTCAATTCCAAAAAATTCGACTGTCCGGTCGGCCATGAATATTCTTCGGAACGCAGCACCGAATGCCGAAACGATCTATTATTTATTTGTTGTCGATGAGGACCGCAGGCTGTCTGGCATCGTGACGCTGCGCGACCTTATCATTTCAGATGAAGACACATTGATCAGCACGATTATGAACGAGCGGGTCGTCAGCGTTTCCGTCGGAGAAGACCAGGAAGAAGTCGCACGCATGATCAAGGATTACGATTTCCTGGCAATGCCGGTTGTCGACTTCCAGGATCATCTTCTAGGCATCATTACTGTCGATGATATCATTGACGTACTGGACGAAGAAGCTTCTGACGATTATTCCAAACTGGCCGCTGTATCTGATATGGATACGTTTGACAGAGGACCGCTCACTGCGGCTAAAAAAAGGTTGCCATGGCTCATCCTACTGACTTTCCTCGGAATGCTGACGGCGAACCTGATGGGCATGTTCGAAGAGACGCTTGATCAAGTGGCGTTGCTTGCGGTGTTCATTCCGCTGATTGCCGGAATGGCAGGGAATAGCGGAACACAGGCCTTGGCCGTTGCTGTTCGCGGTATTGCGACTGGTGACATCGAAGAAGAAAGCAAAATGAAACTGCTGCTGCGGGAAGCGGGCACCGGTTTGATCACCGGAGTCGTTTGCGGCGCATTTGTCGTGGGGCTCGTCTATTTCTGGAAAGGCGAGCTGCTGATTGGGCTGCTTGTCGGGATTGCAGTGATGAGTTCGATCTTTGTAGCGACGCTAGCGGGTTCGTTCATCCCGTTATTGATCCACCGTTTGAAAATCGATCCGGCAGTTGCTTCAGGTCCGTTCATCACTACCTTGAACGACATCATCTCAATCCTGATTTACCTGGGATTGGCAACCACCTTTTTAAATCAACTCTAGAAAAGTGCAAATTGCACTTTTCTTTTTTATGATGTATTATTAGTACCAGGTTATAATAATAGGCGCAGGGGGAATTTAAATGTCAATATCATTAACTGGCAAAACTTACGTGATCATGGGAGTCGCCAACAAACGGAGCATCGCTTGGGGCATCGCACGTTCACTGGACCAATCAGGCGCACGCTTGATCTTTACATATGCCGGAGAACGCTTCGAGAAATCGGTGCGCGATTTAGTGGCGACACTCGATGGCAATCACGAAATCATTTTGCCATGTGACGTTACCGACGATTCAAGCGTAGAGCAATGCTTTGCTGCAATCAAAGAGCAGGCAGGCAACATCGACGGCTTGGCACATTGCATCGCATTTGCAAAAACAGAAGAATTAGCAGGGAATTTCTCGGATACATCACGCGACGGCTTTTTGCTAGCGCATAACATCAGCTCGTATTCGTTAACGATCGTTGCACGCTATGCGAAAGAATTGATGTCGGAAGGCGGCAGCATCGTTGCACTTACTTATATCGGCGGCGAACGCGTAATGCCGAATTACAATATCATGGGCGTCGCGAAAGCTTCCCTGGAAATGTCCGTGCGCTATTTGGCAGCTGATTTAGGGCGCCAAGGCATCCGGGTCAATTCGATTTCTTCGGGGCCGATCCGCACATTGTCTTCTAAAGGCGTCAGCGACTTCAACACGATCCTTCGCGAAATCGAAGAAAAAGCGCCGCTTCACCGCAACACGACACCGGAAGAAGTGGGCGATACAGCAGCCTTCCTATTCAGCGATATGTCCCGTGGAATCACCGGAGAAACAATCCACGTAGACAGCGGCTACCATATCTTATAAGAAATTATATTAGTCGATATTCAGCATAATAGCCCTGCTAAACCATATGCTTCTGCATTGCTTAGCAGCCCCGTGGGAGTCGGGGCTATTTTAATCCATATCTAGAAAACGAAAAGACTTGCAGCAAGTTTAGCTTTCATGTTCCATAATAATCTAGAATTTCTTAATAGAAAGAAAAAAGCAGTTCCGCGATTTTCAGCGGAACTGCTTTTTTGCATCGATTACATTAAATTTTTCACCATTGCCCGGTGCGGGATGCCCGCATCGAGGAATTCCGGTGAACTGACATCATAGCCCAGCTTTTCATAAAAAGGGATCGCGTAAGATTGCGAATTGAGTTTTAAAGTGAATAGCCCGGCCGTTTTGGCGTACTCTTCCATTTCGTTCATCATCAGCACACCGACGTGCTGTCCGCGGTATTCAGGGAGTACACAGACGCGTTCAATCTTGCCGATGCCCGACTCGGTTTCACGGATCCGTGCAGCTGCAATCGGCTGCTCCAGATTAAAGCCCACGAAATGAGTGGCGGAATCATCGTACTCGTCCATTTCGATGTGCAAAGGTACACCTTGTTCTTCCACGAATACTTTTCTTCTTACATCAAATGCCTGCTCTTTTTCAGCGGGAGTTTCTGCGATTTTAACTTTCAGCAATTAAACTTCATCTCCAGTTAAGCGGAATGTGTCATACACTGTCCACGAACCGTCTTCCAATTGGTAAAGGATGTGGAAGCGGTCGATAGTTTCTTCATGATCGATTCCGACCATTTTCAATTGGCCAAAAATATCTGCGTGTTCCGAGTCGGATAATTTCTGCGCCACAGTGATATGTGGAACGAATGAAAATTTAGGCGCGCCGCCAAAGAATTCTGAATGCAGATCTTCATGGATGGCAACAAGCTCCGGCGTCGGGTCCACTTTAAAATACAATGTATTCGTCAGTGGTGCAAAAGTGCTGACGCGTGTTGCATGAATAGAGAAAGGCTTGTGGCGCTTAGCGACTTTGGCCATTTCTTCAGTCATTGATTTAATCTGTACTTCATCCGCTTCAAAAGCATCTTTCAGCGTAATATGCGGGGTGATCGATTCATAATGCGGATCATAACGCTTGCGATACGAATTCGCAACATCTTGCAATTTTTTTGATGGAAATGCAACAACACCATATTTCATAAAAAGACCTCCTCGTCCATAGTAATTAGTTCATAGATCATTATATCAAAAAAAGTTTGGCAACAGTGAATTCTGGCTACATGCCAAAATTCTGCACCAGTGCCCGTCTCAGGTCCGGTTGCCAGTGCTTCCACGTATGGTCTCCATCAAATTCTTCATAGAAGATGGAAAATCCTTTATTCTTCAACATTTGATTCAGCTGCCGGTTCGGTTCCACAAAGTCTTCGGTGCCGCCTGAAGTCAATTTTACAGCAGTCTCGCCTTTACCGATGACGTGGTATACGGTGAAAGGCTGGGCTGATTTGAAATTCTCGACGGATTCAAGAAGTTCCTTGCCCACTTTAGGCGATTGCAGAATGACCCGGCCAAAAATATTCGGGTATCGGAGTGCCGCACTCAGTGATACGGTCGCAGCTAAAGAATCGCCAACCAAGGTACGGCCCATGCCGACTTGGTACGTCGGGTAATGTTCGTCCAGATAAGGGGCAAGCTCGTGTGCTAGAAAACGCAAATAGGCGCTATGCTGTTTGCCGGTAGGCTCGTATTTATTGTTGCGGTCCTCGACGCTTTTATAAGGAACACCGACAACTATGATGTTCTCAATTTCCTTGTTGTCCAGTAATTCATCCACGACGCGCGGAATGCGACCGAGCTGGAAATAATCTTTGCCGTCTGATGCAATCAGGACAGTATATTTATATAATGGTGAATAATTTGCTGGAAGATAAATCAATAATTGCATCTCTTCCTGCAATTCGTTGCTGTAAAGCGAGATGTCTTGAACCGTGCCTCTATTCATCCCAATGCCTCCTTTTTAAATCTGTAAGAAAATTGTAACATAATCTTCAGCTATTGGTATAATCACCTTGTAAGCATTCATGATCACGAAAGGGGTTTTTTTCTATGAACGGTGGAAATTCAAGAGTCCATTCAGAAGAAGTGACAAAAGCGGCGCACGACGCACTTAAAAGCAGAGGAGTGACGGTAACAGATATTGCAGAAATCGTCCTCGAAATGCAGCTTCCTTTTAATGCTGGACTTACACTGGCGCATTGTACCGAATCAGTGGAAAGCGTCCTCCAAAAACGAGAAATGCAGCATGCTTTGCTCGTAGGCATCGAACTGGATGTCTTATCTGAACAAGGAAAACTGTCCGCACCGCTCCAACAGATTGTTGAATCGGATGAAGGGCTGTTCGGCGTCGATGAAATGATCGGTCTAGGAGCAGTTCTTACTTATGGAAGCATCGCGGTGACTACTTTCGGACACCTCGATAAAAACAAAGGCGGCATCATCAACCGGCTCGATTCAAAGGTGGGAGAAGAAGTCCATACCTTCCTTGACGACTTGGTATGCAGCATTGCAGCCTGTGCCTCGGCCCGAATCGCACATCGGACGCGTGACCTGGAAGAAAAAGGCTTGACATTTGAAGATATCGCACCCGAAGAAACGGCTCCTGAAAACTATGTGGAAGGCGCAGAAACTTAATAGGCTTCATGCGGGACTAACGATGCCCTGTATTTTCAAAATCAGATGGCAATTGGATAGAAAGTCATGTTAAGATATAATTGGAAACATTTAATTGGAAATATTTAATTTATTGAAGGGGAGGTCAAATCATGCAGAAAAAGAAATTTGGGGTTTTAGCGGCAATCACTTTGGCTGGTTCAGTTTTTTTAGCAGGCTGCGGCGGCGGAGAAACGGCAGATGAAGGCGGTTCAGGAGGGTCTGCAGATCCGGAATTCCTAAGCATCTTGACTGGCGGAACAACGGGAACTTATTATCCACTTGGTGGGGCAATGGCGACAATCGTCGAAAACGAAACCGGCATTGACACAACGGCAGAATCTTCCCAGGCTTCAGCGGCGAACATGACGGCTTTGGCTGATGGCGGAGCGCAGATCGCATTCGTTCAAACGGATACGGCATTCTACGCAGCAGAAGGATCGAACATGTTTGAAGGGGAAAAAATCGATACCGTATCGGCAATCGGTGCCCTATATCCGGAAACAATCCAGTTGGTCACAACTGCGGACTCAGGAATTGCTACATTTGACGATTTAGCCGGCAAGAAGATTTCCGTAGGAGCACCTGGTTCAGGAACATACATCAACGCTGAGCAATTACTTGAAATTCATGGCATGACCATTGAAGACATTGATGCACAGAACTTGGATTTCGGGGAATCACAGGAAAGCCTGCAAGCCGGCCAGATCGATGCAGCTTTCATTACAGCTGGAACGCCAACTGGAGCGGTTGAAAGCTTGGGCGCTACTTCGGACGTCGTTATTGTGCCAGTAGCGGAAGACAAAGCGGCAGAGCTCATTGAAAAATACCCATACTACGCGAACGACACTGTGCCATCAGGAACTTACGGGTTAACTGAAGACGTGCCGACGGTTTCGGTATTGGCTATGCTAGTCGTTCAAAATGATCTTTCAGAAGATCTTGTCTACAACATCACTAAAGCAATTTATGAAAACACGGATCAAATCCAGCACGCAAAAGCTGAATTCATTAAATCCGAAACAGCTTTGGATGGAATCGGCATCGATATTCACCCAGGCGCGCAAAAATATTTTGACGAAGTAAATAAATAAAAGCTAAAAGATAATGGGCGGTAAAGCGCAAGCTTTATCGTCGTTATTTTTTTTCGCCGATAGAGGAGGCTTTTTATGCAGCCAAAGCTAGTGCTCCGTATTCTTTTATCGCTGCTAGCCCTCATTCTAGCCATCTCCGTCTTGCTGTTTGTGCCCGCCCTGAAGAGCTTCGCATTCACTGATAACCGGACAGGCGATATCACGGCCTACTTGCGCGTAAAAGAACCAGCTTTCAAAATAAAATACATCCATTCAATTCATCTCTCGGAAGTGCTCGAAAGCTATAAAATCCTTTCTGGCAATTCACTGCAACTGGTAACGCTGGAATACGAGGATTTTAATATCGGTATGCCTTCGAATGCAGGAGAAGGAGAGTCCTTTGTCGAAAAGGACGGAAAGTATTTTATTGAAGGAATGGACAGGCGCATGGACGAGTTCCGGCTGTTTGTCGGCGATGTGGATGCCGGGCTATATTTTATAGCAGATGGCAAAGAATACGATTTGAAAAAAACACTTGCACGTGGAAAGTCTTACACATTCAATGTGCAGCGCCTCTCAGCCTATCAGCTATTAAAAGGAGTGAATCTCGATGACCGATAAGTTGCCGCCGGAAGAAAGAGAAGAAAAGAAACTGCCGCCGGAAGATGAACATTACGTTTCGGAGGAAAAACAAAAAGAGATTTTACAGAAGTACGACCCGGAATCGAACACCCGTGATTTGAGCGGCACGATGAAGCATGTTGTGTTTTATGGTTTACTCGCTTTTTCATTATTTCAATTATATACAGCTATTTTTGGCCAATACACAGCGTATATTCAACGGTCGATTCACTTAGGATTTGCCTTGTCCCTGATTTTTCTCTTGTTCCCAGCGCGGAAGCGCCATGGCGCGCGCAGAAAAGTGGCAGTTTATGACTATGTGCTCGCCTTGCTGGCCATAGGCGTCGGTCTTTATTGGCCGATTATGTACGATGATTTAGTGTTCCGTCTAGGCCGCGTCACAGAAATGGATTTGATTGTCGGGATATTAGCGGTTGTCTTGACGCTAGAAGCTACACGGCGCGCTGTCGGTTTGCCGATTACAATCATTGCATCCATTTTCCTGGCATATACGTTTTTTGGTCCTTATTTCCCAGGATTCCTGCGCCATCGCGGCCAGGATCTCGAATCGGTTATTCAGCTGATGTTCTATACGACAGATGGTATTCTAGGGACGCCAATCAGCGTTTCGGCCACATTCATCTTCGTGTTCTTGCTGTTCGGAGCTTTTCTTGTAAAAACCGGAGTCGGACAGTATTTTAATGACTTGGCTGTTTCGCTTGCTGGCCATTTGACGGGCGGACCCGCAAAAGTCGCCATTTTCTCAAGTGCCCTGCAAGGGACAATTTCGGGGAGTTCTGTTGCAAACGTCGTAACATCGGGATCGTATACAATTCCGATGATGAAAAAGTTAGGCTATAAGAAAGAATTCGCAGGTGCTGTGGAGGCCGCCGCTTCTACAGGCGGACAAATCATGCCGCCAATTATGGGTGCCGCGGCATTCCTGATGGTCGAGTTCATCGGCGGCATCACGTATTGGGAAATTGCCAAAGCAGCCGCTATTCCGGCTATCCTCTATTTCACAGGCGTTTGGATCATGACGCATTTTGAAGCGAAACGGGTCGGGTTGAAAGGCTTGACCAAAGAAGAGATGCCTGACCGCAAAGAAGTTCTAAAGAAAATTTATCTATTGCTGCCGATTGTAGCAATCATCGTCTTCCTGCTTATTGGAATCCCGACGATGCACGCCGCTTTATACGGCATCTTGCTGACAATTGTGGTCAGCTCATTCAATAAAGAAACAAGATTAAGCCCTAAAGACATGGTGCACGCACTTGTGGATGGTGCAAGAACCGCGCTCGCAGTAGCCGCAGCTACTGCCGCAGCTGGCATCATCGTAGGGGTTGTTGTAAAAACCGGCCTCGGCTTGAGCTTAGCAAACGGTTTGGTTTCCGCTTCCGGGGGAAATATTCTGCTGACGCTATTCTTTACAATGCTCGCTGCAATCGTGCTGGGCATGGGATCGCCGACAACAGCCAACTATGTCATCACGTCAACAATTGCTGCACCGGCAATCATCACTTTATTGATGATCGATGAGCCGGTAGGGGCTGCTGTCCCGATCGTTGTGGCATTATCGGCGCACTTATTCGTGTTTTATTTCGGCATCATTGCCGATATCACGCCACCGGTTGCGCTTGCCGCATTTGCCGCGTCAGGCATTTCAGGTGGGGAGCCGATCAAGACCGGATTTATCGCCGCCAAACTAGCTGCTGCAGCGTTCATCATTCCTTATATGTTCGTGTTGTCACCAGCGCTGCTGATGATCGATACAACATTGCCGGAATTGATATGGGTACTGATCACGGCGTTCACTGGGATGATCGCCATTGGAGCTGGATTGATCGGTTTCTGGTACCGCAAGCTTAATTGGCTTGAACGGATCATCGCTTTCGCCACTGGATTGGCATTGATTTATCCTGAAGGGCTTACTGACACAATCGGAGCGATTTCGTTTATCATCCTGTTTGCTCTGCAATGGATGTCGCGCGAGAAAAAAACACCGAAAGCATTAGAAGCATAAGAAGCATAAGAAAAACGCTGCCTGGATTTCCGGGCAGCGCTTTTTGCGTATTGGCCGCAAAATCGATTTTATGATCGAATATATAATCCTACAAAAGCAAAAAAGCACAAAAAAACGCGCAAGCTTTAAAGCTGCGCATTTTTCCATACCACATATATGATTCCTACTGGGCTCGAACCAGCGACCTCTACCCTGTCAAGGTAGCGAACTCAATTATCTACAGTTGCTTCATGTTACTGACAGTGTCTGCAAGTTCTTATTTTAATAGGGTCTTGCAGATTTTTTGTTTAATTATTTTCTTTTGGTGTTCTGCAATTATCTATAATTTGTTGCCACCAGAATGCCAAAGTTGCCAATGTACCTTTATGGGCCAATAAAAAAGGACGTTCTAATATATTCTTTTATAAAAGATAAACCTGGTATGAAGTATATACATATTCTTGAATAGCATTGTATTAAAAGATAAGTAAGAATAAAATAAGAAACAGATAGGATATTTGAAGAGGTGACAATATGCAAATCAAAATGTTTTACCGCACCCAGCGAGACCTTGCTGTGGCATTGAATGTACTTATTGATGCTTACTGGAATGAAGAAATACTAGAGGAAGAGCTGATAGAAAACATCAAGGAAATGAACCGAACAAATCAAGAAAAGCTCATGAAAAACGATAACTTTACCAAAGTGGTTCAACAGCATTGCGGTAAAAGAAGGTTGAACGTGGTAGAGAAGATAATTGAACTGAAATAACAGTTTTGCAACATTGGAGGTTGAAAAGGATGACAACGGAATTGGAGTACTCTTCCGTCTTAACAGGAGCTGCATTTATGTTTTACGAGTTCAAGCAAGTAGCAATACTGAAAGATCAAGGAATGTCAGATCCAGAAATCCGGAAAAAAGTGGTCGAAGAGAACTTGTTTCAGCATATAAAGATATCTAGTTTGCAAAGAGGGCTTCCTTCTATATTAAGAAGAGTCAATGCTCTGGATAGTACTTTGCGAAAAATGGTGATCGAAGATTCAATTGAAATTGGAAAGACCATCAATTTGTATGCAATTATGAAAACGGATCGTCTATTCTTTGAATTTATGAAAGAAGTAGTTCATGAAAAAATGGGAGCGAATAACTTTACCTTGGAGAAAAAAGATATAAATGCATTTTTCATGGTGAAAGCAGAACAGAATAGCAATATTGCCAGTTGGACAGAAGCGACTACGCATAAACTGAAGTTAGTCTATTTAAAAATCCTTTTAGACAGTGGTCTGTTAAAAGACAAAAAATCGGGCGAGTTGAATCATATCGTTTTAGATGACCAATTTAAAAATCACTTAAAGCAAAGCGGTGATGATCGTTTTGTCCGAGTACTGGGGGAGTAGGGAAAGTACATGGCGAACTTAAATGCACGATTGGATCAAATCATTCCAAAAATAAAAGAAGATAAATTCATCGATGGGCGAGGACTGGGGAATGAAATTAGCTTCTATCTTTTCGATTATGAGCCGACGCACGAGCTTGTTGTCCGCGATTACATCAAACACATAAAAAAAGAATTCAATTATGATGGTTCTGAGAGAAGAATTATCGAATTCGATCTTTACAAAATGCTGATAGACATTACAAAAGAAAAACGGATTTTTAACCGGATTTTCGAGATGGAAGAGAAGCAAGGAAAAGATGCCTTGTTCAAAGCTCTCACTACTTTTGCAAAACCGGAGATATTTCTTCAAAAGATAAAGGAACAACTTGGAGATTATAATGTAGTCTTTCTAACGGGGGTAGGGAAAGTCTTTCCATTCGTTCGTTCGCATAACATTCTTAACAATTTACAAGAAGTTCTGGATAAAACACCGGTTGTTATGTTCTATCCCGGTGAGTATACGGGTCAATCACTTCAATTATTCAATAAATTCAAAGATGATAATTACTATCGGGCATTCCGCTTAGTCGATTAAAAGAAAAGGGGTCAGGAAATGTTAATAAAGGATATGTTTTTGAAAAATATAGAACGTGATATTCGTGGCGTTATCAAAGTGGCACAGACAAACGAAGATGATATTTATCAAGAGCTCGATGAGTACGTAGTGACACAAGAGTTGCACAAACATTTCTCCAAGTTTTATGACAATTACGCAAAGGGCATTGACGGCCACACCGATAAAATGGGGGTATGGGTCTCAGGATTCTTCGGATCCGGTAAATCACATTTCCTGAAAATATTGGCTTATCTATTAGCAAATCAAAAAGTAAAAGGCAGAGAACCAATTGAGTTCTTTAAAGAGAAAATAAAGGATCCTTTGGTCTATGCCAACATGAAGCGAACAGCAGAGGTCGAAACTGAAACTATTTTATTCAACATTGATTCAAAAGGCGGGCTTGATAATAAATCAAAAGAAGATGCGATTTTACGAGTCTTCATGAAAGTGTTTTACGAGCACAGAGGCTATTACGGCGATATCCCAGGGGTTGCCGAGATGGAGAAGTACTTGGACAAACAAGGGCAGTATGATGCGTTTAAAGCTGAATTTGAGGCGTTAGCAGGTGAGTCTTGGAAAGAGAGACGCAATAGCTTTTATTTTGATGCGGACTTTGTTATTGAAGCATTAACAAAGGTGATGGAGATGTCACCAGAATCAGCTCGGAACTGGTTTGAGCAAGGGGTAAACAATTTCGAAATCAGTATTGAAAAGTTTGCAAAGGATGTTAAAGAGTACATAGATGAAAAAGGGCAGAATTTCCATCTGGTATTCCTTGTTGATGAAATCGGTCAATATATTGGAGATAGCCGGAGTCTCATGCTCAATTTGCAGACGCTTGCAGAGGATTTAGGTACTCATGCACATGGGAAAGTCTGGATTATGGTAACATCGCAAGAAAGCATTGATTCCATCGTCAAGGTAAAAGGAGATGACTTTTCCCGCATCCAAGGCCGTTTTGATACAAGATTGTCATTGTCATCCATTTCCGTAGACGAAGTCATCAAAAAGCGGATTCTATCTAAACAAGGCTATGCACATGATAAATTAAAAGTATTGTTCCCAGAAAAAAGTGCTATTCTAAGAAACTTAATTAGTTTCCGAGAAAGTACAGCAGATCTTCGAAGCTTTGACAACGAGCAGGAATTTGCCGATGTCTATCCATTTATCCCTTATCAGTTCAAACTGCTTCAAAACGTCTTTGAGCAAGTAAGAAAACATGGCTCTTCAGGCAAACATTTGTCAGAAGGAGAACGTTCAATGCTTTCAGCCTTTAAAGAAGCAGGGATGCGATATAAAGATGCAGAGGAAGGAAAACTGGTCCCATTCTATGCTTTCTTTGACACGATAAAAGAATTTCTTAACCCAGCAGTATCCCGAGTCATTGAAGGAGCCAGTGTAAACCCAGCACTGAAAGAAGACACTTTCAATATTGAATTGTTGAAAGTACTATTCTTGGTGAAATATATCAAAGAACTTCCGGGAAATGTCGATAATATTGCAACGCTCATGGTCACTCATATTGATGAAGATAAGCTAGAGCTAAAAGAGAAAATCAATATTTCTTTGCGGAAGCTAATCCAGCAAACCTTGATTCAAAAGAATGGGGAATATTATCTTTTCTTAACAGATGATGAACAAGACATCAACCGAGAAATTAAAACCTTGAATATTGAAGAAGATCGGGTGAAAAAAGAATTAGCCGACTATGTTTTCCAAGGTCTTTATGAAGAAAAACGTTTCCGTTATTCTCCACAATATCTCTTCTCTTTTAATCAGAAGATGGATGAAAAAAATTATGGTAATCAAGTGTCTAGTATCGGAATGCAAATTTTGTCACCTCTTTCCGATCACTATCAAAAATCTGATCAAGAACTTATGATGGCGACAAGTGGCAGTGGGGAAATAATCATTAAACTCGGTGGTAATGAAACATACATCGAAGAAATTGAAGAAGCCTTGCGAATCGAAGAGTACCGTAAGAAAAAGAACGTAACTCAGCTTCCAGAAAACATTCAAAATATCTTGAACAATAAACAGGCTGAAGTACGTGAACGGAGACGAAGAGGCCAGGAACTACTGGAGTATGCTATTAAAGATGCATCGTTCTTTGTTAATGGAGAAAAAGTGGATATCAAAGGTTCGACAGTAAAGGAGAAAATCAATACTGCACTTAAGTTAGTGGTCGAGAACGTTTATACGAAACTTGGCTACATAAAAGAAAACTTGGAAAATGAGCGTGGGCTGATCACAATCCTAGCTTCCAACGACGATCAGATTTCATTCGATGACACATTGCAAACAAATCCAAATGAACTAGCGAAGAGAGAACTGATTGAATTTATCAGTCTCCAAGATGCAAGCAATAAGCAAATAAGAGTGAAATCTTTATACGACCGGTTCCAAGATAAGCCGTATGGCTGGAAACTGCTTGATATTGCGGCGCTGATAGCCCAGCTATTAAAAGAGCAGAGTATCCGTATCCGCTATAATGCCGAGTATATGGACCCAAGAGAGAATGTCCAGATGCTTGTGTCGATTTTTGCTAAAACAGCGGATGCGGATAAAGCGATTGTTTTAAAACGAAGCATTGTGAATCCAGCACTTATTCAGACTGCCAAAAGGGTCTGCAGAGACATCTTTAACAAAACCGATCTCGCTGATGATGAAGACGGATTGATTAAAGACATCCGGACGCTTATCGAAAAACAAATCATCGAAATCACTGGATTAAAGAGCCGTTACGAAGGCAGAAAATACCCAGGAATGAGTCTTCTAAATAAAGGGTTAGAGTATTTCAATCAATTTGATAACCGATTGGACAACGCTTCTTTCTTTACGAAATTGAAAGAGATGGAGGAGGACCTTGCTGATTGGGAGGAAGACGTCGCCTATGTAATAAGCTTTTTCAGTACGCAGCAGAAGGAAATATTCGATAATGGACTAAAGGGTCTAGGGAAATTTGATGAAAACAAAACGTATTTATCCGGGGAGGGAATAGAGGGAACTGTAGACAAGCTCCGTTCAATTGTATCGAATTCGATTCCTTATCGGAACATTAAAGACATTCCTGAACTGGTTCATATCTTGGATGAAAAAATTGAGGCAATTCTAGCTGAGAAAAAAGCTAATGCAAAAGAAAAACTGAAAGTGGACTTTGAAGAGCTATTTTCTCAAGCTGAGCAGTACGGAGTGTCAAAAGAAACAAGACAGCAAATTGAAACGTATTATCATCGATTGAATGAGAGTTTAGAAACATTTGTAGATATCTACAAGGTGGATGCCACTATTTCGCAAAGTACCTCCTTTAAAGAGAAGATAGAAAAACAGATCCGGAATGAGATTGCTGCCAGCAAGCCATCGACAATAGTCGTCGATCCTCCAGTCGGATCTGGACCTGCTATTCAAAAAGTTAGAATTAGAATAGCGGATCTTATACGAAAATCATCCTTAACAACAGAAGAAGAAGTCGAGCAATACACGAATGATTTATCTCGGAAGTTAAAAGAAATCATTAAATCAAATAAACACATAGAATTTATCGATTAAGTGGGGGAATAAATCTTGAATAAGTTGGCATTGAAAAGCTTCGCCACCAATGCAAGGAAAGAATTACTTGAACGGGTGGAACTTGAAGCACGAAAGATTGGTATTACTGTAGAGTCAATCCAAAAAGCACAAATTGAAAGCTCAGATGCTATCTTCATTGATGGCAAACGGCTTACAGAAAAAGAAAGAATCCAACGAAACAAACTGATCGCCCGTATTCGTGACATTGGTTTTGATAGAGTGATAGAAGAAGTAACTTACACTTGGTTTAACCGTTTTACAGCTCTCCGTTTCATGGAGGTAAATGATTATCTTCCAACAAAAGTCCGTGTTCTATCTTCTACTAATCAAGATAGTACTGAACCGGATATGATGAAGGAAGCCCTGTCGCTCAATTTAGACTTAGATAAAGAATTTGTTTATGAGCTGAAACTGAACAATAATAATGAAGAACTATTCAAGTATTTGATTATTAAACATTGTAATGATTTGAATCGTTATATGCCATTTATGTTTGAAACGATTGACGACTACACAGAAATCTTATTTCCAAAAGGTTTATTGGCTACAGAATCATGTATTCGTAAAATGACAGACACTGCTATAATTCCGGAAAAAGACTGGAAGAAAATCGAAATTATTGGTTGGCTTTATCAATATTACATTACTGAAGAAAAAGATCGGATTTTTGCTAACTTAAAAAAGAATATAAAAATCACAAAAGATACGTTACCAGCAGCTACCCAATTGTTTACTCCAAATTGGATTGTTAAATATATGGTTGAGAACTCTTTAGGTCGTGTATGGCTAGAAAGTTATCCTGAAAGCAGTTTAAAGGAAAATTGGAAATACTATTTAGATGAAGATAAGCAAGATTCTAATGTATTTAAGCAACTTGAAGAAATACGATATAACAATGTTAATCCTGAAGAGATTAAATTCCTTGACCCAAGTTGTGGTAGTGGTCATATTCTCGTTTATGCATTTGATATTTTCTATGATATGTATTTAGAAAAAGGTTACATAGAGAATGAAATACCAAAATTAATATTAGAAAAAAACTTATTTGGATTAGAAGTGGATAATCGTGCAGCTCAATTAGCTTCATTTGCCCTTATGATGAAAGCCAGAGAAAAATCTCGTAGAATCTTTAGACAGTCAATTCAATTGAACATCTGTGCAATTGAAGAAAGTAACTGGCTTACAAAAGATATGATAACAATTGTTGCTAATAATGATTTGGAAATTCAAAATATGCTTTATTTAATTCAAAGTAATTTTCTAAATGCAAAAGAATACGGTTCATTATTAAATCCTCATTCAACGAATGAAAAACTGATTTACCAAAGCTTGCTAGATTATTTAGAGCGTGAAGCTGATCTTTTAGAAATGCTAGATAGAGAAATTATAGAGGAGAAATTACCGCTTTTATTAAAACAAACTTCATTATTAAGTAATAAATATGATATTGTCTGTACAAATCCCCCTTATATGGGCAGGGGTGGAATGAATCCTTATCTTACAAGTTTTCTGGATGAAAACTATCCAGATTCTAAAGGTGATTTATTCGCTGCATTTATCGAAAAAGGATTTGAACTTACAAAAGAATCAGGATTCAACAGTATGGTAACTATGCAATCATGGATGTTTTTATCAATTTATGAAAAAATGAGAAAAAAAATAATTGATCAAAAAACTATTTCTTCATTATTACATATGGAGAATATGGTTATGGGAATTGCATTTGGTACTGCTGCAACAGTTTTTAGGAATATAAAAATAGATCAATATAAAGGAATATATACAGAAATTAAATATAAGGATATTCAATTAAACGAATATCCTCCGAAATTCCCCATAAAAGAAAATAGATATGGTTTAATTCCAGGAACAAATTTTAGTAAAATACCTGGAAGTACTATTGCATATTGGCTTGATAATAAGCTTATAGATAGTTTTGCTAACGATAAAAAAGTAAAAGAATTCGGAGAAGCAAAAAGTGGATTACAAACTGGAAACAATGATTTGTTTTTACGACAATGGTTCGAAGTGGATTACAATAAAATAGCATTTGATATGAAAAGTAAACCTCAGTTTCTTGAATCTGAAAAAAAATGGATCCCTCAAATTAAGGGGGGATCTTACCGAAAGTGGTATGGTAATTTTGACTATATTGTAGATTGGGAGAATGACGGTTCTGAAATTAAAAAAGGTAGTGGATGTCGATTAAATGCAATGGCCAATGATAAGTATTATTTTATAGAAGGTCTTACTTGGTCTCATACTACGTCAGGAGGATTTGGAGCAAGATACTTACCTACCGGTCATTTATTTAATGTCGAAGCACCTACACTTTTTCCTTTCTTATCTAACCAAAAAAATTATTTGTTAGCATTTTTAAATTCAAAAATTGCAAAAGAAAATTTAAGTGCTATGAATGCAACAATACATTTTCTAGTCGGAGACATTTTAAAATTACCATTAAAAGTTGAAAATAAAGTTATTGAAAGAATTGATGAAATAGTACAGGAGAATATAAATATATCTCAATATGATTGGAATAATTTTGAAGTCTCATGGGAGTTTGTAAATAATCCTTTATTGAGACATTCAACAAAATCTATTGAATCGTCTTTTGTAAAACAAAAGGAAATTATGGAATGGAAATTCAACCAAGTCAAGTCAAATGAAGAAGAAATAAATGAAATGTTTAATAGCATCTATGGTTTGCAAGATAAATTTTCGCCGGAAATTAGCGAAAAAGAAGTTACTATAAGAAAAGCTGATTTAGAGAGGGATATTAGAAGTTTTATATCTTATGCAATAGGATGTTCTTTTGGTCGCTATTCGCTTGATAAAGAAGGGATAATCTATGCTGGAGGAAGCTTCTTTCATTCCGATTATAAAAAGTTTGCAGTAGCTCCTGACAATATCATCCCAGTATTACCAGGAGCTTATTTTGAAGACGATATTGTTACAAAATTTATTGAATTTGTGCAAGTAGTATTTGGCGAAGAAATGCTTGAAGAGAACCTTGTTTTTGTAGGAAAGGCAATTGGACAAAAAAAGAATGAAACAGCTAGAGAGACGTTGCGTCGTTATTTCCTAAATGATTTTTATAAAGATCATTTGCAAGTATATAAAAAGAGACCGATATACTGGCTGTTCACTTCTGGCAAGGAAAAAGCATTTAACTGTCTCATTTATATGCACCGCTACGATAAAACAACACTTTCTCGTATTCGTACCGACTATTTGCATGAGGTTCAAATTCGTATGGATGCTGAGAAGAAGGATTTACTAAACATCATTGAAGGAGACTCTACAACGAAAGAAATTAGCAACGCTAAGAAAGAATTGAAGTCACTCGACAAAAAAATCGATGAGCTGAAAGCTTACGATGAAAAGTTGCATCATATGGCTGATATGCAAATTGAAATTGATCTGAATGATGGTGTAGCTCTGAACTATGCGAAGTTCGAAGGACTTGTAACGAAAATTTAAACAATGATAGGGTTTTATCATTAAGGGCATGTTTTAGAGCGGTAAAAATACAGACAAATGTGTATCAGTGCGGACAACAATCGAAAGCGGGATGCATAGACAATGGTCGGTGCATCCTCATTTTGCAACAGATTTTTGAAAGTTGGTGTAAAGAATGGACATTAGTCAAATCGTGACTACTTTAACTGAAATTTTCAATGATTCATCAAAAGACGGTGAACAGCGAAAACTTGTATTCTGGGTAGACAAAGACAATGAATTTACAGAAGAAATTAACGAACTGATGATTGGCGATGTAAAAGTTCATATACTAACCAATCACAACCAGTTTTTCACAAAGTATTTGTTAGAAGAAGAGGATCCAACATCTTCGTATTTAATTTACACAAATACAGAATTGGAATTGGAGAACAACTGGTTAGCAGACACCGTGCTGTATTCAAAGACTTTTTATGCCGAACGGGTATCGCTGTTAATGAATGACCTTAAAATTGACTCATCGTTACGGGCAGTTGTTAAGAAATATGAACGTTTTTTCAACAACAAGGATCGATACAGAAAGTTCCAAGCACTGGGGATTGAAACCTATTCAGAGGAAACAATCGAACTTTCTATCATGAGTGTGCTTTGCAATTTAAAAACACTCGACTTTGAAGCAGTGTTAAAAATAGTGCTGATGAATGGGCTGCAGGATGCTGAAAATAAGTACTTAAATCTCTTTGAGCGATTCTTTGATTTGACTGTATTTTGGGCAAACGTGGCGATTCAGTACGGTTACAAACGAGATGAAAAGACATTGAAGACTTTAATGATTCATTTAGCTGTTACGGCATTCAGCCATTCAGTAAATGAAGATCATTTGATGAGCTTAAAAGGATATATTGCAGAACGAAGCAAGACAAATTCATTGGTCTTCATCGATCACTGGATGCACCATAAAACAGATTACAAAGTTTTTGATGAATATGCTGAGATGGTCGAACATGAAGTTCAAATTTCTCAAATCCTGCAATCTCTTCCAGTGAAAGAATTTAAACAGGCAGATGTTTTCCCCTACGTGGACCGTGCTATTATTATTTATATCGCAAATAGCTTAGTGGAGAAACTCGAAGATTATCAAGAATATACAAAGATGATCAATCTAAGAAGAGTAAAGCACTTCCATGAGAAGTACGCCTCTGTTTATGAAGCACTTTACTATACAGTGAAAATGCATGAGTTCTATAAAGAGCATCGCCAAGGCATTCCACAAGGCCGAGCCATTAATTTATATGAGTCCTATGTTAATGAGTATTATCAGATGGATACTTTTTATCGCAAGTTTTATGTGGCGTATGACCAGGAAAATAATCACGAATTATTGAAGAAATTGAAAGTGCTCGTTGAAAATCTTTATTCAAATTGGTTTATGGGAGACATAAGTTCACATTGGTCCCAGTCTGTAGATGCAGAAATGACGAAGGAGTGGTCTCTTCCTGGCGTTACCAACCAACAAAACTTTTATTCATCTGTAATCACTTCGCATATCAGCAAAAGTGAACGAGCTTTTGTAATCGTCTCGGATGCCATGCGGTATGAAGTTGGAGTTGAATTAGCTGAGCGGTTAAATTCTGAAACAATTGGTAGTTGTGCTGTTCAAACCTTGCTGAGCGTGGTGCCATCTGTCACAAAGTTGGGAATGGCTTCCCTGTTGCCACATCGAAATATTGATTTTGATGCAACTGGACGTGTATTAGTTAATGGTAGAGATTCAGCGGGAATTGAAAATCGTAAAAAGATCATCGAGTCGGAAGTAGCCGAAAGCATCGCAGTACATTATCAAGAAGTCTTGGCAATGAATAAGGCGGGCCGACGTGAAACTTTCAAGGGCAAAAAGCTTATATACTTTTATCATGACACAATTGATGCAATGGGCGATAAGGCTGCCACAGAAATATACACTTTTAATGCTGTGGAGACAGCCTTAAATCAACTTACTGATTTAGTGAGGATCATTCGAGATGAATTAAGTGGATCTAACATCTACATTACTTCAGACCATGGCTTCCTTTATCAGCGAGACTCATTGGAAGAATCAGATAAGATGGAGAAAGAGCAGATGAATGCTGTTGAAGTGAAACGCCGTTACATGCTCTCTAAGGAACAGCGAGAGGTTTCCGGACAGCTGGCTATCGACCTATCATCGATAGTAAAAAACGAACAGCAGTTGACAGCTTACGTACCGAATGCCACGATTCGCTATCGCATGCAGGGGGCAGGAGTAAACTTTGTTCATGGAGGAGCAAGTCTGCAAGAAGTTGTAGTTCCACTGCTGACTTTCAAAAATAAGCGGGTAGGACAAAAAGGATCGCAAGCCATTCAAAAAGTGGATATAAGATTGACGAATACTACACGAAAAATCACAAATAGTATTTTCAATTTAGAGTTCTTCCAAACAGAAAAGGTTGGAGAAAAAGTTGTCTCTCGGAAAGTCGTCATATTTATGGCAGATGAAGGAGGTACTGTACTATCTAATGAGGAAACAATTATTGGGGACCGTCCATTCGACAATCCAGCAGACCGAACATTTAAATTACGGTTTGTTTTGAAAAGCATTTCTTATGAAAGAACCAAAACCTATTATTTGATGATTAAAGATGCAGAAACAGGTATTGTCACAGAGCAAGTACCATTTTCCATAAACTTAGGCATCGTCAGCGATTTTGATTTTTAAGTGAGGAGCAATGTGAATGAATGAACGTATTGACGAAGCAAAAACCTTAGATCTCGACAAAAAGCTGAATGATGTTTTTGCTGGCCGTGTCGTCCGAAAAGATTTGACAAAGCTTATTAAAGAGGGCGCAAATGTACCTGTCTACGTACTTGAATATTTGCTTGGCATGTATGCTGCAACTGATGATGAAGAAAGTATACGTGAAGGTGTAGATCGGGTAAAGAAGATTCTTTCGGATAACTTTGTACGGCCTGATGAAGCAGAAAAGATTAAGTCACGTATTCGGGAAATGGGACAGTATTCAATAATAGACAAGGTATCTGTAGTTTTAAATCCAAAGCTGGATATCTATGAAGCAGAATTCTCAAATCTGGGTTTAAAAGGAGTACCAGTTGGCTCTAACTTTGTTAAAGAATTCGATAAGTTGTTAGTGGGTGGAATCTGGTGCATGGTGAAGATTGACTACTATTATGACGAAGAGGCCAGAAGTAATAATCCTTTTAGCGTAAGCAGCTTGCAGCCGATACAGATGCCGAATATGGACATCAACGAAGTATTCGAAGGACGAAAGCAATTTACAAAGGACGAGTGGATCGATGTGTTGATCCGTTCTACGGGTATGGAACCAACGCAGTTGGAGGATCGAGTTAAGTGGCATCTATTGTTGCGTCTCGTACCTTTAGTTGAGAACAACTATAATATGTGCGAGCTAGGTCCACGTGGAACAGGGAAATCACATGTATATAAGGAAATCTCTCCAAACTCCATCCTAGTATCGGGTGGCCAATCAACTGTTGCTAACCTTTTTTATAATATGACGACACGTAAAATTGGACTTGTCGGTATGTGGGATTGTGTAGCATTTGATGAAGTGGCAGGTATTCGCTTTAAAGATAATGATGGAATTCAAATTATGAAAGACTATATGGCCTCTGGTTCCTTTGCCCGGGGAAAAGAAGAGAAGAATGCGAGTGCTTCAATGGTTTTCGTAGGAAATATCAATCAAAGTGTTGATGTATTGTTGAAAACTTCTCATCTCTTCGCACCATTCCCGGAAGAAATGGCTAATGATACGGCTTTCTTTGACCGGATGCATTATTATATGCCAGGGTGGGAAATTCCGAAAATGCGCCCGGATTTCTTTACTGATAAATATGGATTTATTGTTGATTACATTGCTGAGTTTTTCCGAGAAATGCGGAAGCGGTCGTTTGCTGATTCAATTGACCGGTATTTCAAGTTAGGCAACAATTTAAATCAGCGGGATACCATCGCAGTACGGAAGACAGTATCAGGTATGGTGAAACTAATTTATCCAAATGGAGAATACACTAAAGCTGATATTGAAGAAATTCTTCGATATGCATTAGAAGGCCGTCGTCGTGTCAAAGAACAGCTTAAGAAAATCGGCGGCATGGAGTTTTACGATGTAATGTTCTCTTATTTGGATAAAGAATCTATGGAAGAAGAGCACGTCTCTGTCCCAGAACAAGGCGGAGGCAAACTGATTCCAGAGGGAATGGGCAAGCCAGGGCATGTTTATGTAGTCGGACACGGGCACTCAGGGATGATTGGTGTCTATAAGCTTGAAAACCAGGTCGTAAGTGGAACTGGGAAGTTCGACAAGTCAGGTGTCAGCTCATCAAGAGAAACTCGAGAAAGCTTAGATACGGCTTTCCGTTACTTCACAGCAAATAGTAAAAGCATCAGCAATACAATCGCTATCAAAACAAAAGATTATTTGATGCATATTAGTGACTTGCAAGGTATTGGATTAACAAATGAGTTGGCTATTGCGGAATTGATCGGGCTGTGTTCTGGAGCACTGGACAAGCCAGTACAAGAGAGTACCGTCGTTATCGGCAATATGACTGTAGGCGGAACCATTGCTAAGATAGAAGAGTTCGCCAATGTTTTACAAGTTTGCGTTGATGCTGGTGCAAAGAAAGTGTTGATTCCGGCATCGGCTGTTATGGATTTACAAACAGTGCCACCAGATTTACTAGTGAAAGTACAACCAGTGTTTTACTCAGATCCGATTGATGCAGTTTATAAAGCATTAGGAGTATCATAACTTATCAATCATATATTTTAAGAGCAGGTGCTTAGAAACTAGCGCCTGCTCTTTTTTGTTTGCAGTGATATATATAAAATTAAAAGTCAGAATTAACTTTTAAATTATTTAACACCATCTTTTATCTTAAGAGTTCTCTTACAAAATAGAAGTTTTCCAGAGCCTTTTTAGTTCGAAATTTCTGTTTAGATCGTTCGTCTCGTATAACAGCTCTAGCATTTAAAAGGTATGGTGTATTCACCAACACATGATATGTTTCGTTCTCATAACTCCTATGTTCTGAGCATTCGAACCAAGTAAACATAAAACATTGTACTTCTGTAACTGTAAGAAGCTCATAAAACCACTTAGGATGAATGTTATATTCCTTACTATAGTGAGAAACGGTACTTAAATTGCCCTTTTCAGCTGCTTTTAGATGAGATATTAAACGTTTTCTCACATCTCCGCTTCCGATGTAGACCGGTACTAATAAATTACGAGATGAAATCCATAATAAAACAATGTACACACCAATGGAATTTCTAGAAACGGACTTTGTAATTTCTTCAGCAGTAAGCTTTAAAGCCGGCGCATACATAGGCAAACCTGAAAAACTAGGTAAAAGACAACTATGTGGAGACGGGGTTGGCAAGGTATCAGGAAATAGAGGAGGGAAAACCAACTGATAATCATATTGACCATTGTTAGTAGGCATAATAACAACTCCTTTTATTTAAATGATAGCGATGTAATGCACCTCATACCAGCAAAATGTCCGGAAATTGGCGCATTTTTGAGTAATCTTCAGTAATTTTAAGTGCCAAGTGAAATTCGCTGCAGTATTGATCTATATGGGATATATGTGGAGTCTTACTGGTTCAAGCGCAATTTTACTTCAGAAGGCCATTTAAAATACAATTAACACATGAACAAGTAGTAAAAACCACACCCGGGCAGCAAAGTTCATATAAGTACAGTACTTAGTAATTAACTTGATAAATAGTGATTAATTTGACGAAAGTAATTACTATCTCAAAAGGAGCAAACAACCATGGAGCATTCATATACAAAAGCAGTAATCAGTCACAGGAACATTGAAATAACACATCAACGCTATCGGTCCAATATGGGCAAAATATCATCTTCTGGAGGACACACATCACTCCCAAACACTGATTCAGAAAGCTTAGAAGTCAATAAGAAGACTAGTATTAAAAGAGCTCAGAAAAACCTTAAAAGGTTGTTCGAATGTAACTTTACAGATACTTATGCGTTCTTAACATTAACTTTTGATACTTCTACAGCAACTGATTTAACAAATATCAGTGTATGCCAAAAAAAGTTTAATGACTTTAAAAAGAGGCTTGCTTACTATACAGAGAAGAATCATTTACCCGATTTTCAATATATCGCAGTTATGGAGTTTCAGGATCAAAACCGAAAAGGAGCTATTCATTTTCATATGATTAGTAATTTGACAGAGATCTCGAATTCGGTTTTAAAGGATCTTTGGCAAAATGGTTATGTACACCGAGCCATCGTTAATTCCGATATAACTGAAAACAAAAAAATAGCCTCTTATCTAAGCAAAGGAATTGCCGATGAAAGGCTTGCAGGAAAGAAAAAGTACTACCATTCAAGAAATCTAAAAAAGCCTCTTATACTAGAAATAGTGGAAGTAGAGGAGTTTTATAAAACAATGAATAACTGTCAATCGACATTTATTACTGGCGGAGCTTATATGAGTCCATTCAGTGGGGAAACAAGATATGAAAACTACTATATTAAACATCCAAAGGAGCTTATAAATTATGTACAAAACTTATAACGAATACCCGGACGTATTAAATGTTTCAGATATCCAGGAACTTCTTGGAATAGGAAGAAAACAAGCGTATGAATTGGTTCACTCTGAACAATTTCATGTAATTAAAGTGGGGAAAAGGATTAAAGTATCCAAAAATATTCTAATTAACTGGATTGAAGGAGGAAATAATTATGCACTCAGTAACTAAACTAATCGATTGTGGTGGGACCGTACTTTTATATGAATCAAAAAATAAAAGTACAGGTGTTAATGATAATAAAATTGAGAATCTCAGAGTTTCTTTACTAACAAACTTTGTAACTGATCAATTTTTAGCAGTATTTCACTTAAAGATATCATTAAGCGAGTATGGAGGAGTTAAAGAAAAACTACAGCAATTTCTTAATGAACTTAAAAGTTCAAGTGGCTTAAAGGACATTAGGTACATGGCTGTAGCTCATCCTTCTCAATCTAAGGAAAGTGACTATGCAATGATATACCTTGTAACAAATATAGAAGTATCTGCATTAGCAGCTTTGGTAAACAATGAGGTTTTAGAAGAGCTGAAAGAGGCATACTTTGAAAACCTATGGAAGGATGAGCTTTCTATAGATGTTTATACAGGAAAGCAGTTATTAGAAACTTTCACTACTGCGTATGAGGAGGGCTTGAAATCAAGCGTTTTTGAAGAGATGCCTATCAAATTTAGAAAAAATTTAAAGTCTCCGCAAGTTCTTTATGATGAAGAGGCAAATGAATACATGAAAAAAGAAAAAGTACTCAACTATCCATATTTCAGAAGTGAAGAGTTTTTTTCAAATAAAGCAGGATACCACACACTATATGAATACTCTCAATATGGATACTTCCATGATCCTATTACCTACCCTGGGAGCGAGGAGGAATTTGATATGTACAAGTAACATTGCGGAATTACCTAAGGTTTAAAAAAGAGCTCATTTAAAGAGCTTTTTTTTATTTGGTTTTATAATATTATGTCATCATCATACAAGAAGAGTTGTCCTCTCCAATAGCCGGAGGCTTCTTTAAAGGATCATATGTGATATTACCATTAACCTTTAATTAGTATGAGCAGAATAAAAATTATATGAATCCATTTGGTGGTAGATTTATATTTCAATGCTTACTATTCTTCTCATAAGACTTATGTTAAAAATAGATGTATAAAAACTTCATTGATTCCTGTGTATAATAAACCTAAATGAAAAGACAGAGGGGATAGCTTAAATGTCAGAAGACAAAATGTTAAAGACCTTAAATGAAACCAATGAAATTGTTCTTTCTAACCCTATCTGCGATAAACTTGTTTTAAGAAAAGTAACTGATGATAAATTGGAAGCAAAGAAAAAATACAAGGAAGTTTTTATATCTGATGTGTCAATGATAGGAGGTAACGTTTCACAGACGGCATTGCAGGTTGCTAATCAAGGAATGACTTTAGCTGAAATTGCAAAACAAGCACCTAATGGATTATTTACTGCAACTGCTAATCCCGCCAATCTATCTAAATTTGCTAATGGAACTACAACGACAATGGTGCGAGACGCGTCTGGACATTTAGTCGAGCACGCTGGCTTTGCAGACATTGGTTTAAGTGTTTCAGTAAACCCACAACTTATTCTTTCAGCAGGAATGCAAGCTATGTCAGCTATTTCAGGAACCTATTATTTGCATAAACTTAATACTCAAATTAAAGATTTGGAAACGCAACTAGAAAATCTTCAACATTTTCATCATGATGCAAACATTGGGCGTTTACTTGCAATTAAAAAGAGGGTGTCTGAATTTGCCAATAGAGATTTTTTTGATACTACTAATTTATCTGCTATTAGTAACTATAAAGATACTGCAGATGCAATTCATGAAGAATATATGTTTCGTTTAATAAGACAAAAAAAGAAATTGAACTTGGAAATTAATGAAAAAACAGAGGAACAGAAACTTCAAGATATTAATTTCACAATGGAGGTCGCACTTGAGGCTAATAAATTATCTTTGTTTGCAGAGCTAATTGAGATTCGAACAAAAATAAAGACCGGTAGTCAAATAGAAATTATCAATGATTCAATAAAGCAATTAAAACAAAATTATGCTAATAGCTTTTATCATAATAGCGACATAGAAGTTGAGAAGATCTATGCAGAAAGACAGTACCTGAGTAGTAAGGAATTGGTAGAAAAAAAGAAAAAATTTTTAGAATCAGTTGATGATATAAAAGAATTAAATTATCTTACTGGTTGGGAAAAGCTAGGGGTGGGAATTAATATCGGTAAAAATTATTGGAATGGCAATAAACTCAAAAAAAGAATTAAGTTAGAAAAAGAATATCTGAGCACAGTCAAAACAGGTATAAAGCAAAACAAAGAGAGCGATGGAATTGGCAATATTATTGACATGTTCTTTGAATTGCCTCATAAAGAAACAGAAATTCTTTATATTCCTGCTGAAAATAACAAACAAAGGGTATTTGTGCTAATTGAAGACAATTAAGAAGAACTTATGGATATGCAATTTAAGACTTCAAGATTAGCTTGTTGGTTTTTTGATTTGAAAATAGAGGTAATGAAATGAGATTGTTGACTTTAAGAAGTATAATCAAACCATTGGATAATATAAATCAGGCTTTAACGGTTTACCTGTTCTGAATTTATGATGAGTAATTGATACAAATAAGATCGTTGGAAGAGAGGGCCCTCTACCTATGTATAAAGGGCCTTTAGAGTAGCAATATCATGTAAGGGGCAGTGGATGGATCTATTAACACAAGCTAACATAAGAGATTTCAGTGTCCTAATTCGTTGAAGGTCAGAGAACTTTATTCTTCAATGAAGCGGCAAGTAATTGAATTAGTATAAATGTTACTGACACAGTGCTTAGTCTCCAAGAAATATATAAAAGTCACCCTGCTTATTTTGAATTAATGACTCTTGACTGAACTTTCTTTAAAGGAGACAGCTACCATATTGAAGATTTCAAATTGCTTCACAAAAAAACTTTTAACATTTATTGCTCACAATTCGACCTAATGAGGTAACAACTTAGGTTAGGAATGAGATAATAGCTGAAGCGATACCAGATAGAATAATGCATAACACATACCAAATCATGATTGATGGTAAAGTATTAATGTGGTTAAGACAGGGAATAGTTGTTTATCTTATGATCAATATTTAAATAGAAAACCCTACAGCAAAACTACCAGTGCTGTAGGGTTTTTATATAATTAGCAAAGTGCTTGACGTTAGTTGGTAAAATTGGGTAACAATATTGATGCTATCAATTTTATGCTGTAGTTGATGCCCGTGGCGTCTCTATTTCATGACCAAGTTGTATTTAAGCTCCCGAATACTTATTCTTAGTGATAGGATAGTGGTAAATCTCAATATCTTCACTTATGAATCCTCTTCTTTGTGCACCTTTTAATGTATGGTACATATTTTCACGTCCTACGCCATTATCTGTGTGCAAGTAAATTTTGTTGGCGTAATATCCTCTTTCGCAGAAAAGTTTCACTAAGTCATAGCCAGTCGGTAAAAGGTTTCCTGAATCGTCCTCTCCCAAATCATGGTCTAAAGTCATTATTCTTACTGTATAGTTTTCTAAATAATATATCGCTTCCTCGATATTCCTAGCTAATACAAACCCTTCTGGACAATCTCTCAAATCATCTAAATACAAATTGATTTCTTCTTTCAAAATAATCACCTCTTCCGTTTCGATTTCGATTCGACTTGAATATTGTATGATTCTTTGTGAAGCAAGACACTGGCGTATTAAAGGTTTCTATAATTCGTCAATGCTTAACGTACAAATCTAACAATCGAGCGAGAAGGGCGGAATAGTATGTTCGTATTTAAAAGAATATACAAAGGTCCTTTTCTGCAGCTGTGATCCTGGTAACAATTGTTTTTATTTTATACAAAAATAGTTGACCTCTATATCAAAGTTTTAAAATCGTAAGTCATATTATGGTTATTCTAAGGCCAATATTTATTTCTGTCTACCCAACTTGTTATTGTAATGATTTAGAGGGGGGGGCACCGAACTTCAGTAAATGAACGAGATTAGATACCAGCTACTCCCCAAAATTTTTTTAACTTTTTCAATTTCCGAGTGATTTACGAGGAAACTGACGAATTTAGAGGTAAATAGGAGTATAAATCCACTGAGTGTGAAATACCTTATCTTTTTACGTTCCCAGAGACGTTAATGCAATCAGATAGCTTTCAACGGAAATAGTAATTACTATACGTCCAAATATATAATAAGACTAGAAATCACTACAGATTACGAGCAATTATCAAAAAGACATTTCATTTAATTTTTTCATCTTAAGTTGTATTATTAATACAACACTGTCAGTGATTAAATTTGAGATGAGGTGACTAATCTAAGGAGGAAGTAAAGTGCCGGTATATAAAGATGATAGTAGAGGAACATGGTTTTACGTATTAAATTTTCACAATGAAATGAATGAAAGAAAACAAAAGCGAAAAAGAGGTTTTAAGACTAAAAAGGCAGCAACAGAAGCGCTAAAAGAAGTAGAAGTAGATATGAGTAGAGGAAATTATGTAGCCCCTGCAAAAATAAAATTTAGTGAATTTTTATACGAATGGCTAAAGAATAAAAGCGTATCTTTAAGTAACCAAACAATTCTGTTGTATGAAATAAATCTCAGAACACATGTGATACCCATACTGGGGAACTTACAATTAGACCAAATAAAAGCGTTGCACATACAACGCTTTGTAACAGTTTTAAGGGATAAAAAATTAGCAGATTCTACTATTAAAAGAGTTTTTAGTATTGTGAATACTTGTTTAAACTATGCTGTTAAAGTGGGTATTTTATCTGTTAACGAAGCATCAAAGACTGATAGTCTAAAAGTGAACTACAAAAAGATGGGAATATGGGATATTGAACAAATTCAAAGCTTTTTGAAGGTTGCAGAAGGGCATAGATATTATGGTGTTTTTTATATAGCGATCATGACGGGATTAAGACAAGGAGAACTATTAGGGTTGCGTTGGGAAGATGTGGATCTTAGTCAACGGGTATTACATGTGAGGCAGATATTAGAACATGACGGTAAGTCGTTCAAGGAAGGTGCGAAGACCAAAAGTAGTGTAAGGTCCTTAGCATTTTCAAAGAGCGTTAAGCGTGTGTTCTTACAGCGTAAAGAGGAACTGGATAGTGAAAAAGACTATTTAGGAACAGACTATACCAATTTAAACTTGGTAATGTGTACGGAGAAGGGGACACCAATTCATCCTCGGAACTTAATAAGAGCATTCGTGCAACTGAGTGAAAAAGCAGGTTTGCCAAGAATTCGTTTTCACGATTTGAGACACACTCATGCAACTCTTATGATCTCGCAGAACGAACCTATGAAATTAATTGCTGATCGATTGGGACATAGTAAGATTTCTACCACTATGGATACGTATGGACATCTATTACCAACCATGCAAAGAGACGCATCTGATAGGCTCGATCAAACCTTATTTGGTTAAATGATGCCAAATGGATGCCACGCTAACATAATCAAAAAAAAGAACACCTCATATGAGATGTTCTTTCATGTGAAACCCTTGATACCAAAGGGTTTACGTATTTACTATTATATGATTCCTACTGGGCTCGAACCAGCGACCTCTACCCTGTCAAGGTAGCGCTCTCCCAGCTGAGCTAAGGAATCTCAATTACCAGGACAAATTTAATTATATCGTGTCCTGGTGAAAAGTCAATAACTATTCTGAAAGAAAAATACTCCATTCGTTTTGCGCTTTGCCTTGTGCAATCGACCAACATTCAATAGCGACCGCTTTGCCGCTGAACGGTTCGAATTCCAGTGACAGCCGCGCGAACATCGGACCCCAGTAAGGCGGCGCGATGTTTTTGGTGATGGTGGCATGCGGCACCCACTGATTCGGCAAGTAATAATCCTGCTGGCCTGTAAAGTCGCGCGTCGCCAAATTCACGGCTTGATGAAAAACTTTCAATGCATCAGTTAATGCAGGGGCTGTGTAAAACACGCCTTGCTGCTTGAAGAAACCGAGTGCACCGAATTCGAGCGGCAATTGGGCGCGCTGATCGGCCCAGGGGGCAAGCGCGTTTTTCAAGTCAGCCGGATTGGTTTGTTCAAACGCCTGCAACGTCATATGCGGCGGCAGCATAGGTGTGGAGTCCAGGCTGGCAGCATTCGCTTGTTTTTGCAGGTGTTCTATTTTTGTGGATGTCGTGTAGTCGAACCTTAAGACGATCGCTTGCATCAATATCTTCCTCCATTACTGGCCGGTACTTTGGAACCCGGCTTGCTGTGCTTCTTGTTCTGTGCAGAACCATTCTTCCGGCTTGGTTTCTTCATAGGAACCTTCACCTGGCATATGGTAAATCTTCTTGCCGCTGCGGTTGATGTTGCCTTTTATCCGGCAGTCATCAGTTGCCGCTGGTGGAGCGATGCCTCCATAAGCATCCGAGTTGAAGCCACGGCTGGTTGAATAATTTTCATATTCCCAGATACCGGCTCCGGCATCTTTCGCTTTTTGTTCCGCCTGTTCGAAAGCGTCGAGGTGGCGGGTGTTCGGGGGATAAACGTATGCAACGCGCGCCATGCCCGATGCCACAAGTTCCTCCTGGACACTTTCACCGTCTACATAGATATAAGCAAGCAAACGGCCATAATCATCGAAACGTTCTCCGACATCAAATTCTATCGTAACATCTCCGGAATTTATGATGCGCTTGTTTTCCGCTGTCGCTTCTTTTCCAAGCGGCTGTTCGCCGAGCCGTGGATGATTGGTCTCGGGCGTATCGACCAAAAGGTAGCGGACGGTCTCTTCTTTGCCTTCATACATGATTTTGATGGTGTCTCCATCGATGACTGAAGTAACTTCGACGGCAATCCTTTCTTCCGATCCGGAAGTATCCGTCGATTCAAGCAGGCCGCATCCGGAAAGGATGGACGCCAACAACAATAAGCCGATTATTTTTTTCATAGTCATTCCATCTCCCATCTTTTCATTATATTTTCCAATGATGCCGCTTGCAAACCCGAACGCTTTCATCTAAGTTTGAAAAAAAGGGGGATTCACGATGCAATTGACGGTGCCATTTTATTATGACTTTAATCGAGTACTCGAAAGGCTGTCGCTTGACCCTCTCCATGTTGTCTCGCTTTCTGACCGGTTTGTCCGTGTTCCTATGCCGGAAGGCAATATCGTGTCCGTGAAAGCTGAAGGCACAAGCGACAGCCCCGTTTTTACTGTGGAAGGCGCAGAAGGGGGACAGATGAACCACATTTCAGAGATTTTTCATTTCAATCAATCATTGGATCCGGTCGCTGAACATTTCAGCGGCACTAGCCTGGCACAATTGTTTGAGAAACACAAAGGTACGCCGCTGGTGAGAGAATTCTCCCTTTATGGTTCGCTGATGAAAAGCATAATCCATCAGCAATTGAATCTTTCTTTTGCGCACACGCTTTCCAGCCGCTTCGTCCAGAACTACGGACATGAAAGGGACGGAGTGTGGTTTTACCCGGAGCCTGAGAAAATCGCTATGCTGCAGCCTGAAGAGCTGCGGGAGCTTCAATTCAGCACCCGAAAAGCAGAATACGTCATCGGCTTGTCACAGGCGATTGCGGCGGGGACTTTGCGCTTGGAAGAGCTTTCACAAAAATCAGATGAAGAGGCGGCGGCTGAGCTGGTTTTATACCGAGGCGTCGGGCCATGGACGGCACAGAGTTTTCTGATGTTCGGCCTCGGGCGCCCGAACTTATTTCCATTGGCGGATATCGGTTTGCAGAATGCCTTGAAAATCCAATGGTCGCGCAACGACAAGCCAAAAGCCGAAGAAATCCTGCAGCATCTGCCGGAATGGTCCCCATATTTGTCTTATGCGGCTCTTTATTTGTGGCGCAGCGTCGAATAGAAAACATAGCAAAACGCCTTTCCATGATCTTTCGGAAAGGCGTTTTTTATGTACTGTGGCTGCAAAATCCGATTGTCATAGGAGCCAATTATGCTTGCGGCTCCATGTCGGCTGCAAAACTTTCGAGATAAAGGAAAGATTCCTGTTCGACCGTTTCCATCTTATCCTTATTGATGCCGACTTCAAGTTCACCTGAAAAAATAGGCTCCCACCAATTTGCTTGTTTATCCATCATATATGCCTCCTCAATAATTGCAGTTGAATTGTTTGACTATTCTATACCCTGAAAGGTTACACTAATAAACAAAGACAATGTAAAAAAGCCATTCGGCTTCAGAAAAGGGGAGAATTATGATTTCAATCGGTATGATTGGGGCGGGCATCGTGGGTGAACGCATCATTAAACAAATTCAACAAGAAGAAAAAGTGAACATCAAAGCGGTTTTTGATGAGCAGCAGGACCGGCTGGATTATTTAGAGGCAACCTATGGTGTTCCTATTGCTGACTCGCTGGAAGCAGTATTGCATTCAGACATCGATTGGCTTTATATCGGTACGCCGCCGGCTTCTCATGCACCCATCGCCAAACTGGCGGCAAGCGCCGGCATCAATGTGCTAAGCGAAAAGCCGCTCGCCCATGATGCAGAGGCAGGCCAGGAAATGGCGGAGGCTGCAGACAGAAACCGCATCCAGACCGCCATGCATTTTCCGCTAATGTATAAGCCAGCCGTGCATGAAATGGTGAAACGGATCCGCGGCGGGGTCATCGGGAAAATTACGCGCGTCGAGCTGCAGACATTTTTCCCGGATTGGCCGCGCGGCTGGCAGCAGACTCCGTGGATTGGCTCGAGGAGCCAAGGCGGTTTTGTGCGCGAAGTCTTCCCGCATTACCTGCAGCTGATCCACCGCATTTTTGGCGGCTTGTCGATTCAGCACCACATCGTCACGTATCCGGAACAAGCGGACCTGTGCGAAACCGGTTTGCTCGCTCATGGCGTGATCGCGGACGGCACACCGCTTTTGCTGTCGGGAATTAGCGGCATCGGACAAAAAGAGTTGCTGCAATTCAAGGTCTTCGGCGAAGAAGGGGTGCTGACGCTGGAAAATTGGTCGAACTTGTATGAAGAAAGAAAATACGAAGAACGCACGGAGCTGCTTGAATTTCCAGAAGTTCCATCGCTCTTTGAATCGATGCGACAGCAATCGACTTTGCTGGTGCCTTTTGAAGAAGGGCTGATCGTCCAACGGCATGTCGATCATTTATTGAAGAATGGATGATTGCTGCCGTCCTGAACGGGTAAACTAAGGCATGGAAGAAAATGGAGGTAAGAGGATGAATTTCACAGCTTCAGATGTAGAAAACATGATTGAGCAGCAGCGCGACTATTTCTATACAGGGGCGACAAAGCCTGCAGCTTTTAGAAAAGCCCAATTAACACGTTTTAAAAGCGTGATTTCAGCCCACGACAGCGAAATCGTCGATGCGCTAAAAAAGGACTTAGGGAAAAGCGAATTTGAAGCCTACGCGACGGAAGTCGGCTTTGTATTGGATAGCATCAATTACATGATCGAAAACTTGGATTCATGGATGAAGCCGGAATCTGTCAAAACGCCGATTCACTTGCATCCTGCGAAAAGCATGATCATCCGTGAACCATATGGCTCGGTGTTGATCATCGGACCGTTCAATTACCCATTCCAGCTAGTGATGGAGCCATTGGTCGGGGCAATTGTCGGCGGCAATTGCGCCATCGTCAAGCCTTCGGAAACGACGCCGAGCGTAGCTACAGTCATCCGCACCATCTTAGAAGAGGCATTCCCGCCTTATTACATCCGTGTGGTCGAAGGAGAACGGGAAGAAGTGAATGCGCTGATCCATGCGCCGTTCGATTATATTTTTTTCACCGGCAGCGTCAATGTTGGGAAAATCGTCATGAAAGCCGCGTCCGAACGATTGACGCCGATCACCTTGGAACTGGGCGGCAAAAGTCCGGCCATCGTCGACCAGACAGCGAACCTCGACCTTGCGGCAAAACGCGTCGCTTGGGGGAAACTGATGAACAAAGGCCAGACATGTGTTGCGCCTGATTATGTCTGTGTGCACGAATCGGTGAAAGAGGAATTCATGGAGAAATTGCTTGCCAATATCCGCAGTTTTTACGGCAAAGATGCGCAGAAGAGCCCGGATTACGGACGCATTGTCAGCACCGGCCATTTTGACCGCCTCGTTGAAATCATTGAGAAAGAAGGAGCGAACATTGTTGTCGGTGGCCACACCGATCGAACGGATCTGTATATTGAACCGGTTGTTTTGGACAATATTCATTTTGACAGTCCTTCGATGGAAGACGAATTGTTCGGACCCATTTTACCGGTCATCACTTACAATGACTTTCCGGCATTGGTGCGGCAAATTCGCAAGTTGCCGAAACCGCTTGCGGCTTATATGTTCTCGGAAAATGACCGGGCAATCAACTTTTTCCTGGACGAGCTGCCATTCGGCGGCGGCTGCATCAACGACACGGTTTCCCATGTCGGCAGCGCGCATCTTCCTTTCGGGGGAATCGGCACATCCGGTGTGAACTCGTATCACGGAAAATACAGCTTTGAAACATTCACCCATGCGAAATCGATTTTGAAAAAGTCGACGAGATTATCGACAAATGTTTTATTTCCTCCTTATAAAGATAAAGTGAAGTTTGTCAGACGGTTATTAAAATAAGCGGCCCTTGGGTCGCTTTTTCCATTTCCGGATATTATGATAAAAGAAAGGGGTGGCATAATGGCTGAACGCATATTGATCGTTGAAGATGAAAAAAGCATAGCGCGTGTGTTGGAGTTAGAGCTGACGTACGAAGGCTATGAAACTGGGGTATCCCATACAGGAGCGGATGGGCTGATCAAATTCCGTGAAAAGCCATGGGATTTGGTGCTGCTCGATCTCATGCTGCCTGAAATCCATGGGCTCGATGTTTTGAAACGAATCCGCGCATCAGATCCCGCTATTCCGGTTATTTTGCTGACTGCCAAAAATGATGTTAAAGATAAAGTGGCCGGACTCGATCTTGGCGCTAACGATTATATAACAAAGCCTTTTGAAATCGAAGAATTGCTGGCGCGCATCCGTGCATGCCTCCGGTTGACGACGGGATCTGGAAATCCCATGCTCCACCGGTTCGGAGAGCTTGAATTGAATGAAAGCACGAGGGAAGTTTCCCGTGCGGGGCGCCAAGTGGATTTGACGCCGCGTGAATTTGATTTGCTGCTTTATTTCTTGCGCAATCCTTTGCAAGTGCTTAGCCGTGAACAGGTGCTGAATGCAGTATGGGGCTTTGATTATTACGGTGATACGAATGTCATCGATGTTTATATCCGCTATTTGCGCAAAAAATTGGATGCCGGGGAAACGACTACCTATATCCAAACGGTCAGGGGAATCGGCTATGTCATGAAGGAGCAGACCCATGAAACTTAAGCAGAAAATCCATTTATGGTCATCGCTGCTGATGCTGGTCATTTTAGGCGTGCTGACCGCGGTCATTTATTTTTCGTTCAGCGAACTGGCCTACGATACGGAAATAAGCCAGCTGCAGACCGAACTTGAAGCGCTCGTCACTGCATTCAATGAAAATCCAGCGGATGATCCAAGGGAAATCTTGCGCGGCTATGTGCCGGCAGACGGGCTTGTCCGGGCGGCATCCGAAGGGGCCAAGCTGACCCCAGACAGCCAGGATCCGGACGTGGAAATCCAATTTCCGATGGTATTGCCCGAAAACTCGGGGATTATTAAAGTGGAAACTAGTCGATTCGCTTATGTGACAGCACCAGTCATTTGGGTGGACGGGGAAGTAGCAGAACTAGTCATGGCCCAATCAATGGATGAAGTAGCCGGCAATCTGCAAGCGCTTCGTTTCGTCCTGCTTGGCGCTGTTGCTGTAGCGATGATTCCGATCATCTTGTCGAGTGCGGTGCTTGGCAGGCTGGTCACTAAACCGGTAACGGATTTGACCAATACGATGACGCGGATTCAGAAGAGCGGGCAATTCGAGAAGCTTCCCATCACCCAAACGTCGAAAGATGAAATCGGCGAGATGGGCAGTACATTCAATGAAATGATGGAGCTGTTAGAGGAAAATTACCGCAAGCAGGAAGAGTTTGTATCAAATGCGTCCCATGAGCTGAAGACCCCGTTAACTGTCATAAGCAGCTACGCAAAATTGTTGCAGCGCCAAGGGATGGGGGATCCAGCCATCGCAGAAGAAAGCCTGGCAGCAATCCGCATGGAAACCGAGCGCATGAATTCGCTCATTGAGCAATTGCTCCACATTGCGAGGCGCAGTGAAACCCAATTGGAACTTACCAATGTGAATTTGCAGGAAGTGCTGGGCCAGACCGTCAAAGTGATGCAGACTTCTTTCAATAGAGAATTCCGGCTGATCAGCGGCCAAAATGCGATTATCGTGGAAACGGATGTCCCGAAACTCAAGCAGCTTTTGTATATATTGCTCGATAATGCGAGAAAGTACAGCTCAGACCGCATTGAAGTAATAGTGAAAGATGATGGTGAGCCGACCATCCAAATCAGAGATTTTGGCATCGGCATTCCAAAAGAGTCGCTGCCGTTTGTTTTCGAGCGCTTTTACCGGGTGGACAAAGCTCGAGACAGAGAGTCCGGAGGCTTTGGCCTTGGCTTGTCGCTGGCGAAGCAGCTGGCGGATACGCTCCGCGCTAATCTGGAAATTGAAAGCATTGAGAATATGGGCACCACGGTTTCCATCGTTTTCTCAGGAGATTTTAATGTTCAGCCTGTACACTTGAAGCAGGAGGGATCGCGATGAGAAAATGGATATTCATGGCTGCTGCATCTGCCATTTTGGCCGTGGCGGCGCTTGTCTACTTATTGTCTATGGGCGCTGAAGGCGACAGCATCAGCGCTTCACAAGCAGGCGAAACGGTCATTTCCCAATATGGCGGTGTGATTGAAGAAACTGCCCTATCTGGAGGGGTGTACGAAGTAGGATTCACAAGGGACGACGGCACATACAAAGCAGCGGTAGACAGCTCGACGGGACGCGTTTTATCGGTTGAGCTCGTTGAAAAAGCAGCGGTGCCTGTTCAAGAGAAATTGACAGAAAAAGAAGCAAAAGCGGTTGCCCTTAAGGAAGTCGGTGGAACGGTCGGTGAAGTCCGCTACTTAGAAGAGCCGAATGAGTACGAAGTGGACATCACGGAAGGTTCAGCAAAGAAAACCGTGTTTGTTGCGGCAGATACGGGCGATGTCCGAAAAATTACGGATGTTTCTTCTGAATCGCCGGAACCTGCTCCTGAACCGGAACCTTCCCCCGAGCCGAAACCCGTGCTCAGCAGGGAAGAAGCCATAACGATCGCCAAAGGGACGCTTGACGGGGAAGTCCAGGAAGTGGAGTTCACGGAAACAGCAGACGGCGGTTATTATTTGATTGAAATTGAAAACGAAGGGCTGGACAAAGAAGCGACAATCCAAATCCACGCGATCCGCGGAGAAACAATGACTGTGGAATGGGATGATTGATCATTAATGCAAACTCATGGAGTTCTCATCAAATTCTCATAAAGCCTTAACTGTTTTCACAGAAGGGGCGGCTATAGTAAAGGTATACCAAATGAGGAGGAGAATGAACATGAAAAAAATGATCTACATTCCAGCAGCAGCAGCAGGTATTCTAGCATTGGGTGGAATCGCTTGGGCGAACACGGATGCAACACCAACGGACAGCAAGGTGCAGGCAGAAAATACCACCGACCTTAAAGCGGATGCTTCACAATCAACAAACCAGACCGAATTCCTGACATTCGATGAAATTTCTGCAAAAGCACTTCAGGAAGTAGACGGGAAAATTACGGATATCGAACTTGAACGCGATGGCCGTGTTCCGCATTTCGAAATTGACATCGACAAAGATGGCTACGACTATGATTTGAAACTGGACGCCGTTACAGGTGAAATCCTTGAGCAAAAGCGTGAAAAAGATGATAACGACGATAACGATGATGACTGGGATGACAACTACACATCAGATGAAAAATCATCTTCAGCAGCGGCCTCAGCTGGCGATTACATCTCAAGCGATGAAGCTGTCGCTGCAGCTAAAAAAGTGGCAAGCGGCACCATCGAAGATTTGGAATTGGATAACGATGACGGGGTTGCCTATTATGAAATCAAATTTGAAGATGGCCGTACAGAACACGAAGTTTATGTGAATGCGAAAGATGGTACAATTTTAAAACATGAAGTCGATAAAGATGATGATGATGATGATGACCGTGATGACAACGACGGCGACCGTGATGATGACAACGAAAGAGACGACGACTGAAACAAAAAAAAGGGCCCCTAGGGGTCCTTTTTAAATGCACGGCAGCAGAGCAGTGGCGATTGTACCTGCTCCTTCACGGCTTTCAATTGTCAAAGTGCCGTTGTGCTCCTGGACAATTTTCTGGGAGATCAGCAAACCGAGGCCCGTGCCAGTGTCTTTTGTCGTATAAAACGGTTCAAAGATCATAGCCAAGGTTTCTGAAGAGATTCCCGCTCCGTTATCATGCAGCCTCAGCGACACATGGCTGTCGGTATGCCCTTCGACTATTAGTTTAATATTGCCTATCCTGTCCATGCCGTCAATCGCCTCGATGGCGTTTTTAATCAAGTTGATGAAAACTTGCTTCATTTGGTGTTCTTCGCCGTTGATGAAATAATCTTCCTGTTCCCAACGGGAATGGAAAGTGATGCCGCGCATATTCATCTCAGGACCAAACAGCATGACGATATCACCCATGACTTTCTTCAAACTTATCTTTCGCGCGTATGAAGGCTGCGGTTTGGCAAGGACCAGGAATTCACTGATGATCAAATTGATGCGCTCGATTTCAGAATGAATGAGCTTCGTGTATTCTTTGTACGGGTAATCTGCGTCGCTGTCCATCATCTGGACAAATCCGGAGATGACGGTCATCGGATTTCGAATTTCATGGGCGACGCCGGCGGCAATTTCGCCTGTCAGCTTTAACTTTTCTGCTTGAAGAATCAGTTTTTCTGCATCTTTCTTGTACGATATATCTCTTGAAATTATTGAAGTGGCAATCACATTGCCTGCTTCATCTGTGATTGGCGAAAGAGTGATCTGCACATCGAATCGGCTACCGTCTTTCTTCAAGTCCTGTGTTTCCAGCAGAGAGAAACTTTCTCCTTGCCGGACCCGGAATGTCCGGTCTGCAACTTCTTTCTGGTGCTCCGGAGGGACCAGCGGAAGTGTGCGACCGATGCATTCTTCCAGTGTCCAGCCATACAATTCTTCGAACGCGGGATTAATGGCGATGATTTTATTTTCCGAGTCGAATACGGCAATGGCATCTTTCGCTGTTTCGAAAAACAGGTGAAGATAGCCTTCTTTTGACATTAATGCCCGCTCCATCGATTCGTTCTTTTTTTCAATCTGGGTCCATACCTTTCTGAAGAAAACGGAATGAAGGACTGTCATGGCAAGGAGGAAAAAGATAAAAACGAAAAGGGTAAGGTTGACGTAAAACATAGGAGCCCGCCCGCCTAACTGGTCAAATACGAATGCCAGCAGCAGAATTTCAATCGCGGATAAAATGCCAAGGCCGATAATGGGCAAAGTATCGTAGTATAATGCCGATGCCACAATCGGAATGGCAAAATAGACGATATTGACTGTTGCGACGGTCTCAAAATTCAAAATGAACACCGCCAGATTCATCAGCAATAGAATTGTGATTTCCAGGGCGCGCTGATTGATTTTCATCCGGTAGAGCAACAAAAGAGCTATGTATGATAAAATGCCGAAAGCAATAGAATAATGGGGAAGAGTTTCTCCAGTTACGAAATGGATAAAGGTGTGTATCAAATGGGCCAATCCGAATAAATGGATGAACAATCTGTTCCTGTAACGGTTCATTGCAATGCGTTCCATGATTCACCTCAAAAAGTCGATTTGCATTTAATATTACTATATTATTTCGATTTTCACTCAATTTTGGGAAGAAAAGTCAGAGCTTCACGGTTCGCGCAAGGATTTTTCGCCTCCAAATTCAATAAATGCACAGTAAATCCACAATTTCCTGTGCGAAAATGCCGCGTTTTGATATGATAAATAGATATAGAGGAGGCATTTACTATGTCATTCGAATGGAAACAACAAGAAACGCTCGATTTGTTAAAAGAGCTTGCTGAAATTCCGAGTCCATCGGGATACACTATGGGCATCATGAAGACCCTTAAAAACCATTTGGAAAAGTGGAATGTGGCGTATACTGAAACCCATAAAGGGGCTATAATAGCAACTATCTCCGGAACCGACCAGAAAGCGCACCGTTTGTTGACGGCGCACGTTGATACGCTTGGCGCGATGGTTAAAGAAATCAAACCTTCCGGCCGTTTAAAGCTTTCTTTAGTCGGCGGATTTAAATTCAATGCTATTGAAGGAGAAAATTGCCTTATACATAAAGCAGACGGGCAAACTGTACAAGGCACGATTCTGATGCACCAGACGACCGTCCATGTATACAAAGATGCCGGCACCGCAAGCCGTGATGAAAACAATATGGAAGTGCGGCTGGACGAAAAAGTGTTTTCTTCCGAAGAAGTAAAGGTGCTTGGAATTGAAGTAGGGGATTTTGTATCGTTCCATCCACGCTATACCGAAACGAGCAGCGGCTTTATCAAATCTCGCCACCTGGACGACAAAGCAAGTACGGCATTATTGCTGCAATTAGTGAAACAATTGAGCAGCGGCGAAGTGGTATTGCCGCACACCACCCATTTCTATATTTCCAATAACGAAGAAATCGGCTATGGCGGCAATTCGAATATCCCGAAAGAAACAGTGGAATATATCGCTGTGGATATGGGCGCAATCGGCGACGGCCAGCAATCGGATGAGTACACCGTATCGATTTGCGCAAAAGATTCCAGCGGCCCTTATCATTATGGATTGACTCGGCACTTGATTGCCTTGGCGAACACAAATAAAATTGATTATAAAGTAGATATCTATCCATATTACGGTTCTGACGCATCCGCAGCGATCCGTGCAGGATACGACGTCAAACATGCGCTTTTCGGACCGGGAATCGAAGCTTCCCATTCGTACGAACGGACACATGTCGATTCACTTAAGGCTGCGGCAGCATTGCTTCATGCATATGTATTGTCTCCGCTAGTAACAGAGTAGGAGGATTTTCATGAATACAAAACTATTGATCGAAAATATTCCTTATAAGCTTTTGCAGGGGCAGCTGCCGGAAACGATTGACCACATAACGATGGATTCCAGGGATGCAAGAAATGGCTCTCTTTTTATCTGCATCAAAGGCTACACAGTTGATGGCCATGATTTCGCAGCACAAGCCGCAGCACAAGGAGCTGCATTGATCGTGGCAGAACGGCCGCTTGAGGCAAATGGTTCGGCGGTATTGATTGTCGATGACACGGACCGTGTGCTTGGCTTGCTCGCCGCCAAGTTCTATGGCTACCCTTCAAAAGCGCTCAAAATGATCGGAGTCACAGGCACCAATGGCAAGACGAGTGTCGCTGGCATGCTGCATTCGATGCTGATGGAGCTGGACGAAACATCAGCGCTGTCAGGGACAATCGGCTTTAATCTGAACGGTGAACTGCATCAATCGACGAACACGACAAGCGATGCATTGACCACCCAACAAATGATCGCGCGAGCAAAAAATGAGGGCTGTTCACATATGACGATGGAAGTATCGTCCCATGGACTGGTGCTGGGCCGCTTAGCTGGCGTCGAATTCGATACAGCTATTTTCACAAACTTGACACATGACCATCTGGACTTCCACGGCACGATGGAAGAATACGGCCATGCAAAAGGCTTGCTGTTTTCCCAGCTTGGCCAAAACCTGCAAGAGAAAAAGCGGGCGGTGCTCAATGCTGATGATCCTTGGTCGGAACGCTATGCCGAAATGACATCGCATCCAGTCTATACGTATGGCGTAAAAGAGCCTGCGCAATTCCGAGCGGCGGAAATAGTGATGGACAATGAAGGCACGAAGTTCAAACTGGTGTGCCCGGAAGGCGAATTCGCGGTTTCCATGAAGTTATTGGGCCATTTCAATGTTTCCAATGCATTGGCCGCAATCACCGCCTTATATGCGGAAGGCTACGAGCTGAATTCTGTGCTGGGAGCTTTATCGCGCATTGCGCCGGTTGAAGGGCGTATGCAAAAAGTCGAACTGGAGGCACCGGTATCGATTTTTATCGATTACGCTCATACGCCAGATGCAATTGAAAAAGCCATCGATGCAGTAACGGATTTTAAAACGAACCGAATCATCTTTTTGGTCGGCACAGGCGGCAATCGCGACAAAACGAAACGGCCAATCATGGCAGCAAAAGCATCGGTTGCGGATTACGTCGTCTTAACGACAGATGATCCGAGGCATGAAGAATACGACAGCATATTGACAGATCTGAAAGCAGGGATGACGCATTCCAAATTCGCTTGCATTGGAGACCGTGCAGAAGCAGTCAAGCACGCCATTGACCAAGCGGAACCAGGCGACATCATAATTCTTGCGGGCAAAGGCCACGAGGATTACCAAATTATTGGAGCCACAAAATATCCGCATAGCGACAAGGATATAGCTGTCGAAAGAGCGACAAAAAAATTCCTGTAAAAAGAAGCCGCAGCCGGCTTCTTTTTTCATGGCAGCTATTGAAATTTCTTGTCTTTTGCGGCACCCTTCTCTAATATGAGAAGAGTAGAATTAAAGGAGCGTATAAACATGTCAGACCAATTAAAAAAAGAAATTCAAAATAGAAGAACTTTTGCAATCATCTCCCACCCGGATGCCGGGAAAACAACCCTAACAGAAAAACTATTGCTTTTCGGCGGCGCGATCCGCGATGCCGGAACCGTCAAAGGCAAAAAGAGCGGCAAGTTCGCGACTTCCGACTGGATGGAAATCGAGAAACAGCGCGGAATTTCAGTAACGTCTTCCGTCATGCAATTCGATTACGACGGGAATCGCGTCAACATCCTTGATACGCCCGGGCACCAAGATTTCAGTGAAGACACATACCGTACATTGATGGCGGTGGACAGTGCTGTAATGATTATCGATGTTGCCAAAGGGATCGAAGCTCAAACAGTAAAACTATTCAAAGTATGTAAAATGCGTGGCATTCCTATTTTTACGTTCATTAACAAAATGGATCGCCAAGGGAAAGAGCCGCTAGAATTGATGGAAGAACTTGAAGAAGTACTGGGCATCCAATCGTATGCGATGAATTGGCCGATCGGCATGGGGAAAGAGTTTCTTGGAATTTATGACCGCTACAATAAGCGCATCGAACCTTTCCGTTCTGAAGAGGGCCGATTTATGCCTTTGGACGAAAATGGCCGGCTCGAGGGCGAACACGAAATGACCAAAACGTCTTATTATACCCAAGCGCTCGATGACATCGATTTGCTGAACGAAGCAGGCAATGATTTTTCAATCGAACAAGTGAGAAAAGGCGAATTGACGCCGGTATTCTTCGGCAGTGCTTTGGCGAATTTTGGCGTGGAGACTTTCCTTGAAACTTACCTTCAATTTGCGCCGCCGCCACAGCCGCGCTTGACGCAGGACACGGAATTGATCGATCCACTGGAAAATCCATTTTCAGGATTCATCTTCAAAATCCAGGCGAATATGAACCCGGCACACCGGGACCGCATTGCGTTTGTTCGCATCGTTTCTGGCAAATTTGAAAAAGGCATGAATGTTACATTGGCCCGTACTGGAAAATCGTTCAAGCTGACGCAAACCACGCAATTTCTTGCGGATGACCGCGAAATGGTCAGTGAGGCAGTGGCAGGGGATATTATCGGACTCCACGATGTCGGCAATTACCAGATCGGCGATACGATAACGAGCGGGAAGAAATTCCAGTTTGAAGCGCTGCCGCAGTTTACGCCGGAGCTTTTCGTCAAAGTGACAGCGAAAAACGTCATGAAGCAAAAGCATTTCCATAAAGGGATCTTGCAGTTGGTCCAAGAAGGCGCAATCCAGTATTATAAAACGCTTCACTTGGAGGAAGTCATCTTAGGCGCGGTCGGACAGCTTCAATTTGAAGTGTTCGAACATCGGATGAAAAACGAGTACAACGTAGACGTGCGGATGGAGCCAGTCGGCAACAAAATCGCCCGATGGATCGAAAACGAGGAAGATGTTAAAGAATCCATGTCAAGCAGCCGTTCTATGCTTGTGAAAGACCGCTACGACAACCTCGTGTTCTTATTCGAAAATGAATTCGCGACACGCTGGTTCCAAGACAAAAATCCAGAAATCAAATTATATAGCCTTCTTTAAAATAACCTGCTTAGGCAGGTTTTTTTTATCGCCAATATGCACAGTGGTGACAAAAGTGTGGCGGAAGCCATTTAAGTTTGCGGTTCTATTTCTTTTTTTTTATGATTAAAGCACGAGGTAAAGAGAGGGTATGAGTTTATGAAAATAAGCGATTTTTCGATAAAGAGACCGGTTTTCACCATTGTCATCATGTTTTTGATCATTATTTTGGGGGCCGTTTCATTTTTCAAAATACCGGTCACATTAATTCCTGAACTGAATCCGCCGATTGGCGTGGTCGTGACCGATTATCCTGGTGCCAGCCCGACAGAAGTCAGTGAAAAAGTCACACGGCCGCTTGAAGCAAGTTTATCGACTTTGCCGGGAATTGAATCCCTGCAATCTTCTTCAGAAGAAGGCTCCAACTTCATTTTATTGGAATTCGACTGGTCGACGAGTATTGATGATGTCCAGACGGATATCATGCAGCGTATTGACCAGACCCCGATTCCGGACGACTCCAATAAACCGCAATTTTTTAAATTCGACCCATCTCAATTTCCTGTCATTCAATTAGCGGTTCGAGCAGCTGAAGGCGGAGAAGATGTCCGCGTTCTGGCTGAAGAGCTGGAGACGGAATTGCTTCAGACGGAAGGCGTCGCCAGTGTCAACATTTCCGGTTCACTGACCGAACAGATTCTCATTTCCTTGGATCAGAAACTGTTGGAAGAAAAGGGCTTGCAGCAATCTGATATTGTCCAAGTTATCCAAGCTAATAATATATCCTTGCCAGGTGAACCGATTCAGACAGACGACGGCCGCCAATTAACGACACGTGTCCTCAGTTCGCTGGCCAGCGAAGACGAAATCCGGGATTTGGTTGTCACCGTGAACCCAATGGACGGCGGCAATGTGACTGTCGGCGATGTGGCGGAAGTTACACTTGGTGAACAAGAGCTCAGCAGTGAAACAAGAGCTAACGAAGAACCCGCCGTTCTCTTGTCGGCATTGCAGGAATCCGGTGCGAACACCGCAGATGTTTCCGAAGCGTTCCAAGATAAACTTGACGAATTACTTCAAGAAGAACGTTTTGCAGGCGTCGAGACGGATATCCTTTTTGATCAGGGCGATTACGTGAAACTGGCTGTTGGCAATATTGGTCAAACGTTAATATATGGCGGTATTTTTGCGATGCTGGTGTTGTTCTTTTTCCTGCGCGGCATCAAGAGTCCGATCATCATCGGTGTGGCAATCCCTTACTCCGTCATCGTCACATTTGTTCTGATGTATTTTTCCGACTTTGCATTGAATATCATGACGCTTGGCGCGCTGGCTCTCGGCATTGGCATGCTCGTGGATAATGCCATTGTGGTCATCGAAAATATTGAACGCCATTTGTCGATGGGCAAAAATCCGAAACAGGCAGCATCGGAAGGGACGAAAGAAGTAGGGGGCGCAATCATCGCTTCGACGTTGACGACCGTCGCGGTTTTTGTTCCAGTCGTTTTCATTACAGGCTTGATCGGCGAAATCTTCTTTGAATTTGCGGTTACGATTTCCTTCAGCTTATTTGCCAGCTTGGCCGTCGCTTTAACAGTCATCCCGATGTTGGCATCAAGGATGCTTGATAAACCGAAAGGCAATATTGAAGCAAGGCAGCGCCGATCGAAGGGGCTGAAAAACTTTGAGCGTTCCATCAAGTGGTCTCTATCGCATCGGCTAATTGTTTTGCTGACGACATTGGTGCTTCTTGGAGTGGCTACGTTCGGCGCGTTCCAAGTAGGGACGGAATTCCTGCCCGCTACTGATGAAGGCTTCGTCACAGTTTCAGTCGAGCTTGAAAATGGTTCATCCACTGCCGCGACAAATGAAGTGGTGGACATGATAGAAGAAGAGCTGAAAAAGGAAGAGGAAGTTGATGTTTATGTGAGCCTGGTCGGAAGCACCCAGCAGGGACAGGCACAAGGGACGGCACAGACCAATATCGCTGAACTTTACATTAAATTGATTCCGTTGGATGAACGAAGCAGGTCGGTGTTCGACTTCGTGGACGATGTCCAACCGCGCGTCCTGGAAAAGATAGGGGAGCAGGCGGAAGTCAGTTTTAATTTGCAGACGGCGGCTGGATCTTCGCCGAATACGCTGTCATTCACGGTGACCGATACCGATAAAGCGAGGCTCGATGAAGCGATCAAAAAAATCAGCAGCGAGCTTCGCGCAGTGCCGGAAGTGACTGAATTGACCAATGACCGTGAAGAAACGGTCGAAGAAATACAGCTTATCGTCAAAAAAGAAGCGGCTACTGAAAACGGCTTGGCTCCAGCGCAAATAGCCCAAACAGTCAATAATTTGACCAGAGGGGTTTTGACGACGCAGGTCTTGACGGAAGAAGACGAAGTTTTGAGCGTCTTTACGGAGTTGGATCCGCAATTCCGCGACAGTGTCGATAAATTGGAGGTGCTGAAATTACGTGCGCCTTCCGGCCAATTCCTTGAACTCCAGGAACTGGCAGATATTGAGATTTCACAAGGGCCGGTCGACATCAAACGGGTCGATCAGGCGGACAGCGTGTCGTTTACGCTGCAGCATAGATCCGATGTTACTCTCGGCGATATGTCGGATAAAGTGGACGGAGTGCTCGAAGGCCTCAACCTAGATGACAATACGTCTATTTCGTTCGGCGGGGACCGTGAACTTTTTGATAATGCCATCAACGACATGCTGCTCGCAGTAGTGCTCGCGGTTGTGCTTGTCTACATCGTTATGGCAGCGCAGTTCGAATCATTCAAATATCCACTCGTTATCATGTTCACTGTGCCGCTCATGGTTATAGGCGTAGCGATTGCCTGGTTAATCACAGGGACGCCGATCAGCATCACTGCCGTCATCGGGATGCTCGTCCTCGTTGGGATTGTCGTCAACAACGGCATTGTCCTCGTCGATTACATCAACCAGCGGAAAGAAGCCGGCATGGAGTCATATGAAGCCATCCTTACGTCGGTGCGCGATCGCCTGCGGCCGATTCTGATGACCGCATTGACGACCATTCTCGGCCTGCTGCCATTGGCACTTGGCATCGGTGAAGGAACTGAAATCAACCAGCCGATGGGAATCACCGTTATCGGCGGGTTAATCAGCTCCACTTTCCTGACTTTATACATCGTGCCGATTGTTTACAGCCTTTTTGATCGGGAAACGAGAAGATTGAATAAAAGATGAGCCTTCGGGCTCTTTTTTTATTTTCTTTTATGTTGGAATATTATGTATAATCATGGAGAGGAGGTGTCGATCATGTCTGAAGTTGTTTTTACAGGATTTCCAGGTTTTATCGCAAGCCAGCTTATCCGAAGATCGGTGGATGAGGAACATGGAATTTCAGCAATAGTATTGCCATCGGAGATAGAGAAAGCTGAGCAGGAAGCGAAAAAAATCCAGCAGGAAACCAGCTGCCGGCCGATTCGTTTAATCTCAGGCGATATAACCAAGGCGGGGTTGGGGCTGTCTGCTGAAGACGCCGAATACCTAAGAAAGCAAGAAGTGATTTTTTGGCATTTGGCCGCAATTTATGATTTGGCAGTGCCCAGGCAGGCGGCTTGGAAAGTGAACGTGGAAGGCACAGCAAATGTCAATAACTTCGTGCGATCCATTCCGAAGCTGAAGCGCTATGTCTATTTCAGCACCGCATATGTAGCGGGTTCAAGACAAGGGAAGCTCTATGAACATGAACTGATCCGGCCGGAAAAATTTAAGAACTTTTATGAAGAAACAAAGTTCGAAGCAGAAGTTCTTACCGAAAGCCTGAAGGAGAAAGTTCCGGTCACTATCATTCGTCCCGGCATCGTCAGAGGACATTCAGTTACCGGTGAGACTGTGAAGTTCGATGGGCCGTATTTCTTTCTGAATATGATCGACAAAGTGCGCAAACTTCCGTTAATCCCGTATCTAGGAAAGTCCTCGACTTACATCAATGTGGTGCCGATCGATTACATACTGGATGCCAGCATCTACTTGAGTTTGCTGCCGGAAGCTGCAGGAAAAACTGTACACCTGACGGATCCGAATCCGCATCCGGTCGAGGAAGTCTACCGCAAGATGGTCAATGAAATGACCGGCAAAATGCCGAAAGCCCGTCTGCCGCATCGGTTGGCTGAATGGTCTCTGTCGGTTTCTCCGGTCCGCAAATTTCTTGGAGTGGAAAAAGAAACTTTGGACTATATGACCTGGCAGGCGTCATTTGATGCTTCGGAAGCTCAAAGGCTGCTAAAGGGAAGTGGTATCCAGTGCGCCGATTTCCTGGAGACGATGCCGCAGATGATCCGGTTTTACGAATTGCACAAAACGGACAAAAAATACCGGATTGCCATACGCTAATGTTTTACAACAATAAAAATAATGCTATAATAACATTACAACTCAATACACTTTGACGTTCAGTCAAGGGGGAGTAGCTGTAGGGAAACCTATTTCATAATCGTCAATACATGGTTAGTACCCATCGGTTATGATAGCGATTTTAATTGCTTAGCGAGACCTTTGCCTTTATTTAGGCAGGGGTCTTTTTTGCTGGCAAAAAACAGGAGGAGAAAAAATGGAAGCAGAATTATTACAGTATGCATGGGTCCTATTAGTATTAGTAGGGCTTGAAGGATTGCTAGCAGCGGATAACGCTGTAGTAATGGCCGTAATGGTCAAGCATTTGCCGAAAGACCAACAGAAAAAAGCATTGTTCTACGGTTTACTGGGAGCATTCGTGTTCCGCTTCGCGGCATTATTCATGATCACGCTGCTAGTGAACATTTGGCAAATTCAGGCATTAGGAGCAGCATATTTGCTGTTTATCTCGATTAAGAGTATTTATGACCAGCGAAAAGGCGATAGCGACCAGAGCCTGGATGAAGAAAAAGAACCGAAAAAGGGTTCTGGTTTCTGGATGACGGTATTGAAAGTGGAATTGGCCGACATTGCGTTTGCAATCGACTCGATGCTTGCAGCTGTCGCGCTAGCCGTGACTTTGCCGCATCTGCCTGTTTTCGGCATAGACGAAATCGGGGGAATCAATGCAGGGCAATTCATGGTAATGCTTGCCGGTGGATTGATTGGTGTAATCATCATGCGTTTCGCAGCCCACAAATTCGTTCAATTGCTTGAGAAATATCCGCAGCTGGAAACAGCAGCGTTTGTCATCGTTGGATGGGTAGGAGTAAAACTCCTTGTGATGACATTGTCGCACGACAACGTCGGCATTTTGCCTCACGACTTCCCGCACTCAACTCCTTGGACGTTGACGTTCTGGACCGTATTGATGGGAATTGTAGTAGTAGGCGGACTTGTGTCCGTGCGCCAAAACAAAAAAGAAAATGCATAATGTGATTGAAGGATAAGCGCTTTTGTTGTGCTTTTCCGACCATCGGCAAGTCCGGCACAACCGGGCGGTCGATGGTCTTTTTTTTTGTCTTGAAATAGTTTTTTAATGCTACCGACATAAAAATGTAATAATAGCCGAATACCTTTGTTATAAGCGGTTATCCCCTTTTCTTTTACAATATCTGCCGTTACAATCAATGATAGTAACGTTAGGTGAGAGATGAGGTGAACGGCGTGCTGATAACTGCAATCAGCGGAATATTCGGCCGCAATGTTAAATGCACAGCGGAAGAATTAGCAATACTTGCACAACAAGGAGATTCCGATGCGTTGAATGAGCTGATCGAATCGTATGGACCTTTTATGAAAAAGACGGCTTCGCAAGTTTGCAAACGGTTTATCAGCAGCAGCGACGATGAATACAGCATCGCGTTGTCCGCTTTCCACGAAGCGGTGCTTAGATATGAAGAAGGTAAAAATGCTTCATTTCTGACATTTGCGCATATGATTATTCGCCGGCGCATTATCGATTTTATTCGCAAGGAAAGCGGCCGCAATGAGTTCAGCCATGACTTTACAGCTGCATCAGATGCAAAAGATTCAAACGGCTGGATTGAAGGGCGCCAGGCAGAGAAGTTTTACAAGGAAGAGCAGCAGGCTGAAAGGCGAAAAGAAGAGATTCTAGTATATCAGCAGCTTATAGCGCCATTTGGGCTGGACTTTCAGCAATTGGTGAAAGTGTCTCCCGCCCATGAAGATGCGCGGCAATCCTGTATGCAAATTGCTCAGCTAGTTGCCGAAACCGATGAATTTTTCGATTACCTGACCGACAAGAAAAAGTTGCCGATCAAAGATATCGAAAAGCTCGTTCGGGTTTCGCGCAAAACGCTTGAACGGAATAGAAAATACATAATCGCCATGGCAATATTGATCGATAGTGAACTGTATTACTTAAAAGACTATTTAAAGGAGCGGTTGTTTTGAGGAGAATCCAAAAAGGTTTATATATAGAACAAAAGAAAAACCGCTCCGTTTTTCTCATGCATGATGGCCGATTTATCCATGGCCGTCCAACTGCACCGCTTGAAATTGGAGAAGAGGGGTCCTTCTATCCGCTAACCGCAAAATCAAAATGGAATTGGCAGCCAATATTTGCCCCGGCCATTGCAGCTGTTGCAACACTCGGGTTATTTTTAAGTGCATTGTTTCCTTCTGAAGATGCATTTGCCTATGTGCAGTTGGAAATGAATTCCAGCATTGAAATTGGCGTAGATGAAAAAATTCGCGTCATTTCCATTCGTGAACTTGATGAAGGCGGACAAAAACTCATCGGCAAACTGGGTGAGTGGAAAGGTGAAGCGCTGGATAACCTGATTGAGCGCTCTATCGCTATTTCCGTGATGGATGAAACGGAAAAAGTGACGATTACCACTGCTGCTGAAAAAAGCGATGATGCTGCGGGAACTCAGCTTGAAAAAATGGTATTGGCAGCTTCGGCTGCAGCTGTAGAAAAGGATATCGATATCCATGTGAAAAAAGCGACTTTTGTTCAATGGGAACAGTCAGTTGAAGAAGACATTCCTGTCGGACAGAAAGTCGAAAGCTATACTTCGATTGAGAGTGAAGAGCAATCCGGAACTGGCTCTGATTTACAAACAGATGTAGATAATGAAATTAAAGCATTGAAAATTGAAAAGAACCAATCCCGTGTCAAAAATAAAGCAATGGGCAAGGAGATGCACGGAAAACCCGATGCAAAATCTAAAGCCGGCAAAGAGCATGCGCCTGTCAAAAAGGAAAAGGCCATAGAACAGCCGCATAAAAAAACCATTGAATCACCGAACGCTGCGAAAACAAAAAAATTCGTTCCACCGGCCAAAGCCGAAAAAGTAAAGCCTGCCGGAAATAGCCAGAAAGCCAAAGCGGTTGAAAGAAAATCGGCATCGGCTCCAACGCCTCCTAAAAAGGCGAAGCCTGCTTCTACTGGACAATCTGGAAGCGTGCCTGCAGTTTCGAAGCTGGAAATAGAAACTGCAAAAAAACAGAAACAAAAACCGGCTGAGAAAGTGAAGCCAAAGCTCCAACCGAAGCCGAAGACAAAAGAAAAAATGCAAAAGCAAGTCAAACAGAAAGCCAAAGGGGCAGACGCAAAGCCTAAAAAACCGGTAAAAGCAGTGACACAGCATTCACAGAATCAACAAGGACAAAATCAAGCCCAGATGCCTAAAGGTAAGGCTGTGGACGAAAAGAAAGAGCAGAAGTGATTCTTCTGCTCTTTTTAATTGGAAGAAATGTGATTTACCCTTTCTTTTTGCATTTTCTTTTCATAGAATAGGGAGAGGATAATGTGGCCGAAAGGAAATGAACTCCATGAACAACACGTTTCAAAAAATTAAAAATTTAACTCCGGCCCAAGTGATTGTTTCTTATTACTTTGCGGCAATCGCAATTTCCTTTTTGCTGTTGAAATTGCCGAATGTGCACCAAGAGGGAGTACGGCTGTCATATATGGATACGATGTTTACAGCCATCAGCGCTGTCAGCGTTACCGGATTGACGGTGGTGAATATTTCCGAAACCTACTCAGTGTTTGGAATCATCGTTCTCATGTTCATCTTGCAGCTGGGCGGAATCGGAATCATGTCCATCGGCACCTTCTTCTGGCTGTTGGTCGGCAAACGCATCGGATTGCGCGAACGCCAATTGATTATGGTCGATCATAACCAATTCAGTATGTCAGGCGTCGTGAAGCTGATCCGGGAAATCATTAAAATTCTGTTGATGATTGAATTGATAGGCGCTATTATTTTGACGTCGTATTTTACACAGTTTTATGATACATTCAGCGAAGCATTGCTCCACGGAGTATTTGCATCGGTATCAGCGACGACAAACGGTGGGTTCGACATCACCGGCAATTCGCTCGCCCCTTACTTCAATGATTATTTCGTGCAGATCATTACTATGATTTTGATCATTCTAGGGGCAATCGGCTTCCCGGTACTAATCGAATTAAAGGAATTCTTGTCCAATAAAAACAAAAATTTTCGTTTTTCACTGTTCACGAAAATTACAACAAGCACTTTCGGCATTTTGCTGGTAGTCGGGAGCATCGGCAATCTGGCATTGGAATATTTCAATGCTTTTACCGGCATGTCTTGGCACGAAAAGTTATTTGCTTCCATATTCCATTCGGTATCATCCCGCTCAGGCGGATTGACTACAATGGATATCACTACTTTCAGCGATGCGACGAACGTCTTTTTGAGCGCATTGATGTTTATTGGCGCTTCCCCAAGCTCTGTCGGCGGAGGCATCCGGACAACAACATTGGCCATTGCTGTCTTATTTTTAATTAATTTTGCAAGAGGCAAGAACAGCATCCAAATATTCAGCAGGGAAATTGAATTGATAGATGTGTTCCGGGCATTTGCGGTCATCATTTTGGCAGGGTTCATGGTTCTTGTTGCCACTGTGGCCTTGTTAATTTCAGAGCCTCATGCGACGGCAGTTGAAATACTTTTTGAAATAACATCCGCGTTTGGAACTTGCGGAATGTCTCTTGGTATAACAGATGATTTGTCCGATTTCGGAAAGGTTATTGTCATGTTATTGATGTTCATCGGCCGTGTCGGCCTGATTTCGTTCCTCTTCACCATTGGAGGCAAGACTGACCCAACGAAGTACCATTACCCGAAAGAACGTGTAATCATCGGCTAATAAAGGCTAAGACTTAACAATCGTGCCTTTTTCCAAAAAAAAGAATATAATTGTTTTAAGAGGATCTTTAAACCGGAAATGAGTGGATTAATTATGAGCGAAGATGTGAAACAGTCGTTGAAACTTTTTATCGTCTTGTCGCGGGTGCATAAAGCGATAACAGAACAGACCAACCATTTTTTTCAGGCACATGGCGTCAACCCGACTGAATTTGCGGTATTGGAACTTTTATACCATAAGGGTCAGCAGCCGCTTCAAAAAATAGGCGGGAAGATTTTATTGGCAAGTGGTTCGATCACGTATGTCATTGATAAACTTGAAAAGCGCGGCTTTATCACACGCGTGAATTGCCCTACAGACCGCCGCGTCACGTATGCTGCGATTTCACCAGCAGGCAAAGAATTTATGAGTGAGATTTTTCCAGAACATGAAAAGAATTTGCATGAATTGACTAATGCACTGACGAGCGAGGAAAAGGATCAGGCAATCGAGCTCATGAAGAAACTCGGCTTGTCGATCAAAGATCTATCCTATTAACGGCTGCGGGCAAGACTGAGCAAAAAAACAATAAAAAATGCGCATCGGACTTTGTCCAGTGCGCATTTTTTATTTGGTGTATTAAGGACGTCCGATTGTGCTTCCCATGTCGATGAAGTCTGCCGTGGCATTAACTGCTGTGCTGTCAAAAACGGTGAGGCGGACAATTAGGTTTTCTTTTTCATAAACGACGCCAGTTACTTTGCCTTCCGCGGTGGGTATTTCATAAGCAACGGAGTTGAGGAATTCCGCACCTTGTGGAGCTGCGGCTTCAGCTATTTCGGCATCCGGATTTGAAGCTGCCAGCGTTTCCTTCATTGCGGCTTCCGCTTGCGCGAATTCAATGTCTTCTTTATTAAAAGTTTCAATGCGCATGAATACCGCAGAATCTTCTTCCCACAGCAAAGCATCTTTGCCAGGTTCTTCAGAAGTTAATTGAAAGCCAGACAGAACGTACATTTCGTACTGCTGTTCATCGCTCTTGGTAAGTTCACCTTCGGCTTCAGCTTTCGAAGGTTCTTCTTCGGCTATTTCAGGCTCTTCTTCCGCTTCTGGTTCTTCTGTTTCAACAGGCGTTTCTGTGGTTTCTTCAATCGGGTCTGTTTCTTCTGGAGTTTCTTTAGCCCCATTCGGCTCTTGTACGGTCTCAGAACTTCCGCATGCAGCCAATAGGCCACCGACCGACAATACCGCTGCGGCTAAAAATAAATTATTTATTTTCATAATAATTCCTCCCTTTCCTCTAGTTGACGTTTAATAAGTCTAAGGCGTTTCAATTAAAGCAAAGGTTTCACCAAAAACAACAAGACTACCATCACCAGATGAGTGATGATCAATAAAGGCATACTGCGTTTCCACTCATAGAGAGCACCAAGAACAATGCCCGCGGCCGCTCCGGCTAGCATCCCCGGAATAAATCCTCCGAGCCCCAGCGCCAGCCCGAATAGCACAGAAGACGTTAGGATTGCGAAGGGGATCGGCATATATTTCTTCAATTTTTGCTGGACATAGCCGCGCCAGAAGATTTCTTCTCCAGGAACGATAATGAACATCAATAAAAGATAATGCCAGATGGATACTGGTGCAAAGTTCGCCAAGAAGTTTGATAACGCGTTTTCAATTGGAAACGGCAATAATTGCAACGCTCTATAGCTTCCGGCGATAAGGCCGTAAATCAGCGTTCCATAGCCGAGCCCGAACAACAGCGACTTCCACGTTGGCAATTCATCGAAAATTTTCGCAAACAGCAACGCGTAGGACATGAGCAATAATAAAGCGAACGTGTACATATACCAAAAAATCGCTGTATTTTGAAACGCTATGAAATATAGCAGGAAAGCTGAAGGAATCAGCAACAGTAAATGATGTTCTTTTATAAAATTCAACATATTATATCCTCCTAGATAACAGCCGTTTTGAATAGAGTTAATGGCTAAGCCAAAGATGTTCAACTTCAGACGATGCTGTATAATCGAAGTTATTAACATTTCTTTGGAAATAGCCGATGATAACACGGGTGGCTAACCCGCTGGATTTGAATGCTTTCTTCCATTTAATTATTATAGCAGAAGCTGATTAGCGAATCGAAGATGAGAGGGGAAAGGGAAAATGACAGATTACACAGAATTGCTGGATCAATTGAAAATGGGGGCAATAGAATCGTTGACAATCGAGAAACAAAATTTCCTGGAATTCCGCAAAGTTTTAATATCACGTGAAGATTTCAAGCATTACCGCGGCGTCGCCCACCATCATGGCGTAACGATCTACAATTACACTGAAGAACCATCGAAATGACATAAAGGCCAAAAGAAGATGCCATACATAGGGGGAAATGAAAAATGGAGAAATTAACGCTAATAAGACAGCATTTAAACGGCCTGATTGTTGGCCGCGAAAAAGAAATTGATTTCATGCTCATCGCGTTGCTTCAAGAAGGGCACGTATTGCTTGAGAGCGTTCCGGGCTCAGGCAAGACATGGATGGCAAAAGCATTTGCCGGATCTTTCCAAGGGGGATTTCAGCGCTTGCAGTTCACACCGGATGTTTTGCCATCGGACGTGACAGGAATCCGCTTTTTCAACCCGCGGACTCAAGAATTCGAATTGCGCCCAGGGGCAGTGTTGACGAACCTGCTTCTTGCAGACGAAATCAATCGCGCCACACCTAGGACGCAATCGAGCCTACTTGAGGCGATGGAAGAAAAGCAGGCAACCATTGACGGGGAAACGCTGCAGCTGCCTAATCCGTTTATCGTCATCGCCACGCAGAATCCAGTGGAGTCGCAGCAAGGAACTTTCCCGCTTCCGGCAGCCCAGTTGGACCGGTTTTTATTTCGATTGGAAATCGGTTATCCGAGTTTCGAGGAAGAACTGAAGATCATCCGGGATTTCCGGGGAAACGCATCTCATAAAAAAGAAATCAGCGCCGTGGCCTCCATCAGCGAAGTTCAGGCGTGGACACAGGCGGCCAAGAAAGTGTCGATCCATGAAGACATCGAGCATTACATCATCGAGCTGGTCCAAGCAACAAGAAAGCATCCATTGGTCGAGCTGGGGTTGAGTTCCCGCGCAGCGTTAGCGCTTGTCCATGCGGCGCAGGGCCGTGCGTTTATCGAAGGGCGCACATTTGTGACACCAGACGATGTTAAATACATACTGCAGCCTGTCGCTTTGCATCGACTTCTCCTGACAGGTGAAGGGATGCTTATTGCCAAGCCGTCGGAAGTTCTGAAGGAAATCGCCGAATCCATCCCAATGCCTGTTGAGGCACTTTAAGATGGGTTGGATCCGCCATGAAGAAGGCGCCAGGCAGCAGGGCATCATTTTGGGGATGCTGGCCGTGGCCCTTTTTATGGCTTTTGTGTTTCTTCAATATGAATCAGTGGCAGTGCTGTCGTTTGGAACTGCGGTATTTGGCCTGCAATGGGCTTATATAAAACAGGCAGGAAAAAACCTCGCCTACCACAATGTTTTCATGCGTCAGCGTGTCTTGAATGGCGGAGAATCCCAATGGGAATTGGAATTTGAAAATGGAGGATTGCCGATATGGGGAGGAAAGTTGAAAATCTGGTTTCAGGATGCGGTCCAACCCTCGGACAGCCATAACGAACGGTTCGGTGAGATGATTGAAGTGGATGTGCCATTTACAATCGGTTTCAGAGAAAAAATAAAGGTGAAGATACCGGTGATAGGCCATCATCGGGGGCTCTCGAGGTTGAAAAAAATGGAATTGGCTATCCCATTGCCGTTCGGCGACGGCCATGTGTTGCTGGAGTACCGGGACCGGCTGCTGCAGGAAAAATTGGTTTATCCGAAGCTGCGGAATTTTCCATTCCATAACAAGCCTTCCAGCCAAAAAGCCGGCTATTTCAATTTGAATCACACGTTGTTTGATGATCCGTTTCAGCCTGTGGGCACAAGGGAATACCTCCCGACTGACCAATTTCACCATATCCATTGGAAGGCGAGCGCCCGCATGCAAAGCTACCAGACCAAAATTTTCACTCAAGTAGCGAACGAATCGGTGCTGTTCGCGATGAACGTCGCGTCGCATTACGCGACAATCCCGAATTTAGAAGAACGGACCGAAGAATTAGCTTCTTATATCGAAAGTTGTTACCGGGCAGGCATTCCGTACGCGCTGGCTGTAAACATACGTGCAGCAGGGTCGGTTCCTTACCTTTACCTTCCATCTGGAGAAGGGCAAAAGCAGAGGCTGAAAGCACTGGAACTGCTATCCATATTATCCAAAGACCACTCAACGATGCCTTTCATTGCAATGGCGAGCCATTTGGAGCGGCATGATGGACTGCCGTCTACAACATATGTGCTGACCGATGAAAAGGCCGATATCCGGAACATAATAGCAAAATGGAGCAAACGAACCCAGCTGGCTGTATTGGAAAGCCGCCAAGGGAGGGATAGTGCATGAGCAGCCGTTTTAATGCCGCCTCAAAGTTTTGGATGGATGCCTTCGCCATTTCGATTATCGCTGTCATTATAACTGATGAAGCTTTGCATCCTTTGCTGCTGTCCTGGCCAATTTTGAGTTTTGCCGCCGCGTTGTCCGCTTTCTTGCTGTTTGGAAAGCTTTCATACAGTGTTTGGATATCGGCTGCAATCGCTGGAGCCACCGCACTTGGCGGAGTGCTGATCGGATTTCCGCTGTGGCTCGCGGCTGCAGGGATGCTGGCCGCCATTTATCGCCTGCACACCCGTTTTTCAGGAAGCGAAGATGGCGATGAAGCACTTAGCAAACCGATGCTATTGATTGTCGCACTGTTTGCGATTGCCATGTTCACAACAATATTCAACCCCGAACAAGAAACTGAAGGAATCTTGTATACGCTGTTCGCTGCGGCAATTGTATTGAATGTGCTTCTTAGTTTGTGCTACCGGTATTTGAAGCACCGTCCGGAAGGCATCAGCTTTTCGCAGCTGATTGCAGCTGGAGGCTTTGTGCTGGCTGCAAGCGCCCTTTCAGCATTGCTGGTCTATAGCATCGCTGAAAAAGCCAGGCAAGGAGCGGGAGCGGCAGCAGGCGGGCTGCTGCAATTGGTACTTTGGCCATTTTCCGGGCTGATGGAGAAATTGGGTGTTTCGCTGTCAGCCTTATCAAGTTCAGAAAAAGTCCAAGAAACCATCAACAAAATGGGACCTTCAGAAACACGGCAAGAAAATGGTTTGGCAGCAGTGCCGGCAGCAGCCGATTTTCCGGTTGAAGTGATGTTGGCCGCGTTGCTATTGGGGATAACCGCCGCATTGGTGCTATGGCTCAAGAAATGGCGACCTGAAAAATCAAAGCAGGAAAAGGAACAGCCCGTCTTCATTGAACGGATGGGCATGAATAGCGCAAAACCGGCTGCACGCGAAACATATGAAGAAAAAACGCATGCAGAGGCGGTTGACTTGCAGTATATCCGAGCAGTCTACCGTGAGTTCGAGCGTCAGGCTGAAGCGGCTGGGCATAGCCGCGGCGTTTCTGAGACTGTCAGGGAATGGACATCGCGCATGGGTTGGCAGGTATCTGAAAGATTTTTTGCCACATACGAATTTGTTCGGTACGGCCAAGGGGAAGTTTCGGCAAATGAAGTTAATCCTTTCTTGGAAGAAATCGAACAGCTTTCAGAAAAGAATTTCAATGAAAAGGTTTAAGCTTTTGATAGACGGGGCATAGTATATTTGAACACAGCAACATTCTCATTTCCCCCTTTTGTGGTCGGTCCGAATAGCGGATCGGCTTCTTTTTTTGCGTTTTATTAAAATGGCGATTTTCGTTGCTGAATAATTATGTGAATTAACAGAAGATTTTTGCTAAACTGGTAATATAGAGAAGGAGTGATAGCATATGAAAATTGGATTTATCGGGACTGGTGTCATGGGCAATAGTTTGGTCAAGCATTTATTAGAGGCTGGCCATGAAGTGGCGATTTATACACGGACGGCAAAAAAAGCGGAGAACCTAGTCGCTTTAGGAGCAAAGCTAATGGAGTCGCCGCGGCAGGCAGCGGAACAAGCCGAGACAGTATTCACGATGGTCGGCTACCCGGCTGACGTCGAACAAGTTTATTTTGGGAATAACGGCATATTGGAAGGCGCTAAAGAAGGAACGGTATTGGTCGATCTGACAACTTCGCAACCAAAACTGGCGCAGCGGATTTACGAAGCGGCTCAAGAAAAAGGTTTGAAATCGCTGGATGCCCCAGTGTCTGGCGGTGACATAGGGGCACAGAACGGCACCTTGTCAATCATGGTAGGCGGAGATAGAGCGGTTTTCCAAGAGGCTTTGCCGTTATTCGAATTGCTTGGACAGAATATTGTCTATCAAGGGGCAGCGGGGGCTGGCCAGCATACGAAAATGTGCAACCAGATCATCATCGCCTCCAATATGGTCGGTGTCTGCGAATCACTGATCTACGCGAAAAAAGCGGGACTGGATCCGGAACAGGTGCTGCGGTCGATTTCCTCTGGTGCGGCAGGTTCATGGTCGCTGTCCAATCTGGCGCCGCGCATCATCAACGGCGATTTCGACCCAGGGTTCTACATAAAGCATTTCATCAAAGATATGAAAATCGCCGCTGAAGAAGCTGAAGCGATGGGCATTGACTTGCCGGGCCTTCGCCAATCGCTGCGCATGTACGAAAGTTTGGCTGATCAAGGCTACGGGGAAAACGGCACCCAAGCATTGATCAAGTATTACGAAGAATAAAAAAATACGCTGGCTCTGGAAGCCGGCGTATCGGATGATCAATCAAAATAGGATTTTTTGGGTGAATAAAACCGATCTGCCTCTCTCGGCGTGTACGTTTTGGTGAAAGGCGCTTGGGGAGCTTCTTTCTTTTTCGGCTGAAGGCCGGTGAAAGAGCTGAGGATCTCCTTGGCGGTTTTTAGGTTCATCCTGCTGGGTGGATTACGATAGGATTCATCCAACTGGCCTAAATGGTCAAGCTGTTCAAAGTCTTCTTTTTTCGGCAGCATGTGAAAATAATAGTTACCGCATTGAACGAGGACTGAAGATTGTTGTTGGCTTTTTCGGGGATTTTTGCTGAAGTGAAGACCGATTTTTCTGGCGCGATTCTTGGTGATCATCGTCGATAAGGCTTCTTTTTTCAAGGCGTACAAATACTGGTTGTCAGGGGCGGTTTTCGCGTGCCGGTTAACGGTGAAGATTGCCTGGGCAATTTCCGCATCCGTTTTTTGTGTAGCCATGGACCCATTCCTTTCTGAAGTTGGAATTTGCTTAATTAAGCATGTCCATCATACCAAATTAACGGGAAACTGTATACTGGACGGACGGCAGGGCCGAATTGAAAAATTACACATAAAGGGGATTGGGGAAATGGAAATGTTCAAAGAACAGACGATTATTGTAACAGGCGGATCAAGCGGCATGGGGTACCATATGGCGGAACGGTTTGCAAAAGAAGGTGCGAATGTCATCATCACGGGGCGGGATATGGAAAAGCTGAATGCTGCTGTCACATCGATGGAAGTGCTAAATGGTTCTGTGGAAGTATTTCAAATGGACGTCCGGGAACCGGAACACGCAAAAGCGATGGTGAGCTTCGCCCATGAGAAATTTGGGCGCATCGACGGGCTGGTCAATAATGCGGCAGGCAATTTTATCGTCCACGCGGAAAAGCTGTCGCCTAACGGCTGGCGTTCCGTCATTGATATCGTACTGAACGGCACATTCTTCTGTTCACATGCAGTCGGAAACTACTGGATTGAAAGGGGCGCGAAGGGAAATATCCTGAATATGCTAGCTACCTATGCATGGAACGCAGGGGCAGGCGTTGCGCATTCAGCGGCCGCCAAAGCAGGCGTCATGTCATTGACGCGGACATTGGCGGTGGAATGGGGCACACAATACGGCATCCGGGTCAATGGGATTGCTCCAGGGCCGATTGAACGGACGGGTGGAGCCGATAAATTATGGGAATCCGAGAAAGCGGCAAAACGCACGTTAGAATCCATTCCGCTGGGCCGTCTTGGGAAGCCGGAAGAAGTGGCGGAACTCGCAGCGTTTATCATGTCGGAAAGAGCTTCTTATATGAACGGGGAGATTGTCACTTTGGACGGAGGGCAATGGCTGAACAAATTTCCGTTCTAGGAAATCCTTGCAATTCATACGGCAAACGTAAAGTGAAAAATAGTTTCGGCTACCGTAATATGTTATGATGAAAACGACCGGAATTAGGTTGGCTCGTTTATGAAGTTAAAGGAGTAGAGTACATGATTTCATTACCTAGCAAAGATTTTCTTGATATGCCAATCGAACAATTCATCATTTCTTCCGAAAAAGTCGCACATGTCCAAGTGGGCAATAGCGCAGAACACGCATTATTGGTTTTGACAAAAACAGGCTATTCCGCGATTCCCGTACTGGATCCGAAATACCGTTTTCGCGGATTGATCAATGCCCAGCGTATAACTGATGCCATTCTGGGGCTCGACCACATCGAATATGAACGGCTGCCTGACATCAAAGTAGACGATATCATGGAGCGGGATTTTCCGCTGATTCATATCAACGAACGCTTTCGGCGGGCATTGGACCTGCTAATTGACCAGAACTTTTTATGTGTCATCGACGATGATGGAATGTTTATGGGGATTTTGACTCGCCGAGTCGTCCTGAAACAATTGAAAAAGCAAATTTACCAATTAAAAAAATAAGATTCAGATAGCCATTGGAGGTCTCATTGCGAGGCCTTTTTTCTGTCATCAAGAGAGAGGGCATAACTTATGAAAAAAACAAATCGTCCATTGGTGCTGGCGTCCGTGATGCTGGCAATGTTTATCGGTGCAGTGGAAGCGACAATCGTCTCGACAGCGATGCCGAGCATCTCGGCAGAGCTTGGCGGATTTTCCAAATACAGCTGGGTGTTCTCTGCTTATCTGCTGATGAGTACGGTTACGGTGCTGCTGTATGGGAAACTGTCCGATATTTTCGGGCGCAAGCCGATATTTGCTGTAGGCATCATCCTATTTTTGATTGGCTCGCTTCTTTGCGGGCTGGCGACATCGATGGATGGATTGATTTTTTTCCGCTTTGTCCAAGGAATTGGAGCGGGAGCAGTATTGCCGATTGCAACAACGATTGTCGGGGATATTTATACGAATGAAGAACGCGCGAAAATACAAGGCTACCTGTCGAGTGTGTGGGGGATTTCCGCAGTGACCGGACCTGCGATAGGCGGCATCTTGGTAGCGACTGTCGGCTGGGAATACGTATTTTGGGTCAATATTCCACTTGGAATTTTGGCGTTGCTGGGAGTGATGTTCTTTTTGGTGGAACCGGTGAACCATAAGAAACCGGCTATCGATTTCGCTGGCGCGGCTTTACTGACGCTTGCGCTCTCCATGTTCCTTTATTGGCTCGTTGAAGGCGGCGTCGGTTTTGGCTGGGCTTCTATTCCGTCATTCATGCTGCTGGGAGGCGCGGCCGCTATTTTCACCCTGTTCGTCTTTGTGGAGCGAAGAGCGGAAGATCCGATGATGCCATTTTCCATCTGGCGCAATAAATCGATTTTATTCGCGAACCTGGTTTCCCTTTTTACAGGCATCATCCTGATCGGCGTAACGAGCTATTTGCCTGCTTATGTCACTGGTGTCATGGAACAGTCCGCGACAATCGCCGGATTCACGCTGACAGCTATGTCGATCGGATGGCCGATTGCAGCCTTTTTTTCAGGGAAGCTGCTGCTGAAAATCGGCTATTTTCAAACCTCGCTGCTCGGCGGCGTGTCACTGGTCATTGGGACGGTGCTGTTCGTTTTGATGCAGGCAAGTTTCGGCCCGTGGTGGGCTGCGATGTCGAGCTTTTTCATCGGCGTCGGGATGGGGCTTACAAGCACCGCGTTTATCGTCTCGATCCAATCGGCGGTTTCCTACGAACAGCGTGGCTCCGCGACAGCTTCAAACATTTTTATGCGGAATTTGGGGAGCACGATCGGAGCGGCATTGTTAGGAAGTGTACTGAATGTGACGCTGTTAAATTATTTCCGCAGCACTGGGGAAGGATTCACGTTGAACTCGGTCAACGAATTGCTGACGGAGAAGAGCCGGGCCGCCTTATCCCCAGAAGCAATTAAAGTGCTGCAGGAAGGGCTCGAACAAGGGTCGCAGAACGTTTACGGGTTGACCGCGGTTTTTGCTCTGATCAGTTTATTGCTGATTTTCGGGCTGCCGCGAAAGAGAGGGCTGAGAAGAGATGGCTAATGAAGAACTGATCATCAAAGTGCTGGCAGAAGAAGGCAATATGCGGAAAGCGGCTGAACGGCTCTTCTTGTCACAGCCGGCCTTGTCGCAGCGCCTGCAGTCTATCGAGAAAGACTGGGGACAGCAATTGTTCATCCGCTCGCAAAAAGGATTGACGCCGACGCCTGCCGGAGAGCTTGTCATCAATTATTCGATTGACATGATTCAGCGCAAGGAAGAGGTATTTGAAATCCTTCATACACTGACGTCTAAAGTCCACGGCACATTGAAAATTGCCTGCGCAACAATCATCGGCCAGAATTGGCTGCCGAAGGTGCTGAAAGATTTCGTCACGCTTTACCCGGAAGCAAAAATCCAGTTGATTACCGGCTGGAGTTCAGACATCGTCCGAGCGCTTTATGAAGGCGAAGCCCATGTCGGCATTGTCCGGGGCCAAACCGATTGGAAAGGCACAAAGATGCATTTATTCCGTGATACGCTGTATTTGGTTGATAAGGAAATCACATCGCTCGAACAAGTGGAAAAGACGGAACGGCCGTTTATCCAATTTAAAAGCGATTCCAATTATTACGAGGAAATCCAGCAATGGTGGCAGAAGCATTTCGCTTCAAGCCCGAAGCGGCAAATCACAGTTGACCAGATTGAGACGTGCAAGCAAATGGCGGTCAACGGCATCGGCTATGCGATTTTGCCTTCTATTACGCTGGACGGGACAGAGGGCGTCCACAAAATCCCGCTGTCGAGCAGCGCGGAAGAATTGGAGCTTACGCGTGATACATGGCTAATCGGCTACGAATCTGCATTCCAGCTGCGCCAAGTAGAGGCATTTGTCGATATAGTGAAAAAACATGCCGCTTTATTAAGCTAATGTACTGAATTATTATTCTAAATCCGTTATAATAACACCATCACTTATAGAAAGAGGTTTTTATTGATGAAGCAAATGGATGCAAATGAAATTATCTCGTACATACAGAATGCTACAAAATCAACGCCTGTCAAAGTTTATGTAAAAGGGCAGAACGTCGCTTCTTTGGACTATGGCACAGGCTCTAAAGTTTTTGGAGAAGGGAACCACGCAACCGTTTTCGGTGAATGGGCGCAAGTCCAAGGAGCACTTGAAGCAAATGCTGCTGTCATCGAAGACTCAGTAGTAGAAAATGACCGCAGAAACTCTGCGATTCCGTTATTGGATATAAAAAACATCAACAGCCGCATCGAGCCAGGCGCATTTATCCGCGAAAATGTGGAAATCGGCAATAATTGCATCATCATGATGGGCGCTGTCATCAATATCGGAGCGGTCATCGGTGATGGCACAATGATCGACATGGGCGTTATTCTTGGCGGCCGCGCAACTGTCGGCAAAAACTGCCACATCGGAGCAGGCGCAGTCCTTGCCGGTGTGATCGAGCCTGCATCAGCGACTCCTGTCATAGTAGAAGACAACGTCATGATTGGTGCGAATGCAGTCGTATTAGAAGGCGTCCGCATCGGCGAAGGCGCGGTTGTTGCAGCCGGCGCAATCGTTATTGAAGACGTGCCAGCCAACTCAGTAGTCGGCGGCACGCCAGCACGCGTCCTTAAATTGATGGATGAAAAAACACGTTCGAAAACGGAAATCAAACAAGAACTTCGCCAGTTATAAGAGGCGATATTTTATGGATTTAATGAAAATCAGAAGAGAATTGCATCAAATACCGGAAATCGGGTTTCAGGAAGTTAAAACCCAGGCTCTTTTGAAAAGCATCATCCAGGAGCTGCCGCAAGATCGTCTTGATGTAGTGGAATGGAAGACTGGCTTGGCAGTAAAGGTTTCAGGCACTGCTCCAAGTAAATTGATTGGCTGGCGCACGGATATCGACGGCTTGCCGATCACGGAAGCAACAGGGCTCACATTCTCTTCGCTCCATCCAGGGCGGATGCATGCGTGCGGCCATGATGTCCATATGGCGGTTGCGCTTGGTTTGCTGGAGAAATTAACTGAAAAGCCGATCAAAGATGACGTGGTAATCTTGTTCCAGCCGGCAGAAGAAGGGCCGGGCGGCGCATTGCCGTTCCGGGAATGGCTGAAAGCTGAAATGCCGGCATTTTTGCCGGATAACATTTTTGCGTTGCACATCGCGCCGGAAATGCCAGCAGGAACAGTATCGACAAAGCCGGGGTTGTTGTTTGCAAACACCTCGGAATTGTTCATCGACCTTCAGGGCAAAGGCGGACATGCCGCTTTTCCGCATAATGCGGAAGACATGGCGGTAGCAGCGGCGTCGCTTCTGCTTCAACTGCAGACAATCGTCAGCCGCAACGTCAACCCAATGGATTCGGCGGTATTGACGGTCGGCAAATTCACTGCAGGGACTGTCCAAAATGTCATCGCGGAACACGCGCGGCTAGAAGGGACGATCCGTACCTTGAATTTGGAATCAATGCAAAACATGAAGTCCCGCATTGAAGCACATTGCCGCGCTATTGAAGAAGGCTTCCATTGCCGAATCACCATCGATTACGGTTCAAGTTATCTGGAAGTGAATAATGACGAAGAATTGGCAGAACAATTCCTGCATTTCGCTGCCGGCTATAAAGGTGTTTCAGCAAAACGCGCTGAAGCGGCGATGACGGGTGAGGATTTCGGGTATTTCACCAATCAGATTCCAGGCCTCATGTTTTGGGCGGGTGTTGGTTCTCCTTACGGCCTTCATCATTCCAAACTTAATCCAGACGAAGCGGTTTTGGATACGATGCCGCAATTCATCTACGAATTTTTCCAAAGCCAATAAAAAAACAGACAGGCAGCTAAGTGGCTGCCTGTCTATTTTTTGTTTTCCATTAAAGTTATGAGATGTTAGGCCTTCAGCTAGTCCGGCTTTCAGCCAGCAGCTGGCGTTTTCGCAATGACCACGTATTCGCCAGGAAAAAGCAGGTGATCAAAATGGCTGTACCGAAAATATACGGGAAACTCATATCGATATCAAAGAGGATTCCGGCAAGAGCAGGGCCAATCATGTTTCCTAAACTCATATAGGCATTGTTCATACCTGCGGCAAACCCTTGTTCATCACCGGCTAGTTTGGAAATGAGCGTATTGATGGCCGGACGCAAAAGTGAAGCGGCTGTAAAGAAAATTGCCGATACCAGCAGGATCGTCCAAAAGGTGTTGACGAAAAGCACAGCAATCATTGCCGCAGCGGAAACCAACAGGTTGACCAAGATCACTTTCATTTCGCCAAAGCGCTTGAACAGCCGGTCGATGACGAAAGTCTGGACGATGACGCCGACAAAGCCACCGACAGTGATGAGGACAGCGATTTCTTTAGGCGTAAAGCTGTATTTCTTATCGACATACAAAGCGATTGTCGATTGGAAATTGGCCAAACCGAACGCAAAAATGAACATGACAATCAACATGACGAAATAAGGCGTGTAGCTGGACCTTTTCAATTGCTGCAAGAGATTCTCGCGTTTAGCGGGCGCAGCATCAATGGTCGGTGCAACGTCCGGCAAAGCGAATTGCGAAATCACTGCTGCAATCAATGCGACTGCGGTGGCAACATAGAACGGGAATTGCAGACTGACTTCAGCAAGAAAGCCGCCAAATCCGGGGCCGACCATAAAGCCGAGTGACATCGAAGCACCGAGGAGCCCCATTCCTTTGCCGCGTTCTTCATAGGTGGTGATATCCGCTACAAAAGCCATCATTGGCGGAATGAGGAAAGCGGCGCCGAGTCCGCTAAAAAAGCGCGCCAAGTACAAAATCCATAAATCGGAAGCCAGACCGAATACCAATTGGGATAAGCCGAAGATGATCAAGCCAATAATGATCAATTTCTTGCGGCCGTATTTGTCCGATAGTTCTCCGGACAGCGGAGAAAATAAAAATTGTGCCAATGCGAATGTAGCGATCAATGTGCCGAGCGCTTGGCCGGCAACGCCGAATGTATCGAGATATTCAGGCATGATGGGAATGATTAGCCCGATGCCGCTCATTGCGATGAACATATTGAACATTAGCACGTATAAAGCGAATTTATTTGATTTTTGGGCCATCGTCGATCCTTCTCTCTTATTTCTTTCGTGTGACTAAAAGTTTATCACAATGTCATTTAATACAATACCCGGAAGACAAAGAAAAAAACAGGCAGAAGCTCTGCCTGTCATTTTTCCATGTCCATTTTAAATTCCAAAAACAGTTCGTTGTAAACACCAAGCATCTCAAGCCCCAGGTTTTCATAGACTTCCAGGCGGTCCCACATTTCTTCAGTAGGGTAGAATCGCTTGTCGCCAGTCACTTCGGGATCGTTGACGATTACGCTGACCGCCGGACATCTCTAAGATTTCACGGGTTTCATGGCCTTTCAAATTGACGAATTCCAAGGCTTCTTTTACGCGACGGTCAGTTTCCGCTCCTTCACTTTCTTGATGTGCAAGCCGAATGCCACATTTTCAAATACATTCAAATGAGGGAATAAGGCATAATCCTGAAATACCGTATTTACTTTGCGTTCGTTCACCGGAATCCGGTTGACTTTCTTGCCTCCGATATAGATATTGCCTTGTGTCGGCGTGATAAAGCCTGCAATCAAACGCAGAATCGTCGTTTTACGCAGCCGGATGGACCAAGAAGTGTATAGAATTTCCCTTTTTCAACTCAAGGCTGATATCTTTCAAAACCGGGGAATCCCCGTTATAAGTTTGTGTCACGTTATCAAATCGGATTATTGATTGGTCAGACGATCCCTCCAAGTTTATAAATAAGATTGTGTAGCTACTAAGATCAATTCTGTTTTGCCGTCCGCAATATTGATCAAGTGATGATTGTCGGAAGCCTCGTAATAAATCGAGTCCCCGGTATTTGCTGTGTATTCAATATTGCCGAGAACCAGACGCACGCTTCCTTCAATAACATAGATAAAAGTTTCCGCCAGGGAAGGCTCAAACCGTTTAAAATGTCCATTTCTGTAAAGCGTCAAATAAACCGGTTCCATCTCTTTTTCATTGGAAGTGGCAACGAGCCAATCTATTTCATAGCCGGCTTCTTCGTCTTTGTGCTTGACATGGTCTTGCGGCGTAAACGTGACTTTCAGTCTTTTGTCCGTATCATCAAAAAAATCTTTAGGCGTTGTGCCGAGCACTTCAAGCAAGGAAAAAAGAGTTTCTATAGAAGGGGAGTTCATGTCCCGTTCGAGCTGGGAGATAAATCCTTTGCTGAGGTCAGTGCGCTCACCCAGCTCTTCCTGTGTCAAACCGTTCTTTAAGCGCAGACGCTTAATTTTTGCCCCAATCTCCATATTATCCCCCCACCAAGAATTACTGAGCCAATCAAACAAAAGTTTAGTTAAAGTAGATTAATAGTTTACTATTAGCATCTTTAAGTATACAAAAAAGCAGTTTAGAGTCAAATTAATGTTATTTAAATTTAATTGGAACATATCTATTGCTTTTTACTGCAATGATTTACTATCATAGAGAAAGTGCAAAACATAAAACATACAATAACAGCTAACTTATAAATTAATTGGCCGCGCCATCATAATGATGGACGCCGGGAATTCGCTTTGATGGAATCCCAGCCACCGCTCGCGGCAAAACGGATAAAAGCTTAACCAATTTTGGGAGTGATTTGAGTGAACAGCAAAATGAATTTTTTCTTAGACCCTAAAAAACGTGTTGTCCAAAAATCTTCTATTATGAATTACAGACAAGAACAGCAGGGGCTTTACCTTCTAGCAGATAAAAAGTTCATCAACTGGATGGATGTTCATACGTATTGCCATTCCTGCTTGTCAAAACTGACATTCGACGACGAATTCGATGCGAGCTACTGCTCAGGCTGCAACGAATGGCGCGAAGAGAAATGCAGCGATGCGACATGCGAATATTGCGACAAACGGCCGAAAAGGCCGCTGGATCCCCGCCGATGAGCGGGGTTTTTTATTGTATTCCTCTGATGGATAAGATGGAAAACCGCAAGAAGGCTTGTCAATACCGCAGGTAATTGTGATAAAATGAGAGCAGTCAATGAGTTTGGGGGATGGACATGAAAAAGGAATTCGTAGTAATAGGACTGGGGCGCTTCGGCGGCAGCATTGTCCGTGAACTGATCGAACAAGACGCCGCCGTAATGGCGATAGATAAAGACTCAGAACGGGTCGACGAATTTGCATCTATTGCGACACAAGCGGTAGTAGCGGACACAACAGATGAAACCGTGTTGAAATCGCTGGGCATCCGTAATTTTGAGCATGTCATTGTCGCAATCGGCGAAAACATTCAGGCAAGCATCCTGACAACATTGATGCTGAAAGAAATCGGGGTCAAGCAGATTACCGTGAAAGCCCAAAACGATTATCATGCGAAAGTGCTGAACAAAATCGGTGCTGACCGCGTCGTCCATCCGGAGCGCGATATGGGCATCCGCATTGCGCATAATATGCTGTCAAACAACGTTTTGGATTATTTGGAGCTGTCGGACGAGCATTCGATTGCAGAAATCCAGGCCAATGAAAAACTAGCAGGCCGCACATTGATTGGGCTCGACATCCGTGCAAAATACGGCATCAACATCGTTGCCATCAAACGCGAGAAAGACATTATCGTGTCGCCGCAAGCGGATATGGAAATCGAGTTGGCGGATGTGCTGATCATTATTGGATCAGATTCAGATATTAACCGCTTTGAGAAAAAAGTATTGAATTAATAACACTGATAAAAACAAAAAAGACAGTCCCGAAAGCCTTTAGCGGCTTTCGGGACTGTCTTTTATATTTACTTACACTTCCATAATGACCGGCAAGATCATTGGACGGCGTTTTGTTTTTTCAAATAGGTACGGTCCTAAGACATCGGAAATGTCGTTTTTAAGCTCTGACCATTCCGTATCCTTGCCGTGGATTTTTTTCTTCAAATGGCGGTTCAGCATTTGCTGGGCTTCGTAAATCATCGTGCCTGATTCTCTCATGTAGACAAAACCGCGGGAGATAATGTCCGGGCCGGAGACCATTTTATTGTTCTTCATATCAACGCTGACAACGACGATGACCAGCCCTTCCTCAGAAAGGACGCGGCGATCGCGCAAGACAATGTTGCCGATATCGCCGATGCCGCTGCCGTCGATGTAAACATCGCCAGAAGGGATGCGGCCAGCAACAGAAGCTTCGTTTTCGCCTAATGCCAAAACGTCGCCATTTTCCATGATGAAGGTGTTTTCACGCGGGACGTCACAGTCAACAGCAAGTTCAGCATGCTGGGCTTGCATCCGGTATTCACCATGGATCGGCATGAAGAATTTCGGTTTGATCAAACGAAGCATCAATTTGTTTTCTTCTTGAGATCCGTGGCCGGATGTGTGGATATTATTCAACGAGCCATGAATGACATCAGCACCGGCGCGGAACAGCAAGTTGATTGTCCGGTTAACGCTGCTCGTATTGCCCGGAATCGGGGAAGACGAGAAGACAACCGTATCATTCGGCTGAATCTGGATTTGGCGGTGTGTGCCGTTCGCGATGCGCGACAAGGCAGCCATCGGTTCGCCTTGGGAGCCAGTGCAAAGAATCAATGTTTCGTTTGCTGGCAGGCGGTTCAAGGTTTGTGTATCGACAAAAGCATCTTCCGGTGCATTGATATAGCCAAGTTCGCGGCCGATAGTCATTGCATTGTCCATGCTGCGTCCAAATACAGCGATCTTACGCCCTTGCGCTACCGCTTCGTCAGTAACTTGCTGCAAGCGATAGATGTTGGATGCGAATGTAGCAAAAATCAACCTGCCATCCACTTTTCTCATAATGTCTTTGATTGTTTCGCCGACTTTGCGTTCCGACATCGTGAAGTTCGGAATTTCAGCGTTTGTGCTGTCGGACAAGAGACAAAGAACGCCTTCACTGCCGATTTGAGCCATTTTCAACAAGTTTGCCGGTTCGCCTACAGGAGTGAAATCGAATTTGAAATCTCCTGTATGGACAATGTTGCCAGGCGGCGTCTTAACGACAACGCCGAACGAATCCGGAATACTGTGGGTTGTACGGAAGAAACTGATAGATGTCTTACGGAATTTGATGACATCTTCTTCTGCGATTTCAATCATTTTGGTTTGGCGGAGCAAGCCATGCTCTTCCAATTTTTTGCGGAGCAGGCCTAATGCGAGCTTCCCGCCGTATACTGGGACATTGATCCGTTTCAATAGATAAGGGATGCCACCGATATGATCTTCGTGGCCGTGTGTGATGAAGAGGCCTTTGATCTTATCAGCATTCTTTACCAAATAAGTGTAATCCGGAATTACATAATCGATTCCGAGCAAATCGTCTTCCGGAAATTTGATGCCGGCGTCAATCAGGATAATTTCATCCTGGAATTGCACACCGTATGTGTTTTTGCCGATTTCGCCTAGTCCGCCGAGGGCGAAAACTGCAACTTGATCATTTTTAACGAATTTCATTGTTATTCCAAACTCTCTAATTCGAAATTCTGGCTGTCTTGCTCGTATTGAAGGTGGTTTCCTTCAAGCAGCTGGATGAATTCGATGTTGTAATTGCGGTCTTTCAAATGTTCTCTTACTTCACGCTCGGATGAAGCTTCAACATAGAGGCTCTTAGTGTTTTCGCGAACTGGTACCTCTGCACGGTTTTCCTGATATAATACTTTAAAAATCATATTTTGCTCTCCTTTTGCACGTTCAATTAAATTCACTTTCTTTATATTATCACGACAATGTTCTAAAATAAAGAATAGCCCTCCTAATTTCTTTTAGAAGGGCCGAATAATTATGCGATTTTCTTTTTGTTCATGATGCCATTGAGCTGTCTAAGCAGTTTTCTCTTAAGACGTTTCAACATGGCTGACTCACTCCTTGCTGGCATTATACTATTTTTTCTGACAATTGTAAAGTTACGGGCACTGCATACTTTTAAGACAGAATGGAGATTTTATACCATGGGGAAATTATTATTGCTCGATATCGACGGTACGTTATTAAATTCTAAAAAGGAATTGCCTGAAAGCGCAAAAACGGCACTCCAAAAGGCGCGTGCAAATGGCCATGAATTGGCAATTGCAACTGGACGAGCGCCATTCATGTTCGAGGAATTGAGAAAAGAGCTGGAGATCTCAACGTTCATTTCGTTTAATGGCCAATACATTGTCCATCAGCGGGAGCCTATCCATAAAGAGGCACTGGACCCGGATACGCTGCAATCGATTTTCGAATATGCGGAACAGCGAGACCATCCACTAGTCTTTATGAATGAAATCAAAATGGTGTCGTCGATCGATTACCATCCGGACATTGAGGAAAGCATCAAGAGCCTTAAGTTTTTGCACCCAAAAACCGAAGAAGGATTTCATTCAGACAACGAAATCTATCAAGCGCTGATTTTCTGCGAAGAACAAGAAGAACAGCAATACCGCGACCATTTCAAGACGGTCGACTTCGTGCGCTGGCACCGGGTATCCTGTGATATCCTGCCTCAAGGCGGCACGAAAGCAAGCGGCATCAAGCGTCTTATCAAACTGACCGGCCATTCGATTGAAGACACCATCGCGTTCGGCGACGGATTGAATGATTTGCAAATGATGGAGACTGCCGGATTCAGTGTTGCGATGGACAACGGCCATGCTAAAACGAAAGCAATCGCTTCCTATATCACGGACCATGTCGACAACGATGGGCTGGCGAAAGCATTCAAGCACCTAGGCTTAATCTAATAAAATTCATAAAAAAAGAAAAAGGCTTGGGAGATTATTCTCCTGAGCCTCTTTCAATTGGCGTTGCGTTTTCAATTTCAGCGAATGGATTTTCGGCATTGATGTGGTCGAAGAACATGATGCCGTTCAAATGGTCAAGTTCATGCTGAAATGCAATGGCCGGCAATCCCTTCAAGCGCATTTTGTATTCCTCGCCTTGGAGATTGTACGCTTTTACGGTGATGCGTGCGTAGCGCGGCACATAGCCAGGCACTGCGCGGTCGACCGATAAGCACCCTTCGCCGGTAGTCAAATAAGATTTTTCAACGGAATGGCTGACAATTTTCGGGTTGATGGCGATCAGGCTCATGTTTTCTTCTGTAGAAGGGTCGAAATAAAGCGCGAAAATCCGCTTTGGTTCATTGACTTGCGGAGCCGCTATGCCGACGCCTGCGCGTAGGTCGTATTTTTCAGCAAGTTCATCATCTTGGCTGTTTTTCACATATTCCAAAAGGCTTTCAGCCAATGCCTTGTCTTCAGCCGATAAGGGAAGTGCCACTTCTTCCGAGCGTTTTCTTAAAGTGGGGTGTCCTTCTCGTATAATGTCTTTCATCAATATCAACAGTATTCATCCTTTCATTCTTGCCATTATGGCAATTATATCTTAAAAAAGCTTTTCAGGAAAAGGAAAGCCGCTTCGGAGATGCACTGTTCAAAAATTTAAATTATATTTTCATTTCGCTTCAGGCGGACGCTTTCCGCTTTATTCAAATGTGTTTCGTTAAAGTAAGATATTTCTTTGGTCGAAACCTTAAAAGATAAACTGTCTGTAGTTTAATACTAATCTTCAGATATGAAGCAAAACAGTGGAGACCCCGGAAGGACGCGAAAGCGGGCTGAGAAGGCTTGGCGCTCGCCCGCAGCAAAAAACATGTGCTCCTGTCTCTGTCCCTGCATCGCTACGCTAGCTTCTGGACATGAAAGACCGTTGCGTCGTTGCGCTAGCTTCGAGACATGAAAGTGCGACGCAGCACTGTGTGCTTCGTCGCAAAGGCATTGCCCCAATGCTTGGGTCCATGCCTTTGCAGCTGTTTTGCGGAATATCGGTTGAAAAGTAATAAGATTTACCTTTCTTATCAACTACTGCCTTACGCAGTTGTGTTTTTTAAATGGCGACATTATAGTTAAAGTATGGATTAAGAGGAGGGTTTATATTGAATAAAGTGATTACGGCCACTGTAATTTCAAGTGCACTATTTTTGGGCGCATGTTCAGGGCCGGCGGCGGAAGAACAATTGGATAGCGTTTTGAAAAGTACATTTGATGCTGAAAAAAATTATCGCGATACACAGAAAGATATGCAGAAACTGGAAGAAGATGAACAACAGCTATTCGAGTCGATCATGTCATTGACTCAGGAAGAGCAGGAAGAAGTCGGTGCGCAAGCAGAAGAAGCGATTGCATCGGCCAATGAACGCTTGGAGCTATTGGCTAGTGAGAAAGAATCGATGGACGCTGCGCAGAAAAACTTCAAAGAAATTGACGCAGTAATAAAAGAAACCGAAGAAGAAAACGTCAAATCCGGTTTGACGGACTTGAAAGCGAAGATGCAGGAGCGCTTTGAAGCGCACGCAGCTTTTGCTGACGATTATGAAAATTTGAACATGCAGCAGCAGGAATTATATACGATGCTGCAAGATGAAAGTTCCACTCTCCAGTCTCTGCAGGAAAAAGCGCTGGAGGTAAATAGCCAGAACCAGACCGTGCAAGATGCTGTTACAGTATTCAACGAAAAGACCGAACAGTTCAATGAACTGAAAAACGGCGTAATCAGCGAGATTGAAAAAAGTGAAGAGTAAGCGGCCCACGTGGCCGCTTTTTCTGTGTTATAAAAGCTTTGCGAAATCGCCCTGTAATATAGTACAGTAATCTATTTCAACTAGTACAGATTAAATAAGATGGAATTTTCTATTTTCATATAATGCTTATGGCTTATAGGTTAGCTATGATTGACCTGCAAAATTTTCTCACGTATACTGAAAAAGTATATGTATTGTATTACTAATTGAATAAAATAATTTTAATACAGATAAAGGAGAGTTGCTATTATGGCTGCAGAAAAATCAAAGCAGTTCCAACCAGTGGAAACACTGCACGCAATTGAAGAAAAGTTTGAAATGGTTCAGATTCTTAATGAAGAAGGCGAAATCGTCAACGAAGAGGCAGACCCGAAATTATCGGATGAAGACTTGCAGGAATTAATGCGCCGCATGGTATTTACGCGTATTCTTGACCAACGCTCGATTTCGTTGAACCGCCAGGGCCGACTTGGTTTCTACGCACCAACTGCAGGGCAGGAAGCTTCCCAATTGGCATCGCATTTCGCATTGACGAAAGACGATTTCATTTTACCAGGCTACCGGGATGTGCCTCAATTGATTTGGCACGGCTGGCCGCTTCACCAGGCATTCCTATTTTCACGCGGGCACTTCATGGGCAATCAGATGGAAGAAGGATTGAATATTTTGCCTCCTCAAATCATCATCGGAGCACAGTTCATCCAAGCTGCTGGCGTGGCATTAGGTTTGCAGAAGCGCAAAAAAGAAGCAGTAGCTGTTACATATACAGGGGACGGCGGTTCATCTCAAGGAGATTTTTACGAAGGAATCAACTTTGCGGGATCTTTCCGCTCACCGGCTATTTTCATTGTGCAGAACAATCAATTCGCGATTTCTACGCCGCGTGACCTACAGACTTCGGCTAAAACGATCGCCCAAAAAGCTGTTGCAGCCGGAATTCCAGGCGTGCTAGTTGACGGTATGGATCCTTTAGCAGTTTATGCTGTAACGCGTGACGCACGCGAGCGCGCAGTTAAAGGCGAAGGCCCGACATTGATCGAAACGTTTTGCTACCGCTACGGACCGCATACGATGGCTGGGGATGACCCAACACGCTACCGTACATCGGATACAGACAGCGAATGGGAAAAGAAAGATCCGCTTATCCGCTTCCGCAAATACCTTGAAGCGAAAGGCTTATGGAATGAAGAGAAAGAAAACGAAGTGATCGAACAGGCGAAGGACGAAATCAAAGCCGCTATCAAAAAAGCGGATAGCGCTCCGAAGCAGACGGTTACGAATATGCTTGAAATTATGTACGACGAAATTCCATTCAACGTTCAGGAACAGCTCGAAATCTACAAAGCGAAGGAGTCGAAATAAGCGATGGCACAAATGACTATGGTTCAGGCAATCACTGACGCTCTAAGAACCGAAATGCAAAACGATGAAAATGTTTTGGTTTTTGGAGAAGATGTTGGTAATAACGGCGGCGTTTTCCGTGCAACGGAAGGGCTGCAAAAAGAATTTGGCGAAGACCGAGTTTTTGATACGCCTTTGGCGGAGTCAGGGATCGGCGGCCTGGCAATCGGTTTAGGCCTGCAAGGATTCCGTCCAGTGGCTGAAATCCAATTTTTCGGTTTTGTTTATGAAGTGATGGATTCGATCAGCGGGCAAATGGCTCGCATGCGTTTCCGCAGCGGCGGCAGCTTGAATTCGCCGGTCACTATCCGTTCGCCTTTCGGTGGCGGTGTTCATACACCTGAAATGCACGCGGATTCATTAGAAGGATTGATGGCTTCACAGCCAGGCTTGAAAGTTGTCATTCCGTCCACACCTTATGACGCAAAAGGATTGCTTATTTCTTCTATCCGCGACAACGACCCAGTAATCTTCCTTGAGCATTTGAAATTATACCGTTCAGGCCGACAGGAAGTTCCAGAAGAATCATATACGATTCCACTAGGCAAAGCAGACGTGAAACGTGAAGGCACTGACTTGACGATTATCGCTTACGGTGCAATGGTCCAAGAAAGCTTGAAAGCTGCAGAAGAACTTGAAAAAGAGGATTTCTCAGTAGAAGTTATCGATTTGCGCACCATTCAGCCGCTTGACATCGAAACGCTTGTCGCTTCTGTCGAAAAAACGGGACGCGCTATGGTTGTGCAAGAAGCACAGAAACAAGCGGGCATCGCTGCAAACATCGTCGCTGAACTGATGGATCGCACAATCTTAAGCCTTGAGGCTCCAGTACTGCGTGTAACTGCACCAGATTCTATATTCCCATTCTCGCAGGCTGAACAAGTTTGGCTTCCAAATTCGAAGGATATAGTAGAAACAGCTAAAAAAGTTCTAACGTTTTAATGTTCGAGAATAGAAAGGGTGAAACTAATGGCTTTTGAATTTCGTTTACCGGATATCGGTGAAGGTATCCACGAAGGTGAAATCGTAAAATGGTTCGTAAAAGCGGGCGACCGCATTGAAGAAGATGACATCATGTTCGAAGTGCAAAACGATAAAGCGGTAGTTGAAATGCCATCGCCAGTATCAGGCACAGTTAAAGAAATCCTTGTAGAAGAAGGCACAGTCGCAGTTGTCGGGGATGTACTCGTACGCATCGAAAGTGATGATGCTTCTGACAATGAAGGTTCAGGCGAAGAAACAGAAGCGGCTCCTGAGAAAAAAGAAGACCCTAAAGGCGAAGAAAAAACTGAAGAACAAGTACAGGCTGGAACAGCGGAAGCTGCCCAGAATGTCGAAAAAGAACCGGCTAAAGAAGAACAGCCTGCTTCAGAAGAAACGGGTGCAGGTTCACAGGCACAAGCACAAACCCAGCCGAAAGATCCAAATGCCCGCGTAATCGCAATGCCATCTGTGCGCAAATTCGCACGTGACAAAGACGTCGATATCACTCAAGTTACAGGTTCAGGCAATAACGGCCGCATCTTAAAAGAAGATATCGAATCATTCATGAGCGGCGGACAGCAGCAAGCAGCAGCGCAAGAACCGGCTATAGCTGCCGAGAAATCGGAAGCAGCTACACAGGAAACTGCTTCTAAAGAAGCGGCTCCGAAAGCGGCTCCGGCACCAGAAGGCGAATTCCCTGAAACACGCGAGAAAATGTCCGGCATGCGCCGTGCCATTGCCAAAGCGATGGTTCACTCGAAACAAACTGCACCGCATGTAACGTTGATGGATGAAGTCGATGTGACAGAACTTGTCGCACACCGCAAAAAGTTCAAAGACATTGCAGCTGAAAAAGAAATCAAGTTGACTTACTTGCCGTACGTGGTTAAAGCGCTGGTCAGCACTTTACGCGAATTCCCGGCATTGAATACGTCATTCGACGACGAAACAAGCGAAGTAATCCAAAAGCATTACTTCAACATCGGCATCGCTGCTGACACGGAAAAAGGCTTGTTGGTGCCGGTCATCAAAAATGCTGACCGCAAATCAGTATTCGCGATTTCCGACGAAATCAATGGCTTGGCAACGAAAGCGCGCGATGGCAAATTATCGCCTGCAGAAATGAAAGGCGCTTCTTGCTCTATCACGAATATCGGTTCAGCTGGCGGCCAATGGTTCACACCGGTCATCAACCACCCGGAAGTTGCAATTCTTGGAATCGGCCGCATAGCCGAGAAACCAGTAATTAAAAATGGTGAAATTGTAGCAGCACCTGTGTTAGCATTATCATTGAGCTTCGATCATAGAATGATTGATGGAGCAACAGCACAGCATGCTTTAAATCACATTAAACGTTTATTAAGCGAACCAGAATTATTATTAATGGAGGCGTAAAACTTATGGTAGTAGGAGATTTTCCGATCGAAACAGACACGCTCGTCATCGGTTCAGGCCCTGGCGGATATGTAGCAGCAATCCGTGCAGCGCAAACTGGCCAAAAAGTAACAATCGTTGAAAAAGAATATATCGGCGGAGTTTGTTTGAACGTCGGCTGTATCCCTTCAAAAGCAATGATTTCTGTAGGGCACCGTTTCGAAGAAGCGAAGCATTCTGAAGACATGGGGATTATTGCGAAAGAAGTTTCCCTTAACTTTGAAAAAGCGCAAGAATTCAAAAACGGCGTTGTGAAAAAATTGACTGGCGGAGTTGAATCGCTGCTTAAAGGCAATAAAGTTGAAATCGTCCGCGGCGAAGCTTATTTCGTAGATGAGAACACAGTCCGCATCATGGACGAAAAAGCTTCTCAGACTTATAAATTCAAAAACGTCATTATTGCTACTGGATCTCGTCCAGTTGAAATTCCGACATTTAAATTCACGAAGCGTGTCATCAACTCTACAGGAGCTTTGGCTCTTACAGAATTGCCTGGCAAACTGGTTGTTATCGGCGGCGGCTATATCGGTACGGAACTCGGAACTGCATTTGCGAATATGGGTTCTGAAGTAACAATCCTTGAAGGCGCACCTGATATCTTGGCTGGATTTGAAAAGCAAATGACGGCAATTGTTAAAAAAGGCTTGAAGAAAAAAGGCGTTGAAGTCATTACTAAAGCTTCAGCAAAAGGCGTTGAAGAATCCGATACAGGCGTAAAAGTGACATTTGAAGCAGGTGGGGAAGAAAAAACCGTTGAAGCTGATTATGTATTGGTCACTGTCGGGCGCCGTCCGAATACAGACGAAATGGGCCTTGAAGAATTGGGTCTTAAAATGTCTGAACGCGGGTTGATTGAAGTAGACAAACAATGCCGTACAAGCATTTCGAATATCTATGCAATCGGTGATGTTGTCGCTGGCCTGCAATTGGCTCACAAAGCATCATACGAAGGTAAAGTTGCTGCAGAAGCGATTGCTGGAGAAAAATCAGTCGTTGATTACTTGGCGATTCCTGCGGTCTGCTTTACAGATCCAGAACTTGCAAGCGTTGGACTTACTGAAGAGCAAGCAAAAGAAGAAGGATTCGAAGCGCAAGCTGCGAAATTCCCATTCGGTGCAAACGGCCGTGCTTTGTCTCTTAACGCTCCTGACGGTTTTGTGAAGTTGGTTTCACGTAAAGAAGACGGCTTGCTGCTTGGCGCACAAATCGTTGGTGCGGGCGCATCTGATATGATCGCTGAGCTTGGCCTTGCAATTGAAGCAGGAATGACTGTTGAAGATATTGCAATGACAATCCACGCTCACCCAACTTTGTCTGAAGTCACGATGGAAGCTGCGGAAGTAGCGCTAGGAACTCCAATCCATATCATTAAATAATAATCAAAAGAAGCCGGTGCAGCTTGCACGGCTTCTTTTTTTATGCGAAAATTTATGGTAAAATTTCTCTGAAAGGGCAATAGGTGATAAATCATGATACAGAAAAAATGGGCTGCCTTGTTGGCCAGCACGATTTTATTGGCAGGATGCAGCACCGAGAGCGGGGGTTCAGAAGAACCTGACCTACAGGAAGACGTTGCACCTGTAGAAACACCGGCACCTGCAAAAGAAGAGGTTCCAGTGCCGGAAGAAGCGGCAGAAGAACCTGAAGCACCAGTTGAACAAATGGAACCGGCATACCGCCTCAATCCTGCCAACTGGAGCGTTGAACCAATCGGAGATGCACCGGCGCAAGCTGTATTGCTGACCATTGATGATGCGCCTGCTGAACACTCGTTACAGATGGCGGAAACGCTGAAGAGCTTAGGTGTTCCGGCAATCTTTTTTGTCAACGGACATTTTCTCGATACCGAAGAAGAAAAAGCGAATTTGAAGAAAATCCATGAAATGGGCTTCGCCATCGGCAATCATACCTACAGCCATACCAATTTGAAAACGATTGATGACGAACAGCAACGTGAGGAAATCATCTTATTGAGCGAAACAGTGGAAGAAATTATCGGCGAAAAACCGGAATTCTTCCGCGCTCCGAATGGAACGAATACAGATTTCAGCAAATCGCTTGTTGAAGCAGAAGGCATGCTTGGGATGAATTGGAGTTACGGCTATGACTGGGAAAAACAGTATAGCGAAGCGGCAGCTTTAGCCGACATCATGGTCAATACAGAATTTTTGCGAGACGGGTCGAATCTGCTGATGCATGATCGTGCCTGGACAGCGCAGGCGCTTCCGGATATCGTAAAAGGACTGAAAAGCAAGGGCTACGGCTTTATCGACCCCGCAGACATTGAACGCGCTGGAAAATAAAAAACAGCCTGGGGCTTAGCTCCCGGGCTGTTTTAACTTTAACGTATGGCTTTTTGTTCCTTGATGACGCGCAGTTTTTGCAAAGAGTCGTCTTCCGGACCTTGTACAGGCAACCCGGCTTTAATGTTCATATCGATATAATCGATGTTTTCCTGAGTAATGATTTCACCCGGTATGAAAATCGGGATGCCAGGCGGGTAGACCATGATGAATTCTGCCGAGATGCGTCCGACTGCTTCTTCAATGGATACCACTTCGGTCGTCGCGTAGAAAGCGTCGCGCGGTGTCATCGCAAGGCTAGGAATGTCCGGCAAGAGTACGACAGGCTCGACAATCGCTGCTTCGCTTTCATACGCTTCACTCATGCGCTGCAGCGCATTGACCAGCAAATTCAGCTCTTTTCGGGTATCGCCGATGGTCACAAGGCAAAGAATATTATACAAATCGGACAATTCAATTTCGATATTCGCGTTTTCTCTCAGCCATTCTTCGGCTTGGTGTCCGGAGATGCCGAGATCTTTGACGCTGATCAAGAGCTTTGTCGGATCCATATCATAAGTAGCCGACGTATTCAGGATTTCTTTGCCGACGCAGCGCAGATGCGGAATTTTATTGATGCGCTTGCGGGCATCCTGGGAAAGGCGGATGGCTTGGTCAATCAAATCAAAGCCGTGGACGGCCAATTGGCGGCGCGCCGTATCGAGTGAAGCCAGGATTGGGTAAGACGTCGACGTGGTTGTCAGCATCGACAGGATGGATTGCACGCGCTTGGGTGAAACAAGGCCTTCTTTGACATTTAAGACCGAGCTTTGCGTCATCGATCCGCCGAGTTTATGGACAGAAGTAGCGGCCATATCCGCTCCGGCAGACATTGCTGAAACCGGCAGCGATTTATGGAAATGGATGTGGACGCCGTGCGCTTCATCAACCAACACAGGAATGTCGCGTTCATGTGCGATGGACACAATACGCTTTAAATCGGCTGCGACCCCGAAATAAGTGGGATTGATGACGAGCACTGCTTTTGCGTCCGGGTATTCGATTAACGCCTTTTCCACAGCCTCCGCTGAAATGCCATGCGAAATGCCGAGTTCCGGATCAACTTCCGGATGGATGAAGACCGGGATGGCGCCGGCGAAAACAATTGCCGACATAATTGATTTATGGACGTTGCGCGGCACCAGGATTTTATCACCTGGTCCGACGACGCTTAAAATCATCGTCATGATTGCACCGCTCGTGCCTTGGACAGAGAAAAATGTGTAATCTGCCCCGAAAGCTTTTGCAGCCAGTTCTTGTGCTTGCTTGATCGCGCCTTTTGGTGCATGCAGGTCATCCAAAGGAGCGATATTGATCAAGTCTATCGATAATATATTATCGCCGACAAATTCTCTGAATGCCGGATCGACGCCTTGTCCTTTTTTATGGCCAGGAATATGGAATTGAATGGGGTGCCGATTCCGGTGCTTCAGCAAAGCATCGAATAACGGAGTTTCTAATTGAGACAATGGGAACCCACCTAACTTATTAAAAATAAAAACAAATTGAATTATAGCACGCCAGCTTTCGCTATACTATCAAATAAGAGGAATTTACTCAGTTTTATCGAATAAATGAAAGTGGAAAGGGAGGAGATTGCTTAATGGAATTTAATACACGAATAACGGAAATGCTGGGAATTCGTTTGCCGATTGTCCAAGGAGGCTTGGCGTATTTAGCATATGCAGATTTGGCGGCGGCTGTTTCAAATGCTGGTGGCCTCGGTCAGATAACCGCTATGAGCTTATCGGACCCGGAACAATTGAGGGAGGAAATCCGTAAAGTGCGCACGATGACCGATAAGCCTTTTGGGGTCAATTTCGCAATAGGCGAACACGGACGCGCATTTTCCCATATGCTCGCAGTAGCTATTGAAGAAAATGTGCCGGTCGTTTCAATGACTGGCGGGAATCCGACACCGATTTTTGAACAATTAAAAGGTACGCCCATTAAAAAATTAGTGTTGGTGGCTGCAAGAAGGCAAGCGCAGAAAGCCGAAGAGCTTGGCGCGGATGCGGTAATGGTTGTCGGCCACGAAGGCGGCGGACATCTTGGTCGGGACGATATCGGCACGATGGTGCTGATACCCCAAGTCGTGGATGCAGTATCGATTCCCGTCATTGCTTCCGGTGGCATCGGGGACGGCCGGGGATTAATGGCCGCCCTCGCCCTAGGAGCAGAAGGCATCGAAATGGGGACGCGTTTTATCGCGACGAAGGAATGTGTCCATGCATCCCAAACTTATAAGGATGCATTGATTTCCAGTTCAGAAATTGATACCGTCATCATCAAGAAGAGCATCGGTTCACCAGCCCGCACGTTGAAGAACAGCTGGACCGAGCGGATTCTTGAAATAGAAGCCGAAACGCCGACTTACGAAGCGCTCCGCGCATATGTCAGCGGCGAGGCCAATAAAAAATACATCTATGAGGGACGCACAGAAGAAGGCTTTGGCTGGGCCGGACAAGTGGCTGGGCTCATCCATGACGTACCAACCGTTCAGGAGCTATTCAGCCGCATGGAGCGGGATGCCCAAGCCGTAGCAAACAAATGGTCTCTCATGATTAGAAAGTAGGAAATCAACATGGATTATTCGTACCCTTTCTCCATTGACTGGAGCACAGATGAAATCATCGATGTGGTCGCTTTTTTCGAAGGTATTGAAATGGCCTATGAAAAAGGCATCAAACGGCAAGATCTTTTAGCCCGCTACCGCAGGTTCAAGGAAATCGTGCCGTCCATCGCTGAAGAAAAAACGTATTTCAGGGAGTTCGAGGAAGAAAGCGGCTATGCCAGTTTTCCTGCCATCAAGGACATGAAAGCGAAAAACGATGATGAAATTATCAAGATAAAAAAATAAATAAAAGTTCCGCAGCTTAGGCTTGCGGAACTTTTGTTTTGTTTAGAAGAATATCGTAGATCGGCAGCAATTCTGTAAAAGTGTCTTCCACGGCTGCGTTGAATTCTTCCGTACTCATCTGAACTGCTTCTTCGCGTGTAATGTGGCGGCCGATCACCAGCTCGCCTTTTTTTAGATCTCTTAAGCGCACGAGCAAGCGGTCGATGCCGTCAGAAGACAATTCATCCAAGTCAGAGGCTTCTGGCTTCATGTGGTCGCCGGACAGCATAAAGTCTTTTGGCAAAACTTCAAGAGCATTCGACGCCATCAGCCGTTCCGCCATCGCGCTTTTTCCGGAAGCTTCGTAAATAACAGCCAGAATCACGAACACGTGGCTGTTCCATAAGCCGATTTGAAAATGCGGCACAGCTTTATAGCCGCGTTTATGCGGAGCGAAAGCCACCCAACTGTCGTTCGGGGGATTCACGGTGCGCCGCATATGCTTGGCGACATGCGGGTAAAACTCTTCACCTGTCATTCCGGAGAAAAAAGATGAATAGTCTTTACCGAGTTCTTCAAATTTAGGGCGTACACGAACGATTAACGCCTCCATGCGTTTCTCAAGTCCAGGTGTTTCAAAAACTTCGAAATCTTGCTGGTTCCAGTAGGCCATGAAATAGGTTTCCTCCTTTAAATCGAAACTCAGGTTTCATTTTAACGAAGTTTGGGAAGAAAGAGTATAAATAAGTTTTTCTCGCTCGCCATTGGGGTATATATAGGTAACTTTAATTCAATAAGTCTGAATTATCGGAATGCGAAGAGGAAGGGGTGCTTGTTTATGAAACAGATGATTCAAATCATCCGCAAAGCTGAAGTGGAAAAGGAATACATCAATGCATTGAAGCTGGAATTGGATTATGAGCTTGCTTCTTTGTTTGACGCAATGCAGCAGAAAGACGAACTGCAAAGTGGCAAAAGCAAAAAAAGGCTCCTAGAAATCCATGTAGAACTGGAGGCCCTTCATGCGCTCTAATACATTTATCACATAAAGGCACCTACTGAGATAAGACAGTATGTGCCTTTTTCGTTTATATTATAGTTAGTAGTAAAAAAAGGGAGGACCACCATTGGATTTGCATGAGTTGGACAGATACATAAAATCACTTATCAAAGAAGCGGGCCACCGCATCCGCACGTCATTCCGCGGGGATATCGAAATCGAAACAAAAGCGCACGTCAACGACTTGGTGACTAATATCGACAAAGAAATTGAGCAGCTCTTTATTGAACGCATCAATACCGATTATCCTGGCCATCGGATTTTTGGTGAAGAAGGATTTGGTAACGATATCCAAGACTTAGAAGGTGTCATCTGGATGCTTGATCCAATTGATGGAACAATGAATTTTGTACACCAGCAGCGCAATTTTGCCATTTCACTTGGCATTTATAAAGACGGCGTTGGCGAGCTTGGCTATATCTACGATGTTGTCAATGACGATTTATACCATGCGGTGAGAGACGGCGGCGCTTATTTCAACGACGAGAAATTGCCGATGTTGCAAGAGACCACGATTTCCGAATCGATAATCGGCATCAACGCAATGTGGGTGACGCCCAACAAATACGTCGAACATGAATCGACCATCCGGATGATCCGTGACATCCGCGGCACCCGCTCATACGGCTCAGCTGCGCTGGAGTTAGCATTTGTCGCTTGTGGGCGCCTCGACGCGTATATATCCATGCGCTTGTCGCCATGGGATATTGCAGGCGGGTCAGTCATTGTTCGGGAAGTAGGCGGGATGACGTCGAATTTCAAAGGGCAGGGGGAAAATTTGCTGGTGCAGGACACTTTTATCGCCGCTAATCGGTCGGTACATGGAAAGATTCTTTCTGAATACATTCAGCCCAAATAAAAAAGATGCGGATATCCGCACCTTAGCTGCTCGCCGCCGGGAAAGTTCCCGGCGGCTTTATTTTTGATCGCTTAAAGAACGCCCGCGTCAATCATCTCTTTTTTCTTTTTGAAACCGCGCGCCATGACAAAGCCAAGCAGCACGATAGCTAGTAGAATACCCGGCACACTGCGAAAGCCAACCGCGACTCCGATGCCAGCCATTGAAAGCATGGCAGCTAGTGAATAGAAGACAAAAATCCATTTTATATTTTTCACGGTATTTTCCTCCTAGTATGAACACTTGAAATAAAGTCTTAGGGTTTTTCCCCTATATGTGATATACTAACACAGTTATAGGGACGAAAAAAGACTAATTGGAGTGAAAGTATGACTAACTTACGTAACGACTTAAGAAACATTGCTATTATTGCCCACGTTGACCATGGTAAAACGACGCTTGTGGATCAGCTTCTGCAGCAATCTGGAATCTTCCGTTCAAACGAACACATGGAAGAACGCGCAATGGACTCAAATGATATTGAAAGAGAACGCGGAATTACGATTCTTGCAAAAAACACTGCTATTCAATATAAAGACGCTAAGATCAACATCTTGGATACACCTGGACACGCCGATTTCGGTGGAGAAGTTGAACGTATCATGAAAATGGTAGATGGTGTCTTGCTAGTAGTTGACGCTTACGAAGGCTGTATGCCACAGACGCGTTTTGTATTGAAGAAAGCACTTGAGCAAAACTTGAAGCCGATTGTAGTTGTCAATAAAATTGACCGCGATTTCGCTCGCCCGGAAGAAGTGGTTGACGAAGTCATCGAACTGTTCATCGAACTTGAAGCGAATGACGAGCAGTTGGAATTCCCGGTTATTTTTGCATCAGGCATGAATGGTACGGCAAGTCTTTCATCTGACCCTGCAGACCAAGAAGAAAACATGCAAGTAGTTTTCGATGCAATCATGGAACATGTTCCAGCGCCAATCGATAACAGAGATGAGCCACTTCAATTCCAAGTAGCGCTTCTTGACTACAACGATTATGTTGGGCGTATCGGAATCGGCCGCGTATTCCGCGGAACGATCGAAGTCGGACAATCTGTTGCATTGATGAAACTTGACGGGTCCGTCAAGAATTTCCGTGTAACCAAAATCCATGGTTTTATGGGCTTGAAGCGTATTGAAATCCAAAAAGCTGAAGCTGGCGATTTGATTGCCATCTCTGGTATGGAAGATATCAATGTCGGGGAAACGGTATGCCCTGCGGATCATCCTGAAGCTTTGCCGATCCTGCGCATTGATGAGCCTACATTGCAAATGACATTTCTTGTCAACAACAGCCCATTTGCCGGTAAAGAAGGTAAATGGATCACTTCTAGAAAAATTCAGGAACGTTTGGACGCTCAGTTACAGACTGACGTATCCTTGCGTGTAGATCCTACAGATTCACCTGACGCATGGGTTGTTTCAGGACGCGGAGAATTGCATTTGTCGATCTTAATCGAGAACATGCGCCGCGAAGGTTTTGAAATCCAGGTTTCTAAACCGGAAGTTATCGTCCGTATGGTTGATGGCGTACGCTGTGAACCAGTTGAACGCGTTCAGGTTGATGTTCCTGAAGAATACACTGGCGCTATCATTGAGTCTCTTGGTGAACGCAAAGGTGAAATGCTGGATATGATTAATAACGGAAGCGGACAAGTCCGTTTGGTATTTAACGTACCGGCACGTGGATTGATCGGCTACACGACTGAGTTCTTGACTCAGACGCGCGGCTACGGAATTATCAACCACACATTCGACAGCTACCAGCCAGTTGCTTCTGGCCGTGTTGGCGGACGTCGCCAAGGTGTATTGGTATCTATGGAGCGCGGTAAAGTTTCGACTTACGGCTTAATGGGCATCGAAGACCGTGGAACTGCTTTTGTCGAAGTCGGAGCTGAAATCTACGAAGGCATGATCGTCGGCGAACACAATCGTGACAGCGATTTGACAGTGAACATCGTCAAAATCAAAGCTGCGACAAATATTCGTTCAGCGAACAAAGACCAAACAACAACAATGAAAAAAGCTCGTTTGATGAGCCTTGAAGAAGCGCTAGAATACTTGAACGACGATGAGTATTGCGAAATCACGCCACAAACAATCCGTTTGCGCAAGAAAATTCTTGATAAAAACGAACGCGAGCGTATGGCTAAGAAGAAAAAAGTAGCAATCGAAGAATAATAGACGGGGAGGATGTATAATCTGTGGGCGACGAACAAGCTTTTGTCTATGACAGTATGTATCCCGTAGCTCGATTTTTATACGAAACCATGCCGAATTACACGATAGCAGGATATGCGCTCTTTGCAGTGATCTTTCTGCTTTCTGCGTTCGTCTATAAACTCGGATTTGCAAAAAAACTATCCGTTGGAAAAAATGCAGTGATTACGTTGTTTCTACTGACTGGAGGATTAGGGCTGACTTTCTTAGCCTTTTTCCTGCCGGTTGTGGAAGGCCTCGTAATCGCCGCATTGATTCTGATTCTGTATAAAATCCGCCTATGGCGTGAAAAACGCGAAAACGCTGTATCTCAATGAGATGCAGCGTTTTTTGCGTTATTGGACTCTTGTAGAATTCTTTTCATTGCGCTTCAACGCACTTTCATGTCTCGAAGCTAGCGAAGCGATGCAACGGTTTTTCATGTCTCGAAGCTAGCGAAGCGTTGCAACGCACTTTCAAGTCCCGAAGCTAGCGAAACGTTGCAGGGACAGGGACAGGAGCATGCGTTTTAGCGGGGGTGATTTGCGGAATATCGCGATTAATATTTCTTTTAAAACTCGAGCTTCAGAAAAACTATTGAACATAAAAAACGGTCCATCTCATTGAGATGAACCGTTTTTGCGTTCAAATGTTTTATAAAGTACTGGGAGCGCCATTGCGTAAGTCAAGTGGGCGAAAATCCAATACAGAATTGCACCAGCGTCAGTTAAGCCCGGCACATCTTCCCGGATGGCCATAGCGGACAAGGGGAAATAAAGCAGATAGAACGGGATGCTCATCGCTAGGCTCAGCAGCACCAATTGCCCGAACGAATGGGGGCGGCGTTTTGCCAAGTAGACATAAACGATACCGATGATAAGAGAAATGATGATGTGAAAAGCGAACTCCACTGGCTCTGACCAATTGATGGAACCGATGAGCGGTATGAAGTCAACGTTCAATAGAAGCGTATAGACTTGTTCGCCTGTCACAGCCTGGATCCATTTAAGGAGAAGCCCAAGGAGCAGCCCGCTCCATAAGCCGATCCAAATGCCTTTAAGCAGTTTCATTAAAAGTCATCCTCAATTCTTCTGGAGCTCCGGTAAAAATGGAACTTTCCGGTAGCAATCCGCTGTTTTGTCCGTTCAGTGATCCGGTCGTGGCATTTTTTGCACATATGGGTATGAATGGGACGGTTGCGAAGTCTTTTTGCTTCAAGCGTATCGTCGACCAGTTCTTCGATGGTATCACAGATTACACATTGCACACGCATGGTAAATCCTCCTATTCGACCCGGATCGCTAAGATGTCCGTAATGGGGTTGTCTTGGTTGGCGCCGTCCGGAAGCAGCACATGGACAGGGCCGTCTTCTTTCAAAGGCTTGCCTTTTTCGCTGAACTTGAAGATCAGCTCTTGCGCTTCTGCGATTGGAAATGCGTGCTCGCCATTCGCAGTTTCAAATACGACAGTGCTAGCGCCGGCTTCCGGTTCTGCATTTTTCAAAAACGGAGCGAATTTCATGCCGAAAGTGCCTGTCAGCATTTCTTTCTTTTCTTGTTTTTTGTATTTCTTCTCTGAATTCAAAGTGGGAGGTACGGTTGCGCCTTCCATGATTTCACGCGACCAGTGTTCACCCATGCCGCGTTTGTATTCTTCTAATTCGTCTTTTTCAAAATGTTCTTCCGTAAAGTAGGTTTCCAAATTGAGCTTGCGGTCATCAAAAATCCAGACCGTAGGATCCAGAGTCAATTTGAATTTAACTTCTCCTTTAAAAGGTACAATAAATTCCATCCTGAAAACCTCCATTAAATATAACTCTTTTATCAGTATACCGTTTCCTGGCAAAATCCTAAAGGGATTAATTCCACACGGGAAAGAGGCTTGCAATTTCACCTGTGAAAAGATACACTTTAAACAGGTTAATAGAGATAAATATCAATTAATGGGGGAGTCCTCATGGAAAATACAGAAGAACAAACTTACCAATTGAAGGCATTGGATCTCCTAAGGGCCGATGCTGAAAAAATAGAGCATTTGATAAAAGTCCAAATGGACAACCTGACTTTGCCTTCCTGCCCATTATATGAAGAAGTGCTTGACACGCAAATGTTCGGCTTGTCGCGGGAAATCGATTTTGCTGTCAAACTCGGGCTTATTGACCGCGAAACTGGCAAAAACCTAATGGATACGCTGGAGAAGAAACTCTCGATTCTCCACGATGCGTACACAAATAAATGACTTAAAACTCAAACGACTTTTGTTTGAGTTTTTTTACTAATCCAGAAAAAAGAGGTCTTAAAACATGAAACAATACATCAAAAGATACGCAAAAAACTTCGACTATCCCTTATTCTTTGTATACATAGCTTTAACCTTGTTCGGTCTGGTGATGATTTACAGCGCTAGCATGGCATGGTCGGTCAATTATTACGGTGATGACCCGGATCGTTTCTACATACAGCAATTGATCAATTTGTCTTTGGCGTTTCCCGTTTTTGCAGTAGCAGCGCTATTCCCGTATAAGCATTTCAGTAAAAAATGGATGCTCATGACCATACTTGCGGTCATCTTTCTCGGTTTGGTACTGGTCCATTTCGTTGGCTACGCAGCAGGCGGGGCGCAAAGCTGGATCAACCTTGGTTTTGCAAATATCCAACCGTCCGAAGTGGCGAAGGTCGGCATCATTTTCTATCTATCAGGTGTTTTTGCAAACAAGTACAAAAATGGCAACATCAATAAAATAAACGAATCCGTTGCGCCGCCAGTAATTATTCTGACACTCGTATTATTGTCGGTGTTTCTCGAACCGGATCTTGGTTCAATGATGATCATCGGTGCTGTCGGCCTATCCGTCATGGCAGCAAGCGGCATCCGTTTCAAATTCTTTGCGCGGCTAGCGGCACTCGTTGTCGGAGCATCCGCTGTATTCATCTTGCCGATCATGATTTTCGCATCAGATATGATCTTCACGGAAAAACGACTCGGGCGGCTGGATGCCTTCTTTAATCCATTTTCCGATGAGCTCGGTTTTGGCTTGCAAATAGTTAATGGCTACCTGGCAATCGGTTCAGGGGGCCTCAGTGGACTCGGCCTTGGACAATCCATTCAGAAACTCGGATACCTGCCTGAACCCCATACTGATTTCATCATGTCAGTCATTGCAGAAGAACTCGGCGTCTTTGGCGTACTTTTTGTACTGGGCGGCTTGGCATTTATCGTATTGCGAGGTTTATCGATAGCGATGACGACGAAAGATCCTCTTGCCAGAATGCTGGCAACTGGAGTCTCAAGCATGATCGGCATCCAAGCATTCGTCAATTTAGGAGGTATGACCGGTCTGATTCCGCTTACCGGTGTCACTTTGCCATTTATCAGCTATGGCGGAACGTCCGTAATTTTGTTATCGTTAGCTATGGGAGTATTGATGAATGTCTCCATGTTCCACAGATTTGAAAAATCCAAAAAGTAAAGGGTGTGCTGCGGTGTGAAGACTATTAACAAAATCTTAGTAGCCAATCGCGGAGAAATCGCTATACGGGTTTTCCGCGCGTGTACAGAACTGAAACTTCGAACAGTTGCGATTTATTCGCAGGAAGACAGCGGTTCGTTCCATCGTTATAAAGCAGATGAATCTTATTTGGTCGGCAAAGGCAAGAAGCCAATCGACGCTTACCTGGATATTGAAGACATCATCCGCATCGCAAAAGATTCAGAAGTAGATGCGGTTCACCCAGGATATGGTTTTTTATCGGAGAACGTTCACTTTGCACGCAGGTGCGAAGAAGAAGGAATCATTTTCATCGGCCCGACTTCTCGTCATTTGGACATGTTCGGGGACAAAGTAAAAGCCCGCGATCAGGCGATTGCAGCTGGCATACCGGTTATTCCGGGTACAGACGGCCCTGTGGAATCTTTGGCGGAAGTAGAAGAATTCAGTAAAACAGCAGGCTTCCCATTGATGATTAAAGCATCTCTTGGCGGAGGCGGCCGCGGCATGCGCATCGTCAAAAACCATGAAGAGCTGGCATCAGCATATGAGCGCGCTAAATCAGAAGCAAAAGCTGCTTTCGGTTCAGACGAAATGTATGTGGAAAAATTCGTAGACAAACCAAAACATATTGAAGTTCAGATTTTAGGGGATGCAGAAGGCAACGTCGTCCATTTGTATGAGCGCGACTGTTCAATTCAGCGCCGCCATCAAAAAGTAGTCGAGATTGCTCCTTCAAATTCCATCAGCAACGAACTGCGCAATCGCATTTGCGATGCAGCAGTGAAGTTGATGAAGAATATCGATTACATAAATGCTGGAACGGTAGAGTTCCTTGTGGCAAACGATGAATTCTTTTTCATCGAAGTTAATCCACGGATCCAAGTGGAGCACACGATTACAGAAATGGTGACAGGCATTGACATCGTTCATGCGCAGATTAAAATCGCCATGGGCTTTAGTCTTCACAGCCCGGAAATCGCGATTCCTTTACAGGAAGATATTCCATTATTCGGTTTTGCCATCCAATCCCGTGTCACGACCGAAGATCCGTTAAATGACTTTATGCCCGACGCCGGAAAATTGATGGTTTATCGTTCAGGGGGCGGTTTCGGTGTCCGGTTGGATGCAGGGAACGGGTTCCAAGGAGCGGTCATTACGCCGTTTTATGATTCATTACTCGTGAAACTATCAACATGGGCTGTGACATTCAATGATGCAGCCGCTAAAATGGACCGCAATCTTCAAGAATTCCGTATTCGCGGAATAAAAACAAATATCCCTTTCTTGGAAAATGTTGTAAAACACCCAAACTTTTTAAAAGGGGAATTTAATACAAGCTTTATTGATTCGACCCCTGAATTGTTCATCTTCCCGGTCCGCAAAGACCGAGGTACGAAATTGTTGAGCTATATTGGCAATGTGACGATCAACGGCTTTCCAGGAATTGAGAAGAAGAAAAAGCCGATTTATGCGTCTCCGCGAAAACCGGCGGTCGACTTTACGGCGGCACCGCCTGCAGGAACGAAGCAGATTCTTGATGCTCAGGGTCCAGAAGGATTGGCGAAGTGGATCCATGAACAAAAAGATGTTCTTTTAACAGATACGACATTCCGAGATGCCCATCAGTCATTGCTAGCGACACGCGTCCGCTCACACGATCTGTTCTCGATCGCCAAAGAAACAGCGCATTTGCAGAGCGATTTGTTCTCGATGGAAATGTGGGGCGGGGCAACATTCGATGTTTCATACCGTTTCTTGAAAGAAGATCCATGGCAGCGTTTGATCAAATTGCGCGAACAGGTGCCGAACGTATTGTTCCAAATGCTATTCCGTGGTGCGAATGCAGTTGGATATAAGAATTATCCGGATAACGTCATCCGTGAGTTTGTCCGCAAATCAGGGGATGCCGGAATCGATGTCTTCCGTATCTTTGACAGCTTGAACTGGATCAAAGGCATGGAAGTGGCGATTGATGAAGTCCGCCAATCAGGTAAAGTGGCTGAAGCAGCTATTTGTTACACAGGCGATATTCTTGACCCGAGCCGCGACAAATATACAGTGCAATACTATAAAGATATGGCAAAAGAGCTAGAAGCTTCAGGTGCGCATATTCTGGCGATCAAAGACATGGCTGGGTTGTTGAAGCCTGAAGCGGCGTACCGCCTGGTTTCAGAATTAAAAGATACGGTTTCATTGCCAATCCACCTCCATACGCACGATACGAGCGGGAATGGCATTTACTTGTATTCGAAAGCAATCGAAGCGGGTGTCGATATCGTTGATACGGCTCTTGGAACAATGGCCGGACTGACTTCCCAGCCGAGTGCGAATTCATTGTATTACGCAATGAAAGGCAGCGGGCGTGAAGTGAGAACCGATGTCCAGTCACTCGAAAAACTGTCCCATTATTGGGAAGATGTCCGGAAATACTATGGCGATTTTGAAAGCGGCATGAACAGCCCGCATTCAGAAATCTACGTCCATGAGATGCCGGGCGGCCAGTACAGCAACTTACAGCAACAGGCAAAAGCGGTTGGTCTGGGCATGCGCTGGGAAGAAGTGAAAGAAATGTATTCCCGCGTCAACTTATTGTTCGGTGATGTGGTAAAAGTTACACCATCTTCCAAAGTAGTCGGGGACATGGCTTTGTTCATGGTCCAAAATGATTTAAATGAAGAAACAGTGCTAACTCGTGGAGAAACAATCGATTTCCCGGATTCGGTCATCGAGTTCTTTGAAGGCTATATCGGACAGCCTCATGGCGGATTCCCGAAAGAGCTGCAGGCGGTCATTTTGAAAGAACGGAAGCCGATCACTGTGCGTCCGGGCGAATTGCTGGAGCCAGCGGATTTTGACAGCATTGAAAAATTGCTGTTTGAGAAATTGGATCGTCCGGTTACGAGCCATGAAGTTTTGGCATATGCACTGTATCCAAAAGTATTCGATGAATACACGGCCACAAATCAGCAGTTCGGAGATGTTTCCGTCTTGGACACATTGACCTTCCTATATGGCATGAGGCTCGGTGAAGAAATAGAAGTGGAAATCGAAAAAGGGAAGACGTTGATGATTAAAATGGTATCAATCGGCGAACCTCAAAAAGACGGCCATCGTACAATCTATTTCGAGCTGAACGGCCAGCCGCGTGAAGTCAATATACAGGACATGACAATCGAAGCGGATACACTTGCTCGTCCGAAAGCGGACATGAAGAACGAATCTCATATTGCGGCGACGATGCCAGGTACTGTCTTAAAGGTAGTGGCGGAAGTCGGAGCGAAGGTGAAGCGCGGCGACCATCTGCTTGTAACGGAAGCGATGAAGATGGAAACGACTGTACAAGCCCCGTTCGACGGCATTGTCAAAGAAATTAATGTCAATGCAGGTGAAGGCATTTCAACAGGAGATTTGCTGATTGAAATGGAAAGAGCTTAATACGTATGTCAATGAGTCTGTCCCGAAAGGCGGACTCAGCTAAACAGAACAAAAAAAGCGCCGCCGCCCCCACAAATCAGTGGAGGGCGGCGGCGCTTTTTAAATTTTTAAGATTTTTTGACTCTGCTTCTGGATACGAGAAGAACCATATAGCAAAGCAATCCGAACAGCAGTGAGATCAGCAGCGAATGCAAAAGTGCAACTACGAGGTTCAATTTAGTCAGCACGACGAGCATGCCTGTTGTTGCCTGCAGCAACACAATGATGAATGCTGTGATCCAACCCCAGTAAATCGCGCGTTGATCTTTGTAATTCTTGAATGCATGCCATGCAATATAGCCCAGCCAAATGACGATTAATCCGGCCGCAGCTCGGTGGCCCATTTGGACCCATTCAAACATATTGTTCGGCAAAGCGAACTGGTCATTGCGGCAAAGAGGCCAGTCAGAACAAATGAGGCTCGCTTCGGTATGGCGCACAAGCGCGCCTGTATAGACGACGATGTAGGAATACAATGTAACAGCGATTGTGTGGAACTTCAATTTATTGCCGATAGCCAACCGGTCGGTATCGAATTTACGGTCCACCTCAAATATCAGCAGTGTCAGCAATAAGACGGACGCAAACGAAATGAGCGAGATGCCGAAATGCAGCGCCAAGATGAAATCGCCTTGGCCCCAAAGGACTTGGGCAGCGCCGATTAATGCCTGTAGAATCAGGAAGAAAACTGCCATAGCTGCTAAGAACTTCGTTTCGCGGATATGGCCGTACTTGATCCAAGACCAGACGCCTAGAACGAGAATCAGAATTCCGACAGCGCCTGTGACGAGCCGATGGGAAAATTCAATAAGGACTTCCGCGTTGATTTCTGCCGGAATCAGTTCACCGTTGCAGCTAGGCCATGAACGGCCGCAGCCCATTCCGCTGTCGGTCTTTGTGACAAGAGCGCCGCCCAGCAAAATGAGCAACATACCGACTGTAGCCGCCACCGCAAACCATTTAATATATTTACTTTGTTGCAAGGATGCCACCTACTTTTTTCTATAGAAAACTTTTATAATATGTCCGTTGCCTGCATACTCGATGATAGCGAAAGTCATTGGAAAACACAACGGAAAATCAGCGATAGCGGAAACTTTCAAGATTTGGACATAATAGGCCTGTCCTTCACAAACTGTTCAAAAACAAATCTTTTTCTATCTTAAAATAACGTGGATACTCATGTATGATAAGAGGAGCGTATTTCTGAGACAAATTACATGAATACATCGCTTTTATCGGGAAATTTCAGTTATATGTAGAAAACGGACTGGAATTTAGATATAGTTATGGTTAGCGGAATATGCTTACAACTTTGAAAGGAGGGGGTATTATATGTCAAACGGCCGGTCTTTGTCTGCAGAAGTCCATCAGACAACTGAAACGACCACATTTATGAAAGATTTTCTCGCTTTGATAAAAATCGGAATCGTAAATTCGAATTTAATAACTGTATTCACCGGTTTGTGGTTGGCTTTTCAGTTTTCCGACAGGCATTTTCTGCAAGAGTTGGACATCCTCGTTTATACGCTGGTCGGCTCAGCATTAATAATTGCTGGTTCTGCTGCAATGAATAATTACATTGACACAGATATCGATCCGTTGATGGCGAGCAAAAGATCCCGTCCGACTGTAACAGGGAGATTCAAGCCGTCTGCTGTATTGGCACTCGCTTCATCTTTCATCGTTCTAGGCGAAGTATTTTTGTTCTCTGCTTCTGTATCAGCTGGTGTTTTAGGGATTGCAGGAATTTTGGCGTACGTCGTCCTTTATTCGATGTGGTCAAAGAGAAGGCATGTCAGCAACACAATAGTGGGGAGTATTTCGGGAGCCATCCCGCCGCTTATCGGCTGGGCTGCAGTTGAACCGGCTCTCGGCATGGGCGCTTGGGCGTTATTCTTGATCATGTTCGTTTGGCAGCCGCCGCATTTTTATGCATTGGCTATGAAACGCACAGAAGAATACCGTGCAGCGGGCATCCCTATGCTGCCAGTGGTCAAAGGTTTTCACCGCACTAAGAAATCCATGCTTGCATGGGTTTTGCTGCTGTTCCCTCTGCCATTCCTGTTAATGGATCTCGGAATAAGCTTCATCATCTTAGCGACATTATTGAATCTTGGATGGTTAGCACTTGCCATCAAAGGCTTCAAAGTGAAAGATGATTTGAAATGGGCGAAAACGATGTTCATCTATTCATTGAACTATATGACCATCCTATTTGTATCGATGATCATCTTCGCTGTTTTCGTCTAGATCCAGCATTTCAAACAAATTCATTTAATTGAGAGAGGGGTATGAAAAGCTATGAAAAAAGGGCTCAAAAATTGGCGTCTTTTCGCTTTGTTGACAGCTTTGCTCGTCTTTCTGTCAGGATGCGGGCGTGAAGAAATCTCCACATTATTGCCTGCCGGCGAAGTAGCAAGCGATCAATTCAACATGTTGATCCTTTCATCAGCCGTTATGGCGTTTGTCATTCTTGTTGTTACTATCATCTATGTTTTGGCAATCGTAAAATTCCGCCGCTCTAAAATTGGCGAAGATGTGATTCCTGAGCAAGTTGAAGGAAGCGCGAAACTTGAATTTTTATGGACAGCTATTCCTATCGTGCTGATTTTAATCATCGCTGTTCCAACGGTATACTCCACATTCGACCTTGCGGATACGTCAACAATGGACGTAGCGGCTGAAGATGGAAGCATGACCAACCTGACTGTAAATGTAAACGCTAAATTGTACTGGTGGGAGTTTGAATACCCAGAACAAGGCATCGTCACTTCACAGGAATTAGTCGTTCCAACAGGCGAAAGAGTTTACTTCAATTTGCTAGCTGCAGATGTTAAACACTCTTTTTGGATTCCTTCTATCGGAGGGAAATTGGACGCTAACCCTGAAAACGTCAATACTTTCTACTTAACGTTCGACAAAGAATCTTCAGAACTTGAAGATGGAGTTTTCTACGGTAAATGTGCTGAGCTTTGCGGCCCTTCACACGCATTGATGGACTTTAAAGTTAAATCTCTCAGCCCGGAAGATTTTGATCAATGGGTAGCCGCAATGCAAGAGGAAGCGACACCAGCGGAAGAGACGCTTGCTCAAGAAGGCGAACAACTTTTCGGTGCTGATGGCGCGGGTTGTATTGGATGCCACGCAGTTTCTGGAGTTGGCAAAGGCGGAGCTCAGGGTCCGAACGTAGCAACATTCGGCGACCGCAACCGCGTAGCTGGAATTTTAGAACATAATGAAGAAGAAGTTAAAAACTGGATTGCTGATCCACAAAAATATAAGCCAGGCAACTTGATGCCGCAACCGGAAACTTTGAACAATGGCGAGCCATTCACAGAGCAAGAGCTTGATTCACTTGCTGCTTACTTGATGAGCTTATCAGTTGAAGAGTAAAAGTGTCGGATCTTTAAAAAAAGGGAGGTATACATTGTGAGTTCTATTGCTCAGAAAAAGGGCTTCGGTGCTACCGTTTGGGACTACATGACAACAGTAGACCATAAGAAAATCGCAATTCTGTATTTTATCTCCGGGGGATTATTCTTCGTAATCGGTGGTATCGAAGCGATGTTGATCCGAATCCAGTTGATGAAAGCCGGAAACGATTTCTTAAGCGCCGGACTATATAACGAAATTATTACGATGCATGGTACGACCATGATTTTCTTGGCCTCGATGCCATTATTGCTCGCCTTCATGAACGCCGTTATGCCTTTGCAAATCGGTGCACGTGACGTAGCATTTCCGTTCTTGAATTCACTCGGGTTTTGGCTATTCTTCTTCGGGGGGATTTTCCTAAACCTTTCATGGTTCCTAGGTGGAGCGCCTGATGCTGGTTGGACAAACTATGCATCACTGGCTATGGCTTCTAATGGGCACGGAATTGATTTTTACACACTTGGTTTGACGATTTCCGGATTTGGTACGCTGATTTCAGGGATTAACTTCCTTGTAACAATCATCAATATGCGCGCTCCGGGTATGACTTACATGAGAATGCCGCTATTCACTTGGACGACTTTTGTCGCTTCCGCTTTGATTTTGCTGGCATTCCCGCCGTTGACAATCGGCCTATTCTTCATGGTATTCGATCGCCTATTCGGCGCAAACTTCTTTGATGTAACAATGGGAGGAAACACGATCATCTGGGAACACTTATTCTGGATTTTTGGTCACCCTGAAGTATACATCTTGATCTTGCCGGCTTTCGGTATCTTCTCTGAAATCTTTGCGATCTTCTCGCGCAAACGCCTGTTCGGTTACACGGCATTGGTGTTCGCGACGATTCTTATTGGTTTCTACGGCTTCATGGTATGGGCTCACCACATGTTCACAGTTGGACTTGGGCCGACAGCAAATGCTGTTTTCGCTTTAGCGACAATGATCATTGCGGTCCCAACAGGCGTTAAAATCTTCAACTGGCTTCTTACGATTTGGGGAGGGAGCATCAGCTTTACGACGCCGATGCTATACGCAATAGCCTTCATTCCTTCGTTCGTTGCAGGTGGAGTAACGGGTGTCATGCAAGCTATGGCGCCGCTTGATTACCAATTGCACGATTCTTACTTTATCGTAGCCCACTTCCATTACGTTATCGTCGGTGGTGTTGTTCTTGCGATTCTAGCAGGTACACATTTATACTGGCCGAAAATGTTCGGAACGATGCTGAACGAAAAATTAGGAAAAGTGACATTCTGGTTCTTCTTGATTGGGTTCCATTTAACATTCTTCATCCAACATTTCCTAGGGCTTATGGGTATGCCACGCCGTGTTTACACGTTCGGAGCTAACCAGGGCTGGGATGCTTATAACATGATCAGTTCGTTCGGTGCTTTGTTTATGGCAATCGGTGTAATTGTTCTAGTTATCAACGTTATCTTGACTACTATTAAAAACGAGCGCGTCGGCAATGACCCATGGGGCGACGGCCGAACGTTGGAATGGGCTATTCCATCTCCGCCGCCATTCTATAACTTCGCCCAAACTCCTTTGGTGCGTGGTCTTGACCCATATTGGATCGAGAAAATGGAAGGCAATAAAGAAGGAATGGTATACGCCGAGCCACTTGGCGACATCCATATGCCGAACGGTTCAATTATTCCAGTCGTCATTGCTTTCGGTATGTTCGTAGCTTGTTTTGGAGCTATGTACCATATGGACGACAAAGCTTGGGCTCTTCCAGTCCTAGTAATCGGTTTATTGATCACTTTCGGTTCAATGCTACTGCGTTCACTTAAAGATGATCTTGGTTTCCACATCACAAAAGAAGAATTACTGAGAGATGCTAAAGGGGGCAATAAAGATGGATCTAAATAAAAGATATAGCCCTCAAACATGGCCGGATCATCCGGAAACGGCAACACTCGAAGGTAAAAATAAATTCGTAGGCTTCTGGCTTCTGCTTGCTGCAGAGACAGTAACGTTCGCATCTTTATTCGCTACTTACCTGGCGCTTAAAGATAAAGGGCCAAGCGGCATGGAGTTCACCGCATCCGGCTTGTTCGAACTTCCATTGGTTTTCGCAATGACGATGATTCTTTTAACTTCATCGTTGACAAGTGTTTATGCAATGTATCACATGAAAAACTATAACTTCAAAGCGATGCAGGCTTGGTTGGGTATTACAGTCCTATTGGGGCTAGTATTCCTTGGACTTGAAATTTATGAGTTCAACCACTATGTCCATTTAGGCTTCGGTTATACGAATAGTGCTTTTAGTTCAGCATTCTATACGTTGGTCGGAACCCACGGAGCCCACGTTTTGTTCGGTTTAAGCTGGTTCATCGCATTGATGCTCCGCAACTCTAAGCGCGGCTTGAACACGTACAATGCACCAAAATTTTATTTAGCCGCATTATACTGGCATTTTATTGACGTAGTATGGGTATTTATCTTTACTGTAGTCTATTTGATGGGAGTGATCGGTTAATATGGCACACGACGTTCATACACCTACAAGATCACGTACTGAGTACGAATACATCAGACGCCAGCGTTCAAAAGAAATGCGCAGCCAATTGACGTCATTCGCGATCATGATTTTCTTGACATTGATCGCCTTTACGACAGTTTCCGCGGGCTTCTCGCCTTACCTGATTGTGCCAACGATTCTATTGTTGGCCGCAATCCAAGTAGTCTTGCAGCTTTATCATTTCATGCATTTGAGCAATAAAGGGCATGGAACAGTTGCCTTCTTTATGTTCAGCGGCATATTTGTAGCTTTCATCACGGTCCTTACTTTTGTAACGATTGTCTGGTGGTAATACTAAACCCCTTCATCTTCATTGATGAGGGGGTTTTTCTTGCTGTCTGGAAACTATCAGCAGCCTTTCTTTTCGCAATTGTCATAGTTCGTTCATTGATATACCAAGGCTGGGGCTATATAATGGGGGTACTTGAGGTAAAAGGGAGGTCTACAGGGATGCCGATCAGTATATTTGGATTTCAGGCTTTATGGAGTCCGGTTTACTTAGGAATTCTCGTATTAATTACGATATTCTATTTTTTAGTTACGATAAAATGGAGAGGCAAGTTTAAAGACAGCGAATCTTTAAAGCCAAGAGAAGCGATTCTTTTTGTTTCCGGCATGTTGCTGATGTACGCCATCAAAGGTTCACCAATCGACCTGCTAGGGCACATCGTTTTCTCCATGCATATGGTGCAGATGGCGCTGTTGCTGTTGCTGATACCGCCATTATTGATTATGGGTATACCGACGTGGATATGGCGCCCGTTCGTCAATCTGCCTATTGTTAAACCGATTTTCGAGTTCTTTTCGAAACCGATGTTGGCATTGATTTTGTTTGGGATGGTATTTTCGTTCTACCACATTCCATTGGTTTTCGATTTTGTGAAATCGGATACTTTGCTTCATGCCCTTGCAAATCTTATTTTATTTGTTTCTGCTATATTTTATTGGTGGCCAGTGGTCAACAATCTCGAAGGAACGTACCGTTTCCACGGCTTGAAAAAATTGGCTTATCTGTTTGGACTCAGCGTCCTAATGACACCGGCTTGTGCATTGATCATTTTCAGCGGCAACCCATTCTATGCTACGTATACAGACGGAGAAGCTTGGCTGCAAGCGATGGCGTTATGTGTGCCTTCAGGGACTTTGTCGCAATTGAACTTGTCAGGGCCGGAATTGTTTTCGCCCATGTCTGCTTTAGAAGATCAGCGTACAGGCGGCATCATCATGAAGGTTTTGCAGGAGCTCGTTTTTACGGTCTTCCTATGGCTGGTGTTCTACGAGTGGCTCCGAAATGAAAACGATAATGTGGATGAAATTACCGCACAAGTGTTGCAGGACCGGAAAGATATGGCGATGCACAGACATAATGCTTAATGAAGCAAAAGGGGATCAATTGAATGAATTTGCCGTTATTACCAACTATTAGTACGTTTTTCATCGTTTTAAGCGCAGTGCTTGTGGCAATCGGCTGGTACCTTATCAGTAAACGCCGAATCAAAGCGCATAAAAAGTTTATGCTGGCTGCAGGAGCGTCTGCGCTGACATTCTTCATCATTTATGTGTCACGCACGTTATTCGTTGGAAACACCGCTTTCGGCGGCCCAGACGAACTTAAGATTTTCTACACTGTATTTTTGATTTTCCATATTACATTGGCAACAACTGGCGGGGTAATGGGCCTTTATACAATTTGGCTTGGTTTGAAGAACCGTTTGGACAAGCACCGTAAAATTGGTCCGATTACAAGCGTTATCTGGTTTTCCACGGCGATTACAGGAGTGGCGGTTTACATGCTGCTTTATGTAATCTACGAAGGCGGCCACACGACTTCAGTATTCAAAGCAATACTAGGCGGATGAAAACAAACAGCTAGTGAGAAATCGTTGATTCCTCTCAAGCTGTTTTATTTATTACCCAATAGGATATTTCTAGTACATGCATCATTGCAAAAAAGCGCTGTCCCGGAAAGCCGATTTCAAGGCTTTTGGGACAGCGCTTTTTATATTAAACAGATTAAATTTTGAAATCGACTTTGATCATTCCTGATTCACGAGCGGATGTGAACAGGATGACAATCAGTGGGCCGATGAAGAAACCGAGGAATCCGAAAAGCTGCAGGCCGATGTACATGGCGATCAATGTCGCAAGAGGGGACAGGCCAATTTGCGTGCCCATCACTTTCGGTTCGACAGTTCTCCGAATCACTAGCAGTATGAGGGCCAGGATAGCTAATTTCGTTCCAAGGACTACATTTCCAATGATGAATTGATAAATGAACCAAGGCGCTAAAACAATGATCGAACCCAAAATCGGTATGAAATCAATGAGCCAGATGAACAACGACATCGGCAGGGCGTACTCAGGAATGATGATCAGCAGCCCAATGAGCGTGACGATGAAGATGAGAACGCTCACCAAAAACTGTGCTTTTAAGAACCCGAAGATTACATGGTTCAGTCGAGCAGCCATGAACCGGACTTTTTCGGCAGTGCTTTCCTTTAATCGCTTAAACAGCAATTCTTTCAAGTTCAGCAATTCCAGCATGAAGAGGAATAGCGCAATCAAGAAAACGATGAAACTAACGAGAAATGTGGGAATCCCTGTTAAGAGATTGGTAACCGTGTCATAGTTTACGATTGTCAGAAACCAATCACGGATTCCTTCCAAAAAGCTCGCTAATTCCGTTTCAATGGAGGAAACCACTTCGACCGGCATATCTTCTGTAGAACGCAGGAAGAAACTTTGGACTTCGTTCCACATCTCAGTTAAAGAATTGGCGTATTCAGGCACCATTTTAGTGAACTGGATAATCCTCCCAATCAATTGTGTGACGGTCCAGTATAAGATACCGGAAACTGCCAGTACAAAAAAAATGAAGACGGTAATAACGGATGTTTTTCGTTGCCATTTCAACCGGTTTTGCACGAAAGTGACGAGCGGTTCGAGAAAAATAGCTGTCAGCAATGCGATAATGAGCGGAATTGAGATGGGCAATATGTATACGGAAATCACGACAAGCACCGCAATAACAATCACAGTTGTAAATATGCGTTTATTGAGCCACTTAGACACAGCAATCCTCCTAAAAAGTTCTTATATTATTATAGCAATAATGGCGATTTCCAAGTAGGTCATTTCTGAAAAAATTAACCTTTATTTCTTTGCCAGGCAAAGGGAGGCAAGTTGCATTTAAAAACCTTCTAGTGGACATCAGATAAATAAAAACCGCAGTTCATGAAGAACTGCGGTTTCACATTATGCTTTGATGATAAAGCTTTCAAGATCTGTTCTGATCGCTTTTAACACTTCAGTGCTAGATTTGATCAAATGTTCAGGGAAGTGCTCGCCTTCTCCATATTCAACACCGTGCGGATAATAATGCTTGCCAATTACCGGCTTCATGACGTGCATGATTGCATCATTTGAATCGATGTCGCCTTCAACGGCATAAGCGAATACCCGAAGGTAGAAAGTGCCTTCACGAATCATGAATTTACGGTCGAAAGTTACTCGCTCGTAATCCCATTGTCCTTCTTTAGTCATACCATGTTTTCTCATAATGTCGTCTAGTAGAGCAAAGTCTACTCGAATGTCCTCAAGTCCTGTATTTTCAAAATACATAGGATCTCCTCCTCAATATCATAACTGACTATACGCTTCTTTAATAATAGATGAAAATAATGCTTGTTGCAATGGCTAGATTGTGTCAGAATACAGACGGCTGTTATAATTATCTATATAAGGTTAACTAAAGAAGTAACTTATTGAATGCCGCTCTGGACGCTTTGGGTAGAGCAAAGACGATTGCTCCTGCGCAAGCTCGTCGCAAAAGAGTTGCCGAAAGTAAATGGCACCTCCTTGGCTCTCGTAATGAGCCGGGAAGAACACCCGTCTCATTGCTAAAGACCTTCTGCTTCTGCATCGCTGCGCTAGCTTCGAAGCAAAGGAAATGGTCCAAATTCCATTTGGCCATCTCCTTGCCTAGCCCTTGGACGCGCCTCCGCTAAGATATCTCTCGATGTGGAGCAAAACAGCGGAGAAAACTGTACTGCTCCTGCATCGCTGCGCTGCTTCGTCGCAAAGACATGGCCTCACTAGCTTCGGCCAATGTCTTGCCTTCGGGGCAGCTTAGCGACGAGACAGCCGAGACCCTGCAAAGAGCGCAGCGACTGAGGAGGCTTGGCGCTAGCCCGCGGCAAAAACATGTGCTCCTGTCCCTGTCCCTGTCCCTGCGACGCTGCGCTAGCTTCGGGACATTAAAGAGCGTTGCAGCACTTCGTGCTTCGTCGCAAAGGTATTTCCCCAATCCTTGGGTTAATACCTTCGTAGCTGTTTTGTGGAATATCGACTATTAAAAATGACCAGTTGAACTTAATATAAAATAGTAATTTAGGAGATGATCGATTGAAGGACTTATTGCGCATCATGATTTTTCTGTCGGTTATTTTGATTGTCTTCTTTTATTTCGATTCGTCCATTGAAGAAAATGACTTGCTGAAAGCACCGGTCACACAAGACCCGCTTCCTGCCGATGACTTAGTGGAAAATCCATTGGAGCTGGAACGGCCATCCGAGGGGCTGTCGACGTATATCGGCCAGTCTGCAGAGGAATGGCTTAACGATTATGGCGAACCTTCACGCATGGAGCCGTCTGCATTCGGCTACGAGTGGTGGGTGTATAACCAGTCGTATTCCAGCTATTTGATGGTCGGCGTCAAAGAAGGGGAGATTGTACAAGTTTATGCGGCGGGGACAGCAGCACAAGTAGAGCCGTATACCATTGGCCAGACGCTTGATGATTTGTACCGCTTTACAATAGTGGAAAACGAAATATCGGTAAAATATGACGATAGCATTTTTACATTCAATTTGGGACCTGAAGATTTGGACAGGCGCTTGCTTATCCGTTTCGAAAAAATCTATGCCCAGCTTTATATCGATGAAGAAGACCGCATCCTTGAAGCTGTGAGGTTTATGGATGCAGAAACGCTTATCAGGCATCAGCCTTATGACATGATGTTCACGGGTGACTTGCTGCCGGTCATCAAGCCTTCCTCAACCCAACAGCAATCAATTGATGCTGCGAACGCTAAACAGATTATCGACATGACCAATGTCTACAGAATCCACCACGAATTAGCACCGCTGGATGAAAATATTGCTGCCAATAAACTTGCTCAAACACATAGCGAGAATACTGCTAAGAAAAATTTCTCTTCCGGCCAGGAAGTCGAACTGGAAAGTTTGAACGTTCGGCTGGAGAATGCCGGAATCGGTTTTGAGGAAGCTGCTGAGAATACAGCGTTCCAATATTTTGACGCAGCTGAAGCAGTGCATGGCTGGATTAATTCGCCGGACCACCGCAATGCCCTGTTATCGGACCGCTTTGATGAAATTGGTGTAGGTGCGTTTGGCAAATACTATACCCAGATCATGCTAAAACCTGCAGAAGAAACCGCAGAAGCGGAATAACGGCAAGTCAGCTCTCTACGGGGACAAGGAAAAAAGAACCGGTTGCGATCGCAATGTGCTTGCCGCTGGATTCGTATATATTGCCTTCGACTACCATCGTATGGCGGCCTTGGCGGATCATGCGTGCTTCGGCTTTGATCTCGCCTTCCGACGCCACAGCCAAATAATGAATTGTTAAATTTGTTGTCACAGCGGCCATCCCTTCAACACATTTGCTGTTGGCAAGTGTACCCATGGCGGTGTCCAGAAGAACCGCCAAAATGCCGCCATGAGGTATAGCAATATTATTATGGATAAAAGCAGTGTTCGGAATGGAAACGACACTGCCATCTACGGACGGTTCGCGTTTCATGTTTAAACTGGCGCTTAAATAAGTGTTGAATCCACCATGCTGTTTTTTCTCGAAGTTCTCCAAAAAGTCGGACAGGATGTTTAAGTCTTCCGGTGTGCTGCTATCTAAAATACGCTGGAGTTGATTTGTAAGATTTTCCATGGGCCAGTCCTTTCGCTATGTATGAATGTTGTGGGATTTCTGCTATTATTGAAATGTAGAGGAGGAATTCAATATGTTCATGACTTATGAATGGGTTCAAATTACTGACTCTGCGGAAGAGTTGAGCGAACTGATTTTACAATCGGAGCAGGCGGAAACGTATCGCCAAGCCTACCGTGATGTGTATAATGATAAAAATCTTGCAGATGAAATCCAAGCTTTTGCAAGGTTGAAAGACCAATATGAAGAAGTTCAACGCTTCGGCAAATACCACCCCGAATACAGTAGGGTGATGAAACAAATCCGCGTCGACAAACGGCGCATTGACTTGAATGAACAAGTCGCTGCGCTGCGATTTGCGGAAAACGATTTACAGGATTTGATGGACCAAGTGAGCTTCATCATCGGCCGCTCGGTTTCAGAAGCCGTAAAAATCCCTTCAAGCAACCCATTCTTCTCATCCGATTCGTCTTGCGGCAGCGGGTGTGGAACAGGTGGCGGCTGTTCTTGTTCAGCTTAGAGCCCTAGCTACGAAAAAATGTGCAGCGGAGACGCTGCACATTTTTTTATTGGATTTGGTTGTTTTTAGCGTCTTTGATGGTTTGCACTGCAATGTCCGGCCGGTCTGTAATGATGCCTTTCGCGCCAGCTGCGACCAGTGTTTTGATGGCTTCCGGATCGTCGATTATCCAATAATGCACGGGAACGTTCAGATTCGACAGAAAAGCGATGAAACGCGGCAGATCCAATCGGAACATCGAAGATTTGACCGGAATTTGGAAAACGTCCGCTTTTGGCTGGTATAAATGGCCAAACTGGCTATTAAAGGCAGCATAAGCTTTCCGGACTTCATTTTCACCAGCACCGATAGCGACGCTGTTTTGCGCGTATAAATTGAAGCGGTCAATTTGCTCGTCGAAAAAGCTTGTGACAACCACACGGTCATGTGCGCCAAGCGAATCGATCAAACGCCAAAGCTTGGAAGGAATCAAACTTCCTTCATATGTCTCTGGAGAATCTTTCATATCGATGTTGATCCACATGTCCGGAAATTTTTCGATCAATTCCTTTAAAGTAACAATCGTTGCGCCTTTGCCACGGTAAGGGGTGTTTTCTTTATCATCTGCAAAACGGTAGCCCAGGTCTAGCTGGCGCAGTTCAGGCAAAGTCAAATCGGCGACGCGGCCGGCTCCGTCTGTCGTGCGGTCGAGGAATTCGTCATGGAAAACGATGATTTCTTCGTCTTTCGTCAGGCGGATGTCGATTTCAAATCCATCGACTCCAAATTCGGCAGATTTGGTGAATGCGGCCATCGAGTTTTCCGGGGCGATTGCGCTGCCCCCACGGTGTGCCAGCACGGCCGGTGTTGTAGATGTAAGTACTTTTTTGCCAGGGCGCACCTGGGGAGTTGCTATTGCCTTAGAGCCGGCCCATGCGGCAGCTCCGACTGCGACAGCGGCAATTCCTATTTTTGTCTTTTTGCCCATGCGGATAAGAGACCCCCTTGAAAATTTTACTAAAGCTATTATAGCGAATCCAGTATGTGAATGTCATTTTTAAATGAGCACGGGCACAGTGGGCATGCCATCTGCGAGGATTTCCTCAGTTGCGGCTTTTTTCTTACCTATGGTATTGTAGAAGTTAAGAAAAGAGGGATGATTATGCATGATCGCCAAGGCCTCATCGTTTATGTGCATCATTTAAAGCAAGCAAAATCATTGCGGAAATTCGGGCATGTCCATTTTATTTCCCGCAAATTGAAATATGTTGTGCTGTATATGGATCAGGATGTTATTGAAAGCACTAAAACCAAATTATCAAAATTGCCCTACGTCAAGCTAGTGCTTGAATCGCAGCGCCCGTTCCTGAAAACAGAATACGAAAACGCTAAGCCGGACAAGGCTAAAGAATACGATTACAAGATCGGCCTGTAATTATTGCATCGGCGGTATATAATGGTTTAATCGCAGAATGGCGATCAAATGGCTAAAATAAAACCGCTTTTCACCGTAAGCCGAAGAATGTTTCACGTCCATCTTAATCGGGTTATGGCCCAGTGTTTTAACGGCCTCTTCAAAAATTTCAAGGCGTTTTGAATTTTCTGGAATGCCTTCCCGGCAAATGTAGATTGGCATGAAACCGCCTTCTGAAGTCGGTTCAAATGCAGCTGCCACAGATAATGTGGATTTGCCGTTTTGTTGTTCTGAAACAAATATAAAACCGTGTTTGAAACGGTGTGAATTTGTTGTAATAAGTTCACGGAGTTCGAAGATATCTCCGTAACCTTCTCCTAATTCGATAAAGCGCTGTATCATAAAGCCACGTCCTTTCCAAAACCCATTTTACCATTAAGCACATTCTTTTCATAAGAAAATCAGTAAATAAGAGGCGATAAAATGCGTGTTGTAGCAGGATCAGTAAAAGGGATTCCGCTGAAAGCGGTTCCGGGCACTACAACTAGGCCCACGACAGACAAAGTGAAAGAATCCATTTTCAATATGATCGGCCCGTTTTTTGACGGCGGCATCGCTCTGGATCTTTTTGCAGGGAGCGGAGGGCTGGGCATCGAAGCGTTGAGCCGCGGCATTGACCGCGTGACGTTTACCGATAAAGACCGGAAAGCCATCGAAACCATCCACGCGAATCTTGAGAAGACAAGGCTTGCCGAGCGTGCGGACGTCTTCAAGGCAGATGCGGAGCGGGCGTTGAAAGCGATGCAGAAAAACGGGCTCCAAGCCCGGCTGTTGTTCCTTGACCCGCCTTACCACATGGAAAAGGCTTACGGTTTGATGGATAAAGCCGCAGAGCTTGGCCTAGTCACCGAAGACGCCATTGTGGTCTGCGAACATGACCGGGATGTGGAATTGGATGACCGCACCCGATTTTTCGAACGCTTTAAAAAAGAGCTGTACGGCAATACCATTATTTCAATTTACCGTTTTCAAGGGGAAGAGGGAGAAAAGTTTGAGTAAAATTGCAGTTGTGCCAGGAAGTTTTGATCCGATTACGATGGGCCATTTGGATATCGTCAAGCGGGCTGCCGCTATTTTTGATGAAGTCAGAGTAGTGGTCATGAATAATTCTTCAAAAAACCCATTGTTCTCGGTCGAAGAGCGCATCGCATTGATCAGTGAAGTGACAGACGCCATTCCGAACGTCAAAGTGGATTCGTTTGGCGGTTTGCTCATCGATTACGCGATTGAAGTTGAAGCCAACGCCATTGTCAGAGGGCTGCGAGCTGTGTCAGATTTCGAATATGAAATGCAGATTACTTCGATGAACAGGTTTTTGAATGAAAACATTGAAACCTTATTCATGATTTCAGGTAACCAATATTCATTCCTCAGCTCAAGCATTGTCAAAGAAGTAGCCAAATACGGCGGCAAAATCACAGGCCTTGTACCGCCGGCAGTTGAAGAAGCCTTGAAACAGAAGTACCAATAAGCCACGGCAAACGTGGCTTTTTGTCATTCAGCCTGCAAGGGGGAAGAATCGATATGGAAAAGAAGAAATTGGCATTTTTCGCCGTTGTTGTGGCATTGGCGGTTCTGCTGTCGTCATATCCGCTGGACTCCTATATTTCACAACCTGGCGGCGCGTATGAATTAGGGCCATTGGTCGAAGTGGCTGGGGGTGACGAAGACGACGAAGGGACCCTCAGCTTGATGACCATCTCGCTGCAGAAGGCCACTCCTATTTTATATGCCTTCGCCAAATTCCAAGATGGCCATAAAATCATGCCAGCGGATCAAGTCAGAAGTCCGCACGAAAGCGATGAGGAATACAATATACGCCAACTGAAAATGATGGCAGATTCCCAAGTCAATGCGCTGCAAGTTGCATTCGACATTGCAGAGAAGCCATATGAAGTGAAAAATAACGGCGTCTACGTGATGACCGTGCTGGAGGGCGGTGCCGCTGATGGAATTCTTGAAGCCGGTGATCGTGTTATTTCAGTGGATGGCAATAAATTCTCTACACAGGAAGAGTTAATCGAATACTTGGGCGGCCAGGAAGAAGGCCAGCGAGTAGAGCTTGTGTACGAAAGGGAAGACCGTGAAATCACGGACGCTGTGGAACTGGCCCCGCTGCCGACCGAGCCTGAGCGGATCGGGATTGGGATTGCATTTGTTGAGAACAAGGAAATCACCACAGATCCGGAAGTGACGATTGACTCGGAAAAAATTGGCGGCCCTTCTGCTGGCTTGATGTTTACGTTAGAGATTTTGAACCGGCTGCTCGATGAAGATATTACCAAAGGTTATGATATTGCAGGCACAGGCACGATGGAAAGCGACGGAACAGTGGGGCGCATCGGAGGCATCGATCAGAAAGTGATTGCCGCCGACAACCAGGATATCGAAATTTTCTTTGCCCCAGACGATGTTACTGAAGGTGCGTCGGAATCCAATTATGAGCTGGCAAAAAAAACGGCAGAAAAAATAGGCAGCGATATGGAAGTGGTGCCCGTAAAAACAATTGAAGATGCTATGGACTACCTAGAACAGCTTCAGCCGAAATAAATCGGCGGCGTCGTGTATTCGCGCTTCAAGTTGTCTGCGCCAAGCCCAAGAAAATACATGGAACTGGCATGAATATCGATTTCCCCCATCGGGTCCGCCAAATCGGCGGCACGGCTGATGAGTGGGAGGCCGATATTCTTTTTTTGTCCATTCAGGTAATGGCGGCCTGTTTCCGACATCCCCAAGAGCCGCAAATAGGATGGGCCTTCGAATGACCGGAGCTGGTCCCACGTGAACCCTGTATAGATGTGCGTTAGCATGCGTTGAATCCGGGTGCGGGTATAGCGCTTTGATTTAACGCGATTAATAAATCCTTCGAACGTCGGCTCCTTTTTCGCCGATTCGAAAATCAGGTATTCAATTCCTTCCGCAACTTCCGAAAAACGTTTTATGTTTTGAGGGCGTTCTTTTAAAATGCTATAGCGCAGCAGCGGATAAAATTGTGTCCAGCTGCCAAAAGCGCCGTAGTCTTGGCGAAAGGCTTTTAACGCCGCAAGGGAAGGGGCGGGTAAATAGTTTTCAATTCCTGCCAAGGAGCCTTCTTCGAAAAAAGCGCGCCGGATGCCAGTGGCGCTCGCGATCGTCGAATCTGTATGAATCGGATCATGGTAGCCGGCGGCAATCCGCTGGATGGTCAAAGGCTTTATGGAGGAGCCGCTTTTCTGCGCAGCCTCAATATAATGAAAGCCCAAAATATTATTCGGTTTCGCCAAATCGGCAAATCCGCTGCGTGAGCCGGTGAGGCTGTGATAAGCTTCGTTCAATGCCTTCGGATAGCTGATGCCGGTCTGGACTGCTTCATGGATAGACCGTTCATAAGTTTCGCGCTGGCTGTCCAGCAGCTCCCAGGTGTTCAAAAAAGGCTCGATGCCGCCTTCTTCGCTGCCGAAACAAAAAGATTCACAGCCAGCAGCTTCCAGCAGGGCAATTGCGCCTTTTGCAAAGTCGGACGCTTGTGCGGTTGCGTAGACATATGGCAATTCGAAGACGATATCGATGCCTGAGGCAAGCGCCATTTCCGTCCTCGCCCATTTATCAGCGAACGCCGGCTCGCCGCGCTGAAGAAATTGTCCGCTCATAACGGCAATGACTACATCTGCGCCAGCCCTCTGCCGTGCTTGTTGCGCGTGGTACAGATGGCCGTTGTGAAACGGATTATATTCAACAACAATGCCTGTAGCTTTCATTTAATTCTCCCCTTTGGTAAACTTACAATACAGTTTACTGATTTCAGGAATACCCTGACAAGATTTTATCTTGACATCCTTTTCTGTACATTATACAATAAACTTTGTTGTCTTAGAGGTGATACTTTATGAAAATCGCGATTCAACAGCTTCAGAAGCATCGCAAAGACGGAATGCCAATTGACGAAACTGTTCGGCTTGATGCAGTGAAAAAACGCAATAGCGATATTCGCGAAATTTCAGCTGTGCGGGTCACAGGAAAGTGTACAGTTGGTTCACAACAAACAACGTGCAAGCTCCATCTCGAAGGTATGTTAATATTGCCTTGTGCACGAACTTGGGAAGATGTTGAATTCCCTATCGACATTGAATCGGTTGAAATTTTCTCCTGGTCCGAAAAAGACCGGGGAAACAAGGATGATAATGTTCATTTTGTAGATGCTGAAACAATTGATCTTCAGCCGATACTCGAAGAACTGGTCCTGCTTGAGATTCCGATACAAGTTTTTAAGGAAGACGCCGACGAAGCCGTTATTAAAGGCGGCAAGGATTGGTCGTACACAACAGATGAACAAGTGGAAGCCGAGAAAGCTGAAGCACCACCAAAACCGGATCCAAGACTTGCTGATTTAGCAAAGTATTTTGATCAGTCAGATGAATAGAATCATTGTAAGGAGGTGTCACCAATGGCTGTACCAGCTAGAAGAACGTCCAAAACCGTTAAAAGAAAACGCCGTACACATTTCAAATTGTCAGTGCCGGGCATGGTAATCTGCCCAAGCTGTGGCGAATCGAAATTGGCTCACCACGTCTGCAAAGCATGTGGATCATACAAAGGGAAAGAAGTTGTAGCAAGCAAATAAACCAGTATTTGCTGCTAAAAGGCTATTGAGAGGCCATGGCTCTCGATAGCCTTTTTCTCTATCCAAAAATAAGGGGTGGCAAGATGTCATACAAAATTGAATTGGCAGAAGGAATCCTGACTTTTACAATTGACCGGCCGGATATCCGCAACGCGATCAACGCAGATGTCATGGAAGGCCTTGAAACCTTAATATCAAAAGTACATACATTGAAGCCGCGTTTCGTCATCATCACAGCGTCCGGTACACAAGCATTCTGTTCCGGGGGCGATTTGTCGGTGTTTCACGAATTAAAGACAGAAGAACAGGCATATCCGATGCTAATGCGCATGAGCGATGTTCTTTATGGCATTAAGACATTGCCTGTGCCGGTGATTGCACTCGTCAATGGCGCAGCAGTCGGCGGTGGATGCGAGATTGCTACGGCGTGCGATTACAGGCTCGTTAGGGAACACGCCAAATGCGGCTTTATACAAGGCACGTTAGCCATTACAAGCGGTTGGGGTGGCGGTACCTACTTATTGGACATGCTGCGCCATGACCATGCCTTAAAGATGCTGTGCGACGCCAAACCTTATTCAGCTAATGAGTTGCTGGAGAATGGCTGGGCGACAAAGATCATTAGAGAAGATGGGGATGTGGCGGACTTTATCCAGTCGATGAAAAAAATTCTGCCAGAAGTCCACCAAGCGTATAAGGAAATTGCCATCAGAAAATGGCAATCAACTAACCTGAAAGAACGCGTAGAAGCCGAAGTCAGTCGCTGCGCCAAGCTTTGGGCAGAAGACGCCCACCACGAAGCAGTAGATAATTTCCTGTCAAAATCCAAAAAATAAGGCTCCCGATTGTTGGGAGTCTTTTTTCTATTTAGAAAATTTTGTCCCAATAGTTGAAATCGCTTACAAAATTCGTATATGCTATAGAAGGGAGAAAAACATTGGGGGTATTTCTAATATGAAAAAAATCCTGATCGCGAACCGAGGCGAAATTGCGCGCCGCATTATCCGCACCTGCAGCCGCCTTGGCATCGAAACGGTCGCTATCCATTCCGAGGCAGATGGGGATCTGCCTTACGTTAGCGAAGCGACTGAAGCTGTATTGATCGGACCAAATCCGGTCGTGCAGTCATACCTGCAAAGTGACAAAATCATTGAAGCTGCAAAAGCGCATAACGCCGAAGCGATTCATCCCGGCTATGGGCTGCTCTCAGAAAACGCGGACTTTGCCCGTAAAGTGGCAGAAGCCGGCCTGATTTTTATCGGGCCATCCGCGGATATCATAGAAAAAATGGGCGATAAGCTCGAATCCCGCCAAACCATGGCCAAAGCAGGCGTCCCTGTAGTGCCTGGAACGGTCGATGGAGTCGCTTCAATTGAAGATGCTATTGAAGAAGCCGGTAAAATCGGCTATCCGCTGATGTTGAAAGCGAGTGCGGGTGGAGGCGGCATCGGCATGGTGCGCTGTGATAGTGAGCAAGCGCTCAGTCAGCAGTTTGCGTCTGTCAAAAACCGAGCTAAAGCGTATTTTGGCGATGATGTCGTTTACCTGGAGAAATTCATTGCCGATTCACGCCACATCGAGGTGCAAATTTTCGGGGATGAGCATGGCAACATCGTTCATTTATTCGAACGCAATTGTTCGGTCCAGCGCCGCAACCAGAAAGTGATAGAAGAGTCGCCCTCTCCGGATCTGCCGGAAGACGTGCGCCAGCGTTTATGCGACGCTGCCGTCAAAGCAGCCCAAGCAGTCAGCTATACAAACGCGGGAACTGTTGAATTTATCGTCGATAAAAACAATGAATTCTATTTTCTCGAGATGAACACACGGCTTCAAGTGGAACATCCTGTCACAGAAGAAGTGACAGGCTTCGACTTGGTTGAATGGCAGCTCGACGTGGCGACTGGCGGAACATTGCCGTCGCAGGACAGCATCCGTTCAACGGGCCATTCTATTGAATACCGGATTTATGCGGAAGACCCGAAAACCTTCTTTCCGTCGCCAGGTTTGCTGCAAACGGTCGAATGGGGAGAGGGCGCCCGCATTGAAACAGGTTATGAGCAAGGCAACACCGTAACGCCGTTTTACGATCCGATGATTTCAAAAGTTATCATCACGGGCGTTGACCGGGCAGACGCTTTGAATAAATCACAGAATTTTTTCAATCATGCTACAATAGTCGGTGTTAAAACCAATTTGCCGTTATACCGAGAATTTATCGGTTCGGAACAATTCACCTCCGGCACATATGCAACTTCAGTGCTGCCGGAATGGATGGAAAAAACCAAGGAGGAACAAAAATTATGAAAGAACTTAAAGCATCAATGGCAGGAACAGTCTTAAGCGTACTTGTAGCAGAAGGGGATACAGTAACTCCTGGGCAACCTTTGGTTATGCTTGAATCAATGAAAATGGAGATTCCGGTGGAAGCTGAAGTTGGAGGCACTGTCGAGAAGGTCCATGTTGAGATAGGCAGCTTCGTCAACGAAGAGGAAACATTGGTTACAGTCGCTGAATAAGCGTGGCTTTTTTATGCTAAGGGGGCAAGTGAAATGACTAAAACAACGGAAACAACGGGGTATAATGAGCGTTTGGAACAAAAGCTCGCAACGATTTTTGCAGGCGGCCATCCCAAATACCATGAAAAAATGAAAGAAAGCAATAAATTATTCGTTCGGGATCGCTTGAAATTGCTTTTCGACGACGAAAACTACGTAGAAGACGGCCGCTTCGCAAATGTCGAAGCGGGCGATTTGCCAGCAGACGGCGTTGTTACGGCAATCGGCAAAGTCAATGGCCAGACCGTGTGTGTCATGGCCAATGATTCGACCGTGAAAGCCGGATCTTGGGGCTTTCGGACAGTGGAGAAAATCATCCGCATCCAGGAAACTGCTGAGAAAATGCAAGTTCCGATGCTTTATCTGGTCGATTCGGCAGGTGCGCGGATTACAGACCAATTGGACATGTTTCCAAACCGTAGGGGTGCGGGACGGATTTTCCATAACCAAGTGAGAATGTCCGGCATGGTGCCGCAGGTCTGCTTGTTATTCGGACCTTCTGCAGCTGGGGGAGCTTATATTCCTGCATTTTGCGACATCGTCATCATGGTCGAAGGCAATGCTTCAATGTACCTTGGCTCGCCGCGGATGGCTGAAAAAGTCATCGGCGAAAAAGTGACGCTTGAAGAAATGGGTGGGGCTCGTATGCATTGCACAGTGAGCGGAGTTGGTGATGTGTTGGTGGCGACTGAAGAAGAAGCAATATCTGAAGCCCGCCGCTATCTGCAGAACTTTCCTGCAAACTTTGCAGTTAAGCCGGAAAGAATCGAAGCGAAGGCAGCGAAAGCTGGCCGGACGCTGGAAGCGATTATTCCCGAAAACCAAAATGCGCCATTCGATATGTACGAGTTGATCGACCAATTAGTTGATGAAGGAAGCTTCTTTGACATCAAGAAATTGTTTGCGGCGGAACTGATTACGGGAATCGCCCGCATTGATGGCCAGGTGGTCGGCATCCTTGCTAACCAGCCGAAAGTCAAAGGCGGCGTGTTGTTCGGCGATTCAGCCGACAAAGGTGCGAAATTCATTAATCTATGCGACGCATTTTCGATTCCGCTCTTATTCCTAGCAGACGTGCCAGGCTTCATGATCGGTACGAAGGTTGAGCGCGCAGGCATCATTCGCCACGGTGCGAAATTCATTGCCGCAATGAGCTCAGCGACAGTGCCGAAAATCTCGGTCATCGTCCGCAAAGCATACGGCGCAGGATTATACGCCATGGCAGGCCCGGCTTTTGAACCGGATGTCTGCATCGCATTGCCGACTGCGCAAATTGCGGTAATGGGGCCGGAAGCGGCAGTCAACGCCGTTTATTCCAATAAAATCGAAGCGATCGAAGATCCGAAAGAGCGCATCAAGTATGTGCAGGAAAAACATCGCGAGTATAAAGAAGAAATCGATATCTACAAATTGGCTTCTGAATTGATCATTGATGAAATTGTGGCTCCTCATCAATTGCGGGACGTCCTGGCGCAGCGCCTATCATTCTATGAATCAAAAGAATTGCCGTTGCCATATCGAAAACATGCCATTACTCCTGTATAATATAATGAAACCAGAAGTCTGCCTTGCAAAGGCAGGCTTCTTTTCAAAAGATGAAACCATTCTGGCTAGGAGGGGTTGTAATGGAATATGTCGTAGTTGGAGCAGGTTCTGTCGGCATGCTGATGTCATGCATGCTGCGCGATGCGGGGGCCAGCGTCAAGCTGATTACTCACCGGAAAGAACAGGCAGACTTGATCAACGAGCAAGGCATCAAAAGGGGCAGCGCCTATTACGTCGTTGAAGCGTCTGAAAAACTGGAAAATATCAATCGCCATGCAATTGTGCTGCTTGCCGTGAAATACGATGCTCTTCAAGAAATTCTGCCGATCGTCAACAAGGAATGTGCGGAAAATCCGATCGTCTTCCTGCAAAACGGCATGTTGCACCTCGAGTACTTGAAAATCATGCCTCAGTTAAACATAGGTGCAGGCAGTGTCGAGCATGGAGTTATCCGGATCAGCGACAACGAAATCGAACACACCGGTAAAGGGATTTTGAATTTGGCTTTGCTGAAAGGCGAGAAAAGGCATTTTTTGCCCTTGCTCGATTTAAGGAGAGTCCTGACTCGCTGGCACGAAGATGCTGATCGCATGCTGTTTCGGAAAGTGCTGCTCAATAGCATCATCAATCCGCTGACAGCGCTAATGGAAATCAAGAACGGCGAATTGCTGACGAACCCTTACGCCTATGAACTGATGAAAGACCTCTATACGGAATTATACAGGGCATTTCCCGATATCGACGCCCTGCTGCCGTTTGAAGAAGTTACATCTCTTTGCGCATCAACTGCTGGCAACACGTCATCAATGCTTGCCGATAAACGAGCCGGCCGAAAGATGGAAGTCGACACGATTATCCGTTACACATTGATGCGGGCGCCGATTGAACTGCCGACATTAAAAGTCTTTTATAATTTATTAAAATCAGCCGAGGTCTAATCAATGGATATCCTTTATTCGCTCGGGGCGGTTTTCATATTTGCCCCTGCCACTGCCTTTATACTTATCGTACTTTTTGCTAGAAAGAGGATGGGCTACCGGTCAATCGGCCTGGCTGCTGACTTGACCACTTTTCTGCTGTTTTTTTCAATTCCGGTGGCTATCGGAGCATTGTGGAATTTTGACGCTGCGTTCATCTCTTATGCGGCAGCAATTATCGTTGCCATTGCCATGCTTATCAATGAATGGAAAAAGTCGAAGGAAATTGAAATCTTGAAACTGGGCCGCAAAACCTGGCGCGTTTATTTTCTGCTGCTCAGCATTGCCCATTGCGTAATCTGGGCAGCAGGAATCGCGTTCGCACTCAACAACTTCTTGACGGTATAAAGCTTATAAGGCGGGACTGCTAATTTACTGCAGCCGAACCTTGTAAGCTTATTTTTTTTCAATGGCGCCAAGGTTTGCTATAGTTGAAATTGAATGTAAAGGGAAAAGGGGACATTTCTAAATGAATATCGAGGAACATTATATAGCACCGGCCAATAAACTGATGAACGATTACATAAACGGCGAACCTGAAATCGAGCGATTTTTTTCTTATAAACCGGACACCACGCAGTTCAAAGAGCGCTATCAAAAACTAAAAGAGCATCCCGTGGACCGGCACAAACTTACTGGAATCCTGCGCAATTATATGGCTCCGCACGGCCTTTCCGAAAAAGCAGAAAAGAACTTGGCAGCTTTCGAAGCGGGTGCGCCGGTCGTAGTTGCAGGGCAACAGGCCGGGCTCCTGACAGGTCCTTTATACACAGTCCACAAAGCCATCTCCATTATCGTGCTAGCTAAACAGGCAGCCAAGGACCTGGGAACGAGTGTCGTACCTGTTTTTTGGATCGCGGGCGAAGACCATGATTTGGCCGAAGTCAGCCACTTGTACCGCGGTGTGAACGGGCGGCTCGATAAATTAAATGTCCCCTACACTGAATATGGCAAAAATTCGGCTTCCACGGCACAATTGAATAAATCAACGGTCGAAGCCTACTTGAAAGAATATTTCCGGAGCCTGCCAGAAACAGCCTATAGCAGAGAGCTGCAAACTTTGGCATTTTCACATTTGGAAAAGGCAGATTCCTACACGGATTTCTTTGCGTTGCTTTTAAACCATTTTTTCAACGAAGAAGGTTTACTGTATATTGATGCTGCGGATCCGGCTCTTCGCCAATACGAAACTCCGTATTTCGAGGGGATGATCCGCCAGTCTGAAGAGATAGCGCATGCCGTTGCGGATGCCGAAGCGCAATTGCAGAAAGCCGGCTATGCGGCAACTATTGGCGCTGAAAAAAATGCCGCCAATCTATTTGTCACAGTGCATGGCGAGCGGATTCTCCTTCAGCGCGAAGGCGAACGCTTTACAGCCAAAGGGGCAGCTATTGAATACACATTGGAGGAGCTGCTGGAAATCGCAAGAACTGCGCCTGAAAATCTCAGCAATAACGTAGTAACCCGTCCATTGATGCAGGAAATGGTCTTTCCAGTTCTGGCTTTTGTAGGTGGGCCAGGCGAAATCGCCTATTGGGCGGCATTGAAAAATGTATTTCAAATAGCAGGGATGGAAATGCCGGTTGTCATGCCGCGTCTAAGCATGACTTTGGTTTCAAGAAGAGTTGAGGCGTTATTAAAGAAATACAATTTGTCAGCTGTCGAAGTGGCAGAAGGCCAAAAAATTCCGGAAATGCGCCGGCAATTGATGGAGTCGATACGCGAAGAACAAGCGGAAGGGCTCATCGAAGAAATGGAACAGCAGTTCCAAGCCAAATATGCCGAAATCAAAAGTGCGTTTTCAGCGATAAGTGGGGGATTGGAACCGCTGGTTGAGAAAAACCTGCAATTCCACCAGAAACAGCTGCAATTTCTGAAGAACAAATTAGAGGATGAAGTAATTCTGCAGAACAGCACGCAATTCGCCCACTTTGATTTGCTGGAACTGGAGTTGCATCCGAATGGCGGGTATCAGGAGCGAATTTTCAGCCCGTTCCCATATATGAATGACTATGGCTTGAACCTGGTTAAAGAACTGCTTGCATTCGATATTAAATATGACAAAAATCATAAACTCTTCTATTTATAAGCACGTAAAGTCTGCCTCGGCAGGCTTTTTTTTGTCTCAAGAAGTGCAATTGGGATTTTTTTCTGTAACATACGTGAAATATTTAAAAAACAAGTGGTGGGAAGTGGGGGATTGTGGTACATTAAAAACAATAAGTGGGGTGGATGGCATGTTCATGGGAGAATATCAACATAGCGTTGATGCTAAAGGACGATTAATCGTTCCGGCAAAATTTCGTGAACAACTCGGGGAGAATTTTGTAATTACTCGAGGCCTGGACCAGTGCTTATTTGGCTACACAATGGATGAATGGATAAAGATCGAAGACAAGCTGAAAGAGCTGCCGGTCACTAAAAAAGACGCACGTGCATTTACACGGTTCTTTTTCTCGGGTGCCTCGGAAGTGGAACTCGATAAACAAGGGCGCGTCAACATACCATCGACCTTAATATCATATGCGAAACTTGAAAAGGAATGCGTCATACTCGGTGTCTCGAATAGATTTGAAATTTGGTCTAAAGATGCATGGGAAGAGTATTTTACGGCATCTGAAGATTCTTTTAATGATATTGCGGAAAATTTAGCGGACTTTGATTTTTAAAAACTGAACGGAGGGAAATGATTGTTCAACCACACCACGGTTTTACTTCACGAGACCGTCGATGGACTGAACATTCGTCCTGACGGCATTTACGTAGACTGTACGCTTGGCGGAGCAGGGCATAGCGAGTATCTGGTGCAGCAATTGTCTGAAAAAGGGCATTTGTATTGTTTCGACCAAGATGCGACAGCGATTGACCATGCCAAACTAAAGTTGAAAGATTATTTAGACAAGATTACATTTATCCATGCGAATTTTAAATTCATTAAAGAAGAACTGGAAATGCGTGGCATTATGAAAGTGGATGGCATCCTTTATGATTTAGGCGTGTCATCGCCACAGCTTGATACACCCGAACGGGGCTTCAGCTACCATAATGATGCACCATTGGATATGAGGATGGACCAGACGGCGAAGTTAAGCGCTTACGATGTTGTCAACGAATGGGCATTCGAAGATTTGGTGCGTATTTTCTATCGTTATGGAGAAGAAAAATTTTCCAAGCAAATTGCTAGAAAGATCGAAGCAGCGAGAGAGCTTGCGCCGATTGAAACAACTGGGCAATTGGTCGAATGCATTAAAGATGGAATTCCGGCATTTGCCAGACGCAAAGGCGGACATCCCGCGAAGCGAGTCTTCCAAGCAATCCGCATTGCCGTCAATGATGAATTAGGTGCAGCGGAAACATCACTGCAAGACGCAATCGAGCTACTGGCCATTGGAGGCCGCATCAGCGTCATCACATTCCATTCGCTTGAAGATAGGCTATGCAAGACGATTCTCAAAGAACATTCGTCATTGCCTGAACTTCCGCCGAACTTGCCGGTCATACCGGAAGGCATGGAACCGATATTAAAATTGATTACACGCAAACCGATTCTTCCTTCAGTGGAGGAATTAGAGCATAATAACCGTTCGCGTTCAGCGAAATTGAGAATTGCCGAAAAAGTGAAAGATCAGAAATAAGATATAAAAAAGAAAGTTAGGACGTGTTCAAATGGCTTTACATGCAAGAAAAGAAGCATACATACAACAGCCGGCCGTTCCTCAAAACCCTACCCGGGAGCCGGCTAAAAAAAGAAATCTCCTCACTAAAGGCGAAAAATTCTTGTACCTGTCATTCGTGGCTGTATTCGTGCTTTGCGCTGTGCTTGTGCTGCAAAATCAGTCAGTGATTCAGGCTTCGTCTCAAGAAATACAAACAATTGAACATTCAATCGATGAAAAAGTGAAACAAAATACAGATTTGTCTGTGCAAGTCAGCGAACTATCTAGATACGAGCGCATTTGGGCAAAAGCTAATGAACGCGGCCTAAAATTAAATGAGCGAAATGTAAAGGTAGTGCCTGGGCAATGAAAAAAAAGTTTCGATTTCAATGGGGAGCCTTTCTGCTGTTTTTAGTTTTTGCAGGGCTCTTTTTCCTTTTGACGGCAAGAATCGTAACGATTCAGGCCACAGGTTCTGTTGAAGGGCAGGAATTAGCCGCAAGAGCTGCAGCGAAATACAGCCAGGAAGAAGTGCTCACTGCCAAACGGGGGAAAATCCTTGATCGCAACGGCGAAGTTATCGCAGAAGATACGCTGACGTATAAAGTCGTTGCCGTCTTGGACGAATCGGCCACACAGAAGGCCAGCAACCCGCGGCATGTAACTGACGTGGAACATACAGCGCAAGTATTGTCTGATTATTTGGATACCCCGGAAGATAAACTTTTAAGCATTTTAAATTCCGGTGTGGAAAATGAACGTTACCAAGTTGAATTCGGCGTTGCTGGACGAGAAATCAGCCATACGAAAATGCTCGAAATGAAAGAACAGGAGCTTCCAGGCGTTTTATTCGTCCGGGACTTGAAGCGCCTTTACCCGAACGGTTCTTTTGCCTCTCATTTGATCGGCTTTGCATTGAAGGAAGAGCAAAAGGATGGGCAGATGGTAACGAAAGGGAAAATGGGTCTTGAAGCAATCCACGATAAAGTATTAACTGGAAAGAACGGGAAAATGGAATTCAGCACTGATAAATGGGGCTTTTTGCTGCCAAATAGTGAATCGGCGGTAACTCCCGCAGTGGACGGCTCCAATGTCCAATTGACAGTGGATAAAACGCTGCAGAACTTTTTAGAAGATGCAATGTCCAGCGTTCAAGAAGAATATTCACCGACGCGCATGATCGCCGTTATTGCGGACCCGAAAACCGGGGAAATTCTGGGCATGTCCCAGCGGCCGACTTTCAACCCGAACACACGGGAAGGTCTGTCCGACAACTGGCTCAATGAAAGCATTGAGTTGACCATCGAACCCGGTTCTCCGATGAAAATGTTTACACTCGCTTCAGCAATCGAAGAAGGAAAATGGGATCCGAATGCTTATTACAATTCGGGGACGTATACTTTACTGGACCGCACAATCCGTGACCATAATAGCGGACGCGGCTGGGGCAGTATCACATTTTTGGAAGGATTTCAGCGTTCATCCAATACGTCAATGGCGTATTTGCTCGAACGCCTAGGACCTGAAAATTTGATGAGGTATATCGACGCGTTCGGGTTTGGCCAAAAAACCGGCATTGATCTGCCGAATGAGGCCTCGGGGACGATTCTCGACAAATGGCCGATTGACCGTTTGACAATGTCCTACGGCCAAGGATCAACGGTGACGCCGGTTCAAATGATCCAAGCCGCTTCCGCCATTGCAAATGGCGGGACGATGATGCAGCCGTATGTCATCGACCAAATTAAAAATCCGGATACGGGTGAAGTAACGGTGAAAAGTGAACCGACTGAAGCCGGAAACCCGATTTCAGCCGAAACGGCGAAACAGGTGAGGGAAATCCTTGCTTCTACTGTAACTTCAGAGGCTGGGTCCGCACGCGGATTTGCGCTGCAGGATTATACCGTAGCGGGCAAAACCGGAACGGCGCAGGTTCCAGGAGAAAATGGGCTGTATATGACTGGGCGAAACAACTACCTATTCTCATTTTTAGGGATGGCTCCGGCTGAAGACCCGGAACTGCTCATTTATATTGGCGTTCAACAACCTGAGTTGCCGCTAGATGAGTATGGCTCAGTGCCAGTTGCGAAAATTTTCACTTCTGTAATGGAAAATGGGCTTAAATATATGAATATCGAACCCAAAAATACAGAAACTGTAAAAAAAGCGAAACTTGAAGATTATACCGGTCTTCAGTCAGCAAAAGTTGCTGAGCAGCTTTCCGCTAAAGGTCTGAAAGTCATTTCAACAGGCGACGCCTCTAAAGTGGAGGGCCAATTCCCTCAAGCCGGGGAGACGATTGTTGAAGGCGGCACAGTGATCTTGAAAACGGCAGGCGAAACGGCATTGCCGGACTTTACCGCTTGGTCTAAGCGCGACTTGCTGGCGTTTCAATCTCTCAGCGGCATTTCACTGGAGATTGTCGGCCAAGGCTACGCGGCAAGCCAGAGCCTGACAGCGGGCTCGGCAATAACAGAAGGGGAACCGGTCGTTGTTCAGATGCTGACGCCGGAAGAATCGTTCCAAAAGCAAATGATCGATGGCATGGAAGGAATTCCGGCGGAAGAATCCGCTGTACCTGCCGTTGTGCCAGAAATACCTCCTGCCGATGAATCGGCAGAAGAAGGCTCGGCTGTAACAGAACAAAATGAACAACCACCAGCTGAAGATTCAGCCCAATAATTTAATGTTTAAAGGAGCTCTTTGCTAACATGAATGAATATATATTGCTTGGATTTGGAATTGCTTTTTTGCTCACGGTTGCCCTTATGCCCATTTTCATTCCGCTTTTGAGAAGGATGAAATTCGGCCAGAGCATTCGTGAAGAGGGGCCACAGTCCCATATGAAAAAAACGGGAACGCCGACTATGGGCGGCCTTGTCTACTTAATCGCAATAATTATTACTGTGTTAGGGGTCGCACTTTTTGCTGATCGTCTGTCGCAGGAAATCATCATTTTGCTGCTGGTTTTATTCGGCTATGGATTAATCGGATTTTTGGACGACTTTATCAAAGTGGTCTTGAAACGGAATCTCGGGCTGACATCATTGCAAAAACTTATTGCACAGATCGTCATTGCTGTAATTTCGTTTTTCTTGTTAAATGGCATCGAATTCGACACAGCGTTGTCTATTCCATTCACTGATGTCTCAATCGAATTGTCCATTCTTTATGTAGTATTCCTCATTTTTTGGCTTGTCGGCTTCTCAAACGCCGTCAATTTGACAGACGGTCTGGACGGGTTAGTGGCAGGTACTGCCTCAATCGCCTTTACCGCTTTTGGTGTCATTGCCATCGTACAGGAACAAGAAAGCATTGCTATGTTCACCTTTGCTGTAGCAGGGGCGCTCTTAGGTTTTCTGGTGTTCAATAAATATCCGGCCAAAGTCTTTATGGGCGATACGGGATCTCTTGCACTCGGAGGAGCTCTTGCGATGGTATCAATCCTTTTGAAGCAGGAACTTCTGCTGCTCATCATCGGCTTGGTCTTCGTTATTGAAACGCTGTCTGTTATTTTACAGGTCGGCAGTTTCAAATTAAGAAAAAAACGGATTTTCAAAATGAGTCCGATTCACCACCATTTTGAATTGAGCGGCTGGTCCGAATGGAAAGTCGTTACTGTCTTTTGGGCAGTAGGGCTTACTGCAGCGGTTATCGCAGTTGCGCTGGAGGTTTTATAGAATGAAACAAGTTGAACAGGTTTTCCATAAAAAAGTGTTGGTGCTTGGATTGGCGAAAAGCGGTTTTACAGCGGCGCGCATCTTGCATCAGTTAGGTGCATTTGTAACAGTGAATGATTCAAAGCCATTCGAAGCGAATCCGGAAGCCCAGGAATTATTGAATTTGGGCGTAACAGTCATTTGCGGAAGACATCCAGAAGACTTGCTTGACGAAGGGTTTGAATTGGTGGTCAAAAACCCAGGAATTCCGTATTCCAATGTCATCATCGAGTCCGCTGTCGAAAAAGGGATTCCAATCTGGACAGAAATCGAACTTGCTTATTTGATCAGTGAAGCGCCGTTTATCGGCATCACCGGTTCGAACGGCAAAACGACCACAACGACGTTATTATTCCATATGCTTAACCAAGATAAGAAAAAACCGTTGATTGCTGGCAATATCGGAACAGTGGCAAGCGGCGTAGCAGAAAAAGCGTCGGCGGATAACGTCATCGTCACTGAACTGTCGTCGTTCCAATTGAAAGGCGTCGAACAGTTCCGTCCCAATATTGCCATCATTACGAATCTTTATGAAGCGCATCTGGATTATCATGGGACGGCGGAAGATTATGTCGGATCAAAAATGAAAATTGCGGAAAATCAGCTGCCTGAAGATTTCTTCATCTACAATGCGGACCAACCCTTCTTGGCTAATTTTGCTGCAGGATGCAAAGCGCAATTGATTCCTTTCACACTAAAGGGCCGGACTGAAGAAAGCATCAGCGCAGATGACCGCTATATTTACTGGCAGGGCGAGACTTTGATCGAACGTTCGAAAATCTTGCTCGGCGGCCAGCATAATTTAGAAAATATTTTAGCAGCCACAGCGGCTGCCATAATATGGGGCGGCACGAAAGAAACTATTATTCGCGTCCTGACGTCATTTACAGGTGTAAAGCACCGTTCACAATTCGTCCTTGAATGGAAAGGGCGCAAATTCTACAACGATTCGAAAGCGACGAATGCTCTTGCCACGAAGAGTGCTTTGGAGGCTTTTCCAGGCCAAATCATTTTGTTGGCTGGTGGGCTCGAACGCAACCACTCTTTGGAAGAATTGCGTCCGTTTATGCCTCGGGTCAAAGCGCTTATTACTTTTGGTGAAACTGCCGGCAGGTTTGCGGAATTCGCATCGGATAATGGGGTTCCGACAGTGTCAAAGGCGGAAGATATGCTCGAAGCCGTTGAAAAGGCGATTGGCAACTCACAAAGCGGAGACACGGTGTTATTATCGCCGGCTTGTGCAAGCTGGGATCAGTATGAAAATTTTGAAATCCGCGGCGATGCGTTTATCGATGCGGTACAGCGTGTAACACAAGCAAACGACTAAAAGATAAGGAGCAGCGAGTATGGACAAAGTGATTGATATCGAAGAACGCATCCCGACGCTACGTGAGCGACGGAAAAAAAGAACCAATCGCAAGTTCGTGGCGCTGCTGTCCATTTTTCTTTTGTTGCTGGTTGTGGCCATCTACAGTCAGACAAAATACAGCAAAATTCAGGATGTTGCAGTGGCGGGCGCTAATCTCTATGCGCCAGTCGATTACCAGAAAGCCAGCGGCCTGGAATTTGGCGATTCGATGTGGAGCTTCACTGAAAAAGAGATTGAAGAGAAATTGAACGGCCTCCAATGGGTAAAAGCTTCAAGGGTCGAGAAAAAATGGTTGACTGGTGTGGAAATCTACATTGTTGAACACGAAAAAATTGGCTACCTGGATAACGAAACTGGTTATCAGATGGTCTTGTCAAACGGGTATGCTTTAGAAAAACCAGTGGCTTCAGTCAGCGGACCGATTTTCACCAATTTCGAAAATGAAGAAACCCGACAGAAATTAGCTGCGCAATTAACCGATATTGATTCAGAGGTTTATAACCTCATTTCGCAGATTACGCTGAATCCGGAAGAAAGTTCACCTTTGGTCAGCTTGTATATGAACGACGGCAACGAAGTGAAAGGGACTTTAAGTACGTTGGCGGAAAAACTGAATTATTATCCTTCAGTCATCGCGCAGCTCGAAGAAGGGCAAAAAGGCGTAATTGACATGGAGGTCGGAATCTTCTTCCGTTCATATGATGACATGTACGGGCCGCCGAAAGAAGGTGAAGATGATGAAGAACCCAAAGAAGAGTAATCGGCGTTTCAGCAAATCAATTATTTTTTCACTGGTTTTTCTGGTGCTGGGTTTCATCATGGCTTATTCCTTCAGCCTATCCCAAGCCGAAAAAAATAAAAGCGGCTATACCGGCGGCGCATTTTTCGAGCAAGAAGAGCGCTTCCGCGGTCAATTGATCGACCAGCAAGAACGAAATAAAGACCTGCGGGCCGAACTGGAAGAAAAACAGGCGGCAGTCCAGAAGTACGAGCAATCTTTCTCAGATGGGCCAGACCGGTTCAGTGACTATGCGGATGAAGCAGAATCGCTTCGCCGTTATGTCGGTGCTCTGCCAGTGGAAGGGGACGGCTTGAAAGTGACGCTGCAGGACGGCGAGTATGATGGCAATTCGGAAAACCCGAACGATTACATCGTCCATGAAAGCCACGTTTTTCAAGTCATCAATGAGCTTTACATTTCAGGGGCGCAAGCCATCTCCATCAATGGCCAGCGCATAGATGGAGATTCCTATATTGTCTGCACAGGACCGGTAATTACGGTCGATGGCGTACAGTATCCGGCTCCTTTTACAATTGAAGCTATCGGCAAATCGGATGTGCTCGAATCGTCCATGAAACTCTCAGGCGGTGTAATGGATCAGCTGCTCAATGATAATATCATCGTCACGCTGGATATGGGCCAGAAAATATCCATGCCTGCCATGCTATCAGAATCTTGAGTAAAGGGGAGCCATCATGAAAAAGATCATATCTTTCCGGTTTTCGCTGATTTTATTCATCATCGGCTTAATGACGGCCATCCAATACAATACCTTGAACGAACCGAACTCCCGCGATACGCGTGATGTTTGGGAAGTGCGGCAGGAACTTTCGCGTGAAAAGCAACTCCATTCGGAATTGCTGTCGGAGATTGGACAGCTGTCAGAAACATTAAACAAATACGAAGACGCGGCGAACCAAAGCCCGGAGCAGGCATTGGTGGAAACAGTAGAGGATTTGCGCAAGGCAGCGGGGCTTACTGAAACAGCCGGCCCAGGAATTGAGGTGTCAATAGAACCTTCGCCTGAAGCGGTCGCTTTGGGGCAGAACATCGAAGGCATTGCTCCTGACTTGCTGATCCGGTTTGTGAACGAAATCAACCGCTTCAACGGATTATACGTATCGATCGACGGCAACCGGATTGTTAATACAACGGCAATCCGTGACATCAACGGACGGACAACGGTGAACACAGTGCCAATCCAGACGCCGCCGTTCAAAATAAAAATCGTAGCGAATTCCATGGAAGACACAGAAACGCTTTATAATCATTTGCTGTCGTCTCCGCTGCGCGATGATTTCTATATCGACGACCTAATCGTTGAAGTATCTGAACCGTCTGCTGAATTGGCAATCGAAGCATACGACAAAGACATTGATTATAATCTGCTTGAGGAAGCAAAGGAGTAGTATAGATGTGGCTATCCATTTTGGGCTTAATATTGGGAATATCATTAGGATTGCTGACTGACATCCAAATCCCTCCTGAATACGCGAACTATCTGTCGATAGCGGTCCTGGCTTCCCTGGATACATTGTTTGGGGGAATAAGGGCCCATTTACAGCAGGTGTATGATGATAAGGTATTTGTATCGGGTTTTTTCTTTAACATCGTCCTTGCCGCAGGCCTCGCTTTCTTAGGGGTGCATTTAGGTGTGGATCTATACCTCGCTGCAATTTTTGCATTCGGTGTGCGGCTTTTCCAGAATATTGCTGTCATCAGACGCATCATTTTGACGAAATGGGCTGAGAAAAAAGAATTGCGTGAAACCCAGGGGTGAATTGTAAGGAAATTTACAAACTTCCGCTGTTTTGCTTAGACAAGGTGCACAATTTACAATAGAATGAAACTAATGAAGTTAATTTAAGGAGGTGCCACGAATTGAGTCAATCAGAATTATATGTAAGCCTAGACATCGGTTCGTCATCCGTTAAAGTACTTATCGGGGAAATGGCCAATAAATCATTGCACGTTATCGGAGTAGGAAACGTAAAATCAAATGGCATAAAAAAAGGTGCGATTGTTGATATAGATGCAACAGTTCAATCGATTAAAAAAGCTGTTGACCAAGCTGAGAGAATGATCGGCAAGCAGATTCACGAAGTGGTTCTAGGCATTCCTGCCAACAAAGCCATGCTGCAGCCGGTAAAAGGCGTAGTCGCGGTAAACAGCGAAGACCGGGAAATTACGGATGAAGATTTGGATCGCGTAATGGATGCGGCGCAAGTCATCTCAATTCCGCCAGAACGCGAAATCGTCAATATCATTCCTGAACAATATATCGTCGACCATTTGGATGAAATCAAAGATCCGCGGGGTATGATTGGGATTCGCCTTGAAATGGATGGTACAATGGTTACGACATCGAAAACCGTTTTGCATAACGTTCTTAGATGTGTTGAGCGCGCTGGCCTTTCGATTCGTGAAATTTACATGCAGCCATTGGTTGCCGGTTATTACGCTTTAACCGAAGATGAAAAAAATCATGGAACGGCCTGCATCGATATTGGTGGAGGATCGACATCGATCGCTGTTTTCCAAGACGGCCACCTGACAGCTTCATCGGTTATACCGGTCGGCGGCGACCATGTCACAAAAGATTTATCGATCGTCTTGAAAACACCGACAGAACAAGCAGAAAAGATCAAGCTGGAGCATGGCCATGCGTTCTACGACGATGCATCTGAAGATGAATTGTTCGAAGTTCCTGTGATCGGTTCAGATACGAAAGAGCAATATAGCCAGAAATACATATCTGAAATCATCGGGGTCCGCCTGGAAGAACTTTTCGAATTGATTTTAGATGAGCTTTACCGCCTTGGCGTCCAAGACCTTCCAGGAGGCGTCGTATTGACTGGCGGAATGGCGAAATTAGAAGGGCTGCCAGAATTGGCTCGCCACATTCTCCAAACCCGTGTCCGTTTGTTTGTGCCGGAATTCATCGGCGTCCGCGAACCACAGTACACGACAGCAGTTGGGCTTATCCAATATGCGTACATGGAAGATATGTTCTATGGCCGTTTAGGAGCAAGCGCTGCGTTGACAGAGTCAGCGAAAATCGAGCAAGAACACCATCCTAAAAAACAGCAAAAACAGCCTAAGGAAAATACTGAAGGCGTCGTTTCAAAAGCTAAGAAAATGTTTGACCGATTCTTCGAATAAAATGCACATTGCATCATGCTTACTTTAAAAGCGGAGCAATTTTAGGAGGAAAAAGAATGTTGGAATTTGATACATCAATTGATGCTATGGCAATAATTAAAGTTATCGGTGTCGGCGGCGGCGGAAACAACGCTGTCAACCGCATGATCGAGCACGGAGTCCAAGGTGTAGAATTTATCGCAGTCAACACTGATGCCCAAGCGTTAAATTTATCTAGAGCTGAAGTCCGCTTGCAAATCGGCGGCAAATTGACGCGCGGCCTTGGTGCTGGAGCTAATCCTGAGGTCGGCAAAAAAGCGGCTGAAGAAAGCAAAGAACAGATCGAAGAAGCATTGCGCGGCGCGGATATGGTATTCGTAACTGCCGGCATGGGCGGCGGTACTGGTACAGGAGCTGCACCAGTCATCGCTGGAATCGCTAAAGAACTTGGGGCTTTGACGGTAGGGGTCGTAACACGTCCATTCACTTTTGAAGGCCGTAAGCGTTCTACACAAGCAATCAGCGGAATCAGCACGATGAAAGAATCGGTTGATACGCTAATCGTCATTCCGAATGACCGTTTACTTGAAATCGTTGACAAGAGCACGCCAATGCTTGAGGCGTTCCGTGAAGCGGATAACGTTTTGCGCCAAGGTGTCCAAGGTATCTCAGATTTGATCGCAGTTCCTGGATTGATCAACCTTGACTTTGCTGACGTTAAAACAATCATGTCGAATAAAGGTTCTGCATTGATGGGAATCGGCGTTTCTTCTGGTGAAAACCGTGCTTCTGAAGCAGCGAAAAAAGCTGTTTCGAGTCCGTTGCTTGAAGTATCCGTCGATGGCGCTAAAGGCGTTCTTATGAACATCACTGGCGGATCGAACTTGAGCTTATACGAAGTCCAAGAAGCAGCGGACATCGTTGCTTCAGCATCTGACGAAGATGTAAACATGATTTTCGGATCTGTCATCAATGACAATCTGAAAGATGAAATTGTTGTCACTGTAATTGCTACAGGTTTCAACGAAGAGCAAGTACAACCAAGAACGCCGCGGGGCTCTGGTTTGAATTCAAGCCGAGTGCAGTCTATCCAGCAGCAGTCTCCGCCGCCTTCACTACGTGAATCGCGCCGCGAAGAACAGCGCCGTGAAGACCACGCGCCTTCTTATCAACAAGAGCCTGTGCGCCAAGAAAAACAACAGGATGATGCACTGGACATCCCGACGTTCTTGCGCAACCGACAAAAGAGACGCTAATCAAAACAGCTGCCTAACCGGCAGCTGTTTTTTTATTGCGCCTAAAAAGCGGCCACCGCCCTGCTGCAATAGCGGAAAGAGAGTGGCGGCAGAGCTTAATTGATAAATATGCCTATACTTGGTACAATAAAGAGAAACTTCAAGCAGCAGGGCCCATCGATGGCCAGGCTAAGTGGCAGTTGGTCTTGATGGGCTTTTGCCAATCGAGATTGATTGAACATCCTTAGAAAAGTTGTGAATAAATGAACGCGATAAAACCGGTTTTTGAAAATATTACTAACGAATTAAATAGCATCCGCCCAGGCATCAATATCATTGCAGTGACGAAACAAGTCGGGGTCGAACGGACTCAGGAAGCAGTCGATGCGGGTATTCAGCATCTTGGCGAAAACCGTCCGGAAGGGCTCGCACTGAAGCGCCAGTCTATGGACGCCGAAGTCTTGTGGCATTATATCGGCAATCTGCAGACCAGAAAAGTGAAAGATGTCGTTAATAACATCGACTATCTGCATTCACTTGACCGCATGAGCCTGGCGAAGGAAATTCAAAAACGGGCAGAAAAACCGTTGAAATGCTTTGTGCAAGTAAATGTCTCTAACGAAGAATCCAAAAGCGGAGTATTGCCGGAAGAGGCGCTGGAATTTGTCCGCTCGCTTTCAGCTTTTGATCGAATTCAGGTGGTCGGATTAATGACAATGGCGCCGAACACCAGCAACAGCTCGTTGATACGAAATGTGTTCAAAGAGCTGAAATCGCTTCAACTTCAATTGGCCGCAGAAAAGATGGAGCACGCCCCGTGTACGGAATGTTCCATGGGTATGTCCAATGATTACGCCATTGCCGCCCAAGAAGGAGCAACTTTTGTTCGCATTGGTACTGCATTAGTAGGGTCGGAAAGTGAGGCAGAATAATGAGCATTAAAAACAAATTCAAGAATTTCTTTTATCTGGAAGAATACGATGAAGATGAACCGCAACAGCAGCAACAACAGCAGCAACAACGCCAGCAGCCCCAGCGCTACGAAAAACCGGAGCCAATCCAATCGGAAGCCCGGAATGCGCCGAAAGATCGGAGACAAAAACCTGTGGAAACAACAACGGTATCAAACTTGGTAAGCTTACAAAGCGCCTCAAAATCCTCAAAAATGATTCTTGCTGAACCGCGAGTCTATGCTGAAGCACAGGACATTGCCGAGAATTTAAAGAACAAGCGCGCAGTAGTTGTCAATCTGCAGCGAATTGAAAAAGACCAGGGATTGCGCATCATAGATTTCCTTAGTGGTACTGTCTACGCCCTTGGAGGAGATATACAGCGCATTGGAACGGATATTTTCCTCTGCGTGCCGGACACTGTCGAAGTGGACGGAGCTATTTCCGATTATTATTACGAAGATCAACAGTAAAAGAGGAGCATGAAAAATAAATGATTGCTATTGTAAACTTTCTATTAACGGCTATTAACATTTACTCATTTGTCCTGATTGCCAGCATTTTGATGAGCTGGCTGCCAAATGCCAAAGAATCAGCTTTTGGCCAAATGCTTTCAAAAGTCACTGACCCATACCTGGACATTTTCAGAAAGATCATCCCGCCATTCGGCATGATCGATTTTTCTCCGATTGTAGCGATTTTCGCTTTGAACCTTGCCAGCCAAGGGATCGTAGTCCTATTCAATTATTTCAACTAAAGACCTCACGCTAAGTGAGGTCTTTTTCTTCAATCAATTAATATAATTCAGTGAGTTTTTTATCTTTTCATTATGCTATAGGCCACCTTAGCCCGCTTAGCACGGACTTCAACCGCTGCGAATACCGTTGCTCCTGCAGCGCTATGCGCTTCGTCGCAAACAAGTTGGTCAAATTCCTTTTGCCCAACTTGTTCGCCGCCTTCCGCTTCATTCAAAGGTGATTATTAATACTAAAAGATTTCTTTTAACAAAAAACGAAAAATATATTTCTCTGCAATTTATTTCAGTTCTCTAGATAGGGAGCAAAACAGCGGAGAAAATCCTACTGCTCCTGTCCCTGCAACGCTGCGCTAGCTTCGGGACATTAAAGAGCGTTGCAGTGCTACGCACTTCGTCGCAAAGGCATTGCTCCAATGCTTGGGTCCATGCCTTCACAGCTGTTTTGCGGAATATCGACAATTAACTGAATCTCAACAAACTAGAAAGGGGCGTTTACTATGGATTCTTTGTTTCAGCATTTCCGCAAAGATGAACAGCAATTTATTGAACAAGTTTCGGGCTGGATGATTGATGTCGAAGACCGATACACTCCTCGGCTCACAGATTTCCTAGATCCCCGGCAGCGTTTTATCGTCCAGTCGGTGATTGGTGCAAGCGATATCGGCGTGGCGGCTTCCGGCCGCTTCGAAGATGCAGAAAGGCAGCGGGTTTTGCTGTATCCGTCATATTACGAGCTGCAAAAAGATGATTTTCAGATTACCGTTTTCGAAATCAGGTATCCGGTTAAATTCATTACGTTGAAACACCCTGACATTCTGGGATCCATGATGTCGATCGGCCTTGACCGGAACAAATACGGCGATATCCGCATCGATGGGCAGCGGATTCAAATTGCGGTGGCGGATGAAGTGAAGGCTTATCTTCAAGCGAATTTCACGATGGCAGCGAAAGTCAAAGTCCAGCTTGAGGAAGTCACGAATGAACTTGATTTCATCAAAGTGACGGAAGAATGGTCGGAAGAAAGCCATACGGTCAGCTCACTCCGGCTGGATACTGTCGTCAGCTCCATTTACAATATCTCTCGCCAGAAGGCAGCGGCGCTGATCAATGGCGGGAAAGTCAAAGTCAATTGGACGGTCCAGGAGCAGCCGTCTTTCGAATTGAATGAATCCGACATTATCTCGTCGCGTGGATTTGGGCGGATCAAAGTTGGAATGATCGAAGGGCGTACGAAAAAGGATAAAGTCCGCCTGCAGATTGGCAGATTAGACACGGCCAAATAGCGTCTGTTTTGAAAAAAAGTAAAATAATACTGATATTTACTGCCTTGGACTGTATAATGGGTAGTAACGCAGATTAGTTAAGGAGAGGTTCACAAAATGCCATTATCCCCTTTGGATATACATAATAAAGAGTTCGGCCGAGGATTCCGCGGCTATCAGGAAGACGAAGTAAATGAATTCCTGGACCAGATCATCAAGGATTACGAAATGCTTATGCGCGAAAAGAAAGAGCTTGAAGACCGCCTGAAACAGACGGATGAGCGCGTCGGACATTTTACAACGATTGAAACGACGCTTCAAAAGTCGATTGTCATTGCACAGGAAGCCGCTGAGGAAGTGCGCCGCAATTCTCAAAAAGAAGCGAAGTTGATTGTACGGGAAGCAGAAAAAAATGCAGACCGCATCGTTAACGAATCATTGACGAAAGCCCGCCGCATTGCCATGGAAATTGATGAGCTGAAAAAGCAGTCAAAGGTTTTCCGCAACCGTTTCAGAATGCTGGTGGAAGCGCAGCTTGATCTGATCGACACGGATGATTGGGAAACGTTGATGGAATATGACATCGACACGACGACGTTGGACAAACTTGAAGAGAAAAGAGAAGTCTACTAAGCTTGACGCTGGTAGATCCAACTTTTATAATTATAAAATATAAAAAATGCGTAGACAGAGACAGTACCCAATCCATATTCGACAAAGCGAGCCAGGGATAGTGTGAGCCTGGTGACAATGTTTTGGGGAACATCACTCTTGAGCAGAATCGGCGAATCACAGTAGCCGCTTCCGTTAAGCCACGATACGGCGTTCGAGTGGCAGCTTTGGCTGCAACAAGGGTGGTACCGCGAGAGCTTCTCGTCCCTTTCCAGGGATGGGGGCTTTTTATTATGTTCTTAGGAGGAATTACAGTGGAATACAAAGATACGTTATTGATGCCGAAAACAGATTTTCCGATGCGGGGCAATTTGCCGAACCGCGAACCTGAAATGCAAAAAAAATGGGAAGAAATGGATATCTATAAAAAAGTTCAAGACCGGACAAAAGGGCGTCCGTTCTTCATTCTTCATGATGGGCCGCCATATGCGAATGGCGATCTTCATATGGGCCATGCCTTGAACAAAGTGCTAAAAGATATGGTTGTCCGCTCTCGTTCAATGATGGGCTTTAATGCTCCTTACGTTCCAGGTTGGGACACACACGGGTTGCCGATCGAACAAGCGCTGACGAACAAAGGCGTTAACCGCAAGGAAATGTCGCTTGCCGAATTCCGCAAGCTTTGTGAAGAATATGCTTATGAGCAAATCGACAACCAGCGTTCGCAGTTTAAACGCATCGGTGTACGGGGAGATTGGGAAAATCCGTATGTCACGCTAGCGCCTGCTTATGAAGCGCGGCAAATCGAAGTCTTTGGCAAAATGGCGAATAAGGGCTATATCTATAAAGGCTTGAAACCGGTTTACTGGTCCCCGTCAAGCGAATCATCGCTGGCTGAAGCAGAAATCGAATATCACGACAAAAAATCTCCTTCTATCTATGTGTCGTTCCCGGTAACGGACGGCAAAGGTGTTTTGGCTGAAGGCACAAAATTGATCATCTGGACAACTACGCCATGGACAATTCCTGCTAACCTTGGAATCACGGTACACGCGGAATTGGATTACGTGGAAGTTTCAGTGAACGGTTCGTTATTCGTCATCGCACGCGCTTTATTGGATGAAGTGGCGAAAGAATTGGAATGGGTGGATTACGAAGTGGTGCGTGAGCTCAAAGGTGCTGAACTTGAGCACATTTTGACGAAACATCCATTATACGACCGTACTTCTTTGGTAATGCTGGGAGAGCATGTTACAACGGATTCCGGTACAGGCTGCGTACACACGGCACCTGGACATGGGGAAGACGATTTCCTGGTTGGTAAAAAGTACGGTTTGGATGTCCTGTGCCCGGTTGATGAGCGCGGCGTCATGACTGCTGAAGCTCCAGGTTTTGAAGGGGAATTTTACGATAAAGCCAATAAAACAATCACGGAAGCGTTGGACAATGCCGGCGCGCTGGAAAAATTATCATTCATCACCCACTCATATCCACATGACTGGCGCACGAAGAAACCTGTCATCTACCGTGCTACGGCGCAATGGTTCGTATCAATCGATGCTTTCCGCGACCAAATCCTGAAAGCAATCAATGAAACAACATTCACTCCGGCATGGGGCGAAACCCGCCTGTTCAATATGCTGCGCGACCGCGGCGATTGGAATATTTCGCGCCAGCGTGTCTGGGGCGTCCCGATTCCGGTGTTTTACGCTGAAAATGGCGATCCTGTCATCACGGAAGAAACGATTGCCCATATCGCCGGTTTGTTCCGTGAACACGGATCGAACGTTTGGCTTGAGCGTTCTGTTGAGGAGCTATTGCCAGAAGGCTTTACGCATCCTAGCAGCCCGAATGGCAAATTCACGAAAGAGACGGACATCATGGACGTCTGGTTCGACTCAGGTTCATCCCATCAAGGGGTGTTAGTAGAACGGGAAGAACTGAACTATCCGGCAGACCTTTATCTGGAAGGTTCAGACCAATACCGCGGCTGGTTCAACTCATCGCTGACGACAAGTGTCGCAATCAATGGCATCGCTCCATATAAAGGCATTTTAAGCCACGGCTTTACGCTTGACGGCAATGGACGGAAAATGAGCAAATCGCTCGGCAACGTTATCGTGCCTTCAAAAGTCATGAACCAAATGGGAGCGGACATCTTGCGCATGTGGGTTGCTTCAGTCGATTACACGGCAGATGTGCGCGTTTCAGACGAAAACTTCAAGCAAGTTTCTGAAGTTTACCGCAAAATCCGCAATACGTTGAAATTCCTTCACGGGAACCTGGCTGATTTCAATGAACAAGAACACCGCGTCGCTTTTGAAGACATGCGCGAAATGGACCAATATATGGCCATGAAGCTGCAGAAGATGATCGAAACAGTACGCAAAGGCTACGAGACGTATGAATTCTCATCCATTTACCACGCATTGAACGGCTATTGCGCGAATGATTTGAGCTCGTTCTATCTGGATGTTGCGAAAGACGTTGTCTATATCGAAGCGGCCAACCATCCACACCGCCGAGCGATGCAGACAGTAATGTTCGACTCGCTGATGGCGATTTTGAAATTGGCGACGCCGATCATTCCGCATACAACTGATGAAATGTGGAGCTATCTTGATTTCGTAACCGAAGACAGTGTTCAACTGGTTGACTTCCCTGAAGTGGATAAAAACCCTGCATTCGAAGGATTGGATGCGAAATGGTCGAAATTCATGGACAAGCGCGACGATGTGCTAAAAGCGCTTGAAGAAGCGCGCGCTGCAAAAACAATCGGTAAATCTCTTGAAGCCAAAGTGACAGTTTACGGAAGCAGTGAACTTCGCAGTCTTTTAACTTCAATCGACGACAATCCGGCTCAATTGTTCATCGTCTCCCAATATGAATTTGGCGGTTCTTTGGAGCAGGCTCCAGAACACGCGTTGAAATTCGGGGACACTGCAGTTGTAGTCCAAAAAGCACCAGGCGAGAAATGTGAACGCTGCTGGACGATTTCACAAGAAATCGGCACGAGCAAAGCGCATCCGGCATTATGCCCGCGCTGCGCAAATGTAGTAGAAAAGCAATTCGCTTAAGTAAGATGAAAAGGTCTGGAATGCCGGAGTCTCCGGTGTTCTGGACTTTTTTCTGTTAAATAAGTTGAACTAAAGAAGCATCATATTAAAAATCGCTTCGGTCGCTTTGGGCATGGCTCTCGCCATGAGCCGAGAAGACCACTCGTCTCATTGCTTCGCCTAGCCCTTTGACGCGCCTCCGCTCAGAGATCTCTCGATATGGAGCAAAACAGCGGAGACGCCTGCGGGAAAGCGAGACTGCCGAGACCCCGCAGGGAGCGAAGCGACTGAGGAGGCTTGGCGCTCGCCCGCGGCAAGCGTAGCTGTTTTGCGGAATATCGATTATGAATATTCATTGGTTCAACTTATATATTCGGAGCAGATTCAGACTTGCAGAGCCTGATATTCTTTTGGGGCGGTTTGTGGTAAAATAGGATGACTGCTGAATTGACGGGGGAAACACATGTTTATTTATTATGCAATAGCTGTACTGATCGTAGCCATCGACCAGTGGACCAAATGGCTCGTGTTGAAGAATATGGAACTGGGTGAACGCATTCCGGTCATTGATCCTTACCTGGGCTGGCTGTCACACCGCAATCGTGGAGCGGCTTGGGGGATGCTGGAAGGCCAGATGTGGCTGTTTGCCATCATTACGGTCGGCGTGATCATCGGCATCATCTATTATTTCCACAAGCATGCCAAAGGTCAGCCGCTGTTCCAATGGAGCTTGATGCTGATTCTGGGCGGAGCGATAGGGAATTTCATCGACCGCATGGCGAGGGGCGAAGTCGTCGATTTTGTAGATGTGCTCATTCCCATCATCAATTACGATTTTCCGATTTTCAATGTAGCTGATGCAGCATTGACAGTTGGTGTAGTACTAATGGTCATATTCGTTTTTTATGACGAAAAACAACAAAAGAAAAAGGTGTCTTAATGGAAATTGAAGATTTGACAATACAAATTACTGAAGAAATGTCCGGAGTCCGCATCGATAAAGCTGTATCATCGATCGACGAAGACTGGTCGCGCTCGCAAATTGCAAACTGGGTGAAAGATGGCGCAGTGAAAGTCAATGGCGAGATCGTTAAGCCGAATTACAAAGTACGCCCCGAAGACATCATTGTCGTCACGCCGCCTTCCTTGGAAGAGCTGGACGTTGTGCCGGAAGATCTGAATTTAGAGATCGTTTACGAAGACGCAGATGTGCTCGTCGTCAACAAGCCGAAAGGCATGGTTGTACATCCAGCACCAGGCCACTCAAAAGGCACATTGGTCAACGGTTTGATGTTCCAGATTAAAGATTTGTCTGGCATCAACGGAGTGGTCCGCCCAGGCATTGTCCACCGCATCGACAAAGATACGTCCGGATTGCTGATGGTCGCGAAAAACGACGCATCGCATAATTCGCTAGTTGATCAATTGGTGAAGAAAACAGTTACACGGAAATACGTAGCACTTGTGCACGGCCACATCCCGCACGATAAAGGGACAATTGATGCACCGATTGGACGCGATTCGAAAGATCGCCAAAAAATGGCGGTTATCGACAAAGGCAAGAATGCCGTCACCCATTTCCGTGTTTTAGAGCGTTTTGGCAATTACACATTGGTGGAATGCCGTTTGGAAACTGGGCGCACGCACCAAATCCGGGTCCATATGAAATACATCGGCTTCCCGCTGGTCGGCGATCCGAAATACGGACCGAAGAAAACCTTAGATTGCGGCGGACAGGCATTGCATGCTGAAGTCATCGGTTTCATCCACCCGAAATCGGGCGAATACCTGGAGTTCACAACTGAACCGCCGGCAGAATTCTCTGAGCTGTTGGAATCTCTCCGCGACAAGGATTGACAAAGCGGAACGTCCTGCTTTATACTGAGAAAAATCAATCGAATAAGCATCACCTTTAATATCAGTCCAGAGAGGCTGAGAAGGTATTACGCGAAAGCCGGAGGAATGGTCCCTCCGTGCCTAATTTTACTGCGCATAAACCCTCTTGCCCTCTGGCAAGAGGGTTTTTTATTTGGTAAAGGAGTGTAAGCATGGTAGAGAAAGCGGATATTTTAGATGAAAAAGCAATTGCGCGGGCAATCACCCGCATCGCGCATGAAATCATCGAGCGCAACAAAGGCATTGATGAATGTGTGCTCGTCGGCATTAAGACGCGGGGCGCTTTCATCGCAAAGCGCCTGGCCGACCGAATCGAGCAGATTGAAGGCAAGCCGATCATGACAGGTGAACTAGACATCACGCTTTACCGGGATGACTTGAGCCTCAAGAACAAGAATCAGGAACCTCTTGTTCAGCAAGTGGACATCTCGCATAACATTTCGAACAAGAAAGTCGTGCTGGTGGATGATGTCCTTTACACAGGCCGCACAGTCCGAGCCGCGATGGACGCGGTTATGGACCTCGGGCGCCCGGCACAGATTCAATTGGCGGTCCTGATCGACAGGGGGCACCGGGAACTCCCAATCCGAGCCGATTTCGTCGGCAAAAACATCCCGACCTCAAGCAACGAGCGCATCGTCGTTCAAATGATAGAAAGCGACGGCAGCGACCGCGTAGCAATACACGAATAGGATTGGAGAGAATTGACTGTGACTGAAGCAATATTGGATGTACATGACAAACCGAAAACGGCCCAATGGATCTCCTTGAGCCTGCAGCATATGTTCGCCATGTTCGGAGCGACAATTTTGGTTCCGAAACTCGTGGGCCTGAGCCCGGCGATTGCGCTTTTGACAAGCGGCATCGCAACCATCATCTTCATCCTTATCACCCAGTTTAAAGTACCGGCTTATCTTGGCTCATCATTCGCATTTATCGTGCCGATTACGATCGCCACGGAAACCGGAGGCATCGGATCAGCGATGATCGGCGCCATGTTCGTCTCGGTGGTGTACGCTTTGACAGCCTTGCTCATCTGGAAGACCGGCTACCGCTGGCTCATGGACCTGCTGCCGCCGATAGTTGTCGGCCCTGTCATTATCGTTATCGGTCTAGCCTTATCAGGCACCGCGGTTGGAATGGCGATGAACATCCCGACAGCGGACGGCGGATCGCAGTACAGCATGCTGCATTTCTCAGCTGCGCTGGTAACATTAGCCACAGCCATCATCTGCAATCTTTATTTCAAAAACATCATCAGCCTCATGCCAATTCTGATCGGCATCGTGGTCGGCTACGCTTATTCAGCGGCAATCGGCATCATCGATTACACGGTGATTGGCGAAACGAGCTGGTTCCAAGTGCCGGACTTTCTGCTGCCGGGCATCGATTACAGCTTCACTATAACGCCGACATTGCTGTTCATCATGGTACCGATCGCAATCGTCACCATATCAGAACACATCGGCCACCAGCTCGTTCTTGGAAAAATCGTCAAACGCAATTACATAAAAGACCCGGGCCTTCACCGGTCGATCCTTGGAGATGGCCTTGGGACGCTTGTGTCTTCACTGGTCGGCGGACCACCTAAAACCACATACGGTGAAAACATCGGCGTCTTGGCCATCACGCGGGTCTACAGCATCTACGTCATCATCGGCGCTGCCGTGTTCGCCATAGGATTTTCTTTCTTCGGCAAACTGATGGCGGCCATCGAAACAATTCCAGCCGCAGTGCTTGGCGGGATTTCCATCCTGCTGTTCGGCATCATCGCTTCATCGGGCCTGCGCATGCTGGTCGACAATAAAATCGATTTCGGCGAAAAACGCAATTTGGTCATCTCATCAGTCATCCTGGTTATCGGGATTGGCGGAGCGAAAATCGAGTTCAGTGAAACGTTCTCGATCGAAGGAATGGCGCTTGCGGCAATCATCGGCGTCTTGCTGAACTTGATTTTGCCGGGACGCGTCAAACAGGAAATTGATTTCGAAACTGAATAACCACCTTTTAATGAATGTCCAGAGAGGCATGGAAAGGGAAGTGGAAAAGGGCATAGACTGCACTTTTTTCCTCATACCTTCCTGCTCCTGGGAAGGTATTTTTTTATACAAAGGAGTGAAATGATGTGCCGAATGTATTGAGCATGGAAAACATGGACAACGCCGTCATCATGGCCTTGCTGCAGCGGGCGGATGAGTTTGAAAAAGGGGGGCGGAGCGAACTGGCCGGTACGGCGGTCAATTTATTCTTTGAACCGAGTACCCGGACGAAAATGAGCTTTGAAATGGCTGAGCATAAGCTGGGCATGACCGTACTGCCTTTTGAAACAGCGTTTTCAAGCATTCTGAAAGGCGAAACCTTATACGATACAGTGAAGACGCTTGAAGCAATCGGCGTTGACGCTGTCGTCATACGGCACGAAGAAGAAGCTTATTATGAACAGTTGATCGGCTGCGATGTCGCCGTCATTAACGGAGGGGACGGTTCAGGGCAGCACCCGACGCAGTCACTTTTGGACCTGTTGACGATCCATCAGGAGTTCGGCCGCATTGAGGGCATCCATGTCACGATTGTCGGAGATATCGCCCATAGCCGGGTGGCAAAATCGAACGCTTCTGCGCTTGAGAAGCTAGGAGCGAATGTGTCCTTCATCTGCCCGGAAGAATGGAGCGGAGAATACAAAACGTCCGAAAAACTCGATGACTTTATTGGCCACACAGACGTCGTGATGATGTTGAGGGTCCAGCATGAGCGTCATGCGGTATCTGCGCTGTTTTCAAAAGAGGATTATTACGAGAAGTATGGCTTGACCCTGGAACGGGAACGGAAAATGAAAGATTCGGCGATCATCATGCACCCAGCCCCGATAAACCGCGGTGTGGAAATTGCAGATAGCCTGGTGGAATGCGAACGTTCACGGATTTTCAAACAAATGGCCAATGGCGTATTCGTCCGGATGGCAGTGCTTGAATACGCAATGAAAGGGAGAGATTAAGAATGAATTTATTTATCAAAAATGTAAACATGCTAACAGAGGGCGAAATGGCTTTAACAAATATAAGGGTGGCGGACGGCAAAATCGCTGACATCGGAAGCGGATTGGCTTCACAAGGGGAAACAGAAATAGACGGCAATGGCCGGATGATCGCACCAGGTTTTGTAGACGTTCATGTGCATTTGCGTGAACCGGGCGGCGAAGGAAAAGAAACGATCGCAAGCGGTACGCGTTCAGCGGCAAAAGGCGGGTACACAACCATCTCTGCTATGCCGAATACGCGGCCGGTGCCGGACACGAAAGAAAACTTGCAGCTTGTCAATAACTTGATCGAGAAAAATGCGCTTATCCGGGTTTTGCCGTACGCTTCCATCACTATCCGCGAAGCAGGGAAAGAACGCACGAATTTACAGGAACTAAAAGATAACGGCGCGTTCGCGTTTACAGATGACGGCGTCGGAATTCAGCAAGCCGCCATGATGTTTGAGACGATGCAGGACGCAGCTGCGCTTAACATGACGATTGTCGCGCATTGTGAAGACAATAGCCTGATCTACGATGGTGTCATGCACGAAGGGAAGCGCAGCAAGGAATTGGGGCTGAAAGGCATACCGTCGGTGGCAGAATCGGTCCATATCGCAAGGGATATCCTTCTCGCTGAGGCAGCTGGCGCGCATTATCATGTCTGCCACGTGTCAACAAAAGAATCGGTCCGCATCATCCGGGAAGCAAAGCGCGCAGGCGTCCATGTGACGACTGAAGTATGCCCGCACCATTTGCTGCTCAGCGAAGATGACATTCCGGGGGACGATGCAAACTGGAAAATGAACCCGCCGCTCCGGGCAAAGGAAGATGTAGAAGCGCTGCACGAAGGATTACTGGACGGCACGATCGACTTTATTGTGACGGACCACGCGCCGCACACGCTAGAAGAAAAAGCGAACGGGATGGACAAGGCTCCATTTGGAATCGTTGGCTTGGAAACGGCGTTTCCGCTGCTGTACACGCATTACGTCGAAACAGGGAAATGGACGCTTCAACAGCTAATTGACTGGATGACGAAAAAGCCATGTGAAACATTCGGGTTGCCTTATGGGAAGATTGAAGCTGGGCAAGCAGCCGATTTGGTGCTGCTGGATCTGGAGAAAGAACAGCCAATCAACGTAGACGGATTTTTATCAAAAGGCAAGAACACGCCATTCGGCGGATGGGCATGCAAAGGATGGCCGGTAATGACGATATTCGAAGGACAAATCGCTTGGCAGGAGGAAACAAACCTATGAAACGTTATTTGATCTTAGAAGACGGAACGGTGTTTGAAGGGGAAGCATTCGGCGGTACGGCAGCATCAGTCGGGGAAGTGGTATTCAATACGAGCATGACGGGCTATCAGGAAATTTTGTCGGATCCTTCTTATTGCGGCCAGATCGTTACGATGACCTATCCGTTGATCGGCAATTACGGCATCAACAGCGATGACTTCGAATCGATCGAACCGGCAGTCAAAGGCATGGTCGTACGTGAAGTGGCGGATTTTCCGTCAAACTTCCGCTGCAATTCGACTTTGGATGAGCTGTTCCAGCGCAAAGGCATACCGGGAATCGCCGGAATCGACACACGCAAATTGACGCGCCTGATCCGTTCGAAAGGGTCGATCAAAGGCGTTTTAACTGCAGCGGATGAAGAAGTAGACGTCAATGAAGTGGTAGGAAAATTGCAGAACACGGTGATGCCGCGGGACCAAGTGGCGCAAGTTTCCACGGCTCGGCCTTATCCAAGCCCGGGGCGCGGCAAGCGCGTCGTGCTGATCGATTACGGCATGAAACACGGCATTCTGCGTGAACTGAATAACCGCGATTGCGATGTTATCGTCGTGCCTTACAATACGCCATCGAAGGAAATCATGGCTTGGGGGCCGGACGGCGTCATGCTGTCGAACGGGCCAGGGGATCCGAAAGATGTCCCGGAATGCGTTGAAGTAGTGGGGGAATTGATTGGACAGGTACCGGTTTTTGGGATTTGCCTGGGCCATCAGCTGTTCGCACGAGCTTGCGGAGCAGAAACATTTAAATTGAAATTCGGCCACCGCGGAGGCAACCATCCGGTGAAGGACTTGACAACCGGCAAAGTGGAAATCACTTCACAGAACCATGGCTACGCGGTCGATGAAGACACGCTGCAGGGCACGCGCCTGAAAGTGACGCACCGCGCGCTGAACGATGGCACCAATGAAGGGTTGTCGCATTTGGATTATCCGGCTTTCACTGTGCAATACCATCCGGAGTCCTCACCAGGGCCGGAAGATTCGAATTACCTGTTTGACCGTTTTATCGAAATGATGAGCGCAAACCGAAAGGAGCAGCAATATGCCTAAAAGACAAGATATTAAAAGCATTCTGGTGATCGGATCGGGGCCGATCGTCATCGGACAAGCAGCAGAATTCGATTACGCAGGAACTCAAGCATGTTTAGCTTTGAAAGAAGAAGGCTACCGGGTCATCCTGATCAACTCCAATCCAGCGACAATCATGACGGACACAGAAATTGCGGACAAAGTTTACATCGAACCGATCACACTTGAGTTTGTCAGCCGCATTTTGCGCAAAGAACGGCCGGACGCTTTGCTGCCGACATTGGGCGGGCAAACAGGCTTGAACATGGCAATCGAGTTGGACGAGTCGGGGATTCTCGACGAGCTTGAAATCGAAATTCTCGGCACCAAACTGGCAGCAATCCATAAAGCGGAAGACCGCGACTTGTTCCGTACTTTGATGAACGAACTGGGCGAACCCGTTCCAGATTCCGATATCATCCACAACATGACAGAAGCGAAAGCATTTGTTGCACGAATCGGCTATCCGGTCATCGTGCGCCCGGCGTTCACGCTGGGCGGCACTGGCGGAGGCATTTGCCATAATGATGAAGATTTACAGGAAATCGTTACAAGCGGTTTGAAATACAGCCCGGTAACGCAATGCCTGCTGGAAAAATCGATTGCCGGCTTTAAGGAAATCGAATATGAAGTAATGCGCGACGCCAACGATACAGCGATCGTGGTGTGCAATATGGAAAACATCGATCCGGTCGGCATCCATACAGGCGACTCGATCGTCGTGGCACCAAGCCAGACTTTGTCAGACCGCGAATATCAGATGCTCCGCAATGTATCACTCAAAATCATCCGGGCATTGAAAATCGAAGGCGGCTGCAACGTGCAGCTGGCGCTCGATCCGGACAGCTTCAATTACTACATCATCGAAGTGAATCCGCGGGTCAGCCGCTCGTCTGCCTTGGCTTCAAAAGCGACAGGCTACCCGATTGCTAAGCTTGCGGCGAAAATTGCCGTCGGTTTGACGCTTGATGAAATGATGAACCCAGTAACGGGCCGCACCTATGCAGCTTTTGAACCGGCGCTCGACTACGTGGTCGCGAAGATTCCGCGCTGGCCGTTTGATAAATTCGAATCAGCAAAACGCAATCTCGGCACGCAAATGAAAGCGACAGGCGAAGTCATGGCAATGGGCAGGACTTTCGAAGAAGCAATTATGAAAGCTGTGCGTTCGCTGGAAACAGGCCAGTTCCATTTGGCATTGAAGAACGGAGCGGGCATGAGCGACGAATGGATCGAGAAACGCATCCGCCGCGCAGGCGATGAACGCTTGTTCTTTATCGGTGAAGCATTGCGCCGCGGCGTGACGATCGAAGCAATCCACGACTGGAGCCAAATTGATTTATTCTTCCTGAAGAAGTTCGAGAACCTCGTCCGCTATGAGGAAGTATTGAAAGACCATCCATTCGATTTTTCTGTAGCGAAAAAAGCGAAACGAATGGGCTTTGCGGACAAGACAATCGCGATGCTGTGGGAAAATTCCGAAGAAGCGGTCTATGAATGGCGCAAAGAGCAAGGGTTGATGCCTGTCTACAAAATGGTGGATACATGCGCGGCTGAATTCGAATCCGAAACGCCTTATTTCTATGGTACGTACGAAGACGAAAACGAATCGGTGAAAACGGACAAGGAAAGCATTATCGTCCTCGGTTCCGGTCCGATCCGCATCGGCCAAGGAGTCGAATTCGATTACGCCACCGTCCATTCGGTATGGGCAATCAAAGAAGCGGGCTATGAAGCAATCATCATCAACAGCAACCCGGAAACCGTCTCGACCGATTTCTCGATCTCCGATAAATTGTATTTCGAGCCGTTAACCGTTGAGGATGTCATGCACATTATTGAAATCGAGCAGCCGAAAGGCGTCGTCGTCCAATTCGGCGGGCAAACGGCCATCAACTTGGCTGAAAAGCTTGAACAGCACGGCGTGAAGATTCTTGGGACGTCTCTTGAAGATCTGGACCGAGCGGAAAACCGCAATAAATTCGAAGCGGCGCTGCACGAGATCGGCATTCCGCAGCCACTTGGCAAAACAGCGGTATCGGCGCAGGAAGCGGCCGTCATCGCAGGCGACATCGGCTATCCGGTCCTTGTCCGCCCTTCCTACGTACTTGGCGGGCGCGCAATGGAAATTGTCTATAACGAAGAGGATTTGCGTTATTATATGGAGCATGCCGTCGAAGCGAGCCCGGAACATCCAGTCTTGGTCGACCGTTACTTGACGGGGATCGAAATTGAAGTAGACGCCATTTCAGACGGGGAAAACGTCCTGATTCCCGGCATCATGGAACACATCGAACGCGCAGGCGTCCATTCCGGTGACTCGATTGCGGTATACCCGACCCAGAACATTTCGGATGAATTGCTCCATACATTGGTGGACTATACGACTCGCCTTGCCAAGGGCTTGAACATCGTCGGTTTGTTGAATATCCAGTACGTCATTTCCAAAGGCGAAGTTTTTGTTATTGAAGTCAACCCACGGTCAAGCCGGACAGTGCCGTTCATGAGCAAAATCACAGCCATTCCGATGGCGAACATTGCCATGAAGGCGATACTGGGGCAGTCGATCGTCAGCCAAGGCTACACGCCTGGGCTCGCGCCGCTTGCTAAAGGTGTCTACGTCAAAGTGCCGGTGTTCTCGTTCGCGAAATTGCGTCGCGTTGATATTACGCTTGGCCCTGAAATGAAATCGACAGGGGAAGTCATGGGCAAAGACGCGACGCTTGAAAAAGCGCTTTATAAAGGGCTTGTCGCAGCAGGAATGGAAATAAAAGATCACGGCACCGTGCTGATGACGGTTTCCGATAAAGATAAAGAAGAGGCGATTGGCCTTGCCAAACGCTTTACGGCAATCGGCTACCAGATCATGGCGACAGAAGGTACAGCGAAAACGCTTGAAGAAGCCGGAATCCGCGTTAAGGAAATCGGCAAAATCGGCGAACAAGGCGCGACTTTGGTCGATGCAATCCAAAACGGCCGCGCGCAGCTGGTCATCAACACATTGACGAGAGGCAAACAGCCTGAACGCGACGGTTTCCGTATTCGCCGCGAATCTGTAGAAAACGGTGTGCCATGTTTAACTTCGCTTGATACTGCACGCGCCATGCTCGGCGTCATCGAATCGATGACATTCTCAGCTGAAGAGATGGGGGCAGGCCTATGATCAGACAAGAAAAAATGGTTGTCGTCTCGCAGCAGCAGATTGCCCGCCACATTTTCGAATTGACGGTCAAAGGCGATTTAGTGCAGGACATGCTAGAACCAGGGCAATTTGTTCACATCCGGGTAGCGGATTCGTTTGAGCCGCTGCTGCGCCGCCCGATTTCCATCGCGGAAATCAACCGGGAAGAATCACAGTTCACGATGATTTACCGAGCTGAAGGGCGCGGCACAAACCTTTTGGCGGAGAAAGCGGTCGGGGCAACAATTGATGTGCTTGGACCGCTGGGCCACGGATTTGATGTCGATGCCGCCAAGACAAAAGCCTATTTGATTGGAGGGGGCATCGGCGTGCCGCCGCTTTACCAACTAGCGAAAGAATTGAATGCCAAAGGCGTTGAAACGGTCCATATTCTGGGCTTTGAAAGCAAAGAGGCTGTATTCTATGAAGCGAAATTCAAGGAACTCGGCGAGACGCATATTGCGACCGTCGACGGCTCCCATGGCACCCAAGGTTTTGTAACGCATATCCTCAATGAGTTGCCGAAGGATTTCGACACGTATTACAGCTGTGGCCCGACAGCTATGCTTGAAGCTGTGCAATGGGCATATCCGGAAAAGCAGGGCTTCCTGTCCTATGAACAGCGGATGGGCTGCGGCATCGGTGCGTGCTTTGCCTGTGTCTGCCGGACGACTAAAAGCGAGACGGATTACATCAAAGTTTGCTCAGATGGTCCGGTATTTCCAGCGGGAGTGGTGATTGTATGACAAATTTAACAGTGAGTTTGCCAGGCCTCAACCTGAAAAACCCGATCATGCCAGCTTCAGGCTGCTTCGGTTTCGGCAAGGAATATTCACAGCTATATGATTTATCCCAGCTTGGTGCCATCATGATCAAAGCGACAACTGCTGAAACGCGCCTCGGCAATCCGACGCCTCGTGTTGCGGAAACAAGCTCCGGCATGCTGAATGCCATCGGCTTGCAAAATCCGGGCCTTGAAAAGGTCATGGCTTCGGAATTGCCTTGGCTCGAGCAATACGATACATCGATCATCGCCAACGTTGCGGGCTCACAAACGGAAGATTACGTTGAAGTCGCGCGTGCGATTTCCAGTGCACCGAACGTCCATGCGCTGGAATTGAACATCTCTTGCCCGAACGTCAAACAAGGCGGCATCACGTTCGGCACGGACCCGGATATCGCGAGAGCGTTGACGCGTGCCGTGAAGGACGTTTCATCAGTGCCGGTGTATGTCAAATTATCGCCGAACGTCACCGACATCGTGCAACTTGCAAAAGCGGTCGAAGAAGGCGGAGCGGACGGCATCACAATGATCAATACATTGCTCGGCATGCGCCTAGACCCAAAAACAGGCCGGCCGGTCATTGCGAACATCACAGGCGGCTTATCAGGCCCTGCCATCAAACCGGTTGCGCTGCGGATGGTTTATGAAGTCCGCAAGCATACAGATCTGCCGATCATCGGCATGGGCGGCATCACTGACGTCACGGATGTCATCGATTTCCTGTCTGCCGGAGCCAATGCAGTAGCGGTCGGTACGGCGAACTTCGTCAACCCGTTCATATGCCCTGAAATCATTGCGGCATTGCCGGAAAAACTGCACGAACTCGGATTTGAATCGGTAGAAGAATTGGTCGGAAGGAGCCATCGCCTGTGAATAAACCCATCATCGCACTCGATTTTTCCACGAAACAGCAAGTAGAGGAATTTTTAAGCCGTTTTGACGATTCTTTATTTGTCAAAGTGGGCATGGAATTGTTCTACCAAGAAGGCCCGGCCTTGGTGCATGCCATCAAAGCGATGGGGCACGACATTTTCCTGGATCTGAAATTGCATGACATTCCGAACACGGTCGAATCAGCCATGCGCGGACTCGCGAAACTGGGCGTCGATATGACGAATGTCCATGCGGCAGGCGGTGTCGAAATGATGGAAGCAGCTAAGCGCGGGCTTTCAGGTTCTCAGACAAAATTGATTGCCGTGACACAATTGACGTCAACAAGTGAAGAACAGATGCACAGCGATCAAATGATTAGCGCTAGCCTCCACGAATCGGTGCTGCATTACGCGAAAAAGGCGAAACAAGCGGGGCTTGATGGTGTGGTATGCTCGGTGTTTGAAGCGGGCGCAATCGGCGAAGCGTGCGGCGAAAGCTTCATGCGCGTCACACCAGGCATCCGTCCGGCAGACACAGCGGCGGATGACCAAAAACGCATCGCCACGCCACAAGGGGCGAGGCTTCAAGGTTCGACGCATATTGTCGTCGGCCGAGCCATCACTAAAGCCGAAAATCCGGCTGCAAGCTATAGCCAAATCAAAAACGAATGGAGCGGACTCTTATGAAACAGCATATTGCGCGGCAATTATTGAGCATCGGGGCGATCGAATTGCGTCCGCATGAACCTTTTATCTGGGCATCAGGCGTTAAATCACCGATCTACTGCGATAACCGCCTAACGATGTCCTATCCTTCGGTGCGCAAAGAAATCGCCAAAGGTCTAGCTGGGCTAATCGAAGAATTTTACCCGGATTGCCAAGTAGTCGCGGGTACAGCGACAGCCGGCATTCCGCACGCGGCATGGGTCAGCGACTTGCTGGAACTGCCAATGGTGTACGTGCGCTCGAAAGCGAAAGAACACGGCCAGGGCAATATGGTTGAAGGCAAAGTCGAAAAGGGACAAAAAGTGGTGGTCGTGGAAGATTTGATTTCCAAAGGTGGTTCGGTGCTGCAAGCGGCAGAAGGCTTGAAAGCGGCCGGATTCGACGTGCTGGGCATCGTGGCAATCTTCACGTATGATTTGCCGCAGTCGATCGACGCCATCCGGGAAGCGGGTTTTACATTCCATACTTTGACGAATTTCCCTGCGCTTGTTGAAGAAGCGATCGACACCGGAGCGATCCGCGAAGAAGATTTGCCGATGCTGGCAGATTGGCATGAAAACTTGAAAGCTGGCACATTAAAGAGCTGACCCGAGGGTCGGCTTTTTTTATTTCTGCGGTGTTGGAAAGTATTTTGGGGCAATAGGGAAGTATTTTAGCTCTGTGGGATAGCAAAAGGGTCTAAACGGAAAGTATTTTCGGCCGCAAAGGAAGTAAATGAAAATATTGGAAATAAAGTATTCGAAATGACAGCAAGATATCGTTTTTTCATTCGGTGCGGCAAAAAATTAACAACTACACCTGATCAGATAATAAATTCCAATGAAAATGTCGGAAATTTTGCTGAAATCCTACTGTGCTTCTTGTATGATGAAAGCAATAAGCAATAAGCAATAAGCAATAAGCAATATGGAAAAGAAAGGGGATTTATATGGCGTTCAATGTGAATGAAATCGAAGTCTGGATAAAACGATACCCATTATTAAGAAACATTATCGAGCTTAAGGAAGTTACGTGGCTTAATTCCAGCGCACGGAAAATGGCGGAAGTGGAAGGTTTGGCCTTAGACCGGCAAGACATGGAACGAGCGGAAGCATTATGGGAGCGGTTTGCGCCCTTTATTGCCAAGGCGTTTCCAGAGACTGCGGGACAAGGCGGCATCATCGAATCGCCGCTGAAACGCGTTGACGGTATGAAGCAGCAATTGAATTCATTTTTTCAAGCGGGCATTACAGGCGGGCTTTACGTAAAATGCGATAACGAGCTGCCGATAGCGGGGTCTGTCAAAGCGCGCGGCGGCATTTACGAAGTACTGCAGCATGCAGAACAGATGGCATTGGCTGCTGGCATGATTGATGCTTCAAAAGATTACAGCCAATTTGCCAGTGAACGGTTCCACCGGTTCTTCAACGGCTATTCGATTGGTGTGGGTTCAACAGGAAACCTCGGCTTGAGCATCGGAATTGTTGGGGCAAAGCTTGGTTTCCGGACGACCGTTTACATGTCAGACGATGCCAAACAATGGAAGAAAAGTTTATTGCGTGCAAAAGGCGCAACTGTGCGGGAATGCAGCGGTGATTTCAGCAAAGCGATTTCGGAAGGACGGGAAGCCACAAAACGGGATCCAACTGCCTACTTTGTCGATGACGAAAAATCGCGGCATTTATTCCTCGGCTATAGCACAGCTGCTTTCCGGCTGAAAATGCAATTGCAGGAGCAAGGAGTCATTGTCAACGTGGATCATCCACTCTTTGTCTATTTGCCATGCGGCGTCGGCGGGGCTCCTGGCGGCATCGCTTTCGGCTTAAAGCAAATCTATGGTGATTCTGTACATTGCTTTTTTGCTGAGCCAACCCATTCACCGGCCGTGCTGATCGGCTTGTTGACGGGTGAAAAGGAAAGCGTCTGTGTGCAAGATTTCGGCATCGACAACCGGACGGAAGCAGATGGGCTTGCGGTCGGCCGGCCATCGAGCTTTGCCTCAAGCAGCAGCGAACAATTGGTCAGCGGCGCTTACACCTTAGAAGATGATGAATTATTCAAGTTGCTGAAGCTCTTGTCTGACAGCGAAGGCATGTTCATCGAACCGTCAGCAGCGGCCGGGTTTCCAGGACCGCAGAAAATTTTGGCCACAGGTTACGCGGCAGCGAAAGGCCTAAATATGGATAATGCCAACCATCTCTTATGGGCGACGGGAGGAGCGCTTGTTCCGGATGACGACCAGCACCATTTTTATGCCAAAGGCAAGGAATTATTGGCTTCATTGAAATAGTCCATTCGCCTCCTTTTTGAAGAATCTTACAAATTCAGCAGGACTCTTTCGATTTTCAGCGAATAAATACAGCAATAAATTCACTGGAAAGGTGGAGGAAGTATGGCACTCAAAGCAAAGATGATTTTTGTCAACTTGGCAGTAAAAGACTTGCAAAAATCCAACGATTTTTTTACACAGCTCGGTTTTGAATTTAATGCTGAAATGACGGATGAAAAAGGAACATGCATGATTGTCGGGGAAAATATCTTCGTCATGCTCTTGACCGAGGACTTCTTTAAGAAATTTACCAAGAAAGAATTGGCTGACCCTACAAAAAACTCGGAAGTGATCGTGGCGATTTCGGCCGACAGCAAAGAAAGCGTCGATGACTTGGTAGGCAAAGCGCTAGCAGCAGGAGGTTCGGCATCCAATGACAAGATGGACGACGAATATATGTATGGCTGGAGTTTCCAGGATCCGGACGGACATTTATGGGAAGTGATTTATATGGAAGAAAGCTTCACCCCTTAAACGCTCCGAAAAGCGCTGAATCCACTTTATTGGATTCAGCGCTTTTTTGCCGTCCGTTGTAGCGATAGAGTTCTTTTGAGGGGAATTATTTCTTTCGTTGCGAAACTAATTTCCAAAAATGGAAACTTTATTGCAAACAATTCGTATAGCTGTATAGAAGTTAAATTTATGGAGGTGTTTTCTTGGCTAATCCAGCAACAGCAATGCAATTAATTGAATTAAAGAAAACCATTGGCAACAAGTCGATTATCAAAGGTTTGACATTCGAAATCAAAGCAGGTGAAGTTTTTGGCTTTTTGGGGCCGAACGGCGCAGGGAAGACGACGACGATCCGAATGATGGTCGGCTTGATGGATATCACAGAAGGTGATGTGCTGATCGAAGGAAAAAGCATAAAAGATGATTTCAAAGAAGCTATTCGCCATGTCGGGGCTATCGTGGAAAATCCGGAAATGTACCCATTCCTGAGCGGCTGGAAAAACTTGCAGCAATATGCGCGAATGACGGAAGGCGTTTCTCAAGAACGGATTAAGGAAGTGGTTGAATTGGTTGGCTTGGGAAATGCCATCCATGAAAAAGCAGGCCGCTACTCGCTGGGCATGCGGCAGCGGCTCGGCATTGCGCAGGCGCTGCTTCATCGGCCATCGATCCTGATCCTCGATGAGCCGACAAATGGTCTCGACCCATCAGGTATTCGGGAAATCCGGAAATACATACGCAATTTGGCTGAAAAAGAAAATGTCGCGGTCATCGTTTCTAGCCATTTGTTGTCGGAAATTGAACTGATGTGCGACCGGATTGGCGTCATCAAAAAAGGCGAATTGATCGCCATCGAATCCGTCAAGAATGTGGAAGATCATAGCGTCTTAAAAGATGTCCATATCGAGGTGCATCCGCTTGAAATGGCCAAGGATTATCTGCAAAGTGAAATGGATCAAACCATCGGCATCAATAAAAAAGAACTGATTGTCTCGGCAAAACGAGAGGATATCCCGCAAATTTTGAAAAACCTCGTCAATAGAGGAATGGATGTCTACGGGGTGCGAGTTCTGCAATCGACGCTGGAAGATAAATTCTTTGACTTGATTGGAGAGAACGCAATTGAATAATTTCCTGAAGCTGGTGTGGAACGAACAGATAAAATTATATGCCAAAAAATCGACATGGATTATGATTGCGCTCATTGCGGCAATCGTCCTTGGTACCGGTCTGCTGGCGAAATTTATGGATTCCGGGATTCAGACAGAAGAGTACGGCGCAGATTGGCAATCGGAATTGCAGAAAGAAAATGCGGCGCTGGCGAAAGAGATGGAAGAAGACGAGTTTGCTGGGTTTTCGAATCCGTTCTTGATCCAGAAAAACGAGTACTACTTGGAAAATGACATCAAGCCCTTGCCTTATGACGGCTGGGAGTACGTGCTGGAAAACGCAGCACTCACTTCGCTGCTAAGCTTGTTCACCATCATTATTGCAGCGGGAATCGTTTCCAATGAATTCAAATGGGGCACGATCAAGCTGCTGCTGATCCGCCCGATTTCACGCAGCAAGATTTTATTGTCTAAATATGTGTCGGTATTGTTGTTTGCTTTGGCGTTATTGGTTTCGATGTTGGCTGCTTCCTGGATTGTGGGAGCGCTGCTGTTCGGGCTGAACGGTATGTCGCCGATGATTGTGCAAGAGACAGCAACGGGCTATGAGCAAACCTCAGTTCTTAAAGAAATCCTGCAAGGCTACGGTTTTGGCATGGTGACCTTGGTGATGATGGCAACGTTCGCCTTCATGATTTCGACGATCTTCCGGAGCAGCGGCATGGCAATCGGCTTGGCAATATTCTTGATGATGGCCGGCAATACGCTTGTAGCTTTCGTTTCGCAATACAGTTGGTCTAAGTATATCCTGTTTGCAAATACGAATCTCCAGCAATATTTCAACGGCTCCGAGCCGATGATCGAGGGCATGTCGCTGGCGTTTTCACTTTCCATGCTGGCCATTTATTTTGCCATTTTCATGGCAGCGGCTTGGACAGCGTTCACGAAAAGGGATATTGCAGGGAATTAAATACAAAAAAGGCCGAACCTCCATTTCTGGAGGCTCGGCCTTTTTTTGATCTTTTATTCGGCTGGCAAAGAAAAATTTACAGGTATTCTTCAAACCGTTTCTCCAAATAATTCTGCAGCACAGTCATGACCGAACAGATGGCCCAGTAGATGAGCGCTACTAGGATAAGCAGTGTCAGCAAATCGTATTCGCGGGCACCGACGACGCGGGCTTTTTGGAAGACTTCAGGCACGGTGATCATCGCTGCGAGCGAAGACGCTTTGATCAAATCGAGGTAGACATTCGACAGCGGTGGAATCGCAATGCGCACGGATTGCGGCAAGATGATGCGACGCATCGACTGCCAATAAGTCAGCCCCAATGCGCGGGCCGATTCCCATTGCCCTTTGTCGACAGAAGCGAGCGATGAGCGGAACACTTCTGCAATATAGGCAGCAGAATTGATGGAAAACCCGATCAAAGCCGCTTGCACAGCGGTGAACTGGATGCCGATGACGGGCAATGCGAAGTACAGCAGGAACAGGATGACCAAAATCGGAACGCCGCGCATGAATGAGATATACAAGCGCGCAGGCCATTCCAGCAGGCGGTAGGGTGCGGTTCTGGCGAGAGACAGGAAAAAGCCGAGTACCAGGCCGATTGCCATGCTGACTATTGAGATCAATAACGTGTACCCGATACCGCCCAAGACGTATGGCAGCGAATCTATAGCCAGTTGAGGGTCAAAAAGGAGCCCCCATTCAATATCATTCAAAGAGAAAACCTCCAATGCAATTGATTAGAATAGAAAAGTCCTTTAAAAACATAGCATTTCCAGAGGGACACGGCAATGTCTGGTTCACTTGAAATACAATATAAATGTTATGTAAACAAAAAATTTTCTTGGTTTTCGCTGTTAACTCTGCAAGCATAGAAAAAGCGGGAAGGCTTCAAAGCCTTCCCGCCCACTGTCTATTTTTTCAATTTGATGACTAAGTCTTCGTCAGGGGTGACGAACACCGTTTTCTGTTCAAAATAAATGACAAAGCCCGGTTTGGCGCCGCTTGGCTTTTTCACTTGACGGACTTCAGTGTAATCGACCGGCACGGAGCTCGATCCGCGCGCTTTGCTGAAATAAGCAGCGATGGTTGCGGCTTCCAAGATCGTCGTTTCATCCGGATCGTTCGAATGGATGACGACATGCGAGCCGGGAATGTCTTTCGTGTGCAGCCAGGTGTCGGATTTCGATGCTACTTTGAATGTTACATAATCGTTCTGCTTGTTATTTTTGCCAACTGATATCTGCACGCCAACGCTCGACACGTAAGACTCGACGGAAGGTTTCACAGGTTTTTTCTTTTTCTTCGATTTCTGTGCTTTCATGAAGCCTTGCTCCGCCAGCTCCTCACGGATTTCTTCAATGTCGGAAATGCCAGCTTGCTGGACTTGCTGCATGAGCGTTTCGAAATAGTTGATATCATCTTCAGTTTTCTCAATCTGCTCTTGCGTTTTTACAAGGGCAGTTTTCGCTTTTTGATAGCGTGAGTAATATTTCTGGGAATTCTCAATCGGCGTTTTCCGCGGATCCAAGGCAATCAGAACGGTTTCGCCGTTGTAATAATTTTCGGCATCGATTTCTTTCAATCCTTTGGTCATGCGGTGCAGGTTCGCCATGATCAGCTCGCCGTTCAATTGCAGCAAATCGCGTTTTTCAGCCTGGTCTTGCTCTTTCTTCAGTTTTTTCAGTTTCCCTTTCAGCTTGGCAATTTCATTTTGCAGCCAGCGTTCAAGGTCGCCAGCTTGCTGTTTGACGCGGTCCCGTTCTGCTTTGGCGTAATACATGCGGTCCAATAATTCGCCAAGCGCTGGAAATTCGAGTGTGCTGCCAGTGATATGCGTCAAAGGCGCGGCAGAGAAGAAACTTTTGCCTTCGTGTTCGACGTAATAGCCGGTTGGCTGCTCTTTCAGGAATTCATTCAGGTATTGCTCGGCTGCTTCGGCTTTGTTTTCGGTTTGGTTAAGGCGGTAGACAAGTTCACGTGCGTTGAGCGGCGAAAATCCGGCATAAGCGCTGACAATTTCAGGTTCACTGAGTTCTTCGAGTTCAGTGGAAGAGCTGAATGGATCTTTTTTCTCCTGGGACGGCGGGAAGACATAAGGTTGGCCTGGCAGTACGGTGCGGAACGAGTTGACGCTCGGCGGCAAATGCTTGAGGCTGTCCAGAATCATCATCCGTTCGGCGTCGACGAGGATGACATTCGAATGCCTGCCCATCAATTCGACATGTAATTCGCGTTCGATGTCGTCGCCGATTTCGTTTTTGCTTTTGATTTTCAAAATGATGAGCCGGTCCATTTCGTGCTGGCTGATGCTCGAGATGACGCCGCCTTCAATATGCTTGCGCAGCAGCATACAGAACATTGGAGGTTCGGACGGATTGGTGTTTGCCATATTGGTGAGGTGCATGCGTGCATATGACGGGTGGATCGAAATTAATAATTTATGGTTTTTCCCTTGCGCGCGTATGTGCAAAAGCAGTTCAAGCTGATTGGGCTGATGAACTTTTGAAATCCTGCCTGACACGAGCTGTTGGAGCTCACGCGTCATCGCTCTTGTAAATAATCCATCAAATGCCATTAAAAATCCCTCTTTCAAATCGTTTTGTTCCATCTTATCATTTTCACGGTGTATTATGATATAATAAGACAGTTAGATAGAAAACGAAGAACAATGACCAGTTATGGGTGGCGGTGATGTCTGTGAAAAAAGCGGTGAAGTTTGTTTCTCTCGGCAGTGGCAATGCCGTGTCGGTGAATCGAATCGTTTCGATCGTTACACCAGATTCTGCACCGTCCAAAAGACTGGTTCAGGAAGCGCGCAGCAAAGGCTTGCTCGTTGATGCGACAGGCGGCAAAAAGACCAGATCGATTTTGGTGATGGACAGCGACCACGTTGTCATATCCGCTATGTCAGCTGAGACATTGATTGCGCGTGCTGAAGAAAATGACGACGAAACGAATGAGGGATAAAATGAGAAAACATCGCGGACTGCTGATTGTATTATCAGGGCCTTCGGGTGTCGGTAAAGGCACCGTCAGAAAAGAGCTGTTCTCACAGCCGGATACGAATTATGAATACTCCATTTCAATGACCACCCGCTCGCCGCGGGAAGGGGAAGTGGATAAAGTCGATTACTTCTTTAAGACCCGCAGCGAATTCGAAGAGCTGATCGAGCAGGGCAAATTGCTCGAATACGCGGAGTTCGTCGGGAATTATTACGGCACACCGCTTGATTATGTCAATATGATGCGGGACGCTGGACGGGACGTGTTCCTGGAAATTGAAGTGCAAGGTGCAGCCCAAGTCCGGTCGAAAGTTCCGGATGGCTTGTTCATCTTCCTTGCACCGCCGAGTTTGTCCGAACTCGAAGATCGGCTGGTCGGCCGCGGCACAGAAACCGATGAAGTGATTGCTTCTCGGCTTGGGGCAGCGCGCCAAGAACTTGAAATGATGAATTTATATGACTACGTTGTTGTAAATGACGAAGTCGAACACGCATGTGACCGCATCAATGCGATCATCATCGCGGAACATTGCAAGCGTGAACGTGTTGAGCAACGCTATCTTGATATGCTAAAGGAGAATGTCTGATGTTATACCCATCCGTTGATAAATTAAAAAGCAAGATCGATTCGAAATACTCGTTGGTGGCGCTCGCTTCTAAACGTGCCCGTCAATTGCATGAACACGGTGACGAAAAGCTTGATTCTTACGTGTCCGCTAAGTCAGTAGGCAAAGCGCTTGAAGAAGTCGCTGCAGGCGTTTTGAAGATCGAACATCAAGACGAATTCGCTATCTATGAAGATGAAATTTAACCATTAATCGCAACCGACGACTCCCAGAGCAAATTTGTTCTTTGGGAGTTTGTTGTTTAGAAAGGGTGTTTGTGTTGTTGGCGAATCGTAAAATCCTATTATGTGTAAGCGGAGGCATCGCTGTCTATAAAGCGGTGGCTTTGGTCAGCAAACTGTCGCAGGCAGGTGCTACTGTCAAAGTGATTATGACGGAATCGGCACGGCAATTTGTCCAGCCGCTGTCGTTCCAAGTAATGTCCCGCAATGATGTCTATTTTGATACTTTCGATGAAAAGGATTCCTCGGTGATTGCGCACATCGATCTGGCTGATTGGGCTGACTTGATCATAGTGGCGCCTGCAACTGCAAATGTCATCGGCAAATTGGCAAATGGCATGGGCGACGATATGGTCACCACGACTTTGCTCGCAGCAACAGCTCCGATTTGGGTCGCGCCTGCGATGAATGTCCATATGTACGACCATCCAGCTGTCAAACGGAACATCCAGCAGCTGCACGTAGATGGCATCCGATTTATCGAACCTTCTGAAGGTTTTTTGGCTTGCGGCTATGTCGGAAAAGGGCGGCTTGAAGAGCCGGAGAAAATTGTGGAACTTGTTTCCGATTATTTCACCCGTCCCAAAACGCTGGCAGGAAAAAAAGTTGTTGTTACTGCGGGGCCGACGCGGGAGCGCATTGACCCTGTCCGTTTTTTAACCAATTTTTCAAGTGGCAAAATGGGCTATGCTATGGCCCGTGCAGCGGCTGAAATGGGCGCAGAAACAATTCTGATCAGCGGACCCGTTTCGCTTGAGGTGCCAAAAGGGGTCAAACGGATATTGGTGGAAAGCGCGGAAGATATGCTGAACGCGGTGAAAGCGGAATACCCGGATTCTGACATCGTCATCAAAACAGCGGCAGTGGCGGATTACCGGCCCGTTCATGCGCATTCGCAGAAGATGAAAAAGCAGGCCGGCGGTTCAACGATTGAACTTGAACGCACGGTTGATATCCTGCAAACGCTCGGGCAGGAAAAAACACACCAGATATTGATCGGATTTGCGGCGGAAACGAATGATGTCGCGCATTACGCGAAAGAAAAGCTGGCACGGAAAAATGCGGATTACATCATCGCGAACGATGTCAGCGAAGCGGGTGTCGGCTTTGAGTCGGATACCAATCGCGTAACGGTTTACGGCCGCAATGATTTCGAGCGCAGTTTTGACATGCTGCCGAAAGAACAATTGGCGCAGCAGCTGCTCGGACTGATCGTGGAAAGGGAAGATTTGCATGATAGCTGAAGTGATTGTCGATGTAGCTGCCCATCCCATTGACCGGCCGTTCGATTACGCCGTTCCGGAGGAGCTGCAAGTGTTGGTTGAACCGGGCATGCGCGTCAAGGTGCCATTTGGTCCACGCAAAGTGCTCGGCTTTATCACCGCATTAAAGGACACATCGGATTTCGATGTATCCCGCTTAAAGCCGATCCATGAATTGATGGATGTGGTGCCAGTCTTGAACGAAGAATTATTGGCAATGGCGAAATGGATGAAAAAACAGACTGTGTGTTTTGAAATAGATGCTTTGCAAGTCATGATCCCATCCGCATTGCGCGCGAAATACGAAAAGCGTTTTGTTTTGAATGCACCGCTCGAGGAACTGCCAGAACCGCTGCGTCCTTATTTTGATAAACGGCCGTTTGTCCGTTCGCAGGACGCTGTCGAGGTCTATGGTTTATTGAAGAAAGAACTGGAGCGCGGCACGGTTGCCGCTGATACCGACATCTCGCAGCAGACTGCCGTCAAAAAAGCGCGGATGATCCATATCACGGATTCTCTGGAAAAGCTGGAGTCAATCGAAATCCGCTCGAATGCCAAGCAGCAGGTCAAGCTGATGGCTTATTTTAAAAACCATCTTGGAAAAGCGATCGAGTCTTCGGTACTGCAAAAAGAAGCGGGAACGACTTTGCCGACCATTTACAGCTTGGCAGAAAAAGGCGCAGCGGAAATCCGCAATGAAGAGCTGTACCGGGATCCGAAATTATTGAGCAACATCGAGAAAAAACCGAATCTGCAATTGACCGAGGCGCAGCAAGCCGCGTACGACGCAATTGCTGGGGCTTTGAATAAGCCGAAAACCTTCTTGCTGCACGGCATCACCGGCAGCGGTAAGACCGAAATCTACCTGCAGACAATCGAAGAAGTGCTGAAAGCTGGCAAAGAAGCGATCATGCTCGTACCGGAAATTTCGTTGACTCCCCAAATGACGCTTCGTTTCAAGGAACGTTTTGGCGACTTGGTGGCGGTGCTGCACAGCGGCTTGTCTGCCGGTGAAAAATACGACGAATGGCGGAAAATCCAGCGCGCCGAAGTGAAAGTAGTCGTAGGCGCTCGTTCAGCGATTTTCGCTCCTTTCCGCAATTTGGGCCTCATCATTCTCGATGAAGAACACGAATCGAGTTATAAGCAAGACGATTCGCCGCGCTACCATGCAAGAGATATGGCCATTTGGCGCAGCGAATACCATAATTGCCCGGTCATCCTGGGCAGTGCGACTCCGTCGCTTGAGTCTTATGCGCGCGCGCAAAAAGGCGTCTACGAATTGCTGGTGCTTGAAAAACGGGCGAAAAACCAGCCGTTGCCGACCGTCCACATCGTCGATATGCGAGAAGAGCTGCGCAACGGCAACCGGTCCATGTTTTCGGTGCCGCTTGCAGAAGCGATCCGCGAACGCCTCGACCGCAAAGAACAGACAGTGTTGTTCCTCAACAAACGGGGTTATTCCTCGTTCGTGCTGTGCCGTGATTGCGGAACGGTCATGCAATGCCCGAACTGCGATATTTCGTTGACCTACCACCGCTCAAGCGAATTGATGAAATGCCATTATTGCGGCTACGACGAACCGGTGCCGCATACATGCCCTGAATGTCAAAGCGAACACATCCGTTTCTTCGGAACCGGAACGCAGAAAGTAGAAGAAGAACTCGCCAAATTGGTGCCTGAAGCCCGCGTGCTGCGGATGGACGTCGACACGACGCGAAATAAAGGCGCACATGAAAAAATTCTGGCGGCTTTCGGGGAAGGCAAAGCGGATATTTTGCTTGGCACCCAAATGATTGCCAAGGGCCTCGATTTCCCGAATATCACGCTAGTTGGGGTGCTATCCGCGGACACGACGCTGCATCTGCCTGATTTCCGGGCGGCTGAAAAAACCTATCAGCTGTTGACGCAAGTCAGCGGACGCGCGGGGCGCGATAAATTGCTGGGAACGGTTTTCGTGCAGTCATATACACCGGATCATTACGCCATCACTCTGGCAAAAGACCAATTGTACGAGCCGTTTTTCGAACAGGAAATGGCAATGCGGCGTGCCAGCGGCTATCCGCCGTATTATTACGTCGTCAATGTGCAGTTCACGCACGAAGACTTGATGACGGTCGCCGGATACGCGGACCAAAGCGTCCGGTTCCTGCAAAGCCAATTGTCCCAAAGTACGCTGATCATCGGGCCATCCGCTTCGCTGATCGCCCGCGTGAACAATAGATATCGCTATCAATGTTTGATAAAATACAAAAAAGAACCGAAGCTGGCCGATGTCATGCAGCAGCTGATCAAAATTTATCGCACGGAATGGATAAAAAAAGGCGCTACATTGTCGATCGATATGAATCCGACTTCGGTGATGTAAAAGAAATGGGGAACCAGACATGGCAATCTTAGAAATCATCAAACACCCGAACCCGATTTTAGAGCAGCAATGCGAAACGGTGACGAAATTCGATAAAAAACTTGCAAAATTGTTGGACGATATGCACGAAACGATGCTGGAAAACGATGGCGTCGGCATTGCCGCGCCGCAAGTCAATGTGGCACAGCGCATTGCCATCGTCGATTTTAATGAAGGCCAGGAACCGATTGAAATGATCAATCCGGAATTGGCGCTCCATGAAGGAGCCGACACCGATATTGAGGGCTGCCTCAGCTTCCCGGGAATTTTCGGTGAAGTGGAGCGTTTTGACCACATCAAGATCAAAGCGCAAGAGCGCGATGGCTCTTGGTATGAACTTGAAGCAGAAGGCTATGAAGCACGCGCAATCCTGCATGAAATGGACCATCTCGAAGGCATTTTGTTCACGAGCAAAATCACGAAGTTTATTTCACAGGAAGAATTGGATGCCATCATTGCCGAAGCGGCGCTTGAAGAGGAGGAAACGGTTTGACGAAAATCGTCTTTATGGGAACGCCGGCGTTCTCGGCACCTATCCTGCGCATGCTTGTCGAGGAAGGCTATAACGTGATTTCTGTCGTCACTCAGCCGGACCGGCCTGTCGGGCGCAAAAAGGTACTGACGCCGACACCTGTCAAAGAAGAGGCGCTGCGCCTTGGATTGCCGGTCTATCAGCCGGAAAAGCTGAAGAATCCCGAAGAATTGCAAGTTGTGTTGGACCTTGCACCGGATTTGATCATCACCGCGGCGTTCGGGCAAATATTGCCGAGCGCAGTGCTTGAGGCGCCGAAACTGGGCGCCATCAATGTCCATGCATCACTATTGCCAGCTTACCGGGGAGGCGCGCCAATCCATCAGGCCATTATCGACGGCCAAACGGAAACCGGTGTCACGATCATGTATATGGTTGACCGGCTTGACGCAGGGGACATCATTTCGCAAACCGTTGTGCCGATCGGCAGCAAAGACGATACGGGCGTAATGTTCGATAAACTGAGTGCGGCAGGCAAAGACTTGCTGAAAGCGACATTGCCATCGATCATTGGTGGCACCAATGAAAGGCAAGCGCAGGACGAAGAAAAAGTGACTTATGCGCGCAATATTTCACGCGATCAGGAACGCATTGATTGGACCAAATCAGCACGAGCCATCTATAACCAAGTGCGCGGACTGCATCCGTGGCCTGTCGCGTTTACGACTTATAATGAACAAAACATGAAAATCTGGCAAACTGAAACAAAAGATTCTGCGAAAAGCGGAAAACCGGGAGAAGTGCTTGAACTGAGCGGCGACGCCATTCTTGTGCAAACGGGAGACGGCGCTTTGGCGATCAAGGAATTGCAGCCAGCCGGCAAAAAGCGCATGAGCGCTGCCGATTATTTAAAAGGACCTAAGATCCAGGCGGGAGATTTATTCGTATGAAAAACAAAAAACTGCAAGGCAACGTTCGGGATGCGGCATTTTCCATTCTCTGGGCTGTTGAAAACAAACAGGCATACAGCAATTTGCTGCTGCATCAGACAATCGAAAGCTACGCTATTTCCAATAAGAACAAAGGCTTGTTGACTGAAATCACATATGGCACTTTGCAGCACCAGATGACGCTCGATTATTACTTGGAGCCTTATTTGAAAGGCAAAGTGGAGCCATGGGTAAAAACCTTGCTGCGCATGTCGCTATACCAAATCGTCTACCTTGACCGGGTGCCGGCGCATGCCGTTGTCCATGAAGCGGTGGAAATTGCAAAACGGCGCGGCCATGGCGGCATTGCTAAATTCGTCAACGGCGTACTGCGCTCGGTTCAGCGCAACGGCGTCCGTTCATTCAATACGATCAGCGATCCATATGAGAAAATCTCCATCGAAACCAGCCATCCGGTATGGATGATTAAACGCTGGGCCGAACAATTCGGATTGGAAAAAACGCGGGAAATGGCATTGGAGAACAATAAAATCCCTTCACAGACCGTCCGCGTCAACCGCATGCAGGCGACTCCTGAAGAAGTAATCGAGATGCTCCAATCCGAAGGCTTGGAAGCGGTCCAAAGCAAATGGGTCCCGGAATGCCTGATTGTTACAAATGGCCAGCCTGCCAAAACGGCGACGTTCGAAAAAGGCTTTATCACGATACAAGATGAAAGTTCGATGCTGAGTGCCTATGCCTTACAGGCAGGTCCTGGTATGGAAGTTCTTGATATGTGTGCGGCTCCCGGCGGGAAGACGACTCACATCGCAGAGAAGATGGAAAACAAAGGGCATTTATTCGCCATGGACCTCCATAAGCATAAAATCAAGCTGATTGAAGAAACGGCAAAACGCCTCGGGCACACCGTTATCGAGACAGAAGTCGGTGACGGCAAGAAAAGCGTCGAGCGTTTCGGACCTGAAAAATTCGACCGCATTCTTGTGGATGCTCCATGCAGCGGACTTGGCGTCATTAAACGCAAGCCGGACATCAAATATACGAAAAAAGAAGAAGATTTCGACAGGCTGCAAGAAATCCAGTTAGAGCTGCTTGGCCAAGCGGCACAATTATTAAAGCCGGACGGCATCATGGTCTACAGCACATGTACAGTCGACTCGGTGGAGAACCGCGGCACGGCTGAACGGTTCCTGAAAGACCACCCGGAAATGGAAAAAATCGAAGTGGCATTGCCAAAAGAGCTTGGGCTGAAAAACACAGGCTTTGTGCAAATTTTTCCGCAAGACTACGGCAGCGACGGTTTTTTCATTTCTGCCTTCCGCAAGCAAGCTTCTATTAAATAGTTCAAGCATGATTAGACATGAAACGGGGTGCCGGGTTTTGGTGCAATATGTTTTGGAAAGTGATACGGGTAAAAAACGCAAAATCAACGAGGATCGGGTAGCGGTTTTGCAGCGTCCGGACGGCCTGCTGCTTGCAGTGGTCGCCGATGGGATGGGCGGGCATAACGCGGGCGATGTGGCGAGTTCGATGACCGTTGATACATTAGGAGAAATGTTCATGGAAGCAGGGAAAGACGTATTTTCATCAATTGATGAAAAGAAATCGTGGCTTTCTTTGAATATCCAGAAAGTCAATCGCATGGTATATGAATACGCAGAAAACAACCCGGGCTGCAAAGGGATGGGCACAACGCTCATCGCCGCTTTGATCGAAGGGCAAGATTGCGTCATGTGCCATATTGGCGACAGCCGTGCTTATGTCCTCAATGGATCAATCGAACAAGTGACGCGTGACCATTCCTACGTCAACGTGCTGATTGACAGTGGTGAAATTAGTGAAGAAGAAGCAGAAGCGCATCCGAAGAAAAATTGGATCGTCAAAGCGCTAGGGACCGATCCCGAAATTGATGGTGAAATCCTTCATTTCTCAACAACAGCGCTATCGTATATGCTGATTTGTTCAGATGGACTTAGCAATAAAATAACCAAAGAAGAAATTTCCTCCATTATTCTGTCAGAAGCACCGCTTTCCCTTAAAGGCGAAGAAATGGTGAATCTGGCGAATGACATGGGAGGAGAGGACAATATCTCGTTCGTTCTTCTTTCCTTGAAGGATGAGGAGGTGTAAGCATGTTAATCGGCAAAAGCATTAATGGCCGCTATAAGATTTTAGAATTGATCGGCGGAGGCGGGATGTCGAACGTTTACCTGGCCCACGACATAATTTTGGACCGGGATATCGCCATTAAGATTTTGCGCTATGATTTTTCCAATGAGGAAGAATTGCGCAGGCGATTCCAACGTGAGGCATTGTCAACCACTAGCCTGGCACACCCGAATATCGTTAATATTTTCGATGTCGGAGAAGAAGGCTCGCTGCATTATTTAGTAATGGAGTATGTGCCAGGGAAGACGCTCAAAGAATACATAATCGAGCACTCGCCCGTCGAGCCTGAAAGGGCTGTTAAAATCATGAAACAGCTGACTTCAGCCTTGGCGCATGCCCACCAGAACCAGATTGTCCACCGCGACATCAAGCCGCAAAATATCCTGATGGATGCTGACGGCAATGTGAAAATCACCGATTTCGGCATTGCGATGGCATTGAGCGCCACGTCCTATACGCAAACCAATTCGGTGCTAGGGACAGTCCATTACTTGTCACCTGAACAAGCGCGAGGCGGCGCGGCGAACAAGAAATCGGACATCTATTCGCTAGGCATTGTGATGTTCGAATTGCTGACAGGGCGCTTGCCGTTCTCAGGCGAATCGGCGGTATCGATTGCCTTAAAGCATCTTCAGACAGAAACGCCATCGCTGCGTGCAACTGTGCCGACAATTCCGCAAAGTTTGGAGAATGTCGTATTAAAAGCGACTGCGAAAAATCCACAGCATCGCTACCAGTCAGCCAATGAAATGGAAGAGGACTTGTCGACGGTTTTATTGCCAGAACGGCTCAATGAACCGAAGTTTACAGTGCCCCATGACGATGACGAGACGAAAGCGATGCCGGCCATCAAGGACCCAAAAACTTTTGAAAGTTCACAGGAGACGAAAACCGTTGTGCCTGTAGATAGCGTTAAAATCGCTGGAGGCAGCAACAAAAAGCCCGCGGCTCCGCAAAAGAAAGAGAAGAGAAAACTGCCATGGGCCATCGCACTGATCGGCGCGCTCATTTTGGCGGGATTGATAACGGCTATAGCGTTCCCGGGACTGTTTGAGCCACGGCAAGTCGCTGTGCCGGACGTTTCCGGCATGGAACGCAACGAAGCGGTCGAGGAATTGCAGGCTGCAGGCTTCTTGCTCGGGGAAGAACAGCAGCAGCCTTCTGAAGATGTTGAAGAAGGGCAGGTTATCCGGACTATCCCGGAATCAGGAAAAATGCGGGACCGGGAATCTGAGATCCAATTGTTCATTAGCTCAGGCAAAGAAAGTGTGTTGTTCGAGGATTACACCGGAGAAGATGCTGAGGAAACGGAAGAATTGCTCCGGCAGGCCAATTATATGGACGTGAGCCTCGTCGAGGAATTTTCAGATGAACCAGTCGGCACCGTCCTATCGCATGACCCAAGAGCCGGCGACGAAGTCATTGCTTCTGAAACAGAAGTGGTTTTGACTGTAAGCAAAGGCAAGGACATGCGCGCAGTTGAAAACATCGCTGGATTTTCCGAGGCAGATTTAAGCCAGTACGCGCGCACATCCGGATTCAATATCCGCATCATCGGTGAGGAGTCATCGGATACTGCAGCGGAAGGGACTGTTTTATCACAGACCCCGGCTGCTGGCGAAGAACTTGAAGCGGGCAGTACCATCGAAGTGGTGATGTCTTCCGGCAAAGCGCCGCTCCCGCTGAAAACATACATCCGAACCGTTGAGATTCCTTACGAGCCGGCCGAACCGGCGGCGGATGGCGAGGAGCCAGTGGAACAGACGGTCCAGATTTATATTCAAGACAACGACAGTACAATGGCTGAGCCTATCGAGGAGTTCACCATTAACGAAAGCGAGTCGCGCAAAGTCGAATTGCAGATTGCTGAAGGCGGCAGCGCAACCTATCGTATCGTCCGCGACTCAACCGTCATTGAAGAAGACACCATCGAATACAATAACGTAGAATAAAATCACTAGCTGACAATAAAAGGAGTGAAAGCAAGCATGCCGAAAGGTCAAATCAGAAAAGCGCTGAGCGGATTCTATTATGTAATGGACGAAGACGGCAAACGTTATACCCAGTGCAGAGGCCGGGGCGTTTTCCGTAACCGCCAAATTTCGCCGCTGGTCGGCGATTATGTCGACTATGAAGCGGATAATGATCGAGAAGGCACCATCACTCATGTCCATGAACGGAAAAATGAACTTGTGCGCCCGCCCATCGCAAATGTCGACCAGGCAATTCTTGTGTTTTCCGCAAAACAGCCTGATTTCCATACGATGCTGCTGGACAGGTTTTTGACGGCGATCGAGTCTCATGACATCCAGCCTGTCATTTGCATCACCAAAATGGATTTGATGAATGACACTGAGAAAGAAAATCTCGCTCATTTTATTGAGGATTATGAAAAAATCGGCTATGAAGTCATTCCGACGTTCATTGGCGATCCTCAATTGCAGCAGCGTCTGATGCCGGTCCTTGAAGGCAAAATCAGTGTGCTTGCGGGCCAATCAGGTGTCGGCAAATCAACAATGCTCAATACGATTTTACCGGCGCTCGAATTGAAGACCGATGCCATTTCCAAGGCCTTGAACCGCGGAAAGCACACGACGCGCCATGTAGAGCTGATTGAAGTTAATAACGGCTTGCTGGCCGACACGCCGGGATTCAGTTCATTCGAATTTGAAACGGTAGAGAAAGAAGAGCTTTCCGAGTTCTTCCCTGAATTTGCTGCTCGCTCGAATGGATGCAAATTCCGGGAATGCCTTCATTTAAATGAACCGAAATGTGCAATCAAAGCAGCAGTGGAAAACAAAGAAATCCCAGAATATCGCTATAAGCATTACTTGAAGTTCCTGGATGAAATTATGACAAGAAAGCCGAGGTACTCAAATGATTAAAATTGCACCTTCGATACTAGCAGCTGATTTCGCGAAATTGGGAGAAGAAGTTCTGGAAGTTGAAAAAGCGGGAGCGGATTGGATCCACATCGATGTCATGGATGGCCATTTCGTCCCGAATATCTCTTTTGGCGCGATTGTGGTAGATGCCATTCGCCCATTGACGAAACTTCCGCTCGATGTCCACTTGATGATTGAAAATGCAGACCGCTTTATCGAGGATTTCGCCAAAGCAGGAGCGGATTACATTACTGTCCATGTTGAAGCTTGCCCGCATTTGCACCGGACAATCCAATTGATCCGTGCATCGGGCGTTAAGCCAGGAGTCGTTTTGAATCCGCATTCGCCGATCGAAACGATCCTCCCAATCTTAGAAGACATTGACCTTGTATTATTCATGACGGTCAACCCGGGCTTCGGTGGCCAGAAATTCATCGAATCGGTCGTTCCGAAAGTGGAACAATTGTCGGAAATCATCCGTGAAAAAGGGTTGTCAATCGACATCCAAATCGACGGCGGCATCAATGAAGAAACCATTATTCCATGTGCGAAAGCCGGCGCCAATGTATTTGTAGCAGGTTCTGCGATTTTCGGAAAAAGGGACCGACGTGAAGCATTGCAGGCGATTAAACGGGCTGGAGAAGAGGCAATCTCGTGAATGTCGTAATTGTCGGCAGCGGACCGGTGGACGAACTGCCGGACTTCGCCGCTTGGCCTGATGCGGTATTCATTGGCGTGGATGCGGGAACATTGGTATTGCTGGAACAAGGCATATTTCCAAAAGCTGCGGTCGGAGATTTCGATTCGGTGTCGCAGAGGGAACTAGATGAAATTGCTTCGCTGTTTCCTGATTTCAGCCGAGCAGAAGAAGAAAAGGACGAAACCGATACGGAACTTGCGCTGGAGAAGGCACAGGAGTTTTTACCGAAGCATGTATTTGTGACGGGTGTAACCGGTGGGCGGCTGGATCATTACATGAGCGCGCTCCACGCGGTCTACAATGTCCATCTCAAGCATTCCGATATCAAGTTCTACATCGTCAATAAACAGAACCGCATTCGCTTTTTGGAGCCGGGTATACACAAGATCCAACGGGAAAGCGTCTACCGCTTTATTTCGTTTTATCCATTCGCCGAGGAGATTGAAGGCTTCACGTTGGAGAACTTCAAATACCCGGTTTCGGATGAAACCATCCGCTTTGGATCAACGCGTTTCGTCAGCAACGAATTCGACGGCGAAGGCACCGTGTCCTTTTCAAAAGGCAGCTGCATCGTCATCGAAAGCGCGGACATATGAAAAGGTGCATCGGATTTTTCCGATGCACCTTTTGTTTTTTGAGGGGATATCTATTTAGAATTCAATTGATGAGCTGATTTTCCGCAAACCAGCACCGCTTTCCTGCGGGCTTGCGCCGAACTAACTCGTGCTAGCGCCCGAGTGGATTTCGGCACTGCGCTATCCCGCGGGAGTCGGGACTGGTTTGCTCCATATCTGGAGATTTGAATAAGTGCAGTTACTTCTATCTTTCATATTTTTCAATAAAAGAAATGATTCCTAACTAAGAAATATTTTTGAATGAAGCGGAAGACGGCGAGGGCAAACATACTGCTCCTGCATCAATGCGCTAGCTTTGTCGCAAAGGTAGGACCGAACTACCTTTCCAGCGGGACAGCGCGAGCTGAAGTCACTGGACTAAGCAAAGCGATGCAGGAGCATATGTTTTAGCGGGGCTGTTTTGCGTAATATCGATATAACAATCAATAAAGGTTAGCTTTCTTAAAAAAACAAGAAAAAATGCCGAATCTGACTGAGGTCAGATCCGGCATTCGTGTTGGGCGAGTGATTAAACGCGCTCAACTTTTCCTGATTTCATTGCTCTTGCAGAAACCCATACACGTTTCGGTTTACCGTTTACAAGGATACGAACTTTTTGAAGGTTTGCTCCCCATGTACGTTTTGTCGAGTTCAACGCGTGTGAACGGGCGTTTCCAGCGCGAGCTTTACGTCCGCTAATTGCACATACTTTAGGCATGTAAGTCCCTCCTCACAAGTGAAGCTGAAAATTATAATAGAATTTCAGTTCGTTTTTCGTTTCACATACTTTAATAATTTACCACAGGTATTTAGCCTTTGCAACATATTTTCACAGGTCTTTCAAGAAAAAAACCTTTACACCCCAAACGCCTGCTTTTCTTGTATAATGGTTTCATGTAGAATGAAAAGAGTGAAATAGGACTCAAGGAGGAATTCCAATGTCGATTGAATTGAAAAACGAATACGGCCAAATCGATATTTCCAATGATGTAATCGCCCAAATTGCAGGCGGAGCGGCAATCGAATGCTACGGAATCGTAGGGATGGCGACAAAGCATCAGATAAGAGATGGCCTTACCGATATATTGCGCAAAGAGAATTTCGCTAAAGGTGTTATTGTCCGCCAGGAAGATAAAGATTTGAACATTGATATGTATGTCATCATCAGCTACGGAACAAAAATTTCCGAAGTGGCGTACCAAGTCCAGTCCAAAGTGAAATACACAATTTCGAAGACGCTTGGCATGCCTGTCAAAGCGGTCAATATTTATGTTCAAGGAGTTCGTGTGACGAACCCGTAAGAGGAGGAAGAAACGGCTATGAAGTCTTTAAATGGAATTCAATTCGCGGATATGGTGCAGATGGGTGCCCATCACCTTTATCAAAATGCGGATTATGTAGATGCATTGAATGTATTTCCAGTGCCAGACGGCGATACTGGAACAAACATGAACTTGTCCATGACATCGGGTGCGAAAGAAACCGAAGCGCATGCACAAGAACATATCGGCAAAACGGCAGGGGCTTTATCAAAAGGATTGCTGATGGGAGCGCGCGGAAATTCCGGCGTCATTTTATCGCAATTATTCCGTGGCTTTGGCAAATCCATTGCCAATGAACCGGAATTGTCGGCCGCGAAATTTGCGGAAGCTCTTCAGCACGGCGTAGAAACAGCGTATAAAGCGGTGATGAAGCCAGTTGAAGGGACAATCTTGACTGTGGCTAAAGATGCCGCAGCAAAGGGAATGGAAGTTTCGAAAACAGAAACTGATGTTATCGCGCTTTTCGAAGCGATTGTCGAGGAAGCGAAAGCGTCGCTTGAACGCACACCGGATCTTCTTCCTGTATTAAAAGAAGTCGGCGTTGTCGACAGCGGCGGCCAAGGACTTGTTTATGTGTATGAAGGATTTCTTGCTTCATTAAAAGGCGAGCAATTGCCGGAGAAGCATGCCCATAACACGATGGACGATTTGGTCAGCGCTGAACATCATAAGAATATCGCAGGCTTCATGGATACGTCGGATATTGAATTCGGCTATTGTACGGAGTTCATGGTGAAATTCGAAGAAGGCAAAAAAGAATTCAGCGAAGCCGTTTTCCGTACGGACTTGAGCGTTTTCGGTGATTCGCTATTGGTCATTTCAGATGATGAAGTCGCGAAAATCCATATCCACTCGGAAGAGCCGGGCAAAGTGCTTACATATGGCCAACAATTCGGCAGCTTGATTTCGATGAAAATAGAGAACATGCGCCAGCAGCATATCGACATCGTTGGCGAGGATTTCCGCAAAGGCGAACCGAAAAAAACGGCGACGCATCCTTACGCAGTTGTGACTGTCGCAATGGGTGAGGGCGTAGCCGAACTTCTCAGAAGCATCGGGGCATCTTACGTCATTGAAGGCGGACAAACGATGAACCCTTCGACGGAAGACATTGTAAACGCTGTTAAATCGATCGGCGCAGAGCGCGTATTGATTTTGCCGAACAATAAAAACATCATCATGGCAGCTGAGCAGGCAGCGGAATTGCTTGATATCGAAGCAGCCGTAGTACCAACTAAAGACGTACCGCAAGGAATGGCCGCATTGCTTGCATTCAATGCTAACGCGACGGTTGATGAAAATCTGAAAACAATGGCGAATGCATCGAAACAGGTGAAATCGGGCTCCGTGACATTTGCGGTCCGCGACACTTCGATTGATGGCGTGACCATTACGAAAGATGACTTCATGGGAATCTCAGAAGGCAAAATTGTCATTTCGAATGCCAGCTTAGAGCGGGTGACGGAAGAATTGGCGAAAAAACTTATTGATGAGGATTCTGAAATCGTAACCATTCTTTTTGGGGAAGATGTGAAGGAAACGGATGCTGAGAAATTGGGTGGATTTATCGAAACCCTCAATAGCGAAGTCGAAGTTGAGATCCATAATGGCAAGCAGCCGCTTTATCCTTATATAATTTCTGTAGAATAGAAACCTTTGGCGCATACAAATGTATGCGCTTTTTTATTTTTGTAGATTGTGGCAAATTCATGTACACTAAAGGTAGACACAACTAGATAGAAAGGGGTTTGAGCAATGAAGTTCAAATCTGTTTTTGATATTATAGGACCGGTCATGATTGGTCCCTCTTCTTCGCATACAGCGGGTGCCGCGCGCATCGGAAGAGTGGCAAGGGATTTATTCGGGCGGCAGCCGAAATGGGCTAAAATCCATTTATACGGCTCGTTCGCTGAAACATATAAAGGGCATAGCACGGATGTAGCAATCGTCGGTGGACTGTTGGACTACGATACGTTTGATGAACGCATCAAAACTTCTTTTGAAGAAGCGGAACAGCTGGGCATGGCTTTCGAGTTCATCCCGGAAACCGCCAGCGTTGAACACCCGAATACCACTCGCATCGTCATCGGCGATGAACGTTCGGAAATGTCGTTGATGGGCATTTCCATCGGCGGCGGGAAAATTGAAATTACAGAATTGAACGGATTCCCGCTGCGTTTGTCCGGCAACCATCCGGCAATCCTGGTGGTCCATGATGACCGCTCAGGCTGCATCGCAAACGTAGCGAACTGCTTGTATAAATACGATATAAACATCGGCCATATGGAAGTGTCCCGGAAAGAAAAAGGGGACATGGCGCTTATGGTCATTGAAGTGGATCAGAATGTTGACAAAGAAGTGTTGGACGAGCTTACTGAGCTTCCAAACATTACACAAGTGACGCGAATCGCTGATTAAGAAGGAGGCATATACAGTGGAACCTTTATTCCGCAACGTAAAAGAATTGGTAGCACGAGCAGAACAAGAAAATAAGTTGATTTCCGAAATCATGATTGAGCAGGAAATGCTCATTACTGACCGTCCGCGCGAAGATATTATGAAGCAGATGGACCGCAATTTGACGGTCATGGAAGAAGCAGTTGAAAAAGGGTTGAAAGGCGTACATTCGGTTTCCGGTTTGACCGGCGGAGACGCAGTTTTGCTGCAGGCTTACATGGAAAAAGGCAATACGCTCTCTGGAAACTTGCTGCTTGACGCAGTCAGCAAGGCAGTGGCGACAAATGAAGTCAATGCTGCGATGGGAACGATTTGTGCGACACCGACAGCAGGTTCGGCAGGCGTTGTGCCAGGGACTTTGTTTGCAGTGCAAAACCAGCTCCATCCAACGCGGGAACAGATGATTCGTTATTTGTTTACGTCTGGTGCTTTCGGCTTTGTTGTCGCCAATAATGCGTCGATTTCAGGCGCAGAGGGCGGTTGCCAGGCGGAAGTCGGATCGGCTGCCGGAATGGCCGCTGCTGCTATCGTGGAGATGGCTGGCGGAACACCGCAGCAATCTTCTGAAGCATTTGCGATCACCTTGAAAAATATGCTCGGACTAGTATGCGATCCAGTGGCAGGCCTTGTCGAAGTGCCTTGCGTCAAACGTAATGCCATGGGTGCTGCTAATTCGGTTGTAGCCGCCGATATGGCGCTTGCAGGCGTAACAAGCCGCATTCCATGCGATGAAGTAATCAGTGCCATGTATGAAATCGGCAAATCGATGCCGAGTGCATTAAGAGAAACGGCAAAAGGCGGACTTGCCGCTACTCCGACCGGCAAATGGCTGGAAGCAAAAATATTTGGCGGGGCAGTGGTGGGCAGTGGCCAGTAACGATTCTGTCGCCGTATTAAAAGGCGTCGGCAGGCAAGCTGCGGAAACTTTACAGGAAATGAAGATTGAAACGATCCATGATCTGATTATGACATTTCCTTACCGCCATGAAGATTTCCAGCTGAAAGATCTGGCGGATACACCACATAATGAACGGGTGACTGTGGAGGGAAGGGTCGAAAGTGAGCCTTCCGTCCTTTTTTTAGGAAAAAATAAGTCGCGGACAACTGTCCAAGTGATGGTGGGCCGCCATTTGATCAAAGCTATTTTCTTTAATCAGCCTTACGTAAAAGCCAAGTTGCATATCGGTGAGATTGTGACGCTAGCCGGCAAATGGGACCGCGGCCGCCAAATCATTACGGTGCAAAGCCATACGATCGGCCCGCGCACAAGCGGTGCCGATTTTGAGCCGGTCTACAGTTTGAAAGGAAGCATCCACCAGAAGACGTTCCGCAAATTGATGCGGCAAGCGCTGGATATTGCAAAATCCGACCTTAAAGACTGTTTGCCGGATCGTTTCCGCACAGCCTATCACTTGGCGTCTATTGAAGATGCATTGGAATGGGTTCATTTCCCGACAGACGGAGAAGCGCTGAAACAGGCGAGGCGTCGTTTCGTCTATGAAGAATTGTTGATTTTCCAATTAAAGATGCAGGCATTACGGAAAAAGAACCGCGAAGAAGAAGGCGGCTCTTTTATCGACTATGACCTGAACGAATTGAAAAAGTTTATCCAATCGTTGCCATACGGCTTGACTGGCGCCCAAAAACGCGTTGTCAATGAAATTTCAAAAGATATGAAAGAACCGTTCCGCATGAACCGGCTGCTACAAGGAGACGTCGGTTCGGGCAAAACAGTTGTCGCTGCCATTGCGCTATACGCGGCGGTGACAGCTGGGCAACAAGGGGCGTTGATGGCGCCGACTGAAATTCTGGCTGAGCAGCATGCCAATACTTTGGCGGAATGGTTCGCTGATTTTCCAGTAAAGATTGCGTTGTTGACGGGATCGGTCAAAGGCAAACGGCGCCAGTTGATTTTGGATCAATTGGCGTCAGGGGAAATCGATATGCTTATCGGCACCCACGCATTGATCCAACCGGATGTCGCTTTCAAGAAATTGGGCCTTGTCATCACCGATGAGCAGCACCGCTTCGGAGTGGATCAGCGCCGCGTCTTAAAAGACAAAGGCTATAATCCAGATGTCTTGTTCATGACAGCGACCCCGATTCCGCGGACGCTCGCGATTTCGGCTTTCGGTGAGATGGATGTATCAGTCATCGATGAAATGCCTGTGGGCCGCAAAGAAATTGAAACTTTTTGGATGAAAAAAGAGATGTTCGGCAAAATCGTAGGCCGTATGGAAAAAGAGCTGGCGGCAGGACGTCAGGCATATGTCATCTGCCCGCTGATCGAAGAGTCTGATAAACTCGATTACCAGAATGCTGTCGATCTGTTCCAGCAATTATCCAGCTATTTCCACGGCAAATTCACGGTCGGGCTGATGCACGGCCGCTTGCATAGCGATGAAAAAGAACAGACGATGCGCTCGTTCTCTGAAGGCGAAGTGGCAGTACTGGTTTCCACGACAGTCGTTGAAGTCGGCGTCAATGTGCCGAATGCCACGTTCATGCTCATCTACGACGCAGAACGGTTCGGCTTGTCGCAGCTACACCAATTACGCGGGCGTGTCGGACGGGGCAGCGAACAATCGTATTGCGTGCTGTTGGCGGATCCGAAAACGGAAGTCGGCAAAGAGCGCATGTCGTCGATGACGGAAACCAATGATGGCTTTGTGCTGGCAGAGAAAGATCTACAGCTGCGCGGGCCCGGAGACTTTTTCGGGCGCAAACAAAGCGGCATACCGGAGTTCAAAATGGCGGACCTTGTGCATGATTACCGGGCACTGGAAACAGCGCGCAAAGATGCAGAGTCATTAGTGAGTTCCGATGAATTTTGGACCAGCGACGAGATGGCATGCCTACGCAGCCAGCTCGAAAAATCGGGTGCATTGGCCGGAGGCAGGCTTGACTGAGAATGCAGGGTGCAGATTATCCTTGCATTCTTTTTTTGTTATTTATATACTCATATTAGTACCAAGTGCTAATAGCGGGCGGTGACAAGATGAAAAAACCGAAAAAAGAACGGCAATTGGCGCTGACGGCGTCCATTAAAGAAAATCCTTTTGTAACGGACGAAGAATTGTCAGCCAATTTTGACGTCAGCGTCCAAACGATACGCCTTGACCGCATGGAGCTGTCGATTCCCGAACTGCGGGAACGCATCAAGCATGTAGCCGTTAAGACATTTGAAGATGAAGTGAAATCTTTGCCGATTGATGAAGTGATCGGAGAAATAATAGATATTGAATTGGATGAAAAAGCGATTTCTCTTTTCGACGTCAAACCGGAACACGTATTTCAGCGCAACCAGATCGCCAGGGGCCACCATTTATTCGCTCAGGCGAATTCATTGGCGGTAGCTGTCATGAATGACGAACTCGCGCTCACCGTAAAATCCGAGCTGCAGTTTCTGCGGCCTGTAAAGGCGGGGCAGCGTGTAGTGGCGAAAGCGCAAGTAATCGACCGGAATCCGGAGAAAAATCGGGCATATGTAAAAGTCGTCTCGACTGTTGATCAGGCGACCGTATTTATCGGCACATTTGAAATGTACCGAATGACTGAGCAAAGCGAAGGTGACGGAAATTGATCATAGCAGTAGATGGCATGGGCGGAGACAACGCCCCGAAAGAAATTATTGCAGGTGTTTATAAAGCGCTTGAAGAATTCAGCGATTTGCAGATTCAATTGTACGGCAAGCAAGACCAGATGGCAGAGTATTTGAAGGACCATGAGCGATTGGCCGTCATTCACTGTGAAGAAGTAATCGAGTCGACGGACGACCCTGTCCGGGCAGTACGCCGCAAGAAAGACTCTTCGATGGTGCAGATGGCTCTGGCAGTGAAAGAAGGGCGGGCCGATGCTTGTGTGTCAGCGGGCAATACCGGCGCATTGATGTCGGCCGGTTTATTTGTGGTCGGCCGGATTGAAGGAGTAGACCGCCCTGCGCTTGCGCCGACGCTTCCGACAATCGACCGCAAAGGGTTCCTGATGCTCGATATGGGTGCAAATGCAGAAGCGCGTCCGGAGCATCTGGTGCAATACGCTATCATGGGCAGCATTTACGCGGAAAAAGTACGCGGCATCACAAATCCGACAGTCGGCTTATTGAATATCGGTACAGAAGAAAAGAAAGGCAACGAATTGACGAAAGCAGCCTTTCCGCTCTTGAAAGAAGCGTCGATCAATTTTATCGGCAACGTAGAATCGCGTGATTTATTGAATGGCGTCGCAGATGTAGTGGTGACGGACGGCTTTACCGGCAATATGGTGCTGAAAACGATCGAAGGCACGGCGATGAACGTTTTTGCGATGATTAAAGATGTGTTCAACAGCTCGGCGAAGACGAAACTGGCGGCTTTATTGGTCAAAGACGATTTGCGCGGCTTGAAGGGCATGCTCGATTACAGTGAATACGGCGGTGCAGGACTTTTTGGCTTAAAAGCACCGGTCATTAAAGCGCATGGGTCATCCAACGGCACGGCGCTGTTCAATGCCATCCGCCAGGCACGGACAATGGTGGAAAATGATGTAGCAGGAACGATTTACAGCACGCTGAAAAAGGAGAACGCTCATGACTAAAATTGCATTTATTTATCCAGGGCAAGGTTCACAAGCTGTCGGAATGGGCGAAAGCTTTTTATCCGACAGCAAGAGCCTCGAGTTTTTCAAACAGGCCGATGAAGTACTGAGCGTCAATTTATCGCAGATGATGCTTGAAGGACCTCAGGAAAACTTGACCCTTACATACCACGCCCAACCGGCATTGCTGACGGTGAGTTCGATGATTACAGAACGCTTGAACCGCGCCGGAATCTTCCCGGATTATACAGCCGGGCACAGCCTGGGTGAATACAGCGCGCTTGTCGCTTCTGGCGTCCTGCCATTTGAAAAAGCGGTAGATATCGTCCATAAGCGGGGATTGTTCATGAACGAGGCAGTACCTGCAGGAGAAGGGGCTATGGCAGCCATTCTCGGTATGGATAGCACGGAGCTGGAAAAAGTGACGAATGAAGTGACGGATTCAGTCGGCGTTGTCCAATTGGCGAATTTGAATTGCCCAGGGCAAATCGTCATTTCCGGAACGAAAGCGGGCGTTGACAGAGCTTGTGTGCTCGCGAAAGAACGCGGCGCAAAACGGGCGATTCCGCTTGACGTCAGTGGACCGTTCCATTCGGAATTGATGCGGCCGGCGTCGCAGGCATTGTCGAAAGTGCTGAGTGAAGCATTTTTAGAAGATGCCAAAGTTCCGGTTATCACGAATGTTACAGCGAAAAGTGAAACGCATGCTTCTCAGGTCCAGGAGTTATTGGTCCGCCAATTGTACTCGCCGGTCCTTTGGGAGCAATCGGTGCGTGAAATGATTGATTTGGGTGTCACGGTATTTGTCGAAATTGGTCCAGGAAAAGTCCTTAGCGGCCTTGTGAAGAAAATAGACCGCTCGGCGGTCACGCTGCCGGTATACGATTTGGCAACGTTTGAAAAAGCGGTAGAGGAGCTGGCGAAATGACCAACTTAACAGGGAAAACAGCAATCATCACTGGAGCATCACGCGGCATCGGTGCTGAAATCGCCCGTAAAATGGCCGAAGCTGGCGCAAAGATTGTCGTTAATTACAGCGGCAGCCAGGCAAAAGCGGAAGCTGTCGTCGAAGAAATCAAAAGCAATGGCGGCGAAGCGATTGCCGTGAAAGCGGATGTAGCAAATGCAGATGCGGTGAAAGCGATGGTTGAGCAGACGATGCAGGCTTTCGGTTCAGTGGACATCCTTGTCAACAATGCAGGCATCACACGCGATAATTTGATGATGCGCATGAAAGACGATGAATGGGATGACGTGATCAACACGAATCTGAAAGGCGTCTTTATCTGCACGAAAGCGGTGACGCGCCAAATGATGAAACAGCGCTCTGGGCGCATTGTCAACATTGCATCGATTGTCGGCGTGATGGGCAATGCGGGACAGGCGAACTACGTGGCGGCGAAAGCCGGCGTAATCGGCTTAACGAAAACGACGGCACGCGAACTTGCAAGCCGCAATATCACGGCAAATGCCGTGGCTCCAGGATTCATCACAACGGATATGACGGACAAATTGGGCGAAGACATCCAGAAAACGATGCTTGCGCAAATTCCCCTCGGCCGTTTCGGCAAACCGGAAGAAGTGGCGAAAGCCGCGCTCTTCTTGGCGTCAGACGACGCATCTTATATGACTGGGCAGACGCTTCATCTTGACGGCGGCATGGTCATGTAGGCAGAAATTTTGTATACTGATTTGAGGGGAGGTGACGGCATTGTCAACAGTATTAGAGCGCGTAACAAAAGTAATCGTAGATCGTCTAGGTGTGGAAGAAAGCGAAGTTAAGCTTGAAGCTTCATTCACAGGCGACCTTGGTGCAGATTCATTGGACGTAGTTGAATTGGTTATGGAACTTGAAGACGAATTCGACATGGAAATTTCTGATGAAGACGCAGAAGGTATGGCAACAGTAGGCGACGCGGTAACGTATATCGAAAAAAAGCAAGCATAATCTGATTACAATCTCGACGCACAGAAGCTTTTAACAAAGCGGCTGTGCGTCGCTTTGTTTTTTTGCACAAACCTTTAAAAAAAGGTAAAATTAGAGGCAGAACGTTAAAGGAAGGCAGATTACAATGGCAATAAAACGAAAAGTGAATCAGCAGAAGCCTGGATTGATCAAAGAAAGCTCGCGGGCGGCCTTTGACCAATTGCAAAGGGACTTGAATATCAAATTTGAACAGCCGGCATTGCTTTATCAGGCATTTACGCATTCTTCTTATGTCAACGAACACAGAAGAAGGTATTACCTCGATAACGAACGCCTTGAATTTTTGGGAGACGCAGTATTGGAATTGTCGGTTTCTCACTTTTTGTATGCAAAGTATCCTGAGATGAGCGAGGGCAAGCTGACGAAGCTGCGAGCAGCAATCGTCTGCGAACCTTCATTGGTGACGTTTGCCAATGAGCTGAATCTCGGCAACTACATCTTGCTTGGAAAAGGTGAGGAACAGACAGGCGGCCGGACGCGCCCGGCGCTATTGGCGGATGTATTTGAATCGCTGATCGGCGCTTTGTATTTGGACCAGGGCTTGGAAGCAGTCGTCGCCTTTATGGAAGTGGTGCTATTTCCAAAAGTCGAAGTCGGTGCATTTTCCAACGTCATGGATTACAAAAGTCAGCTCCAGGAATTGGTGCAGCAAAAAAACAATGGCTCATTAAGCTACGAAATCATCGACGAAAAAGGACCTGCACACAGCCGTGTGTTTGTAACGCGTGTATCGCTCGCTGATCAGGAACTCGGCATTGGCAATGGCCGCTCGAAAAAAGAAGCGGAGCAAAAAGCCGCTCAGCTGGCCATCCTTAAATTGCAGGAAGCAACGGAGGATTAGAACATGTTTTTGAAACGATTAGAAGTCATGGGGTTCAAATCGTTCGCCGATCGCATCGGCATCGATTTCGTCCCCGGCGTGACAGCAGTTGTCGGCCCTAATGGAAGCGGCAAGAGCAACGTCACCGATGCAATCCGCTGGGTGCTTGGCGAGCAGTCTGCCAAATCATTGCGCGGTGCAAAAATGGAAGATGTCATTTTTGCCGGCAGTGAATCCAGAAAGCCGCTGAATTTTGCGGAAGTAACGTTGGTATTGGACAATACAGACGGCAGGGCCCCTCTCGATTACAGCGAAATCAGCGTGACGAGAAGGGTTTTTCGCAGCGGTGAAAGTGCATATTTGCTGAATAAGCAAAATTGCCGCCTCAAAGACATTACGGATTTGTTCATGGATTCCGGACTCGGAAAAGAAGCTTTTTCCATCATTTCCCAAGGTCGGGTTGACGAAATTCTCAATAGCAAAGCAGAAGAGCGGCGCTCGATTTTTGAAGAAGCTGCGGGCGTTTTGAAGTATAAGCAACGCAAGAAGAAAGCTGAATTCAAACTCAGCGAAACTGACGAAAACCTGAATCGCGTATTGGATATCCTGCATGAACTCGACGGCCGTATGGAGCCGCTGCAAATCCAGGCATCAACTGCCCGCGATTATTTGGATATGAATGAACAATTGAAAGGCGCGGATATTGCGCTATTGGCTTTCGACATAACGCAGCTCGAACAGCAATTGGCGGCGCTGGAAGAAGATGCAGCTTCCCATTTGCGCAAAGAGCGCGAGTTGGCAGCTGACATCGAAGAAAAAGAACAAGGGGTTAAAACGATCCGCTCGGCATTGAAAAAGCTGGACGATGAAATTGACGGCTCCCAGCAGCAGTTGGTAGAGGCAAGCAGTGAAAGCGAGAAGTGGGAAGGCCGCAAGCTTTTGATGTCAGAGAAGAAGAATAACGCAGACCGCCAGGCCCAACAGCTGACAGCGAGCCTGAATGGGGAAAAACAGGAAAACGCAGCTCTCCACAAAAAGCATAGTGAACAATTGGCCATGCTGCAGGAGCGCAAAGCCGAACAGCTGGCGATTCGCCAATCCGTGAAAGTGCTGGAGGACCAGCTCAACCGGTCGCCTGCTGATATCGACAACGACATCGAAACCCATAAATCCACTTATATCGATTTGATGAACGAACAGGCAAGCGTCCGAAACGAATTGAAGAATATCGATTTGCAGGAACAGCAAGTATCGGAATCCAGCAGCCGCATCGCCGTGCAACAGGCGGATTTTTCGACTGAATTGGCACGCCTTGATGAAGAAAAAACGGCTGCCGGGAAAAAACTCGAAGGCATACGGAAACTGCTGGAAGAAAAACGCGCGCAGTACAAAGCAGCGGAAACGGCCTATATCAGCAAAAAAGGGGCGTTTGATAAAAAGCAAGCGATGTTATTCCAGGCTTACCAGTCGCAAAAGCAACTTAGTTCCCGCGTGGAGACGTTGCAAGAGCTGGAAGCAGATTTCTCCGGCTTTTTCCAAGGCGTCCGTGAAGTACTGGTGGCGCGTGACAAAGGCCAGCTCACCGGTATCGTAGGAGCAGTCGCTGAAATTGTCCAAGTTGATCAGCAATACGCGAAAGCGATTGAAACTGCGCTGGGGGCAGCAAGCCAGCATATTGTCACTGAAAATGAACAAAATGCCCGTGAAGGCATCGAATTTTTGCGCAATAAACGCGCAGGGCGCTCTACGTTCCTGCCGATGACTGTCATGAAATCACGGAAAATCCCTTCCCATAGCATAGCGGCTGTCGAGCAGCATCCGTCATTTGTGAAAATGGCGTATGAATTGGTCGGCTATGACCAGAATTACGGAATGATTGTAGAAAACTTGCTTGGCAATGTTATCATTGCGAAAGATTTGAAAGGTGCTTCGGCCATCGCCAAATTAATGATGAACCGTTACCGCACTGTTACATTAGACGGAGATGTCGTTAATGCAGGCGGTTCGATGACCGGCGGCGCCAATAAGACTCAAGCCTCGTTCTTTACACGGAAAGCTGAGTTAGAGCAATTGGTCGTACAGCTGAAGGAATTGACGAGCACTATCGCCCAAGCTGAAACAACAGTGAAAAAAGAACAGCAAGAAGTCACCGAAGCAGAACAGGCATTAAACAATCTGCGTTCCGAAGGTGAGAAATACCGGGATATGGAAGCAGAGCGCGCGATTATTCTGCGTGAAATCGAAGCTGTCTTAAAGACGACGAAAGACCGCTACGGACTGTTCCAAGCCGAGCGCAGCAATAAAACACACGACTTGTCCGCGATAGCCGATAAAAAAGAAGCAGCTGCAGACCGGCTAGGCGAAATCAGCCTGGAGCTGCAATCGATTTCCAAACAAATCGACGAACTGACGCAGTTCAAGCAGCAAAATGATACAGCCCGCGATTCGGTCATTTCCAAATTAGCGGACCAGAAATCTTCGCTTGCTGTCATGAAAGAGCGTGTCGCTCAGCTAATTGGCAGTGAAGCGGAGCTTTTGGAGCGGAAAGAGAAAAGCGACTTGAAAATTCAGCAGCTGCAAAAAGAGCTCGATTGGATTCAGTCGGAAGAAGCATCGAAAGTTTATTCCGCTGACGATATCTTACGGGAAATTACAGTCTGGACCAATACGAAAGAGATGGTGCAACAGGCGCTTGTCGAGCTGAAAGCAGGCCGAACAGCTAAGCAAAGGGAACTGACCGCGCTCGAAGAGCAATTGAAAGAGCTTCAGCGCATTTACAAAGGCTTTGTCGAAGCGATCCGCATTTGCGAAGTCAAGTCGACGCGCATCGATGTTCAAATGCAAGGTTTCCTTTCCCAGTTGGAGAATAATTACCACATGACCATTGAAAAAGCGCGTGAATTCAAACTGGCCGACGACGAAGCAGCAGTCCGCAAGAAAGTGAAATTGCTGAAACAGTCGATTGAAGAACTGGGGCCGGTTAATATCGGGGCGATTGAAGAATTCGAGCATGTCTCCGAACGCCACAACTTCCTGACTGAACAGCGCAACGACCTGAACGAAGCAAAAGAGACGCTGCGCACCGTCATCCGTGAAATGGATGAAGAAATGACCAGCCGTTTCGATGAAACATTCCATGCAATCCGCGGGCATTTCCAGCGGGTCTTCCGCGAATTGTTCGGCGGAGGCTCAGCGGATTTGGTGCTGACCAATCCCGAGGATATGCTTATGACCGGCGTGGAAATTATCGCGCAGCCGCCAGGGAAAAAGCAGCAGACCTTAAGCCTGTTGTCAGGCGGTGAACGGGCGCTTACCGCTATTGCGCTGCTGTTTTCGATTTTGAACATTCGCCCGGTGCCGTTCTGCGTACTTGATGAGGTAGAAGCGGCGCTTGATGAATCGAATGTCGTGCGTTACAGTCAGTACTTGAAGAAATTCAGTAAAAATACCCAATTCATCGTCATTACGCACCGCAAAGGGACGATGGAAGGCGCAGATGTGCTATATGGCATCACGATGCAGGAATCAGGCATTTCGAAACTGGTGTCCGTCAAATTGCAGGAACAAAATTAATAGAGGAGTGGTCATGTGAGTTTCTTTAAAAAGCTGAAAGATAAATTTGCAGGAAATGCGGAAGCGGAAGAGTCGACAGAAAAATACAAAGAAGGCTTAACGAAAACGCGCACGGGCTTTACGTCGAAAATCAATGACCTCGTAGCGAAATACCGCAAAGTCGATGAGGATTTCTTTGAGGAATTGGAAGAAATCCTCCTTCAAGCAGATGTTGGATTTGAAACTGTCATGGAATTGATGGATGAACTGCGCTCTGAAGTGCAGCGCCAAAATGTCAAAGACACGTCGACGGTCCAATCCGTCATTTCGGAAAAATTGGTGGAAATCTATCAAGCTGGCGACGAGGAAACCAACGAATTGAAATTCGCCGATGATCTGACTGTGATTTTATTTGTCGGAGTCAATGGCGTCGGCAAGACGACAAGCATCGCCAAATTGGCGCACCGGCTGAAAAATGAAGGGAAATCCGTCCTTTTGGCAGCGGGTGACACATTCCGCGCCGGAGCAATTGAACAATTGGACATCTGGGGCAAGCGCGTCGGAGTCGACGTCATCAAACAGAGTGAAGGGTCTGACCCGGCAGCGGTCATGTACGATGCCGTCCGTGCAGCAAAATCGCGCGGGGTGGATGTACTGATTTGCGATACTGCCGGACGTTTGCAGAACAAAGTGAATTTGATGAAAGAGCTGGAAAAAGTGAACCGGGTCATCGCACGCGAAATCCCTGGCGCACCGCATGAAGTCCTGCTAGCGCTGGATGCAACGACTGGCCAGAACGCATTGATTCAAGCGCAGATGTTCAAAGAAGTGACAAACGTGACAGGCATCGTCCTGACGAAGCTTGACGGCACCGCAAAAGGCGGAATCGTTTTGGCTATCCGCAGCAAGCTGAAAATCCCGGTGAAATTTGTCGGTCTTGGCGAGCAAATGGACGACCTGCAGCCGTTCGACCCGCAAAAATATGTCTATGGCTTATTTGCGGAAGGTTTGGACAAAGAAGAAGCGATGGAACTCTTAGAAGGAGACAAGTAAAATTACTTGACACCTTACTCTGTTTTCAGTATCGTAAAAAAGAGAGTGGATGGGGTGAACTGCAATGATGGGTTTAGAAAAAACAACGCGCATGAATTACCTGTTTGATTTTTATCAGGAATTGCTGACTCCTAAACAGCGCAGCTATATGGAGCTCTATTATTTGGACGACCATTCCTTGGGGGAAATCGCAGAAGCGTATCATATCACCCGCCAAGCGGTGTATGACAATATCCGCCGCACTGAAGCGATGCTTGAAGAATATGAAGCCAAGCTGCAGCTATTCGAGAAATTCCAAAAACGGCAGCAGCTGGTTTCAGCATTTGAAAAAGAAACCTTTACAGAAGAACGGGTCCGGGTATTCCTTGACCAGTTAAAAGAATGGGATTAGGAGGCGATAGCAATGGCATTTGAAGGATTAGCTGAACGCCTGCAAGGCACCATCCAAAAGATCAAAGGCAAAGGTAAAGTGTCGGAAGCGGACGTCAAAGAAATGATGCGAGAAGTCCGATTCGCTTTGATCGAAGCGGATGTCAACTTGAAAGTCGTAAAAGAATTCGTGAAAAAAGTCAGTGAACGCGCAATCGGCGTGGACGTCATGGAAAGCTTGACTCCGGGCCAGCAAGTCGTGAAAATCGTCAAAGACGAGTTGACGGAATTGATGGGCGGCGACCAAAGCAAAATCGAGTTTTCGGCGAAGCAGCCAACCGTCATCATGATGGTGGGATTGCAGGGGGCTGGTAAAACGACCACTTCCGGCAAACTTGCCAGCTTGCTGCGCAAAAAAAATAATCGCAAGCCGCTATTGGTAGCTGCCGACGTCTACCGTCCGGCCGCTATCCAGCAGCTCGAAACAATCGGCAAGCAATTGTCGCTGCCGGTCTTCTCAAAAGGCACGGATATTTCCCCTGTGGAAATTGCACGGCAGGCGATCGAGTTCGCTAAACAGGAACATATGGACACGGTCATCATCGATACGGCCGGACGCCTTCATGTCGACGAAGCGCTGATGCAGGAATTAAAGGATATCCGCGCCCTTAAAGAGCCGGAAGAAATTTTCCTTGTCGTCGACGCGATGACCGGCCAGGACGCCGTCAACGTAGCACAGAACTTCGATGACGCTATCGGCATCACCGGAGTCGTGTTGACAAAGCTTGACGGCGATACACGCGGTGGTGCGGCTCTTTCCATCCGTTCTGTTACCCAGAAACCGATTAAATTCGTCGGTATGGGCGAGAAGATGGATGCATTGGAACCGTTTTACCCGGAACGCATGGCTTCACGGATCCTTGGCATGGGCGATATGCTGTCGTTGATTGAAAAAGCGCAGTCAAACGTCGATGAAGAAAAAGCGAAAGAACTGGAAGAGAAATTCCGGACTTCTTCGTTCACATTCGATGATTTCCTAGACCAGCTGTCGCAGGTCAAACAGATGGGGCCGTTGGATGAGATCCTCAAGATGCTGCCAGGCGCCAATAAAATCAAAGGGCTGGAAAATGCCAAAGTTGATGAAGGCCAGATGGCCCGCGTTGAAGCGATTATCCAATCGATGACGACGCAGGAGAAGACAACGCCTGACATCATGAACTCGAACCGCAAAAAACGCATTGCCAAAGGTTCGGGAACGACGATCCAGGACGTCAACCGTCTATTGAAGCAATTTGAAGACATGAAAAAAATGATGAAACAGATGTCGGGCATGAGCCAAAAGGGCAAAAAGAAAGGGTCTATGCCAGGCCTGGATTCGCTTTTCAAATGATCTGAGATTGATTTGTTTCGCGTGAAATCCCTTGAAAAATGCGGCGCAACACTGTTGCAGCAAAGAAATTTCAAGGTGTTAAGAAAAAATACTTTACAAACTATTTAAAGCTTGATAATATAATATCTTGTGTGAAACTATTCGGAGGTGCTTTAAGAAATGGCAGTAAAAATTCGCTTGAAACGTATGGGAGCTAAGAAATCTCCTTTTTACCGTATTGTAGTAGCTGACTCACGTGCTCCACGTGACGGCCGTCAAATCCAAACAGTGGGTACTTACAACCCGCTAACAGTTCCAGCTGAAGTTAAAATTGACGAAGAATTAGCGTTGAAATGGCTTCATGATGGTGCTAAACCATCTGACACAGTTCGCAACTTGTTTTCTCAAAACGGCATTATGGAGAAATTCCATAACGAAAAATTAAGCAAGTAAGGGAGTTTTTCTTATGAAGCAGCTGATTGAAACCATTGTGAAACCGCTAGTCGATCATCCGGACGAAGTTCGCGTCGAAACCGACGAAAATCCGAGCCGAATTGTCTATAAACTTTCAGTGCATCCAGAAGATACAGGGAAAGTCATCGGTAAACAAGGACGTGTCGCGAAAGCGATCCGCTCCATCGTGTATTCAGCAGCTGGGAATCACCATAAGAAGAAAACTTACGTCGATATTGTGGATTAGCAAAAAAGGGAGGAGCCTAGGTTCCTCCCTTTTTTGTCAGCCAAAACAGAAACTGAAAGGATGTTTTATTGCGTGGAATGGTTTAATGTAGGAAAAATAGTCAACACACACGGCATCCTTGGAGAAGTCCGTGTTTTGTCCCGCACGGATTTTCCGGAAGAGCGGTTTGCCGTTGGCATGAAACTGGGCTTGTTCAAGAAAAACGATAAGAAACCGATCATGGTGACAATCGCGAGCCATCGCCAGCACAAGAATTTCGAATTGCTGACGTTTGAAGGCTATCCGCACATCAATGATGTTGCGGAATTCAAAGACAGCTATCTGCGCATTGCAGAACACGACTTGACGGATCTTGAAGAAAACGCTTTTTACCATCATGAAATTCTTGGCTGTGAAGTGTATTCGACAGAAGGCGGCCTTCTTGGGAAAGTTACCGAGATCTTGGAGACAGGAGCAAATGATGTATGGGAAGTGACGCCGGAAGCTGGCAAAAAACACTATATCCCTTATATCGAAGATGTTGTCAAAGAAATAGACATAGATGAAAAGAAAATCGTCATCGAAGTGCTGGAAGGCTTGTTGAACACATGAACATAAACGTCATTTCGCTCTTTCCGCCAATGTTTGAAGGGGTTTTCAACCAATCGATCATGAAAAAGGCCCAAGCCAAAAATGCGGTCAAGCTGAACGTCGTGGACCTCCGGGAATTCGCCGACAATAAACGGCAAGTCGATGATTATCCTTTTGGCGGCGGAGCAGGGATGGTTCTGAAACCGGAACCGATGTTCACTGCTGTCGAGTCGCTTATCACGGATAAAAAGCCGCGCGTGATCTTAATGTGCCCGCAAGGCGAACGCTTTACGCAGAAAAAAGCGGAAGAGCTCGCGCAGGAAGAAGATTTGATCTTTATTTGCGGCCATTATGAAGGATACGACGAGCGGATTCGGGAACATCTGGTGACAGACGAGATTTCAATTGGCGACTTTGTCCTCACTGGCGGCGAACTTGCTGCAATGACTGTCATCGACAGTGTCGTCAGGCTGCTTCCAGGGGTCCTTGGAAACGCCGACTCTTCTATCAAAGACTCATTCTCAACTGGAATGCTCGAACATCCACAGTATACCCGTCCGGCAGATTTCAGAGGCTGGCAGGTTCCTGCCGTGTTAACTTCTGGAAACCATGGGAAAGTCGATCAATGGCGAGAAGAGCAGGCGCTGAAACGCACACTTGAACGCCGGCCGGATCTGCTGAATCACATCCAGCTTTCAAAGCAGCAGCAGAAGATTCTCGATTCACTGAAAAACACCAGCAACAAACAAGAATAGACCTTGCATAACCGTTTGTTTAGTGATACCATGGAGTCTGTACTTTTATGTAAAGTACAGGATCACGGTGTTCCGCTGCAGCAGCAATTGTGTGCAAGAGCATCTGTAGAAGGAGAGAAAAAACATGCAAAACATTATTGCAGACATTACTAAAGATCAACTTCGTACAGACCACCCGGACTTCCGTCCAGGAGATACTGTCCGTGTACACGTGAAGGTCGTTGAGGGAACTCGCGAACGGATCCAGTTATACGAAGGAGTTGTAATCGGTCGCCGTGGAGGCGGAATCAGTGAATCATTCACAGTCCGCAAAATCTCTTATGGTGTTGGTGTTGAGCGTACATTCCCTGTACACACGCCAAAAATTGCACAGCTTGAAGTTACCCGCCGTGGTAAAGTTCGTCGTGCGAAACTGTACTACTTGCGTAACCTTCGCGGTAAAGCAGCACGCATCAAAGAAATTCGATAAGATTCCACTAGTGAAAGAGGGCGAATGCGCCCTCTTTCTTTTTTGCGTAAAAATTGAGTGAGGTCCGCTATACACTTAGCCCGCATCACTTGTTAGGGCTGTGCAGGCGCATCCGCCTTTCTTATTGTCTGGCTCAGGCGGCCAGGTTCTCAGGTCGTAAGCCGATCCGGCTGTGCGGCTGAATACATGCCGCTTCGCCAGGCCTTCAAAAACCTGCTGCTTCTGCAGCACTTTGTGCTTCGTCGCAAAGTTATGACACAAATTTTATTTGGCCATAACTTGCCTGTCGGGGCTGTGCAGGCGCCTTCGCTTTTCTTATTGTCTAGCTCAGGCGGCCAGGTTCTCGGGTCGTAAGCCGACCTGGCTGTGCGGCTGAATACATGCCGCTTCGCCAGGCCTTCTTACGCCTATCGAACCTAAGAGGCCGCCTTCGCTTTTCTTTGCTAAAAGCCTAAAATGCTTGTACAATTACAGTAGAATGTCTGGGGAGGAACGCGCATGGAACGTGAAGTTAAACAGAAGAATGAGGTTTGGGAATGGTCAAAAGCGCTGTTGATTGCGTTCGGGCTTGCGGCAATTATTCGTGTTTTCTTTTTTACTCCGATTGTAGTGGACGGCGAATCGATGATGCCGACTTTGGAGCATGGCGACCGTATGATTGTCAACAAGATCGGCTATTCGGTAGGAGAGCCTGATCGATTCGATATCATCGTTTTTCATGCGCCTGAAGAAAAAGATTACATTAAGCGGATCATTGGCTTGCCAGGAGATCACATCGCTTATGAAAATGATCAGCTGTTTATTAATGGACAAGCGGTGGAAGAGCCTTATTTGGATATTTACAAAGAAGGCATCACCGGCACATTGACAGAGGATTTTACGTTAGAAGAAAAAATCAATGAGAGTACGATACCGGAAGGTCATGTCTTCGTTATGGGAGACAACCGGAGAGCAAGCAAAGACAGCCGGCATATCGGTATAGTGCCAATGGATGACGTCATCGGCAATACGAGTTTCGTATTTTGGCCGATGGAAGAAGCAGGGCTCGTTAACTAAGGAGTGTTTTTATGACGATACAGTGGTTTCCAGGGCATATGGCCAAAGCTAGAAGAGAAGTAACAGAAAAACTAAAGCTGGTCGACATCATTTTTGAACTTGTGGATGCCCGGCTTCCTTTATCTTCGCGCAATCCGATGATCGATCAAGTGATCCAGCATAAACCTAGGCTGATCATTTTGAACAAAATGGACATGGCCGATGAAACAGAAACAAAGAAATGGATCCGCTATTTCGAAGGGCAGGGGACACGTGCAGTCGCAATCAATTCCCTGGAGGGCAGAGGGCTGCAGGCAGTCACGAAAGCTTCGAAGGAAATTCTCGAGGACAAGTGGAGCCGCATGATCGCCAAAGGAATTAAGCCGCGTGCCATCCGCGCAATGATTGTCGGGATTCCAAACGTCGGAAAATCCACGTTGATCAACCGGCTGTCGAAGAAAAGCCTGGCTAAAACTGGCAACATGCCGGGAGTGACCAAAGCCCAGCAATGGATAAAAGTCGGCAAGGAAATCGAACTATTGGATACGCCAGGTATTTTGTGGCCGAAGTTCGAAGATCAGGAAATCGGCTTTAAGCTGGCGGTGACAGGCGCGATTAAAGACTCGGTCATCCAAATGCAGGAGCTGGCGATTTACGCATTGAAATTTCTTGAACAGCGTTATCCCGAGCGGCTGAAAGAGCGTTACGGCATTGATGGCGTGGATGAAGAAATCGTCAATACCTTTGACGCAATTGGCAAAAGACGCAGTTTCGTTTCACCAGGCGGTGAAGTGGATTATGAAATGACCGCAGAGGCGATTGTCCGTGATATCCGCAATCAATACTTAGGGCGGGTCACATTCGATTACCGTGACGAAATGATTGTCAAAGAAGAATGACACTAAGGGCTGATTCCGTGAAACTGGGGTCAGTCCTTTTTCATTGCCGGCAGTTTTGGTTTATGAAACAACCAGAGAAAGGGAGAGGCATATGCAGACAAGTGCAGCAATCAAAAAGCGGCTGGCAGCGGAAAGCGACTGGCAGCCATGGATGGACGAATTGAAGGAAGACGGCCGGAAATCGGTCCAGGCGGCGCTGAAGAGCTGGCAGCGAAAAAAAGGGCACCAGGACAAATTGTGGTTTGAACACAATGGGAAAATGTCATTTGACCAATCGTTCAAAACGAATCCTGGCGAACGGGTCTGCGGGATTGACGAAGCGGGGCGGGGACCGCTCGCAGGCCCAGTCGTAACGGCGGCGGTCATATTGCCAAACGACTGCAGCGCGCTGATCGGTTTGGACGACTCGAAGAAAATTCCGGCAGCAAAGCGAAGGCAGCTGGCGCAGCTTATTAAAGAGCGGGCTGTGAGCTACGCCATACATATCCAGCCGCCTGAGAAGATTGATGAACTTAATATCTATCAAGCGACAAAACAATCGATGGCTCAAGCCGCTTTGAACCTTGATCCGGCACCTGACATCATATTGGCAGACGCGATGTTGCTGGAAATAGGCATTCGCTGCGAATCAATCATTAAAGGAGACGCAAAAAGCCTGAGCATCGCCGCTGCCTCGATTCTGGCAAAAACGGCGCGCGATGCCATCATGGACGATTACGCGGAACTGTTTCCGGCTTACGGCTTTGAAAAACATTCAGGCTACGGCACAAAAGACCATCTTCTCGCACTGGACCGTGTCGGACCGTGCTCCATCCACCGAAAAACGTTCGAGCCGGTGAAATCGATGGTTGCAGCGAAAAACGCTGAATAACACCGGAAATGATTGAAAACTTCAAGTTTTTTGGAGTATTGCTGTCAACTGTGGACATTTAATGGCAACTTTAATACAATGGTAAAGGCAATAAAATTACGATACAGATGTTTGATTGGAGGACGAAAGATGAATATCCATGAATATCAGGGAAAACAGATCCTAAAACAATATGGAGTAGCAGTTCCTGAAGGCTATGTTGCTTTTTCTCCGGAAGAAGCTGTCAAAGCTGCCAAAGAACTTGGTACTGAAGTTGTTGTGGTGAAAGCCCAGATCCACGCAGGTGGCCGCGGGAAAGCAGGCGGCGTTAAGCTTGCTAAGAACTTGGATGAAGTGCGCGCTTATGCGAAAGAGCTTCTTGGAAAAGTGCTCGTTACACATCAGACTGGTCCTGAAGGCAAAGAAATTAAACGCCTGTATATCGAAGCAGGAAGCAGCATCGAAAAAGAATACTATCTTGGTTTGGTTCTAGACCGCGAAACTTCACGTGTAACTCTTATGGGTTCTGAAGAAGGCGGAATGGACATCGAGGAAGTAGCAGCAAACAATCCGGAGCGCCTCTTCTACGAAGAAATCGACCCGGTTGTCGGCTTGACTGGCTTCCAGGCACGCCGCATGGCGTACAACATGAACATCCCTACCAAGCTTGTCAACAAAGCAGCTAAATTGATGCTCGGCCTTTACCAGGCTTACATCGATAAAGATGCAGCAATCGTTGAGATCAATCCTTTGGTTGTTACAGGAGACGGACAAGTAGTAGCATTGGATGCAAAATTCAACTTCGATGCAAATGCTCTTTACCGCCACCAAGACATCATGGAAATGCGCGACTACGATGAAGAAGATCCAAAAGAAATCGAAGCTTCCAAGTATGACTTGAGCTACATTTCTTTAGACGGGAACATCGGCTGTATGGTTAACGGCGCCGGACTTGCTATGGCAACTATGGACACGATCAACTATTACGGCGGAACACCCGCTAACTTCCTTGACGTTGGGGGCGGTGCGACTGCTGAGAAAGTAACTGAAGCATTCAAGATCATTCTTTCTGATAAGAATGTAAAAGGAATCTTCGTTAACATTTTCGGCGGAATCATGAAGTGTGACATCATTGCTGAAGGCGTTATTCAAGCAGCAAAAGAAGTCAGCTTGAGCGTACCTCTAGTCGTTCGTCTTGAAGGAACAAACGTTGAACTTGGCAAAAAACTGCTGAACGAATCAGGTCTTGACATCGTCGCTGCCGGCACTATGGCAGAAGGCGCTAAAAAGATCGTAGAACTTGTAGGCTAAGAAGGGCAGGGACAAAAATGAGCGTTTATATTAATAAAGACACGAAAGTGCTTGTACAAGGAATTACAGGGTCAACTGCCCTTTTCCATACAAAGCAAATGCTGGAATACGGCACTAAAATCGTTGCTGGGGTAACTCCTGGCAAAGGCGGCACTGAAGTTGAAGGCGTACCTGTATTCAACACAGTTGAAGATGCTGTCAAAGCGACTGGAGCAAACGTTTCTGTAATTTATGTACCGGCTCCTTTTGCTGCTGATGCAATTCTTGAAGCGGTTGAATCTGAACTAGATATGGCAATCTGTATCACTGAACACATTCCAGTCTTGGATATGGTAAAAGTGAAACGCTATATGGAAGGCAAGAAAACTCGCCTAGTAGGACCGAACTGTCCTGGAGTTATCACTCCAGACGAATGCAAAATCGGTATCATGCCTGGATATATCCATAAAAAAGGACATGTTGGCGTTGTTTCACGCTCAGGTACTTTGACGTATGAAGCGACGCACCAATTGTCTCAAGAAGGCATCGGTCAATCGACTGCTGTCGGAATTGGTGGAGATCCGGTCAACGGAACAAACTTTATCGATGTCTTGAAAGAATTCAATGAAGACGAAGATACTTACGCGGTTGTCATGATCGGTGAAATCGGCGGAACAGCTGAAGAAGAAGCTGCTGCGTGGGTTAAAGAAAACATGACAAAACCGGTTGTCGGCTTTATCGGCGGACAAACGGCTCCTGAAGGAAAACGCATGGGCCATGCTGGTGCCATCATTTCTGGAGGAAAAGGGACTGCTGCTGATAAGATCAAAGCAATGAACGCTGCTGGAATCCAAGTTGCAGAAACTCCATCAGTAATCGGCGAAACTTTAATCCGAGTCATTAAAGAAAATGGCTTGTATGACCGCTGTAAAACACATTAATATAAGAGTAAGGCGCATCAAGCTGATGCGCCTTCTTTTTTTACTGAAATTTGAGGAGGAATGGAATGGACGGATTGTTTTTGCAAAGATTGTACGCCCTGCATTATGTGTACCCAAAACCGTTGAACCGGCTGTCAAAACTGATGGCGGACGATGAAGATCTTGGGAAGCTGAGCCGAAAAAGCTTAGTGGAGATCGCTTTTCTGTTGAATTTGACGGTACAGCAAGCACATGATTTGAAAAAAGCCTATACAGAAGCGCTCGATATCCCTTTTAGAAATCTCTACGGAAAACACAAGATAACCCCCATATCTTTTCTTCATCCGCATTACCCCAAATCATTGCTGGAATTGATCGATCCCCCAGCCATCCTTTATGCTAAAGGCCGAACGGAACTGCTGCTCGCGCCGCAAAAGATAGCCGTGATCGGCTCACGTAAGGCTTCAGCCTATTCCCGCAAAGCAATGGACACAATACTGCCTGTTTTAACCCAGCATGAATTTTTAATTGTCAGCGGCTTGGCGAAAGGGGCAGATGCGATGGCCCACAAAATCGCGATAAATTCCGGCGGCGAGACAATTGCGGTCACAGGCAGCGGATTTTTACATCCGTATCCAAAAGAAAATGCTGCACTGAATAATATAATAGAAGAAAAATTTTTGTCGCTTACTGAATATCCGCCTTATATGCAGCCGAAACGCTGGAATTTCCCGATGCGCAACCGGATTATCAGCGGCTTGTCCTGCGGCGTTCTGGTTACGGAAGCACAACTGAAAAGCGGTACGCTGAGTACGATTGAGCACGCCCTTGACCACGGCAAAGACGTTTTCGCGGTGCCGGGCGATATCTTTTCGTGTTTGTCAGAGGGACCGCATAAACTCATCTCAGAAGGCGCAAAACCGGTGTGGAACGGCTATCAGATTCTGGATGAATACCGGCAGCTAACGGCTGAAAAATAATTCCGCAAAATGAAAAGCCTTGCAATCCGGTAAAATCTGTTATACATTTTGCAACAGGTAATTCTTTTAGATAATTTTAAGAAACCTCTATGAGGAGGAATAGTCATGTCGGATTTTTTGGTCATAGTCGAGTCGCCTGCAAAGGCGAAAACAATTGAACGTTATTTAGGTAAAAAGTACAAAGTCCGGGCATCGCTCGGCCATCTGCGTGATTTGCCCCGAAGCCAAATGGGTGTGGATGTTGAAAATAATTACGAACCCCGCTATATTACGATTCGGGGAAAAGGACCTATTTTGCAAGACCTGAAAAAAGAAGCGAAAAAAGCGAAAAAAGTCTTTCTGGCAGCTGACCCGGATCGCGAAGGTGAAGCGATCGCTTGGCATCTGGCGACTGCGCTAGGTGTTGACCAAGACTCGGATTGCCGAGTCGTATTCAACGAAATTACGAAAGACGCCATCAAAGAATCATTCAAGCATCCACGAAAAATCGATATGGATTTAGTGGACGCACAGCAGGCACGGCGTATACTTGACCGTTTGGTCGGCTATAGCATCAGCCCGCTGCTTTGGAAGAAAGTCAAAAAAGGCTTATCGGCTGGCCGTGTGCAATCTGTCGCGCTTCGCTTGGTCATCGACCGTGAAAACGAAATCAAGAATTTCGAACCGGAAGAATATTGGTCGATTACAGGTGAATTCGAAAAAGCTAAAAAGAAATTCGAAGCCCAATTCTACGGCAATACGAAAGAGAAGTTGAAATTGCAGAACGAAGAGGACGTCAAAGCTGTAATGGCTACCATCAAAGGCGACAATTTTAATGTGAACCGCGTTGTTAAAAAGGAAAGAAAGAGAAATCCTTCCCCTTCTTTTACAACTTCATCCCTCCAGCAGGAGGCTGCCCGCAAATTAAATTTCCGTGCGAAAAAGACGATGATGCTTGCCCAGCAGTTATATGAAGGTATTGCAGTAGGCAAAGAAGGCATTACGGGTTTGATCACTTATATGCGGACAGACTCAACCCGTATTTCGGATACAGCTAAAAAAGACGCACTCGATTTCATCAACAGTAATTATGGAAACGATTACGCAACGAAAACGACAGCGGCCAAGCAGTCGGCGAAGTCGCAGGATGCCCACGAAGCGGTACGCCCGACAAGCGTCATGCGCACACCGGAATCGATGAAAAGCATTTTGTCGCGAGATTTGCACCGTTTGTATAAATTGATTTGGGACCGTTTTGTAGCCAGCCAGATGTCTCCGGCAGTCCTGGATACGGTCATGGCGGAACTGCAGAACGGCGAGGCGGTATTCCGCGCAAACGGTTCGCAAGTGAAGTTCCCTGGATTCATGAAGCTTTATATTGAAGGAACTGATGACCAGACGGAAGACAAAGACAATATTTTGCCTGAAATGGCGGAAGGTGATATTGTAAAAGCTGTCGGCATTGAGCCGAAGCAGCATTTCACGCAGCCGCCCCCACGCTTTACTGAAGCCCGCCTCGTACGGACGCTTGAAGAGCTGGGAATAGGCAGACCATCAACTTATGCACCGACGCTTGATACGATTCAAAAGCGCGGTTACGTAGCGCTTGATGCGAAACGCTTTATTCCGACTGAACTTGGTGAAATTGTTCATGCACTTGTGCTCGAATTTTTCCCGGATATTTTAAATATCGAGTTTACCGCTAAAATGGAACACGATCTGGACAGTGTTGAAGAAGGCGAAATCGATTGGCGGAAAATCATTGATGTGTTCTTCAAGGATTTTGAAAAACACGTTGAAGTGGCTGAAAATGAAATGGAGAAAGTGCAGATCAAAGATGAACCCGCTGGCGAAGACTGCGAACTTTGCGGATCGCCGATGGTCTATAAACTTGGGCGCTACGGCAAATTCATGGCATGCAGCAATTTCCCGGATTGCCGCAATACAAAAGCAATCGTTAAGCATATCGGCGTAACATGCCCGACTTGTAAAAAAGGTGAAGTCGTTGAACGGAAGAGCAAAAAACGCCGCATATTCTATGGCTGCGACCGCTACCCGGAATGTGAATTTGTGTCATGGGATAAACCGATTGAACGGCCTTGTCCGAAATGCAGCGAGCTGCTAGTGGAGAAGAAAGTGAAAAAAGGCGTTCAAATCACATGTACGAAATGCGATTACAAAGAAGAAGTTCAATAATTGATAGAGGTGTTTAGAAATGACAAAATACGTTAATATCATCGGTGCTGGCTTAGCTGGCAGTGAAGCAGCTTGGCAAGTGGCGAAACGCGGCGTCAACGTACGCCTTTACGAAATGCGCCCTGTAAAGCAGACGCCTGCCCACCACACGGATAAATTTGCAGAATTGGTATGCAGCAATTCGCTGCGCGCCAATAATTTGACGAACGCTGTCGGCGTTATCAAAGAAGAAATGCGCACATTGGACTCGGTTATTATCGAGTCCGCAGACAAAGCATCTGTTCCTGCTGGCGGGGCATTGGCGGTTGACCGCCATGAATTTGCCGGCATGGTGACGGATAAAGTGCGGAATCACCCGCTCGTTGAAGTGATCAATGAAGAAGTGACCGAAATCCCGGAAGGCATTACGATTATTGCCACAGGGCCATTGACGTCACCGGCAATGGCTGAAAAAATCCTTGAGTTGACGGGACAGGAATACTTGTATTTTTATGATGCAGCTGCGCCGATTGTTGAAAAAGACAGCATCGACATGAACAAAGTTTATCTGAAATCCCGTTACGACAAAGGGGAAGCAGCCTATTTGAACTGTCCGATGACTGAAGAAGAATACATGCGATTCCATACTGCGCTAGTTGAGGCGGAAGTTGTCCCATTGAAAGAATTTGAAAAAGAGATTTATTTTGAAGGGTGCATGCCGGTTGAAGTTATGGCGGCACGCGGCGATAAGACCTTGACATTCGGCCCGATGAAACCGGTCGGACTGGAAGACCCGAAAACAGGCGAACGCCCGTATGCAGTCGTCCAGCTCCGCCAAGACGACGCGGCTGGCACACTTTATAATATCGTCGGCTTCCAGACGCATTTGAAATGGGGAGCACAAAAAGAGATCTTGAGAATGATCCCGGGCTTGGAGAATGTTGAAATCGTGCGCTACGGCGTCATGCATAGAAATACATTCATCAACTCGCCTACTGTTTTAAAACCGACTTACCAGCTTCGTTCAAACCCGAGCATCTTTTTTGCAGGGCAGATGACAGGAGTCGAAGGATATGTCGAATCAGCAGGCAGTGGCTTGCTTGCAGGCATCAATGCTGCAAAACTGGCATTAGGTGAAGAATTGGTCGTATTGCCAGCCGAAACGGCTTTAGGAAGCATGGCACGCTATATCACAGAAGCGGACAGCAAAAACTTCCAGCCGATGAACGTCAACTTCGGTTTGTTCCCGGATCTTGGCGTCCGCATCAAATCGAAGCAAGAGCGCGCTGAAAGGCACGCAGAGCGGGCATTGGAATCGATTCGCAATTTTGTGAATACAGTAACTGTTTAATTGATAAAAGCCTCTAAATGTTGTTATAATTTAGAGGCTTTTGCATTTGCAAAAAAGGTGGGTTCATTGATGGATAAACGAGACATGCTGAAATCTTTTATGGCCTACATTCAACTTGAAAAAAATTATTCCGAACATACCGTCCGCCATTATGAAAAAGATCTGGAGGATTTTTTTCTGTTTTTGGAAGGGGAAGGTGCATCTGACCTGACAACGATCGAGTATTTGCATGCCCGCAATTACGTAACGAAATTATACGACGAGAAATTGTCACGGACGACGATATCCCGTAAAATCTCATCGATCCGCTCATTCTTTAAATACGGCAGCCGGGAATTCGGTTTGAGCGAAGCGGCGTTCCGCTCGCTTTACCACCCAAAAAAAGAAGAACGGCTTCCTCAGTTTTTTTATGAAGAGGAACTTGAGGTTTTATTCCAGGCGGTGCAGGGCACTGATAATTTATCGCTGCGCAATATGGCGTTGCTCGAGTTATTGTATGCGACCGGCATGCGCGTCGGTGAATGTGTGTCGATCCAGATGAAAGATTTAGACCGCACGATGCACATCGTCAAGGTCATGGGGAAAGGCCGGAAAGAGCGCTACATCCCTTATGGCCAATTTGCCCATGATGCGCTGGAACTTTATATCGAGGAAGTTCGTCCTAAACTGATGAAGAATCGGGACCATCAAGGATTATTCGTCAATAGCAGAGGAGACGCGCTGACTGACCGAGGCGTCCGCCATATACTCAGCGAGTGCATGAAAAAGGCTTCTGTCAATTCGACGATTTATCCCCATATGATCCGCCATACGTTTGCGACGCATTTATTGAATAACGGTGCGGATATGAGGACTGTGCAAGAGCTGCTGGGGCATAGCCATTTGAGCTCCACCCAGGTGTATACGCATGTCACGAAAGAGCATTTAAGGAAAACGTATTTGAACAGCCATCCAAGAGCTTAAAGAGGAGGACTTTGAAATGGAGCAATTCCATGCAACAACGATATTCGCGGTTCAGCATAATGGCGAATGCGCCATGTCGGGCGACGGCCAGGTGACTTTCGGCAATGCGGTGGTCATGAAGCATACGGCTCGCAAAGTCCGGCGCCTATACGACGGCAAAGTGCTGACGGGTTTCGCGGGGTCTGTCGCGGACGCTTTCACATTATTCGAGATGTTTGAGGGAAAGCTGACGGAATACAACGGCAACCTGCAGCGTTCGGCGGTTGAACTTGCGAAGCAATGGCGAGGCGATAAAATGCTGCGCCAGCTGGAAGCGATGCTGATCGTCATGGACCGTGATGAACTATTGCTAGTGTCAGGCACTGGTGAGGTAATCGAACCGGATGACGGCATCCTGGCAATCGGATCCGGGGGCAATTACGCACTGGCAGCTGGCCGGGCGTTGAAAAAATATGCAGGCGACCATATGACGGCAGCAGAGATCGCGCAGTCGGCATTGGAAACGGCAGCAGATATCTGCGTGTATACGAACCATCAAATTGTATTGGAGGAGCTGTCAAAATGAAAAAACAGCAAGATTTGACTCCGAGGCAAATAACTGAACATCTGGACCGTTATATCGTTGGCCAGAAAGATGCAAAACGCTCAATCGCGATTGCTTTGCGTAACCGGTACCGGAGAAGCCGGCTGGACGACGAGCTGCGCGATGAAGTGATTCCGAAGAATATTTTGATGATTGGGCCGACAGGCGTCGGCAAGACCGAAATTGCGCGGCGCATCGCTAAATTGACAGGCGCACCGTTCGTTAAAGTGGAAGCCACCAAATTTACGGAAGTCGGCTATGTCGGGCGTGATGTCGAATCGATGGTGCGTGACTTGGTGGAAGCTGCTGTACGAATTGTTAAAGAAGAGCGCTTTGAAGCTGTGAAAGACCAAGCTGAAGCAGCAGCGAACGACCGCATCGTTAAATTGCTGGCGCCGTCGCTGAAGAAAAAAAGCAATAGCCAAAATCCGCTGGAAATGCTTTTCGGCCAGAAAATGGATCAGGAAGACGAAGATCCGGTGGCGGAAGTGGAAGTACGGGTCAAGCGCAGAGAGATTGCCGCCGACTTAAAGGCTGGCAAACTGGAAGATGAAACAATCACGATTGAAGTGACGGAGAATACGGCAACGATGTTTGACGCTTTGCAAGGTTCGGGAATGGAACAGATGGGCGCAAACATGCAGGATGCTTTGTCATCGCTGATGCCGAAAAAGACGAAAAAACGGAAAGTGCAAGTCAAAGAAGCGCGGCGGATCCTGGCTGCTGAAGAAGCGGCGAAGCTGGTCGACGATGAAGAACTCGCGGCAGAAGCAATCCAGCGTTCGGAGCAGGACGGCATTATTTTCATTGATGAAATGGATAAGATCGCGAGCAAGAACAGTTCTTCAGTGGATGTATCGCGTGAGGGCGTGCAGCGGGATATCCTGCCAATCGTCGAAGGTTCGACCGTGTCGACAAAATACGGCTCTGTTAAAACCGATTACATGTTGTTCGTCGCCGCGGGAGCTTTTCATATGTCAAAACCATCAGATTTAATTCCGGAACTGCAAGGGCGCTTCCCGATTCGCGTCGAACTGCAGAAGCTGGAAGTCGATGATTTTGTCAAAATTCTTACAGAACCTAAACATTCTTTGATAAATCAGTATAAAGCACTTCTCGAAACAGAGGGAGTTGTGATACACTTCAATGATGCGTCAATAATCAGACTTGCGGAAATCGCTTATCAAGTGAATCAGGAAACTGATAATATAGGTGCGCGAAGACTCCACACAATTCTGGAACGGTTGTTGGAGGACCTATCTTTTGAAGCAAGTGAAATTTCGCCAGCCCAGATCGACATAACGCCGCAGTACGTTAATGAAAAACTGGAAAGTGTGGCGAAAAACAAAGATTTGTCACAATTTATTTTGTGATTTGAAGCATATAAGTATCATTAAAGTGTAAAAACCTTTAGAATATTTAATAAATACGTTCGAAAATTGTCGAAAATTGTAGGAGGCTCATTTATATGAATCTATTGGAAAAAACTAGAAGAATTAACTCGATGTTGCAAGCAGCTGCAGGAAAGCCTGTAAACTTTAAAGATATGGCTGAAACATTGAGCGAAGTAATCGAGTGTAATGCTTTCGTCGTTAGCCGTAAAGGTAAATTGCTAGGTTTCGCAGTAAGCCAGCAAATCGAAAACGAACGCATGAAAGGGATGCTCGAAGAGCGCCAATTCCCGCTCGAGTATACTCAAAATCTTTCAAACATCACTGAAACATCTGCAAACCTTGACGTTAACAGCGAGCACACGATCTTCCCAGTGGAAGAGCGCGAATTGTTCGAAGATGGGTTGACAACGATCGTACCGATCATCGGCGGCGGCGAACGTTTAGGAACACTTCTTCTTGGACGCTTGAAAGATGAGTTCCAAGACGACGATTTGATCCTAGGCGAATACGGCGCGACGGTTGTCGGCATGGAAATCCTTCGCGAAAAAGGCGATCGCATCGAAGAAGAAGCGCGCAGCAAAGCTGTTGTTCAAATGGCGATTTCTTCTCTATCGTACAGCGAACTTGAAGCGATCGAACACATTTTTGAAGAGCTTGACGGCAATGAAGGCCTTTTGGTCGCTTCAAAAATCGCTGACCGCGTAGGCATTACGCGTTCAGTAATCGTTAACGCGCTTCGCAAACTAGAAAGCGCAGGCGTTATCGAATCACGCTCCCTAGGAATGAAAGGGACATACATCAAAGTATTGAACACGAAATTCCTAGCTGAGCTAGAACAATTGAAAATGAACTAATTGCAAGATCAAAGATGCCGGACTTAGTTCCGGCATCTTTTTTATTTTGCGGAAGTTCATCGCCGTAAGCTAGAGGCGGTCCGTCTTTTAGATTCAGGCTCTCACTGAAATCGGGAGACCGGGGATATTTGTGCGAGAAACTCCTTGCGGCAAGCAGACGGGCATGCTATAATTTCAAATGGTGTTAAATACACACGCATTTCGATTTGAGCCGCAGGTGCTTGAAAAAGTAACGGTTCAGAGAAGAAAAATGCGGAGGGAAAAAATAACCTATCAGGAGGAAACACACATGTCAGTAATTTCTATGAAACAATTGCTTGAAGCTGGTGTACACTTTGGCCACCAGACTCGCCGTTGGAACCCGAAAATGAAAAAATATATTTTCGTTGAGCGTAACGGTATCTACATTATCGATCTTCAAAAAACAGTCCGCAAATTGGAAGAGGCTTATAGCTTCATGAAACAAGTGGGCGAAGAAGGCGGTAAAGTACTATTCGTTGGAACGAAAAAACAAGCACAAGACGCTATCAAAGAAGAAGCTGAACGTTCTGGCAACTACTACATCAACCAACGCTGGTTGGGTGGTACATTGACTAACTTCGGTACAATCCAGAAGCGTGTCAACCGCTTGAAACAAATCGAGCGTATGGAAGAAGACGGTACTTTTGAAGTGCTTCCTAAAAAAGAAGTAGTACAATTGAAAAAACAACACGAACGCCTTGTTAAATTCCTTGGCGGAATCCGTGATATGAGTTCACTACCGGACGTAATGTTCGTAGTTGACCCACGCAAAGAACGCATCGCTGTTGCAGAAGCAATGAAATTGAACATTCCAATCGTTGGTATCGTTGATACTAACTGTGATCCGGATGAAATCGATTACGTTATTCCTGCAAACGATGACGCAATCCGCGCAGTTAAGCTTTTGACTGGTAAAATGGCAGATGCTTTGCTTGAATCAAAACCAGAAGTTGAAGAAGAAACTCCAGCTGAAGCTGCTGAGTAATTCACAAGTATTACAGGTGATAAGCGGCGAAACCCACTTATCACCTTTTTTTGAGAAAATGTTCTTATTTTAAGGAGGAATTTAATCATGGCAGTTACAGCACAAATGGTAAAAGAATTGCGTGAAAAAACGGGCGCAGGTATGATGGATTGCAAAAAAGCATTAGTTCAAACTGATGGCGACATCGACGCGGCTATCGACTTCTTGCGTGAAAAAGGCCTATCAAGCGCTTCTAAAAAAGCGGACCGCATTGCTGCTGAAGGGATTACAAACATTCTTGTCAAAGGCAATGAAGCTGTAATCTACGAAGTGAACGCGGAAACTGATTTCGTTGCTAAAAACGAAGGCTTCCAAACACTTGTAAAAGAATTGGGCGAGCATTTGATCGATACAAAGCCTGCAACTATTGAAGAAGCTACTGCTTCTACAATGTCAAACGGCCTTACTGTGGCTGACCACATTTCGAACGCAATCGCTAAAATCGGTGAAAAAATCACTTTGCGCCGCTTCGAAATCCGCACAAAAACTGATGCTGACTCTTTCGGTCCTTACCTGCACATGGGCGGACGCATTTCAGTACTAGTTGTTCTTGAAAACTCTACAAACGGTGATGCTGCTCGCGATATCGCTATGCACATTGCAGCTTTGAACCCGAAATACGTTTCACGCGACGAAGTTTCTGCTGACGAAGTGGAACACGAGCGCAAAGTCTTGACTGAACAAGCACTTAACGAAGGCAAGCCTGAAAATATTGTTGCTAAAATGGTAGAAGGCCGCCTTGGTAAATACTTCGAAGACGTTTGCCTTTTGGATCAAGCGTTCGTTAAGAACTCTGACCAAAAAGTACGTGACTTTGCAGCTTCTACAGGCGGATCTGTAAAAGAATTCATCCGCTACGAAGTCGGCGAAGGCATCGAAAAACGCGAAGACAACTTTGCTGATGAAGTTATGAGCCAAGTAAACAAAAAATAATCTTTATTATCATAGGATAGACTTGGGGAACACTGAATGTGTTCCCTATTTTTCAATAAAAGTGTAACGGAGGGTACCGATGAGTGTTCAACAATATAAACGCATTGTACTAAAACTTAGTGGAGAAGCGATGGCTGGAGAAAAAGGATTCGGATTATCTCCTGAAATCATCAAATCGGTTGCTGCCCAAGTAAAAGAAGTTGTCGAACTGGGTGTGGAAGTTGCTGTAGTCGTAGGCGGCGGAAATATTTGGAGAGGCAAGGTCGGCTCGGAAATGGGAATGGACCGCGCAACTGCTGATTATATGGGCATGCTTGCAACTGTCATGAATTCCTTGGCATTGCAGGATTCCTTAGAAAAGCAAGATGTCGAAACAAGAGTCCTTTCTTCTATTGAAATGCGCCAGGTTGCAGAACCTTACATCCGCAGAAGAGCGATCCGCCATTTGGAAAAGAAACGCGTCGTCATTTTTGCGGCCGGTACAGGCAACCCATACTTCTCTACAGACACGACAGCTGCACTTCGCGCTGCCGAAATAGAGGCCGATGTCATTTTAATGGCTAAAAACAATGTGGATGGAGTTTACTCAGCGGATCCTAAAACTGATTCAACTGCAGTTAAGTATGAAGAGCTTTCATATTTCGATGTAATCCAGCAAGGGCTGCAAGTGATGGATTCGACTGCTTCCACACTTTGCATGGACAATGATATTCCACTCGTAGTATTCTCTATTATGGAAAATGGAAACATAAAACGAGCTGTTCTCGGTGAAAAAATCGGGACAGTAGTGAGGAGAACCTTATAATGCCAAAATCAGTGATAAAAGACGCGAAGACAAAAATGGACAATGCAATTCAAGCCTTTTCTCGTGAACTTGCTTCAATTCGTGCAGGACGTGCAAATCCGTCAATCCTTAACAAATTGACGGTGGATTATTATGGTGCCCCAACTCCGATCAACCAAGTAGCAGGTGTCGCTGTTCCAGAAGCACGCCTTATTGTAATTCAGCCGTATGATAAGACGATTCTTGGCGATATCGAAAAAGCAATCATGAAATCGGATTTGGGCTTAAGCCCCTCCAATGACGGCATTGTCATCCGCCTTGCGATTCCAGCGTTGACAGAAGAACGCCGCAAAGATCTTGTGAAACAAGTGAAAAAAGAAGCAGAAGAAGCTAAAGTTGGCATACGTAACATTCGCCGTGACGCAAATGACGATTTGAAAAAGCTTGAGAAGAAAAGTGAAATCACGGAAGACGATTTGCGCAGCTATTCTGATGAAGTGCAAAAGTTGACGGATTCATTTATCGTGAAAATCGACGAAGTTGCAAAAGACAAAGAAAAAGAAATCATGGAAGTATAAATCGAACTTTCCACGAGGAAAAGCGTTCTGTTTAACAGAACGCTTTTTTTCATGCCAAAAATATGGCAATGGCGCGAAAGAAAGCGCACAACGTTATTTTTTTTGATATGATAAGCATTAGACATGCCGATTTGTAATAGGTGGAGGAATAAAAATGTTCAATAAATTATTAAAGAGAATGACCGATACAGAAACTGCAATTGAAAATGATGAACGAGTATATGCTGCTGCGGCGCAAAAGGTGCCGGAACATATAGCCATTATCATGGACGGCAATGGCCGATGGGCTAAGAAGCGTTCGCTGCCAAGAGTGGCGGGGCATCACGAAGGCATGAAGACGGTCAGAAAAATTACGAAGCTGGCCAACGAATTGGGCGTCAGCTATTTAACCTTATATGCTTTTTCCACTGAAAATTGGAAAAGGCCAAAAATGGAAGTGGATTTTTTGATGCGCCTTCCAGAAGAATTTTTATCTGTGTTTCTGCCGGAATTGATTGAAGAAAACGTTAGGGTGGAAATGATGGGGTATCACCACAACCTGCCTGCCCATACAATTGAAGCGGTAAGAAAAGCAAAAGAAGCAACAAAGGACAATACAGGGCTTGTCTTGAACTTCGCCTTGAATTATGGCAGCCGAGCTGAAATTGTCGATGCTGTGAAAAATATTGCAACCCAAGTGGCGGCCGGAACATTGGATGTCTCGGAAATTACAGAAGAACACATCACTACAGGGCTGATGTCGTGTGACATGCCGGAACCGGATTTGTTGATCCGCACGAGCGGAGAAGTCCGTTTAAGCAATTTCATGCTCTGGCAATTGGCTTATACCGAATTTTGGTTCACAGAAACTTTATGGCCGGATTTCGGAGAAGAATCATTGCTCGAAGCGATTGAGAACTACCAGAAACGCAATCGCAGGTTCGGAGGATTGAAAGGGGAAGAAGCGAATTGAAACAGCGTATCATCACTGGAATCATTGCTGCAGCTCTCTTTATTCCCTTCGTTATTTATGGAGGCACGCCGCTGACCATAGTACTGTACGGCCTTGCAACGGTGGGACTGCAGGAATTATTGAACATGAAGGGCAGAAGCCTGCTCAGCATACCCGGCTTGATTTCTTTGATCGCGCTATACGCGTTCATGATGCCGGATGCATGGGCGCAATGGGTATTTGAAACAACGGGTTATGAAAAAGTTGAGTTTGCATTTATGGCTGTAATCTTACTATTGATCCATACGGTGGTCGTTAAAAACAGCTTTACATTCGACGATGCTGCATTTGCTATTTTAGGTACACTTTATATTGGCGTCGGATTCTTTTACATGATTGAAACACGTGCTGCAGGCCTGGATTTTGTCGTTTACGCATTATTGGTCGTGTGGTTTACCGACTCAGGTGCTTATTTTACGGGTCGAAAAATAGGCAAGCGCAAATTATGGCCAGAAATCTCACCGAATAAAACCATTGAAGGGTTTGTCGGAGGCATTGTTTGGGCCATTGGCATTGCTTTAATCTTGAATTATTTTGTGGATCTTGATAAATCGATTCTGATCATCATCATCGTGACTATAATCGCTTCTGTTTTTGGACAGATGGGTGACCTGGTTGAATCTGCGTTGAAAAGACATTTCAATGTCAAGGATTCCGGCAACATCCTACCGGGGCATGGCGGCATTTTAGACCGTTTTGACAGCATTCTTTTTGTAATGCCGTTATTGCATTTTCTACATTTCATCTAGGAGAAGGAGCATCTGAATGACCAAAAAAATAGTTTTGCTGGGGGCAACCGGTTCGATCGGTGTGCAGACGGCGGATATCATCCGTGAACATCATACCGAATTTAGGCTGGCCGGCTTTTCAGCAGGCAAAAACATAACATCAACAAAAGAATTGGTCCAAGAGTTCCATCCGGAAATCGTTTGTGTACAAAACGAAGAAGACGCAGCAGCACTAAGAGCAGAATTCCCGGCAGTGTCGTTCGTTTCCGGAAGCAAGGGCTTAATTGAGACCGCTACATACGATGCGGATATTTTAGTGAATGCCGTAATTGGCAGCGTGGGGCTAGAGCCGACTTTAGAAGCCATTAAGCTTGGCCGCACCATTGCAATAGCGAACAAAGAAACACTGGTTACCGCAGGGCATCTTGTCATGGAAAGCGCGAAACGCTACGGCGCAATGATTTTGCCAGTTGATAGCGAACACTCGGCGCTCTTCCAAGCGCTGAACGGAGAAAAGCTTGAACAGGCAAGCCGCTTGATATTAACGGCTTCCGGCGGCAGTTTCCGAGACTTGGCGCGTTCGGAACTTGAAAACGTGACTGTTAAAGAAGCATTGGCTCATCCAAACTGGTCGATGGGAGCAAAAATAACCATCGATTCTGCAACTATGGTCAATAAAGGCTTGGAAGTGATTGAAGCGCATGTACTTTTCGGCTTTGGCTATGACGACATTGATGTCTTGCTGCACCGGGAAAGCATCATCCATTCAATGGTGGAATTTCAAGATACGAGTGTCATGGCCCAATTGGGGACACCTGACATGAGGGTTCCGATCCAATATGCGCTGACATATCCTGACAGGCTGCCAAGGCCGAATGCCAAAAGGCTTAATCTGGCGGAAATCGGCAAATTGCATTTTCAGGACATGGATTACGAACGTTTCCATGCGCTTCAGCTAGCATTTGATGCGGGCAGAACGGGCGGCACGATGACGACCGTTTTTAATGCCGCTAATGAGCAGGCCGTTGCCATGTTCTTAGCCGGAGAAATCAAATTCCTGCACATAGAAGAAATGATCGAACGTGCGATGCATAGCCACGACACGGTGCAAAGCCCGGATCTTGAGACGATCCTTTATGCAGACGCTCAAACAAGAAAATCCGTTAAAAACATGCTAAAATAACTTAAGACAAAACCGAGTATGGTTAATAAGGATGGGTTTAAATGGAAACAGTATTAGCGTTTGTCATAATTTTTGGTGCTTTAGTATTTTTCCATGAACTTGGGCATTTTCTCTTTGCGAAAAGAGCCGGAATTCTGGTCCGTGAATTCGCAATCGGAATGGGGCCGAAAATTTTAGGCATCACTAAAGGCGAAACACTGTATACGCTGCGGCTCCTGCCAATTGGCGGATATGTGCGCATGGCGGGCGAAGAAATGGATGCCATTCATATTCAAGCCGGCCATCGTATTGGTGTTTTACTGAATAAAGAAGGACTTGCAACAAAAATCATTATGAACCAAAAAACCATGCATCCGGAAATACTGTTTCTGGAAGTGGAAGAAGCGGATCTGGACCGCGAGCTTTACATCAAGGGCTACGATGAGGACGAACAATTTGTCCGGATCGGCGTCGCCCGTGATGCTGTAATTGAAGAAAACGGTAAAGAAACCATTTTGGCACCGTATGATCGCCAATTCGATTCGAAAAGTGTCGGCAATCGCTTCTTGACCATCTTGGCTGGGCCTCTCTTCAATTTCATCTTGGCTTTCTTCATCTTTACGGCTTTGGGCATGATGCAAGGGGTTCCAACATTCGAGCCTGTCATCACAGAAGTTGCAGAAGACAGTCCGGCATCTGAAGCCGGTATGCAAAATGGGGACTTGGTTACTGAAATTGACGGAACTTCAATTGCGACCTGGGATGAATTGGTTGCAATAGTCCAGGGCAATGCCGGCAATGCGCTTCCATTTGAAGTGGAGCGCGGCGGCGAAACTTTGGACTTCACCATTACTCCTGAAGTATCAGAAGAATCTCCGGAAAAAGTCGGAGTCATTGGTGTGCTTTACCAAAGCCCGATGGAAAAGGACTTTTTCGGATCGTTCGTTTATGGTGCAGAACAGACCGTGTTCTGGTTCAAAGAAATCTTCCGCTTGCTGGGCATGCTGGTTACGGGCCAATTTACAATTGACGCATTGTCCGGTCCGGTAGGTATTTATAAAACAACTGAGGAAGTTGCGAAATACGGAATCTTTACACTGATGAGCTGGGCTGGTATGCTCAGCATCAACTTAGGGATCATGAATTTACTGCCGCTTCCGGCATTGGACGGCGGGCGCCTTATGTTCTTCATTCTTGAAGCGCTGCGCGGCAAACCTGTCGACCGGCAAAAAGAGGGCATGGTCCATTTTGTCGGAATCATGCTGCTGATGCTGCTGATGATTGTAGTCACGTGGAACGATATCCAGAAGTTCTTCTTTTAAGAGAGCAGCTTTTCCTATATAGAAAGAGACAAAAATTAATCAGTCAGTTGAGGTGTATTTTGGAATGAAACAAACAGCAACTTTTATCCCGACACTTAGAGAAACACCGGCTGATGCGGACGTAAAGTCCCATCAGCTCCTATTGCGCGCAGGATTCATCCGTCAAAACACGAGCGGAATTTATTCGTTCTTGCCATTAGGCAAACGCACATTGCAAAAAGTGGAGAATGTCATCCGTGAAGAAATGGAAGCTGTCAACAGTGTGGAAGTATTCCTTCCTGCCTTGCAGCAAGCAGAACTTTGGATGGAAACTGGCCGCTGGTATTCGTATGGCGACGAGCTAATGAGGCTGACGGACCGCAACAACCGTGCTTTCGCACTTGGCGCAACGCATGAAGAAGTCATCACGAGCCTTTTGCGTGACGAAATCAAATCTTATAAGAAATTGCCGTTGAATTTATTCCAGATTCAATCGAAATTCCGGGACGAAAAGCGCCCACGCTTCGGCTTGCTGCGTGGCCGTGAATTCCTGATGAAAGATGCTTATTCGTTCCACGCAACGCCTGAAAGCCTAGATGACACTTATAACGACATGATGCAGGCTTACACGAACATCTTTAAGCGATTAGGCTTGAATTTCCGGGCGGTTATCGCGGATTCAGGGGCCATCGGCGGTAAAGACAACCACGAATTTATGGTATTGTCTGATATTGGGGAAGACACAATCGCATATTCTGATCTCTCAAACTATGCAGCCAATATTGAAATGGCGGCAGTGAATGTCGAGTATCCGGCTTCAGGCGAAGCCGAAAAAGAAATCGAAAAAGTGGCGACGCCAAACCAAAAGACAATTGCCGAGGTAGCCGAATATTTGAATAAATCTCCAGAGCAATGCATTAAGACTTTGGTATTCAAAGCGGATGAAGATTTCGTTATTGTGTTATCCCGCGGCGATCACGAAATCAATGACGTCAAAGTGAAGCACGCAACGGGCGCAAAAATAGTGGAAATGGCTTCTCCTGAAGAAGTGTTGGAGCAATTGGGCTGTGAAATCGGATCCCTTGGTCCGGTGAAACTGAAATCGCCGATCCGCGTTTATGCAGACCATGGCGTCAAATCAATTGTCAATGGCGTAACTGGCGCGAACGAAGCCGGCTTCCATTTTATCAACGCGACACCTGAGAAAGATTTCTCGGTCGACACGTTTGCTGACTTGCGTTTTATCCAAGAAGGAGACGCTTCGCCGGACGGTGAAGGTATTATCAAATTCGCGAAAGGCATTGAAGTCGGCCACATCTTCAAGTTGGGCACAACCTATAGCGAGCCAATGAAAGCGACATTCTTGAACGACCAGGGTCGTGCAATGCCTTATATTATGGGATGCTACGGCATCGGCGTTTCCCGGGTAATGGCTGCAGTGGCTGAACAATTCCAAGACGACAACGGTTTTACTTGGCCGGATGTGATTGCACCTTATGAAATTCATATTGTACCGGTTAATATGAAAGATGAAACTCAGCGCGAGTTGGGCGAAGACCTTTACAAGTTATTGAAATCGTACCGCTATGAAGTTCTTCTTGATGACCGCATTGAGCGGGTAGGCGTTAAATTCGCGGATGCGGATTTGATCGGATTGCCTGTGCGCATTACGGTCGGCAAAAAGGCTTCTGAAGGCATTCTTGAAGTGAAATATCGCCGCACCGGAGAGACTTTTGAGTGGAAACGTGAAGAATTGCTTGACCATCTACAGCAATTCTTTAAGAAATAACCGGAAAATCTGATATGATTGGAGGAAAGTACAACTTGTACTTTCCTTTATTTTTTCTATATAAGTTGAACTAAAGAATATAAACTTTATGTGCCGCTCCGGTCGCTTTGGGCATGGCTCTCGCTATGAGCCGAGAAGAACACTCGGCTCATAGCTTCGCCTAGCCCTTTGACGCGCCTCCGCTAAGATATCTCTCGATATGGAGCAAAACAGCGGAGACGCCTGCGGGAAAGCGAGACAGCCGAGACCCCGCAGGGAGCGAAGCGACCGAGGAGGCTTGGCGCTCGCCCGCGGCAAGCGCAGCTGTTTTGCGGAATATCGAAACTTATAAAATTTAAGTTCCACTTATATATTTTATAATACTGTTACAAAGGGGATAGTTATGACAAATCAGCAAGATCCAAAGATGCGTTTCAATCTGCTTCTTCAGCATCTCGATTTAACAGACGATGTACATATGCCTTTTTTCGAAGAAGCTGAACTGACTCGGATGACAGTCCATAAAAAAGAACGGACTTGGCGTTTTATGATCAAAGTAAAACAGACCTTGCCCTTGAAATTATATTTATTGCTGAAAGAACGGCTGTACGCGAATTTCTCTTCCATTGCGACAGTCCAGTTGCAAATTGAAAGCGGCGCAGTTTCGGCCGACGAAAATTTGGTTATGGAATATTGGAAATACGTCGTGGAAGAGTTTTCCGATATGGCGCCCCCTTTGCGGGAACAGCTTATCAAACAAGCACCGGAATGGAATGGCCAGAAGCTGATGGTCAAATGCAGCCGTGAGCATGAAATGATGGCGTTAAAATCGAAATACAGCGACAAACTCGCTGCGGCATACCAGCAATTCGGCTTTTCACGACTCGCCGTGGACTTCCAACTGTCTGAAGAAAATAACGAAGCGCAGGAGGCCCATGAAGCCTTTATGCAGGAGCGTTTGGCAGAAGAGGAAGAAATGGCCAAGAAAGCGGTAGCTGATATGAAAAAACGCGATACCGACCGCAAAGAAAACGGCGGCCATTCCGGCCCGTTCCAAATGGGCGTCAATATCAAACCGGATGAGCCGATTGCCGAGATCAAATCCATCGTTGACGAAGAACGCCGGATTACGATTGAAGGCTTTGTATTTGATGTGGAAGTGCGCGAACTGCGAAGCGGCCGTTCCTTGTTAACGGTGAAAATTACCGATTACACCGATTCGATTTTGGTGAAAATGTTCTCGCGTGACAAAGAAGACGCGGAGCTTATGGCGAATGTCCAAAAAGGCATGTGGCTGAAAGCGCGCGGTTCAATCCAAACGGATACGTTTGTACGTGATTTGGTCATGATGGCTCAGGATATGGTGGAAATCAATCCTGTAAGGCGTTTGGACACAGCAACTGATAAACGGTCTGAGCTGCATCTTCATACGCCAATGAGTGCGATGGATGCGGTATCCTCAGTGGAATCGCTTGTCGCTCAGGCGGCGAAGTGGGGCCATCCGGCAATCGCCATCACGGACCATGCCGGCGTTCAATCATTTCCTGATGCCTATGCGGCCAGTAAGAAACATGGCATCAAAGCCATCTTCGGCTTGGAGGCGAACCTCGTCGATGACGGAGTCCCAATCGCATATGAAGAGCGCCATGCCATGCTCGAAGAAGAGACATTCGTCGTTTTTGATTTGGAGACGACGGGGTTGTCTGCTGTTTACGACACAATCATCGAACTCGCCGCCGTTAAGATCAAAGGCGGCAACATCATCGATAAGTTTGAAAGTTTTGCAAATCCGCACCATGAATTATCCGCGACTACGATCGATTTGACTGGCATTACCGACGATATGGTGAAAAACGCGCCGGAAGTCGAAGAAGTCATCCGCAAATATCATGAATGGGCAGGCGACCACATCATGGTGGCGCATAACGCGGCATTTGATATGGGCTTCCTGTACGTTTGCTATAAAAAATACGGCATCGACAAGAAACATGCGACTATCGATACGCTGGAACTTGCGCGTATGCTTCATCCCGAACTGAAAAGCCATCGCCTCAACACATTGGCGAAGAAATTTGGCATCGAGTTGACCCAGCATCACCGGGCAATCTACGATACCGAGGCGACGTCCTACCTTTTAACGCATCTATTGAAAGAAGCGCACCAAAAGGGCATTCTTTACCACGACCAGCTGAATGATTATGTCGGCAGCAACGACGCCTATAAACGCGCTCGGCCGACGCATTGCACCCTGCTGGCGCAAAACGACGAAGGCTTGAAAAATTTGTTCAAGCTGGTCTCTTCTTCGCATATCGATTATTTCTACCGCGTGCCTCGCATCCCGCGTTCACTCTTGCAGCGACACCGCAAAGGACTGCTGGTCGGCTCGGGCTGCGACAAAGGAGAGGTCTTTGAAGCGGTCATGCAAAAGTCGATGGAAGAAGTTGAACAAACGGCTCGGTTTTATGATTATCTTGAAGTCCATCCAAAAGAAGTTTATTCCCATTTGATCGAGAGGGAATTGATCCGCGACGAATGGAACTTGGAAGATGTGATCCGCAAATTGGTGAAAGTCAGCCGCAAATTGGAAATTCCATTGGTGGCGACAGGGAATGTCCATTACCTGGATGAAACGGATGCCATTTTCCGCCAAGTATTGATCGGTTCACAAGGCGGAGCGAATCCGTTGAACCGCCATAAATTACCGAAAGTCCATTTCCGCACCACCAATGAAATGCTCGAAGCGTTCGACTTTTTAGGCGAAGAAACAGCTTATGAACTCGTCGTGGCGAATTCGAACAAAGTTGCGGATATGATTGAGACAGTGAAACCGATCAAAGATGAGTTGTATACGCCGAAAATCGAGGGTGCTGACGAAGAAGTCAGGGAATTGAGTTATTCCATGGCCCATCAAATATACGGTCCGACGCTTCCGGAAATTGTCGAAGCCCGCATTGAGAAGGAGCTAAAGTCCATCATCGGCCACGGTTTTGCGGTCATTTATTTGATCTCCCATAAGCTGGTTAAGCGGTCTTTGGATGATGGTTATTTGGTAGGGTCGAGGGGATCGGTCGGTTCGTCGCTAGTTGCGACACTGACCGAGATAACAGAAGTCAATCCGCTGCCGCCGCATTACATCTGCCGGAAATGCAAAGCATCCGAGTTTTTTGATGATGGTTCTGTCGGCTCCGGTTTTGATTTGCCAGATAAAGATTGTCCGGATTGCAACATACCGTTCCAAAAAGAAGGCCAGGATATTCCGTTTGAGACCTTCCTTGGATTTAAAGGGGATAAAGTTCCCGATATCGATTTGAACTTCAGTGGCGATTACCAATCCAGAGCCCATAATTATACGAAAGAATTATTCGGCGAAGACAATGTATTCCGTGCAGGGACAATCGGCACCGTTGCCGAGAAAACCGCTTACGGCTATGTCCGGGGCTACGCCAACGACCGGGAAATGACGCTTCGTGGAGCGGAAATCGACCGTTTGGTGCAAGGCTGTTCAGGCGTCAAACGAAGCACGGGGCAGCATCCCGGCGGTATCATCGTCGTACCCGATTACATGGACATCTACGATTTCTCGCCTATCCAATTCCCGGCGGACGCCCAGGATTCAGAGTGGAAAACGACACATTTCGACTTCCATTCCATCCATGATAATTTGCTGAAACTGGATATTCTAGGGCACGATGATCCGACGGTCATCCGGATGCTGCAGGATTTGTCCGGAATCGATCCGAAAACAATCCCGACCGACGATCCGGAAGTCATGAAAATCTTTTCCGGCGTTGAATCACTCGGCGTCTCTGAAAAACAGATAGGCTGTAAAACCGGAACCTACGGCATCCCCGAATTCGGGACACGCTTTGTTCGCCAGATGCTTGAAGAAACAAAGCCGACGACGTTCTCGGAACTGGTTCAGATTTCCGGACTGTCTCACGGCACTGACGTATGGCTGAGCAATGCCCAGGAACTGATCCAAAATGGTACATGCCAGCTGTCAGATGTTATCGGCTGCCGGGATGATATCATGGTCTACTTGATTTACCAGGGCCTTGAATCTTCATTGGCATTTAAAATCATGGAGTCTGTACGAAAAGGGAAAGGCCTAACGCCTGAAATGGAAGAAGCGATGAAAAAAGAAGGCGTCCCGAATTGGTACATTGAATCGTGCAAAAAGATCAAGTACATGTTCCCGAAAGCCCACGCCGCAGCCTATGTATTAATGGCTGTCCGGATCGCTTATTTCAAAGTCCATTTCCCAATCTTGTACTATGCAGCGTATTTCACCGTACGGGCGGAAGATTTTGATGTCAACGCGATGGCCAAGGGCTCATCGTCGATCCGCGCAAAATTGGATGAAATAAATGCCAAAGGACTCGAAGCATCAACGAAAGAGAAGAACTTGATGACGGTCATGGAATTGGCACTGGAAATGGTTGAGCGCGGCTTTACGTTCCAGAAAGTCGATTTGTATAAATCGTCCGCCGATGAGTTCATCATCGAAGGCACCAGCCTGATTCCGCCGTTCAATGCAATTCCCGGCCTTGGGACGAATGCAGCGAAATCGATTGTTGCTGCCCGCCAACTGGGCACGTTCCTGTCGAAAGAAGATCTTCAGCAGCGTGGACGCGTTTCGAAGACGATTATCGAATACATGGACGACCACGGTTGCCTAGAAGGAATGCCGGATGCCAATCAGCTGTCACTGTTCTAGCAGGTTGCACAGCAACAGGCTTTATGGTATTATTGTAGTAACATTTATGAATAGCTCTGTCACAAAAGAGTGGGTTCTCCCGCTCTTTTCTGTTGTTATGGCATAAAATTGTCGGGAGGCATGTATGAGTAAAATAACTGAACAAATCGAACAAATCGCAATGCCCATCACCGAAGAATTGAACCTTGAACTTGTCGATGTAGAATTTGTCAAAGAAGGGCGCAATTATTTCCTTCGCGTGTATGTGGACAATCCGGCAGCACCGATCGACATTGAACAATGTGCATTAGTAAGTGAAAAGCTTAGCGAAATTTTAGATGAGCTCGATCCGATCGAACAGAATTATTTCCTTGAAGTTTCTTCACCAGGCGCTGAGCGTCCGCTGAAAAAAGACAAGGACTTTGAAAAGGCGATTGGAAAGCTTGTGTATATCAAAACCTATGAGCAAATAGATGGTGCAAAGGAATTCGAAGGCTATTTGCAGTCATTTTCTGAAGATGAAGTACAAATTGAAATCAAAATCAAAACACGCAGAAAAACAGCCGCTTTCGACCGCACGAAAATTGCAGTCATCCGTTTGGCCATTGATTTTTCTGTAAAACCTGATTGAAGAACGTGGGAGTGATAAAATAATGGGTAACGAGTTATTAGATGCATTAGATGCATTAGAAAAACAAAAAGGTATTTCTAGGGATGTATTGATTGAAGCGATCGAAGCTGCTTTGGTCACTGCGTATAAACGCAATTTCAACCAAGCACAGAATGTACGTGTTGACTTGAATCTGGATACTGGCACAATGCTGGTTTATTCCCGCAAAGATGTAGTTGAAGAAGTTGAAGATGAGCGCCTGCATATCTCTCTTGAAGATGCCAAAGCGGTTAACCCGGCTTACGAACTTGGCGATATAGTCGAACAAGAAGTGACGCCGCGCAATTTCGGGCGCATCGCTGCCCAGACGGCTAAACAAGTTGTTACGCAGCGTGTACGCGAAGCGGAACGCGGATTGATCTTCGAAGAGTTCGTCGATCGCGCTGACGATATCGTCAACGGCATCGTGGAACGCATGGATGCGCGCAATCTATATGTCGGTTTAGGCAAAGTTGAAGCGGTGCTACCGCAGACAGAGCAAATGCCAAACGAATCTTACCAGCCGCACGACCGCATCAAAGTTTACATTACAAAAGTTGAACGCACGACGCGCGGACCGCAAGTTTTTGTATCACGGACACATCCGGGATTATTGCGCCGGCTTTTTGAAAATGAAGTTCCTGAAATTTATGAAGGAATTGTCGAGATCAAATCGATTGCACGTGAAGCGGGAGACCGTTCGAAGATTTCAGTTGTTGCACACCGTGATGACATTGATCCAGTCGGATCTTGCGTCGGAGCCAAAGGTGCCCGGGTGCAAACAATCGTCAACGAGTTAAGCGGCGAAAAAATCGATATCGTTGAATGGTCTGAAGAACCTGTGATCTTTGTGGCGAATGCATTGAGCCCTTCTAAAGTTCTTGATGTCCAAGTCAACGCCGACGAAAAATCGACGACTGTCGTCGTACCGGATTACCAATTGTCATTGGCAATCGGCAAACGGGGCCAAAATGCACGCCTAGCAGCGAAGTTGACTGGCTGGAAAATCGATATCAAGAGTGAGACGGATGCGCGTGAAATGGGTATCTACCCTAATGAGAACGCGTCGATTGAAAAAGTCGAAACGGATGAAGACTTTGAAGACTTCGATTTTTACGGTGAAAAAGAATAATCAGGAAAAGGTGATGTCCGTTGGCTCTGCAAAAGAAAATTCCATTACGGAAGTGTGTAGCTACAGGCGAGATGCATCCTAAAAAAGAAATGATCCGGATTGTGCGGAGCAAAGAAGGCGAAGTTTCTGTCGATTTGACCGGCAAGAAATCGGGTCGCGGCGCTTATGTTTCAAAGTCGGAATCGGCGATTGAAATTGCACGCAAAAAGAAAGTATTGGACAATCAGCTGGAAACGAAAGTACCGGCTGAAATTTACGACGAATTGATTCGCGTTGTCCAAAGAGAGCAGTTGAAGCAATAGTGAATAAAGATAAAATCCTGCAATTACTGGGATTGGCTACCCGAGCTCGGATGACGATAACCGGGGAAGAAATGACAGTGAATGAAGTGCGTAAAGGAAAAGTGAAATTGGTCATTTTGTCCGAAGACGCTTCAAAAAACACCAGCAAAAAATTGCATGATAAATGCAAATCTTATAATGTCGACCTCGAAGTGTTCGGAACGCGTTTCGAATTGGGGCATGCAATCGGCAAGGCAGAGCGTGTAACAGTAGCGATAACTGATGCAGGCTTTGCGAAGAAAATTAAGAATTTGATTGATGAAAATAACCGGGGGTGAGCAGATGACCAAAATTCGAGTACATGAGTACGCTAAAAAAGTAGATAAGCCAAGCAAAGAAATCATTCAGCAGTTATCCAAGCTGAATATTGAGGTTGCCAACCATATGGCGACATTGGAAGATAATGCTGTGACAAAATTGGACGGCATTTATAAAAACTCTGCACAGGGGCAGCGCCCGCAAACACAGAGCCGTCCGCAAACTGGCACGCAATCACGCCCACAAGGCCAAAGCCAGTCACGTCCGCAAAGCGGCGGGCAATCACGTCCGCAAGGCCAAGGCCAATCACGTCCGCAAACTGGTGGACAATCACGTCCACCAAGCCAAGGCCAATCGCGTCCGCAAAGCGGTGGGCAGTCACGTCCAACAAGCGGTGGGCAATCACGTCCGCAAACTGGCGGACAAGGTGGTCAGAGCCGCTCTTCTGCAGCTCCGGCAAAAGGCTCCAACTTTACACCGAAAGCGGCTAAACCGACAGCAGGCCCAGGACAGCGCAATAACCGTCCAGGCGGCGGCGGTCCAGGACGCGGCGGACAAAACCGCAACCGCAAAGGCAAAAATCAGCAGCAGCAGCCTGTAAATCCGCTGCCGCCGATGCCGAAGAGAGAAAAAGAATTGCCAGCTAAAATTACGTTCAGCGAGTCATTGACTGTTGGCGAATTAGCGAAAAAATTAGGGCGCGAGCCGTCTGAAATCATCAAAAAATTATTCATGCTCGGCGTTATGGCTACCATTAACCAAGAGCTAGATAAAGATGCTATCGAATTGATCTGTGCTGAATATGAAGTGGAAGTTGAAGAAGAAATCTTGGTTGATAAATCCGACCTTGAAGTCTACTTCGAGCCTGAAGACGAAGCGCTTCAACAAGAGCGTCCACCAGTTGTTACAATCATGGGACACGTTGACCATGGTAAAACCACCTTGCTGGATTCGATCCGCAACACGAAAGTGACAGCTGGCGAAGCTGGCGGAATCACGCAGCATATCGGTGCATATCAGGTTGTTGACAATAGCAAAAAAATCACGTTCCTTGATACTCCTGGACACGCAGCGTTCACTACAATGCGTGCACGTGGAGCAAAAGTGACTGACATTGCAATTATCGTCGTAGCTGCTGATGACGGCGTTATGCCTCAGACGGTAGAAGCGATCAACCATGCGAAAGCTGCAGAAGTTCCGATCATCATCGCGGTCAACAAAATGGATAAGCCAAGTGCGAACCCTGACCGGGTCATGCAAGAATTGACTGAGCACGGACTTGTGCCGGAAGCATGGGGCGGCGAAACGATTTTTGTTCCGATTTCTGCCCTTAAAGGCGAAGGCATCGACTCGCTTCTAGAAATGATCCTGCTTGTTTCTGAAGTCGGTGAATTGAAAGCGAATCCTGCCCGCCGTGCAATCGGTACTGTAATTGAAGCTGAGCTTGATAAAGGCCGCGGTTCAGTTGCTACCTTGCTTGTACAAGATGGCACGCTCAACGTTGGAGATCCAATCGTTGTCGGCAACACTTACGGACGCGTCCGTGCAATGGTCAATGACCTTGGACGCCGCGTTAAAGACGCAGGCCCATCTACACCTGTTGAAATTACAGGATTGAACGATGTGCCACAAGCGGGCGACCGTTTCGTTGTCTTCGAAGACGAGAAAACTGCGCGTCAAGTAGGCGAAACTCGTGCGACTTCAGCGCTTCAAGTACAGCGTTCTGAGAAAACACGTGTTACTCTCGATAACCTATTCGACCAGTTGAAGCAAGGTGAAATGAAAGAATTGAACTTGATCGTCAAAGCTGACGTGCAAGGTTCGGTTGAAGCGATGGCTGCTTCATTGATGAAAATCGATGTTGAAGGCGTTAATGTTAAAATCATCCACACCGGCGCAGGCGCCATTACGGAATCAGACGTTGCTCTAGCAGCAGCATCAAATGCAATTGTCATCGGCTTTAACGTACGTCCTGACATTAACGCAAAACGTGCTGCAGAAGCAGAAGGCGTAGATATCCGCCTGCACCGCATCATTTATAAAGTAATCGAAGAAATTGAATTTGCAATGAAAGGGTTATTGGACCCTGAGTTCGAAGAGAAAATTATCGGCCAAGCCGAAGTGCGCAGCACATTCAAAGTCTCTAAAGTCGGGACAATTGCCGGAAGCTATGTAATAGAAGGCAAAATCACCCGCGACAGCGGCGTCCGCGTCATCCGTGAAGGCATCGTCGTATTTGAAGGCGAGATCGATACGTTGAAACGATTTAAAGACGATGCAAAAGAAGTTGCAAAAGGCTACGAATGTGGTATCACGATTAAAAACTTCAATGATGTCAAAGAACTAGATATCATCGAAGCCTATATCATGGAAGAAATCGAACGTAAATGATTCTCTACATGGAATGTGAATTCTTCATTCCGGTAGCCCATTCGTTAAAAGAAAAGCGGTCAGTGGTAAAAAGCATGCTGACCCGCTCAAGACAGAAATTCAACGTTTCCGGTGCGGAAATTGATCACCAGAACGTCTGGCAGCGAACGCGTCTTGCATTTGTGACTGTGTCTTCATCGAAAGATGTAGCAGACAAAGAAATCGAGCGCGTCCTGCACTTTCTGGAAAGCAATCCCGCCTGGGAATGCCTTGAAATCCATCAAGAATATTTGTAAGAACGAGGTGAAGTAAAAATGACTATGCGCTCTAATCGTGTAGGCGAGCAAATGAAAAAAGAGCTTAGCGACATTATCAGCCGTAAATTGAAAGATCCGCGCATCGGTTTTGTAACCGTGACGGATGTGGAAGTTACAGGCGATCTTCAACAGGCAACTGTTTATATCAGCGTGCTTGGTGATGACAAAATGAAAGAACAAACTTTGCTCGGCTTGTCTAAGTCAAAAGGATTTATCCGTTCTGAAATCGGACAGCGGATCCGGCTGCGCAAAACGCCGGAATTGTCGTTTGAATTCGACACCTCTGTAGCATACGGGAACCGGATCGATTCGCTATTGCGTGAAATCAAAGAACCGAAAGAAGAACAATGATCCAACCCGAAGCCTGCTGTCTAATTTTTCTTAGATCAGCAGGCTTTTTTTGTGGAAGATGCAACAGCCGCCGAGTAAAGGCGTCAGAATAAAAGGCTGGGAGCTGAAAAAGATGGAATTGAATGGTGTTCTTCCTTTATGGAAAGAAAAAGGCATGACTTCACATGATTGTGTATTCAAATTGAGGAAAATCCTCAAAACAAAAAAAGTCGGCCATACCGGAACATTGGATCCGGATGTGGATGGCGTCCTGCCGATCTGCATCGGACGTGCGACAAAAGTGGCTGAATACATCACGGACCAAGGCAAAGCTTACGAAGCTGAAGTAACAATCGGCTATTCGACTGAAACTGAAGATGTGAGCGGTGCGGTTGTTGAAACGGACGACAGCGATAAGATGGTGACACGCGAACAGCTGCTGGCGGTGCTGCGGAGCCTGACAGGTGTTATCACGCAGATTCCTCCTATGTATTCAGCGGTGAAGGTCAACGGCAAGAAACTGTATGAATATGCGCGCCAGGGAATTCCTATAGAGCGCCCTGAGCGGAAGGTCCGCATCGATTCGATCGAATTGCTGGATGATGCAAAGGAATGGAGCGGCCAGGAATTGAAATTCTCGATTTTTATCCGCTGCGGCAAAGGCACTTATATTCGCACATTGGCGGTTCAAATCGGCGAAGCACTTGGCTATCCAGCGCACATGTCGAATTTGAGGCGTACCGAATCGGGCAAATTCAAAGCGGCAGATTGCTTTACGCTTGCTGAAGTGGCTGAAATTGCCCAAAATGGAGATATCGGCACGATTCTGAAACCCTTAAGCTACGGTTTAGGAGAGTTCCCTGAAACTGAGATTGAAGCAGATTTACTGTTCGGCATCAAGAACGGCCAAGTGCTAGACCGCCATCCACTAATGGCCGAACATGAATTTCTCGTGTTTACTGTCAAAGGTGAGCCGGTTGCGCTGTACAAGCGCCATCCAGATAAAGCGGATAAGATGAAGCCCGAAAAAATGTTCGGATTTCCCGAAATCAACGAGGTGTAAGATGAAAATAATCCATTTAAGCTACCCGAATCACGTTAAACCTTCAGAAAATCTTGGCGCTATTTCGCTGGCGCTCGGTTTTTTTGACGGCGTACATAAAGGGCATCAAAAAGTCATCGGCGAAGCCATCCGAATTGCCGGAGGCCTCCATGCCAAATCCGCTGTCATGACGTTCGATCCCCACCCCTCACTTGTACTCGGCGGCAGAAAAGAAGAAGTCTTCTATATTACGCCGATGCAGGAAAAGATGGAGATCCTGAGTGAAATGGGCGTAGACATCTGCTTTATCGTCCGATTCACTTCTGACTTTGCGCAGCTGACTCCTGTACAATTCGTCCAGCACTTTATCAAGGATTTAGGTGTGGTGCATGTGACAGCCGGATTCGATTATTCATTCGGCTGCAAGGGCCAAGGCAATATGCAGCTGATGCAGGAAATGGCGGAAGGTGCATTTGGCATTACCATTATCCAAAAGCAGGAAGACAGCGAAGAGAAAATCAGTTCGACACGGATCCGCAGCTTGTTGAAGTCTGGTGAAGTCGGCGAAGTATGCCGGCTTCTCGGGCGGCCGTTCCGCATATCCGGGACGGTTGTCAATGGCGATAAACGCGGACGGACGATCGGATTCCCGACCGCGAACGTCGAGCAGGAAATCGGCACTTTCGTTCCCGGGCGCGGCGTTTATGCTGTCCGGATTTGGGTGCAAGGAACAGTTTACGACGGAGTTTGCAACGTCGGCTTCAAACCGACGTTCAACAACCCCGATGAGAAAAGGCTCAGCGTCGAAGTCCACATCCTGGAATTCGATAAGAACATTTACGGAGAAATGGTCCTTGTGGACTGGTACGCGCGCATCCGTGACGAGCAAAAGTTTTCCGGCATTGAAGAACTGAAAAGCCAGATCCAGCGCGATAAAGAAACGGCAATTGAATTTTTTAAATCCCAAGGCTGATTGACAGTGTTGATTTTGCCTGGGGCATATGCTATGATTTGTGAGTACTGAAACAGTACGAACCATTGCTTGGCAAATCGAATCACCAACGTTTGCTCAGTAATAGGGGATATCAGAAATTAGGAGGTGGACACAGTATGGCAATCACTCAAGAGCGTAAAAATGAATTGATCAGTGAATACAAAGTGCACGATACAGATACTGGATCTGCACATATTCAAATCGCCATTCTTACAGAAGACATCAACAACTTGAACGAACATTTGCGTACCCACAAGAAAGATCACCACTCACGCCGTGGACTTTTCAAAATGGTAGGACGCCGTCGTAACTTGCTTAAATACTTGCGCGAGAACGATGTACAAGGTTACCGTGACTTGATCGCGAAACTTGGCTTGCGCCGATAATAACAACCAGAAAAAAGCGGGATTCGTCCCGCTTTTTCTTTATGCATAAAAAATTCAACATTCAATCGCATGATGAATGCTTTTTTGATACACTACTAGAAGATACATAAAGAGGAAATTCGCTCAGAAAGCACCTTTACCAGGGCTTAACTGAGGATGAAACATTGTAAGAGAGAGGAGCTCGATTATGGAGCAAACTAAAAAAGTCTATACATTCGATTGGGCTGGCCGCACATTGCAGGTCGAAGTCGGTCAATTAGCTAAACAAGCAAACGGAGCAGCATTAATCCGCTACGGCGATACAGCAGTGCTTTCCACTGCAACTGCTTCAAAAACGCCAAAGCCATTGGATTTCTTCCCGCTCACAGTCAACTATGAAGAGCGCCAATATGCTGTCGGCAAAATCCCAGGCGGTTTCATCAAACGTGAAGGGCGCCCTTCTGAAAAAGCGACGCTCATCAGCCGTTTAATCGATCGTCCGATCCGTCCATTATTCCCAGACGGCTTCCGCAACGAAGTGCAAGTCATTTCAATGGTAATGTCTGTTGACCAGGATTGCCCGTCAGAAATGGCCGCAATGTTCGGTTCTTCATTGGCATTGATGATTTCAGATATTCCTTTTGACGGACCGATTGCTGGAGTCATCGTCGGTATGGTTGACGGAAATTACATCATCAATCCGACCAATGACCAATTGGCGCAAAGCTCGATCAACTTGACAGTTGCCGGAACAAAAGATGCAATCAACATGGTAGAAGCGGGAGCGAAAGAAGTTTCTGAAGAAGTCATTTTGGAAGCAATCATGTTCGGCCACGAAGAAATCAAAAAGTTGATCGCTTTCCAGGAAGAGATTGCTGCAGAAGTTGCCAAAGAGAAAACGGCGATTCAATTGTATGAATTGGACCCGATCTTAATGGAAGAAATCAGATCGACCGTTGAAGCAGATTTGATTGCTGCTGTCCAAGTAAGCGAAAAGCAGGAGCGCAATGACGCGATTGCTGCAGTCAAAGAACGCGTGTTGGAAACTTATGCAGATTCTGATGACGCAGTGAAGAAACAAGCTGGTCAAATTTTGGATAAAATGGTCAAAGATGAAGTGCGCCGCTTGATTACGGATGAAAAAATCCGTCCAGATGGCCGAACGCCTTCTGAAATCCGTGCGCTGTCTTCTGAAATCGGCCTATTGAACCGCACACACGGTTCAGGTTTGTTCACACGCGGGCAAACGCAAGCGATGAGCATTTGTACACTAGGTGCACTTGGCGATGTCCAGATCATCGACGGCCTTGGCCTCGAGGAATCGAAGCGTTTCATGCATCATTATAATTTCCCGTTGTTCTCAGTAGGTGAGACTGGGTTCCTGCGCGGCCCTGGCCGCCGTGAAATCGGACACGGGGCTCTTGGGGAACGCGCACTTGAAGCGGTTCTGCCAAGCGAAAAAGATTTCCCATACGCAATCCGCTTAGTTGCGGAAGTATTGGAATCGAACGGCTCCACTTCACAGGCAAGCATCTGTGCTTCAACATTGGCTATGATGGATGCAGGCGTGCCGATTACTGCGCCTGTTGCCGGAATCGCTATGGGCCTTGTGAAAAAAGGCGAAAACTATACAGTCTTATCCGATATTCAAGGAATGGAAGATTACCTTGGAGATATGGACTTTAAAGTAGCAGGCACAGCTAAAGGCATTACTGCACTTCAAATGGACATTAAAATCGATGGCCTCTCACGCGACATTCTAGAAGAAGCTTTATCTCAGGCACAAGTCGGCAGAATCCACATTTTGGAATCTATGCTAGCTACGATTTCTGAGCCAAAAGCTCATCTGTCTAAATTTGCGCCGAAAATCATCATGGTCAAAATCAATCCGGATAAAATCCGCGATGTAATAGGGCCTGGCGGTAAAGTCATCAACAAAATCATCGAAGAAACAGGCGTTAAGATTGATACAGAGCAAGACGGCACAATCTTCGTTTCATCGGTAAATGAAGAAATGAACGCGAAAGCGAAAGCGATGATCGAAAACATCGTCCGCGAAGCGAAAGTCGGGGAATATTACGAAGGCAAAGTGAAGCGAATTGAAAAATTCGGCGCGTTTGTTGAATTGTTCCCAGGCAAAGACGGACTTCTCCACATTTCTGAAATCCAGGAAGCGCGGACGAAAGAAGTGGAAGATGTCTTGAAACTTGATGACATCCTCAAAGTGAAAGTTGTCGAAATCGACCGCCAAGGCCGTGTGAACTTATCACGCAAGATTGTCTTGAAGGAAGAAAAAGAAGCAGCTGAAAAAGTAGCAGAATAAGAAAAATTTAAAAAATTGCCAGCTCCGGTTGGCAATTTTTTCGCATTAGGAGGAATTTTTCCATGGTTACTATTCATACTTGCGGAAACGGCCTTCGCATTGTTTCCGAATCCATTCCGCATTTCCACTCAGTGGCAGTCGGTGTGTTCGTCAAAGCCGGCTCACGCGACGAATCCCCTGAAGAAAACGGCATTACGCATTTTATTGAGCATATGCTCTTCAAAGGGACGGATACGCGCTCAGCTAAAGACATCGCCAAAGAGTTTGATCGCATAGGCGGCGATATTAACGCCTATACATCAAAAGAATATACATGCTATTATGCGAAAATCCTGGACCACCATGCAGAGCATGCGGTCACAGTACTTGCGGATATGTTCTTCAATTCGAAAATGGACGTTGTGGAAATTGAAAAAGAGCGGCAAGTTGTGCTAGAAGAAATCAGCATGACTGAAGACATGCCGGATGACGATGTCCAGGAGCAGTTATGGCGCGTCATGTATCCTCACCATTCAATGGGCGCACCGATCCTTGGAACAGGCATAACACTGAATAGTTTTACCAAAGACAAGATCCAACATTTTATGGATCGCCATTACACGCCGGATAATACTGTAATCTCTGTCGCAGGGAAAATTACACCGGAACTGATCCGTTTGATTGAAAAACTTTTCGGATCATTCCGCCGGCTGGAAACTGAAAAGAATTATCGCTTCCCGATGTTTACACCTGGCTACTCTTTTAAAACAAAAGAAACCGAACAAGGGCATTTGAGTCTAGGCTATCCGGGCCTGCCTATTACAGATAAGGATATTTTCAATTTCACCGTGTTGAATAATATTGTCGGCGGATCGATGTCGTCGCGCCTTTTCCAGGAAATACGTGAAGAACGCGGTCTCGCCTATTCCGTCTATTCTTACCATTCCGCTTACTCCGACCATGGAACGCTCGCAATCTATGGCGGCACCTCAAATGAACAAATGGATGCGCTGCAGGAAGTGATCATCGCAGAGCTCCAGGAAATCCGCAAAAACGGGCCAACAGCCGAGGAAGTGACGGATTCCAAAGAACAGCTGAAAGGCAATGTGATGCTTGGGCTCGAAAGCACCAGCGCGCGCATGAACCGCAACGGCAAAAATGAACTGCTGCTAAGAAAACATCCGAGCTACGATGAAATCCTAGCCCGCATCGAAGCCGTCTCGCCTGAGCGTGTCACTTCGCTGCTGGAAGTATTCGACGGAGATCCGGCCATCTCCATCATCCGCTCGAAGACAGATGAAGCTTAATCGCAAGCTGTCGATAAAATTAAACAAGTAAGGCAAGTCATGGATTTGCCTTGCTTGTTTTACGAAAGAACCTTTTTTTGAAAACCATCTATAGATGGATGCATTTTGCTATTGGCGAAATGCATTTTTTCAATTAAAGGGGCCGTTCGCAGAGGCGAACGGCTTTTCATATTGGGTTCTTGAACTTGGATCAGAGCGAGACGCTTTTTGGCTATTTCCGGTTAAAATACGGGCAAGTCATGTTAAGCGTCGGTTAACGCTTGTTGATTTTCTGCCACTGCATGTTAACTGTGATTTAGTGCATGTTAAACCGGATTTAACACTGGTTAACGGAAAAGCCTACTATATGAAACCACTTAAGACCATCAAGAAATGGGATACATTTCTATCTTTTATATTCATCTATCAAAAGAAATGTTTTGCTATCAAGAATCACCTTTGAATGAAGCGAAAGGCGGCGAACAAGTTGGTCAAAAGAATTTTGGCCGACTTGTTTGCGACGAAGCGCATAGCGCTGCAACGAACTTTTTGTCCCGAAGCTAGCGCAGCGATGCAGGGACAGGAGCAACGGTTTTCAATGAGACTGAAGCGAAATGAAAAGTTTATGAAAGATACTTGATGAGTAATAGTGAGCGGAATATTCATTGATCTATTCCTCTAGTGAAGTGAATTGTGGTACAATTACGCCAATAATCTTTGAAGGAGCGAGTTGTTTGAAAACATATAATGTAGCAATTATGGGCGCCACGGGTGCAGTTGGACAACAGATGAAAGAGCAATTGGAAAAACGCGATTTTCCAGTGAATACGATAAAATTTCTGGCATCGAGCCGTTCAGCCGGACAGCAAATCGAATTTAAAGGCAATACCTATACAATTGAAGAAGCAAAACCGGAATCGTTTGAAGGCATCGACATTGCATTGTTCAGTGCAGGCGGCAGCATCTCCGAGCAATTTGCACCGGAAGCCGTCAAACGCGGGGCAGTCGTCATCGATAACACTAGCGCTTTCCGCATGAACGCCGACGTGCCGCTCGTCGTGCCGGAAGTAAACCCGGAAGATATCGCGCAACATAAAGGCATCATTGCGAATCCGAATTGCTCAACCATTCAAATGGTGTGCGCATTGCAGCCGCTCAAAGAGCAATATGGCTTGCGGAAAATCGTCGTCTCGACATACCAAGCGGTGTCAGGTGCCGGCATCGGCGCCATCAACGAACTGAAAAGCCAGTCGGCTGATTTTGACAACGCGAAAGACGCCGAAGCGAAAATGCTGCCGGTGAAATCCGCAGAGCACCATTATCCGATCGCGTTCAATGCCATTCCGCAAATTGACAAGTTTACGGATAACGGCTACACATACGAAGAAATGAAAATGATCAACGAAACGAAAAAAATCATGCACGATGACCGCTTAGCGGTTGCCGCGACGTGCGTCCGCCTGCCAGTAGTCACAGGCCACTCAGAATCGGTTTATGTCGAGCTTGAAGGAGCTCCGACAGTCGAAGAAGTAAAACAGGCAATCGCAGGCGCGCCAGGCGTCGTGCTGATGGACGATCCCGCGAACCAGGTTTACCCGATGCCGTTGATGGCAGCTGGACTCGACGAAGTGTTTGTCGGCCGCATCCGCCAAGACCTCGACAACCCGCAGGGCTTCCACCTATGGGTCGTGTCAGACAATCTGGTCAAAGGCGCAGCGCTCAATTCAGTTCAAATCGCCGAGTCGATGATTGAACAAAACATCATTTAACGGCCCTGTGGCCATAGCGTAATCATTCCGAACAAACCGGACAATGCTCCGGTTTGTTTTTTCTTTGGACTGTTACCTGGAATTCCCGTATAATAAAGTCTATGGATATGTACGGGTAAAATTTAGGAGGAAATAAATTGAGTAAAATACAAAATGAAGTAATTAGAGTTATCCCGCTTGGCGGGGTCAGTGAAATCGGCAAGGCCATGTACGTGATTGAAATTGATGAGGACCTGTTCGTAGTGGACAGCGGCCTGATGTTCCCGGAAGATGAAATGCTTGGAATCGATATCGTTATTCCAGACATGACGTTCCTCGAAGAAAACAAAGACCGTGTCAAAGGGATTTTCCTTACGCACGGCCATGAAGATGCAATCGGTTCGATTGCGTATTTAGTGAAAAAAATCCAAGCGCCTGTCTACGGATCGAAATTGACGATTGCGCTTGCAAAAGAGCATATCAAAGAACAGGGTTCTTTGAAGCATGTCAAATTTTTTGAAGTAACAAACAAAAGCCGCATGAATTTCGATAAAACGCACGTAACATTTTTCCATACAACACATAGTATTCCAGACGCTTTGGGCATCGCCTTCCATACATCCGAAGGTGCGATTGTCCATACCGGCGAATTTAAATTCGACCAATCCGTAAGAGGCAGCTACCGTCCGGACATTTCCAAAATGGCGAAATTGGGCGATGACGGCGTATTGTTCCTATTGTCCGATTCAACCGAAGCGGAACGCCCTGGCTATACGACTTCTGAAACGGTGGTTTACGATCATTTATACACTGCGTTTCTTGGAGCGGAAGGCCGGATTTTGGTTTCGTTGTATTCATCCAACTTTATCCGCATCCAGCAAGTTTTCGACCTTGCCCAAAAAACAGGCAAAAAAGTCGCAGTTGCAGGAAAAAGTTTGGAGAACAGCTACGAAGTCGGATTGCGCCTCGGCTATTTGACAGTCGCTGAAGATACGGTCATCTCTTTGAAAGACCTTGAGCAATACCGTGACGAAGAAGTGGTCATCATTGTAACAGGCAACCAAGGAGAGCCGCTTGAAGCATTGGACAAAATGGTCCGCAAGCAGCATAAAGACGTCAAAATCAAAGATACGGATACAGTATTGATCACGTTTACTCCGTCGCCGGGCATGGAAGTTCCAATGTTCCAGACGATGAACAAATTGGCGAAAGCCGGAGCGAAAGTGTTGACTTCCGATAAAAAAGTCCACGTTTCCGGACACGGAAGCCAAGAAGATTTGAAAATGATGTTGAACATGATGAAACCAAAATATTTCATTCCGATCCAAGGTGAATACAAAATGCTGATTGCCCATTCGAAATTGGCGCAGCAAGTCGGTATTCAGAAGTCTGATATCTTTATTGCTGACAAAGGCGATATCGTTGAATACAAAGCGGGCAAAGTACGCATGAGCGGCCGTGTCACTGCAGGCAATGTCCTAATTGACGGCATCGGCATCGGCGACGTAGGGAATATCGTCCTGCGCGACCGCAAGCTTTTGTCCCAAGACGGAATATTTATCGTCGTTGTTACCTTGAACCGCAAAGAGAAGAAAATTGCATCAGGCCCGGAAATGATTTCGCGTGGATTCGTATACGTGCGTGAATCTGAGCAGCTGATGGAAGAGTCCACTCAATTGGTCCGTAAAGTAGTAGACAAATATGTAGTAAAAGATGCTTTTGAATGGAATAACATCAAACAGGAAATTCGTGACACATTGAATTCTTATTTATTCCAGCAAACGAAGCGCCGTCCGATGATCATTCCGATTATTATGGAGTACTAAGAGAGAGACAGGTGAAAGGATTTCCGAACCGATCTAATCGGAGGAAATCCTTTTTCAATTTTGAGGAAATGAGGGATCGTGATGCCACGGGCTCAGGTGAAAAGAAAAACAAAAATACCCGCTAAGAAAAAGCCGGTTTCTAAAAAGAAACAGCCAATGGCGATGATCTGGTATGAAGTCATCGGGCTATTGCTGATCGGAGTCGCCGTGTTGATGGCGTTCCAGCTCGGCATAATTGGCAAGATGCTGTTGAACACAACCGAATTGTTGACGGGGTATTTGGCTATTTTTGTGCCAATCGTGTTGGTAGCAATAGCCATCCACGTTATGGTGAGACGAAGCTGGCCGAAGCCGCGGCTGAAATTTTTAACAAGCGGCTTGTTCGTATTGACAGGAATCTTGCTAATCTGCCATTTGATTTGGGCATCCGGTTCGATTTTGCCAATCACAACAAGCAATGTAATGTCTGAAACGATCAAATCGACGCAACTCACAGGGTCTGTATGGCAAACCTATACTGCAAGCGGCGGCGGAATAATGGGCGCGCTATTGTATGCCATGTTCCATGTGTTATTCGACACAGCCGGCACGTGGATCATTGCGTTGATTCTACTATCGATCGGCGCAATCATCCTTACTGGCAAAACGGCAGCTCCGTACTTAGCAGAAAAAGTGCCAAGCATGCGGCCAGTGCTCGATGGAATCATAAACCGGTTTAAACAAGGCAAACCGAAGCGCATATCCTCGCCGCGCCGCAAAGCGCAGCTGGAACAGCCATTTGAAGCCGATGAAGTGCTGGCTTATGATGAAATTGATGAAACTCCGGAAGTGAAAAGCTTTGAGATGCAAACAGAAGAGCCCATTATTTCAGCGTTTACTGAAAACGTCAAACCAAGAAAAACTGAAACGCCTCCAGAAGCAAAGGGAGAAGCGGAGCCATCACCGGTTTTAAGCGAAGTGAACTTGATGACTACTGCAGAAGAGCTTGAAAATGAAGAATACCAGCTTCCTCCGATTGAATTATTGGACTTGCCTCCGCAGAGCGACCAAAGTGGGGAATACGCGGGCATTCAAAAAAATGCGAAAAAGCTTGAGAAGACGTTCCAGAGTTTCGGCGTTCGCGCTAAAGTGACACAAGTCCATTTGGGCCCAGCGGTCACCAAATACGAAGTGCTGCCGGATACTGGCGTGAAAGTAAGCAAAATTGTCTCTTTGCATGATGATTTGGCGCTGGCGCTGGCAGCAAGGGACATTCGGATTGAAGCGCCGATTCCAGGGAAATCCGCCATCGGCATCGAAGTGCCGAACTCGGAAGTGGCAATTGTGTCATTGCGTGAAGTATTGGAGTCTGAGGAAAACAACAAGCCTGATGCTAAACTGCTGTTCGGCTTAGGGCGCGATGTTACTGGCCAAGCGGTTATGACCGAATTGAACAAAATGCCGCATCTGCTCGTTGCTGGTTCGACGGGCAGCGGGAAATCGGTGTGCATCAACGGCATTATTACGAGCATCATCATGCGCGCTAAGCCACATGAAGTGAAAATGATGATGATTGACCCCAAAATGGTCGAATTGAATGTCTACAACGGCATTCCGCATCTGCTTGCGCCTGTTGTAACCGATCCGCGGAAAGCAGCCCAAGCATTGAAGAAAATCGTTTCTGAAATGGAGCGGCGCTATGAGCTGTTTTCCCATACCGGAACGCGCAATATCGAAGGCTATAATGAATACGTCCGCATCTTCAATGAAGAAAATGAAGACAAACACCCGAAATTGCCGTTCATCGTCGTTATCGTCGATGAGCTTGCCGACTTGATGATGGTCGCTTCGAACGAAGTGGAAGACGCCATTACCCGTTTGGCGCAGATGGCCCGCGCAGCCGGGATCCATCTGATCATCGCGACGCAGCGTCCGAGCGTCAACGTCATTACAGGTGTCATCAAAGCGAATATCCCGTCCCGAATCGCATTTGCGGTCTCGTCCGCAATCGATTCGCGCACCATTTTGGATATGGGCGGCGCAGAGAAATTGCTGGGCCGCGGCGATATGCTGTTTCTAGGTGCCGGACAATCAAAACCGGTCCGCGTGCAAGGCGCGTTCCTGTCTGATTCCGAAGTCGAGAAAATCGTCGACTTCGCTATCGAACAACAGAAAGCGCAATATCAGGAAGATATGATTCCGACTGAAATCGATGAAACAGCTATCGACGAAGAAACAGATGACATTTATGACGAAGCCGTGCAATTGGTTTCCGAAATGCAGACAGCCTCTGTGTCGATGCTGCAGAGAAGGTTCCGCGTCGGTTACTCACGGGCGGCCCGCATCATCGACCAAATGGAGCAGCGCGGCATTGTTGGCCCATACGAAGGCAGCAAACCACGAACCGTATTAGTGCCAAAGCAGGAAGATTATTAAATCTTCCTGCTTTTTTTGTGACAAAATGATTAGAGTTTTTGAAATCTTTGAAATGAAAATCGCAAAATTCGACAAAAGACTATTTATTTCGTTTTGAATTAATGTTATAGTAATTTTGATTAGTAGGAATGTTTTACATCAGATGTCTGATCTCTGTCATTGGTGGTGAATCGTATGACAATAAAATCGGATCATCGCGCTTTGTATCTTCAAGTTATTGACCGCATGAAGCAGGATATTGCTGCCGGATTGTACAAAGAGAAAGAGAAGCTGCCATCCGAATTTGAGCTGGCCAAGACACTTGGAGTCAGCCGCGCCACTCTCAGAGAAGCGCTGCGGCTGCTGGAAGAAGACAATATCATCGTGAGGCGCCATGGCGTAGGCACTTTTGTCAATGCGAAACCGGTTTTTTCATCGGGCATCGAACAATTGACCAGTGTTTCCGACATGATCCGCCAAGCAGGCATGGAGCCTGGTGCTATTTACTTAAGTACCCACGAGGCTCCTTGTTCTGAAGAAGATATAAAACGCTTTCATTGCGAAGACGATGACTCAATTATTACTATTGAACGCGTCCGAACGGCAAACGGGGAACCCGTCGTCTATTGTATCGATAAAGTTCCTTCACGTTATTTGCCTGGAGATTTTCTCGGACGCACAGAAAGTTCCATCTTCTCAGCAATAGAGGAGTCGGGGGACATCCATATTGCGTATGCAGTCACGTTCATCGATCCGATCGGCTATCATGACCAGGCTTCACCAATTTTGGAATGTGACCCGGAAACAGCTTTACTCGAGTTAAAACAGTACCACTATGATGAGGACGATCGTGTGGTGCTTTATTCAAAGAACTACTTCCGAGCTGATAAATTCAGTTTCCATGTAGTTCGAAAACGTGTGTAAAACGGCAAATTCCTGCTAATATCAAAAATACCTTGGGGGTTATCACATTGATTAAACGTAAATTTGCTCTAGGCCTTTCAGTAATGCTTGCAGCGAGCACTATGCTAGCGGCATGCGGCAGCGAAGAAGAAGCAACATCAGGCGGTTCTGGGGGCGGAGAAGGCGCAGAAGAAACAAGTGACTTTTCTGTTGCAATGGTAACCGATGTCGGGGGCGTTGATGATAAATCTTTCAACCAATCGGCTTGGGAAGGTTTGGAGAAATTCGGTAAAGAAAACGGCCTTGAAAAAGGCGATGGCGGTATCGATTACCTTCAGTCTGGTTCTGACGCTGATTACAACACCAACTTGAATAACTTGATCCGCCGCGACTTTGATGTCGTTTTCGGAATCGGCTTCTTGATGGAAGGTGCAGTTAAAGAAATCGCTGCCCAGCAGCCTGATGCTCAAATCGGAATCATCGATGCTGTTGTTGATGCTCCAAACGTTGCAAGTGTCTTGTTCAAAGAACAAGAAGGCGCATACCTTGCAGGTGTTGCTGCTGCTTTGATGACTGAAACGAAAAAAATCGGTTTTGTCGGCGGCATGGACATTCCTGTAATCGAACGCTTTGAAGCTGGATTCAAAGAAGGCGTTAAAGCTGTAGACGAAACAATCGTTGTTGATGCTCAGTACACAGGTGCTTTTGATAAAGCGGAATTGGGTAAATCCACTGCTGCTCTTATGTATGATTCTGGCGCGGATATCGTATTCCACGCAGCTGGCGGAACAGGAAACGGTGTATTCACTGAAGCCAAAGAACGCAAAGAAGCTAATCCGGATGAAAACGTATGGGTTATCGGCGTAGATGCTGACCAATACGATGAAGGCCAAGTTGGCGATGCTAACGTTACATTGACTTCAGTTCTTAAACGAGTTGACCAAGCAGTTCTTGATATCTCAAACAAAGCTAAAGAAGGAAACTTCCCAGGCGGCGAAACAACTACTTACGGTTTAGCTGACGATGGCGTTGGCCTTGCGGATTCACGCGGAGCGATTCCTGACGATATCATGACTCAAATCGACGAGTACAAAGAGAAAATCGCTAGCGGCGAAATCACAGTACCAGAAACTTTGTCTGAATAATTTCTTTTGATACGGTCATCATAAAGACCGGTTTAACCGGTCTTTATGATTTTTTTTGCTTAAAAACGGATTGATAGATGAAAGGTTTTTAGCAATAAAAGCCTTTCCTGTATCAATTTTAAAAGCGATGCAAAGCTAATTATAAAAAAAATCACCAGTTTTCGGGGGAGTGAGAACAATGGAATATGTTATTGAAATGCTCAATATACGGAAAGAATTCGGGGCATTCGTCGCCAACGATGATATTACGCTTCAATTGAAAAAAGGCGAAATTCATGCATTATTAGGTGAAAATGGAGCGGGAAAATCGACATTGATGAACGTACTTTTCGGACTATACCAGCCAGAAGGCGGGGAAATCCGTGTACGCGGCAAAAAGGTTGATATCTCAAACCCGAACATCGCAAATGATCTCGGAATCGGGATGGTCCACCAGCATTTTATGCTAGTCGAGAACTTCACCGTCACGGAAAACATCATTTTGGGCAATGAACCAACGAAATTCGGAGTGACCAATAAAAAAGATGCAGCCAAGCGTGTGCAGGAAGTTTCTGAACAATATGGCCTGAATGTTGATCCACATGCATTGATCGAAGATATCTCCGTCGGCATGCAGCAGCGTGTGGAAATCCTGAAAACGCTTTATCGCGGAGCAGAGATCCTCATATTCGATGAGCCAACCGCGTCATTAACGCCACAGGAAATTGTCGAATTGATCCAAATTATGAAACGTTTGATTGCTGAAGGCAAATCAATCATTTTGATCACCCATAAATTGAAAGAAATCATGGATGTATCCGATCGTGTAACGGTCATCCGCAAAGGCCAGGGAATCGGCACTGTCATCACAGCGGAAACCAATCCGGCTGACCTGGCATCGTTGATGGTCGGACGCCAGGTGGAATTCAAAACAGTGAAAGGGCCAGCTAATCCAACAGAGGATGCGCTGTCTATAAAAGATTTGGTAGTAGAAGATTACCGCGGCGTTGAAAAAGTGAAACGCTTGAATTTGACAGTCCGCAAAGGTGAAATTGTCGGAATTGCGGGAATCGACGGAAATGGTCAAAGTGAATTGATCGAAGCAATCACTGGACTCCGCAAAGTGAAAAGCGGCACCATTTCACTTCATGGCAAGGATATCACCGGCTTAAAGGCGCGCAAAGTGACTGAAGCGGGCATAGGGCATATTCCACAAGATCGCCACAAACACGGACTGGTGCTGGATTTCCCGATTGGCCATAATATTTCGCTGCAGACGTATTATAAATCGCCGATTTCCAAAGGCGGCATCATCGATTACAAGAAAATCGATGAAAAAGCATTGCAAATCATCAAGGATTTTGATGTCCGTACGCAAGGGCCGCACACACCAGCGCGCGCTTTATCCGGCGGAAACCAGCAAAAAGCGATTATCGGCCGGGAAGTGGACCGTGACCCTGATTTGCTTATCGCGGCATTGCCGACTCGCGGACTTGATGTCGGCGCGATTGAATTTATTCACAGCCGTTTGATCGAACAGCGTGACAACGGCAAAGCAGTTTTGCTCATTTCATTCGAACTCGATGAAGTCATGAACGTATCGGACCGCATTGCAGTTATCCACGATGGAGAAATCGTCGATGTCGTAGTTCCGGAAGAGACTACGGAACAAGAGCTTGGACTGCTGATGGCAGGACATTCTGTCAAAGCACAAAGCAACGGCAATAACGATTTAAAGAAAGAAGGTGAGGATCAGCATGTCAATTAGAGCTACGAATCTTCTGGTCCCCGTCATATCTGTTATTTTAGGTTTACTGGTCGGTGCAATCGTTATGCTCGTATCGGGCTATAGCCCGATTGTCGGCTACACCGCTTTATGGAATGGTATTTTTGGAGACCTTTATACAATTGGTGAAACAATCCGCCAGATTACCCCGTATATTTTGGCAGGCCTTGCAGTAGCGTTTGCATTCCGCTCGGGACTGTTCAATATCGGTGTTGAAGGGCAATTGATCGTCGGCTGGTTTGCAGCTGCATATGTAGGTGTAGCTGTTGAATTGCCGAAAATCATTCATTTGCCGCTGGCAATTTTGGCTGCGGCTGCAGCTGGAGCTCTATGGGGCTTTGTGCCAGGCCTTTTGAAAGCGAAATTCCATGTACACGAAGTTATCGTCACAATTATGATGAACTATATCGCGCTGCACACGACAAACGCATTGATCAAAACCGTTTCTGACGGCGGCGACAGAACCGAGTCGATTTTCTTGAGTGCATCGCTGCGCTCGGAATTTTTCCAGAACCTGACGGACTTTTCACGCCTCCATTACGGCATTTTGATTGCGCTGGCGATGGTTGCGGTCATGTGGTTCATTCTTGAGAAAACAACTCTAGGCTTCGAATTGAAAGCGGTCGGTTTCAACCACAACGCTTCCGAATACGCAGGCATGAACGTCAATAAAAACGTCATCCTCGCAATGGTCATTTCCGGTGCATTCGCTGGTCTTGCCGGGGCGATGGAAGCACTTGGAACGTTCGAATACGTTTCTTCCAAAGGCGGTTTCACCGGCATCGGATTTGACGGCATTGCCGTTGCCTTGCTGGGCATGAATACACCGCTTGGCGTCATTTTTGGCGCGACATTATTCGGTTCACTGAAATACGGCGCTTTGAACATGCCGAATGCTGCAGGAATTCCTTTGGAAATCGTGGAAATTGTCATCGCGGTTATAATTTTCTTCGTAGCATCAGGTTATATCATCCGCCTATTCCTGCTGCGAGCGGCTAAAAAGAAGGAGGCGAAGTAATATGAGTTTCTTGGAAGTTTTGTATTTCATCGTTCCTTCAGCCATATTTTACGCGGCACCATTAATTTTGACAGCTATCGGCGGCGTATTCTCCGAACGTTCAGGTGTTGTAAATATCGGCCTTGAAGGTTTGATGGTCATCGGTGCTTTCGTCGGTATTTTGTTCAACTTGCTGTTTGCTGATCAGTTCGGCAACGCAACCCCTTGGCTGGCATTGGTTGCAGCGATGGTAGCTGCTTTATTGCTATCGCTCGTCCATGCAGTGGCGTCGATTTCGTTCCGTGCTGACCAAGTCGTTTCAGGGGTAGCGATCAACTTGCTTGCCATTGCCTTATCACTTTACTTAGTTAAGAAAATTTTCGATAAAGGGCAGACGGACTTTATCACGGAACGCTTCCCGCGTTACGATGTACCGTTCCTTTCAGATATTCCGGTTCTCGGACCGATGTTTTTTACGAAAATGTACAACACGTCGATCCTTGCACTCGTGGTTGCAATTGTGGCTTGGTTCGTCATTTATAAAACGCCATTCGGCCTGCGCCTCCGCTCTGTAGGCGAGCATCCGATGGCTGCTGATACAATGGGCATCAACGTTTCAAGAATGCGTTATATCGCTGTCATGATCTCCGGAGCGCTTGCGGGCATCGGCGGTGCAATTTATGCACAGACAATTTCCGGCGACTTCGGCCATGCAACGATCAATGGCCAGGGCTTTATGGCTTTAGCAGCTATGATTTTCGGTAAATGGCATCCACTGGGCGCCATGGGAGCGGCATTGTTCTTCGGGCTTGCGCAATCGCTGAGCATCGTCGGACCGTCCATTCCATACATCAAAGACATTCCTAGCGTGTTCCTGCTAATTCTTCCGTATGTATTGACGATCCTTGCGTTGGCTGGATTCATTGGCCGCGCGAATGCACCAAAAGCAAACGGCGTGCCTTACATCAAAGGCCAGCGCTAAGCTGAATAAAAAATTATTATTTAAAGGCATGCCCGGAATTATTGGGCATGCCTTTTTAAATTTCCGCAGATATTTATACAGCCTCTGCCGCTTTTCTTTAGTTACAAGGTTCGGTATAGTTAGACTATGATGAGAGAGAGGGGAAATACATATGTTTGAAACAGTCAATATTGCAAAAGGCGTCAAGGTCCATGTACACGAAACGACGCAATTCAAAACCATAAATTTCTCGCTGAAATTCAAAGATAAACTGACAAAGGAAAAAGCTTCTGCGCGTACGATTTTGGCGAATGTACTCCAGCACAGCAACGAAGTCTATCCTTCCCATACAGCATTGCGCATGGTGCTTGATGATTTATACGGCACTTCCCTTTACATAGATTCTTCGAAGCGGGGCAACGAACATATCGTCACTTTAAACGTCGAGACGGTCAACGATCAGTATTTGTCTGAGCAAGGCGTCCTTGAAAAAGTGATGAATTTAATGTACATCGTTTTGTTCAAACCGAATTTCGAACACGGCTTGTTCAAGGAATCGGTTTTCAAACGGGAACAGGAAGCGATTAAACACCGCATCGAATCGATTTTTGACGATAAAACCCGCTACGCTCAGCAGCGCCTGATGGAATTGGCTCTGCCTGAACACCCTGCATCGATTCAACCGAATGGCACGATCGAAAGAGTCGCCGAGGTGACAAATGAAAAGCTCGTCGAAGAATACAAGGAAATGATCAACAACAACGAAATCGAGATTTATGCGGTGGGCGACATCAAAGCCGATATGATTGCAGGGCATTTCAAGGAATTCTTCCATTTCGGCGACCGCGTGCAAGCGATCAAAGCGCCTTCGACCGAATTGACAAAACCGGAGCAGCCGCGTGTTGTCGAATTCGAAGACATGAAGCAAGGCAAGCTGCATATGGCTTTTTACTCGCCGATAACGTTTCGCGATGAGAAATTCCCAGTCATGCAATTGCTGAACGGTGTCTTTGGAGGCTACGCGCATTCGAAACTATTCGTCAATATCCGTGAAAAAGAAAGCATGGCTTATTACGTATCGAGTTCGTACGCTTCACAATTTGGTTTGATGTTCGTATTGGCGGGAATAGATGCGAAGCTTGAAGAAAAAGCGGTCAAGCTCGTGCTTGAACAGCTGGAAGAAGTGAAAAAAGGCAATATCACGGAAGTGGAACTCGGCCAGACGAAAGCGCTGCTGACAAACCAATTGCGGGAAGCGCTGGATAATGCGCGCGGGCAAATCGACATTTACGATCAATACATGGAACTGACGGAAGCTTTCGAACCTGATTACCTCATCAGCAGATGGAACTCCATTACTAAAGAAGATATCGCGGAAGCTGCTAAAGGGCTGTCTCTCGAAATGACGTATTTCCTATCAGGCAAGGAGGATGATTCTGTTGAATAAAGTCGAATTCAAACAATTAGACGAAACCTTATACCATGAGAAATTAGAAAATGGGCTTGAAGTCTATATATTGCCGAAAAAAGGATTTTCCAAAACCTTCGCAACCTTTACGACGAAATACGGTTCAATCGACAATAATTTTGTGCCGTTTGGAGAAAAAGAAGCGATAAAGGTTCCTGACGGCATCGCCCATTTCCTGGAGCATAAAATGTTCGAGAAAGAGGACGGCGATGTCTTCCAGCAGTTCAGCAAACAAGGCGCTTCTGCGAATGCTTTCACTTCATTCACACGGACAGCGTATCTGTTTTCGGCTACGGACAAAATCGATGAAAACGTGGAAACGCTGCTTGATTTTGTGCAGAGCCCTTATTTTACAGAAAGCACTGTTGAGAAGGAAAAAGGCATTATCGCACAGGAAATTACGATGTACGATGACCAGCCGGATTGGCGGCTGTATTTCGGCGTCATTGAAAATATGTATAAGAACCATCCAGTAAAAATTGATATCGCCGGAACAGTTGAATCGATCCAGGACATCACGGCGGATCATCTGTACACATGCTACAACACGTTCTACCATCCATCGAACATGGTGCTGTTCATTGTAGGAGCGGTCGAACCGGAAAGCATGCTCAGCCTTATTAAAGAGAATCAAGGCGGCAAAACGTTTGAAGAGCCGCAGAACATCGAACGGGTTTATCCGGAAGAGCCAGCCCAAGCTGCAATCAAAGAACGGATGCTGGAGATGAGCGTGCAAAAACCGAAAGTGTTCATCGGCATTAAACCAGAGCTTTTGGATCTTTCCGGAGAAAACATGATGAAGCATGAATTGTCAGCCCAATTGGCTTACGAATTGCTGTTTGGCCGTACTTCCGACTTTTATCACAATGCTTATGAGAACGGCTGGATCGATGAATCTTATTCGTTCGATTATTCACTTGAGAACGGTTTTGGCTATGCATTGATTGGATCAGATACGGCTGTTCCCGAAAAATTGACGCAAGAAATCAACGACACGCTGGACCGGGCAATCGAGAAATGGCCATTTGGCCAAGCGGATTTGGACCGGGTGCGCCGCAAGAAGATCGGCTTTTTCCTAAGAGCGTTGAATTCACCGGAATACATTGCCAATCAGTTCACTCGCTATGCATTCAACAACATGAACTTGTTTGATGTCGTGCCAGCACTTGAAAACATCGAAGTTCCGGATTTGCAGGAAGCTTTTGCGTCGGTCAGCCAGGAAAGCCAGCGCTCGTCATTCACGATCGTGCCGCCTAAAAAGGCGGAACAGTGAAACGGTTTGCAGTCATTATGGGAGCTTCAGGCGAGATAGGGGAGTGCATTGCAGAAGGGCTGGCGAATGATGGCTGGTCGCTGTATCTTCATTATAATTCAACGCCCGTCAGCCAATTGGCGGAGCGGCTCGAAAAAAAATTCGCGTTTCAGGAGTTTATTCCTGTGCAAGCCGATTTTACGGATAGCAATGGCGGAGAAATTCTGGCATCAAATATTTTCGATGCGTCGTGCATTATTGTAGCCAGCGGCCATGCCTTGATGAAAATGCTGCTGGATACAGATGAGCAGGAAATGGATGAGCTATGGCGGGTGCATGTGAAAAACCCTGCCACCGCCATCAAATTGATCTCACCCTATTTTCACCGGCATCCTAAAAATTATGTCATTTTCATTTCTTCGGTTTGGGGCCAGGCCGGGGCAGCAATGGAAACGATGTACTCTTCAGTAAAAGGCGCACAATTGGCTTTTGTCAAAGCCTACGCGAAAGAAATGGCGCCGACTGGCACACGCGTCAATGCAGTGGCGCCAGGTTTTATCCAGACGAAAATGAACAAAGAATTCTTAGAAGAGGAATTGGCGGCAATCGAGGAGGACATCCCACTCGGGCTTGGCAATCCGCAGGATGTCGCTGATGCTGTGGCCTTTTTGGTCAGCGGCAAAGCTGACTATATAACAGGGCAGACGCTAAATGTAAATGGCGGATGGCATATGTAGAAAAAGAAGGAAAGGTTTTCCTTCTTTTTTTATTACCTCTTTTCTTGGGACCGTAAATCCGCTATCATAAAGAGGTAGGAACTTTTAAGGCCAAACACTGTATTGAAAGGTCGGATGATGTGTGAAAGAATGGTATTTTGAATACGAAATTCAAGTCAATCGTCCGGGTCTGTTAGGAGATATAGCTTCACTTCTTGGTATGTTGAGAGTAAATATTATCACAATCAATGGCGTCGACCAAGGCCGCCGCGGAATGCTTCTGCGAGCGGAGCACGATGTACAATTAGAGCGGTTCGAGCAGATTGTTTCCACTATTGAAACAATTTCGGTCAAAAAATACCGGGAACCGAAGCTGCGCGATATTCTGGCAGTCCGCCACGGAAGATATATCCAGCGCGACGCAGATGACCGGAAAACGTTCCGTTTTGTCCGCGATGAATTGGGGCTGCTAGTTGACTTCATGGCTGAGATTTTCAAGCAGGAAGGCCATAAGCTGGTCGGCCTCCGCGGCATGCCGCGGGTCGGCAAGACGGAATCCATTGTCGCTGCTAGCGTCAGCGCCAACAAAAAATGGATTTTCCTGTCGTCGACTATGATCAAACAGACAGTACGCAACCAGTTGATGGGCGATGAACATAACGCAAACAACATCTTCATCTTGGACGGCATCGTCACCCGCCGTTCAGGGGATGAGCGCCATATGCAATTGGTTAGGGAAATGATGCGGATGCCAACGATTAAAGTAGTTGAACACCCCGATATGTTTGTCCAGCAATCTGAATACAACATAGAAGATTTCGATTATATAATCGAACTGCGCCATCATCCAGACGAAAAGATTACGTATGAAGTACTAGAGAAAAACAACTTCATGGACGACCGAAACCAAGCGGATCTGTTCGGCGGTTTCAACTTTTGAGTAGGCAGGTGAGTATATTGAGTGAATTAGGTAATCGTTTAAAAGAAGCGAGAATTGCAAAAGGCTATAGTTTGGAAGATTTGCAGGATGTGACAAAAATTCAGAAACGCTATTTGGCAGGCATTGAAGAAGGCAACCATAGTATGATGCCCGGGCCTTTTTATGCCCGTGCATTCATCAAGCAATATGCGGAAGCGGTCGGCCTCAATTCCAATGACTTGCTGGAGCAGCATAAAGGGGAAATTCCTGCACCGGCGAAAGAAGAAGTGAGAACAACAATGCCGCCGCCGACTCCGTCGCGCCGCCAGACATTCGCGAAAAGCTCTTCGCGCGGCAGCGGCATGGGTGAGATGATGCCAAAAGTTATTGTGGCCTTATTTATAGTAGTTATTATTGGGGTGGCTTGGGTATTCTACCAATCTCTCGGCACCAAAGACACTGCAGAAGAGGTTCCGGAAGAAACCGGTGTTCCTTATGAAGAACCTGCGGATAAAGATGCCGTACCGACAGAAGAAGAAAAAGCTGCAGAAGAAGAAGCACCTGAAGAAGCTCCAGCGGAACCCGCAGAACCCGCAGAACCCGCAGAACCTGAAGCGAGCATAAAAGTGGAAACAACAGAAGGTGAAACGACAATATACGCATTCAGCGGTCCTGATAAAAGGGAAATGACCGTTAAAGCGAATGAGGCATCATGGGTAGCAGCCACTGACCAAGATCAGAAGGCATTATTTCCTGCTGTGACAATGCAGCCGAATGATTCTGAGACGGTTGACGTTACCGATATGAAGCAAGTTCGCCTCCGCCTTGGAGCTGCACCGAATATGTCGGTTTCCATCAACGGCAAACCGGTGGAAATCTCTAAAAAACCAATTACACAAAACATTGTTATTCAATTCTCAGCCGCGGAATAGCCATCTTTTGATGGCTTTTTTTCTTGAAAAACGAAAGGAGAATCATTTATGAACATTCCAAACCGCATCACCATTTCCCGGATCCTCCTTATTCCCGTATTCATGGTCCTCATGCTTGTCGAATTCAACTGGGGGGAAATGACCTTGTTCGGCGCTACTATGCCGGTCAGCCATTTTGTCGGCGCACTCGTATTCATCTTCGCGTCATTGACGGATTGGGTTGACGGCTATTATGCACGAAAATACAACCTTGTTACGACATTTGGTAAATTTCTCGATCCGTTAGCGGACAAATTGTTGGTATCAGCAGCTTTGATTATTTTAGTGGAGCTTGGATTTGCCGCTTCATGGATCGTCATCATCATTATCAGCCGTGAATTCGCGGTTACCGGCTTGCGCCTAGTCCTTGCGGGCGAAGGGGAAGTCGTTGCAGCCGGCGGCTTAGGGAAAATCAAAACCACCGCACAGATTTTGGCGATTTCATCGCTTCTGCTTTATAACACAATCTTTACATTAGCTAATATACCGTTTGGCGACATCATGCTTTACATCGCATTGATCTTTACGGTATGGTCCGGCTGGGATTATTTCTATGCCAACCGCAAAGGCTTGATGGTCTCGAAATAAATTCAGCAGCATGTAATTGCTTAAGTTGAATTTAAGAAGTGATTTGTTGAAAATCGCTCAGGACGCTTTGGGAAGTGCAAAGCCGATTGTTTCTGTCCCTGTCCCTGCAACGCTTCGCTAGCTTCGAGATATTGAAGTTCATTGCAGCGCTATGCGCTTCGTTGCAAAGGTATTTCCCCAATCTTTGGGTCAATACCTTCGTAGCTGTTTTGCGGGATATCGATTATGAATACACATTAGTTCAACTTATATAGATTGAAGGGAGTGCATGGCATGAACGCAGAAATTATTGCGGTAGGCAGTGAATTATTGCTTGGGCAAATCACCAATTCCAATGCCCGTTTTATTTCAAGCAACCTCGCGGAACTCGGGATTAATGTCTACTACCACACAGTGGTCGGCGATAACCCGGACCGGCTGAAAAGCATCATTGAAATTGCCGAACAAAGAGCCGATCTAATTATTTTCACAGGTGGGCTTGGTCCGACAAAAGATGATTTGACAAAGAGCACAATTGCGGAACATTTGAATACAAGTTTGGAAATGGACCAAGTCGCGCTGGATTCGATTGTCGCGTATTTCGAACGCGCGGGACGCACGATGACTTTTAACAATAATAAACAGGCATTGGTGTTGAAAGACAGTGAAGTGCTGGAGAACCACCACGGCATGGCGCCGGGTATGCTTTATAAATCTGGCGAACACGTCTATATACTTCTGCCTGGCCCACCGAAAGAAATGGAGCCGATGTTCCAATTCGAAGCGAAGCCGAAACTGGCCCGCATGTTGAATAAGGAAGATGTCATTTTATCGCACGTTTTGCGCTTTTATGGTATTGGCGAAGCCGAACTGGAAGACCGGATCCAGGATTTGCTGGAAAAGCAAACCAATCCGACCATTGCGCCGCTCGCTTCGGATTCTGAAGTGACGTTGCGCATTACAGCGAAGACTGAGACAGAAGAGCAGGCATGGGAATTGATCAACGAAGCGAAAGAGGAAATTCTGGCAATTGTCGGGGATTACCTTTATGGCTACGATGATGACTCGCTAGCATCAAAGGCTGTAGAGCTCTTGAGAGAACAGCACAAGACCATCTCAGCTGCCGAAAGCTTGACCGCCGGCTTGTTCCAAGCAGAGCTCGCCGCCATACCAGGCGTTAGCAAAGCGTTGAAAGGCGGAGTCATTGCTTATAATGAAGAAATGAAAATCAAACAGCTGGGCATCTCCGCTGAATTGCTCGAGCAATATGGAGTAGTCAGCGAAGAAACAGCAATCGCCATGGCTGAGGCCGTCCGCTCGAAATTCGGGACGGACATCAGCGTTTCTTTAACGGGTGCGGCAGGACCGGATGCGCATGGTGAGCAGCCTGCAGGGACCGTATGGATCGGCATTGCTGATGAAAACGGGACGAAGGCTTATCGCCTCCAGCTTTCCGGCATGCGCAATTCAAACAGGCTTAGAGCCGTTAAATTGGCTTTGTACTATGTTATACGAACACTAGCTGCAGGAAACGCACGCAAAATTTAATTTTGCGTGCGTTTTTCCTTTCAAACGTGTTTTTTGGCTTCTATAGCCAAATCAAAACTCAAATTTAAAATACGAACACGAATAAACGTTCGCATTTCTCTTGTGTATTTCTCAATAACCTAGTATACTAGAAACAGGTAGAAAAATTGGTTTTATTAAGAGGAGGACTTTTTTTGAGCGATCGTAAAGCAGCATTGGATATGGCGTTAAAAGGTATAGAAAAGCAATTTGGTAAAGGTTCGGTCATGAAATTAGGAGAGAAAAGCGACCGCAACGTATCATCGGTTTCAAGTGGATCATTGGCAATTGATACTGCTCTAGGAATAGGCGGATACCCGCGTGGGCGGGTCATCGAAATTTACGGCCCTGAAAGTTCGGGTAAAACGACCGTTTCGCTTCATGCGATTGCAGAAGCGCAAGCGGCAGGCGGAACAGCAGCATTCATCGATGCCGAGCATGCGCTTGATCCGGTTTACGCAAAAAATCTTGGCGTTAATATTGATGAGCTATTGCTGTCACAGCCTGATACAGGCGAGCAAGCGCTTGAAATCACGGAAGCATTAGTGCGAAGCGGTGCGGTTGATATCGTGGTCATCGATTCGGTGGCGGCACTTGTGCCAAAAGCTGAAATTGAAGGCGAAATGGGCGACTCGCATATGGGCTTGCAGGCTCGCTTAATGTCCCAAGCTTTGCGTAAATTATCCGGCATTATCAATAAATCGAATACGATTGTTATCTTCATCAACCAGATTCGCGAGAAAATTGGTGTGATGTTCGGAAACCCGGAAACGACTCCAGGCGGCCGTGCACTGAAATTCTATTCTTCTGTACGCATGGAAATTAGACGCGCAGAAGCTTTGAAATCAGGCAATGACATCATTGGTAACAGAACGAAGATCAAAGTTGTCAAAAACAAAGTTGCTCCGCCGTTCCGTACAGCGGAAGTGGACATCATGTACGGTAAAGGGATTTCACGCGAAGGTGAAATCGTCGATATCGGTTCGGATCTGGAAATCATCCAGAAGAGCGGTTCTTGGTATTCGTACAAAGAAGAACGCATCGGGCAAGGCCGTGAAAACGCCAAGCAGTTCTTGATGGCGAATCCGGAATTGCGCAACGAAATTTCGAACAAAGTCCGCGAATCTTTGGGCATGGCTGCAGCGACATATACAATTGCTGCTAAAGCTGAAGAGCCGGAAGAATTCGATCTTTTGATCGACGAAGAATAAGAAGGGAAGCGCAGCTAAAGCTATGCTTCTTGAAGATGGCCGCCAAGCAATACGCTTGGCGGTTTTTCTGTGCCTGCATTCAGCAGTCTCGGGTTAAAAGACGCAGTCCCCGGCAAGTCCTCAGGGCTTATTGGAACTAAACGGACGCCTACGCTTTTCTAGGTGTCCAGTCTTCGGCCCCAGTTCCTCGAGATGCTTCGGCCTTGCCAGCAACGGCAAAAGACGCCGTCCGCGGCAAGCCCTACAGCGCTTGTCGGAACTAAACGGGCGCCTACGCTTTTCTAGAGGTGTCCAGTCTTCGGCTCCAGTTCCTCGAGACGCTTCGGCCTTGCCAGCAACGGCAAAAGACGCTGTCCGCGGCAAGCCCTCCAGCGCTTGTCGGAACTAAACGGGCGCCTACGCTTTTCTATGAGTTTCCATGGGTTGACACTTCTTAGTACCAACTATACAATTAAGTTGTATCTACGCATCTAACTAGTGCGGTGACGCATTTTAAAACGATTGATGCAATAAAATGTTTGCTTTAATTCATCTTTATGAACTGTAGAAAAAGAATAGCAAGAGGAGGTGTTCGAATGGGGATTTCTGAGATCATCTTCGCTTTGCTTGGTATCATCGTCGGTGTAGTTGTTGGCTATTTTGTTCTTAAAAAACAAAACGATTCCGATATAGCAGGCGCTAAAAACTCTGCGGAGCAAATTGTTGAAGATGCGAAGAGAGAAGCAGAAGCGCTGAAAAAAGAAGCTTTATTGGAAGCGAAAGACGAGAATCATAAATTGCGTACTGAAACAGAATCTGAAATTCGGGAACGCCGATTGGAACTTCAAAGACAAGAAAATCGGTTGTTGCAGAGAGAAGAAAATTTGGATCGCAAGGATGATGCATTAAACAAAAGAGAAGCGAGCCTTGAACGCAAGGATGAAACTCTCGCAGAAAAACAACAGCATATTGTACAGATGGAGAGCAAAGCAGAGGATTTAGTCCAGAAGCAGCAGTCCGAGATGGAACGAATTTCTTCATTGACACGCGAAGAAGCGAAATCGATCATCCTGCAGCAAGTTGAAAATGAACTTTCAACAGATATTGCGGTCATGGTGAAAGAAACTGAAGCGCGCGCCAAAGAAGAGTCGGACAAGAAAGCGAAAAATATCCTATCATTGGCAATGCAGCGTTTTGCTGCTGACCATGTCGCAGAAACAACTGTTTCAGTGGTGAACTTGCCGAATGATGAGATGAAAGGCCGGATTATCGGGCGCGAAGGACGTAATATCCGAACGCTTGAAACTTTGACGGGCATCGATTTGATCATCGATGATACGCCTGAAGCGGTTATCCTTTCCGGCTTCGATCCGATCAGACGTGAAACAGCCCGGTTAGCTCTTGAAAAATTGGTATCCGACGGCCGTATCCACCCTGCGCGCATCGAAGAAATGGTTGAGAAATCACGCCGCGAAGTGGACGAGCAGATCCGCGAAATCGGAGAACAAACGACATTTGATGTCGGCGTCCACAATTTGCATCCTGATTTGATCAAAATTCTTGGCCGCCTGCGCTACCGCACAAGCTATGGCCAGAATGTCCTGAAGCACTCGGTTGAAGTTGCTTTCCTTTCCGGTTTGATGGCCGCGGAGCTTGGTGAAGACGTAACGCTCGCAAGACGTGCCGGCCTTCTACATGACATCGGTAAAGCTATTGACCATGAGGTTGAAGGAAGCCACGTCGAGATCGGTGTGGAGCTTGGAACGAAGTATAAAGAGCATCCAGTTGTCATCAACAGTATTGCTTCCCACCACGGGGACACTGAAGCAACGTCAATCATTTCGGTTATCGTTGCTGCAGCAGACGCTTTGTCTGCCGCACGTCCGGGTGCACGCAGTGAGACATTGGAGAATTATATCCGTAGACTTGAAAAACTTGAAGAGATTTCTGAATCGTACGAAGGCGTTGAGAAATCATTCGCTATTCAAGCGGGGCGCGAAATCCGCATAATGGTCCGCCCGGAACAAATTGACGACATGACAGCCCATAGGCTTGCCCGTGATATCCGTAAGCGGATTGAAGAAGAGCTTGACTACCCGGGGCACATTAAAGTGACCGTCATCCGGGAGACACGAGCAGTTGAATACGCAAAATAATAGGATTGAGGCTTCGATGAATGTCTATTCAAAGAAGCCTTTTTCTTATGGGAAAAGGTGATAGTTGTGAAAATCTTATTTATCGGTGACATCGTCGGTTCGATCGGGCGGGATGCGCTGGAATCTTATTTGCCTCGTTTAAAACGAAAGTACGCACCGGATGTTGTTATTGCCAACGGTGAAAACGCTGCGGCAGGGCGCGGCATTACAAAGTCGATCTACCAAGACCTGATGTTCATGGGCGTCGACATGGTGACAATGGGCAACCATACATGGGACCAGAAAGAGATTTTTGATTTTATTGATGAAGTCGATTACTTGATCCGCCCGGCGAACTTCTCGCCAGAAGCGCCAGGCAGAGGCATGGCGACGGTAACAAAAAATGGCCAGACGCTTTCCGTCATCAACCTCCATGGCCGTGTCTTTTTGCCGCCGCATGACGATCCGTTCCAAAAAGCGGATGAGTTGATCGCTGAAGCGAAAGAGATTTCGCCGCTAGTTTTTGTCGATTTCCACGCCGAAGCGACAAGTGAAAAAATCGCTATGGGCTGGCATTTGGATGGCCGTGCATCAGTTGTCGTCGGAACGCATACCCATGTCCAAACAGCAGATGCGCGGATTTTGCCGAACGGCACCGCTTATATTTCTGATGTCGGAATGACAGGCCCTTATGATGAAGTGCTTGGTATGGCGAAGGAATCGGTGCTGTACCGTTTCCGGACGAATATGCCGACACGCTTTGAAGTGCCGAAGCAGGGACGTTCAGTGGTCAGCGGGTTTTTCACGGAAGTGGATGACCAAAGCGGCAAAGCGATTTCATACGAACGCATCTACATTAACGAAGATTACCCGTTCCAAAACTAAAAAGGATTTCTTGTCCATTCTCCGACAATTCGCCGTGGTGCCTTGAAGAGCACGAATGCTTTTCAGTATAATGAAAGAAAGAGCTATACCGGAAAGCAAGGAGCTGCAGCGGAGTTTTACACAAGTCGGAACCCTTGTCGAATGGACGCTTTTACCTGTACAATTAATCTAATAAATAAAGGCTGTTGAACGGTGGTTTGATGGACAGCGTTGCCAGCCGAGAAATGGGTGTCTACGAGAATGGCTTATACAAAAGACGAAATTATCGCAAAAGCGCGCGAAGTAGCAGATATGATTGCTGATACAGAAGAAGTTGAATTCTTCAAACGTGCAGAAGCGCAAATAAACGAAAACCAGAAAGTCCGCGAGAAAATCGCGAGCATGAAGAGCTTGCAAAAACAAGCGGTCAATTTCCAGCATTATGGAAAAGAACGCGCGTTGGGCTTGATTGAAGGCAAGATCCAGAAAATCGAAGAAGAAATCGACGAAGTGCCGATTGTCCAGGAATTCAAGCAATCGCAAAGCGACGTCAACGCATTGCTGCAAATGGTATCAACGGCAATCGCCAACCGCGTAACGAACAACATCATTACTGCAACAGGCGGAGATTTGCTGCGCGGCGAAACGGGATCGAAGGTTCGCAACGATTCACCGGGTAGCTGCTGATAACAATTACATTCAATATCGGGCTGCGCTTTGTGTGACGCAGGACGATTTTGCGATAAAGGAAACTGAAAGAGCTGAGGCTCTTTCAGTTTTTTCTTTTCTGCTGTTGTTTTTGCTATAATGGTGAGACTACGAAAAGTTCTGAAAGAGGTATTAAAAATGGCTCCTACACCAATGATGCAACAATATTTGCAAGTGAAATCCGATTACCAGGACGCGTTCTTGTTTTTCCGCTTGGGCGACTTTTACGAAATGTTTTATGACGATGCGTTGAAAGCGTCGCAAATCCTGGAGATTACATTGACCAGCAGGGGCGGTACAGGCGAAGACCGCATCCCGATGTGCGGCGTGCCCCATCATGCAGCCCAGAATTATATCGACCAGCTCGTTTCAAAAGGCCATAAAGTGGCGATGTGCGAACAGGTGGAAGACCCGAAAACGACAAAAGGCATGGTCAAGCGTGAAGTCGTGCGCCTCATCACGCCAGGCACTTATACCGAAGGCAAAAGCGTCGATTCAAAATCGAACCTTTTTCTGGCGGCGGCTGAACAGACCGGAGAAGGTTTTGCTTTGTCCTACGTCGACGTCAGCACAGGCGAAGCGGCGGCTGTCTCTATAGCGGGAACGGAAAAAGCCCTGCTGCAAGAATTGCAGTCGTTGAACATCCGTGAGCTGGTCGTTTCCGAGCAATTGTTTTTATTGCTGAACGAAGAGACCCAGCAGCTCATTTTATCGATTGAACCGATGGACCATATTTACGAAGCAGACGAACGGCTGACAGCCCAATGCCCGGATGATTTGAAGCAAAGCATTTTGCGTCTGCTGACGTATATTTCGCGCACTCAGAAACAATCACTTGACCATATCCAGCCTTTTATTTTCAATGAAAACAGTCAGCTGCTATCGATCGATTTCCATTCCAAGCGCAATTTGGAATTGCTGCAATCAATTCGCGGAGGAGAAACGAAAGGCACGCTGCTGTGGCTTTTGGATGATACCGTGACAGCGATGGGCAGCCGCAAGCTGAAGCAATGGCTGCATCAGCCTTTGGCCAACCGCAGCTCGATTGAAAAGCGTCAGACGATGGTCGAAGCGTTGATCGGCAATTATTTTGCGCGCGTGGAATTGCAAGCGCTCTTGAAAGAAGTGTACGATCTGGAGCGCCTGAGCGGGCGGATTGCTTTTGGCAGTGCGAGCGGACGAGACTTAGCCCAGTTGCGGAGCTCACTGGAGAAAGTCCCGGCCATTATTGCAGAGCTGGCCAATTCAGGGTATGACGCACTCGCTGGATTCAGCGAAAAACTGGACCGCTGCGAAGAAGTGGGCGAATTGCTTGAGGCCATCAGCATTAATCCACCTTTGTCAGCGAAAGAAGGTGGCGTCATCCGGGACGGGTTCCACGAAAAATTGGATGAATACCGCTATGCCTCGCGCAATGGCAAAGACTGGATTGCGCAGCTTGAACAGGAAGAACGCCGATTAACCGGCATTAAATCGTTAAAAATCGGCTATAACCGGATTTTTGGCTATTATATTGAAATATCGAAAGCGAATATGCATTTGGCGGACTTGGAGCGTTATGACCGCAAACAGACGCTGGCAAACGCAGAACGCTATATCACACCAGAATTGAAAGAAAAAGAGACCTTGATATTGACGGCTGAAGAAGAGAGCTTGAACCTGGAGTATGAATTATTTGTCAAGATTCGGGAAGAAGTCAAGGTGTTTATCACCCGCATCCAGAATTTAGCCTCGACGCTCAGCGAGCTGGACGTCTTTATGAGCTTTGCCAACATAGCGGAGAATTACCGCTTTGTGAAGCCTGAATTTAATGATACCCGCGAAATCTCGATTATCGAAGGCCGCCACCCGGTCGTCGAAAAAATGCTCAACAAACAGCATTACGTGCCAAATGACTGCGTATTGACCAACAGCCAAAATATGCTGTTGATTACAGGACCGAATATGTCCGGTAAAAGTACGTATATGCGCCAAGTTGCATTGACAATCGTTTTAGCGCAGATCGGCAGCTATGTGCCCGCTGAATCGGCGAACTTGCCGATTGTCGACCAAATCTTCACGCGCATCGGAGCGGCGGACGATTTGGTCTCTGGCCAAAGCACATTCATGGTCGAAATGCTTGAATCGCAATACGCGATCACCCATGCGACAAGCCGGAGCCTGCTGTTATTCGATGAAATTGGCCGCGGCACCTCGACCTATGACGGTATGGCGCTCGCTCAGTCAATGATTGAGTATATCCATGAGCACATAGGCGCCAATACCTTGTTTTCGACGCATTACCACGAATTGACGGCATTGGACCAGTCGCTCGATAAACTCAGCAATGTCCACGTCGCTGCGATGGAGCAATCAGGCAAAGTGGTGTTTTTGCATAAAGTGAAAAAAGGGCCGGCAGATAAAAGCTACGGCATCCATGTAGCAGAATTGGCAGAGTTGCCACAGCCGATCCTTGCCCGTGCCCGCGAGTTGCTGGCGAGTTTCGAAGCGGAAAACAAAAAGCACGTCAGCCAAGTAGAACAATTATCGTTCTTCGATGACCGCGACACCGCTGGGGAAGAAGTGCTGCAGGCAATTTCGGACATTAATATTGCCGCAATGACGCCTTTGCAATCGCTGCAATTGCTCAATGACCTGCAGGCAAAGCTAAGCGAAAAGGAGTGACTTTATGGGAATAATCCAATTAATGGATGAACCATTATCCAACAAAATAGCTGCTGGGGAAGTGGTCGAACGGCCAGCTTCTGTCGTCAAGGAATTGGTGGAGAATGCCATTGATGCGGGCGGTACAGCGATTGAAGTATTATTGATCGAAGCTGGGCTGACTTCCATACAGATTATCGACAACGGCGCAGGCATGGACGCGGAAGATGCCCTATTGTCTTTCTCGCGCCATGCTACGAGCAAAATCGCGAACGAGCATGACCTGTTCCGTATCCGAACCTTAGGCTTCAGGGGAGAAGCGCTTGCAAGTATCGCGTCGGTATCAAAAATCATGCTCCATACCTCTGATGGAGAATCTGGAACGTTTGTCCAATTGGAAGGCGGGCGTGTGATCGAACACCGGTCTGGTTCTTTAAGAAAAGGCACCGACATCCGCATTGACCAATTGTTCTTCAATACGCCGGCACGTTTGAAATACTTGAAAACGCTGCAAACGGAACTTGGCCATTCAATCGACCTGATGAACCGCTTTGCGCTCAGCTATCCGGGCGTCGCATTCAAATTGGTGCACGACGGCAAAACGGTGCTCCAGACCTCCGGCAGCGGTGAGATCAAGCGCGTCATTTCCGATATCTACGGTGTTTCGATTGCTAAAAAAATGATTCCGTTTAAAGGGGAAACCCAGGATTACAAGGTTTCCGGCTATGCGTCATTGCCGGAAATCACCCGTGCCAATAAAAACTATATTTCGTTGTTCGTCAACGGCCGATGGGTCAAGCATTATGCCATTGCCAATACCGTGCATAGGGCGTACCATACGTTTTTGCCGTTGGAGCGGCAGCCAATCGTCATTTTGAATATCCAGGGAGATCCTTATTTGACGGACGTCAATGTTCACCCTGCCAAACAGCAAATCCGGCTGAGCAAGGAAAAGGAATTGATGGAATTGGTGCACACTACAATACGCCAAGCCGTCAGTTTAGCTGTTCGGGCGCCGACCATCGAGCAGCCGAAAGCTGTGAAACAGGCGCCGACAAAGCAACTGGATATATGGAAAACTTCATTTACAGTAAAAGAACCGATAGAGCAGCCAGACAGCGATTTTGTGCGGACAATGGAAAGGCCGAAAGAGCAGCAGGGCAAGCATGCGTCTGTTGCATCGGCGCAACAAGCGTCAACTGCCTACACGCCAGAACCATATCCAGAACCGATTGCTGAAGCTGCCGATTTTGAGGAACCGGAAACGGGGCCGCAATTTCCTGAGCTGGAAGTCGTCGGCCAAATCCACGGCACTTATATCGTTGCGCAAAGTTCAGACGGTTTTTACCTGGTCGACCAGCACGCTGCGCAAGAACGCATCAAATATGAATTTTTCCGCGAAAAAGTGGGGGACATCAATTCTTCCGAGCGGCAGGCTTTATTGCTGCCATTGACGTTCCATTACAGCCGCGACGAAGCGCTGCGTCTGAAAGATGCTTTAGCAGTGATGTCAGAAAGCGGCGTTTTCATGGAAGAATTCGGCGACACGTCATTTATCGTCCGCGAGCATCCGACATGGTTTCCGAAAGGCTTTGAACAGGAAATCATCGAAGAAATCATCGAGCAGGTGCTGGATGACCGTAAAGTTGACGTTAAGAAAATCCGGGAAGAAGCGGCGATCATGATGAGCTGCAAAAGATCGATCAAAGCAAACCATTATTTGCAAAAGCATGAGATGGAACGATTGCTGGCGGACTTAAAAAATGCCGAACAGCCGTTTACCTGTCCACATGGCAGACCGGTCATTGTGCATTTTAAAACTTATGATGTTGAGAAAATGTTTAAACGGGTAATGTGAACAAAGGCATAACTGCGGGCAGAGTCATTGGATAAGGGGGAAAAAGGATGTTTTCAGCGAAAAAGAGGCCGGAACAAATCGGCAAGCTTTCTAAATACCAGTTTGATGTTTTAGTTATCGGAGGCGGAATTACAGGAGCGGGCATTGCACTTGATGCGGTGTCACGCGGCATGTCGGTCGCTTTGGTGGAGATGCAGGATTTTGCAGCTGGCACATCCAGCCGTTCCACAAAATTGGTCCATGGCGGATTGCGGTATTTAAAGCAATTCGAGGTGAAGCTCGTTGCGGAAGTCGGCAAAGAACGGGAAATCGTTTATGAAAATGCAGTCCACGTAACAGAACCTCAGCGCATGCTGCTGCCGTTTCACAAGGGCGGAACGTTCGGTCCGTTGTCGACATCTCTCGGGCTTCGGGTCTATGATTTTCTGGCAGGAGTCAAAAAAGGCGAACGTCGCAAGATGCTGAAACCGGAAGAAGCGCTGGAAAAAGAGCCTTTATTGAATAAAGAAGGCTTGCTCGGGGGAGGCTATTACGTCGAATACCGAACGGATGACGCGCGCTTGACGCTGGAAACCTTGAAAAAAGCGGCGGAAGGCGGAGCAGTCACTTTGAACTACGCAAAAGCGGAAAGCTTCCTTTATAAAAATGGCAAAATGGCTGGGGCGCGGATCGTTGACGTTGTGGAAGGTCAAACTTTTGATGTGGACGCACGGGTAACTATAAATGCGTCAGGTCCTTGGGTTGACGAAGTCAGAAGCCTCGATGCGAAGACAAGGGGCAAAAAGCTGCAGCTGACAAAAGGTACACATATCGTCGTCGATCAGCAAAAATTTCCGCTTCGGCATGCTGTCTACTTTGACACACCTGACAAGCGCATGATTTTTGCTATTCCAAGGGATATGAAAGTCTATGTCGGCACAACCGATACCTTTTTCCAGCAAGACCCGATCGACCCCAGTGCCACAAAAGAAGATGTCGCGTACTTGATCAAAGCGGTAAGCGGCATGTTTCCGGAAATCCGATTGGCGCCAGACGACATCGAATCAACATGGGCAGGCGTAAGGCCGCTCATCTTAGAAGAAGGCTTGGATCCGTCTGAAATTTCCCGGAAAGATGAAATCTGGGAGTCGGACAACGGTCTCATCTCCATCGCGGGCGGCAAATTGACAGGATACCGGAAAATGGCGGAAACGATCATTGATAAAACAGCTAAAAGGCTTTCGAAAGATACGGGCACAAAATACGGCAGTTCCATTACGAAGCATTTACCGTTATCTGGCGGTGATTTTGGCGGCTCGGAAAACTTTGGCGGATTCGTCAGCCAAACCGCATTGTCTGCAGAGCAATTCGGCTTGTCGCCGGAAGAAGGCCGGATGCTGGCGCAATTTTTCGGGACGAACGCTGGCAAAGTGTTTGGCTATTATCAGCAAATGCCTGAAACCAATCCCCAGGGGCTGCCAAAGTCGTTGGCAGCCATCTTGAAATACATGATTGAAGATGAAATGGCGTTGACCCCCGCAGACTTTTTTGTCAGGCGGACGGGCGATCTTTATTTCCATATCGCGGATGTCGTGCGCTATAAAGAAAGCGTGCTGGAATTCATGGCCAGCGAGTTGAATTACAGCAAAGAACAGAAAATGCAATACCGCAATGAATTGAACGAAGAAATCCAGCGGGCGACTCGATATGTGAGAGGGGCATTGCAATGAAAATCAACAAAAGTTTTGTAGAAATGTCAGATGGCCACGAAGTTTATTGTGAAATGGTTTGCCCGCCTTCTCCAATCGGCCATGTGCATGTGATCCACGGCATGGCGGAGCATGTCGGCCGTTATGAGGAATTTGTGCATTTCCTCGCGGCGAAGGGATTTGCAGTGTCTGGCCACGACCAGCGCGGACACGGAAAAACAGCCCAACGCAGCGGGACCATAGGATTTTTCGCTGAAGAAGGCGGATTTGACAGAGTGGTCGAAGACGCCAAGGAAATCATCGATCATGTGAAAGATGAGTTTGGAGATCTTCCGCTTATCGTCTTCGGGCACAGCATGGGGTCGTTTGTGGCTCGGCGTTTCATCCAATTGTACAGCTCCAGCATCAGCGGCGTCGTGTTGTCAGGCAGCGGCGGAAATCCAGGCTTTTCGGGCAAAGCTGGGCTCGCATTTGCTTCGGCTGCGGCGAAAGCGCAAGGACAGACAGCAGTGAGTGAAATGCTTGGAAAAATGACGTTCGGCAGTTTCAATAAAGCGTTCAAAAGCGAAGAATCTGCATATGCATGGCTCAGCCGGGACAAGTCCGAAGTGGCCATATACGAAGCAGATCCGATGTGCGGTGCGCCATCTACTAATCAATTCTATGTAGATTTATTCACCGGCCTGGATTTGATCCATCGCAAAGCGGAAGTGGCAAAAATCCGCAAAGATTTGCCGCTGCTGCTGATCAGCGGTTCCGCAGATCCGGTTGGCGGCCATGGCAAAGGCATCTTCCAGGCGGCTGAACAATACCAGAAAGCTGGGATGACGAATGTCCGCGTGCATTTGGCGGAAGGCGCTAGGCACGAATTGCTTAAAGAAATCGACAAAGAAGTGCATTACGAAATTATGGCAGAGTGGATGTTGGAAAATGATTGATGTAATTGCCATAGTAGGCCCCACGGCTTCCGGTAAAACAGCGCTGAGCTTGGAGCTTGCAAAACGCTTTAATGGTGAAATTATCAATGGCGATTCCATGCAGGTCTACCGCGGCATGTCGATCGGCACAGCGAAAATCAGTGCAGAAGAAATGCAAGAAGTGCCTCACCACTTGCTCGACATCAAGGAACCGGAAGAATCTTTTTCGGTGGCGGAATACCAAGGGCTTGTGCGCGGCAAAATCGAAGAAATCAAATCGCAGGGCAAGCTGCCGATCCTTGTAGGAGGATCGGGCCTATACGTCCAGGCGGTTTTATTCGATTACCGCTTTACGGACGGCCAAGTCGATGAAAGAGTGAGGGCCGCTTTATATGAAGAACTCGAACAGCAGGGTCCGCAGCATATGCACGATAAATTGATGGCAATGGACCCATCAACCGATATTCATCCGAACAACACGAGGCGCGTCATCCGCGCACTTGAAATTTTGGAAAGCGGAGAACAGCAAGCGGACCGCAGCCTGGCGTTGTCGCCGATGTATAACGAGGCCATCATCGGGCTCGACATCGACCGCGATGTCCTGTATCAGCGCATCAATGAGCGCGTCGATGCTATGCTGGAGCAGGGTCTCCTGGATGAAGTGGCAGCGCTGCGAGACCGCGGCGTCCGCGATACCCAGGCGATCCAAGCAATTGGCTACAGAGAATTATATGGGTTTCTTGAAGGAGCGGTGGATTTCGGGGAAGCGGTCAGCCAGTTAAAACGCAATTCACGGAAATACGCAAAGCGGCAATTCACTTATTTCAAAAACAAGCTGCCGATTTTCTGGATTGATGCATTAGCCGATCCGGAAAAAAACATTCGGGAAATTGAAGCTTTTATGCAGGATATAGACCGTGCCCGTCGAATTGAAATAATTGCGGGGAAAAATAAAGACTAGGGATTATGAGGGGGATATTCATGAAGCCAGTAAACATTCAAGATGTTTATTTAAACCAGCTGCGCAAAAACAATATTTACGTAACTGTATTTTTATTGAATGGTTTTCAATTGAAAGGCACGATTAAATCCTATGATAATTTCACAGTGCTGGTTGAGTCCGAAGGCAAACAGCAGCTGATTTACAAGCATGCCATTTCGACTTTTTCACCCTCGAAAGCGGTTGCTATCGAACACCAGGATTAATCCTTCAACTAATACACAAAAGGCTTAAAAGCCATTAAGAAGACTAACGGGAGGCAATAACAATGAAATCGATTTCTACTGATGAACTGCAGGAAAAATTGGCAGCTGGCCAACAGGTGCAGCTGATCGACGTGCGTGAAGATGAAGAAGTGGCGGCTGGCATAGTGCCGGGCGCTAAGCACATTGCACTTGGCACATTGCCGGACCGCTTGTCGGAAGTCGACAGCTCCCAAACCGTGCATGTTATTTGCCGCTCAGGTAAACGCAGCGCGAAAGCATGCGAAATCCTGGAATCCGGCGGTATCGAAGCCATCAATGTTGATGGCGGGATGCTCGATTGGAAAGGCGAAACCCACGCATAATTATTGAAACTCAAAAGACCGCCCGGCTTTTAAAGCCGGGCGGTCTTTTTAATGTGTTTTGGTCGTAAGGATTTTTCGTGTTGGCAGGCGCCATCTGTATGTGAAAGAGAGGATCCGCAATGCGGTGATGCAGATAAACAGGATATACAGCACCGAGTCGGTGCGTACCATGTCAAAACTGATGAGTATGCCCGCCATCGCTGCCCAAACAGCATAAATTTCCGCTTTTAGGACAAGCGGTTTGCGGCCGGCTAAGACGTCCCGGACCATACCGCCGCCGGAACCCGTCAATACAGCTGCGACGACAACTGCGTATACCGGCATTCCCAGATTCACTGCGTAAAGTGCACCTTGTATGGCAAATGCTGATAACCCGATGGCATCAAAGAAATTGCCCCAGCGGTTCCAATGGCTTAATAGTTTATTTGGAAAAAGGAATACGAGGGTGACGGAGAACAAGGCAAGCTGAAACATCATTTCCTGCTCCCATAATGCGGAAACAGGCACGCCGATCAATAAATTCCGGATTGCGCCGCCGCCAAACGCAGTAACAATCCCCAGCAGATAAACCCCGAAGATATCATACTCCTCTTCCATAGCGATAATAGCCCCGGACACCGCAAAAGCGATCGTTCCGATGGCACTTAATACTTCCCAAGCCATATGATGCATCCTCCCGAAATCTTCAACTCTATGAATTGTAGCAGAATTTGACGCAATTTCAAGTTTAATTGCATAATAGAGAGTGAGCAAAAGAGAATGGAGAATTAGATGCAAACTATAATACGAGCGATAGAAGAAACGATACAAGACGAGCTGCAGAAAGCAGATGACATCGCCTTTTTGAACCAGAAAAAAGTACTTGAAGCTTTCCATTCGCAAAAAGTCAGTGACCATCATTTCAATCCTTCAACGGGTTATGGCTATGACGACGAAGGGCGCGACACGCTTGAACGCGTCTATGCGGCTGTCTTCAAAGCGGAAGCGGCATTGGTGCGGCCGCAGATCATCTCAGGGACACATGCCATCACGATTTCATTGTTCGGCGTCTTGCGTCCTGGCGATGAGCTGCTTTATCTGACTGGAAAACCATATGATACCTTGGATGCCATTGTGTCAGGTGGGGAACAGGACACCGGTTCGCTGCGGGATTTCGGCATCAGCTACCAGCATGTGCCGTTGGCTGAAGACAAAAGCGTAGACTGGAATGCGGCAAAAAAAGCCATTCACGGACGGACGAAAGTGATAGCAATACAGCGGTCAAGAGGCTACGATACCCGTCCGTCGTTTACTATAGCAGAGATTGCCGAGATGATTGCTGAGATTCGCACCATTAAATCGGACGCGATCGTTTTCGTCGATAATTGCTACGGCGAATTCGTCGAGGAACAAGAACCGATTGAAGCGGGCGCTGATTTGATTGCCGGATCGCTTATCAAAAATCCTGGCGGCGGACTGGCTAAAATTGGCGGCTATATTGCCGGCAGAAGGGATTTAGTCGAAAAATGCGGTTACCGCATGACTTCGCCGGGTATAGGAGGAGAGGCAGGCGCATCATTGAATGCATTGCCGGATATGTACCAAGGGTTTTTCATGGCGCCGCATATCGTATCGCAGGCATTGAAAGGCGCGATTTTCACTTCCGCGTTGCTTGAATCCGTCGGCATGGCGACATCTCCCCATTATTCAGCGAAAAGGACGGACTTGATCCAGTCTGTGTCATTCAACACCGCTGAGCAAATGGTGGCATTCTGCCAAACGATTCAAGCGAGTTCGCCGGTCAATGCGCAATTCAAACCCGAACCTGCCTATATGCCAGGCTACGAAGACGATGTCATCATGGCAGCCGGCACTTTTGTGCAAGGGTCGAGCATTGAATTGACCGCTGATGGTCCCATCAGACCGCCATATACCGCCTTTGTACAAGGTGGGCTTACTTACGAGCATGTGAAAATTGCTGTATTGAACTCTATTGAAACCTTAAAAAAATCAAATCTGATCTAACATAAATTTCCGCACAAAAACTGTGCGGAAATTTTTACGTTAGAAAACCTAACATTCGTTTGACAAGTTATCTGACATCCTTTACACTAAAGGAGCAGTAATTATTGAAATGGGTGAAAAACATGACACACCGGGTTCGCAGGACGATGCCGCTTCTTCCTATCAGTATAGTAATGCAGCTGACGGAATTGACAGCGCGCCAAATCCGTTACTACGAAGAGCACGAGTTGATCAGCCCAGCGCGATCGGAAGGGAATAAGCGGATGTTTTCATTAAACGACGTGGACACTCTTTTGGAAATCAAAGATTTTCTTGATCAAGGCATCAATATTGCGGGCATCAAAAAGATTTATGCCCTGCGGTCACAACCGACAATTGAAAAGACAGCTCCACAAACAATCACGGATGCCGAGCTTCGGCGAATTTTGAGGGATGAAATGCTGAACTCGAAATCGTTCGACAGAGGCGGCATTAGGCAAGGGGATTTATCCCGTTTCTTCAAATGAACCGGGTTACATAAAAAATCATAGGAGAGTGAAGCGAATATGGGCAAGTATACTAAAGAAGACATTAAACGTTTAATGCAAGAACAAGAAGTGAACTTTATCCGTCTGCAATTCACAGACATCTTAGGTATCATTAAGAATGTTGAAATCCCTACATCCCAATTGGATAAGGCTTTAGACAACAAAATGATGTTCGACGGTTCTTCTATTGATGGATTTGTGCGAATCGAAGAATCAGACATGTACCTGTTCCCTGATCTTGACACATGGGTCGTTTTCCCATGGATCACAGGCAAAGGAAAAGTTGCACGTTTAATCTGCGACATCTACCGTGCAGACGGAACTCCATTTGATGGCGATCCACGCAATAACTTGAAGCGCGTACTGAAAGAAATGGAAGAGCTTGGCTTTACACATTTCAATCTTGGGCCTGAGCCGGAATTCTTCTTGTTCAAATTGGACGAGCGCGGCGAACCATCATTGGAACTGAACGACAATGGCGGTTATTTTGACTTGGCGCCGATGGACCTTGGCGAAAACTGCCGACGCGACATCGTGCTCGAGTTAGAGGAAATGGGCTTTGAAATCGAAGCATCCCACCACGAAGTAGCACCAGGCCAGCACGAAATCGACTTTAAATACGCAGATGCTGTCAAAGCATGCGACGATATCCAGACATTCAAATTAGTAGTTAAAACTATTGCTCGGAAACACGGTTTGCATGCAACATTCATGCCAAAACCATTATTCGGCGTCAACGGATCAGGGATGCACATGAACGTTTCCCTATTCAATGGCAACGAGAATGCTTTCTTGGATGAAGACGGCGAAATGAAGTTAAGTGAAACAGCATACCAATTCCTTGCAGGTATCCTTGAGCACGCACAAGGGTTCACAGCGGTTACAAACCCGACTGTCAATTCTTACAAACGCCTAGTGCCTGGCTATGAAGCTCCGTGCTACATTGCTTGGTCTGGACAAAATCGCAGCCCGTTGATCCGTATCCCGGCTTCACGTGGATTGTCAACACGCGTAGAAGTGCGTTCTGTTGATCCGGCTGCAAACCCATACTTGGCAATGGCTGTTTTATTGGCTGCTGGCCTTGACGGCATCAAGAAGAAAATGACGCCGCCAAAAGCTGTAGACCGCAATATCTACGCGATGAACAGAAAAGAGCGCGAAGCTGTGGGCATCCAAGACCTTCCGCCAACATTGTACGCAGCACTTCAAGAGCTGCAAAGCAATGAAGTGATGACGAAAGCACTTGGTTCTCACATTCTTAACAACTTTGTGGAAGCGAAAGAAATCGAGTGGGACATGTTCCGCATTGCGGTTCACCCATGGGAGCGCGAGCAATACTTGAAAATGTATTAAGCAAATATAACACACCAGCGCACTTGCACTGGTGTGTTTTTTTTTGCAAACTTTCCAAGCTTCTTATCCACTTGGGTCAGTAAATAAAAGTTTTTTGATTTTGGAAGTTTAGTTTTTCCAGGACTGTGGTATCATTAAGAAGAATTCATAGTACGATTAATAGCCCATACTGAATTTTCTTAGAAAGTAAGAAGATTTTGTGGGGGTGATTAGTTTGACGAAAATTCAAGGGGTTAAAGACCTGCGGAAGTATTTAGATTCTGTAGGATGCCCGAGGACTGAAGAACAAATTAATGAGAGCATCGCAAAAAGGCAGATTCCACATAGCCAGTCCTATGCCAATACAATCTTTTTTGACGTGAGGCATATCGATTGGTGGATATCGCAACAGCAAAAAGTCGAAAGCAAAAATTGAATACGATCTTCAGAATACCGGTACCCCGAATTCGGCTCATTATGAGTCCGTATTCGGGGTTTTCCCTATTTACCAGAGCGTTTACTCCAAAAAGAATGGACAACTCGCCCCGCAAATGGTGTATGATAGACAGAAGCAAAAACCATTCTGCTTTAGAGGAGGCCGATGCATGAAAACTTTCCAAGTTGAATTCTATTTTGACCAAGGCAATACGATTGTCCTGACAGTATATGCTGAAAACAAAGAATCAGCATTGCGCAATATTCCGACTCACGGCACGTTTGAAATCACGGACCAGGACAACGACCGCCTATACCGTATTACTATCACACAAGTAAAATACATTATGGTCTATGAATTATGAGGCCTGAAGCATCGCGTTTTAACGGATGCTTTTTTTATGCCTAAAATTAGAAGAGGAGCTGGCTAGGTGGAATTTAAAGGATCGAGTGTTTACGACGATAAGGATTTTTTAGCGGTTTTTTTGAAACGGAGAGAGCGCAAGGAAAGCCCGAATAACGCGATAGAGAAACCGATTATCTGTGACCTAATGGGTGAAGTCGAAGGGAAAGCAATCTTGGACCTCGGTTGTGGAGACGGTAAATTTGGCAATGAACTGCTCGGCTCTGGAGCAGCATCCTATACGGGAATAGAAGGCTCAAGGGAGATGGCATTGCTGGCAAGTAGAGCAACGGCACAGCTGGGTGGCAAGATACATATAGCGGACCTTGAATCGTTTCAAGCAGAGGGTTCAGAATACGATTTGATTGTCTCGCGGTTTGTCATCCATTACTTGACGGATATCAGACACTTGTTCAAGGAAATCAATCAAGCATTGGTGCCGGACGGTAAATTCATTTTCACTGTACAGCACCCATTGACCACTTCGTCGTTTGCGAGTAAAGCGCAAGGCGAGCGCAGAGGTGATTGGGTGGTCGATGATTATTTCAGGGAAGGAGAGCGCAGTGAGCCCTGGATAAGCAAGACAGTCGTCAAGTATCACCGAACGACAGAAACCTACTTTACAGCGCTAATAGAAGCCGGATTTGCTGTAACTGCCCTCAGGGAAGGAAAGCCGGTCCCTACAAATTTCGAATCCGCAGCTGAGTTTGAACGGCGGGAGCGCATTCCGTTGATGTTGATTTTGTCTGCCCAAAAGGTAGGAAACTAAAAAAGGCGCCGAGAGAAATTCTCTCGGCGTCTTTATGTGTCATGATTAATGTAGTTGGCGGTAAACTCCGACCACTTTTCCAAGGATGGAGACCTGGTCTACGATGATTGGATCCATCGATGAATTTTCAGGCTGCAGGCGGAAATAATTGTCTTCTTTGAAAAATCGTTTGACTGTCGCTTCGTCATCAGCGGTCATAGCTACCACGATGTCGCCATTGTTAGCGGTTTGCTGCTGTTTCACTACGACATAGTCACCATTCAGGATGCCAGCTTCGATCATACTTTCTCCCATGATTTCCAGCATGAAAATATGGTCGTCCTCAGTTCCGTATGACTGGGGAAGCGGGAAATACTCTTCCACATTCTCGATCGCCGTGATCGGAACGCCAGCCGTTACTTTACCGACAAGCGGTACATGAAGGACCGGGCTTTTTTCAACCAGTGAATCATCAGTGCTGATAATTTCAATTGCTCTCGGTTTTGTCGGGTCGCGGCGGATCAAGCCTTTGCTTTCAAGGCGGGCAAGATGGCCATGGACAGTCGAGCTTGATGCCAAGCCGACTGCCTCTCCAATTTCACGGACGGAAGGCGGGTAGCCTTTGGCCCGGACTTCGTCTTTTATGAATGACAAAATATCTTCTTGGCGTTTCGATACTTTTTTCAACAGTTTCACCTCTTTTTAATAGTTCAGCATGTTTTCTACCAATAGTATACCAACTTGGGATATGAAATGCAAACATAGGTTCGAATTTATTTGTTGACAAAAACACTTGTTCGCATTAAAGTAAGAACATACATTCCGAACACACATTCTTAGGAGGCGGTTCTTATGACATTCATCCAAAAAAATTCTTACCTGACAGTACTCTTTCTTCTGATTCTATCTTTTTCATTCTATTCGGTTTTCACCCATAACGCGCAGGAAGATCAAATGAGCCTAGTGCAAGTCGAACAAGGCGATACTTTGTGGACACTTGCGGAATCATTCAGCGGCAATACCCCCCATCAGGAGTGGATTGAAGAAATCATGAAGGAGAATGGCTTAAGCACTCCGAAGATCATTGCTGGACAATCAATCAAAATCCCCAGCGAACAACTAAAATTCGCCCCAGACGAAACCACCAAACTGGCGGGTGATGCAGAATGAAGAAGTCTGCGTTAATTTATTGCCGCGTCAGCACCACGAAAGACACCCAGGAAAGTTCACTTGAACGGCAGGAAGAAGAATTATTGAAATTCGCATTTGCGCAAGGATACATTGTTTCAGACATCTTTAAAGATCAGCACAGCGGCTACGAAATGGACCGGGAAGGGCTCTTGGAGATGCTCAACGTCGTTAAAACCGATAAAGTTTCAGCGGTTTTCATTCAGGATGAAACCCGTCTTGGCCGTGGCCATGCTCGGATCGCGCTGCTTCACGTCATGAAAAAATATGGCGTGGAGGTTTTTACATTGACCGATCAAGGTCCCATTGCATTAAATGATATGGACGACATGGTCTTGGAGATTTTAGCGGTTGTTGAAGAATATCAGCGCAAAATACATAATGCCAAAATCAAACGTGGCATGAAGCGCGCTGTTGAAAATGGCTACAAGCCTGAACGCAATCTAAAAGGCAGGGGCAACCCCGATGGACGGGAGCGCTTAGACTTGCCGATCGATCAGATTGTCAGCCTGAAACAGAACGGGCTGACGTTCCATGAAATTGCGGTAACGCTGCAAGGCTTCGGTTATCAGGCAAGCAAAGCAACCGTCCACAGACGCTACAGAGAATACCTCGAGATGAAAGAGGGCTAATAGATTGCAGAAATCCCGCTTCTTTTGTACGATATGATAGAAGAAAGGCGGGATTCTAATGTTATCTCCAGATAAAATAAAACGCATTAACGAATTATCTCGAAAATCCAAGACTGTGGGCTTGTCCATTGAAGAGGCAAAAGAACAATCTGCATTGCGCCAGGAGTATTTGGCAACTTTCCGCCAAACGATGCGCGGCACAATTGAAAACGTAAAAGTGATTGATCCGGAAGGTAACGATGTAACGCCGGAGAAGGTCAAAAATATCCGAGAGAATAAGTATTTAAATTAATACTTGTTCTTTTTTTTGTTGCGTCCAGACTTCAGCGCTTGGCTCTTGGCGCATTTCTAGTTGTATTCTTTCCTATTGTTGACTACACTAGAATAGGATTAAAATTGTTAGTGAGAGGATGTTTTTATGTCAAACCATGCAGATCAGCTTGCAGTAACTACTATACGTACACTTTCCATCGATGCGATTGAGAAAGCGAACTCAGGTCATCCGGGATTGCCAATGGGAGCAGCTCCTATGGCTTATACATTATGGACAAAACACATGAACCACAACCCTAAAAACCCGAACTGGTTCAACCGTGACCGTTTCGTGCTTTCGGCGGGACATGGTTCGATGCTTTTATACAGCTTATTGCATTTAAGCGGCTACGGACTTGAATTGGACGAGATCAAAAACTTCCGCCAATGGGATTCGAAAACACCGGGACATCCGGAATATCATCACACAGTTGGCGTAGAAGCGACAACGGGACCACTTGGCCAAGGAATCGGCATGGCAGTCGGCATGGCTATGGCAGAACGCCATTTGTCAGCTACATACAATAAAGACAACATGGATGTCGTCGACCACCATACCTTCTCTCTATGCGGAGACGGAGATTTGATGGAAGGCGTAGCAGGCGAAGCGATTTCACTTGCTGGGCACTTGAAATTAAACAAATTGGTCGTTTTATACGATAGCAACGATATCTCACTTGACGGCGACCTTGGTATGAGTTTCTCTGAAAACATCCAAAAGCGCTTTGAATCATATGGCTGGAACTATCTGCGCGTAGATGACGGCAACAAGCTTGACGATTTGTCTGAAAAAATCGCACAAGCGAAGCAATCAGGGGACAAACCGACATTGATCGAAGTGAAAACGGTCATTGGCTATGGCGCGCCAAACAAATCCGGTAAAGCGGACGCTCACGGAGCTCCACTGGGTGAAGCTGAGATGAAACTTGTTAAAGAATATTACAAGTGGACATTTGACGAAGATTTTTATGTCCCAGAAGAAGTCTATGAAACTTTTAATAAAGCAACTGAAGAGCTAGGCGGCAACGCTGAAAAAGCATGGAATGAGCTTTTCTCTAAATACGAAGCAGCCTATCCAGAATTGGCTCAGCAGCTGCAAAAAGCGATCAAAGGCGATTTGCCTGAGAACTTTGATGCGGATTTCCCTGTGTACGAAGCTGGTAAAAAACAAGCGACTCGCGCTTCTTCAGGCGATATGATCAATGCCATCGCAAAAGCAGTGCCATCGTTCTTCGGCGGCAGCGCCGATTTGGCTGGTTCGAACAAAACGACAATCAAAGGCGGAGGCGACTTTGATGCGGAAAATCCGACTGGACGCAATATCTGGTTCGGTGTCCGTGAATTCGCAATGGGGACTGCCCTTAACGGTATGGCTCTTCACGGCGGACTCAATGTTTTCGGCGGAACGTTCTTCGTGTTCAGCGATTACGTGCGCCCGGCAATCCGCCTAGCAGCATTAATGGGATTACCGGTCACATACGTCTTTACACACGACAGTGTCGCAGTAGGGGAAGATGGCCCGACTCACGAGCCAGTAGAACATTTGGCTTCACTTCGCGCTATGCCAAACTTGAGCGTTGTGCGCCCTGCAGATGCTAACGAAACCAAAGCAGCATGGAAGCTTGCTGTCACAGCGAAAGACCACCCGACCCTATTGGTGCTTTCACGCCAAGACTTGCCGGTCCTTGAACACAGCGGCGAATTGGCTGACAGTGGTGTGGAAAAAGGGGCATACGTGGTATCTCCTGCTGAAAACCCACAAGCGCTATTGCTTGCAACCGGTTCTGAAGTCAGCCTCGCAGTTACTGCCCAAAAGCAGTTGGCTGAAGAAGGCATCGCAGTATCAGTCGTTTCTATGCCATCATGGGACCGATTCGAGAAACAGGACAAAGCATACAAACAGTCCGTTATCCCGACGACAGTCAAAAAACGTCTAGCAATCGAAATGGGAACTTCATTTGGCTGGGAACGCTACACGGGAGACGAAGGCGACATTCTTTCAATCGACCGTTTCGGTGCAAGCGCACCTGGCGACCGCATCATGAAAGAGTTCGGATTCACTCCTGAAAACGTAGTGTCAAAAGTCAAAGCTCTTCTAAACTAATAAATGCAAATACCAAAGACGGAAACAGAACTTGTTTCCGTCTTTTTTTTTTACTTTTTTTTAAAACCGATATTCCGCAAAACAGCATCGCTAAAACATATGCTCGTGCGTCGCAAAGATATGCCCGAACTATTTTCGTCCATATCTTTCCTGCGGGCTCGCGCCGAATTAACTCGTGCTAGCGCCCGAGTGAATTTCGGCACTTCATCGTTTCACTGCTCCCTTGGGAGTCGGTGCTATTTTGCTCCATACCTGGAAATCATCAAAAAACTGTATGAACTTCTATTTTTCAAGTTTTTAGATGGAAAAAATAATTCGTTTTTGAGAGATAACTTTGAATTAAGCGGTAGGCGGCGACTTCAGCGGGGCAGTGTAGTGACGAGACAGCCGAGACCCTGCAGGAGCGCAGCGACGAAGCGGCTTGGCGCTCGCCCGCGAAACGCGTCCGCCTGAAGCGGAATGAAAATGACTATCCAATCCACTTAAACTACTTCCTAATATTATTTCGTGTCTATAGTCACATCCGGAAATATATAGTATAATCCATTGTGGTGCACTACTTATTTATGCAACACGAAGGGGGTAACAAGAATGGATACATGGATTTGGATCGTAATCGTTATCGTCGCTTTAATCGCGGGTGTTGCGCTTGGCTTTTTCATCGCACGTCAATACATGATGAAATATTTGAAAGACAATCCACCGATTAACGAAGATATGCTGCGTATCATGATGATGCAAATGGGACAAAAACCGTCTCAGAAAAAAATCAATCAAATGATGACACAAATGAATAAAGCGTCAACTAAACCACCTGCTAAAAAATAAGAAGCACTCCATGAGTGCTTTTTTTCATGCTATTAGCTTTACCGCATAGAAAAACGCCGGCCCCAATAGGGCTGGCGTTTTTCTGTTAAATTTTTTCTTCTATAGTAGGTTCAAGCAGCGCGTGGTCCTGCAAAAACTGCGCCACGGTTTCTTTGTATTCTTTCGGATGCAGATTGAAGGATTGCGCATGCGCCCCTTCTTCGAACAGCTTCATCGCTTTTCGGCCTGGCTTCAGCTCGTGCATTTCCAGCGTCATCTGCGGAAGCACAAAATCATCTGGCAAGCTGTGGATGAATAAAACCGGGTTCGTGATTTTTTTAACCGCTTCCCGAGGTGTCACGGTGCTGATCAGATAGCCGTCGCGCAGCCGCATGAAAAACGATGCGAGTTTCAATGCCAGCGGCGTCCGGAGACGCGTCGTGGTGCGCATGACGTGCAGCACTTGTTCCGAGATATCAGAATAGGCGCAGTCCGAAACATAAAAATCCGCATCGTCCTGCATGCCGGCATACAGCAAAGTTGTCGCGGCACCCATCGATTCGCCGTGGATGCCGAATGTGAGTCCCGGCCCGACATGGAGTTTCAACGCTTCTACGACCGCTTTCAAGTCGAATTTTTCATAATGGCCAAAACTTGTTGTTTTGCCGCCGGAATCGCCGTGTCGCCGATGGTCGTAGACAACTGAGTTGAAGCCGAGCCCTTCGAACATACGGGCATACTTGAATGAGTTGACTTTCGATTCGGTGATGCCGTGGCAAATGACAGCATAGCGTTTTGTATCATGGGGTTCCAGAAAGATGGCTTTCACTTGGTAGCCATTCTGGGACTCGATCCACTGTTCGCTTTTTGGGACACTTGCGTACCAAACTTCATCAAAGCGTTTGGATGAGGTTTCACGCTCCAATATCAAGCTTTCCTCTTTTTTCTTGACGTACATCAAACGGTTGCTTGCGGCAATGCCCAAAACTGCGGTCGCCAACGTGAACGCGCTTGACACCACTGCGGAAACTTGAAGGATTCGTCTTCTCATGACCAAAACCCCTTTTCGTCTTTCTTTAATGAAAAGCAATTATCCAGCCATAATCCAATAAGTTTTCCAAAGATCAACGGCTGTTTTTATATAGTCGGTACATGCCGGTCGCTATCGGATTTGAGACATGAGGCTCGATTGTAGAAACTGCTTCACATAAAAGATCCAAGTCGATGCCGGTGTCGATGCCCATTCGGTGAAGCATGTTGACGATGTCTTCAGTTGCGGCATTGCCCGTGGCGCCAGGTGCAAATGGGCAACCACCCAGTCCGCCGGCAGAAGCGTCGAAACGGTCGACGCCTGCTTGCAAGGAAGCGAAAATATTGGCCAGCGCCATTTTGCGCGTGTCATGAAAATGTGCAGTCATCAGCACGTCCGGAAATTCCGTTTTCAAGCGATGGAATAATTCATAGCTTTCCACCGGATTTGCCATACCGATCGTATCGGCGACGCTCAATTCATCGACACCCCAGTCGACGAATTGGCGGCAAAGCGCGATCGTCTTGTCCGGATCGACTGCGCCTTCAAATGGACAGTAGAATGCGGTGGAAATGCAGGCGCGGACAAAAATGCCATCCTTTTTCAGTTTTAGGATGAGCGGCTCCAAAGCATCCATGCTTTCGGCCGTGGTTTTATTGATATTTTTTTTATTGAATGAATCCGATACACCTACGAAAACTGCCAGTGCTTTGGCTCCGGACTCAAGGGCCATGGAAATCCCTTTTTCATTCGGCGTTAGAACAAATTGGCGTCCAATTTTCTCCACGTTCGCCAGAATCTCTTTGGCGTCCGCCATTTGCGGCACCCATTTTGGCGAGACGAATGAAGTCAGCTCCATTTCCTGGACGCCGGCTCTTTGCAAGCCATTGATAAATTCCAGCTTGGACTCGGTTGAAACGATCTTTCCTTCGTTTTGCAGGCCGTCCCGAGGGCCGACCTCGATTATCGTGGCTTTATTTGGTAAACTGAACATAGTATCCCTCCCAATACCATTGTATCCAGGAGTAGGAGAAAAGAGCAACTTGCAAATGACTAACAAGGGGGAAATCATTTTGACACAAGAAATCGTAATTGTAAGCGCTGTCCGAACAGCGGTAGGTTCATTCCAGGGGGCATTGAAAGACGTGCCAGCTACCCAATTGGGAGCCATCGTCATCAAGGAGGCAGTACAACGCGCAGGCTTAAAGCCTGAACAAGTATCAGAAGTGATCATGGGCAATGTGCTGCAGGCGGGCCTCGGCCAAAACCCCGCCCGCCAGGCTGCAATCCAGTCGGGATTGCCGGAAACGGTTCCAGCCATGACGATCAACAAAGTCTGTGGTTCAGGGTTGAAAGCCGTCCACTTAGCTTATCAGGCGATTTACGCAGGGGATGCGGATATTGTGGTAGCAGGCGGCATGGAAAATATGAGCTTGGCGCCATACCTTATGCCAAAAGCGCGTACCGGCTACCGGATGGGTGATCAGCCGGTCGTCGATAGCCTGATCCAGGATGGTTTGACTTGCGCGTTCAACAATTACCACATGGGCATCACCGCAGAAAACTTGTGCGACCGCTACGATATTTCCAGAGAAGAGCAAGATGAGTTTTCAGCTCGTTCACAAGCGCGTGCAGCGGCGGCAATCGATGCTGGCCGTTTTGAAGATGAAATCGTTCCAGTCGAAATTCCTCAGCGCAAAGGCGAGCCAATCATCTTTAAAGAAGATGAATACGTGAAACGCGGTTCTACTGCTGAAAAGCTTGGCAAATTGCGTCCGGCGTTCAAGAAAGACGGCAGTGTAACGGCAGGAAACGCATCCGGCATCAACGACGGAGCAGCAGCAGTTATTGTCATGTCTAAAGCTAAAGCGGAAGAATTGGGCTTAACCCCTCTTGCGACGATCGTAGCGAATGGCCATGCAGGTGTTGATCCGGCAGTAATGGGAATCGGACCGGTACAAGCTGTGAAGAACGTCTTGAAAAAGGCGGATATGAATATCGGCGACATCGAATTGATCGAAGCGAACGAAGCATTTGCTGCCCAGTCGATTGCGGTTGACCGGGAATTGCAATTCAACCACGATATTTTAAACGTCAACGGCGGCGCAATTGCGCTTGGGCATCCGATTGGTGCAAGTGGAGCGCGTATCTTTGTATCACTATTGCATGAAATGCAGAAGCGTGATGCGAAAACAGGTCTTGCTACATTATGCATCGGCGGCGGCCAAGGTGTAGCGACAATCGTTAAACGTCCATAAGGAGGAACAGCCATGGGCAAGAAGAAAGAGCAGGCCGATAGTATGTTGCCGCAGGATATTATGGCGAAACTGCAGGCGGCAAAAAAAGAGCTGGTCAAAGAAGAACAGCAGCGCGCGGAAGAAAAACACGCGCAGGAATTGTTTGAACGCAAAGAGCGCGAGAAGAATTTGTCATTTGAAGAATTGCTTGAGCGCCACGGCGATAAAGGCAATAAATTCTAAGTGAATACGGATTATCAAGCCAATACCCCACAACCGACCAGAACCTTGTCGTTTGCGGGGTATTTTTTGTGTTTAAGAATTTCAAGGATTTAGGATAAATAGGAAATTATTGTATATTATTACTAGTAGAACTGATAAAATATGAACTATAGACAAACAGAAACGGTGGATTAGGCTGGCGGAATTTTAAAATGCTTGCTGCATCCAAACCATTTTGATGGGAGAGAGCATAATGGTCATAAAAGAACAGGAAACCGAAGGGCAATGGATGCCACCAAAGCATATTGTTTCAGCAGCTGCGATCGTCCTGAACGAGCAAGGGGAACTTTTATTGATAAAAGGCCCGCGGAGAGGCTGGGAAATGCCGGGCGGCCAAGTGGAAGAAGGGGAATCATTGGAAGCAGCGGCAATCCGGGAAACGAAAGAGGAAACCGGGATCGATATTAAAGCGCTTAGGTTCTGTGGGATATTCCAAAATGTCAGTGGTTCGATTTGCAACACCTTGTTTTTAGCGGAACATGCAGGTGGGGAACTTGCCACTTCCGCAGAAAGCCTCGAAGTGGGATTTTTCCCATTAAAGGAAGCGTTGGAAATGGTAGTGTGGAAGAATTTCTGTCAGCGGATTGAATATTGCCTGGCTGAAAGCACGCATCCGTTTTATATTGAATTTTAAATTGACATAATACTGCGCCGGTAAACTAAAAGACTTTGACCGATGGGTCATTAAAATGAGCGTGGAACCAGCAGCAATTGCTCTAATCGCAATTGCTGCTCTTCGCTGCCTTCAATAAAAAGATTTAAAAGCACTTAGGCCAAACATCGTTTCGCTAAGTCTAATAAGTAATGGCTCGCAAAAAGGGGGGATTCCAATTCTGCAATTCATCAAGAAAGCTCAAAAAGGGGACGATGCAGCTTTTTTAGCGCTCTTCCAACTATACGAAAAAGATATTTATCGAATGGCTTATATCTATGTGAAAAATGAAGATGACGCCTTGGATATTGTACAGGAAGTCGCTTACCGCTCTTTTAAAAATTTAAAGGCATTGAATAATCCTGAGTTTTTTAAAACATGGCTGCTGAAAATTACCATCAACTGCGCAATTACTTTTCTGAAAAAGAACAAAAACAGCGGCACTTTGGTATTGGACCATCCAGGAGATGTCTTTTTGGAAAGTGAAGACCTTCCATTGGCATTGACTTTGAATGGCTTGATTGACAACTTGGCGGCTGAAGAAAAAAGTGTGGTCATGCTGCGCTTTTACAAAAACCACACGTTCAAAGAGATTGCTGAACTATTGGAAATTCCGTTGGGCACTGCCAAGTCGATTCTTTATAGAGCGTTGCATAAGCTTCGGACTGAGTTTAAGAAAGGAATGGTGTAAGTGGACAATAAAATCCGGCAAAAAATGGACGAGATTAAAATTCCGGAAAACTTGCATGCAAGAAGCCGGTTAGGAGTGGAAGCAGCCAAGTCGGAAATCCAAGCGCGCGAAAAGAAGGGGCCGAAAAAAGGTCTATTTGCAGCGGCGGGCATTTTTGTGATGATTGGTGGGATTTCCTTAGCCAGCTTTTTGAATCAGGAAAATGCCGCGGTGGAAAAACAGGCGGAACCAGTGAAGGCCCACGCAATTGTTGAAATTCCGGCCATTGAAATTCCGAAAGAAAATCCCTATGGGCTCGTCATGGCATTGATTGTATACAACGGAAAACTGTACACGCGGGGTGAAACAGAAATTGGAGCGGAAGATGGAAGCCTGTTGCGGGGAGAAAAACTGGGTGTCACAAGTGACAGCATTGATGAATGGAGCAGCCAAAGTGCGTATGGAAAAGAGCTTGCTTCGTCGATTGGCAGCGTTGATGTCTATGCAGTCAATGGCTACGACAGCGGATTCCGCCTGATGACATATGAAAGCTATGAAGGCGGGTACCATGCTCATTTTTATGAAAACTTGAATGGCATCACAGTGGCCAATGGAGAGAATTTTTTCAGCAAACTAAAACTGAATGGCAACGCCGTTTCGGGAGTATATAGAGGATTCAATGACTGGAATCACAATCAAGATAATTTTTACGGAGTGGATGGCGGAAAGGCTCTTGACTCATTCATCCAAAACCTGGATAAAACTGTGCCATACTTGGATGCAAAGCACAAAGATTCTTTGGATCAGCAAACAATCAAGGACGATGACTTTAGAGAATTGACCATCCATTTAAAAGATGGATCTAAGGTCAACTTGAAGCTTTTAAAAGGCGGCTATATCTATTACGGAAACATAGGGCTGTTTTTCAAAATGGATGAAGAGGAGTTTGCAGATTTCTGGAACCTTTTGCAAATGTAATCCCGGTAAAGGCCTTGTCCTTCAATCCGACAATAGCCTAGCCGTTTTTCTTTGCATCCCTGCCATACTTATTATGACTCTTCCAAAAAACCTGTAATCTAAAAACGGGTTTGATGCGTTAGCTAGGTAGATGATTATGAAAGTTGAGGGGATTTACTATGAAAAAAATCTTGGCCGCGTTGATGCTGCTTATTCTTGCAATGCCGCTTTCTGCCCAAGCGCATACCGGACTGTCTTCTTCGAATCCTGCAGAGGGTGAAAAGATTTCAGCGCCATTAGAAGAAATCACTTTGATTTTCGAAACGCAAATTGAGGCCGGCAGCACGATGGTTTTAGAAGGTGCCGGGCAAACGTTCACATTTGATGAAATCACGGTTTCCGGCGATACACTTCGAGGTATGGTGGCGGAAAAAGAGTTGGCAAACGGCGCTTATACGATTCAATGGACCATCATCGGAGCGGATGGCCATCCGATAAAAGGTGAAGTCCAGTTTGAAGTGGCAATGAAATCTGATTCAGCGGAGGCAGCTGTCGAAGAAAGTCCGGTTGAAACAAGCCTTCCAGCGCAAACAGCTGCGCCGACTGAGGAAACTCAAAATGCTGAAACAGCAGCCCAACAAGATGCAAGCGGTGGAAGTATGCTGGGCACTGTCCTTATTGTTATCTTGGCTATCGCAATCTCCGTTATCGCATACAGAGTTTTTAAAATGAAAAAGTGATTTCATTCTAAACAGGTGGAAAAGAGCATGGAAATTGAGCCCGCAAACAGCTAGACTTAGTTAAAAGCAATAGGTATAACTGAGGCTGGGGTGGAAAAATGTTTGAAATCATGAAGAAAATCGTCAAGATAAACACAGCCAAGTTAATTTTATTCGCTTCTCTTTTCTATATGATGAGTGCGGTCATTGTCTACCTATTGGAGCCTGATAATTTCAAGAATCCATTTATCGCGTTTTGGTGGGTCATGACGACGGTTACAACAATCGGTTACGGGGACTATGTACCGCGCACCGTTCCGGGGATGCTTTATGGCATCTTTCTGTATCTATTCGGCATCGGGTTGATCGGGATTATCCTCGGGAAAGTGGTTGATTTCTTTACATATTACGGGAGGCTTAAAATGGAAGGGAAACTGGATTATACGGGAAAAGACCATTTTTTGATTATCGGCTGGTCAAGAAGTGTCGAAAAGACAATTGAAGAGATTTTGCTGAGCCGCGACATCAAAACGGATGTCGTCCTCATTGACTCGCTGAAAGAAGCGCCTTTCAAGCATGAGCGGTTTCATTATATTCAGGGAGATCCGACAGACAAAAAACTTCTTCAGAAAGCGGGCATCGATAAATCGCGTTCGGTTTCCATCTTTGCGTCAGGCAACCATAGTGACATCCTGATGGATGGGAAAACGCTGCTGATCGCTTCTTCAATTGAACGGTATGCAGTGGAAAAAGACATCAATATCTACACGATTGTAGAGATTGTCAACCAGAACCACGTCGACATGTTCATGCATGCCGGGGTCAACGAATTCGTGCTGTCCAATGAGGGATTCCCGCATCTCATGGCGAAAGCTCTTTTGAACCACGGGTCGACACGCTTGTTCATGGAATTGCTAAACCATACTTATGGTGAAAACATCTGGGAGATAAAGCCTTCGGAGTCATGGAAAACTTATAGAGACGCTTTTGAATCGCTGCGTGAAAGAGGTGCGAATTTGATTGCGGAAGGATCGGACTTCAGTATCGTCAGAAGGTTGGATGAATCGATTCCACCTGACGCAAGGCTCTACATCATTACCGACCAAAAAACATACGAAAGTCTTGATGTAGAGAAAATATAGAAAAATATTTCGGAAAAAGAGCTTCTCTGAAGAAGCTCTTTTTTTATGCCCAAACTTAAAAAATCTGAACTTTCATTTAAATTTCACTTAAGCGTAATAAAATAAGGATATACATAAAAGACGGGGGTAGTGTTATATGAAAAAAATATTGATTCTTGGAGCTTATGCCCACATGATCGATATAGTGAAAACAGCGAAACACATGGGGCTGTACACCATCGTCGTTGATCGGGATGCCGGCTCTCCGGCCAAAGCGTTCGCTGACAAATCTTATGATGTAAGTACTGCCGATATTGAAGGGTTGGTGGAGATTGCGAGAACGGAAAGCATCAGCGGGGTCGTCAATGGTTTTGATGACATTAATACGTGGCATGCGCTTGCTTTATGCGAGAAGCTGAACCTGCCTTTTTATGCAACAAAAGAACAGTTGGAACTCTGCTCGAACAAAGACCGGTTCAAGGAGTTTTGCCGAAGCTACGGTGTACCGGTCATTGAGGAATACGAAATCGGACAAAGCTTGTCCGAAGAAGATTTTTCACAATTTGTTTTTCCGGTCATCATCAAACCAGTGGACAGCTACGCGAGCCAGGGGATCACCATTTGTTATTCTGCAGAAGAATTGAAAAAAGGCTATGCGAAAGCAGTCCGCTATTCAAAGTCGGGAAAAGTAATTGTTGAACGGTTTATCGACAATGCTTATGGAGTCATGATGTTCTACACAGTCTTGAATGGAAAAATCGTCTTAAGCGCAATGACGGACAGGCATGTACATAAACAGTATAAAGAACACCCGCCATTGCCCACAGCCACGGTCTTCCCTTCGCAGCATCTGGATCACTATATTAAGACGCTGGACGCAAAGGTCCGAACCATGATTCAGGGGATGGGGATTCAAAATGGTGTCCTTTTTATCCAGTCCCTGTTTGAAGATGGTCTTTTCTACTTTTACGAAATGGGCTTCCGGCTAAGTGGCACGCAATATTACACGATTGTCGAAAAGCAGACGGGCATCAACTTGCTGGGAATGATGCTCGATTATGCGACTGAAGGAAACCTCGATCAATACGCGATCGAAAAGTTTGATAACGGCTATACAAAGTTTCCCGCATGCAACCTCTCAATCCTTTTAAGTACAGGAACGATCAGAGAAATTATCGGACTTGAAAAAATAAAAGAAAATCCGGCTGTGGTTTCTTACGTACCTGTCCATGATGTCGGAGACCATGTGGAAGTCACAGGGACCTATGCCCAAATGCTCGGCAGGTTCAATATTGTCTGCAAAGATGAAAAGGAATTGAACGATTTCTTAAATGAAATTTATGACACCATCAAAGTCCTTTCAACAGACGGCACTGACTTGATCGAAGGCAGATATGCACCAGTTCCAGAAAGGTAAGCAGACACTACAGCGGAAACACGAAAAAATCCTTGCAGATAACTGCAAGGATTTTTCAACCTGTGAAGACTTGGTCGTAAGGGTATCGGAAGTTCTCTTTTTTGGGTTTTAGCAAAAGGAAAAACAAAGTCAACGGGCCAATCCTGCCGATGAACATCAGGACACTCAAAATCAGCTCGCCTAAATCGCTTAACTGCCCGGTGACCCCCATCGACAAGCCGACCGTCCCAAAGGCGGAAACGACTTCAAATGCCAACGGCAGGAACGGCAGCGATTCAGATATCGTCAAAAGGAAAATGAAAATCCACACCATCAAAATCGAGATTGTTGTGATGGCAAGTGACCGAATCGTGATTTCAATACGGATCGAACGGCCGAAAATCTCAGGCTCCCTTTGCGAGCGGAGAAAAGCCAGCGTAGCCAGCACGACGACGATGAACGTGGTGAGCTTGATGCCGGACGCTGTAGAGGCGCTGCCTCCACCAATGAACATCAGAATCATTGTCAGCAATAAGGTCGGATCTTCCATGACACTGTAATCTACTACGTTAAAGCCTGCAGTCCGTGGTGTGACGGCCGTAAAATACGCGGCCGATATTTTATTGCCCAATGACATGGCGCCGATTGTCGCTTTGTTATTAAACTCAAGGACAAGAACCATGATTGTCGCTACTAAATTGATCAACAGCGTACCCGATACCATCAATTTGGTATGCAGCGACCAGCGCCGGAACGATTTATGCTGGTAGAGATCGAGGACGACCGTAAAGCCGATTCCACCGACGATAAACAAGCTGGACAGCAGGAAAAGCGCAAACGGCTGATCTTGGACACCGATTAAATTATCGGGAAACAAAGAAAAGCCGGCGTTGTTAAAAGCGGAAATGACATGGAAAATACTCAAATGCAATGCTTTGCTGAACCCGTATTCCGGTATCCAGTAAAAGGTGAGGATGGTAATGCCGATTGCTTCAACGATAAAAGCGAAAATAATGATCGACTTCGCCAATTTGATGATGCCGCCAACCGTGTTCTGTGAAAAAGCCTCCCGTAAATACAGCCGGTTTTGAAAACCGATTTTTTTGCGGAACATGATGAGGACCGCAACCGCAAACGTCATCAAACCGATGCCTCCGAACTGGATCAATACGAGCAGAACGGCCTCGCCGAAAGCGGTCAACACCGTTCCGGGATCAAAGACGCTCAAGCCCGTCACAGTCGTAGCGGAAGTTGCAACAAAAATCGCATCGGTCCACGAAATTGGCTCGGTGGTAGCAATCGGCAATTTCAGCAGGATTGTGCCGATGAGGATCAGCAACAGAAAGCTGCCGGAAATTAGTAAAGGCGGTGGAATCTTGATTCTTTTTTTGGTAATCGTCAACACAACAGACACTTCCTTAAGTGGTGAAGCTATTTGCTTAGATCGAACCCGATCAGGAGAAAACCCCGGAATTGGATAAGGATTAAATTACGCTCAATTAATAGCGTTGTCAACTGCCATTTTTAGAACCTGTTGTCAGCAGCCCAATTCAATAATAATAAAGGAACAAAGCCGCCGGTGTCGTATTAATTACCATAGCGGCAGAAATCGGAAATATGTGAGACATTGAAAGGGGCGGGTTCAATGAAAGCCATCATTATTGAAGCATACGGCGATATCGAGCAATTCAAAGAGACGGATTTGCCGGAGCCGGAAATTTCCGGCCAAGAAGTTTTAGTGGAAGTCCATGCAGTGGCAGTAAACCCGATCGACTGGAAAATTAGAGCAGGCTATTTGCAGGATTATCTGCCTTTTGACATGCCGATTGTTTTCGGATGGGACGTGTCGGGGGTTGTGAAAAAGGTCGGGGCGCAGGTCACGGATTTCAGTCTCGGTGATAAGGTGCTTGCACGTGCAGATTTGAAAAAGCCTGGCGCTTTTGCGGAATTGATTGCGATTGATGAGGCGCAGCTGGTAAAAAAACCGAAGAATGTGCCATTTGAAGAAGCTGCAGCAATTCCGCTTGCGGGTATGACGGCTTGGCAAATGCTTTTTGATCAGGTGAACCTGATTTCCGGCGAAACCGTGCTAATACATGGGGGAGCTGGGGGAATCGGCATATTCGCGGTTCAGCTTGCGAAACGTGCAGGTGCGGAAGTGATTGTTACCGGAAGCGGCCGCAACAGGGATTTCCTTTTAACTTTGGGAGCGGATAGGTTCATCGACTACCAGGAAGAGGATTTTCAAGCCGTTGTCCAAGGAGCGGATGTTGTTCTGGATCTTATAGGAGGTGATGTCTTGGAACGGAGTTATAAAGTTCTGAAACTGGGAGGCAGGCTCGTTTCCGTCGCCGGACAGCCTGATCAAGACTTGGCAAAGAGAATGGGCATCAAAGCAAGCTTTCTAAATAGCAAGATTAAAATCGATCAATTGGAAGAACTGGCTGGCTTAGCAGCCAAAGGAGAACTGAAGGTTGTATTAGCGGATGTATTGCCCTTTACGCTCGACGGGGTGCGGCAAGCACATGCATTGAGCGAGACTCAGCATGCACGCGGGAAAATTATCGTCAAAGTGAAATGATGTGGAATGGGCTGTTCCTGTGCTTCCGCTTGATTTTGGTGTTGGGACAGCCGATTATGCTATTATATATTTTATGTAAACTGAATTTAAAATTAAGAAAGATAGAGGTGTTCCATGAAATCCCTTGATCCCGAGAAACAAGTGAAACTGCTGGAAGCGATGCTTGATGGCAGCCGCGTTGCGACAATAGTGACTGATCCTTCGCAAGAGGACAATCCTGTAATTTATACAAACAAAACCTTTGAACAAATGACTGGCTATGCGCGCGAAGAAGTGCTGGGACGCAATTGCCGATTTTTGCAAGGTGGAGACACAGCTCCGGAGGCAAAAGAGAAAATCCGCAAAGCGGTTCGCCAAAGAGAAGAACTGATTGTCACGTTGAAAAACTACCGGAAAGACGGCAGCGAATTTTGGAATCGCCTGTTCATTAAACCGGTCGAAGTTGATGGCGCATTGTTTTTTATCGGCACGCAGACGGACATCAGTTTGGAACGCGCTCAATTTGAAGAGCTTCGGGCAAGCCAAGCGGAAATCGAAGAATTGATGCTGCCGATTTTGTCGATACAGGAAAAAATCGCGACAGTGGCCCTTATCGGCACGATGAGCTTCCAGCGTTTTGAATTGCTGAAAGTGAAAGTGTGCGAGTACGTCCGGGAAAACAGAATCGAAAAGGTGCTTATCGATATTACGGGACTGTCTTGGGAAGATTCAGTGCCGCTCGCAGGTTTTGTCCAGATCCGGGACGCGCTAAGAATCATGGGCAGTGAATTGTGCATCACCGGCATTTCGCCGAAAGCAGCGCTAGAGCTGGTCATGCAGGATGATCGTGCAGAAAAACTCATCACTTATCCGACAATCCAAAAAGCGCTGGAAACCGTCGGCAGACATTGACCTTTAAAGCCAATAAAGTCTAGCAGCAGAGCATCCGCTTCTGCTGCTTTTTATTGCAAAAAATTGGATGGGCATGCTGGGTTTCCATGGTAAACTGAAAACAGAGATAATTTGTCATTTTATGAATTGATTGGCCACCAATAACGGAAAAGGATGAAGGGGATGAAAAAAAACATCATTCTTGAAAAGGTCATGTTCAAAACCAATCGGTTCCATTTTAAAAAACTGCAACATGTGTGTGCTGGAAAAACCATCTTGATCACCGGTGCAAGTTCGGGCATCGGGGAGCAGCTGGCTCTTCTGCTTGGACAGGTCGACTGCCGGTTGATCCTGGTAGCAAGGCGCACAGAAAAGCTTGATACGATGAAAGTGGAAATTGAAGGGATGAAAGCGGCCGTGGAAGTATTCTCTGCCGATCTGCGAGTGGACTCGGAGCTTGACGCTTTCTTGGACTTCGTACATAAGCTTGGCAGGCTCGACTTCATCATCAGCAATGCTGGAAAATCCATTAATCGCCCCATTTTCCAATCATTCGGCCGTGACCATGATTTTACGCGGACGATGGCGATCAATTATTTCGTCCCAGTGCGGCTTGTCATGTCCTTGCTTCCACTTTTGAAGCAAAGGGGAGGCCATATCGTCAACGTCTCGACCATCAATGCTCTGATGACGCCGATGCCACATTGGGCCGCTTACCAAGCTTCCAAATCGGCATTTGATGCATGGTTCCGCTCTGCCGCACCTGAAATGAACAGCAACGGCATCGATGCTTCAACTGTTTACTTGCCGCTGGTGAGGACGCCGATGATCGAACCGACCGCAGCATACCGAACGGTACCGGCCATGGAAGCTCTTCAGGCTGCCCGCTTGATTGGCACCGTTTTGTACAGCAAGAAACGCACATGGCGGCCATGGTGGCTCTGGGCGGTGCAGGCTGCATCAATTTTTACCCATCAATTGCCGGAAAGGCGGAATTAGCATGGCGGTATGGCGGTTGCTTCAAATCATGTATAAACTTGATTATTTGAGCTTCACTGGCGTTTTCCACCTACTCCGGATAATAAAACAAGACGGCATCAATGCCATGCTGCTATTGCGAATGGCTGAAAAAAGCCATGGCGAGGAGACCGCGTTAATCGACAGCAGCGGCGTCTTATCGTATCAGGAGTTGTTGTCAGGCAGCGAAAAGCTGGCCCATATCCTGGCATCGGATTTTGGGGCGACGAAAGACACGAAAACAGCTTTTCTCTGCCGCAACCATGCCGTCTTTGTACAAGCGCTCTTTGCGGCGTCGCGGACCGGCACCGCCATTTACCTGTTGAACCCCGGCATGAGCCAAAACCAATTTGATACCATCGCGGCTGCACACAATTTTGATTTGATTGTTTTCGATGAAGAGTTTGTATGTTTAGTAGAGCAATCGCTGCACCAGAAAAGAGTCGCGCAATGTACGGGAAGCGGGAAAACTTCACTTAGCCAATCATTGGAACGAATGGTTCATCCGGAAGTCCGCCCCAAACGCTCATCCTGCAGTAAAATTGTGCTGCTGACAGGGGGCACGACTGGGAAGCCGAAAGAAGCGGCGCACAAACCTTCGCTATTCAATTTCCTGAATCCATTCGCCGCATTATTGGATAGATTGGATTTGCGAAGCTGCCGCTCAGTCTATATTGCATCGCCGATTTTCTATGGCTACGGCATCGCTTTTTTGTTTTCGGTGCTGGCGCTTGGAAAAACAGCAGTCATCCAAGAGCGTTTTGACGCAGAACAGGCATGCGCCTTTATCCGTGAACACCAAATCGAAGCCGTTTCGGCTGTGCCGCTGATGATTGAAAAAATGCTCAGCCATAATACGGCGGACCTTCTTTCCTTGAAATGCATCGCTTCAGGCGGTGCAAAGCTGAATCCAGGATTGATCGAGAAGACAAAGGCGGAACTGGGTGATGTTCTTTATAATTTATACGGTACGTCTGAGGCGGGCCTCAACATCATCGCAGCGCCAAGGGACCTTAACCGCGATGCCCGTATGGCAGGAAAAGCGATAAAAGGCGCGAATTTAAAAATCATGGAAAATAGCCGAGAGTCGGCTGCCGGCCAAATCGGCCAATTATGCGCCCGAAACGGCTGGTCGATGAGCGGCAAAAACAATACGTGGATTGCAACCGGTGATTTGGCGTGGAAAGACGGCGAAGGATTTTATTATTTAAGCGGCCGCCAAGATGATATGGTGGTTTCTGCTGGCGTGAACATTTACCCGATCGAAATCGAAGGGACGCTAGCTTGCCATCCGCTCATCACAGAAGCGGCTGTTATTGGAGTGAACGATAAAGCGTACGGACAGATTCTGAAAGCATTCGTTAAGACGGTTCCGTCGGCCCATTTGACCGAGGAAATGGTGCTGGAATGGCTCAAGCCTCGATTGGCAAAGATCCAGCTTCCTAGGGTTGTCGCTTTTGTCAGCGAGCTTCCTTATACAGCACTCGGCAAACCCGACAAAAAACAATTGCATTACGATCTACAGGAACGAAAGGAATGGATTGCAAATGAAAAAAGAACTGGAGAAAATGCTGGCGGGGGAAATGTACGACCCGACAGACCCTGAACTGACAGCACTTCACCGGAAAGCTCGCCAAGCCACTGCTGAATTCAATATGGAAATGATCGAGGACCGCAGCCCAGTGCTGAAGAATCTTTTTGGTACTACGGGCGAGTTGTTTAACATCAGGCCGCCATTTTATTGCGATTACGGCAGCAACATCTATGTCGGCGAGAACTTTTTTGCGAATTACGATTGCGTCATCCTCGACGTTTGCAACGTTGTCATCGGCGACAATTGCATGATGGCCCCAAAAGTCAGCATTTACACGGCGACGCATCCACTCGAAGCGGCCGCCAGAAATTCGGGGCGTGAATTCGGCAAGCCGGTGACGATCGGCGACAATGTCTGGCTTGGCGGCAACGTCGTCATCGGGCCCGGCGTCACGATCGGCAATAATGTCGTTGTCGCTGCCGGCGCGGTCGTCGTAAAAGACGTACCCGATAACGTCGTCGTCGGAGGCAATCCGGCGCGCATCATTAAAGAAATCGACAACGGCTAAGCGATCATTTTTCGACCGGCAGCTTTTCCTTGCGCCAACGGTCCATGCCGCCTTCGAGCTGGTAAAGATCAGTAAAACCATTTTTTTGAAGCGTGTGAGCGGCAGCCTGGCTGCGGTGGCCGGTTTTGCAGATTAGTATGACCGGTATGGTGGGTGCGATTTTCTGTGCTGCTTTCAATTCACTGCCAAGCGGAAAATGCATAGCTCCTGCGATATGGCCCGATTTAAATTCGAACGCTGTGCGGACGTCGACGATCACCGGTTTTGGAAATATCCCCATCCGGTAAAGCAAATCCTGCGGCGACAGGTTTTTTAAGAAACGCGGCCGTCGAAATAAATTCAATAAGTTCATAACAAGCTCAACTCCTCTCAAGATGCCCTTTTCTTAGATTATAACGGCGTTCATTGTAAGGTGAAAGATTCTAATGTGAGAAAGAGTTCCGGCGCGGAGCTCTTTTTTTATTGTACAAAACAAGGAAACCTTTGAACATATAAGCATATGCTGATATGCTATTAGAGAAAATGGATTTACATTCAACGATTCGAGTAACAGGCAAAGGAGGAAACCGTCATGGCAATGAAAGTAAAAGAACTGGAAATTGAGAAAACAGGCATGGTCCTAAAGTTGCTCGGCGACAAAACACGGTTGTCCATGGTAAAGCTGCTTGAGAACAATGAATGCTGCGTCTGTGAATTCGTCGAAATCTTTCATATCAGCCAATCCGCCATCAGCCAGCATCTCCGCAAACTGCGGGATGTGGGGCTAGTGAAGGAAAACCGGAAAGGCCAGTGGATATTTTATTCATTGAACACTTCCAGTGAAATGTATGAGCTTGTCTTGAACGTTTTGGCATTTGTTCCGGATCAAAACAGCCACCTTAAAGAGCTAGAAAAGCAAGGGCTCCGCATCAATTGCTCGATCTAAAACTACTGACAGAATAGGGGATTTTCAAATGACACAAAAAACATTATATTTTCTATGCACAGGCAATTCATGCCGCAGCCAAATGGCTGAAGGCTGGGGAAAAAAGATTCTTGGCGACGAATGGCGCGTCCTAAGCGCGGGAATTGAAGCGCACGGCTTGAACCCGAACGCAGTTAAAGCGATGAAAGAAGTAGGAATCGATATTTCAAACCAGACATCCGATGTTATCGACACGGACATCTTGAACAATGCGGATTTCGTTGTCACTTTATGCGGCGACGCAGCAGACAAATGCCCGATGACGCCGCCGCACGTGAAACGCGATCATTGGGGCTTTGAAGATCCTGCGAAAGCGCAAGGGACGGACGAAGAAAAATGGGCCGTGTTCCAGCGCGTACGCGACGACATCGGTGCACGCATTCAGAAATTCGCTGACACCGGCGAATAAATTAGCAAATAACCTTAAGTCATGGACATCCTAAGATGAAAGAGGTGGCAATGATGAACAAAATAGAAATTTACGACCCCGCGATGTGCTGCTCGACAGGCGTCTGCGGACCAAGTGTGGACCCTGAATTGACGCGGTTGGCATCAGCTGTTTATTCACTCGAAAAAAAAGGCTTTGACATCAAGCGTTTCAATTTAGCGAACGAACCGGCTGCATTTGTCGAAAACGCATTAGTCAACCAGGCCTTGTCCGATAAAGGGCCGGAAGCGCTGCCAATGGTGCTGTTGAACGGCTACATCGTCAAAGTCGCATCTTATCCGACAAATGATGAATTCTCGCAATGGTTCGGCATGACGCCCGAGCAATTGCAGGAAAAACCGAAAGTGAAACAATCCATTAAGTTTTCAATCTAAGGAGGAGTTTCATGTATCCGTTATTCAATCCGAAAAATGTTGAACTCACTCCTTTCCTGTTTTTTACCGGCAAAGGAGGCGTCGGCAAAACGTCCGTCGCCTGTGCCACCGCTGTCGCACTCGCTGACCGGGGAAAAAAGGTACTGTTGGTCAGCACTGATCCTGCTTCGAACCTGCAGGATGTACTAAGTGTGGAATTGACGGGCGAACCCGTCGAAATCCCAGCGATTGCAAATTTGTCGGCAGCAAATATCGATCCGGAAGCTGCCGCGAAAAGCTACCGTGAAAAAACGGTCGGCCCGTACCGCGGCAAATTGCCGGATGCCGTGATTGCGACAATGGTAGAGCAATTGTCAGGTGCTTGTACGGTGGAAATTGCAGCGTTTGACGAATTTTCAAGTCTGCTGTCAGATGAAGCGGTGCTCGAACAATACGACCATGTCGTATTCGATACGGCACCTACCGGACACACACTCCGGCTGCTTCAATTGCCGTCAGCGTGGAGCGGTTTTCTGGAAACCAGCACACACGGCGCATCTTGCCTCGGACCGCTTGCCGGACTGGAAGGCAAAAAAGAAATGTATGCAAAAGCGGTTGCCGCCTTATCGGATTTCAACAAGACGACATTGCTGCTTGTAGCAAGGCCAGATAGTTCTTCTTTAAATGAAGCAGCCCGTGCTGCCCATGAATTGAAAGAAATCGGCGTCCAAAACCAGCTCTTGATCGTCAACGGTGTTCTCCAAACACGGCATCCGGGAGACGCTGTTTCCAGCGCGTTCTTTGACCGCCAGCGGCGCGCAATGAAAGATGCGCCGCCCGCTTTAAAGCAAGTTATGACGTATGCATTGCCATTCGTGGCGTATTCGTTGACCGGAGCCGAAAACCTGCGCCACTTATTCAGCTTTTACAGCATTACAACAGCCGCAGAAGCGAATACTGCAGAAACGGCAGGAATGCCCGGACTGGACCGGGTCATCGCTGATTTCGAAGCCAATAATACCCGCGTCATCTTCACGATGGGCAAAGGCGGAGTGGGGAAAACGACGGTGGCGTCCGCCATTGCCGTTGGACTTGCCGAAAAAGGGCATCGCGTCCATTTGACAACAACCGATCCGGCGGCCCATTTGGGTTACACGTTCGGCGGTGGACAAGGCAATGAGCGCTTGTCCATCAGCAGCATTGATCCTACGGTGGAAGTCGCCAATTACAAAGCGGAAGTTCTCAAAAATGCCGGTGACGGTTTGACTGAAGAAGAGCTTGCTTATCTGAAAGAAGACATGGAATCGCCCTGTACCGAAGAAATTGCCTTGTTCAAGGCGTTTGCAACAGTCGTCGACAAAGCGGACGACGAAATCGTCGTTATCGACACAGCCCCGACCGGGCACACCTTGTTATTGCTCGATTCAACCGAAGCGTACCACAAGGAAATGAGCCGTTCTGCAGGAGATGTGCCAGACAGCGTGAAAAAGCTGCTGCCGCGGCTGCGCAACCCGCAGGAAACAGGCGTCGTCATCGTCACATTAGCAGAAGCCACGCCGGTTCTCGAAGCGGCACGCTTGCAGGAAGATTTAAAACGGGCGCAGATCGATCCGAAATGGTGGATTATCAACCAGAGTCTTTACGCCGCGACAACCGAAGATCCGGTGTTAAGGGGGCGTGCAGCGTCTGAAAAGCTATGGATTCACAAAGTGGTGGATAAGCTAGCAGCCAAGTACGCTGTGATTCCCTGGCTCGCTGAAGAAAAAATCGGCTATGATAAACTAAAGGAATTCAGCAACTAAAAACTTTAGAATCGAAAGGCGGAGTGGACAATGGATAAAGCGTATCAGGAATTAATCAAAGACAAGATTTATATCGGTGGAGCTGCCGACGCACAAGCTGCGGCTGATAACGAAAAAGTGGATGTCGTCATCGATTTGCGGGCGGAAGCTACGGAAGAAGTAGTCGATTATAATCGAATCGTGAGCCCTATTGTTGAAGACTCAACAGAACATCAGGACGAGTCCATTAAAAAAGCGATTGACCAAGTCAAAAAAGCCTATGACAACGGCCAAAAAGTTTATTTCCACTGCGGCGGCGGAAGCAACCGTGCAGGAACTGTGGCAATCGGCACCCTGCTGGCACTCGGAAAAGCAGATACCATTGAACAAGCGGAAAAAGATGCAACAGCTGTCCGTTCAAAAATCAACGTGAGACCTGAATTCAAAAAATCTTTGAAACGGATTTTCCCAGAAGCCTAAACGTTTAAGGAGAGATGGACGATGATCATTACAGACGAAGCAAAAAAATACATTGAGACAGTCCTCGAAGACAATAAAGCGGAAGGGATCCGCATGTACGCGGTCGAAGGCGGCTGCTGCGGCCCTTCAATCGGCTTATCGCTGGAGGCGCCGGAAACAGCGGACCAAGTTTCCGAAATCAACGGCATCAAAATCGCGATCGCCCCACAGGCCCTGTCAGCAACAGAAGATATGACTTTGGATTTTGAAACAACAGGCGGCCAATCCGGCCTGACAATGGTCGGCGCACCCGGTTGCTGTTAAGAACAATAGAAGAATAAGGATTAGCCAGTTGCTGCATATACGCCGCAACTGGCTAATTTTTTTGAATTGAATCCTAGCTGGACTGAATAACTCTAGAATAGTTCAACACATATAAATAATATTTGCAAAGTGCAAGTAATAAATGTACAATATATCTGAGGTGAACGACATGGAAACGAAAAGAGAATTGTTCCAGACGATGGTTAAGCGTTTTGGGCTATTGAACCGCAATTGCTGCGAAGTTGGAAGCTTAGACATTACCATGGTCCAAAGCCAGATCCTTTACGAAATCAGCAAACGCGGCAATGCGCCAATGCAGGAAGTGGCTGATGCGCTGGGTACGGATATTTCAACATTCAGCCGTCAGATCCAGAACGGGATCAAATTGGATTTAATAAAGAAATCGCCCTCTGAAGCGGATAAGCGCATTTACCTTTTATCGCTGACCGAACATGGAAATAAAGTGGCGCAAGAAATCCAAAAGGAAATAGAATCCCATTTAGATGAAATATTTTCACATATGAACGAGTTTGAAAAAGAAACCGTACTGCGTTCGATGGCCCTGCTGAATGGGGCAATGGCTAAATCGAGTGTCTGCTGCAAACCGATTTTTTGAGCTGAATAAATACTTGCAAAATGCAAGTATAAACGGTTGGTAAATTAAAGGAGGTAAAAAACATGTCTAATTTAAAAAATTGCTGTAGTCCTGCTGTGTCAAAAACTCCAATCCATTTCACGTTGCCGAAAAAAGACAATAAATCATTGCCTGTAGCGATCATCGGAGGAGGTCCTGTAGGATTAGCGGCAGCCGCGCATCTGGTGAAAGCGGGTGAAACGTTCATCCTGTTGGAAGCGGGTCCATCAATTGCGCATCATGTATTGCAGTGGGGGCACGTTCGATTGTTTTCGCCTTGGCGTTATAATATAGACAAAGCGTCAAAGGAATTGCTGGATCGGAGCGGATGGTCCTCACCCAAAAATGATGAGCTTCCTACCGGGAAAGAACTGGCAGACAGCTATTTACTTCCCCTTTCGAACGTGCCTGAAATCGCTCCATCCATCTGGACCGATGCGAAAGTGGTCGGCATCAGCAAAAAAGGACAAGATAAAATGAAGACGGCCAACCGGGAAACGCTGCCGTTCATCCTTTACATTGAAAATGCCCAAGGGCAGCCGCGCCGAATTGAAGCGAAAGCCGTGATTGATGCAAGCGGCACTTGGGGCCAGCCCAATCCGCTCAATGCTTCCGGTTTATGGACCCGCCAGGAAAAAGCACTTCACGAACGAATTTATTACGGCATAGCGGATGTTAAGGGACCGAATCGACATCAATACGCTGGAAAACACATTGCGGTTGCTGGAGGCGGCCATTCAGCGATCAACACCATTTTGGAGCTGACGGAACTTGATGATGTAAAAATCAGTTGGATTTTGCGTAAGAACAAAGTCCAACAAGTTTACGGCGGAGAAGAAAAAGACGCATTAGAAGCACGCGGTGAGCTCGGTTTGCGTATCCATGAGCTGGTGGATTCCGGACGCATCAATGTCTACACGCCATTCCATGTTCAGCACGTTGAAATGATGGATAAATCCATTTCGCTTGAAGGCGAGATGAAAGGGCAACCGTTTGTCCTAAACGGCATTGATTATGTAATCGTCAATGCGGGAAGCCGGCCAAACTTTTCCTTCCTCAGCGAAATCCGCACAAGTATCGACCCGGCGACTGAAAGTGTCGAAGCACTTTCTCCACTGATTGATCCGAATCTCCATAGCTGCGGAACCGTCCGCCCTCATGGAGAAAAAGAATTGCGGCAGCCGGAAAAAGATTTTTATATTGTCGGGATGAAAAGTTACGGCCGTGCGCCGACGTTCTTAATGGCGACCGGCTACGAACAGGTGCGGTCGATTGTCGCGCATTTGACCGGCGACTTTGCGTCCGCTGCAAAAGTCGAACTTGAATTGCCGGAAACTGGGGTATGCAGCACAAATCTCAACAGTGCATCTGCAGCGTGCTGCTGAACGGGGAATTCGGATGACCGTTAATCACGGAGGAAATCTCAATGGGGCATATTTTATCTCTTATTTGAAGCTCTTCATGGCTTAAAAAAGTGCGGCGCGGCATGTGCGGAGAACTTCGCCTTTGACACCTTCTTCAGCAGGGACCCCTTTAAATACGGACCGTCCAATTTGAACGCTCGAAAAGAGCCGCTGCTTCTTTTAAATAACCCATATGCACAGCATCCAGTGAAACCTTCACTGGGTGCTTTTTAGGAGGAAATTTGCTGCCAGAAGAGAATGTATATAGATGGAAGCGATTTCAGAAGGGAGGAATAAGGTGGATCCTAGTACAATAATCGCCATGGCCGTAATATTTGCGCTTTACGTTTTGGCTAGCCAGTTCTATTTAAAGAAAAAGTTAAAAATCAAAGCGGTCACTGTCAGCATATTCCATCAAGACAGGAAATGGTTATTTATCGTTATTGACGCGGCCTTGCTGCTGTTGTTTGTCATCGCGATGATGATCTTGTTTGTCGAAAACGATATAGGCAGTTTTCCCCGTATTGTAGCGACCATACCGCTTTTTGCCTTGTTTTTCCTGCAAGGAATTAACCACGCCATCGAGCAATGGCTGCTGTACCGACAGGAAAAAGCATATTGGCATGAAATCCTGAGTTCTGTTTTGATGCTCTTGCTGTTGGCCGTCATTTGGGCAGGCGAGACCTAAAGTCTACCCATAAACTCAGTCAGCCTGATACAGGAAAGCGCTTCTTCAGGTAAAGGGACGAGGCAAACACCAGCCCAGCCAGCAGCAGGGAAACAATCAGTGCGGCGATTTCTCCCCAGCGGTCTATGGCCACGGTGTAGGCAAGCGGGGACGCGGCTGCCACAAGAAAGCTCGGCACCAGCAACTTGCCGACGAATGTGCCATAGGTTTTATGATCGAACAGCGCCAGTGGCAGCGTACCTCGCGTAATCGTCATTAAACCATTCCCGGCACCGAATAAAAACGAGAAGATAAAGGCGCTTAAAACAAATTCGGCGCTTGCGAGGCCGAACAAGAAACAAATCGGCAGGAGGGCTGATGCAATAACCGTCAGCGTCAGCGGGTGGATCCGGCTGCCGAACAACACTTCACAGACCCGCGCCAACGATTGGCCGATGCCTCGAAGCGTCGACGCCCAAACAGAAATAGCTGCAGCAACGCCAAGACCGGACAATATATTGATCATGTGGGTCGACATACCGGAATTCAGGAAGTTCAGCACCATAAAGATGAACGCGTAGACAGCACCGGCTGCCACCCTTTCTTTGCCTTCGGCGGCCAAAGGTTTCATGGGTGGCAGCTTGCTGTCTCCTTCACTTTGGCTATCGGAAAACTTGTTGTTTGGTATCGCCAAATGGAGCGGGATGGTCAATAGCGCAAACAGGGCATAGACGGAGAGCGCAGCGCGCCAGCCGATGAATTCTGCCAGAAAAAAGCCGATCGGCCAAAAAACGGTGGAGGCTAGTCCGCCAAGAAGCGTGATTTGAGAGATGGGGCGTTTTGCCCCGGCTCCGGCAATTCGTGCGAGCGAGGCAAATGCTGCGTCGTAAAGTGATAGCCGCATTGCGAGGCCCAGCACAATCCATGCCCCATAATAGCTGGCGAGTGAATAGGAAAGTGCAATACCGAAACAGCCGATTGCTAGGAGCAAAGAACCCACAGACATCACGGATCGGCCACCGTACAGATCGATTAGCCGTCCGGTCCAAGGGGAAGTGAGGCCCATGACGGCAAGCGCTACTGAAAATCCGCCGTAGACTTGTGTACCGCTCCAACCCATATCCGCTCCAATCCATGCGCCGAATGCGGCAATGAGGTAATAGGATACGCCCCAACAAACCAGCTGCGACAATCCAAGAAACCATATCGTTTTTCTCGTGATCATGCACTCACCCCCCTAGTAATCGCTATAAGGATAGTATAGGATTCCAAAGCGTTGATTTACATAGCTTGTTTAAAATTTTATTGAAAACAGTTTAATGATTATGAAGAAAAGGATGATGGACTTGGACAATTACATTTGTGCGACGTGCGGCGTGCAATACGCCGCTTCCCAACAAGCACCCGATCATTGCCGGATCTGCAGCGAAGAGCGACAATACGTTAACCCGGCAGGCCAAAAATGGCTGACATTGGAGGACATGCTGGAGCAGGGGAATTACGTGAACTTGATCCATCCGGAAGAAAAGGGCCTACACAGCATCCATACGACACCTGATTTTGCGATCGGGCAAACGGCGTATCTGATTGAAGGAAAAGCTTTCAATGTGTTGTGGGATTGTGTCACTTACCTGGATCCGGCAACGATTGTGGAAATCAAAGATTTTGGGGGAATAGACGCGATTGCGTTGTCCCATCCGCATTATTATTCAACTCAAATCGAGTGGGCCGAAGCATTTGATGCCAAAATCTATATCCATGAAGACGATAAGCAATGGGTCACACGCCCAAGCGAGCGAATCGAGTTCTGGACCGGGAATTCCGTTGTGCTGGATGCCGATATCACACTTCACCGGACGGGCGGCCATTTCAAAGGAGCTGCAATACTGGAATGGCATGGCGGCAATCATAGCCAAGGTGTGCTGCTGACGGGCGACATCGTGCGGGTCGCCGCTGACCGCAATTGGCTAACGTTCATGTACAGCTATCCGAACTTTTTGCCGTTGCCAGCTTCCACCGTCTCACGCATGGCGGGAAGGCTGCAGGAAATGAAATTCAATCGCATTTATGATGCATTCCACCGCATCATAGAGGCTGGAGCGGCTGAAAAAGCCCAGCAATCGGCTAAGCGTTATGTCGCGGCATTGAACGGGGAATTGTTCGACACTTAACGACCCGTAAGGGACAATTCCGCAGATTTCAGTGGGACAAGGCTTTTTGCAGGAATTGGGCTGGAAAATAGCGTATCTTAGAGATAACAAGCGCTTTGTAGCCCAAGCTACATAGTAGAATTTAACAAAGAAACAGGGGAGATTGTCAATGGACATGCCAAAGGAAACTGAACTGGCCGCGCTTTTTGAAGCGTCGCCGAAACGCAGCGATGAGCTGACGGAATTTTACTACGACACCTCGACATTCACTGCCGAAAATGAAAGACAGTCAATCATGGTCGTCGTGTCTCCGTTTTACAATGAATTCACATTGATCGTTACTGAAAAAGAAGACCAAGAAGCCGTTTCGACCATAAAATTGCGATCGGTTGAGAAAATGGAAATTGTGGACGATGGGCCTGCATCATTGCGGATTGTCCATGCGATATCGGAAAGCTATTACAATACAATTGAAATCACATTGAAACCAAAGTTCAAAATGGCATTGCACGAACATTACCAGTGAACCGGAAAGGCGGTCGGAAATGGGAAATCTATCTCCGAAACTTTACGATATCGCAATGAAACCATTTGAACGGAGCCGATTTTACCAGATCCGTAAAACCATTGCGGGCAACGCGCAAGGAACGGTGCTTGAAATCGGCTCTGGCACCGGCATCAACTTTCCATTCTACCGGCAAGCGGATTCGGTCGCTGCAATCGAGCCGGACGAAGCGATGCGGAAGCGGTCTCAACTACGCGCAGCGACGGCAAAAGTACCAATCCGGACATACACGGCTAAAGCTGAAGCATTGCCATTTGGGGATGATATTTTTGACTCGGTGGTAGCGACATTGGTATTCTGCACGATTCCTGAACCCGATAAAGCATTGCTTGAAATCCGGCGCTGCGCCAAAAAGAACGCAACGCTTTATTTTTTCGAACATGTCCGGATGGACCAACTGCCTTTAGGGACCATACAAGATGCCCTGACACCGCTGTGGCAGAAAGTTGCTGGCGGCTGCCATCTCAATAGGGATACGTTAAAGTTGATTCGACAATCGGGAGTGAAAGTGATCGAAGTGAAATCGATGTACAATGGGCTGTTTTTAGCCATAACGTGTATTAATGACAAATAAGGCCATTTAGCTCAGTGAAGTTGAACTGAAGACGATAAAAAGGACGTTCAAAGGGATAAGTACCCTTTGAACGTCCTTTTTTGGTTGTCCTGTATTTTCGCAGTGAGCAAGGTCTATGCTACTGGGAAAACCGCGGTTAGCATTTCTCTTTCAAAGCGTATTTCCACACAGTTTTTGCCATCTAATTTCTAATATTACTATCTGTAAAATAAAAGATACTATATAATTAATCGATATGCAGCTAAAAGTTACTAATATTAGCCATTCCTGTATACCATAAGAAATTTAATGGAAGACCGAAGCTTAAATCTTTCAAGGCCAGGCAGAACGTTTGATATCTCTTTATACATTAAGAACTTAACAGAATTCGGATGCGAAGACATGAAGTTGAAAGTGGGAGATTACGAAGACAACTCTTTGCATTTCTACTGCGCAGTGATTGAAGCCGCATCGGTCAGCGAAAGGCCAGAGCGCCGGACAGTTAATCAGTGTAATACATAAAAAGATTCGTCTATTAATATTATTGAGAACCAATCAAGACCGCAACTTGAACAAGACTTACTGCATGGGAGTTGTACTGATGACTGCTTTACTTTTTTTCTTTCTTGAAAACATGGCGCTAATTATCGCGCTCATGTACCTGGGTTTAAAAACGAAAGAGACCTTATTCCTCGATTGGACAAATCCTGTCAGACAGCGATGGGCCATCTCCATTTTTATTGGCTTCCTGACATTTTCAATTATGTATAATCCATTTATGTATGAAGGGATGCGCTTAGATCTGAGAGAAGTTCCCCTATTCTTCATATCATATGTGGGCGGTTGGCAAGCGGGGTTGTTGTCAGCTGTGCTGCCGGCATTCTACCGCGGATACATGGGTGGTCCAACTATGATGATCGGTATCATCCAATCGATCTTCCTGCCAATTCTAATCGGCGGCCTTTTCCATGACAGAAAACCGACTAACCAGTTTTTCGTCATCCTCAACATCAGAAGGATGATGTGCGCATTTGTAATTTTTGAAGTGATAAAATCTGTCTGGATGTACGCCGCGACCCCAGCAACAATCGTTGTCATTTTTGGCATGGTGTTTTTCGCAACGATTGCGGTGTTGGCAATGGCCATAATCGTGAATAGTGAAAACCGCAATCTAGTCTTGCGGAAAGAATTGGAATTCTACTCCAACCAAGACCCGATGACACATTTGCCGAACATCCGCTATTTTAAAAACCATGTCGGCAAGTTAATCGATAATGGGACACCAATGGCGATTATCATGTTGGATGTCGACTATTTCAAAGTCTATAACGATACCCACGGCCACCAAAAAGGCGACGCTGTACTGCGCTCCATCGCACAAATCCTTAAAGACTCGACGCGAAAAGAGGATTTTGTCGCACGCTACGGAGGAGAAGAATTCATCATATGCTTGAACAATCCAAACAATACTCAGGAAGCGACGCTGATGGTAGAACGAATCCGACAAAACGTCGAAGCTTATAAATTTGAAGGGGAGGCCAAGCAGCCGGAAGGGACATTGACAGTCTCAATTGGCATAAGCTTCCCTGATAGCCAAAAAAGCTTAGAAGACATGATCGAAGAAGCCGATCAAGCGCTGTACCAATCCAAACGTGAAGGCCGCAACCGCGTTACCTTATTTAAAGCAAGCGCATGATCAAATTAAAGAAACACTCTGGTGCATTTTTGCCAGAGTGTTTTTATGTGGAGTGGTTTTAGAGTTATGTAAAAGCGTTCGTATAAGTATATGCATTTAGATGAACGTTCGTAATGTGTTTTGGTGCATTTGCGAACGCTCTTTTTGGCATTTTTTAATTGTTTTATAACTGTTCGAAAAAGTGTACTTTTACGAACGCTTTTTTTGGGGGCACGCTTCAAATTCTATAATCTACCAATAAGTATCTTTATGATGCGCCGATTGTAAAATTAAGCTAGACAACTACAAAATTAAATTATATATCCACAATCGGCTGCCTTTACAGGGCAGTTTTTTCTAATTGAATAATGGCGTCAACTACTTCCGTGAACTGGCGTTATGTTAACCAGAAGTGCGTGCAGCATACAAACTCGTTCAGCGATCGAATCAATGGTTTGTGGATGGAGATAATCGTGTTTCTTGTTAAACTTACTGGCAGGATAGTTGAATAAGAATTTTCAAACCTGAATGGAGAGGGATTGCTTGTGATAGTGCGCTGGACCGTACAAACCAGACTGCTCTCCAATAATAGGGAAATGTTGTTTTCTTATTCTACAATAGATATAATTAGTAGTTGCAATAAAAAATAGGAAGGCAGATTAGATGAGATGAGAAAAAAGAATAACGAACAAGTTCTAGCTAAAAATCAAAAAAGGGGGGGCAGTGCATGGATTGCAATCGCGGCTATTATTCTTGTATCAATTAGTTTACGTCCTGGAATTATTTCTATGGGGCCTATTTCGACTCTTATTCAAGACGATTTTAATTTTTCATATTCAACAGTTTCGATGCTGATTACGATACCTGATTTATTAATGGGGCTTTTAGCTTTGCCTACCCCATGGCTTGCCCGTCGCTATGGTCGAAATACGGTTATTCTTTATGCTTTATTACTGCTTACTTTATCTACTCTAGGTCGCGCATTTTCTCCCAATACATTTACACTACTTTCAACAACAGTAGGTGTAGGTGCTGGTATCGCAATCGTTGGTACGTTAATAGGTGGTTTCATAAAACTTAAATTCCCTAAAAAAGCAGCATTACTAATGGGGATTTATACCTTCTCACTTTCACTAGGTACTGCACTCGCGGCAGGTACAACAGGAATCATCGCTTCAAATGCAGATAGCGGATGGCGCATAGCATCTGGTATCTGGGCTTTGCCCGGTGTTTTAGCTATCATTGCCTGGATTGTGATAACCCTTCAAGGACGCAAAGATAGTCCTGGTTCACAAGAAGTTTCCGAAAAGCGCGTGCCAATTCCATATAAAAACCGAACAGCATGGATGATTGCTCTGTATTTTGGAAGTACGAATCTCCTTTTTTACGCCATCATAGCATGGGTTTCGCCGATGTATCAAGAACAAGAATATTCGGTTTCAGCTGCAGGATTTATACTGTTAACTTTCACCGTCGTATTTATGCTAGCTAACCCTGTATTTGGTGCACTTAGTAAATCACTTGACCGCCGTGGCTGGTTAGCTGTATCTTCCATACTCGCTATAGTAGGTTTGATACTCATTGCTATCTGGCCAAATGCAGCTCCGTTTATATTTATATCTATATTTGCTTTTGGCCTTGGTGGCGCATTTACTCTAAGTATGACCTTGCCACTAGATAATACGAAAACGGTAGAAGAATCGAACGTCTGGAACGGATTTGTTTTAACCGTTGGTTATCTGATTGCTGCGACAGGACCATTTTTAGTAGGATTTATACGAGATCTCTCTGGAGACTTCGGTACTTCGATATGGTTTCTTGTAGGTATATCAGTTCTTATGCTTATCTTGACACCTTTTCTTAAACCGAATGATCGTTCCTTACAATAGTTTTTTCTCGTGGAGTGATGGAGTTAAATGCTTTCGAATCTAACACAATCTAATTATGTTACATTTGGATATTGAACCTAAAAGGGCTGCTGATCTTAAGAAGATTCAGCAGTCCTTTTAGGTTCATGCCCATACTTTTTATAATTCGCCGATTGTAAAATTAAGCTAGACAACTGAAAAAGCCATTCGTGGTACACTCACAATGTATTTTCCGACCAAAGAAAAACATAGGAATGATCACGAATGACCTACACCCATCTTAACACGGATGAATTGGTGATGAAAGAATCCTACTACCGCCAAAATATACCTGTGGCGATAATTGCTGAGTGCCTGAACCGTTCCAGGCAGCCGATTTACCTGTGAGCTGGCATTTAAATTTGGTTGTGCAAAGTAATGGTTAAATTAAACGCAAATTACCTCCCAAAGTGACACTTATTGGCAAGTAAGTTACATTCACATCCCTAATTCCAAAGGCTTTTTATGAAAATCAAGAAAAACTGATTTCATTAGATAAAAAGATACATTCAAAAGATAATTCTCAACGGCTTCAAAGTAAGAGTTTTGAAACGAAATAGGTTTACATATCAGCAGGTTATCGGAAGTATCTATAGATATCAAAATACCCCAAGAACCCCTATTAGACGAGGTTGCTGGGGTATTTCAATCATCGTGAAATGAAATTAAAGTGAAGATGTCATGACTGTTTATGAATCGAATGAGTATCGTCACTCTGGTTTGAAGCCAGATTTCTTTTTGCATGATCCATTAATGGATATTTCTTTTTCCATTGTCTTTCGATATAACCGGTTCCAAATAAAACGCCGGCTACAATAAACAAAAATCCGATCAATTGATCAGCTGTAATGGTTTCATTCAGAAAGATAGCCGCGAATAGGAGACCGAAAAAAGGCACAAAGTTATTGAATAAGGCGGTTTGTCCTGCACCGATTTGCTGAATCGCAGCATTGAAAACCATATAACCTGCCCCTGTAGCCACGATTCCTGACAGAAAAAACAAAACGTAGATAAATAACGGGGCAGAAGCCATTTTGCTGACCCCGGTCGGCTCAGCTAGAAGACTGACAATCAACAACCCAATCGATCCGGCCAGGTACATAATCGTCGTGACCTGTTTTGAATCCAGTGTCGCGGTCGCTTTTTTCACGAAGATGAAACTGATGGCTTGAGCCAACATAGCGCCAAATAAAATCCATTCTCCAAAGGAAAATTGCATGCTGCTGACAGAACCGCCTTGGATAAAAAAGACGCCAGTTAAGGCCAGGATGAAACCCATACTCCGTAATTTCGTTAAGTGTTCCCTTAAGAAAAGCATGCCAAGTATAGCCGTAGTAATCGGTACTAATGCAAGAATCAAAGAAGCGCTCGAAGCATCAATCATGGTCAACCCGGTTGCCATAAACGAATGGTGCAAGATGACGCCAAACAGCATTCCGAGTAACGTATAAATCCATTCCCTTTTCGATAAACGACGAAGTGATTTTCCGAGAATGATTACAAGTAATGCTGTAATTCCAGCCAGCATGATCCGGAATGCCGTCATGGTCTGAACAGGCAATTCCTCCACAAGCACTTTGATCATCACAATATTAAGTCCCCAAATAGCCGTGACAGAAAACACCAGCCCATATGTCAGTAATAAATTTTTTTGATGCACTAGCACGCCTCCTTTGAACCTCTCAACGCTAAATTAGGAGAGGTCCAACCAATCAATGTTTTTAAGTTTTAATTCACGGTTCTTTCGTGTATTTTATAATTCAATGATCGTCGGAATGTGCTCCGCATAAGGAAGGAAGTTGTCAATAATATCAATTGTTTTGAGCTTCAGATAGCCAATTGTCGTCCCATCACCGCATCCATACCACTCTTTCGTCACTACATCCCGATCAATGACAACCTGCACTTGTTTATCCGTATCCATCATTACGCTGAATACAGTGGCAGCCCCAATGTTGACACCCAGCATACTTTCCAATAGTTCAGCAGGGGCGAAGGATACGCGTGAGATGCCGAGAGCATTGCTAAAGTTCTTGGATTTGAAAGGCTTCTCGCCATTTGTGATAAGTAGATAGAATGCTGTCTTCTTGCTGTTGCAAAGGAAGAGGGTTTTCACCATTTCCATTTCCAGCTTCCGATTAATTTCCACGCAGTCTTCCATCGAAATCGCTTCGTCTGTCTCCACTCGTTCATATGCAATCTGTAATTCGTCCAATGATTCATAAGCCTTTTCTTGCAGCGGGGATTTATAGTTAGATGGTGCCGTGGTCACTACATCACTCACAAAAAACAATGTTTCTTCCCCTTCTTTCTTCAAATTGATTTTCTTCTAGTAATAACATAACATGTATTCATACATAACAATAACGAACATTTAGCATGCTATCCATGACGAAAATGGATGAAAGGAGGACAACCATGAATATCCAAAAATACTTGGTATTTGTGAAAGTAGTGGAATTGGGGAGTTTCACGAAAGCTGCTAAAGCTTTGGACTATACGCAGTCAGGAATCAGTCGCATGATTCATGATTTAGAAACGGAATGGAGGGTCTCACTTTTTGAAAGAAGCCGTACGGGTATCAGTTTGACTTCAGATGGAATGAAAATACTTCCACAGGTAAAGCGGATCTGTAACGAACACGAAATATTGTTGGCGCAAATAGATGATCTACATTATATGCAGACCGGAATGATTCGGATTGGGACTTTCTCCAGCGTAGCAAGTCACTGGTTGCCGAACATGATTCGGGCTTTTAAGAAGGACTATCCAAAAATCGAATTTGAATTTTTACTTGGCGATTATACGGAAATCGAAAACTGGATTCTAACAGGTCGTGTGGATTTTGGATTTGTCCGGTTGCCGGTAAAATCAGAACTCGAAACAATTTTTTTGGAGAAAGACCGGTTGCTGGCAGTAGTTCCGGAAAATCATCCGCTTGCTTCTTGCAAAAAATTTCCGATGCAGGACCTGCAGAGAAGCCCGTTTATGTTATTGGAAAAAGGAGCCAAGGCAGAAGTGGCTGAAATTTTTGAGAAGCACCAAATTGTACCCCAGATTAGTTTTACAACATGGGATGACTACGCCATCCTGTCGATGGTGGAAAATGGGCTCGGGATCAGCATCTTGCCGGAATTGATTTTGCGGCGTATCCCGCACAAAATTAAAGCAATGGAGCTTGAAGTTCCTGCTTATCGGAATATTGGCCTTGCCATGAGAGAACAAAAGTCACTTTCCTTAGCCACCAAACGATTTTTAAACTATTTATCTTACCGGAATGAAGAAGGAATGGATCGCAGTAGAAGTGATTGAAGGGAGCTCGTTATCAGTTAACATATGAGGGATCATCAGGAGTGTTGCAACTAATATAGAATACATTCTAAAAAGGAAGACCATCAGCTAAATTTTTAGCTGGCGGTCTTCCTTTTACGTTAACCAATCAAGTATAAATTTAGAAAACCATCGAAGAATAGAGCGAGTTGTAAATCACTTCTCCTGCTTCTTTGATTGATTCATAGTGCTCGACGGTTCCAGTCTGCAGATAGGTCAATTCAAGGATCTGGGTGTCTGGTATGCATTTTACGAGAAGCCCTTCGGTGTCATCTTTAGAGAAAATTTGGGTAATGCGTACATTGTTGTATTGGCAGATGGTTTCCAGTAGCGTTTGAATATGTTCCTTTTTCATGAGGCATTCTCCTTTCGCTTCGGAAAGTGACTAAGAAAAGTCTAGAGAATCCAAACTTAACCAATTTATTCCAGCATAACACACTAAACTCCTTTAACACTCGAAAGCGAAAAATGATACAGCAATGAAATATTCCAGCGAACTTTCAAAAACTTAGTTGAAGTAAGAGGAAATAGAAATTACTTTATTTAATCGTTTTATCTTTCTGTTGGTTTTTAAAAGTGTACTTTTACGAACGGTTTTTAGGGCCCTCTTCAAATTCAACAATCTACCAATAAGTATCTGTTTGAAGTGATAATCTATAATAAAATAAAAAAGTAAAAAAGTTTAGGGCTTAGCAGATGTAAAGAAATAGTTTTTTTGATGGACGCTTCTTAAAGGAAAAAAAAGAATGAATTGTATAGGGAGGAAGGACGAGAATGAAATCCATACGTGTCACAAAGTACAATCCTCGAAACAGGGACGCGAAGGGCCTCTACACCTTAGTGGATGAATGGACCAGTATATTTGATGTCGGGAAGACGTATCATGGCCAAATTTTTACAATGGAGCAATACCTGGCGACCGAAGAAAAATACATCCGAGCTGTTGAAGTACTCATGCAAAAAACTGGGGTCAATCATCTGAAACTGCTGGATCTGGAAAATCATTCACATGAAACCGCATTAAACTTGTCCGAAGGCAAGACCATTCACATAAGCTTGGTCAGGGAGTTAATTAAGATGATTCTCAGGGAAGAGGTCTGGGGGAGACTGGTTGCCAAAAATCAGTTTGAGGTCCATTTCGGATACGATTACTATATGTATTTTGTGGGCGAAAGCCTGACGGAGGACATTATCGAGGAACTTAGAAGGATCGACGGCTTGTATATGGAAGATGCGCGATCTCCTCACCTTGATTAATGAAGTATACGTAACAACGCAAAACAACGGATGCTTCAGTGAAACGAATGTAACTTATGTGCAGATAAGTGGAGGTTCAACGGCTCATTCATGTATTGAATGGTGTCATCAAATTTCTTGTCCAAGAAAGCGAGACATTTATAAGATTGATGGGGTTCTTTTTTATTTGTCCAATTATATGGACTTAATCCATTCCGATTCAAACATTCTCTTCAATTAAATGAAAAAGCCGCATCCTCCTTTCTGGAGGATGCGGCTTTTTTAAGCTGAATAACCGAATGCTTTGGAAACTTCCTTCTGGATTGTCAATAAATACCGGCTAATTGGATTGTGGATGTCCTTTGGAATATCCGGTTTAAAACCGACCATAGTCAGGGTGCCGACCAATTCCTGTGAATAATCCAAAATAGGAATAGAAACCGAAGAAATCGATGCGACAAGCGGTTCCGAAGCGAATGCAATCTTGGTTTCCATGATGCTCTTGAATTCTTCGTCATCAGCGACCATCGCAGGATTAGCTGCCAGCTGCCAATTTTCTGTTACAACTTTGTTGTGGAATACGTTAAAAATCTTACCGGAGGACGAATTGATTGGCAACAAAGTGCCAATTTGGGCACCGATATTGAGTGACTGGCTTGGCTGCCAAATTTTTGCGATGACCGGTCCATTTGTCGTAGCAACTGCAAACAGCACCGAGCAATTGGTATGCTCGCTGATTTTCTCTAGGTAAGGGGTGATCACTTCGATGGTGTCCTGATTGCCGATTGCTGCAGCACCGTATTGGATTAGCTTCGGGCCGAAATGATACAGGCCGGTCGAATTTTCACGTATCAGCAATTCGAGTTGCGTCAATGTATTCATGTATTTATATAGATTACTTTTAGTCATCTTTGTAGCATCCTGTATTTCATTGAAGCGCATAGGCTTGCCATGAGCCATCATGATATCGATGATGGCAATGCCAATTTTTAGCGATTGAATGGTCGAACCGTCTTTAGGGATATCCATAAATGCCTCTTCTCCTTTGTGATTATCATTCCTAGTATAACAAAAAGTATGAAGAGGGCCAAAAAACCTATTTTTAATTCACAGACAATTCTATCTTGACATTCTTTTTTATCGTTAATATACTAATGGTGTACTAAGTTCATTAATAGTGGAATTTAAACGAACATATAAGTGTTATGAAAACGCTTTAAATCCAAAATTTTTAACAGGAGGAATGAACATGAGCAACGATAAAAACAACCCACTCATCGTAATCGGTGGAGGCATAGGCGGATTGGCGACAGCATTAGGACTTGCAGAAAACAAAAAATATGTGAAAGTGCTTGAGCAGGCACCGGAATTTTTGGAAATCGGAGCAGGCATCCAATTGGCAGCCAACGCAACGAACGTTCTGCAAAGATTTGGTGTTATGGAAAAACTGAACGATATTGCGGTTTTCCCAAAACGCCTTGTACTGATGGATGCTTTTACCGGCAATGAATTATCTGCACTGGATTTGGGTGATGCCTATAAAGAAAGATACGGTTCTCCATATATCGTGTTGCATCGTTCAGACCTTCATAAAGCGCTATATGATAAGTGTCAAGAAAACGCTTACATTGAATTGATCACCGATCAGTCGATCGTCAGCACAGAAGAAGTAGGCAATACAGTTACTGTCACAGCGGCCAACGGCGATGTCCACACAGGGGAAGCGGCAATCGGAGCAGATGGCATCTGGTCAAAAGCACGTAAGCTATTTGTGGAGGATCAGCCGGTCTGCTCGGAATACGTAGCTTACCGCGGTGCGATTCCTATGGAAGATGTTACGGATGTTGGCAGCATGGATGACGTTTATATGTGGATTGGGCCAAACTTCCATCTGGTTCAATATCCGGTACGCCGCAATGAGTTATACAACCAAGTGGTTGTATTCAAGAGCGATACTTACCGCAAGGAAATCGAGTTCACGGACCAGTGGGGAACTCCGGAAGAAATGGATCGGGTATTCGAAGGCACATGCCAACCTGTCCAAACGGCGATCGGCTTTATCCAGCGCCAGAAGAGATGGCCAATGTATGACCGCGAACCAATCAAGAACTGGACAAAAGGCCGCGTCACGTTATCAGGAGATGCTGCGCATCCGATGCTTCAGTATTTGGCGCAGGGCGCTTGTCAGGCGTTGGAAGATGCTTCTTATTTAGCGGATATGATCGAAAAGCATGGCGATCAAATTGAGACCGCATTTCAGGAATACCAGGAAGAGCGCATTCCAAGAACAACTGAGGTCCAAAATAACGCACGTGTATGGGGAGAAATTATTCACGCTGAAAAGCCGGAGACCATTCTTTTGCGCAACACAATTCTCTCAGCCCGCGGTCCTCAGGATTACGGATTTGTCGATAAATTTCATGGTTATAAAAAAAGCAAAGTCGGCTTGAACTGACATTCAATCTTAAGAACTGGCGAATAAAGCTTGACAAAAACGACTAGAGAAGGAGATTTTTATGAAATTAATTACATTTGAAACTGCAGGTTTTTCACGTATCGGTGCAATCGTTGAAGGGGAAAAAGTCGTGGACTTGAACTACGCTTACCAGGCACAGCTGAAGAGCGAAGGGAAATACCGTTTCGAATCGATCGCTGAAGCTTATATTCCAGCTAAAATGGAAGGGTTTTTGCAAGGGGGTAAAGAAAGCCTGGAACTTGCCAAAGTAGCAGTGGAATTTGCACTTGCGAATCCTCAAAGCTTTAACCGTCCATTGATTCATGCGAAAAAAGACGTAAAAGTCAATTCACCGGTAACACAGCCAGGAAAAATCATTTGTGTCGGCCATAACTACCGCGAGCATATTCTGGAAATGGGACGCGAATTGCCATCGAATCCGGTTTTATTCGCTAAATTTGCTAATACCGTGATCGGACCGGAAGACGATATTCCATTCCACCCGATTTCAGAGCAATTGGATTACGAAGCGGAATTCGTTTTCGTCATCGGCAAGCAGGCACGCAATGTATCAGAAGAAGATGCACTCGATTACGTGGCAGGCTATGCAATCGCCAATGACGTGACATACCGCGACATTCAGCGCCGAACGCTTCAATGGCTGCAAGGGAAAACGGTAGACGGTTCAGCACCAATAGGTCCATGGTTGGTCACAACTGACGAATTGCCGGACCCATCAGGACTTGGCGTGAAATTGTCGGTCAATGGAGAAGTAAGACAACAGACGAATACAGCAAACCTGGTATTCTCTGTACAGAAATTAGTATCTTTTATTTCGAATCTGGCAACACTTGAACCGGGTGATGTGGTATTGACGGGAACTCCAGGAGGCGTAGGCGTTGCTATGGACCCTCAACAATTCCTGAAAGACGGCGATGTCGTGCGCATTGAAATCGACAAAGTCGGCGTTTTGGAAAACAAAGTTTCTTCACAGGCAGCAGCAGAAGCAGACGAAAAAACGTTGGTTCTTCAAGGGGGCAAATAACATGACAACAGCAACAAATACGCAAGCAATCGAAAGCATCCAAAAGTCAATCGACCAGATTCTATCTGATGTATCGGGATTATCTGAGCAGGATATCCGCTGGAACCCAACTCCGGAAGAATGGTCCATCCTGCAAGTTGTATCGCATTTAAACGAAGCGACTCCTTACTGGTTAGGCGAAGTAGAACGTGTACTGGCAGAGCCTGGCGCTAAATGGGGACGCGGCTTGACTGATCCTGCACGTCTCGCGGCAGTGGGAAACCCGGATGCACTTGACGTACAAGTACAATTGGACGAATTGAAAAACAATAAACAGCAAGTGGCTGACCGTTTGGGCAACTTGACGGAAGATCAGCTGCAGGCAGAAAACCCGCACCGCAACTTCGAGAAATTCGGCAACAAGCCGGTGTCTTTCATTATCGGACATTTTATCGATGAGCATCTTCAAAAGCATGTCGGACAAGTTCAGCGCAATATCAGTAAATTAGCATAAGAAGCTGTAAATAGATAGGCATCAAAAACTGAAGAAGAGGATGTGTTTGAAATGGCAGAAGCTTCACAGGAAACAAAGGAGTTTATGAAAAGCTCTATAGTCTCAGATTTTACAGCGGATATCCAACAGTATAATTTAGGCCCGTTGTGGGAAGCGATTCCAGCAATCATGAATAAAACACCGAAACCACAAGCAGAAGCGTATTTGTGGAGCGGTGAGTTAATGAACAAGAAATTGATGGAAGCGGCTGAAATCTTTACGCCGGACCGCGGCGGAGAACGCCGTGCCATCTATTTCCAAAATCCTGGATTGACCTATCGCCAGCCCTGGGGCTGGGCATCGACAACGCAAACTCTATACGCAGCAGTTCAGTTGTTGCTTCCTGGAGAAGAAGCCCCTTCACATCGCCACACACAAAGTGCTTTGCGTTTTGTAACGGAAGGCGAAGGCGCCTACACGATCGTTCAGGGCGAACGCATTTATATGCACGAGGGCGATTTCCTGACGACTCCGAAAAATCTGTGGCACGGCCACGGCCATGTTGGCGACAAGCCGATGATCTGGATGGACGCTTTGGATATCCCGACGATCTATTCGATCGGCGGCACGTTCTTCGAACCATTTGAAGGTGGTCTTCAGCAGCCGGATGTTCCTGATAATTTCTCTGAACTTCGTTACGCAGGCGGCATGGTCCGTCCGGTAGGCGATGCCAAATATACAATCGCGCCATTGGCAAACTACAGATGGAGCGGCACCGAAGCAGCAATCAAAGGCTTAATGAACTTTGACGCAGATCCATATGAAGGATTCGCTGTTGAATACATCAATCCATCAACTGGCAAGTCAGCGAACCCGACGATGGGCTCACGCATGCAGCATTTGCCGAAAGGCTTTCATACTAAAGCACACCGCCACACGCATTCGGTCATTTACCATGCCTATAAAGGTGTGGGCTACACAGTCATCAATGGGGTCCGCTTTGACTGGAAAAAAGGCGATTACTTTGTTGTTCCAAACTGGGCATGGCATGAACATTTCGCTGAAGAGGATTCGTATCTGTTCTCCGTAAACGACTTGCCGATTATGGACCGATTCGAATTGGAACAGGGCCAGGTGCTCGAAGAAAATAACGGCCATCAAAAAGTGACAGGTGAATTCACACAAGCATTCCGCTAATCTAAAACGCCTGTGCAAGCTTTCGTCTATTCGGAAGCCTGCACAGCGTTTCTTTTCTCTAAAAGGGCTTTATACAGCGAGAGTAGAAAAACAGGATAGGGGTTTAGAGATATAGGTGCGACGGATATAACGAAAATTACGGATTCTTTGAAATTTAACCGCTTTCATTTACATTATTCTGGCTCTGCTTCTTCATGTGCCTATTCGTCATGTACGGCTTAAGCACATGGCTGCCAAAAATCATGCAGGATGCAGGGTTCCCACTGGGTTCAAGCCTAACTTTCCTATTAGCTTTGAATATCGGAGCAGTAGTTGGCGCAATTGTTGGAGGACAATTGGCCGACTGCTTCGGCACTAAAAAAACCCTGGTTATATTTTTCCTCATTGCCTTTGTGTCATTGACGGTATTGAGTTTTAAACCGAGCATGGTTTTGTTCTACTTATTGATTGCACTTGCCGCTGGCTCCACTACTGGAACACAGATTGTCGCAAATTCCTATAGCATCTTTCGCTGCAGACAAACTTCATGAAATTTGCAATTCCCTGCGTTATTGCGGCAGTTGTGATCTGGTTTGTCCAAGAGAAATATGGCCAGGTTTACCAAGGGAAAGAGCGAGATTGTACGGAAAATAGGATTCTTGCAGAAGATTTGTAATTTAAGGGGGAAATCATTTGACAGTCATCAATACGAATGAAATAATCGCCAACAGCAAATTCAATCGATTTCATTTAAGTTTACTGTTATGGAGTTTTCTGATCATCGCTTTTGACGGCTACGATCTCGTTGTCTATGGAACCGTTGTGCCGATGTTGATTGAAGAATGGAATTTGACATCGGTAGAAGCAGGCGCGATGGGCAGCTATGGGTTGTTTGGCATGATGTTCGGAGCCATCTTCTTCGGAACTTTGGCGGATCGCATCGGGCGCAAAAAAGTGATTGTCCTGACGGTGATCCTATTCAGCTTATTTACTTTATTATGCGGCTTTGCAAATACACCGACCATGTTCTCAACTTTCCGCTTCTTGGCAGGATTGGGACTTGGCGGCATCATGCCAAATATCATTGCATTGCTGACAGATTATTCACCGAAATCGATGAAAAGCATGACAGTATCGATTGTCTTGTGTGGTTATTCAGTCGGTGGCATCATGGCGCCATTGCTTGGCATCTATCTGATGCCTCAATTCGGTTGGGAATCGATATTCTGGGTTGCCGGACTTCCGCTGCTGTTGCTTCCGCTCATGTACAAGCATATGCCGGAGACCGCAAGCCACTTGATCCGTACCGGCAATAAAAAAGAATTGATCTCGATTTTATCGAAGGTCAGTCCAGGTTCGACATTCAGTGAAAGTGATGAAATTCTGGAACTGGAAAAATCCGATTCGAAAGTGCCGCTTGCAGGTTTGTTCAAAGACAAGCGCGGCTTCAGCACCGTCATGTTCTGGATTGCTTTCTTTAGTTGCTTGTTGATGGTTTATGGGTTGAATACTTGGCTGCCTAAGCTGATGATGGACGCAGGCTACGGCTTGAATTCAAGCCTCGGCTTCCTCATTGCGCTGCAGGGAGGAGCCATCGTAGGAACCTTGATCATTGCACGTCTCTGCGATAAATATGGAACCAAGAAAATGTTGGTGCCGATGTACGCTTCAGGTGCAATTGTTCTGACATTGCTCGGCTTCGGCGGCAATATCATCATCATTTACATCTTGGTGGCGATTGCTGGAGCAGCCACAATCGGGGCACAAAATATTGTCCAAGCCTATGTATCCCAATACTACCCTGCATATATCCGCTCGACGGCACTAGGAACCGCTTCCGGCATCGGGCGTATCGGCGGTATGCTGGGCCCGATACTTGGTGGATTCCTGCTATCAATCAGTTTGCCGATTCAAATGAATTTTATTGCCTTCGCCATACCGGGGGTGATTGCAGCGGTCGCTTTGGCACTAGTTCCTGAAAAAGAGTCACATGCCAAAAGTAAAAGAGCAGCTGCCGCATTCGAGGTAGATAGTGAGCTGAGAAGATAGTGGAATAAAGGGGTTACATGGATAGCTGAGACGTTTTTTTACGGGTAGAAAGAATTTTTGATGCTTTAGGTAGTATTAGAATGTATTTTCTATAAAATGAATTAACTCTGTATAATTGGAAAAATAAAAAAGGACTCCATCAATTATATAAGTGCACTCGCTATCTTGTATAAAGCATCTGATGACACTATTCAATACATGTATGAGCCGGTGAAACTCCATATCCCGAGCACTAACTCCTTGGAACACATGAACCAGGAGGTGCGCGACAGAGAATATGTTATTCAGATCTTTCCGAAGAAGCAATTTGCTTTTCGCCTGATGAGATTTGTCCTCATACACCAAGTGAAGACGCTTTATAGCAAGAAAAAATTGATGAAATACGGTTAGAAAAATGTACCCGATTTTACCCGATTTTGCGGACCTAACTAAAGTGACAGAGCTTTAGATAATGCCTGTGTGTTTAGTGTAAAAAATATAGAACTAGAGAAGTATATTTTTACTCTCTCTAGTTCTATATTGAGTTTCTTCTATATAGTTTAGCTGTCTCTTTTTCGAGCACTTTTACCAATTTATAAAACGAGTCTTTTTAACTCCAACTTCTTGCATGGCTTTTATGGCAGTCAGTTCCTGAGCGTTCCTTTATCCAAGATGATGAAGTTATTGTTACGAGCTACCAGTTAGGGACAGGCCATTTTGGTGGCTTCAATGAAATTGCGCGGGTTCCGGCAGAGTGGGTGGTTCCGCTTCCAAAAGGGTTATCTTTAAAGAAAGCCATGATTCTTGGGACAGCTGGCTTAACTGCTGCAATCGCCATTCAAAGACTGGAAGCCAACGGATTAGAACCTGGTGATGGACCTGTCCTGGTAGCTGGTGCAACAGGAGGAGTAGGCAGTGTTGCATCTTAGCTAAAAAAGGCTATGAAGTGGTGGCGAGTACAGGGAACAGGTCAGGAAGAATATTTGAAAAGATTAGGCGCTAAACAAATCATTCACCGTGATGACATTACAGATAGCGACAATCAGCCAGTGCGTGAAGAAAAATGGTCGGCAGCGATTGATCCTGTTGGAGGAAAAACCCTCCAGTACATCCTAAGTACATTGAAGTATGATGGATCTGTAGCTACCTGCGGTTTCACAGGGGGCAGTGAAGTTTCTACAACCGTTTTCCCTCATATAATGATTTAATAGAAACTAAAGCATTACCAATTTCGCTCATAGCTGCTTTGACCTCCTTTGCATATGCTAGTATTATTTCGTTTATTTCAGTCTATTCAGAGTCAATTGGTCTAGCAGAAGTAGCAAGGTTTTAGGTCTCCTTGTTTCGAGTGTAGGCTTTTAAAAACTATATCTTATCTGTGCTGTTTTAATCCTTGTTGTTATAGGTTGATACTTACTTGTTCAAGCAAGAACGAATAAAATGTCAACTTCTGAAGAGATTTAAAACAGACGGAACTGTATGCTCCTTACAGCATACAGTTCTTTTTATTTTGAATTGGTATTAATCATAAAGATAGTAAGGGAAATAAATATTCGTGATTTGAATTTCAAAATGACGAACCATTTAAGCAGAAATTTTTATTCTTTACTAATCGTTCTCAAAATGATAGTGTAAGTTGCAAGAAGGTGAGGAATCATTTTAAAGAAACAAGAATGATTGTTCTCAAATCTTGTGAATGAATGAAGAGGGAGAAACCGCATGGCGAGAAACAGGGAATATGATGAACATGAAGTGTTACAAAAAGCGATGGAACTTTTTTGGAGACAGGGCTATGAAAAGACCTCCATGCAAGATCTGGTTGAGCATATGGGCATCCACCGCAGAAGCATCTACGATACGTTTGGGGACAAGCACACGCTATACCTGAAAGCATTGGAACGCTATGAACAGATGGTAGGAAGCAGCATGAACTCGCAAATAAAACCATTGGATTCAGTTAAACAATCTATTAGGCGTTTGTTTGAGATAACGATACTTCGCAGCGGACAAGGTCCAAAGGGTTGTTTGACCGTGAATTCTGCCGTTGAATTATCCTTGCATGACGAAGAAGTGGCGGAAAAGGTTGTAGACAGCTTTTCCAAGACGGAACATTTGCTGTATAAACTCTTGGTGAGTGGCCAAGAGTTGGGAGAAATACCCGAAACCCTGGATGCTACAAAAACCTCCGTGTTTCTCCATAATTCGTTGGTGGGATTACGCGTATTGACGAAAACGACCGATGATCGACAAAAATTAGAAAGCATTATCGATACGACACTATCCGTCTTGGATTAAGCTCTCTTTTTTTGATTATTTGAGAATGAACGTTCTTGAATTTTGGGCATGTTTAACTCTATTTTGGTTTAACAGGATCCTGAAAAGATATTTGAAAATGAATCGCAGGAAAATCGAGGTGCAGAAATGAAAGCGATGGTTATTGATAAGTATGGTAAGGTACCACTGCGTTTGATGGAAATGCCTTTACCTGAAGTTGGCGAATACGAGGTGCTTGCAGAAATACGGGCAGCAAGTGTGAATCCTCTGGATTCAAAGATTCGCAACGGGGAGGTGAAATTGCTGCTTGACTATAAAATGCCCCTTATCCTCGGGAATGACTTTTCCGGTGTTGTAGCAAAGGTTGGTGCAAAAGTGACCCGCTTTAGGGTAGGCGATGAAATATATGGACGGCCGCATGAGAAAAAAATTGGGACCTTTGCTGAATATATCTCCATTCATGAAAAGGATATCGCGTTAAAACCTGGAAATTTGAGCTTCGTGGAAGCGGCTTCGATCCCACTGGTTGGCTTGACGTCATTCCAAGCCTTGCACGATATCCTTCAATTGCAAGAAGGCCAACAAATATTGATTCATGCTGGGGCTGGAGGTGTTGGAACCTTTGCGATTCAACTGGCGAAATCAATGGGTGCTTACGTGGCAACCACGGCGAGTGAAGCCGGTTCGGGTTTAGTCAAATCTCTCGGTGCGGACGAAATCATCAATTACAAAGCAGACAAATTTGAAAACATCCTGAAAAATTATGATGCCGCATTTGATACACTCGGCGGCGAGAATCTGGAAAAATCATTTCGTGTGATAAAAAACGGAGGAGAGATTGTATCCGTTGCAGGATTGCCAAATGCTCGCTTTGCTAAGGAACGGGGATTAGGATTTATAAAAACGATGCTGCTCTCCGCAGTAAGTAAAAAACTTACTGCGCTTGAAAAAAAGCATGATGTCCGATATACGTATTTGTTCATGACATCAAGTGGAGAACAATTACGCATTATTGCCGATTTTATCGAATCCGGAAAAATTAAACCGGTAATTGACTGTGTTTTTTCTTTTGAGGATGCTCAGAAGGCGATGGAATATGCGGAATCGGGAAGAGCTAAAGGAAAAATCATCTTAACTATGAAGTAACAACTACTCGAACGAAACGTTCAAAAGGAGAGAAGACAATGGCAATAGTTAAAATTCCAACTGAATCAAGTTATGTCGAAGCAGAAGGTATCCGGTTTGCCTATCGAAAGTTTGGCCAAGAAACAGGAATTCCCCTGGTATTTTTTATCCACTTCCGCGGAACCATGGAAAACTGGGATCCTGAGCTTATTGAATCACTGGCCAATGATCGACCGATTATCCTTTTCGATAATACAGGGGTCGGTGAATCCAGTGGGGAAACACCTTCCACTATCGCTGAAATGGCCAAAGACGCAGCATCCTTCATCAAAGCACTTGGCTTACCGCAAGTCGATATTCTGGGCTTTTCAATTAGCGGAATGGTTGCCCAGGAAGTAGCATTGCAACAGCCGGATTTGGTTCGCCGTTTAATCCTTTCGGGTACCGCCCCGCAATCCGGCGTCGGCCTTAAAACGCGGCACGATGTAGTCATGGCAGCGAGCAGTGATAATGCTGCTAAATCCTTCGAAAACTTCATGTTCCTTTTTTATCATCCGACCGAAAGCAGCCGCGCAGCTGGAACCGCATCACTGAAGCGGATTATGGAACAGAAAAAAGTGGACAGTTCACCGCAGGTACTGATTGCGCAAGCAAAGGCGCTGGCGCAGTGGAGTGAGCGGGTGCATAACCAATCCTACGACCGGATCCATCAGATTAAGCACCCGGTGCTGGTGACGAACGGCATTGACGATATTATGGTTCCTACGGAGAACAGTTACATTCTGGCGCAGCAATTGCCGGATGCACAGCTGATTATTTATCCGGATTCCGGGCATGGACACCTGTTCCAATATCCGCGGCTGTTTGCCGAACATGTAAAGCTTTTTCTTAATGCGTAGAATCAGAAGAATTTAATTGGAAAAAGGAGTTGTGGAGTATGAGTCACTTAGAAAGATTACAGAAAATGATGACGGGTGAATTACCCGGTGCCCCGGTTGCGCAAGTGCTCGGCTTTGAGGTGGTAGAGGCAGAAGAAGGCAGAGTGGTCATCGAACTGGAAGCTTCTGAAAGGTTACATAATCCGATGGGCACGCTGCATGGCGGAATCTTGGGTGATATAGCAGATGCAGCGATGGGATATTCCTTCGTCAGTACGCTTGCTGAGGACGAATTGTTTACAACGGTGGAATTTAAATTGAATTTCCTTAAACCGGTTTTTAAATCGAAACTGCGGGCTGAAGGGAAAATAATCAAAAAGGGCGGCACAATCGGATTACTGGAATGCCACATCTACGATGAAAAAGGGAGCCTGGTCGCCCATTCAACGAGTACTTGTATGGTTTTGAAAGGGAATTCCAATCAGAAAAGAGAAAGAAATAGTTAATATATGAGGGATTATCAGAAGCTGTCTAAATACAACGGGAGAGAAGATGCGATTTGATTAGCATCTACTCTTCCTTTTCTTTTGTAAAAGTGTACTTTTAAGAACGGTAATATTTACCGAATTTACTCGTTATCTAATTCCTTACATAGTATATTAAGAGTTAGAATTTTAAAATATTTGATGCGAAAAAATTCGGAACTTCAAATCAATGAATTTATACAATTACTATTTAACTGTTTCGAGTACTTTTTAGAAAGTTAAATTGGAGGTTTCACAATGATTGGTTCTCCTGAAATAAATAAAGTTATTAGAGAAATATTGTCGTCTGCCCTTGAATGAGAATGGATTTACTAAAGTGAATACAAGAACTAATTTGGCGTGGATTGACCATTCGATATGGGTGTTAAATATCACCGCGGCAGGAAAATATTTTTCAGATGTAACGGGATGGCCGCCTATGTCTATACTCGTTGATTTAGGTATTTACTATAACTTTATTCCAGTGAATAATGACCGGATAAAAATTGAGGAAGATGGAAGACTCTCTCCCAAATCGCATCAATGTCACTTGCAAAGTGAATTGCATTCCGCGCTTGATCAGATGAAGTACATATACAGCTTATCCAATCCCGCAGAGCAAAAACGGAAAGATCTCTGGTGGATTGAACCGGATGGTTCGAATGTTGAGGAAGTTATTGAGAATGTGAAACAGTCATTCTTAACCGATGGAATCGATTGGTTAAGGAAAAACATAGAAATAGAGCACGCATTTCGGGAAATTGAAAAGGAGCATGATTGTTTGGAAAAGTATTACAAAGCAAAGTTCTTTGCAGAACATTTAAAGCTGGATTCAAAGTTTAAAGAGTATGATCAGCTTTTCAGGCAAGAGCAAAAAAGATTATATGTTGCCTTGATTTAATAAAAGGTTGTGAATGTAACTTAAGTGCAGTTAAGTTACATTCACAGATAAAAAGAGCTAGTTTATTTTGCTGCTTGTACAAAGGGGGAGACCGTTTGGGTGTTACAAAAGTGATGGCTTACTTCAGCATAATTGGTGACCACTTCCAACCTGAGAAAATAACTGAAGAACTCGCCATTCAACCAACTGAAACATATGTCAAAGGAGATTTTATCAAAAAAACCAGCACTACTACTTCATCTGGAATCAGAAGAAGGATAGAAACCGACTGGACATTGAGTACAGGATATCAAGAATCATCTGACATCAATGATCAACTTAAGCCACTTTTGCGTTCGCTTGAAGGAAAAGAGAAAAACTTAATCCGGCTAAAAGAAGAATATGAATTAACGTATATTTTTATGATTGTCATAGGAATAGAAAATAATGAGAAACCTGCTATGTATTTTGAAAAAGACATTATTAATTTTGCTAGTACCGTAGATGCTGAGATACAGTTTGACCTTTACATATACAGCTAAAGATTTATGTGTTTTGAATGTAACTTATTGGTAAGCAAGTTACATTCACAACCTTTATTTTTAAGAAATTTAAAAAGTGGCATCATAGAGGAAGTATTTCCAAAATACCTACTAAAATAAGAAAGATAGGAGAAGGAAAAGATAGATACGAAACCAGCGAAGTGGAAAGAATTGATGCTAAACGGCAGTATAATCTTGTTTAGCAGAACCGACATTTTAGAAAAAAACAGTAGAAAAATTGAAGCTGAGGGGTTCGAGATAGTTCGGTTTGATTGTAGAGCATGGGATGAAGAGCTTTTCCATAAAGAAGTTGCGAGGAAGTTGAATTTTCCAGCTTACTACGGTGAAAACCTAAATGCGTTTAGTGATTGTCTATCTGATTTACCAATAAACAATACGGGCATTCTGTTGGTTTTCACTCATTATCAGTCCTTCCTTGCGAAACATCCTGAATTGGCCATTGAACTGTTAGAGATTATCCAGATAAACTCCTGGAGAATTTTACTTGAAGGAAAAGTATTATTGAGTTTTATTCATTCAACTGATCCGGAAATATCGATCCCTGCTATAGGCGGAATGGTCCCCGAGTGGAATGGGGAAGAGTGGTTTGATAAAGATCGAGGGATATAAATTAAATAAAGTGAATGTGACTTATTGTGAATTAAGTTACATTCATATTGGCTTAAAGCCACTTTTAGAACGAGAGTGAGGAGAGAACGATGAACATCAATCTGCTCGAAAATGCACTTGAGAAAAACGATGTAGAAGAAGTTGAAAGATTAATAACTGAAATTTCCTTTGATCAACATGACGAGTTAGTCTCCATACTGATAAAGCACATTACGCTAACTCAAAATCCAGGGATAAGAAATGCAATAGCTATTGCTTTGCGGGATATTGGGAATGAAAAAGCGATTTCTCCCCTGATCGACTTGATTAATGATCCGAAGACACTCGGAAGTAGAGGGACTTTGTTATACGCTTTGGAACCTTTTGATTGCACGGAGCATTTAGATTCAATCGTCGAGCAGTTTTTAACGGGAAATTTTGAAGTACAGGGGATGGCTTATCAACTCCTAGAATCCATGGATGGAAAAGTACCTGCTGATGTCTTACTAAAATCCCTTCAAAAGGTAAAAGAGCAGCTAAACGAAATTGAAAGACAACAAGAATTACATATAGATGTATTAGATTTTCTGTTTGATTTGAATGTAACTTAATACAAAGTAAGTTACATTCATTTTACCATTCCATTGTCTTTTTCAGAAAAAACGAAAAAACTAAAATTACTAGAAAAAAGATACATTTAAACTGTTGAATTTCCTAGGCTCGCCGTTTGTTGGTGGTGCTCATTTTTCTTTCAAAGAAATTTCTTAAGTAATCTAGCACATAAGGAATTTATACAATCTAAAAAACAACGTACGCAACCTGAAGGAGGAAATATGTTTTTCCCTGAAAATACTTACTTGGGAATCCTGTTAGGATTCATTTATTGTTTCATTTTTTGGAAACTCCGGTCATTAGGTCGATTAAGAATACCACTCTTCATTTATTCAGTAGTTGCACAAATTATATTTTTAGTTTACCTGTATTGGTATTACGCCATGGCTCCAAAAGATGATAAAACAATTGCTCTTTTCTCTAATTTAATTGATGTCTTTTATTTTCTCTTTGCAGTTCCTCTATTCTTCGCATTATTTGTGTCGATGTATAAAGGAATAATGCGAAAAGAAGTAGCAAGATCAACTAAACTGGTTGTTATTCCGTTATTTACTATCAGTTTTCTGATTGCAGCTGTTATTGGATTTTATATGCATATTTCTTTGTATTATGGGTTTGCGCCTTAAGAGATTTTAAAAAACAAATCAAGTGAAGACCCTACAGACTGAGTAAACTTTCAATTAGGCTGTGGGGTCTTTATTTTAAAAAAATGGCGGTCTCCTGAAGTGCTTGCAGGAGTCAAATTAAAACGGAACAGTTTACAGATCATGCAAAAGCAGAGAAAGAGCATAAATTCGTTCTAAGATTCAAAGAATTTTATGCAAGATCAAATTCTAATTAAAGAATTTTCAAATGTCGGTGCATAGACATATAGAAAAAAGGGGTTCACCAGTTCAAATGTAATTTTAGTGCAGTTAAGTTACATTCAATTCTCTTTAATTTAAGTTAATACTTCTGCTCAACTACATATTCACAAGGGGATAAAGGATGAAGAAATGGGAAACGCTATCTACGGATTACCTTTATAAAACTCGATTCGGAAATCTAAGAAAAGATAAATGTAAACTTCCAAATGGATTGATTATCGACGATTTTTATGTAAATGAGTATGCTGATTGGGTAAATGCAGTTGTCATTACCAACCAAAATCAAATCGTCCTTGTAGAACAATACAGGCAGGGGGGACAGAACTTCTATTTAGAAGTTCCTGCAGGAAAAATAGAAGAAAATGAAACTTATGAAGAGGGCATCCTTAGGGAAATTCAAGAAGAAACAGGCTATACGTCATTGGAAAAGCCAATTTTATTAGGTGATTACATGGTGAATCCGGCAACTTAGGATAATAAAGTCAAAACCTTCCTCATTACAGAAGCTTTCAAAGCCACCGATCAACAGCTGGAGGATACAGAAGATATTAACGTTAAAGTTTTCGACTTTGAAGAGTTCGGCAATTTGATGAAAGATAAAGTTATAGAAACCCAGCTCTTTACGGCAAGTGCCTACTTTATGGCAAAATCAGCTTTAAATAAATCTTAAGAAATCTATGTTTTGAATGTAACTTAATAGTAATGAAGTTACCTTCAATTCTAATAAGTTTGGATCGTATTCATTCCAGCACATTATTAAGCAGGATACTGAAAGTGAGGAGAAATTATATATGCGCGAGAAAAAAGTGCGAGGGATTAAACGGAAGACTGAGGATATGGTCAAACAAATTGAAGAAAACACAATGGTTTTTCCAACAGAATTTTCCAACGGGTACTGGCATTTGCACTTACCGGTTGCTCAAGATTTTATAAGTTCCGATAAAACTCCATGGAAGGTAAAACGGCTCTGCATTCAAATGCTTTTGGATCGCGTTGAATATCTTAAAGGACTACAGCCATATGATAAAGAGAAATATCGTGTGGTTGCCGCAATTGATTTACCAAGTTTGTGGAATTCGCAAATCATCATTTTCAAAGGTAAGTCTCATTTCAATGATTTTTTTAACAGGGATGATGACTATCAAAAATGGATTCCTCTCTCGGATAACAGAAACATTCAGACTGAATGGGGTTTAACTGTTCCTGGCGATTCAGCCACATCCGGTTTTAAAGAAGTTATTGATGATGAGGACGGTTATTATGAAAGTGAAATCTGGTTTGTAGGGGAAATCAAATAAACTAAAAGGTCCATTAAATTTCCATGACCAAATTTTCATCAGAAAAAATGCTAAATAACAGGGAATCGAATGTAACTTATGATAAATTATCTAATAACTTCAAAGGAGTGCGAAGGAATGATCCATAAACGAGTATTGTGGTTAGAATTGTTTTTCGACTTGATTTTTGTTGCTGCCATCGCCAAAGCTACTCATGTATTACTGCATTTAGAAGACGGCGTTATTCCTCTAGAATATTTGGCCAAGTTCGTCCTGATTTTTATTCCGATCTGGTGGTCTTGGGTAGGGCAGACGCTTTATACGAATCGGTTTGGCGAAGATATCCTTTCTCATCGAATATTTATGATCCTGCAGATGTTTTTTATGGTTGTATTAACAGCCAGTCTGTCTCCGGATTTTGATAGTTATTATGTGCCTTTTTTAGCAGGGTACATTGGCGTTCGCTTTGTGACTGCCCTTCAATACATCCAGACCATCCATCTGGTGCAAGGAGCAAAGCGCGATGTCGCCAAACATTTAGGGTATGGATTCTTGATTGGCATAGCCATTTCTCTTTCATCGGTCTTTTTTGAGGGCTGGGTCAGGTATTTCCTTCTCTATTTGGGCATATTCGTAGATATAGCAGTTCCCATACTAAATAGAAGGTACTTAAAAAAAGTACCGGTCAACACGCCGCACCTGCTGGAACGTTTTGGCCTATTGACGATTATTTTGTTCGGGGAATCAATTGTCAGCTTGGTCGCCATATTCGAGACGGAAGAATTCCTTTGGAGGGAAGTAGCCGTTATTTTCTTGGCGTTTTTATTGATCATTTCCATGTGGTGGCAATACTTTGATAATCTCGAGAAGAAAATTGACAAAGAGGCGGTCACTTCCGGGCAAATCATCATTTATGGCCATTTGTTTATTTTCATGGCCTTAAGCCTTTTTGCGGCAGTGATACAAATGAGCTACCTGTATCAAGTCAACCCGACTTTTTTCTTGATCCTAACATTTGGCACTGCCTTAACCTACTTTCTGGCGACGACAGTCGTTTTTCATAAATACCGCTTACCTGCGCATCGGCTATCGGTCTGGCATTTGTTGCTATTCCTCGCTATTTTAACGATTTTTTTAGTTTCCAATCTTATTTTTCCAGTTTCTGAACTGGTCTTATTGTCTGAGCTACTGGTCTTTTTCGTTCTCTATACCGTCATTACCACAAAGTAGTACCTCTGCAAGAATCACAAGAATACTTAAAGAATAAAGGCGCGATGCCGCTAATTCTGTCGTGCTATCTTGTCTAAAACTAACTAAAGTTATATATTTGTTTTTGATGGAAACTTGCAGTTTTTATAAGGTTGCATATGGCCCCTTATTAGGAAGAAAAGAAGTGAAAGATTTAGCTTCTTTTCTTCCTTTTGTTTATAAAAGTGTACTTTTACAAGCACTTTAAAAAAGTGAAATTAAGCGCGTTCTTAAATTTCAAATGGAAAACTTATTTCTTAACGCCTGATGCTTTTTCAGCCAGTGTCTTTATCTTCGTTAAGCCATTGTCCTAAATTGTTCGACGGCCTAATTCTTTCTGAATCATTTCAAGTTTGGCGGATCGAAGCTTGCGCTCGTATGGGTCCGTTTCGGATTCTGGCTTGGCGAGATAGTCCTCGTTATACTTGATTTCCAGAAAGAGGATGTCAGTAGTCTCCATTACGGCATATCGGTGGGACTTTTCTACTTCTGCTTCGATTTTCCCCAATTCATATTCTGCTGGATCTCGCTGAGCGATTTCGGCTTGAATTAGCGTTAGTGCTTTCAAATCCGGACTTTTTTCATTGTTAAATCGTGTCAGTCGCTCATACAACTTCTTATTCGTCATTTTTTTAACTTTCGCTTCACTGAATTTCGAAAATAAGCTCATCAGTATCCTCCTTAAAAGCCCTGTTGGTGTTATTACTCATGCATTTCGTTCACATAAAATGAAGTTGGTTGTTCAGAATAGGAACTTTCACTAATATGTACACAGTACCATAACGGGATCAACTCCTATAAACTTAATGAGACTTGCATAGTTCAAGTCACGCATGTTATTTGTCTCAGTTTCATATGAAATTGTTTGTAGTTGGGCATTCTCCTTCGTAATTAATACAAAGAGGACAAAAATGAAATGAGGGCTTTTAGAATGATTGGAAAATTTTTAAGGAAATTATTTTCTAGAGATTACGGGCTATCAGCAACAGATTTCGCATCATTATTAGGCTATAAAACATGGAAGGAAGCTCAAGGAAATACCTATGCCATTTTCTTTACGCAGGGGGATAACTGTTGGTTTACGACAGAACTTCCTGACGGTCAATGGGCGGTGTGGAAAGAAGAAGGCGAAATGCCGTATCCTTTTACGGTGTTTTCCACTTGGCATGAGGCAATTGGACATCTTCGGGGCTTGTTTGACGAAACCGCATTACCAGAAAGCCATTGGATTATGGAAGCGTCAAAAAAGAAGGTGAGAGATCTAGTCGATAAAGAAACTCAAATACAAATCTTGCTCTATGGAAACGCTTTACAATTTGCTTGTGAAACACTGGGTGTGAAAGATATGAGAATTCGCGAATATGCTGAAGTCTTTACAGTCAGCATGGAGGAAGTGTATGACTACGCTTTAAACCATGGACTCCCGCAAAGTGACTCGATGAGGGATCCGCTGATTGAAGGCTTCCATTATTACAAGAAAGACGGAAAATGGCATACTTTTTTCAGGGAGAGGGGTCAGACATTCGACGAAAAGAATTTTGATGAGGAGGAGCTTGGAAAAAGGTACATCATTAAAACCATGGTGCAATTAAGTGGCACAGGACTGTACTGACACTAACAAGTGCAAGGGTCATTAGACGGTAATTCTTAAGCTTTTAGTCAAGGTTTTTGTGAGTTTACATATGAACGATTATCGATAGGGAAGAGACTTTTTATGAAGTATCTTCCCTTTTTCGTTCGTGTAAGTGTACGAATGGTTTGAAACAGCAGTAGAGGTCATTAAAAAGGAGAACGAGGGATTTCAGCGAACTAAATAATAAAGAAAATAGTGTGATTGTTAAAGAAAAAATTAACTCATAGGAGGGTGGAGTGCGAGGATGCAAAATAAAGAAGTGGAAGCGTTTCTAGCTGTAGCTATAGCCTATTGTAACTTTATCGATTCATGCAGTTCTTTAGATGAGAAGGAAAGTTTGAGCAAACTGTTAAGAATTCTTTCTCGACTGTATACAGCAGCCCTCGACTTGCCGGAAGTCGAATCTGAAGAAGGGCATTCGGTCGATGTGGATTTTCCACTGCCGGAAGTCGACTTCCAGAAATATAACGTATACATGGAGATATTCGACCCTTATCACGATGAAACTCCCGTGAACGGGTGTCTGGATGACGATATTACAGGTATATATACAGACATTAAGAAAGGACTAATTTTATATGGGCAGGGCAATGGCATTGAAGCGGTATGGGAGTGGAAGTTCGGCTTCGAAGTACATTGGGGTGAGCATGCCACAAGTGCCATCCGTGCGCTGCATTCCATCAACTCCTTATAATCTCTACTTGATTTCAAAGTTTACGTCACCTTTTGCCCCCTTTAGGAGTTCATGACTTGATAAAGAACTATCCATAGGTAAAAGCAGGACATCGAATGCAATAAAAGCGCAGCCAATAGATCCTCAAAAAGAAAGGTGGCAGGGAGAGATAAGATGTTATTTAATAAAAAATCATTTATCTGTTTGGTCTGTGGATACGATCGGTTACCCGGTCCGTTATACAACCAAGAGGGCATCCCGGACGTGAGCTTGATTTGTCGCTGTTGCGGTTATCAGCCAGGGTACGATGACGACGAACTGGGGTATACGATTGAATCTTACCGGACGGAGTGGATAGAAAACGGTGCCAAATGGTTCGATAAGAAACAAAAGCCTAAGAAGTGGGATTTGCATGAACAACTCAAGAACATTGAAGGTTCTTAATAGATACAGGAGCATCTCTATTTTGCCCGGAAAATATGCAGCGTTCATTCCTTTATCAAGCGGAAAGGGAAAAAGACTTGAGTAGAAGTGCAGTTTACATATCAGTAATTAACAGAAACAGTAGTTATTTTAGCAGCAAAATACAAAGAGGGGAAGCAGTGCTGATTAGCAATGTTTTTCCCTCTTTTTCTATAAAAAGAGTTCTTCTACGAACGCTTTATTAAGGAATTTCTAAATGGTTCATGCTTCAAGTTTTCACTACATACAGGCTATTTATTAAAGAGCCATTCCATAAACTTGATGAGGAAGGATATTCCAGTGGTCCGAGAGAATCTATTTTTAAACGTACTTCGAAAAAGGCTTGTTAGATTAGGTTGCGAACATCCAAAATGAGCTTATCTACACCGTCAGTCCATTGCGAATTTTTACAGAGAAGAGATTGACTACGATAACCTGAATTTCAGAGGGGGAAGAACATGAAAAAAAGAGTTCGGAAAAAAATAAGCAGTGACTGGGACTGGTATGCCGTCAAGGTCTTGTATGAATGCATCATTTCAGGTGAGCCTGCTCCAGAAACGATGGATGAAGATTTTCCAAATGACGATAAAATGTTTGAGGAAAGCATCCTGCTCGTAAAGGCCCCTTCTATTGATCTGGCTAATATTTTTGGTGAACAGGAAGCTAAAAAGCAGCAACATGATTACTTGAATCCGTACGGTGAAAAAGTGGAATGGAAATTCGTGGAGTTAATCCATTGTGTTGAGTTATTTGTTAAAAAAATTCAAATTGGTACGGAAGTATATGCGCGGTTTTTAATTGTTCCTCCAGATATACCCACAGAAGAAGTCATATCGCATTACTACCCAGAAACGGTGATAGAAGAGCTAATCGACAAGAATTTCCCTCTAAGAAATAAAGACGGTGATACAAGACCAGATGCAACTTAAAGAATTGTTGAATGTTCAAGCATTTGAAAAAGCTCCATCGAAGGATATCTCCGTACTTAATTAAGTAAGCGCGTTCGAAAAGAAGAGCTGTCCCACCAGTTTGAATGTAACAAAAGTACAATTAAGTTACACTCACATATAGATATGGCCTTATACGCATGGAATCAACGATTCCTTGCGTATAAGGCCATAAAATAACTCTATTATTTTTTTCTTCTCACAAAGAAAATTATAATAATAACTGCAATGATCAGTACACCAAAAAATCCAATTGTAAATATAGTATCGCCTATATTTATACTTGTTTCAGTCATCTCTGTTTCGCCCCCACTTCAAAATGTTTGTTATTACTATACCAATTTATTTCCAGTAAGGTTTCATTTTTTTTTGAAAACTAAAGTTTAAAGCTTTTTCCTGAAATTTCTTCCTGATTCTGAATTTTACATAATGTGAATTAAGTTACATTCAAAATTAACTAAAAAGGGATAAATCTTTTAAATTGATACTAAAAGGAATTTCTTCAGCCTATAATGAATATACAATATAAACCAATTGATAAACTAGGGGGATGAATGGAATAAAACAGACAATAGTAGGTGGAATTGGGGTATTATCAGGAGTTATTTTGTTTGGCCTTACGTTAGTGGCTGCGGCTGTTTATTCTTTTTATGTATCGACAAATGGCTATTCTAAAACCCAAGGCGTATTCGCTACAGCATTAAAGGAAATCGGGACTTTACCACTTATAATTAGTGTACTCCTTTTTGCTGGTGGAGTTTATTTTCTAATTAGCGATTTAGTTAGAGGAATGACGAAATAGCTACCAATCAAATTATATATCAATTCAGTGGCTCACTAAAAATTAGTGGGTCTTTCTTGTGAATTTGAATGTAACTTAATACAAAGTTAGTTACAATTACGGCAGCAAATTCGTTAGTTAATCACATTCACTTTAAGGCCATCCACACGCCAAATCTATCTTTAGTAATAGGATAGTGGCTTTGGGAAACATTATTAGAGGGGTGATCATATGGGCATAAAAGAGATTATGGAGGTAGTTCTAATAGCAGTGGATAGCAACAACTAACGAATGTTAATACATCACAACGGCTCAATTTCTAGGATTACTACTACAGTTATCCCTCCTTACGAGGAAGCGGTCATTACTCAATTTGAAAGACAGATTGGGCAATAACTACCAAAGGATCATTGCGCTTTTCTACTGGAATACAACTGAGCAAGAATCTATCAATTCGTTCCGGATTTAGGAGGCAATGGTGGAGGCGGATTGCAAGTGTTTTCAGTTCAAGAACTGAAAGAGCATCTCCATTACATGGAAGTGTATCCTCGTTTCTTACCAATTGGAATCAGTGATGAACAATACGTGGCCATCAGTCTAGAATCGGTTGAAAATGAAGACCCCAATTATCTTTGCTGAATTGATAACGATGAAAGGCCTCAAGCTTTGAACCTTAACTTAGAAATGTTTATGAATCGCTTTGTTGTGGCTCAAGGGGTTCAATTCTGGGAGTGGCCGACTTACACCGCAGCTAGTCGCTATTGCTTGGACGATGAATAAACCATTCATAGGTACTTTTCAATCAGCAAGGGCTAAAAAGGTTTACATATCATGATGTTATTGGAGGAGTAGGAACTTCGTATGAAGAGCCCTCTCTTTTTGTTTGCAGAAATGTACTTTACAAATGTTATCTATTTCCAAAATTAACTAGATATCTTATCTACCTCTTAGTATATTAAGAAGAAAACATGTGCAGATTGAGTTTACAGGACAGGAGGACGAACGATGCTTGAATATCCACGTTTCAACGACAAGGAAACCCTATTAAAGCAGGTGGCTAAAGAATTCCAATCAGGTGCTTTTTTATTACATCCGTTTGTACAGATGCCGGAAGGGTGGACAACGGGCAAACGAGAGATGTCCCATCAGCATATTTATCCCACAAACGAAGAGATTGTAGCACTTGGCCAGTCCATCAGCTGGGAAACGGTACGGCAGAAATGCGGATTTGCATCTTTGCAAGAAGTAGGGATCGCGCTTTCTTCTATCAATTTTAAGGAGGGTGCCAGAAGAGAAGACCTGAAAGAGAAGTTAATTGCCATGTTTTCTCCCGACTTCTACTGGCCGATGGAAGACAAACCTTCCATATTCCTCTGTGAAGGGATCTTGAGGCACTTCGCTTCTCACGGGTCTCGTACCTTCTCTTTTGCAGAACCAATCGATGATACCGATGGGCAAGTGAATATTGCAACGTGCAGTCCTTTGGAGATTACGGAGATTGGGCCAGCTGAAGTACTGCTTTCAGATGAAAAGAGACAGGCAGTCTTTATTAGCCAATACGACAGGTTCACTACAATATTCTTATCCAGTGAAAAAAATATTCAGCAACTCATCGAAAAACAAGGGTGGGAAGCGGTAATTTGCAGATCTACTACAAAGATTGACTGGTTTTTGGAATAAACGATTCAGCAATAACAAGAAGCAGGGAAGGGATGTCATTTCGAAGCTGTTACAGAGCAGTTGCATAAATTGAAGAAACAAAAGATTGAAGGTAACTTAAGTGCAGTTAAGTTACCTTTAGATGAAAGATTATTTGACTGAATGATAAAATGATGCTTTAGAAAAAGAGGGTCATCATGAAAAAACTGGATATTTTAGGGTCAGAAACTAAAATTGAGATTAAGATATTAGAAAGACTTTATCCTGAATCAATTGGTTCATGGCAAGATGACTGGATTAAGGCGGCCATATCAGTTGGAATCCCTGGATATTCTGCTCATTTCCTTGCGGATTTAAGAGCAAAAGAATTTAAGGATTTTCGTGAACAATTAAAAACAATGAATCAAGAATTAGAGGGAACGGCATCCTTGATTTCGATAGAAAATGCAATCGAAGTCAATGCATCTATGGATTCGCAAGGAGGAATTTACTGGAAGGCGAGAACTCGTTATCCAATTAGTACAGAAGCCCTTCTTGATTTTGAATTTGGTTCAGATCAGAGTTATTTAGATCCATTAATCAAGGAACTGGACGATGTGCTGACAGAATTCCCTGTGCTTGAATATCAAAATGACTTCAAAAGCCATTTAACTAATTTTTTTAGAAAAATGCGTGGTTCTGAAAAAGAGTAAAAACATTCTACAAAGAGTACTTAAAGTCAGTTAGGAATTAAATGTAATTTGATTTTGAATGTAACTTATTGTGAATTAAGTTACATTCAAACCCTAATTTCAATGGACTTCGAAGAGCGTGAAGAAAAAATAGCTGCAACCGTCATTTAATTTATATCGGAAGTTTTCTATAATTTAATGCAAGAGAATGTATGGAGGGGTATGTCTATCTTTCTGGAGATTCTTTAATATAGGGTATCGAACTAGAAGACGCTAAGGTGGAAGGCGGAACATCATAATCGAATTAGTAGATGTAAAACAATAAAAAAGGGTGAGTAGAAATGGATTTCGGCAAACAATGTTCGGTCAAGTTGCAGGAGTTAGTGGGAGGACATAAGCGTTATGAGGATGTATATTTCACTCTAGATGAAATTAAACATCTGCCTAAAATACTCCAAATTTTTACTGATGTTGAAGATTTCATTATTACCCCCTATCACCTTACAGATAATTCGATTCTGGAGATTTATTGGTGTGAACTTATTATTGAAATCGTAGATCATGTACAAGATAAATTTATCGGGCTGCTGAGTGAGGCTGGTAAAACTAAATTAGAAGAGATAGAAATTAAATATATTGAGCAATGGGATTATACTCATTATCCATTTCAACAAGAGGATAATGAGGGAATTATTGGAAGTTTAGAACGCTACATATCTTATATGGAAAATAGAGAAATTGCTCTGCGAGAAGAATACGATCTGCCCCAGCATTATGAACAGGGTATATTTTATAATGTCTGGTAGAGAACATCTTAAAACTGTCGGAAATTCATGAAATACATTGGAACCCTTTGTATTTTATGAATTCCTTTCCTATTCATCTAATTACCAACATCAAAGTTTAACACAGTCTATTATAAAGGAAGTTTCATTCAATTCATTAATGCTATTGTGTTTCTAGAAAAGAGAATTCAACTTTTCTGGATAAAATAAGATGCATTCAACAAGCAGCTACAAGCATCGCCAGAAAATTTTAAGGAGGATTTAGTTTAGACGTTTCATACCCTATCGGAAGGAGGAAGAACGTGCAACATTTGACTTATCAAGTACCGGAATCGATGCGCCGTTCCACTAAGTTATCCATAACAGACGGGCAGGGGGATCTCCTGTTTTTGCTGCAGAAACGGCCGCATAAATTTGTGGCCGGTATTTTCCATGCAACCTTGCGTTTCGGATTGCCTTATACATATCAAATTTCAACTGCCGACGGGAAACCCCTGTACAGCATCGATTGCTGGTTCCCAAGAATGCACTATGAACTGACAGATCATTTGTCCTCCGAAACTATTTCCATCTCCCAGCATAGGGTTCAATTGACCGAAAAAGCTTATTCCTTTAGGCTCTCCAACCAAAACTATCATTTAGAAAAAGATCACACAGGCACTTGTTATTTAACATGTGGCCATAAAAGAATTGCCAGGGTTTCTTTGTCTTCTTCTCTGCAAATCTCGGAGGTGGACACCATTCAGATAGTCGCAGAAAACGAAGAGTTAGCATCTCTCTCTGCAGTCTTGTTCCACACTTTTTATTTCTACAATGCCTAAAGGAAGCCATACAAAAACGGCTTTCATTTAGGGTTTAAAAGAAAAAGTTCTTGGTTGTTTTAAATTCCTTTGAAGTTTACATATGAGGAATTATCCGAAGTAGCAGTTATTCTAATAGCAACATACAAAGGGAAAAGCCTTGCTAATCAGCACCGCTTTTCCCCTTTTGTCTGTAAGAGTATAATTTTACGAATGGTTTAATTTCCAAAATTAACTAACTATCTTTTAACTCTGCTAATTGATGGTAATGCTGTCTATCGGTACACATGGCAAAGACCTACGCTGAATTCAGAGTAGGTCTTTTTTTCGCATCGGCATTACCCGACGAGCAGTGATGCAACCACCATATACAAATACCAGAACGTAAACACCCCGAACACTGCTACCTGCGTGATACGTCGCCTTTTCCGTCGTGACCCCAGCGATGCAAGCCAAAATCCGGCTAAAACTATCAAAAAATTGACCAGAACGCATATGCCTTGCCGGAACTCCGTTTTGATCGGCCGCCCGTCCGCATCCCGGTTAAACCCGTCTATCGAAATTAAATCCAGCAGGAAAATAAATTCCCACGGCCGCAAGATGTCCCAAAACGGCTGCTGGCTGTATGCAGTAAACCGCACAATGAGCATCACCACGATTAACCCCAAAAAAAGCATCTCGACTTGCTTCCACCGCTCCACCGTTTTTTCACTCCCTCAACCCCAGTCTCCAAAATAAAAGACCGCTCATGTATTCACAACAAAACGTTTAACCATTATCTAATTCTTCCTAAAACTATTACCTTCAATGTCTCTTAAGATTAAAGGAAAGATCCATAATAAGAAAGTGGTTTTAAATATACTTAGAAAATTGAGGAGGATTTTAACCTGCGCGATGTTCAAAGAGTTTCACAAGGCAAGAGCTTATTAAAAATAAGATTATATTTTAGTTAACTTATAAACAAATAGGTACTTTATAGACTCTGGTTTTTTGTTTAAAACTCCTTTTAAAAATTTGAAAAGGGAGAGGGCGAAAGAGAATCTCAAATTTAGTATTAGGTATTAACTTTATCCTAAATCTAATTTGAGCTTACATAACAGCACTTATCGGAAGAAAAGAATTTAACAGGCTGCTGTTCTTCTTTTTATTTGAAAAAGTAAACTTTGAGAGACACCTAACTCAAAGACAAAATTATATTAGCAACAATTTAGTCAGTAATTAAGGGGCAGATATGCGATGAAGGAAACAGAAAAATAGTTATTTTTCCGCTAGTCTTATTTCGTTATTAAGTTACTGCGTATTTAATTGCTTACTTAGAAATTATATATATGGGTGATAATTACCTTAAAAAACAAAAGGGATGTACTGCAAACTAGCAGCGCTCTCGCTTTTGCTTCTTTAAACTCCTCTATGATAAAAAATTTGCAATCCACCATTTTAACCCTGTAAAAACTAAAAGGGAAGTTAGATTCGAAATTGTTCCATCGTAAGTTCAGCGTTGATGCTGGTTGCCGCAAGACTTCCAGCTGCAGCTGCTACAATTAGTTGGGTTGGGGTACCTGTTGTGGCTTCACCCGCCGCAAACAGACCTGGAGTTGTGCTTTTTCCCATCGTATCCGTCAGAATGGCAGCTTGATCATTTTTTTCAACAGGAATCGACTTCAGAAAGTCTAATTGAGGAAACCATTGCGGGTTAATAAAAGCTCCGGTTCGCTTTATTCGAGTTCCATCGGTCCATGCCACTTCTTGTAACTGTCCATCTGTTCCTTTAAATGATTGAATCGTTTGTTCCGATACAGAAATATTGTTATCATTCAGTTCTTGTTTCTCTTCTTCCGTCAAAATGCTTTTCCCATTTGTACAGATTATTAGATCTTGAGACCAATTGGAAAGGAGCTTCGCAAAGTGAAAAACTTGTGGATGATGAGAAACCACCATAAGTGGACGATCCCGCATTTCCCAACCGTCACAATAAGGACAGTAGAAGATGCTTTTTCCGTAATGCTCTTTGATTCCCTCGATATCCGGAAGGATTTCCTTTAAACCGGTGGCCACTAGCAGTTTTTTGGCCGTGAACTCTTTGAATTGCGTCCGTACTAAAAACCCTTGTTCTACTTTATGTACGTCCAACACTTTGTCGATATGATGTTCAACGGTGGGGTAGCGGACTATTTCCTCGTAAGCAATCCGACGGAATTCTGAAGGCGATACGCCATCTTGAGTCAGATATCCATGGGAAGCATGTGTGACCGCGTTCCTTGGTTGATTGGCGTCTACCAGGGCCACCTTTCTTCTGGATCGTCCTAAAACCAACGCGGCATTTAGTCCTGCCGGGCCTCCGCCTATAATGATACAATCGTAATTCAAAAAAATTCCTCCTTTAATTTTTGTTGTTATCAGCAATGATGTAGCTGGTTAGTTCTCAAGATGCACCAGCACTTTTCCAAATTTACCGCCGGTTAGTACAATTCGTTCTTTATCAGATGAGTCGCGCAAATACTGTTCTGCTTTTGCCATCAGATCGCTGTCCGCGTCAATTCCGTAATCCCTGAACCATTCAGGCAACTGTGAAATGATTTCTTCAAGAGTCATCATTTTTGTCTGTTCATGTTTTTCGATCAAAGACTGATACGTGTATCCCTCTAAGTAAAGGAGATGCAGCAAATAAGCCATATCTGAAGAATGAACGGGTTCGTTTTCAATGCCTAAGGCAGATAGGATTTCTTCCATCAGGTAATTTCTTTTTGGACCGGCCATCATGCTCGCATAAAAATACTTGGTAGCAAAACTCATCGCTTTTTGGGCCGCTGTCCAGTCTGTGATGGCCGGACACATGGAAGCGAAGACCAAATCATATGAAGCTGTAGGCTTATCTGCGATCTCTTCAAACGGCTGATTGATAATGGAAATTTCAACGGAATGAGTGCTCGCGTTGTTCTTTAGCATATTGGCTAAATCCTTTGAAGGTTCCACCGCAGTCACCCGGGCTCCTTTTTCAGCAAAGGGAATACTGAATACGCCAGAAGCTGCGCCGACATCCAGAATAGACATTCCTTCAAATGAAGAAACTTGATGTTCAATCCACTTCATAATCCGCGCACTCCGCTTTTGCCCTTGCATACTGAAAGAAGTTTCATTGTAGGCTTTCGCCCATTTGGAAAATCCTTGGGATTCAAACGTAGCCAACCCCACTTTTTTCATTCGTTTTAAAGATGTGTTCGGATCCTGCTCCCACGCTTTTTCCCAAATCTGTTGATCGAATAACGGATGGTTCATTTCTTATTCCTCCTTTTATAGATACATTATATCCTTGATTAGGGTTAAGAATAAGACAATGAATTTTAGTTCATTGTCTTATTCTTAACCAAATCAGCAATGGTCATTTTTTTTAATTGTTCTTCCATTTTCTCTTCTGCTTCAACCATCACTTGTTCAATCGGGCAGCCTGGGCCATGGCCGAAGTGGCAATCGAAAAGAGAAGCTTTGCCCTCGATCGCTTGGATAATTTCTAAAAAAGAGATGGATTCCCAATTATAGGGCAGTGAATAGCCCCCCTTAACTCCGGAAACCGAAGAAACCATTCCTTCTTTCACAAGCTTTGTCAGAATTTTAGAAAGGTAGGTCGGCGATACATCCTGTTGTTCAGCGAGTTGTTGGACACCAATGGGTTTATTTGGAGTGGATGATTGAGCTAGTTGCAGCATTGTATGAAGTGCATAGTTGGTCCCTCTTGAAAACTTCATGGTTTTACTCCTTTATTTATAGACTTACAAGATACATAATATCCTTGATAAAAGGAGATGTCAAAATCTTTTGCTTAGCAAAGGCTAAGAGTGCCAATGTTGAATTCAAATATAGCCTCTTAAATTTGAACCTTAACCCGGTCATATTGCTTGGAAGGTAACTTATTAATTCCCATTTCTGCCCCTCTGAAATCTTGAATGATACGCCATGAATTTTCTTCATCAATCCCCTAAGTCAACAAAAACAAAAGTGTATTCATCGATGGAAGAAAGAGCACTAACTGGTGATCATCCATATATCCTTCGTATTTTTCATGCAAGGTTCCACAAGCCTTAATCAACCTTCTTTTTCTTTATGACTGCAGAGGTCAGATTTTTTTTGGTACATGCTTAAGTGAGTGCCAAAGTTTTGATGGAATGTATTACCGCAAATATATAATTACACATAAAAAAGTAATATGACAGTCCATTTAGGTTTCATATGATGGCTTATCGGAAGGGAAGGAGCTAAAATGCTTTTTCTCTTTCTTCGCGTTTGAAAAGCGTACTTTTACGTAAGGTTTAAAATTAACAAATATGATTCAAGTTTCTTGCTATAAAAATACGAACTCGATAAAATATATAATGAACGTTCAACATAATGGAGGTGGTTACATGAAAAAGTCATTGAAAAAAGAGGCTATATTGAACTCAGCTGAAAAATTATTTTATCAGCATGGTTTTCATGCAGTTGGCGTGAAAAGTATATTGGATCACGCTGGAGTTGCACCAATGACAATGTATTATCACTTCAAATCAAAGGAAGAGGTAATCAAAGAAATATTAATGCAAAGAAATCAGCGATATCTTCAAGGTATTGAAGACACGATCAATAAAGAAGAGGGAATTAATGTATATATGGAATCGTTGTTTAAAGCCCATATTGATTGGATAGAAACAAAAGGTTCGAATGGTTGTTTATTTTTAAGAGCAAAGCAAGAGTATGAAGGCGTTAACGATGAAATTGCAGTATTAAGCAAAGAACATAAACAGTCATTCCTGAATAAGATTGAAAATGATTTGGAACTTTTCCATGCACCTAAATCTCTTGGAATGCAAATCACGATTATTCTGGAAGGCTTGACAGCTATGGTCCAAACCACTGAGTTGAATAAGGTGAAAGAAGCAGCAGCAGAACTAATAAAAAATCTTTATATTTCAGAGGATGAAATTAAGTAGTGAGCTGAGAGCAATGTTAAGTTAAACAACATTGCCTTTTATTTTTCCTATTTTTTATAATGAACGTTCTACATAAAGGAGTGATTCCGATGCAAGCAAAAAAATTAATAACAATAGGGTTGCCAATGATTGCGGTGACATATGGTTTATCCCGGTTCAGTTATGGACTAATGCTTCCTTATATCACTGAAGAGATGAACATGGACCCTTCCGCGAGTGGTCTGATCTCGTCTTTGTCCTATATTGCTTATTGCATGGCAATCGTATTGGCGATGGTATTTTCGAATAAAGTGACTTCAAAATCGTTGCTCATCGTAGCAGGATTGACATCAATCATTGGTCTGGGTGTTATCGCCATTTCTTCCAGCCCTATAATAATCGGGTTAGGTATATTTCTGGCAGGATTGAGTACAGGGTTGTCATCTCCTCCTTATGCCAATATTGTGGATACAAACATAGAAACAAGGTTACAGAACCAGACGAATTCATGGATCAATTCGGGCACAAGCATCGGGACTGCCTTTACAGGAGCGGTTGTTATCCTTATGGCCGACAACTGGAGAGAAACGTACATGATTTTTATGGTCATTGCTATTCTTGTATTAATCGCGAATTATAAAGGACTTCCTAAAAATCAAAATTTGAAAAAGGAAAGCAAGGCTGGTTTTTCTAAACAGGAAGGGAAGCAGTCTGTTCAATTGATTTTGGCGTCCCTACTTTTAGGGGTATCCTGTTCGGCCTATTGGACATTCTCAAGAGATTTTATATTGAATCTGGAGAGCGCACCTCCATACCTTGGGGAGTGGTTATGGGTAATTATTGGCGTTGCGGGATTGTTGGGCGGAACTGCTGGAGTCTTTATCGACAAATTCGGCTTGATGACAGCTTATAGAATATCGGTAGTAGCTCTTTCAACTTCATCTCTTTTACTCGGAAAATTTTCCGGAAACAATCTGATGAGTTTTTTCTCACCTGCTCTTTTTGGCAGCTCCTATATTTTTATGACAGGAGTATTGATTGTGTGGGGGATTTCTGTATTTAAGAGCAGTCCATCATTTGGACTTGGAGTGCCTTTCTTAATATTGGCGCTTGGTCAAGCAGCAGGCTCTATTTTCTCTGGCTTGATAGCTGATATTGCAGGATATCCTGCTCTTTTTATCGGAGCTTCTGTAATTGGCTATATAACCTTAGTATTTAGACATGACTCCAATTAAGTATTTCGATTCTGAACCTGCGGTTGCTAAAGAAAACACTAATATCTTGTGAAAGTGAATAGTTGATTAGTTTACATATCCCGTGTTATCAGCAGTATATTCACACTTGACATAAAGTATGGTGAGATAGACAACTAAAAAACGAACTATTTACAATTTATGAAATAGTTGCTATCCTTAGTGAAACGAAGTAAGTATAAAGCATTGATGAGAAGAGTAGTTAAGAATTGACCATTCACAGAGAGCTCTGGCCTGCTGAAAAGGAGCAATGATCGACTTAATGAATAAAGTCTTGGAGCTTCTTGCCAACCTGATTTTGCGATTAGGGATAGCAAGACGGATTCCCCCGTTATGAGGATAGGGTATGTTTGTACCCGATGAGGTTAGCATGGTGATATGCTGACAAACTAAGGTGATACTACGAAAATCAACTTTCGTCCTTAAGATTGATTTCTTAAGGAGGAAAGTTTTTTTATTGGCAGCAATTCAATGTTTCTAGAAATAGAGACTGAGTAAAAATAGAAAAAAGGGACTGATAGAGTGGAAAACGTGGAAACGGTGCGGAAATTTTATGATGAGACAGTCGATTATGAATGGAACAGGCTCGAGCGGCATAAAGTCGAGTTTGAACTGACGAAACGCTTCCTTAAGCGTTATATTAAACCGACGGACAAAGTGCTGGATTTAGGTGGCGGACCAGGAAGATATGCGTTGCATCTCTCTGAGCTGGGTTGTGAAGTCACTTTGGCAGACTTATCACCGAATAATGTAGCGTTTGGATTGGAGAAGGCAAAAGAACTTAACCTGACGCTGCAAGGCATGTGTGTCGATAGCCGGGACTTATCAAGCATCGATGAAAAGCAATTTGATCATGTGCTTTGCATGGGGCCGATGTATCATCTAGCCGATCAAAAAGATCGGATTCAGACCATTAAGGAATGTTTGCGGGTATTAAAGCCCGGAGGAATACTTTTTGTGGCTTTCGTGTCTTCCTATTCGTTTGTGTGGGATTACCTCATCCATAATCCCCAGTTTGTATTGGAAAAAGAACGGAAAGCACAATTGGAAATCCTGTTAAAAGACATCAATTTCGCTGGACAGGGCTTTACCGATAATTTCTTTATGCGTCCTAAAGAAGTACTTCCATTCTTTGAGCAGTTTGATCTTGAAAAGCTAAATCTCTTGAATTGTGAGAGCTTCCTTTATTTACGGGAAGCGGAACTCTTGAAACAGTCTCCGGAAGTCGTCGCTGCTTGGTTGGATCTGGCGGAGCAAGTGTGTGAACGGGAAGATTTATTAAGCTTGGCCGAGCATATTATGTACATTGGTAAAAAATTATGAGCACAGTAAACGGTATGGTCAACATACTGTTTATGAATTTAGTACCTAGTCAACATATAACCCCTTATCGGTAGAAAGGGAATTTCACCCTTATCGTTTTAAAAGCTTTTGTAAATTGAAGATATAGTTGAGATTGTTTAATCAGCTAAATTCTCTGCATCCTTGGTACAGTAGAATTACAAGGCTTAATTTGAAACAACTTTATTGCCAGCATACAGCTGGATCCTTAGGTTCAGTTTTTTATTTCGGAAAGGCTAAGTGTGAGGGATGGAGCGAGGAGTACGGTTGCTGATCGGAACAGATTACGTATTTTAAACAAAAAATGCCCTTTCAGCTGGAATGAGCTGAAAGGGCATTTTTTAGGCCGTTCTATTTACTTGCTCACTTTTTCGCATATTCCTCTTCCCATACCTGATTTAAAACCTGGCTGAATGCTTCAACCGGCTGCGCACCGGAAACAGCGTATTTATTGTCGATTACGAAGAAAGGAACACCCTGCACACCGACTGCACGCGCCTCAGAAATATCCTGCTCCACTTTTTCGGCGTTCGCTTGATTTTCCACGACTTTACGTACTTCAGCGCCGTCAAGGCCGACTTCTTCTGCCAGGCGGACGAGGGTTTCGGTATCGCTTAGAATTTCACCATCCGTGAAATGCGCAACATAGGAACGCTGGAAGAATTCATTTCCTTTTCCCTGTTCTTTTGCATATTGGAAAACGCGGTGGGCATTAAATGTGTTTGCCAATTTCGCTATGTCGTAATTGATATTGACGCCTGAGCGGGTTGCCGACTCTGCCACATTTTGCAGCATCGCCTCGGCCTGTGCTAAAGGCAGGCCTTTCATATCCGAAAAAGTTTCGGCATAATCCTTACCGGGCACATACTCCCCGTCTGGCATCAGCTGGAAACTTTTATATTCAATGTTAACGTCATCCGCATGTTCAAATTTCTCCAATGCTCCATTCAAATGGGCCTCGCCGATAAAGCAGAACGGGCATACAAAGTCTGACCAGATCGTTATTTTCATTTTTTATCCTCCTTTTTTTGATCAAACGGCCCGCAGATGCCTGTTTGGACATCACAGGCAAATCCGGTGGACTCACCAAAATCAATCAGCTTAATTCCACTAAGGTCCGGCAATGTATGGTTTGACATAGCTTGTTTTACTGCTGTCGATTCATTTTTCATTTCTTTACCCATTCCATAACCCTCCTTATAGCATGTTTATCATTGATGGTAAAGGAAAACGCGGACATATTCTAATAATTGGATCGGGTGTTGCTGAAGAGTGCAATTTATGAAGGTTTTACCTTCTTTCAGTCTTCGCTTTTTTTTCAAATATTAAGAGAAAGAAGATTTTTATTAATGAAACCAAAAAACTCTCTGCGTTGCCTAACAGTTAGATAAAATGGGGCAAGGGCTTGGAGAAGTGAGAGAAAGACCGATTACTGACAGAAGTGATGGATGAGTATGGGCATTATTTGGTGCGGCTTGAATATTCGTTTATCAAAAAGCGGACGAAAGCGGAGAACATTGTGCAGGACGTATTTGTCCGCTATTACTTAAATCTGGAGAAATTCAAAGCAAAGCTTACATAGGACCTCATAACGTAAGGGGAGAGGTGATAGTTTTAGCTTCTTTCCTTCCTATTGTTCGTTAAAGTGTACTTTTACGAACGCTTATTTTAACCAGTTTTCTAAAATATGGAACTTAATGTTGAAATCATATATATAATTTTCTTGCCTTTACATACCTCAATAATAAGTTGCTCTAGAAGGAGTTTAAAAGCCGATCGCTTAGGGAAAAATTAAAAAAAGATTTTTTCTGAAAAATCAGATATTTAGAATGCCACTAAAAATGAAAGTCTCTGAAAGGACTTTTTTTAGTTTCTGATAAAAAAGAGAGGAGGAATAGACTATGCATTTATTGCCTCGTGAGATTGACAAATTGATGATTGTAGTCGCTGCAGATTTGGCAAAAAGGCGGCGGGAAAGAGGATTAAAGCTTAACCACCCGGAATCGGTAGCCATCATAACTTACGAAATAGTAGAAGGAGCACGGGATGGAAAGACAGTTGCAGAATTAATGGAATTCGGAGCGACAATTTTAACGACAGAAGACGTCATGGAAGGTATTCCTGAAATGATTAAAGACATTCAAGTTGAAGCAACATTTCCTGATGGCACGAAACTAGTGACTGTACACAGTCCAATTCGTTAATTTAAGCAAAGGAGGAATAGGGGTATGGAGCCAGGAGAATATGTATTGAAAGACGAAGATATAACTTGCAATGAAGGAAGAGAAGTCTATGTGGTTTCCGTTATCAATACAGGCGACCGGCCTATACAGGTGGGGTCACATTTTCACTTTTATGAAGTGAATCCAGGTCTTCAGTTCAACCGGGAAGAAGCTTATGGAAAACGTTTGAATATTCCTGCCGGGGCGGCAGTACGGTTTGAGCCTGGAGATGAAAAAGAAATTGAGCTGATTCAATTTGTTGGAGAACGCCGGGTATATGGTTTCAATAACAAGGTCGATGGGCCACTGGAAAGCAGGGATGGATCATGAGTTTCAAAATGTCCAGAAAGCAATATACAGAAATGTTTGGACCTACAACGGGCGATGCAGTTCGGCTTGCTGATACCAATCTGTTTATCCAAGTTGAGAAAGACTTTACGACGTATGGAGAAGAAATGGTATTTGGCGGCGGGAAAGTCATCCGTGATGGAATGGGCCAGCATCCTCTTGCCGCACGTGAAGAAGGAGTTCCTGACACAGTCATCACGAATGTTATCATTTTTGACTATACCGGAATTGTAAAAGCTGACCTTGCTATACGAGACGGGAAGATCTTCGGCATCGGCAAAAGCGGAAATCCGCTCATTATGGATAATGTAGATATCATTGTCGGCACAGCAACCGAAGTGATAGCGGGCGAGGGGCTGATCGTAACTGCAGGCGCCATTGATACCCATGTACATTTTATAAATCCTGAACAAGTGCAAGTAGCGTTATCAGCTGGAACGACGACATTGATCGGTGGCGGTACGGGTCCGGGAGCCGGGTCGAAAGCAACAACCGTTACGCCAGGTGAATGGAATATCCATCGAATGCTTGAAGCGGCAGAAGGCTTGCCAATAAATATCGGATTCACGGGCAAAGGTCACGCAGCAACTTCAGCACCTTTAGTAGAGCAAGTAAAAGCAGGAGTCATCGGACTGAAAGTCCATGAAGATTGGGGCGCAACAGGTTCTTCTCTTGATCATGCACTTCGCGTCGCAGATGAATATGACATCCAAGTCGCTCTCCATGCGGATACTTTAAACGAAAGCGGATTTATGGAGCAGACAATGGCTGCAGTAAAAGACCGCGTCCTTCACATGTACCATACAGAAGGAGCGGGCGGCGGACATGCGCCAGACTTAATCAAATCAGCAGGCTATCACAATATATTACCGTCTTCGACCAACCCTACCCTCCCATACACTGTCAATACAGTAGATGAACATCTAGATATGGTGATGGTTTGCCATCACTTGAATCCTTCAGTACCGGAAGATATTGCTTTTGCCGATTCCCGAATACGCCGCGAAACGATTGCGGCAGAAGACATCCTGCATGATATGGGTGTATTCAGTATGGTCAGCTCCGACGCACAAGCCATGGGCCGAATAGGAGAAGTCGTCATTCGCACGTGGCAAGTAGCAGACAAGATGAAAATGCAGCGCGGAATCATGGAAGGCGATAGTGAATACGCTGACAATAACCGGGCGAAGCGCTATATTGCGAAATATACGATCAATCCCGCTATTACCCATGGGATTTCAAACCATATCGGCTCGATTGAAGTAGGCAAAATGGCAGATCTCGTTTTATGGAATCCAGCATTTTTTGGTGTGAAACCGGAAATGGTTCTGAAAAATGGAATGGCTGTCGTGGGCTTGATGGGAGACGCCAATGCATCTATTCCAACACCGCAGCCGTATATTTCGCGTCCGATGTATGCCCAGTATGGTAAAGCATTATCAAGAAGTTCCGCAACATTCATTTCTCAAGCAGCTTTTGATGACGGCGTTCATGAAAAACTCGGACTTCAAAAAATCATTCTGCCTGTAGGAGGAATCCGTACCCTGTCGAAAAAAGACATGAAATTGAATTCAGAAACGCCTGATATCACCGTAGATCCGCAAACGTACGAAGTGAAAATAAACGGAGAGCTGCTGACATGTGACCCTGTAGACAAGGTGCCAATGGGGCAGCGATATTTCTTATTCTGAGGTGAATTGAATTGATAATTGAAGAAGTAGTAATGAATGTAGATGATATGGATAAAAGTGAAATCGATAAGCGGCACATTGAAAAAGTCTATTTGGAAAGCGCGTATTTGGTCAAACGGATTCAGCGTGTCAAGACCGATCACGGAAACGAGCTTGGAATCCGCTTAAAACAAGCGCGTGATCTAGTTGCGGGCGATGTGCTGTTCATGGACGACAAAAACATGATTGTAGTAGACGTGTTATCCGATGATTTGATTGTGATCAGTCCCCGAACTATAGAAGAGATGGGAAACATCGCCCACCAGCTTGGAAACCGGCATTTGCCCGCTCAGTTTGAAGGCAATGACATGCTTGTCCAATACGATTACCTGGTGGTAGCTCTACTGGAGGAATTAGGAATTGCATTTAGACGAGAAGACCGCAAGGTGAAAAAAGCATTCCGCCACATTGGCCATAGCCATGAATAAAAATCTGCTCTCGCTGTTTCAGATATGCGACTCAGGCTTGCCGACGGGGGCTTTCAGCCATTCGTTCGGTTTGGAAAGCTATATACAGGCGGATATTGTAACAGACCAAAAAACGTTCTTTGACTGGCTCTGCGTCTATGTACATGATCAATTGATCTACACTGATGGACTGGTTTGCAGGCTGGCATATGAGGCGCTTGAACAGCAGGATTATCAAGAAATATGGAAATGGGACCGGATGTTAATGGTTCAGAATTTACCGAGGGAAACACGGGAAGGCACGCAAATGATAGGCGACCGTTTGCTGAAAATCGCCCAATCGCTCTACGATTTTCCAGTGCTTGCGCTTTACCGTGACCGGATTGACAAGAAGCAGGCGTTTGCCCACCCTTCAATCGTATTTACGATGATTGCCTATGGGCTGCAGGTTTCAAAAGAAGATGCCATTCTGTACTATCTGTATTCAGCTTCATCTAGCCTTGTTCAAAATGCCGTCCGGGCGATTCCCTTAGGGCAGACGGCGGGAATTATGATCACACACGAATTCCATCCTGAGTTGCAATCGGCAACGAAGAAAATCATGCAGCTTACAGGGAGTGACTTCGGCATTGTGTCACCTGGTCTTGAGCTTTCCCAAATGCATCATGAACGCGTCAACATCCGTATTTTCATGTCGTAACTATAGAATTTTTAAAAAGAGAAGGAAGTGTTTAGATGGGACCGATTAAAATTGGTGTCGGCGGGCCGGTAGGAGCAGGGAAAACCATGCTCGTTGAAAAAATAACCCGCAACTTGGAACAGGAAATTGAAATGGCTGTCATCACAAATGATATCTACACGAAGGAAGATGCCAAGTTCTTAATGGAAAACGGCGTACTTCCAGAAGACCGCATTATCGGAGTTGAAACGGGAGGATGTCCACATACAGCCATTCGTGAAGACGCCTCAATGAACTTTGCGGCAATCGACGAATTGATAAAGCGCCATCCGGACGTCGAACTTATTTTCGTTGAAAGCGGCGGCGACAACTTGGCAGCAACCTTCAGTCCGGAGCTCGTCGATTTTTCAATTTACATCATTGATGTGGCACAAGGTGAGAAGATTCCGCGAAAAGGCGGCCAGGGAATGATCAAATCGGATTTATTTGTTATAAATAAGACCGACCTGGCTCCTTATGTAGGTGCACGCTTGGATGTCATGGCTTCAGATACAAAAGTATTCCGCGGCGACAAACCGTTCGTTTTTACAAATCTGAAAACCGAGGAAGGGCTCGATCAAGTCATTGAATGGATGAAGACCCATGTTCTGTTAAAAGGGCTTGAATAATATGACCTCATGGACAGGCGAGCTCTCGCTGGATTTAGAAGAGAGAAAAGGAAAGACGGTTGCTAGAAATGTGTTCTTTCAAGGAGCATTCAAAGTGATGCGGCCGATTTACCATGACGATACGGGTAAAGTCTGTTACTACTTGCTGAACCCTGGCGGCGGATATTTGGATGGAGACCGTTATCGGATGAAAGTGACTGCCAACGGAGGTGCTAAAGTTACCTTAACGACACAATCCGCGACGAAAGTATATAAGACGCCGAAGGGACATGCCTATCAAGAGACGGATATAGTGCTAGAGAAAGGAAGTTATTTGGAATTTCTTCCTGACCCGTTGATTGCTTATGAAAATGCACGGTATCTGCAAAAAAATACCATACGGATGGAATCCGGAGCAGTTTTTCTTTACACTGATATTTTAACGCCTGGATGGTCCCCAACTGGCGGTAAATTCACCTATCACACCGTCCAGTTGATCAATGAAATTTATATGGACGGGGAACTTGTTGTCTATGACCACATCAAATTGTCTCCGGAAAAGCAAGACATTTCCGGTTTAGGGTTTATGGAAGGTTATAGCCATATCGGTTCAATGATTGTTGTTGGTGAGCAAACAGACAGTAAATTACTCGATGACTTGTATGAGTCGATTGTTTCCCTGGGAGCCGATGTGAAATTCGGCCTGTCTCAACTGGTGGTACCAGGATTCAGCATCCGGATACTGGCTAACTCAACGCAAGTCATCGAAAGAATTATTGCCGAATGCCATCGCATTATCCATGAACAGTGGTTCGGCATCACACCGAACTCTTTAAGAAAGTATTAAGCCAGGTTATAAGCTATCAGTTCAGCAAAGTGACAAATTTTTTAAGGAGGTTAGGTGATGAGCGGAGAAAAGAAGGATGAACCTGAACTGAAAGATTTCGCAGTAGAATCGGTTTTTGAAGACCGATCTTATGAACGATATGCTTTTACATTTAAAGTGGAGGATCATAAATTTAAAGGCTATTTTTTTGAAGATGAAATTCAATGGCTGCATCCTCATCCTAAGCAATTGATCGGTGAAGAAAAAGTGGATGCGATTGAAACAATGATCCATAAGCTGATGGCTCAATATGGCATTTCAAGTGAAATGAAAGAATTGGAAGTGCATCCGGTTTTTGAGGACAAAGCTTATAAACGTCACCAATTCACTTTGAAAGTGCAAGGGGAGAAATACAAGGGATTTGTCCACAAAGATGAAATTCAATGGTTTCATCCTCAGCCGAAACAAAAGCTGAAAGAAGAACAAGTGGAGGCAATCGAAGCCGAAATTCATGAGAAATTCTCAAATTATCAAAAAGATGAAGACAAATAAAAAGAAAGTCCTGCAGACTCGCAGGGCTTTCTTTTTTAGTTTTCATCTATTTTTTTATCCCACTCTTCAATATTCCACCACACACCGAATCCATGGTGGCCGAGCATGCGCGTACTGATGCCTGAAACATTTTTATTGATTCCGTATAGAGCATCCAGATAAATTAGGAGTTGACAGATATATCTTTCGATTCTATAAAGTTGACGATTATTGCTGCAGTGTCCTTAATTGAATAATTTTCGCTATATGATATCACTAATTGTAGAATCGGAGGTTTTACTAAAAAATTTTTTTTTTTGCTACTTTTGCGTATTAGGAACCCAAAAGATAATCGGATATTATACTGATGGTCTCCTCTGCATCACTAATGTGCGGACTGTGACCTTCGGCATCCATTAGGTGATATTCACTGTCTTTTATCTGGCTATGTACATACTCACCTACGCGTTTTGGGGCGATTAAATCATTGCGTGTCTGCAGAATCAAAGTCGGAACAGGAACTTCCTTCAATACCTCACGGACATCCGACAAAAAAGTGGCTTCCGCAAAGTTGCTGATTACGTCCGGATCATTGCCGCATAGTAGTTGCTCAAATTCAGCCGCCAGATGGGGACGTTCAGCGTTTTGCATAACGAGCGGCGACAAAAAGCGCGCAAATTCGTTATAGTCAACTTTAATCATTTCAAGCAAGCCTTCGATTTCCGCTTTTTCAAATCCCCCCTGATAGTCCTGTTCATTGAGAAAATACGGAGAAGGTCCAATCATAATTAGATTCTTCATCAGTTCCGGACGCTCGACCGCCGCCAATGCACCAATCATGCTGCTGACTGAATGGCCGATAAACACTATATTTTCTAAGGACAAGGCGTCGCATAATTCTAGAAGATCCTGTTTATAACCATCCAATGTCCGGTACCGTTCCTTGTTGTAAGCAGATTTATCACTTTTACCGGAGCCGACATAATCAAACAATACAACCCGATATTTCGTTTCGAAAGCCGGTGCAATCTTGTCCCAGACATATTGGTCACAACCGAAACCATGCGCGAACACCAGAACCTTTTCGGTCTGCCCTTTAATCCTTACATTATTTCTCTTAATCACTTGTGCAGCCGTTTTCTTTGTTGCCGTCAAACTATATCACCTCTTTTTGTTATAAGATCATTTTCATAAGTGAACTTAAGTATACTTCATTAAAAATATAATCAATAACTCTGGGTATTCACTTGAATTTTATATATTTCTTAGGAGACAAGAGAGCAATAGTAATTTCAAAAGCAAATTTATATTTCTCTATTTTTTCAAATGCAAGTATTTATATATATTTTTCTATGAAGGTATTTAATATTTTTAGGACTCTTTATAATTATACCATTGTAAAAGAGCATAAAATTTCTTCTGTAAATAAATAGAAAAAGAAAGATCTTTTCTTGTAGAATTACGTCACCACAACCAAAGGGAAATGGTGACAGGAGTCGGGTATATGTTTTATAATGCAGCGATTAGGCAGGTCATGCGCTTGACCACGGCATAATTGAATTTTTTTAAACTGGAACCGCTATTAAAGTTGAAAATCTAACATTTGGGGTGCAGCAACTTATCTTCTCTCTTTTTGTGTGTAATAGCGTATTTTTCGAATGGTTTTATAGTTCTAAAAGTCTTTAACGCTCAAGCCCAATAAAGATATCATATGGGAGAAGTTGTTGAAAGAGTTTCTGTGGAATTTCGGCGAGGCCATAATTGTGAAAAATAGTTGAAAGCTCACTTTTTGATGCCTGAGAAGATTCCAACCCCGAAATTTTTCCATCAAGCGATAGATTACAGTAAGGGAGTTGCATGTAAAACCGCGCTCATTGAGATGGAAATCTGATATACTTCATTTAATATCGGGACTTTAATAAATTGAAATTTGGTGAATATCATGAAGGAAAAAGAGAGACGAAGCAGCGATAACACTGCTCTAAAGAAAACCTTATTGCGATATAAAGAAGAAGCAAACGAAGATCGTTTGCCGCAGCAGGCCTACATTATTATTCAAAAAGCGATTCGAAATCTACAGCTTCAACCTAATGAGGCTTTTTTGGAACGTGAAATTATCGAAATGCTGGAAATGAGCCGGACGCCTGTTCGCGAAGCATTAATTCGATTGGAGATGGATCGCTGGATTAGGTTGATCCCTCGAAAAGGCTTTAGTGTTGAACCAATCATAAAAGAAAATATTGAGCAAATTTGTCAAATTGCTGAAGCGCTGGATGGAGTGGCTGCTGAGTTAGCCACGTTGAATATGGAGGAAAAACATCTCGAAATCTTGGATTCCCTTATTGCGCGCCAAGAAAAAAATCTGAAGGAAAATAATTTAAAGGCCTATTTAGATGCAGATAATCAATTTCATAATTTGATCGTTGAGTACTCCCGGAATGAACGGCTGAAAAATATAATGGATAGTCATTCTGATCAATTGTATCGGGCTCGGTTATTTACCATTAATGAGCGAAAGCTTCCTGTCCGGTCCATTAAGGAACATCGGGCAATAGTAGCAGCAATGCGAGCCCAAGACAGCAAAGCAGCGCAGATTCTCATGCATTCCCACAGGCATCGTGGAGGACAGGAAATCTTGAGGATTATCGAAAGCAAGCCAACGAATAAGCAGGAAAAATAAGGCATGACGTTTCTTAACAAGAAGCGTCTTTTTTATATGTATGGATATTTAATAAATTTATTAAATGGCTATATACATTAATTTAATTAATTTAAAGCTTTTTATTGACATTAATAAATTTATTAATTATTCTATAAACAGATAATAAATACGAAATGGGAGGTTTTAAGATGAAGATCATTGATATCAAAGAAAAAGCCGTACCGATTAAATCGAGTATCAGCAATGCGTATATTGATTTTTCAAAAATGACCGTTTCTGTCGTTGCAATCGTTACGGATGTATTTAAAAATGGCAAAAGGGTTGTAGGCTATGGATTTAATTCGAATGGCCGGTATGCTCCAAGCGGACTTCTCCACGAACGTTTTATCCCTCGTTTATTAGAAGCGGAAACAAATGACATTCTAAATGATGAAGGCTCAAATTTTGATGCTCATAAAATCTGGGATATTTTGATGACGGGCGAAAAACCAGGCGGCCACGGGGAACGGTCGGTTGCGGTGGGAACGCTTGATATGGCAGTTTGGGACCTTATTGCAAAAATAGAAGAAAAGCCCCTTTATCAACTGCTGGCCGAACGTTATGGAGATGGAAAGCCGGATGATAAAGTGTTTGTATACGCGGCAGGCGGCTATTATCAGCCAGGAAAAGACGATAAAATGCTGCAAGAAGAAATGAAAGGCTATCTGGACCTAGGTTATTCAGTTGTGAAAATGAAAATTGGAAACGGTTTAGAAGAAGATCTTCGAAGAATTGAAGCCGTACTGGAAGTGGTGCCATCTGGCCAATCTCTGGCGGTAGATGTAAATGGCCGATTTGATTTGGAGACAGCGATTAAATATGCAGAAAAGCTGGAGCCCTATAATTTGTTTTGGTATGAAGAAGTAGGAGATCCGTTAGATTATGAGCTTCAAGCGGAGCTTTCCAAGCATTATAAAAATCCTATGGCAACTGGAGAAAATCTTTTTTCTATGCAGGATGCCCGAAACCTCATTCGCTATGGAGGAATGAGGCCGGATCGGGATTATCTACAATTTGACTGTGCATTAAGTTATGGACTTGTGGAGTATATGAGAATATTGGATATGTTAAAAGAACATGGATGGTCTTCACGCCGGTGCATTCCGCATGGTGGGCATCAATTGTCGCTGAACATTGCAGCAGGATTGGGTCTAGGAGGGAATGAGTCTTATCCGGGAATTTTTGAACCATTCGGAGGATTCGCCGATGACATTCCTGTTGTCAATGGGTATGTAGGTTTGCCTGACGTTCCAGGAATAGGTTTTGAAACAAAAGCACCGTTAATTAAATTGCTTCGTTCAGTGGCTGAATAATATATTTCAAAAACAATTGTTTTTGTAAATGAGCCCTAACTTTCGAACAATTTAAGAAAAAAGTAAACTTAAGCTTTTACTCCAATAAGATGGCATCGATACTGTGGTTTTACCACTGTGTCAATGTCATCTTATTTTAGTTCCACTGTTTTCGTGTTATAAACGAGCTGTAATCATCTTATTCATACCGGACCATTTTCTTTTGATAATGAGCGTATTTAAACGCTTGAATTTAAACGCTTCATTTTCAGCAATGAATATAAAATTTTATAGGTTAATGCCTTCTATATTACATTGGGAATGGCGATTAATATATGGCAAGTAAGAGCTTTAAATTTCACAATGATATGCAAAAAGATCTTAGAGAAAACATCCTAAGATCGAGTAGTTAAAGGAATGGTTAGTAACTATCTGAGAGATTATCGGAAGAGAAGAAGCGAATACCTGAGTTTCTTCTTTTTTGTTCGATAAAGCATACTTTTATGAACGCTATTATGAATAGATATGGTCTCGAATTTAATCATATAAAAAACCTTGTTTGAAGTTTATAAAAATTATAATAGATAACGTTAGTTCGATTAAACTAATTAAGTAAATTATTTAGTTTGCTAAACAGATGTTGACAACTGAATTTTGCGATGATATATTTAGTGGGCTAAATATATCATCACTTGGAGGGTTATCTATGAAAGTCACTGTAGATTGCGATATCCGTGAGTCTTTAGATAAAGTGTCATCTAAAATGCGTCGGGATTATAGCGAAAGCCTAAGAGAAATTAATCTTTACGTTGGACAGGACAATTTACTCGCCCGTTTATGGGCAGGAGATGGAGTCACTCAAATGCAATTATGCGAGCATTTGAAATGCGAGCCGCCGACGGTCACCAATATGGTTAAATCGTTGGAACAGAACGGGTTCATCATCCGTAAGCGCGATGAACGAGACGGCAGGGTTATGCGGATTTATCTGACTGACGAAGGGAAAGAGTTGGAAGGTCCGGTTGATTTTAAATGGAAGCAGCAGCAAGAAAAATTATTGCATTCCATTTCACCGGAAGAACGCTTGGTATTAAGAGAATTAATGAAACGAATGGAGAGAAATTTATTCTAATTTTTCTCTAACTAGTATTTAGCAAGCTAAATATATTTTTAAAAATAATAGGTTTATGGAGAATCCTAATTTTAAAAGTTGATTAGCGATCATTTATTTAGCAGGCTAAATAAAAAGCTTATTTTTTAGTGTAATTAACTTCAGTCCGTAATAATTCTTTTAAAAAGGTGTGAGGTAAATTCATGAACGTTGAAAATAGCAGTATTCTAACTTGCATTAAAGATTGTCCTGGAATAAGCGCAAAAAAGATCGTTTCATGTTTGGACTCAAAAACGATTAATTTATCAGTTATGGAAGAATCCACTTCACAAGTTTCTATATTTAAGAAATTGCGTACGTTGAAAAGAAATGGAACTGTTCATAATAGAGGTGATCGTTGGTACATTATGAATTGCAACAAATAGGATAAGAATCAACGAGGCTTTAAAACTTAAAAGAAGTCTATTTCAAAGAGTGAAATTTATAGGAAGTACTTGGTAAGTACTAACAGGAAGAATAAGTAAAATAGTAGTTAATCCTTAAAAAGGTATTTAGTAAGGTAATAATTAGCGGAATTTTATTTTACAGAAAAAGCTGCCACGATAATTCCTCACAGGCGTATGCAATTAACTAGGGCCTGTCTAAATCAAAGGAGAATATAAACATGACAAAACGAAAAGAAATGCAACTGGCATTACAAATGATTTCTGGATACGGAGCTGAATTTAGCGCATGGAGAATGCCTGGCACCGATCCGGCTGCTTATACAAGTATGGATAGTTATGTAGAGCGTGCAAAATTAGCTGAAAAAGGAAAATTTCAGATGATTTTTATCGCAGATACCCCGGCATTAACCGTCGACCTAGGTCCCCAGACACCAATGTTCCCGATGGACCCAATGTTGGCGCTAATGGCTGTAGCTAGAGAAACGAAGCAAATCGGTCTTGTTGCCACCCTATCAACGACTTTTAATTATCCCTATAATATAGCACGTCAGTTCAAAGCGTTGGATGTGATTAGTCATGGCCGTGTAGGCTGGAACGCGGTCACTTCATCGTTGCCAGCAGCAGCAGCAAATTTCGGTGCACAGGTTGCCGGACGCAAAGAAAGATACGGTATGGCCCATGAATCGATCCAAATTGTTCAAGCATTATGGGGGAGTTGGGAACCGGACGCTTTGACAATAGATGTGGAAGGCGGAAAATTCGCCGACATGAACAAAATTCAACCGATTAATCTCAAAGGACATTATTATGCTTCACGTGGCCCATTGCCAATCCCGCCATCGGAGCAAGGACAGCCGGTGATTTTTCAAGCTGGAGGAGGAGCTGAAGGGTTGGAATTGGCCGGAAAGTACGCTTCAGGTGTCTACGCAAACCCCTATGACATCAAGTCTGCTCGTGAACACAGGGAAGCGCTTCGGCAAAGTGCGGCTCGTTTTGGCAGAAACCCGGATGACATTAAGATGTATGCCGGTTTTATGTTTTCCATAGGATCGACTGAAGAAGAAGGGTTGGAACGGCGAAGACAACTAATGAGTTTCAACCCCGAGGAGATTCCAAGCCGGGTCAGCTACCTTGGTTCCATGGTTGGATTACGGCTATCGATGAATTCGGTGGATATTGATCAGCCTTTACCAGCTGATTTGCTGAAGCGTGCATACGCCAATCCACAGGATCCCCGTTCTCCTAGAGCCTTACAGCTATTGAAAAAAGGACTCTCCATTCGGGACGTTCTGGCGCACGGGGTCATCAATTACCATCCGGTAGTTGCCGGTACCGCAGTGCAAGTGGCTGACTTCTTGGAAGAATGGTTTTTGGCCGGCGCTTGTGACGGGTTCTCGGTTGTGCCGGATATCGCCTACGATGGAGTTGCCGATTTTGTGGAACAGGTTGTTCCGATTTTGCAGGAACGTGGATTGTTTCACAAGGAATATGATGGGAAGACGCTTCGTGAGAATATGGGTGTTCCTTATCAGTATGGAAATACAGATATTAAGTAATTTACAGGAGAGAAGATTTTCATGAATCATTGTCTTCAATGGCTATAAGTATTGAGGTTCATCAAGAAAGAAGTAAGCAGCAATTCTTCCTTAATTATTTAAGGAAACAATGCTTTACAAAAAATAAACCGTTATTAAGTTAATCAGGTTACTGGGAGAGAGAAAAATGAAGAAACAATATAATACGCGCGGCATCTTGGCATCGCTGCTGATCGTCGGTTTTGTGGGTATGTTTAGTGAGACCGCTTTAAATATTGCAATGGTGAACTTAATGGATGTGTTCCAAATTTCGGCGGCAACTGCACAGTGGCTAACGACCGGATTTTTGTTAACTCTCGGTATTTTAATGCCGATAAGTGGCTTACTGCTGCAGATGTTTACAACGAGGCAGCTTTTCATTGGTGCACTCATTAGTTTAATCACAGGTACATTAGTTGCGGCACTCGCGGTCAATTTTGAGATGCTGATGGTTGCTCGGGTTTTGCAGGCAGTAGGCATGGGCTTGTTGCTTCCCCTCATGTTCAACACCATATTGGTGATCTATCCCCCGGAAAAGCGGGGGGCGGCCATGGGGTTTGTCGGACTTGTCATCATGTTTGCTCCAGCAACCGGGCCGACAATAGGTGGTCTGTTAATCGAATACTTAACATGGCATTTCATCTTTTGGTTCTCGTTGCCATTCCTGATCATCGGTCTGTTAATCGGGCTGAAGTATTTGGAAAACGTGACCGAAGTGACAAAACCCCGGATCGATTTGCTATCGGTCTTACTGTCAACAATCGGGTTCGGTGGAGTTGTCTTTGGCTTCAGTAAAGCAGGCGAAGGTGCTGAGGGCTGGGGCAGTATGGTAGTTGTAACATCCATCATCGTTGGTCTTGTTGCTTTGTTCTTCTTTGTACTGCGTCAGAACGGGATGAATGATCCAATGTTGAACCTAAGCGTTTTCAAGTTTCCGATGTACGTTATTGGACTGCTTCTGGTGATGATGTCGATGTTGATTATTATGTCGAGTATGATAATTCTGCCGATGTTCCTACAGACAGGTGCAGGACTGTCCGTATTTATTGCCGGACTCATGCTTCTCCCCGGCAGTGTGCTAAACGGGATTCTCTCTCCTATTATTGGAAGGTTATTTGACAAATTTGGGCCGAAGTGGCTCGTTATTCCGGGTCTTATTCTCGTTACGACTATGTTATGGTTTTTTACTACGCTATCCACTACTTCTTCAGTCGCGTTAATCGTTGCGCTGCATATTGGGCTGATGGTGGGGATCGCGATGATTTGGATGCCTTCTCAAACGAACGGATTGAATCAGCTGCCGCCAGAATTATACCCTCACGGCACGGCTGTCATGAACACGTTGCAGCAGGTTATCGGTGCAATCGGAACGGCGGTAGCCGTAAGCATTCTTACGGGCGGTATGGAGAACTATTTACATGGATCCGCCGCACCGACCCAGCCGGCTGAAATTGCCAATGCGATGGCTACAGGATTGCAAAACGTCTTTTTGTTTACAGTGGTGGTCGCAATGGTTGGCCTGGTCATAGGATTCTTCATCCGTCGTGTCGTAGTCCGACGCGAAGTGATAAATTTGCCACATTGATATTTTAGAAACACGAGGATTCTTTAAAAAAAGAAATACAGATATAACTAAAAATACATGTCAGTTGGTATGAGAAGTACTTTGTATGAATAAAATACACAAAAAATGAAGACCAGCAGCTACTTTATAAGCTACTGGTCTTCATTTTCACTTTCATCATTCTGACGGATGAATGAAAGTATCTCTTCTTTGATAGATTCATTTTTAGCATACGATGGCTTCGGTCTAACTGAAAATATTAATTCAACGAACAATAGGAGTTTCTTGAATTAGGAATTATAGGTCTCCCGGTTAATTCTCACAATATCTTCATGCGTCATTCCAGCTGAAAACTTCTCCATTACTTTGTCCCGCAGAACAGGTGCTTTTTCTTTATCGGCCTTTTTCAACGCTTCTATTAGTTCTTCTTTTGTCAATTCGGTGCAGTAAGCAGGAGTTCCAGGCTGCTCTCTCCAAGAATCACTCAACGAGCCGTTATCCACTGCATCGAAGCCAAGCTCATTCACTATATCGATAATCAATTGTTTTTGTGCTTGATTATCACCGGCAATTGCCATGGCAATGCGGCCAGTCGTGCCTTCGGGGGTTCCTTTATTCTCTAGCGTATAAGCTAACTGATTACTAAAGGCTTTGATGACCGGCCTTCCTAATTGTTTTGAAACCCAAACACTTTCAACCATTCCGTTTTCAATTTCCTCAATCTCATTGTCTCTAAATGGATAATAATTGGACGTGTCTGCAATAATGACTTCATCTCCAACTTGATCGACGATGTGACGCATGCTTGGCATGACATGGAGTGGGAGAGATAGTAAAAGAACATCAATATTTGTGATAACCTCATCTATATTCACGGGTGTTCCCGCAATATCCTTTCCTTCTAAATGTTCAATGTCCCGAGCATCGGCAATTTTAACATCGTGTCCATTTTTAATTAGCTTATTAGAAATACTTGCTCCTATTGGTCCTGCGCCTATAATTCCAAATTTCATGATTTTTCCTCCTAATATGATTTTATTTGATTGTGGTTCGATCTCAGCTATGGAACTTTCAAATCGTCTCAGCATGATATTATCCACTTCGTTGGTAAATAATAAATTTACTTACGCACAAGTGTGTTTTAATAGCAGGGAGTATGTGATGGATAATTATGTGAAAGTTCACGTATTTTCCGTTTAGCGTGGATAAACTACTCTTAGAAAATAGCTATTAACCAAAACGAACGGGAATTCAGGAACGGCATCCTGGTGAAAGTCATTTCTGAAATTCGGCATCTTCCGTTTTTTCTATATATTCTTTTCCGAAAGCTTTCATCATCTCTAAGACAGGAAGTAACTTTAATCCTTTTTCTGTGAGGCTATACTCTACTTTTGGTGGAACAGTTGGGTATACTTTCCGATTAATTATCCCGTCTTGCTCCAGTTCCCGAAGTTGATTAGTGAGCGAACCTTGGGAAATACCTTCAAGAAATTGTTTGATGTTCGAATACCGGCGTGTCGTATCCTTTAAATACCAAAGTATGAAATACTTCCAGCGGCCTGACAACACATTTTGAGTAAAAGCAATTGCGTGCATCTCGCTTTCTTCATCGATAAACTTTTTATTAAATCCATCTCGGCAAACTTTCATTAGGTCTTCTCCCTTCCTAAGGTACAAATAGGTGTACTCAGTGCATTTACATTGCCTTCTTCACAAACTATAAAAGAAACTTGTATGATTAAAACCGGGCGATGAAATTCAACAGAATGGATAGTAATCAAAAGCTCAGGCACTTGCCGGCAATATATTTAGTAGGCTAAATAAAGTATAACATAAGACAGGAGTTATGAAAATGCAGACGAGGCATACACCACTTAAACTTTCCATTTTGGACTTTGTGCAAATTTATAAAGGGAACGACGCCAAACAAAGTCTACAAAACATCACGGAAATGGTGCAATTAGCAGACCGGCTAGGATTTACCCGGTACTGGTTTACAGAGCACCACAATACAACTACCTTAATGAGTACTTCACCCGATATGCTGAGTATGCATGCGGCAGCCCACACCAAACGAATTCGGGTAGGCGCTGGTGGAGTGATGTTACCGAATCATAGCCCATTGAAAGTTATGGAGAATTTTACGCTACTGGAAGGGTTGTACCCGGGAAGAGTGGACCTGGGAATCGGTAGAAGTTCCGGAACGGATGGCTGGACCATGTGGGCCTTGTTGAGGTCCAGGGAGTTGTTAGGGAAAAATGATTTTCCAGAACAACTGGATCATCTCCTTTCATTTTTCGCCCGCGATTTTAAGCAGAACCATCCGTTTAGCCATATCAATCCGCCGGGAGACCAATCATTAGTGCCTGCTATGTATATGCTCGGTTCCAGTGAAGGTGGGCTGCAGTTTGCTTTAGAAAAAGGTTTAGGATTTGTCTTTGCGGCTCATCTGGCCCCACAAATGGCTGTTCCGCTGCTAAGGGAATATCACGACAACTTCAAACCGTCAGCCTATCTAAGTGAACCTAAAAGCATGTTGGCGACAATTGTTATCACAGCTGAGACAGAAGAAGAGGCCAATTATTTAGCAGGACCGGCAGAGTTGGTGTGGGCGAAGATGAGTACAGGGAACACAAACTTCAATCTTCCTACACCAAAAGAAGCCCAGAATCATTTTTATACACCAGAAGAAACAAGAGCCAGAGAAATGAACAAAGAACGCTTTGTGATCGGGAGCGTAGAACAGGTGAAAGAGCATCTTCAGCAACTTGCAAAAGCCAGTTTAGTCGATGAAATCATCGTAGCCGACTTTTATCCGGATCAGGAAAGCCGCATGACAGGCCATACCTTATTGGCACAGGCATTCGAATTGGATTGGGAAAACTAATTTCTTTAATAACGGGGGGAGAAAACAATCATGCATCAACGAAAACTGAAACTTGGCGGCATCATCGATGGAGTGGGCTGGAATTATACGGGGTGGAGCCATCCTGACATGCCCGCCGATGCCAGCGAAAACATCAATTACTATGTTGAAAAAGCCAAACAGCTGGAAGATGCGAAATTCGATACCATCTTTTTGGCGGATGTCAGCCATATCGGCCCCGGCATGATTCCACATTACCTCAGCATGTTTGAAGGGGTGTCCATCTTGTCTGCATTGAGCATGGTGACGAACTCGATCGGATTGGCGGCGACCATCGCCACTTCGTATGCGGACCCGTTCACAGTCGCCAGACAAATCGCCTCGCTCGACAAAATCAGCAATGGACGTGCCGGATGGAATGCGGTCACGTCCAACTCCGGCGGTTTGGCCAATTACAGCCGGACCCATTTCAGCAAATCGGATTTGTATCCGATGAAAAAAGAGTTTCTCGAAATTGTAGAGGGACTTTGGGATTCTTATGAAGACGATGCGTTTATCCGCAATAAAGCGACAGGAGAATTTTATGACCCCCGCAAAATGCATGCATTGAATTATCGAGGGAATTATTTTTCAGTGGATGGGCCATTGAACGTAAGCCGTTCGCGGCAAGGCCGGCCGGTGATCTCGCAAGCTGGAACTTCCTCTGATTTTATGGATATTGCAGCAAAGCATGCGGAAGTTATCATGGCGCCGGGAGATAATGTCGATTACTTGAAGGCGTATACCGCGGAACTGAAAAGGCGAGTGAAGGATCAAGGGCGGTCGTCGGACGATTTGCTGTTGATGCCTTCCCACAGTCCCATCATCGGCAGAACAGAAAAAGAAGCAAGGGAGAAACTGAACGAAATCGAATCGTTGATGCCTTTGGGCCATCACTTGCCAAGGCCAAAATTTATGGGATCTGCCGAAAACGTCGCCGAGCAAATTGAACAGTGGTACAAGGCTGGAATTATGGACATCTTGCTCATCCGGCAAGATTACCCGGCTGGTTTTGAAGACTTTATTGAACTGGTAGTTCCGATTCTCCAGGAAAAGGGAATCTTCCGAACGGAATACGAAGACAATACGCTTCGAGGCAATTTAGAACTGCCATATCCTAAAAATATGTACGTTAAATAAATAGCCAAAAACAAAGGGAGAAATCAATTATGAAAAATCGTATCACAGAATTACTCGGAATCGAATATCCAGTTATTTCAGCTGCCATGACATGGGTCACTTCAGCCGAATTTGTTGCGGCCGTTTCAAACGCCGGAGGGATGGGCGTGTTAGGCCCAAATGCCGGACAGACAGAAAAAGCAACGAGTGCAGAGGATATGGCTTATCGCTTAACCAATGAAATCCGTAAAGTGAAGGCACTGACCAAAAAACCATTTGCGGTGAATTACATCTTTCCGATGGGTGGGGCTTCAGAAGACCCCTTTACAAATGCAGTGTTTAAAGTACTGATCAAAGAAGATATCAAGAATGTCATTGCCATTGGGCAAAACGTCGTCGAACCGGAGCTGAAACGCCTCAAAGAACAGGGAATTAATGTAGTTTACCGGGATTTAAGTCCGACAGCGGGCAAACTGGTGGAGGCTGAAAAAGCAGGAGTGGATGCTCTTATTGTGACGGGTTATGAGGCTGGGGGCCATATGAGTGATTATAAAATCAGCACACTTTCTCTTGTACCTCAAATTACTTCACTTGTGAACATTCCAGTGATAGCTGCTGGAGGCATCGTGAATGGACAAGGAGCAAAAGCAGCATTCTCCATGGGGGCAGAAGCTGTTTATATGGGAACTCGATTTATTGCAACAGAGGAGAATCCCGCAAGTGTCGAAACAAAAAAAGCGATTCTGAATGTGCAAAGCGAAGAGTTTATTGAATTCAAGTCAGCGATTGGAAACTTGAGAACTATTCCGACAGAAGCCGGGAAGAAGGCACTGAAATTGATTAATCAAGGCAAACCCGAAGAAGCCTATCACTATTACGGGGAAGGGTTCAAGATAGGGATGCTGGATGGGGATTTGATTAATGGCACCATCAGTGTGTCTGAAGCAGCTGGAGGTATCCAGCAAATCCTCACATGCAAGGAAGTGGTTGAAGAAATTGTTCATTCACTAGCTGAAAAAATCTCTGTCTGAAAAAATCTGCTTTCTGATTAAACTATCAAATCGTTGAAAGGTAACATATGGTGTATTACCAGAAGCTGTTTACATGTAAGGGGGAAAGAAGAGGGTGCTCTAAAAACAAATGCAGCAACCAAAAAGTTAAGTAAAAACTAACTTTTGAGGTGCTGCACTTCTGTTCAATACAGTTTTTTCTCTTTTCTTTTCCAAGAAATACTCCTCCCAAAAATTCATTTCTGGAAAGAGTATCTCAAAAAAATATTCTTTTTAAATATGTTGGTTATGTGACGATTGCTTCTATTTACATTTTTGCGATTCAAAACTAAACGGTTTAGATAAAAATGAGCGTTTTTCTTTAAACTGGATTTATTCTATAAACTCGATGTCATTCGTTTCCTGAAGTGTGACAAAATTGCACAGTATGCCATTATGATGGTTGATGATTTGCTCAGCGCTCATCTCTTCGGAATCCCAAGTACCGTGCGCGTCTTTGGCAAGGGTCACATCAAATCCCAGGTTGCTGGCACTGCGAGTTGTCGCATCTACGCAATACTCAGTCTGGTTGCCTGCAATAACGAGGTTCTGGACGCCTTTATTTTTCAATATCTCCAGCAGTTTTGTCTCATGAAATGAATCCGGCGTCCATTTCTGGACAATGAAATTTCCTTCTTCGGGAGTGATTGACTGATGAATTTGCCAGAAGTCAGTGCCTTTTACAATGCCAGGGTCGTTATGCTGCACATAAATGACGGGAACGTCAGCTGAACGCGCTTTTTTGATCAAAGACTGCAGATTCTTGAGTAATTGTTCGCTTTGATAGACAGGGTTAGATTGGTCGAACATTTCGTTTTGGGCATCAATGATTAATAAAGCCGTTTTTCGCATCGGACAGTCTCCTCTTCATTTATTCCTTTATCTAATTTTACAAAGGATACAATCCCTTGTATAGTAGCTGTTGTAAAATATGAAAAACAGACATATGGCTGGATTGCTTTTGCAACTTCATGCAGCAGCCTGAATCAGCTAGATAAAGAAGTGCTGCGTTCTTCGAGTCGGTCAATTTGAAATGGATAATATTCTTTTAAATACGATGGTTGCTATCTTAAGCTATTACATGTTCAAAAGCTTAACTAAAACATCGAGACATCTGAACTCTTCAAATTTCAAAAAAGCATCAATTAAAGAAACCGGGTTCAAATTATTATTAATTTACACATGAGGAAAAAGTAGAAGTAGTTATACAGATAGCAAAATACTAAGGGAGAGAAGAGGCTGGTCAAATCGCATCTTCTCTCCCTTTTTGTCTGCGAAAATGTACTTTTGCAAACAGTTATTCTTTTTAACATTAATCTTCGGAAACTTTTTGTGAAACCGTATCGTTATTTTAAATAATACGGATTTTCCATCTATTGGAATTAGATTCAGGGGAGAGGAGGAAAATGAAATAGATATCTTTGAATCAGTATATACTTTAGGTTTTTTGTTTTTAAAAGTCTAATCTATATAGCTGTTATTCTTTACACGCTCTTTAAATACAAATCAACTGATATTGGATTCCTTTTAATTCTGCGTTAACAACTGTGACCATTTGAGCTATTTTTATCTGTTGGCTATTCAACTTAATATGATAATCTGCAAGTTAAAAGAATGACAGGTTTAACTCATTTAAAAAGTATAGATAATCTAAAACTATTAAGATAAACAGGAATAAAAAAAGTAAGCATTTTTTATATTAAGTGGAGGCAATCATTATGAAGAAAAATAAAAGAAATACGTTAGGATATTTATCAATACTAGCAGCAGTAACAAGTTTAGTTTTCTTTTTTTTACCAATAGATGATGAAATCGATGCAATTATTATTGGTTTAATTTCATTATTGGGGATAGGATTTGCTTTAGGATCTAGAGACCTGTGGTATGTTCTTATAGGAACTTTATCAAACATCGCAATGTTAGGAATGGCTTATCTTTTATTAATTGGAGCAGAATTTAGTAAGTTATAAGTAAAAAGCATTAAGATAGAACGAATCAAATTTTTTTACAATGATATATACTTTTATATCGTAATTATACGTTTAGGATTTAGTTATCGAATCTCTTCGGAATGAAAACCGAGATTCAAATAGCAGAAGATATGAAGGAAGATTTGATGAGGATGTATTTTAAAAGATATTTACTATATGAGCAAAAAGAAAGATAGCAGAAAGCGGGGCAGTTTGAATGGGAAACGGGAAAATAATAAGAAGAAATCCAAAGGCCATGCCAGAACCAGTCGGCAATTATACGCATATCACCAAAATTCCAAGAAATGCGGAATTATATGTAGCTTCTGGTCAAGTCGGGATGGATGAGGACGGCAACTTCCCCGAGAACATGAACCGACAAATCAGCAACACGTTTGAAAACATCAAAGCAATCTTAGTTGCAGAAGAATTGAAAGCCGAACATATTGTCAAAGTGAACATCTGGGCAATAGAAAAAATCGATTGGAAATGGATGAATCAGGAATGGTTCGATTTGTTCGGCAATGGATTTCCGGCAATGACAATCGGCTATCTTAACGCGTTAGGATTGCCGGAAATAAAGGTGGAAATTGAAATCTGGGCAGCTAAACCATAGATGGAAAGCGAAACATCATGCAGCAAACAAGCTGCACGATGTTTTTTATTCAAAATACAATTTTCAAAAAAAAAAAAAGACTGTCGCTCTGCTCAAATAATCTGAGTTTTACTACAGCCTGAACACATATTAATTAAATAACGCTTTTACTTTTGTCCGATTTTTACGATAGGCTTGATGGTGATTCCTTTCTTGGAGTCTTCGAAAGCTTCATTAATCTGATCAAAATCATATACTTTGATAAGTTTGTCGAACGGGAACAAGCCGCGCTTGAAATAAGCCACGAGCTGGGGTATGAATACTTGCGGAATCGAATCACCTTCGATGACCCCCATTACTGTTTTGCCTTCTGCCATGATGTCATTATGGACATCGAACGTAATTTCAGGTGTCACACCGACAATCGCGCATGATCCGAGCGGGCGCAGGGCATGAATGGCTTGTTTGACGACTGGTGGAACTCCAGTTGTCTCTACTGCGTAATGTGAGCCGCCATTGGTAATCTTTTTGATTTCTTCGACGACGTCAACATTTTTGCCGTTAAGCGTATGCGTCGCACCCAATTCTTTCGCCAGCTCTAGGCGATCATCGTGAATATCAACTGCAATAATGTTCAGGCAGCCTGCTATCTTTGCTGCCATGACAGCACTCAATCCAACAGCTCCGCTTCCATAAATTGCGATGGAAGAACCGAAATCAGGCTTGAACCGGTTCAATACCGTGCCCGCGCCAGTCTGAATGCCGCATCCGAGTGGGCCGAGAAGCGTTAAATCAACTTCCGGGTCAACTTTGACGACATTCCGTTCGTTGGCAACCGCGAAAGTCCCGAAAGACGATTGCCCGAAAAATGTCGAAACGGCATGGTCGTGTTGATGGATGCGGTTTGTACCGTCCTGCATTTTACCTCCAAAGTTCAAATCATTGAACTTCAGGCAAACTGTCGGATGGCCGGTCAAGCAATTTTCACACTGGCCGCAATAAGCGAATGACAGCACAACATGATCACCAGTTTGGATTGTAGTAACTGCAGATCCTATTTTTTCAACGACTCCTGATCCTTCATGTCCAAGGACTACAGGAAAGGGCGACAAGCCCAAGTCTCTTGCAACAGCATCGGTATGGCAAACACCAGCTGCTACTATTTTCACCAGCACCTCATGCGCTTTCGGTTCGCCCAGTTCCACTTCTTCCACTTTAAACTCTTCTCCTAAACCGTGTGTAACGGCGGCTTGTATTTTCATATAAACCCTCCTCGATAATTTGATCTTCTTAACTGACTACCCGAATATCTTCGATTTATACATGACAATAAAAATGACTGGGGTTAATCGTCATGCAGCGAGAAGTGAAAAACTTTCATTTATAAAATTGAGTTAAGGGGAAGTTAAATTACTCGGACTTATCGAATAAATGAATGACAAAGCAGAAACCAAATTTTTCTTTAGATAACTTTGAAATTATAGACTTCTCTCAATTCGCTCATTAAGAAAGAAGCATCTCATCATCAACAATTATGCAAGTAAGGCTTTCTTGATTGGCTGATGCATCAAGAAATATGAGTTATTTTACATTAAAAGGGTATTATAAACTAAGAAAGAAATTTCTCTTTTTTTTTTTACGTAAAGATCATATGATTCATTTTAAATTTTGAAAGCAGGTGTACGAATGAAATTCTATAAATATATTGAACTTGATGACAGAATTAGCCAGGGCATTTTAGAAAATGGACATTCTTATTGGGAAAAAGAAATACGAGGATGGAACGATAATGAAACTTTCAAAGATAAGACGTCGATAGTCAAAATAAGAGCCATCGAATGTCAAGGCGAATCAGAAATGAAGTTAAATGTTGATTACTCACGCTCTGATATGGAAGAAGACTTAATGATTGACAACCTCGTAAATCGGGCAAAAAACGATTTGCTGGCGGCAGTACCAGCTACTCATTTATAATTCCATCCAGTTAGTCATCAAAGGCAGCCTCTAGGGGCTGCCTTTTCTAATTCTTTTTTTAAAACGGTGATTATTAATATTCAAATGAGTCAACTAGAGCTAAGAATCTTTAAACAACATTTAGATTTAACAATTAGAAAAATAAAATAGAAAAAACTGATTAATGAAAATATTTATGATAGTATTAATTTATTATTTATAATAAAAAAATATCATATTTACATAAACAGTAATCTCCTTCAAGGGGGACATGACATAGGATATCTTCCTTGCCGAACCTTTACATATACAGAAAGAACTCTGCATATGAGTAAGCGTTATTGCACCAAAGGATGGAGGTGAAAAATATGGCTGCTAAGACTAAGCGTAAAAAGAGGAAATGGTTGATTTGGAGCACCTTAGGCATTCTCATTGCAGCGATTGCTGGAGCGGCTGTTTTTATGCCAAAAGGAACCGGAGCTTTTCAATCAGAAATCGCCGAAACGGGAGATATCACGACATATCATAATTTTCCGGGAACAATTGACGCCAAAAACAGAGAAACTGTGATAAGTGAAAAACCGATGGAAATCTGCGAAGTTAAAGTGAAACATGGTGAAAGAGTTAAAAAGGGAGATGTCCTTTTAGTGACATCGTTAGGAGAAGAAATCAAAGCGTCGATAAATGGTGAAGTTACGCAAATTCGAATCCAGAAAAATGCCCAAGTGCCTGCAGGCATCGAGATGATCAAAATAGTGGACTATGTTAATTTTAAAGCCAACGTGAAGGTTGATGAATATAGCCACAAGTATTTGAAAATCAATCAGGAAATTAAGGTTGCCATCAACGCACTCGGTAAAGAACTAGCTGGGACCATTAGTGCTATTTCAAAAGAAGCAAGAAATGAAAATGGTGTTTCTTATTTTATTGCCGCGATTGACCTTGAAAGCGATGAAGGACTGCGGATAGGCATGAGTACAGAGGCAAAACTTGTTAAGGAAGAAGCAATCGAAGTGACTACGCTGCCGATGGAAGTGATTCTTTTTGACAATGAGAACCAGCCATATGTGCTGCTGCCATCAGAGGAAGGGGAGCCTAGGGAAGAATCCATTACGACCGGCATCAATGACGGCATGAGAGTAGAAGTGACAAGCGGTGTATCAGCCGGCGATGAAGTCATGCGCGCGGTTGACGAAGAAGGGCTATTGCAACAGCTCTTCTGGAGGAGATGAGGAGTCATGGCTGAGCAAATTTTGAAGATGGAAGGCATCAGCAAGTCCTATTTCTTGGGTGAAGAAGAGCAAATGGTGCTCAAAAATATCAATCTATCCATCAACAAAGGGGACTTTGCGGCGATCCTTGGGCCATCTGGTTCGGGGAAATCTACATTGATGAACATAATCGGCTGCCTGGATATTCCGACGGAAGGCGATTACATCTTGTCACAGCAAAAAGTGCAGGAACTGGATGAAAAAGAGCTGGCAGCGATTCGCAACAAGGAAATCGGGTTTATTTTTCAGCAATTTCATTTATTGCCCCGCTTAAGTGCGAGGCACAATGTGGAGCTTCCGCTGATTTATGCAGGCGTCCGGGAAAAAGAACGGGAACAGCGGGCAGCCGAAATGTTATCCAGAGTCGGCCTTGAAGGGAAAATGGAGCACCGGCCCACCCAACTTTCCGGTGGCCAGCAGCAGCGTGTGGCCATTGCCAGGGCGATGGTCACCGAACCGACGATCCTGCTTGCCGATGAACCGACGGGTGCGCTTGACCAAAAGACCGGCCAGCAAATCATGGAACTCTTCCACCAATTAAACAGGGAAGGGAAATCGATCATCATGATTACGCATGATGCTGAAATCGCAAAAAATGCGAGAAGGATCTTCCGTATTCTGGATGGTCTGCTCCGGGAGGAGGAAACCGGATGCTAAAGGAAAATTTGAAAATGAGCTGGATGAACGTTGTCCACAACAAACTGCGTTCGGCCTTGACCACCTTGGGCATTGTCATTGGAGTAGGATCCATCATTGCGCTGATTACCATCGTTCGAGGAGTTACAAACGACATGACCAACGATTTTGCTACTTTCCAAGCAGATCGAATCATTGTAACGACTGTAGGAACCCCTTTAAAACAGGGATTGCTTCCCCAAGATATCGAGCGGCTTGAAGAAATTGACAATGTTTCCGGGGTGTCACCCACTGTTACGGGCTTCACTAAGATTGCAGCTGCAGGTGCCGTCAAGGAAGAAGTGAGCGTGAACGGGAAAAACGATGTATATTTTTCGAAAAACGAAGATCTGATTCAAACAGGAAGAGGGATCAATCCATTAGACATTCAAAGTGAAAACAAAGTAAGTTTGATCGGTTCTACGATTGCCCGCGAATTGTTTTTTGGCGAAGACCCTATCGGAGAAACCTTGTTGATAGGAGGCATGAACTTCACCATTATTGGTACACTCCAACAATCGCATGCTTTCTCATCTAGTTCCATTAATGAGGCGGTCATCGTCCCATACACGACATCAATGCGGTTGCTTGGAACCAATTCCATCATGGCGGCAGATGTCTATATGGATGACTCCAATGAGTCTGAAAAGACCTCGCGCGCTATCGAAACCGAACTAAATGAAGCATTTAAAAATCAAGGGGAAGGGTTTTTGATCCGGAATACGCAGGAGATGCTGTCGACCATCAACCGGATGATCACGACGCTGTCTTTGCTAATTGTGGGCATTGCATCTATTTCCCTGGTGGTTGGTGGAATTGGCATTATGAATATGATGCTCGTATCTGTTACAGAAAGGACGGCGGAAATTGGGCTCAGGAAGGCATTAGGAGCGGAACCGAAGCGAATTCAGCAGCAATTCTTGATGGAAGCTATCTTTTTATCGCTTATTGGCGGGATCATCGGCGTCTTAACCGGTGTCATGGCGGCTTATGCTATCTGTTCGTTTATGGACGTGAGTTTCTTGCTGTCTCCCTTAACCATCATGTTGGCTCTTGGCTTTTCTACGACGATAGGAATCGTCTTCGGAATCGCTCCAGCTAGAAAAGCTTCGAATTTGAATCCGATTGAGGCTTTGCGGCGTGTATAGAAATGGCGTGTTGCTGTGCGATAATGTCTCAATAATTTTAAGAAGCAAAAGCAGTTTATTGCTGCCTTTGCTTCTTTTTCGGTATGATGAAGAAAAGCAGAAGGGTGAATGATGAATTTTTCACCATGCAGTAATTGCCTTTTGTTAATAAAGCCATAAGGCGAGTGATGAAATGTCGAATCTTGAAGAACATCCTGCAACTGAGAAAAAGAACGGAAAAGCTGTACCCCAAGGCAAGAAAAGAATCATAAAGAAAATATTGATTTATTTTACGCTATCACTCGTGGTATTAAGTGTTGCCGTTTTGTTGTTTATAAATCTTTATCCATCTTTTGGCGGTAACCCTAGCAAGGAACAAGAAGAGCTATATAATACGTTTGAAAATTATAAAGACGGCAAATTTGTCAATCAAGAATCAACGATGGAATCCGGAAGTGCAGATAGCCCCTCTGCATTCCAGAACTCCGATTCAGCGGCTAACGAGACGAGTCCAGCATCCGGTGACCTTCCTGTTTCTAAGATCGATTGGAACAAGATAAAAGGCAAAGAAGACAGCCTGACCTGGCTTGGCCATTCGGCATTTATATTAAGTCTTGATAATAAGAAAATTCTTGTCGATCCCATGCTGGGACCAAGAGCATCACCAGTTTCCTTTATTGGGCCGAAACGCTACAGTGAAGATTTATTGGATATTGTAGAAGAGATGCCGCCGATTGATGCAGTCTTTATCACGCATGATCATTACGACCACTTGGATTATCAATCGATCAAAAAACTAAAGAGCAAGGTTTCTCATTTCTTTGTTCCATATGGCGTGAGTAATCATTTGATTCAATGGGGTGTTGAAAAAGAAAAAATCACGGAACTTAATTGGTGGGATGAAACGGAATTCCAAGGATTAACCATCGCCTTGACGCCGGCCAAACATTTCTCAGGAAGAGGAATTTTTAACCAGAATTCGACGCTTTGGGGCGGGTGGGTCATTCTTGGAGAACAAACCCGTTTCTATACCAGTGGAGATGGAAGCTATGAGGCACATTTCAAAGAAATTGGCGATAAATACGGACCTTTTGATATTGCATTAATAGAAGGTGCTCAATATGATGAGCGCTGGCCTGAGTCTCATATGCTTCCGGAAGAATCTGTTCAGGCGAATATCGATTTACAAGGCAAACAAATGATGTTAATGCATTGGGGTGCCTTTACGCTCGCGCGGCATGGTTGGAAGGAGCCAATCGAACGAGCATTAAATGCGGCAAAGGAAAATAGAGTTAACCTTATCGCTCCACAAATTGGTGATACGGTTCAGATTGAGGAAAGCTTGTCTGATCCTGTTTCAACCTGGTGGAAATGAGTGAATTGAATTTGTGGTTTAAAGAGCATTTATATATGATTATCGATTTCACAGCAGCCGGGTAATTTACCGGCTGTTTTTATTATAGATCGGAAAAATATAAGAGAGGGAGAAAAAGGCTGGCTCCTCTTATTGAAGAGCATCCTTCTTACTTTTACTGAACGATTTCCGCATAGGTATTTAATCTTACTAGGGAAAGGGCTATTTTTCATAAGTGAAATTCAATCTGCTTTTCAAGCACCTAAGTGTCGCAAGAGTTGCTTAAAATAAACCAAAAAAACGTGTAAAAAATAATTGTTAGAAATATCTATTTTTATGAAAATTTATGTGCTTTAATAGAAATGTAAATATATTGAAACGAGGATGATGGAATGGGTCGTGCGTTAAAGATTATCATTAGTTTTTTGATGTTTTTATCAATAATAGGAGTTTTGCCTGCAGGCAAGACGGCAAACGCAGAAGATGTGTTAGAAGCTATTGTGTTAGAAGAAGAAGTGGCGGCAACGGATACCTTTTCTGCTGATGCTGCGGAACGCTGGTACAAAATTGATGTCCAGCCTGACCAGATCAAGGAACATTCGCATGTCGAAATCACGCTGCAATCGGATCAGGAATTGACGTTTTCCGTTTATTCAAGCGCTCAGCGTGCTACAGACGATGAGACGTTTGACTATTACCGGAATTATTCCTATGCAGATCAAGCTGCATCCGTCCAGTTCCCGATTTCGTGGAAAGGCCCTTATTACATTAAAATTTCCTCGTACTCTGATGAAATGCTGGAAGAGACAGAAGAAAGCGCAGAGATAAACTATACGCTTTCATATAAAGGGAAGAAATTGAAAGCATCTGCTATGATTTATGGCGAGCAATGCCCTGCAGAGCTTGTGTTGGACGGAAAAGTTGTGTCGGAAAAGGATTTGCTTGATAATTTGAGGGCAATTCGCAGTGAAGTGCTTTCCCAGACAGAAAGCGGGGAAGAGCTGACAAAGCTTTACTACAAACTCGCGCCGTTCATTAGCTATCAAGCGGCAACCGATGCCTCGGTGAGGGAGAGCCTTTCACGCAACATTAAACAGCTGGAAGATTTGCTGGGCAAGATTGCAAAAGATGGTTTTTACAGCTCCAAGATCATCACGGCAGCTGAACAAACAGCCATCATCGAATTATATGAGTTGTCATTGAAAACAGCTCCTGAAAAACTTCGAAACGAAATTATCCAAGCCGGAGACTCAATCGGCATCTATTCCTTGAAAGATCGTTCGGTTTTGTCTTTAATGATGAAAACAGACTATGTTAAAAAGGAAGCCGATTCAAATCGGGTAATCGTCAAATTTAAAGAAGGAGCTTCACTAACCAAGGCAAAAACTTCAACATACGGCATCCACAATGTATCTGAATTTGAGGCTTCTTCGCCGCTATTCGACCAGTTCCAAGTTATGGACCTGCCGACAGGAATGTCAGCAGCCAAAGCGGACCAAACTGTTCAGATGCTGGAATCATTGCCGGAAGTGGAATTTATCGAACCGGTTCAGGAATACACTGTGCAATCAACAGATATCTATTACAACGAACAATGGTCCCTTTCGAATGATGGGGAAGGAGTTATAATGAAAGGCGCAGATATCCGCTATAACCCAATGACGGATCTCGTGCAGGAAAAAGAAATGGCGGAGACTGTGACAGCAATTCTCGATACTGGGGTAGATTATACGCTCGCCGATCTTCAGCACCAGATTGCTCATACAGGCTATGATTTTGTCAACGATGACCATGAAGCGCTCGATGATTACGGGCACGGAACACACGTAGCGGGGATCATTGCGGCCGAATCAGGCAATGATTACTCGATGAGCGGCATCAACCAGTTCACTAAAATACTGCCGGTGAAAGTTTTAGATGCCAGCGGCAGTGGAGATACCGAAAAAATTGCCTATGGCATCATTTATGCAGCCGATCAGGGAGCGGATGTCATTAATATGAGTCTTGGAGGCGGTTACAGCCGGGTAATCGAATATGCATTAAAATATGCACATGAGCGCGGCGTAACCATTATTGCGTCTTCAGGAAACGATGGATACGGAGAAGTTTCCTATCCGGCATCATCGAAGTACACAATTTCTGTCGGGTCTACTAACCGCCTGGATCTCGTATCCGATTATTCGAATTACGGACCAGGGCTTGACTTGGTGGCACCGGGCACGGATATTCCTAGTCTTGTGCCGGATGGCAATATGACACTTATGTCGGGAACGTCTATGGCAGCTCCACACGTTGCAGGCGTTGCCGGATTATTGAAATCACTCAATCCATCGCTGACAGTGGATCAAATCCGGACACTTGTTACGGTTTCCGCCGATGATGTAGCATTTACAGAAGAAGATCGTCCAGGCTACCTGGATGAAGTCCCATATATGGATGAGGAATATCCCTATACACCGGTTGAACTCGCTCCAGGATATGATCTGGTTTCCGGGTGGGGCCGGTTGAATGCAGAAGGATCAATTCTCGCGTTAGCGGATAAATGGAATTTGACTCAGAGAATTAGTGGGGCGAGCCGCTATGAAACGGCCGTCAATGTTTCGAAAAAAGGCTGGATTTCTTCTGAGAAAGCAATTCTTGCGGCCGGTGGAAATTTCCCGGATGCCTTAAGTGCTGCGCCTCTTGCCGCTTATTACGATGCGCCGCTCCTATTGACGAAGACGGACGCGTTGCCTGCTGCAGTAAAAGACGAGCTGAAGCGGCTGAAAACGAAAGAAGTGATTCTCATCGGCGGCCAGTCCGCCATCAGTCCGATGGTGGAACAAGAACTCGTAAACCTTGGCATTGCACCGACGAAAATCAAGCGCATCAGCGGCAAAGACCGTTATGCGACATCCGTCAACATCGCGAAAGAAATGGTTGGATCTACTGAAGCGGTGATTGCGAGCGGCTCAACGTTTGCGGATGCCTTATCCGTTGCACCGATTGCAGGGAATAAAAAAATGCCGATTTTACTGACGAAATCGAACGCCTTGTCTCCTGAAGTAAAAGCGCTTCTTTCGTCAAAAGCTTATAAGAAAACGTATATCATCGGCGGCAAAGGTGCGGTTTCCGATCTCGCAGCAAAAGGGATTTTGAATGCGGTGCGCATCTCAGGCGCTTCTAGATATGAAACGAACAGTGCGGTCATTGAGTACTTCAAAGACTCCCTGGATGCTAAAATGATGTATTTATCGACTGGCATCAACTATCCGGATGCATTAGCAGGCTCTGTGAGTGCGGCAAGGCAAAAGGCGCCGCTCATTCTGATGGCCCCGAATGCACAAAATTCATCAACTATCAAAACAATTGAAAATCAGCTGGAATCCGCTACGGGAATCTACATCCTTGGCGGAGAAGGCGCATTGCCGACCAACAACATCAAGTATTTGTTCCAGCAAAAGTGAAATGAATAGAAACCAAAGAAGCAGGCGTTTAGAATTTCTAAACGCCTGCTATTTCTATAGATTAAGAAAAATAAAAGGGAAGTGAAAAAATGAGTGGGGATAAGATACAAGAAGAATTTCAAATTCATCAAATTACAAAAGAATTCGAAGAAGAAGCCAGCGAATTGATCCTAAAAGGATTAGAAGAGCGCTTTGGTTTCATAGATCCTGCGTATAATCCGGATTTGAAAAGCATTTTAGAAAGCTACAAACGAAAAGGAACGGTATTTTTAGTTGGTATCTATAAGCGCCAAGTGGCATGTACAGGAGCTATTTCCTTTGAAACAGATAAGATAGGCAGAGTAGAGCGAATGTCTGTCCTGAAAAAATACAGAAGAACAGGAATGGCGAAGCGGATCATTCATTGTTTAGAGTCATGGGCGAAACAACAAGGCTATCAGCAATTGGTTTTAGAATCAAATAACAGTTGGAACAGTGCAATCGAATTCTATAAGACCATCGGATACACGTTATATTTTGACGACGGGAATTGCAGCCACTTTGTTAAGAAGCTAATTTAAATTAGTGCGGTTTAGTCTATAAAAACTCTTTAATGGATCTAGAACAAATTTGAAGTAAAGCTATATCCTGAGCTTGTCGACAAAAGAAAAATTATTTTTTTAAAGGAATTAACATATACTCTTTTGCAGCAATGCCGGATCCTGCACTCCAGGCGGACGCGTTCCGCGGGCTCGCTGGTAATACCGTTGCTATTGTCTCTGTCCCTGCAACGCTAGCATCGGGACTACCAAATGAAGTGTTTTGCTACTAGTTGAAGCATAACCAGTGAAGCGGCCGGACCGGTTGGGTTTATTGATCTCTTTTCCTCTTACTTTGCTTGCAGTCTGTAAGGTGAAAAGATTCTTTTAAAAACGTATAGATGTTTGATTGTCTGCCTGGTACTGAGTAATGGACAATACTAAATGGATGTTTGAATATTCTGTTAAAAAATCTGTAATCAGTTATAATAGAAGGCATAATAGAGATCTGAATTTTTCATCCTTTAACAGAAAAAGGTGAGAATCATGGATAACGAAAAAGAGAAGCGACAGGCGGACGGATGGGCAGTAGAAGCGACGGGGTTAGTAAAAATTTACGGAAAAGAACGTGCAGTAGATGGTGTGGATTTAGCGATCCCTAAAGGAACGGTTTACGGTTTTTTAGGGCCGAATGGTGCAGGGAAAACGACGACGATCCGCATGCTGGCGACGCTCGTTCAGCCGGATGGTGGAAATGCTTATATCTTTGGGCATGATTTGAAGACGGAAAGCGCCGCGATCAAAAGCCGTATCAGCTTGACTGGCCAATATGCTTCCATAGATGAAGATTTGACCGGTATTGAAAACTTGGTGCTGATTTCCAGGTTGATGGGATATACGACCAAAGAAGCGAAAAAGAGGGCCATGGATTTACTGACAGCATTTGGCCTGGAAAACGCGGCAAAACGGCAAGTGAAAAATTATTCAGGCGGCATGAGGCGGCGTATTGATATTGCCGCAAGTATTGTTGTGACGCCGGACCTGTTGTTTTTGGATGAACCGACGACTGGACTGGACCCGAGAAGCCGAAACCAAGTGTGGGATATTATCCGCGCGCTTGTGCAAACAGGGACAACAGTATTGCTGACGACTCAAAATTTGGAAGAAGCGGATCAGCTGGCAGATCGAATTGCAGTTATCCATCGAGGGAAGATCATTGCGGAAGGCACGAGCAGTGAACTGAAGGCATCCGTCGGAACCGGCACTTTGAATGTTCAGCTGCTCCAAGCTGCAGACGAAAAACGGGCCACAGCCATTCTGGAAAAGAAACTAGGCGTGAAGGTTCACGTGGCTTCTGATGCAGTGTCACTCAGTGCAACAGCGCAAGATTCGTCTCTTGTCGCTGAAGCACTCGGGGAGCTCGCCAAAGAGCAAATTGCTATCTGTGATTTTTCGCTTGGCCGGCCAAGCCTCGATGAAGTGTTTCTGACATTGACCGGACAGTCCGCCAACGATCAACCGAACGTGGAGGAGGGGAACTCATGAGTGTGCAATTAGAACAAGGCCACCCGGCTCACGAAGAAGACGTCCATCCATTGAGCGCAATCGCTTCCGGCAGGAGGCCAGATCCGCCAAATGCCTTTGCTTCGACCATGGCGTTTGCGCAACGGGCGCTATTGCGAATCAAGCACGTCCCTGAACAGATGTTTGATGTTACGGTGTTTCCAATCATCTTTTTGCTGATGTTTACGTATTTATTCGGTGGTGCCATTGCAGGATCAACGGGTGAGTACCTGCAATTTTTGCTGCCAGGGATACTCGTTATGACCGTTTCACAAATTACGATGTACACAGGCATCGATTTGAATAATGATATTCGAAAAGGCATATTTGATCGCTTTCGCACATTGCCGATCTGGCTGCCCTCAGCGTTGGTTGGCGCATTGCTGGTGGACGTTATCCGCTATTCGTTGGCTTGCGCTATTATGATCGGGTTGGGGCTGGTGCTCGGTTTTCGGCCGGAAGGCGGTGTAATCGGCGTTATCGGTGCCGTCCTTGTCATCTTATTGTTTTCCTTCAGCTTTTCCTGGATTTGGACAGCTGCCGGCATCGTGATGCGCTCTGAAAAATCGTTGATGATGGTGAGCTTTTTGGTGGTTTTTCCGTTAACCTTTGTCAGCAATGTATTCGTCGACCCGGCAACTTTGCCTTCTTGGCTGCAGGGCTTTGTGAACATTAATCCCATTTCAATCCTTGCGACAGCTGTCCGTGGTTTGATGCATGGCAACGGCACATGGGAGCAAATCGGATGGGTCGTTGCTGTTTCTGCGATTTTGGTGCTTGTCTTTGCGCCTCTGACGATGTATCTGTATCGGAAAAAAGAGTAACTCACAAGGTGTAGTCTATCAAACAACAGGATGTAAAAATGATTTTCCAGCTCACATAGGGAACCCCCGACGAGGACACTTTCAAGAGTGGTCTCATCCGGGGGTTTGTTTTGATGAATTTTTAAAAAGGCTGATGGCAATCTTCTCTTGTTCGGAATTGCTCCTGAAAATGAGGACCGCAGAAACATCACTGCCAATAACTTCGGTAATCATGAATATAGGTTTCGATTTTAATAGGCTTTTTACCGGTCAATTTTTGATAATCGGTACTTACACCTTTTGCCAATCCCAATTTTGTAGGGAAGTGGATGCCGATGACGACGTTGATGAATGCTTTGTCTTTTCCTCGGCCTAACATAAATTGCTTAAAGTCTTTTGCGGATGGATTGGTGTAGGATATGGGTTGCCCCAAAATGCTGGTCATCTTATCCGCTACTTGAGAAAAGTCCAACGCTTCTCCACCTGTGATCGTATAGGCCATATTCTCATGGAGCTGCGGTTCTTGGAAGGTTAAAGAAGCCACCTCCGCTAAATCGCGCACATCGACAAAGCTGGTTTTGCCGTTGCCGGCTGGAACAAAGATGCGCTGCCGTTCTTTGATTTCCTCGCATAAAAAATCGTTCAAGTTCTGCATGAAATAGCCCGCACGGATAAACGTATAAGGGATGCTCAGTTTTTTAATCAGCTTCTCGTTTTTATAATGGTGGATAAAAGGCAAGAACTGGACGTCTTTTATTGATAGGTAGGCGATATGCCGGACGGCACTCTTTTTCGCTTCTTCTAAAAAAGCCTCGAATTGTAGGTTTGCTCCTGGAGGGTACATAAGAAAAAGTTGGTTGATCTCTTGCAAGGCTGCCACAAAAGTCGATTTGTCCGCGAAATCCAATTGGACAAACTCATATTCATTGCCGAAGCGTTTAATAGCCTTCTCCACATTGCGGACTGCGCACTTGAATGGAATGTCTTTGCTCTTTAAACTTTGAGCCACTTCATAGCCTGAATTGCCGGTAAAACCGGTCACCAACACAGTCATTGGATTACCCCTTTCTATCAAAAAAGTTAATTACTTTGAGCCGTCAGCAGGAGGAAACAAACTAGCTTTTCGTCGATGAACTGCTTATTTTTTTCAGTATACCACGCAGAAATGGGCACTTAGCTGATTGGAATATTCACTTGTGTTGGATAGGAAAAGGCTATGAATTCAAATTGTAGAAATCTAAGTACATAGGAGAAGAAAACTAATCTTTGAACTTGTTGACAAAGTATACGAAAAAAGAATAGTATTTAATGAATTTAATCCAATAAAGTAGGATGAGTATGAACAATAATAGCTGAAACTCTTGCAGCGGTGTCGTCGATTCAAGAAAATATAAATCGAATGGAGAAACCATAAATGATTAGATTTGAAAATGACTATGCAGAAGGTGCACATCCCCTAATTTTAAAACGGTTGATGGAAACAAACGAAGTGCAAACGCCAGGCTATGGCATGGATGCCTATTGTGAATCGGCTAAAACCCTCATAAAAGATGCCTGCAATGCCCCGACAGCAGATGTCCATTTTCTAGTAGGGGGTACGCAAACCAATACAACGATTATCGCTTCGATTTTGCGCCCCCATCAAGGAGTCATTTCAGCACATTCGGGCCATATTGCGGTTCATGAGACAGGCGCAATCGAATCAACAGGACATAAAATACTTCCATTGCCAAGCGATGATGGAAAAATCTATGCCGAGCAAATAAGGGATGTCTATGACGAACACTGGAACGATGCTTCCCATGAACACGTGGTCCAACCGGCATTAGTATACATCTCTAATCCAACCGAGTTAGGGACAACTTACAGCAAGTCGGAGTTGGAATCGCTGCGGAAAGTTTGCCTGGAATGTGATCTGGCATTGATGATCGATGGGGCAAGATTGGGGTATGGGCTAGCCGCTGAGGGGAATGACTTATCATTAGCTGACATAGCGAGGCTGTGCGATGTGTTTTATATCGGCGGCACAAAAATTGGGGCATTGTTTGGAGAAGCGGTAGTGATAACGAACTCAGCTCTCAAGAAAGATTTCCGATACTTGATCAAACAAAGAGGCGGACTCTTAGCGAAAGGCCGGATACTGGGCATACAATTTGAGACCTTGTTTACAGATGGTTTGTATCTTGAGCTGTCTGAGCATGCAGTCCATGCGGCAATGATCATAAGAAACGCTTTTGAAAGCAATGGCTTTGAATTCAAATACAATTCGAAAACAAATCAGCAGTTTCCCATACTGAATAATGAACATATAGAACTTTTAAGCAAGAAGTATTCATTCCATAAATGGGAAAAAGTAAATGAAACGGAAAGCGTCGTCAGATTCTGCACGAGCTGGTCGACGAAAGAGGTTCATGTCCGTGCATTAGTGGAAGATATCAATTCGTTGAAACTGAAAGTGTAATTGGATAAATAGGTTTATTAGACGGAAATTATTGGTCGGAAAACCAAAATATACATGATCACGCATTGAAAAGAGGAGTCATGTGAAATAACACATGACTCCTCTTTGAGTGGTCTTATAAGATTTCAATTCTGCTTTGCATATTCATAATAATCCTGTGCGTGCACAATTTCAAAGCCGACGGACTCATACAAACGCAGGGCATTGGCATTCTTCGTTTCCACTTCCAAATGGACGGAATGACCGCGATCATTTTGTTGTTTGACAACACGGCGCAACACTTTGCGGCCAAATCCTTTGCCTTGGTGTTGCGGAAAAATTGAAAATCCATAAATCCACGCTTGGCCGTCTTCTCTTTTCACACGAATTTTGCCGATGGTTTCATCAGCGACATCGATCATCAACATATCGGTGTCTTCATCTCCGTTGATCCGGCTTTCCGTTGCAACAGCATCTTCCATCGGGACATTGAACACTTCGACATCAAGCCGCACGCGCATTTCTAAATCTTCTTTAGTCGCTTCTCGCAAGGTGAAATCATCCTTCGATTCACCGAGCGATTGTGGCTGCCATTGCATTTGGTGTTCTGAAAAAGCATAAGCCGCTCCTTGTTTCTGCAAAAATTCTTTAGCTTCCAGTGAACGGGCCGGAGCGTTCAAAAGAATCTTCTTAAAGCCAGCTCGTCTGACTGTCGTCATGGCCTCTTCAAATAGCCGGGTAAAATGGCCATTTCGCCGTTCACGCGGTTTTACCATGCCTGTAACTTCAACCGTTGAGCCGAACGGATACAAGCCCAAAAACGCAATCAATTCATCGCTTTCGTAATGCAGAAAATCAAGCCCTTCGGTATACCGGTTCCGAAGCATATCCCAGTTTAATTTCATTTCCAATCCGTCATGAGCTTCCACTTCTTTTTGCAATTGTTCAATATCGGAAAATTGTTTTGCCGTTAGCATATAGATCTCCTTAGAAAAATATTTTACGATTATATTTCGTAATGAGAATTAGGGTTCAGGAGGGACATTCTCCCGTTCTTTTCAAGTAACTTACATTTTAATCATAATCATCTGAACATTTTTCCACAATCTTTTTAATTCTACGACAACAAATCAAAGTTCTGAATCGGAAATTAGTTTGAAAGTTTTGAATTTATTGGTGATAGGGTATTTTATTGAATGGTGGTAATTATAGGGAATTTAGTAACGTGAAAAGAAACCAATTAATGGAGGGAAACGATGCCGACATGCCAAAACTGCAAAAACCAATGGAGTTGGGCTCAAACGATTAAAAGGATGCCTTTTCTCAATACGGCAATGGTCTGCCCTTATTGCGAAGTAAAGCAATACCCTACGAATCCATCAAAAATAAGATGGGGCTTAGCAGGTTTTCTGACCCCTACAGTTATGCTCGTTGCATTTTTGTTTGATCTGCCGCCGCTTTTCTCATTAGGAATTTTGGCGCTGACGTTTTTCTCGCTACTAGCCATTTATCCGGTTCTCATAGATTTTACAAACGAGGAAGAGCACCTTTGGTAATTCTTATTTTTATAGAAATTTAATTTGAAAACAAAAAGCAATAAAAACAGCACAGGCAATAGATCTAATGCCTGTGCTGAATTTATCTTAAAGCCAAATCTTACATAGATCGTTTATTTAATCGCGACATTATGCCGGACCTGGTCCTGGTTAGTCCACACAATGGTTGTGCCAGGGGCGACCGTGATGGTTTCTTCGACAAATTCATAATCAGTAATGTCAATTGAAACTTCATCCATTTGTTCAGCGCCTTCTTCTACCACGACAGTCATTTTCATCACAGGATGAGGCTCGCAAAAGATTGAAAACTCTCCTGCTTCATTAAACACAAAGCTCGTTGTTTCACCATTTGCTAATAGGGCTGAGGCAGCGCCGCTCATAGCTTCAGGGGCTTCAGCTGTGTCTTCTTCAGAATCGTCTTCTGCAGATTTCTCTTCCTTCGTATCTTCTTCAACCGTTTCTTTTTCGGCTTCTGGAGCGGCTTCCTCTGCAGGAGCGCTTGCTTGTTCTTCAACTTCTGCTTCAGCCTCGTTATTGGCTGCCGGCTGTTCTTCTTCTCCACAAGCCGCCAGCGCCAGAATTCCTGCTGCAAGGACTAACCCGAATTTTTTGTTGATCATTTTTTTCTCCTCCTAGTAAGTTGCTCTTTTTTATAGAACGCAAGAAAAGGGGAATTAGATTACATTCAAAATGAAGATTATTTCTAAAATAAGATTTATGTATGAAATCTTGACAGAAGGTCAGCAACGATTAAACGTTTGTTGTAAAGTATATACATAATAATCCTGCGCATGAATAAATTAAAAACCGGCGGATACATACAAACGCACATCATTGGCATTTTTCGTTTCCACTTCTAAATGGACCAAAAATCCGCGATTAGTAAAACTATAAATTAATCAAAACAGCACAGGCAGCTAATACACTCGCTTGTGCTGTTTCTATGGACTAAAGATTATTTAATCGAGACATTATGCTCAAGCTGTTCTTTATTGGTCCACACTATGGTTGTGCCCGGGGCAACGGTGATTGTATTTTCACTGAATGCATAATTGGCAATGTCTATTGCCAATCTACCGGATTGGTCCGCGCCTTCTTCTACAACGACAGTCATTTTCATTATGGGATGCGGCTCGCAAAAGATCGAAAACTCACCTTCTTCTTTGAACAAAAAGCTGGTCTTTTCACCATTTGATAGTAAGTCAGAGGAAGCGCCACTTGTTGCTTCAGGGGCTTCAGGGGTATCTCCTCCACACGCTGCCAGCGACAGAATTCCTGCAGCCAGCATTAACCCGAACTTTTTGCTGCTCATGTTTTCTCCTCCTTTAGATATGCTTTATTCATTAAGGTATGTGGCAATGATGTTTCACTTCATCTGCTGAAGTAAACGGAAGTTGCAGAGAACAGTAAAAGGACGATTATTTTAAAGAATTTGAATTGGTATAATTAAAATGAAGCCATGGAGGTTGAAATGAAACTGCTGTTTTGAAAGTAGGCGTATTCCCGATGTTTTCGTTATTGATGCTGGTTTCTGGTACGCCATTCTATTTGAAAGTGGTCTTTATATCAGCTATGCTATTCTTCCTGCTTCCATTTGGCAATCATTTTTTCTCGAAAGAACGAATGTCCAGAAAAGTATTTTCTGCCGTAACAGGCGCTGTCGTTTTACATTGCTATTCACTTTGGTTCAAGCGGTAATCTTTAAAGAGATATCCAATCCTCCAAGTTTTTTCGATTTTGGACTTTCTATTATTGTTATCACATTCTAAGCCCTTTTAGGTTTTTTCATTTGTGAAATCCCTGTTTCTGTTTTATCTGACTGGATCTCCGGTCACTTCTCTAAGCTCTTAGTTGCCGTAGGCTTGGTGCATCTTGCATTCGGGATGCTGTTAACCAACGAGTTATCAGTAATTCCTGTTATTTGTACTGCAAGCTTTTGGATGATAGACGAGATTTTACAAAGAAAGCATTTTAGGACAGTCCTGCATAAGAAAGGAATATATTAAAGAGAGGCATATTAACGGAAAGTTAAAGCATATAGAGAACTTAATTTGGAACTTGTGATGCACGTTTTAAGAAGAAAGCCGACGCAAACGGAATATAAATGAGGGATATAGATGCTGAAAAACGAGAAAGACATTATAGAGTCCATCCAAAAAGATGAGTGGATGATGAGTCTGCTAAAAGCTTTAAGGGCGGAGGATCTTCGGGATGGGTGGATTTGTGCAGGGTTTGTGCGCTCAAAAATATGGGATACTTTGCATGGATTTAACGAAAGAACCCCTCTGCCAGATATCGATGTGATTTACTTTGATGATAAAAATATCTGCGAAAAAGAAGAGAAGAAAATAGAAAACAATCTTACAAGCATGCTTTCTGACATTCCTTGGTCTGTGAAAAACGAGGCTAGAATGCATTTTCGAAATAGTGTAGAACCTTATACCTCCTCCCGTGATGCGGTTGCGAAATTTCCAGAGACTGCTACTGCATTAGGGGTGAAATTGGACAGCCGTAACAATGTAATATTATTGGCCCCACATGGAGTTGAGGATGTGCTCAACTTAACTGTAAAGCCAACACCGTATTTTGGAGCGGACAAAGAACGTCTGGCAATTTATAAAGAACGAGTGCGAAACAAGAACTGGCATCTTACTTGGAATCAGTTAAAAATATTTCGAGTCGAAAGCTAAGTGGATAAAACTTTCGAAACGGGTAAGCAAGTAAAAAAGGATTGAGTACCGATAAACGGCGCTCAATCCTTTTTTGTTTTATTTTTCATTAACACACGGAATCATTTGATTTTGGAACCGACAGCCCAAACAATGGCCGGAGGTATAAAGCAACGAACGTTCCTGCAAGTGCAAGGATGCCCCAGATGTATCCGTGAAGGCTGAATGAAGCGATGCCGCCGAAGTAGGCGCCGATGTTGCAGCCGAATGCGAGGCGTGCGCCGTAGCCCATCATCAAACCACCGATGACTGAAGCTGCGAAATTGCCTGCAGTAACTTTAGTGAACTTGAACAGACCGCCTGCAGCCGATGCAAGAAATGCGCCGATGATAACGCCAAGGTTCAAGACAGTAGTGGAGTCAGTGAAAATGGACGCTTGCAGCGATGCGGCGTTGGCTCCTTGCCAATAGCCCCAGCTTGCAACGTCAACACCAAACGCGCCTGCGATTTTAGAACCCCATAAAGCGAATGCGGACGTGATTCCCCAAGGCGTACCGCGCGTCATGAGCGTCAAAGCATTGAGTACCGCCAAGACTATAGCAGCGGCAAACAGCGGCCAAGATCCTCGGAAAATCCGTTTCCAACCTTTTTCTGAAGGGAGCGGAGCCATTTTAGGCGCTTTTTTCTTTTTCTCGATGACAAGCGTGATCCAAGCGATCAATCCGAAAAATGCGATGGATACGAGCCATGCACCGCCGTAGCCAAGTCCAGTGGATGTGGCGAGTGAAACAGGAGCGAATGCAGGCATTTCTTCCGTCCAGAATGGCAAATGATAAGCGCCGATTGTTGCGCCGACAATGAAGAAAATCAGCGTCACGAACATGACCGTACGACCGCCGCCCAATGCGTAAAGTGTGCCGGATGCACAGCCGCCGCCGAGCTGCATGCCGATGCCGAATATGAAAGCGCCGACGACCAGGCTGACACCAACCGGTGAAACGTATCCGGCTAACGGACTGCCGAAGAAAGTTGTGCCATAAGCAAGAATCGGTGCAAACAGTGTTACTGCTATCGCCAGCATCAGCATATGTGCGCGCATCGACTGTCCGTTGCCGACAGAAGCCATACGGCGGAATGCGGACGTAAAGCCGAAGCGGGCATGGAATAAAGTATAGCCAAGCAACAATCCGATGCCCAATAGCATCGGCTGGGAGACATGCTGCGTTGCCAGTAAGTAAACAAACAACAGAATTGCGGCGATTACTCCACCGGCAATCAATGCTTTTTGTGGTGGGTTCAATGCAAGGCTCTCTCTTGCAACCGGACCCTTAGCTTCATCAACGGGTTGAACAGTAGTAGTAGTCAATTATAAAACACCCTTTTCCTATTAATTTAGTCGGAATAATTTCTTATGTTAATGTTTCCAAGTTTTGAAGTCAACTTGTTTAGCTTGTGAAGAGTTTTAGTTACTTAATTGTCCTCCATTTATGGATCCATTTTCAAAAATTTGCTTTGACCAACAAAAGTACAAATTCAAATGATCGAAAATATCCCTAGATTTCAAAACATGAACTAAACCTTGGGATAAATAAGTAGGCGTGAAAATGGTTCTGAAACTCTTTTCCCAGCAAAGGTGGCGGCAAAATAGAGTCAGGGGGTGATTTAGCTCCTTGAGCTGGAAAATTGACTGTAACTTCTTATTCTACTATAGTCGGTCGGAACAGATTAAAAGTCTGTTTAATGCATACCAATAAATAAATGAAGTGGCAAGCAGGCAATAAAAGCTCAAAACGTATATAAAAAAGGAAAGCTGGTGGAAACATGAACAAGAACAATACAAAAAAATTATTTTCAACAATCCAAGTAGGGAATGCCACTTTAGAAAACCGTGTGGGCTTGGCGCCAATGACGCGTACCAGTGCTACAGCACAAGGGCTGGCCACCGAAGAGATGGCGCAGTATTACGCTAATTTTGCAAGAGGCGGTTTCGGACTGGTGATGACCGAAGGAACATATACCGATGAAGAATATAGCCAAGGCTACATAAATCAGCCCGGAATAGCGACAACAGAACAAATGGATTCGTGGAAAAAAGTAGTGTCAGCTGTGCATAATGAAGGTGCGAAGATTGTGATGCAATTAATGCATGCTGGTGCACTTTCTCAAGGAAACCGATTCAACAACAATACAAAAGGGCCTTCTTCGGTCAAGCCGAAAGGAGAGCAATTGGCGTTTTACGGCGGCCAAGGTGATTTCCAAACGCCTGAAGAATTGACGAAGGAAGATATTGGCCACGTCATTCAAACATTCGCTGCATCTGCCAAAAAAGCAAAAGAAGCTGGATTTGACGGTGTTGAAATCCATGGCGCAAACGGGTATGTATTGGACCAATTTTTAACGGAGTATACAAATCTCCGCACGGATGAATACGGAGGTTCCGTAGAAAATCGGATCCGTCTGGCAGTAGAAGTCATCAATGCCGTACGCGGTGAAGTTGGCATAGATTTTCCGGTAGGCATCCGGATTTCGCAAGCCAAAGTGAACGATGCAAATCATAAATGGGCAGGCGGAGAAGCGGAAGCTGAAGTGATTTTCAATGCCCTTCACCAAGCAGGCGTTGACTTTATCCATATTGCGGAACCTCAAGCAGCGGCTCCGGCTTTTGCAGAAGCGGGACCTACATTGGTGAAGCTGGCAAAAGAGCACGGAAAGACGATTGTCATTGCCAACGGCGCACTTGGAGACCCGGCATCGGCAGAGTCGCTACTGAAAGAAGAAGCTGACATTGTGACAATCGGAAAAGCTGCACTGGCAAATCAGGATTGGGCAAATCGCGCTGTTTCAGAACAGCAATTGGACGATTTTGATTTTCAAAAATACTTATTGCCAAAAGCGACATTAAAGGATTTTGAATACAAAACATTAAAAGTATGAAATAGAAATTCGAATTTTTAACGTAAAAGGGAGTGGCTCATTATGAGCTACTCCCTTTTTTATTCGGAATTCAGTTGGATCTTAATCTTTTCTTAATATTTATAATCCAACAATTGTTTCATGATGCGATGGTAAAATAAAAAGTTGGCTAAGCGTTCAGCCGAGAAGCGCATTGTGCAGCAGTCACCAAAACCGCTATTCAATTCCTCCGCGCACTCTGGCGTGATCAGCAACTGAAAGATTATTCAAACAGATGCAGCTATCTGCTTTTAAGAAAAGGTTTAGGAGTGCTAGTATGGATGAAAGGGTTTTCAGGGGAAAGCAAAAGTTCCTTGGTTTAAATAAAAAACCGGAAACTGCGGAAAGCCTAATGATTGAAAAGTTACCCAAATGATTGTTTTAAGCATTCTTCATTTGAAATTCAAAAGGCAGAGGTGCAACGATGAGATTAAGCGGCAAAGAAGTAGAAGCAAAGTTAATGGCTACAGACTATATTGATTCAGAACTAATAGACTTAAATTTCGACAATAGCAAGCATTTGGTAACAATGAGATACCGAGGTTTAGATGAAAACCAAGTCGACGTAAGAGACTACACCGTATTGTTTAAAGAATGTTTTTCAGCAACATTCAATACATGGCTGGAAGGGATGGAAGTAAATGTTCCCCAGTCGCCACATGAGTCATCTTTCTTTTTTTACAACATTTCGATTAGAGGCATCGAGGTTAATGGCGTGCCACTTTATAGGTGCACGTTGGTTATTCCAATGATGGATTGCCTCATCACATGTAAATCGATTGCAATAGTCAGAGATTGATTTTGCAGAACAACTTTATTCATTTAACTGAAAAATTTTAAACTGCATTAATAAGTGTAATGACATCGCGTATAAGATTGTAAGAAACGCTTTTAGGCGAAGCCTCATCATTTCTGTAAAAAGAAAAGAAACTTGATAATCTCAAGTTTCTTTTCGATAAGTATGAACTAACTTCTTCAATTATCCTCTGATATTACAGCGAAGATAAAATGGTCTTCCCATGAACCATTAATCATTACGCCTTTTTGTTCAATACCTTCTTTATGGAAGCCCGCTTTTTCTAAAACTCGCATTGAACCCGTATTGCTTGGCATTACCCCGGCTTCAACACGGTGCAGCTTCAATTCGATGAACGCGAATTCTACTGCTAGTGAAACAGCTTCTGTGGTGTAGCCTTTGCCATTGAATCGGCTATCCAATGAATAGCCGATCATACATCTCTGAAGGGGCCCTCGGATAACTCGAGATAAGGAGATTTCACCAATTAACTCGTGGGTTTGCTTAGAAAATATCCCGAAAGCATAATTTTTGTCTGCATCTCTTTGCGTGGCGGATTCGCTAATGAAATTCTGTATGCCTTCGAGTGTGTATGATTCCTCTTGAAAAATCGGTGAATACTTTTGGAAAAATTCACGGTTTCTCACATGCAGATCGAGTAAGGACTGTGCGTCTTGTTCTTCGAAAAAGCGAATATATATTTTGTTTCCCATAAGTTCCATAGTGTTCTACTCCTCTTTGAAATTAATTTTTTAAATCCATATTTCGATTGCCGACATGAATATTTTACCTGCGTCGTTTAAATCAGGAAAGAAGGTGAATCATGGAGAAGTTTTTCGTAATCGAAAATATCTCTTCTGAACCGTTCTGGAATGAGCTATTGGAGAAAGCTCTTGAACTTGCCGATCATTTTTCAGTCGTTTATCCGGATGGTGAGTACGATGATGAAAATCCTTTAATGACAGGGCAATTAGAAGTCTATCTTCTGCCGAACTTGCAAAGCGAGCCTTGGCGTTCTATGGAGAATGCAAACATCTATAGCGGCGAATTAACCAAGTTTTCCAAAGCATTTATTGAAAAGTATATGCTTGAAACGCCAGATAAAACAACAGATATGTTATGGAACTTCAGTTTGTATAAAAATAATGCTGAGATATTAAAGGTGCAGGATTTTGATGTTTGTCTTATAGCTGCAGAAACGGATTTGACAGCTTGCTTCAGCAATAAATATGCCAATTGGCCAAAAAGTATTTAATATAGGAGGGACAAAAATGAATCTGAAAATTACAAAGTTATTGAAAATAACTCATCCAATCATCCAAGCTCCGATGGCAGGAGGTGTGACGACTACTCAATTGGTAGTCGAAGTTTCCAATTCAGGCGCGCTCGGCATGATTGGAGCTGGCTACTTGGAGCCTAGTCAAGCCCGGGAACAGATTAGAGAAATTAAAAAGCAGACACAGAAAGCGTTTGGCATCAATTTATTCGTGCCTGAAAAGTTTGATGTGGTAGAAGAGGAAATTGAATTTGCAATCGATGTTCTTAGCCCTATAAGGCAGCAAATGAAGCTTGTTCAAAAAGAGAGATTTGATTTTCCATCGGAACGTGATTTGCAAGAAACATTCGATCAACATCTCCAGGTAGTCATTGAAGAGCAAGTGCCCGTTTGTTCTTTTACTTTTGGGATTCCATCGAAAGAAATCATCGCTGAATTAAAAAAACACGAGATTTTCCTAATCGGCACCGCAACAACCGTTGAGGAAGCTATTGAAAATGATAAAGCCGGCATGGATGCGGTGGTGGTACAAGGAAGTGAAGCCGGTGGGCATCGTGGCAGCTTCATGGATGGAAATCAGGAAAAGCTCGTCGGCTTGATGTCCTTGGTTCCGCAAGTTGTTGACAAGGTGAGCATCCCGGTTATTGCAGCTGGCGGAATAATGGATGCACGTGGCTTGATGGCGTCAATGTGTTTAGGAGCGGCAGGGGTTCAAATGGGGACGGCATTTTTGACTTGCAAAGAAAGTGGAGCGAATGACATCCATAAAGCAGCAATTCTCAACGCTGCAGGAGAAGAGACCATAATGACCCGCTCTTTTTCGGGAAAATGGGCCAGAGGAATTGAAAACCACTTTACCACGGAAATGAAAGAGCATGAACAATTCTTGCCGAATTTTCCGATCCAAAATGTTTTAACGCAAGATATACGAAAGGCTTCCGCAAGCCAAATGACGCAGGAGTATATGTCGCTATGGTCAGGGCAAAGCCCAGAATTAGCTAAAAATCAGACTGCCAGAGAATTGGTCGAAACAATTATGGGAGAAGTTGAAAGAACTAAAATGGATTTGTAGTTAGGAGCTTTCATGCATTAAGTGCAGCGCAATGCTGAAATCTGCTAGACCTTCACTATTTTTTAAGGAGGACTCTTATGAAAAACAACAGTTTAAGAGCCATATGGATCCTTCCAAATGTCTTTTGCTATCTCCTGTCTTTTGCGCTTTTAGTATTTATTATGGTTAATTCTCAAGGCTTGCGTGAATTACACCGGTTAGAAATATGGGTTTTTGTGTTGCTTAGCCTATTGCTTTTAAGCCTTTTTGGAACTTTTCAAATTCAGAGCTGGATAAAGAAAGGCAAAATGTAGATATTGAATAAATGCTTAGGCAGACTTTACAGTTTGGCGATGCTGGAGCGGTAAGCGGAGGTTGGCTAATGACAAAAATGGACATAGCGCAGGAAGATTTCGAGTCGGTAGAAGAGTTAAATATGTTCAGCGACTTTCAAAATGCCGTTAAATGGTATATCGGACCAGCTGAAGACGGGGACAATGACAAAACTCGCGAAGTCTTAATTGATTTTGTTCGTGCGCAAGATTCGTTTCCTGTCTTTCTTATAATGGAACCCTTTGGCGATGTTTCATCGGAACTTATAAAATTGCTTGATAACAATGGTATTGCCCACTCCGTCCGAATGGAGGGCTTGAAAAATAAAACGATCTCAGTTTTGAAGATCATGCTAAAAGATGCGCATTCTTTAAAACTAGTAGTTGATGAAACATTTTGGATCGCTAATTCCAATAATTTTTATGCGCTGTCCTTCTCGGATAATTGCACGTATAAATTGGCAACGAGGAAAACGATATGGGGACGAGAGAAACCTTTTGTGCACCCTTTCTTTGAAATAAAAGAAGCTTCTACGGTTATAAGCATTTGGTACGATGGGGATGGATTTAATCTTTATACGAATGAGTTCCGATATAAAACATGGGAAAGCTTGATAAGCCATTTGCCGAAAGGCACATTAGTAGAAGAAGCTGACAACTAAGAGCCACAGTAAGATGTTACCCTGTTCTATCCGTGACTCTATTGATTCCCTACCTAATCCATAAATTTTATGCAGTATTACTCTTTACGAAAAGGAAGTGAGCAAACGTGAATAGATTGCTTTGTGTACTAGTTATACTCATGCTTTTTTTGGCAGGTTGTGGAAATATTGCCGGCACCGTAATCGAAAAGAAAGAAGCAAGTTTCATCGTGGAGACATCTTCAAGTGGCTCAGAATCGGAAACCCAGGAAATATTCCTGATTGATATTACAGATTTCAGTGGAGCTGTGAGTTCTTTTGATGAATTGGAAGTGGGACAGCAAGTCCGAGTAGTGCCCGCGGATCTTTCCTCAGATTTCCCTTATATTCTTGCATCTGAAGTGGATGTGAAATAAAGAAATGACAGGTGCTCATAAGAAAATGCAGTAAAGAATAATAAACAAGCAAGGAGGAACTATTTTGGATAGTATTATTTTTGATTTGGATGGAACGATTTGGGATCCCCTTGATACCGTTCTGGGTGCGTGGAATAGCGTGTTGAAAAGTGAAGAAATGAATGAGTTATCGAGGGAAGAATTGGCTGCCACGATGGGGATGCAGCTCGATGAAGTTGGGAAGAGCTTATTTCCTTCTTTAAGCAAGACACGCCGTGAGCAGTTAATACATAAATGTTGGTCATTGGAAATTGCCTTTTTAGAAAAACACGGTGGAGCACTCTACGAAAATGCAGAAAAGGTGTTGGAAGAGCTTTCGCAAAAATACAAATTGTACATCGTGAGCAATTGCCAAGATGGCTATATAGAAGTTTTCTACAAATATCACAGACTCGATAAGTATTTTTTGGATTATGAAAATCCAGGGAGAACCTCACTGTCAAAAGGCGAAAACATCAACTTGGTCATCGAACGCAACGGTTTGTCGCAGCCGGTTTATGTGGGTGACACAGAAGGTGATTTAATAGCAGCCAAGTTTGCGGGCATTCCTTTTATCTATGCGGAGTATGGATTTGGGCAAGCAAGTGAATACGACAAAGCTGTGGGGAGCTTCGAAGACCTGTTGAAAGTTTTTTAAAAGAAGGAATGACTAAGCAAAAAAGAGATTAGCTCATACGAAAAATGCATTTGTTGAAATATACGTAAACTGCGTAGACAAAGGGAGTGAAACCTTTTTGTCGAAAATGATTTAAACGAAATGGAGGAAGATGAATGATGAATATAAAGCTGCGGAAAATGGATGAAGCAGAATTCGATCGGTACTTAGCTTATTTAATACCCGATTACGCCAATGACTTATCCGCAAATTTTATGATCTCTATAGAAAAAGCGAATGCCGAATCTGAAAAGCTAATGGGAGAACTATTGCCTGATAAACAAGAAACGAGTGGGCAGCATCTATACCATATATATTCAATCAAAGAAGATAAGGATGTTGGAGTGATTTGGTACAATATCCAAACTGACAGCAATAAAGCTTATATTTATCATATGTTGATCAAAGAAGAATTTAGGCATCAAGGATTTGCTACCGAAGTTTTGCAAGAATTAGAAGAAAGTATGAGAAAATCTGGCATCACCTCTTTGGGATTGAATGTTTTTAGCACCAATCCGAATGCCCGAAAACTTTATGAAAAGCTTGGCTATCTGGCACAATCAACAGCGATGGGAAAAAGAATATAGATTGATGAAATAGCGTGAAAATAGGATGGTTATTCTTTGGAGTTTTTCGGATGGAAGGGATTTTAAGGCATTGTGCCTTGCTAAATCCGATTGCCCTATTATAAAACCATCTTTAATTTAGGAGGATAAGATGAATTACATACAAGACATGCGCCAGCTGATTGGTTCCAATATTTTGATGACTGTTGGATGTGGCATCATCCTTGAACGAGACGGCGAGATTTTACTTCAACATCGTAAAGACAATGATGTATGGGGAATTCCAGGAGGGGTCATGGAACCGGGAGAAACTTTTACGGAAGCAGCTATCCGAGAAACTTGGGAAGAAACAGGATTAACTGCAACGAACTTGAATTTGTTTGGACTATACTCTGGTCTCGCAGGATTTGCAGAGTATCAAAATGGAGACAAGATTTTTAGTGTTCAAGTTATTTTTCACACCACAGAATTTTCGGGAGAATTGATTCACGAAGCCCTGGAAAGCCACGAGCATCGATTTTTTTCACGCAGCAATTTGCCGCGTTTAAATTCCCCTCAAGAGAGATTTATTTTAGATTGGGTGAAGGGAACACTGTTGCCTGTTGTTAAATAGGGATGTTTCCAATTCATTTTCAGGATTTAGAATTTACCTATTATTAGTGAGGAGTTCAATGAAACATGCGTAAGGCAACGAAAGTATTCATTTTAAGTATTGGTTTATTGTTTATCTTTTTCTCATTTCAAGATGATAACTTTAAAGAATATTTTTATGAAAAAGAAATGGAAAGAACATATGAGATCAAAGAATTAAATGAGATGCACAAAGGCATTCCGACCAAACAGACCTTTGCTGGTAAGACGATTGAAACTACGCATGAATTTTTAGATGGCCCTGCTTTCTCAGGGAAATACGATAATACCATTCGACTCGGCAATATCAAAATTACAGTTGATGGAGAAGAAATTGCAGCACTCGAATCTTTTCCGATTGAAGTGATAAACTCCGAATTAAAAACAGAAAGCTTAAATCAATATGGCTCGTTCGTTTCGTATTGGCATATTATAAATAAGAAAACAGAAAAAGCATCTTTTGCAATTGTTCTCCAATCAACAAGAGAAATCGTCAAACCGAATATGGATGGTTATATTCCGATTGAAGATCAGGATTATCAAATCATAACGGTAGATGAAAGCGGTACAGTCGAGACAGAAGCGTTTGCATTTAAAGACCGTTCCAAGCTGCAAACACAATTATTACCCTCGATGGACGCTTGGGGTGTGGGGCATTACGTCGATATAGCCAGCTCTTTCCCTATTTTGTTTTTCTTTCCTATTATCACGTTTTTTATCGGAATTTTAATTGTTTTGGGTATTCTCGTCCTTTTGTTTTTCCGTTATAAAAAAATCTCATTCAACTTTCAACGATTTGCTGTTAACAAGAATACTATTTTGATTGCCAGCATTGCTTTTTCGGCTTTAGCCATTCTAATTTTTGTGAAAGGCTTTTTTACAGCATATGGCCAGCTTGTAGCAGGAATTTCAGAAGTCATTTCCATTGTATTAATGGCAATCTATTTAAAACTGCGCTTCTCGTTTAGGTGGTTTACTGCATTTTTGATTTTTATCGGCTTGCTGATCATTAGCCAAATTATCCTTGCAGTTCTTATGTTTATTTTTTATTATATTCTTCCGCAATACACGGAGAATCCTAATTTCTTCAATTAAATACATCAAAAAAAGAGCCTTTATGCGAAGGCTCTTTTTTTAGTTAAATAGTGCTAGTAAATAATGTCATATTTAAAAGACAAATAACGGTATAATTAAGGAAGTTCTAAATGGCGGAAATTTCAGTTTTTATTTAAATTATAAAAAAGGAGGATTTAGATGAATGGCAAAGAGTTGCTAATCAATTTCAAAAATGATTTGAACAACTATACTTCTGAGCAACTTCGGCATATACCGGAAAAAGGCGTCTGGTCGCTAGGACAGATGTATGACCACGTTATTGTGGTCGCGCAGGAGTATCTCGATTACATGGAATCGTGTGCAGCTTTAAATGAGGAGCGGGCACACGGCAAAACCCGTTTTGGTGAGCAGTTAATGAGAGAAGGAGGATTTCCGCCTATTAAAATCAGGCTGCCGGATGAAATGAATGCCCCGCCAAATAATTCGGATAGCAAAGAAGTGCTGAAGGACAGGTTGGAAGAGGTCATTCAAAGACTAACCCATTGGGAGTCGAAAGTGGATGCGGTCAACCCGAATTATAAAGTGAAGCATGGAGGATTCGGCTGGTTGAATGCAAGGGAATGGTACGACTTGGTCGAAATGCATTCACGCCATCATCTGCGTCAACAGCGTGAGTTGGAGAACCTTATTTTAAAAGAGGCTGGGCAGTAAAGAATAATGGCAGGTTTTTTGTGTTTAAAAGATTTAGTTAGCTCGATTTTAATGTTTGAAGAAATTTATAAAGATTCTAGTGATGCGTTTAAGTGATAATCCAATTCAAGAAGGAGGTTTTTTGAAATGAAATACCAATGTCTGGGCTTTTTTGATAAAGAGAAAATGGACGCTCTACCAAAAGAGGAAATTGAGGCGATTATGCTGGAATGCCAACCTTATCTCGAAGAATTATACAAAAGCGGCCATATGCTGATGGATCTTGGGGTTGCTCAAGAAGTGAAAAGCTTGAAACGGATTGATGGGAAGGTAGAAATCGATGCGGACCCGAAAGCCGAGCCTGCGAGAGTTTTGGGCAGCGTGTTTGTCATCGAGGCACAAGATATGGATGAAGCGATCCAAGTGGCTTCGCAACATCCAACCGTACAGGTCAGCAGTGGGGAACAACTTGGCTGGGAACTGGAAATTCGGCCTGTCCACACCTTCGAAATGAAATCTTAGAGAACTTGAAGTGTTTTTTATTCCCTAATGTTCGTTTTCCAGTAGCTTGGCATAACGCCCCAGTGTCATATTGCGCCTAATCTTCTTTTGACATCGTATTATAGCCCAATCTGAGCATCGCGCCTTTTCCTTGCAGCAAGTAAATGCTGAGAATCACGAATAGGATGATCACACCTGGCGGGACAATCATTTCCATGGCATGATCTAACACATCGTTTCGATTGGTTCTGGCTTTTTCACGCGTGTATTCGCCTTGGTTATTATACTCATCTGGTTCGGGAAAGTTTCACGTTAATCTGAATTGGCTTGAAACAATTAAGCAAGGAGGGAAATGGCATGTCGAAAGTGTGTGTGGGAATGGTTGTTTCGCTTGATGGTTTTATTAGCGACCGGAATGGAGACTTGGGCAAGCTTTATGCAAGTTTTAAACCGAACGAAGAAATTAATGCGATGATGGCGCAAACAGGGGCAGTTGTGATGGGGCGCAACACCTTTGCGATGAGCAAGGATCCGGATGCATACGCAGATAATTACGAGTTTCAGGTTCCATTGTTTGTGCTGACGCATCACCCTCCGGCCAAGCACCCGAAGGAAAATGATAACTTAACGGTTACATTCGTTACCGATGGCGTTGAAAGTGCTGTTCAGCAAGCAAAAGCCGCTGCGAAAGACAAAAATGTAGTGGTGCTTGGAGCGGACGTAAGCCAGCAGCTATTGAAAGCGAACTTGGTAGATGAATTGCAGATTGCGATCGCGCCCATACTGCTCGGTAGGGGGATTCGCTTGTTCGAGCATTTGGAGGAACTTGAAATTAAATTGGAAAAACTGCGGACGATCGAGACCAATGAGCAAGTCGAAATCTGGTATAAGGTTGTTTAGCCTACTTTTTTAAACGGAACCCCGAACGAGGACACTGATAAAGTGTTCCTTATTCGGGGTTCCCTTTGGTAATGATTTTTCGGAAACATGTCTGAGCATGTTAAAAAATTCTCTGTCAATACCAAAAGCGTTCGTCTTACCGATCCCCACATAATGTATATTAAATATAATGCTAATCTCAAAATTCTGTAGATAGCTTAAAGCGATAGGAGCAATTTGGATGTTCGAAACCATAACATGGCGTATTATGATCGATGCGAAGACCAAAGAAAAAGCACAAAAAATTGCAGCGAAATTATCAAACGAATTAGGAGAAATCAGGATTATTTCTTTGGAACGGTATTGGAAGGACAAGTCAAATTTTGAGTTGACATGCTCGACACCATTGCACGTAGAACGGCCCGAAGACGCAGTGTTTCAAATGCTCCAAATTGCCGGCCATTTAGGCAATGAACTTTATGTAATGGGCCCGAGAACATATGAGGGAAACCAAGTGGAATTTGAAGGTGTTTGTGCGGCTCCGAAAACAATCGGAATCAGTTGGTTCAATTTTGAAATCGATAATTTCAGCTAAATGGTTTCAAGCTTATTTATTAGCCTGCAGTAAATCCAATTAGGGAGGGATATGTATATGTCTGACTCTGAAAAAGAAGTGAAGTTAACAGGGGGAAATGTCTCTGGCGTTTACCTGTTGGGCAAAACCGTGCGGCGGGAACTAAAATCGGAAAGCCCCAAAATTCATAAATTACTAAAGCATTTGGAAAACAAGGGCTTTCACCATGCACCAAAGTTTTTAGGCATTGATGACAAAGGAAGAGAAATCCTATCGTTTATAGAAGGCGAAGTAGGGAACTATCCTGTGAAAGAATATATGTGGGGGGATGATGCTTTAAAGGATATTGCAAAAATGCTGCGGCTATATCATGATGCAATGAGCGATTTTGCATTTGACGACAGCTGGCTGCCGTTGGACAATACACCTTCGCAATATGAGGTCATTTGCCACAACGATTTTGCCATTTATAATATTTTATTCAACGATAAAAGGCCAGTCGGCATAATCGATTTTGATGTGGCTGGACCCGGCCCCAGGCTTTGGGACATAGCTTACACGCTTTATACGTGTGTTCCGTTAAGCAGGTATAATCTTCTTCAGACAGACGGGGAGCCGGTTTATTATGATGCATCCACAGATGCTGACCGCATAAAACGCAGAGTTGTCCTGTTTTTTGAAGCTTACGGCGAGGAAATAGGAGGAGATTACCTCGAAATGGTGCTGCTGCGATTAGAAGGGTTATGCAAAACAATCACGAGAAAAGCCAGCGAAGGTGATGCGGCTTTTCAGAAGATGGTAACAGAAGGGCATGTAGAACATTATAAAAGCGAAATCGAATTTATTCGCAGGCATGGAAAAGAGTGGACTTGAAAAGGCATTTTAATGAAGGAGAGGCAATAGAAAAAATCATGCTGATTTAGAAATCGGCATAATTTTTTCTATTTTTATTCATAAAGATCTTTATATCGCTTCATAAATTTGCGGTCGATGTGCTGTTTGATCTGCCAAGGGATCTTCCCGTGGAAGGAGTGCTTGCCGTAAGTTAGGAAAGCTTCGCCATCTCCAGTCGAGAGGATGGAAATGAAATGTTTCTGAGGTTTGAACGGAATCAGTTTATCGCCGGATAAGCTGTTTTTTAGGTTTTTCCAAAGGACAGGGCCTTGCCGCACAGCATAGACGCCGTTTTTGGTGAGCTTCGGGTAGCGGTCAATCGAGATACAATCCCCACCACCAAAAATTTCAGGGTGCCCGACACTTTGCAGTGCTTTGTTGACGAGCAGATATTCGCCTGCATCCGTCGGCAAACCGCTATTCCTGAACACATTATCACTTTCAGGTCCCGTCAGCCATAAAACATCCGATTGTGGATAAGAAAGCCCGGTACTGGTCAAGATATTCTGGGTGTCAATCGCATCAACCAATATGCCAGTAAAAAAAGGCAAAGCTTTTTGCTTTGCGATGGTTTCGATTTTTATCGAGACAGAAGCGCTTTCTTCAGACAGCAGATTGGTCGAACTGAACAATACAGCATTGGCACGAAATGCATGCCGTTTTCGCCAGGCTTGGATGGAAAATGCCAGTTCCACTCCAGCTGCTCCGCCACCGACAATGACAGGATGGGCGGAATTCCGCAGCCGCAGCAATTGATCCGGGAACCGGAAATTGGGTTTAATCGAAGATACCTGGTCTTTCAACACCTCCGGAATAGCGGTGCGCGAGCCGATATCAAACGACACCAGATCATAGCGATAAACGGCGCATCCTTCACCCTTCATCGTTTTCGCTTGTGCATCGACAGCGACTATAGCGTCTTCGATAAATGTGCAGCCGATCTTCTCGCAAAGTCTGGCGAGATCGATTCGAATATCGTCAAGGCTATAAACGCCTTCCGTATATCCTGAAAACATCCCCGAATAATATTGAAAGCGCGAAGCGGAGATTAGCACGACGCGCAAGTTTTCCGGAGGCTCGATTTTCATCTGCTCCAAGCAATGCAAATGTGCATGTCCACCGCCCACTAATAATAGGGTCTTCATTAACTTTTACTCCTTCTATTTCAGAATCCGCTTCGCTTCAGCCATGCGCTGGAAAATGGTGATCAATTGCACCACAATAAAAATTAACGTTATGGCGGTCAGGTATGTTGAAAATACGATCATCAGGGTAAAGAGTATAAAGCCTTCTGTCCGTTCAGCCAGGCCGGCTTGATAATAAAAAGACTTCATGCCTTCTTTTTCGGACAAAGCCCCGACCGTCAAAAACACCGTCATGCCGACGATGATGGAAACACTGAGCAGCAATAATGCCCACATAGAATCCGGAAAGCGGAACGCCAATCCCAAAATGACGCTGATTTCAACGATGCGGTCAAAGCTGATATCCAGCAAAGTGCCCCAGGAAGAAGGTTTGGTTTTCCGTGCCATGGTACCGTCCACGACATCCAAATAGCCGGAAAGCCATAGCACTAATACGGCGATGAGCGGTTGGTCCAAATAGATGAAGAGGCCAGAGGATACGCCAATGGCAAATGCGATTTTGGTTATCCCATCGGCAGAGAAACCCATTTTCAGTAGAAAGTCAGCTGTTTTTCCTACGGTAGGTTGAACATGTTTTCGTGCATGTGTATCGAGCATGGAGATCACCTTTTCATTATCATGATAATTTCAGTATATAATATGTTTCCATTCTAAACCCGTAATCCCCCTCTGTATAAGCAATTAGGGCTAACTGTCGTTATTCACTGGGACCCGAGAGCTATGAAGGGTAAGTGTTTTATCTTTTTTGGTAAGATGTACATAATTCAAGAAATAGAAAGGAATTGGTCGAGATGGTGAAAAAGTATGATATCGCAATAATTGGAGCCGGAGCAGCTGGTTTGACAGCCGCTTTTACAGGAGCGGGGTTCTCGAAAAGTGTCGTACTGATCGACAAGAACTTGCCGGGCGGTGAATGTACATGGTCAGGCTGTATTCCCAGCAAATCACTGATTAATATCGCTAAAGAAGTCCATCACGCCAAAAAGTACAGCCCGAACCTGGAAATCGACACATCTATTGTATTGAACGACATCCAGGACGTCATTCAAAAAGTATATGCTGGCGAAACCCCTGAAGTGCTGAAAGGGTCAGGCATCGATTTTATCAACGGCTACGCTAAATTCATCGGACCGCATTTAGTGGAAGTGAATGGAGAACGCATAGAAGCGAAGAAAGTCATTCTTTCCACTGGAACTTCTCCTATGGTTCCGCCAATCGACGGTTTGGACAAAGTGCCGTATTTGACGAATGAAACCATCTTTACTCAAAAATCTTTCCCGAAAACAATGACGATTCTCGGAGGCGGAGCGATCGGTGTTGAATTGAGCCAGGCTTTGAACCGCATCGGCGTTAAAGTGACACTTGTGGAAAAATTCGAGCGGATCTTGCCGAAAGACGAAGAAGAGCTGGTGTTGATGATCCAGCAGCGTTTGATCGAAGAAGGCGTTACGATCCATACCGGTGCCACTGCTATTAAAGCTGAACAAAAGGGCAGCCAAATCGATTTGAAAATCGAAAAAGACGGCAGCGAAACGACGGTTACGAGCGAAGGACTGCTTGTTGCGCTAGGGCGAGAAGCGAATGTCAAAGGCTACGGCCTGGAAAAAGCGGGAGTGGAGTTTACATCGAAAAGCATCACAGTGGATGATCATTTGGAAACTACGGCTAAAGGCGTCTACGCAATCGGTGATGTCGTCGGACCTTACCAATTGTCGCATATGGCGAATGCACAGGGCATTACTGCTACGCAAAACGCGATTTTGCCAATCAATAAAAAAATGGATTATGAGCATGTCACGTGGTGTACATACACGGATCCTGAACTTGGCCGTTCAGGAATGTCGGAAGAGGAAGCCCGTGAAAAATACGGCGATTCCATCCGCATCTATGAACACGATTACGCTGATTTGGATCGTGCCAATACGAAAAAAGAGAGCATTGGCAAGGTAAAAATCATTCTGGATAAAAAAGGCTTTATTCTAGGGGCGAGCATCCTGGGTGACCGCGCCGGTGAAATCATCAGCCAAATCCAGACCATCAAAGCATTGCACATCAATATGGGCAAATTATCCGGTGTGATTCACCCGTATCCAACTTACAGCGAAGTGCTAGTTAAAATCGGCAAGAAAGTATATGTCGATAATTTATTGAACCAACCGCTAGTGAAAACTTTTAATCAAGCAAAAGCAGGGGAACTTCCAGCAGGGAAAATTGCAGTTTACGGCGCTGTCGCTGCAGCGGGAATCGGCATTGCCGATATGGCGGTCAAAAATAACATCAAGCCAAAATTGGGTGTTGAAAATGGCAGTTTGAAACCGATGCCGTCGACGCCGAATGCTGTGTCATCGCAATCCCTTGACAGAGACAAATATGTTCCGGCGTGGCCATATAACGGCAGCAAAAGCGAAGCGAAAAAGAATGTCATCGGCATGTTGAAAGGCTATGAAGGCGTCACGGTTTTGCAGGATGACGACAATTACGTCTATGCGGTTGCGCGATCGAAAACGATGCATTTCAAGGACGATATCGAATTTTACTTTAACGATGCGGCGCGGCAAATCGAATTCCGTTCGGCTTCACGTGTCGGCTATTCAGATGCAGGAGTCAACCGCAAACGGTACGAAAAAATGAGAAACCGTTACTTCGGCATCTCGACCCATACCCGCAACTCATGAGCAAAGAAACCGTTCGTCAAATAGGAAAATGGCTCTTGCTTGCTCTTGCAATCGGCATAGCTATTTGGCTCAGCCGCTCGGTTTTTCAAATTGACGCGAGTAGCATACGCAGCTGGATTCTGTCGTTTGGCATTTGGGCACCCATCATCTACATCATCATTTACACAGTGAGGCCGCTGATCTTTTTTCCGGCATCGGTTTTATCCATAGCCGGAGGCTTGGCGTTTGGTGCATGGCTGGGCACTCTTTACACCATCATTGGTGCAACAATGGGTGCCATGCTGTCATTTTATGTCGCAAAAATCTTGGGGACCCGTTTGGTACGCGGAAAATGGACCGGCAACGCCGGGAAAATCCAATCCCAGATGGAACATAACGGTTTTTTCTACGTGTTGCTGTTCCGGTTGATTCCGGTCATCAATTTTGATTTGATCAGCTATGTTGCGGCGCTGGCAAAAGTCCGTTTTGGCTCTTTTGCATTGGCTACCTTTATCGGCATCATTCCTGGCACTTTTGCTTATAATTTTCTGGGCAGCAGTTTTGTCAGCGGCAACCCGAAAATCATCATTCTGGCAGCTGCAGTCTTCATTATCTTGACGGTGGTGCCGATTGTCATACGAAATCGATGGAACAAAAAACAGGCGAGCGACACCAAATAAGAAGTTAATTAACGGATTTAGGAAGTGGGAACAATGAGGAAATATTCTTTTTTAGCAATAGGGGTGCTGACGTTTGCGTTAGCGGCTTGCTCGCAGGCAGCAGAAAACGGTTCTGACACAGGATCATCAGACTTGCTGGCGAGCGATTGGCCGGCAGTAGCCGAAGCCGCCTCGGGGCAAGAAGTCAATATGTATATGTGGGGCGGCAACGACAACATCAACCGCTATCTCGATGAATGGGTAGCTCCGCGCATGAAAGAAGAACACAATGTCGAGCTGACTCGGGTGCCGATGAACGATGCGCAGGATATCATCAATCAATTGCTCGATGAGAAATCGGTCGGCAAAGCCGATGGCAGCATGGACATCATTTGGATCAACGGCGAAAATTTCAAAGCTGCGAAAGACAACGGACTGCTGTGGGGCGATTTCAGCGGACAATTGCCGAATTTTATGGATTATATCGATGCGGACGCACCTGAAATCGCAGAAGATTTCGGGGAGCCGGTTGACGGCTTGGAAGCACCGTGGGGCCAAGCGCAATATGTTTTTGTGCACGATGAAAACAAATCGCCGAAACCGCCGAAATCAATGGCGGATCTGGCCCTTTGGGTCAAAGAAAATCCGGGGCAGTTTACGTACCCGGCGCTTCCTGACTTTACGGGCAGTGCGTTCATCCGCCACGTCTTATATGAAACGACAGGCGGGCATGAACAATACGAGCAGCCCGCAGCGGAAATCGATGATCTGGACTCCCGGTTCGAACCGATGTGGCAATACTTGAACAAAATTGAACCATTTTTATGGCGTGAAGGCAAAACCTATCCGGAGAGCCTCGCCAAACAGGACCAATTGTTTGCGAGCGGTGAAATTGGTATGACGATGAGCTACGACCCAGCGCTTGCCGCCAGTGAAGTGCTGAAAGGCCGATTCCCTGAATCGACCCGTACGTTCTTGCTGGACGGGGGAACGCTTGCCAATACCCATTTCCTGTCGATTCCATTCAACTCCTCTGATAAGGCAGGGGCCATGGTCGCGATCAATGAATTGCTGTCGCCAGAAGCCCAGACCGCTAAACTGTCTCCTGAAAACTGGGGTGATTTATCGGCGCTGGATTTGGAGAAGTTATCTCCTGAACAGCGTCAAGCCATGACCGATGTGGATTTGGGTAAAGCGACATTGCCTTTGGAAGAACTGGAAGCGAATCGCTTACCGGAATTATCAGCGGATTACATTGAAATCATCGAAAAAGGGTGGATAGAACATGTTGCAAAAGACTAAGCCATTTCTTTTGCTGCTGCCAGCCACCGCCACGATTGTCCTCCTGTTTTTTGGGGGACTTTTTGATGGGCTGCTGAAAAGTCTGGGGTATTTTCCCGCTATCGGGGAAACCCAGCTAGAACTTACTGCATATACCGGGTTGCTTCGCTCACCCGATTTTTGGGAGTCGCTTGTCCTGACCACGAGAGTCGCAGCCTTGTCATCCTTGATTGCGGCGACACTTGGCGGCTTCATTGCGATTTTCGTGTTTATGTTCACTGAGTCCGCGAAATCGGGGGCTACACGATTATGGCACCGCTTGTTCCAGCTGCCGCTGACGATTCCGCATCTCGTCGGCGGCTATATCATCGTTTTGCTGTTTATGCAAAGCGGTTTTTTGTCGAAGATTCTGGCCACTGCCGGATGGATCGACAGAATCGCAGATTTTCCGGTATTGGTCAATGATCCGTTTGGCTGGGGCATCATCATGGCATATGCCTGGAAAGAGGCTCCTTTTGTATCGTTGATGATTTATCCGGTATTGACGCGCATCCACCGCTCCTGGCGCGATGTATCCAGGGTTTTTGGCGCAAAGAGCTGGCCATTCATCCGCGAAATCTTACTGCCGGCCATTTTGCCCGCTTGGACCATCGCGGCTTTTATCGTTTTTGTCTTTACATTTTCCGCATTCGAAGTGCCGTATTTGCTGGGTGTCACTTACCCAAGCATGCTGCCGGTTTATTCGTATCAGCTCTATACAAGCGGCACATTAGCTGACCGGCCGGAAGCACTTGCCGTCAATATTATCCTGGCTGCTTTGACGATTCTTCTGGGGCTAGCCGTCTATTTCTTCAGCAAGCGTTGGAATGTCTTAAAGGGGTGGGACTAATGAAGCGAAGCCCTAATTTGATCAAACTGTTTTTCTTCATCATCGCCTTCATTGTCATCGGGTTTCCATTCCTTCCATTGCTTTTGTCGAGCGTGTCGTTTGGCTGGCAATGGCCGAACGTCCTGCCTGAGTCCTACAGTTTCCGAGCCTGGGAATATGTGCTGGCCAGCAGCTCGGATACATGGCCGGCAGTAGGGGTCAGTCTGCTGATTGCGGGCATCGTCACTGCGGTGAACATCTTGCTTGCTGTACCGGCCGCCAATGCCTTGTCGCGCAATAAATTCACTGGCAAATGGCTGGCAGAAGCCATCATATTTGCTCCGATTGTCATTCCGCCTTTCGTTGCCGTCATGGGCATCCATTTGACGTTCTTGCACCTCGGATGGACAGAGACGATATTCGGCGTTGTCCTGGCTCATCTTTCGCCGACTTTGCCTTATATGGTGCGTGCGGTCATGATCAGCTATAATACTTTATCGGTCGATTGGGAAGACCAGGCACGTATGCTGGGGGCCGGTCCAGGTTCACGTTTTTTCCACGTCGTGCTGCCGCATTTATTGCCGGGCATCGCAGCGGGTGCAAGTTTGAGCATCCTAATTTCCTTGAGCCAATATTTGATCACGTTCCTCATCGGCTCGGGCCAGGTTGTGACTTTGCCGATCCTGCTGTTTCCGTTCATCAGCGGGGGAGATCCTGCCATTGCATCCGCTTATTCGCTGCTATTTGCGGGAATGGCCATCTTGACATTGCTGGTGATGGATGTAGCATTGAAGAACTATTATAAAAACAAAAAAGCCTCAACGAATAAAGACCGGCGGAGAGGAGTGGAACTGTGAACGATTTGCGCATCATCAATATTAAAAAACAATTTAAACAAACAGAGCGCAGAGGCGATCCGGCGTTTTCTCTTCAGCCCGTCCAGTTGACAATCCGCGAAGGTGAATTTTTCTCGCTGCTTGGCCCATCCGGCTGTGGCAAGACGACGCTATTGAAATTAGTCGCTGGGTTGCTTCAGGCCGACAGCGGCGAAATCTGGGTAGGCGACACCGATTTAACAACGGTCCCGTCCGAAGCAAGAAAGTTCGCGATGGTGTTCCAGCAATCCTTGCTGTTCCCGCATATGTCAGTAGAGGACAATGTGGCGTTCGGTCTAAAGATGCAGAAAGTTGGCAAAAAACAACGGCTCGATGAAGCCAGAACGATGCTGGAAAGAGTCGGCTTGCGCGGCTATGGCAATCGGTTCCCGGACGAATTGAGCGGCGGCCAACAGCAGCGCGTGGCGTTGGCGAGAGCGCTTGTTGCCAATCCCCGGGTACTGCTGATGGATGAACCGTTCAGCGCATTGGACCCGAGCCTGCGGGAAGAAATGAGGGAGCTGCTGAGCCGGATCCAAAAAGAGTTCCGCGTCACCGTTTTATTCGTTACGCATGACCGGGAAGAAGCATTTTATTTGTCGGACCGAATCGGCGTCATGAGCGAAGGGAAATTGCTGCAAGTGGGCCATGCCCGAGACTTGTATGAACGTCCTGCCAGCACAACAGTCGCTTCGTTCTTGGGATTGAAAAACATCATTCCTGGGACAGTCAGCGACGGCCGCTTTTCTTCCGTCGACGGTAACTTTGGGTTTCCGCTAGATGACACCGTCATAGCCGGATCTTGTTTTATGATTATCCGTCCGGAAGCGCTTCAGCTTGCGTCTAACGACTTTTTACCGAAAAAGGGCTTGATGCATGTCAGTGGAGTGATCCAGAAGCTGAGATTCAACCAAGGATTTTATGTATGCAACGTGCTAGTGGGCAACCAACCCTTTGAATGCGCATTATCGAGCCGAGAAATGGAAAACGCAACAGCCGGGCAGAGGGTTGAATTAATGGTGGATTTGAAAGATGTATGGATAGTGGAAAAATGAGAACTTTAATGAAGAAGTGAAGTTCGGTAAATTTATGAATGAAAAATCCGCAAATGGAACCGCTGTAAAAGCGCATGCCATTTGCGGATTTTTTAGTTTCCGGTTATCAAATTTAAAATCCCTACAATCGCATACATTGCTCCGCTAACAATCACCACACCGGCAAGGAAATAACAAAACAACTTCAGAATATCAAAAATCGCTCCGGCTAAATCATCGATGAAACTTTTCATAAGCTGAATTACTCCTTTTACTGGAATGCCTTAGCATCAAAATTTGTTATTAAAAACTTTTTAATATTTTTTAGATGAAATAATGTTAAAATATGTATATTTTAAAGTTAGAGTCATATATAGTAATAAAGGTGATATTTTGTAAAACATATTTTACCTTCGATAAAGAATAAAGCGACGTGTTAAAAACCTAGCATCGCTGTAAAAAGCAATGCAAAAAGAAAACTTGTAACGAGAGACATTATCCAATGGACTTTACTGCTCAATCCCAAAATTTTATTCACTATGAAGTTAATAATTAATATAGCTAAAAACACGACAATGAGCGTTATTGTGTAATATAAAAACAATTAGTTTCCAGCGCCTTTCGAGAATGAAATAATTTAACAGCCTTTCTTTTTAAGAAAGAACTGCTTCTTTTACTTTTTCTTTCTATTTTTTAAGCGCAAAAGGTAATATATTAGCCAGCCTATTAAAACCACTAAGAACGCAGCATTTTGATATTTGTATTCGGCAAATAACAAAACAAACATCCCAATGATCGCTATAGGCAACATGATGTAGAACCAAATTCTAACTTCTTTATTTTTAAAGCTTAAAGTGAACGGGCCATTCAAATACTCTACCTCGCCTAAACCGTTTTATTCAATATTCTAAGTATACATTTTTGGGGTTAAATGGAATATAGGATAAGTGATTTATTTATACTTAAATGAAATTTTAGATTTAGAAAATCTTTTACACCTAAAATTAAAGATTATGCATGTAAAAAGAGGGGGATTTTAAATATGGGTTTTCACATCCGGGATATGGAAAAGAGAGATATAAAAGCAGTTCAAAGTGTAGCAAGGGAAAGTTGGAAAACCACTTATACTGGAATAATTCCACTGGAAATTCAAGAAACATTTTTAGGAAGCGCCTATAGCGATAACATGATGCACAAACGCTTGGAAGTTTCTTCTCTTTACGTTGCTGAAGTGACAGGGGAAATCGTTGGTTTTGCTAATTTCTCTACAGTGAAACAAGGAGGTATTGCTGAATTGGGTGCGATATACCTCCTTTCGAAATATCATGGTAAAGGTATCGGAACAGCCCTTCTTCGGGAGGGCATTAAGAATTTAAAGGGGGCACAATCGCTTATTGCTGATGTAGAAAAAGAAAATAAATCTGGAGTAACTTTCTATCAAGCCAAGGGGTTTCATACCCATTCTGAGTTTGATGACAATCTGGATGGACTTAATACAACGATGCTTCGTATGGTCATGGACATCTAAACTAACAAAAGCATTGAAAGAAAGTTAGGATGTTCTTTCATTGTCTAACAGCTTTCAGAAATCTCTGTCATTAAATGGACAATTTTTCTTCTTTGCAGGTCCTTATTAAATGGTATAGTAATCTTACAACTCAATAGACTTTGACTTCATGTCAAGGGGGAGTAGCTATAGGGAAACCTATTTCACAGTCGTCATTACATGGTTCGTAGCCATCGGTTGTGATAGCAAAAATTTTGCTTAGCGAGACCTTTGCCTTTTATTAGGCAAGGGTCTTTTTTGTTGGCAAAAATTAGGAGGAGGATGAAAGATGGAAGCAATTTTATTGGAGTATTTGTGGGTGTTGCTGGTATTAGTTGCACTAGAAGGGCTGCTGGCTGCAGATAACGCTGTTGTCATGGCGGTCATGGTCAAGCATTTGCCGAAAGAACAACAGAAAAAAGCCTTGTTTTATGGGTTGATGGGGGCCTTTATTTTCCGTTTTGCGGCATTGTTCATGATTACGATATTGGTGGATGTATGGCAAATTCAAGCTTTGGGAGCGGCTTATCTGCTGTTCATCGCGATTAAGCACATTTACGATCAGCGGAAAGGGAAAGAACATTCCCTAGAGCCCGAAGCAACTAAAGGATCAGGCTTTTGGATGACTGTTTTAAAAGTGGAATTGGCGGATATTGCCTTTGCAATCGACTCGATGCTGGCTGCAGTAGCACTCGCAATTACACTGCCGCATTTAGGGAGTGCGGAAATCGGCGGAATCAACGGCGGGCAGTTTGCCGTTATGCTTGCCGGAGGCTTGGTTGGACTTGTCATCATGCGATTTGCCGCCCATAAATTCGTCAAGTTGTTGGCGGACTATCCGCAATTGGAAACTACAGCGTTTGTAATCGTCGGTTGGGTGGGTGTCAAGCTGTTGGTGCTTACGCTGGCGCATAAAGACTTGGGAATCCTTCCTTACGACTTTGCCCATTCCACGGAATGGAAGCTGATTTTCTGGGGTGTACTGCTCGGAATAGTGGTTGCAGGAGCATTGGTCAGTATCAAGAAAAAGAAAGCGCAAGAAATATAAGAGCGTTAAACAATCAACAAAATATGTCCATAAAAAAGAAGAAACTCATCGCCGAGTTTCTTCTTTTTTCATTGGGGGGGGGGGGAGAATCACGCTACAAGCTTTAATCCCACGGCCGCGCCCAAAACAAGAGCGATAAAGAAAATCCGCTTCGTGTCTTTGGATTCATTGTAATAAAGCATGCCCAGTATCGCCCCGCCGGACGCGCCGATCCCCGTCCAAATGGCGTAAGCGGTGCCCATTGGCAAAGTTTCCATCGCATACGCCAAAAAGGCGAAACTCGAACCGAATGCGAGCACCAACAGCGAAAAAGCTTGCCAATTTCGATCTTTGTTCAGTTTGCTGATCATTGCCACGCCGAACATTTCGCAGATTCCTGCTAAAATCAATGCCGTCCAAGCCATTATGCTTCGCCTCCTTCAACAGGTTCATCATTAGTTACTAATTTCAAACCGACTACTCCGGCTAACAACACGCCAACTAATACAATTTTTTCGATTTTAAACGGTTCATCGAAAAAAACAATCTCTGAAAGGACAGTACCTGCCGTTCCAAGTCCGACAAAAACTGCATAGACGGTGCCGACCGGCAGTTTCCGTCCCGCGTTGATCATGGCAGAAAAACTGATAACGATTGCTACGACAGTAGTAGCCCATTCCGCAAAGCCATCGGCATGCTTCAAGCCGATAACCCAAACCACTTCAAAAACAGCGGCAATGATGACTTTCAACCAATCCGAATTCATAAAATCTCCTCCTTATATTGACGGAAATAAAAAGCCTGAGAGAACTGTAACAACAGTTTCTCCCAGGCTTTTGTCCTTCCGTGACACAGCAGAGCTGTGAGTTTTCTCTCGGACCAATCCAGCGTCAGATGCTGCGGAACCCTAGAAAACATTTCAGTTATGCAATTAATGACAATAATACACGCTTCTTAAAGTATTTTCAAAAGAAAGGACTCTTTACTCTATTTTCACCTGTTTCGGAAGGAAGTTACTAAGATTCCTTCATCTTCTTTTCCATTACTTCGGCCATTTCGGATGCATCTGTATTTTCTTCCTTGTGCAATTGATCAATGATATTCTTGTAATCCGTTGGGGTTCGGTTTTGGCTGATTTTATAAGCAGCCTGAACTTCAGTCACTTGAATCTTGAAGCCGACTATTCCTTTCAGTTCTTTTTCCAGCATGGAAGGGGAAAGTGTCTCCAACAAAACAGGATGTTCTCGATGTTGTTCATATTTTTGCATCAACTTAGCCAAGTCCGCTTTTAACTCAGCTTCATCCAATAGTTTGGCTGCACCATATAAATGAACAGCTTGGTAATTCCATGTCGGAACATTTTCTTTTTCATACCACGAAGAAGAAATATAGGCATGCGGCCCTTGAAATGTGATTAGCACATCACCGCAAGTATCGAATGTCCGCCATTGGGGATTTCCATAAGCCATATGCCCAGTGATGAAATAATCATTATCTTCTTTCACCAATTGGAGCGGCAAATGCGTCGCAATGGGTTTGCCATTCTTTGTGGTGATTAATGTGCCGAATGAATTCGTGTGGATGAATTCTTGGATTTCATTCAGATCTGTGAGCTTAAAATGTTTAGGAATATACAATAGAATCCGCCTTTCAAAAATTATTGGAGTGTTTTGGTTAAAATCAAATCGACTTGCTCGTCATCGCCCATAAAGAACGAGTGCGAACCCGTTTGGACAAATCCTTTTTTCTGATAAAACGCAATAGCGTTTGTGTTGTCTTCCCACACGCCTAGCCAAATCGCCTTTTTCTTCTCGTCCAAAGCGATCTCGAATGCTTTATTCAACAGCGCTTTGCCAAGGCCGTGCTTGTGGAATTGCTTTTTTACATAAATCCGTTCAATTTCCAGTGAAGCGCCGCCCATCACTTCTGTCTGTGCCTCATCCATATTGACTTTCAAGTACCCAGCGATTTTGTCATCCCAATAAACGAAAAAGAAATGCGAAGAAGGATTAGCGAGCTCCTGCTCCAATGCATCTAAATTATAAGCCTTTTCTATATAGGCAGCCAGATGCTCAGGGGAATTTTGTTCTTTGAATGTCTCCGTAAACGTGTCAACACTAATTTTTTGAAGCTCACTTGCATTCTCAAAGTTGTACTTTTTGATGGTAATAGTCATTGGAAAGGTAGCTCCTTTAAGGTTAATAGTTTCGCTTATGGCCTTTTTTGACGGATTCCCAATCTTTTTCGATATTTTTTCTGATTCGCTGCAGCATTTGGAACGTCATTTCGGTTTCTTCTTCCGAAAAGCCCTCTAATGCGACAAAATCGGAATGTTCATTTTCTCTTTTGATGAAAGGGTAGACCATTTTCCCTTTCTCGGTGGGGAAGAGCCGTTTGATTTTTTTGTTGTCAGGATCATCTCTTTTTTCAATAAAACCACTTGCTTCAAGTTTTTGAATAGCGCGCGTTGCGGTAGAGCGATCTACTTTGATTAAATCGATTAATTGTTCTTGAATGATTCCTGGGTTTTCAAAAATCCGCACCACGTATAAGTATTGGCCTTTCGTCAGATCGAATTCTTTAAACTCGATGTTGCTGATGGAATCCAATGCTCTTGCAATCATGCCAATTTCGCGCAAAATTTCTTTCATATCAATCCCCTTAGTGAATGTTCTATTGTAAAAGTAACTGAATTCAGTTTAATGTATTTTTATTGCATTTGCAACAAAAAATCTCCATTTAAGAATCAATGCATGAACGTTAGTGAAGTAGTGTAAACTTAATTTGAAGAATTATTTACTCTGCTTGTTGAAAGGAAGGGAAAAATATGGATTTCGAAACAGTCATGCAAGAGCTTGAAGCTCTTGGCAAGGAACGAACGAAAAAAATATACCTGTCCAATGGTGCTCACGAGCCGCTTTTTGGCGTAGCTACAGGGGCGATGAAGCCCATTAAGAAGAATATAAAAATAGACCAGGATTTGGCTGACAAGCTTTATGCCACTGGCAATTACGATGCCATGTACTTTGCAGGCGTTATCGCCGACCCGAAAGCAATGACAAAGGAAGACTTCGACCGCTGGATGGAAACGGCGTATTTTTACATGATTTCCGATTATATTGTAGCAGTGACTTTGTCAGAATCGAACATTGCACAAGACGTTTCCGATAAATGGATTGCAAGCGGCGATGAACTGAAGATGTCCGCCGGCTGGAGTTGTTATTGTTGGCTGCTGGGCAACCGCAAAGACGAGGAGTTTTCAGAAAGAAAAATTTCCGATATGCTTGATACCGTGAAAAATACGATTCATATTTCTCCGGAACGCACGAAATCTGCGATGAATAATTTTCTTTATACTGTGGGAGTTTCCTATTTGCCGCTCCATGAAAAAGCGCTGGAGATATCAGCCGAAGTAGGCATAGTGGAACTGAAAAAGGACAATAAAAAAAGCAGTTTCCTGAACGCTTTGGAAAGCATTGAAAAAGAAAAGGCAAGAAGCAGGATCGGTTTTAAGCGGAAGTATGTAAGATGTTAAAATAAAAACAGCACCAGCATATAGGATGGGAGAGGATGGAAATGGACAGCGGACACAACCATTCCCATGGCAAGAACAAACGGACGCTGAAAATTGCGTTTGGGATTACGGCTGCATTTATGATTGTCGAGTTCATCGGCGGTTATCTGACAAACAGCTTGGCGTTGATTGCGGATGCTGGCCATATGCTGAGCGATTCGGTGTCCCTCGGCGTCGGCGTTCTGGCATTTACGCTCGGAGAAAAAGCGGCAAACCGTTTCAAGACCTACGGCTATAAACGTTTTGAAATACTGGCGGCGGTCTTTAACGGAGTGACGTTAGTGCTTGTCGCAGTTTACATTTTTTACGAAGCGTACCACCGTTTCGCCGATCCTGTGGAAGTGAAATCACTGGGAATGCTGACGATTGCCGTAATCGGGCTGCTCGTGAATCTGTTGGTGGCATGGATCATGATGCGTGGCGGCGATACAAAAGAAAATCTGAATGTGCGCGCAGCGTTTTTGCACGTGCTAAGCGATCTGCTGGGATCAGTCGGTGCGATTATCGCTGCTTTGCTGATTTTCTTCCTCGGCTGGAACTTTGCCGATCCGCTGATGAGTGTTATCGTTGCGTTGCTTGTATTGACGAGCGGATGGCGCGTTACAAAAGAAGCAGTTCATGTGCTGATGGAAGGGACCCCGCGCAATGTCGACCTTGACGAAGTGGTAGTGGCCATCAAAAACATCAACGGAGTGGTCGACATCCATGACCTCCACGTCTGGAGCATCACAAGCGGCCAAAATTCTTTGTCAGGGCATGTCGTGATTAAAGAAGGCACAACGTTCGAGGAATGCCAGCAGCTTTTGCGCCGGATTGAAACGGTTTTGGCAGACATGAAAATCGGCCACGTCACGATCCAAATGGAAAACAAAGAACATCCACACGACAACAACATCATCAGCCGGATTCACGAAGAACACGGCGGCCATGAACATCATAAGCATTAGAAAAATTGCCCGGCACGCCGTTTACATTGGCTTGCCGGGCAATTTTTTCATTTATGAAGTGCTGGTTTGAATTGCTGTAAGTTAAAGGTGATTTGACGCAAGTAACTCCCGTTTGCTACAAGAAAAACATAATTTGCCGCAAATAAATCTTGTATTCCGCAAGTAAACGCTCGTAAATCGCTTTGCGCCTGCAAAAACCTCTGTTCGGCCCGTGGTTCTGCCGAACTTAATGGCAAATTTCCTTACGAATAATATCCTTCGTAGATTTTGCCGATTTTTTGTTCAAACTCATCGACATGGACGAAGCGGGCTTCCCGCAGGATTTCCTTGCCATTCGAAAACAAAATCAGCACCGGTGCTGTGAAAATCGATAAATGGCCAGCAAGTTCCGGAATGTCGGCCGCGTTGACCTGGCGTGTTTGGATATTCGGGTATTCCTCAAACACTCTTTTTATTTGAGGGAGAAGCGCGTGGCATACGCCACACCCTGTTGTCAGACGTACAGGAAATTCAAACCTGATGCTGTTTCGAACTCTTTTACTTCGGCAAGTGTTAATAATTCCGTCATAACAATCAGTCCTTCCGGTAATATAGCTGTTTTCGATACTACTCTTTCTGCTGGCTCGCTATGCACTATATTAATCCCTTTACCAACATATCTCTTAACTAAGCACCTTTCATGTTATTGCATGGGCATTACGCTTGTATTAAAAATGAAGGTCAAATGGTTAATGCAAGATATATAAGGTATATTGGCGGTGTACGGATTAAGTAATTGAAGGGGGAAGGAACCGATGAAAACTTCACTTTTGAAAATTACCGCACCTGCATTAGCCATCAGTTTGGTATTTGCTGCGCCCGCTGCATTCGCCGGCACCGAAGATGGCAGTAATGATATCTCAATTGCTATTAAAGAGCGGACCCAAATTGAAAAAGCTGTTGAACCGATAGAAAATAAGGTTTTTGCGGTCAATGATGAAACAGCCGTAATTACTGAAGCTTTGAAATCCAAAAACGCATTGACACTGGAAGAATACAGTTATTATGAACAGCACCTAATTTCCATATTTAATCGATTGGGCGAAGCAAGACAAGATATCACTGCCGTTTCCAATCAATACGGTGATGGATCCTTGCATGTTGCTGGTGTGGGTGTGGCGGTAGGGGCTTCCTTATCCGTTGCACTGGACACTAGAGAGCAATTGGAGGCGATTGGCATCGAAACGGAAAATCAGTGAGGCCAACAAAAATTGGAAAGCTGCTTGCGACGTCTAAATTTGACTTTGCAGGCAGCTTTTTTATTTTATTTAGCGGAGCGATGTTTGGTGATTAGCCACCCCAAAAGCGTGACCGCGAGCAGCACCGCCAGTATGAGGTATTGATAAAAAATGGGGACCACTTGCGTGAATCCGTAAACTGCTGCGACTTCAAAGGCAACGGCGGGAATCTTGCCGATGGTACTGGCCAGCAAAAATGAGCCAGAGCGGATCGGAGTTGCCGAAGCGGCTGCCGTCACCAGTCCGGACGGCATAAACGGAAGTAGCCGAAGAGCAATGATGCCGAAGAAGATTTGGCTGGCATTCCGGCTATGCAAATAGCGCCAAAGCCGGTGCTGGCGCCACTCGTCTTTCATCTTTGAAAAACCGAAGCGATACAAGTGGAATCCAATCCAAACCCCGAACACTTCGCCGATCATAGAAAGCAGCATGCCGGCGCCGAGGCCGTACAAGGAAATATTCAGAGCGGTCATAAAAAAGCTGGGAATAAACCCGACCGCTCCAATCAGCAGATTGCCGGCGATCACTGCGAGTAATTGCAAAATGAACAATATATCCATTTAACTTTTACTCCCGGTGTTCCTGGTAGCGATCTTGCTTAGTCAGTTCCTTGGCGCGTCGAATCTGTTCAACTGATACAGTTGTGTCGTAGGCTGTGAGCGTTTCAAGGAGCTGATCCGCAGAACTGGCACCAGCAATGACAGAAGCCACAGTCGGATTGTCCAATACGCTGTGCACAGCTAAGGCATTCAAATTATCGTGGATTTCCATCAAACTTTGTAGAACGGCTTTCAGCTCCGCATCCCCATAGGTCAGATAACCATTGCCGTCAGCAGTTCGCTTCAATCCGCTGTTCGTCAACAAGCCTCTCGCCAAGGAGCCGCGCGTCACGACGGAACGTCCTGCTGCACCAATTTCCTCCAAGAATTCTTCCGGGCGGCGATCCAGCAAACTGTACTGCATCATAATTGAAGCAATGTCACTGTCCGACAAAAAGCGTTTGATGACATTCGGCCGAATGGAAGAGATGCCGTATGCCCGAATCAGCCCTTCTTTTTTCAAAGTTTCAAACGCATCGATCGTTTCTTCGCTATTGTCGGTTATCATGCCTCCGTGCAGCTGATAGACGTCTATGTAATCCGTCTGCAGGCGCAACAAGCTATTGTGGACCTGTTCCGTGATATAAGGTTTCGTGGCATTCCACTTTACTTCATCCGTATGGCTATTCCATTCATTGCCGACTTTCGTCGCAAGGACGATATCCTTCCGGCTGCCTTTCAGCAATTCACCAACGAGCTCTTCATTTTTGCCTTTATTGTAAAAATCCGCCGTATCAAAGTAATTGATGCCTTGTTCGAGCGCTTCGCGCACAATTGCTTTTGCTTCCGGAAGATCGAAAGGCAAGGACATGCATCCTAAGCCAATCTCGCTAATTTCGATTCCACTATTTCCTAGAATATTCTTTTTCATGCAGCCACCCCGTTTAGTATGTCGTTTCTCTTATGGTATACTTTGCGGTAGAGAAATAACAAACGAAAAGAGGTTTCCCATGAAAAAATTTGAAGAGAAAACCATCAGTTCAGAGCGGATCTACGAAGGAAAAGTCATCAACTTAAAAGTCGACGAAGTTTCACTGCCAAATGGCCATACATCAAAGCGTGAATTGGTGGAACATCCGGGAGCCGTCGCACTTATCGCCTTGACACCTGAAGGCAAACTGATTCTGGTTGAGCAATACCGCAAAGCTCTGGAGCGTTCAATCATCGAAATACCGGCTGGCAAAATCGAAAAAGGCGAAGAGCCTTCCTATACAGCAATGCGTGAACTGGAAGAAGAAACAGGCTACACCGCAGAGCGGCTCCAATTGATCCAATCATTCTCAACTTCTCCAGGCTTCGCGGACGAAGTCATTCATGTCTATGGAGCGGTCGGCTTGAAAAAATCCGAATCCGGCGCAATATTGGATGAAGACGAGTTTGTCGATTTGCTCGAAGTTACCATTGAAGAAGCAGAACAAATGATGAAAGATAACCGGATTTTTGATGCAAAAACTGCTTTTGCCGTCCTGTGGGCAAAACAACACTTAGTAAATGAGAATAGCCAAGTCCTTAGATTATAATCATTCTAAATAAAGAATGATTATATTTCTTGTAAATGAGAACCGTCTTTTGATATAATAAAGGCAGTTTAGGGAGGGCGTCGCATGGAAACTAGAATTGACCGTATTAAAAAACAATTGCATGCTGCCAGTTATAAATTGACGCCACAGCGTGAAGCGACTGTCCGGATCCTGTTAGACCACGAAGAAGACCATCTCAGTGCGGAAGACGTCTATCTACTAGTAAAAGACATCGCACCGGAAATCGGATTGGCGACTGTGTATCGGACATTGGAATTATTGACTGAATTGAAAGTTGTCGACAAAATCAACTTTGGTGATGGCGTATCACGCTATGATCTGCGCCAGGAAGGCGCAGCCCATTTTCATCACCACTTAGTATGCATAGAGTGTGGAGCAGTAGACGAAATACAGGAAGACCTGCTAGAAGATGTGGAAGCCGTCGTAGAAAAACGGTTCAACTTTCAAATTAAAGACCACCGTCTTACTTTTCATGGCATCTGCTGGCGCTGTCATGACCGCAGCTCACAAGATGCATCCCAATGACTGGTGAGAAAAGGAAGGACGGCCCTGATAGGCCGCCCTTCCTTTTTCTATTCTTAGAAGGTTAAATGTCAGATATTCCGCAAAAAAGCCCCGCTAAAACATATGCTCCTGTCTCTGCATCGCTTCGCTAGCTTCGAGACATTAAAGTGCGTTGCATCGCTGCGCTGCATTATCGCAAAGATATGGCCGAAGGTAGTTCTGCCATATCTTTCCTGCGGGCTTGGCCGAACTAACTCGTGCTAGCGCCCGAGTGGATTTCGGCACTGCGCTATCCCGCGGGAGTCGGAGCTATTTTGCTCCACATCTGTTAAACAGCGAGAAAGTGCAGGAAGTGTATCTTTCAATTACTAAGATAAAAGAAGAGGTCCGATATTAAGATTCTCCTTTGAATGAAGCGCAAGGCGGCGACTCCTGCGGGATTAGTGGGACAATGGAGACCCCGGAAGCCCGTGCAAAACGGGCTGAGGAGGCTCCATGCCCACCCCGCGGAAAGCGTCCGACTGGAGCGAAATGAAAAATTTGAAAATCATATATATAAACAACTGGAGGGATTCACGTGAAATACGCCAAAGATGCATTAGACGACTACCTGCATTTCCTGCGGGTGGAAAGGCAGCTTGCCGCCAACACCCTAGTGTCCTATGAACGGGACTTGAAAAGCTATCTCCAGTATTTAAAAGAAGTCGAGCAGCTGGAATCTCTCAGAAAAGTGGAACGTGTACATATTTTGAACCACTTGCGCCATCTTAAAGAAACCACCAAAACTTCACGGACCGTGGCACGCCACATTTCCTCAATCCGTTCATTCCACCAATTCCTGATCCGTGAGCGGGTCGTGGACAACGACCCGACCGTCCATCTGGAAATGCCGCAGATGGAGAAAAAGCTTCCGAATATCCTTTCTATAGAAGAAGTCGATGCGCTGATTCAAGCGCCAGATGCCAGTAAACCGAACGGGGTGCGCGACCGGGCTATGCTTGAGCTCTTGTATGCGAGCGGCATGCGCGTCAGTGAATGCATCAATTTGGATGTTGAAGATGTCAATTTGACAATGGGCTTTGTCCGCTGTTTCGGCAAGGGCGGAAAAGAACGGATCATTCCGCTCGGAAAATCCGCACTTTCGGCTTGTGAAGAATACTTATCGAGCGCACGAGGCAGTTTGCTGAAAGAAGGCGAAAAAACCGATTCTTTGTTTATCAACCAACGTGGCAAACGGCTGACGCGCCAAGGTTGCTGGAAATTGCTGAAGCAGCATGCCCAAAAAGCGGGCATCCAAAAAGAGTTGACGCCGCATACGCTGCGCCATTCGTTCGCTACGCACTTGATCGAGAACGGGGCGGATCTGCGGGCGGTCCAAGAAATGCTTGGACACGCAGATATTTCCACTACGCAAATCTATACCCATGTCAGCAAAACACGCTTAAAGGATGTTTATTCACAGTTCCATCCCCGCGCTTAAAAAATAAAATAGGTCTGACTTCTGACAAGACCTTCATTTGTGGTAATATAGAATCGTAAATAAGGAGGAAGACAAATGACAGATAAACCTTTTGAACGAATTCACCTTGTGGTTCTGGATTCAGTGGGAATCGGTGAAGCACCGGACGCTGAAGCTTACGGCGACAAAGGATCAGATACACTTGGACATATTGCGGAAGCAGTTGGTGGGCTTTCTATGCCGAACATGGAGAAGCTTGGACTTGCTAACATCGTTCCTGTGAAAGGGCTTACGCCAGCGGAACAGCCTGCGGCGCATTTCGGCAAATTGCAGGAAGCGTCTGTCGGAAAAGATACGATGACTGGGCATTGGGAAATTATGGGACTCAACATTGATACACCATTCAAGGTTTATCCGGATGGCTTTCCGACTGAATTGATCCAGCAGCTTGAAGAAAAGACCGGCCGCAAAGTCATTGGCAACAAACCGGCCAGCGGCACTGAAATATTGGACGAACTTGGAGAAGAACATATGGAAACAGGAGCTATTATCGTTTATACTTCTGCCGACCCGGTTCTCCAAATTGCAGCCCACGAAGAAATCATTCCACTTGAAGAGCTTTACCGCATCTGCGAAATCGCACGCGAATTGACGCTATCGCCTGAATTCCTGGTTGGCCGCATCATTGCGCGCCCGTTCTTAGGCGAAAAAGGTGCTTTTAAACGGACGTCGAATCGCCATGATTACGCCCTAAAACCTTTTGGGCGCACCGTTATGAACGAATTGAAAGACAGCGGCAAAGACGTGATCGCCATCGGCAAAATCAATGATATTTTCAACGGCGAAGGTGTGACGAAATCGGTTCGCACAAAAGACAATATGGACGGCATGGACAAATTGGTAGAAGTTGCCGGAGAATCATTTACAGGCATGAGCTTTTTGAACTTGGTAGATTTTGATGCATTGTTCGGGCACAGACGCGATCCAAAAGGCTACGCAGAAGCGCTTGAAGCGTTCGACAAACGGCTGCCGGAAGTACTCGACCGTATGAATGAAGACGATTTGCTGATCATCACGGCTGACCATGGCAACGACCCGACATTCCCAGGCACTGACCATACACGTGAATTTGTGCCGTTGCTGGTATTTTCACCGCGATTTGAAGGCGGCAAAGAATTGGCGCTTGGCAAAACCTTTGCTGATATCGGTGCAACGATTGCAGATAATTTCTCAGCACCGATGCCTCAATTCGGCACAAGCATCTTAGGGAACTTAAAATGAGAAAGGCGGGAAACGAATCATGAGAATGGTGGATTTGATCGAGAAAAAAAGAGACGGCTTTGAACTGACTACTGAAGAAATCCAGTTTATCATCACAGGTTATACAAAAAACGAAATTGCCGATTACCAAATGAGTGCATTTCTGATGGCGGTTTATTTCCAGAATATGACTGAACGCGAACGCGCGGATTTGACAATGGCAATGGCCAACTCAGGCGACCAAATCGATTTGTCTGCTATCGAAGGCATCAAAGTTGATAAGCATTCTACAGGCGGCGTGGGCGATACAACAACATTGGTTCTTGGACCTTTGGTTGCAGCATGCGGCGTGCCGGTAGCAAAAATGAGCGGACGCGGCCTTGGCCATACAGGCGGCACAATCGACAAGCTTGAGGCGATCGAAGGCTTCCACGTCGAGTTGACGACGGAAGAATTCATCAAACAAGTCAATGACATCAAATTGGCTGTCATTGGTCAAAGCGGCAACTTGACGCCAGCCGATAAAAAACTTTACGCGCTTCGCGATGTAACGGCGACAGTCAATAGCATCCCATTGATTGCTAGTTCGATAATGAGCAAAAAAATTGCAGCTGGCGCAAACGCCATCGTCTTGGACGTGAAAATAGGCGAAGGCGCATTCATGAAAACAGAAGAAGATGCGAAAGAATTGGCGCATGCCATGGTGGGCATCGGCAATTCAACGGGCCGCAAAACAATGGCGATTATCTCAGACATGGGCCAGCCCCTTGGCTTCGCCATCGGCAACGCGCTGGAAGTGAAAGAAGCGATTGAAACATTGCAAGGCAATGGACCGGAAGACCTGACAGAATTGTGCCTCGTTCTTGGCAGCCAAATGGTCGTTGTCGGCGGCAAAGCGGAGACCTTGGAAGAAGCACGTGCAATGTTAGAAGAAGTGATTGCCAATGGCAAAGCGCTCGAAGTCATGAAGCAATTCATCGCGGCTCAAGGCGGAAATCCTGCCGTAGTCGACGATGTCAGCTTATTGCCGCAAGCGAAATTCACGAAAGAAGTTCCTTCGCCGGAAGAGGGCTATATTTCCTTTATGGAAGCGGACGAAATCGGCACAGCAGCTATGGTGCTTGGTGCCGGCAGAGCGACGAAAGAATCGGAAATCGATTTGGCAGTCGGCATCGTTCTTCACAAAAAAGTCGGCGATTTCGTTAAAGAAGGCGAATCGTTGGCAACCATTTATGCAAATACAGAAGAACTCGCGGATTGCATAAATATGATATATAATAGTATTGAATATTCAAGCGAACCGGTTGAAAAAACTCAGCTGATTTCTGCGCTGATTACCGATTAAGAGACCTTGCTGGGTTTATTCTCAGCAAGTTTTTTTTATAAGGTCTTCCATTTCGCATAGCTTAGGAGGGACATCATGCATTTATACGGTACACAAAGCATTAATGACAAAGGCCATTTGGCCATCGGTGGCACAGATGCCGTAGATTTAGCGAAAGAATACGGTACTCCACTTTTTGTATACGATATTCAATTATTCCGGGACCGCGCGCGTGCATTCAAAAAAACGTTCGAAGAATCGGGAATCGGCTACCAAGTAGCTTATGCCAGCAAAGCTTTTTCAAGCATCGCCATTTACCAAGTAGCGGCGCAGGAAAACCTGTCGCTGGACGTTGTATCGGGCGGAGAACTTTACACCGCGCTTCAAGCAGGCTTCCCGAAAGAGAAAATCCATTTCCACGGCAACAATAAAAGCGACGAAGAACTTCGCATGGCGTTCAAAGAAGAAATCGGCTGCATCGTCGTCGATAATTTTTATGAAATAAGCCAGTTGAAGAAACTTTCGGAAGAGCTTGCACGACCAATGAATATACTGCTGCGAGTAACGCCGGGCATTGAAGCACATACGCATGATTACATCACAACCGGGCAGGAAGATTCTAAATTCGGCTTTGACTTGAACAACGGCCAAGCGGATCGAGCGTTTAAAGAGACGCATAAGCATCAGTTCCTGAACTTGCTGGGCCTCCACTGCCATATCGGTTCTCAGATTTTCGATACGGCCGCATTTAGCATGGCAGCCGAAAAGTTGGTCGGCAAAATGGCGCAATGGCGGGAAGAAACAGGCTACACTTGCCCGGTATTGAACCTGGGCGGCGGGTTTGGCATCCGCTATACAGCTGAAGATGAGCCATTGGAGCCTTCTGTCTATGTCAAAGACATGATCGGCACTGTCAAAGAGACAGCGGGGGCTCAGGATTATCCACTGCCTGAGATTTGGATCGAACCCGGCCGTTCGCTGGTCGGAGATGCTGGTACAACGCTTTATACGATCGGCTCGATGAAAGAAGTGCCAGGCACCCGGAAGTATGCCGCTGTCGACGGAGGCATGTCGGATAATATCCGGCCCGCGCTTTACGGTGCAAAATACAGTTCACTGATTGCCAATAAAGCGGAAGAGGCTGCAACCGAGCAATACACCATCGCTGGGAAATGCTGCGAGTCCGGTGACAAGCTGATTGAACAAGCAGACTTGCCGCTTGCTGAAGCGGGCGATATTCTTGCTGTATTTTGTACTGGAGCGTATGGCTACTCGATGGCCAGCAATTACAACCGTCTGGCGCGCCCGGCTGTGGTATTTGCTGAAAACGGCAAGCACCAGCTTGTTGTGAAACGCGAAACGCTTGAAGATTTGGTTAAGCAAGACATGTCTTATGCGCCGCAGGAACAAAAAGGATGAAAAAGGAGAATTTGATTTTATTACTGATTCTCTTAGTAATGGCCATTGCCTGGGGACTCGTCTATTGGCTCTTTTTAGCGGAAAATGTTGGAGCCGGCTGATTGCATGTAAACTTGAGTTATTTGCGAATCTATAGTAGGATGAAAAAAGCCGTTTAAAGACGAAAATGAGGGATTGAATATGTTATTTAGATATAAGAAATCTTTTGAAAAAATCGCTATGGGGCTTCTTTCGTTCATGCCTAAAGAGCGTGAATTGAAGAAATTGCAGCAGACAATGCATATATACGAAGAAAATCCTGATTGGCAATTATTCCTTTGGAAAAAGGGTGAAGATTTTGTCGGCCTATTAGGGGTGGAAGTGAACGAAGATCATTTTACACTCCATCACATTTCCGTCAACCCGTCCCATCGGGGAGAGGGCATCGGCCAAGCCATGATTGAGAAAATCCAGCAGCTGATGAATGGAAAAGAGATGCAGACGACAGAAGAAACAAAAGCATTCATCCAAAAATGCGTGGATAAGAAAGCGCGGATCTAGGCTCACCGTTTCTAAAATCTACACAAAAAGGCACTGGATTAAATTCCAGTGCCTTTTTATTTTGATCAAATTACTATAGCCGGATAAAGTTTCTAATTTAAGCTAGTTAAAAGTAAAAATGAACGGCCAATAGCGCGTCATTTTTTATAAGGCTTTCGCTTTATGTTTTATAACTCCAGATTTCTTTTTTTGCGTTGTTCGCGCAAATTAATAATCGATGTCCGGTCTCTCAAGCGATGTTTGTGCATGATGTAATGTGGATCCTGAGCTTCAAGAGGGTGTTCCAGCATGTATTGCGCAATTGACGCCTGGATAACTCGGGAATCAATCGGGATGTCGAAGTGGCCATAAGGTTCACGTTCGGTCACAGCGGCGATGGCGTTGTTTAGATCTTCAATCAATTGATCATGGTTGAAGCCTTCCACCCAAATGCCAGCGTCAGCGAGTTTAGCTCGTGAGCGGATAAAAGAACGCAATGCGCCGGGGTAATTGCTGCGGCGCCAATGGTACATGCCGACCGCTAATTGAATCCAGCCGGTCAACGGATGCATTTTATCTTTTGGGGCAAGAGACTTCCAGTATTCTTCGCCGACTTCATGGCATTCGAAATAATCTTTTTCATTATTGAAATGGATCAGGTATTGGATAAACAGCTTATGTTGGAGTGGGTGCATTTTAATCACCTTTCTACTATAATAAAGGAATATGGATTATTGGAATAAACAACTAAAAATTTAGATTAAAATAACAGTCAGGTGGCGGATCATGTCATATGAAGTAAAAGTTGATGCCTTCGAAGGCCCTCTTGATTTATTATTGCATTTAATACATCGTTTGGAAATTGATATTTACGATATTCCCGTTTCACAAATCACTACACAGTATATGGAACATATACGAGCACTGCAAGTCCTTGAACTCAATGAAGCAAGTGAGTACCTTGTCATGGCAGCGACGCTGTTGGCAATCAAAAGTAAAATGCTGCTTCCTGTACATGAAGGGGAAATGGACGATATCTCTTTTGATCTTGAGGATCGGGACCCCCGCGACGAATTGGTATCGCGATTGGTCGAATACCGGAAATTCAAAGAAGCTTCGGGAAAACTGAAGGAACTTGAGGAAAATCGCTCCGTAATCTACACGAAAGCGCCGATGGACCTTTCAGAATTACAGGCGGACGCACAAGCGGAAAACGTCGATTTGGAAGTCAATGCCTTTGATATGTTAGGCGCATTTCAAAAGATGCTGCGCCGCAAGCAATTAAAGGCGCCGCTGTCCGCCCGTGTAACGCGGCATGAAATTTCAATCAAAGACCAAATGTCGTCGATTGTCGGACGTTTGAAGCAGGCAAAAGGCCGGACGCCATTTACAGAGTTGTTTCCTTCGAATGACAAAACGGTGCTCGTGATATCATTTCTGTCTGTGCTGGAATTGATGAAACGGCAAGTTATTCAAGTAGAGCAGGAAAAGAATTTTACAGATTTGATGGTGGAACTTAAAAAAGAGGAGTGGAAATATGAAGACGACTCTTTCGAGTAAAATAGAAGCGTTGCTTTTTGTTGCGGGCGATGACGGCTTGACGATGAAGCAGCTTCAATTTTTGACTGAAGCGGATCAACAGCAGATTTTAGCAAGTGTCGATGAATTGACACAAAAATATAAAGCACCTGAAAATGGCATTTCCCTGAAAGAACTTGCGGGAGTTTATCAATTAGTGACCAAGCCAGAAGTGGCGGACATCATCCAGAAGCTAGTAGAGAATCCGACGCCGCAAGCTTTGTCTCAAGCCTCTCTGGAAGTACTGGCGATTGTTGCTTATAAACAGCCGATCACGCGCCTTGAAATAGAAGACCTGCGCGGCGTTAAAAGCGAAAAGCCGCTTCACACCCTTGCTGCGAAAGGCTTGCTGCAAGAAGCGGGAAGGGCGGAAGGCACCGGGCGGGCCATTCTTTATGGCACGACCACGGAGTTCCTGAACTATTTCGGATTGAAGAACTTGGACGACCTGCCCGCTTTGCCGGATGATGCGGAAGAAAGCGCGGACGAAGAAACAGATTTGTTTATGACGAAATTCCAAGAAGCTTTCAAAGAAGAAGCGGTAGTTTAATGTGGGGCCGTTGGAAGACTGTGGATCGGAAGCAGTCTTCTTTTCTTTGCCCGACGCGCCATTTCCTGCTTTAAGCCCTGAGCTATGTGCTTTCGCTTTGACCGAAAATGTGACATAATTCCGAGAGAGACGAACGGATAAAACCCTGTTTTAGCAATGGCGTTTCCGCTTTTCTATGCCCGTGTTTAAGGGCAGCAAATATATCAATGAGGTGAACTTATGGAGAGATTACAGAAAATGCTTGCACATGCAGGCGTTGCATCAAGACGCAAGTCGGAGCAATTGATTTTGGACGGCAAAGTACGGGTCAACGGAAAAGTGATCAAGGAACTGGGGACGAAAGTATCCCAGAACGACACGATTGAAGTTGAAGGTGTCCAACTGGAAAAAGAACAGAAAGTCTATTATTTATTATATAAACCGCGCGGCGTTATTTCCGCGGTAAGCGATGACAAAAACCGCAAAGTCGTAACAGACTTTTTCAGCGATATTGAAAAACGCATTTATCCGGTAGGGCGCTTGGATTACGACACATCCGGTTTGTTGATCATGACGAATGACGGCGAATTCGCGAACTCACTGACGCATCCGAAATTCGAAATCGACAAGACGTATGTGGCGCGCTTGAAAGGCATACCGGCCAAGGAAGATCTGCAAAAGCTTGAACGCGGCATCAAATTGGAAGACGGCATGACCGCTCCTGCGAAAGTCAAGCTCTTGTCTGGCGACAAGAAATCAGGCAAAGCGATTGTCCAGATCACCATCCACGAAGGGCGTAACCGCCAAGTGCGCAGAATGTTCGAGGCAATCGGCTTTCCTGTGCAGAAATTGAGCCGGGAGCAATTCGCATTCTTAACGCTGAAAGGCTTGAATGCAGGGGAGTCCCGAGAATTGTCGTCGCACGAAGTGAAGCTTTTACGCGTATTGGCCGATACAGGCAAACGCAACTAACGTTCACAAACACTTCAAAACTGGGCGCAATAGCCTAGTGAAACTTTGCTATAATTGGATTTGCATTCTAGCCTCGAAGGAGGAAGTAAATTGAACGAGAAAAAGAACAAGAAAAAAACCAATCGGCTGATTATGCGATCAGCGATCTTGCTGATGCTAGTCGCGGCAATCGGCTACACCATCTACAATAGTGCGACAGCTGATGACGTCAGCCTGCTTGAAGTCGGTGATGAGGCGCCTAATTTTTCGTTGACGGACCTTGATGGGAATCAGCATAAACTGTCGGATTATCGCGGGCAAGGAGTATTCTTGAATTTCTGGGGGACTTGGTGTGAACCGTGCAAAGAAGAAATGCCGGCAATGGACAGCCAGTACGGAGCATACAAAGACCAAGGAGTCCAAGTACTAGCTATCAATATAGCCCAATCGGATTTTGAAGTGCAGTCATTTTCTGATCAATTCAATTTGTCATTCCCGATTGTCATTGATAAGACGAAAGATGTTATGACCGCTTATAATATCCGCCCTTTGCCAACAACTGTGCTGGTGAATCCGGAAGGCAAGATTGAACGGGTCGTCACAGGTGAAATGACAGAGCAAGATATTGAAGGGTATATGGAAGAAATCAAACCTGAATAAGGAGTTTTTTCGGATGGAGAAATTGCAATGCACGTGCGGCCATATAAATCCGCCCGGAACTGTTCTTTGTGAATCCTGCGGGCGGTCGTTGACTGAAAAAGAACAAAACAGCAAGCTGGTAGATATGCGCTATGAAGGGACAGCCAGGCGTTCCCAAACCTATAATAAATCGATTATCGACAAAATATGGAATTTCTTCTCCAGTGTCAAAGTCGGAGTCTCTATCATTGTGGCACTTCTAGTTGCGGCCGCAATCGGCACCATCCTGCCGCAGGAACAATATGTCACTGTTCCGGTGCGTACAGATGCGACAATTGAGGCGTATTATTCCGACGTTTATGGCAGCATCGGAAAAGTCTATTATTTCCTTGGCTTTAACGATTTATACAATTCCTTCTGGTTTATTATCCTCGTAGGCATGCTGGCGATTTCATTGATCATTGCCAGTTTGGACCGTTTTGTGCCGCTTTACCGTTCACTTAAGAATCAGCGCGTCCTGCGCCACCTGAGCTTTATGAACAAACAGCGCATTTATGCTGAAGGTTCGGCAGCTCCGGATTCAATGCAAAAAGCGGAAACGAAATTGAAGGAATTGAAATACAAAGTATCGACTGATAAAAATGGCTTATTGGCTGAAAAAGGCAGATTTTCCCGTTGGGGTCCTTATGTCAACCATATTGGGCTTATCATCTTCTTGTTCGGCGTCATGCTCCGGATGATGCCAGGATTCTACGTAGACGAAACATTATGGTTGCGGGAAGGCGAAACTCGGGCAATCCCGGAAGCACCAGGCTATACATTGGAAAATAAAGGTTTTGAAGTGGAGAATTACACAGGCGAAGATGGCGAGGAAAAATTCGGTGAAGCACTTGACCGCGTAGGCACAGTCGCGAAGAATTACCAGACTGATGTTGTGCTGTACAAAAAGCCTGAAGACTCGCTGCCGGGTGAGACGAACCTTGAAAAAGTGAAAGAATACCCGATCCGTGTTAACGAGCCGTTGAAATTCGATGGCTACGCCGTTTACCAAATGGACTTCAAAGAAGACGAACTGAAGACCATGACATTCGCTTTGACGAACAAGGAGACGGAAGAGTCGCTTGGCAACTTGACAATCGACTTGATCAATCCCGAAAAAGAATACACTCTTGACGGTGGTTCTGTGGTGAAATTGCTTGGCTATTATCCGGATTTTGACGGTTTTGAAGACGGCGAACCTCAAACGAAGACGCCGTTGCCGAATAATCCTGGTTTCCTTATCGAAATGACGACACCTCAAACACCGCAAGGGGAAACGAGCTTTATCACGATCCAGAACACTGTCGAACCTTTTGGCGATAATGAATACAAATTGGCTTTCCAGAGCGTCGAAACCCGTGACGTTTCCGGTCTGACCATCCGCAAAGATCGGACGTTGCCGATTCTTGGCCTAGGCGGATTAATCTTCATGATCGGCGTCGCGCAGGGCATGTACTTTAACCACCGCCGCTTCTGGATTCAGCAGCAAGCAGATGGCGCGATTATTTTAGCAGGCCATACGAACAAGAACTGGTTCGGCTTGAAAAAAGATCTCGACCAGGTTAAGGAATACGCATCGCTTCCTGCTTATACCGATCAACAGGAGGAAATCGAGAAGCTCGAGAAAGAGGAGGCTGAATTGACGCCATGAGTTTAACTGACATTAGCTCCAATCTACTGTATGTTGCATTTGTTTCCTATTTGATTGCAACATTCGTATTTGGTGGAGCTGTAAAAGGCAATAAAGCCGGTACGTATAAATCAGAAAGCCGTTGGGGAACGATTGCTTTCGCTATCACCGTGTTCGGCTTTTTGGCAAACCTCGGCTATTTCTTTACACGCTGGGGAGCTACAGGGCATGCGCCGCTTAGCAATATGTTCGAATTTACGACAGCGTTCGGCATGACGCTTGTCGGCGGATTCATCGTTATTTATGCATTATACAAAACACCTGTTATCGGCATGATTGTGCTTCCGGTAGCGCTTTTGATCATCGCGTTCGCAAGCATGTTCCCAAGCGAAGTGAGCCCGCTGATTCCCGCTTTGCAATCCAATTGGCTTGCGATCCACGTCAGTACAGTTGTTATCGCAGAAGGTATTCTGGCGATCAGTGCAGCAGCTGGTCTGGTCTTCTTGTTAAAAGAAGTTGATATGACGAAAAAATCGAAACAGCGTTTCTGGCTCGAAGCAATTATGTATTCGCTTGTCTTAGTCATAGGTTTTGTTGTAGCAAGCACTTATTTCACAGCCACTGGGTATGAAGCAGAATTTACGTATGTCGATAAAGAAGGCGCAGACGCTGCTATTACGTACAAAATGCCGCCGATTTTCGGCATGAACGAATACACGCAAATGACTGAAGGCACCTTGACTCCATTCGTTGAAACGCCGGCAGTCGTCAACGCCAGCAAATTGACGACCGTTGCATGGTCGCTGATGGTCGGAACAATCCTTTATTGGATTATCCGTTTGGTTACGCGCAAGCGGATTGCGGCCCTCTTGAAGCCATTCGTCAAAAACGTCAATCTCCAGCTGATGGACGAAATCGGCTACCGTGCCGTAATTATCGGCTTCCCGGTATTTACACTTGGCGCATTAATTTTTGCCATGATTTGGGCACAGATTGCCTGGTCCCGTTTCTGGGGCTGGGATCCGAAAGAAGTATGGGCATTGGTCACTTGGTTGTTCTACGCCGCATATTTGCATTTGCGCCTAGGAAAAGGCTGGCAAGGCAAAAAATCTGCGTGGCTTGGCGTAGCTGGTTTTGCGATCATCATGTTCAACTTAGTCGCTGTTAACTTAATTATCGCAGGTCTCCATTCTTACGCTTAATACATTTGCTATTTAATTTTAGACACATAATGTGAGCCTTTTCCCTTAGTGGAAAAGGCTTTTAATTTTTTTTTCCAAATCTTGACGGTACAATGAAAACTAAGATACAAAAGTTGGAGGGGTTATTATGTCGGAGGAAGTTACAATCCTAGTTGTGGACGATGAAGAGAGAATTAGACGATTATTGAAAATGTACCTTGAGCGTGAAGGCTATCTGGTTGAAGAAGCGGAAAATGGTGTCCAAGCACTCGAAATGGCAACTGAAAAAGACTACCATTGCATCCTGCTGGATCTTATGATGCCGGAAAAAAATGGCATTGAAGTTAGCACAGAACTGCGCGAAAAGAAAATGACACCAATCATCATGCTTACCGCCAAAGGCGAAGAAGCGAATCGTGTGGAAGGGTTTGAATCCGGTGCAGATGATTACATCGTTAAACCGTTCAGCCCGCGGGAAGTGGTGCTGCGTGTAAAAGCGATCTTGCGCAGATCTTCCGCATACTCGCCGATCACAAAATCATCTGTGTCAAAAGACTTGGTCGTCTTTCCGCATTTGACAATCGACCATGATGCCCATCGCGTGACAGCGGATAATGTCGAAGTCAATTTGACTCCGAAGGAATACGAACTCCTGTATTTCCTGGCGAAATCACCGGATAAAGTGTTCGACCGCGAACATTTGCTGAAAGAAGTGTGGCATTACGATTTCTTCGGAGATCTGCGGACAGTCGATACTCACGTGAAACGCTTGCGGGAGAAATTGAACCGGGTATCCGAATCAGCCGCTAAAATGATCGTTACGGTTTGGGGCGTAGGCTATAAATTCGAGGTAGGCAATGAATAGGTTGTGGAACAGTGTCGTCGGGAAGCTATGGATTACCATATTGCTTCTCGTTTCTTTTGTGTTGTTTATTGTTACTGTGCTGCTGCTTGAATTCTTCGGCAATTATCATAGCGAATCAGTTGAAGAAACACTGAATAAGGAAGCTGCCACGATTGCCCGCATATTCAATGACCATGGGGAATTTGAAAACTCCTTATTGATCATGGAAGATATCCTGGGTGCGGAGACCAATGCGGTTATCGCCGAAGTGCCGGAAGAAAGCTCTTATTTTATACATGAAGGGCTTAACGGCAATCAATTGCGCGAAACGATTTTGCAGGAACCTTCTTTTCAAAAAGTATTTGAAACCGATGAAACGGTAATGAAAGAAATGCTGTTGCCATCTTTAACGGAAGAGAACATGATGGAATCTTATATTGTGCTGGCCAGTCCCTTGCAGACTGGGGAACAAGAGCACGGTGTCGTCTTTATCTACCAATCACTTGAAGTGATGGACCGCACTGCGGAAAGAACGACCAATATCGTCTTTTTATCAGCATTCATCGCATTTATCCTGACTACTGTTTTTGCATTCTTTCTCTCGACGCGCATCACGTCACCGCTCCGCAATATGCGGGAGGGGGCTTTTGAATTGGCGAAAGGGAATTTTGATACGAAAGTGAAGGCGACGTCAAGCGATGAAATTGGCCAGCTTGCTACCGCCTTCAACCAGATGGGCCGGCAGTTGAAACATCACGTTGAGGTCATTAATCAGGAAAAGGAACAGCTCTCCAGCATTTTGACCTCGATGGCAGATGCTGTCATTACATTCAACCAGGACCGGACAATCCTTTTAAGCAATCCTCCCGCGGAGAAATTGCTTCAGCAATGGCTGATGAAACGCGGAATGGAAAAAGGTGACCCATTGCCTTCGGAAATGGTCCATATGCTTGAACACGTTCTCGATTTCGAAGAGGAAATCGAAGAAGAGCTGGAAATGGAAGGCGCTTACTACGCCATCACCTTCAGTCCGTTGTATAGCGGAGATTCTATTCGTGGAGCTGTGGCCGTCCTGCACAATATGACAGAACAGCATCGTTTAGAGAAGCTCCGCGAAGACTTTATCGCGAATGTCTCCCATGAGCTGCGGACGCCGATTGCAATGCTCCAAGGCTATAGTGAAGCCTTGCTCGATGACGTCGGCACTTCAGAAGAAGAGCGGCGCGAAATGACGAAAATCATTTACGAAGAATCCCAGCGCATGGGTCGGTTAGTGACGGACCTGTTGAATTTAGCGAGGATGGAATCAGGCCATATGCGTCTGTACCGGGAAGTTGTCCAGCTCAACTCCGTCATTGAACGCATGACGCTGAAGTTCCAGCCAATCGCCAAAGAACAAGGCATTGAACTGGACTTCGAAAGTGCCATCGATGATTGGGCAGCAGCTGAACTAGATGAAGACCGCATTGAACAAGTGATGACCAATTTAATCGACAATGCAATCCGCCATACCCCTCAAGGAGGAAACGTCAAGGTCTTTATCGAACAACAACAAGGCTACGCAAAAATATCTGTGAATGATACAGGTGTCGGTATACCCGAAGAAGATCTGCAATACGTATTTGAACGTTTCTATAAAGCGGACAAAGCAAGAACACTTGGCAAAGGCGGAACCGGTCTCGGCCTCGCAATCGCCAGCAACATTATCAATGCACATGGCGGCAAAATCTATGCAGAAAGCGAAGTGGGCAAAGGCACTTCCTTCATCTTTTTATTGCCGCTGAAAAAAATGTAACTTTATGTTGAGGAGAACGACTAATCTACGAACGGGGGGAGTATATGAACGACTCCGTTTTCCATCGCCTATACGACGAATACCATCAAGATGTATTCCAGTTTCTCGTCTACTTGGTGAAAAACAGGCATTTATCCGAAGACTTGATGCACGAGGTTTATATTCGGGTGTTCAGGGCCTATGACCGTTTTGAGGGCAAGAGCTCTGAAAAGACCTGGCTTTTTTCCATTGCCAAAAACGTGGCGATCGACCATTTCCGAAAAACGGCGGTCAGGAAAAAGCATTCGACGGATTTTTTCGATTGGGAAACGCAGCAGCTGGTTTCAAAAGAACGCATTCCTGAAGAAGTAGCCCAACTGAATGAGGACAAAATCCTTCTCTATACGATGCTTGATGAGTGCACAGGCGATCAGAAAATGGTCATCATCATGCGTTTTTTCCAAGATTTATCGATTGCTGAAACGGCAGATGTGCTTGGGTGGACAGAAGGCAAAGTCAAAACCACCCAACATCGCGCCATTAAATCGTTGCGTGAAAAAATAAGCGCAAAGGAAGGGGGAGCAATGAATGCCGAATAACAGATGGGACGATGACCACATCGAAAATTTGTTGCGGGATTTCCCCACAATCCGGGATGACCGGACGAAAGAAGAAGTTTACAGCCGTCTGGATAAGAAAGAGGCGGTAAAAAAACAGCCTAAACGTTGGTTGCCGTTGCTTGTCGCCGCACTTGCTTTCATCACGATAGGATTTTTGGTGGCATCCATTTTAAATCAGAATGGCAGGGACAGTGCGTTCACACTGAACGAGCAAAATGCAGAAAGCACTGCTGATGAAGCACAAGACGCTTCTACCGAAGAAGCGGAATCAGTGGATTCGGCTGGAGAAGAGTCAAGCGGTGGCGCAAACAGCGATGGACAAGAACCTTCCGCGACAGAAGAGTCGGCTACGATATATCAAGATGAAAATCCACAATCTGCACGAACTGCAGTTTATGAAGAGGAGTTGGACGGCTTTACGCTGTTTACCATTGGCCTGACCCAAAACGCTATGGTTATTCCAGTTGGCTTTTTGATACCTGATTCCCAGATTGAAAACGATTTCGGCAATAAAGCACCGAATTCAATGGAGCTTTACAATAAATACGCCAGCCAAATTGATGAAAAAGCAATCGGTTTCAATGAATACCATCCGTACCTTGGAAAATTATTGATGGAAGGAAGCACAGTCAAGCATTTATTGCCTGCAGACCATCAATACGATTTAGCATCGGCAAGCTATGAAGTTTATATAGCATCGCTGCAGGAAACATTTACGGATGCCGATGAAATTCTCATTCAAAATGAAGACGGCACGCCGGCGAATTTCGAACAGATCGGACCGATGGAACCTGTAAAACCAGCGGTTGAAAACGTCGCATATTATGCCCATACCACTGATGGCGGCGAAACATTTATGGTGCCAGGCTATAGTATGCCGCATGCAACAGCAAAAGAAGCGGTTGAAGCACTAAAATCTTCACCGTCAGATTTGCACCAGAATACAATCCCTGAAACCGTTGACTACACGGTTACCGAGACAGACACGGCTATTACCATCGAATTCACAGCGGAATTCGATTTCGGGTCGCTTGAAGAGGCTGAGGGGGCACGCATGCTTGAAAGCTTAGCGCTGACAGCGAAAGCGTTCGACAAAACCGTACAGCTCGAGAACACGAAACAACAGGAATGGAGCGGCTTTGATTTGAGCCGTCCGCTTCCTGAACCGGTTGCTCCGAACGGTGCAGCGTGGAAAGTGAAATAAATTCTCCTTTTAATTACCCAAAGCCATTGCCCGGACATTCCGGGCAATGGCTTTTCGCATTTTCAATGGAATTGCCCTTCAAAAATTGCAAAAGTGGGCCACGCAGGCAAATGATTGAGCATTCCTGTTTACATTATGGCTTCTTTACACTAGAATTAGGAGGTAAAATAAAATATCGATTCATCTTCGGGGCAGGGTGAAAGTCCCTACCGGCGGTAATTGAACATTGTTCATAAGCCCGCGAGCCGTAAAAAGCAGGATTTGGTGAGATTCCAAAGCCGACAGTATAGTCTGGATGGGAGAAGGTGAAGGTGCGGACAGTGCTGCCTATAACTAGGCGATACGTTTCTTAAATGTGCCTTTTTCTCCCTTAAGCGCTAGCCGCTTAAGGGTTTTATTGTACGGCTGCATTGTCCAAGCCTTTCTTCTGGTGAATCACGACAAGGAGAGAGGAATATGAAGAACAAAAAATTGCAATCGATGATTGCGATCGGAATGTTGAGCAGTATTTCATTTATTTTAATGCTGTTTAACTTTCCGCTGCCAGCTTTACCTGCATTTTTAAAAGTGGATTTTAGTGATGTGCCGGCTTTGATTGCCGCAATCACAATGGGGCCAGTGGCCGGAATACTCGTTGCGTTTTTCAAAAACGTATTGGATTGGCTATTTGCGGGTAGCCCGACCGGAGTGCCTGTAGGGCATATGGCGAACTTTGCGACAAGCATTTTGTTCATCCTGCCGGTTTATGTTGTCTATCGAAAATTCTCATCTAAAAAAGGCATGGTATATGGCCTTGCTGCTGGTACGCTATCAATGGCGATCGGCATGAGTTTGTTGAACTATCTGGTGTTTCTGCCAATGTACACGTATTTCCTAAACATGCCTGCACAAACAGGCAACGTGCTTTTCGGCACGATTGTTCTTGGGATTCTGCCGTTCAACCTGATCAAAGGCTTGGCCTTGACCGCGGTTGTCCTGCTCATGTTCAGCAGCATGCACGTATGGATAGAAAAACAGCGGCGCTATTACCTGGCCCAATAAATAAAAAAAAGGCACCAAAGCGATTAAGCTTCGGTGCCTTTTTGATTTTTTAAAAACTTATAAAATAGATAGAGTAGCCGATATTCCGCAAAACAGCGTCGCTTGCCGCGGGCGAGCGCCAAGCCTCCTCAGCACGCTAGCGTGCTTGCGGGGTCTCGGCTGTCTCGCTTTCCCGCAGGCGTCGACGCTGTTATGCTCCATATCTGGGGCACAGCAATAAAGTACAGACTCGTATCTTTCATCTTCTTAATTAAAAGAAATCACTTACTACTAAGAAATACCTTTGAATGAAGCGGAAGGCGGCGACTGAAGCCAGGCCCGCGGAGAGCGTCCGCCTAGAGCGAAAAGAAAAGGTAATACCAATATAAAAAAACGCCGGAGCTTTTAAGCTTCGGCGCCGCCTTTTCAGGACTGGTCAATCTTCATATTTAAGGGCATCTCCGTCGAATGGTGCGTCTGCTACTTTGATGGAATCAGTCGGGCAGCCTTCGAACGCATCTTCCATGTCTTCTTCCAGTTCGTCTGGAACTTGGGAAGTCCCCATGTTATCATCTAGAATAACAAACGCTATTCCTTCATCATCATAATCGTAAACATCCGGTGCAGCAGCTCCGCAAGCGCCGCATGCGATACAAGTATCCTTATCGACAATGGTATACTTAGCCATATTAGTTTCCCTCTCCTTTATCTCCGAACAAGTTCATTTTTACTACCGTATTCATTCTAAAGGTGTTTGTTCAGTTTTTCAACAAAAAACCGTCAGGAGGGCGCCACTTGCTTTTTGAAGAACTTGTCATTTCAATAATGAAAGCCGTAAACCTCGAAAGAACCGTATCTTCACCCTTCCATTTGATCAAAGGGAAGAAGTCCGGACAGACGATTCAGGACATCGGCTATTACCGGCTTTATCCTTATTTTGCAGTGATGACGAAGTTGGATAAGAATGCGTATGATGATGTGATACAAAGCCTTTTTGCGCGTAATCTGCTGCGCACAAATGAGCAGGTCATCGATTTAACAGAAGCGGCTTTAGGCATGGAGATTCCAGCGAGCAAACTTAACGGCTGGAAATACCGAGGCAATGAACTCCTCTTTTTAAACCGCCTATCATTAATTGTCCAAACTTTGTCACATACCAGCCAGAACGAATACAGCTTTGATCCGGTGCTTAATGCAGTCGATTTGCAGGCGTGGGTGAAAGATTATCTGGTTCGCATCAATTACCGGGATCCGGAAACAGCCGGCCGCTTTAAAAAAGAACTGTACGATAGCCTTAACGTTGTAAATGTAGCGGAAGATAATAAAATGATGTTGATGCAGCGGCTGACGGGACTCCGCTTAAGCGGATTGACGTGGGAGCAGATTGCGGCTGGAAAAGGGCTGCATCCTCTAGACGTCCAGCTTGCGGTCATCGAAACCCTACACGCCTGGCTAGAAGTTTTGGAAAGCGGCGATTTTCCGCTTATCTCTCCGCTATTGAACGGAGTCGTCCAGCGGTCATCACTTACTGAATCAGCAGAACGTACCGATAACTTATTTAAACAGGGATTATCCCTTGATGAAATTGCGGCTGTCCGGCAATTGAAAACGAGCACGATTGAAGACCATTTCGTGGAATTGGCCATGAACGATCCGGCTTTCGACTATACTGTGTTCATACCGCAGGATTTATTCCGCAGCATCACTGACATAAGCGCACAGCGCAATACCAAACGCCTTAGAGACATCAAGGAGATGCTGCCGCAAGCGAGTTATTTCCAGATCCGCTTAGCGCTTGCTGTGAAGGAGGACATTTCATGAAACTCGAGGAACTACTTTTCAATACATATGGCTTTACATCGTTCCGGCCGGGCCAACGTGAAGTGATCAGCCAAATTTTGGAGGGCGGCGACGTTATTGCCCTATTGCCGACGGGAATGGGCAAGTCGATGTGCTACCAGCTTCCTGCTCATCGCCTGCCAGGCAGCGTATTGATCGTTTCGCCGCTGCTGTCGCTGATGCAAGATCAAGTAGCCCAATTAAAAAAGATGGGTGAAAAATCAGTTGTTGCCATCAATTCGTTTTTAAAGCCAGGTGAAAGGGAGAAAATTTGGGACAACTTGGCAAGCTACCGCTTTATCTTCATTTCCCCTGAAATGCTCGTTCAGCCTTTTGTGAAAAACCAATTGCAGCGCATCCAAATTTCACTGCTGGTCGCGGATGAAGCTCATTGCATCTCGCAATGGGGCTTCGACTTCCGGCCGGATTACCTGCGCATAGCTGAAATTCTGCCTGTCCTCGGAAATCCCCAAGTGCTGGCTCTAACAGCAACGGCCACAAAAAAAGTCACTGATGAAATCAAGGCCTATCTTAAGCTGAAAGATCCTTATGTTTATACACATCCAATGGACCGAAAAAATATCGCTTATGACATCAAACGTTTTGAAAAGCCAAAAGACAAAATAGAATGGTTGAAATCATTTGTTCAGGAATTCGAAGGGCCAGGCATCATTTATGCTGGGACCCGAAAAAAATCGCAGGAAATCACGGAGCTGCTGCTGGAAATGGGCTTATCGGCTGCGTATTACCACGGCGGCATGGAGCACCAGGACCGCATCTTCGTTCAGCAGCAATTCCAGAACGGCGAATTGGAATGGGTGTGTTCAACCAATGCATTCGGTATGGGAGTCCATATTGCGGACATTCGCCACGTCATCCATTTCCAGTTGCCGACTTCCATAGAAGGTTATGTCCAGGAGGTCGGGCGGGCAGGGCGCGACGGTGAGTCAGCACTTGCCACACTATTGTACGTGGCTGGCGATGAACTGCTTATGGAAAGCTTGGTGATGGATGAGCTCCCGAACCGCCAAGAAATTGAAATGGTGGCTAGAAATAGTCAGGAAGGCAGGCGGTTGGTCGAGGACGGAGTGGTCCGTGAAACAGCTTACCGGGTGGTTTCTTATTGGCTTAGCCAACTGACTGCCGAGGAAACGGTTGCAAGAATTGAGTTGATCCGGCAGGAGAAAATCCGGCAGATTGAAAAAATTAAAAAGTTAGTGGGTTTATCCGGCTGCATCAGGGAATATTTAGTCGGCTGTTTTGACCAAGAAGTGAAAAACAAACCCGGCAATTGCTGCGTAAATGATGGCCTCGATTATGAAGTATTTGAAAAAAAGAAGCAGAAATACCAAAAAAGCGAGTTGGACAATTGGCAAAATCGGCTAAATGCACTATTGCCATTGGGATAATTTTCCGATATTTCGTTTACAAAGTTGATTTTTTTCGGCATAATAGAGTTATCAGAATAGGATAGGAGCAGTCAATTATGGGAAAACAAAATTATCGTGACGCCATTGAAAAAGACCGCCAGGAAGTCAGTGTCCTAGGCAATGCAGCCGCTTCTAGAATAGCGCAGCGCAAAACGGTTAAAGAAAAGCCTAAAAAAACGAAAAGTGTTTTATTGACGACGTTATTCTTCCTTTTCATATTAATTCCTGTTAGCATACTGATTTATGTCGCTTTTTACTATGAACCTAATGATACGTTGACGGCAAATCCATCGAGTGATGAAGTGAGCTTGGAATCCCCGGTTCCTGATGCGCCGCTTGTTCCAGTGGTGACGGATAAAGAGGATTCAGAAGAATCGGCTGCTGCAGAGGAAGCCAAGGCTGCGGAGGAAGCCAAGGCTGCGGAGGAAGCAAAAGAAGCGGCAGAAAAAGAAGCCGCTGATAAACTAGCGCAGCAGGAAGCTGAGAAAACTGCAGCTGCCAAAGAGCAAGCGCAAAAAGAGCAGGCCCAAAAAGAAGCAGCTCAAGCGGAAGCCGAAAAAGAACGTCAGCGCGCAGAAGCAGAAAGACAGAAAGAGCAAGCGGCGGCAGAACAGAAAAAACAAGAAGCACCAGCTGCACCTGTCGCTGCATCGAAAACACACACCGTTCAGTCGGGTGAAACTCTATACCGCATTGCTGTCAATACTTATGGCGGCGCCGGAGCAAGCGCAGGTGTCGAAAAAATTAAAGCGGCAAACGGCTTGAATTCAAATGAAATCACAGTCGGATCTACATTAGTTTTGCCTTAAATGCAGGACAAGTTTATTCGGATGTCGAAAAACATTAAGAGTGAAAAAAGTATAAGGCAGAGGTGAATTGAATGTTCGTGAAAAGTGTAATGGTGAAAAAAGAAAAGTGTTTTATAGTGAAACCGGAAGATTCAGTCCAAAAAGGGTTTGAATTATTGGAAAAGCATTCAATTGATGCGCTACCAGTAGTCAACGGCAATGATTTCAAAGGAATTTTCACTTGGTACCACAGCTACCGTGCGTTTTTCCAATCGGGGTTGAGCAAAGAAGATTTCGTGAAATCCACTAAAATTGGGGATGTCATGGTCAACCAAGACGTTTATCTTGGAATTGACGACGTTTTCGAAAAGGCGATTGTCGAACTTAACGATTTCCCCATTATCGCAGTTGTTGAAAAAAATGAATTTCTGGGCATCGTTACTCGTTACGATGTGATGACCCAATTGCAAAGCGCTTTCGGCATGCAGTCTGAAGGAACGCGCATTACGTTCACATCAGTGGAATCTGAAGGCCGTATCGGGCGCCTTGGAGATATCATCGAAAAATACAAAGAATCCGTCATCTCGCTTGTGACGTTTGATGAAACCGACAAGCTTGTGCGTAGAATTGTCTTAAAAATAAAGAAAAAAGACAATGTGGAAAAATTCGTAAAAGAGCTTGAGAAATCAGGATTCCGGGTATTGGATATCGCAGAAGACTGATTTGGGAAATAACCCATAAAGAGGCATAAGCAGCGCTCTGCTTATGCCTCTTTATTTATGGAAAGGAAAAGATTCATATGAAAAAGCTTATTTTTGGCGGGCTGGCGATTGGAGCTGCGCTGCCTCTTAAGATGGTGCGGAATGCTTTCGCCACAAATCTGCAGCGGCAAGCAATCGGGCTTCGAGCATCCAAACCATTCCTGCCATTTGATATGATGTTCATCTCTGATGTGCACAGGAGAATCTTGCCGGAAGCAATGTTCCGCTTCCCCGTGGACATCATTGTCATCGGGGGTGACTTTACAGAAGGTGGCGTACCGTGGAAACGGGTGGAAGCAAATCTCCATATTCTGGCTCAGCAGGCTCCTGTCTATTTTGTGTGGGGCAATAACGACCGTGAAATGGATGAAACCAAACTCCGCCAGCTTTTTGCCAAATACAATGTCAAAGTGCTTGAAGACGAGTCAGTTTCGTTATTCGGACAGCGCCATTTAAGGCTGGTGGGAATCGATTATTTCGCCTATAAAGAAAATTCGGTTGAGGCAGCATTCTCAGAAGTCCGGGAAAGTGATACGGTCATTTTCATTTCCCATACGCCATTTGTGTTCAAAAAGATAAGGAATCGGCATAAAGTCGATTTCGCTTTGGCCGGACATACCCATGGCGGGCAAATCCGTTTTGGAAAGCTCGGGATTTATCGGCCAGGGCGGACCGAGGCTGTAGATGGTGTCGTCCAACTGATCAGTAATGGATTTGGCACAACTAAATTGCCGATGCGTCTCGGGGCAGAACCTGAGTTCCATCTATTGACGGTGTATCCGCTCGCGGAAAGCTGACGCATTCAAGTGGCGGCAGCTGAGAAAATCCATTATGCTTTAAAGAGAGACAGACAGCGGGAGAGATTTAAATGATAAAAACAGACGTAATTATTATCGGAGGCGGCCCTTGCGGTTTGGCAGCGGCCATCGACTTGAAAAAGATCGGCCTGCATCCGACCGTTATTGAAAAAGGCAATATCGTTAACGCTATTTACAATTATCCGACACACCAGACTTTTTTCAGCTCCAGTGAAAAGCTGTCAATCGGCGATGTCCCCTTCATCACAGAAGACCGCAAAGCAAAGCGCAACCAGGCGCTTGTTTATTACCGTGAAGTCGTGAAACGCAGCGGTATTGAAGTGCGGCCATTTGAAACGGTCCTATCAGTGGAGAAAGATGGGCAATTCATCGTCACGACGTCAAAAGAAACGTATTCAGCCAAATATGTCATCGCTGCTACCGGATATTATGACAATCCAAACAAACTGGCGGTCGAAGGAGGAGACTTGCCTAAAGTCATGCATTATTTCAAAGAAGGCCATCCTTATTTCGATCAGGATGTATTGGTCATTGGCGGCAAAAATTCAGCAGTCGATGCTGCGCTTGAATTGCATAAAGCCGGCAGCCGAGTCACTGTGTCCTATTACGGCACGAGCTATTCAAAAAGCATCAAGCCTTGGATCTTGCCGGAGTTTGACGGCTTGGTCAGAAAAGGCGAAATCACGATGCTGTTTGACTCAATTGTCGATAAAATAACGGAAACCGAAGTCGAGCTGACTGTTAACGATACAAAAGAACGGATTACAAATGATTTTGTCTTTGCCATGATCGGCTACCACCCGGATCACGAATTCTTGAAAAGGATGGGGATTTCCATCGATCCGGAATCTGGGAGGCCAAATTTCAATGAAGAGACGATGGAGACCGATGTAGAAGGTTTATACATCGCAGGTGTCATTGCTGCAGGCAATAACGCCAATGAGATCTTTATCGAAAACGGCCGCTTCCATGGCGGCCAGATAGCCGAAAGCATTGCTGGAAAAGAGGGTGCACAATAAGTGCATCTTCTTTTTGTTTTTATTAGCAATCGGCTTCTTCCCGTATGCAAATTCGTGTAAAATAGACCCCATAAGGAGCGATGTACATGAAAAAGAAAGTATCTTTACTCACCACCGGCGGAACGATCGCCAGCAAAGAAATTTCGAAAGGCCTGCTAAAATCAGGTGCGATTTCCGGCAAAGAACTTGCAGCGCTATGCCAGCTGCCGGAAGAAATAGAAGTGAACGTCATTGACGTCTTTCAGCTTCCAAGCATGCACATCGGTTTCAACGAATGGGAAGTGCTGAAAAGAGCGATTGATACGGAACTGGCGGATGAAACAGTTGATGGAATCGTTGTCACCCATGGCACGGATACGCTCGAAGAAACGGCTTATTTTCTGGATTTGACGATTGATGACCATCGAACAATTGTCGTCACAGGATCTCAGCGTTCTCCAGACGATGTAGGCACAGATGTCTATTCCAATTTAAGAAACTCTGTATACGTCTCCGTCGACCGCACATTGCGCGGCGTGGGAACGGTAGTTGTCTTTAATGAACGGATTTATTCCGCCAAATACGTCAAAAAAGTGCATTCAAGCAACTTGCAAGGCTTCGATTCGTTCGGGCATGGCTATTTGGGCATCATCGACAATAATGTGGTCAGCGTTTACCAGAAGCCGATTGATCATGAAGTTAAAAAAATGGGCAATGCTATTCCGCGCGTTGACATCGTAAAATGCTTTTCCGGCCAAGACGGCTTGCTCATCGATCTGCTGGTGCGGGGTGGTGCGAAAGGGATTGTCTTGGAAGCGGCAGGGCGTGGGCAAGTTTCTCCATATATGGTGGATTCGATTGAAAAGGCAGTGGCCAAAGGCGTAGTGGTGCTATTGACGACGAGTGCAGAAGAAGGGCGTGTCTACCCAAGCTACGGCTACCTCGGAAGCGCGCATGACTTGATGCAAAAAGGCGTGCTGCTGGGCAGTGATTACGACAGTAAAAAAGCCCGGATTAAGTTGGCCGTGTTGCTTTCGGTTTCTGAAAAAGTAGCTATTGATGCTTTTTCCAATTAACACCCATCTATTGTAGAATATCTAAAATTTCCCATTTGAATATGGTATAATAAGGGCAAATCCAGCAAAGGGGCATCCATATGATAATTCTATTAACTGTTGCGATTGCTCCGAGCCTGGCGTTGTTCAGTTACTTTTATTTGCGCGATGAATTTGCAGAGGAGCCGTCTAAATTATTATTCCAATGCTTTATTTATGGAGCGGTTCTGACGTTTCCTATTTTGTTCATACAATACGTCTTTGATGTCGAAGGCGTTTTCTCAAGGGTGTTTGCGCAAAAGGTCTTTTTTCCGAGTATCGTCGAAGAATTTTTCAAATGGCTAGTGTTGATCATTGCTGTTTACCGGCATATCGATTTTGAAGATCCGTACGATGGGATTCTTTATGGAGCGAGTGTCTCACTTGGCTTTGCAACAGTCGAAAATATCTTATACCTGTTTGAGTTTGGCATGCAGACAGCTTTCTTAAGAGCGTTTCTGCCCGTTTCCAGCCACGCCTTATTTGGAGTGGTGATGGGTTATTATCTTGGAAAAGCGAAGTTCTCAAGGGGCAAAAGCGGCCGGAAATGGCTGGGGATAGCTTTATTCGCTTCAATGATTCTCCACCTGTCTTACAACGCCATCCTGTATTTGAATACTACCTGGTCTTACGGCGTAATTCCGTTCATGATCTTTTTGTGGTGGTTCGGCCTGCGCAAAGTCAAACAGGCCCATCAAATGAGTTTAAGCCATTACCATGACAATACTTCGCTGCATCCGTAAAATCTTGTGCGTGTATGCTAATGAAAAAAGATATCCCGGAAAGTCACAGCTGATGACTTTCCGGGATATCTTTTTTCGATCTTTACGGCAAAGTGCGCCCCTAAAATCTAAACTTCCGCTTGCGCTTTTATTATGTCTAGACTCCAGCGGACAGATTCTCGAGTCGCAAGCCCTGCCAGCTGTGCGGCACAGAACGCGCTACTTAAATACACTTAATACAAGCTGCTCCTGTCCCTGCAACGCTGCGCTAGCTTCGGGACATGAAAAACCGTTGCAGCACTTCGTGCTTCGTCGCAAAGTTATAGCCCCAGTAGCCTTTGGGCTATAACTTGCCCCTCGAATCTAAACATCCGCTTGCGCTTTTCTTGTGTTAAAATATGTTGAATACATATGATGAGGTGACATTTTTGACGAATCCAATACAAATCGCAATCGACGGCCCAGCAGCAGCTGGTAAAAGTACCATAGCAAAAATAGTGGCTGAGCAATTAGGCTATATTTATATCGACACGGGCGCAATGTACCGCGCCATCACATTAAAAGCGATAAATGAAGGCATTAATATGGCCAGCAATGAAGAAGCGGGCGAGTTGCTGCTTCGCACACAGATAGACTTAGAGCCTTCTGACAACGGGCAGTTGGTGTTCATGGACGGCGAGGAAGTAACTGAAGCAATCCGCACACAGCAAGTCACAAAAGCGGTATCGGAAATGTCTGCACACGCACTTGTCCGCGAACGCATGGTCGAACTGCAGCGCCAGCTTGCGGAAAGCAGAGGCGTTGTCATGGACGGGCGCGACATCGGGACAGATGTTCTGCCAAACGCAGCATTAAAAGTATTCATGTCAGCGACTGTTGAGGAACGGGCACAGCGCCGCTTTGCAGATAACCAGGTGCGCGGCATCAACACTCCTTTAGCCGAGCTTCAAGAAGAAATCGCCGCACGCGATAAAATGGATTCTGAGCGCGAAGTATCTCCGCTTAAGCAGGCAGAGGATGCAATTTATATCGACACGACCGATTTGACAATACGCGAAGCGGCCCAGGAAATTCTTACGATGGCCAAAGAAAGGATGGCATAATGTGAATTTATACGCATTCGGCAAAACCTTAGTGAAAACTGCCTTAACTCCACTTTACCGCTTTGAAGTGGTGGGCCATGAAACTTTCCCAAAAGAGGGCGGCATCCTTCTTTGCTCGAACCATATCCATGCGCTCGACCCACCAGTCGTCGGGATGACCGCTCCAAGAACGGTTCATTTTATGGCGAAAGAAGAATTATTCAAGTTGCCAATCCTTGGCGGGCTGCTGCCAAAAGTCAATGCTTTTCCAGTGAAGAGGGGCATGAGCGACAGGGAAGCAATGCGCACAGCCCTTAAAATCCTCAAAAGCGGCGAAGTGGTCGGATTGTTTCCGGAAGGTACGCGTTCGACTGACGGTGTTTTGAAAAAAGGGCTGAGCGGGGCAGGATTCTTTGCCTTGCGTGGCAACGCAGACGTTGTTCCGTGTGCCATCATTGGCCCGTATAAAGCGTTCCGCAAAGTCAAAGTAGTGTTCGGTGAACCGATTTCCATGGAGCCATTTAGAGAGCGTAAAGCGACGGCAGAGGAAGTAACTGAAGTGATTATGGCATCCATCCAGAAGCTTTTGGATGAAAACAGCAAATAAAAAGTGATAATTTTTGTTTTTATTAGAGAATTCGAATAAAATAAGATGTGTATAGTTTGTGAAGGAGGGCTACTGATGTCTGAGGAAATGAACATGACGGAAAACCGTGACTTCCAAGTGGGAGATCACGTAAAAGGTACAGTTCTTAAGATCGAAGAAAAAGCAGTAACCGTAACAATTGATGGCGCGCCATTTGATGGGATCATCCCTATCAGCGAATTGTCGAGCCTCCACATCGAAAAAGCATCGGATTCAGTTAAAGAAGGTGACGTTCTCGACTTGATTATTACAAAAGTCGAAGATGAGAACTTTGTATTATCAAAGCGTAAAGTGGATGCTGAACAAGCATGGGACTTGCTTGAGAAAAAGTTTGAAACTGGTGAAATAATCGAGACGGAAGTGAAAGATGTCGTCAAGGGTGGATTGGTTCTGGACCTTGGCGTGCGCGGCTTTGTGCCGGCTTCGCTAGTAGAAGATTATTTCGTCGAATCGTTCGAAGATTATAAAGGCAAAACACTGGCGTTCAAGATTGTCGAAATGGAAAAGGAAAACAACCGTTTGATTCTTTCCCATCGCGCTGTAGTTGAAATGGAAAAAGAATCACAAAAAGAAGAAGTTATGGACACCATTCACCAAGGCGATGTGTTGAAAGGGAAAGTCCAGCGCATTGCGTCATTCGGCGCATTTGTCGATATTGGCGGAGTCGATGGACTTGTCCATATTTCTCAGTTGTCGCATGAGCATGTGGAGAAAGTATCCGACGTGGTGAAAGAAGGCCAGGAAGTGACGGTAAAAGTACTGTCAGTAGACCGCGATTCCGAGCGCATTTCACTTTCGATCAAAGATACGCTTCCAGGGCCATGGGATGCGATTGAAGAAAACGCGCCAAAAGGTTCGGTCCACACAGGTAAAGTGAAGCGACTCGTTAGCTACGGCGCGTTTGTCGAAGTGCTGCCTGGAGTAGAAGGTCTTGTGCATATTTCCCAAATTGCGCATAAGCATATCGGTACGCCTCATGAAGTGCTGAGCGAAGGGCAAGAAGTCCAAGTGAAAGTGCTTGATGTCAACAAAGCTGATAAACGTTTATCTTTAAGCATTAAAGAGCTTCAGGAAAAAGAGGCTGAACAATCGTATACCGACTATGAAATGCCTGAAGAGTCAAGCGGCTTTTCCATCCGGGATGTTATTGGCGACAAATTAAAAGGTTTCAAATCCGAATAGAATGTCCAGGGCCGATAGGAAAATGGATCATATAAGATTTGCGGTGTCGACTGGCCAAGGCAGGGAAACGATGTTTGATGATGTCCGTTTAATCCATCAAGCTTTACCTTCCCTTGGCGTTGAAGATATCAGCCTTCATATCAGGACAGGTGATTTGAAATTGGAATCACCTGTTTTTATTAATGCCATGACGGGCGGAGGCGGCTCGGAGACGGCCAAGTTAAACGGTTTGCTCGCCCGCGCCGCAAAGGAAACGGGTTTAGCGATGGCAGTCGGTTCTCAAATGGCCGCGCTGAAAGATCCCGCTGAACGGACGACTTATGAAATTGTGCGGAAAGAAAATCCCGACGGTTTTATCATGGGCAATTTAGGCAGCGAGGCCAGTGTCAGCCAGGCGCAGCAAGCAGTGGAAATGATCGAGGCAAACGCCCTTCAAATCCATTTGAATGTTATCCAGGAGCTGACCATGCCAGAAGGAGACCGGGATTTCAAGGGAGCGCTTGAACGCATCGCCGCTATTGCGGAAAGCTTGCATGTACCGGTCGTCGTCAAAGAAACCGGATTTGGCATTTCGCGGGAAGCGGCAGAAAAATTAGCGCGTACCGGAATCGCTGCAATTGATGTGGGCGGTTTCGGCGGAACAAACTTCGCTTCGATTGAAAACGAACGGCGTGCACGAAAACTTTCCTATTTCCAGGATTGGGGCATTCCCACCGCGGTTTCAATTATTGAAGTAAAAGAAGTATTTCAAAAAACGGTGATTGCTTCCGGAGGCATCCAACATGCACAGGATGCCATTAAGGCTTTAGTGCTGGGAGCGGATGCTGTAGGTCTTGCAGGGGCGTTCCTTAAAAAAGCGATTGAGGGCGGAGAAATCGGCTTGATCGAAGAAATCGGCTTGTTGCAGGAAGACATGCGAATGATGATGACCGCTCTAGGAGCGGCGGAGCCAGCTGGATTAAGAAGCTGTCCCGCTATTCTGTCCGGTGGTTTGAGCCATTATTTAGCCATGCGCGGTTATGACCCGGCAGTGTATGCCAATAGAACCAATAACTGAAAATTACACCTTTTAGGGTGATGGACATTTACAAGATGCCATCGCCTTTTTCGTGTATAATAAGAATATCAGAAGTGGAAGGATGAATTTATTATGGCAAAACCGGTAGTAGCAATCGTTGGCCGGCCGAACGTAGGCAAGTCCACGATTTTTAATCGCGTGGTCGGGGAACGTGTATCCATCGTGGAAGATATTCCAGGAGTCACACGTGACCGCATCTACAGTTCAGCTGATTGGCTGACTCATGAATTTAACATTATTGATACAGGAGGCATCGATTTAAGCGATGAGCCTTTCTTGGAACAAATTCGCCAGCAGGCTGAAATTGCCATGGACGAAGCGGATGTCATCATTTTCCTAGTAAACGGCCGTGATGGCGTCACGACGCAGGACGAACAAGTTGCGAAAATTTTATACCGCACGAAAAAGCCAGTCATTCTGGCTGTCAATAAAATCGATAACCCGGATATGCGCCATATGGTATTTGATTTTTATCAATTGGGTATGGGCGAACCTTACCCGATTTCAGGTTCACACGGTTTGGGCATCGGGGATCTTTTGGATGAAGTTGCGAAAAACTTCCCGAAAGACGACCAAGAGGAATACCCGGACGATGTTATCAAATTCTCATTGATTGGCCGCCCGAATGTCGGCAAATCTTCTTTGGTGAATTCATTTTTAGGAGAAGAACGCGTTATTGTCAGTGAAATTGCGGGAACTACCCGTGACGCGATCGATACTCAATACGAATACGATGGCCAACCGTATGTCATTATCGATACGGCAGGTATGCGCAAAAAAGGTAAAGTGTATGAATCGACAGAAAAATACAGCGTGCTGCGTGCATTGCGTGCGATTGAACGCTCAGATGTCGTTTTAGTTGTGCTCAATGCCGAAGAAGGCATTCAGGAGCAGGACAAAAAGATCGCAGGCTATGCCCATGAAGCGGGCAAAGGCGTCATCATCATTGTCAACAAATGGGATGCTGTCGAAAAAGATGAAAAAACCATGAACGTAATGACGCGGAAAATCCGTGAACATTTCCTTTTCCTGGATTATGCACCGATTATGTTCGTATCTGCTATCAGCGGTAAACGTGTCCATAATATCCTCGAAATCGTCAACCGGGTGAATGATAACCATGCAAGACGCATCCAGTCCAGCATCCTGAACGAAGTCATCGAAGATGCAGTTGCGATGAACCCTGCGCCGAGTGATAAAGGCCGCAGATTGCGCTTGTATTATGTTACTCAAGTGGCCATCAAGCCGCCGACATTCGTTGTCTTTGTCAACGAGCCTGAACTGATGCATTTCAGCTATGAGCGTTTCCTGCAAAACCGGATCCGTGAGAGCTTTGACTTTGAAGGAACGCCGCTCCGGTTGATTACGCGCGCCCGGACATAATTGGAAAAAGGTGGTTACTGATATGGAAAAAATATCTGTATTTGGAGCAGGCAGCTGGGGCACGGCGTTAAGCTATGTGTTAGCGCAGAATGGCCACGATGTCCTGCTTTGGACACACCGCGCAGAACAAGCGGAAGAAATCAACCAGCATACGAACAACCGATATCTTAAAAACATCAAATTGCCTGAAAACTTGAAGGCTACAAGTGATTTGAAAGCGGTTGTCAACCATTCGGCGACTTTTGTCATCGCTGTGCCGACAAAAGCGGTAAGGGAAGTATGTTCTGCTATCACTGCGGAGCTGAATAAACAAGCCTTATTTGTCCATGTTGCTAAAGGCATCGAACCGGATTCCTTGAAGCGCATCAGTGAAATGATCCGCGAAGAGGTTCCGTCACAATGGCTTGAAGATGTGGTCGTCCTTTCCGGACCCAGCCACGCAGAAGAAGTGGTGCTTGAACAACCGACGACTGTCACGGCAGCCAGTGAAAATACGGCATCTGCTGAAAAAGTCCAGGACCTGTTCATGAACCATTATTTCAGGGTTTACACGAATACCGACATTATCGGAGTGGAAATCGGCGGCGCGCTTAAAAACATCATTGCTTTGGCAGTCGGCATCACCGATGGATTAGGGTATGGCGACAATGCAAAAGCGGCATTGATGACGCGCGGACTGGCTGAAATAGCCCGTCTCGGCGTCAAGATGGGTGCTACGCCGCTGACCTTTTCCGGTCTTACAGGCGTCGGCGATTTGATCGTAACATGCACGAGCCCCCATTCACGCAACTGGCGTGCAGGGAACATGCTTGGCAAAGGCAAAACGATCGATCAAGTGCTTGAAGAAATGGGCATGGTTGTTGAAGGCATCCGTACGACAAAAGCCGCCCATCAATTGTCAGAGGCCTACGATGTGCCTATGCCGATTACAGACGCTTTGTACGCAGTTCTGTTTGAAGGCGTGTCTACAAAAGATGCTGTGGAATTGCTGATGGGACGCATGAAAAAGAACGAAATGGAAGATCTCATTAACTTGCTTTAATTGTCACAAAAGAAGAAGCAGCGTTACTCTGCCTCTTCTTTTTTTGTGCTATACTATGGTCTGAAACAGTACGAAAGGCGGTCTATTATGAGCTCTTTAGACAAAATGTGGGTCTCGTTTGCGGGAATTGCTTTTTTGATCATTTCAATGGGCATGATTTATTTAAGTAGGTATAAATTACAAAATGGCATAGTGAAATTCGTTTTTGCGTTAATCGCTTATATTCTGCTGATTCTTGGATTCTTTATAATGGTGTTCATCGTATTCAGCGGCCCTACAGGCGGCGCGTGAGGTGAGAAAAATGAAAAAAATATCATTAATCGCTATTCTGGCTGCAGCGGTGATGTTCCTATCGGGCTGTATGTTCCCAGAGAGCGAACGGGCGGAAAACCAGATTCCTTACGAAGAGCAAGTCATTCAGGTGCAGAATGCGGTAAATCAGTTTAGGGGAGCGCAAGGCGGTCTTTTGCCGATTAAAACGCGGGAGATGGATGTCGATCAATACATCAAATACCCGATCGATTTCGCTAAAATCGTACCGGCTTTCTTAGCTGAAACTCCGCCAAATGCATTTGAAACAGGCGGCATTTTTCAATACGTGCTTATGGATGTTGAAGAAAACCCGACAGTGAAACTCGTTGATTTGCGTATAGCTGAAGAAATTCGCACTATTAATGTCCGTAAAAGCGCGAATGGCGGCCGTGCTCCAATCGCGGAAATCGTGGCGGACAATGTCTATAAGCTGAATTATAAAGCGATGGGCTTTAACGAAGAACGCTTCGTTGTCAGTCCCTACAGCGGCAGAAACCTGCCATTGGTCGTCAATGGCCAAGGGGATGTCTTTGTCGACTATTCAATCGATCTGTACTCGTCAATCCAGGAGTATGACGGCACTCTTGAAGCAGGCCAGGACATCCGATTTTTGCTATATGAGGACAATCCGGTAGTACCGGCTTACTCTCTTCCTTATACCGTAGACGAGAATAATGAACCGGTCTTTAAAACAGAGTGAACTAGAGCGAAATTGCTGATTTAGCGCGGTTTTCCTAAAAATTATTGAATTTACAGGATAATAATTGAATATTTGTTGGTTTTATTGGAAAACCGCGCTATTAGTTGTTGCTATGCATTTTTTGTTATGATACTCTTTTTACAGGATTGAACGATTGCATCCCCTTTGAGAGGAGGTGAATAGCATGAACAAGACAGAATTAGTGAACTCTGTTGCTGAAGCAGCTGAACTTTCTCGTAAAGATGCTGCAAAAGCAGTTGACGCTGCATTTGAAGCGATTCAAGAAGCTCTAACTAAAGGTGACAAAGTACAATTGATCGGATTCGGTAACTTTGAAGTACGCGAACGCGCAGCACGTAAAGGTCGCAACCCGCAAACTGGTGCTGAGATCGAAATCGCTGCAAGCAAAGTTCCTGCATTTAAGCCAGGTAAAGCACTTAAAGACGCAGTGAAATAATCTTCTTTGCAGTACATAGAATGACTTTTGCGAGATTCGTTCCCGCAAAAGTCATTCTTTTTTTAAGTTTTCAATTTTGCCAACAAACCATACATATGCTACGATTTGTGAGAAAAGCGGAAGCGTTCGGAATGGGCCGGTTTATGCTTGGCGATATCCGGGCTAATCGCGTGTAACTTGAACGGCTTCAAATAGTGATTTGTCTTTTACGGGGGGAAGAATAGTGATAGATATGAATTCTAATAAAGTGGACTTAGATAAAATAGAGAAGGCAGTGTCGATGATCCTTGAAGCGGTTGGAGAAGATCCAACGCGTGAAGGCTTGCTTGATACACCGAAGCGTGTCGCGAAAATGTACGCTGAAGTATTTTCCGGTTTGCGTGAAGATCCGAAAGAGTATTTCAAAACAGTTTTCCATGAAGGCCATGAAGAATTGGTTTTGGTGAAAGACATACCGTTTTATTCGACGTGTGAACATCATTTGGTGCCGTTCTTCGGGAAAGCCCATATCGCTTATATTCCAAGAGATGGTGTCGTGACTGGCCTCAGCAAATTAGCGAGAGCAGTCGATTCAGTAGCGAAACGGCCCCAGCTGCAGGAGCGCATCACTTCGACCATTGCGGACTCGTTAATGGAGTCGCTGAATCCTCATGGCGTGTATGTGATGATTGAAGCGGAGCATATGTGCATGACGATGCGAGGCATTAAAAAACCTGGCGCTAAAACAGTGACAGCTGTGTCCCGCGGAATTTTTGAAAAAGACGATGTAAAACGTTCGGAAATTATCACGTATATCAACATGGCTTGATAAAATGCCTATCAGTTACCGGAAGAGGGTGAAAACATGGCTCAACCAGAATACATTGTAATCCGCGCGCTTGAAGACGGCGTAAACGTGATCGGTTTAACTCGAGGCAATGATACGAAATTCCACCATTCCGAAAAGCTTGATAAAGGCGAAGTGATGATTGCCCAGTTTACTGAACATACATCTGCGATGAAAATCCGCGGCAAAGCGGAAATCCAAACGGCGCACGGCCTTACCGAAAGCGAAGCGAAAAAGTAGGCGTATTGTATGAAGGCGAGGCTGTGCCTGTGATATACTATAGGTGTATGGTATGGCTAAACCATGAATGGAGCAAGCAGTATGAATGAACAACAAATACATTCAAAAATCACTTTTGTGGAAACCGATGTGCTGAAAGCTGTTAAGCAACGCACACTCGATAAATTCACAGACGGCCCATCAGTTCAACGGGCGAGGTTGTTTTTTTTGATTTTGCCTTTTTTTGACAATAAAATGTGGTCCACTGATATTGAACGAGCTGCTAAAACCGTGTCTATCGTCTATGCGGCTTTGCAGGCCCACGATTTAGTGGAAGACGATGTATTGGCAAACAAAAAACAGCAATTGACAGTATTGGCAGGGGATTTCTATAGCGGAATCTATTACAAGATGCTTGCCGAAACCAATAATATAGCGATGATCCAACGGCTTGCCACAGCCATCATTAAAGTGAGCGAGAAGAAAGCATCATTTTATACTAGCGAAATACGGTCAATGGACGAAATCGATGAAGCTGTTAAGCAGATTGAAACTGAACTATTGTTTTCGTTTTATAATTTTTATGGGTACCAGGAATATTCTCATTTGGCGGCCTTGATGCTCACCTATAATAGATACACCTCAGAACTCGACTGTTTGCAGAAGGACGGCCAAAGCCTGGCTTTACAGATGATGAATGAGACATTACGGCATCCGCTGCAGACCGAGCGCTGGCTTCTGGATAAACTTGATGCGCTGTATGAAGAAATTCTGCAGACTATCGGCACACATAATTTTAGTTACGAACTCAAAAATTTTATGCTCCATCAAATAACCCCGCACCAGCATAGAGCTGAGCAGCTGACCCGAGAAGGATGACTGACATGCAAAAGACGAAAGAACAGCGAGTCCACGAAGTTTTCGAAAAGATATCGGTTAACTATGACCAGATGAACTCTGTCATCAGTTTCCAGCAGCACAATAAATGGCGCAAAGATACGATGGACAAAATGCAAGTCCCGAAAGGCGCATCAGCTATCGATGTGTGCTGCGGTACAGCAGATTGGACGATTGCGCTTGGTGAAGCAACAGGCGTGGCAGGCAGAGTAGTTGGCCTCGATTTTAGCCAGAACATGCTGAATGTCGGCATTGATAAGACGCAGGATATGCCGCAGGTTGAGTTGGTTCAGGGCAATGCGATGGAGCTGCCATATCCGGACAACTCATTCGATTATGCGACAATCGGTTTCGGCCTGCGCAATGTACCGGATTATGAACAAGTCTTGTCTGAAATGCACCGCGTTCTCAAGCCTGGTGGAATGATCGTGTGCCTAGAAACGTCACAGCCGAATAATGCATTCAAACCGTTTTTCCGGTTTTATTTCCGCTTTATCATGCCGGTATTCGGAAAATTGTTCGCCAAAAGCTATAAAGAATATTCATGGCTGCAGGAATCTGCCAAAGATTTCCCTGGCATGAAAGAATTGGCGGCGCTCTTTGTGAAAGTCGGATTTGAAAAAGTGAAATACAAGCCTTATTCAGGCGGTGCAGCGGCATTGCATATGGGCATAAAAAAGTAAAATAGCGGGAGAAGGTTTTTTAGTGGAAAAGGTGAAGATGAAATTGCTCTATTCTGACCTTAAACCGGAATTGGATTTAATTGAAAAAGAATTAGAACAGGCAGTGGATTCCGAGTCTCCTCTTTTAAACGATGCATCGCTTCATTTATTGCAGGCCGGAGGTAAAAGGATCCGACCTGTTTTTGTTTTGCTTGCGGGCAAATTCGGAACATACAATATTGATGTCATGAAACAAGTTGCTGTGCCGCTTGAACTGATTCACATGGCATCTCTGGTCCATGATGACGTCATAGACGATTCCGAAATGAGAAGAGGCCAGCTGACGGTCAAAGCGGAATGGAATAACAGTGTTGCGATGTATACGGGAGATTTTATACTGGGGCGTGCCTTGGAATACATCACCGATATCGATTCGCCAAGGCTGCATCAAGTTTTGTCGCAGACGATGATTGAAGTGTGCCGCGGTGAAATTATTCAAATAGAAGATAAATATAAATTAGACCAGAACCTGCGTGATTATTTGCGCCGCATCAAGAGAAAAACCGCTTTGCTGATTTCTTCAAGCTGCGAGCTTGGGGCAATGGTTGCCGAAGCGGATGAAAAAACAATTGCGCATCTTCGGAGATTCGGGTATTTCATCGGCATGTCGTTTCAGATCATCGATGACATACTGGATTTCACCTCATCGGACGAAGAGCTCGGCAAGCCTGCTGGCAGCGATTTTATCCAAGGCAATATCACATTGCCGATTTTGTATGCGCGCAACAATCCGGAAATCTATCAATTATTGAAAGACAGCCTACAAAAAGAACTGACGGATGCCGAGAGGCTCCATGTCGTCAAAGTGATCCGGGATAGCTCGGCTATCGATGACGCAAAAAAAGTCAGCGAAAAGTACTTGAACAAAGCTTTGGCTGAACTGGATCATCTGCCAAAAGGCCAAGCCTCAAAGACGATGCGCAAAATTGCGTTTTTCATCGGCAAGAGAAATTTTTAAGATGGCAGTTGACAAATAGCATCAAACTGATAGTATTTTTTAAGGTGGGCATAAAGCCCGAGCTTTATACAGAGGAGTGTTCATAATGGAAAAAACTTTCTTGATGGTTAAACCTGACGGCGTACAACGCAATGTAATCGGTGAAATCGTTGCACGTTTTGAGAAAAAAGGATATCACTTAGCAGGTGCTAAATTGATGCAAATCCCAACTGAATTAGCTGAAGAGCATTACGGCGAGCACAAGGAACGCCCATTCTTCGGAGAATTGGTTGACTTCATTACTTCTGGACCAGTTTTCGCAATGGTATGGGAAGGCGAAAACGTTATTTTGACTGCACGTCAAATGATGGGCGCTACTAACCCTAAAGACGCAGCTCCAGGAACTATCCGCGGCGACTTCGCAGTCACTGTCGGCAAAAATATGATCCACGGTTCTGATTCAGCTGAAAGCGCTGTTCGTGAAATCGGCTTGTTCTTCAAAGAAGAAGAATTGGTATCATACGAAAAAACGATCAACAACTGGGTAAACTAATCCCGCTAAAAAAGCAGCCTCGCTGCTTTTTTATTTTGCCTGGAAATCTGTGAGAGCAGTGTATGTTCTTTCATCGATATTCCGCAAAATAGCTGCGCTTGCCGCGGGCGAGCGCCAAGCCTCCTCAGCCCGCTGTCGCGTGCTTCCGGGTCTCGGCTGTCTCGCTTTCCCGCAGTCGTCTCCGCTGTTTTGCTCCATATCTTGAGGTTGTCTAGAAAGTACAGAGTCCTAAATAGCTAGTTGTTCGATAAAAGATATGATTTGCTATCAAGAAATACCTTTGAATGAAGCGGAGGGTGGCGACTCCTGCGGAAGCAGTGATGGAGCAAAGCGACAGAGCGACACGTGGCGAAGACCCTGGAGCGAACGCAGTGAGTGAAGCGGCTGAGGTAGTGCCCGCGAAAGCGTCCACCTGAAGCGAAATGAGAAGTTGCAAAACACTCTCCATAAAGACAAAAACCCATCCAAGTCTCTGGATGGGTTTTTGCATATCAACTAAAAAAAGGAAATATACCCTCTAATGCTATTTTAAAATAAGGGATTTTTCGGATTTTGTAATTAATTGAAGTTTCACATTATCGGAATTTAGGATAGAATTGTTGAAATACTATATGTTATAGTGTTATTTAAATACTTTAGTGCGTTGAAGGGAGAAAGTGCCATGCGTTATTTAACTGCAGGAGAATCACACGGTCCACAATTGACAGCAATAATAGAAGGTCTGCCGGCACAATTGCCTTTAACGGCGGAAATGATCAATAAAGAGTTGAAACGCCGCCAAGGCGGACATGGTCGCGGCAGAAGAATGCAAATCGAGAAAGATACAGTGGAGATCGTCTCCGGCGTTCGGCATGGCAAGACTCTTGGCTCACCAGTCACATTGGTTGTTAAAAACGATGACTGGAAGCATTGGACGAATATCATGGGCATTGGCCCTAATGAAGAAGATGACGAAGTGAAACGCCAATTGACGCGTCCACGTCCTGGGCATGCGGATCTTAACGGCGGTATGAAATATGGCCATCGCGATTTGCGCAATGTTCTTGAACGGTCATCTGCACGTGAAACGACAGTCCGGGTAGCAGTTGGGGCAGTAGCGAAGCAATTGCTGGCGGAGTTGGGTGTTGAAATAGTCTCCCACGTTACGGAAATCGGCGGCATTAAAGTCGACCCGCAAAGCTACCAAGGCAAGAGCGCTGCTGAAATCCGCGGATTGGTCGAAGTGGATGCGGTGTATTGCGCTGATCCATCCGTTACACAACAAATGACCGACCTGATCGATGAAACAAAAAAGAACGGTGATTCGATCGGCGGCACTGTGGAAGTGATTGTGGAAGGCATGCCTGCTGGAATCGGCAGCTATGTGCATTATGACCGCAAACTTGACGGTAAAATGGCGGCTGCCATGATGAGCATCAACGCGTTCAAAGGCGTTGAGTTCGGATTAGGTTTTGAAATGGCGAGGCTGCCTGGCAGCAAGGTACATGATGAAATTTTGTGGAACGAGCAGCAGGGCTATACCCGCAGCACGAATAATTTGGGCGGCTTTGAAGGCGGCATGACAACGGGAATGCCGATTGTCGTGCGCGGTGTGATGAAGCCGATTCCGACACTTTATAAACCGCTGCAAAGCGTTGATATTGATACGAAAGAAGCTTTCCAAGCGAGCATCGAACGTTCTGACAGCTGTGCTGTACCGGCGGCGTCGATTGTTGCCGAGCACGTCATTGCGTGGGAAGCTGCGAATGCGTTATTAGAGCAATTTGATGCGGACCAAATGCCGCGCTTAAAAGAAAATCTGCAGAGTTACTTAAAATACACGAAGGAGTTCTAAAATGAAATCACTGCGAGTTGAAGCTGGAAAACCTTATGATGTCCATATTGGAAGAGGCATTTTGAAATTATTTTCCACAGAGTACCGCGAATTGCTGGAATCTGCGGATGCTATTGCCGTCATCGCTGACGAAAATGTCGCTTCGCTTCACCTTGACTATTTGCTTTCTTTTTTGGATCCTTTCCAAGTGCGCGTCTTCAAGATTCCTTCAGGCGAAGGAGCGAAATCGATTGGCGTCTTCATGGATTGCCATAGTTTCCTGCTGGCTGAAGGGTTCTCGCGAAAATCGCTCATATTGGCTTTCGGGGGAGGAGCGGTAGGGGACGTCGCAGGATTTGTCGCTTCCACATTTATGCGGGGCATCCCTTACATTCAGGTCCCGACGACGATTTTGGCGCATGACAGTGCAGTTGGCGGGAAGACAGCGATCAACCATCCGGCTGGCAAAAATATGATTGGGACTTTCTATCAGCCTGCAGCAGTGCTTTACGATATTCAGCTGCTCCATACATTGCCGGCGAAGGAAGTTCGCTCCGGTATGGCGGAAGTCATCAAGCACGCTTTTATTTCAAACGAAAATTGGCTGGACGAAATGTTGAAAATAAAGTCTCTGGACACAATATCAGATGAAAAAATGATGCTTCATTTGGAACGGGGAATTGCAGTGAAAGCGGCAATCGTCGAAGAAGATGAATACGAAAGCGGCGTTCGCAAGTATTTGAATTTCGGCCATACCTTGGCGCACGCCATTGAAGCACATCTCGGCTACGGCCGCATTACGCACGGGGAGGCGGTAGCACTTGGCATGGCATATGCTTTGCAGCTGTCTGGCCATCCGCGGCTGATGGATTTCCTTTTATGGTGCAAATCGAACGACTATCCGCTTGAAAGGCTGACGAGCATCGCGTTCAAAGATGTTCTGGGCTACATGAAAAAAGATAAAAAATCTTCCGGTGGCACTTTGAGCTTCGTTTTGCTGAAAGAAACCGGAATCCCTTATATGGAAACGATTGATGAAAAGCGTGCGGAATCCGATTACGAGGAATTGCGCTCGAAAATAAATGAGGTGCTTGAATGATACGTGGAGTAAGAGGAGCCATCACAGTTTCTGCAGACCAGCCAGAAGAAATTTTAAAAGAAACCCGTACTTTGATTTTGGAAATGGTAAAAGAGAATAAGATTGTCCCTGATGATGTTGCGTCGGTGATTATTTCGACGACTACGGACATTTCTTCAGCATTCCCGGCGAAAGCGGTTCGTACCATCGAAAATTGGACGTATGTTCCAGTTATGTGCACCCATGAAATGGATGTGCCCGGCAGCATGCCTTTATGCATCCGAGTCATGATGCACGTTAATACGTCGATTCCACAACAAGAGATCCAGCACATTTACTTAAATGAAGCAGTGAAATTGCGTCCGGATCTGATTAAAGCCAAAGAGGCTTCTTCGCTATGAAGGCAAATGTCCTGATTATCGGCCTTGGCTTGATCGGTGGTTCTTTAGCGAAAGCGCTGCAGCGCGATTCCGAGGTACACGTTGCGGGATATGACGCAGATCCGTTGACGGCAAGAAAAGCATTTAAAATGGGCATCATTAACAGTTGTCCGCCGTCTCTTGAAAAAGCAGCGTCGGAAGCGGATGTCATTGTCTTTGCGACTCCGGTCGGCGCTACTTTACGGTTAATGGAACAAAGCAAGTTTTGGGATTTGAAAAAAGACGTCATTTTAACGGATACCGGCAGCACAAAAGCCCAGATTATGGAGGCTGCTGCTACGCTAAACCACGCGTTTATCGGCGGCCATCCAATGGCCGGTTCCCATAAAAGCGGCGTTGAAGCTGCCAAAGACATGCTGTTTGAAAATGCGTTTTATATTTTGACGCCCGCAGAAGGCGTCAGCAAGGACCAAGTGGCGTTTCTTGAAGAGCTGCTGTCTGTCACCAAAGCGAATATCGAAGTGCTTCCAGCGGACGAACACGATTATATGACGGCGATCGTCAGCCATTTCCCGCATCTTATCGCTGCGTCACTTGTGCACCAATTGGCGAAAGAAGAGGATTATCCGTTTGCGAGGCAATTGGCGGCGGGAGGTTTCCGTGACATAACCCGCATCGCATCTTCCAATCCGGAAATGTGGCGTGATATTACCACCCAGAACAATCTCATGATCGTCCACCAATTAACGAATTGGATGGCAGAGATGGAAGGGTTGCGCAACCTGCTGCTAGACAATAAACCCGAATCGATTGAGCAATATTTTCAACAGGCGAAAACTGTCCGCGATGAATTGCCGATTGCCGGGCATGGCGCATTATTCAGCGTCTACGATTTATATGTCGACATCCCGGATGTTCCAGGGGTCATTTCCGAATTGACAGGTTATTTGGCTGAAGAACAGATTTCCATCGTTAATTTAAGGATTCTTGAAACCCGTGAAGATGTTTTCGGTATTCTCGTCATCAGCTTTCAGACACCTGAAGACCGTGAACGGGCAAAAGACTGCATCAGCAAGAGAACTGCATACGATACGTATATTTCTTAAAGGAGAGGCTCCATAATGACGTTATCCTTAACTTATTCAACCCCCGCTTTAAAAGGCACGATCCAGGTTCCTGGAGATAAATCCATTTCCCACCGTTCCATCATGTTCGGCGCTATGGCTGCAGGCACGACGACAGTGGAAGGATTCCTGCTCGGAGACGATTGCTTGAGCACCATCAGCTGCTTCCGCAAACTCGGGGTTGATATCGAACTTGCTGGCGACAAGGTCACCATCAAAAGCGAGGGAGAAAGGAATTGGAAGGAGCCTACAGAAGTATTGGATACCGGAAATTCCGGCACGACGACACGGCTTATGCTAGGTCTTCTTGCCGGCACGGAGTTCCACTCTGTGCTTGCCGGGGATGAGTCCATCGCCAAGCGCCCAATGCGCCGCATCATCGATCCGCTGCGCTTGATGGGTGCGGATATCAGAGGGCGTGCCAATGGCCAATTCACTCCATTAGCGGTCCAAGGCACACAGCTTCGTGCAATCGATTATACCCTTCCGGTTGCGAGCGCTCAGGTGAAGTCTGCGATTTTACTGGCTGCACTGAAAGCGGATGGCATAACCACAATAACGGAACCGGTGGCTACACGGGACCATACCGAAATCATGCTTGAGCATTTCGGTGCGGAACTAACTCGCGAAGATAACAAGATCTCGCTCAAAGGCGGGCAAACCTTGGCCGCTGCCCATGTCAAAGTTCCGGGTGACATTTCTTCTGCCGCTTTCATGATTGGCGCAGCTTTGGTCACGGAGGGCAGTGAAGTGGTGCTGACGAACGTTGGCTGCAATCCGACTCGGACAGGAATACTGGACGTTATTGAACAAATGGGTGCTGATTATAGCATTCGGCTCCTTGAAGAAAGCGGCGAACGGCCAGCTGATTTGACAATCCGTTCTTCATCTTTAAAAGGGATTGAAATCGGCGGAAGCTTAATTCCGAGATTGATCGATGAAATTCCATTGATTGCGTTGGTGGCGACGCAGGCGGTAGGCACGACGGTAATTAAAGATGCTGAAGAGCTGCGGGTCAAAGAGACAGACCGCATCGCAGCGGTTGTAGCCGAGCTGTCGAAAATGGGAGCGGATATCACCGCCACAGAAGATGGCATGGTCATCAATGGTCCAACGCCACTGCACGGTGCTTCCATGGTGACATACGGTGACCACCGACTGGGAATGATGGCGGCTGTTGCTTCTTTAATAGCGGATGGTCCGGTGGAAATCGATGATCCGGATTGCATTTCCGTGTCGTTTCCTAATTTTGTCGAACAGATGAATTCGTTGATCGATTAACTCTCCTTCGGGGGAGTTTTTCATTATCATTCGAACACACTTTCGTGTAGGATGGAAGTATGAAACTCAAGGGAATAGGTGATAGGATGGCAAGTATAGAAGAGATACAAAAAGCGGTGGAAATGGGCGATCCAGATGCCGTCAATACGCTTCTCGAAGCGTATTTGCTGAAAGGCGATCCGGATGAGCAATATGATCTATCAGAATGGCTCGCAGAAATCGGCTACGTAGAAGAAGCGATCAAAGTGCTCGAACATTTAGAATACGTTTTTCCAGAGGAATCGCAATTGAAAGTGGACCGCGCGAACATGCTGATGGAAGTGGACCGCGAAGATGAAGCGCTAAATACGCTTATGGAAATTGCGAAAGAAGACGAGCTTTATCCGCAAGTGCTGGTCACTCTAGCCGATCTTTTCCAATTGCAAGGCCTTCTTGAAGCCGCAGAAAACAGGCTCAATGAAGCGATCGAGCTACTTCCGGATGAACCGCTGCTGCTGCAAGCGAAAGCGGAGCTCCTTTTAGACTCGGGACGTTATTTGGAATCGGCAAAGATTTACCAAGATCTGCAGCGTGACAACGTTCAAATAGAAGGCGTCAATTTGTCAGAAAGGCTGGCTGAAGTCTACAGCGCTGGTGCTGCTTATGAAGAAGCTCTGCCCCATTACGAAGCGGTGCTGGCCGACCAAGTGCAGCCGGATGTGCTGTTCGGAGCCGCATTTGCTGCCTTCCAGACGAAACAATATGAAATGGCCGTCAAAAGGCTCGATGAGCTGATTGAATTGGATCCGGATTATTTTTCCGCATACTTATTGCGCGCACAAAGCTTGAACATGGCAGAAGATTACGAAGGGGCGTACAGCTCGATTCAACAAGGCATCTCGCGCGACGAGTTCGATAAAGAGCTTTATTTGTTTTCAGGCAAGCTGGCGTTGAAACTTGGGAAAACAGTGGAAGGCGTCGACCAGCTAAGGCAGGCGGTTGCGCTTGATCCGGAATACATGGAAGCCATCTATACGCTCGTGTCTTATTTCCACGCAGAAGAAATGGATGATGAAGTCGTTGAATTGGCTGAAACCGTCATCGCCAATGAAGATGACTGGGCAGGGCTTTACCCAATGCTTGCCGAATCATACGAACGCACCGAAAATTTTGAGCAGGCAGCTGTTTATTATGAAAAGGCGTACCCTTCATTCCGCGAAGATCCGAATTTCCTTGAAAAATACGCACGCTTTTTAATCGAGGAAGGAAAAAGAGGCAAAGCCCTCGAAATTATAAAGGAACTTCAAGTTTTGGAACCTGAAAACCCGGATTGGTTTGATTGGCAACAGTCATTTGAGTGAAAGGGGGAATTCCGATGACCGCTTCAGTTTCTGTAGGAGAAAAAAAGCAGTTCGTCCGATGGTTCTTGCAATCCCATAAAATGAAAAGGCGGGAATGCATCTGGATACTCAATTACATGCTCAGCAATGAAGAGCTTCTCGAAAAAACACATTTCGTGGAGGAAGCCCATTATTGCCCACGAGCAATGGTCATGTCCTCGACTGAGTCGGAAGAAATCCCTTTCCGTTTCTATAAAGGCAATTTGATGACTGCAGATGCTGAAAAATCCTTTCATGACTTAAGGCTTAATCCGAACGATGATTTGTTCGTACAACTGAATTTTCCAAATCGCCCGCCGTCCGCACTTTATTTATCGGTGTTGGAGGAAAACCCTTATATGCCGAAAAATGCGATGATTACTGACGAGGACCGGCAGGTTGCTGAAAAAATGTTGGAAGCGAGCATGGCCGCTTTCCAGGAAGATGCAATTTTAAAGCAGATTGACGAAGCTCTTGATGCGAATGACCGTGAAAAATTCTTTGAACTTTCCGCGCTGCTCCATTCCATCAAGATTTTAAAGGAATCGGAGAGTGAATAAGAAAGATGCATTTTACAGGAAGAGATATCGACCAATATATACAACAGCAGCAATATGTAGATACTGCAGTAATTCCGCTCGTCCAGCTTGATTTAGCCCCGAACGGCTTGAAACAAAGTGCAAGCGCTTCGGATTACCTGCAGTCGCTGACGAATCTGCTGGAAAAGCAATTCAAAGGCAGAATCCTGCTGTTTCCTCCGGTCACTTATTCAAAAAATGGCGATCGAAGCCGACTTGCGGAGGAAATGAACACCGAAATGGCGAACACCGGTTTTAAGCATGTGTTTTATGTAACGACAGATGCCGAATGGCGCACTTTTGAAGAATTGAATAATGTTTTATGGCTGCCGGCTATTCCGACTGAGAACATGGATCAATCGTTTAAATTATCAGTTATGGAAGACCAGCTTCGGCAAGTATTGCCGCTTTTTATAAAAGAATGGTCGAAGCCTTCATGAAATGTTCACAAACTGCGACATATAGAAACAATGCGATATTGACCTAAACATTTGATTGATATATCATTAGGTTGTCCTAGTAATTATATTTGAAATGAGTATGTCCATTGGACTGACCTTGAATGTTAGAGGGGGGAAAAGGATGAGTAATAATCGTGTATCACGACGTCAATTTTTAGGCTACACTTTAACAGGTGTTGGTGGATTTATGGCAGCAGGCATGCTGATGCCGATGGTTCGTTTTGCAGTCGACCCGCTTTTACAAGAAAAAGCTGGCGGAGATTTCATTTTGACCGATCAAAAAGTAGCTGACTTGAGCGAAGAGCCAGTACGCGTCGACTTCGCATTTGAACAAGTAGATGCATGGTATACATCTGAAGTAACAAGTTCAGCTTGGGTGTATAAACAAGGGGATAAACTGATTGCCCTGTCACCTGTCTGTAAACATTTGGGTTGTACAGTCAACTGGGGAGGCGATCCGGAACACCCGACGCAATTCTTCTGCCCATGCCACGCAGGGCGCTACGAGAAAAATGGCAAGAACATTGCCGGAACTCCACCGCTTGGGCCGCTCGATGAATTCGCTATCGAAGACCGCGACGGCTTAGTCGCTCTCGGCGCGGTGAAAGAGAACACATTAGTTTAATAGTTAGGGGGTACGATACCAGTGCTAAACAAGTTATATGATTGGGTTGATGAGCGGTTGGATATCACGCCAATCTGGCGCGATATCGCTGACCATGAAGTACCGGAACACGTAAACCCCGCACACCACTTCTCTGCATTTGTTTATTGTTTCGGAGGATTGACGTTCTTCATAACAGTAATTCAGATCCTGTCAGGTATGTTCTTGACAATGTACTATGTGCCGGATATTGAAAATGCTTGGCAGTCGGTTTATTATCTTCAAAATGAAGTTGCTTTTGGAGAAATCGTGCGTGGGATGCACCACTGGGGTTCTTCTCTTGTAGTTGTTATGATTTTCCTTCATACACTGCGTGTATTCTTTACAGGTTCTTATAAGAAACCTCGTGAACTTAACTGGATCGTCGGCGTATTGCTATTCGGCGTTATCTTAGGTCTAAGTTTCACAGGCTACTTGCTTCCATGGGATATGAAAGCATTATTTGCAACAAAAGTTGGTATTGAAATTGCGGCTTCTGTTCCGGTTATCGGCGGCGCAATCAAAGTCTTGCTTGCAGGGGATTCTACTATCCTTGGTGCACAGACGCTTACCCGATTCTTCGCGATTCATGTATTCTTCTTGCCCGCTGCTTTGCTTGGGTTGCTCGGCGCGCATTTTATCATGATCAGAAGACAAGGTATTTCTGGCCCATTGTAAAAAATGCGGCTCAAAGGATTTATTTAAGGAGGGGACACTATGCATCGCGGAAAAGGGATGAAATTCGTCGGGGATTCACGTGTACCAGGTTTGCAGCATCGTAAGCCGAATATCCCGAAAGATTACTCCGAATATCCTGGCAAAACAGAAGCTTTCTGGCCGAACTTCCTTCTTAAAGAATGGATGATCGGTTCTGTCTTCTTGGTTGGGTACTTGCTCCTTACTGTTGCGCATCCATCGCCTCTAGAAGGCCAGGCGGATCCAACAAATACGGCTTATATTCCATTGCCAGACTGGTATTTCTTATTCTTATACCAATTATTGAAATATGAATTTGCATCTGGTCCATTCAACGTTGTCGGTGCCATCATTATGCCAGGTTTGGCATTCACTGCTTTGATGCTGGCTCCGTTCTTGGATCCAGGTCCGGAGCGTCGCCCGTCAAAACGGCCGCTTCCGACAGGCTTTATGCTTTTAGCAATCGCTGCTATCATTTTCCTTACGTGGGAATCAGTAGCCAACCATGACTGGGAAGCTGCTGAAGCACAAGGGAAGATTACAGAAGAAGTTGAAATCGACACAGCCGATCCAGGTTATGAAATCTATTCAGGTTCAGCCTGCATCAGCTGCCATGGCGATAACTTAGAAGGTGCAGTCGGACCGGCTTTGACTACAACGGAATTTACAGCAGAAGAAATTGCTGAAATCGCTGTTAACGGCATTGAACGTGACGGAGAGCAAGTAATGCCTCCATCATGGGATGGTTCCGAAGAAGACCTTAAAGTCATGACAGAATTCATCGATGGTTTATCCGAATAATACTAAAAAAAAGAGCCGGGAAACCGGCTCTTTTTTGCTACTTGAAAGGAAGAAACCGATGCTCTCCACAATACAGAAATTATCCGCCTGGTTGATGTTCCGCCCATTTTTGATCTTATTGTTCATCGTCAATTTGGCAGGCACGATTTATGGGTACATATGGTACGGTTGGCAACTTGAAATCACCGAGCCCAAATTTTTGATCTTTGTTCCGGATAGTCCAACAGCAAGCCTGTTCTTCACAATAGTGCTGGGGCTGTGGATCATCGGCAAAAAAAGTGCGCTTTTTGAGGCGTTGGCTTTTGTGACACTCATCAAATACGGTTTATGGGCAGTTGCAATGAACCTTCTAACGTTATATGAAATTGGTTCAATCGGTTGGATTGGTTGGATGCTGGTCGTTTCCCATTTCGCGATGGCGGTACAAGCTGTCCTTTATATTGATCATTACCGATTTGGTTGGCTGGCCGCCGCAATTGCAGCGGTGTGGACGCTGCATAACGATGTCATCGATTACGTATTTGGCCAAATGCCGATTTACAGCAGCCTGAATATGTATACGGCACAAATCGGTTATTTCACGTTTTGGCTGTCGATCGCCTGCATTCTTTTCGCTTTCTTTGTCGTGTCTCTGAACAAGCCTACTAAGCGTTTCAGTTGACCTTAGTTGACCAAAGTTAGTAAAATAGGGATATAATCGAACGCAGAAAGGCGTGGGGGATTAATGGGTTATATCGTCTATTTTATTGTGTTGCTGATCATTCCGATTTGGGCGCAGCTAAAACTGAAAAGCACTTATAAGAAATATTCCAAGATACGCTCGACCTCCGGACACACCGGTGCGGAAGTCGCCCGCATCATTTTAGACCAGAACGGATTGCAGGATGTCCAAGTGGTGGAAAGCCGCGGTATGCTGAGCGACCATTACAATCCAATGACAAAAATCGTTGCGTTGAGCAGCCATAACTTTCATGAAGCTTCCGTGGCAGGTACGGCAGTAGCGGCACACGAGGTGGGCCACGCAATCCAGGATGCAGAAAGCTATGCGTTCTTGCGCATGCGCCATCGCCTCGTACCGATCGTCAATATTTCCTCGAATATGTCTTGGATTTTCATCATGATCGGATTGTTCTCTTCTTGGAGCAATGGCCTGTTGATCGGTATCATTCTTTTAGCAGCTGGTGTTCTGTTCCAGCTCATCACTTTGCCAGTTGAATTCAATGCTTCGAGCAGAGCGATGGACCAATTGCTTTCGCATAACATCATCCGCAACGATGAAGAGCGCGATGCAAAAAAAGTATTGAGCGCAGCAGCAATGACTTATGTCGCTGCTACAGCCGTAGCAGTTCTAGAACTTGCGCGCTTGTTGCTGATCTACACGAGTATGAACCGTTCTTAATAGACGCAAAAAAACCCGATCCGGCATTGCCGGGTCGGGTTTTTTTATTGGAGTGGGCGTTTCAGTTCATCGAGGGTGAAGCCTTCTCCCATGACATCGTGTACCTCAGTCATTGAAACGAAAGCATGCGGGTCAACGCTGTTGATGATATTCTTCAACCGCACGATTTCGTTTTTGGCCACTACGCAATAAAGGACTTCCCGTTCTTCTTTCGTGAAATGGCCATAGCCGCGGAGGATGGTGATGCCGCGGTCCATCTCGGCTGCGATGCGGTTTGCGATTTCTTCCTGAGAATTAGAAATGATCATGGCACCCCGTCCGGCATATGCGCCATCCTGCACAAAATCAACAACGCGCGCACCAACGAAAACAGCGACAAGCGTATACATCATCGTGCGGTTATCCAAGAACGTGAGGCGGGATAAGGCGATGACTCCTGCATCAAAAAGGAACATCGTCTTGCCCATGCTCCAACCGCTGTACTTCTGGACCAAGCGGGCGATGATATCGACGCCGCCAGTCGTTCCGCCGTAGCGGAAAATGATGCCAAGCCCAATGCCGACAAAGACGCCGGCGAACAGCGTAGCCAAAAACAAATCTTCATGAAGATCGATTTGAACTTCGTAAACCAGAAAAATTTTCAGGAAGACCGAAACGGCGACCGTCCCAATGATGGTATAAAGGAAAACCTTTTTGCCAAGAAGCTTCCAGCCAATGAAAAATAAAGGTATATTCAATAGTAAGTTCATGAGCGCTGGATCCCATTGGAACAGGAAAAACAATATAAGCGTGATGCCTGCAAAGCCGCCTTCCCCTAATTCGTTCTGGATATTGAAATGGACAAATCCAAAACTGTAAATGGCAGAGCCTAACAAGATGAAAAAAATGTTCTTCAAGCGCAATTCTTTCACAAAATCATCCCCCAAATGTAAATTCGACTTCTGTATTATCGGTTAAAATAATGATTTTGACAACATCTCTTGTTTTCTTTACGATGAAACGAGGAGTGTGATGTTATGGACGGCAATAAATCGATGAAAGACCTGCAAATGGATGTGGACAAATACATAAGCCAGTTTAAAGAAGGCTATTTTACACCGCTTGAATTGGTCGCTCGCATGACGGAAGAACTGGGTGAATTGTCCAGAGAAGTGATGCACGAATACGGTCCGAAAAAAAAGAAGGCTTCTGAAAATGCAGGCAGCATTGCCGATGAGATGGGAGATATGTTATTTGTGCTCATCTGCATGGCCAACTCACTCGATATCGACTTGGCAGAGGCGCACGATCGCGTAATGGCTAAATTCAATACACGGGACAAAGACCGATGGACAAGAAAGGAAGAGGGATAAATGACAATAAAAGTGGCAATTGCAGGACCAAGAGGCAAGATGGGCCAGGAAGCGGTACATACAGTGATGAAAAATGCCGATATGGAATTGGTGGCAGTGCTGGATTATAAAGACATCGGAGCAACCTTAGCGGACACGGATATTTTTCCGGATTCATATGATGTTCCTGTTTTTACCGATATGGGAGAAATGTATGATGCAACCGAGCCGCATGTCTTGGTCGACTTGACTTCGCCTGAAGCGGTTTATAAGCATACCAAAAAGGCTTTGGAATTGAACATCCGGCCGGTTGTCGGCACAACTGGATTTTCGGATGATGAACTGAAAGAATTGGCCAGTTTGTCTGAAGATACGCGCATCGGCTGTATCATCGCACCCAATTTCGCGGTCGGTGCTGTATTGATGATGAAGTTTGCCGAGCAGGCAGCAAAGTACTTGCCGGATATCGAAATCATTGAAATGCACCATGACCAAAAATTAGATGCCCCGTCAGGCACAGCCATGAAAACGGCACATCTGATTTCTTCTCAGCGCCAGACCCATCAGCAGGGCCATGTCCATGAAAAAGAAACTCTTGAAGGCGCGCGCGGAGCGAATTATGATGGCATGCGAATCCATAGCATCCGCTTGCCAGGGCTTGTCGCCCATCAGCAAGTACTGCTTGGAGGAGAAGGACAGTTATTGACCATCCGCCATGACTCCTTCAACCGCGGTTCGTTCATGTCAGGCGTGGTATTATCAATTAAAACCGTTATGAAAACGGAAAAACTGATTTATGGACTCGAACATATAATTGACTAGAGGGGTAGAGCCTATGAAAATTGCATTGATTGCACACGACCGCAAAAAAGATGATTTGATTCAGTTCGTCACCGCTTATCAGCCGATCTTATCAGAACATACGCTTTACGCGACCGGAACGACCGGACGCCGCATCATGGACGAAACGGACTTAAATGTCATTCGGTTCCGTTCAGGACCGCTTGGCGGAGACCAGCAGATTGGCGCCATGATTGCGCAGGATGAAATGGATATGATCATTTTTTTCAGAGATCCGCTCACTGCACAGCCGCATGAACCCGATGTATCAGCGCTGATGCGTTTATGCGACGTCTATAACGTTCCGCTCGCGACGAATATGGGAACGGCGGAAGTATTATTAAAAGGCCTGGAACAGGGCTTTGTAAACTGGCGGTTAATCCGTGAACAGAGAGGATAGGAGTGGCTGCAATGCGAAAAATGAAAATAGGCATCATGTGTTATCCGACTGTAGGAGGCTCAGGCATCATTGCAACAGAGCTGGGCAAGATGATTGCAGAGAAAGGCCATGAAGTTCATTTCATCACGTCGAGTACGCCTTTTCGGCTGAACCGGATGGACCCGAACATTTTCAGCCATCAAGTCAGCGTCAATACGTATTCTGTGTTCGAATACCCGCCATACGATATTGCATTGGCGACGAAAATAGCAGAAGTCATCAAAAATGAAGGGCTGGATCTCTTGCATGTCCATTACGCGATCCCACACGCGGTTTGCGCAATTCTTGGGCGTGACATGGCAAATTCGGACATCGGCATTGTCACGACGCTTCACGGCACCGATATTACGGTGCTGGGAACCGACTCGTCGCTGACTGAAGCTATTCGCTATGGAATTGAGAAATCCGATATCGTCACGGCGGTTTCCAACTCACTTCGCGACCAGACCTATGAGTTGGTAGGGCCTAAAAACCGGATTGAGACCGTATATAACTTTGTAGATGAACGTGAGTATAAAGTGAAGGATTCGAGCCAGTTAAAAAGGGACCTTGGGATTGCCGACGATGAAAAAGTGTTGATACACGTTTCCAACTTCCGCAACGTTAAACGGGTGGAAGATGTAGTTGAAACCTTCTATAAAGTGCATGATCAAGTAGATTCGCGATTGATGCTTGTAGGCGATGGGCCGGAGATGGGGCGCATCGTCCAGCAGGTCAAAAATTTAGGCATTGAGGAATATGTGCTGTTCCTGGGAAAAAGGGATAATTTGACAGAATTATACAATATCAGCGATGTTAAATTGCTGATGTCGGAAAAAGAGTCGTTTGGCTTGGTTTTATTGGAAGCGATGGCTTGCGGCGTGCCTTGCATCGGCACGGCTGTCGGCGGTATGCCTGAAATCATTGAACCGGGCTTCAATGGTTATCTGGTAGAGCTTGGAAACACGAATGAAGCTGCGTTGAGCACGCTGAAAATCCTTTCAGACGAAGAAGAATACGCGCGGCTAAAAGCCGGTGCGTTGGAAACAGTCCAACTGCGCTTCCATTCATCTAAAATCCTGGATCAATACATCGGCTTATATGAGCGTTTGTTGGATAAAGGCGAAGGAAAATGAAAACAGCCGCAAAGGTGATCCGGAATTTGGAGAACGCCGGCTTTGAGGCATATATCGTCGGTGGGGCAGTGAGGGATTATTTGCTCGGAAAAGTGCCTCACGATATGGACGTTGCATCTAACGCATATCCGGAAGAAGTGAAAAAACTCTTTAACCGGACAGTCGACATCGGCATTGAACACGGTACTGTCCTTGTGCTGATGGAAGGCGAAGGGATTGAAGTGACGACGTTCCGGACTGAAAGCGAGTACACGGATTTGCGGAGGCCGGACAAAGTGGAATTTGTCCAATCGCTGGAAGAAGATTTGAAAAGGCGTGATTTCACTATCAATGCCATGGCGATGGATAAAGAACTGGCAATCATCGATCCGTTTGGCGGAAAAAGCGATTTGGAAAAATGCTTGATCCGAGCCGTCGGGGAGCCGGGCGAACGTTTTCAGGAAGATGCATTGCGCATGCTTCGAGCTGTCCGTTTTTCAGGACAATTAAACTTTGCCATCGAAGAAGGAACGCTTGCGGCTATCCGCAGCCACGCACCGTTGATCCGCGCAGTTGCAGTAGAACGCCTGAAAAATGAACTGGATAAGATTCTCCTCAATCCGAGAACGCAGCGCAGCATGGCTTACTTGAAGCATTCAGGTTTGGCAGAGCATCTGCCGGCAGGCAGACTGCTGTCGATGGACTGGTCCAGCTATGTGCCGAGAGGCCAAGCGGCTTTCGGTTGGGCTTATTTGCTGCACAGCCAGCAAAAACAATTCGAAGAAATCAAAGGCTATAAATTTTCCAACGGTGAAAAGCGGCTGGTCGAGCGTGCACTGGAAGCGGCGAGCCTTGATGCATGGGACGACTGGACGTTTTATTGTTTCGAGGCGAAAGAACTTGAAATCGCTTGTTATTTGAATGGAACGGAGATGGACATTCCTTTAAGAAAAGAGCGTTTGCCGATTAAGTCCAAGCGGGAGTTAGCTGTAAACGGCATCGATCTGATGGTTTGGAGCGGCCGAAAGCAAGGGCCGTGGCTGAGACACTGGATTGAAAAAATGGAGCGGCATGTCGTATACGGCCAGCTTGAAAACGACAATGACACAATAAAGGATTGGTTTCTAAATGAATATAACGGTGACTCATAAATTAGCCGGGAGGCTGATCGAAGCTAAAGGCACAGCCGTTTCCGGGCAACAGCTGGCAGACGAATTCGGCATTTCACGGACGGCGGTCTGGAAGCACATCAAAGAGCTGGAAGAACAAGGCTATAAAATTGCCTCTGTCAAAAAGAAAGGCTATAGCCTCGTCAGCCAACCGGATACATTGGAACCTGCCGGGCTTCAGCCGTTGCTGAAAACACGCAAGATCGGGCACAACATGGTCTACCGGCAATCGTGCGCTTCGACACAGATCATCGCTCACCAATTGGCCCAGGAAGGAACACCGGCAGGCACTGTCGCCATTACAGAAGAGCAGACGGCTGGACGAGGCCGTATGGCGCGAGTATGGGATTCGGCATATGGCAAAGGAATTTGGATGAGTGTTGTGCTGCGACCGGATGTCGTGCCGCAGAAAGCGCCGCAATTTACATTGGTTGCAGCAGTGGCAATGGTGCGAGCGATTGAAGAAGTAACAGGGGTCAAGGCGGAGATCAAATGGCCGAACGATATATTGATCAAAGGAAAGAAATGCACTGGCATCCTGACCGAGCTTCAATCGGATGCTGATGGCATCCAGGCGCTGATCATCGGCATCGGGTTGAACGTCAACCAGGAGCTATCCGATTTTGACGTTCAAGTACAGCCAATTGCCACTTCTTTAAAAATGGAAAGCGGCAAACATGTCAGCCGACAAGACATGGTCCGCGCCATCCTTTTTTACCTTGAGCAATACACGGATCTTTATATCGAGGAAGGCTTCGGCATCTTAAAAGTGCTGTGGGAAAGCTATTCATCGACAATCGGCAGCAAAGTTCGCGCACGCTTGCCAAAAGAGACGCTAGAAGGCATTGCGGAAGGCATCACGGAAGACGGCGTCCTGCAACTCCGGACGGCTGACGGCAAGCTGCATGCCATCTATTCGGCTGATATCGAGATGACAAGTTGAAGTATTTTGTTTTCTGCAAATTTCTGATATAGTATTTTTAGCGGGCAGTATCGCATGCGAACTGCACCGGAAAATTAATACAAAATGAACTTAATAGTACGAAGATCTGCCTTGATCTATCGCATGACAGGGACGGAGAGACCTAAACTTACATTTTCTGTCCTTCTGCCCATTTAGCGGCTGGAGGACTTTTTATATGGCCTTCTTCCCGAGAGGAGAGAACTACTTGGAAATCATTACGACATTAAAGGACCTAGCAGCATGGGTCCAAAAGACGAAACGGCAGGGCGATTCGATCGGCCTTGTGCCGACAATGGGTTATTTGCATGAAGGCCATATTTCGTTGGTGGACATGGCAAAAGCTGAGAACGCCAAAGTGGTGATGAGTATTTTCGTCAATCCGGCGCAATTCGGGCCGAACGAAGACTTTGACCGCTATCCCCGCGACCTTGAACGGGACAGCGAACTTGCAGCAGCTGCAGGAACGGATGTTATTTTTGCTCCGTCCGCAGCGGAGATGTATCCTAGAGAATCCCAGATCCAGTTATCTGCAGGACCATTGGCTAACGTTTTGTGCGGAGCAAAGCGCCCTGGCCATTTTGACGGTGTGCTGAAAGTTGTGACGAAATTATTTCATCTAGTACAGCCAGACCGGGCTTATTTTGGACAAAAAGATGCGCAGCAACTGGCGATCATCGAATCGCTTGTGGAAGATTTTAATTTTCCGCTGGCAATACGGAGAGGCGAGACTGTCCGCGAAGAAGACGGATTGGCGAAAAGTTCGCGCAACGTCTATTTAAGCGAAACCGAAAGGCAAGAAGCTGCCCATCTACGCAAAGCTCTGCTGCTTGGCGAACAAGCAGCCCTCAACAATGAAGACGCGGTGCAGTCCATGACGGCATACTTGGAGCGTGAAGTTTCAGGCAAGATTGATTATATTGAATTGCTGTCTTATCCGGATTTGGACCACAATGTGCAAGGGCAAGCCATATTGGCACTCGCAGTGCAATTTGAAAAAGCTCGATTGATCGACAATATTATATTTCCGAAAGAAGGGAAGAACTGAATTATGCTTAGAATGATGCTCAATTCCAAAATACACCGTGCCACTGTGACCGAGGCTGACTTGAATTACGTCGGAAGCATCACCATCGACCAGAACATCCTTGATGAAGTGGGCATGCTGGCAAACGAGAAAGTCCATGTCGTCAATAACAACAACGGCGCCCGTTTTGAAACGTATATCATTGCGGGAGAACGCGGAAGCGGCGTTATTTGTGTCAATGGCGCAGCCGCCCGCCTCGTGCAGCGCGGTGATATCGTCATCATCCTCACATACGGCTACGTCATGGATGAGCAGGCGCGCAGCCACAAACCGACTGTTGCCATCATGGGCGAAAACAACGTAATCCGTGAGATCATCAATTACGAGCCTGAAGCAACTATTATGTAATGGAGCGATAGGAATAAGCGGACAATCGGCCTAGGCTGATTGTCCGCTTTTTTTAGTTCATTTTTTTTCAGAGGAGTTTTGTGCAATGAATTTCTAGTCTGGCGCACAGCGTAAAACAGGGGGATATGGTACAATTTTTAAAGAATGAATCACCTGAGAAAGAGGGTTTGCCATGAACACCCAGAGATACGTCGTTGTCGATATTGAAACAACGGGCCATTCCCCTGCAAAAGGTGACCGGATTATTCAAATAGCGATGGTAACGATTGAAAATGACATAATAATTGATACATATACGGAATTCATCCATCCCCAAAAGAAAATACCTGTTTTCATCCAGGATTTGACGGGCATTTCAGATTCGGATGTTAAAGATGCGCTGCCATTTGAAGCCCATGCAGCAAAAATCTTCAGTATGCTTGATGATGCTGTGTTTGTGGCCCATAACACTAATTTTGACCTTCCTTTTTTGCAAGCGGAACTTCAGCGCAGTGGCTTGCCAAAATGGCATGGGCTGACAATGGACACGGTTGAGATGGTGCGCCTCATGTATCCGACAGCGTTCAGTTTTAAATTGCAGGACATCGCTTCGGTGCTCAACATCCCTTTGGAGAACGCACATCGGGCGGATGATGATGCGGTGGCTACAGCTCATCTGTTCTTGAAAGCCAAACGGGATTTCAGCCTGTTGCCTTATGAAACATTGGCATTGCTCCACAAACGCTCGTTCCAGTTGAAATCAGATCTTTCCCGGCTGTTTTTTGAACTGACGCAGAAAAAACGCAGTGAACAGCAAGCACAATGCGAATATTTCCAAGGGATCCCACTCAAGCATCGGGGTGGTATGGAAAGAGTGGAGCTTTCCTATCAGCCGGCACACGATTGGGAAAAATCGCTTGAAAAGGCCTTCCCGAAATTTGAAAGGCGCCAGAGCCAATTCGATATGATGGCTTCGATCGAACAAGCTCTGAAAAATAAAGAAGAAAGAGTGATCGAAGCTTCCACTGGCATGGGAAAAACGATTGGCTATTTGCTGCCGGCTGTGAATCACGCGATTGAAACCGGTGAACAGGTGCTCGTGAGCACGTATACGACCCATTTACAGGATCAGCTCGTCCAAAAAGATGGGGAAATCGTCAGCCGCTTAGTCGGCTCGCCAGTAAGGATTTCATTGATCAAAGGGCTTGGGCATTACATCGATTTGCCGAGATTTGCAGAATTGGTGCACGGGCAGGATGAATCTTATGACGAGTCGTTTACGATCATGCAAGTGCTGATCTGGCTGAATATGACGGATACGGGCGATTTGAATGAACTTAATGCATCAAGCGGCGGGCAATTTGTGTTGGATAAAATACGGCGTTCGCATTTAAGAAGATTGGCCCGGGATGAAAGGCGCCTCGATTTTTATGAATATGCGCTTGAGAAATCCAAAAGAGCACAAGTGATCGTTACAAACCATTCGTTTTTATTAAATCAGCGGATGCCGCACCAAAGCATTCTCGCCAATGTAGGCGCATATATTTGGGATGAGGCGCATCAAGTTGTCCAGGCGGCGATATCGCAGCACGAAAAAACATTCGTTTATACACAATGGAAATATATTTTCGGCCAATTGGGCACGTTTGAAGACCAGCAATTGTTCTATAGGCTCTATCAAACAGCGGAAAGGGGCGGCTTCTCGACAGTGCCCGAATTGCTGAAGCTTGAATCGCTGTTCTTGAAATTCACGGCGTTGTTCGACGAAACGACAAATGGTTTGAGTGCAGCGTTCTATGCGAAATTCCAAGGCAGCCGCCACAAAAAATGCTCGACGCTATTGAGTGAATTGAGCTATGACAGGCAGAGGTTTATGGAACTTCTCGGATTTCTCAATGATTGGATTGACTTGTCCCAGCTCGTTCTGCAAAAAGCGGAACGGCTGACAGAAACGTCTGTACAGGATAAATTGGTCATTTCAAACTGGCGTTATTGGACAGAGGAATTAATGGTCAAGGCCGTCGAGTTCGGTGAAATTTTCGTCTTTCCACTTGAAGATGAAGTAAGCTGGCTGGAAGCGGATTTAAGAAGCTTGCCGACGAGCTTGTCATTTTACAAACGGCCATTTGAAGTGACATCGATTGTCCAACGGGTGGTGTCGCCTGTACGCGGGAAAAAATCGCTGATATGGCTGTCGGGAACGATGAGTGTACCGTCAAATGAACGATTTATCGTCAACCAGCTTGGCATTCCGAATAGCGTACCGATCACCAAGTTCAGACCACCGGAAGAATTCTATCAGGGGGCCCGGGTTTTCATTGTTGATGATATGCCCGAAATCCAGCATGTATCGCAAAGTGAATACATCGAATCGGTAGCGGATGCCGTAATCCAGACGGTGCTGGTGACAGAAGGCCGCTGCTTCGTACTGTTCACGTCCCAGGATATGCTTCGTAAGACAGTGGACTTGATACAGGATACCGGGCTGCTTGATGGCTATATGCTATTTGCGCAGGGGATAACTTCCGGCAGCCGCATGAAACTGCTGAAATCGTTCCAGCGGTTCCAGAAGTCGGTGTTGTTCGGCACGAACAGCTTTTGGGAAGGGGTTGACGTACCAGGTGATGCGCTGCGCGCCGTCGTGGTCGTGCGCTTGCCATTCACTTCACCGGACGAGCCAATCTTCAAAGCGAAATCGGAAGCGATTTCCAAAGAAGGCATCAACCCCTTTTTGTATTACGCTTTGCCAGAGGCGGTTCTTAGGCTGCGACAAGGATTCGGCCGTCTCATCCGATCGAAAGAAGATCAGGGATTATTCATCGTCCTGGACCGCAGGATTGAAACAAAGTCGTATGGCGTCGAATTCCTAAATGCGCTGCCACGCGTTAAGGTCTCAAAAGTGTCATTGGAAAAGATGGTAACGGATATTGAACATTGGTATAATAAGCAATGATATAAAGTGGAACCACATATACAGAAGGGAAGATCGCTCTAATGGAATCGAAAATTGAAGTGCTGTCCACCGTGACAGTTAATTACCAAGCAGATTTGTACAAAGTCGTTGATGCACTGAACCGTACTTTAAAACACGATAATTTAATGTTCGGGTTGGCACTGGACAAAGAAGATCCTGAAAAAGCGATTTTTACAATCTATAAGACATAGGTGAGAAAATGAAACAATGGATCGTATTTATACTTGGATTTCTGTCATTTTTGGCAGTTGCATTGATGATCGTCGTCATGGTAGCAGGCAATAAGCCATACACCGAAGTTGAACAGCTGGCAATTGAACGTGTGAAAAGCGAGGATATGCTGGCGGAAGTTAAGCAGGCATATGTCTACGCCAATAAACAGACAGCCGTCACGGTAATCGGAACGGATGAAAAAGGCAAGCTGAAAGCGGTCTTTGTGCCTGCCGGCGAAGACGAAATGCGTGGGCTGATGATGGAAAATGCAGTTGCCGCAAAGCAGGCGCGCAAAGTGGCGCTTGATGGAATGGATGTCAAAAAAATCCTCCATACCAAATTGGGACTTGAAAAAGACGGTCCTGTCTGGGAAGTTGTTTTTATCAATGAAAAAGACCAGCTCAACTATGTTTATATCTTAGCGGCTGATGGCTCGAAATGGAAACAAATCCTGAATATGTGAAAGGGTTGGAGAAATTGATTAAATTAGCAGAGCGCGTACAAACTTTAACACCGTCTACTACATTGGCAATCACAGCAAAAGCGAATGAATTGAAAGCGCAAGGTGTGGACATCATCGGCCTTGGTGCAGGTGAACCGGATTACAACACGCCTGAAAATATCATTGAAGCAGCTTACCGTTCGATGAAAGAAGGCAAGACGAAATACACGCCGGCGGGCGGGCTTCCTGCCTTGAAAGAAGCAATCATCGACAAATTGCAGCGCGACCAAGGGTTGGCGTATAAGCCGACCGAAATCATGGTTGGAATTGGCGCTAAGCATGTCTTATACACATTGTTTCAGGTGCTGCTGAATGAAGGCGATGAAGTGATCATTCCAATCCCTTATTGGGTAAGCTATCCGGAGCAAGTGAAATTGGCAGAAGGTGTTCCTGTATACATAGAAGCGACTGCCGGCCAGCAATATAAAATAACGTCTCAGCAATTGAAAGAAGCCATTACAGACCGCACGAAAGCAGTGATCATCAACTCGCCAAGCAATCCGACAGGTATGATTTATACAAAAGAAGAGTTGCACGAACTAGCGGAGGTATGCCGTGAGAGGGACATTCTGATTGTTTCTGATGAAATTTACGAAAAACTGATTTACGGCGATACCGTTCACACATCGATCGCAGAGCTGTCAGAAGACGCGAAAAACCGCACGATCATCATCAACGGCGTTTCCAAATCGCATTCGATGACAGGCTGGAGAATCGGCTACGCAGCCGGCGATTCTGCACTGATCAAAGCGATGACGGATTTGGCTAGCCATTCGACATCTAATCCGACAACGACTTCCCAATACGCGGCGATTGAAGCGTATAATGGAACACAAGACACGGTAGAGGAAATGCGCCAAGCTTTCGAAAGCCGTTTGGAAACCATTTTCCCGAAAGTCAAAGCGATTCCCGGGTTTACGGTAATCCGCCCGCAAGGCGCATTTTACTTGTTGCCAGAGGTATCGGAAGCGGCACAAAAAACGGGCTATTCAACAGTGGATGAATTTGTAGAAGGGCTTTTGACTGAAGCGAACGTTGCTGTAATACCAGGTTCTGGGTTCGGCGCGCCATCGACAATCCGCTTATCGTACGCAACTTCTCTCGAAGCATTGACGGAAGCAGTGGAACGCATCCATAAATTCGTAACATCTAAATGGAAAGACTGAGTGGAATATAATTTCTGGAGGCTATGATGAAAAAGATTACTATTGCTGAAATGGCAAAATACAACGGACAGACAATTAAATTAGGAGCTTGGGTATCGAACAAGCGCTCAAGCGGAAAAATTGCATTTTTGCAATTGCGCGACGGATCAGGCTTTGTACAAGCTGTCGTCGTCAAAGCGGAAGTCGGGGATGAGCTTTTCGCAGCTGCGAAATCGCTGACCCAGGAAACTTCTCTTTATGTTACAGGCGAAGTGAAAGAAGACTCACGTTCTTCATTCGGCTACGAGCTTGCAGTCAGCGGCATCGAAGTGATCCACGAAGCAGTGGATTTCCCGATTACGCCGAAAGAACATGGTACGGAATTCTTGATGGACAACCGCCATTTGTGGCTGCGTTCGCGCAAACAGCACGCCATCATGAAAATCCGCAACGAAATCATCCGTGCGACGTATGAATTCTTCAACGACAATGGTTTTGTCAAAGTAGATCCACCAATTTTGACGGGTTCTTCGCCGGAAGGAACTTCTGAGCTTTTCGCAACGAAGTATTTTGATGAAGATGCCTATCTATCTCAATCGGGCCAGCTTTACATGGAAGCAGCCGCCATGGCGCTTGGTAAAGTTTTCTCATTCGGGCCTACATTCCGTGCAGAAAAATCAAAAACCCGCCGCCACTTGATCGAATTTTGGATGATCGAACCTGAAATGGCTTTTGTGGAACATGCAGAAAGCTTGGAAGTCCAAGAACAATTCGTAGCACATCTCGTGCAATCAGTGCTGAAAAATTGCCAATTGGAGTTGGAGCGCTTAGAGCGCGACACGACGAAACTTGAAAAAATCAAAGCGCCATTCCCACGCATTTCCTATGATGATGCCATCAAATGGTTGAATGACAACGGTTTTGATGATATCAAATGGGGTGAAGACTTTGGTGCACCGCATGAAACGGCAATTGCTGAACATTACGATATGCCGATATTCATCACTAATTACCCAATCGGCATCAAGCCGTTTTATATGCAGCCGCATCCGGAGCGCGACGACGTTGTGCTTTGTGCAGACATGATTGCGCCTGAAGGCTATGGCGAAATTATTGGCGGTTCTGAACGGATCTACGATTACGAATTGATGAAACAGCGCATCGCTGAACATGGTCTAGATGAAAAAGCCTATGCTTGGTATTTGGATCTCAGTAAATATGGCGCAGTGCCGCATTCAGGCTTCGGCCTAGGTTTAGAGCGTACGGTTGCATGGATCAGCGGAGCGGAACACGTCCGTGAATCTATTCCTTTCCCACGCCTGTTGAACCGTCTATACCCTTAATATTGAAATGGTCAATGGAATAAAGAATAGAAAGGTGGTTGGGATATGAAACAGCCGAATCGATTGCACACCTGGATCGAGCAGGGGAATGTTCACATTTCCCAGCTCTTTTTTCAGTTTTATAAAGAGTTGAAGATAACCGATGAAGAAGCGATGCTGATCATGCATATCCATGCTTATCAACAGGCAGGCAAGACGTTTCCGACACCTGATGAAATCGGCGCACGTATGATGGCGACACAAACAAACGTGACAACAATGCTGCAGAAATTGATGCAGCAAGGTTTCCTCGCTATCGAGCAGGAACCCGGAGAAGATATTAAGACGGAGCGTATTTCCTTGCTGCCGTTATGGGACCGCTTGCTGGATTGTGTATATAAAGAGCGGCACGCAGAACAGGAATCGTCCCAGAAAGAGCTTGAAGGAGAGATTTTCCAGCTTTTCGAACAGGAATTTGGCAGGTTTTTGTCGCCGATGGAGATTGAGACGATTTCCATGTGGATGGACCAGGACGGCCATACACCAGCCATTATCCGCATGGCGCTGAAAGAAGCAGTCATTTCCCAAAAAATCAGTTTGCGCTATGTGGACCGCATTTTATTTGAGTGGAAAAAGAAGAACATTAAAACGACAAACGAAGTTTCAAAGCACGCTAGTTCTTTCAGAGAGAAAAATATCCAACTTCAGCCCGCAGCTTCAAATACGAAAAAAGTACAGTTCTACAATTGGCTGGAGGATCGGAATTAGAAGGTGATATTATGATGTCGAAAAAAGAATGGCTATCCTGTTTGGAAGAAATGGACGAAATGTTTCCAGACGCCCATTGCGAACTGATTCACCGGAATCCGTTTGATCTGCTGATTGCGACATTGCTGTCCGCCCAGTGCACGGATAAATTGGTCAATCGAGTAACGGAAACACTTTTTCAGAAGTATTCTACACCTGAAGATTATGTGTCTGTGCCGCTCGAAGAACTTCAAGACGATATCCGTTCCATCGGATTGTTTCGCAATAAAGCGAAAAATATTCAAGCGCTCAGCCGGATTTTAATTGATGAATATGGCAGCGCTGTTCCGGCAGACCGCGATTTGTTGACCACATTGCCGGGGGTCGGCAGAAAAACGGCGAATGTCGTCGTATCTGTCGCGTTCGGCATTCCAGCTTTGGCCGTGGATACGCATGTTGAACGCGTCGCCAAAAGGCTCGGCTTGAACCGCTGGAAAGACAATCCGCTGCAAGTGGAAGAGACGATCATGAAAAAAACGCCGGCGAAAGATTGGTCGAAGACTCATCATCAAATCATTTTCTTCGGTCGCTACCATTGCAAATCGCAGAACCCCGGATGCCATATCTGCCCATTATTCGAACGTTGCAGGGAAGGCAAGAAACGCGATAAAAAAGGGCTGGTCAAACATGAAAGTGTCACAAAAGTTAACTAAAGAAAAGATTGACCCTTATTTTGTCCAGTGGCAGAGCTTGAGAACGCAATTGCTGTCCGTCCATCAGCAGCGCAGTAAAAGCGCTGATGGGCTTATGGCACAAGGAATCCAGCTATTCGCAGCGTTGCTTGAAGAATGCGGCGGTGAGTTAACTCCTTTGAATTGCTGGGACCGGTTAAGCTTTATCAAAGCCAAACCGGCTCAATTTGCTGCATTCCGCCAGCTGGACGAATTGTTTACGGAAATGAAAAAGACGATTTCTTCAAAGCGAATCCAGCTGAATAAAGACACCAATTAAAAATCCCCCCGACGCCTAAGGCGTCGGGGGGATTTTGTGGTTTATGGACGGCCGTTGCCGTTTCCATTGCCATTATTACCGTTATTATTATCGTTATCGTTATTGTTGTTGTCATTTCCGTTCTGGCCTTCTTCAGCCGGAGCAGGCTCCGTGGAAGCAGGATTGGATTCGTTTTCACCCTCGCCGCCATCTTCAGGCGGCGCTTCTTCGCCGTCATCCACTGGCTCTTCTTCGACCGGAGGTTCTTCTTCAGCAGGGGGCTCTTCTTCTGCTGGCTCTTCTTCGACCGGAGGCTCTTCTTCAGCAGGAGGCTCTTCTTCAACAGGAGGCTCTTCTTCTGCTGGTTCTTCCTCGGCCGGAGGTTCTTCTTCAGCAGGAGGTTCTTCTTCTACTGGTTCTTCCTCAACGGGCTCTTCCGGTTCTTCTTCCGGCTCTTCAGGCCGGGCAGCAACTTCAACCGATACAGAAGCAGAGTCGCTTCGCTGGTCATCATTTACTGCCGCAACCCGGAAGGTATACGTTCTACCTTCTTCAAGGCCGCTGAACGTATAGCCCTGTTCGCCTGTTGTAGTTAAGACTGAACGTGATCCGTCAACTTCAACAGAAACTTCGAATGCCACATTGTCAGCATCGCCATATTGCCAAGATAGGCCGACATTTTCACCGTCTACATTAGCGCGCAACCCAGATGGGGCATCGAGATCCTCCTGGACGTAACGTTCGGAGACTTGGTTTGGCTCCGTACCTTCTGCGAATAATTCTGTGCTTCGCAAGCTATAAGGTGTGTATGCGCTAGCCAGTTGAAGAGGGGATGTGCCTTCTTCGACTTGGAGTTCTACAACCGAATCCGGCTGATTGAAAGTTCCACTTTCGTTTGTTGAAATCTCTGTCATGACTGTTTTAAACAAGCGCTGGGCCAACAAGCGCTCGTCAGATTCGGTATCGATTCCAACGGCACGTGTCGGATAACCGCTCCATACGGAAATTGAATATTCCGGTGTGTAACCGGCAAACCAGATATCCGGCGCAGATGATGCATCTAAACCATATTCGTTCAGTTCATCTTCAGTGTAATTGGATGTACCGGTTTTACCGGCCAGGTCCAACCCGCTGATAGCCGCTTCTTTGCCTGTAGAACCGCGCAGGTCTGTATCGACAACGTCGCGCAGCATGTCAGTGACCATATAAGCAGTGCTGTCTTTCATCGCTTGTACCGGTTCCGGCTTAACGATTTGTTCAGTCGAGCCGTCGCGGAAAACGATTTTGGTGATCGTATGCGGTTCTGTAAAAGAGCCGTTATTGCCGAATGCCGCAAAAGCGCCAGCCATTTCGACAGTGGAGATATTATCCGTACCCAACGCTGTGGATTCATAGACATTTTCTACTTCAAGTCCTAATTTCTTCGTAAAGTCCGCAGCATTTTCTGGTCCGACTTCTTCCAAAGTCTTTACCGCTGGGATATTGCGTGAGCGGTACAACGCTTCTCTGATCGACATCGTGCCGAGAAACTCGCCGTCAACGTTGCGGATTTCCTGGCCGCTGTCATAGGAAAGCGGTTCATCCACGACAGTTTCGCCTGTTGACCAGTCAAGATACTCGATTGCCGGACCATAATCGATCAGCGGCTTAATGGTAGATCCGATGTTTCGGTCTTTGGCTGTCGCACGGTTGATGCGGACATCGCCGCTGTAATCGCGGCCAGCTCCTACAGCGCGTATGCCGCCGGTTTTGGTGTCGACGACCGTCATGGCTGATTGAACTTCCTCATCGAAGAACAAATCGGATGACATTGCACTGTTGACCACTTGTTGAGCATTTGGATCCAAGGTTGTATGAATTGTCAAACCATCATCCATAGCATAATCTCCATCAAGAGATTCAAGCTCTTTTTCCATCATTTCCATAAATGCCGTATATTCGTTCGTCACTGCTGCTTGTTTGCGCTGATCTTCAGGAAGCAAAGAATCCGTCGCAGAGGCCGCCTGGGCTTCCTCTTTTTGGGCAGTGGTGATCTTGCCGTGCTGCTCCATCAATTTTAATACGACGTTGCGGCGCGTTTCAGCGCGCTCCGGATTATTGAAAGGATTGTATCCATTTGGGCTTTGCGGCATGCCCGCAAGCAATGCAGCTTCATGCAATGCCAGTTCGTTTAACGGCTTGCCATAGAAATGCTGGGAAGCGGTGCCGAAGCCGTAAATATTGCCTGACATCAAAATTTTGTTGAAATACATTTCAAAGATTTCTTCTTTTTCATATTCCTTCTCGAGTTTATAAGCAAGATATGCTTCCTGCGCTTTTCGCTTCAGCGTTTTGTCATTCGAAAGGAAGGAGTTTTTGATGACCTGCTGTGTAATGGTGCTGGCTCCTTGGGATCCAAAACCGCCAGTGATGTTGGCAATGACTGCGCCGCCGAGGCGTATGACATCAATTCCCGAATGATCGTAGAAGCGGTTATCTTCCGTTGCTAATATGGCTTCTTCCATCACTTTAGGGATATCTTGATATTCGATATATTCGCGGTTCTCTGCGGTCATATAAGGAATTTCGGTTTTACCGTCAGCAGCCAGGATGGTCGGGCTGATTGGATCGCGAAGAAGTTCTTCATCAATTTCGGGGGCACTGCTCGCGTAATAAGTAAAGAGGCCGATGCCGAAAACGAGGCCGATTACCCCAATCAGCAGGACGATCAGGAAAATTCGTTTAATCAAGCCTCCGCCGTTCGGTTTCTTGCTTTTCTTGTTGGTTTTCTTCTTTTGTTGTTCGATTGCTTTTCTGCGCTGTTCGCGCGAAACTGGTTTTTCGCTCACAATCGGTCCCTCACTTTCAAATATGCTTTGTCAAAATTGTTTGAGGACAGGCAGGTAATCGATGCGCGGAAATGCTCCCGGCACGATTTCGATTGCAGTGTCTTCGATTTCTTGCAGCGCGATGGATTTGCGCCCGCCAGTCAACATGCGGTCCCAAAAAACTTCAATCGCTTCAAAACGGATGATGAAATATCGCTGCAGCGCTGAAAAACGGATGATCATAAATGCCAGTCCCTGATGCTTGACGACTTGGGACATGTGATGGATTTGATGTTCATGGATGTTTTTCAGCGGAAAGGAAGTTTTGTTTTCCGTTTCCTTTGCTTCAAAGTCGATATAGCGCCCATTCCAAACACCATTATAATCCGTGGTGGAAGGTGCGCGGAAATACGCTTCCCGAATGACCGCGGCACTTCTTGAAGGGTATTCGACTTTGACGATTTGGACTGGAACCGGCTTTTTATGAATGACTGCAAGTCCTAAATGCAAGTAATATTCATTGGTTTCATTTAATTCATCCTCTAAAGTTTTACCCCGATTACTGAAAGAGAAATCCTTTTTCTTCTTTTTCACCGGCTGTTCTTTAGCTGGAATAAATTTCTTGCCGTTCGGATAATTTATTGCCATTGTGATACACCTCGCTTATCTTATCATATCACACGGACTAAGACGACTTCCGGTATGAAAGGTTCCAAATAGGCTAGCCTAATAATAGCGGATTCTATGGGTAAATCCAAATGAAAAGAATGCCTGTTCGATAAGTTAGTGAAGCTTTTGCTTATATGATAAACTAATGGCACTGGAGGGACGAAAAATGACAGTTAAAGAACTCTCTTCCGCCTTATTTGACGAATGCGGAAAATGCCTGGACCGCTTTTACGCCATGCGCGAGCAGGACGCGGTACCGGATTTCTATAAAGACGTGAAACCATATGCAGATTACTGGCACGAGAAGATAAATGAATGGCAGCGGGAATCCTTGCTTTATATCCAGCAGGAGCGGCCAAAATATGCACATAAACCAACTATCGATACGGCAGCGGAAGGAATGGCTCAAGTTTTTGTGCAAAGTTTCTATAAAGAAACCAGCAAAAAACGTTTTGTTCAGACCATCCAGGCGGCGCAATATACATTACAGACGCTCATGCTGGCGATCGACGAAAAGGGCGAAGACAGATGATCAGAAAAAAGAAGCTTCCGGAGTTGCTGGCTGAATGGAAAACTGAGCCTGACATGATGGAACGGATCGAGCACTGGCACACGAAACCAGAGAAAGCGGCTGCTTACGCAGATTTTCCGCCAGACATGCATGAAAATTTGAAGGCGGCCCTGCGAAAAAAAGGAATCGAACAGCTTTACACACACCAAAGGCAGGCTTTCGATTTGGCGGTGGGTGGAAAGTCGTTTACGGCAGTAACGCCTACTGCATCGGGCAAATCGTATTGCTACCATTTGCCGGTGCTGCATAAAATCCTCAACGACCCGGGTGCGCGCGCGTTGTATTTATTTCCCACAAAAGCGCTTGCTCAAGACCAGAAAAGCGATCTTCACGATTTAATCGAAAAAACGGAAAAAGACATCCTTTCCTATACTTATGACGGCGATACGTCACCGGCTATCCGCACGAAAGTAAGAAAAGCGGGCCAAATCGTTATGACCAATCCCGATATGCTGCATTCGGCAATTTTGCCGCACCATACGAAATGGGTATCGCTTTTTGAAAACCTTCATTATATAGTCATCGACGAGCTCCATACTTATAAGGGCGTATTCGGCACCCATGTGGCGCATGTTATCAGAAGGCTGAAGCGCATCTGTGAATTCTATGGCAGCAATCCCGTATTCATCTGTACCTCAGCAACAATTGCCAACCCGAAAGAACTTGCAGAAAACCTGACAAATGAAAAACATGTGCTGATTGACCAGAACGGTGCGCCGTCCGGCAAAAAGCATATTGTCTTTTACAATCCGCCGATTGTCCATCCAACATTTGGCGTACGCAGAAGCGCGATTCTTGAGGTGCGGGACCTTGCGACGCATTTGATCAAGCAAGGCATCCAGACCATCGTCTTTGCGAAGAGCCGTGTGCGGGTTGAGATGCTCGTCACTTATTTGCAGGCCATTACAAAAACAAAGCTCCAGGACGAGTCCATCAAAGGCTACCGGGGCGGTTATTTGCCGACTGAACGGCGCGCCATTGAAAAAGGGCTGCGCGACGGTTCGATTCAATGTGTCGTGTCGACGAACGCGCTCGAGCTTGGCGTTGACATCGGCCAGCTGCAGGCCTGCATCATGACCGGTTATCCCGGCAATATCGCTAGTGCTTGGCAGCAGGCGGGACGAGCAGGGCGCAGGCAGGATGAATCGCTCGTTGTATATGTCGCACAATCGACTGCGCTAGATCAATACATCATCAACCATCCGGAATACCTATTGGATCAATCGCCTGAAGAAGCGCGCATCCATCCGGAAAACATCATCATCTTGATGGACCACTTGAAATGTGCTTCTTTTGAACTGCCGTTCTCGACAGACGATCAATACGGGGAATTCGATGTCCAGGAATTGCTGGAGTATTTGCAGGAACAAGGGGTATTGGTGCGCACAAGTGAACGCTGGCATTGGATGAGCGACCGTTTTCCGGCGCATGACATTTCCTTGCGTTCTGCATCCCAGGAAAATGTAGTCATCATTGACCAATCAGTGCCGGCGAATACACGCGTCATCGGAGAAATGGACCGTTTCAGCGCAATGACGTTATTGCATGAAGAAGCCATTTATCTGCATCAAGGCACGCAATTCCAAGTCGAGATTTTGGACTGGGAAGAAAAGAAAGCCTTTGTCACGGAAGTTGATGTGGATTATTTCACCGACGCTAATCTGGCGGTCGAACTGAAAGTGTTGAGCGAAGACAAGACGAAGAAATTCAACGATTCGGATGTCCAATACGGGGATATCGCTGTTTTGGCGATGCCGACGATTTTCAAGAAGATCCGTTTCGATACACACGATAATATCGGCTCGGGGCCGATTTCGCTGCCTGCTGAAGAGCTCCATACTTCATCGACATGGCTAAGTTTTACTAAGCCAGAAGAATTCAGCGATTCCGAGCTGTCGGATACAATGACCGGAGCGGCTTACGCCATCGAATCATTCATCCCGATTTTTGTCCAATGCGACCGTCGGGATGTTCACGTCGTGCCGCAAGTGAAATCGCCGCATAATGACATGCCGTCCTTTTTCATCCACGATTCCTACCCGGGTGGCATTGGCATCAGTGAGCGCATTTACGATTTGTGGCAGCCGCTGCTCGAAAAAGCACAGCAGCACGTGGAAGAATGCCCTTGTTTTGACGGGTGCCCGTCGTGCATCGGTGCACAAGATGCAGCTGTCAGCATGAAAAATCATGTGATCGACTTGTTGAACGAGCTTCGAAAAGAGGGGTGATCGTCCGATGTCGTTTGAAAATAAATTGCTGCAGATGAAAGGCATGCTGAAAAAACAGCCAGTTAAGAAACAACAAAAACCGAAAGTTATTGAACGCCCAGCGTATGAACACGCATGGGCGGGAATTGGACTGGAATTGATTGAAAACCGGTTCGGCTTTGTTTATGTGAAACGAATCCGCTACCCGCTCGATACTGTCCATGGCAATGTCAGCCTGTCGGAGCTGGACCGGGTGCGGACGGCTTGGGAACAGGCGCCATTCGAGCATCCGTTCAAATTGAAAAAAGAAGAGCCCATCCTTTTTTTCGATACCGAAACGACTGGCCTCAGCGGAACCGGCGCGTATATTTTCCTGATTGGCATCCTGGTGAAGAAAAGCGATCATTTCGAAATGACCCAATACATCATGCCCGACCCTTCGCATGAAGCTGCGTTTCTCTACGAAACCGGCTTGTGGCAGGACGATGAGCCAACCATTTTTTCTTATAATGGTAAAAGCTTTGATTGGCCGCAACTGACGTCAAGGTGGACGATGCACCGGCAAACGCTGCCAAAGCTGCCGGTGCCGAAACAGATTGATTTGTTCCACGGCACGAAACGCATCTGGAAAAATGAACTCGAACGCATGAAGCTCAGCACGATTGAGGTGGAGAAACTGGGATTCGAGCGGGTCGGTGATGTCCCTGGCTTCCTCATTCCGGCGATTTATCTCGATGCAGTGAAAAGCGGCTATACGGAAGGGCTCGGCAAAGTGCTGTTCCATAATGAGCTCGACATTCTGTCGCTCGTTTCGCTTTATGTGCTGTCATCGGATCTCCTGATGGAGGACATGGTGTCGGAAACAAGCGGAGCTTATACCAATATCGGCAAATGGTACGCTGACTTGAAGCAATACGACCAAAGCGCGGCTTACCTGGAGCACGTTACACAACAGCGCGGAAGCGGAGCCGCTATGGCGCGCTTTTTCCTGGCGATCCAGAAAAAGCGCAGTGGCGACCACGCGGAAGCGGTGAAGCTTTTTAAAGAAGCGGCTCCACATCTCCGCGGGGCAGCAGAAGTCGAAGCCTGGGTGCACGCTTCGAAGCTGTATGAACATCAGCTGCGGAATCTTGACCAGGCGATCATCATGGCTAATTTTGCAAAAGAGGCGAGCGAGCATACCACTGTGCGAAAAGCGCTAGAGCAAGATATCCATAAACGACTGAATCGGCTCCACGAAAAAAAACGAAAAAAAGAGTTGGAACTTGATAAGAACTAGACACGCAAAACTTGCCTTATGCTATACTTAGCGTAAAGCAAGTTTTTATTTTGCAAAAACGTCAATATCTAGTTGCACGTTACGGAAGGACGATTAAAATGGACAATAAATTCACAGCGAAAGATATTTTGGAAAAAGACTTCAAAACGGGAATGCGCGGTTATAACCAGGATGAAGTAGACCATTTTTTAGACGACATCATCCAGGACTATGAAATCTTCAGCAAAAAAATTGAACAATTGCAAAACGAAAACAAGCGGCTGCGTGCCGAGATGGAAGATATGCCGAGAAAACAGGCAACTCCAGCTCCGGGAACAACCAATTTCGATATTTTGCGCCGTTTGTCCCATCTTGAAAATCACGTATTTGGCAGTAAATTGAACAACAATTGATTGGGATTGAAAGTTTCGCTTCAATGGCGTATACTTGTAAAGCCATCTGAAATTCTGGCAATCGCTCCAGTTCAGTCTGGAGAGGAAAGTCCATGCTCACACGGCCCTGCAATGGACGTAGTGATCGCGCTCAGCGAAACAATAAGCTGAGGCAGCCGCTTTGCGGTTGACGGCGGGTAGAACGCCTAAGTCTTCGGATACGGCCTAAATACCCTGAAGGTGCCACAGTGACGGAGCTGCATAAGAAATTATGCAGGTGGAACGAGGTAAACCCCGCGAGTGAGAAACCCAAATTATGGTAGGGGCACTTTTCCGATGGAATCCAACGGAGGAAGAGGCAGGCTAGGCTTGCAGATAGATGGTTGCCGTCCACTAGTACGAGGCGCAAGCTGTTTGAGTACGTGGAAACAAAACATGGCTTATAGAATTTCGTTTGGCTTTAAAATGCTTATTGAAGGCTCTCCTTGCGGGGAGCTTTTCTACTTATTATGGAATCGGATTGAACTTGTCCCCTTCAAACAGGCGGGGACAGGAAAAGGAGCTTATATGACTAAATTTAAATTATTAGCGACAGCTGCCATGGGCTTAGAGTCTATCGTAGCGGATGAATTAAAACAGCTTGGATATGAAACGCAAACTGAAAACGGTAAAGTTTTTTTCGAAGGCGATGAGCGCGATATCGCTTTCACTAACCTTTGGCTGCGGACGGCAGACCGAGTGAAAATTATTGCAGGCGAATTCAGCGCTTACACATTCGATGAATTGTTCGAAGAAACAAAAGCCTTGGAATGGGAAAAATTCCTGCCGGTCGATGCTAGTTTTCCGGTTCAAGGAAAATCAGTGAAATCGAAGCTATATAGTGTGCCTGACTGCCAGGCACTCGTCAAAAAAGCGATTGTCGAACGCTTGAAAAAAGCCTATCAGCGCAACTCGTTCTTGGACGAGTCGGGGGCCCGCTTTAAAATTGAAGTGTCGATTCTTAAAGACAAAGTCCAATTGTCAATCGACACGAGCGGGGCAGGCCTGCATAAACGCGGCTACCGTTTAGACCAAGGAGAGGCGCCGTTGAAAGAAACTCTGGCGGCAGCTTTGGTAAAACTATCCCGTTGGACGCCAGACCGGCCGTTTGTTGATCCATTTTGCGGTTCAGGAACGATCGCTATCGAAGCTGCAATGATCGGACAGAATATCGCTCCTGGCTATAACCGCGATTTCGACAGTGAAAATTGGCCATGGATGACGCAGCAGATATGGGACAATGTCCGAGAAGAAGCGGAAGAGCTTGCAAATTATGACCAGCCGCTGAACATTCTCGGCACCGATATCGACCACAAAATGATCAGAGTGGCTGAGGAAAATGCCCGTGAAGCCGGCTTTGCCGACATCATCAAATTCCAGCAGCGCCAAATAAAAGACTTTACCACCAATGAAGAAAACGGCGTCGTCATCGGCAATCCGCCATACGGCGAGCGAATCGGTGAAATAGAAGTGATCGAAGAAATGATCAAAGATATGGGCAACATTTTTGCAAAGCATCCAACTTGGTCGGTTTATATGCTGTCTTCAATGGCACGGTTCGAAACCTTGTACGGCCAGCCAGCCACGAAAAAACGCAAACTGTTCAACGGCTTTATCCGCACGGACTTGTTCCAGTTCTGGGGAGAACGCTCGAAAAACAAATGACATGAGAACGGAAGGGCCCCAGCCCTTCCGTTTCTCTGTGAGGAGAATTAGATGAGACAGCCATTACCATTTCCATTATCAAAAGATAAAACATTTTTTGAATCGCTGAACGACTGGATCGGGGATGTTTTTTACGACGAATTGCCTGAAAAAGGCTTTGACCTGCGCGATGAACAGATTTTTATGGCGTTCCAGATCGAGCAGGCATTAAAAGACAAATCCGTCTTATTCGCCGAAGCAGGCGTCGGGACCGGAAAAACCTTGGCTTACTTATTGCCGGCCATCGCCTATGCCCGTTATACCGGAAAGCCGGCATTAATATCCTGTGCTGATGAAACGCTTATCGAACAGCTTGTCAAAAAAGGCGGCGATATTGACCGCTTGAACGCGATGTTCGATTTGAAACTGGATGTGCGGCTCGCCAAATCGCGGGACCAATATCTATGCCTGCAGCGGCTTGAAGGCGCACAAAAGCGCAGCGATGCAGATTTCCTTGATGACATTGAATTCAGTTTGCCGGAATTCGTCAACAAAACGTATTCGATGCAGAACACGTACCCATATGGCGAGCGTTCAAGCTATCCGGACGTCACCGATGACGAATGGCAGCAAGTCAATTACCATCCGATCCAAAACTGTACGGCATGCGAGCTGCGCAATAAATGCGGCCAGACCATCCACCGCAACCATTACCGTGAGGCGACTGATCTCGTCATCTGTTCGCATGATTTCTTGATGGAACACGTCTGGACGAAAGAAACCCGCATCCGTGAAGGCCAGACGCCTTTGCTGCCGGAAGTTTCGCAAATTGTTTTGGATGAAGGGCATTTATTGGAATTTGCTGCTCAGCGCGCGTTGACTTATGAGGTGCAGGAGATGACGCTGCTGCATGTTACTGAACGCGTCATGGTTGATGGCGTACGTGAAAAAACGCTCGGCTTGATTGAACAGACCATCGATTTGCATAATGAATTTTTCCGTGTGCTGCGTGCGAATACAATCGCGTCGGATGAGGATCGCAAAGCGATCATCAAGTCGGACGATTTGTTGATGCTCGGCTTAGAATTGATCAAGAAAATCGATTTGTTATTGGAAGAGTTTGTATTTGAAGGGGAATTGTACACCATTCCGGAATACGATTTGAAAATTGCGGAAGAGTATTTTGACCTTTACACATTCGCCATGAAATTATTCGTCGAAAAAGGCGATGCAGTCAACTGGCTCGAAGTGAAAGATGAAATCGAGACGCTTGTCATTATGCCGCGCCTGGTTACGGATATTTTGGAAGAGAAATTCTTCGACGGCAAAATGCCGATCATTTTTTCTTCGGCGACGCTTTCCATTCAAAAAGACTTTACTTATATAGCGGACAGCCTGGGCATTGACGATTTCCAATCATTTTCCGTGCCATCGCCATTCGATTACGAAGAAGTCATGAAAATCTTCAAGCATGCGCTGCCGCAAGAAAAGAAATTCAGCCGCGTCTACGATTTGTTTTCGAGCGGAGACCAAACCTTGGTATTGTTCAAGTCGAAAATCGACATGGAGAATTTCAAACAATCGCTGCCGCTTGCGCATCAATACACGATTGAGTTTGAAGGGGATCGGGAATTGTCGACGGTCGTCAAAGATTTCCAAGAAGGGAAGTTCCAAGTGCTTTGCTCGTACCATCTATGGGAAGGTTTGGACTTGCCGGGTGAAGCCTTGACGAAAGTCATCATCGTCGATTTGCCATTGCCGCCAAAAGATCCGGTTTTCGAAGCGAAACGCAAATTCAGCCTCCATCCCTTGGAGGAAATCGATTTGCCGTTTATGCAGCTGCGTATCCAGCAAGGCATTGGGCGTTTGATCCGCACATCAAGCGATCACGGAGAAATCCATCTTCTGCTGAATGAAGAAGAATTGGTTATTGAGCATTTATGGGATAAAGTTTTGCCGGTTTCCGCAAAAAATTTCCTATAGGCTTTTCGGGTTATGATACACTGATATTTCAATGCTGATGTGGAGGGATTTTTGTGGATTTACAGCAACTTTATAAAGAGCACGTCGCCAAAATGCGTGCTTACCAAGAAGCGATATCCTTGTTGTACTGGGATTTGCGGACAGGAGCCCCTAAAAAAGGGGTGGACTTGCGGTCCGAGACAATCGGCACGTTGTCGTCCGAGCTTTTCTCTTTATCGACTTCTGATAAATTCGGTGAAATATTAGCTGGTTTAGAGGTGGAGAAAAGTGGATTAGACCCTGTCTTGCAGCGTTCAGTCGAGGAATCGCGGAAAGAATACGATTTGAGCAAGAAAATTCCACCTGCAGCTTACAAGGAATTTGTCGTGCTGCAATCGAAGGCGGAATCTGTCTGGGAAACAGCAAAACAGGATTCCGATTTTGCCATGTTCGAACCGTATTTGGAGAAACTGGTGGCAAAGACGAAAGAAATGATCGGCTATTGGGGCGAGAAAAACGGCAGCGCATACAACACGCTGCTCGACCAATACGAGCCGGGAATGACGACTGAAGTGCTGGATGAAGTTTTCGGTAAACTGCGCCTGCGAATCGGCAATCTTGTCCGAAAAATCGCGGAATCCGACAATAAGCCGGAAACAAATTTTCTGTACAACCATTTCCCAAAAGAAGCACAGCGCGATTTCAGCTTGCAAATTTTGCAGCAATTGGGCTACGATTTTGAAGCGGGACGCCTGGACGAAACGGTCCATCCATTTATGACGAACATCAATCGCCAGGATATCCGCGTGACGACAAAATATGATGAAAACGATTTCCGCTCTGCAGTTTTTGGTACAATCCATGAATGCGGGCATGCAGTCTATGAGCAGAATCTCGGCAGCGAGCTTGCTGCAATGCCGGTTGAAACCGGTGCTTCCATGGGGATCCATGAATCCCAGTCGCTGTTTTTCGAGAATTTCATCGGCCGCAGCGAAAATTTCTGGAACTGCAATTACGCAAAGCTCCAGCAAGCTTCGCCGCAAGGCTTCGGGGATGTGGAAAAATCACAATACCTCCGTGCCATCAATGAAGCAAAGCCATCGCTCATCCGCATTGAAGCGGACGAACTGACATATGCGCTTCATATTATGGTGCGCTACGAACTTGAAAAAGGGCTCTTTAACGGTGACCTTCAAGTGAAAGACTTGCCGGAACTGTGGAACGAGAAATACGAAGAATACTTGGGCATTCGCCCTTCAAACGATGCGGAAGGTATTTTGCAGGACGTCCACTGGGCAGGCGCAAGCTTCGGCTATTTCCCTTCATATGCATTGGGCTATATTTACGCCGCGCAATTCAAAAATGCGATGATGAAAGATCTGCCGAATTTTGATGCTTTGCTTGAAGAAGGCAATGTGGCACCGATTCTCGGATGGCTGACGGATAACGTCCACCAGCACGGCGCAATGAAAAAACCGCTGGAGATCCTGGAAGATGCAACAGGCGAAGGCTTGAATGCCGATTATCTTGCAGACTATCTGGAGAAAAAATACACGAGCCTATATAACTTGATATGATGAAGTGACTGTCGGGAAATTCTCGACAGTCCTTTTTCATTTCGCTCTAGGCGGACGCTTTCCGCGGGCCTGGCTTCAGTCTCCTCGTCGCTAGAAAAAGAACTGCTCCTGCATCGCTGCGCTGCTCCCGCTGGAGTCGCCGCCTTCTGCTTCATTCAAAGGTGTTTCTTAACAGCAAATCATTTCTATTGATTGAAAAGTTCGAAAGATACAGTTTTTGCATTTTCTTTATGAGTACCAGATATGGAGCAAAACAGCGGAGACGCCTGCGGGAAAGCGAGACAGCCGAAACCCCCTCAGCACGCGATAGCGTGCTGAGGAGGCTTGGCGCTCGCCCGCGGCAAGCCTAGCTGTTTTGCGGAATATCGTTTTAACTATATTAAGACATTCAAAAGCGAAGCTTGGACAAAGGAAACCTTTTCCATGCTTTTTATATTTGCTTTAGCAATTGACGGAAAACAATGATTATAATGAAAGAGGAGGCGATCATATGTTGAAATCATTCAGTTTGGAAGGCAAGACCGCAATTGTGACAGGAGCGGGGAAAGGCATCGGCCGTGCAATCGCGATGGCGGTGGCAGAAGCAGGTGCGAATGTTATGCTGGTGGCGCGGACAGAAGCGGATTTGCGCAGCGTGCAAGAAGAGATCGGCAACGGACGGACATCGTTTGTTGCTGCAGACATTACGGACCGGGAACAGATCCGCAACGCCGTCAAGAAAACGGTGGAAAGATTCGGCGGACTGGATATCCTGGTCAATAATGCGGGCATGAACATCCGATCCAAATTAGAAGATGCAAGCGACATGGAATGGCATAAAATTATGGACACTAACGCGCATAGCGTATTCATGTTTTCACAGGAAGCCGCCAAAGAGATGGCTTCAGGGGCATCAATCATCAATATCAGTTCAGTCGGAGGCGACCGCGCTTTGAAAACCGGCGTCGTCTACGCTGCTTCTAAAGCGGCGATTATCCAAATGACACGCGTTATGGCGATGGAATGGGGACCGAAGAATATCCGGGTCAACGCTATTGGCCCTTGGTATTTCCGCACACCGCTGACAGAAAAAATCTTAAGCGATGAAGAGTATTTAAATTCAATACTTGCAGTGACGCCAATGAAACGCGTCGGAGAATTGCCGGAAGTCGCTACGCCTGTTGTCTTTCTGGCATCGGACGCAGCAAGCTACATAACCGGGCAAACATTATTCGTCGACGGCGGTATGTCAATCCACGGTTTTTCCTGAACACTGCGCGGCAAAATCCTTTCCCGGATACAGGAAAGGATTTTTTTCGTTCCCGTTGAAAAAATGTTATGATATTAGCAGTATTGGAAGGTTCATCAAAGAACATTCGGAAGAAGGGAACAGACTTACATGACACAAGACCACAAAAGCGAATTGATTGAAACAGCGAGGCTCCACCAGATCTTCTTGGCTAACGAAGACACGGAGCGTGCGGCGAAAGCGGAGCTTTTTGCCAAAAAAATACTTAAGAACAATTTCATCATCGGATTTGCCGGCCATTTCTCTTCAGGCAAATCATCTATGATCAATGCGCTGACAGGTGAAACGATCTTGCCGTCAAGCCCGATTCCAACAAGCGCTAACATCGTCAACATACATAAAGCAGAAAAAGACTTTGCAATCGTTAACATGAAAAACGAGAAACCGGTCTTTTTCCCAGAGAACTATGATTTTGAAGCCGTCAAGGCATTCTGCAAAAGTGGCGATGTGACGCAAATCGAAATCGGCCACCACGATTCAGTCCTTCCGGAAGGCATCACTGTCATGGATACCCCCGGCGTCGATTCGACAGACGATGCGCATCGTCTGTCGACCGAGTCAGCGCTCCATGTCGCGGATATGGTTTTCTACGTTATGGATTACAACCACGTGCAATCTGAATTGAATTTCAATTTTACAAAGGATTTGCAGAAATACACAGAGCTGTACTTGATCGTCAATCAAATCGACAAGCATCAGTCGAGTGAAATTCCGTTTGCGGATTTTCAACAAACGGTTCATGACTCGTTTGCGGCATGGGGCGTTGTGCCGAAAGGCATTTTCTTTACGTCATTGAAGGATTTTAATTTCCCGGAAAACGATTTTGAAAAAGTGAAAAGCCTGGTTTCTGCAACAATGCAAGACTGGAAAGGCCATGTCGGTGAAGCCACCCATTCCGCGCTGCAGCAATTAAAAGATGAACACCTGCAATTCTTGGAAGGCGAACAGATGGAACGGCTGGCTGCCTTTTCTTCGGTACTGACCGAGGAAGAATGGGAGATGCGCAGCGAGTTGAAGCTGGAAAACGAAAAAGTGGAACGCCGCCTGTCTGTGCTGGACTTTGAAAACTGGAAACTGAAATTCGAGAAAAGCCGCAAAGAGCTGGTGGAGAATGCCAATATCATGCCTTATGAGTTGCGCAACGCGTTGACAAGTTACATGGAATCGGTGCAGCCTGGCTTTAAAGTCGGTTTATTGTTCAGTGCCAAAAAAACGCAGGAAGAGCGAAACGCAAGGCAGCAGGAAGTGGCTGGCCATTTGGACGCGGTCGCGGCTTCACAAATCACAAGCCATTTGAAAAAACTGATGAAAAATTCTTTGAAAGACGCGGGCCTGCTGACTGACAGCGAATCGATTTCCATCGACGAAACAGAATTTCATGTGCCGTTTTCGCTGGTGGATGAAGGGATTCCTAAAAATGGTACTGTTACCGCAGATGCAGTGCTGAATATTGCAAAAAACATTACGACAGCTGTCCAGCGATGGTTCATTAAAGAAACCGATAGCTGGAAAAATGAACAAGAAGACAAATTCAACGGCTTAACAGATGATGCGAGCACAGAAATGGATATGAAAGCGGAAGGGCTTAACCAGAAAATGTTAGCGATTGCTACGCTTGAAGAAATGGACGAGCGTATTGCAAAAGTGAAGCGTGCATTCTCGGCGATGCTGCCGAAACAAAAAGAGGCAGCTGAACAAAAAGTTGCAAAGTGGCAGGAAGAATTCCACATTAACGAAGAAGATATGACGGTATTCACGCCTTCAATGCTCGCACCCGATAAAGTGCGTGAAACGGAAGAGCGTCCCGAGGAAGATATGGCTGTCCAGCAATTCGATGAAATCGCGGTTATCAAGCGCGCTGGCCAGACCTCATCTGTACTTGGCCAAGTCAAAGGTTTTGTGGAAACCGCACAATACCTGAAGCGCAAGGCGGGACGACTTGAAAATCAAGAGTTTACGATCGCTTTGTTCGGCGCCTTCAGTGCAGGGAAATCCTCTTTTTCAAATGCTTTGATGGGCGAGTCGGTGCTGCCGGTTTCGCCGAATCCGACAACTGCCACAATCAACAGGATTCGCCCAGTGACGGCTGAACATCCGCACGAAATGGCTGATGTCCGGCTGAAAACAGTCGCCCAAATGACCGAAGATGTACGAAATTCTTTCCAGGCTTTGGGAATTGCAGTACAAACTTTACAGGATGCGTATAAAAAATCGTCTTCGCTTCCTTCCAGCGATACAACGGAAAAACAAGTCCATCAATCATTTATCAATGCGTTTCGGAACGGCTATACGCAATTTGAAAAAGAACTCGGCAAGACGCTCCGCGTCAACAGGGAAGAGTTTGGCTTGTACGTTGCCAAAGAGGAGCGGAGCTGCTTCGTCGATGAAATCGACTTCTATTTTGATTGTGAATTGACTAGGAACGGCGTCACGCTGGTAGATACGCCGGGAGCAGATTCGATAAATGCCCGCCATACGAATGTAGCATTTGAATACATCCGCAATGCCGATGCGATTTTGTTCATCACGTATTACAACCACGCATTTGCGCGGGCAGACCGGGAATTCCTGATTCAGCTTGGCCGCGTCAAAGATGCTTTTGAGATGGACAAGATGTTCTTTGTCGTTAATGCTATTGATTTGGCAAACAATGAAGAAGAACAGCAAGCCGTCGTTGATTATGTAAGAGATGAATTGCAGCGATTCGGCATCCGATTCCCCCGACTTTATGGCGTTTCAAGCTTGCAAGCCCTGCGCGAGCGCGACAGTTCCGGTATGCCGGAATTCGAAACAGCATTCCAGCATTTCCTGAAAGATGAACTGAAGGGTATGGCAGTGCAGTCTTTGGCTGAAGAAGAACAGAAGGCGGTTGATCGCTTTAAAGGGTTGATCGAACAGACGGAACGGAATCTAATGCGCAAAGATGAGCGTTTATTGGAACTGAAAAAACTGGAACAGCAATTACGGATTTTGTTCAGTGCATCTGCATCAGCCATCCTATCCCGCGAAACGCTGCAGGAACTCGATGAATTGCTTTATTACGTCAACCAGCGTGTGTTTTACCGCTTCAACGACTTTTTTAAAGAAGCGTTCAACCCTTCCGCGTTTTCCGGAAAAAGCTCCCAGCAAGCGCTTGACGGCGCATTGGCAGAAATAACCGAGATGGCGGCATTCGATTTCCAGCAGGAATTGCGCGTCACGAATTTCAGGCTGGCCCAATTTATCGACAAAAAAATTCTTATGCGTTTCAAGGATGATACTGCAAAGCTGAAAGAACTGAATCCGGACTTCTCATTCACGCCGTATGAAGTGGAAGAAGCGCCGGTCGGTGAAGTTTCCAAACCGTTCGAACGGGTGGATTATGGCATCGTTAAGGGGTATTATAAAAACAATAAATCCTTTTTCGAAAAAAATGAAAAAGAGAAGCTTCGCGACGCGCTGCAATCATTGATGCAGCCGGACGCGCAGAAATACTTAGCGAGTGAAAAAGCAAGGCTCGGCGCATGGGCAGAGCATTTGGTCGACCAGGAAGCTGAAGGACTGCGCCAGCATATCCTAAGGCAGGCGGTCGACCAGATTGAATCTGAACGGACCTTGCTCCAGCAACAGAAAATTTTAGACGAATGGAAAAAATCTCTATCCACTTTATCACGCGAAAGGAAGTAATCGAATGAAGGTTTTTATGGATGTCCAAGGCACGGAAAATTATCGCTGGATCGATGCACGCTTTGATCTGAAAGATCCTCAATCCGGCAAAAACATGTACGATAAAGGCCACGTAGAAGGTGCGATTTACTGGGATTTAGAAGAGGATTTGTCCGACATGTCTTCCAATGCCGGCCGCCATCCGATGCCCGGCCAAGTCAAAATCACAGAGTTGATCCATGCCAGCGGACTGGATCCGAAAGACCATGTGGTCGTCTACGACCAAGGCGGCGCGCCATTTGCTGCCCGTGCGTGGTGGCTGCTGAAATTTGCTGGATTTGAAAACGCCTTTATCAGCAGGATGGGATTTGAAGGCTTGCAGAAGCAAGGAGTTAAAGTCTCCACAGAATTGCCGGTTTTCGCGCGAACTGATGGGGCATTGGATTTTAAAGATCCGCTATATGCAGACCAGGATTACGTCAAAAAAATCATCAGCGGCGAAGAGCTTGGGGTTCTTGTGGATGCACGATCTGCGGCACGCTATGCCGGGCTTGAAGAGCCGATTGATCCTGTATCTGGCCGCATTCCGGGCGCGCGAAATTTTGACTGGGAACAATTGGTCGAAAACCGCAAATTCAAGGGAGAAGTTGACTTCTCTGAAGTGCTGCAAAAACACGAACCAGCGGTTATCTATTGCGGAAGCGGCGTTTCAGCTGCCGTTTTGTATGCTAAATTATCTGAACAGGGCCATGATGCCATCAAGCTCTACACCGGCAGTTTTTCAGACTGGATCACCGATGACTCGAATGTGGTGGAATTTGACCGTGAAGAGCATCCAAGAGCAGCCGACGACGAAACAAAGGCCTTGCTTGCACGCCTGATCGATGAAGGATATTCAGGTGAAATGCTGATGAAGAAATTCGAATACGAGAAATCATTGCTAAATGGAAAATAAGCAAAAACCCCGCTTTTTTAAAAGCGGGGTTTTTGCTTATTTTTTTTCTTCTGATTTACTCTCAATTGATTCGGATGTTTCTTTGCGTGTCAGTTGGACAGTGATGATCTGGTGGTTCTCCATTTCGATAACGGTAATCGTATGTCCGGGCAAATCGATCGATTCGCCTTCGTTGATTTCCGTGTTCTTCATCTGGACCCAACCGCCGATGGTATCGACATCTTCGCTGTCATCAAAAGAGATGGCAAATCGGTCTTCCAAATCAGATAGCAGCACGCGGCCGCTTAATAGATAATTATGAGCATCAAGCGCTTTGATTTCATCCGCTTCGTCCTCGTCGAATTCGTCGCGGATCTCGCCGACAATCTCTTCCAGGATATCTTCCATCGTAATGACGCCGGCAGTACCGCCATATTCGTCAATGACAATCGCCATATGCACTTGCTGGCGCTGCATTGTCAACAAAACGTTTTGGATGGGTGAACCTTCTACCACAAAGGGAATGTCATGAACATTGACACTTTCTTTTAAATTATTGTTCATCGAAAATTTGGTGAGCATTTCTTTGATGTTGACAAAGCCGATAATGTCGTCCTTATCGCCATTTTCGGTTACCGGATACCGTGTGTATTGATGTTCACGGACGATTTCCATTAAGTCGTTATGGTCCATTTCAAGCGAAATCGTTTCCATTTGAGTCCGCGGAATCATGACATCTTTGGCCTGGCGTTCATCAAAAGAAAAGATGTTCTGCATATACGACAATTCGGTCTGGTTGATTTCACCGCTTTGATAGCTCTGGTTCATGATGATTTTCAATTCTTCTTCCGAATGTGCTTGTTCATGTCCTGCAGGCTCAACGCCGAATAAGCGCAGCAGCAAGCGGGCGGAACCATTCATCAGCCAGATGGCAGGATTCATGATTTTGCCGAAAATGATCAGCGGACGGGAAAAGAACAGCGCCATTTTTTCGGAATACTGGATGGCCAAAGTTTTAGGCGCAAGTTCGCCCAGTACAACATGCAAAAACGTGATGCCGGTGAAAGCGATGGCAAAGGATAGGACCGATGCCGTTGGTTCGCCGATTCCATAGTTCTCGAACACCGGATGCAGAATGCGTTCCACAGTCGGTTCACCAAGCCACCCAAGCCCGAGGGCAGTGACGGTGATGCCCAATTGGCACGCAGACAAATAATAATCCAGGTGTTCCGAAATTTTCTTAGTCAGCACTGCGTTTTTATTGCCTTCCATAATCAATTGATCGATCCGCGACTGCCTCACCCGAATCATTGAAAACTCCGATCCGACGAATAACGCGGTTAATGCAATTAATATGGCCACCAAAAACAAATTTAAAATAAGTATACTGTCCAATTGTTCCCTCCGGCTAGGAGGGTTCACCTCAGCTTTCTAAAATATGGACTTAATTATAGCATATTTTACCGCTATTTTGTCGCACTGGCAAATTGCCTTAACTTTTGTGCTATTTAGAATCAATGTTGTTGAATACGAGCGTCTTTGGACTTATGATTAAGAGTAGAAAAGGAGTGACATCATGAAAACCTTATGGCATGGAGGCATTATTTATACAATGGCGTCGGAAGGAGAAACCGTTGAAGCGGTGCTCGTATCGGGCGGAAAAATAGAGCAGATGGGTTCTTATACTCAATTGAGGGGCAAGGCGGACGAGGAAATCGATTTGCAGGGGAAAGTCGTTTATCCGGGTTTTGTCGATAGCCATATGCACATGATCGGCCACGGGGAAAAGTTGCTGCGGGTGGATTTATCCAAAATCGAATCGGCTGAAGAAATGAAAACAGAATTGATTCGTTCGACGCAAAACCTTGCGGAAAACGAGTGGTTTATTGGAGAAGGTTGGAATGAAAACAATTTCGCAGACCGGAAAATTTTCCACCGCGACGAATTGGATGAGATTTCTACATCGCCGATGCTGCTGAAGCGTGTATGCCGCCATGCCATCTTAGCAAATTCCAGTGCACTTAAACTGGCAGGCATCACAAAAGATACGCCAGATCCGGAAGGCGGCGTCATCGTCCGTGATAATGACGGCGAACCTACAGGATATTTGTTGGATGCTGCGCAAGACCTCGTTTCAAGCCAAGTGCCGGAAGTGAGCGTAGATTATCTGACGACAGCGTTAAAAACTTCTGTAGAGGATTTGCTGTCGCTCGGCTTGACCGGTGCCCATACGGAAGATATGGGCTATTACGGTGATTACAACCGCCCGTTGCAGGCGTTTAAAAATGTAATCGGCGGGCCCTTAAAATTCCGGGCTCATCTTCTCCGAGCCCATAGCGTATTTGAAAACATGATGGAAACGGCTGACTACAATGAACCATTTATTGATCCTGGCGCGATGAAGATATTTGCGGACGGCTCAATCGGCGGCAAAACGGCATTGCTCAGCAAACCTTATAACGACGATCCAGCAACGAGCGGTGTGGCGATTCACAGCGACGATGAGCTGAAGCGTCTCGTCGGAATGGCGCGCAAACACGGCGAAGCGGTTGCTGTCCACGTGATTGGTGATCTTGGAATGGAAAAAGCGCTTGACGCGATTGAAGCCCATCCTGTCCCAGCAGGAAAAAGGGACAGGTTGATCCATGCCATGGTGGTGCGGGAAGATTTGGTCGAGCGCATGCAAAAACTGGATGTTGCGTTGGACATTCAGCCAAGCTTTGTGACTTCAGATTTCCCATGGGTCGTTGAACGGCTTGGCGTGGAGCGCATCAATTGGGCATATGCCTGGAAGAGCCTGCTCGACAAGGGGCTGATTTCAGCTGGCGGGTCGGATGCACCAATCGAAGAAGTCGATCCGCTGCTCGGCATTTACGCAGCGGTGGCGAGAAGAAAGCCCTATGAAACACATGAGGGCTATATGCCGCACGAAAAGCTTAGCCGCTTCGAAGCGATTCAGTTGTATACAAGCGGCAGCGCAGCAGCAATCTGCAAAGAACACGAACGCGGACGGATCCTGAAAGGGTTTGACGCAGACTTTACAGTGCTGGACCGGGATCTGTTTGCAGGAGAACCGGAACAAATCGTTGAAGCGAAAGTAGAAATGACAATTGTTGCGGGTGAAGTGATGTATACGAAGCAAGCAGAAGCTAAACAAAAGGAAAGGATGGTTTGATGGCAGCGACACCATCAGCGATTCTCGACAGTTTGGCGGCAGCCGAAAAATCAGGTGTAGATATGGCGAGCCCGAAAGCGGTTGTGGATTTTATGCTTGCACAAGGAGAACGCCAATCGATCTTGTATTTCTATAAGCCGAATAGTGTCGAATTCGATTTTGACAAATTTAAAGGCATTGTAAAAGAAATGCAAACGCGTAAGGAACAATAAAGGTTTCTAATATCAATGAAATAGCGATGTAAAAGAATAAGGGCAGTCCGCGAAAGTCATTTTAAGACTTTCGCGGACTGCCCTTTGTGCGTGCGGAGTTTTATTTGCCGCCCAGTATATTGAACAAGCCTCCGGCGATGCTGCCTTCACCTTGCGAGCTGCCGGCAGGATTTTGGGGTGCAGCGGCAAAAACGCGGCTCGCCAATCGGCTGAAAGGCATTGATTGGATCCAAACACTGCCAGGTCCGCGCAGCGTAGCAAAAAACAAGCCTTCACCGCCAAACAAAGCGGTCTTAATCCCTGCGACCCGTTCAATGTTGTAATCCACATCAGCCGTCATGGCGACAAGGCAGCCTGTATCGACCCTTAGCACTTCGCCTTTTTGGAGGTTTTTCCGGATCAGCGTTCCGCCGGCATGGACAAAAGCTAAGCCGTCGCCTTCGATTTTTTGCATAATAAAGCCTTCGCCGCCAAAAAAGCCGGCTCCGAGTTTTTGCTGCAATTCAATGCCGATGGAAACGCCTTTGGCTGCTGCTAAAAATGAATCTTTTTGGCAAATGATCTTGCCGCCGAGCATGCTCAAGTCCATGGCGATAATTTTGCCAGGATAAGGAGCGGCAAAAGAAACATGGCGTTTGCCCGTTCCATTGTTCGTGAACGCAGTCATGAACAAGCTTTCACCGGTCAGTACACGTTTGCCGGCACCCATCAACTTGCCCATGAGGCCAGAGCCGCCTGAACTCTTAGAACCGTCGCCGAAAATGGTCTCCATCGTGATGCCGTCTTCCATCATCATTAACGCGCCAGCTTCCGCAATCACCGTCTCAGCAGGATCAAGTTCCACTTCGACAAACTGCATGTCGTCACCGTGTAATTTGAAATCGATTTCGTGGTTATTCAATTTGCTTCCTCCTCAAGATTTCTTTTTCCATAATTGTTATACGGTCTTTATAAGCTAAAGGTTTCGCCAAATATCATTAAACTCCTGCAATGAAACTGTCTTTCGAGAGGGGTACTTCCGATTGCTTGCGAAATATGCTAAAATTTAGACAAACCGTTCAGGGATGGGGAAAAGTTATGGAAATGGCGTTATCATTATTAATTATCGCGGTGGCGATTTTTGCAGGTTATTCATTGAAAAAGTTTTACGACAAGCCTTATATCGTGAATTTCGCTTTGGCGACAATGCTGCTGCTGATTGTTCTTCGTACGGTGCTGTTGCAGCCAATCACTTCGCTCGGGTGGGTAGCGATCATTATTTGTACCGTAGCATTCGTGTTCCAGGCAGTTCTCGGAATAAAGAGCTTAAAAGCAAAGCCACACGTACAGGCATAGAAAAGACGGCCCTTTCTGTAAGTAGAAAGGGCCGTCTTTTGGATTATAGTTGGCTTAGGGCATCTTCAATCAAGGTGTCGCCCGAGATGATTTCGAAGGTTTTATTGAACACATGGACATTGTCGAGTGAATGAAAAAGGACCCTTGCAACATCTTCGCGCGGTATCGGACCGGATTCCAGGCTTTCCCTCGCCTCGATGAGTCCCGTTCCTGGATTATTCGTCAAGAGCCCCGGCCGGATGATTGTGTAGTTCAAACCGCTAGCGCGGAGAATGTTATCTGCGTGGTGTTTAGCGACATAATAGGGGGCAATTTCGTCTCCCCAAGATTCGCGTTTGTCGGCATGGATCGCGCTGACCATTAAAAAGCGGTCAGTTCCGGTTTGTTCTGCGGCTTCAATCGATTTGGCCGCGCCGTCCAAGTCGATCAGCAGCGTCTGGTCTGCACCGGTATCACCTCCGCTGCCTGCAGCAAAAACGGCAGCATCGCAGCCGTCCATGGCTTGGGCGATATCATCGACGCTGTCTTCGAGCGACGCTAATACTGTTTGGACTCCAAGGCTATTGAAAAAGCTGATTTGGTGCTGCCTTCGGATCATTGCTATTGGCGTATGAGCGGTGCTGTCAGCAAGCAATTTGACCAGATGCCTGCCAATTTGACCGTTCGCTCCTATCACTAATATCTTCATCTGCTTACAAACCTCCTCGCTGAATATCTTTTAACTGATATACCCTTCATGGCGGGGTGTAAGCGAGCGATTTTTAGGGTTTTCAAAATAATAAAAAAATTTCTGCACAATCTGCGGCACTTTAGTATAATATAACTAATCTACTTTTTTTCAATTATAGTTTTAGGAGGAATTTGATGGAACCCCGCCGCATAAGGAAAACAGGGAAAATAACGAACGAACTCCATTCATCAGGGCTTTCGTTAGGTGTGTCACAAATGGATGTAAAAAAGCTTGATCGAAAGCCAAGTGTAATCTGGGACTTCTTAACCCAATCGTTTTTATTTTTGCTGGGAGGACTAATCCTCTGCGCACTGCTTTATGGACTCATTTATTTTACATAACGGAAGATAAGGGAGGAGCCGTAAAATGATCATTTACCCAACATTATCCAAGCAGTCGATTGGAGTGACGGCGCCATCATCCGGTGTTGCTCCAGAAATTCATGATACGCTGAAACAATCAATCAAGCGCCAAGAACAACGAGGCTTCCAAGTCACAGTCGGCGAAACTGCTTGGACGCAGGCATTGGCCAAGTCGGCTCCGGCAGAGACTAGAGCCGCCGAATTAATGGGAATGTTGACCGACCCTTCAATAGATATCGTCATGCCGCCATGGGGAGGGGAATTATTGATTGAAATTCTGGAATTCATGGATTTTCAAAAAATCCCCCCAAAATGGATTGTCGGCTATTCGGACATCAGCTTATTGCTATTGGCGATTACGTTAAAGACGGGTAATGCAACTGCCCATGGCTTGAATTTCGTGGACTTGAGAGGACCAGAAATGGATGCCGTAAGCGCGAAATGGCTCGAGGTGCTTCAAACAAAACCAGGAGAAAGCGTCGAGCAGGTTGCTTCCCAAAAATTTCAGTTGAGCTGGGACCATGAAAATCCATCGCCTGTCGTTTTTCATCTGACCGAAGAAACACAGTGGAAAACAGTGTCTGGTGAAACGGAACATATGGAAGGCCGATTGCTGGGAGGCTGCATCGATGTGATCCGCCATCTTATTGGCACGCCATACGGTGATGTCGAAGCTTTCCGTCAGCAGCACATTCCCGGAGAGCCGGTCGTCTGGTACCTGGAGAATTGCGAAATGAATATCGCTGACATGAAACGATCGTTAACGCAAATGAAATATGCGGGCTGGTTCTACGGCATATCTGGTATTGTTTTCGGAAGAAGCCCAGCAAACGAGCCGGTAAATGGTTATACAGCCGAAAAAATGTACGCGGATCTTTCAGAAGAATTGGGAGTGCCGATCATCTATGATATCGATTGCGGCCACGTGCCGCCGCAGCTTACATTTATTAATGGCGCACACGCGCTAATCGAAGCGGGCGGCGGAACTGGAAAAATGCTATTGCAATTCACATGAAAAGGGGCGACGGCCATGGAAATCCGGAAATTGACTGTTGCAGATGCGAGGGACTACAGGAATCTTCGCCTAGAGGCATTGGCAAACGACGGAGATGCATTCGGAGCCTCGCTGGAAGATGCGCAAAATGCTCCGCTGTCAAAAACAGCTGACCGGCTGGCTGGCGCCAATGCGATAACGTTCGGCGCTTTTCTAGAAGGCAAACTGGCAGGCAATGTCACGCTGTCGCGGGACACAGGAACAAAGCTGCTGCACCGGGCATCGGTCTACGCCGTTTACGTGACACCGTCCGCAAGAGGGAAAGGCATCGCGCATCGATTGATGCAGGAACTGATCGAAGCCGCTTACGCCATTGAAGAAATCGAACAATTGTATTTGGCGGTGTCCTGTGGAAATACAGCCGCTTTGAAGCTCTATGAAAATTTAGGTTTTAAAAAATACGGAATTGATGTGCGGGCGATGAAAATTGGCGACCGCTATATCGATGAAGAGCTGATGATTAAATTCCTATGAAAAAAGCGCCCAAACGGCGCTTTTATTCATTGCTGAGCCTATATAATTTGTCATCGCCTTCAATCGGTGTTCCGCGTCCGTCCGTATTATTGGAGATGAAATAAATATCCTCCCCGTCAGAATAGACATCGCGTACCCGTCCAAAGCCTTCAATGGAGTCAGTTACTTCGCCAGTTTCCAGATCCATAACCTTTACAGCAGTGCCGCGGAGTGCAGCGATGTAGAGCTGCCCATCTTGAATGGCCAATCCGCTCGGCGCCCACGTATCATTAGAACCGGTTGTAAAATAAGGGGAAACCAGGCCATCCTTGGTTTCTTCGCCTTCGATGAGCGGCCAGCCGTAGTTATCGCCTTCATTGATAATGTTAATTTCATCATTTGCTGATTGGCCGTGTTCAGATGCGTACATGTCAGCGCCGTTCCAGGCAATGCCTTGAGGATTTCGGTGGCCGCTGGAATAAATCAAAAATTCATCGTTGTCATTCAATTTAAGAATCTTGCCATTGACTGATCCCATATCCTGGGCGAGGTCAGGTTCAGAAGCATCCCCGACCGTTGCATAAAGGGCGCCGTCTTCATCAATTTCCAGTCTGCCGCCATGGTGGACATTCCCAGTAGGGATGCCTTCAATCAAGACATCGGTTTCTTGCCAAGCGTCGCCATTGAGCTGGAAGCGGGCAACTTTATTGAAAGACCGGCCATCCCGATCATAAACATAATAGCCGTAAGCTTGGCGGCTTTCTTCAAAATCATTCGCCAGAACAAAACCGAGAAAGCCAGCTTCAGCGGCATCCGACAACGGATCGGAGAAATTTACTTGCTGGTGCGCCACAACACCTTCCGCATCCACATGGGCGACAGTACCTGGGCGTTCCGAGATATAAAATTCATCATTGATTTTATTGATGGACCATGGGGAATCCAAACCTTGTGCAATCGCCTCAGTAGGAGCAGTCGCTTTCTCGGGATTAGCAGGAGCGTCATTGCATGCAGCAAGAAATGCAACGGATAGAAAAGGCAAAACTAATTTCCTCATAACAAAAACCTCCTTTTTTCCATCATAAGGGAAGAGAGTTTGAAAAGGTACTGATATGGAAAAAAGGGAATAATTGGCAGATAAACGACAAAAAACCGTCATTTCGACGGTTTTTTCCTGTTTTGCATAATTTCCGCAATCACAAGGCCGATTGTCACGGCCAATAAGATATTGATGATCTGTGGATTAAGGTATTGGTCGCGGAAAATGAATGTGACAGTCAGTACATAAAATGCAGCTTGTGTAACTTTCGCGTAAAGCGGTACGCCATCTTTCGGATAACGCACCCTGACAAGCTGAAACATCAAAAACGATAACAGCAGAACCAAGAAATGCGGCCAGTACAGATTATCAACAATATTATTGACCACTAAGTAAATTACGATAGGTACAATGTAAAATAAAACCGAATGCAATAGAATCACCTTTTCAAGCTATTTTTTCGGGTTGCGCTGCTGGCGCGCGGAAAGCGCCAAGTACAGATTATAAATCGAAAATACGATCGCAAGTGAGATTATGATGATGGAAATTACCGGGTACACAGAAACTCCGCGCTCCATAATTTCAATGATGCGGGTATAAAGAATCCAAGGTCCGATTACTAAAATGAAAATATCGAGTACAATTCCAATTTTTGATCTCATAATTTTCCCCCATTTAATTCAACTGTTTCAAGTTTACCAGACTTTCTAGAAAGCGTCTGCCAAAAACTAGTGCTATATGAAGTTAACTTTATAATGAGGGATGGAGTCTGATATAGAGCAAAACAGCTCCGAAGAGATTGACCCAAGAATTGGGAATACCTTTGCGACGAAGCATGCTGAGCTGCAATGCACTTTCATGTCTCGAAGCTAGCGCAGTGATACAGAGACAGAGACAGATACTGAAGGTTTTCTTAGCAATGAGACGAGTGGGTTTTTTAGGCTCATTGTGAGCCCTGCCCAAAACGACCGTAGCTAATTTCAATGTCATACATTTTGGTTCGACTTATATCAGGAGCCTTCACCTATGAGAGCGCAGCTCGATCCTTGCAAGATCATCGGCAGCACGGTTTTGGGAATCGGGAATCCATTTGATAAAACAATAATCAAAATGCGTCGCCAGTTCCAGCGCTTGTTCGAGGAGCGGTTTGAACTTCGCGTTTTTCGTAAATTCGCGTTCAAATGCATCAACTGTAACTTGGGAATCGGATTTGATGGACACCATCCCGGAAGTCAACTCTTTCGCCATTTCCAATCCGATGATCAAAGCAGCAAACTCCGCTGTATGGTTGTCCATTTCTCCGAGATATCGGCTTTTTTTGAGAAGCTGCCCTTCGCCTCTGATAAAAATCCCGGCGGCACTAACTTTCGGGTCGCCGGCAGTCGCGGCATCTACAAAAACTTCCAGCATAATTACACCTGCTTTTCGTCAATTGGTTGGATCGCTTTCGCCATATAGCCGAACGGTGTAGCGAGTACAGTCACGATGAATTTTAGGATATACGTCGAAATGAATATTTGCAGCCAAATATCGAATGGGAAAACGCCATAAAACGCAATGCTTGTGAAAATGAGCGTATCAATCAATTGGCTGATTAGCGTGGAACCGTTGTTGCGGATCCAAAATTGGCTGTCTTTTGGAAACACTTTGCGGATTGCTGAAAAGATGATGACATCTATATGCTGGCTGGCGAGATAGGCAATCATGCTGCCAAGCGCGATTTGCGGGACCAAGCCGAAGATAGTGTGCAGCGAGCCGTCCGCGATATCGCTTTCCGCTGGTATGAATTTCAACCCGAACTGCATTACAATAACCATGATAAGCAGAGAAGCAAAGCCGAGCCACACTGCTTTGCGGGCGTCTTTTTTGCCGTATTTTTCATTCAATATGTCGGTTGCCAAGAAAGTGGAAGCATATAGGCTATTGCCGAGCGTCGCGGTCAGCGCTAAAATCTCGATGGTCTTTGTCACTTGGATATTAGCCAGAACCGTGGAAATGGCCACCCACGCGAACAAACCGGTTTTACCGAAAACCTTATACATGATGAGCATAAGGATGAAATTGATCAGGGCGAAGCCCAATCCTAAAAATTCGTTATACAATGATGGTCCTCCTTAGTTTTGTTGAGGCGGGAGTTTTCGAACCACCGCAAAAAGTGAAATTATCCTTTGCTAGTATAACTATTGTTGCATTAAATGACAAATCAGTAGTAAAATAAACGAACGGCAATTTAGAGGGGTGACAGCTTGAACAAGCTTTCAATTATTAACGAGATTGACGGCATGATGGAAACCTATTGCGAAGGGTGTTTCGTACGCAAGCAAATCCGTAAAGAGCAAGGCAAAACCGCCGCTCATCGTTTTTGCATCAGCAATTGTTCCGTCGGCTCTCAACTGCAATTTTTAGGGAATGAATTAAACAAAGTTGGCACTGGCCATAAATGATCGACCGGCAAAGCCGGCGGCGGAATTATCCGCCGCCGGCTTTGATGCGGGTAGAGCTTAGGAATAGATCATAGTAAAGGGGACTTGCGCAAGAGCACAAAAAAAGAGACCAGGTGGAATTCCGCAGGTCTCTAAAGCAAAAAGCTATTATGTTTAATTGGTGATCTCGACCACATTTGCTGCCTGCGGACCACGATTGCCGTCAATAATTTCAAAAGACACGGGTTTGCCTTCTTCGAGTGTCCTGAATCCGTCACCTTGGATGCCAGTAAAGTGGACGAAGACGTCATCACCATTATTGTGTTCAATAAACCCATAACCTTTTTCTGAGTTGAACCATTTAACTTTGCCCTGGTGCATGCGCGTTCCCCCTATTATTGAGTCTTGCCGTGGCACCATTAAAAATCCTTTTAATGGATGGCTATACTATACATTAAGCATGCCAAATCGTCAATGCGCCGGGAAAAGAAAAGCGAACAGTAATGAATACCGTTTATAATAGAAGAAAAGGGGCTAAAATTAGATGCAGAACGTAATCAGCGAGTGTGAACAAGCGGCACGAAAAATATACGATTTATTCGACGCCAGCCATGACTGGCAGCATATCGAACGGGTAAGGAAAAATGCAGAAGCTATACTGGAGCAAGAAACTGCGGACGAGTTCCTGATTGACATAGCAGTGCTGTTGCATGATGTTTCTGACCCGAAATATACGCGCGATGGGGAAGATCCGGAAACAGAGATTTTGGATAATCTGCGTCTTACGGATAATCAGAAGCGAAGTATAAAAGACATAATCCGGTCGGTTTCCTTTAAAGGCGGAAACGGCATACCAACCTCAACCATTGAAGCGGAAATCGTCCAGGACGCTGACCGTTTAGATGCCATAGGGGCCATCGGCATTGCGCGTACATTCGCATACGGTGGCGCAAAAGGCCGCAAACTATACGATTGGGAAGAAAAACCGCGCAGTGAAATGACCGAGGAGGAGTATCGTTCGGCTCCGACGAGCAGCGCAACTCATTTTTACGAGAAGCTGCTATTATTGAAAAATAGTATGAATACTGCTGGTGGGAAGCAGATTGCTGAAGAACGCCATCAATTTATGCTATCCTTTTTAGAGCAACTAAAAAAAGAAACGGATGGGAATAAATGAGCCACTTAAATATTACGAACTTAACGAAGACAGTTGGAGCGAAAACGCTCTTCAAAAATGTTGAATTTTCATTGTATCCAGGTGAACGCGCTGGCTTGATCGGCGTCAACGGCACCGGAAAGTCGACATTGATGTCTATCCTCTCAGGTGACATGGAATCAGACTCTATCGTCATGGACCACCCGAAAAAATACCGCATCACTTATTTGATGCAGGAACCGGAATTTGACGAATCGTTGACTGTGCTTGAAACCGTGTTCTCAGGCGATTCGCCGATTCTGGCTTTAAACCGTTCATACGAACAGGCATTGAAAAACATGATGGCAGATTCCAGTTCGACTCAATTGCAGGATGAATTGATGAAAATCCAGGAAGGCATGGAGCAGGACAATGCTTGGGATATTAATGCTATGGCGAAAACAGCATTGTCCAAACTGGGAATCGACATGTATGATCAGCAAATCAGTGAACTGTCAGGCGGCCAGCGCAAGCGTGTTGCTTTGGCGAAAGCGTTGATCGAACCAGCTGACTTGATCTTGCTGGATGAACCGACCAACCATCTTGACGCCATCTCCACGGAATGGCTGCAAGAGACTTTGCTGCGCATGAACAGCGCTATGTTGTTCGTTACGCATGACCGCTATTTCCTAGATGCCGTCTCAACGCATATTTTCGAACTTGCTGACCAAACGCTTTATACGCATAAAGGGAATTACGGCGACTATTTAGAGAATAAGGCTATCCGCGACGAAATGGCTGCTTCTTCGCAGCAAAAATTGGAAAACCGTTTCCGGTCCGAGTTGAAATGGATCCGCCGCGGCGCGAAAGCCCGTTCAACGAAGCAAAAAGCGCGCATTCAGCGGTTTGAAGAGATACAGGACAGCGTCCAAAAAGAAAACGACAACACGTCGCTTGAACTATCCATGCAAAGCCAGCGCCTTGGCAAGAAAATCATCGAGGGCGAAAATGTGGGCATGTCATTCGGTGACAAAGTCATTTTTCGGAATTTCAATTTCCTTATGCAGGGCGGAGATCGGATCGGCATTGTTGGTCCTAATGGCGCTGGTAAATCGACATTGATGAAAATCCTTGCGGGTGAATACCAACCGACGGAAGGAAAATTGGAATACGGCAGCACCGTTAAGATTGCCCATTTCACACAGCATCTTCCTGAGATGGACGAGTCTCAGCGGATGATTGAGTATATCCAGGAAATTTCAAGTGATTACGAGGCGGCTAAAGGCGTTCGTCTTTCCGCCACACAAATGCTTGAGAGATTCTTGTTCCCTTCGAATGGCCACGGCACGCAGATCGGTAAATTGTCAGGCGGCGAGCGCAAGCGGCTTTATCTGCTGAAACTGTTAATGGAACAACCAAACATTTTGCTGCTCGATGAGCCGACCAACGATCTGGACATCCAGACGCTTTCAGTATTGGAAGATTTTCTTGAAAATTTCCCAGGACTCGTTATCACGATTTCCCATGACCGCTTTTTCTTAGATCGGATTGCAAGCAAATTATGGACGACCGGCTCAGGAGAGATTTTGGAATACCAAGGTTTGTATTCCGATTTCATAAAAGAGAAAACAGCTCCGATGGAAACGGCGGCGGCACAGCCGGCTGTAGAACAACCGGAAACCCCTAAGGCTCCGGTGGAGAAAAAGAAAATGACTTACAAAGAGCAGATTGAATACAAAAAGATTCTTGAAAATATTTCAGGAGTGGAAGCGAAAATTGAAGAGCAGGAAGGAAAGATGGCTGCGGCCGGCTCTGATTTTGAAAAACTGGACAAACTAACTCAGGAAATCGATGCATTGACCGAGCAATACGATCAGTTAATCGAACGCTGGACATACCTTCAGGAACTTGCGGAGGCATAAATCCTAAAACCAGGAGGAATTTTTTTCATGAAAATCAAAATGATAGAACCTACACCTAGCCCGAATACGATGAAAGTGATTATAGATCAGGAGTTGCCGTTCGGCAAAAGCCATAATTATACTTCTGCCAATGTGCAGGCTGCTCCAGTTGAAATCGCCCAAATCCTTGAAATCGATGGCGTTAAAGGCGTTTATCACGTAGCGGATTTTTTGGCAGTGGAGCGGAATTCGAAATTTGACTGGGAAACTATTTTAGCGGAAGTCCGCCGTGCATTCGGTGAACACAGCAAGGCTGTGGACGAAGAAATCAGCATCGACGAGCATTTCGGCGAAGTCTACGTCCATGTGCAGCAGTTTAAAGGGATACCGCTTCAAGTAAAGGTTTTTGACAATGAATCTGAAAGGCGTTTCGCTATGCCTGAACGTTTTATTCAAGCGATGAATGCTGTGATGGATCCGACTGAAGAAAATTACTTGCTGCAGCGCAAATGGGCCGATTACGGCGTACGCTACGGCGAAAAAGAAGAAATTGGCCAGCATGTTGTAGAAGAAATCGATGCTGCCTATCCGCAGGAGCGCCTTCTTGAAATGGCAGGCGCACAAACATCAGGGGCAGCGACTGCATTTGTCAGAGGCCGCAAAGTAAGCCTTGAAGAATTTGATGTGCCGGACTGGGAAACACGTTTCCAGCTGCTGGACCAGATGGCGGAAGGAGAACTTGACGATGTCCCATTGCTTGCGAAAGCATTGGCAGATGAAAAGATGTCCATCCGCCGCCAAGCAGTCATTTTCCTTGGCGATATTAAAGACAAAACGGTCGTCCCATATATTGGGCAGGCTATGAAAGACAAGAGCTGGGCAGTGCGAAGAACTGCCGGTGACACCATCAGCGATCTTGGCTTCGAGGAATTTGAGCCTGTCATGGCGGAAGCTTTAAAGGATAAAAACAAATTGGTGCGCTGGCGTGCAGCAATGTTTCTTTATGAAAGCGGAACAGAGGCTTCTCTGCCCGCACTTGAACATGCAGCGGGCGATACGGAGTTTGAAGTGAAACTGCAAGTGAAGATGGCAATCGCGCGGATTGCTCAAGGGGAAGACGCTAAAGGCTCGGTGTGGAAGCAAATGACCGAAGCGCGCCAAGCGATGAAAGAAGAAAAGTGAAGCAAAGGGCCAGCGGCGTACCATCAGCCGCTGGTTTTTATTTTTCCTTAAAGGTTTTCAAAGAGGGGGAAACAGGGAACTGCTTTGTATATTGATAAACTTGGCAAGCGCAAATGCCTAAGAGGAGGAAATTATTATGAGCGGAAATATTTATTCCATCGAATTATTGCATCAGGGAAAATACGATTCATGGGATTTCGGCAGCGACAACGAAAGGGACCAATTTTTTGGAAAGGTTAAAAAGCATTTCACAGGTAAAGAACTCAAGGAAGATGCAGCAACCGATGATACAAGGATTGTCCAATTATCTGCGACAAGCCTTGAAATGGATAAAGCCGGATTGGACCAAAAGATTCCATATGTATGGTATGAAGGGGATCTTTTTGAGGAAATGCTCGGCTTTATCAATGAACAATATGCCGAAAAGAAGAGTGGTAAATGAGTTAATAAGCTGGCAGTTACTATTCGGTGGCTTTTCATTTTTTTTCGGCAATGCAATTGTAGAGAAATGCAAGGAGGATAACGAGTAAAGAATAAAAAAACTCCTGAAAGATTCAGGAGTTTGTAGAATATTGGTTCGAGTTGATTGCCCGGTCGATTGCCGCGGCTGCTTTTTCAATGCAGGTGAATTGTTCCACTTTCTGCTCTTCATAGAAAGTGATTTCAAGGATATTGGTGTTTCTAATGCATCTAGCTGTAATAACAGCATCTTCACCTTTACTGAAAGTTTGGGTGATATTAACCGTGTTGTAATAATGTACAGTCTTGAGCATTTCTTTTATGCTATCTAATGACATTTTACATTCTCCTTTCCGGAATTGGAAAGCTGGTATGTAGATTATGATGCATATTATTTTCTATAACATACCACATAGAATGTCAAAAATCTGCTCTATTTTTAAAAAAACATAAAAATGTAATACTAATTTCAGAATATTCGAAATAAAGATTTCTTAGGTCGCAATCTTTTATGGTATTTAGCAAAATTGAAGAAGATAATAGTGATAAACATAAGTATATCCAAGAGCTAATGCAAGCTGCAAAAAATATTGAAGCTAACATTGATGGGTAATTGAATTTATCCCAATACTCTATAGAATTGTTTATGAAGAGGTTATGAAAATGTAAGCTCATCAATTAGTAGCATTTCTTCGGAGATATTTATTATTTTGAGAAGGATATTCCTTTTTTTATGTTGAAAGATACTTGAGAAGGAAGTGAGTTGTAATGTTCACAAAAGAAAATGAACGGGAAAGAATTGAAGAAATAGTTAACTACTATATATCTGAAAAAGGTTTTGACAGTTTCGATGTTCGCAAAACTTTTGAGGAAATTTTTGGAGAAGGTATGGTTTCTTACATATACCCAAAAAACCTTTTTGAAGAAAACTTAACAGATGCAATTTTTTATGTTTTTCACAATAGGTTTATTTCTGAAGTTAGAAGAAATTCAATGCAGTATGAAATCCAAACATATCCACTGGACATTGTTGAGTTAAAATATATGCGTCCTGGACACATTGAGTATTCGGCTGTAAAACTTGAATTGCATATGAATCATGGTTTAATATTTACTCTTGATTCTGGAGAAGATAATAGCGAGTCTTTGAGAAAATCCTTCACAGCTATCATTCAAGAAATCTATAGCCATCTTATTAAGTAATCAAACGCTTCCAATTCAAGAGGCTTTTTTTCTTTGTCTAAAAAAGTGAATAGCAGGAGAGTGGGGGGGAAAAAGATATTTAATGGGAAGCTTAGGGACTGGGTAGCTGAAGAGGGTTGAATATCACTTAGAGAATGGACAAGATAGAGTATGATAGATGAACGGATTGCCCACAATCTGGCATCAGTCAGTCAACACTCGACGATTGGAAGAAGTATCCAGCCATTTTGGACACCCTAAAAAAGGCAATAAAAGTCGTGGATCGTCAATTAGAAAATGTGCTGCTGAACCATGCTCTGGCTATTTTGCGAGGAGAAGACATAAAAAAAGTGTACCCATATTTTTAAGAAACCATATAAAAACTAACATAAAACTCATATTTAAAGCGGCAAATTATGAAACTCTGCGGTACTTAAGTTAGAATGAGTAAGAAGAAACACTCTATACCAAGTGGAAAAGATAAAATATGAAAGTAGGCGAAAACATGAATGCATATGATGAGTATATGAAAGGCATTGTAGTTCCGATGCGCCAAGAGTTGGCTAGTGAAGGGTTCAAAGAATTACTGACGGCAGAAGAGGTTAATAGTTTTATGGCTGAGGCGTCAGGTACCAGCCTAGTTGTCATCAATTCAATTTGCGGCTGTGCCGCTGGACTCGCGCGTCCTGGGGTAATTGAAGCGTTAAAAGGAACTGCTGCAAAGCCAGATCACTTGGCGACAGTGTTTGCTGGGCAAGATAAAGAAGCGACCGAGCAGATGCGCAGCTTTTTTGCAGAAGTGCCGCCTTCATCACCATCTATTGCCGTGATAAAAGATGGCGAATTGGCTTATTTCATCCCGCGGGAACAGATTGAGGACCATTCAGTTGAACATATTTCCAGCCATTTGACGCAAGTGCTGGAGCAGGTAGCTGCACAGTGAAAATGATTGCCACAACGGCTTACCGGCCTAACGGTATAACGGATCGGAATGCCGCGCAGGCGGCTAAAGATCTTGGCATCCCGTTTGTCGTCCGCAATAAGCGTTCCATCGAAAAGCTCCATGCCGAAGAAAAGGCGGATGTGCTTGTGGCTGCAAAGGAACGGCTTGAGTTTTACCCATTGGGCGAAACGGAGCCGTTCTTTTTTCATCCGAGTTCATCTGCATTCCGTACAAAACGCCCTATCTATCAGGATCCATTAATAGAGGTGTCGGGCATGGAACCAGGAGATTCGTTTGTCGATTGTACATTGGGCATGGCGTCTGATGCAATCGTCGCATCGCAGTTTGTCGGAGCTGGGGGCAGTGTCACAGGTTGTGAAAGCAATACCGCATTCGCCTATATCGTCGGCAAAGGACTAAAGGAATACACAGCTATGCCGCATTTAGCGGAAGCCATGAGAAGGATTGATGTGGTGCCGGGAGATTCCGTAAGCTATATCGCCTCTCTGCCTGATAACGCCGTCGATGTTATTTACATGGATCCGATGTTCACCGATGAAATCAGTGAATCCTCCAATTTCAGACCAGTCCGCACTGCAGCTGACACAGGCCAGTTGACGAAGCATTGGGTAGATGAAGCGGTTCGTGCAGCAAGGAAAAGCGTCGTCATGAAAGCGCATTTCCGCTCCAGTGACTTCGAGGCATTCGGTTTCGCCCGGCGCGTGCGCCCGAATACGAAATTCCATTACGGCGTCATCGATTGCCGAAATAAATAAAAAGGACGAAAGAAGATGAATTCATCCTCTTTCGTCCTTTTCAATTCTAATAATGTTTGCACTTCCCATTGGGACAGGAAGATAGATGGAAATTAGTCAGTGAAGCTTAAAGATGTCAAATATCCAATTAAAAATAATAGTCCTAAACCGATAAGCAATGAAGCATCCATGGAATTTTCCTCCTTTATTTCGAAAAAACAGAGCTAAATGATTAACTTTATTGTACAATGATTTTCAAGAAGATGAAACCTTTACTGATGAAAAACGTATAATAAAGCAAAAGCATTTGTCAAAGTTTTATAAAATGTTCAAAATTGAAGGTGATGCAGATGAATAAATGGTGGCAGAAGTCTTTGATAATTGCAGTTGCCGTGCTGACATTGGGTGCAATTCCTCCGAGCCATATGCTTTGGGAATCACTATTGGATGACAAAGCGCATAATGATTCACAGCCTGCACAGGAAAAAGATAAACAAGTTCTTTATGATTGGATCGATCCCGGCGAATTTTATTTCGCAGATCCATCCATTCTTCATACTGTACATAAATCTGCCGAAGAGCAGGCCTATTTGAAATTCGGCAGCCGCATCGGCCCGATCATTGGCGAAGAATTCCAGTCTGTAATCTTGCCGAATATGCAGCAGGCCATTGACATGCACTTGGCGAAATTCAGAAACTCTGAATTGCAAAAACTCGCAATTTCAGAAAAACCTTCTGGCGACCATTCGGAAAAGATTTTTCACATTTATGACATTGATACCAATAAAGATGCGATTCGGTTCCATGTGAGAACTGAGAAAAAGCCGCAGGAAGGCTATTTCTTTAATTTCCATTATCATGTAGCGGAAGATAATTTCCAGCAGCACATAACATTGGGTGACATCTACTGGTCTAAAGACACGCCGCCTAAATGGCTCTCGTAAGAAAAACTTGAAAAATGAACGGCTTTAGATGAAAGGTGGCACTGATCCAATTGTGGATCAGCGCCGCCTTTTTCATATTTTTTTCAATGATTCTCTGCGAAAAGGATTTTTATAGGCATTTTTGTTATGATTAATATAATATTGGAGGCGACTTAAAATGGAACAATATTTGGATTTATGCAAGCATATTTTACATAAGGGAGCATTGAAAGAAGACCGAACGGGCACTGGGACAAAGAGTGTTTTTGGCCATCAGATGCGTTTTGATCTGGCTGAAGGTTTTCCCTTGATGACGACGAAAAAAACGGCGTTCCGGTTGATCGCTTCCGAGCTGCTTTGGTTCATAAAAGGCGACACGAACGTAAAATCCCTTATAAAAGAAAATAATCATATTTGGGATGAATGGGCGTTTGCGCAATGGGTTGAAAGTGCAGATTATAGCGGTCCGGATATGGTTGATTTTGGGCGCAGGGCGAATACGGACGCCGAATTCGCAGCACTTTATAAACAACAGATGGTCATTTTTCAGGAAAAGATCATGAACGAAGCCGGTTTTGCGGAAACATATGGAGACCTTGGTCCGGTTTACGGCAAACAATGGCGCTCATGGGCAAAGACCGATGGCGGTACAATCGACCAATTGAAAAATGTTATTGACTCCATTAAAAAGAATCCGGATTCCCGGCGGCATATTGTGACTGCCTGGAACCCGGAGTTTATAGAGGACATGGCGCTGCCGCCATGCCACATCATGTTCCAATTCTATGTGGCAGATGGCAAGCTGTCTTGCCAACTATACCAGCGAAGTGCGGATGTGTTTTTAGGGATGCCATTCAATATTGCTTCGTACGCTTTGCTGACTCATCTTATTGCGAGGGAATGCTCGCTTGCTGTAGGCGATTTTGTTTATACGACAGGCGACACTCATTTATATTCCAATCATTTGGAGCAAGTTAACGAACAATTGTCGCGTTCGCCAAAAGCTTTGCCGAAGCTGAAAATAACGGCAGATGAAAAGTCCATCTTTGAATTGGAAGTGGGAGACATTGCAATCGAAGGGTATGATCCGCATCCACGCATTAAAGCGCCGGTAGCGGTTTAAAAAGCAACCATTTTACTAGAACGAGGGGGAGCCAAAATGATTTCATTGATGGTGGCGCACGATCCAAGCTATGTCATCGGCAAAGACAATAAATTGCCCTGGCATATACCGGAAGATCTCGCCTATTTCAAAAAACATACCGTCGGCAAAGGCATGGTCATGGGGCGCAATACGTATGAATCGATCGGACGCCCGCTTCCTAAGCGCCGCAATATCATCGTCACCCGCAATAAAGATTATCAGGCAGAAGGTGCGGACGTTGTGCACACGATTGAAGACGCAATCCGCCTGGCGGAAAGCGTACATGAAGAGGTGATGGTAATCGGCGGCGAGCAGATTTTCCGGTCGGTGCTGGCAATTGCGGACCGGTTGTACATTACGTTGATCCATAAAAAATTTGAAGGTGATACGTATTTCCCGGAGTATGGCGATGAATGGAAGCTTGTGTCGGAATCGGCACAACAATTATCGGGAGATACCCCTTTTTCCTATTTGGTCTTTGAACGAAAGGAACGGTCATGACCCCATGTATAACTCTTTAAGGACCTTTTCGTATTTATTCGGCTATTTGCCAATCGCGGCGGTCAACTTAAAAAAATTCCAAGCTCAAAAAAAGGATATGAATCCTTCCGAATACGATGCGCTGATCCATGCCGAACCTCAAAAATGGGCAGCGGGCATCATGAAAAGGACCAAAAGCGAAATCACGGTGACTGGCTTGGAAAACTTGCTGGAAGGACCTGTACTGTTTGTGAGCAACCACGAGGGCAATTTTGACATTCCTGTGCTGTTGTCTTCCATACCAAAGCCATTTGGTTTTATTTCAAAAAAAGAAGTTAAGAAATTTCCGGTCATACCGGCTTATATGGAAGAAATGAATTGTGTGTTTCTGGACCGCAGCGACCGCAGGAGTGCGCTGAAGTCGATTGGCGACACAGTCGAGAAACTGCAGCAAGGCCATTCAATCTTGATTTTTCCGGAAGGCACCCGCAGCAAAGGCGAAGGGCTCGGGGAATTCAAAGCGGGATTTATGCGCATCGCAAAGGATTCAGGTGTTCCCATCGTGCCGATCGCCATTAGCGGAACGTCAGAAATTATGGAGAAAAATAATAATAAGGTAAAGTCTGGGACCGTGGCTGTGCAAGTTTTGGAGCCGATTTCCGCCGAAGCCATTTCACAGGACGCCGCGAAAGCGATGGTGGCAGATGTCCGTTCCCGCATTGAAACGGCTTTAGCGGCAAGCGATGGATGATGTTTGAAGCCTCAAAGGCCTTTGTATCGAAGAAAAAACTGTTTTGGGCAAGCCAATTTAAGGAAATGACTATATATTTTTGTACAGAGGAGAGATTGCATGTCGAAAATTCATATTGTTACGGATTCAACTTCAGATTTAAGGCCCGATGTTATTGAAAAATACAATTTGCATGTCGTGCCGTTGAATATTCTCATTGACGGAAAAACCTATTTGGATCGAGTGGACCTGCAGCCGAAGGAATTCCTGGAGCTGATGGGAAAATCAGCTCAGCTGCCGAAAAGTTCGCAGCCTGCTCCTGGTGTTTTCAAAGAATTATATGACCGCTTAGGTAAAGACGGCGACCAAGTATTGTCGATCCATATGACAGGGGGCATGAGCGGGACGGTTGAATCGGCCCGCACTGCTGCGGAATTGTCGGATACTGCCGTAACGGTCATCGATTCAAGATATATTTCTTATGCACTCGCTTTCCAAGTAATAGAAGCTGCTGAAATGGCGGAGCAGGGAAAAGCGTTGGAAGAAATTGTTGCGCGCTTGGATCACGTCCGCGAAAACACGAAACTTTTTGTGGTCGTCGATACGCTGGATAATCTCGTTAAAGGCGGCAGAATCGGCAAGGGCCGTGCCATGATCGGCTCGTTTTTGAAGATTAAACCAATCGCTTCACTGGACGGCGGGGAATATACACCAGTTGCGAAAGCACGGAGTTATAAACAGGTCGTACAGTATTTGATGAACGATTTTAAAGAACGGACTGCTGGGAAAATCATCAAAGGTGTAGGCCTCGTCCATGCAGAAGGCTTGGCGATGGCGGAGCCGCTTCGAGAAAAAATTGTTGAAAGCGGTTTTACGGACATCAGATTTGATTACACCACGCCTGTCATTTCAACTCATACCGGCATTGGCGCAATCGGCTTTATGTTTTATACAGAATAAAAAGAAAGACATTCCAGAAAAGAGGAGAAAGCATTTGAAACGCATCCTGTATATTGTCCTTTTGACTGCGGTAATGTTAACCGGATGCAGCTCATCTTTCATTTTTGGAAAAGAAGAAGCGACACCTCGTGAACCGGCCGCATTCACTAATTATTACGTGCCGCCTAATTTCGTGCCTGATGCACTTGTCGTTACAGCTGTCGGCGATTCACTTTCCCAGGGCGTTGGCGATATAGAAAACCGCGGCGGTTATGTTGGCCGGGTCGCAACTGAAATAAGCGGCTGGCCGGGTGTCCGCAATGCGATAGTTGACAACACTGCGAAACGCGGGCGGCGGAGTGACCAGCTGCTGGCGATGTTCCAGAAAGAGACTTTGACCGGACCCTTGACTGAAGCGGATTACGTAATGATGACGATTGGCGGGAATGACGTCATGAAGATCGTCAAACGAGATCTTTTCGCTTTGAATATCGAAGCTTTCATGGATGAGTTGGTGTTATACGAAAACCGCTACCGCACAATCTTCGCTTCAATCCGCTCTATCAACCCGACTGTACCCATAATAGCGGTCGGAATTTATAACCCTTTTTCGCTGGTCACCGACGAAGTCGAGGAGTTTGAAGAGATTATTCAGGCATATAACGATACAATGGAAGAAATAGTGGAAGAAGACCCACTTGCCTGTTTTGTGCCTGTCAGTGATTTGTTCGAAGGAAATGATAACCTGGTGTACCATTCGGATTTTTTCCATCCGAACAGCAAAGGCTATGATTTGATGAGCGAACGGGTACTGGAGCGGATGGCCGAATGTGGGTTCAGTTCCCAAGATTAAGGAAGTGAAGATAATAGATGAAATTATGGCGCCTCGCGTTTTTTATATCACTTAGCTTGAACCTTTTGGCGGTTATCGCGTTCTTTATGATTATCACCATCCCTGCTAAAGGCCATAGTTTGGCTGTTTCTGAAACAGCGCCAATTACCGCAGGCAGCGGCAATTCACTGATCATCAATGTGACCAAAGCGGATTTCGAGGGGCTTGCGAATACGTATATTCAGCGGGAGATGGCTAATTCCCCTGTCCCTTTGGCTTTGGCAGTTAATGGGGACGTAAGTTTGTCGTCTGAATTGGAAATTTTTTCAGTGCCCTTGCCGATTTTGCTGAGGTTCGACCCTGTTGTCCAGCCAGATGGCAATTTGCTGCTGGTCCAAAAATCAGTGGAGGTCGGGTTATTGGATATTCCACCCGAATCAGCGCTTAAACTTCTGCGGGATTCAGTGGAATTGCCAGATTTCATGTCCGTTTCTCCGGATGAGGAAACCGTTTTGCTGAAACTCTCAGAGATTCCGATAGACAATGGAGTAGCTATCCGCGCAACTTCCTTTAATTTGGAAGAAGATGATATCCGGCTTCGCGTTACGATCAATCAATAAGAATGGAGTGATTGGATGAAAACCGAAAAAGCGACATTCGCAGGCGGCTGTTTCTGGTGCATGGTTAAGCCGTTCGATTCATATGACGGCATCGAGTCGGTAGTAAGCGGCTATACAGGCGGCGATTTACCGAATCCGACCTACGAGCAAGTTTGTTCAGAGACGACCGGACATTATGAAGCTGTGGAAATCACTTTCCAACCAGATGTTTTTCCTTATGAAAAATTGCTCGACATTTTTTGGTCGCAAATTGACCCGACCGATGCTGGCGGCCAATTTTTTGACCGCGGACAATCCTATCAGACGGCAATTTTTTATCATTCTGAAGAACAAAAGCTGGCAGCTGAAAAATCCAAACAAGAACTGGACAATTCAGGGAAATACGTTAAGCCGGTTGCGACAAAAATTCTGCCGGCCAAACCGTTTTACTTGGCTGAAGAATACCATCAGGATTATTATAAGAAAAACCCTGCACATTATAACCGTTATTCTGTCGGTTCAGGACGTGCAGGATTTATTGAAAAAAATTGGGGTGGACAATCATGAAGGAAGATTTGAAAGCGAAATTGACGCCAATGCAATACCATGTTACACAGGAAAACGGCACGGAGCCGCCTTTCCAAGGCGAATACGACCAGTTTTTTGAAGACGGAATTTATGTCGACATCGTGTCCGGCAAGCCATTATTCAGCTCGAAAGATAAATTCGACTCACATTGCGGCTGGCCGAGCTTTGCAAAGCCATTGGAAGGCACTGAGGTCAAAGAAAGCTTCGACACAAGCCACGGCATGCGGCGGACGGAAGTTCGGAGCGCTACAGCCGATTCACATCTCGGGCATTTGTTCCCGGATGGCCCGTCGTCTTTAGGCGGCTTGCGCTATTGCATCAATTCGGCATCTTTGCGCTTCATACCGAAAGACCAGCTGGACGCAGAAGGCTTATCCGAGTACAAGCAATTGTTCGAATGACTGGATGCCCGGGCAACTGTCCGGGCTTTTTATATGCTTAAACATTAAGCTATTTAAGTTGAACGAATGATTTTTAATTGTCGATATTCCACAAAACAGCTGCGAAGGTATCGACCCAAGAATTGGGGAGATACCTTTGCGACGAAGCACGAAGTGCTGTAGGAGCACATGTTTTTTGCCGCGGGCGAGCGCCAAGCCTCCTCAGTCGCTTCGAAAACCTTGTGCTCCTGCATCGCTTCGCTAGCTTCGTCGCAAATGAATGGGCAAATGACTTTGCCCATTCATTCCCTGCGGGGTCTCGGCTGTCTCGAAGCTAGCGCAGCGATGCAACGGTTTTTCATGTCCCGAAGCTAGCGAAGCGTTGCAGGGACAGAGACAGGAGCAGTACGTTTTTCTCCGCTGTTTTGCTCCATATCGAGAGATTTCTTAGCGAAGGCGCGTCACGTGGCTAGGCAAGGAGATGGCCAAATGGAATTTGGACCATTTCCTTTGCTTCGAAGCTAGCGTAGCGATGCAACGCACTTTCATGTCTCGAAGCTAGCGCAGCGATGCAGAGACAGAAGCAGAATGTTTTTAGCAAGGAGACGAGTGTTCTTCTCGGCTCATAGTGAGAGCCAAGGAGGTGCCAGTAACTTTCGGCAACTCCTTTGCGACGAGCTTGCGCAGGAGCAATCTTCTTTGTTCTGCCCAAAGCGTCCGAAGCGGTGTATAAACATTAACTTCTTTAGGTCAACTTATATAATTGTTAATTTATCTCAGAAGGAGGCTGTTTGATGGAACGTTCTTTTTATCAATTCGCCTTAAAATATCGCGGCAAGCTGGTCGAAGACGACTTTTCCAGATTCGCGGATGCTATGTTTTTGGATCATAGCTTTCCAAGAAGTTCCGATAACTTCGAATTACTGTCGCGTTATGTTGAAGAAAAAGCGCATCCTATCCTAAAGGCGTCCGCATTCGATGCGATGTGGGAGGAATATGAAGGGCTTTAATGCAATGCGTTGCACAACATAGAAAAAAACAGTATGATTAGTACGACTAAAATAAAGTGAGGTTTTAACATGAGTGTTCATATTAATGCAAAAAAAGGCGATATCGCCGATACGATCTTATTGCCGGGGGACCCACTCCGCGCGAAATATATTGCTGAAACATTTTTAGAAGATGTTGTGCAATACAACGATGTCCGCAATATGTTCGGTTTTACAGGCACATACAAAGGCAAGCGCGTTTCTGTCCAGGGGACTGGCATGGGCGTACCTTCAATTTCCATCTATGTGACTGAATTGATGGCTGAATACGATGTGAAAAAACTGATCCGCGTAGGAACTTGCGGTTCAATCCACAAAGATGTAAAATTGCGTGACGTAATCATTGCGCAAAGCGCTTCTACAGACTCAAAAATGAACGAAATCATTTTCAAAGGCATGTCTTATGCGCCTACAGCTGATTTTGATTTATTGTTAAAAGCTTATAATGCAGGTTTGGAAAAAGGCTTGAGCTTGCGCGTTGGGAATGTCTTCACGGAAGACGTTTTCTACAATGACTATGCGGAGCATGAAAAATGGGCGGAATATGGAATTCTTGCACTTGAAATGGAATCGTCAGCACTTTATACACTTGCGGCTAAATACGGGCGCCAAGCATTGTCAATCTTGACAGTAAGCGATCACTTGCTGACAGGTGAAGTGACAACTTCTGAAGAACGCCAAACGACATTCAACGATATGATCATCGTTGCACTTGAAGCGGCAATCCAGGAATAAAGGTTGAAAGTGATTTTCCGTTTTTAGGGCTAATAGTGGAAAAGACTGTTTCGACAGTCTTTTTCTTTTAATATTCACCAAAGCTTGATAAAATCGATACAGCATGAATGGCATTAATGAAAGTGGTGAAAGTAATGGATGAAAAACGTCCTGGCGAAGATCAAGAACAGGTACAGCCAGTTGAAGAAAAACCCTCCCATTTTATTCGGATGAAGACGTTCTATTTTATAATGCTTGTGTTCACTTTGATTCTTTTTACGGCAGGACTGACAGTCTTTGCCTTGACCTTCGGAGATGAAAAAGCGGTAGAAGTCAATTCCCCTGAGCGGAGAGAGTTCCAAAAGCTCTATACAGCATATGATCAGCTTCAAAACGAATATTATGAAGATGTCGACAGCAACAAACTTATCAATGGCGCTATCAATGGCATGATTGAGTCGCTGGATGATCCATACTCGGATTATATGAACGAAGAAGAAGCTTCACAGTTCTTGGAAGGAATTTCATCAAGTTTCCAAGGAATAGGAGCAGAAGTGCAGGAACGCAATGGCTTTATCAATATCGTTGCTCCGATCAAGAATTCACCTGCTGAAAAAGCCGGACTCAAACCGGGCGATAAAATCACAGAAGTCGATGGAGAAAGCATCCAAGGATTCAGTGCATCCGAAGCGGTCATGTTGATCCGTGGTGAAAAAGGCACAGAAGTGACATTGACGCTGCAGCGGGGCGAAATGGCGGATCCGATTGAAATAAAGATTGTCCGCGATGAAATTCCGATTGAAACGGTCTACGCGGAAATGATCGGCGATAATGTCGCTCATATCCAAGTGACCAGCTTCTCTGAAAATACGTACGATGAATTGCAGAAAGCGATTTCTGATATGGAAGAACAGGGAATGAAAGCAATGGTTATGGATGTCCGGCAAAATCCGGGCGGCTTGCTGACGACTGCGCTTGAAATATCGGACCTCTTTATTGAAGACGGTAAAGAGATGTTTGAAGTGCAAGCTAAAGGCGAAGAGCCTGAAATTTATATGTCTTCATCGGTCGATAAAGTGAAAGTTCCTGTAACGCTCTTGATCGACGGCGGAAGTGCCTCAGCATCTGAAATTCTGGCCGGGGCAATGAGCGAATCGGCAGACGTTAAACTTGTCGGAGAAAAAACGTTTGGTAAAGGGACTGTTCAGACTGCCAACGACATGACAGATGGCTCGAATTTGAAATTTACAACGGCTAAATGGCTGACGCCGGATGGCAATTGGATCCATGAAAAAGGAATTGCGCCGGATGTGAAAGTTCCATTGCCTGCGTATGCTTCACTTTCTGTTTTGGATCCTTCCGTTGAATTGAAAGATGGCACCATTTCCGAGCAAGTGAAGACAGCTGAACAAATGCTGGCGGCTCTTGGCTATGAAGTGGGCAAAGTGGATGGCGTCTTTGAAGCCAAGATGGAAAAAGCGGTTGAAACTTTCCAGGAGGACAAAAAACTGGAAATTACAGGCGTTGTGACAGGCGACACGGCATTCGCTGTGATGGATGAACTCCGCCTGAAAATAGAAAAAGATGATCCACAGCTTCTAGAAGCTAAAAAGATCATTATGGAAGAAGCAGGCATTAAAGCAAAAGCTGCTGAAGAAAATAAAGAAGAAGAAACGAAAGAAGAAAACACGAAAGAATAACATGAAGGCCCGCGGAAGCGGGTCTTTTCTTACGCTAAAATATATCGAGGGGGATTCGATGAAAGATGTATATTTGTTCAGTGGTTTTTTGGGAAGCGGAAAAACCACGTTGCTAAAACACATTATTCAACAATTGAAAGACCAAGGGCTAGTGCCAGCAGTCTTTATGAATGAGCTGGGTGAAATGAATTTTGATTCTGATGAAATCGGTGACGGGGTGCCACAAAAAGAATTGCTGGATGGCTGCATCTGCTGCACCGGTTCCGAAAAGTCTGAGGCACAGATCCAGACGCTTTTAGCTGAAGAAGACTTCGATGTATTGCTGATCGAAACGACTGGCGCAGCCCATCCGGTCGAAGCGATGGACGCAATTTTTTCACCCCTTTTTGCTGAGCGTTTGAACTTCAAGGGCATCGTTACGGTTGCTGATAGCAAACTCTGGCTGGACCGAGGCAAGCTGTCCCCTCAAATCCGATCGCTGTACCTCGAACAAATCCGCCATGCTGATTTGATTCTTGCGAACAAGATGGATTTGCTGTCGGAGGATGAACAAGCCAAAGTGACATATGAAATACAGTCCTTGAACTCATCCGCACAAATTATCCAGACCGTGCAGGCAAAAGTTCCGATGGCTGCCCTTGAAAAAATTGCCGCCTCTGTTAAAGGGGAGGTCCACAAAGCACCCGTTTCAAAAATGAATCTCAATGCCCAAGTTCTGCTTTTTGATACACCAGTCAAAAGAGAAGTCTTTGAACAATGGCTGCGTGCACTGCCGGAATCTGTGTTTCGCATCAAAGGCTATGTACCGTTGGAAGGCGACAAATATCCACACGCGTTCCAGTATGCATATGGAATGGCGCAATGGCTCCCGGAATACATGAAAATGCGGCCACAGATTGTGCTTATCGGTGAAAATTTGGAAGAGGTGAAGCTTCCGTGATCGAAGCTTACCGGAAACTGTGGCTCAGCCGGAGTGGCACTGGTTCGATTAAGAGCATTGAAGAGCTTGAACAGAAAATCCAGATTGAGTTGAATGATGAACTGACCCATCCACGAGTCCGCAAATCGCGACAGGAAAAACTGGAAATGGCGCTTCAGCGCATAGTCGAATCCGATCTCTCAACAGAAGAAAAAACCGAATTAGCACAACTATATAAAAAGATTGCCGCTCAGGATTGAGCGGCAATCTTTTTTTGTATAGCGATTAAACGTATGGACAAAGTGGCTGCTCCGGCGGTTAATCCGGCGATCAAGCCGATCCAATAGCCGAATGGCCCGAAGTCAGTGTAACTAGCCAGCACATAGCCCACAGGCAAGCCGATGACCCAATAGGAAATAAGCGCCATGATGAACGTGATGTTCACGTCCTTGTAGCCTCTTAATGCCCCTTGTACAGGCGCCTGGATGGCATCAGACAATTGGAACAAGGCGGCAAAAATCAAAAACTGAACTGCTAATTCGATTACAGCCGGGTCCCTTGAATACAGCTCCGCAATAGGTTCGCGCATGAAAAACAGGATAGCGGAGGAGATGAAGCTGAAGGTAATGGCGGAACCAACGCTTAACCAGCTGTATTTTTTCGCATCACCGAAACGCTTGGCACCGACTTCAAAGCCGACAAGAATGGTAGCCCCCATCGATATGCTTAGTGGCAGCATGTATAGCAAGGACGTGAAATTGATCGCTATTTGATGTGCGGCAATCGTAATCGTACCGTATGTGCTCATCATCAGCGTCACCGCTGAGAAGATGCTGGTTTCCGCGAACAAGGAAATGCCGATTGGAATACCAATCAAGGAAATTTCCTTGAAGCGGGCCAGTGAAATTTTCGGCCACTTTGTAAAGATGAAGAAGTCTTTGAACGGTTTTTGCGTATGAACAATCCATACCGCAATCAACAGCACAAGCCAGTAGGTGATGGCGGAAGCCAATCCCGCGCCTGCGCCTCCCAGTTCCGGAAAGCCCCAATTGCCGAAGATAAGCAAATAATTGAAGAAGACGTTTATCGGTGCGGACAGCAGCGAAATGATCATAGACACGCGCGTTGAGCCGAGCGCGTCAATATACGAGCGAAGCGTATTGTAGACGAACAAAGGGACAACCCCGAAGCTTAAAGCGAAAATATAATCGGAGGCGACTGCTTCAACAGCGGGTTCGAGCTCCATGAATCCGAGAAGGTTGTCGATGGAGGTTAAAAAGAAGATAAAGACGATGACCGCCAAGATGATCGACAGGTAAATGCCTTGCTGGACTGCTTCTTTTACTTCTTTTTTTCTTTTGGCACCCATCAATTGTGCTACAATTGGAGTAATGGACATCAATATTCCAGCTAATCCGATGTAAACGGGAAACCAGAACGAAGAGCCGATTGAAACGCCGGCCAAATCTTCGGTTCCATACCTTGAAGTCATGTAGATATCGAAGAATGTCACTAAATACATGGCAACTTGCGTTACTAAAATGGGGACGACGATTTTCCATAGCATCTGAAGTTTCTCTGAAGTGTTAGTGGTTTCGAACATGCTTTTCCTCCAATATTCCTAAGTGAAATCGATAAAATAAATTTAAGTATAGCATAAAAGGCCGACCCTTTGAGGCGGACATCCAGAAAGACGGATAAGCAATTTCAATATGAGAGAGTAGGACTGAAAAAATGAAAAACAGAACCATTTTATTAACAGGCGGCGGAACGGCCGGGCATGTCTCCTTAAACCAGGCATTGATTCCGGAATTGAAGAACATGGGCTTCCATGTAGAATACATCGGATCCAAATACGGCATTGAAAGCGAGCTGATTCCCGATTCTTTCCCGGATGTTCCTTATCACGCAATTGCCAGTGGAAAGCTGCGCCGCTATTTTTCTGTCAAAAACTTTACAGATCCGGTACGGGTCGGGGCAGGACTCTTGCAGGCTCTTAACGTCATCCGAAAAACAAAGCCTGCAGCAATTTTCTCCAAAGGCGGGTTCGTATCCGTACCAGTTGCGATGGCTGGCAAATTGATGTCGATTCCCGTTATTATCCATGAGTCGGATGTCACGCCAGGATTAGCCAATAAAATTGCCATGCCATTTGCTAACCATATCTTTACAGTATTCAAAGAAACGCTTAAGCATGTGCCTAAAGAAAAATCGACATGCACTGGATCGGTCATCCGCAGCGAATTGATGGACGGTTCTGCGGCGAAAGGCAAAGAAATCTGTAATTTTAATAACGACTTGCCAGTGTTGATGGTGATGGGCGGGAGCCAAGGTTCAGCTGTCATCAATGAAGCAGTGCGTTCAAACCTGACGGAACTGCTGAAGCGGTATAATGTCATTCACCTTTGCGGTAAAGGGAATGCCGACAACTCATTAATAGATCTGGCAAACTACAAACAATTCGAATACGTCACTCATGAGTTGCCGCATTTGCTGCACATGACTGATTTTGTCGTTTCACGTGCTGGTTCAAACTCGATTTTTGAATTTTTGGCGTTGAAAAAGCCGATGTTGCTGATTCCGTTGTCGAAGCTGAAAAGCCGCGGCGACCAGATTTTAAATGCGCGTTTATTTCAACAGCAAGGATTTGCGCATGTCGTGGAAGAAGAGGAATTGACGCCGGAACGTTTCCTGGCTGAGATGCAGAAGTTGCAAATGGATGAAGACCTGCTAGTTGATACTATGACAAACGCGGAAGCGCCAAAAACCGCTTATGAAATGGCGAAGCTTGTCGCTGCGCACACAAAGAACTAATTGAGGTGAAAGCAATGGAACTTAAGCTGATGAAAGTACATGGCTCCATGAATACATTTTATCTTTACGAAGGTACAGACCGATCGGATTACGGAACGCTTGCTGAAGAATTGTGCAGGCTGGACCCGGAAGCTGACGGTTTGCTGGCTGTTCTGCCATCAACGACCGCGAACGCGCGCATGCGCGTGTTTAACAAAGACGGATCGGAAGCCTCCATGTGCGGCAACGGACTGCGCTGTGTAGCGCGCTATGTTTGCGAGCGCGATGGGCTGGATGAGGCTGTCATTGAAACGATGAAAGCAGATCTGAAAGTGGAGAAACAGGCATCCGACGGCAGTATTGCCATGTATGCGGTGGAAATCTCCCCGGTTTCATTTAAGTTAGCTGATCTGCCCATGGCCTATAAGGGCAAGGAAGAATGGATATTGAAACCATTGCCGATTATCTCTGAAACAATCCTTTTCACAGCTGTGGCAGTGCCCAATCCGCATTTGATTGGCATTGTTCCGGCAGAGTTGCAAAAAGGCGGAATACATCAACAAAAATGGGCTGAGTTTTTCAATGGGCCGAATGAGTATTTTTCGGATGGCGTCAATGTCAGTTACGTCACCCAAGTAGAAGACGGGATTTTCGTGAAAACTTTTGAACGGGGAGTCGGATTTACTAATGCCTGCGGAACAGCTATGACTGCTTCCGCTTTAGTGGGCTGTTTAGCTGATCTTGTACCATTCGGAGACGTTTCTGTTTTCAATCCGGGGGGAATGGTCAAGTGTTCAGTTATAAAGACGGAAAGTGGTTATTCACTGCAGTTAGCGGGAAATGCTACGTACCTTTCCAATCATATATTTTCATGGGAAGAGAAAGGCATAAACAGCAGTTTTACGTCTTCAGAACTACTCGAAGAGCAGCGTGATTATGAAAATTTCATCTCGAAGACATCAATGATAAGCGGACAATTCGTGTAAAAGAAAAGAGAGATGTTCATGCGGGGGCCTTTTACAAAAAAGCAAATGGATATGTTGTATGGAAAAACAGAAAACCTGATTTATTTTATGCGGCAGACAGAGGATACGTACGAGTATCAATACGTGAACGCTGCAGTACGGAGAGTATTCCAGAAAGATTTGTCAGGCTTAAGTTTAGATGAAGTCATGCCTCCTCATTTAGCGGAGGATATTAAAAACCAATATAGGATTGCGATGCAGCAAGACGCGGTCCACACATATAGGGACTATAATTTGTTCAGTAAAGAACACGCGACGAATGAAACTTCCATCACGTCGATGGAACATGAAGGTGAGATTTTTGTTTTGGCTGTTTCAAAGAATGTCGCCATACAGAAAAAGATTGAAGAGGAATATCTATTCTACCAATCGCTCGTCCTCAACTCAGTTGACCCGATGTTGATGATCACCTCGGAATTCATCATCTTTGATATGAACCTGGCCTATTCGAAAACGTTTGGAGTGGAAAAACGCGATTGGGTCGGAAAGCCTTATGGCGAACTGCCATTTGTGGATGACGAAACGTTCAATTATGTGTTGTCAGAGCTAAATAGCTTTAAAACGCACCGGAACGCGAAGCCGCTTTTCATTAAAAGGAAAAAACAAGACGGCGAAGAAGCCCTTTTTTCGGCGAATTATTCTCCTATTCTGGAAGGCGGGGAGATCCGGGCATTCCATATCATTTTGCGCGAGCTGACAACGGAATATCTATTGAAACACGAGTTAAAAAAAACCGAACATATTCTGGAGAGTTACAAAAGCGCACTCAATTACGCAGCTTTGGTAGCAATCTGGAAATCATCTGGAGTCATCGAGTTCATTAACGATAATTTTAAAGGCACAACCGGCTATGAAAGAGAAGATTTGCTGGGTATGCATATTTCCAAAATCGGCAAAGCGGTCATTGCTTCCGAACAATACAATGACATCAAGAATGTCGTGGCGTCCGGCAACATCTGGCGGGGTGAATTGAAGAGCCTGAAAAAGACCGGGGAATTTTTCTGGATCGACACAACGATCATCCCATTACCCGGCGAAAAGGGAAACGCCGGGCAAATGCTAGCCATCATGTTTGATATCACAGACAGAAAAAGCTTGGAAGAGCAATTGCATTTCATGGCTTACCATGACAGTTTGACAAAATTGCCGAATCGCTTGGCGATTGTCCGGAAGTTTGCTGAGATGAAAGCAGAGGCAGATTTGAACAACGAGCAGCTTGCGATCATTTTCATGGACGGCGATGACTTTAAATTAGTCAACGATCAGAATGGCCACGAGGTTGGGGATGAGTTTATCTACCGTTTTGGCCAAGCTATCCAGAATAGCATACGCAAACAGGATATGGCGGCGCGCATCGGCGGCGATGAATTTTTAATCGCATTGTCCGGCTTGGATCCACTACAAGCTGAAGATCAAATTCATCACATAATCGGCCGGATCAAGGCGTCGCTGGAGCGCGGCTGGAAAATAGGGGATGTCCATTTTTCCCCTACTGCAACTTTAGGTGTTTCTCTTTATCCAAGCCAGGGAAAGTCGATGGACGAACTTGTAAATAAAGCCGACCATTCGCTTTATATCGCCAAACGCAAAGGCAAAAATTCGGTGCTTTTTTATAAAGAAGAGCACCTGAAAACCTTGGAATAGCTCACTTACAGCCACGTCGGAGCTATGAAATCGCTTTCATTTCCGTTAAGTGAATCTTTTCAGGCAAAAGCATTGTTTTTTTCAATAGAAGTAGTAAGATTGATATGGAAATTTGTTCTTCAACTGTTGAAACGCCTTCCGCTTTATGTATAGTGGGATGCGTGATAAAATATGGAAGATACACATATACTAAAAGTGACTGCCTAGAGGCAAAAAGTTGGAGGTTATTTGAATGTCTACCAATTATTCAGAAGAAAAATCACCCTGGAGTTCCATTACCGGCCCAAACCTTGGCTATGTAATGGAAATGTACGATTTGTACCAGGAATCTCCAGAATTGCTCGATCCGGAATTTGCTGAGATGTTCAAGCAGTATGGCCCACCAGCAGAAGTTGCTCAGGCATCTTTTGCACCTGCCAAAACGGCTGCGGCCAGTGTTGATTCCAGCAAGTTCGGCAAAGTTCTGGCAGCGGTCCAACTGGCGGAAGCAATCCGGGCGCATGGCCATCTTGCGTCGGATATCTATCCATTAAAAGACCAGCCGAAAGATTCTTCGCGGCTGGAAGCTTCTGCGTATGGTCTGACAGACCAAGACTTGAAAGAAGTGCCGGTATCGCTTCTATTAGAAAACGCACCGACGGAAGTTGCCAACGGCTTACAGGCAATCGATTATTTGAAATCGCTTTACACGGATAAAGTAGCTTTTGAATTCTCGCACATTGTCCAGTTGCAGGAACGCAGCTGGATTCAGTCGAAAATCGAAGCAGGGGAGCTAAAACCTTCTTTTGCGGCTGATAAAAAGAAACAAATCCTTGACCTTCTGACGCGCGTTGAAGGCTTCGAGAAATTCGTTCACCGGACATTTGTCGGCCAGAAGCGTTTTTCAATCGAAGGGGTCGACTCATTAGTCGTCTTGATGGATGAGCTTGTCCGCTTGTCGGAAGCAAAAGGCACAGAGAAAATAATGATCGGGATGGCTCATCGCGGTCGTTTAAATGTGCTTACGCATGTGTTGAACAAACCATACGAAATGATGTTTGCCGGTTTCGCGCATGTGCCTGATGAAACCTTTTTGCCGGAAGACGGTTCTGTGGAAATAACTAAAGGTTGGTTCGGTGATGTGAAATACCATATGGGAGCTTCCTATACGTCTCCGAAAGGTTTGAACATCAAACTTGCGTACAACCCTTCTCACCTGGAAATTGTCAGCCCGGTTGTTGCAGGCTATACGCGTGCAGCACAGGAATTGACCAACCAGGCAGGAGCGCCAGTTATTGATTCGAAAAAAGCTTACGCGATTCTTGTGCACGGCGATGCCGCTTTCCCAGGGCAGGGCGTTGTCACGGAAACATTGAATTTCAGCCGCATACGCGGTTACCAGACTGGCGGTTCTGTACATATCATCGCCAATAACCTGATCGGCTTCACGACCGAGCAATTTGATTCAAGATCAACGCATTATTCATCGGATCCGGCTAAAGGTTTTGAAGTGCCGGTTATCCACGTCAACGCCGACCATCCGGAAGAAGTGGCAGCTGTGGCGAAACTTGCTTTTGAATACCGTGAAAAATTCGGCAAAGACATCTTGATCGACCTGATCGGCTACCGCCGCTATGGACATAACGAAATGGATGAACCGCTTGTGACGAATCCGATGATGTACCACGGCGTACATGAGCATGCTACTGTCCGCGAACTTTACGGACAACAATTATCTTCTGAAAATGTACTGACTGAAAGTGAAGTCAAAGCGCTTGATGCAGACACTCAAAAGTTGATGCAGGCGGCTTACGATAAAGTGAAAGAAAGCAAGTCGGAAGAAACACACGAAATTAAAATACCAGAAGCTGTATTGAATGGCTTTCCTGAAGTTCAGACTGGCGTAGGCCGTGAGTCTTTGGAGAAGATGAACCACGAATTGCTGACTTGGCCGAGCGAGTTTTCTGCTTTCGGCAAATTGGCACGCATCCTTAAGCGCCGCGAAGAACCTTTCAATGGCAAAGGGAAAATCGATTGGGCGCACGCTGAAACTTTGGCATTCGGTTCGATTATCCAAGAAGGAACGCCTGTCCGTTTAACTGGACAAGATGCACAGCGCGGAACTTTCGCACACCGTCATCTCGTGCTCCACGACGATAAAACCGGCGAAGAGCTTGTGCCGCTCCATCACATTTCAGAAGCGAAAGCTTCGTTTGCCGTGCTTAATAGCCCATTGAGTGAAGCTTCCGTAGTTGGCTATGAATATGGCTATAATGTCGAAAATGACAAGGCATTGGTCCTTTGGGAAGCACAATACGGTGATTTCGCCAATATGGCTCAGATGATGTTCGATCAGTTTATCTCAGCAAGCCGCTCGAAATGGGGACAAAAATCCGGGCTTGTCATGCTGTTGCCGCACGGCTACGAAGGCCAAGGCCCTGAGCATTCAAGTGCCCGCCTTGAAAGATATCTCCAAAATGCAGGCGAAAATAACTGGACGGTAGCGAACCTTTCAAGTGCAGCAAATTATTTCCATATCTTGCGCCGCCAAGCGAAAATGCTGGGGGAAGAATCGATTCGCCCAATGATTATCGTGACGCCAAAATCACTTTTGCGCCACCCATTAGTCGGTGCGGAAGTCGAAGATTTGGCTGAAGGCCAATTCCAGACAATCATTGAACAGCCTGGAATGGGAACGAAAGAGGAAAAAGTGGAACGCATCTTGTTTGCAAGCGGTAAGATGGCCATCGATTTGGCTGAGCGGGTAAAAGACGGCAAAGGATTCGACTGGGCGCATATCGTCCGTGTGGAACAATTGTATCCATTCCCTGCTGAGAAAATCCAAGCGATTGTTGACCGCTATCCGAACGCCAAGGAATTGGCTTGGGTACAGGAAGAGCCTAAAAATATGGGTTCTTGGACATTTGCAGAACCGTATTTGCGCGATATCGCAAACGGCAAAGACGTGGCTTATTACGGACGCATCAAGCGTTCAAGCCCTGCAGAGGGCGACGGCGAAGCGCATAAGGCGGAACAAGGCCGAATCCTTGACGCTGCATTGTCAAATTAAGAAATTATAAAAACAGGGTAAAACCCGTGGTAGTTATAAGGACCGAATCGGACTTAAATGGCCACAGAATTCCGCTTTACAGCGGACTTCATGTGGACCATTCAAGCGAGACATTCTAAGGAGGAATTTTTTGTGGCAGAGATTAAAGTACCTGAATTAGCAGAATCGATTACAGAAGGAACAATCGCGCAATGGCTTAAACAGCCAGGCGATACAGTGGAAAAAGGGGAGTTCATCGTTGAACTGGAAACAGACAAAGTCAATGTTGAAGTTATCTCTGAAGAAGCAGGCACTGTGCAGGAACTATTAGCGCAAGAAGGCGACACAGTTGAAGTCGGCCAAGTTATCGCAATCGTTGGAGCTGGCTCAGGCGCAGCTGCTGAACCTAAAGCACAAGAACCTGCGAAAACAGAAGATGCGCCTAAAGCTGAAGCACCTGCAATGCAAGAAGCTGCACCAGCAGCGCCAGCAACTGAAGAGCAGCCTTCTTCTGACCGCACGATCGCTAGCCCGGCTGCCCGTAAATTGGCACGTGAAAAAGGCATTGACCTTGCTGCGATTTCCCCTGTAGACCCAATGGGCCGCGTACGTGTACAAGATGTTGAGGCACACGTTGCTAAACCGGCAGCGAGCGCATCTGCACCTGCTGCTAAAACAGAAGCTCCAAAAGCTGCTGCACCATCTTCTGATGAAGAAAGCGGACGCGTTGTGCGCGAGAAAATGTCGCGCCGCCGCCAAACAATTGCGAAAAGATTATTGGAAGTTAAACAATCTACTGCAATGCTGACTACGTTCAACGAAATCGATATGACGAATGTTATGGCGCTGCGCAGCCGCAAGAAAGACCAATTCCAGCAAAACAACGACGTTAAGCTTGGATTTATGTCATTCTTCACAAAAGCTGTTACAGCTGCTTTGAAAAAATACCCGTATGTCAACGCTGAATTGGATGGCACGGATGTCCTTTTGAAGCAATTCTTTGATGTCGGCATAGCCGTTTCAACTGAAGAAGGCCTTGTCGTACCAGTTGTTCGCGATACAGACAAGAAAAACTTTGCTGAAATCGAAAAATCGATTGGCGATTTGGCTCTAAAAGCCCGCGACAAAAAACTTTCGATCGCTGATATGACTGGCGGTTCGTTTACAATCACAAACGGCGGCGTATTCGGTTCATTATTATCTACACCTATCTTGAACGGTACACAAGTCGGGATCCTTGGTATGCACACCATCCAAAAACGCCCGGTAGCTATAGGCGATTCAATTGAAATTCGCCCGATGATGTACGTTGCGCTTTCTTATGACCACCGTGTCATCGATGGCAGTGATTCAGTCGGATTCTTGAAAATGGTTAAAGAATTAATTGAAAATCCTGAAGATTTATTGCTTCAAGGTTAATATTTTAAGAAACAGATGCCCCTGAATTGCAGGGGTGTCTTTTTTTTGGGATGATAGTAAGAGATGAGTGCCGAAAGGCGGCCGATGCCGATGGATTTATCCCGATTAATGGAGTTAGTAATAGAATACGGCTATATCAGCATGTTCGCATTCAACTGGCTGCTGTTGTTCGGCTTGCCAATTCCGAACGAAGCCGCCGCCGCTTTTTCAGGCATGTTGACGGAAATCAGTTATTTTACACCGATATACGCTTTTTTAGCCGCCTACCTAGGGCTGATTAGCAGCAACACATTTGCTTATATGCTGGGCCGCATATTCGGGCAGCGTCTGCTGCACCGTTTAGAAAAGACGTGGTTGAATAAAACCATCGCACGCTTTTCCATTTTTTTGGACAAGCATGGCAAGATGGCGATATCATTCAGCTTTTTCTTGCCCGGTATACGTTGGGCGATGCCTTATGTCGTCGGTGCAAACCGCTATCCCTTTGGCCATTATGCGCTTTACGCATACACTGCAGGCTTTGTATGGATGTTTATCTACTTCAACATCGGGCGCACGTTCCCTTATGCCTACGAATCGATTATCAGCCATCTTCAAGGCTTCTTGTTGACGTTGTCACTGCTGGTCGTTGCCGGGTCTATAATACGGATGTTCTGGCTTTCAAAAAAACAGCGCAGCTGAAGGGGTTTGAATTTTGCACAGAGTTTCCTTATACTGAAGTTTATAGACTTATAGAAAAGGATGATTTATGTGATTCACAATGACTGGCTGACGAAAGAAACAATCCGGACGATAACTTGCAAGCATACCGACGCGGCTAAATTCCTGGTTTCCAACGTATTGACCGTTGGAAAAACCTATGAAGTAAAAAACGAAACGGATGAATTCATTTTCGTTGTAGACAACACCGGAAAAGTTGGCGGGTTCTACAAAACATATTTCGAATAAGAAAAGCGGAAACGGCCGTTTAGATTCGACAGGCAAGTTCTGGGCAAATCCATTTGGCCAGAACTTTGCGACGAAGTACGAAGTGCTGCAACGTATTTTAATGTCTCGAAGCTAGCGAAGCGATGCAACGGTTTTTCATGTCCCGAAGCTAGCGAAGCGTTGCAGGGACAGAGACAGGAGCAATCGGTTTTTGATAAATTTCCGAAGCAGCACTTTTTGCCACAAAGCTGGGTTGGCTTATGACCCGAGAATCTGGCCGTTAGAGCTAGCCAATAAAAAACTGCCGATGATGCTTCATCGGTTTTTTTCATGGAAAGAGGGACTAATATGAATTTTATCGAAAGAGATTTTCAAAGCAGAGAAAATCGCGACCATACCGGCTATGAAAAACTGGTTGCAGAAGGCGGCTATATTTCACCCGATGCTGATTTATGGCATGACATCCTGTCAGCTGTGGTGCTTCGCAAACCAGTCTTATTGAAAGGACCGACTGGGGCTGGCAAAACAAAGCTTGCAGAAAGCATTTCCGCCGCCTACGGCCAGCCAATGCAAAGCATCAATTGTTCGGTGGATTTAGATGCAGAAGCGCTGCTCGGTTTTAAAACCCTGGTGCAACATAAAGGAGAAAGCCGGATCGAGTTTATCGAAGGGCCGGTCGTTACGGCGATGAAAAAAGGGCAATTTTTATATATTGATGAAATAAATATGGCGAAGCCGGAAACGTTGCCGATTCTTCACAGTGCACTTGACCACCGCCGGATGATGACAAATCCTTTCACTGGGGAAGTGATAGAAGCCCATGCTGATTTTGGAGTCATAGCAGCAATCAACGAAGGCTATATTGGGACGGCGCCGATGAACGAAGCGTTAAAAAACCGTTTTATCGCATATCCAATTCCCTATTTGGCTGGCGACCAATTGCGGAAACTTTGGGACCGTGAATTTCCCGGCGTCGATCCCGACTTGAAACAATTCATCCTCAATTTGGCTGCGGATTTGATGAAGCAAGTGGAAAATGGATTGCTATCAGAAGAAGCTGCGTCGATCCGAAGCTTGCTTGACGCAACAGCGCTTTCTCAGCATATGGACCCGATGCGGGCAATCCGATATGCCATAGCGGAAAAACTTGAAGATGCAAGTGAACGGGAATTGTTCATGAACCTGGCCCATACTTGGAAGAAGTAGGTGAAGCGAATGGCTTCGGTCAACCGATTTATCCAATTCAATAATGAAACCATCGATACAAAGCTGCTGCACGGGATGGAAATGCTTGCGGGAGCATTGGCTGATGCGCCGTACTTGAAAGTGACGACGCGCAAATTGGTGGAATTCCGCCCTTCGGAATCGTCGTTATCCATTAGTGTATTCTGGCGCCACAGGGCACAGCATATTGAACGCCTGGGATACAAATCGGATATCTATTTGATGGCCGCAGGATTCTGGCGGAATTTTGATGTAAATGCATGGCGCACATTCATCAGCAAAAATTCACCGCTGCCTGAATTGAAACAACAATTGCTGTTATGCGCGGAAGAATTCAGGCTGAGCGAAAAAATCAAGAAAGCGCGTCCCGGTACTACTGGAGCGTTTAAGATCCGCGAAGAGACATATGCTGGTTACCACAAAGACCGTTACAAAGGAAATCGGCAGAAAGGTTTTGCAGCGGACGCCTTCCTGAATGCTGCTTATCTGCGCTTGCGCAGCATTGACATTGCGGATACGGAAGAATGGGAACCGCTTTTTTTCATGTGGAGCAGAATGTTCGATGCTCAGTCGACAGCCGATTCCGCTGAAGTCGTTGGAGCGATGATGGACCGGTTGGAATACGTATTTGAAGAGGATTTGGTCCACGGCTATTATACATTCGGGGAGACGATCGGAAAAAATCAGCCATTCCGCTACCACGAAGGAATTCAGCCCGATCAAAGCGAAGTTGAAGAAAAGATAAATACGATAGAAGAGTGGTTCCAGTCATGGCATCGGGAATCGGAACCTTCCGAATCGGCAGCGATGGAATTTGAACTTGAAGAAGGCGGTTCAGGCTATGCTGAAGGCGGCCGTGAAGAAGACGGCAGCGGGGAAGTGGAGCATACCGCAAAAGGCGATTCGCGCGGTGAACATAAAGAAGACAACACAGCGGATGACCGGCAGATGGCGAGTGCCGCAAAACAAGCTGGCACAAAATTCGGCAATGCCAATAATCGAGTCGTTTATACGGAATCCCGCATCCAAATCGCCGCCGGGCAGCGGGGGCAGATTGAAGAATGGCGGCGCAAACAAGCGCCTTATGTAAAATCGCTACTGCGCGAATTGAAAAAACGCATGATGCAAAAACAGCAATCCGTTAGAACCAATTTAAATGCAGGACGGTTGTCGAAAAACTTGCTGCCGCTCGTCATAGAAGACCGGCCCAAGCCATTCTACCGCAAATCAGCGCCGTCAAAGGAATTGGATGCTGTATTTTGCCTGTTGATTGATGGCTCTGCATCGATGATCGATAAATTAGACGAAACGAAACAAGCTGTCTTGCTGTTCCATGATGTTTTGCGCGGACTTGGTGTGCCTCATGAAATTGTGCTGTTCTACGAAGATGCTTACGAAGCAAGTGATGACCGACAGCCTAATTATTTTGAGTGGATGCATAAAATGGAAGATGGTACGCTTGACCATGCGGATGCCATCGCGTCCATGGAAGCGCACGAAGACAACCGGGATGGCTTTGCTATCCGCTGGATGTCGGACCGCCTGCGCAGCCGCCAGGAAAAGCACCGCTTTCTGCTGGTTTTCTCGGATGGTGAACCATCTGCCTATAATTACGCGGAAAACGGTGTTGTCGATACAGCGAATGCCGTAGAGGAAGCGAAAAAGCAGAACATTGAAGTGCTGCATCTGTTCTTGAGCAACGGAACGATTTCTGATGAACAGGCCGCTTTTTACCGAATGATGTATGGCAATAAATCCGTCAGTGCCGACTCGATCGAGCATTTTGTCGATCAGACTTTGCGGCTGCTGAAGCGGACGTTGCATTTAATCATCCAATCGGTTTAAAATTTTTCACATAAAAGAACGGCTGGAGAAAAAGGAATCCCTTATTCTCCAGCCGTTCTATGGTTATGCTATTATTGTTTGCCTTCACGGTCGTCCTGAATGGCAAGAAGGCGCTGCTTCAGATCTTCTTCCATGCGGCCGATTTCGATTTCTGCCGCTTTACGGTTTTTGCGCCCCTCAGCTTGGATGCGGAGGGTTTCTTCGATTGTATTAAGCAAGTTTTCCTGGGTCTGTTTCAAAGTTTCAATTTCAACGATGCCACGCTCGTTTTCTTTCGCCGTTTCAATCGAGTTCACTTTCAGCATCTCGGAATTCTTCAACAGCAATTCGTTCGTTGTCGCTGTCACTTGTTTTTGCGCTTCGACAGCTTTCATTTGGCGATTCAATGTCAGCGCAATGGCAATTTGGTTTTTCCAAAGGGGAATAGACGTCATGATCGAAGATTGAATTTTCTCCGCCAACGTCTGGTTGGTCTGCTGGATCATGCGGATCTGCGGTGCGCTTTGGATGGTGATTTGCCTCGACAATTGGAGATCGTACAAGCGTTTTTCCAACCGGTCAAGGAATTGTGCCATGTCGTTGACTTCCTGATAAGCCATTTGGTCATTTGACGCCTCGGCTTTCCTGCGCAAAGCGGGAATGGTTTCTGTCAGAATCTCATCACGCTTGATTTCGGCAGCGGCGATATAGACGTTCAATGCTTGGAAGTAAGTCTTATTCTGGTCATAAAGCTGCTCAAGCATTTGGACGTCATCCAGCAAGCCGCGTTTCGAATGGTCGAGCTGGATGCTGATGCGGTCGACTTGCGTGCTGAGTTTTTGGTATTTTGTCATCATTTCCTGGACCGAGTACTTTGCTTTCGCAAATATTTTGCGAATACCGCCGCGTTTCTTCTGGGACAATTCTTCGGGATTAAGTTCCTTCAACTTTTTCATCAAGTCATTAAGCACATCACCGACTGGGCCGATGTCTTTCGACTGGACATGGTCGAGCATTTTATGCGAAAACTGGCTGAGCTGGTTTTGTGCGTTCGCGCCGTATGTCAGGATCGCTTCGTAATTGCCGGCAGGAATCTGTTTAGCCAGTTCTCGGGCTTTTGCCTGCTCGTCTTTCGTTAAACGCTCCATTAGCGCTTGAGGTTTACCGGATTCACTGGCTGGCAAATTGGGCTGCTCTTTAACAGCTTCCATGCCGAAAGGGTTGCCGAGCAAATCATCCAGTTCACTTTGGTTTGATCGATTCTGTGTCATGGTCCACTTCTCCTTCATTGGCGTCAGGTAATTGGTGAAGCAATTTCTGGTTCTGATGCTGATCGACAGTCAAACGGGCATAATCGAGCTCCATCCGCAGTTTTTCTACGTCAGAAGACAGCGTGAGCTTTAAATCGCGCTCAATAACGCTGTTTAAGGACGTCAGCATTTCCCGCGTATCTTGCAAAGTCGCTTTTAATTCATGGTCTTTGACCGGCAACCCGACCAACATGGTGTATTTTTCGGTCAATTCCAAGGCAGAATCCAAATGGGAATAAAAAAAGGGTTCAGCCAAATAGAATTTTCGTGGGTTTTGCTGCACTTGGATAATGATTTTGTTGGACACTTTCACCATATTCATCAATTGCTTGAATGATGAAATGGAGCGCACCCGGTAATACTGGCTCTGCAATAGCTTTATTTTTTTTCGGGCTTCTTTGATCTGGACACGGACATGCTTGTATTCACTGCGTGTCATACCCAGTTTTTTCGAATCGGAAGTTAGCTGGACTTGCTTGATCGTTGTGTTGCTGGCCAGATAAGTTCCAGCTGCAACAGCCCCAGAGGCTATTAGCCCAATTTCAGCCCCTAAATAAAAGATGGGGAACATGACGGTCATCAAAGGCAGGCTGATTGTTTGCCGTTGGATGAATTTTTCAACAGGCTTCATAAATATAACCTCCTAGTACTCCTGCTCATTTATACGTTTCAGCGGGTGAAAAGTTTCAAGTTCACTCCATATACCTCATATTTTACAGCTTAGGAGAAGGCAATACAAACTTCAGGGCTGCTTGAGATGCCTGCAAGCTCTGGACAGAATTACGATTATTTGGCACAATGAATAATAGGAAGAAAAATGGGAGTTGATGAAATGCATGAAATCATTTATGTGAAAAGCTTCTACGAGCCATGGTGGATGCTGGAAGGATGGGAGCAGGATATCGTACAGCGAAAATCTTTTACTACCATAGAAGAAGCAATCCGCTTTAAAAACGAATTGGCGGATTCACTGCGCACAACATATCCTGAGCATAAGAAAAAAGGGGAAGATTTCGACGTTTATTGGAAAAAAGGAGATCTTGAATGGTGCCCGGACTGCGAAGAGGATCTCCAGGTATATCATGGAATAATCCAGCGGCACACTGAAAAATAATTGATGATATTATTAGAAAAGTCAGATTTTGTAGATAATAGTGGTTGAGCGTGTATATTGGTACACTATCTAGTAGGTGCAAAGCCCGATTAAAAAGTTTTTAGATTTATTTGACTTCTCAGTTATTATTGTTATAATAGACTTAAGAACTAAAGAACTCACCAGAAACAGCTATTCACCTATTCAAAAAAGTGATCAGCACGTTATGGTACTTTTTTGAATATGTGAATTTTTTTATGGAAAAATTCCATATTGAAAATTTTTTTAATCTCAGGAGGTTTTTACATGCAAGGTACAGTAAAATGGTTTAACTCAGAAAAAGGTTTTGGTTTCATCGAAGTTGAAGGCGGAGACGACGTTTTTGTTCATTTCTCAGCGATCCAAGGCGAAGGCTTTAAAACGCTTGATGAAGGACAAAAAGTTGAGTTTGAAGTAGAGGAAGGCAACCGCGGACCTCAAGCTACTAACGTAGTAAAAGCCTAATCTCCCAAGACCCGCTCATTCATGAGCGGGTCTTTTTTTTTTGGATATCTCCATTTTAGAGCCCATTAAAAGGACGCTTGTTTGCAAAAAAAATTGATTACGCAAAAAGAAAACAGACGAATAAGATCAAGTTGTTGAAAGCGTTAATAAGGATTCTTAATAATTGTCAGAAAATTATCTGCGTCCAAAAAGCTAAATAGTAAAATAAACCTGTTTAATTCCAGAATAGTTTGAAAACTCATTTTATTGTAATTCAATAAACACTTATCAGGTAATATAAAACAGTTATAGCTTCCTATTTATTCAGAATACTTAAAAGGTTATGCTTCTAAGTACCCCGAAAGAAACGGTGGCACATAAAAGGAGTGAACCATTTCATGACAAAGAAAAAATTACTGACGTTAAGCCTGGCAGCTGCACTAGCCTTATCCGCAGCTTCTGCATCAGTTTATGCCTCTCCAACGAATGCCGTATCTGAAAAAGTGCATATGAACGAAAAAAGCAAAACGGCTGATCTAATCACGGGCCAATTAACGGTTCCATCAAATAAAGCTGCAAAAGAAATCGTCTTTACATACTTAGAAAAACAAGCAAGTTTGTATAAAACCGGCAAAGGCGCAGCAGCAGGCTTTAAAGTGGCAAGCGAAACGACGGATGAACTTGGCATGACCAATCTGAAGGTCCAACAGATGTTCAAAGGCGTTCCTGTATTCGGTTCAGTCCTATCGGCAACTGTCAATGAAGAAGGCGTTTTGACTGCTGTTTCAGGAACCTTGGTACCGGAATTGTTCAATAAAGCATCATTGAAAAAAGGTGCTACGGTTAAACCGGCTGCAGCTGCAGCTGTCGCTTTAGCCGACTTAAAGGAAAAGATTGGCAATGATGTGAAAATCGATAAGCAAGTAGGACCGAAATTGACAATTTATGTAGACGGCGGCGAAGCAAAATACGCTTACAGCACTGAATTCCAATTCCTTTATCCATCACCAGGGAATTACCAATATTTCATCGATGCGAAAACAGGCAAGGTCTTAACTTCGTTTAACCAAATCCATGAAGCCAAACCGACAAACGGCGTAACAGCACCGACTGGAACCAGTTCGACTGCAACAGGCAAAGGAGTATTAGGTGATACGAAATCTTTCAATACAACGATTAACAGCAATGGATCATACCTAGTGGACAAAACACGCGGCGGCGGAATTTTCACATACGATGCCAGCAACCGTACACGCTTGCCAGGCACGTTATGGCTTGATGCGGACAATGCTTATAATGCCGCATATGACGCAGCAGCGGTTGATGCGCACGCATACGCAGCTGAAACCTATGATTATTACAAAGAACAGCATAACCGCAATAGCTACGACGGCAATGGTGCACAATTGATTTCGACTGTGCATTATGGCCGAAGCTATAATAATGCGTTTTGGAATGGAACGCAAATGGTATACGGCGATGGGGATGGCGTCCAGTTCACATCATTGTCAGGCGGGTTGGATGTTATTGCCCATGAATTGACGCATGCTGTTACGGACACAACCGCTGATCTGATTTACCAAAATGAATCAGGGGCCATCAATGAATCGATGTCCGATATCTTTGGGACGATTGTCGAGTACGCGGCCAACAATAATCCGGACTGGTTGATTGGTGAAGACATTTATACGCCAGGAACTGCGGGAGACGCACTCCGTTCGATGGCGGATCCGACGCTCAATGGCGATCCGGACCATTATTCTAAACGCTATACAGGGACAGGCGATAATGGCGGCGTCCACATCAACTCAGGTATCAGCAATAAAGCCGCATTCCTATTGGCTAACGGCGGCACGCATTACGGCGTTTCAGTCACAGGCATCGGAAACGACAAGACAGCTGATATCTTCTATCGCACGTTGACGCAATACTTAACGCCAAGCTCGAATTACAGCCATTACCGTGCATCAACCATCCAGGCGGCAACGGACCTTTACGGAGCTTCGAGCGCTGAAGTGGCAAGTGTCAAAACCGCATTCTCAGCAGTCGGTGTAAACTGATAATCAATCAAAAAGTTTAGGTGGGGCCGCTCAAGTTGAGCGGTCTTTTTAATGGCTTCTCAATTGCCGAAAAACCCCGGAAAACCATTAGTTTAAGAAACAGCCTTTTAAGGGTATAAATCATGTAATGAATAAGTTACCTTTAGGAGGGTTTTATATGCAAGGTACGGTAGTGTCATTCGATAAGGAAAAAGGCTTCGGTTTTATTAAAGGCGATAATGGTTAAATGTTCTATACGCATTCTGAGCATTCCAACATCGGGGATTTCTCTGTGCTGAACGAAGGCCAACAGGTGGATTTCATCCCAGTTGAAGGAAATCCGGAAAAAGAGCGCATTGCCACAAACGTCACATTGAAATTCTAAAAAGGCTGGAAAATACACATGAGATGCAGGAGGAACATACATGACTAACGATTATTTGAAAAAACCGCTTCCAAATCCGAAAGAGCAAGATGACTTCTACCAAAAACTAAGAAGCAGAATCCAAAAATGGCTCGACAACCGTTCAGGTGGAGTAGGAAAATTAGGGCAATATGTCTTATTTGCCCCGGACTTCTTCCATTTGCTAAGCAGGTTGATGTTGGACAGCCGCATTGATGCTTCCAGCAAAAGCAAAATTGGAGCCGGTATCTTATACTTTTTCGCGCCGATTGATTTCCTGCCAGAGCTGTTGGTAGGGCCAGGAGGGTTCTTGGATGATGTCGTAGTAGCGGTGTTCATCGTCAACACATTGCTGAACAAATTCCCAGCTGAAGTGATTGAAGAACATTGGGCAGGGGACAAAGAGCTGTTGTCTGTAGTGCGCGGCATTTCAAATTCAGGCAGTAAAGTCGTTTCCAAGATTCCCGCAGGCCGTTTAGTAAAACGCTTCATGAAATAAAAAAGACATAAATAAGCCCGCAGCTCTAATTTTAAGAGCTGCGGGCTTATTTGCGTATTAGCTTAGAATTCCTTGTGCATCTTTCCATTCCAGGAAATCGTCATATGTCAATTGTTTATCAAAGATTGTCCCGTCTTCACGGATTTCAATTACGCGGTTTGCAACTGTCTGGATAAATTGATGGTCATGAGAAGTGAAGACCATAGCGCCTTTAAAAACGATCATGCCGTTATTCAATGCTTGAATCGATTCAAGATCCAAGTGGTTGGTCGGCTCATCAAGCAAAAGGACGTTCGAATGGGATAACATCATTTTCGACAGCATGCAGCGTACTTTTTCGCCGCCGGATAGGACGGAAGGTTTCTTTTTCACTTCTTCGCCGGAGAATAGCATTCTGCCCAAGAAACCACGCAAGAATGTTTCACTCTCATCTTCCGGAGAATACTGGCGCAGCCAGTCCACCAGCGATTGTTCACTGCCTTCGAAATAAGCGGCATTGTCAATCGGCAAGTAAGCGCGTGAAGTTGTTACACCCCAGCGAATTGAGCCTGAAGCGGGTTGATCTTCTTCGGCAAGGATGCGAAGCAATGCTGATTTAGCAAGCGGATCGCCGATCAAAACAATTTTATCGTCTTTGCCCATATTGAAGTTAATGTTATTCAAGAGCTGTTTGCCGTCTACTGACTGGCTTAGGTCTTTTACTGTCAACACATCGTTGCCGATTTCGCGGCCGACAGTGAAATTGACGAACGGATATTTGCGGGAAGAAGGGCGGATATCATCAAGTTCAATCTTATCGAGCATTTTCTTCCGTGACGTCGCCTGCTTCGATTTAGAAGCGTTGGCAGAGAAACGGGCGATAAAGGCTTGAAGCTCTTTGATTTTTTCTTCTTTTTTCGAGTTCTGGTCAGATGCCAAACGTGTTGCCAATTGGCTTGATTCGTACCAGAAATCGTAGTTGCCCACGTATAACTGGATTTTACCGAAATCCAAGTCTGCAATATGCGTACACACTTTGTTAAGGAAATGGCGGTCATGCGAGACTACGATGACTGTGTTGTTAAAGTTGATCAAGAATTCTTCCAGCCATTGAATTGCCTTCAAGTCCAAGTGGTTAGTAGGCTCATCCAGCAGCAAGACATCAGGCTTGCCAAACAAAGCTTGTGCTAAAAGCACTTTCACTTTATCCGAACCCGATAGTTCAGCCATTTTCTTATCGTGAAGCTCTTCTGAAATACCAAGCCCTTGGAGCAAGATAGCGGCTTCGGACTCTGCTTCCCATCCATTCAATTCAGCGAATTCGCCCTCAAGCTCTGCAGCACGCATGCCGTCTTCATCTGAAAAGTCTTCTTTCATATAGATGGCATTTTTTTCAGCCATGATTTTGTATAATTTCTTATGGCCCATGATTACTGTTTCAAGCACCGGGAATTCTTCGTATTCAAAGTGATCCTGTTTCAAAACTGCAAGGCGTTCACCTGAACCCATGTATACATTGCCGGACTGTGCGTCGATATCACCTGACAGAATTTTAATGAATGTTGACTTGCCGGCGCCGTTCGCGCCGATCAGCCCGTAGCAATTACCAGGGTTGAATTGGATGTTTACATCTTCAAAAAGTTTACGGTCGCCAAAGCGAAGACTTACGTCATTTACTGCTATCATTTTTTACGTACCTCCCAAATTTCACAATAAGAATAGTATACCATGAAACCCTCTGAAATCGATAGCATTCGGCTGCAGTCTGGGATAAACTTAATGCAATGGCTTTAAATATTTCTTTGAAGCTTTTCATTTCGCTCCAGCGCACTTTCATGAATTGAAGCTAGCATAGCGATGCATAGACAGAAGCAGCTGTTTTAGAGGACTGTTTTGCGGAATATCTCTATTTGATTTACCATGTATTGATGTATAGTTCATAATTTAATTGATCATACTTTATATTTTCGCTCTTTATAAGCTTCCAGCATGCCTAAATCCTTATTCAGCAAATATTCCATTCGTACATAATCACGTCTTTCCGGGATGTGCTCTTTTGTCAGGCCTTTCATCGTATAGATGAAATAATAGCCGCCGATTTGGCGAAACCAGACGACAACATGCGGAAACTCGTCAAAAATAGCTTTGATATTATAGCGTTTCGCGTAGCTCCAATTCACTAATCTCATCTTTTAGCCCGCCTTTCACATCCATTTTAATAAATTTCAGCGGCGAACACAAGTTTGGAAAAAAGTAATTAAAAAGAGGAGGGAACGGGATTGGCAAAAAAACAAAATAAGCCGGCACTCGGCTTGATGGTGCTTGCTATCTTGTTTGTGTCATTAAACTTGAGGCCAGCCATTTCCTCTATAGGGCCGCTGCTTGAAGCGATTCGCGGCGATTTATCTCTTTCCAATAGCGACATCAGCTTGCTGACATCAATTCCGGTATTTTGCATGGGGCTTTTCGCGCCGCTTGCAATCGGCTTTAATCGCAAGTTCGGCATAAAAAAGAGCGTCACTTTCTTGCTGGTCATGCTGGGGGCGCTAACTTTTGTCCGAGGCCTGGTACCAAGCTATCCGGTGTTGCTCGCAAGTTCTTTCTTTATCGGACTGGCGATTGCTGTAATCAGTCCGCTCTTGTCGGCAGCGATTAAAACCAATTTCCCAGGCCGCACCGCTTCATTGATCGGCGTTTATTCTTTCGGCATGGGGTTGGGGGCGATGCTGGCTTCTGGTTTGACCGGAGTATTCTATACGATTGCTGGCTGGCCTGTTGCGCTTGCTAGCTGGGGAGTTCTGGCAATAATCGCACTTGTCCTGTGGCTGCGGGTTGAGGAACCTCAGAAAGTGGAAGTCAGGAACCCTGCCGGGCGGGCAGCTTCGCCGTTGAAAAACAGGCGAGCCTGGTATATGCTGCTGTTTTTCGGCGCTCAGTCGGCTATGTTTTTCTCGCTAATCACATGGCTTGCGCCAATCGCCATCGATAAGGGCATGAACGTGTTGACAGCTGGAGCGGTGTTGACGGTCATGGCGGCTGTCCAGCTCGTCGGAAACCTGTCTCTGCCGATTTTATTGACCAAGTATCCGAGCCGCTTGTTATGGATATTTGTCTCGCTGATGTCTGGCGTTGCAGGTCTATTGTTATTATTATTCGGCGGTACCGCTGCTGCATGGGCTGCCGCTGTTTTTCTCGGTGTCATGCTGGGTTGTTTGTTCCCGATTGCGCTTTTGATGCCGCTTGATGAGAACGAACGCGCAGATGACGTCAATAAATGGACGGCGATGATCCAATCTGGAGGCTATATCATTTCAAGCGGGATGCCATTTTTAATCGGCATGCTGTATGATCGCTGGGGTGACCATTCCATCACTTTATATCTTCTATTAAGTTTTGCGGCAATGGTCATGCTGTTCGGAATTTTATTGTATAAAAACGAAATAACGCAAAGCAAACTCAAATAAATAAGAGCAAGGGGAACATTATGATTCGAATCTTAGCCATTGACCAACAGGATAAACTCTTTATCGACCCAGAATTGAGCCAGCTGAAATTGATGAAATGGCATTGGGTGGATTTCAATGAACCAACACCGGAAGAAATTGACTTGCTCAGCAGCCATTTCGCTTTCCACCCACTGGCCATTGAAGACTGTATCCATTCTTTGCAGCGTCCGAAAATGGAGTATTATGAAAATGTAACTTTTCTAGTAATGCATTCTTTTGTGCCCGGGGAACTGGATGTCAATGAAGTGGATTTTTTCCTGGGTGAAGATTTCTTGGTGACATTCCATTTTGAGGATTTGGATGAAGTCAATTACGCATGGGAATATTTCAGGCATATGAAAAATCTGGAAAACTTCAAGCCGCTTGAAGTTACATATAAAATCATGGATGAAGTTGTAGACGGTTTTTTTCCGCTGGTGGAAGAGCTCGAAGACCGGCTCGCTTCGATTGAAGGTTCAGAACGATTGAAAAAAGCGGACAAGTCGATTATGGAAGATACGTTCGAAGTGCGGAGGAATTTATTGAAAATCCGTCAAATCGTCGTTCCGACAAGGGACATGGTCTACCGAATCCTTGAGTCGAAGCGTTTTATCATTCAAGAGCAGAAACGCGCATATTTCCAGGATATTCATGACCATCTCATCAAATTAAGCCAGATGATTGATTCAAATCGGGAATTGACGACGGATATCCGCGATAATTACATCTCGTTAAACTCTTATCGCATGAACAATATCATGAAGACGTTGACGGTCATTACGACCATCTTCATGCCGCTTACTTTTGTCGCTGGGCTTTACGGAATGAATTTTGTCAACATGCCTGAACTGCGCACCGAGAACGGCTATTTTGTTGTTTTGGCCGTCATGCTGGTGATGGCGGTCGGCATGAGCGTTTGGTTCAAGTCCAAAGGCTGGTTTGAAAACGATTGACATCGTAGAGAGGAATGGGATTATGGCAAAATACAATACGATTCTGTTTGACATCGATGATACTTTAATGGATTTTAAACTGTCAGAGCGCGCCGCTTTACACAATACATTTGTCGATTATGGAATGCCGGATGGTTTTTCCCGTTTCCACGACTCATACCGGGAAATCAGCAGCGTGCTTTGGCAGGATTTGGAACAGGGCACAATGCCGCTGGCTAAACTAGGGATAGAGCGTTTCAAGCGCTTGTTCCATCTGCATGAATTAAATTTCAGCGCAGAAGCATTTGGAACGCAATATTTGGATTATTTAGGTCGGGAAACACATTTGTTTCCGGAAGCGGAAGCGATGATTAAGGGACTCAGCCATTGCCGGCTGGCCGTCATTACAAACGGCTTTGGTTCTGTGCAAAAAGCGCGCCTCAAAAATTCTCCGATGCAGCATCTTTTCGAACACGTCATCATTTCGGAAGAAGCGGGTTATCAGAAGCCGCATAGCGGCATCTTCGATTATGCTTTCCGAAAATTGGGCCTTAAAAGTAAAGACTCGGTGCTGATTGTGGGAGATTCACTGACTTCAGACATCAAGGGCGGCATGGATTATGGCATCGCCACGTGCTGGTTTAATCCGCTAGGCAAGCCCAATGGCACTGCGGTCCAGCCGACGCATGAAATCCGATGCTTGTCGGAACTCCAAGAAATCGTCAATGGAAAAATGGAATAAAAAAAGGCTGATGACATGCATCGGCCTTTTCTTTGAATACTTATTTATCTTCTTTCCAGGCCGCTTCAAGAAATTCATCGCGTCCTGAGTCGGCGCGGTCTTCCTTGTAATGCGCAGGATTTTTCTTATAATAATCCTGGTGGTAATCTTCTGCTGGATAAAATGGTGCGGCGTCGAGAATTTCGGTGACAACCGGCTTTTTAAAACGTCCGCTCTCATCGAGCGCTTGTTTTGATTGTTCGGCTAGACGGCGCTGCTTGTCGGTATGCACAAAAATAGCAGCGCGGTAGGAAGAGCCGCGATCCTGGAATTGGCCCTCGTTATCGGTCGGGTCTATTTGCTGCCAAAAAATTTCAAGCAGCTGTCCATAGCTGAATACTTCCGGATGGAATGTGATTTCGACCACTTCAAGGTGTCCGGTCGTACCGGATTTCACTTGTTCATAAGTAGGGTTTTCGACGCTGCCGCCGCTGTATCCGGAAACGATGCTCTCGATGCCTTCAAATTGGTCGAATGGCTTGACCATGCACCAGAAGCAGCCGCCTGCAAATGTTGCTTTTTCTGTCATAATGGGGTGGCTCCTCTCAAAGGGAATAAAAAAATCTTACCATTCACACTGTTAGACGACAATTTATATGTTTATAATGGGATTGCCGAAACTTCTACGGATGAAAAGTCGTCATATGTTAGGCAAGAAACAGAAAGGAATGTGTTTATTATGCAAGAAGAAATACAGCCGGCCAGAAAAGAACGGCGCAAAAAAAAGCGGCTGCGGTTCCGCGGCATCCTTTTATTGCTGTTCATCACGCTGCTGGCAGCAGGAGTATTCATGTTTATGCAATACCAGAGCGGATATAAACTAGCTGAAGAAAATACAGAAATCGAGCCGGTAAACTTTGATGGGGACCCGGAAAATCCGGATTACACGAATATCCTGGTGATGGGCGTCGATTCCCGCGGAGAAGAACAATCCCGTACAGATACGATGATGCTGCTGTCTCATAATAAAAAAACTGATGAAGTGAAATTAGCATCGTTCATGCGTGATGTTTATGCGGATATCCCCGGCTATCAATCGTATAAATTGAACACAGCCTATTATTTGGGAGGCGCAGACTTGCTTGCAGATACGCTCCGTTCAATGTTCGGAGTGGAAATCCATCATTATGCGCTGGTCGACTTCGCGAATTTTGAACAGATGGTGGATATTGCTGCGCCAAATGGCGTCGAAATCGATGTTGAAAAGGACATGTCCGAAAAAATCGGCGTCACCCTCGAACAAGGCGTCCATGATTTGAATGGCAAAGAGTTGCTTGGCTATGCCCGTTTCCGTTCCGACAATGAAGGTGACTTTGGGCGCGTGCGCCGCCAACAGCAAGTCTTGGCGGCGATGAAAGATGCTGTTATCAGTCCAGTGGCAATCCCGCAATACCCTAAACTAGCGGGTGCTGTCAGAGGCTATGTACAGACCGATATCTCCACAGCCGACCAAGTGAAGCTGGCAGCCAAGCTGGCCCTTAAAGGCGGCGGAGACTTGGAACGCCTGACAGTTCCTGTAGAAGGAAGCTATAGCTATGGGAGCTATTCACACGCCGGATCGGTGCTTGATATCGATGTTGAAAGGAACAAACAAGCACTTTCTGAATTTTTGTCACAGCCTTTGAATTAAACTTTCTGATAATATGCTAAAATTAAATTGAACTTTATCAGAAAGTAGGAATTTTCGTGGCGCCTGACAAGCAATCTTTTTTTTCGACCAACTTCATCCGGTTTTTGGGTGGAACGAATACCTTGTTCTCATTAATTGCACTGGTACTTCTCGGAACAGTCATTTTCATCTTCCGGGAAGTGTCTTTTATCTTCCATCCCCTCAGTGTCTTTATGAAGACAGTTGTGCTGCCGGTGGTTTTGGCGTTGATATTCTACTATTTGCTGCGGCCCATCCTGCGCCTGCTGGTGGAAGCCAAAATTCCTCGGATCGGCGGGATTGCCATCATCTTTCTTGGGGGTGCAGGAATCCTAACGCTGATCACAGTGCTTGTGCTGCCATTCTTGCAAGAGCAGTTTCAGACTTTGGTCATGGAGTTCCCAACTTATTTCATGGATCTGCTGACGGCTCTGGATGGTTTTCTCCGAACATCGGTTGTCGGCGACTATTACAGCGGCTCTAGTTTTGACATTGAACAATTGATGGCTACACTGCCTGCAAATGTTTCCGATACGCTGCAATCCGTCGTAACGGGCATTATTTCGGGAATCACCGGTTTTATCTCGACGATTACCAGTGTCATTTTGTCGATTGTCATCGTTCCGTTCATTTTGTTTTATTTGCTGAAGGATGGCGATAAGCTGCCGGGATATTTCGTCAAGCTGCTGCCGCCGCGTTTCCGAGACGATACCCGGGAAGTGCTGAGCGAAGCAGACAAACAGCTTGGCGCATACATACAGGGCCAGTTGATCGTCGCGTTCTGCATCGGGGTCATGGTCTACATCGGATTTCTGATCATTGGCATGGAGTATGCATTGCTGCTTGGTGTCCTGGCGATGGTCACCAGTGTCGTGCCGTATATCGGACCGGCTATTGCCATCGCGCCTGCCGCAATTATTGCGCTCGTGACTTCGCCGTTCATGCTGCTCAAACTGGCGGTCGTCTGGACCGTCGTGCAGCTTGTTGAAGGCAATCTGATTTCGCCGCAGGTCATGGGCAAGACAATGTATATTCATCCCGTGACGATTATATTCGTGCTGCTGACTGCTGGTTCGCTTTTCGGCATTGCCGGGGTCATTCTCGGCATACCGATGTATGCTTTGCTCCGGGTGCTGGTCAGCCATTTCTACAAATTATTCAAGCGGCGCTATAACCGCCATGAATCCAATCTTGAAAATCAATACGATTACACAGAACTGAATTGAACGGTTTAACGGTATTTCTTTCGTGGTATAGAATACTTACAAAAAGTTGGAGGTCTCCATTTTATGAATTTCAAAAAATTCCTTAGTTCGGTAGGCATCGGTTCCGTGAAAATCGACACTGTAGTCGAGAGACCGAATTTAATTGAAGGCGAAACACTGAATGGTACGATATATTTTGAAGGCGGCGACAGCGATCAGGAAGTTGAATTTATTGAACTTCAAGTGGTGGCACAGATTGACGAGTACCGCGAAGACAGCGACTTTCAGATTATCGAGAAAGTGATTACAAAACAGACGCTGGAATTTTTCGGAACAGTGAAATCAAAAGGAACGGTCATGCAGCAATTTGACATTGTTCCAGATGATCGCTGGATTTTGGACAATCCGAAAGCGAAATTGCTGCTGCGTACAATCGTGCACATCCAAAACGGAGTCGATGCACAAGATGAAGATGAAATCAGCTATACACCGCAATAATAAATTTCAAACTGAGAACGGCATCCAAATTGAATAATGATTTGGATGCCGTTTTTCTATTTTGCCGATGGAGTGATTGAAAGAGAAGACTAGCGGATTTAATGTAAAGAAGGGTGGAGGCTACCGATGGAATGGGGACATAACAAGGAAACATCAAAAAAGATTGAGGACATTAAAAGAAAAGGGACTCAGGCATATTTCAAAGAATACCAGCAGCAAAGCCCTTCGTTTACAGGTGAATATTTGGTGTTGAAAGGCAAAGGCGATGTGTTTTGTTCAGGGGATTCCTGCCATGGGCTCGGCTTCGGAACAGGTGAGAGACTCGCATCTGCTGACATCGATGAAATGGAAAATTTTGTACGTAAAAAAAGAACTGATTTCTCGCTTTTCTTGGAAATAACACCGTATGCGGATGAAAAGCTCATCAAGCGGCTACAATTGCTCGGCTATACATTTGACCATTTTCTGAACGTCTGGCTTATTGATTTGCAACAATGGCGGCCCAGAAAAGTCCAGGGGGATAGCGAGGCAATCGTCGAGAAAGTGGACGATGAAAATGTCCATGTATGGGCATGGGCGGTAGCGCTAGGTATTTCTGACGACGATTATCAATCGGAAGTCGCGGTTGAATCGGTTAAGTCATTTTGGCAAGTTGAAAACAATACGGCTTTCCTGGTAAGGGAAAATGGGGAATGCACGGGTGGGGGATGCATGGCAATAGACGGTGAGCTGGCGGAATTGTTCATGACCGCGACGCTGCCTGCCAAAAGGGGTAAAGGCTATCAGGCTTTGCTGATCGAAGAGCGTCTTCGGTATGCGAAAGCAGCAGGATGCACACACGCCACAGTTACAACAAAACCAGGAACATCTTCAGCGCGCAACGTCAGACGCAGTGGTTTTCAATTGGCCTATGACAAAGCGGTGCTGCGCAGCCCGCGCTTGGAATGATTGTAAGGGGAAAAAAGCCGACGGCGAGAAGTTCTCGCTGTCGGCTTTTCGGTTTATTTAATGCCAAGGGATGTCGTAAAGCAATTTTGCGCATAACACTTTGAATTGTCGGCCGGGATAGGTGTTTTCCATCAACTCGATCAGTCGGCTGCCAGCCTCCGCGGCATCCTCGAAACGTTTGTATGGCTCCATGTTCATGCGCTTAGAAAACATAAAAGGAGCGGAAGGATTGTATTTAACGAATAAAAAAATTATGTAAACTTCCATTTTTGAATGCTGCAGAAAAAAGACTGGCTCAATCAGCAGCTCGTTGTCAGGGAAGTAACAGACTTTTTCTTTTTCAATAATGCCAATGCGCTTCATGGCCCATAAATTAGTATAGCCAATTGAAATCTCAACAGAGGCGCGCTCCATCATCTGGGACATATCACGTTCGAACAATTTAAAGGAGTCTTGGCGGTTAGTCATATAAATAAGGTAGACTCGGTCGTCTTTTTCATCGAGCAATTGGATTTCGTGCATCAAAGACACCTCCACAACGGGTTTTGTTATCTATACCCATAAATGCAAAAATCCGAACAAACAGTTTTAAATCATAGAAGAAAGCAAAAAACATATAGAAAATCTTCGGAAATTGTAAATGTATATAACTACATAAGGTAATTTCAAAAAACCTAGAACGTCTACAAGAAAAAACTGAAAAGCGGCCTGCAACATGCAAACCGCTGACTTACTTATTTATTCAGTAAAGCGCCGAAGATGCAACTTGCAGCCAAAAGGGCGACAAAAAGAAGTGAGAACCAATAATCACTCGGTTTTATCGTTATCGGGCGAAAATAAGATGTGCGTGCTTCACCGGTAAAACCGCGGGCTTCCATAGCAAAAGCGGCGCTTTCGGCTTTCCTGACAGAACCTGCAAGGGTCGGAATAAGCATACGGGAAATCGAAGTGAGACGGTGCCATCTGCTATTTTCCTTTGAAAAATTTCTCATTTCATGGACCTGCTTTATCTGCATGAATTCATCTTTTATAAGCGGCAGGAAATGGTAGCCCACCAGAACGCTGTAAGCCAATTTAGGTGATAACTTCATTTGCTGCATAAGACTCATGACAAAATTTACAGGCGCAGTAGTGAAAGCGAACATGAGAGACAGCACGGAAAACGCCAGCACCCTCAAGGAAAGGGACAATGCCAAATTTAGTTGTTGATCGGTGATGTCAAAAAAACCGGATGACCAAATAATCGTTCCACTAGAAGACCGGCCAAAAACGAGGGTGGTCCATAAGTAGCCGAATGAGCCAAGTGTAAAAGGCAGCATGCAAACCAACCACAATTTCCAATTCGTACGGCTGAATACGATTTGTAATAATACAATGCCGCCGCAAAATATTAACGGAGTCCAAGGGTTGAAAAAGAAAGCCATCACGATCATCGACAAAGTAACAATGCCGAATTTAAATGAAGGGTTCATGTCATTCAAAAGATGCTTCATTGATTGAAGTTCCTTCCGGAGGCAATAAATGATGCGCCAACAGCAAGTCATTCCGCTTCCATAAGTACGCCGCGGAATACTTGCCGGTCATCGACCCATCTTTCAGCAGCAGCAAGGAATCAGCGACCGCCAAAGCGAATGTCATGTCGTGCGTGACGATTAAAAATGCTGTCCCTTCTGCAGCCCGCTGCCGGATTAAATCATATAATTCCTTAAGTGACTCGGCGTCTTGTCCGGCTGTCGGTTCATCCATAAGCAGAATTTGCCGCTTGTCTGCAAGCATTGCGCCAATCGCAACACGCCGTTTTTGGCCGTGGCTCACCGAAAATGGATGCGAATCCGCGATTGCAGCGAGATTTAGCCGCTTCAACAGAAGTTTGATTTCCTGCAGCGAAGAGATTCCCGAATACGCCAATTCCTGAGTGACGCTCTGCGTCAAAAACATGAACTCGGGAGATTGAGGCACATAGCCTGCCCGGGAAATAGCCTGTAAGGTGCCTACCGGCTGGTGAATGCCGCATAATGCTTTTAAAAGCGTAGTTTTCCCGCTGCCGTTCGGACCTGCGACAACCACCACTTCGCCGAGTTTTAATGAGAATGACAGGGGGAAGAGACGTGTTTTGCCATTGATTTCTACTGCCAAATGATGAACGGAAAGTGCTTCTTCTGCCAATTTCTTATAAAGCCGCGAAGGAAATTGTAGGGCCGGGACTGCCACCGGCGGACCATCCGCGATTAACCGGCCGTCTTTGTCGAGCCTGATTTCTCGATCGAAGAAAGCTTCCCAGTTTGCCAGTCTATGTTCGACAGCAATGATTGTCAGGTGTCGATGTTGCTGTAATCCGTCGAGCCAGCGGACGAAATCGCGCGCAGTCAAAGGATCAAGATGGGATAATGGTTCGTCTAGCAAGAGCACTTCCGGATCCATGATTAACGCGCAAGCGACAGCGACACGCTGTTTCATGCCGCCGGATAAGCTATGGATTTTGGAATGTCTCCACTTGGTTAAAGACGTCAAATCTAGGATGTCCGCAATCTGCTTTTCCATGTCAGCGAAAGGAATATGAAGGTTCTCCAGCGTAAATGCCAATTCCTCTTCGACTGTCGGCATGCAGAATTGAGAGTCGGGATCCTGAAACACTGTAGCAATCCGGCGATTGATTTCTCCAGGGGCGTAATCCTCCGCATTTTCTCCGAACAACTTGATTTCTCCGCTGACGATGCCATCGCAATTGAGCGGATAAAGGCGGTTCAGCAAATACATTAACGTACTTTTGCCGCAGCCGCTCGGCCCGCAAACGACGATGCGTTCTCCCTGATGGATAACAGCTGATACATTGTTCAATACCGTTTTGCCGCAATCCGGGAAGCGGAATGACAGATCATTTAATCGAATAACTTCCTCAGGCACCCGCATCACCTTTGCTGCTGCGGGAAATTGCATAACCGCGCAGCGAACCAGTTGCGAGGAGACCATCGGCAATATATTTGCCGCCGATTCCTGCAATCACCATGCCGCTCAAGACACGCAATGTGAACATCAAAGCGACAAATGACGGATCGAGTGCTGCATACCCCGATATGAAATAGCCATAGACGAAACTGAACACAGCAGATCCTGCGCCGGCAAGCATCAATACTGCCAAGTTGAAATGCCTGTAACGCGTGACCGCAAATGCTGCTTCTGCACCAAGACCTTGAATGAGCCCTGACAAGATGAGACGTGGTCCGACCGCATTGCCAAGAAGGACTTCTATTAACGCCGCCAATGTTTCAGGCAGAACGGCAGCCCCAGGTTTGCGAATAATGTACATCGAAATGATGGATACGATAAACCAGATGCCGAACATCCATTCATACGCGATCGGTCCGATAATGCCCGCCCAAATATTGCCGAAGTGGATAAATAAGAGATAAACGATGCCAAAGACAACGCCGAACAGTGACATCAAGACGATTTCTTTCAATTTCCAATCTTTAAGCACCGCTGCCACCTCCGTGAGAAGGGCTGTTTATGCTCAAAGCGACTGTCATCACTAGGTGTGCGTTTTCGGTAGAGCGCGCATTGGTAAACGCTTCTTCGTAAAAAGCGAATACATCATGGATATCGCCATGGATGCCGCTCGCATAATGCATGGAGTCATTAAAGACGCCACGCTCTTTCGCACGTTCGACTTCCCGGTAGATGATTTCCATATAATCGGGAGTGTTCATGGGATAAAGCGCAAATTGCGAAGATACATATTGCTTCGACGTGTCGATGTTCAACAAAGCATCTTCTTTGTCCAAATAGGCGTCTCCGGCAGAATCCCCTGGGCAGCCGACAGAAAACGTGCCTGACATGGCGACATGCACGCCCTTCTTACCAGCATGGAGCGCTATCGACTTTGCCGTATTGAAGACGTGGAGCTGCCTGCCGCGGATGACGGTCGAAACATCGTCGGTGTGCATCCAGACATTTGAGGTATCGGTTTCCCGCAACGCCCCTTTGATGACTTGGATGAAATCCCCGGCCATCGGATGCAAAGAAAAGCGAAATCCGACAATCGGGCTGGTGCCGCATTGAAATGGTTCCATATAAAAAATCCTCCTTAAAAATATACACAAAAAAGGCCGCATCCGCGAAGATGCAGCCACAATTTCATGTATGAAATCCAGAAAGGATTGGGTCAGAAATGCGCCACACTTCCTCACGCAGGTCCTAACCTGATCGAGTTATAAGGGATCGAAGCTTGCGCTTGCATCTCAGCTAAAATTAAGCACCCCTAGTGCAGAAAACGGTATGCAGTTTTTTTGTGTCGGGTTTTCCCGATGGGTTCAGTTTAGCGGAAGGTTCTGAAGAAGTAAAGAGGGGATGGAAAGATTTTTTAATATATATTTGATGAGATGTATTGTTTATCATGCCAATGATTGGTATCATAAAAATACTGCAAGTTTGTTATAAATGTAAAAATTATCTTATTTATTCCTTGTCTAGTGCAATATTATTGTTATACTATAAGATTTTTATATTTTTTTATTAATGAACCCCTACATTTTAGAGTGTTTTATTTATTGGGAGGAAGAACATGCGATATCGTGATATAAGTCTGGATGAACTAGAAGAAATTGAACAAGAGCTGCATTTGAGCGAAGAAAGCAGAAAAGGGTTGTTGAATTACACGAAAATCGAGATTTATGATGCGATGCATACGCATTTGTCGATTCTTAGCAAAGACGATAACGACTACCTCGATTATTATACATATATAAAGAAAAAATTGGTGTGTTATTTGCTGCGCTATAGTTCCAGCGTCCATGGAAGCACCACACAAGAACGTGTAAAAGCTGAAAAAGTTTTGAAAAGAGTGCAAAGCTACGATCGGAAAAATCCGATTGTTTCTTATAGATTAGGCTGCCTGGCTTATCTGCAAAAAAAATTCAGCGAATCTATCGGCCATTTCCAGAAGGCGTTGGATTTTCAGAAGAGTTACAGCGATGGGGCGTTCTTGCTCAGCACGGAACAAATTAATCGAGTGGTCTTGTACTTGTCGAATTGCTCGCTGCATACTGCATGCCAGACCTTGGTCATCGGTTCAGAGAATGGGCAGAACGAAGGATCGGGCAATCCGATTTTTGCCGATTTTTTCACTCAACTCAGCTATAACGAAGGCATATTGAAATCCCAAGCGTACCGCATGACGACATTGGACGGCACCGAATATTGTTCAATCGATGAATGCATAGAGACGTGCAGCTCAGCGCCTAAAGATACCCTAATGCTATTTTTTGGAGATACAGGAACAGAGCTCCACTTTAACGGCATCAAGGAGGCATTGGCTGCGCCTCAAGCACATGTATTGCGCCATCTGCTGTTGAATGCGCACCAGCTGAAAGCAGTAACCCCAGTATGCTTGAAAGACTATTTCCTGGATAGCCATGTTATCGGAGGAGCATCGAAGCATGCGCTGGAACCGGTGATGGAAAACTTGAATACATTATTAACTGAACTTGAAACACAAATCACGATCAACGAAACAAACGGCGGGTATCAATTGGACGGTTCATTCGAGTACATCTTGATGGACCGGGCTGATGAACATCTAGCGGATTAATGAATAATAGCAAAGCTGCTCCAAAGGCCATTAAATGGCCTTTGGAGCAGCTTTTTTCTTTGGCGAAGTGAAGAATTTCCGGCAAATGGAAGGCTCCAAGAATGCTGAATGCGATATTGCTTCGGGTTCCGAATAAAACACGCAAAAAGAGCTATGTTATTAATTTACAATAGATACATACTACCTATTCCAAATATACTGAATTATTTATACAATTTACCAGTACCATAAAACGTTTAGGGGGTCGAACAATGTTAAAAGTCTTGTCTACATCAGCTTTAACACTTGCTTTAGTCGGCGGCGCAGTTTTTGCTGGAGTGAATTCCAATGGCTCAACTGCCGAAGGGGTCAGCCACCAAAGTGAACTGAGCTTAGCCCATCATGTCGGAGCTTCTCCAGAACTGTCTGAAAAAGCTAAAGAGCTTGGCATTGATCTGTCAAAAGCAGATCCAGCAGAAAAGTTAGTGAACAAAGGGGAGAAGTTCCAAGCACCCGGCGACAACCACGTTGCTTATAACCAAACAGAAGGTGACGTACCAGTTCTTGTGCTTCTGGCGAAATATAAGGAAGGCGATGAGCCGATCGGTGATATGCCGGGGCAAGTGCCTGCAGGTTATTACGAAGATTTGATATTCGGTGATGAATACAATCCGTATGAATTAGAGCAATTCAAGCAATACGCAGAATATAACGGAGTGAAAGTACCGACTGACCGGACGATGCAAAATGTCTATAAAGAGTCGAGCAACGGAAAAGTGAATCTTGTCCGCAAAGAAAATACGGATTTTGCTTGGGTAGAATTGCCAAAAGGAGCTTCTTATTATTTGGATCAAGAAGGGACGTATGCTGAAAACGGCAAGTACGTTCTGGGCAACGCAAATGGCGATGCGCATACGGGTGAATTTGTCCGTGATTTATTGGCAGCGGCTGACAGCGAAATTGACTTTTCTAAATACGCAGTGGATGGTGAAGTGCCAAACATTTTCGTGGTCCATGAAGGCACAGGTGCTGAATTCAGCAGTGACCCGGCACAGTTCTGGTCGCATAAATGGAGCTTGCTGAGCGCGCTGTACTATGGCAAATACTATGAAACTGGGAAGCCGGCAGATGTCTATGCAGGCATGGACCAAGGGGCCTGGATCGATAAAACCGTCAAAGAAGATATGACGTATGACGGAGTGCTTGTAGACAACTATAACATCCAGCCTGGAATCGGAGGCAACGTGGCGGGCTATGACGCCGCTACAGACTCATACGACAGCAAACTTGCAACTGGGCCATTCCCGGCACAGCCAGGGGTTTACGCCCATGAATTTGGCCATGCTCTCGGATTGCCGGATTTCTATGATACTGTCTACTCATCAGAAGGTGTAGGCAATTACTCCATGATGGCGGGTGGATCATGGATGCGCTATCCAAATGCGGCAGCTTATTCAGGAAATTCACCGACGCTATTTGACCCGTTCTCTAAAGTTTTCCTTGGCTGGGCAGATCCAGTAGAGGTAGCGCCAGGCGCCGCACAGACGATTACGTTGCCGCCGATCAACGAAGCAGCATCTGACAACGGCATCGTCAAAATGGAAGTTCCGGGTTCAAATGGAACCGAATACTTCTTATTCGAAAACGTGCAGCAAAAAGGATTTAACCAAGGTTTGATCCGCCAAGGCGAAGATGCACATGGATTGTTGGCATGGCATGTTGATGAAAATGTCATCAATCTTTACCAAACTGCCGGATTCCGCCCGAACAATGTAGAAAACTGGATGAACAAGCGCTATCAGTACAACCAGTTCCAAATAGCTGCTGACGGTACAAAAGTGACCCATTATGGATTGTCCGTCCTGCAAGCGGATGGCAAATACGATTTGGAAAAGAACGAAAACCGTGGAGATGCTGCCGACTTCTTTAAAACAGGCGATGAAATCACACCTGTTTCAAGCAATGTCCATTCGGGATCGTATTATTTCTGGAAAGGCAATAATGCTACACCTGCTGATTCAGGAATTCACGTAACCGATATCGCCGAAAACAGCGATGGGTCGATTACAGCGAAATTCTTTTACAATGTAAACTCAAACAAAAAATAACACCCAATAACTGAAAGCCGCGGCTCCTGAATTTACCGGAGCCGCAATTTTTTTTGCAAAAAAAAACCGCCCCGAAGGACGTTTGGAAGATTACCTGCTGCGCAATTTTGACAGCAAGCGCAGAATTTCAAGGTACAGCCAAATCAAGGTAACCAGCAAACCGAATGCGCCGTACCATTCATAATATTTCGGCACTCCTTTATTGGCTGCAGTCTCGATAAAGTCGAAATCCAGCACCAGATTCAATGCAGCGATAATGACGATGACCACGCTGATGGCAATGCCAAGAGGCGTCGCTTCGTGCAAATGGGGAATTTCAAAACCGAAAAACCCTCCGATAAATGAGATAAGGTAGACGATGAAAATGCCGCCCGTAGCTGCGACAACGCCCAGCCGGAAATTTTGGGTCACTTTGATGAACCCCGACTTATAAGCGAGCAATAAACTCAACAACACACCGATGGTCAATAGCACCGCTTGGAAGACGATGCCGCCGTATTGGACTTCGTATTGGGCCGATATCGCCCCGACAAATAGCCCTTCCAGCAACGCGTATAAAGGGGCTGTATACGGCGCTACTTTTGGTACAAAGATAGTGACCAAAGCGACAATAAGGCCGCCGATAGCGCCGACAAGCATCAATAGCACTGCGCTTTCCGGATTGCTTAGGAACAAGTTCCAGGAAAAGACGAAAGTGGCCAGCAGCAATAACAGTAAAATCAATGTTCTGTTGACCGTGCCTTGAATGGTCATTGTCCCCCCGGTGCCGACACCACTATGTTTCGTAAACGATTCATTTTTTAAACTCGGATTTCCGCTTCTCATAAATCTCACCTCTTCTAATAGTTAACACGTATACAAGTATATCCTTTATTTTCTTATGGGACAAAATATACCGGAATAGAATCTCAACTTAGGTATAAAACTGCAAGAAGCGTACAAGGATCGGGCAGAAATAAAAGAATTGAGTTAAACTAGAAAAAGCTAGGTAAACAAGAGAATCAAGAATCACTGGGGGGCCATTATGAACAGCTTTATCGTCATGCAGGGAGAAACGTATCATGAAGAACGGAACGGTGGAATCCTCTGGACGCCGCGCATCGATAAGTCCGGGATGGTGCCGCATTCTTGGAAAAGGATGCAGGAATTGAAAGAGAGAGATCATGTTTTCCATTACGTAAAAGGGCATATCGTTGCGATCAGCCTAATTACCCAAGGCTGCAAAAACGGCATAATCCCCGGGGGGACAGAAGAAGCTTTCATTGCGGAAGCAGTCTACCACGAATTGGATTTTCCGCTCGCTATCCGAGAAAATTTCGATGCAATCCAGCCTTTGTTGCCATTGAAATATTCGCCTTTCCAGGAAGATGCGAGCGGCAATTCAGGCTATTTATATCCATGCAACGAAGAACTCGCCATGAAGCTGCTGGAGTTTATCACCAGCCTGAATTTCTTTGCACCCGAAGAAGAACAGCTTGAATTGGCGATTGAAGTAGTGAAAAAATCCACGCATAATCCACTGATGACCATGATTTCAGAAATGGAAATGGAAATAAAGGAAAAAGTGCGGCGCAGCAAAAAGCAATTCAGCAGGAGCCTTTTGCAATTATGGCATAATGAATGCCCTCTCTGCGGAATCGCCATCGATGCAGCATTGACCGCGAGCTACGCCAAACCATGGAAAGACAGCACCGATGCTGAAAGGCTGGATCCACATAACGGCATCCTTTTGTGCGCAAACCATGCCGCTTTGTTCACATCGGGGCTGATCGCTTTTACAGGGGGAGGGCAGCTGCATATTGCCAGCCGCATCCCGGAAGAGCAATACGCGGTCTATGGGCTCAACAAAACGATGAAAGTGCCTGCGACCCTTGAGCACGTGCCTTATTTCCGTTGGCATAAACGGAATATCTACATCGAACCGAAAAAGCTTAAACTGGCGAAAACATTGGATGTGCGCTCTGTGTAACAGAATACGAAAAGGTGGTTACTGCTAAGCTGCTCCGCTTTAAGCAGCATATTCCAAATTAGACGGCCACATAAAACCTTTTAACAGGCCTGACAATAAACAAATAAAACCCGTAAGAGCACCTGTAATCAAGGTGCTCTTAAATTTGTCGGAAAATTTTTCTATAAGGAAATGGGTATTTTTGGTATGATGAAAAAAGGATCGAAAATCCAAGTGCTGCAGAATTTGCCATCTGAAAAGAAGGAGTGGCTGAATGGAATTTGAAATTGGAGACGGCACTTTGATGCTGCCATCTTTGGACATTATAATCATCGCAATAATTACGATTTTCTTATTAATGCGGTGGAGCAAAGGGTTAGAAACAAGGCGCTTTACCATTTTCATTTATTTTCTAATAAGCACTTATATTATTCCGATTTATTCTCGCAGTTCACATGAAGGGGAATTCCAGCTTTGGTTTCCGTTAGGATTTGTGGTGGTTTTCTTTTATTTGTTTCGCAGCGAAAAATACCACCCGTCTAAAATGAAAGCGAGTGTTTTAGGGCTGGGTATCGCGCTGTATCGGATCGTTCTTCATTTTATAGGCTAGATTAATCGATCTTAGAGTTCTTTTTATAAGCCGAAGAGGAGTGGTGGATGTGGCACTTTACAACAACTTTGGGAATTTCTTTTGAGTTTGCTGATTTGGTGGGGATCCTTTTCTTGTTTCAACGAATCTCTAATCGCTCTCTTGAAGGAAATTCTTTGAAAAAAGATATTGCTGTCACCTTTGTCCAAAGTCTGATTCTGCTTTTCATCTTGAATGCTTTGCGGATTTAAACGGATTTGTATTAGATGAAATTTACCTTTCTGCTTCTGCATGAAAATTGCTGGCGGTGCTAATTGTAAAAAAAATAAGTGTTTTCAGCTTAGGGGAACAATTTTTCAATCAAAAAGCCCAATGATTTTAGCTTCCTATAGACCCTTAAAAAATAAGTTCCTTCTATATAATAGAAAATCCATAAAAAGAGCTGCCGAGAAATTCTCGGCAGCTCTTTTCGTCTATATTATTTATTGCCTAAACTTTTTCCCATGCCTTTCAGGAAATTCAAGCCGAATTTGATCGAACGATTGATGTCGGGATCTTTCAACGATTTCATCAACTGGAAAATACCGACTTTCTTTTCGCTTGTGCGTTCCGCTTCGGCTTCTTTCAAGCCGACTGCGACGCTTGCGGCGAGTTTCTCGGTCGTAGCGGGATCGATGGCCGTAAGTGCGCCAGCTGCACTCATCATATTATTGATGAGGTTGGTGACGGGTTCACGCGTAGCTTGGTGCACGACGATTTCAGTGATGCCTTCTTTTGCTTTGACCATTGCCAGTGCAGCGTCAAGGATGCCGGCGTCATTCAAGTCACCGGTGATTTGCAGCAATTTATTCAATGCCTGGTCTTGTTCTGCAAGCAGGGACTCAAGCTCTTTTAGCTTGTTGTGCCGAATTTCATCTGGGCTCAACTGTTTTTTCTTCAAGTGAGTGATCGGACTCGCCATAGGACATCACCTTTCTACTTTTTGATCGGTCAAATGCACATAGCCTTCACGCGCCCATTTCCGTGCAACTTCGATGCCGGACTGGGGATTGCGTTTTTTGTCGCGCGGGTTAGAGCGCGGCAATGGCCGTTTGCCGTGTTCTTTCAAGACTTCCATGCGAACTTTGGTCTGCTTGTATGCAGGGGTATTTGTCCGTTGATCGACAGCGGGACCTGTCAGGAAGTTGATCGCTGTCTCTTTCTTGACCGAGTTCATCGGCAGGAACAATTCGTTGCCTTTGACGCGGGCAGTAACGATCACGGGCAGTTTCAGCGCGCCGTATGGCGAAACCAGACGGACCGTCGAACCATCTTCCAGTCCACGTTCAGCCGCCAGTTCAGGCGACACTTCGACAAAGGTTTCAGGCAGTTTCGACTGAATACCTGAAGATTTATTGGTCATATTGCCTTCATGGAAATGTTCCAGGAGGCGTCCGTTATTGATGTGCAAATCATATTCCTCCGGGAAGACAACCGGCTCAACCCAGTCAGACAAAGCGAAACGCGCTTTTTTGTCAGGGAAGTTGAAGCCATCCACATACAGGAGGGGAGTGCTCGAGCCATCCAGGCTGCCCCATAGGAAGCTGTTCCAGCCTTCCATCGAAGCATAATCCGCTTGGCTGAACAACGGTGATAAGCTGGCCATTTCAGCGAAGATCTCGCTAGGATGGCTGTAATTCCATCCAGCGCCTAGGCGATTCGCGATTTCCTGGACAATCCACCAGTCTGCTTTCGACTCGCCAAGCTCAGGCAATGCTTGGTAAAGGCGCTGAACGCGTCTTTCGGTGTTCGTGAATGTGCCTTCTTTTTCCAAGGACGGAGAGGCAGGCAATATAACATCCGCATATTGAGCTGTACGAGAGAAGAAAATATCCTGGACCACGAAGAAATCAAGTTTTGATAGTACTTCGTCGACATGGTTGGCGTTTGAATCAACAAGCGCCATATCTTCGCCGACAACGTACATGGCTTTCATGATGCCTTCATCGACAGCCTGCAGCATTTGGATGTTGTCCATACCGGGTTTGTCATCGATTTTGACGCCGTATGCCGTCTCGAATTTCAAGCGGGCGTTGTCGTCGGTAACGTGCTGGTAGCCAGGAAGCCAGCCGGGCAGTGAGCCCATATCGCAGGCGCCTTGTACGTTATTGTGGCCGCGGAGCGGATATGCACCGGCACCCGGGCGGCGGTAATTGCCTGTCGCGAGCAATAAATTGGAAATGGCAGCGGACGTATCCGAGCCGCCGGTGTTTTGTGTAACACCCATCCCCCAAAGGATGCATGTGCCGTCAGCGTCGCGGACCAATTCAGCAATATTGATCAATTGTTCTCTTGAAATGCCGGTCTGCTGTTCAGCGTATTCCAATGTGTATTGGTTCAGCACTTCGGTAAACTCGCCGAAATGATTGACGTTTTCATCAATAAAGCGCTGATCGTGCCAGCCGTTGTCGATCATATATTTCGTGACGGCCATCAGCCAAACCTGATCCGTCCCTTGTTTAGGGGTGATGAAGATATCCGAGCGTTCAGCCATTTCGTTTTTGCGCATATCCGCCACGACCAATTTCTGTTCGTGCAATTTATGCGCCCGCTTGACGCGGGTAGCGAGGACAGGATGGCCTTCAGCAGGGTTTGCGCCAACGATGATGACAAGGCCGGCCTTTGCAATATCTTTGATCGTACCGGCGTCGCCGCCCATGCCGACGGTGCGGAATAATCCGTCGGTTGCAGGAGACTGGCAATAACGGGAGCAATTGTCCACGTTATTCGATTCGAACACTTGGCGCGTCAATTTCTGGATGACGTAATTGTCTTCATTGGTGATTTTCGAAGAAGAAATCACGCCGATTGCGTCTTTGCCATGACTTTCTCTGATGCCTTTGAATTTTGAAGCAACAAGATCCAATGCTTCTTCCCAAGTGGCTTCAACAAACTCATCGCCTTTGCGGATCATTGGTGTTGTGATGCGTTCTTCGCTATTGACGAAGTCCCAGCCGAATTTGCCTTTTACGCAAGTGGAAATCTGGTTTGCAGGTGCTTCCGATACAGGCTGGATTTTAAGGATTTTACGGTCTTTTGTCCATACTTCAAACGAACAGCCGACGCCGCAGAACGTACAAACGGTTTTCGTTTTTTTCGTGCGTGTTTCACGCATTGTCGCTTCTGCGTCGGAAATTGCCAAAATGCCGCTGTATCCAGGCTCAACATCTTTGACCAAATCAATCAACGGCGTCATGATGGGTTCCGGGATTGCTGTCATAAAGCCGGCTTCTCCAAGCATTGATGTTTCCATCAACGCGTTGCACGGGCAAGCCGTGACGCATTGGCCGCAGCTGACACAAGAAGAATCGTTGATTTTTGCGCCGCCGTCCCAAAGGACGATCGGACGGTCGCGTTCCCAATCCATTGTCAAAGTTTCGTTGACTTGGAGATTCTGGCACACTTCAACGCATTGCCCACAGGCGATGCATTGGTTCGGGTCGTAGCGGTAGAATGGGTTGGTCAAATCGACTTCGTCAACCGAACATTTCGGTTCGAACGGGTATTTCTGGTGCTCAATTTCCATCATGTCGACGGTGTTATGTACTTTGCAGTTTCCGTTATTGTTGTCGCATACCGTACAATAAAGCAGGTGGTTTTCCAAAATACGGTCCATCGCTTCGGTCTGCGCTTCTTTCGCACGCGGGGAAGCGAGCTGGACGTCCATGCCTGCAAATGCTTTTGTTGAACAAGCGCGCTTCAGCTCGCCGTCCACTTCCATGATGCACGTATCGCAAGTTTCAATTGGATCGACTTCCGGCATATAGCAAATTTGCGGATGCAATATTTTCTGTTCGTTGATCACTTGCAAAATAGTCTGGCCATCTTTAAATTCATAAGACGCGCCATTGATGTTGATTGACATGCAAATACCTCCTTTTAGGGTTGTAAATTAATTTCGATATTCAGCAAAACAGCTGCGTAGGCATTGACCCAAGCATTGGAACAATGCCTTTGCGACGAGCTTGCGCAGGAGCAATTATTTATGCTCTGCCCAAAACTAACGGATCGTTGTAAATACATCTGAAATTTTAACTTGAATAAAAACAGGGGAAAAATAGATAAAAAAATCCCACTATGAAAAATACACCTTGACAAGTGCACATGATTCATAGTGGAATAGTGTCTTAACAGGACTTGCTAAAAGACCAATCCAATATTCTAATGGGATGAAAGCGCTGCCGCATTTTAAATACGGCGATGCCTACGTATGCTATTATTATAAACAATATAATATCCTTACACAATCTATTTATCAAAAACTTACAAATATTCATTTCTTGAAGGAGAAAAAGATCATCATGTCCAAACAAATCCATGAATTTAACGATATCATCCGCAAACTGCGGAAAAATCTTTTTGGCAAAGGGCCGGAACGCATCCATACGGTTTTCATCAACGATATGGCCATTTCAACGCTTTACGGAAACTTGAGCCCATCGGAAGAATTTATTGCGCGGACGGCTGAGGGCAGGGAAATGGTCCATGCAGCCCGCACACGGATGATCCAAACCGTGTACGCCGAAGCTGCACCAGAAGGCATGGAAGAATTGGTCGGTGCAAAATTTCTTCACCTTTTCTCCGACATCAAAGTAGAAGATGATATCGCCGTATCGGTTTTTCTTTTCGACCGCCCGATTGATCAGAATACTGGAACAGGAGGAAAACCAGATGGCGCAAGATAAAACACGCACCATCCGCCGCTATGAGCGGGGAAAGTTTACTGAAAAAGAAGACCGGGTTGTAGTCGAACAGCCGTTGACAATCAAGATCAATGGCAAGGAATTCATCACGATCGTCTGTTCACCGGAATATGTGGAAGAGATGGCCATCGGATTCTTGGCATCTGAAAAAATCATTCCGAATTACAAAGATATCGAAGAAATTCGGGTCGATGAAAAAAGCGGAACGGTCCATATTACAGCAGCTAAAGTTTATCCGTTTTTTGAGCAGCTGCAAAACAAACGCTTTATCAGTTCCTGCTGTGGCATGAGCCGCCAAGGGTTCGTGTTTGCGCACGATGCGATGATTGCGAAAAAAATGGACAGCACACGCGTAACATTGACGCCGGAAAATTGTTTCAACCTGATGGAGCAACTGGCAGACTCCGCTGAAATGTTCAAAAAAACGGGCGGCGTTCACAATGCTGCGCTTTGCGATGCGGATGGCATCATCGTGTCGCGCATGGACATCGGCCGGCATAACGCTCTTGATAAAATTTACGGCTACTGCTTGATGAACAACATCAGCGTTGCAAACAAAGTCATCGTTTTCAGCGGGCGCATTTCTTCTGAAATTTTGCTGAAAGTCGCAAAAATCGGCTGCGAAATTGTACTTTCAAAATCAGCCCCAACAGAACTCGCGCTGGCACTTGCAGAAGAATTGGGTATCACGACAGTCGGTTTTATCCGCGGACAGTCATTTAATGTCTACACAAATCCGCAGCGCATCATCGGTGCATAGCAGCTTTTTGCAAAAAAGAAAAAATAGTGACAAACAAAAAGCGCGGTGATATGATTCTAAACGTCTTAATATTTCGAAATCGAACACCGCGCAAATTTTTGGATTATTTTGGAATACAATATTTTTGGGTATAAAAAGTAAGCGTTTCCGAAAACCGATGAATTAGACATTCTAAGTTCATTTTACATAAGCATAAATAAGATTTTAGGAGGCAAGCGCAAGATGAAAAAGAAACCGAAAAACAGGTGGCTCATTGCCTTATCGGCAGTCGGCATCCATATTTCCATCGGATCTGTTTACGCATGGAGCAATTTCACCAATCCGTTGATCGATCAATTCGGCTGGACCACAAGCCAAGTGCAGCTCACATTCAGCATCGCCATTTTATTTTTAGGCTTATCCGCTGCATTTTTCGGCAGTTTTGTAGAAAAATACGGCCCGCGCAAAGCTGGGCTGGTAGCTGCCATCTTTTTCGGAACGGGCATTATCGGTTCTGGATTTGCGGTAGGATTATCCTCCTTGCCGCTGCTGTACGTCTTTTACGGCGCACTCGGGGGCATTGGACTCGGCATCGGCTATATTGCACCGGTTTCGACTTTGGTTAAATGGTTCCCGGACCGCCGCGGGCTGGCAACCGGACTTGCCATTATGGGCTTTGGCTTTGCCGCTGCAATCAGCAGCCCGATCATGGAAATGCTGATTACCTCAGTCGGCATTGAAAATACGTTTTACATTCTAGGGGCATCTTATCTGACGATCATGGTACTGTCTTCTTTATATCTTGAAAAACCTCAGGAAGGCTGGATGCCTGAAGGATATCAAGAAAAACTGGATACCGGAAAAGTTCAGCGTAAAATGGATTTGGCCCAATTGACAGCGAACGAAGCCGTAAAAACAAAGCGCTTCTACTACCTGTGGTTTATGCTGTTCATCAACGTTACGTGCGGCATTGCCATCCTGTCAGCAGCGAAACCGCTTGCCATCGACAGCATCGGCATGACGACCGTTCAAGCAGCTGCATTGGTCGGTGTGCTTGGAATATTCAACGGACTGGGCCGCTTAGGCTGGGCGACGATTTCCGATTACATCGGGCGTCCGAACACCTATACCGCATTCTTCGTCATTCAAATCGCGTTGTTTGCATTATTGCCATTTACGTCCAACGCTTTGCTGTTCCAAGTGATGCTGGCAATTGTCTACACATGCTACGGCGGCGGATTTGCTTCGATTCCGGCTTACATAGCGGATATTTTCGGCACGAAACAACTAGGTGCAATCCACGGTTATATTTTGACTGCTTGGGCTGCGGCTGGGCTTGCGGGACCGATGTTTGCGGCGTACATGAAAGACCAGACAGGCAGCTACGAAGGAAGCCTGCTATTTTTCGCTGGCCTCTTCGTCATCGCACTGATCATTTCGCTGGTTATCCGAGTGGATATTAATAGAATCCGTTCGATTAATAAAAAAACTTCTGTCAAACCCGTCAACAAAGTGGTTAGTGAGTAATTTCCGAAAAGCAATCGGCCGTGGAATCTTCGGATTTCGCGGCCGATTTTTATTGTTCTATCAAATTTGCTGTAAAGTTTTCTAGCTTTCTTGAATGCTATTGGCGTAGAATGGCAATATTGATAGGAAAAATTCACTTAAACCCTTTGTCGGTAGAGGAAGTGGCATTATGCGATTAAAAAATAAATTCATGCTTTTGGCTTTATCAAGTTTTTTCATGGGAGCTTGTGCTGCAGAACCTGCAGCCGAAGAAGAAACCTTGATGGTATCAGCGGCTTCAAGTTTGTCCGGGGCAATGGATAGGCTTGAAGCTGGTTTTGAACGGGACAATCCCGGAATGGACATTGTCACCAATTTAGGTTCGTCCAGCAAATTGAGGAACCAAATAGAAAACGGTGCACCTGCAGATGTTTTTTTGTCAGCGAGTGCCGAAGATATGGAGCTCTTAGTGGAAGACGATTTAGCGGACGCAAGGAGCGTTACACCGTTTGCCGGAAATAATTTGGTACTGGCCACGTCTACTGAAATTGGTGAAGAGGCAGAGGTGCAATCAATTTTATCATCGATAGACGGTACATTTGCCATTGCGGAACCTGTCAGCGTTCCGCTCGGCGGCTACACAAAAAAAGCCTTGGAAGCAATTGGAATGTGGCAGCCGTTGGAAGGGCAGTTGATTTATGCTAAAGATGCTCGCCAAGTCGTGACTTACCTGGAAAGCGGCAATGCAAAAGCTGGAATCATTTATGCATCTGATGCAGCATTGTCGGTAGCCGTAGACAACATGGATAAAATGCCGCTTGAAAGTGCGGAAATCAGATACCCCGCCGCTATCCTTTCAAATTCCGAGAACCCGGATGATGCCGGAAAGTTTCTGACTTATCTTTTGTCCGAAGAAGGGCAGGCTATCATTGAGGACTTCGGCTTCTTGACGGCTGAAAGGCTGCAGCCATGATGCCATATGATTTGTCTCCGTTATTTTTATCGGTGAAAGTGGCTTCCATTTCAACCATTTGTGTATTTATCGTCAGCGTTGCATTGGCACGGTTGATGGCCAGGAAGGATTTTTTTGGTAAAAGTATAGTGGATGCATTAATCCTCTTGCCGCTGGTGTTGCCGCCGACGGTCATCGGTTTTGCGCTCATCGTCTTATTTGGCGTAAACGGGCCGCTTGGTATTCTCCTTGAAAATCTTTTCGGCTTTCGGGTGGTTTTTACATGGATCGGTGCAGCCATTGCTTCGTTTGTGGTATCGTTGCCGCTCATGTATCAAAGCGCGCTCGCCGCATTTGAAAAAGTGGATCCGCGATGGGAAAATGTCGGCCGAACGATGGGTGTTTCGGAATGGCGGATTTTCCGGACGGTCACATTCCCGCTGGCATGGCCGGGTATTCTGGCAGGCGTGATTTTGGCATTTGCACGGGCCATAGGCGAGTTCGGAGCTACGCTGATGATCGCCGGCTACATACCGGGTCTGACTGAAACCATACCATTGGCCATTTATTTCGCCTATGAAGCGGGGCAGATGGACAAAGCCGTTTTCTGGGTTGTCATCATTTCAGCGCTTGGCGTCGCGGCGATCAGCTGGATCAATTATTGGCGCAAAAAAAATGCCATCCGTATCGGAAGGGAATGACGTTGGATGCTTACCGTAAATTTCGCGAAAAAGCTGGATCATTTTAACTTGGCCATGGAGTTTTCGATGAAGGATGAAATCGTGGCATTGATCGGGCCATCAGGTTCAGGGAAAACAACGCTGCTCAATTGCATCGCTGGAATTACACAGCCGGACACAGGGGTCATTGCGCTGAATGGTACGGTTTTTTATCAAAGCGGCCAAAAGCCGTTGAAAATCCAGAAACGAAAAACCGGGTATTTGTTCCAGGATTATGCTTTGTTTCCGCATCTTTCGGTGGAAGAAAACATATTATACGGCACAAAGCGAGGCAGTGATTTGTCCCATATCACCGAATTGTCGAAGCTGCTTGGCATCTCGGGATTGCTGGATAAATACCCGCACCAAATATCTGGCGGGGAAAAGCAGCGAGTCGCTTTAGCCCGGGCTTTGGCAGCTAAACCCGACATCCTGCTGCTGGACGAACCATTTTCAGCTTTGGATGATGATACGCGAGCAAGATGCCAGGAAGAATTGTACCGGATTCACGAGCGATGGAAGATACCAGTAATTTTTGTGACCCATTTAAAAGCGGATGCGGAAAAACTCGCTGACCGCATCATCAAAGTGGACCAAGGAAAGATGGCGGAACAAGGAATGATGGGAAGAGGTGGGGAATTTGGAGGAGAGATACTCAAGGCAGACTTTATTTAAACCGATTGGATTTGATGGACAGGCATCAATCCAAAAAGCGGTAGTCACGATTATTGGGTGCGGGGCATTAGGGTCCGCAATCGCGGAGTCGATGGCACGTGCCGGTGTGGGAGAAATCCACTTAGTCGACCGGGATTATGTGGAGTTTTCAAATCTGCAGCGCCAGCAGCTTTTTACGGAGGAAGATGCGGAAGCGATGACGCCAAAAGTGGTTGCCGCGGAAAAAAGGCTGAAGGCCATCAGAACGGACCTTCAACTCCATATATATCTTGAAAATTTGGGTGCCGAATTGATGGAAACACTCATAAAAAAAAGCACCCTTGTCATGGATGCGACTGATAATTTTGAAACGCGGCTGTTAATCAATGATGCTAGCGTAAAGTACGGCGTGCCTTGGATTTACGGAGCATGCGTCGGAAGTTCCGGTGCAATTTTCCCGTTCGTTCCGGGTGCCGGTTCGTGTTTTCGCTGCCTGGTTCCTATGCTGCCGGCAGTCAATGAAACATGTGATACGGCCGGCATTATTTCACCAGCTGTTCAAGTGACCGCAGCTTTGCAATGCGCGGAAGCGATGAAATGGCTGAGCGGAAACGAACAAGCCATGCGTAAAAAAGTGCATTATTTCAATTTATGGGACAATACCCAATACGATATCGGCATCGCGCGCATCAAAAACATCAATTGTAAAACTTGTGGTGAGAACCCGCTGTTCCCTTCACTTGCGCGGAATTCAGAAGGCTTGTACGCGGTGTTATGCGGGAGGGAAGCTGTTCAGATTTTGCCGGATCCGGAGCGCAGCATCACGCTGGATGACGCGGAATTTGCAGCACGGAGGATTGGCGCGGAAGTGAAGCGCACACCTTATTTTGTCCAAATGCGTGTGCTTGGTTTTCGAATGGTATTTTTCGGAAACGGCCGCATGATCATCCACGGCATCCGCAATATAACGGAAGGCCGAAAAATTTATCATCAACTTTTTGGTTAGACTGAAGGAGGCTCTCCCATGTCAGAAATTTTTCACTTGGAACAGCGCATCTCAATCGCGATTTTGACGGTCAGTGATACACGAGACCTGAAAACCGACGAAAGCGGACAGCTTATCCAAAAATTGGCGCAAGAAAAAGGCCTGGTAATAGCGGCTTATGAAATCGTCATGGACGATGCAGACATAATCCGGAAAACCGTATCCCGTCTGCTGGAACAAGAATCCGTTGATGCTGTTATTAGCACGGGCGGCACGGGAATTGCCAAAAGGGATGTCACATTTGAAGCGGTTACGCCTTTATTCGAAAAGGAGCTCCCTGGTTTTGGAGAGCTTTTTCGTTTCCTCAGCTTTACAGAAGACATCGGTTCGAAGGCGCTGCTGAGCCGTGCCGCTGCCGGTACGTCAGCCCATAAAGCGCTGTTTGTGTTGCCGGGTTCCCGCGGCGCTGTCCGCCTGGCCATGGAAAAGCTCATTTTGCCGGAAATCAGGCACATCATCTTTGAATTGACGAAGCATCTTCAGGTGCGGGAATAATCGCCGGATTTGCCGCCTGATTTTTGCAGCAGCATCGTCGGTCCGATGACCATTTCCTTGCCAGCCGCTTTGCACATATCGTAGATTGTCAGAGCAGCAGCTGAAGCAGCCGTCAACGCTTCCATCTCGACGCCGGTCGGGCCGGTCGTTTTCACAGTAGTGGAAAGCATGACTTCGTAATGGTTTTTGTCTTCGTCAACTTTCCATTCGAAATCGATATCCACGCCGCTCAACGCTAATGGATGGCACATCGGAATGATTTGCGCAGTGTTTTTCGCTGCCATGATGCCTGCGACTTGTGCTACTGCGAAAACGTCCCCTTTTTTATTAGCCCCGTCTTTAATTTGGCTGTAAATGTCTTTGTTAACAATAACGGAAGTCTGTGCACGGGCGATGCGGACAGTTTCAGCCTTGCCGGAAACATCGACCATTTTTGCTCGGCCTTGCGTATTGAAATGTGTTAATTCGTTCATATAGATCATCCTTTTCACATATAATGATGAAAGTATAACATGGATTTTAAGGAGTTGGAGCCAGTGGTTGAAAAGCGAATACCGATGCAAGTAAAAGATGCGGTTGAAATGGTGATAAGTCATGCCGGTAGAATCGCTTCTGAAATAGTGGCATTAGAAGACAGCTACGGGCGGATATTGGCACAGCCATTGAAGGCGACGACCGACGTACCGCCTTTCAACCGTTCGCCTTACGACGGCTACGCCATCCGGTCAAGGGATACTGCGGGGGCATCAGGCACTTCCCGCGTCACCTTCAATGTCATCGATCATATCGGCGCAGGCGAAGTTTCAACTAAAACGCTGAATGCCTTTGAAGCCATCCGGATCATGACCGGAGCCCAGCTGCCCGCTGGTGGGGATGCGGTCGCTATGTTTGAGCAGACGGTTGAAAACGGGCAGTCGTTCACGCTTCGCAAGCCTTTTGATAAGCTTGAAAACGTGTCGCTGCAAGGCGAGGATGTAGCGAAGGGTGAAGAGGTCATAGAAAGCGGCAATCTCATCAACCCGGGAACGATCGCTTTATTGGCGACTTTCGGCTATAGCCAGCCCCAAGTGGCGAAATTGCCGACAGTAGGCATTCTGTCAACGGGCACCGAGCTGCTCTCGGTAAGCGACGCTTTAGTTCCAGGGAAAATCCGCAACAGCAACGGGCCGATGATCATGGCACAATTAAAGCGCATGGGAATCCCTTGCAAAATGTACGGTATGTCCATTGACAACTTGGAAGAAAGTTTTCAAGCTGTAAAAAAAGCGGCACAGGAAACCGATTGCCTCATTACAACAGGAGGTGTTTCTGTCGGAGATTTCGATTTTCTGCCAGCTATTTATGACCGCTTGGGCGCGAAAGTCCTGTTCAATAAAGTCGCTATGCGTCCAGGCAGTGTGACAACGGTCGCCGTGGCAGACGGCCGCTACTTGTTCGGACTGTCCGGCAATCCATCAGCGTGCTTTACCGGATTTGAATTATTCGTCCGTCCGGCATTGCTGAAAATGATGGGTGCAGAAAAACCTTTCTTGCCTCATACCACTGCTTTATTGGCAGAGGATTTTGAAAAAGCCAATCCTTTTACGCGATTTATCCGTGCGATCTACGACGGCGAAACGGTTCGCCCGGCTGGATTCAATAAGTCGAATGCTGTATCATCTATCGCACGAGGCAATGCATTGATCGTCCTGCCAGGGGGAACCCGGGGATTTGTAAAAGGAAACCGCGTCGATGTTTTGCTGCTCGGGGTGGAAGAAGGTGCAGCCAAGTGGATGGGTTAAGAATTCTGCAAGTAGTCGGCTTTAAAGACAGCGGCAAAACGACCTTGATGCTCGAGCTGATCCATCTCGCGGCGGCAAGCGGCAAAACGGTTTCTGCCGTTAAACACCATGGCCATCCTGAACCGCTAGACATGCCGCCTGCAACAACCGATAGCATGCGCTTTTTCAATGGCGGTGCTGAGGCTTCCGTCGTCTATGGCGGCGGGGTCATTCAACAGCACATCCGAAAAAAAGAGGCGGACGTTAATGAGTTGGTTGCCATGGCTGCAAACGATGATACTGATTTTATCTTTATCGAAGGGTTCAAAGATGCACCCTATGAAAAAATAGTGCTGATCCGCTCCGACCGCGATTGGGATAAATTAAAATCGCTCAGCCGCATCGCGCTCGTTATTGCACATGAAGGCGTAAGCATTGCCAATGGCGACGTAGTCGGCCGAAACGAAACTGACCGCATTTCTGGATGGTTCGCGGATTGGATAGAGAGGAACTCGACATGAAAACATTTGAGATTGTTTCACATAAGATTGACCCGCAGCATTACGCGGACATGGTCTTGCGGCCGGAAGCAGGAGCAGTGACCCTCTTTACCGGGCATGTACGCGAATGGACAAAAGGCATAAAAACGCTGTATCTGTCATACGAAGCCTACATACCAATGGCAGAAAAGAAGTTAGCACAAATCGGAGCGGAAATTGAAGAGAAGTGGCCAGGCGCAAAAACCGCCATTGCCCACCGCATTGGCGAACTCGCGATCAGCGATATCGCCGTTGTAATCGCCGTTTCGTCCCCACACCGGAAAGCAGCTTACGAAGCAAATGAATACGCCATCGAACGCATCAAGGAAATTGTGCCGATCTGGAAAAAGGAAATTTGGGAAGACGGCGAAGAATGGATTGGCGACCAGAAAAAGAAACCAGGAGGTGCCGTATGATTACCGTACATTATTTTGCTGGATTAAAGGAATTGACAGGCGTTGCGCAAGAACAAGCAAACTTGTCAGGACGTACAGTCGAAGAACTGTGGCAATGGGCTGCAGAAAAATACCCGGGCATTATAGCCGGAGCTGCGCGCATTGCAGTGAATGAAGAATACGCATTGCCGGAAGACCTGCTGGAAACAGGCGATGTGGCCGCATTCATACCCCCGGTCAGCGGAGGATGATGGAAACGGTCGGGGTTTTGCTTGCCGGCGGCTTGTCGAGGCGATTCGGCTCGCCGAAAGCTTTCGTCGAACTGGATGGCAAAGTATTTTACGAATATGCCTATGCTGCATTGGCAGCAGTATGCAGCCACGTCGTCGTTATCACCCGGCCTGAATTGGAGGGTCGTTTTCCCGATACGCTGGATGCTATAAGTGACAGCCCGAAGTATGCAGGACTTGGCCCGCTTGCCGGAATCTACACGGCGATGTCCGAGCGGCCGGCACGGCAGTATCTTGTTTTGCCATGCGATATGCCGTTCATCAGCGCTTCCGAAACGGCGGCTCTCATGGATTTGGCATCGGATAAAAAGGACATTACTGCAATTCGGGCGGGTGGCCATAACATACCGTTATTCAGCCTATGGAATGCCCGCGTCCTGGGGATTTTGGAAACGGACTTGGAAAACAGGCAATTACGGGTAATGGATTTTATGGAGAAAGTCCAAACCGAATGGCTTGATAGTTCGGCAGTCGGCAACTTCGAAGTTTTTCGCAACATCAATAAACCGGATCATTTGAAAGGAGCCGATGAACATGGCAGTGAAACCAATACAAGACCGATTTGAACGGCCAATCCGCGATTTGCGCATTTCGGTGACGGACCGCTGCAATTTCCGCTGCTCCTATTGCATGCCGAAAGAAGTGTTTGGTGATGATTACGCGTTTTTGCCGAAACAGGAATTATTGACGTTTGAGGAAATCCATCGCCTTACCACCGTATTTGCAGCGATGGGCGTTAAAAAGATCAGACTGACTGGCGGCGAACCTCTGATGCGCCGTGGACTTCCAGACTTGGTCAAATTAATCCTCTCTGTAGATGGCATTGAGGACATCGGTTTGACGACCAACGGTTTGCTGCTCGGCGCTCATGCCGAAAATTTATACGCAGCGGGGCTGCGGCGTTTAAACATCAGTTTGGATGCTTTAACCCCAGAGCTTTTCGGCGAATTGAACGGCCGAGGCGTTAAGCCGGATATGATTTTAAAGCAAATTGACTTCGCACAGCAGATCGGTTTTGACATCAAAGTCAATATGGTCGTGCAAAAAGGGGTCAATGAAAGTGAAATCCTGCCGATGGCGGCTTATTTCAAGGAGCGCGGCATCACTCTCCGTTTTATCGAGTTCATGGATGTCGGCAATGATAACGGCTGGAGCTTTAAAAAAGTGGTGACCAAAAAAGAGATTATAGAAAAGCTCCAGGCTGTCTATGACCTTGAACCAGTCGATGAAGATTATTACGGAGAAGTGGCGAAGCGCTACCGGTTCTCCGGCAGTGACGCTCAAATCGGTTTTATCACTTCAGTGTCGGAATCATTTTGTTCGACTTGCACACGCGCCCGGTTATCTTCGGATGGCAAATTCTATACCTGCCTGTTTGCCGATTCAGGATTCGATATACGAGAATTGGTGCGTGCAGGCTTGGACGACGCAGAATTATTACGCAAAATCAGTGCGGTATGGCAGCGACGCGACGACCGCTATTCAGACGAACGCACAGAACTGACAGCGAAAAACCGGAACAAAATCGGCATGTCGTATATCGGCGGCTGAATCAGAGCGTTTATAGTAAATAAATGGTGGGCAAGATCCGTTTTCAAGCGGTATCTTGCCCGCCTTTTTTCATGCGTGGAGCTATAAAGTTGAACAGTTAATTTGATGATTTGATATTCCGTAACCAGCTGTACTATATAGCAATTAATGTTCTATTTGTGCTTATTTTGTACCGTAAATAAGCTGAATCGGCGAAGCGTTTACGGATGATAATGGCCGCCCCTTAAATAAGGGGCTTTCAATGTGCTGCAGTCTTTTATAGACGAGAGTGATATAATCACTTGCAGCTAATGGACGGAGGACTCAATACCACCGAATGATTTCGCCAATTTGAAGCAGATGCTTTAATTCTGCTGATTCAAATCGCTGTCGTCTACTCAATTATAAGCAAAACGATTATCGAAGATGGCTTCCATTCACGTGAAGATATATACCGAATTGACTAGCAGAAGCCGCCAGATCTTGTTCTGGCGGCTTTTTTACGGCAAAAGCCTTATAATAACCGGGAGTTAATGTTAACATTAGTGAAAAACATTTCAGGATGGACGCAGCCCTTCAGTTGCAGCCAAGAAGGAGGGAAAGGATGGCAGCAGAATTTTTCAGCAGGCACAAAGAGCGGGATGCCCTTTTGCCCGCAAAGCGCAAACAGCTTTTGGAGAAATGCATGGAAGATTTAACCGCTGACAAAAATGTCCTGGCGGTTTATCTGAGCGGTTCACTTGCAAAGAAAACGCATGACCAATATTCGGACATCGATTTGCACATCATTGTAAAACCCGGCCGTAAAGCGGAATTCATCCTCAATAAGAAAACAAGATCGGAACGATGGGGAGAGGTGCTGTTCCACGAAGGTATTAACCCTGTAGCTCCATATATCGTCAGCCATTATAGTAGTTTTGTGAAAATTGACAGCTGGTATCATGCCCCAGATGAAATCAAACCGTCGCATTGGCTTCAAAAAGCCCAAATTCTGTATGATCCTGAAGATATTCTGAAAGATATATTGGCCGCATCTGCCCATAAAATTTATCAAGTGTCTGTTGAAGAAGTGGAGATGTGGAAAGGGAAAGTCCTGGCTTTTGCGCACGAAACCTACCGGGCAGCCATGCGCAATGAATCCTATTATGCTGCTGCAAACTTGGACCGGTTGCTCAGGTATATTGTATCCGGCTGGTTCATGGAAATGGAGCAGCATTTTGATGGCGCTTTCAGCAGCTGGTCAAAAGTCGAAGGCGGCAGAAGCGATTTAAACGAACGGGAATTGAAGCTTCTCAGTGAGTGGCAATCAGGCCGCAATACCGAGGACATCATGGCAGTTCTCGAACAGACTGTGCCCGAAATTCTCCGCCTGAACGGCGTATTGAGCCGGAAAGTCGGCATTGAAGAAAACCAACAGCTTATGGAGCGTATTCTACGTATGGCCTATTAATCAATCATCAGGGAGTGGACCGCAATGCCTTTGGAAATTATCAGGAACGACATAACAAAAATGCACGTCGATGCCATCGTCAACGCAGCAAATTCAAACCTTCAGATGGGAGGCGGCGTATGCGGAGCTATTTTCCAAAGGGCAGGTGCCAGCGAAATGCAGGCCGCGTGCGATCATATTGGCAATTGTCGGATAGGGAATGCGGTTGCGACGCCGGCATTCAAACTCGATGCCCGCTATGTCATTCATGCAGTTGGCCCGGTTTGGCAAGGCGGCGGGAAAGGCGAAGAACAGCTTTTGCGCTCCGCTTATTCCACGTCTCTCCATCTGGCACATGAGCTGGGCTGCGAATCGATTGCTTTTCCGCTCATCTCTTCGGGGATTTACGGCTACCCAAAAGACCAAGCGTTGGACATTGCTGTTTCAGAAATCCGCAAATTCCTGCAGAATCATGAGATCTTGGTATATCTGGTCGTTTTCGACCAAAAATCCTTTGTCATTAGTGAATCGCTGGCCGATTCCATCAATTCCTATATTGATGAACATTACGTAGAAGAAATGGCCGTGCGCTACCCGCGTTTTGAACAGGAAGACAGGATAGAAACGATACTTCAAGAGTCTAAGATAGAAATACCTAGTTCGCTTGAAGATTTCCTGGCGCGCATCGATGAACCGTTTTCGGCGCGTCTTCTGCGCTTTATTGACGAAAAAGGCATGGAAGATGTCGAAACGTATAAAAAAGCCAATGTCGACCGCAAGCTATTCTCTAAAATAAGAAATTCACCTTCATACACACCGATGAAGAAAACAATCATCGCGTTCGCCATTGCGCTGGAGCTAGATTTGGATGAAACCGAGGATTTACTGGCAAGCGCGGGCTATGCCTTGTCGCGCAGCAATAAATTCGATGTCATCATCGAGTATTTCATCGTCCATGAAAAATACGATATTTACGAAATCAATGAAGCCTTATTTTCTTTCAACCAAGTGCTTTTGGGCGCGTGATTCGAATTCGTTTCCATGAAACAGCAGCTCCTCTTTGTTTAATGGATTACGGACAGGGAACTTAGATAAAGAGAAAAGCTCAATATGGAAAGGATGAGGCAAGATGCAGACATTAAAAGCGGTTTTTTTGAATTGTTCATTAAAAAGTTCGGATGAAACTTCGAATACAGAAGGCTTTATGCACGATGTGCAAAACCATTTCAATCAGCTGGGCGTTGAATCGGAAATTATCAGGCTCGCTGATTGGACGATTGGCTATGGCGTCGAAGAAGATTTAGGCGGCAATGACCAATGGCCGGAAATTCTGGGGAAAGTCAAGACTGCGGATATTGTCATTATCGGAACCCCATTATGGCTCGGCGAAAAAAGTTCGATTGCCACTTTAGCGATTGAACGCCTATACGGCAGCAGCAGCAAAACCAACGATAAAGGCCAATCGATTTTTTACAATAAAGTCGGCGGGACTGTCGTCACAGGAAATGAAGACGGAGCCAAGCACGCAGCTGCTTCGATTTTATATGGCTTGTCGCATATCGGATTTGTCATACCGCCGAACGTTGATGCTTATTGGGTCGGCGAAGCAGGGCCGGGTGCTTCTTATATCGAAGCCGGCCGGGATAATGAATTCACGCAATCCGCTATTGAACGCCTGGCATACAATACCTATCATTTGGCCGGCTTGCTTAAAAACAATCCTATTCCAGCGGAAGGCAATACTCTCGAATAAGTGCACCCAAATTCAGGAAGGAAGTTATTTGTCGCTTTTAAAGCGACCTTTAGCCTCTCTGGAAATCGTATCCTTAGGTTGTAGACAAAACAACTTGAGGAGGAAAAAACATGAACAAAGAAATGACGGAATTGGTATTCATCCTGGATAAAAGCGGTTCTATGGCTGGCCTTGAAAGCGATACAGTCGACGGGTTCAACGCGCTGATCGCCAAGCAGAAAAAAGAGAAGGGCGACGCACGGGTCACTACAGTGCTGTTTAATCATGGCTATGAGCTGCTGCACGACCGCATTCCGCTAAAAGGCGTTGGTCCGATAACGGAAAAAGAATACGAAGTCGGCGGTACGACAGCGCTGCTTGACGCGGTCGGTGCCACGATCCAAAAAATACGCAATGTCCAAAAAAGCACCACTGAACAAGAACGCGCTGCAAAAGTGATTTTCGTCATCACGACGGACGGCATGGAAAATTCCAGTTGTGAATATACACACGAGAAGATCAAGGCCTTGATTGCACGCCAAAAAGAAGAATTCATGTGGGAATTCATTTTCCTTGGCGCAAATATTGACGCCGCTGCAGCCGCAGAGAAATTCGGCATTGGAAAAGAATTCGCGGCCGACTACCATGCAGATGCGGAAGGCACCGAATTGAATTTCAATGTATTGAGCGAAGCGGTCACTTCATTCCGCCACAACGAAAAGCTCGACAGCGACTGGAAAAAAGACATTGAAGCTGATTTCATCAAAAGAAAACGCCAATAATATATAGCTGCAAACCGCTCCAGCCGAAGGGTTGGGACGGTTTTTTGGTTTTTGAAACTTTTTTGATTCCAAAAGAGTCTATTGAAGCAAAGGGGGAGTGCGGCATGAAAAAATTGCTCTTTGGAGCTATCGCGGCGGTATTATTATTTGTAAGCGGATGTGGGCAGACAGGCGGCTCTTCAGGTACCGATGTTGCGAACGATGTGGAATTCGGAAAAGACGATTACCAAAACATCACCTTGTCCGGCAATGCTCTAGGTATGTCGGTGCTGCCTGAAATCGAACCGGACAGCAAGGGCAATGCATTCATTTCCCCTACGAGCCTTTATATGGCATTAGCGATGGCTTATAACGGGGCGGACGGCAATACGAAAGAGGAAATTGCCGAAGTGCTGCACACCGAACTGGATGCGGAAGGAATGAACCGCGCGAATGCTTCGCTCCTCGCCATGCTTGATAAAGATTCGGAAGATATCACTTTGAACGTGGCGAATTCCATGTGGCTGAATGGCAAATTTCAATTGCAAGAAGGGTTTGCCTCCAGCAACCAAGATTATTTTAATGCCGAACTCGAAGTGGTCGATGTAGGTGCAGCAGGAACAGTGGACAAAATCAATGGCTGGGTGGAAGATGCGACAGCAGGCAAGATAAAGGATATGGTGGCCGAACCGCTTAACCCCGATCTTGTGATCATGCTGTTGAACGCCATTTACTTCAACGGCGATTGGAAATTTGAGTTTGACGAAAAACAAACTGCGACGGCTCTTTTTTACAGTGAAAATGGCAAAGCCATGGAAAAGCAATTCATGAAGATTGAAACAGTGTTGGATTATATGGAAACCGATGAATTTCAGGCAGTTGCCTTGCCATACGGTGAAGGGGACATGAGCATGAATGTATTCCTGCCAGCGGAAGGAACGACGCTTGGGGAATTTACAGAAGCATTGACCAGTGAAAAATGGGAAAGCTGGAAAACCGGATTCAATGAACAGCCCGTGTCGATCCAAATGCCGAAGTTCCAGCTATCATATGAAGTGGAGTTGAATGATGTGCTGAAAAAGCTTGGAATGGCTACGGCTTTTCAAAAAGGGGCGAACTTTTCAAAAATAATCGAAGAAGATGACCCGCTATGGATCAGCCTGGTGAAACAGAAAACCTTCATCGAGGTGGATGAAAAAGGAACGGAAGCGGCGGCAGCGACTGAAGTTGATATCGTTACGGAGTCAGCGGGCCCAGAGGCAGTGCCGATGGTGGTGGACCGGCCGTATTTCATCGCCATCAGCGATGAACAGACAGGAGCAATCTTGTTCATGGGAGCCATTCGCGACCCCCAAGCGGCGCAATGAAGTTTTTTTGATTTTCTGTTATAAAAACGCCGCTAAGCCAAAGCTTAGCGGTTTTTGTATAACCTGTTTTTAGCGGCGCCTTTCAAGTTCATGGAAATGAAGTTTATCTGGAAAATAAAATATAATAAGCAAAAAAGCTACCCATTTACTGGGTATCCATGGTAAATTTTCATTAAGTTCGATTTTCTGAAAATTTCATCTATTTTTCATTTGATTATGTTCTAATATAGATATAAGAGGTATCGATGGGTGGAAGGGGTGCTTGCGATGAAGGTGCTGTTGGCGGAAGATGATGAGATGTTAGGGGAATTGACGGTCCATCTATTGAAGAAAAAAGGGGCGAAATCGGTTGATTGGGTGATGGAAGGCGAAGATGCCTATGATTACGCACTTGCTTCTTTTTACGATGTCATTGTTTTGGATTGGATGATGCCGAACGGCGATGGCGTTGAAATTTGCAAAAAACTGCGTAAAAAAGGCTATAGTGGCGCTGTGCTGATGTTGACGGCAAAAGACTCTCTCAGCGACCGGGTTGAAGGTCTCGATGCAGGGGCCGATGATTATCTGGTGAAGCCTTTTGAAATCGAGGAGCTGTGGGCCCGTTTGCGTGCATTGGCCAGGCGCACGTTTTCTCCTCTGCAGGAGGAAATCGTCGAATTTAATGGCCTTAAAATCAATCGGACCTCCCATAGTGTATGCCGCAACGAAGAACAGATCAGCTTGACCCCGCGGGAGTTCGAGCTCCTTGATATGCTTGTGCAAAACCGGGGCAAGGTCTTAACCCGGGAATTGATTTTTGACCGCATTTGGGGGTTTGATACAGACGTATCGATGAAAACAATCGACGCAACGATGAAACTATTGAGGAAAAAAGTTGATGCCGACGAAGGCGAAAGCCTGATCGAAACAATCAGGGGAGTAGGCTATAAAATTGAAAAAACCTGATGCCAACAAAACCAAAAGCAAAGATGTTTTTTCCCGGACGCGCAACAGGCTAACGGTGTTTTACAGTTTGTCCATCATCGCGTTTCTCGTGGTCTTTGTGCTTTTTACGTTGTCTGTCTTTTATGTAGAATTAAAACAGGACCAGGAGAAGACGCTAAGCTTGTTATCCGATAGGGAAGTTTCAATGGCTGAACGCGCGCTTTATGGCAGCGGCGGCGCGTGGCGGGAGCAGGAGCGCAGAGTGCTTGCTGAAAATCACGTCTTCTATTACATCACTGACAACTCGGGTGATTTGATGATCAACCAGGATGATTACGAAGAGCTGCGCTTTCTGTATCTGGATTTGATCGAGGATTGGGTCACAGAAGACATCGAAATAAAACGCTTTCCGATCGATATTCCCAAAGACGATCCGCTTTTGGCTGATTTCCAGGATTTCGAACGGGAAGTGCTCGTCCTGGCGCGGCCGGTCTATCATGACGGGAACCGCATCGCCATGATGTACATGGGAGTCGACAATAGCTTTTACAAATCAGTCATGCAATGGCTAATCATCGTCTTCACCGGAGTAGCGCTTCTGTTTGCGCTGATTGGTGTGTTGTTGAGCCGCTGGATGGCTAAACGGGCAATGATTCCGGTCGAACAAGCTTATAATGTCCAACGGGAGTTTGTTTCGAATGCGTCGCATGAACTGCGCACGCCGCTCAGCGTCATTTTATCTGCGGTGGAGGCATTGGAAATGGAGAGCGGCAACAGCCCTTTTTCAAAAAAAATGCAAATGACATTGAAGCACGAAGTCAAACGGATGTCCAAATTGATTACGGAATTGCTTGCTTTGGCCCGGTCGGATTCCGAGCAGGCTGTGCTTGAAGTGAAAAAAGAGTGGTTCAATTTCAGGCCGGCAGCCGCGCAAGTGATGGCATCGCTGAGCGAACTCAGTGCAAGGAAAGGAATTCACCTGGAGCTTGAAGCAAAAGACGAAATCCTTGTTCAAGGGGACAGCGATCGCTTAACACAATTATTGTATATCTTAGGAGAAAACGCGATAAAATATACGCCAAGCGGTGGGAAAGTGGAAATCGCAATAGCGGTAGAGCATAAAAAAAGGCAAGGTGAGCTGTCGATAACGGTGAAAGACAATGGCATCGGAATGGCGCCGGAAGATCGCGATAAGATTTTCGAACGCTTCTACCGGGCTGACAAGGCACGCTCGCGCAAAGAAGGTGGCTATGGCCTAGGGTTGTCCATTGCAAAATCGATAGTCGACATGCAGGGTGGAACAATTGGAGCCGACAGCACGGAAGGGGAGGGGACTGTCTTTAAGGTTCACATCCCATTTGGCGCATTGCCGGAAGAGCTGCAAAAACGGAATGTCTATTTCACAGAAAAGAAAATGGAATGACTTTGCTCTAAAAAACACCCGTGAATCCATCCAGTTAATGGGTTGGATTCAAGGGTGTTTTGTTTTGTCGCCGTTGTTTAAAACTGGTTCAATGCGACAATAAGTGGCTGTGGAAAGAAACCCACAGGACAGCCTGGTTATCCACAAGAGAGGGAAATCGGTGCATATTTGGCAGTACGTCTGTATTGAGAAAAAATATAGCCAAAAAATATTATAATACAACTGTACTGAATTATTTGAAAATTACTATTATTCTGATAGAATGGAAATATGCCAAAACTAATCGATCACCCCAAACAAAAGCAAGCTATCGCCGAAGCCGCGTGGAGAGTTATATTGCAACAAGGCATGCAAAAAGCATCAGCCAGAAATATCGCAAAGGAGGCCGGATTATCGCTCGGTGCAATGCGCTATTATTTTTCGGCGCAAAATGAATTATTGGCTTACGCCAATCAATTGGTCCATGCCAGATTGGCGGAAAGAATCGACTCCATTTTCCAGGATGACGTGCAGCCGAAAGAGAAAATTCTTCGTGTTCTGCTTTGTCTGCTGCCATCAGGAGAAGGGCCGATGCTTGAAACCTCGGTCAGGTTGAGCTTAAAGATGGCAGCGTTGCAAGATGTTGAAAGCAGCGGAAGGGTTCCGGACGCCGCCTATTCGGCAGCTAAAAATGTCATCTCGTATTTAGCTCTATTAAATCTCTTAATGAAGAATGCAGAGCTGGAGCTCGAAACTGAGCGTTTGTCTGCATTGCTGGATGGGTTGGCAATTAAAAGCTTAGCCAGTCCTGCCGAAGCCGATGAGGCAAAAATAAAAAAGATCATACGCTATCATTTGAATTCAATCTGCACTGAAAGTTTCAGCGAGCCACAATGACCGCTTCTTCAGTCTAACAAAAAATCTGCAGCCAGGGTATGGGCTGCAGATTTTTTGTTGCAGATAAACTATCTTCTGGAAAAAGAGCAGATCATGTCTGGGGGTCTTCCGTGGAAAGATCAGCAAGATTTGTATAGTAATAATATAATTTATGCAAAAAAACGTATGCTATCTTTAGATTACATAATATAAATATTTTTATTTTAGTTAAATTGAAAACAGTATTTTTCAGCTCAATGCGACGTTAAGCATCATTATGACAGCAAAGCCGATAAGCAGACTAATGGCCGCAAGTTTATGTTTGACGTTTTCCCGTGAACCCGGAATCACTTCTTCTGCGACGACGAAAATCATTGCGCCGGCACTGCACCGAAGGCAAAGCCTACAGCGTGACCATCTGGAATATTGTGCATCGAAAAGCACCAAAAACCGGCATGACAAGAGGTATGTCGATCAACCACTCCACCAAGAATCATCACATTTTCGCTTATGGCTTTGGGAAATCTAAAAAACCGCTAATTCACTGAAGAATTAGCAGTTTTATGGGTTAATAACTCAAAGCTTTTTCGTAGAGCCAGCGTTTTAGGTTGCCGGCAGAATTAAAGGAGATGGCTTCGCCTGTAGCTTGATGCTCTGCTCTAACCACAACATTCGATTCATTGGATATGAAGGCCCAGCCTTCTTCCATTAAAGTGCGCGTCATTTTTATGACCATACTAGATCCTCTAATTGTCTCCATGCTCACTTTGCTCATCTCCTTCACCGTTATAATTCCATTATATTAAATTCACTTAGAAAACAGCAATTATAATGTTTGATAGGTTTATTCCTTCTATCTTCTTTCTTTAAACCTAAAATAAAAATAATAAAAAAAGGGCCCGCACTTTGTTGGCGGGCCTTTCAGCGACTGGGCTATGAAGGTTATTTCAGCAAATTTTCCAGTGCTTGTTTTTCAAGCTTGATTTCATTTAGAGTCCGGATTCGCATTCTTCTGGCTAATGCTTGCGGCGGACTCCAGCCAAGCAATGCCTGCTGAAGCATAAATGCGCCTGCTGCTGCTGTCAGGTAATGCCACTTTTTACGGCCTGCCAATGACAGGCCGGTTGCTGCAATTGCAAGAGCTGCATTTATACCTGCAGCTGCACGCCCGGCATCCCATTCCCGATCCAGGCTGTCGATCCGTTCCTTGATGGCCGCTTCGCTTTGGCGCTTGAAATACCCGACGTTCGCTTCTATTTGGCGCTCGATTTCCTGATTGATGGAATCAGGGGTATTGTTCTGAGCTTTCGATTGGCCAGTTGGCAATTCGACGATTTTCTCTTCCATAGTAAAATCCCTGCTTTCCTTAAAGAGTTGCCTTCTTATTATTCCGCATAACACAAATCCTAAACATAGGGGAGGAAAGCTGGTAAAAAGAGCATCAGGACAAAAGTAATAAATTATCTGAATAGTTAGGGGAATTGGGTTTAGTTTCGAAAAAAGGGGAATATAATAGTAGCAATTATTTTAATTTGCTACAAATACAACCTGAAAGGAGAAATGAAGATGAATGACATTACAGTTGCATTTAGGGACATGTGGTACAACGTTGTCAATTTCTTGCCGAACATCCTTGGCGCAATCCTTTTGCTATTGGTCGCATGGGTAGTAGCGACAATCGTGCGCATGATTTTCCAAAAAGGATTGAAGAAAATCGGCGCGGACCGGGCAATGGTTAAGGGCCACATGGCTAAAACAGTGGAGGATGCGGATTCCAAGCTGGATTCCATCGGTAAGATCTTCTATTATTTAGTATTTATCCTCTTCCTGCCAAGTGTCTTTGAACAATTGAACATGGGAGCAGTTGCAAGACCGATATCCAATATGATGGACAAATTGCTGGCTTTCCTGCCTAATCTCTTGATGGCCACAATCATTTTGGTCCTTGGTTTCTTCATCGCAAAATTCGTGAAAAATCTTGTTGTGACGCTGCTTACTACGGTGAACATCGATCGTTGGTTCAATAAGCTGACAAAAAAGACGGACACGCCTAAAAAAATGTCGGCGAGCGATAAGAATACACTTGCGAATGTTCTAGGGAATGTGGCTTTCGTATTTGTTCTTATTCCGATTGTCACAATTGCACTTGAGACGCTTGAAATCGAATCGATTTCACAACCAATCACTTCTATGCTGAACCAAGTGCTGAACATGATTCCAAATATCTTCGTGGCAATCATTTTGATTATCGTCGGGGTCATGATTGGGAAGTTTATCGGGGACCTTCTCACGAGCTTGTTGAAAGGTACGGGAATCGACAATGTTTCCGATTACTTGAATACCAGCAGCAATCCGAACGTGCCAACCTTCGATTTGGCAAAAATCATCGGCAAAGTTGTTCAGGTATTGATCATCATCTTCTTCACAGTCGAAGCTTTGAATGTATTGCAATTGGATGTACTGAATAACATCGGCTCTGCGATCATCAATTATCTGCCGCTTGTACTAAGTGCATTGATCATCCTGGGCGTAGGTATTGTCGGTGCAAACCTTCTGGGCAATTACATCACCAAGTCTTCCGGCAACCGGATGACTGGCGGCATTGTTAAATACGCCATCATCATCATGGCTGTTTTCATGACCTTGGATCAATTGAACTTTGCAACGAATATTGTCAATCTGGCATTCCTCTTCATCGTAGCGGGCCTTGCAGTTGCATTTGCGATCGCATTCGGCATCGGCGGCCGCGATATGGCCAAACGCCAATTGGAGAAATTTGAAGCAAAAGCGGAAGCGGAAGAAAAGAAACCGAATCCGCCGACTAACGATGACTTTAGAAGTTTCTAAGGAAGTTTTTTAAAAAGAGTGATCTAATGGTAAGCCGAGCAGCTTTTATACACTGCTCGGCTTTTTTCCATTGAGTTTAAGATTTTAAGGCATTGGCTAAAAAAGAGGCATTATAGGCAGCCGTAAATTCAAATAAGTCTCGTATGAGATAATAGTCACTACTAATAATAAGATTAAGGAAATCCCATAATAAAAAACTTTGTATTTTATTTAAAAAAATATTTTTTTATTATTTATTTACTTTCTTAACTTATTGCAGTAGCCTATTAGTTGTAGTATATTATATATGTTAGCAGATTCAAATAATCATTAGTTTAAAAGTTTCTTATATACCTCACAAAGGCAACTTTAAGCCTATTTCTACTGGTGAGTCGTTTAGCTCATGGATTTTGAAGGGAAGATTGGCATTTTAGTCCCTCTGGTTAGATCTCATTCTAAAGAAGCTTATGCCGACTTTACATAAGTTAAAAGTCAGTTTTCCCATTTTATTTCTTCAATTCACGCAGAAACTTGAAAAGGGGTGTGCCATTTTGACACAAAAACAGCTTTTGCCGCAGCAGTCAGTCGCTTATTATTTTGTAAGGTCTAAGAATGTCCATGAAGAAGAAGGAGAAACACTCATTACGTTATTTGCGAGATTATGCCGGGAACAAACGTATGTGAGCGGTGGAAAGAAAATGAGTGAGCGAGAATCGGTTTGGGTTGATATAGATGAAGTAAAAGCATCGAATGCGACGGAAAAGGTGCTTGAACTGCCAAACCGCATCCAGAATTTTGTGGTGCCAGAAAATGTCTTTACAGAACTGGTCAAAACAGCGAAAACGTGCCCGAAAGAACTTTATTTTGTTGCACCGATCCATACCGCTAAATTCTAAAGAATTATGAAACCATTTTGTAGAGTGAAAAGAATAGGTCTGTTATTTTATTCGCTTCTTACAATGGGGCGTTTTTTTTTTTTGATTTTTTTTGAAATTGATGCAGCAGGCGTCATAAGCGCTCATTTAAGGGTATACAATAGATTACATGAAACGGCTAGATTGGAGAATGTTTATGGATTTATTATTGATTATATTATTGTTGCTGTTTTGTTTAATGATTTCCAATATCATCAGCCATTACACGCCATTTATCCCAACTGCTTTAATCCAAGTGGCACTTGGTGTAGGGGTGGTCGTATTATTCGATGATATTTCCTTGGAAATTGAAACGGAATGGTTTTTGCTCCTGTTTATCGCGCCATTGCTATACAGCGATGGCAGGAACTTTCCGCGTGATGAATTATGGCGCATGCGCGGGCCAATACTCGGCAATGCAATTTTCCTGGTGCTGATAACGACAGTCGCCGGCGGATATTTCATACACTGGCTCATCAGCGATATTCCGCTTCCTGCCGCATTCGCTTTAGCGGCGATTCTTTCGCCGACAGATCCTGTCGCGGTGAATGGCATTGCGAAACGGATCCACTTGCCGCAAAAAGTTTTAAATCTGGTCAGAGGGGAATCGCTGATCAACGATGCATCAGGCCTAGTGGCGTTCAATTACGCAGTTGCCGCGGTCGTTACCGGCTATTTTTCCGTACAGGAAGCCGCAATCGATTTTTCGTATAAATTCATAGCCGGACTTTTCCTGGGTTTGATTCTCGGTCTTTTGGTGACTGGCATCCGCTATATGCTTCGAAAGCAGGGGATCAGCGATGTAACATTTCAATCTCTCCTGTCCATCCTCACGCCATTTTTGATTTTTTATATTACAGAAGATGTGCTTCATGCGTCCGGCGTTATTGCAGTTGTCGTAGCCGGCATTCTCCATGCGCTTGTTCGCGAGCGGACGGAAACGTTCGTTGCTGAAGAGCAAATACTGACCGAAAACATCTGGACAATTCTGCTGTTCATCTTGAACGGTTTTGTGTTCCTGCTCCTTGGATTAAGCATCCCATCATCCATGAGCGGCGTGCTTGAGAACGAAAACATCAGTGGATTGCTTTTGCTGTCCTATGTAGCAGCTATTGCACTGGCCGTTTTAGGCATCCGATTAGTGTGGGCTTATCTCTACGCGTATTACGAATACAAACGGGGCAAACTAGATGACTTGGACAAACCCACAGTCAAGACTGCCATCATGGTCAGTTTGACCGGCGTTCGCGGCACGGTGACAATGGTCGGCGTATTGTCAATTCCGTATTTAATGGAAAATGGCGATGACTTCCCGAACCGCTCGTTGATCATCTTTTTAGCAGCCGGTACGATTTTATTTACATTGATTGCTGCGACGATTCTGCTGCCATTATTCAGCATCGGAGAGACAGAGGAACAAAAAGGGGCGAAGCTTGAAATAGAAGAAGCGCGCCGCCGAATTTTGCTGGCATCTCTCAAAAAACTGAAGGCGGAGTTAAATGTCGAGAACGAAGTAGCAGCTTATGAGTTGATCGATGAATATACGATGCGCCTTAACCAGTTGGATTTTGACGAAAGTTCCCTTGAAAAAGGCACGAAAATATTGAGGGACCGCATGCGGGAAATCCGTTTTTCGGCATTGGTAGAAGAACGCCATTATATCGACAGCCTTTACAAAGAGGGCGGAATGGAAGAAGACGTCTACGATGCTTTCGATAAATCCTTGATCCGCAGAGAACAAGCCATTTCAAAAGGATTCCGGTCGATCATCGTCTTTATCGAAGGGAAATTGGCTCGTGCGTTCAAACGGTTTGGCGGCCAGTATGTCAAAGACGAGGAAACGCGCTTGGTGAAAATACAAAAAGCGAAAGAAATCCAATTGCAGGCTCTTCAAAAAGGCCTGAAAAAATTAGAAGTGCTGGCCGCTGAAAATGATTACAAGGACATGATGCAGGCGGTCATCACCGATTATAAACAAATGATCGGTGGGTTAAAACGTCCGGATTCCCGGTACAATGAACATTTTGAATTATTGAAAGAAGAGCTGCGAATTGTCGTGATGGACAAAGGACGTTCAGAGATTTATAAAATGTATGAACGCGGTGACATCACAAGAGAACAAGCCAAAGAGTTAAGACGCTATGTCAACCATTTGGAAAGCATCACGTTGTACGAATATGGAGATTAACGATACTAGAAAAGAGCAGCTGGCATTGGCCGGCTGCTCTTTATTTATGGGCTACTTTAGATTAGCGGGAAAAATTCTTTTTTTGCTGCATCACTGCGCCATTGCCTATTTCTCAAGCTCAAGACCGAATTCCTCTTTGAGGACTTTTGTCTTTTCTTCGGGCGACAGGCTGTGTTTCTTTTTGCTTCCGTCCTCAGTTCGGATCAGGACATCCCCAGAAAGGGTGATGCGTCCATCTTCCGTAGCGCGAGTCGCAAGATCATCATGGGTAAATGTCGATTCACTCGATACCTGATTAAAGACGCAGCCCTCATGAAAGTCAGCTAGTCTCTTTTCATCGGTATTGAATCGGTATAAGATGCGCTCTTCGCTGTCATCTCCATTTTCTTGGCGGATCAAATGGTAAAATCCGTCTTCCACCGTCTCGATTCTGTAGGTTCCGCTATGGTCTGCGTGTCGTTCCCCTCCAAGCGGAATAGGGCTGACTGTCGAATCGCCGAATCCCACATCAATCAAGTATGCCGTGTCCAGTTCAACCAGAATGGCTGCATGGGTATCTTTTTTTGCGGCGGTGCCATCAGGTTTTAGAACAGTTGCGGATATGAGTTTGGCGTCAAACCCCAGTTCTTGGAGCAGCCAATGAAACAAGCCATTCAATTCATAACAATAGCCGCCTCGATTGCGATTGACGATTTTATCGTAGATGGTCTCCAGGTTCAGGTAAATCGGCTTTTTTCGGATTACATCCAAGTTCTCAAATGGCACGTGCTGCATATGAAGCGATTGAAGCTTGGCTAAATCCTGCAAATAAAGCTCTTCTATTGGAAATGCATGAAACCTTTTTAAGTATGCAGTGGAATCCATCAAATGAATCTTTCCTTTCAGCAGTAAATTTTTTCATAGCTGTCGTTCAATTGATTTTGATTGGTACAGCTTAATGGATAAGTCAGCGGATAACGCCATGCGGCAAAATGGCGTGGACGCCTTTAACGCCATTAACGACTTGGGTGATGTGCAAATCTACGGCGACACTGGCCAAAGCGGTCGCTTCGGTTTTGGAGATTGCGTAAAATTCCTGCATCAAGCCCAAAATGCCGTTTAAGGCGGTGGCTGCCGCTTCGTTTAAATCTTCATCAAAGCCGAAAGCAATCCAGCCCGCTGGTGTATTTGCGCGCGGCATCTCCAAAGTCCAATCTTCATGCAGGATCAGCGTCACGTCAACGAAATCCATCGGGCATTCAATGGCAGTGCCTGAACTTTCACCGTCGCCTTGCAGCGCATGCCCATCTCCTAGAGAAAACATCGCGCCGTCAACTTCAATCGGTAAAAACAGGCTGCTGCCGCGTACGAGCTCTTTGCAATCGATGTTGCCGCCGACCGAGCGGGGCGGCTTGGTGCTGAATACGCCATCTTCTGCCGGAGCATTGCCCATCAGTCCCAGGAAAGGCGAGAGCCCGACACGGAATTCCTTAGCGCCGATGACACAGCTGCCGGTCATTTGCTGGGCGTTCAATTTCCAGTCCAGCTGCACTCTCTCAGAATCCAGCAGCTGAAGTTTTTCATTTTGCCAGCCGGGAAGCTTGCCGGCCCAGTTGGTGCCATACCAGCCTGGCTTTAAGTCATTAGTCCGGACTTCGAGAACCATTCCCGGTTTGGCACCCTCGATTTTGATCGGGCCGATCATCGGGTGCAAGGGTTGGTTTTCTTGTTCGCGGGAGGACAGCATTTGTTTTGGCTGGTCTGGGGAAGGTGAATAACCCCATTTGATATCAGGTGTCGAAACTTGTATTGTGTCGCCCGATTGGATGGTTAAAATCGGGCTGTACTGTTTGCTGAATGAGGAATGTAGGTTCCTGTTTTCCAACGGAATGTTATGGATCATATAAAAGCTCCTTTCGGCTTTCTAATTAGAGGGAAATTATGAAGTATACCAATTAATGGCGCACTATAACATTTAGTGTATACCCATAAAAAGAGAGAATTAAATTTTTGCTTGAGCTGTTTTTTTGTTTTTCGGCTTAAAGACCGAAATTTGGGGGTATAAAAAACTAACCGGAAAAGTTAAACTTGATTATAGGATTGAAAAGTGGGGGATTTATTCATGGACACTATGAACAGAGGAATCATTACATCATTATCAGCAATTGGGATAGCCCAAGCGTTAAAAATTGTAACTCATAAAAAATTATCGGGCCGATGGGACTTGAAACAGGCGTTTACGACTGGCGGCATGCCGAGTTCGCATTCGGCCGGCGTTTCAGCGCTTGCTTCCTATGTAGCTGCAAATAAAGGGACGGGCCATACTGAAACAGCCTTAGCCGTTATATTCGGTACGATCGTCATGTATGACGCTCAAGGGATCCGTCGACATACAGGTGAGATTGCACGGCTTGTCAACGACCTTGAGGACAGTTTCGTTACATTAAGCGGAGATTTTCCAAGCCTTGAATTTGAAAAGCGCGATAGCGAGCTAAAAGAGCTTTTGGGCCACCAGCCAATCGAAGTATTTGGCGGCGCATTATTCGGCACAATGGTCGGATTGCTTTCAGCTAAAATCGAAAATGACGAACGCCGACAAAAGAGGCGGGAACGTAAGAAGTCAGGTACTCGCTACGAACTTGCTGGAAGAAAACGCCGATCATAAGCAACACATAAATAAGCGCGTTCCCTGTTATAAAAGGGGATGCGCTTTTTAATTTTATTTCGACTACAAAGGCAGCCGGAGTTTATGCATTTTGCCAATCAGCGCATACAAGCCAACCAATATTAGGAACATCCCCAAGGTCAAGTACCAAGGCATTTCTGAAATGGCTTCGCCGAATGCTGTATAGATGATTGAAGGCAAGATGACGCCGAGAAGGGAATAATACATATATTCCTTGAAGTTTTTCGTCATTTCCATCAAGTACAATGACAAGAGGTGGAAGTGGACAAAGGGCATAATCCGCAGAATCATTACTTGGCCTACGGAAATAGTTCTGCCAGGCAGCATTTTGTTTTTCAAGGAACGGATCTTTTTTTCGAATTTCGGAAATTTACTTATAAAAAGATAAAAAAAGTAGTTCATCAATGCTAATCCGATAAAGTTATAAATGGCCCCTTGCACAAAACCAAAAAGGACGCCGCCGGCAATACACACGATAATTACCGGCAAAAATAGCAAAGGTCGCAGCAAATGGAACAAGATGAAAAGAGGGGGCGCGAGCCAACCCATATCGGTGATAGCGGATTCTAGATCCAGCAGGAAAGTTTCCATATTACATGCTCCAGTCCGTAGATATTTGCCAGTGCAGCGCAGAAAGTCAATGCCATGGAGATTTGACCGCGCCGGACTTGATGACCCCTACCAATTTGTCGCCTCTCCCTCAAGATGTTTGTCGCATCATCAAAATCCTTCAGAGGCCCAACAGGCAGCCCTTTAGAGCGGAGGCCATCAAGGCTTGATGGCAGGCGGTTCTAAAGCAGCTGGAACAAAAGAAGCGCTATTTAAAGCTTCGAGATAACTTTCAATGGTTCCCCTGGCTTCCTGCAACAGTAATCGATTCGGCGAATTGCCGACAGGGACAGCGAAGCGCAAGATTGACAAGACTTTGTCCAATAACACAACTGCGGCGGGTCTGATTCGCTGATTTTTCAGCATAATAATAATGCAGCACAGGGTACGCGTTATGCTGGGCTTTAATAGTGCTGAGTTCTGTTGAAAAAGAATTGAGCAATAGATCAATGTCTTTGAAATTTCTACCGTTCCATGCATTCTCAACAATTTCCGCGCTGCTTTCGCCCAACGATGTGACACTTTCAGCAAACGATCGCTTTGCGGTGACAGCGCCAAGAACAGACAAAAGATATGTAACGCCGAGAGTGATGAAAAGCATCCACTTCCGGTCGCCAGAACTGTTGCAATTTGCCAGACACTGCCGTTCGGGGCGAAATCGCCGTTGCCGAGTTTGAATATGAGATAGCCCGCAAAGTAAAAGCGTTCTGTCCATCATCCATCTCTTTTTTTTTCGTATTTTGCTCCTAGCCAAATGTTAAACCAATTATCGGGGAAAGTAAAAAAAGCGGCTTCCTGGTTGGAGTGGATTATTCGTAAATATCTATTCTTTATGTTAAAATAAGGATATCGAACAAAGAAGGGAAGTGTGCGTATGATAAAGAGCAGACGCTTTTATCCTCTCCGAAATGGAGCCGCATCGTCTTCCGAAGGGACGAAAAAAGGCTTGCGCCTAAAGCATATTGTAATCCTGGGGGATTCAGTTGCATATGGTTATGGTACCAGAGGCGGGATTTCCACTTATTTGAAAGAAACATTTCCGGACTGCAATATCATCAATCTCGGCATCAATGGCCTTACGAGCAGCGGGCTGATTGACCGGCTTGGTTCAAGCAGGTGGAATCATCATATCAGCAAGGCAGATTTAGTGCTGTTGAACGTCGGCGGCAACGATTTGCTTCGCGGTTTCCACGGAGCAGGGGCGAAAGGGCTGATTCGCCAATTCGCAGGGATCCGGCGGACATACCGGAATAATCTTTTAGCCATTTATCGCCATATCCGCGGATTGAATCATGAAGCGCTCATCGTCCAAAACGACTTGTACAATTCAATGAAAAAAGAAGTTCAGTATTTCGGTTTCACCGGCATCATGCTCCGTGTATGGAATATGGCGATCGGCGAAGAAGGCGTTATTATTTCCAGAACCCAACCGATGGGCAAGAACACCACCATCTGGCTGGATGATATCCATCCGAATGATGAAGGCTATAAAATCATGCATGAACTTTTGCTGAAAACATTGGCTGCCACCGGCTACGATATCCATGAGCTTGAAGAACTGCAGCAGCCCTACTAAAAAAGAAGATTTTATCCACCAGCACCCTACTCCAATGGGCGGCTGGTTTTTTCGTGCGAATAAAAAGAATATTGACTATTTAATATTATAGTAATAACATAATAAAATGTTTGCAGATAAAATTACGATGTATTGCCTGGGCAAAACGCCATGGATTAAACAGAAGCAAATTTCCTCTTTAGCATGGCTTTTTTAAGCGGTTACGGCTTCTCAGACTCATCATAGTTTCATTCTGAAACAAAAAAGAAAAGGGGTGGCAAAATTGATTACATTTTTAGTCTCTATCGTTATATTGGTGATTGCATATTTTACTTATGGGAAGTACATAGAAAAATTGTTCGGACCTGCCGAATCCAGAAAGACGCCGGCCTATGCAAACCGGGATGGCATTGATTTCGTGCCGATGAACAAACACAAGAATGCCATGATTCAATTGCTGAACATAGCGGGAACTGGTCCGATTTTCGGGCCGATCATGGGAGCGTTGTACGGGCCTGTCGCATTTTTATGGATTGTACTCGGTTCCATTTTTGCTGGAGCCGTGCACGACTATTTGACAGGCATGATTTCCATCCGCAATAAGGGCGCACATATTCCTGAGCTAGCTGGAAAATTCCTTGGACAAGCATCGAAGCATGTCGTCAATTTCTTCGCACTTTTGCTCTTATTATTAGTCGGAACGGTTTTCGTTACCACACCAGCTTCATTGCTCTCGATACTGATGGATGGCAAAGTGGCGGTCGGTGTATTGATTGGCGTCATTTTCGTCTATTATTTCCTGTCAACGGTATTGCCAATCGATAAAATCATCGGCCGCTTATACCCATATTTCGGAGCAATTCTTTTGATCGGAACTTTGGGCGTCGGCATCGGTCTGTTATTCTCGGATTACAAAATCCCTGAATTATCGTTGTCGAATATGCACCCGGCGAACTTGCCGATTTTCCCGATCTTGTTCTTCACGATCACATGCGGGGCGTTATCCGGTTTCCACGCGACACAATCGCCCATTATATCCCGCACGACGCAAAATGAATCACAAGGCCGCTATATTTTTTACGGCATGATGATTGCAGAAGCGATCATCGCGATGATCTGGGCAGCTGCCGCAATGAGCATTTTCGATGGCCAAAGCTTGAACGGCCTCATCACTTCAGGTACGCCTTCTGCTGTTGTCAACGAAGTATCCATGACATTGCTCGGAGCAGTTGGAGGGACGATTGCCGTATTAGGAGCGATCGTTCTGCCAATTACTTCAGGAGACACAGCTTTCCGCGCTGCGCGTTCGATCATTGCGGATTACATCAAAATGGATCAGCAGAAAATCGTGAAGCGTCTTGTCATTGCAGTGCCGCTTTTCGCTATCTCGCTGATTCTGACACAAATCGATTTCAACTTGCTGTGGCGTTATTTTTCATGGGCGAACCAAGCAACCGCATCAATCGCGTTGTGGATTGCAACGATGTACTTGTACATTCAAGGTAAAAATTATCTGGTGTCGATGGCGCCTGCCGTCTTTATCACTTACATGGTATTCGTCTATATCTTGAACCAGAAAATCGGTTTTAATCTCGATTTGAATGTTTCCTACATTTTAGGATTATTCCTGACAATAGTCATCATCGGGATGTTTTACGTGAAAGCACGCAAGAACCGCGTCAACGATGTTAAAACTTCAGTAGTTGTGGAATAAGCAAAAGCGGACTCAATTGAGTCCGCTTTTTTTAGTGGAAAGGAGCCATTTTACTGGTTGTCAATGCGCGTCCAGTTCCAGCATGATCCGGTCGATGTGCTGCTCCATTAAATGCTTTGCGCGCTGTTGGTCTTGCTCGGCAATCGCTGCATAGATTTCGTAATGTTCAGCGTAAGTATCAGCGTGACGACTGGCTTCTGTGAAACGATGGCGCCGCGTTGCACGGATGGTATCTTCAAGCCTGTTGGCAAGCGTCTCCACCATTTGAATCAGCAAAGTATTCCGTGAGGCCCAGACAATCTGCAGGTGGAAGTTCAAGTCAGCTTGGACGCCGGACTCTTCATCGTTATAAGAATCTTGCATTTTTGCCAGCGCATCGTGCATGCCTTGGAGGTTTTCTTCGCTGGCGCGCTGAGCAGCCAACGATGCTGATTCGACTTCCAGTGCGCGGCGCAATTCGAGCATTTCATGGACCAGGTGACTTTCGGTTTTTTCGATCAACGAGCCTAGCTGCCGGCTCAGCATCGCCACCTCAGTAGTTTTAATGTAACTGCCACCGCCGTGGCGAATTTCTACTGAGCCTGCCATTTGCAATGCTTTCAGGGCTTCTCTGACCGATGTACGGCTCACGCCGAATCGGCTCGATAGTTCACGTTCCGATGGAAGGCGGTCTCCCGATGCCATTTTCTCTTCGATGAAAAAAAGTTCGATTTTTTCAACGATAAGTTCATAAGTTTTCTTTTTTGGTGCGTTCATCCGAATCTCTCCTTAAACGCATTTACTAATTAAACCTTATCAATTGGCGCAAGAATAATCAATGTCAGAAAATTTATATTGAATTTTTCAGACAATTATGTATAATAAACTTTATTGGTTGGACCAATTTTGTATAAGCGCTTTCATCCATAAATATTTTCACGTTAGGAGCGGAATGGCATGGCAAATATTCGAGAGGCCTTAACAGCCTTAACAGATTTTCTGGCAGAAGGTCAAGTAACGGTCAACGAAACAGTAAGGGAACTTCATGGCAGGGATGAATCTTATCATGGCCAGCAATTACCGGACGTTGTCGTTTTTCCTGAAACAGCGGAGCAAGTCAGCCGAATTATGAAAGTTTCAAAGCAGTTTCAAGTTCCGGTCATCCCGTTCGGTTTGGGCTCAAGTTTGGAAGGGCATGTCATTCCGGTTTCAGGCGGCATCACCATCGATTTTTCGCTCATGGACAAAGTCTTGGAAGTCTATGAAAAGGATTTTCTTGTGAAGGTGCAGCCAGGGGTTACCCGTACGCAATTGAATAAGGAATTGAAGAAATACGGCCTTTTCTTCTCAGTCGATCCCGGAGCGGATGCAACACTGGGTGGAATGGTGGCAACGAACGCCAGTGGCACAACGTCAGTCAAATACGGTGTCATGCGTGACCAGGTTAGGGACCTCGAAGTGGTACTAGCGGATGGCACAATCATCCACACCGGCAGCATGGCAGCGAAATCGTCTTCAGGCCTCCACCTAAACGGTTTATTTACCGGCTCCGAAGGGACGCTCGGCTGCTTTACCGAAATGACGCTGCGGGTCTATGGCATTCCAGAGCATGTCACAGCGGCGCGTGCATCGTTCCCATCGGTCAATGACGCTGTGGAAGCGGTTGTTTCGATTTTGCAGGCGGGCATTCCAGTGGCGCGCGTTGAATTGGTTGATGAAGAGTCCATTCGCCAAGCGAATAAATTCAGTGATACCGCTTATCAGGAAAAACCGGCGCTATTCCTGGAATTTCACGGCAATGAAGCCGGCTTGAAGCAGGATGTTGCATTCATGGAAGAAATCGTCCAAGGGCATGGCTGTGAAGAAATCGAATTTGAGACCGATAACGCGGCACGCAATCGGTTGTGGGAAGCGCGCCATAATTTGGCTTATGCATATATTCATGGCTATCCCGGCAAGAAGATGATGGTGACAGATGTCTGCCTGCCTATATCGGAATTAGCAGGAGCTGTGCGCCATGCACGCGGAAACTTGGACACGCTTGGCCTTATCGGCGGAATCGTGGGACATGTCGGAGACGGCAATTTCCATACACTTCTGATGATGGACATGAACGATGCTGAAGAAGTAGCAAAAGCGCAAGATTTCAACGAGATGATTGTCCTTTACGCCCTTGAGCGCGGCGGTACATCTACAGGGGAACACGGCGTTGGCATTGGCAAACAGAAATACCAGCTCCAAGAACACGGTGCTGCACTGCAAGTCATGGAAAAAATCAAACAGGTGCTGGACCCGGATAATCTCTTGAATCCTTATAAAAACGTAAAAACAGAAACAAAGGGGGCACTTCTATGAAAATACTGGAATCAATCAGCGCATTAGCCGGAAAATACTTTGCCGTATGGGTTATTTTAATCGCAGTCATCGCTTTTTTGGTCCCTGAACCATTTTTAGGATTCGGAGCTTATATCGCTATTTTGCTTGGCGTAGTCATGTTTGGCATGGGGCTGACGTTAAAGCCGGTTGATTTTAAACTGGTCCTGACCAATCCGATTCCGGTAGTGGTCGGTGTGGCCGCGCAATTTGTCGTCATGCCATTGGCGGCTTTTGCAATCGCTTATTTATTGAAGCTGCCTCCTGAACTTGCGGCAGGGCTCGTCTTGTTGGGCTGCGTACCTGGCGGAACTGCTTCGAACGTTATGGTTTATCTGGCAAAAGGGAATTTGGCGTTGTCAGTTACCATGACATCGCTTTCTACATTAATGGCGCCGATCATGACGCCTTTGCTGTTGCTGTTATTGGCAGGGCAATGGCTGCCAGTTGATCCGGTTTCCATGTTCATATCGATTATGCAAGTCATCATCATACCGATTGCTCTTGGTTTGCTCGTCCAGCGTTTCTTCCCGGTCGCCGTCAGCAAAAGCATTGCTGTCGTGCCGCTAATCTCGGTTGCAGCGATTCTGATCATTGTATCAGCGGTCACTGCCGCTAACGCAGCAAACGTCATCAGTGCCGGCTTTGTGGTCTTCCTGGCTGTCTTTTTGCATAATGGAACAGGTTTGCTGCTTGGCTACATTATCGCAACCGCTATGGGACTTAGCGAAAACGACCGCCGGGCAATCTCCCTTGAAGTCGGTATGCAGAATTCGGGTCTTGGCGTTGCGCTTGCAACGGCCCATTTCAGTCCGCTAGCTGCACTTCCGAGTGTCTGGGGCGCAATCTGGCATAATATTTCAGGGCCAATTTTAGCGACGATTTGGTCTAAAAAACCAGCCGGAACCGAAACAGCTAAACAACGTAAACACAATCTTAAAGCTGCACCCGCTGAATTGAAAAGCGGCAAATAACGATTGAAAACCTCCCATCTTTACGGGGAGGTTTTTCTATGGACTGTTTTCTGGAGCAATTTTATCCCATTCGTTATATAATTGGACAGCAACCTGAGTTGTAAAAGAACAACTAGAAGGATGGGAGACTATTTTGACAGCACCTGCATTTCAGAAAGAATTTATCTATACTTATGCTTATACTCCTGATGAAGAAGCCCTTTGCTTTTTGGAAATGCGCGCATTGTTCGGTGAAGATACAAGCCAGAAAATAGTGAAAACTAAGCGGGGCATCGATCCAAGCCGAAGCCCATTCATCAAAGAGCGCATAGAAGTGCTGTTTGAAGATGAACAATTGGACGGCATCCTCCAGCAAATCAAAGCAATCCAAATGGACGGCAGAACGTTTAAAATTCTTTTCGTAAAAATCAACGGCCTTTCAGGTGCCGACAAAGTTGAATACGAGGAAAAGCGCTCGATAGAATTCCAGATGGGCCAGGCGATTGAAGGGGAAGCCGATATGCACCAGCCGGATGTCACGTTCGGATTGATGCCGCTTGGGGGCCGCTGGTATTTCGGCTATTACACGGAGTCTGAGGCTATGTGGTTCAAGCATATGAAAAAACCTCGCCAATACTCAACTGCTCTCAGCACGAAAGTGGCGCGCGCCGTGGCGAATATCGCCATACCGGAAATTTCGGGCGTCCGTGCTATCGATCCTTGCTGTGGGATTGGTACAGTCTTGGTAGAAGGGTTGTCGATGGGGATGGACATCGTCGGCAGGGATTTGAATCCGCTTGTTGTCGAGGGCTCAATTGAAAACATTGCTCATTTCGGCTTGAACGGAAAAGTTAGGCATGGACCGATTTCGGATGTTTCCACACAATACGATGTCGCAATCATCGATATGCCTTATAACCTCTACACGAGTGCTTCTCCCGATGAACAGCTGTCGATTTTAACGCATGCTTCAGGTTTTGCCAAAAAAATGGTTTTGGTCACTATGGACAATCTTGATCCGATGATCGACGCCGCAGGGTTTGAAATTATCGACCGCTGCATCGCTAAGAAAGCAGGCTTTACCCGTGATGTAGTCGTATGCCTCAAACGTCCGGCACAATAAAAAGACGATGCGCGCCATTCCATGGCGCACATCGTCTTTTTCAGTTTTTACGAAGATTTAGGCTCGAGCATAAAGGCGATGTAACTGACATCTTCATCGAAATTCCAGTCTACGAAAATTTCTGAAACATCTCTTTTTAAAACCGATTCCAGCTGGACTTCCCTCATGACCTGCCGTTCAAGCGGCCGCTTTGATACTTTCAGCTCTTCAACAAATCCGTTTCGGATCAATTCCTTTTCGATACGCACCAGAATGCCGGAACGCTTCACCAAAATGGTTCGGTCATTCAGCCAAAACGATTCTGTCTTTTCCGGAATTTTCTCGGCTTTCAAGCTAGCAAGATCGATTTTTTCTTCGAATTCTTTTTGGTCGATCATATCGGGCCATACGAATTTTTCTAAAGGTTTCTCGTTTAGTATTGCGATGATCATGCCTGTTTTTTTCTCCAGATTCCAATCCGCGTAAATATCTTTGATATCCAGATCAGCAATTTTTAGCAATTGCAATTTGATTTCCTGCCGCAGATCATTCATCATCAAACTCCTTGTTTCCAGAATTCGCTTGGACTCATTTTGCTTCATGAGAATCGCTTCCATCGGGGCCATGAATCCTCGGAAATGGACAGTGATATAAGGACGTTTCACGCTCACGTAAACAGACGTTGGGCCTTTGCCGAAGTTCGTACGCAGCAGTGTTGATAAATAACTGCTGATTTCTGCGTGCAGCGCTTTTTCCTCTGGCATCATTTTGCCCTCCTGACATCAATGGGTTCTCTAATTGAAATTCACTCGCTACCATTATAACGTAAACAGGTCTTATAGAGAAATCAGCACTTCCAGTCGGGGGTAAAGGGTATGACGAAACATAAAATTTTTATAAAATGAGAAAAAGATTTGCATAAGTGAGTTCTTTTTTTGTGATTTTTCAGTTTAATTTCCAAATTTTAGTGTTAAAATAAATGCAATTGCTCAAAATATTAAATTATTTGGTGGAGCGGTGGGTGTCGAAATTGAAATAGACATACTGGGGTGTGGAATGAAAATCATAAAAAAACTTTTGCTTCATTTATTGTATTTATTGATGGGTGTTGCTGCTTTTTGGGCCATTCTTTTATTCTTTGATGTTAGAGAAGGCTTAATCGCATGGGTTATTGCGTCGATTTTGGCAGTTGGTTTGGCGTCTGCTATTATCTATTCGTTTATCAAAAGCGAAAGACAGCCTTATGATATGCATATTAGCTTATGGTCTAGCCTGACGTGTTTGTTAAGTTTTTTTGTGCTGTCATTTGTTTTATTCGGCGGGAACAGGCTATTGTATGAAGCCGAAGATTATGCGACTGAAAAAACCGAATTGACGGCTGCCCAAAAGCTGGTCTATTATCAGCAGCTTTTCTGGAATAGCGATGCTGCAAAACTTGAAGAGCTGGAAAAAACCCAACACGATGGCATCACGTTCTATTACGAAAAAAGTTCTCATCCAACCCAGGAAATCGATCAAATTCAAGCTTATATTAAAGACAATAAACACCTTCTCGAAAGAAGCATAGGCGGCAAAACGGATGCCGGCGTTTCGTTTGTATTATACAGTGATTCATTGAAAATGCCAGAGAGAGAATCCACGCAACAAGCGTACAGCGGTTTTTATAATGAAAGCGAACAAACCGTGCATTTGCCATTGCCGGTTGACCAAACGATTCTGGCACATGAATACATACATCATCTATTCTTGAATATTGCAAGAGAACGCGGGATAAATACACCAGACATCCCTTCCTGGTATGTGGAAGGGGTGGCTTCTTATTTATCTGAAAAAGAAACAAGTTTGTCCCGCGCTTTGATGGAAGAAACGGAGTATGTAGGTTTCCAAGACCTGGAAACACCGGGGCAATGGGAAAACCATTTGCAAACTCCGTATAACCCGTATTTCCAAAGTAGCAGTTTCATGCGGTATTTAGTCGCTCAAGAAGGGCCTGATATCCTATCGAGGATTTTCGGAGAGATGAGCCAATCTTCAGTACAAGAAAGTTTTGAAAAAGTTACTGGAAAAACAGTTCCTGCTTACGAAGCGAATTTTATTGCCGCTTATGACAAACTCTTGGAACAATGGCACGAAGCGGATTTTTTGGATGTTAAGCACGATGAACCCCGGCAGTCGCTAGAGCTGTTCCTGAAAATTGCGGCCACCACACCGGATTTGGAATTGGTGAACCACCGGATAGCGAATTTATACATGGAAATGGGCGACTTCGAAAAAGCGATTCCTTACCGCAAAAAAGAACTGGAACTTGCGCAAGCTGAAGGCCGGGATAATTTGTCCGCTACTTATAGCTACTTGGCAGAAAGTCTGCTATTTACCGATTTGCCTGAAGCGGTCAATATGGCTGAGATGGCGTTGGAGGTTTCTACTGAAGAAGGAGTTTATTGGAGTGAGGGAGTATTCACCGAATTATCGACGCTGGAAAAAAGGATTGACGCAGGCGAACCATTGGCAGCTTATCTGGAAATCCTGAACGGAGAATATGTCATTAATAAAGGCTTGCCAAATTACAGTGAAAAGATGGCTTTGATCGATCTCGCTTTAAAACAATATCCGCAAGATACCTCCAAAGAACGGGGGGCATTAAGCAGTTTAAGGCAAGCATTGGAAGAGCAACTGCGAGCTGAATCTATGGATCAGCATGTTGCAGAGTAGAAATTCACACAAAAGAAAAGAAAGGAATTTACTCTCGAAGGAGTGTGTTTATATGATTTCAATCGAGATAGTCTGGGAAAATTTAGAATCATTCGGTTGTGAATATGCAAGAATTTCTCAAGGGTCAAGTGCATTTCATGTAGAAAGTACGGTCATATTTTTGAGCGAAAATAACCCTGTCCAAATTGACTATTTTATTGAAACGGATAATTCATGGACAACAAAAAAGGTGCATGTCCAAACTAAAAGTGGTCAAAGCTTAGAAATTAATGCTACAGGTACCGGCAAATGGTTTGATCAGCATGGAAAAGAATTGCAGGAGCTGAGAGGAGCAATTGATGTTGACTTATCAGCCACGCCGTTCTCGAATTCTTTGCCTGTTAACAGGTATGATTGGGGACTCAATCAAAGTCGAGAGTTTGAAATGGTTTATATCGATATCCCACAATTAAAATTACACAAAATGAAACAGACGTACACATTTATTGAAAGAAAAAAGGGGATTCGTATTTTTTATTATCATTCTCCCAATTTTGAAGCACTCATTTCTTTTGATGAGTCAGGATTTGTAATCGATTACCCTCAGTTATTCTCCAGGAGATTCTAGTGATGGCTCTAAGGATTTCTGTAAAAAGAAAACTAGAAATACGATTCAATTAAAAAGAGCGGCATTTTAGCCGCTCTTTTGCTTACTTTCGGCGCCATCCCTGAAATTCCGCCGCTTTAAAATTATAAATAGGTTTCAGGATTGACTGTATCTCGATCGTGTCTTGTGTATTATTGATGATTTCCTGCATCGTTTTATAGGCGAATGGCGACTCATCGATTGTATCCTGGCTCACACTCGTGGTGTAAACGCCTTTCATGGTATCGGTAAAATCATCCAAATGAAGAACTTGCTTGGCTTTCGTTCTTGAAAGGATGCGGCCCGCACCATGCGGCCCTGATTGATTCCAATCTTCATTGCCTTTGCCTTTTGCCAGCAGCGAACCATCCCGCATATTAATCGGAATCAAGACCAATTCATCTTTTCGTGCAGATATGGCGCCTTTGCGCAAAATCATGTGCTTTAAATCAATATAATTATGGACCGTATCGATTCGGCCGATTTCCTTGAAATTCATTTCCTCCAGCAAGACTTGCACCATAGCGGCACGGTTCCATTTCGCGTATTCCTGCGCAATTTGCAAATCATTGAAATAATGTTCCATCAAAGAGCCCTGTAAATAAGCAAGTTCGCTCGGTATGCTGGGAAGTATGGATTTATAAGATTTGATGGCGCTGTGAATTTCTTTATGGCGGCCTTTATTCTTCAATTGCGCAATCATTTCATCAAGCCCATCTTTATCATTACTTAAGGTTTCGACGGCTTTCTTTTGGTGGTAATTCGCTATTTTCGCACCCAGGTGGCGGCTTCCTGAATGAATGACCAAGAATGTTCTGCCGTCCTCAGCTTCGTTCATTTCGATAAAATGATTGCCGCCGCCGAGTGTGCCAAGTGAACGGACCGCAACTTCTTCTGAAAATGGAGCCAGCACCTTTTTCAGCTCGATATGGCCGATAAAGGGGTGGGGAGAAGAACGGATGGATTGGCCAGAAGGCACCGATGCCTGGATGGTGCCATCAAGCTTCGCAAAATCAATTGCTTGCTTTTGTATTTCGACACAAAGCATTCCGCAGCCGATGTCAACGCCGACCAAATTCGGAATAACCCGGTCGGTCACTTTCATAGTAGTGCCAATGACTGCACCCACGCCGGCATGGCAATCCGGCATGATGCGCACATTGGCGTTATTGGTCACTTCTTCGTTCAAGAAAGCTTCAATCTGCGCGACTGTCATTTCATCAATATTTTGGGTGAAAACTTTTGCATCGCTGTATTTGCCTTTAATAATCTTCATGATTCCCAACCTTTCTTTCTGTATTTATTATTTCTCCTCCTTTTTACAAACTCCTTCTAAATAAAATAATATATACCATTGGCTAAACGGAACAAACCTTATCCGAATACGTAAAGAAAAGGGGAGAATTGGAAATGCTAGACAAATACCGCAAATTATATGATGTGAATACCTATAACAGCGAAGAACGGATTCATTTTTACAAAGGGATTGGCGGAGCAGAAGTCGATCCCCCTGTGTTAATCCCAGAAAGCATATTTATGCGGTTAATCCATGTGGGACAAGCGTACACCATGCATTATATTCCCATGTTCGACCTTTATGGCGACGTTGTGTTTAATAAGATACAAGTGATGGCTTTATTGGATGAAATCCGTTTTATTTTATCCATTCTCAATGATAGGGCACTCGAACATTTCCTTGCACCTTTAATTCCTGTACTAGAAGAAATTACGAGAAGCCAAACGGAACATTACTTGATTGTGATGGGAGTTTAACCGTTCGGTAAAGCACAATCCTAAGGAGGCACTTATGGCATCATTCATTTTTGACATGGACGGCACACTTTTTCAAACCGATAAAATATTGGAAAGATCGCTCGCAGATACATTTGCACAATTGAAATCATTGGAATTATGGGATTCGGAAACGCCGATTGAACAATACCGGGAAATAATGGGGGTGCCGCTGCAGAAAGTGTGGGAGACACTGCTGCCGAAACACTCATTTAATGTACGCAAGCAAGCAAATGAGTTTTTTCACGAACGGTTGATCCACAACATCAAAGAAGGGAACGGCGCTTTATATCCGAATGTGGAAGAGTTGTTCACATATTTAAAGAGACAAGGGCATCCCATTTACATTGCCAGCAATGGCTTGCCTTTGTACCTTGAGACAATCGTGAAATTTTATGGCCTGGATCAATGGGTTACGGAAACCTTCAGCATCCAGCAAATCACATCAAAGGATAAAGGGGATTTGGTCAAGTCCATCATTGAAAAGTATGGCATCGATGGCGGTGCGGTCATAGGCGACCGCTTGTCTGATATCAATGCGGCAAAAGCCAATAACTTGACGGCCATAGGCTGCCGCTTTGATTTTGCGCAGGAAGAAGAATTGGCCCAAGCGGATTTTGTCATTGAAGATTTAATGGAACTGAAGAAATTGGTGAATGAATTTTATTTGTAAATTTTATCCAATACCACGCTACCTTAAAATTATGCTGCACAAAGGAGTGTTTTAAAAATGAAAGTTCTTATTCAAACGGAATATTTCACATTGAAAGAAATGGCTGATGGTGTGTTTGCGGCCATTGCAAAACCTGGAAACGGAGCATGGAGCAATGCTGGATTTGTGGATCTCGGAACCGAACTGCTTGTTTTTGATGCTTTCAATACGCCTTCTGCGTCTCGGGAACTTAAAAATCAAGCAGAAAAACTGACAGGAAAAAAAGTAACATACCTCGTCAACAGCCATTTTCATGGCGATCACGTATTCGGCAATCAAACCTTTAAAGAACAAGTGATTATTTCCACGACAACAACGAAAGAATGGATCAATGAAAAAAATGCAATCGGCGATATGGATAAAGAACGCCAAGAAACAGAACAATATTTAAAGGATCTCGTTCAGCAAATTTCAGTTGAAGAAAACGCTGCAATAAAAAGCAGTTTAACAAATCAGTTTTTGGAAATGACAAAGTTGTTGGATGAACTTCCAAATTTGGAGCTGGTATTGCCGTCCCTTACTTTCGAAAAAACCTTAAAAATTCATGGAACTGTGCGTGATGTTGAATTGCACTGCCTAGGCGGAGGCCATTCTGTGAGTGATGCATTCCTGTATGTTCCACAGGAAAACGCTGCATTTATGGGGGATTTAATTACCGAGGATTTGCATTTGCCTATTTATAACCCTGATGCGTTTCTAGCTATTCTTGAACGCGTTAAAACCATGGACATTGTGTCTATTTTGCCAGGGCACGGGGAAGTGGGTACCGGCAAACAGATTGATGCCATGATTGAATATGTGTCCATGCTGATTGATGCTGGCAAAGGAGCGCATTATTCTGCTATTTCTTTGGAAGATTTCCTAAATGGCTTCATTCCCCCTGAAGATTATATAAAATGGAAGGGGGTACAGGGTATCAGGCGTAATCTCGCCACGGTTTACAATTTCTATGCGCACACAATTTGACGGCTATGGGATAAAGCTTTGATTTTCGTCAGGAAAAGGGACTAGCGCAACAGAATCTATAGAAGATAAAACAATGAGGAGGCAGATCTATGCCAAGCATCTTTCATGAGATTTACATTGAAGCGCTTATCAGCATTTGCTTTGATCTTGCAAGGGATGTCGATGTCCATATGGAAACTGCATCCCACACGAAAGAAAAGGCAATTGCGGGAGTGACGTCAGGAGGGATGGAAAAAGGAGACGAAGTGACTTGGGAAGCTACCCACTTTGGAAGGAAGCAACAACTGACGGCCAAAATAATCGAGATGGAAGAACCTTACAGGTTCACAGATTCAATGGTCAAAGGAGCGTTCCATTCGTTTATCCACACGCACGAGTTTTCGGAAAGCGGAAGCGGCACAATTATGAAAGACAGATTTGTCTACAGGTCCCCGTTAGGCATACTTGGTATACTGGCGGATAAATTGTTTTTGGAAAAATACATGGAACGTTTTATTGTGAATCGTGCGATTGCGTTAAAGAACATGGCAGAAGAAAAGGGAAGTTGACGGAGAAATCAGGTTTTATCAATCTTACTGCTGCATTAAATAATAACCGTTCCCAAAGTTAGAGAAAATGCGGTTTTGATAAAAAATGTTAACGCTCGAACGATTTCCAGACTTCCGGCAGCAGCATTGTGATTTCATGTGCCAGCATCGTATGGGCAGAACGCGTTTCAATCCATTTATCCGCGCACGCACCGTGAAGATAGACGGCATTTAATACCGCATGCCGCCAATTATCGTGGCAGCACAACATTCCCAAAATCATGCCCGTCAGCGTATCCCCAGTGCCCCCTTTAGACAAAGCAGCGTTGCCGGTCGGATTGATGCGGACGCCGCCTTCCGGAAAAGCGATGACTGTGTGGCTCCCTTTCAAGACGATTGCGACACCCCATTGTTTGGCAAAAGAAACGGCATGGAAAACACGGTTTTCCGCCAAATCCTCTTTGCCGACGCCGGTGATCCGCGAAAATTCGCGCGGGTGGGGGGTAAGTATGACCGGCGCTTGCCTTTTCGGGTAGCTTCGCATCGACAACGCCCCGGCGTCAAGCACCAGCGGACAAGGGCTGGCAAGCAAGGCCTGGACCGCTTTCTCCGTTACATCGTCTGGATGGATGCCAGGACCCACAGCAATCGCCCGGTACCTTTCCAGTTCCACTTCACCAGTTCCTACTTTCTTCAGCCCTTCGCGCAAATAAATCGATTCCGGCAACGCAGAAACGACACCGTTGATGACTTCTGGATGGGTGCCGATTTCCAGTTTCCCGACACCGCTCCGCATCGCTCCAAGGCCGGCCAACAATGCCGCACCGGGCATATCGCGTGTGCTCGCGAGCAGCAACGCAGTTCCGAATGTTCCTTTATGCCCGCCATCATCTCTTGTGGGCAGCGTGGCGCTGACATCTTGCGCGGTCCAAAATAACCGCTGTCCATCCTGTATCGGCATAACAAATCCTCCTATCGGTGGCAAAGCCGTTATTTTACGCGGAATTAATGGTAGAATATTCTTGCTATTGATTATCGCATACATAAGGGGGAATAGACATGGTCCAACAAATGAACAGCCGCATCTACCTAATTGACGGCTATGATATGGGCATTAAAGAACGTACCGGTACTTACGTCATTGCAGAAGACGAGCTGACGCTCATCGATACCGGCGCCAGTCCATCGGTTCCATATATTAAACAAGGGCTTAGCGAACTTGGCTATACGCTCGACCAAGTAAAATACATCATCGTCACCCATGTCCATTTGGATCATGCCGGCGGGGCCGGCTTGCTTCTGCAAGATTGCCCAAATGCCAAAGTGGTTGTCCATCCTAAAGGCGCACGGCATTTAGCGGACCCCAGCAGGCTGATTGCCGGAGCGCGGATGGTATACGGCGAGCAATTTGATCTTTTGTTCGATCCAATCGTTCCAGTGCCGGAAAACCGGCTGATTGAAAAAACAGAAGGCGGCAAATTGGAAATCGGTCCCGCTTGCACGCTCGAATTTTGGGATACACCGGGGCATGCCAAGCACCATTTTGGCATCTATGATTCCGTAAGTAACGGCATGTTCGCCGGGGATACAGTAGGCATTCGCTACCAGCAGCTCGTCCCGGACGGCATCCCTCTGTTTCTCCCTTCGACATCGCCTAACCAATTCGATCCCGCTGCCATGCAGGTGGCAATCGACCGTTTCCAAGCAGCGAATTTCGATGCGATCTTTTACGGCCATTACGGCATGACTTCGGAACCGAAAGAAGCGCTGCGCCAAGCAGGCGAATGGTTGGTGGAATTTCTCGAAGAGGCGGAAGAGGCATTTGCCAAACAGCAAAGTCCGCAAGACCTTGCTGCCCGTTTGCAGGAAATGGTCCGAACACATCTAAGATCGCTGGGCGTCCCGGACAATCACGAAGTTTACGGGATCATCAAAGTCGACATGGAAGTCAGTGCCATGGGCTTGCTGGATTATCTGTCAAAATAAAATCAATAAACTTGCAACTTGCAAGTTTATTGATATAAGAAATGTATAGCTATCAAAAAAACACTAAGAGTACAGCGTTGCAATTCCGTTTAAAGCGAAGCGAAGAGATATAAAATCAGAGCACAAAAAAACGGCACCCATGAAGGGTGCCGTTTTTTTGCATTACATGATTTCTTTTACATAAGTTTCGACTTCATCAGCAGTCGCCAAAGCCAAAATGCGCTCTGTGTGTGTCGCCATTTCGGCTTTCGACAATTTGCTGATTTGTTCACGCGCTTTCAAAATCGAAGAAGCACTCATCGAGAATTCGTCTAAGCCAAGCCCAAGCAGGATCGGGATAGCGATTTCATCACCAGCCATTTCGCCGCACATGCCAGCCCATTTTCCTTCTTTATGCGCTGCATCGATCACCATTTTAACCATCCGCAGAATCGCTGGATTATACGGCTGGTACAAGTACGAAACATTCTCGTTCATGCGGTCTGCCGCCATCGTATATTGGATCAAATCGTTCGTGCCGATCGAGAAGAAATCGACTTCTTTGGCGAACACATCAGCTATAACGGCAGTGGACGGAATTTCAACCATAATGCCGATTTCAATCGAATCACTGACATCGATGCTTTCTGCCGCCAGTTTTTCTTTTTCTTCCATAATCAATGCTTTCGCCGCCCTGAACTCTTCGAGCGTCGCAATCATCGGGAACATGATTTTCAGATTGCCGTGTACGCTTGACCGAAGAAGGGCACGCAGCTGCGTACGGAACATATCCGGCATTTCAAGGCACAGGCGAATCGCTCGAAGGCCTAAGAACGGATTCAATTCCTTCGGCAAATCCAAGTAGGTCAATTCCTTATCGCCACCGATATCCAGTGTGCGGACGACGGTTGGTTTGCCGTCCATCGCTTTCAGCACAGCCGAATAGGCTTCTACTTGTTCTTCTTCGGTAGGGAAGGCATCGCGTCCCATGTAAAGGAACTCGGTCCGGTAAAGGCCGATTGCTTCAGCACCGTTGTCGACAGCTCCAGTGGCATCTTTCGGCGTGCCGATATTGGCGCCGAGTTCAACCGGATGGCCGTCAGCCGTTACAGTCGCTTCGTTTTTCAATTTTGCCCATTCCGCTTTTTGGCGGTCATAGCTTGCTTTTTTCTCTTCATATTGTTTAATTGTAGCCGAGTCCGGATCGATAATCACAACGCCTTCAAGGCCATCTACAATGACGAACGTACCGTTTTCGATCGTTTCCATGACTTTCTTCGCACCGACTACGGCTGGGATTTCCAGTGTGCGGGCAAGAATTGCCGAGTGGGAAGTGCGTCCGCCGATATCGGTGATGAACCCTTTAACAAATTCAGGATTCAGTTGCACGGTATCGGATGGCGTCAAATCTTCCGCAAGGATGATCACTTCTTCCTTAATCAGGCTCGGGTTTTGGATTGTGACACCGAGCAGATGGGCGGTGACACGTTTTGTCACATCCCGGATATCCGCTGCACGTTCTTTCATGTAATCGCTGTCCATCGCTTCGAACATCGCGATGAACATATCTGACGTTTCTTTCAACGCGAATTCAGCATTGACCTTATCGGATTTAATTTTTTCAGTAATAGGACCGACCAATTCAGGATCGCTCAAGACCAGCAGGTGGGCGCCGAAGATGGCAGCCTCCTTATCGCTGATTTGTGCAGCTGTGCGTTCTTTGATCGTTTCGAGTTCAGCGCTTGCTTTTGAAAGAGCAGATTCGAAACGCAGCACTTCTTGATCGGCATCTTTAATCGTGATTTTTTCTACAGTTAAATCCGGAGTTTCCAGACGGAACGCTTTAGCAAGAGCGATGCCGTTTGAAGCCGCAATTCCGGAAAGGGTGCGTGTCATTAGTTAGAAAGCCCTTCGTTTTGCATCACTTCTGTGATTTGTGAGATGGCTTGTTCTTCGTCTTCACCGTCTGCGGCAATCGTGACGGTAGAGCCTGAAGAGACGCCTAGAGACATGACGCCTAAAATTGATTTCAAATTGACTTTCTTGCCATTGAATTCCATAGTGATGTCTGATTTGAATTTAGACAATGAACCGACCAAGGCTGATGCCGGGCGTGCGTGAATTCCTGCTTCATCAGTAATTACGAATTGTTTTTCTGTCATGTAAAATTCCTCCTAGTGTTTTTTGAATGCATTTAGCTGAATTCAAGTTTTATTATGAACGAATATGAATGAAATTTAAACTAAATGATTGTTTTTGATTGCTTATGGATGATTATGATTGATTTTGGAAGCGATTTCAAGTAATATCAATTTAACAAAAGGTTCAGTCATCAAAATGGCGGATTTTCAACCGTTGTTCAAGGATGGCTAAACGTGCCCCAGAACAATGCTGTTTTTTCTTGGCGGGGATCTATCAAAACAAAAAGCAGGTGATTGCATGCTGACAAACGAACGCCATGAATTCATCCTGAATCTGTTGGAACAAAAACAGACCATCAAAATTCAGGACATCGTGGACATGACCGAAGCGTCTGAATCGACAATACGCCGCGACTTGACCGTTTTAGAAAACCGCAACCAATTGGAGCGCGTATTCGGTGGAGCGGTGCTGCCAGGCCGCAATTTGTCGGAACCGACGATCAAGGACAAGTCCACCCGCAACTTGGAAGAAAAAGACAGCATCGCCAAACTGGCCGCTTCCTTTATACAGGACGGCGATAGTGTCTATTTGGATGCAGGCACAACGACTTTCCAAATGATCCGCTATTTGCAGGACAAGAATATCGTCGCTGTGACGAACGGCTTGACGCTCGTCGAAGCACTTAATGAGCAAGGAATCACGACGTACTTGACCGGAGGACTTTTAAAGCCCCGTACTGGTGCATTCATCGGTGCGCAGACGATCCAGTCATTGAAAAATTACCGTTTCGATCTCTGTTTCCTCGGCGTCAATGGTTTCCACCCGGAAATGGGCTACACCACACCCGACCCGGAAGAAGCAGCGGTCAAAAGGCTGGCCAGTTCCTTGGCGCGTGAAAGTTATGTCTTAGCGGATCATTCCAAAGCGGATAAAATCAGCTTCGCCAAAATTATGGAGCTGGACGAGGCGATCCTGATCACCGATTCAATCTCGAATGAGCTAAGGGAAGTGCTTGAAAATAAAACTACAGTAAAGGTGGGTACGCAATGATTTACACATGCACAATCACACCGTCACTGGATTATACCACTTATTTGCCGGACTTCACTGCAGGCAAGCTGAACCGTACCGATGAAGTGTATTATTACCCCGGTGGCAAAGGCATAAACGTTTCACGGGTTTTGAAGCGCCTAGGTGCTGACAATATAGCATTGGGCTTTACAGGCGGTTTTACTGGTCATTATATAGAAGAGTTCTTGAAAAACGAAGGGGTTGCAACCGATTTTATTGAAACCGAAGAAATCACGCGCATCAATGTCAAAATCAAGTCCGCGCAAGAAACGGAATTGAACGGACCGGGGCCGGAACTGGATTCTCTACAGCTGAACGAATTGAAGGACAAAGCCAAAAAAATGCAAAGGGGCGATTGGCTCGTGGTCGCAGGCAGCCTGCCCCTATCGATCCCTGATTCGTATTTTACGGATCTAGCGGAAAGTTGTCGAAAGCTCGATGTGAAATTCGTCCTCGATACGTCTGGACCGGCTTTAGCGAAACTGATCCAAAACGGGCCATTTCTCATCAAGCCCAATCAGGAAGAGCTCGGAGAATTGTTCGGGCGGCAAATCACCAGCATGGCTGAAGCAGCTTTTTATGCCAAAAAGTTAGTGCTATCAGGCGTTCAGCATGTCGTTGTTTCCATGGGAGGTGATGGCGCACTGCTTGCGACCCGCGAATTGCTGCTGCAGGCGAAAGCGCCGAAAGGCAAAGTTGTTAATACAGTAGGAGCGGGAGATTCACTGGTTTCCGGTTTTATCGCTTCTTATGCCGTGCATGGCGACGCCGAAAAGGCATTCCGCTATGGAGTAGCAAGCGGCAGCGCAACCGCTTTCAGTCCGGATCTTTGCACGAAAGACAAGGTTGATGCATTGCTCGAATTTGTAAAAGTCTATCCAATAAAAGAAGAGGGTGTGGAAAAATGAGAATCACACAATTATTGACAGAAGACACAATCATCCTGAATGTCGCGGCACGCACGAAACCGGAAGTAATGGCGGAATTGGCAGCACAGCTCGACCGTGCCGGCAAACTGAATAACCAGCAAGCTTTTCTCCAGGACATCATGGCGCGTGAAGGGCAAGGTACGACGGGCATCGGCGACGGAATTGCCATCCCGCACGCGAAATCCAAAGCAGTAAAGGCACCGTCCATTGCATTTGGCCGTTCCCACCAAGGGTTGGACTACGAATCGCTTGACGGCCAGCCTGCTCATCTGTTCTTCATGATTGCAGCAAGCGAAGGCGCGAATGACGACCATTTGGAAGCCTTATCGCGCCTCGCAACATTCTTGATGGACGAAAAATTCCGCACACGCATTCTGGAAGCCTCATCAAAAGAGCAAATTCTGCAGGCAGTGACCGACAAAGAAAACGAAGTAGACGGCCCTGCATCAACCAGCAGCCAGCCGGCAGCGGCTGGATCGAAACGCATCCTGGCTGTTACGGCTTGTCCGACCGGCATTGCCCACACATATATGGCGGCAGAAAAACTCAATGAACGAGCGAGAGAGCGCGGCATCGACATTAAAGTGGAGACAAACGGCTCAAGCGGCGTTAAAAACCGGCTGACGGATGCTGACATTGCAGCGGCGGATGCCATTATCGTAGCGGCTGACACGAAAGTTGAAATGGCGCGTTTTACGGGCAAGCCGGTCATCCAGACCGCTGTCGGCAAAGCCATTTACGAAACCGATAAATTGCTGGACCGTGCGTTAGCGGGCGAAGCACCTGTCTACCAGCACGACTCTTCAAATGACGAAGCGACCGAAGGCGGAGGCAAAGGTGGATTTTACAAGCATTTGATGAGCGGCGTTTCAAACATGCTGCCATTCGTCGTCGGCGGCGGGATCTTGATTGCGCTGTCGTTCTTCTGGGGCATCAATGCAGCTAATCCCGACAGCCCTGAATACAACGCGTTCGCAGCGATGCTCAGCACAATTGGCGGCGGCAAAGCGTTTTACTTGATGGTTCCTGTACTAGCCGGCTTTATCGCAATGAGCATCGCCGAACGCCCTGGTTTCGCTCCTGGTATGATCGGCGGATTGATTGCAACAACCGTCACCGGTGTTGAAGAAGCAAGCGGCGGTTCCGGATTCCTTGGTGGATTGATCGCCGGGTTCCTGGCAGGTTACGTCACGTTATTCGTCAAAAAAGCTTTCTCTGGTCTTCCGAACTCGCTTGAAGGTTTGAAGCCGGTGCTCTTTTATCCGGTGTTCGCTATTGCTATCACCGGAATCATCATGATGCTCGTCAACCCGCAGCTGACTAAAGTCTACACAGGGATTTCAAGTTTCCTTGAAAGCTTGGGCGGCACGAACTTGCTGCTGGTTGGATTATTGCTTGGCGGCATGATGGCGATCGACATGGGTGGCCCGATCAACAAAGCTGCTTATACATTCGGCTTGGCGATGCTGAGCGCGGAGAATTTCGTCTTCATGGCTGCGGTCATGGCAGCGGGCATGGTTCCGCCGCTTGGCCTGGCACTTGCGACGACGTTCTTCAAGAACAAATTCACGAAAACAGAGCGCGAAGCCGGCAAGACCGCTTACGTGCTGGGTGCCTGCTTTATCACAGAAGGCGTCATCCCGTTTGCGGCTGCTGACCCGGCCCGTGTCATTCCGGCTACCGTAGCCGGCGCATCAGTGACCGGAGCGCTTGTCATGCTGTTTGACATCGGGCTCCGCGCACCTCATGGCGGCGTATTCGTCATCGGCTTGGTGGATGGCGGAGCGATGAACATCGCGCTTTATGCACTTGCTATCTTGATCGGAGCGGCTGTCACGGCCACCGTCGCCGGGCTCCTCAAAAAGAAAATCGCTGTTCCAGTAGAAGCTTAGGCAAAACATAATTCCTGCCGCATCCGGAAATTCCCGGATGCGGCTTTTTAATGTTGGAAATAAAGAGGAATAAGCGCAGCAAAGACGAAATTAATAAAGGACAGCATAGCATCACAAAGAGTCAACTAGATGGGCAGCTGCAGACCAAGTAAGAGCGGAGCTTGGGGCAGACTCGGCAGGAGGGTGATGGCGGTGGAGCCGGAAAAAGAGCAAACGAAAGTGAAGTTGCTGGCTAGCTTGTTATGGCGATGGGTGTTGAACAACAGGGTTGTGGCAATTCTTTTGGTGTCGCTGCTGATCCTCTTGAATTTATTCCTATTGACGAAAGTCCTTTATTTAATGGAGCCGCTGAAAGGGTTTTTCAGTGCGATGGGGCTGCCGCTCGTCATGTCGGGCATCCTTTATTATTTGCTGAACCCGCTCATTGATTGGCTGGAGAAGAAGAATGTGCCGCGCATCACTGGAATTTTGCTGGTGTTTCTGGTGATGATTGGATTGATCGCTTGGGGAGTCGTCAGTTTGATCCCGATTATCCGTGAGCAGATCACCTCATTGATCCAGAACTTCCCGGCTTATCTAACCAGTTTCACTACCCAAGTCGATAGTTTGCTGCGGAGCGATGTGCTTTCCCGGCTACAGACGCAATTACTGGGTGATAGCGGGACGCTGGGCGAAACCGTCGCCGGGCAAGCGGAATCGATAATCGACGAGATGTTCGGCAACATCGGCAATATATTCGGTACGCTGACGTCGATTGTATTGGCGTTCATCACGACGCCATTCATCCTGTTTTACTTATTGAAAGACGGCCATAATTTGCCTTATCATATCATGAACCTCGTGCCATCCAAAATGCGGGAAAAAACATACATCTTATTGCGGGAGACGAATCTGCAGATTAGCCAGTATATACGGGGTCAATTGGTTGTGGCGTTTGCGGTCGGCGTCATGTTCTGGCTCGGCTTTGTCATTATTGGGATGGAATATGCCTTGATCCTCGGCATCATCGCCGGTGTCTTGAATTTGATTCCGTTTTTGGGTACGTTCATCGCCTTTTTCCCGATCGTCATTGTGGCGATTGTCGTCCATTCACCGATCATGCTCGCTAAGGTGCTCGTTGTGTTCACCATCGAACAAACCTTGGAAGGCCGGGTCATCCAGCCGCTGATCCTTGGCAGCAACTTGAATATCCACCCAGTGACAATCATTGCTGTGCTTTTGACTGCGGGAAATTTGTTCGGCATTCCAGGCGTCATTCTTGGCATTCCGGCATATGCCGTCATCAAAGTATTTCTGGTGCATTTGTTCCAGTGGTACCAAGCGTATACCGGGCTGTACGAAGATCACTTTAATCCCGCTCCGAAACCGCTCGTGTCAGCAAAGAAAAAGAAAAAGATGTTGGCGATTAAAAGGAAACTGCAATGATCGAGCATGTTTTTGCTAAAGAAATCATCTTGTTTTGAATCGAATCCATCCCCTAGGAGGTTTTAAAATGGTAGTGGAAGCGAAGCCGAAATTTTTCATGAAAGTGAACGAGGCATTCAGCAACAGGGACATCGATTTTATCGCAAATGTGGTGGCTGATGATGTGGTGTGGACGCTGCACGGCAAAAAAACGCAAGGCAAAGATGCGTTTATCGATTACATGAAAATGATGGACATGGAAAGCGGGCTTGGGACGGAGTTGACGATCGACACCTTACTGACGGACGGCTCGGAGGCGGTTGTCAAAGGCAAAATGACCTTCAATACGTCGACGGGCGAAGAAAAGACATACTTGTACTGCGACATTTACCAATTGCACGAGACGGAAGAAAAAATTCAGGATCTGACGTCTTTTATCATAGCGTTGAATGAATAGGAAATGAAGGGAATTTCGAAGTGAAGTTATGGTAAGATAGGAAAAGGCAATTGAAAAGGGAACTCAAGGGTGGTCGGCCATCCCCGGAAGAAAGGGGGTGGTGCGAATGACAGTTTTCGAAGCATTGATGTTTGCGGTAACGTTTGCAAGCTTGGTGCTCGCAGTGACGTCATTTAACCAAAAAAAATAACCCGCCCTTGAGTTGACTGCTCAGCGGGTTATTCCTTATGAAGTAACCTAGAGGCTGATCTCCCTTGGGAGGACCTATTGATTGCTTGCCGACGGTGTTAGCGCACCGGCGGTTTTTTTTTGCTCTTTATAGATACTATATACCTCGCTCATTAATATTTCAAGCTGTCTGCATCTTTGCGTTTCGCTGAAAGTTCCGGCACAATGGATTTATCTGATAATGGGAGGGGAATGGCTATGGCACAATCATTGGCAGGGAAAATCGCATTCATAACCGGAGCGGGGAAAGGCATCGGACGGGCTGCAGCATTAGCGCTTGCAAAAGAAGGGGTGCATGTCGGCTTGATTGCGCGCACTGAACAAGATCTTAAGGATACAGCAAGGGATGTTGCTGCTCACGGCGTTAAAACGGCTTACGCGGTAGCAGACGTCTCGAATCTTGAACAAGTCGAGGGTGCCATTGCAAAATTGGCGAAAGAACTGGGTTCTGCCGATATCTTGATCAATAATGCGGGCATTGGCAAATTCGGGCCCCTGCTGGAAATTCCGCCGGAAGACTGGAAAAAAGTCATCGACGTCAATTTGATGGGCATGTTCTACGTCACGCGCACAGTACTGCCTCAATTGATCGAAAAAAACGGCGGCGACATCGTCAATATTTCTTCAATGTCCGGAGTCAAAGGCTCTGCAGGGTCAAGTGCATATAGTGCGTCGAAATTCGGCGTTCTCGGTTTGACGGAATCGTTGTCCCAGGAAGTGCGCAAACACAATATCCGCGTATTTGCGCTGACGCCAAGCCGCGTCATCACGGATTTTGGCGGCAGCAGCTCAAAGCCTGCCGGAAGCGATGAGAAATTCATGCAGCCTGTGGATATTGCCGAGTACATTGTAGCCCAGTTGAAACTGCATCCACGCATATTCATTCCAACATCGAGCCAATGGGCAACCAATCCGTTCTGATAGGAGAACGGGGTGCATCATCAATTATTGGAGCAAACAAGGGAGGGCTTTAAGGAATGGTGAAATGGAAAGAGGAAATCATTATTGACAGCGATATCGAGAAAGTATGGCTGTTGTTCCAGGACCGCAGCGTCCAGAAAATCATGCCGAAGATCCACAGCCATGAACTCCTAGAAGGGCATGACGATCGAGTGGGAGCAAAACACAGCCAAAGCTATTACGAAGGCAAACAGCTCATGAGCTATGTGGTCGAAACAAAAGCATTCGCAGAAATGCCAGAGCTCAAAGAGCGCATGGTTGAGTTTTTGATGGGTCAGTCGATTCTCGTGAATTATTCCTATCGGCTTGAAAAACTGGAACCGGGGAAAACCCGTTTCATTTATTCGGGCTTCAATAAAGGGCTCACGGCCTCCGCTAAAATGATGCTCCTGGCAGGCAGCAAAAAAAGCCGGCTAGCGACAGCCCGGACGTTCATGGAGCGGGTCAAAAGCGAAGCAGAGAAAATAGAGTGAAAAAGCAATGAATAAAAGGGGGCAATGGGATGATTGAATGGAAGCAAAAGCGCATCATCGATGCCAATATCGAGACAGTGTGGGAATTGTTCAAAGACGACAATATCCAAAAAATCATGCCAAAGCTGGAAAAGCACGAGCTCATCGAAAAACGGGAAGATGAAGTCGGCGCTAAGCATCAACAGACTTACCGCCAAGGCAGCCGGCTGGAGACGTATATTGTGGAAACTGTGGCGTATCAAGACACGCCGGATGAAAAAGTGAAGCAATTGCATTTTGTGCTCGCCAATTTATTCGAAGTCGATTTGCAGTTCCGTCTTCAGAAAATCAGTGAACAGCAAACCCGCTTTGTCTATGAAGGATCGAACCGCGGCACGAATCTCGTGGGGCGCACGATGCTGAAGATGGGCGGCACAAAAAGCAATATGGAAACCGTCAACGAGTTTATGGACTTGGTGGAATCGGAAGCGGTGAAAAAGGAGAAAAACCGATGAGGCAATGCCCAAACTGCCGAGGCGCAATGGCCGAAGATCTGCAGGTCACTGTGAAAGGTGCACTGTACGGCTTGAAAATCACCCAAAAAAAGCGCGGATTATTCAAAAACGCCACAGCTGAGCCGAAAGCTGCTGTTTGCAGCGGATGCGGAGCGGTGGCGTTTTATGTTGAAAACCCACAGGATTTCGGGGAATAATGATTAAAAAACGTAAATGTACTAAACTACTTAAGGATAATACAATAAAAATCAAAAACGCAACAAAAAAAAGAATCAGAAAACACAAATGGGTTTTTAGCTGATTAGTGAAACCAAAAAGCCTTGGCGCCGTAATATAGAGAGAACTTCTAGGGGGAGATTTAATGATAGACATTAATGAGAAACACGAAACAGAACGCGTTAATCCGTTTACCGCGGTATGGCTGAGAACGCGCAAAGCTGCCCGCTTTGTTATTGAAGAAAAAACAACAGGATTCGCAATCATGCTCATAATGCTGTCAGGGATCGGCAGCGGGTTGATGGGGATGCAAAGTTCAGGGGGCGGCGCAGGAATGGCCGGCTGGCTGATTTTTTTGTTGTCGCTTATTATCGGGCCAGTGGTCGGATTAGCGAGTGCCGCCTTTTTGTCCGCATTGTATTTGCTTGTCGGTAAATTGTTCAAAGGGACAGCGACGTACATAGAAATGTTCAAAGCGGTTGCCGTTTCGATGATTCCGTATGTTTGGCTTGCACCGATTTTATTGGCATGGGCGACGATCGCGCCGGCTTCATATTTCGCTGATCCGCTTGCGGGCAACAGCACAGGGGAAGGGCTAGGGACGCTGATTGTGCTCGGAACGATCTCATTCGTCTTGTCAATCTGGGGTATCATCATCCAAAGCAAGGCAATTGGGGAAGCGCACCGGTTCAGTAGCTGGAAAGGCTTTGCAACGGTCGTGATCCCAGCGGTCGTGATCGGTGTGGTTGTCATAATAGTTGTTATCTTGTTTATCATATTGTTCGCTGCGGTATTGTAACGGAAAGGAAGGCTCAGGCTTTCTTTTTTTATGGAAAAAAATTGCACATGTAGATTATTACATAAGGTATTTATTGAATAAAATTCAAAACAAGCAAACAAGAAGGCAAACCGCAAAAACGCTCAGCTGCTTTGCGCACAGATTCAAGTGTAGCAAAACAGCGAACTGGAATCGATGATAAATAACCGTTCTTTTGGTAACAAAATTTATCGGCGCCTTCATAGTAGGGTGGCAGAAGGGAAGCGCTATAGCAGGTTATTTTTGCTATACTACAAGAAAGGACTTAGTATTCTGTTAATTAGGAGCGAAGTTAAATGGCTTACCACTGTGTGGCCGATTAATTGATTTTGGCATCCATGAGCGTTTACGCGTGCTCATTAAATTTTATAGACGTTCAACAACATTTACGCACGTTCAGAAGAATTAATGCACGTTTAAAAGAAATTAAGAGCGTTCAGAAGATTACTGTGTAACGGAGGTGGAACAATGGTCTATTTGCGTATTTTCATTGAAATAATGCTCATCCTGCTGTTTATTTTCTATGTCAGCGGCAGGTTGATCGGCTCTAAGGTTCATGTTGTCAAACGCATGCTTTCGGTGATGTTAGGCGTCAGCCTGACATCGCTCGTGTACTGGTATTCCTATCTGCGTTTTACAGACTATTTCGAGCAGGGCTTTTTATCCGCTGTGACCGATGCCAGTACGATTATTTGGATCGGCAGCATGCTGATGATTTCGATGCTGTTCTACTTGTTCTTCGAGCTTTTTGAAGGGAACGGTTTCGGCGGCAGCGGAGGGTCGCTCACGAGCCGCGTGTTTTTCGTGAAACGCTTGCTGCATCTTTGGCGCCGCCAGAAGCGTTTAAGCAAAGTACTCGAAGTTGCCGTGAAAAACGGCATCTCCAGCACGTTCCACTTCGCGCGCCACCGCGAAAACGAACGGCAATTGGCTATCGCTTTGCGCAAGACGCTCGAGCAAAGCGGCGGCATTTTCATTAAATTCGGCCAAGCGCTGTCGACACGCTCCGATTTGTTCCATCCCGTGTTCATCGAAGAGCTCGGGAAACTGCAGCAGGACGTCGTGCCGCTATCCGCCAAGCAAGTAAAGGAAGTTCTCCATAAAGCGCTGCCAGAGACATTCGACGAGGTATTCGAGTCTTTTGATATGGAACCATTGGCCGCAGGATCAATCGGCCAGGTACACCGAGCCGTGCTGCGGAAAAACCGCGATGAAGTAGTGGTAAAACTGCTGCGGCCGGACGTCTCAACGATTATGCGCGACGATTTGGACATTCTCGAAGAGTTTGCTGAATGGGTGGCGATGAAATCGAGTTGGGCTTCAACAATTGGATTCCGGGAGCTCGCCATCGGATTCGCCAACGCATTGCGGGAAGAAATCGATTTTGAAATTGAAATCCGCAACACAATCCAAATCGGCAATATAATGGAGAAAAGCCCATACACCGTGAAAGTACCTTATGTTTACCGTGAATACAGCAATTATAATTTAATCGTCCTCGAGTATTTTAAGGGCAAGAGCATTCCAAAAGGCAAAGAGGTGTTCGAGCAGTTCCAAGTTCCGCCGCGCGATTTTTCCAGAACGGTGCTGTTCTCATATTTGGAACAAATGCTGTTCGCCGGCATTTTCCATGCGGATCCGCATCCAGGCAACATCTTTATCGACAGCAGGGACGGCTTGCCGGTGCTGCTGGACTTCGGGGCAGTCGGCCGCTTGGCGAAAGTGCAGCAGGAAGCATTGAATTTATTCGTCATCGGCGTGCAGCAAAACGATGCGGAAATCATCTATGACGCTGTCACGAACCTTGTTGAAGACAGCAAGGATATCGACCGCCAAAAGTTCGAACAGGCGATCGGGCAGATCTTGCTGCGTGTTTCGTATGTCGATCGCATCTCGACCGATGAACTGATCCACTCCATTTTTGACGTCGTGCGGAATTTCGGATTGTCGTTTTACCCATCAGTCGGCATCGCGCTACGGGCATTGATTACGCTCGACGGCACCCTGCACACGATCGATCCCGGATTCGATATGTTCACCGAAGCGAAAACATTTGCAAAAGAGACGAAAACCGCCATTTTGAAAAAGCCGTTCCACGAACCTCGTGAAGTCAAAGAACGAATTGAAGAAGAACTGGCCCTTGTCATACCGGAGTTGAAGAAATTGCCGAAACGCATGGACCATCTCCTTCGCCGGGTGGAGGGAGGGCGCATCATTCTGCATCACGACATCTTTTCGGACAAATCGAATGCCCATTTCGTTGCCTTGATGTTTTCCCGCTTCATCCTGCTGATGACAGGCATTACGTTCGGCATCGTGTCATCCGCCTTGTTGGCGATCGCCCAGTTCATCGATACGGTGTACGCAGTGTACTTGAATACAGCAGCCTATACCGGCTTGTTCCTATGCGTGATTCTTTTGGTGAGGCTGTCGATCCAAGCTGTCCGGGATATGAAAAACGACCGCCTGTAGGGATTGGTGCTGGATGATGTCAATAAAACCTTAGCAAAGCGCATTCCCTTGAATGCGTTTTTTAGTTGCCAAAGTCAACCATATTAAGTATTATAAAAGAAATGGATTTTTCAGAAAATTACTGTGGGGGTTTACTGATGAATAACTTAAAACAAGTCGAGGAAATCCGGAAATTCAACCGTTTTTATGCAAATGTTCTTGGCAAAATCGACCAAGAAATCTACCAGCAGCCGTATCCGTTGGCCGAAGCGCGCGTTATATCGGAACTCCATGCGCAAAAAGGCGCGACGGCTTCTGAAATACGCGAAAAATTGGGGCTAGATCGAGGCTATATCAGCCGCATGCTGCAAAAGTTCGAAGACAGCGAATTGATTTTCAAGAAGCAATCTGCCGATGACAAACGCCGCATTTTGCTGGGATTGACCGATAAAGGCGAAGAAATTCACCAGCAGCTCGTGGAAAATGCCAATCAAGGCATCAGCAAGATGGTCGCTACGCTGCCAGAGCGCGATTTAATGAAGCTGACCGCCGCTATGGCCACGATTGAAAGCCTACTGCAGCCTCAGCAAGCACCTAATAAAATTATCATCCGGCCATATGGGCCTGGCGACGCCGGTTACATCGCGCATCTGCACGGTACGCTGTATGGCAATACACATCAATTCAGCCATGTCTTTGAATTCTATGTAGTCAAAGGGTTAGCTGATTTTATGGCAAATCCAACTGGCGGGCAGTTGTGGATCGCTGAAGTGGACGGTGAAGTTGCCGGATCCATAGCAATTGCAAAAGCTGGAGACGAGACTGCACAATTGCGTTGGTTTATTTTAGATGAACAGTTCCAAGGTCTAGGCATCGGGAAAATGCTGATGGAGACAGCAATCGAATTTTGCCGCGAGCAAGGCTATCAGCATGTATTCCTGTGGACGGTCAATATATTGGAAGCCGCACGTTATCTGTATACCAAATACGGATTCAAGCTAACCGAGGAAAAAACGAATACGGATTGGACTGCAGACGCGTTGACTGAAGAACGCTGGGATCTGGAGTTGGAACCCGTTATGAAAAATGAATAAAGCATGGTGCACAGGAAGCTGCGTGCACAGTAAATAGCAGATACGCGCAAATAAGATGCGAAATCGTGTTAAAGAGCGCGAAAAGACAGAAGAAGGAGCCATTCAGAAAGGCCCTTAATTCGATAAAAATATTTTAGTTGACATAATATAAATTATCGGAAGTAGCGTTTCATTCAATAAGTATACTCATGACAGTGAGACGAAACGCGTTTTTCGGCCCAAATCTGGCTTTTTAGCGCTGTTGCGTAGTTTCACCGTTTTATGTGTGCTACAGCATATTTCATTTAAATGGATCAGCAGCTTTTAAAATTACTGCGCAGGATTCACAGCGCTGGAAATTGCTTTAGTGAAAAACAAAAACATCCGAACGACGCATTTATAAATTGCGCTGTTCGGATGTTTTTATATCAATTTAATTTATATCTATTTAAAAACTCATCTTGGCTGATGATCCATGCCAATCTTACTTATTCGCTACATCACCAGCAAATTCCATCGATGCCCATCCAAATCGCAAAATCCCGCTCCGTACATGCCGTTTCGTTCTCCCGGCTCTGCAAAAATGATGCCACCGGCCGCAGCTGCTTTGTGGACCAACTCCTGCACTTCATCTTCATTTTCCACTGAAATGGAAATCAAAATCTCCGTGCTCATTGCGGTATCCGCAATGGTGTTGTTTGTGAACGATATAAATGTCTCTTCCGGAAACAGCATGACCATGGCATTGTGGCTGCCAATGACGACACCAGCCATCGTATCGCTGTCCGAAAACCGTTCATTGAGCCTGAACCCAAGCGCTTTAAAAAAGCCTTTCGATTTTACCAAATCTGTCACCGGCAGATTGATCCAGCATTCCTTCACCATTGCAATTCCTCCTCGATTGGGTAGCTGTCCCGTTCAACAAGCTGTATTACAGCCATTATAAAGCCTCTTGGGAGTTATTGCCACACGATTTTTGCGCTGCCTCCTCCCTCGTGCGTTGCGATCTATCGCAATATAAGGATTACTTAAACTCCGTTCTCCAGCTAGCCTTTTATAATAAGAAACTATCGATTCTTGCTGATGCGAATAAAATATGCTGAAATACCACCGGGTTTAGTTAAAAATACTATTAAATCTTGCTGCAAGAACTTTTGTTTCTGTTTCTGAAAACCGCTCTTTGCATTTTTACCAATCTATTATATATTATGCGTATTAACGCAAAAAGAAAGTGATGAACATGTCCTTTACGACGTAACTCATTGAACTGATTACCCAGCATGATGGATTGATTCTGATCCGTGATTGAAAGCCAGCGGCCATTCAGTGTCATTTTAGGCTCAAGAAGGACTAATTGAATGCGTCAGTCACTGTGTCTATAGATCTCCTTAGGAATTTGAAGATAACCTGCATATGTTGCCGGGGCTGAGTCCTCAAGTGATCTTTTCTCATGAAATTAAACTTTGATACAGAAGGAGATAAAACCATGGAAAAAAACAAATTACTACGAATGGATAATGTCGGCATCGTTGTAGAATCCCTTGATAACGCAATCTCTTTCTTCGAGGAAATCGGCTTGAATCTTGAAGGGCGAGCCACTATCGAAGGTGAATGGGCGGGTCGCGTAACCGGATTAGGTTCTCAGAACGTAGAGATTGCTATGATGGTTACCCCGGATGGCCACAGCCGACTTGAACTTTCGCGATTTATCACCCCGCCTACTATATCAGATCACCGGACCGCTCCTGTTAATGCCCTTGGTTATCTACGTGTCATGTTTGCCGTTGAAGACATTGACGAAATGGTATCCAGACTCACGAAGCACGGTGCACAGCTCGTTGGTGAAGTGGTTCAGTACGAAGACGCGTATCGGCTTTGTTATATTCGTGGAACCGAAGGAATCCTAATCGGTTTGGCGGAGCAACTCGGTAACAATTAAGCAAGTGGCGTTTTACAAAAAGCCTTTACTGAAACAGACATGACGTAAGACAGAAAGCAGCATTTCCTCGTTCGTTGAAGGAATGCTGCTTTTTTCATTGAAATTTCCTTGCTCCTCTAAATGTGATTTGTCTTTAGATGGAGGTGCCTGTTCACCTTAATTATCTGCTTACCTTGGATAATCCATCAAAAAATTCCCCCTTTCTCTTATATTTTTTAATTGATTCTCAATTTCTGTAAAAAATGCTGAATCAGCACTTGATTAAACCATTAAATCTATCGATTCTTGCGTAGTTCATAAAAATAATTCGATTTAATGCTATATTTTATGTATAAACCTATTAATTCTTGTTATAATTGTTGATATCAAACTTTGGTGAAAAGAGTGGTTAATATTAAGGAATCTTTGCAAATCTTCCATGCAGCAGGGCATATATTTGCCTCTATGGGACAAATTTACTCAAAACCGCTCCACCAGCATTCCGACACCTGTGAGATTTTGTTGGTGGTTTCCGGTACCGGCCAATTCACCATCAACGAAAAAAACTACCGTGCAGGACCCGGGAGCATCGTGTTATACAATGCAGGCGATTGGCATGAAGAACGGGTAGATCCCCGCTCCCCTTTTCAAGCGCTTTATCTTTGCTGTTCCGGAAACTTGGCGGATGGCTTGCCGATCAGCCACATCCGGGAAACGCAGTTAGCCCCTGTACAGTTTTTGCGCGTTTTTTCCGAGCTTCAGTCACTGCTTGGGGAAATCATCCAGCAACAGCAAGACCAGGCGATGCTCCGGCATTTGCTGGCGCTGTTCTTCTGCACGCTAGAACGAGCCTTGGCACCCCCCGCCGCAATTGAAAATCCGGACCTGAGCCAATTGATCCGCAAGGCACAGCATTATATAGAAGAGAACCATTGCCGCGACATCACACTTTCCGACCTATCGTTGGAACTGGGCTTAAACAAATATTACTTAGCGCGCCAGTTCAAAGAGTTGACGGGTGTCAGCCCGATCCAATACGCCATCCAATGCCGCATGAGGACAGCGCAGCATCTTTTGCTGGAAACCTCCGGCAGCGTTCCGGAAATCGCCGCTCAGACTGGCTATAAGAGCGCCACGCATTTTCAGCAGGCGTTCAAGAAAACTGTCGGCAAACCACCTGGTGTATTCCGCAAGTTAATGAAAGAAAAACATGCCGATACATAGCTAATAAATATAACAAGCTGCTTTCAGTTAATGAAAGCAGCTTGTTTAAATTCTTAGATATTTATTCGTTCCATTCAGCAAAACAAACGGCCATCCATTCTCCTTGTTTAAGGATTGAGGACTAAAAAATCAGTTGTTGAAATGACTTTGACTATAGGAATCTTCCATAACACTTTTCCAGACTTCCCGTAAATTCAGGATTTCCTTCTTGCTGTTTCCGTAAAAGGAAGAACCGTGCATAATTGCCAGCGTACTCGGCTCGAGTTCACTAAGGTTCTGCAAAATCTGAACTTAGCGGATACACCTATTATATTACGCATCATAGATTTTTAAGAATTTCGTGATTTTCCATGCTATCCCCTTTGCAATTGGTCAACCGCCGAGCCGGAGATTCAAGATGTTCACCAGCTGTTCATTCATCTGAGCAGCGCTTTTGTCGAAATCTTGCCGGTACCACTCGATCACCATGCCGAGAATCGCGTTCGATTGGTAAGCGCTCAGCATATCGATGGCTATTCCTTCACCAATCAAGGAATGGGCGGCAAAATCTTCTTTCATTAATGCATTGATTTCTTCAAACAATAGATAGTAATAAGACAACGGCACGTTTTTAGAAAACACGATGAAATAGAACTTCTTGTATTTCTCGATGTGATGGAAAATACGGATGGTTGCCGGATTCAGCTTCGTGGTTTCAATCCGCTCCACATGCCGGTAAGGCGCCTGGTAGGATTCAGCCAAGTCTTTCATGATCTCCTTGAAATACTCTTCGAACAAGTCCTCGACTTTGCCAAAATGCTGATAAAATGTGCCCCGGTTGATTTTCGCTGCTTTGCAGATCTCGGTGATGGAGATCGATTCCAGCGCCCGCTCTTTTAAAAGGCTGATGAGGCTTTCGTGCAACGCTTCCTTGGTTTTCAGGACCCGCAAATCGATTTTCATTTTTCGCCCTCCCTTTATTGAACAAATTATCTGAAAATGTTGTTTACTGAACAAATCGGCATTTTTTGATGGTTGTTAGCGTTTGCGTGCTGGGATTATAATTTTATTATACAGTTGTTCAATAAAATTCAGGGGGTTTTCATTAATGAAATTCGAAGGTAAAGTGGCAATAGTGACTGGCGCGGCATCCGGCATGGGCAAAGCGATTGCGGAAGGCTATGCACATGAAGGCGCGAAAGTCGTAGTATCGGATTTGAACTTGGAAGGCGCAACGGCGGTTGCTGACGCCATCAAAGCAAATGGCGGCGAAGCGATTGCAGTGAAAACGAATGTAACTTCTTTGGAGGATCTGGAGACTTTATTCGAAGAAACGATAAAAGCTTACGGCAAGTTGGACGTCCTTGTGAACAATGCGGGCATCATGGACGGCATGGAGCCGGTCGGCGAAATTTCCGATGAGCGCTGGGACAAAGTATTTGCGGTCAATACGACGGCTGTCATGCGAACAATGCGCATCGCAACTGCCATCTTCCTTGAGCAAGGGCATGGCGTCATCATTAACAACATCTCCGCAGGCGGACTTTACGGAGCACGGGCAGGCGCTGCTTACACGGCGTCCAAACACGCAGTTGTCGGCCTCACGAAAAACACGGCATTCATGTATGCAGACAAAAACATCCGCTGCAACGGCATTGCACCAGGCGCGGTCGCTACCAACATCGGCAGCACCATGAGCAACATCAGCGGAGTGGGCATGAACCGCCAACAACTGGGCATGGCTATCAACCCGCGCATCGGACAGCCGGAAGAGATTGCTAAACTTGCGATTTTCCTCGGCTCGGACGATGCCAGCTTTATCAATGGCCAAGTGGTCACGGCTGATGGCGGCTGGACAGCATATTAACTTTTGATTTATTTGCTGATCTGCTAGGCTAACGGATCCACGCGTTTACACGCACTTTCAAAATAATTAACATAAAAGGGTTGGAGATTTATGTCTCCAACCCTTTTTGGCATTAGCCCGAATTAATGCGTTTTTTTAATCGTTGATGCACCACTCCATAAAATCGCAATGAACCACAACGCTATTAACAGAACTTATTGCCTTGACGTTTTCGGTAATGTGTATCATCGATATTCAATGAAAATCTATGAATCCCCTTCTTTTTCTACGATTTTCTATTCTTCCGCTCAATCGACTGGCTTTGAGCAAAGACACCTGTTGCCACCAGAAAAATTATTGTGCTCAGCCACATAACAATCCCGCTCCATTCCGCTGCTAAACACGTGCTTTGCGCTTAAATGAGCAACTGCATCAAAGCTAATAAACTCTATAACGCTGTATTTGGTTTCATATGTGCATTCCCCCAGAAAGTAACTTGGTTTGCTATACGTTTTAGGGGACTGATAATTCCGATTTTTGCTGAATGCGCGTAAATTGTTCTGAGCGCGTATAAATCTCGGTGAACGCTCGTAAATGTTTTTAAACGCAAGTAAATTTCTCTGAGCGCACTTAAACCTTGATAACGGCATATATAGCGATCGTAGATGAGCGTCAGAATCGGTTTATCTCGATCAAGTTTCATAATCCGAGTTTATTCATACCCACCACGTGACTCAGGAAGTGATTTATACTCCACTTTCCTCTTAATTTTGTTAAATACTTCATTCCTTAACTCAATGAACTGCTTCGCATCGTCCGTCGGTTCACAAAAACTCCCTGAAATTGAATGAGTCAGCATCTCCCCGTTGATCACGATGTTCCATTCATCTTCTTCATGCGGTTCTTGCGTACAAATCTCCCCATTTACAGGTTCAGGTGTAAAATCCTTCGGTTCCGCTATTTTTATCTCCCGCATTCTTTCGTAAATATCTTCCATCACTTCTTCTGTTAAAATTAAATCACCAGTTGCAGTCCCGCCTGCAATCAAATCTTTCGTCAACTTTCCTTCGAACGTATTTATTTCATTCTTTTTCTGGATGCCGAATTGAAGAGAAAAATTGAAATCACCCGGCATCTCTTGAGGAGGAGCATCATAAAGAGCCTGTTCTCCCCCTTTCGGTAGACAACCGAATAAAATGATGGATAGCAATAAAATTAAACTAGCTTTTTTCATCAGCAGCCCCCCTTTACTATTGCAAAACCTTGCCTTACCCAAACTACCTGTCAGCATAGGAGCATGTGAAGATGAAAATCACCATCGAACCAAATGAGCAGCAAATAACATCGTGGATTGACACCTTTGTCCCGAACCAAGATCTGTTTTTTATTGAAGAGGCGGATTTGACTTATTTCGAAAGCGAATTGACAGATGTCTTAGTCGTCCCGCGAAATGAATTCATGGCGCATGCGGTCTACAAGCGCCTTCAACTTGCGAATAGCTATATGTATTGGAATATCGAAGCCCGTATGTCTTATGTACTCGTCGCACTGCCGGAATGGATCGGGCGGATGGCTTTGCAAAAGAAGCAGCACCTTCTCGAAGTTCAAGCGGGCTCGGGCAGAGGGCTGGTGTTTCCCGCTTCGATGCTTCCGGAAGCTCCTGAGGATTTCTCTGTCGAACAGGATGGAACGGTGCTAGCCGTCATGCAGTATAGCTGGTGGCGGAAGTTGCCTCTTGAGTCAAAGAAACGTTTCTTAAAAGAATACGCTGTGCAATGGGACAGTCCGGAATGCCATGAGCTTCCTGAAGAGGCCCCCTCCCATTTACAGCAGTTCGCCAATCGCTACAGCGACAGCCATGGCAGCAATTGCTTATCGGCCACCTTGTTCGCCGTCACTGGCCACGCGTGGATAGCTGACGAATGGGTGCATCCAGACACATTCATACAAGGACTCCACCGCGCAAATTACAGGGCAATTGAAAAAGAGGCCGCCCCTGGAGATGTGGTGATCTGGTTTAATAATGCAGGCATCGTCCAACATGCCTCTTTTCATCTTGGCAATGATCTTTTCTTCAATAAAAACGGCCAGACCTTCTTCAACCCATGGAAAGTGATCGATGGGAATGAGCTGAACTGTGAATGGTCTCATCTCGACAAGAAGATTTATTCATGCCGCTAACTGCGTAAAATTTTTCTTGAACGAAAACTTCATCTTTTATTTTATTGGCGACTTTTAATCGATATGACCAATTCCGCAAGAGAAAAGTTACAATCAAAGTTGAAAAGATTTGTTAAAAAATCTTATTGCGTTAATATTTAATTAAACGATAAAAGCGAGGCGAAAAAATGGCCAGTAATTTAGATATGATGAAATTGATTTTCGACCCGAAAACCGAAGCAATCCTGCAGGCCGTTAAAAATACCGGGAAGACCGTCAAGGAAATCGCAGGCGGCATGGAGGAAAAGCCTTCTCGCCTCTACTACCCCATCCAAAAACTCTTGGGTACGGGGCTGCTGGAAGTGAGCGAAGAAAAACAAGTGGGCAATTTGATTGAAAAGTATTATTCGTCCCAGCATCTTTTCGACGACAACGACACCATGCAATTCGAAGGCGAACTTGCTTCGCGCAACGCCGACTTCCTTTTGCCGATGATCTTGATGTCAGTGAACAAAGGCGTCGCTTTGCTGAAAGAGGATCTGGAGAATGGCACAAAGGAACCGGAACAAATCTATTCTCGCTCCATCTATACAGAAACCACCGCTTCTTTAACGCATGATGAATGGCTTAAGGTCAACGAAATGATCCGCTTTATGCTGGATTCCCGCGATTCAGCAGGAAAAGCAGGCGCAAAAGAATACACGTTTTCCCTTTTGACTTACGAAAGCGCACCAAACCCTGCCGACGGATGAAGCCGGTAGGGGTTTTTTTCTTCTATTCGTTCAGACGGACCGCTCCTATTTTCGGCATGGAGCGGATTTTTTTATTTCCCGCAAAATAGAGTGCAATCACTGCTAGCCCTGCCCCGCCAAGCAGCATCATATTGCCCGCTCCAATCACCGGCGCAAAGATTCCGCCGAGCAGCGCACCGAGCGGCATGGCGGAAACGAGGACACTGTCGATGATCGACGATACCCGCGCCAATTTGTCTTCATCGATTGCGGTCTGCAAAAAGGTGACGAGCAGAACGCTCATCATGCCAAACGGGACAAAAGCGAGCCCGAAGATGATGATAGAAACCCATAAATTGCCGATAAACACCGAAAACATCCACAAAAGGAATGAACAGCCGGGCAGCACAATCATCATTCCGCTAAGCGGATATTTCAACAGTTTCGCCACGACTGCAGTACCGATCAAATTGCCGATCGTCAAGGCAAGGATCAAGTAACCATATGCAGCGCCGCCTCCACGTTCTGCTGCATAGACGGGCAAAATCGCGCTTGTGATGCCAAAGGAAAAGTTCGCTACGAGAAACGGCAAGCAGATGACCAGCAAGCCTCCTGTGAAAAAGTAGCTGAATCCTTGTTTCAGGCTCTTTCGGTAGCGGGGCCAGTCCATTTTCTGCGGGTTGCTTTGCTGACGAGTGCTATCGGTTTTCATAAAGCTAAAGAAAAGAGCCGCGGCTAGGTACGTCAATGCATTGTAAAAATAAATGCCGCCAACACCGATGAACAGAATCGCCCCGGCAAATGCCGCTTTCATGGCAATGTCGACCAAGAGCTGTGAGCTTGCTGCCAACGAGTTGAATGCGCCTCTCTGCCCTATCGGTACAATTTCAGGCACGATTGCTATTTCTGCAGTGCCTTGGAAATTCTCGAGGAACGAAATCAGGAACAAAATAGCGAGGACCAGCAACACCGATTCATATCCCAGCAGCATCCCCGCTGGAATGGCGAGCATGAGGATGAATTGAAAGTATTGCGCAAAGACCAGCACTTTCTTTTTATTGAGCTCTTCAATGATCGGCCCAAACAAGAAGTTCAAGGTTTTGGGAATCATGACGATTGCGGCAGCCAATCCCGTGTAAAATGGATTTCTTGTCAATTCAAAGACATACCAAATGACCGCCACTTCATATAAGCTATCACCGGATATCGAAACCAGCCGCCCTAACCACAAATTGCGTATCGTATTATTTTTTAACACTTGTTCACTCCTCATAATATTTTATCGTTAAAATTAATTTTAACGATAAATAAGAGAGAGTCAATAGTCATTAAAAATAATTTTTACGTATTGGGTTATTAAGAACGTAAAAAAGAAGGGCGGAATCTCTCCGCCCTTCTTTCGTTTTGAAGCCAACCCATTGTTTATTTACGTTTTCGTTTATTGAATGTGTAAATTCCGAATACGAAAGCCAGCGGTACGATTACGATTAAACTGAATACCGCGACCACGGCAATGATATTAAGCAGATTAGAATCCATAGCCCTTGTCCCCTTTTCCACTGTCTTCGTTCACGTTAAAGCGCGTTCATACTACGATACCACATCTTGCAGAGCCCAACCGCTCACAATAACGAGCTTTTTATTCGGCCCATAACAATCGTATTGCGATAGCGTAAGCCTGATAGAAGTTTGTCGTTCTTCAAAACCCCTTCAACTTTAAAGCCCATTTTCTCATAAAGCTTAATCGCTTTAACATTGCCTTCGTTAACGCTCAAGGCGATTTTTTTTACACCGGTCGAATCCGCCCAGTGAATTGACTCCTGGAGCAAGTTCTGGCCGATGCCAATTCCCCAGTATGGCTGAAGAATCACCACTCCGAATTCCAACTTATGCGCAGAACGCTTTAGATGGCTGCCCTAGCAGCGAGAAAAGCCAGTAAGCGCTCCACTTGCTTCCGCTACGAGAAACAGGTTACGGCTGCACTCAGCGTCCAATGCAATCAACCGAGTGTAAGCGTATGGATCAATGAAGCCTTCCCCGGGCTCCCTGTCCAGGTTTTCAGTTTCTCCGTCCGCCCGCAGCCGACCGAATCACGTAAGATGCTCCGTTTACGTTGAATTCTTTTCGGGCCCATTCCATCTTTTATTATTCTTCCCCTCAAACGAATCAACTCACGCTTTCTTGTAAAAGAAAAAGTCCTTCGAAAACCATAAGCCGATGCAGTATAGCGCCAAGCCGATAAACGCCGGCAATAGATGGATGAATGTCGTGTAGCCGATAAGGTAATGCACCGAAATCGCCGCGCTGAACGCCGGGATGCCGCCGAACAAGAACGTCTGCCACACCCACTTTTCACCTTGCCGGAAGCCCCATAACGCCAGCATCAACACCAGTAAGCCGACACTGAACAGCGCACTGCCAAATCCGGCCCGGTCGTGGGCGATTACCGGAATCAGCCTGGCGTTAAGCGACGCCAATTGTTCAGGCGGCATGCAGATATAAGCGATGTCGGTCGAGACGAAGACGCCAGTTACGCCAATCAACGAAATGACCAGCCCGCCAACTGTTAGGGCGACGCCAAGCGACACAAAAGCGAGCTGCCCCCAAAGACTACGTTTCCACGCTTTGTGGTTGGTACGGTTTTCCGATTTCGGCTGCTCGTTATGCGGTTTTGAAGCTTGGTAGCCTTTCCAGAACAACGGCAGCAAAATGAGCCATAACAAGCCGTGCAGCCAATCGAAATAACCGAAGCCTAAAAACAGCAGTATGCCAAGAAAACCGAAGGCTCCTGCGATATGAATCGCGCTTTTCGCCCAGTGCAGGCCGCGTCGGACGCCGTGGCGCGCGAGCTGCATGTAAATCAAACCGCCCGAAATCATCGTTCCGGCAACGGTCATCCGGTCATGCTGCATAAAGCGGTAGATCCGCGGGTTCAACGCGATCAGCTCTTGCCGCGTCAAGCGCAGGAATGTTTCATCATAGGGCAGCACGACGACGGTCAGGCTGACAATCAACGCTGCTGCGCCAGCAAGCGCCATGATAAAGCCGAACAGCCAGTGCCAATGCCAGACGCTGTGTGATGCTTGTTGCGGCTCCCGGTCGTGGAGGATGGCCTCGTTGATCCGCTTCGGCAATCCCGGCCCGGTCTCGACATAGCCACTGGACAAGATGACCGCATCAGCGCCGGAGCGGAAAAGCGTGATGGCGTCCCCAGGTTCAGCAATACCGCCAACCGTAATGATCGGCAATTGAAGTTCGGCTTTTACGCGCCTCACTGCCGCTCCGAGTTCAGCCGTCTGGTCCCTTGGGAACTCGATGCCTAAAGCTGACTCGATTCCGCGTTCTTCAACCAGGACGCCGTCGATGCAGCCGTTTTCGGCCAATTCGCTAAGACGTGGGAGATCCAAGCTTGCATGATCGCAAGCGTAGAGGAGCGGCTTGTTTCTTGCCACGTGCCTCAATGCTTGAAATTCATTATTGGTGAATGGGGCTGCCACGATAAAAGCGTCGCCTGAACCGTGCAGCTCTTGCACCAAGCGGATTGCTTCCTCTATAGAAGCGCTCGGGTCGATGCGGATTAGCAGTGGTTTGTTGAACTTTTTTAACTCCGCTAATTTCTCACGTGTTTTATTTACACCAGGCGATTCGCCTTGGCGGGAGAACGCGATTCTGCCGGTGGTTTCATTGAAGCGGACAGCCTCTCCATGTTGTGGCTCGGCCGACACCGGGCCGACTTCGATAAAGCCGAAGCCCAAATTGCCGAATGCAGCCGTTCCGGCAAGTAGAGGGTCGATCTTCCCGCTCAAGCCGACCGGGTTCGACAAAGCAAGCCCCGCAACAATCGACTGAAGCTTTTTGGAAGGTTCGGTATGGCCCAGTATTTCAATAAACGCGCCGCCCCCAGGAAGCGAAGAAACTGTGTTCATGCCGCGGTGGATAAAGTTCCTGCCCGTAGCAGCTGGCAGTTTATCGAGCGCGGGCTTAAATATCGTATGATACGTCCAATCCGGCAAAACATCACATCCTGAATTTCATTCTGTTTTAATCATACACAGAAAATTCCAGTTCTGCCATACGAGATTCGACGCGTGGAGCAGTGTATTGGTCGGAGGAAAGCATTTATGTGCGTTCAGGAGAATTTACGAGCGCTCAGCGGGATTTACGAGCGTTCAGGAGGATTTATGCGCGTTCAAAAGAATTTACGAGTGTACAGAAAGTTTTACGTACGCTCTACGAAAGTCTGCCTATAGCAGGACCCGCTTCTCATAAAAAGAATTATAAATTTTTTCAGGCTTGAATCAATTCAAAGAAAAAGAAAAACAAAAACACCGCTTTTAGCGGTGCCTGCTACGTATTTTAAGATATTTTCGGTTTGCGAGTTTCCTGTGTATTCGATAACTCGATTAAAGCAGGGTAGCCTAAGAGGAAAATTGCATACGTAATAACAGCCAGCGCAATAGCCGTTTCAATCGTGAGATTTAATAGTGTGATCGTCAAATAGAGAAATAGAAATAAAGCTAAATATACGTAGCTAGATCTTCTGCGCGTTTTCACAGATACATATTGCTGCCTTCCGCAGTTCGGACAAGGAATTCCGTTGTTAAGTGAAAGAGACCTTCGGAAAGATGCTTTCCAATTCCATTTAAAGCTGCAATTTTTACAACGCGGCATTGCTTCATCCGCCCCCTTCTTTTTTCTAAAGAAGTAGAGTATTAAAAACTTTTGTAGCATAAGACCTTAATAAGAAAGACCGTCCGCAAAGTGTTTTACCACAATTACCAACGATCTTTTTTAATTACTTAATTCACTTTTTTCGAACTGTTCCAGTACATTTCGCGCAAACGGAATTTCTGCAGCTTGCCGGTTGCCGTTTTCGGCAGCGCTTCAACAAAATCGATCGATTTCGGCGTCTTGAAATGCGCCATGTTTTCGCGCGTATAAGCGATAATGTCCTGTTCGGTGCATTGCGCACCCGGATGCAACACGATGATGGCTTTCGGCACTTCGCCCCATTTCTCATCCGGCACCGCGATGACGGCCACTTCTAAGATGTCTGGATGCTTGTAAAGGACGCCTTCGATTTCAGTCGACGAAATATTTTCGCCGCCGGAAATGATCATGTCCTTGATGCGGTCTTGGATTTCGATATAACCGTCCGGGTAAGTCACCGCCAGATCTCCTGTATAGAACCAGCCGTCGCGGATCGCTTCAGCAGTCTTCTCAGGGTCTTTGTAATAGCCGCTCATGACGACGTTCCCGCGAGTGACGATTTCCCCCAGCTCTTTGCCGTTCCAAGCCACTTCACGGCCGTCCTCCTGGCTGACGACTTTCGTTTCACCGTTGAACGCAAGCTCGATGCCTTGGCGCGCCTTAATCGTCGCTTGCTCATCTGGTGTTAACTCGTCAAATGCCTTATGCCACTCGCAATAAAGGATGAACGGCGAAGTCTCGGTTAAGCCATAGACGTGCATCATATTCAAGCCGAGCACCGCCTGCGCCTTAGCGATCAATGCCGCAGCTGGAGGGGCTCCTGCCGTAGCCATGCGCGGGCTCGTGGTAATCTTGATTTCTTTCGCTTTCGGTTCATTGACGAGCATGTTGACGACGGTCGGTGCACCACATAGCAATGTCACTTTGTGCTTTTCGAACAGCTCCAAAATAAGCGGCGGATCAATTTTGCGCAAGCAAATATGCGTGCCCCCTGCAGCCGTCAGCGCCCAGACGCCGCCCCAGCCATTCGCATGGAACATTGGCAAGGTATGTAAATAGACATCGTCGTGCACTACGTTCAGATGGTACATGAAGTTTGCTGCGTTCAAGTAATTGGCGCGGTGTGTCAGCATGACGCCTTTCGGATTCGACGTCGTGCCGCTTGTATAATTAAGCGTCAGCATGTGATTCTCATCGAAGTCAAAATCCGGCAGTACAGCGTCTGCCGGCACTTCGCTTATAAATTCCTCGTACGACACCCCCTCGAGGGCAGATTCATGGCCTGGGACATCCACCACAATGAACTTTTCAATCGGCAGGCTGTGCTGAATCTCTTCGAGCAATTTGCCAAACTCTGCGTCGACGATGATCATTTTCGCGTCGCTGTGGCGAATGATGTACTCAAGGTCTTTTGCCGCTAACCGGTAATTGAGCGGCACCATAACCGCACCGAGTTGGCAAATGCCGTAGAAGCATTCCAACATATAATGAGTGTTCGGCAGCATAACTGCTACATGGTCGTTCTGCAAAATACCGGCGCTTTGGAGCGCAAATGCCAACTGGTCCGTCCGCTTGCCGAACTCTTTATATGTGAATTTCTTCTCTTGATCAATGACCGCAATTTTCTCCGGATAATACTTGATGGCCCGTCGTTTCCAATCTAATGGCGTTAATGGTGCAAACATGGTCATTTCCCCTTCCGAATCTATAGTAGGCAAAACTGTTATATAGCAAGTATATGGACCCAAGAAAACTGTGTCAACGAAGCGATTGGAATTTATCGAATACTATCATTTATAGTTTACATAATTAATATATTCAATATATAAGCATTTGATTATGGGAGATTTTCGGAAAATAGATATGAACTTTTTAATTAGATTACATAATAATAATATTTAAAACATAAGTATTGACTTATACTTTATCCTGCTCTTTTTAAAGAACCTAGCACACATAAAAAGGATAGCCCATAAATGGACTACCCCTTCCCTTCACCTTATTCACGCTTGCTCTTTTGGAGCGGGCATTTCTTTCTTGTAAACTGCTGTTACTTTTCCGTCCGAGCTCTCATCTATGATGAATGAGCCGTTCGAATAGCGGTCAACTGTTTTTAACGCTGTTGCTGCAAGCGGAAGTCGGACACCTTTTGCTGTTTCCATTAAGATTTCCTCTGAACCGGATACCGACAGTACGCAGACGACACGGTGGGGATTTGATTTCAATTCCCGCAGCATGACGACGCCGCGTTTCGCGCGGCTTCCGATTTCAAATTCCTGAAGCTTCATTTTCTTGGCGGCTCCGCGCTGCGTGACCAATACAAGGTCTTGCTTTTGCTGCGGATCGATCATGATAGCCGATACAACGGTATCGCCGTCTTTCAAGTTGACGCCTTTTACCCCTGCTGTACGAAGTCCCGTCACAGGAATTTCTTCGAGCGGGAAACGCACGCCGTATGCCTGGTTCGTTGCAATGAACACTTCAGTTTCTTTTGTTACGACGCCGGCAAAAATCATTTTGTCGTCGCCTTTAAGGTTCATCGTCTTAATCGCGCGCGAGTAGCGCTGGATGTGATAATCCTTCAATGCTGAACGTTTGATCATGCCGTTTTTCGAAACGGTCAAAATGCTCTCGTCGGCTTCGAAATTCTCAAACGGATACACCGCCAAAATCGATTCGTTCGGTTCCAGCTGCACGATGCTTGATAAATGCTGGCCGAGGTCTTTCCATTTGATATCCGGCAGCTCATTGATCGGCTGGAAGACGAAATTGCCGCCGGTCGTGAATATCAAAATCGTATGCTGGGTATTCAAATTGCGTTCGAATAATAGATGATCAGAATCTTTCATTGCGAAATCCTGGCCGTTCGATGCCGCATGGGAACGCGGACTTGTGCGTTTCACATAGCCTTCTTTCGTGACTGTGACAACGACGTCTTCACTTGGAATCAACAATTCACGCGTAATGGTGATTTCCTGAATTTTGTCTTCGATGACCGAACGGCGCGGTTCTGCAAATTGCTTGCGGATAACGGCCAACTCTTTCTTGATGACATTTTTCAGCTTCGTGGCACTTGTCAAAATCCCAGTCAATTCAGCGATGAGCTTTTTCAAGCTATCCGCTTCGTTGCGCAATTCCGTGATGTCGGTATTCGTTAAACGGTATAGCTGCAAGCTGACGATGGCTTCCGACTGTGCTTCTGAAAAGGCGAACGAAGAAATTAAATTGTTCTTCGCATCGCGCTTGTCTTTCGACGCACGGATCGTTTTGATGACTTCATCGAGAATTGACAACGCTTTGATCAAGCCTTCGACGATGTGCATCCGGTCATTCGCTTTCTGCAAATCAAATTCCGTGCGTTTCGTGACGATTTCTTTTTGGTGAGTGATGTAAGCATCAAGTGATGTCTGCAGCGTCATCATCGTCGGGCGGCGTTTGTGGATCGCCACCATATTGAAGTTATAGCTGACTTGAAGATCCGTGTTTTTGTACAGGTAATTCAAGATGCCGTTAGCGTCCATGTCTTTTTTCAATTCGATGACGATGCGCAGTCCGGTTCTGTCGGATTCATCACGAACTTCCGAAATGCCTTCGAGTTTGCGGTCGAAGCGCTGGTCATCGATTTTTTTGATCATGCTGGCTTTATTGACTTCAAACGGGATTTCGGTGATGACGATTTGTTCTTTACCGCCTTTTAACGGCTCGATATCCGCTTTCGAACGGATAATGATCTTGCCTTTACCGGTTTCATACGCTTTGCGGATGCCGTCGACGCCTTGAATAATGCCGCCAGTCGGAAAATCCGGCCCTTTGATGACCGTCATCAGCTCCTCGACCGTCGCGTCCGGATTATCCATGCGCATAAGCACAGCGTCAAGCACTTCATGCAAAGCGTGCGGCGGGATATCCGTCGCGTAGCCGGCAGAAATTCCTGTCGAACCGTTCACCAGCAAGTTCGGGAAACGCGATGGCAAGACCGTAGGCTCCATATCCGAATCATCGAAATTCGGGATGAATTCTACGGTGCGCTTGTCGATATCGCGCAGCAATTCGCCGGCAATCGCCGACAAACGTGCTTCAGTATAACGCATCGCAGCTGGCGAATCGCCGTCCATCGAGCCGTTATTTCCGTGCATTTCAACGAGCATGTGGCGCACTTTCCAGTCCTGGCTCAGGCGCACCATCGCTTCGTATACAGACGTATCGCCGTGTGGATGATAATTACCGATGACGTTACCGACCGTTTTAGCGGATTTCCGGAACGCTTTATCGTTGGTGTTGCCTTCTTTGTACATGGCATATAAAATCCGGCGCTGAACAGGTTTCAACCCGTCGCGCGCATCCGGAAGTGCGCGGTCCTGGATGATGTATTTACTGTAACGCCCAAACCGATCGCCGATGACTTCTTCTAATGGCAGATCTTGAAAACGTTCGGTTTGTGTCATACAACTTCCTCCTCAGCATGAATTAAATCATTTTCCAAAATGTTGCCGTCTTCTTCCATACCGAAGTCGACGTTGTTTTCAATCCACAAGCGGCGCGGTTCTACTTTATCGCCCATAAGCGTCGTAATCCGGCGTTCCACGCGCGCTGCGTCTTCAATCGTGACGCGGATCAATGTCCGGGTTTCCGGATTCATCGTGGTTTCCCATAATTGGTCGGCGTTCATTTCGCCAAGACCTTTGTAGCGCTGCAGCATATAGCCTTTGCCCACTTTTTTCGTGGATGCTTCAAGGTCGGCTTCCGTCCAGGCGTAATCGACCACTTCTTTTTTGCCGACGCCTTTTGAAACTTTGAACAGCGGCGGCAATGCGATAAACACTTTGCCGGCTTCGATGAGCGGCTTCATATAGCGGTAAAAGAACGTCAGCAATAGCACTTGAATGTGTGCGCCGTCGGTATCCGCATCGGTCATGATGATAACTTTGTTGTAGGCGATGTCGGCAACTGAGAAATCCGCCGCTACTCCGCCGCCGATGGCGTGGATAATCGTCGAAATCTCTTCGTTTTTCATAATGTCCTCAAGCTTCGCTTTTTCGGTATTGACGACTTTCCCGCGCAGCGGCAAGATCGCCTGGAACGTACGGTCGCGGCCTTGCTTCGCTGAACCGCCGGCCGAGTCGCCCTCCACCAGGTACAATTCGTTTTTCGAGGCGTTCCGGGATTGCGCCGGCGTCAATTTGCCGGACAGGAGCGCATCCGATTTTTTACGCTTTTTGCCGTTTCGGGCATCTTCGCGTGCTTTCCGTGCGGCTAAGCGCGCTTGTGACGCGCGAATCGCTTTCCGGACGAGCGATGCGCTCAAATCTGCGTTTTCTTCCATGAAATACATCAGCTTCTGCGACACAATGGCGTCGACAATGCTGCGCGCTTCGCTCGTACCGAGCTTGCTTTTTGTCTGCCCTTCGAATTGCAGCAGTGCTTCCGGAATTCGGACCGAGATGATCGCGGCCAACCCTTCACGGATGTCCGAACCTTCGAGATTCTTATCTTTGTCTTTCAATAAATTGATTTTTCGTGCGTAATCATTGAAGACACGCGTCATTGCCGCTTTGGCGCCGGTTTCGTGTGTTCCGCCGTCACGTGTGCGGACGTTGTTGACGAATGACAAAATCGTTTCCGAATAGCCGTCGTTAAACTGGAACGAAAACTCGACTTCGAGCTCATCCTGATGTCCTTCGATATAGGCAACCTTATGCAGCACGTCTTTTTCTTCGTTCAAGTACGCAACAAATGCTTCAATTCCAGTCTCGTAGAAAAACGAGTCCTGCATGCCATTGCGCTTGTCCGTCAAGTCGATTTTCAATCCTTTTAACAGGAATGCTGATTCGCGCAGGCGCTCGCTCAAGGTTTCGTAATTGTATTTCGTCGCTGAAAAAATCGATTCATCCGGCAGGAAATGGATTTCGGTACCGGTTTCTTTTGTCGTGCCGATTTCTTCTAGCGTCGTGACCGGCTTGCCGCCGTTTTCAAAGCGCTGGCGGTATTTCTTGCCGTCGCGGAAAATCGTCACTTCCAGGAATTTAGACAGCGCGTTGACGACTGATGCGCCGACTCCGTGGAGCCCGCCGCTTGTTTTATAGCCGCCTTGGCCGAACTTGCCGCCTGCGTGAAGCACAGTCAAAATGACTTCCGGCGTCGGTTTGCCGCTTCGGTGCATTCCCGTCGGCATGCCGCGGCCGTGGTCGCGGACGCTCAAGCTATTGTCTTCGTGGATCGTTACGCTGATTTTGTCGCCGAATCCGGCAAGCGCTTCATCAACCGAGTTGTCGACGATTTCATAAACCAAATGGTGCAGTCCTCTGGCGTCTGTCGAACCGATATACATACCCGGGCGTTTTCTAACGGCATCTAGGCCTTCGAGTACTTGAATTGCTTCTTCGTTGTATGCCGTACTTTTTGTTTTGGCCATTCTTTTCCCTCCAACAAAACATCTGTTCGCATTTCTTTGTCTTTTAATCGTATCGATAACAGGCCAATCTGTCAATAATCATAGAAAAAGAGAGCTAGGCGCCCTCTTATCCTAAAAAAAGCTCTTATTTGAGGATGGCGTGTTCCACTTTGATGCAGCGGTCCATGATAACCGTATAGCCTGCATCGGTCAAGTCGTCGAATACTGCTTCGTCCACCACATTCAATTGGGTCCAGAATACCGGGGCATCGATGGCTTTGAAATCACGCGCCAGTTCCGGCAGAAATTCACTGCGGCGGAAGATATTGACGATATCGACCGGTTCCGGGATATCCGCCAAGGACGCGTAGCTTTTCTCGCCGAGCACGTTGTCCGCTCTCGGATTCACTGGGATGATCCGGTAGCCTGCCCGCTGCATCGCTTCCGACACCATATAAGAGGTGCGGTCGGGATTCGGGCTGAGCCCCACGACAGCAATTGTTTTGGAATCATCAAGAACTTTTTTGATTTTTTCACGGCTTGGATTGTGCATTCAATTCACCTGTCCTTTTATTCTATCATACATGATTTACGCTGCGTTGTTGAATAAACGATCGGATATTGTTCAATGAACTCGCTTCATGTTAAACTTAAAAAACAAATACGTATGGCCCAAAGGAGTTTTCCATGGATATTTTGCTTCCCCTTATTTTAGCTTACTTGCTCGGTTCGATCCCTTCCGCGTTATGGGTCGGGAAACTGTTCTACAAGACGGATATCCGCACGAAAGGCAGTGGGAATCTAGGGGCCACCAACACCTTTCGTACACTCGGCGCAAAAGCGGGAATCGCCGTAACGATCCTCGACATCCTGAAAGGGACTGCCGCAACCATGATTCCATTTTACATCGACACATCAATCCACCCGCTCGTCTTCGGTGTCATCGCGGTCATTGGCCACATGTTTCCGGTCTTTGCGAAATTCAAAGGTGGAAAAGCGGTTGCAACATCCGGCGGCATCCTGCTCGGCTATCAATGGCCATTGTTCCTGCTGGCAGTCGCTGTATTGCTGATTGCCCTAAAAATCACAAAAATGGTTTCGCTATCTTCCATTATTTTAGCAGTAGTTGCAGTTATTTATACAGTTATTTATACATTTTATTCAGAAGATTATCCGTTTTTGATTGTCATCCTCATATTGGCGAGCTTTATCATCTACCGCCACCGGGCGAATATCGCGCGGATCAAGGCCGGCACAGAGCCGAAAATCAAATGGTGAAATGCCATTGAAAGGGCGTGCAGCGCATGCAGATCAACATCAGTGAAGATGCATTCGAATGGTTCTCGAAAGAAATGGAAGTAGAAGCTGGAGACAAAGTCCGATTTTTCGTCCGCTACGGCGGCTCAAGTAAATTGCAGCCGGGATTCTCGCTCGGCGTAACGAAAGACCAGCCTGGGGAAACGGCCGTCAGTATTGAACAAGACGACGTCACCTACTATATCGACGAAACCGACCTCTGGTATTTTGATGGCCATGATTTGCTAGTGAGCGTGAACGACGACCTGAAAGAATTGAATTACGATTATAAAAAAGACAACGCGTGAGAAACTTCACGCGTTGTCTTTTTTGAATTTATGCAATTGGTGCAGCATGTTTTCTTCTTTCAAAATGCGGACTTGATGTTCGCCGAACAAGTCGAAATGCGGATAATTATTGCGCAGGTCCATCCATTCCGGCTTCAAGCCGTATTGGCGTCCCCATTGCTCCAGCTTTTCCAAATCGCAGCAGCCGACTTTCGTCACCGTCGAACAGCCCACGAACCGTTCATCCACCCAATAATGCGTCAAAAAGGCGATTTTTCCTTCTTCCACATCGAGCTTCCAGCGTACGAGCTCTTCGCGCTTAATTCCGAACGCCATCCGTATCCTTCCTTTTCACTTCCTGGTATTTTTCATGCCATTCCGGAAACGCCTTCTGGATCGATACTGGCCGGAATGTTTCTTTTTTCACCACAACGTGCTCTGACGTCGCTTTTGCTGCGAGCGTGCCGTCTTCGTGCAGAATCTCATAGCCATACGTCGTGCGCAGGCGGCCATGTTCTTCCACCCATGTACGGACAATGGCTTTCTGGCCGTAGCGCATCGGCGCCTTGTATTGGATCGATACATCCGTCACTGGCGACAGGTAGCCTTCGCTCTCCATCCCGGCATAGGTAAAACCCAGGTCTTCAATCAGCTTCGTGCGGCCGATCTCCAGCCAAATGATGTAATTGGCATGGTAGACAACGCCCATTTGATCGGTTTCCGCATAGCGGATCTCTATCTCTTTTTCACTAATAAACATTCTTTCTTCACCTCTCACTTCAGTATACAAGAGACTCAGCGGAATCGAAAAAGAAAAGCTTGTCTCGCCTGCCATTTTCATTGAAACCCTTGAAGACTTCTATAGGTCTTTTTTGGAAAATTAAGGATTTACTTCCCTTGCCCAATAAAATACTTTCTATATCCCTTATTCCACGTAAAAAAAGCATCCTGGAATCGATCCAGGACGCTTTTCTATGAATTTATTACACTTCTAGCAATTTGTTGCGGAGTACCATCTGAAGGATACCACCATGGCGGTAGTAATCTACTTCTACTTCTGAGTCGAAACGAGCAAGTACTTCAAAAGTAGTCACGTCGCCGTTTTCAGCAGTCGCAGTCACTGTCAGGATATCGCGTGGTTTAACGGTATCAGACAAGTTGACAGAGATGGATTCGCGGCCAGTCAAGCCAAGGACTTCAGCGTTTTGGCCGTTCAAGAATTGAAGCGGCAAGACGCCCATCATTACCAAGTTCGAACGGTGAATCCGCTCGTAGCTTTCAGCAATAACAGTTTTGATGCCCAATAGGAATGTACCTTTGGCAGCCCAGTCGCGAGACGAGCCCATGCCGTAGTCTTTTCCTGTCAAGATCGCAAGGCCAGTTCCTTCTTGCTGATATTTCATCGCTGCATCGTAGATTGCCATTGTTTCACCAGTCGGCCAGTACGTTGTGTAGCCGCCTGTTGTGCCTGGTGCAACCTGGTTGCGGATGCGAATGTTCGCGAACGTTCCGCGCATCATAACTTCATGGTTCCCGCGGCGAGAGCCGTAAGAGTTGAAGTTGCGAGGCTCGACGCCTTTTTCACGCAAGTATTTGCCTGCTGGCGTATCTTTGCCGATTGCCCCAGCTGGTGAAATGTGGTCAGTCGTGATCGAGTCAGCGAACTTAGCCACTACGCGCAAGTCAGCCAATGGCTGGATTGGAGCCGGTTCTTTCGAAAGGCCGTCGAAGAATGGCGGGTTCTGGATATAAGTCGACTCTTCGTCGAATGCGTATAACGCATCGTCGTTCGTCTTGATGGCGTTCCAGGCTTCGTTCTCGCTGAAGACATGCTCGTATTCTTTGCGGAACAATTCAGGCGTCACGGTATCAGCCACGACTGTTTTGATTTCTTCAGTTGTTGGCCAGATGTCTTTGAAGAACACATCGTTGCCTTCTTTGTCTTTGCCGATTGGATCAACAGCGAAGTCGATATCAACTGTTCCAGCAAGTGCATAAGCGACTACTAGCATCGGAGACGCCAAGTAGTTGGCTTTGACTAGCGGATGGATACGCCCTTCAAAGTTACGGTTACCGGAAAGTACTGAAGAAACCAGCAAATCGTTGTCTAAAATCGCATCTTCGATTTCAGGCAATAGTGGGCCTGAGTTACCGATACATGTTGTACAGCCGTAGCCGACAAGGTTAAAGCCGATTTGGTTCATGTAATCAAGCAATCCAGAATCGTTCAAATAGCCAGTTACAACTTTCGAACCTGGCGCAAGTGAAGTTTTCACGTATGCAGGCGGCGTCAAGCCTTTTTCGACCGCTTTTTTAGCGACCAAACCAGCGCCCAACATTACATACGGGTTTGATGTATTCGTACAAGATGTGATAGCAGCAATTGCTAGCGACCCTGTCTTCATTTCAGCAACGCGGCCGTCTTTGAAGTTGACCGTAGCTGATTTCGCGATTTCATTCGCATCAAGCGCAAAACCGTGCGGGCCTTCAGGAGCCATTACCGCTTTGTTGAACTCAGTCTTCATTTGAGACAAAGGAATCAAATCTTGTGGGCGTTTCGGTCCAGCAAGGTTCGGCTCAATTGTTGAAAGGTCCATTTCCACAACGTCTGTGTAGATTGGATCTTCGTTCTCAACGGTGAAGAACATGTCATTCGCTTGCAAATATGCTTTTGTGATCGCGATTTGTTCAGCAGAACGTGCTGTCAAACGCATGTAGTTAAGCGCTTCTTCATCAACTGGGAAGAATCCGCAAGTCGCGCCGTATTCAGGTGCCATATTGGCAATTGTCGCACGGTCAGCAAGCGGCAATTTCGTAACGCCAGGTCCGAAGAACTCGACGAATTTGCCGACTACGCCTTTTTTACGCAATTCTTCAGTCACTTTAAGCGCCAAATCGGTAGCTGTTGCACCGTTCGGCAATTCGCCTGTCATTTTCACGCCGATAACTTCTGGAATTGGGAAGTAAGAAGGCTGTCCGAGCATGCCCGCTTCAGCTTCAATTCCGCCAACGCCCCAGCCAAGTACGCCGATTCCGTTGATCATTGTCGTATGTGAATCTGTTCCGACCAATGTGTCAGGGAATGTTTCAAAAGTGCCGTCTGCGTTCGGTACAGCATGGACAACGTTTGCCAAATACTCAAGGTTAACTTGGTGAACGATACCCGTTGCTGGTGGAACTGCACGGTAGTTGTCGTAGGCTTTTTGTGCCCAGTTCAGGAATTGGTAACGCTCCGCATTGCGGTCGAACTCAAGTTCCATATTGATGCGCAAAGCATCTTCAGTGCCGTAGTTGTCTACCTGCACCGAGTGGTCGATTACAAGGTCAACTGGAATTTCCGGGTTAATCTTGTCTGGATCTCCACCAAGTTTCGCCATTGCTGAACGAAGTGCAGCCAAATCAACGACTACAGGAACTCCTGTGAAATCCTGCAAGATGACGCGTGAAGGCTTGAATGGAACTTCCGCTTCTTTGTTCGCATCTTTGCCCCATTTTGCCAACTCTTCTACGTGCTCGTCTTTGATGACGTATCCGTCATGCTGGCGCAGCACGGATTCCAAAAGTACTTTAATTGAATAAGGAAGCCGTGATACTTTCGCGATTCCTGCTTCTTCTAATGCAGCCAAACGGTAAAAGTTATACGTTTTGCCATTGAGCTCAAAAGAAGTGCGGCTGTTGTGCAAACTGCTTTTTGCCATGATCATGTTCCTCCTTTAAATCTTCTGAAAAGGCTTATAATAGAGTCTTTTCTCCTCTTCCATCATAACGAAAACAAAAGCATAAGTAAATTACATTAAAATTATGGAATGTGATAAGTTTTTTGAATCACTCTTTTGGATATCATTTGATTTTTTCGATGGCTTTTTCCAATTGCTTCAAATGACGTTTTTCATGTAGGCCAATAAATGGGAACCATTGCACAAGCGGCACCTTGCCGAACACTGGGTGCTTCATTGACTTGCTTTCAAGCACGTCTTCTGTCGTGCCGTCGTAAATGCTGTCTAGCAGCAAACGTGACGTCGCGAGGCGCGACCTCATGTCTTCAAGCGGGATGAATTGGCCACTCGGCGCAAGAGGCGCCGGCGCATCCACTTTCACCATGCGGCTGACAGTCAACTGGATTGGCTTTTTGATGACCTTCTCGCTGCGCTCGGAAGCCAGTTCCCGGGATATGTTTTTGGCGATGTACGCTTCCATCAAGTTCAAGTGTTCGAGGATTTCCATCGGCGACCATTCGCCTTCTGCCGGTTTCTTGTTGAGCTGTTCGTCGGACAGGCCGTCGACAGCATCCAAGACTTCTCTTCTAATCTTTTCGTTGTCTTTTTGGTACATGGGTCCACTCCTTCCATCTGCTCAAATACTCCTCACTATTGGCATACCCTATTATTCTATATAATAAAAAGCTTTCCTGCATTTTTCTTAAGTACCGTATCTATTTGAATAAATGATTTTCATATTTAGATACTCCGCAAAACCGCTGGGCTTGCCGAGGGCGAGCGCCAAGCCTCCTCAGCCCGCTTTCGCGTGCTTCCGGGGTCTCGGCTGTCTCGTCGCTTCGCTGCCCCGCAGGCAAGAATTATCCGAAGCTTGCGAGGGTAATTCTTTGCGACGAAGCGCACAGCGCTGCAGGAGCAGTACGGTTTTCTCAGCAGTTTTGCTTCGTATCTACAAAATTGCTCTCTTATTTTTATGAACTTATCCGGCGATGCAACGGTTTTTCATATCCCGAAGCTTGCGAAGCGTTGCAGGGACAGAAACAATCGTCTACGCTCTGCCAAAAGCGTCCGGAGCGTTTTTCAAAAGGTTTCTTGTTTAGTTCAACTTATATTCCTTAAATTTTTAAATTGCTGTGACTTGGATTGGCCAGAACCCTGACGCATAGCGCTTCTACAAGGGAAAGCACGTTCTATTCTTTTGAAACAATGGTATAATTAAGGGAATAAATATGAGAAGAGGTGTTGCTTTATGCCTTATGGATACGAGAAATACCGCTTGAAAAATGGCATCAGCCCGAATACAGTAATTCATGAGGTTCAGTTGATTCGTGCGCTGTTCGCCTATCTCCGGAAAACCTATAAAAAAACGGTGGAGCCGCATGAAATTCGGCCTTCTGACATCCAGAAATTCCTGCAAGAGCAGCACGAGACCGGCATCAAGGACAGTACATTGAACCGCAAACTGATCCATATCCGGCAATGGTTTGATTATATGTGGCAGATCGGGAAAATTCCTGTTGATTTTATGCCAAAGTTCAAATTGGCGCAAAAGCTTGATTTGACGCCAGCTGACATCCACATCAATTACGAGGATTTGTTAAAAAAGAAAGATGCAGTAGTGGAATCCGATCAACTCTCGCTGAATGCGAAAATCCTGTTCCTTCTATATATGCGCGGTTTGCGGCTACGGGATATGGCCGCCATCGAAGTCGATGATTTTGCCGATCACGGCGACACTTTGGCGCTGACGTTCGAAAAGAAAGACGGCTACGCGTGCCAGCTGGAATTTGCCGACAAGGAAGTCCCGGTGCTGCGGGATGCGATGGAGCGCGCTGTTTTCCGGAACACACCGTATTTGCTGTCATCGAAAACGAAAGAAGGCTATTCGATGTTCAAGATGGGTTCGCTGTCGGATTATACGGAAGCGTTGACCGATTTTGTCGGCACTCCGATCCGTTCCGGCGACATCCGCTTTGCTTACGTGCATTACCTGTATGCAGTAGAGCACAAGAACCTGGAGGAAATCCAAGAGATTCTCGGCGTTTCGATCGATTCCGCTTCCCGTATGCTGAAAGAATCGCTGACTCGGCTAAAAAGGGATTGAGCAGCACAAAAAATAGCCTGCCCCGTTAACGGGACAGGCTAATCGAATTAACGTCTACATGAAAAATTCAAAGTCGATTACAAAATTAAACAGGATTAATGTGTGAATGACAACGAACCAGAGGCCTTGGCGGTTCAATTTTTCTACGTTTTCATATTGCATAGCTGTCATCTCCTTTTTTGTGATTATACAAACTTTTCTGACAAATATCAATAAAATAATTTGCAATCACTATAAGAAATTCGGATACGGTAATGCAAGGCAGCAGCATGGTTGTTACTAAGGATTAACATCATGGCTATAGAGCTACTATACGAGGAGGTTGAACATGAAAAAAGCATTATTGGTTGTGGATTATACAGTGGATTTTGTCGCAGACGACGGCGCATTGACGGTCGGCAAACCGGGACAGGAAATCGAAGATAAGATTTGCGGATTGGTCGAAGAGTTTATTGCAGAAGGTCATTTTACGGTATTCCCAGTGGATCTGCATGAACGGGAAGATGAATTGCACCCTGAAACCAAGCTCTTCCCTCCTCATAACATCCGCGGTACGGCCGGCAGAAATCTGTACGGGCGGCTAGCCGATGTCTACGAAAAACACCAAGACAGCATCATTTGGATGGACAAAACGCGCTACAGCGCGTTTGCCGGAACGAATTTGGAGTTGATGCTGTCAGAGCGCAGCATCCAAGAATTGCACATCGTCGGCGTCTGCACGGACATTTGCGTCCTTCACACTGCGGCCGACGCTTATAATAAAGGCTTTAGCATTGTCATCCACGAAGAAGGGGTTGCAAGCTTCGATCCGGAAGGCCATTCATGGGCGCTGCGCCATTTTAAAAACACGCTCGGAGCTGAGCTGAAATAATTTTTTTCGAAAGTATGTTTCAAATGTCCCAATTCAGGTTATATCTAGAGTGTAGCAATTATTCATAACTAAAAGGAGCTGGAACAAATGGGATTTCTTCTTTACTTGATCATGGGTGGTATTATCGGTTGGCTAGCAGGTATGATTCTAGGCAAAGACATTCCGGGCGGAATTATTGGTAACATCATCGCCGGTATCATCGGAGCATGGCTAGGCGGCATGTTATTAGGACAATGGGGTCCAGAAATCTGGGGAGTTTACATCGTCCCTGCATTAATCGGCGCCTTGATTCTAGTATTCGTATTGAGCTTGATCTTGGGTTCAATGCGCAAAGGCCGCAGAAGAGCATAAGTTAATATTTTTTAAAAGGAAACCCCGTCAGCCATATGGTTGACGGGGTTTCCTTTTTTCTATGCGACTATTTATTCAGCCGCAAATTCCTTTTCGTACTTATGATAATAGTGCAGCACATCATCTACGTATTCATCGCTATGGTTGTATTGGAAAATCGCGCGTTCCAACTCCCCTTTTGCCGCTCCGTTTTTCGACAGGTAATTCGCAGCGCTATACAATGCGTCCGTCAAATTGTAAGGATCCGCAACGCCGTCTTTATTGCCATCGACGCCATAGCCGCCATATTCCGCGATGACTGAAGGATCGGTTTTAGCTTCTTCTGGAATCTCTCCTTTGCCAAGACCCGAACAAGACGGATAGGTCCACCCAACGAATGTGCACGGCATGAATTGCAGATGTCCTTCTGCCCCTACCGGCGACAGGAGCGGGTCCATCGTTGAAAACTTCGTTTCTATGCGGTGATGTGCAGCCAGAAGCGTCCATGGAACGCCATAAGCATCCGCAGCTTCCTGGTAGAGCGGGATGTTTTCTTCGGGCAACTCGATTTCAAATAAGTTTTCTGGCGTCTCTTTTATATTGTGTTTAATCGCATCCGGAATGATCGTGTAAAAAACCATGATCAATATTGAAGCCATTACGACCGTTGCAGGAAGGAGCATGACCATCACCCAAAGCTTGAGCCGTCTGCCACGTTTCGCTTTCGTTTTCTTTTTCATCATTTCCACACCTAATCGAGTTATTTCCCCCATTTTACCACATAGATTGGTGTAGAGAGGCTAACGGCGTAAAACTGTTTAATATTTGAAAATATTTTTAAATACATAAGCAAAAAAACAAGCAGCTACAGAAATTCCTGTAGCTGCTTGTTTTAATAACTGCTGTACAAGAGTGAGAACTGCCATCTAGGCTCCTTTCATTTTTCTAGCCCAAATAAACGCAGTCGTTAAATTGAGTTCTATGAAGACTGCGTTTTCATTATAAAGGGCTCATTTTGCACCTTTTGACGATAATCGATTCCAATCTGCATGAACCGCTTTAACGATTTCATCAGAAAAAAGCTCTAGAAAATCGGCTCCCCATTCAGCCTTCGCTTGTCGTGGATCGCCTAATATTCCGATTTCAGTAAGTCCGACTATCCCATTTTCGAACAACTTTTCTAACGCATCATCTGTCATGGGGCCGATATATCCGGGCGTTGCTTTGGCCATGTCCACTAGTTCAGGCGCAATGTGGAGCATGACAGATGTTTCCATTGCGCCCCCGTGTCCAGTGCTTCCTTCAACCAGTCCATATTTCTTTTCAAACTGCGCCATGAGATCCAATAATTGCCGTAATGTTAAAGCGCTGCTAAAACGAATATCCGGATGCAGTTCTAGCAAGTTCTTAACAATCTTCTCGTTTTCACTGAAATTCCCTCCATGAGAAGAGAATATAATTACCTTTTTAAAGCCGTGTTTTTTATAACTCGTTACATAATCTTCAAGGATCCCACGGTAGACTTCCGGACGAAGTGTTAAACTTCCGGCCATAGGCATGTGATGATCGGACAGGCCCGGGCGAATTACCGGTGCTACAACTGCAGCCCCTAGTTTTTCAGCAGCAAGGATTGCCACTGCTTGCCCAATGAGGGTGTCCGTCAATTCCGGCAAATGGTAGCCATGCTGTTCAACGGATGCTGTACAGATGATGACTGTATCCACTCCAGATTCAATTTTTTCTTTAATCGTTGCCCAGTCCATGTGTTCAAGCAAGTAGTCTTGGTTTTTCAGTCTGATCTCCTCCAAGTTTTTAATTTTTACAGCTCCTTTACACTCCCTCTAGTTCTTCGCTCCTTATCTTTGATAATCCTTTTAACAGACCGCAAAAAGAAGCGTTCCTTTGAGAGAAAATTCTTGATCACCCTGCAAAATGACGCTTAACTCCAACCAGGCATCCATTGCCTTTTTTCTACCCCAATGGATTTTCTCCATACACTTCCCATAACAGCGGAAACTTACTCTTAAGCCCTTCTTCGTCGTTTTCATCCCAGTCAAATACCATCTCTGGTTCTTCATAATCATCGCCGGATAGCTTCCAATACAAATCCAGATATTCCTCTTGGTCCAGATCCGTCTTTTCTTCAAACGCCAGGCTGGCCGTGTAAAGGAAATCTTCAAATTCAAAAATGTCGCTGCCCCACTCTTTCAAATGTGCAATGACGCTTTCCGGATTGCGGATCGCTGCTTCATACGGCTCTTTTCCTAGAAACAAAAGCCAGGCCCGGAAATAATCAAAAGCATCATCCGAACAGCCGCCCATGATGATATACGCCGCTGCCCACAAGTCGGAGGTATACGAGCGGTAGTAATTCTGGTTGCAATGAAAATCAAAGCGAATAATGTCGTTCACTGGTTTTTTGGAAAGCTTGGCAACAAGCCATTCCAACTGCTCTTCACAGTCCTCCCCTTTTCTATGTGCCAAAGCCAGGAGCTCCCAAAACTCTTCTTCTGACATGCCGGTAGTTTGAACGACTTCTTCTTCTCCATCGATTTCTCGGTAGCCTTTTTTAAACTTCGACTCGATCAGTTTGTTCGCTCCTTTCCAACAAAGGTCTTCAGAAGCGAATTCTCTGGTGTTTACCGACCCCATTGTTCCGATTCTCCCATAGGAAACGATAAACATATTGCCTTGCACTTTGATTTTCCAAAATTTATTGGAAAAGGCGGTTTTACAAACCAGCGATTTATCCACCAAAACACCCCAACTTCTTTTTTACCTGCTAATAAATTCAATTTTACTCTATTTCACATGGATAAAGCAGGTCGTAATTCTCTGCTGTTTCCATCCCAAACTTCACAACTCTATTCTCTCGGTATTCCACAAACCTTAATCCGAAAATTTTAAGTTTCTTGGACCTAGCTTATTGCCATATAGATGGCCCACCATCCATTTTGACCATTTTCCGGTTTTGGTTAAAGAGTTTCGGCATCCGTAATAAGTCAAAGGACTCAAAAATGAATATTACATGTACAGACCTGCATAGGTATGCTAATGTGAGAAAAATCAAACTAATCCTAAGGATTAAAGGAGTGTATCAATTTGAACCCATTATTCAGCCGCTTAGATGAACTTTACGAAGAAATTGTTGAAATCAGACGCCACCTTCACCAAAACCCGGAACTGTCTTTTCAAGAAGAAAAAACTGCAAGGTATATTGCGGACTTTCATGAAAAATTAGGGCACGAAGTCCGGACGAATGTCGGCGGACATGGTGTATTGGCTTATTTAAAAGGAGACAAACCCGGCCCTACTGTTGCGTTGCGTGCTGATTTTGATGCGTTGCCGATTCAAGAACAAGCCGATGTTCCCTTTAAATCGGTTAATGATGGCGTCATGCATGCCTGCGGACACGATGGCCATACGGCGACATTATTGGGGTTAGCCAAAGCGCTGAACGGCATGAAATCGGATATCGAAGGAACGGTATTATTCCTGCATCAGCATGCGGAAGAATTGCCACCGGGCGGCGCGATCGCAATGATCGAGGATGGTTGTTTAGATGGTGTTGATGTGATATTCGGGACTCATTTGCAAGCCCAGATGCCGCTCGGCGAAATCGGCTATCGCTCGGGCCCTTTGCAAGCAGCTCCTGACCGATTCGACATTAAAATCATCGGAAAAGGTGGACACGGTGCATATCCCCACGAGACAAAAGACAGCATTGTCATCGGTGGACAATTGATCGGCAATCTGCAGCAAATTGTCAGCCGGCGGGTCGATCCGCTGGAATCAGCGGTCGTCTCTGTTTGCAATTTCGAAGCGAAAAATCCCTATAACGTTATTGCCGATAGCGCGTCCATGACTGGAACTGTCCGTACGTTCAAGGAGGACATCCGCACTTTCATTGAAAAAGAAATTGAACGGATTGTAAAAGGCACCTGCTACGCAGCTGGTGCGGATTACGAATATACTTATGCGCGCGGTTATCCGACCACTGTAAACCACACAGAGGAAACGGAATTTGTCGCAGCGCTCGCCCAGGAAGTGCCGGGTGTTGAAGCTGTCAACGAAACGCCGCCAGTTATGGGAGGAGAGGATTTCTCCTATTACCTGCAAAACGTAAAAGGAACGTTTTTCTTCACAGGAGCCAAAAATCCGGATGCGCAGGAAACGTTCCCCCACCATCACCCGAAATTCGATATCGATGAACGCGCTTTGCTGATTGCTGCAAAGGTGCTGGGATCAGCTACATTAAATTACCAGGCAAATGAAGCCGCTAAGGTGGAGCAAGCAGCACAATAAACACGCAATTAGCAACTTAAGGGAGAGATGAAAATTGGCTCAGGAATCGTTGAAATTATGGAAAGACTGGCGCTTGCACTTGGTTGTGCTCGCCATTGTCATTGTTGCAGAATCGATTGGCACACATTCGATACCACTTGGGCCTGGCGCAATTTTATTACTGCCAATGCTCTATGCAGTTATCATCGGACTGGCACTGTACTTCACGCCGCTTGTCAACGACAAACAATCAATCAACGCGGAACCGCTGGTATTTTTATCGGTTGCCGTGCTAATTGCAAAATTCGGCGTTCAGGCCGGTCCTGCCATCCCGCAAATTATTGAAGCGGGCCCTGCCCTTTTGCTTCAGGAATTCGGGAATCTCGGAACAATCTTTTTAGCCCTTCCTTTAGCCGTCTTCTTGGGGTTGAAACGGGAAAGCATCGGCATGACGCATTCTATCGGCCGGGAAGCGAATCTGGCGTTGATCACCGACAAATACGGCTTATCTTCTCCTGAAGGCCGCGGCGTCATGGCGATGTACATTTTTGGTACAGTTTTCGGATCGATTTTCATCGGGCTGATTTCAGGTTTTCTGGCTACGGTTACGCCCATCCATCCCCTTTCCTTTGCGATGGCAACAGGCGTAGGGAGCGGCAGTATGGCCGCGGCATCCCTTGGTCCACTAATCGCTGCATATCCTGACATGAGTGCAGAGTTGACCGCCTTTTCCGGCGTCAGCAACCTCATCTCTTCCGTTTCAGGCTTGTATATGAGCATTTTCGTCGGCTTGCCGTTAACGGTGAAAATGTATGAGATTTTATCTAGAAAAAGAGATTTGAAAGCTGCAGGAGGTAACGAAGATGTTAAAAAACCTTAAAGAGTGGGTCATCGTATTTATCATTATCGGCGCTATCATGCTGATCGGCAACTGGATCGGCTACGACATCATGCCGCTTGACGCGTTGCCAGGATTAGCTGTTTTAATCGGCATCAGTTTAGCCGGCTTGGTTATCCACCGGCTCTTGCCTTTTCAAATGCCAAGCATCGCCTATATCGGGATTCTCGGGTTAATTTTGACACTTCCCAACATGCCCGGTTCTGAACAGATTGTCGCTTGGACGGCTGAAGTCAGCCTTCTTGCTATCGCTACTCCGATTTTGGCATATGCTGGTGTGTCGATTGGGCGTTCGTGGTTCGATTTTGTGCAATTGGGCTGGCGGACAATCGTCATCGGCATGTTCGTACTGCTCGGCACTTTCTTAGGATCCGCTTTGATTGCAGAAGTGGTTTTGCGCATGCAGGGCATTATTTGATGAAATGAACCAACGCATTTTGCGCTGGGACCAATTAAAACAAGCCGGGTCCCTCAGGTGTTTATCTGAAGGAACCGGCTTGTTTTACTATTGTCGTTTGACTAAAGGTTCCAACTGAATAAAAAATCAGCTTAATTACGTCAGTGAATTTATTTCCACCGTATTTGTACATACGGCATCCACCAATCCCAAACCAAGGAGTGATTGAATGAACAAAAAATCCATCACATTCGTGTTTATCTTATTTTGCATATCCCCTTTTCTCCTAATGGCTTGCTCCAATGAAGAATCCGACGGCTCCGAATCTACTGCTGCTCAAGACACGCTCATTTTTGCCCGCGGCGGAGACTCGGTGTCTTTGGATCCGTCAGAAGTGACCGATGGCGAATCTGAAAACGTCGCGCAAAGCATTTTGGAAACGCTGACCACGTTTGCAGAAGGCGAAACAACGGTAGAGCCGATGCTTGCGACTGAATGGAACGAATCGGAAGACGGCCTCACGTATACGTTTACATTGCGTGAAGGCGTGAAGTTCCATGACGGGACCGATTTTAATGCGGACGCTGTCGTCTTCAATTTCGAACGATGGATGAACGGCAACGCAGATAACTTCCCCATGTACGGCAGTGTATTCGGCGGCTACAAAGCGGACGGCACGCATAACATCGCTTCTGTCAGTGCAGTGGATGAATCAACCGTTGAAATCAAGCTTAATGGTCCGCAGCCTACGCTTTTGAAAGACTTAGCGCTTACTCCCCTCGCTATCTCGAGTCCGGAAGCGATTGAAAAGTCCGGTGAAGAATACAAAAGCAATCCGGTCGGTACCGGGCCGTTCATCTTCAAGGAATGGATACGCAATGACCGCATCGTCCTTGAGAAAAACAACGAATACTGGTTGGATGGCTACCCGAAACTCGAACAAGTTATTTTCCGGACCATCCCGGACAATTCTGCACGCCTCAATGCACTGTTAAGCGGCGAAGTGGATTTGATTGCCGGTTTGGATTCAGAGAATCATGCACAGATTGAAGAAAATCCGGAATTGGTCCTATTCTCGAGGCCGCCCCTTAACCTCGGATACCTGGGGATGACGTTGACACACGAACCTTTTGATGACCCTCTCGTCCGCCAGGCGCTCAGCCACGCAGTCAACAAAGACGCGATGATCAAGGCGTTCTTCGGTGAAGGGGCAATTGCCGCCAAAAACCCGATTCCCCCGGCTGTCGAAGGTTATAACGATGCAATTGAACCGTATCCATACGACCCGGAAAAAGCCAAAGAGCTTCTCACTGAAGCCGGTTTGCCAGACGGCTTCGAAATGGAACTTTACGCAATGCCGGTATCACGCCCCTATATGCCTGATGGCGCAAAAGTCGCTGAATACCTGCAGTCAAACTTTGCGGAGATCGGTGTCAAAGCCGAAATCGTAACATTTGAATGGGCAACTTATATCGAAAAAGCGCTGAACGGCGAAGCTGACGCATTCCTGCTCGGCTGGACGGGCATGAACGGCGATGCCGATAACTTCCTTTACACGCTTTGGCACGGTGACAATATCGGTTCAACCAACTCAACGCAGTATAATAATCCGGAACTGAACAAGCTTCTGGACCAAGCGAGAACGACGACAGATCAAGAAGAGCGAAATAAAATTTATGAACAAGCGCAGGTGATCATGCATGAAGATCCGCCTGTCATTCCGCTCGTCCACACGTCGCCAACTCTTGCCGGCAAACAAAACATCATCGGATTTGATCCGCACCCGACTGGCCGAGTAATCACGACGAAAATCGAATTTGAATAATAAAGGAACTCAAAAAAGATGGCTCACCAATTCAGAAATGAATTCGAGCCATCCTTTTTTGTTTTTACTGCCCTTCAATAAAATAGGATTAGTGTCCCAAATGCAATGAAAGTTGAATTGGTCAGAAGCAGAACATACAATTAACAATAGATGAGAAAAAGATGGTGGGTGGGTATGAACTGGAATGTTAATGATTTTCCGCAGTCTAAAGAAACACATCATGAGTGCTGTTGGCATTTAAATTTACTGTTAATGTAACACCGATACATTGAATACCTATAATGAAATGAGGTAGCATGACCATGGAATCCATGTCAATGACTGTAAAAAAGGAATCAATAAAATCATTCCACTCAACTATTAACAAATTCGAAAAAGCCTTGTCTCAGATGACTGAGAAAGGCATTAATACGACGCTATTACAGAAGCGTCTTCAAGCCCATTATGTCGGCTTGGCTGTACTCGAAAACGCTTGGCACCAAAAACCACATTCATACAATACTGGAGAAATGGCAGAAGCCCACATTGTTTTTGACGGCTTAATTCCATCACTAGAGAATGCATACCGTAAATCAAAGGCAGGCAGTCCGCAAAGAACGCTTTTAGCAAGAAGGATTCGAGCTCTGGAATTGGCTATACACGTGATTGAAAAAAATTAGCTGAGTAGAAGCGATTTAGGAGCTGCTGCGATTTGCATCAAGTTTATTGTTAAGAAAATACGAAAAAAAGGACCTCATTCAAGGTCCCTTTCATCAACAAATCGCAGCTGTAATCATGTCAATTTCTCCATTTTCCCCATCGACAGAATCAACACCACGCTCGCAATTTTCTTTATTTTCCCACTCAACGATATAGTTATTGCGTTTAAGTTCTATTGAAAGAATTTCGACTTTGCCAATGTGTCCGGAGCGGAGTTCGATAACACTGGACTTCGCCTGATCTTCCGAGACAGTTAATTCTGCATTATTGCAGCCACTTACAATGAAGATCAGTGAAACAAATATAGCCGAAACTAATTTCTTCATTTTTTTCCTTCTTATCCTAATTTCCGAAACAGCTAGTCCTGACAATACTAATAGCCCTTAATTAATTCTTCCATCCCAATTTCAATCCCACACTTCTTCAAACGCTCATTTCTCTTCTCATAAAGCATCTCAACCATCGGAAACTTCTCGCTTCCCAGGGCGTGGTGAATCTTTTTATGGCACATTGCGCAAAGCGAGACAATATTCGCTTCTACATCTAAACTTTTCTCGAATTGGGACTGGAACTCCAAAGGAATAAGATGATGCGCTTCTACATAATTTTCACCTGTTACGGATGAAACAAAAAACTCATGCGCAGTATCCCATTCGCATTGATATTCAGCCTGTACAATGGCTCGTTTCGCAGTCAATGGAGCTCTTGCCCATTGCATTTTTTTGAATGCATTGCTTCCTTTTTCAATCAACTCTTTCGGTCTATCTGTAACATCTGCCTTCGTGATTGTTATTTCTTCGATGGCTTTTTGATAATCTTCATCATTCTTAAACTTCACAAATCTGACTTGCCGCTTTGCTAATAACTGCTTCAGCGCAGGATATTGGACAGCGTCTAAAATCTGGTGCGATTGGTTGAAGCTTTTCATTCCGTCCCATATTTTCTGAACATCTTTTAAATCCAGCGGATCAAAAGTGAAAATAGACGATTTCGAAAATTTATAATAACCATTGTACCCGAATTCATTCACTTCATCATAACTTACTGTTTTTTTAAGCTGCGCAGAAGCAATCAAACGGCCTTGGAACTGAAATAAAACCAATGTCCCTTTTGGTGCGGTCATTTTTTTCTTAAACTGATATTTATTGCCCGGCAAATAAAACTTGAACCAATCCTGGACTTCCTCAATGCTTTTTCCAGTGAATGCAAGATCATTTTTTGACATGGGCAATAACCGTATATCCGTCACCTCTTGTGGGGCAAGATCTACTTGTTCTTGGTATTTATTCGCCATTTTCCCGGTCTCCTTTAAGCTGCTATATGATTGTATTTAAAAAATTTGTTAATTCAGAATACCACATTTAAATTTTTTAAAAGGAATTTTCTTCAATATTTTTCGTAATTCCTCAGCACGAATCCCACATTTTAATCGCTAATTTCATATGCTTTGCCAATCCCCATTTGCTTATAAACTTTCCTTTTCGCCTTTTTTAATTCCTTTTGCAACTCTTCCAGCTTGCGCTCGATTTTATCGGTCTTCGTTTTATACGCTTCCATGAGCGCTTGTTGTTCTTTAAGTGGCAAATCCGGAATTTCCAACGCCTCGATATCTTTTCTGCTCAATGTAGGCACAGTGGTGCCGGACAATTTGCTGGCCAATAAAAACTGTGCAATCGGACTATTCAAATACGTCTTCAAAAATTCAGGATGCAGTTGGCCGCCGCAGCGGATGCCGATGAAGTTTTGTGAAAGCAGCAAGTCTTCTTCGTCTTTCAAAATGATGGCCGTCTTAAGCGCCTGGCCCCGTATCGACAAAATAACGTCCCCTTTAAGCAGGCGGTATTTCTCCACTTTGGCCTTGTTGTCGATGTCGTATCTAGAGATGTGATCCAAAATCAGCTTGCCGTCCTGCACGTCTGATATTTTGACAATTCGGAACTTTCCTTGTTCGCTTTCCTTGTTCTTGGATACGACATTAAAGCCACTGAAGAATGATGCTTTTTTATGAAGCGGCACAGTCTTCTTGAGATTCAATTTGTCCTGATAGACTTTCACATGGCCGTGTCCCGTGACATAAATCTCACTCGCCATCAAATAGCGGCTCGGCAATAAATTTCCGTCCTTTATGTCATTAATCGACACCCATTTGCTGAAATCTTCGGTTTCCGTGCCTAGCCGTACAGTCTCCGCAATCTCTTTAATCGATCCCTCCGACAGCTCCTTTTTCTGGCGAATCTCTTCTATGAAACGATCCGCCGCATTGACGAATAAAATCTTGCCTTTTCTGTCGGCGCTTTTTTCTTTATTGAAAAACAGGATATTGACCGGCAGCACCGTCTTTTCGTAGAGCCTTGGCGGAAGCGACATCACAGCTTCGATGACATCGGAAGCAATGATGTTCTTCCGAATCACCGCATCTGCACCGCCTCTGTACAAGGTCCCGTCGATGGTTGTGACTATGCCTTTGCCTCCTTCATTAAGAGAAGCCAACGCATGGGAGATAAACGCCATATCCGCACTGCGCTTAGACGGCACACCGTAGACAAAACGCTGGAAGGGATCATTCGTGATGATTTCGTTGTTTTGCAGCGCAACTCCAAAAGGTGCATCCATGTAAACAAAGTCGAATTGCAGCACGTGCTTGCCTTCCGTAAAGGCTGGTGACGTTAACACATTGCCAAGCCTGAGGTCCGCATCCTCGATTCCATTGATAAAAAAGCGAATCTTCGATAAAGCAAGCGCCTTCGGAGAGATCTCCTGACCGTAAATCTTCAAAGAACGTGCTTGCTTTTTCGCTCCGATCAAGCCGCTGCCAAGCCCTGCAACTCCGTCGTATAAACTGCCGCTTTCTGGATTCAGTATCGATAACGCAATCTTATTGATAGTCTCAGGGGAGGTATGTTGTTCTGATCCACTGCGTCCACGATACTGGCTTAATATCCGCTGCGCTTCATCGAGCCATTCGCCGTAATCCTTGATTTCTTTGGCAATGTCGTAAAAGGCGTAAACGAATCTTGTCAGCTCGTCCGCTCCGATCCGGTCCAAAACATCTAGCTCCGAAGAAACTCCACGTAAAGCCGGGATTTCTTTGTCGATCTTTTTCAACGCGTTTTTCAAATGAGATTTCGTCTTGCCTGTCTCTTTTAAGGCAGCGCCCAAATCTATGCCAGTTGCAACATCTTCCAGTTGGCTTACATAACTCACCAAGCAGCAAATCGTCAGCAATTCGATCACATCTTCTGAACCCAAAGAACGTTTATCACGTTCTATTAGATTCAATAATATTTTATCGTTAGTCATTGAAAGAACTCACCTCTCTATTAGTATTTAAATACTAACTTATCTATTCTAAAAAAATATTGCATCTCTTGAGTTCAAGATACAGCAATTAAAGGTATAATTCAATGCTTTTAAATTAGTATTACAATACTTATTTAATTCCATTTCTATTTACTCCTTTGCCTCGCGTACAACTTTACTCAATTCATTGGATTCCCCCCAAATTCCACTCAGCAATGGAAACTCCCTTAACACGCTTCCACAGCCATCTTTTCATCTGACGTGTGCTCATGCATATACTCCACAAACATCTAGCAATTCAATATAGTAGTCTGTACTTTATATGATCGTTTACCAAGAAATTTTGAAATCCTTATTGAATTCAAACGAGGTTAAATAAAAAAGGTAGAGAATTTTAGAATTCTCTACCTAGCTTTCACACTATTAAATTATTGATTTTTTACAGGATGATAATAGACATGCTCCGGATAATCTGTGATGATTCCATCTACATTTAAATCGAATAGACGTAAAGCTTGTTCTTGTGATCTTGAAGTGTATGGGTAAATGTCCATCCCCGCTTCATGAACATCACTAACTAACTCATTCGTCACAATGTTCATCGTTGGATTGAAATAATCCGCATAAGCAGCAAATTGGGCTAATTGTTCTTCCGTTACATTTGCCCAAGCTCCACCTAATAGAACGCCATGAGCGAGATTCGGTAAAAGCTCTTTCGATTGTTTCATGGACTCGTGGTTAAAGGATTGTATGATGATTTTATTATTATTCGGTGTACTCATATTTCTTTCGATCAGTGCATCAGCAATTTTCGCTTCCACTCCTAGGTAAAGTTCTGGTGCCTTCAATTCGATTAAAATCCCAACTTTACCACGGAATTCATCTAATACTTCCTCAAAAGTAGGAACTTTCTCACCAGCATAGGCTTCACCAAACCAGCTTCCGGCATCTAACTGCCTAATTTCCTCTAACGTTAAATCTCCCACTTTGCCAGTTCCGTTTGTTGTGCGATCTACAGTGGTGTCATGAATAACGACAAGCTCTCCATCTTTTGTCATTTGCACATCAATTTCAATATAGTCTGCCTTCATTTCAACCCCTTTTTGAAAGGCTTCCATTGTATTCTCAGGCGCATGTCCAGAAGCCCCACGATGTGCGACGTTCACCATTTCTTGCTGTTCCTGTTTTGATATCGTCTTTGCTGCTTCTCCGTTTTCAGCAGCAAGTGCAGATCCAGTAAAGGATGTCAGCGCAAGGCTTGCTGCTAAAATTGTCATCATTCGTTTCAAAATATCCACTCCCTATGTATGTGATAACTCAAGTGTAAGCAATGAATATATTGTGGGTATTAATAGAGAGTTAAGAAAGGTTAAGTAAATGTAAATTAACGGAAATACTTAATTTCAATTATCTAAAATTACCATAATCCTCCTTTTCTCTTTGTATTTTAGCCAAACAAATTTAACTAACAAAAAACTTGCTGGAAATCCGACAAAAAAATCCATCAAATGCTTTTCACTTTGAAGACACTTCGTGAACAATAGAAGCCAAAAAATCGCAATGGCTAGAACTCTAAAGTGACAAGCAACTTAATAAACAAAACAAAAAAAGGACTTTGGTAAGTCCTTTTCATCTCAACTAGAAATATTTTATTTAGTTATTCGCTGCTTCCACCTGAAGAAAATGATTGTTCTGTTTTTCTTCTATTGCGGCTTTGTTTTCAATGAATGGTGTATGGTGTGGCCATTGGGCGTTTCGGCATTTCCGAAGTTATATCCGGCCCCTCAAGCAGTTGCCCGCCCATTCAAGCGGTACATGCTGACAATGAAAATTATGACGGTTACAAATGCCAGAACCGTAAGTAGAGGAGAATCGTCGAAAAGCTGAAAAAACAGCAGGAAAAACGCAGACATCGCAAACAGCACTGCACAACAGACTTTAACAAGCTGCATTTTATAGTAGAAACCGATTAATGACGCAACTCCTGTCGTAAATACAATTAGCCATAACATGACTTCACTTGGAATAAACTCCAGTGCAATCAGCATATTGAGTCCCACGAAAACCACCGATGCCAAAACGCCATCCCGGTGTTTGCGATAATGCGGCATCAACAAAAAAGCTATCATCAAGCTGCAGAAAAACACCGCCCAATACTGCACAAAAAAGATTGAGTCGAGTGTGAGCAACAAGAACGCTGTAACTATAACGAGCCCGCCGCCGCTAGTGCTCCAGCGCTTCCAACTCTGTAAAAATAAACCGAACAAGGCGAGCGTCAATAAACCGAAAAGCCATTCCGCTCCAAACGAGCGCTCTCCTACATAAATCAGCAAACCGCCGCAAAGCAAAGTTACAGCGTATAATAAAATTTGTTTCATCACTATACCCTCTTCATCTTACAAAATATGTATATGTCAGATTTTACGCCTTTTGTGCACGGTTGTCGGTATGTATTTGAACAAAGAAATATATTTTTCAGATTGCTTCGTCGCTATGGACAGAGTTAAGAAAGCTTTATGCACGACATTGGTTGGTGTGTTATGGGACATAAATATACTAAAAAGAGTTGTTTTCCGTATCCTTCACAGTACAATTAGTAATGAGGAGATGAATTCCATGTGGGAAGATTTTAAAAAGTTTGCGCTGAAGGGCAATGTGCTGGATTTGGCCATTGCGGTTGTTATCGGGACTGCTTTTGGTAAGATCATCACTTCGCTTGTTGAAGACATCATTATGCCAGCGGTCGGGATAATGCTTGGTGGTTTCAGCGTAGCTGACTGGACTTATACTTTTAATGGTGCAGAGCTGCGTTATGGTGCATTTGCCCAATCGATCATCGATTTCACGATTATCGCGTTTTCAATTTTTATGGTCATCCGCGTATTTACGACACTGAAGCGTAAACGAGATGTGCCGGCTGAAGAAGAATTACCGGTACTGGATAAAAAAGAAGAGCTGCTGATGGAAATCCGCGACTTGCTGGCTAAAGAAAAAAACGGCTTATAAGCCAAACCAAAAAAGCTGCCGCCCCCATTTGGGATCGACAGCTTTTTTGGTAGATTAACATTAGTCGAGTTGGCTCGCTAAATCATCAACAATCGTATCAATTGGCACATCCAGGTAGCCATCGTAAGTTTCAGCGATTTCACTGTTGCTATCCATCAAATAGAATGTCGTGCCGTGAACGACTTGGCTGCTGTTCGGGTCATCTTTGACAAATGCCTGGAAATTGTCTTTCGCGAACTCCGAGATTTCCGGCTGGGTATAGCCCGTCAGCAAATTCCATTTCGATTCATCGGGAACTGAATAGTTTGCCAAGTATTCCTGCATTTTCTCCGGCGTATCCCTTACCGGGTCTACGCTGAACGCAACAATCCGGTAGTCTTCAATGCCTTCGTCGATCAATTTTTCCTGGATCGAAGCCAAATTAAAAGTCATCGGCGGACATACGGTATCGCAATTGGTAAAGACAAAAGCAGCAAGCCACGGGTCGCCTTTAAGGCTGTCGTTTGTCACCGTTTCGCCGCGCTGGTTCGTATATGAGAAGTCTTCGATTTCTTTATTGCCGCAGGCCGACAATAACAGCAGCACTGCGATGGCCAAAAGAGCCATTCTTTTTTTCATGCGGTCTCCTCCGTCCTGTACCCTTCATTTTAGCGAATCCGCAGCAACGGTTCAATTGCCGGGCGCAGGACATTGCGGCAAATCCGTGACATCAGGAGACTTTCATCGTGATCAACGCATCATGAATCGCTACAAGTTTGGACTCCACCCGATGCATCAGATAAAACGACACAAATATCGGGAATCCCACTTCTTGGATCAATCGCATCCACTCATCCATCCTTCTCCCCCCGTTTCCATTAGAAAAGCTCTCCCTTGCAGGAGAGCTCATTCTGTTATGCTGTTTTAGACTTCGTAGTCAAAGACATTGCGTTCAACCATACGGGCCGCTTTCACAAGCGCCAGCGCCGAACCTTGCACGTGAAAAATGTTCTGCTCAATGATTGTCTGCATGCCGGCTTGGAGCTCCAGCTGCGTCAGATCTTCTCGCGGGTCTTCAACCGACAACGTCACGTCCTTGCCAGCCCCTGTCTCAAAAATCAATTCCAATGTTTTCGCCATATCCGTTTCCCCCTTTTAAATTATTAAGCGTAAATGTTCTGAGCCGTCTGCTTTTCCAGGAACATCAACGGCTTTGTGCCGAATCCTGTTAAGACCGTTACCGCTGCCAAAATTTCATTGGCTCCTGCTGCGTCTGTTACGTTGTGGTACGCTTTCACTTTCTTGACCGTTTTCCCTTCGCCATCCACGCCATTGTCTAACGTGCAACGGATGCTTGCGCTCTTGAATTCTCCTACTGCCATGTCAATCACCTCCTTTCATTCGCTATATAGACACAAATGCGAAAAGAGGACACCTTTTTAATGAATTTTTTCAGAAACCCTTCTATAATGGGATTAGGTAAGAATAAAAGAGGTGAACAAAGTGGCACTAGATGGCTGGTTTTTATGGTTTATCCTTTTTTGGGTCGTGGTGCTCGTCGGATTGTTTGCGATAGGCGGCTTCTTCATGTTCCGCAAATTCCTCAAGTCCATGCCGAAAAAAGATGGACTGTCGGATTTAAATTGGGAAGAATATTATGTCGACAAAACCATACATTTATGGGGCTCTGAAGAAAAAGCGTTGTTAAACGAATTGGTGCAGCCGGTTCCGGATCTGTTCCGGCCAGTGGCGAAACAAAAAATCGCCGGACGCATCGGACAAATCCTGCTGGATGAGAAAGCGAAATCGATCCAGCTCGAACACATTATCCGAGGCTATATCCTGGCAACACCAAAGCGCGACCACAAATTTCTGCGCAAAAAGCTAGCGGAAATGAAGATTGACGTTAACCCATACGAGCAATATTTCGAACGCTAAAAAAGCTGTTCCTCATCGAGGGACAGCTTTTTTGTTGCTCTTATTACCCTTTTCATTTCGCTGCAGGTGGACGCTTTCCGCGGGCCTGGCTTCAGTCAAAGTAATGTTCTAAATATCAAATCCAATTCTTTTATCAAAGAACATGAAAGATTCAATATTTGAAGTTTCTAGTTGATTCCTAGATATGGAGCAAAACAACGGAGACGCCTGCGGGAAAGCGAGACAGCCGAGACCCCGGAAGCACGCGTTAGCGGGCTGATGAGGCTTGGCGCTCGCCCGCGGCAAGCGTAGCTGTTTTGCGGAATATCGGCTATAAAAACACTAAAAAACGCTGTCCCTCTATTGAGGAACAGCGTTTTCCGTTTTGTCTTGCAGTTTCTTGAACTGGAAGAACATCGCGAAGCGCCACGGGACGATCATGCCGAATGCCAGGATCCAGAACATGCCGCCGAGTTCGCCGATGTCGATTGTCGCGCTCAAGATCACTTTGCCGATCAGGCGCACCAGCAGCAAGCCGATCAAGATGAAAACGAATGCCTTCGATTGCTTCAAATAGATATCGCCGTCACGCACTTCGAATTTCGATGTCCAGATGAGCACGGTTGAAAACAGCATGCCGACAAGCAACGCTTCGACAATCTGCATCGGTGCTACCCGGAAAAATGGGAAGATGAACATCAGCGCACCAGTCGACATAAACAACGGCGGCAAGATGATCTTTTTGGCTGAAGCCGGCTTTTTTGCCGATTTGGAGCGCACGAACATAGCTAGAACCCCCATGCCAGCTGCGCCGATCGTTGTGGCAATGAGCATCAGTTCAGGAGAAATCCATTCAAACATGCTGCCCCTCCTCTGCTTTATGCCTAATTTCTCTATGGAACGTTTCTTTCATTTTTTCCACCTGCTTAATTAATTAAAATCCTTGAAAGTCTCCGAAAAACGGGCTGAGGATACGTATAATATACGTCATTCCATCGAAGAATAGCAAGATGCCGACAGCAATCATGATGTAGCCACCCGCTTTCATGATTTTCTGGCTATTGCGACGCAGCCAGCCGGTCTGTGCGACAAAGAATGAAAGCACGAAGAACGGAATGCCGAATCCAAGAACGTATGCGAGCATATACCAAATGCCCGAACCTGGGTTGGTTGCTGCTAGTGCATAAATTGCCGCTGTAATCGGTCCGGTACAAGGCGTCCAGCCTGCCGCAAACGCAAGGCCGATAACGAATGTGCCTAAGAAACCACCTGGCCGGTTTTTGAAAGCAAATTTCCGGTCTTGCATCAAAAACTTCGGTGTAAAGATCCCAACGACGATCAGTCCGAAGATGACGATGAAAATCGCGCCCATCTGACGAATCAAATCATCGTAGCGCAAGAACCATTCGTAGAAGAAAGAAGTGCTGAATCCTAATGCGATGAAAATAGTTGAGAAGCCAAGCAAGAAAAAGAGCGTGTGGAACATGCCGCGCCGCTGCATCGTCTTTTTGTCATTCTTGATTTCATCCAGCGTCATTCCCGTAATATAGGATAAGAATGCTGGATACAAAGGCAATGTACACGGAGAGATGAAACTCAGAAATCCCGCGCCAAACGCCAGAAATAAATTGATATCGGTCCCCACAAAAGTCACTCCTTTGGTATCTCCCCCTATCTTACCAAATTTCCCAGTACTGCACTGCCCCTTTGCCTGTGACATCTTTGTGGACAATCAAGGGATGGCTCGCTGGTCGCTTTGTTTTTGTCTATTGTCCTGCGCTTTTTTGGTTTTTCTTGTTACGCTCTTTTTTTTATTTCATAAAACCTTATGTAGTTATATACATTTATTTTCTTCAAAGACCGGAGTCGGTTTTTGGCCGATTGTCCGGATTGTGTTAGACAAAGAAAATGGCGGCCGGAGCCGCCGTGTCATCTTTTCGCTGTTTCGACAATGCCGTTTTGCAGCAAATACATTTTATGGTAAAGCCCGCGTTGCGCCAGCAATTGCTGGTGCGTGCCCCGTTCGACGATTTCGCCGTGGTGCAGCACGAGAATCAAGTCTGCATCCTGGATTGTGCTTAAGCGGTGTGCAATTGCAATCGTCGTCCGCCCCAGGCGCATGCGCTCAAGACTTTGCTGGATCGCCACTTCGGTTTCGGTATCGATGTTCGCCGTCGCTTCATCGAGGACCAAGATTTTCGGGTCAGCCGCCATCGTCCGGGCGAATGCCACCAATTGGCGCTGCCCACTGGAGAACGTCGAACCGCGTTCTGTCACCTTCTGCAAAAAGCCGTCCGGCAATTTATTGATGAATTTATCGGCTTGGACAAATTGCGCCGCCGCCCGCACTTCCTCGTCGGTCATGGCGCTGTTGTGGAGTCGGATATTGCTTTCAATCGTGCCGTAAAACAAGAACGGGTCTTGCAGCACGAGACCAATTTTTTTGCGAAGCTCCCTTTCAGCGTATTCTTTTGCGGACTTGCCATCGATTAGAATGTCGCCATCCCTGAATTCGTAAAAGCGCAGCAGCAAATTGATGATCGAACTTTTCCCACTGCCTGTGTGGCCAACCAGCGCGACAGTCTGGCCCGGCAGCGCCTTGAACGAGATGTTCTTCAAGACGTCGGTTTGTCCGTCATAGGAAAATGTCACGTTGCGGAATTCGATTTCGCCTTTGCTGATTTCGCCCGCTGTCCCGGCCTGAGCTGGCACCAGATCTTCTTCATCAAGCAATGCGAAGACGCGTGACGCTGCGACAATCGCCTGCTGAAAAATCGACAGCCGCTGCATCACTTGGTTGATCGGTTCGAAAAAGCGGTCGATATAGGTCACGAACGCATAAATGACGCCGACTTCCACGGTGTTGGAGAATGACGTGATGCCGAAATAGCTGAGCACCATGATGAGCGCCAGCGCGTAGACCAAGTCAATCGCTGGGCGCAATAACAGCCCGTCGATTTTGATGTTGCGCTTGCCAGCCTGCCAGTGCTGGCTATTGATGTCGTTGAATTCATCCTGCAAACGAGATTCCTGGCCGAAAGCTTGGATCATGCCCATGCCTTGGATCGATTCGAACAGCTTGGCGTTCAATTGACCAAGCCTTTCGCGCAGGTCCTGGTAAAACACCGAGCTGTATTTGCGGTACAAGTAGATGATCCAACCAAGTAACGGCAGCAGCACGACGGTAATGAGCGCCAGGCGCCAATTGAGGATGAACATCGCGATATAGACGCCGACCACTAGGAATGCGCTTTGCAGAAAGCCGATGAGCACGCTGACGAACATTTCCTTGATCGCTTCGGTGTCATTCGTGACGCGCGACACGATGCTGCCTGCCGGTGTGCGGTCGAAATAGCGCATCCCAAGGTTCTGCACTTTCGTGAATACATCGATGCGCAGCTGCTGGATGATTTTCAGCGCTGCTTCCTGGAACTTCAATAATTGAAAATAACTGATGACGACATTTGACGCTTGGATAAAGACGTACGCTACTGCGAGCCCGACGACGGGTCCTGTTGGGAAATTCCCTGGCGTCAAATAGTCATCGATAAAAGTTTTGATGAGGAACGGCCCTAAGACGTCGCCAATGACCGTCAGGACGAGGAGCCCCATCGCCAACGCGACCATTTTCTTATGCGGCAGCAAGTAACCCAGCAGCCTTTTGAAAACGAGCCATTGGTCTTTTCCTGTCAATTCACGCTGCTTTTCCATTACGCTTCGCCTCCCATTTCGACGAGCGCTTCAAGCTGCTGCAGCTCATACATTTCGAAATAACGCCCTTTTTTCTTCATTAAACTTTCATGCGTACCGATTTCCGCAACCGTCCCTTCGTGCATCACCAGAATCTGATGGGCATGCTGGATGGCGCTCAACCGGTGGGACGTAATGATCGTCGTCTCGCCGGTGCGGGTTTTCTTCAGCGATTCCAATATCGCTTCTTCGGTTTTCGCGTCCACTGCAGACAGAGAATCGTCCAAGATGAGCAATTCCGGCTCCATCATCAGCGCACGGGCAATGGAAATCCGCTGCTTTTGTCCGCCTGACAGCGATACGCCCCGCTCTCCGACAACGGTGTCATAGCCGAACGTGAAGTTCAGGATGTCATCGTGGATATGCGCAAGCTTCGCCGCTTGGTGGATTTCTTCTATAGAAGCATCTGGACGGGCAAACGCGATATTGCCGGCCACTGTCGCTGAAAACAGGAAATGATCCTGCGGAACATAGCCGATCGCTTCGCGCAGCCGCTGCTTTTTATAGCGGTTGATAGATACGCCATCGAATGTGATGTCGCCTTCGTAATTGTCAAACTCCCGCAGCAACAAACGCAGGATTGCCGATTTTCCGGATCCTGTCTTGCCGGCGATGCCGAGCGTTTCGCCGCGCTTGATGGTGAAATGGATGTCCCGGAGCGCCGAGCGTTCATCGCCAGTGAACTGGAACTTCTGGAGTGAGAACTCGATATCGCCTGTCGGCCGCCGGTCAATGGCATCTTCGCGGTCATCGATTTCAGCGGGCTGCGCCAGCAGCTCACGGATGCGGTCATATGAAGCGCGCCCGCGTTCGACAATATTAAAAAGCCATCCGAACGCCAGCATTGGCCAGACGAGCAAACCGAGATAAGCGGTAAAGGCGATCAAATCGCCGATTGTCATCTCGCCGCCGACCACGAAATACGAACCGAAACCGATTGCCAGCAAGTAACAGACGCCGATGATGGCCGAAATTGTCGGATCGAACAGCGAGTCGACTTTCGCCACACGGATGTTTTCATCCACTACTTCGCCGGACAGCCGCTTGAAATCTTCGATGTCTTGCTTCTCTTGGCCGAAGGTCTTGATCACTTTCATGCCGGATATGCTTTCCTGTGTCTTGTCGTTGAGCCCGGAAAAAGAAGCTTGTGCTCCGTGGAAACGCTCGTGCATCATTTTGCCGTAATAATTGGTCATATATGCCATAAACGGCAGCGGCAGCAAAACGATCAGCGTCAGTTTCCAGCTGATTGTCAGCGCCATGGCGGCAATGACGAAGCCGCCTGTCGCAATCGAATCGACAAGCGTCAATACGCCTGCGCCGGCCGTTAGCTGCACCGCCTGCAAATCATTCGTCGCGTGCGCCATCAAATCTCCGACGCGGCGCTTCTGGTAGAACGAAGGCGACATCCGCGTGAAATGGTGGAACAAGTTCTCGCGCAAATCACGCGCCAGGATGACCGCCGAACCGAATATCATCAGCCTCCAAGCATAGCGCAGAACGTACATGCCGAGCGCCGCTGCCGCGAGCACACCAAGCCACTTTCCTAGAAAACTTGCCGTCAAGGTGCCGCGGCTAATCTCATCGACGATAAAACCGATGATGCGCGGCGGCAGAACACCGAGGAATGCCACAATCAGCAGCATGAAAATGCCAATAGCGTATTGCTTTTTCCGTTCCTTGAAAAACCAGCCCAACTCCAAAAATACGCGCATGTTCTTTTCCCCTTGCTGTAATGTATGTATTGTATGTATTCAATCTTTTTCATTCTAGCAAAAATCATTCAGCAAGAGGAGAAAATAATTCGGTTTTTGAAATAAATCAGCCTTCTGGCGTAAAGGGATTGCCGTCCGCCTTGTGGCCGCCGATCAGCTTCGCGCGTTCCCGTGCAGTGCCCGCTTCCGTGTACGAAACCGCGCGCAGCACTGCTGTTGATCCGTATTTCTGGCGCAGCTGATCCATCGCAGCACCTAAGCGCCGTGTCTGCCATTTGCGCTGTTCGAATAAGCTCAGCTGCATCGACGTTTCGTCTTCCAGTTTGCCGAGTGTGATGGACAAACGGCGGACCGGGCGCCCGATATAGAATTTCTCTAGCAGCGCCCGGCACGCGCCATACAATTTTAGCGTGTCGTTCGTCGCTTCTTCCATTGTCAGTGCCCGGTTGAAGCCGCCGCCGAACGCATGCTTGCTGTAGCCGACGGCGAGCGTCACCGTGCGGCCGGCCTTGCCGGCGGTGCGGGCGCGCATCGCCACGTCTTCCGCCATTTCCAGCAGCACCGCGGAAATCTCTTCGACTGTCGTGTAATCGCGGTACAAAATCTGCCCTTTGCCATAACTGACCTGCCCTTCCACGAGCGGCGCGCCGAGTTCCGACAAATCGATGCCCCAGGCATGATGGTAGAGTTGGTTCCCGACAATGCCGAACACGTCTTCAAGTTCCGTAAGCTCCGCACGCGCCAAATCGCCGACCGAAAAGATGCCCATGCCGTTCAATGTATTTTCCATACGCGAGCCGATGCCCCACATCTTGCTGAGCGGCGCGACTGGCCAGAGCTTCGCCTCTACGTCTTCGAACGTCCAATGCGCAAAGCCTGTCTTTTTCGCTTCGAGGTCGAGCGCCAGCTTCGCCAACAGCATATTCGGTCCCATGCCGATCGCCGACGGCAGCGAAAACTGCCGGATGATGTCGTCCTGAATGCGCGCAATAAGCGTCTCCGGCGTCCCCCATAACTTTTCCGTACCGGTGAGGTTGACGAAGCTTTCATCAACGCTGTAGACATGGATCGCTTCCGTCGGCACATATTGCGCCAAAAGCTTGGTGATTTCCATCGACACTTTCAGGAAAAAGCCCATCTTCGGCTCGATTTTTTGGATGCGCGGGTCGTCCGGAATCTCGAACAACCGTGTGCCCGTGCGCACCCCGAAATCCCTTTTCAACACCGGCGACGCCGCAAGCACCACGCTGCCACGCCGTTCCTGGTTGCCGATCACCGCGATGCACGCCGTCATCGGATCCAGCCCGAGGTCGACTGCTGCACAGCTCGCATAAAAGCTGCGCATATCAATGCAAATAATCGGCCGCCGCTCCATCTCTTCATACATGTGAACCCCTTCTTCCTCATCGCTCGCTGCCATTATCTTCAGCATATACGAACACTTGTTCTTAATCAATAACCGTTTTGCCCGCAACGTAAACACCGCATGGTTTTTATCACAACCGCAAATGGACATCAAAAAAAACAGGATACGGCATGATTTAGCCGTGTCCTGCAAGTGTGTTAAGGAAGTTATAGTAGGTGACTGAGTATCCTGCAAACCAGCAAGCTCAAACCCGGTCGAATTCTTGCGTGCGGATCGTTTCGGAGCGGTAAGCCGGGAAAAACTCCGGTTCCCCTCCAGCCTCCAGCCGACCACATAATTCGTGGTAGACCGCTCGGTTCCATATTCTCCTGCCGGTGTAAAATTTAAAAGCGGTTTGTCGGCCGAACTGCTTTTTGAATAGATACAGGCTGTCGTCCGAGCTGTTCGACCGGCCTCCGCCGCCGTGGATCAATGCCACATCGTGCTCGATTCCCCATAAAGCCAGCGCATAATTCAACACCGATGCGGCCGACAGGTGATTGAACTCTGCAAGCGTGCCAGATAAATGCGTATGCGCCAGTTTTCCGTAAATGAAATTCAGCCCCGCGCCAATGACTTGCCCGCCATAGAGCACTTCAACCAATAACACGTTGCCGCCTAACAATGCCATCAAGTCTTCGAAATAATCATCGCCGAAATAGTAAAACGAATGGGCTTGATTGCGTTCCATTGTCGCGTAATAAATGCGTTTGAACGCACTGAGGTCCTGCGGATTCAATACGGTGCGGTATTCGACGCCGGACTTCAGCGCCTGGCGGATGTTCTTGCGCGTCGATTTGGAGAATTCCAAGTCGATGGACGCCTCGGCGTCTTCCAGGTTCGTTCCCACGGTATCGCGCAAGTACACGACGTCGTAGCACGCCAGAAAGTCTTGTGCATTTTGGAGCACCGGATGGAAGCGTACGAATTCGCTAACAACATCGTTGTCGGCGCAATAACGCTGAAACGCTCTTTCAAACGCCTGCACCAGTTCTGCCTTTTTGCCTGCCGCGCAATGCAGGATTTGTGGACCGCCGTAGCCGTATGGCGTCACAAGATCATAATATTGCCGTCCAGAAAACGGCACGGGGATTTCACGCTTGATGAACGAATGCCGGATCGCACCAGACTCATGCAGAAATTCAAACACCTCAAAGTGCCCTGCTTCAATTTTTTCGAATAAACGTCCGTAGCGTTCGTCAAAGTAGATGTCTGCCATATTATAACCCCGCTTCTCTCGTCATTTGTCTGGATTTCCGCTGTGCGCGCCCATATAAGCAATTTTTTGATGCCGGGCGTCTCGCTTTTTTCCATTCTACAAGCCCTAAGTGAAAATTGAATGAAAATTCTATCTTCAAATAGAATTTTTCATTCTTTTCCAGTTGGGCTGGACAAACGGCGGCAAGAGCGAAATAATAATGGGACATATGTCCTTTTTAGCTTTGCGGATAAGCTTTATAGTAAAGAAAAAAGGAGCGTGAAAGCCATGAAAGGCATTTTATTCGCATTGGCAGGCGGTTTTTTCCTGACCTTCCAAAGTGTTGCGAACGCCGCCATCAGCAATGGAATCGGCACATGGCAAGCAGCGACAATGACGCAGTTCACTGGATTCGTCCTGGCGCTAGCAATTGTCTTAGCGCTGAAAGATCGCTCGTACCGGAATTTGCCGCAGGTGCCGCCGCTTTATGCATCCGGAGGGATGTTAGCGGCAATCGTGCTGTTCAGCAATATGACAGCGGTCCACCGCATGGGCGTCACACTGACGATCGGATTATTTTTGATTGCACAGCTCATTACCGCTGTACTGATCGACACAAAAGGCTGGTTGGATATGCCGAAAAAGAATATCGGCCGTAGTCAGATCCTCGGCGTTGCGCTGATGATTGCAGGTGTTATTGTCTTGAAATGGTAAAGGGGGTGACAGGATGGAAAAACAAGTGATAGCAGGTTATCTGACGAAATTCGGGCTCGACACCATGTTTCCGGAGCGCGTCCAAGCGGCGATGCGGCTCGAAACGTTCGCAAGCGGCAGCCGGCTTTTTTCACAAGGCGAAGAAGCCTGGGCACTGTATTTGCTGGCCGAAGGAAAGTTAAAAATTTCTATGTTGTCGCCTGAAGGCAAACGACTCATTTTGGCATTCAAATCCCCTTTCGATTTTGTCGGGGATATCGAATACGTGCGGAAATGCCGGCTGATCAATACCGTCGAAACCGTCACCGCGACGACCGTCATCTGCATTCCCTACGGTGTGCTGGAGAGTGAAATGGCCGGCAACACCGAATGGCTGCAGTTTTTGCTTGAATCCATCACCCGTAAATTCGAAATCAAATCGCATGCCATGAATTTCAACCTGCTTTACACGGTGGATGTGCGGGTTGCGAGTTATTTACTGGCAATGACGCCAAATCAATCGACGCTCGATTCCACTTCACTCGTCGACATGGCCGATTTGATCGGCACGAGCTACCGGCATTTAAACCGGGTCTTGAAGCATTTCGAAGAACAAGGATGGCTTGTAAAAAAACGCGGCAAAATCACTATAACCGACCGCAGCGCCCTGCTTGCACAGACGGGGCAGAACATTTACGAATAGGAGGAAATCGAATGGCTATCGGCATTTTGCTGGCTTTACTCGGCGGCACGTTCGTGTGCCTTCAAAACATTTTCAACGCAAACGTCAAAAAGAAAGTCAGCGTTTGGTCGACGACTGCCCTTGTGCTGCTTCTCGGCTTTGCCGCGTCGTTGGCAGCGGGACTCGCTTTTGAAGGCACAGCGCTTTTCGAGTTCCAAGCTGAGCCCTGGTTTTGGTTCAGCGGCATCATTGGCGTAGGCGTCGTCGCCTGCGTCACGCAAGGCGTGCAGAACTTAGGGCCGAGTGCCGCCATTTCGCTTGTCATGGTATCCCAGATTTTCTTCGGACTCATGTGGGACACGCTCGGCTGGTTCGGCCTTGAGCAAGTTCCGTTCACGAGGCAATCGCTTGCTGCGCTTGTATTAATCGGCAGCGGCGCTTTGCTGTTCCAACTCGGGTCGAAACCCGAAACCGTGCACGCCGATTCTCCTGAAAGGGCCCAAGCGCACCGTGCATGAAAAACGGTTCCTGAACCCATAAAAAGGCGTCTTAAAAGCTAAGCTTTTAAGACGCCTTTTGTTTAGGCTTTAAAACGGATCAATCGAAAACTTTACATCGTGCTGACATCAATAACGAAACGATACTTCACATCGGAAGCCAAAACGCGGTCATAGGCTTCGTCAATGCGGTCGGCCGAAATCACTTCAATCATCGGTGCAATATTATGTTTTGCACAGAAATCCAGCATCTCCTGCGTTTCCTGGATGCCTCCGATCAGAGATCCTGCAAATGAACGGCGATGGCCGATCAAATTCATCACACTGACGGGCAGAGGTTCTGCAGGCGCACCGACGTTTACCAATGTGCCGTTAAGCGCAATCAGCCCTAAATAATCATCCAAATTGATTTTTGCACTGACCGTATTGATGATCAAATCAAACTTCCCGGCAAGTTTCTTAAATGTTTCCGGATCGCTTGTCGCATAGTACTCGTCCGCACCCAATGCCATTCCGTCTTCCTTTTTCTTTAAGGACTGGGATAATACGGTCACTTCAGCTCCCATGGCATGCGCAATTTGGACAGCCATGTGGCCAAGTCCACCCATCCCGACAACCGCTACTTTCTTGCCGGGACCTGCATTCCAATGATTCAATGGAGAAAATGTTGTAATTCCTGCACAAAGCAGCGGTGCTGCAGCGTCAAGCTCGATGCTGTCCGGAATTCCAAGAACAAAGTCCTCGACTACAACAATATGGCTTGAATAGCCGCCTTGGGTCGGTTCACCGTATTTATCAACACCTGCGTAGGTAGGCACCATGCCATTGTGGCAATATTGCTCTTCCCCACGTTCGCAATTATCACATTCGCCGCACGAATCAACCATACAGCCGACCCCAACACGGTCGCCCACTTTATATTTCGAGACCTCTGGCCCCACTTCTGTGACAATACCTGCAATTTCATGGCCGGGTACGAGCGGATAATTCACTTCGCCCCATTCACCGTGTGCGGTATGGATGTCTGAATGGCAGATGCCTGCAAAATGGATTTCAATCAGAACATCATGTGTATCAAGATCGCGGCGCTGGATTTCAGTCGCCTGAAACGATTTTTTTGGACCGTCAACAGCCCGTGCTTTAGCAGTATACATAGAAAAACCTCCAAGAGTTTGTAGTTTTCAAGAGAATTGATTTATCGCGCAAAAAGGAAATGAACTTATTCTTTAGCTCTATTCACCTCTTCGCATCTTTTCCCCTTGCAAGCCAATCGTAACCCTTAGAGTTAACTCTAGGGCAAGCGATAAGATCATTTTACTGAAATGAATTGCTATATAAGTAGAACAAAAGAAAGTATTTTATATACTCGCTTCGGACGCTTTGGGCATGGCTCTCGCAATGAGTCGAGAAGAACACTCGTCTCATAGCTAAAACCCTTCTGCTTCTGTCTCTACATCGCTGCGCTTGCTTCGAGACATGAAAGTGCGTTGCATCGCTACGCTTGCTTCGAAGCAAAGGAAATGGCCCAAATTCCATTTGGCCATCTCCTTGCCTAGCCCTTTGACGCGCCTCCGCTAAGATATCTCTCGATATGGAGCAAAACAGCGGAGAAAACCATACTGCTCCTGTCTCTGTCCCTGCAACGCTTCGCTAGCTTCGGGACATGAAAAACCGTTGCATCGCTGCGCTAGCTTCGAGACATTAAAGTGCGTTGCAGCGCTCTGCGCTTCGTCGCAAAGACTTGCCCTCGCAGGCTTCGGGTAAGTCTTGCCTGCGGGGCAGCGTAGCGACGAGACAGACGAGACCCCGCAGGGAATGAATGGGCAAAGTCATTTGCCCATTCATTTGCGACGAAGCTAGCGAAGCGATGCAGGAGCACAAGGTTTTCGAAGCGATCGAGGAGGCTTGGCGCTCGCCCGCGGCAAAAAACATATGCTCCTACAGCACTTCGTGCTTCGTCGCAAAGGTATCTCCCCAATTCTTGGGTCGATACCTTCGCAGCTGTTTCGCGGAATATCGAAACTTATAAAATTTATGTTTAATTTATAATAGAAGCCTTTTGACATTCCAAAAATACCGTGATAAGCTTTTCGCATTTCATCGAGTTCGCTCGAGGTTTAGATTAGCATAAGGAGGAACAACAGCATGAGCACTTATTCGATCAGTGAAGTGGCGAAAGAATTGAATCTTTCGGTATATGCTTTGCGCTATTACGATAAAGAGGGGCTGATGCCTTTTATCGAACGGACTGAAAGCGGTACCCGCTTGTTTAAAGAATCGGATATCGCAGCTTTAAAAATCATTGAATGCCTGAAAGCGACTGGCATGCCCATCAAAGAAATCAAACATTTCATCGATTGGTGTTCTGATGGAGATTCCACGCTTCAAAACCGTTTTAATATGTTTATGGAACGAAAAGCGATTGTCAACGCGCAGATGGACGAACTAAAGAAAACATTGGAAGTCATCGAGCATAAATGCCTGTATTACCAGAGGGCTCTAGATGCCGGAACGGAAGACATCCACAAAACCGATAAAATAGAAATTTCATAAGGGATTTAAAACCACCTGCCTTCCATCTTCACGGATGAAATGCAGGTGGTTTTTTTAGAATTGTCACTGCTGCATGCTGTCTTTCACCGCATTCAGTAAAAGAATGTCTTGTTTCTCCCTTTAAAGCCACGCAGATGGAACTTCATCGCCAATACCAAATGAAGATGTTCTTCTTTGATTGATAGGTATAAGTTAAGAATATTAAAATCAGTATGTTTTTCTTCTCTGCTATAATGACTTTAGTTCAATTTTTTAACAGGATGTGTAATCGATTTAGTTTATATTTGCCAAAGGGGGATTATTAACGATGAAGTACTTGTCAGAAAAAATAGGGCCGGATATTTTAGCTTCAACCGCACTTTTTGATTTGGTTAAAGATTCGATTTTTTTGATGCAGAAAGATCATGATTCTTTCCGTTATGTCTACGTAAATCCATCTGCCTTAGCTCTTTTGCCGCACGACGAGATCATTGGAAAGCGAATTGAAGAAGTGTTTCTGCCAGAACCCAGCCTAAAACTGATTCATCAATACCAAAAAGTACAAACAACTCAAAAACCCATGGAATTTACTGAAATAATTGAAACCGTGGACAATGAATTCATCGGGGAAACCATACTTAATCCGATACTGGCAAACGACGGCCAATGCCTCTACATACTAGCAATCGTAAGAGACGTTACAGAAAGAGAACGCAAAAACCAGGAACTTCAAAAGGCTCAAAAAAACTTAACTGAAGCAAACGACCAACTTGAAGTATTCTGGGAAAACTCAACCGATCCTATTTTTTCTATTGATACGGCAGGTGATATTTTAAAAGTGAATCCTGCTTTTGAAGAAATCTTTGAATTCAAAGAAGAAGAAATGATCAGTGGAGCAGGCACTATCATTCCTAAGCATATGAAATCGGATCAAATCGATATTGTCGAGAGAATTATGCACGGAAAAAAGGTGAGTTCCTACGAAACAATCCGTGTAACCAAAACAGGAAAGCCGTTAAATATTATTTCCTCGTATTCTCCCGTACGCAATGGACACAAAGAAATTATCGGCGCGACCATCATATACAAAGATGTAACGAAACTTAAAAAAGCCCAAAAAGAGCTTCAAAAAAGTCAGGAAAAATACAAAATCATTACAGAAAGTACCTTTGATATTATTACTTTGATTAACTTATCGGGCCAAATCGAATACGTCTCCCCTGCAAACGAAAAAATTCTAGGATATCCCGCTCATACGCATATCGGCAACCCATATACTGTAAATGTGCATCCGGAAGATGCGTTCGATTTGATGGAAAGCATTACTTCTCTCATTGAAGGTAGAGAGCCGCGAATTGTAGAAATTCGCTTTTTGCATGAAGAGGGGCATTATATTTGGATGGAAGTTTCCCCTACCCCCATCTTAGTGGACGGCGAAGTGAAACAATTATTTACGATTGCCAGAGATATTACAGAGCGCAGAAGGCTGCAGGAGAAAATTGCGAAAATGGCTTTTTACGACCATTTATCTGGAATACCCAATCGCCGGACTTTTGATGATAAGCTGATTAAGGCCATTCATCAAGCAGAATCTTCTGGCAAAAAAGTAGCCATTTTAATGCTCGACGGACGCAAGTTCAAAAAAATCAACGATCAATACGGCCACGATGCAGGAGATGCTGTTATCAAGGAAATGGCCCAACGGCTTCAGGCGTGTGTACGGCCTATCGATACAGCCGCACGGTTAGGCGGCGATGAAATGGGAGTTGTCTTACCTGAGCTTGATTCAATAGAAATGGCCGAAAACATAGCAAAACGAATTTTAAAATCGTATGAAGAGCCTTTAAGCTTTAATGGGTTTGACATTCAGATGGGCGCTGGGATTGGCATCTCCCTTTATCCAGACGATACGACAAATGAAAAACAATTGATAAAGTACGCGGACATGGCCCTATATGAAGCAAAAAAAGCGGATCATGACGAATACAAAATTTATAAGCAGGATGAAGGATTCAATACTTCGCTTTAAATGTCTATCCACAATCTAATAGGTTCATTAATTTGAAAAACCGAGAGAAAACCAATAAAAGGCTTTCTCTCGGTTTTTTTATGCTGTTTAGTTCTGAGAATTCTTTCCAAGGATATGAATTCAACAATTTACATATATCAAGTTTTTTCAATACCAATGCATCATAAACCTACTTGATTGGACTAACACTATTAGTCGCATATGCATTAAACTATGAGTGAAAGCAAGAGAACATATCGACTAAAGTGATAGATTTCTTTTATAACCAGTAGAATCATGTTTAGAAAAGGGCAAGTTATGTTGCATCTTCATTTATTCAACGGTTTGTTATTAAGTTACTACTGAGGCTAGTTGGATATTTAGATTAAAGTTAATTAGAGAATTCGTATGCCATCCAAAAAATACGCTGTTAAAAACCAACGTTATATTCTTATGGAGAGTAGGGATAATAATGAAAACTAAAAAAAAGTTTAGGTTTTGGATGATTATGAGAAACATTTCATTGATTATAGTGGCAGCACTTGTATTTCTTTTCGTTTTGGATAAGGTGATGACCGCAAATGAGCAAAAAAAGTACCCAGCAATTGGGCAGTTAGTTGAAGTGGATGGCAAGAATATGCACGTTTATACAAAGGGTGATGGTGAGAATACTATTGTCTTGTTAGGTGGATTGGGTACGGCTGCACCTGCTCTGGATTTTGAACCTTTGATTAATGAGATGGCAAAGAATAATAAAATTGTTGTTGTAGAGCTTTTTGGATATGGCTGGAGTGATTCAACTGATAAGGAACGAACGGTGGAAAACATAGTTGCGGAAATCAGAATTGCGCTTAAAAGAGCAAACATAGAGGGGCCTTATATCTTAATGCCACACTCCATTTCTGGCATTTATAGTATGTATTATGCCAACGAATATTCAGATGAAGTCAAAGCGGTTATCGCAATTGATCCCACATTGCCAGGATTTAATCATTCTCCCCATACAGAGCCGAACGTTACTGATTCCGAAGCAATGCCTCAATTTCATCTAGCACCAACCGGGATTGCACGATTGGCGTTTTTGCTGGCTCCAGATGTATTCTTTTCTTCAGCCGAGGAAGGGATTTATTCCGAAGAAAATATAAAGATGACCAAAGCGATTTCTGTTTGGAATTCATTTAACAAAAATGTAGCGAATGAAACAGCGAATATTCATCATAATATCGATAAAACGATCGATATGAAATTCCCGTCTGAAATGCCTGTAATGATTTTTACTCCGAAAGTGGAAAACATAGACGAAGATGGACAATCTAAAATAACTTTTTATGAAACACTTTTACGCAACGGATCTTCAAATGAACTTATAATGTTGGAAGGAACTCATTATCTTCATGGGACTCGTTACAAAGAGATGAGCGAATATGTGAATGAATTCATAGCGACGCATGTGAGTGATTAAATAGAACAATTGTATTTCTGCTTATTTAATTTCGTTTGTACAACGATACTGGTTTTTCGGACCCGGTTCATCCCAGTTATTCCGTCCATTTATCATCTCCCATGATGCGGTCTACAATGTGCTCTGCTTCCCTACCGCAGCAATCTACATTCTACACATTCTTATTCATATCGATAAGTGCTGTGTAAGTATACTAAGATTTCTCTGCGCCGTAATCATTAAACGTCTCTAACAATTTTTCCAGCTTTGCTTCAATGTCTTTTTCAAGAGTGAATTTTTCTCTATCATATAATCCTCCTATACTTCTTCGTGAACTACCGGAATAATGCCACAAATAAATGCTGTCCGCATAAAAATCTTCGTCATATTTAGGACCAAGATAATCGATTGCTATTTGGGATCGATATTCTTTTTCTAAGCAATCAAGCATGGTAATTTCTTCTGATTCAGTTCCATCTATATCTCTTGCAACCCAAATTCTTAAATTAGTTTTGTTTTCACATTCAAATCTTTGCTTATATTTCACTGTTAAATGATTGCTCAAAATTTCTGCGGAAATTTCCAAATCCATGATTTCTTCCTTAACCTCTTCAATGAGCTGATCGTCGGTAATCGATAAATATTTTTCATCTTCACTTACTAATTTTTTCAACAATCTTTTAGCTTTTCTTTGTTTCAAACTCATGCACCCTTTCTTGAGAACTTTAAGCTAGAGAAAAAGCGAATAAAATGCAGCTCTCCCGGCACGCATATGTACTAGTGTATACTAATAGTAAAAAGGGAGGTTCAGAATTGATTATACTCCGCAGACTTACCTGCAGGCGACCAGCCTTTCCTGGCTAATACTTACTGTCAGCACAATCATACTGATTGCATTCAGTACGTTCATGCTGCCTGTCATAGAGCCGTCAACTTTTACCAGATATTCAGATGCATTGTGGTTCACCATGACGACTATCCTGACTGTCGGTTACGGCGACCTTTATCCTGCCACCGGTGCAGGAAGAATTTTTACAGCTGTTTTTTTATACATAATCGGCATCGGCTTGTTTGCGTCATTCATCGGAAAGGCGATCGAAAGCCTATCGTTACATAAAAAACGGGAAGAAAGAGGTGAGTTGATGTTCAAGGGACAAAACCATATCATCATCATCGATTGGTCGTATAAAGCTGAAAATGCGATAGCGGAGATACTGAAGCAAGATGAACAAATCGAAGTTGTTGTGATTGATCGGATTGAAAAAGCAAAAGAGATCAATACCAGAATTCACTATGTCAGAGGAAATGCCACGCACGAAAAAGTACTGCAGCAGGCAAATGTACAAGGAGCCAAAGCGGTTCTCATTTTTGCAGATGACCGGATTGATGATCAGATGCTGACTGATGGAAAATCGCTGCTGATTGCCACAGCTGTAGAAAGAATGTCTCCAGGTGTTTATACGACCGTGGAAATTGAACGGGAGGAACATATCCCGAGTTTCTCGCACATTAAGGTGGATAAATTTATCATGTCCAACGGAACGATAGCGAAAATGGCCGTAAACTCCATCTTTTCTGAAGCGAAATAAGCTTGAGGAACAAAACGCGGCTGTCCTATAAGTCCTTAAAATAAAACCGGCGGCGGAAAGGATTTCTTTTTCGCCGTCGGTTTTTTGATGTGAGATTGGATTAGATTTCGGTCTGCCGCTTCGGGGTAGGAATGCTCTATATCAACTTTCAGTTTGCAAATTTTTTTAAGTTGCTTTATGGCCACTAATCTCTCCAGTAATTATTAGCTGCAGCTACTGTTTGAAAATTAATAGCCACAACTTGGGAAGCAAGAGTTAGGCTATCTGCGTTATTTGCATATACTGGACGTAATTTTTTGCGTACATTTTCATCTGGTTGAGTCATTCCTACAGCTTTACGTGCTAACTTAAGGGCTAAGTTGTATCCTTCCTCGGGCGTATCTGTCTTTAGGGTTGGCAACCAAGATTCTTCACTCATATAATTCCCTCCTATAATTTCTATAATTATCTTTTGTAAAACGGCCAATCTATTCTTCTGCAAGCACGACATATACCGTCATTGATGCAGCTCCTGTATTTTTAATAGAGATTGTTTGCTGGGAATTACAGTGAATGATATCCCCCTCTTGAATAGCAGAATTGACGTCATCCAAAGAACATATTCCTTTTCCTTCGATAACAAACACGTAGGCATTTTTATGAGGATGCCCATGCTGAGGAATCACTTGCCCTGGGAGAAAGTTAAACACGATGGCCTTGCTTTTTAGTTCATTGAAAACAATTTGTTTTGCCATCTTTTCTTTATCATATGTTTGCAGATCCTGCAGTTTTTTACCGCCATGATTTTTTGCTCCATTCTTCTTCATAATTTTAGAGTGTCCGTCTTTTTCAATCTTTATGCCTAATCAACCATCCTGTCACTTCCAAAGAAGTTACGAAACATTTGAACGGTCGTATCGCGGTTCATCGACGAGATGGATGTTGTCAAAGGGATGCCTTTCGGACAAGACTCCACGCAATTTTGGGCCATCCCGCATAATTGGATTCCGCCTGGCCCCATCAGCAAATTCAAGCGCTCGTCTTTATTCATGGAACCCGTGGGATGCGCATTCATCAAACGCACTTGTGAGATGGGGGCAGCCCCGATAAAATCGGTTTTGTCATTGACATTCGGGCATGCTTCTAAGCAGACTCCGCATGTCATGCATTTGGACAATTCGTATGCCCATTGGCGTTTGCGTTCCGGCATGCGCGGACCTTCTCTTAAATCATGAGTTCCATCAATCTGAATCCAAGCCTTCAGCTTTTTCAAGGTATCGAACATGGAACTGCGGTCAATGATCAAATCACGGACAACCGGAAATGTTTTCATCGGCTGCAACCGAATAGGCTGTTCCAGCTGATCGACCAATGCTGTACATGATTGGCGCGCTTTGCCATTGATGACCATAGAGCATGCCCCGCATACTTCCTCCAGGCAGTTCATATCCCATGCAACCGGCGTGGTTTTTTCGCCTTCCATATTGACAGGGTTGCGGCGGATTTCCATCAATGCCGAGATGACATTCATGTTCGGACGATATGCTAATTCGAACTTTTCCAAATACGAATCTCCATCTGGAGCATTTCGGCGTTCGATTTCAAAAATTACCGTTTTTGCTGCTTCTCCCACAATAAATCAATCCCCTCTTTCGTGAATATAAGAACAAATATCATTTACAGTGTAAAGAAACTCTTCTTTGCCGCGAACCTCTTAAAATTTCCATTAAATATAAATCAATACATCCTTATAGTAACATTTATATCTGAATATTCCGAAAATAATTTATAGCTAATTATAAGTAGCTTTCTTTCCCTAGAAAAGGTTAGTTTTTTAAATGGACATCTTTAAATTGGGGAAAATATTTTATTCTTAAGACCACCTCTCCACTTAATATAAACCATGACTGCTGCAGAGACCTTGATGTGAATCAAGAAAACTTCATCCTAACCAAACCATTTATACGCTGTGATACACAAAAACGCCTAACTATTAAAAAAGTTAGGCATTTTTTTTTTTTGCGATTCACTCCTCCTGGTTCTCTTCTTCTGCACTGTGACCACAGCGAACAAACTCAGAACGAAAGACAGTCAAATTATTTAGATTTATAGAAGAATTACCTTTTATTTAAATAAGTCATCGATGACCTGCTTAAAAATTTCATAGGAATGAATTTCCTTTTTGGGTTCGTAGATATTGGATATTGCAATGATTTCATCTACTTGGTACGTCTGTTGAAATCCAATTATGTCCCGGCGAATTGTTTCGGCGTCCCCCATGATGGTATACCCCAACCGATGATGAAGAATTTCCAATTCACCTTGTGATAACGATTCAAGAAAATCCTTGGATGGCGGAATCAGCTGGCTTAAATTGTTTGTATAAATATCGATGTACACCTGCAAATGGCTGGCGGAAATCAATGCAGCCTCTTCCATCGAGTCTGCTGCAATCACATTAATGGCAGCGATCACATAAGGCTCTTGTAAATAAGCAGATGGCTGGAAGTATTCTCGATAAATCGCGAGTGCTTCTTCCATCACCTCAGGAAAAAATTGAGCGCCAAAAGCATATGGCAGTCCCAGATTCGCAGCGATTTTGGCTGAACCGGTTGAGGAACCTAAAATTAGGACCGGAACATTGGTCCCGATGCCTGGATAAGCACGAACCTCTCCCTGATCTTCTTCATCCCCCACATAACGCAAGATATCCCGGACTTCCCGTTCAAAGAAAAACACCCCATTATGATTCGAACGGCGAATCACATCAGCTGTTTTTTGATCTGTTCCCGGCGCTCGGCCTAAAGCTAAATCTACACGGTTTGGATACAAGGTTTCAAGGGTTCCAAATTGCTCCGCTACGACTACCGGGGAATGGTTCGGCAGCATAATTCCGCCTGAACCTACCCGAATGTTTTCGGTATTGGCCAATATATGTTGCACGATTGATACGGTAGCGGCACTTGCATAGGCATCGTGGTTATGGTGTTCCGCAAACCAAATCCGTTTATAGCCCATCTTATCGACCGCTTTCGCTAACGATACCGCAGAATCAATTCCTTGTTTCATGGTTTCACCTTGTCTTAATGGAGCAACAGATAAAACAGATACATCAAATTTCTTCATCATTTCACCTCTAAGATTTATTGTTTGCTTCGTTATTATGCGATGGGCATGCCTTCTTCACGGCAGCAAAGGCCGTTTCGTCACCGCTCATGAACTTTAACTTCTTGAGTTCTACGCCCCTTCGTTTAAGAGCTTGTTTTACATTTCCGCGGATGGTGTGATTTGAGGCTTGAAAACTGAAAACAGCAAAGTTCCTGCAAATCTTTTTAATAAAGCATGAAATTCTTCCGCATGAACCTTGCCTCCATGAATCATAACCTCGTATAAACCCCAGCGATCCCTGTATAAATATGATGAACCTTCATAACCATTCCGGGTATAGAACTTTCTTCTGGTGACCCGTTGCTCGTAGTTGCTCGCAGACTCATCAATGACTTCTATATTGAGGATGATTCGATTGTCCGGGTACTTCTCTTTAATTTCGGCAAGTGCCCGGCCGCCATAGCCTTTTGATCTGGCATTGCCATCGATTGCGATATACAGAACATATGTTAAATCTTCGCGGGTGATTAAATAAGTAAAGCCAACAAATACATCCTCATCATAAATAACAAGGAAGTCTACAAAATCCTTTTTTGCTTTCCATAATAAAAGATTCATAGGTATCCGTTCATTTTTAGGGAATGATCCATCATACAACTCTTTTACTTTAGTGAATTCATTAGATTTTTTTGTTAATGGTTCTAATTTTAAATTCATACCGTTGACTCCTTTTGGTTACTCTTTTCTGCCATCATTTGAACCCGATTGATTTTAATACGGATAAAAGAGACCCTCCAAGGATCCCCTGCTCTAAAAGTCGAAATCTGTTACACGTTTTTCTATTTCCACCTTAATACGAATAAGCTTCTCCGTCATCCGGCACAACTACATTAGACTCGATCCCTTTTTCGTTGATAAAGTTCTTCAATTCTTCTCTGGACAATCCCCAATGGTTCACTGCTTCCATATGGCTAACAACGATGTCAGCTTCAGGAGCAGCCTTGTATACTTCGTATATGTCTTCTTTGCCCATAATAAGAGGGCCAACTGGGCCATCTTCAACAAATTGGTTTTCGCCACCGTTTAGCATAATAACTTCGGGTTTGTAGGTATCGATAATCTCTTGTACTTCTTCATACCAGACGGTATCACCAGCTAGATACAAAGTTTTTTCATCCGTGTGTTGGAAGACAATCCCCATCACATTCCCCATGAGCTTTGCCGTTTCCCCATGTCCATGGCGACCATCCACTTCAGTAAGTTCAACTCCATTAAAGTCTATACCTACTTCTTCTTCCATGACTTCAATATTCGTGAATCCTGCTTCTTTGGCCATTTCAGCATCCGCTTCATCTTGCATAATCAGCTTCATGTCTTTAGGCAGCTGTTCTTTTGCTGCTTGGTCAAAGTGATCTTCATGTGTATGAGTTACGATGACAGCGTCTACACCCTCAAGAATCTCATCAACGGACATTGGCAATTCAACGATTGGATTTCGATCATCTCTTTCGGCAGGAAGGAAAGGATCAAATTCGCCTTTTTTGGAAAACATAGGATCAATTAAGAACTTTTGACCACCGTATTCTACCGTTACTGTAGCATTTCGTATTTGCTGGACAATCATATCCTGTTCTTGTTTTAGAGAAGCATTTTGCTCATCAACCGGCTGGGTATTTTGAGGGGTTCCGCAAGCGGCTAATATGCCACTCACTAAAAGCATTGTCATTGTAAGCATAGAAGTGTTTTTGAATTTCTTCATAATTGATAAATCCTCTTTTCTAAAATTTAATAGTCTTTTTTCGTTAAGATCGACAACCTAATGACCCGATTGGACTCTTCTGTCGTCATGGCCACTTATCCAGCTCCTTTAGCGGTATAATCTTGTTTACAACGAATATTTGTGAACGTAAGATATTTCGCGGGCGGAAGAATACAGGATTTTTATTGCCTGAAATCAGTGACTGGACAACGTATGCCACCCCTTCTTCCTTCACTGCAGAAGTTATTATATAAGCCACCAACTTAAAGCACGGCCGACTAGTATGGCATTAGTTTCTTCAACTCTTCATAGTGATGTGTCAACTCATTTTTCTGATCCTCCTCCTCAATAGAACTTCGATTTAACACTTTTTTCAACGCCGTTAAATGTTAAAGAAATCGCAAGGTGCATACTACCTGAAATTTCACGATTAAAATGCCGCAACTCTTTACTCGAAGTTAAATGTATTATATAGTGAGTACAAATCCATAAACAAGTATGCACTTTTTTCGCATATACTATCAGAAAGGATAGTGTAAACATGAAAACATCAAAAATCAATGTGGCTGATAACCAGGAAACCTTCTTTGGCTATACACTTTCCATCATCAATGGAAAATGGAAACTGTTGGTTATTTACTATTTATCGAACAACAATGCAGTGCGTTATAACGAACTTCAGCGTATGATTGGCAAAATAACTTACAGGACGCTTAGTTCAACATTGAAGGAAATGGAAAGTGATGGTTTAGTTCATCGTGAGGAATATCCGCAAATTCCCCCTAAGGTTGAATATAGCCTTACGGAGAAAGGAAAAACGCTCTGGCCGATCATTCAAGAGATGTGCCAATGGGGCGAATTCAATAAAGAGAAATAAAAAAACAATACCGACTCGCTAAGTTTTCCAGCAACATCAGCAAGCATTGGAGTTGCATGAAATTTGAGGAGTTAGTGAAAAGGAAAAAGGCCGAGATTCTTGTTTGATCAAGAATCTCAGCCTTTTTTGATAATGCCAGCCAGTAATTTTTTATTCAGAAATGGCTAACTAAAAAAAACAGCCGAACAGGTCTGTTCAGCTGCCTTTGTGCACTTTACCGTTATTGTACATCGCATGATTATGCGAAAAAAATGCTCAATTTGGAAATTGTATTTACTAAAAAATTCGCCCTATAAGAAAATCGTGTAAAGAAGGAACCAAAGCGAGGGTTTGCACGATCCAATCCTCTGAATAAAATCCATGGAATTAACTGCCGTCAATTAATGAACTGCGTTGTTTGATTTCATTTATGGAAAGGTACAAGGTATAATTCCCGTAATCAAGAACTGCATTCAAAAAAAGATTTAATTGTTCTTGGGAAGCCACTTTTATTTTCAAGTGGTAACAACCTTCTCCTGACACCCGATGTGCTTCAACAACCTCTTGTCGTTCGTTAAGAAAATCGATGAACTTCCCGTGGTTGGCTGTTTTCATGTAAATGATGACAAAAGCAGTATAAGAAAAACCTAACTTCATTTCATCAACGATCAGGGAATAAGCTTTAATGACACCGCTGTCCTCTAGTTTTTTGATGCGATTCCCAACTGCCTGTCCTGTCATATGAATTTGTTCACCCAGGTCTTTCCACTGGATACGTGAGTTTTCAGACAACAAGCGAAGGATTTGAAAATCAATATTGTTAAGTTCCATAGTAGCTTCCTTTCATGGTGAAATGTTTTAACACAAAAATGCTTCATCAGCCTATCGATAAAAACCTGGAACCTGTATATCATTAACTTGTAGGAAAAATTTATGAATGGGGTGGAAAAAATGAGCACAGCTTTAATCATTGTCGATATACAAAAGGACTATTTCCCAAACGGAAAAATGGAATTGAGCAATCCGGAAAGCGCAGCTGCCAATGCAGCTAAAGTTCTGGAATGGTTTAGACAAAATCACAAAGAAAATATTTTCCATGTTCAGCATATTGCCAGCAACCCCGCTATGGGATTCTTTCTTCCAGACACCGAAGGTACTGAAATACATGAAGCGGTTCAGCCGTTAGAACATGAAAGCGTCATCGTCAAACATTTCGCAAACAGCTTTCTACAAACAGAATTAGAAAGCCAATTAAAAGAAAAAGGGATAACCAAGTTAGTAGTGGTTGGTATGATGACACATATGTGCATTGATGCCACCGTGCGCGCTGCCGTGGATTTGGGTTACGAAACGACACTGATCGAAGATGCTTGCGCGACAAGAGAGTTAACTTATCAAGATCAGATCGTTCCGGCAGAACAGGTTCATTATGCGTTTGTCGGCGCACTCCAAGGTATGTATGCCGAAGTAACATCGACCGAGGATTTCTTGCAACAGAAAGTCGAAATCCTCTAGAAATGATGACTTCAATATAAATGGAAGCTTGTTTTTTTGCAAGCTTCCATTTATACCTATCTATTAAAATCAAAGAGAAGACTTGGTACTGCCCCCCAAAAGTTGATTTTTCACTCTAACTTTTGGGGGGCAGTACTTTTGCTGTCCACAGCTTCTTCTCTCCCTTTCTGTATATGCAGCTACTGATAATCTGGCGATATGTTGACCGAGATAACATTCTCTAAGTTATCGCTCTTGGGGTTCCAAGAGGAAAACCGTGTTTCTTCGCTGCTTGCTTAGCTATACATTAGCTTCTGAACTATTTTATATAACATCAGCACCCTTCCTTTTACCCCTTTCAAAGTGTGTATGAAAGTATCTCTATAGACCTTGAAGAGGATAATCAGTGCTAATCAGCCACCTTCTTTTTTCATTGCCTAGTTTTAGACAGTTCCCTAATTTATTTCTGACTAGGCTTCGATTTTCTTTAGCACTTTCGCAGGCACACCCCCTGCAATTACATTAGGAGGCACATTTCGAGTCACAACTGCACCTGCGGCAATAATAGCCCCATCTCCAATTTCAACACCGGGAAGAATTGTGGCATTTGCTCCAATCCAGACGTCTTTCCCAATCGTAATAGGCGCGGGATGCATCGTGCTGCGCTTTTTGGGATCTATGTCGTGATTCAGTGTAGCCAATACCGCATTGTGTCCAATGAGAGCATTATCGCCAATGGTAATACCTCCTTGATCCTGAAAACGGCAACCTGAGTTGATAAAGACATTCTTGCCCACATGGATATTTTTCCCGCAATCCGTATAAAAAGGCGGGAACAAAGCAAACGTAGGGTCTACCGATTCACCAATTAACTGGGAAAACAGTTCCCGAACTTCTGCGGGAGTATGATAACGCCCGTTCAATTCTACAGTTATTTTTAATGCTTCCTGTGAGAGCTGATGCATCATTCGGTGCATCTCCGAACCACCTTCCACTGCTTCTCCTCGGTTCATATGCGCCATAAAGTCACTGATCTCCATTAAAATCCTCCTTTTAATCTTTTCTTATAACTACCAATACCCTAATTATTTTTAGATAAAATCTGTTAGGTTATATTGCTAGTGAAATAATGAAGTAACATAATATAGACGAAGTGTTTGTGAAAACTCCATTAATAAAAAAGAAGAAACTTTTTTTGCAAAAACAAAAGAAGAAGCGCTGTCGCCTCCTTCTCTTTAAAATTTGTTCATGAGCTAAGTCTTAAACTTGGTTCAACAAACTAACCCATACATAATAGTTTGTTTTATTTTAATAATTGCATAATTTGTTCTTTCGTAGGCAGAGAAGAGATTGCCCCTTTTCCAGTAGTAGACAGTGCTCCGCTAGCGTTTGCAAATGCCAGTATTTCTTGATGATGCTTACTTACTATGGCCACTAAATTATCTTGATCAGTATCCAGATTCAACAGCTGATACAAGAAGCCGCCGATGAACGCATCTCCTGCGCCCGTTGTGTCCTCTACTTCGACAGAATATCCCGCGGATGAATATTTTTTGTTCAGGACGTAGAGATCTGCACCTTTCGCACCTTTTGTCAGCACCACTACCTTTACATCCCCTGTAAACAAAGACGCAATTGCTTTTTGTTCTTCCGCTATACCCGTTATAAACTCCAGTTCTTCATCAGAAACTTTAACAATATGCGCCATTGGTATAAAATCCAGAATCGTCTTTCGACATTCCTGCGGATCGTCCCAAAGTGGCAGACGCACATTGGGATCAAAACTGATGATCCCGCCACACATTTTGACTGCTTGAATCGCTTTCACATGTGCTTTTTTCATCGGGCTCTCCACTAAATCCACCGAACCAAAGTGCAAGATATCCCCATGATTGAACCAGTCGGCATCTATTTCTGAATCCCGAAAGAGTAAATCTGCAGAAGGATTCCGGTAGAATGAAAAGTCGCGTTCTCCATTTTCACGCAAAGAAACAAACGCGAGGCCGGTTTTCGCCTCTTTTGTTCTGAATACCTTATCTATGCCCACACCGGCCTCTATAAGCTGCTCCAAAAGAAAATCACCAAAGGCATCTTCCCCTAATTTGGTGATCAGTGAAGCCTTTCCGCCAAACTTTGCAACCGCAGCTGCCACATTTGCCGGTGCACCGCCCGGAACTCGCGTAAACGAAACGACATCTTTCAATGCCACTCCTTTTTCATGCGGAATAAAGTCTATTAATAGTTCGCCAATGGAAAACAGCTGCCCCATTTCAGCACACCTCTCTACTTATGCCTTGCGCTGTTTTATAATCCCACTTCACCGCTTTGAACGATGCAGACCCACCCTTTGTAAAAAAGCGGATTTCCTGGCTTTTGCCATCCGGAAAAATCCGGGAGCTAAACACTTCTGCACCATCGTTCACAAAAATCTCCACTGATGAAGAATCGACGAACAAATGGAATTTGTACACATCGCCATCGATGTGGCATTTCCTTACCGTTCCGAATGTGCTGCCAATCACTTGGCCCGATAGCGTTCGGTCAAGGATGACTTTCCCCTGGACCGCATCATACGTAATCACCGTTTTTTCATCTCCATTCGCCCGGAACTCGATTCCGTATTCCAAAGCATCTCTCTGTTCAAACTCGCACACCAGTTCATAGGTGTCACCGGAAAATCCTTCATACACTTTCTTTTCATTTGAAAGGGTATCCGCTGCTTGGACTTTCTTTTTGCGCAGCGACTGAAGTTCGGGAACAGGTTTTTGAATCAGTTTCCCATCGTCGACCGACAATTCCCGAGGAATCGTCAAACAATGCGCCCATCCATTAATGTCGGTAGGGTATTCGATTTCAGGTAACCCCATCCAGCCGACCAACAGACGTCTGCCATTCGGGTCCTGCATCGTATGGGGCGCATAAAAATCAAAGCCTCTGTCCAGTTCGATGAAATGTTCGTGGATCAATTCTTTTCGCTCCAGATCGATTTTCTTGCCCATCACATAACCCGCTTGGTAAATATTTTGATAAAGATCCCCTTCAGGTTCTAGTCCTTGCGGAGAGAAAATCAGGACGCCTTGATTTTCAATTTCAAAATAATCCGGACATTCCCACATGAATCCGAAGGAATCCAATTCTGTGTCCAGTTCTCCTTCAAATTTCCAATCCAGCAGATTAGGTGAACTTAATAAACAGACGGTCCCTGTCTTATCCGTTCGTTGCGCTCCGATCACCGCGTAAAAACGGTCTCCCTCTCTCCACACTTTCGGATCGCGAAAATGCTCTGTATACCCAGCTGGGACATTATCCAGAACGGATTTTTCCAATTTCGTGATTTTCCCCTCGGCATCCATAATGGCAATACATTGATGGGGATGTCTTTCAAAATGCTCATCCCGCGTATTACCCGTGTACAACAAATAGATTTTTCCTTCGTGTTCAACGGCACTTCCCGAATACGCACCATGGCTGTCAAAATAATCGTCCGGTTGGATGGCGATCCCGACATTCTTCCAGTTCACAAGATCTGTGGACTTGGTATGGTACCAATATTTCAAGCCGTGAACCGGCCCTAACGGATGCCATTGATAAAACAGATGGTATTCCCCGTTATAGTTACAGAAGCCGTTCGGATCATTGAGAAGCCCGGAAACCGGTTGAATATGAAACGTTTGCCGCCACAAACAGCTATTGACCTTCGAAATCAATGAATCGATCTCTTGCTGGCTGACTTGATCGAGCCGGATGTATTTCTTCTCCCGCTGCAGTTCCATTTTTAGCATGCTCCTTTTAATAAAAGCAAATCTTACGGTATAACACATTACAAAAACCTTGAATATCTCTAAACTCCTTTTCCCCTACAAAAAGCCCTTTTTGGAAGAGGTTCCAAAAAGGGCTTTTAGAATGTGCCTATCTTCTTGTCACCTGTGATTCTTCAATCAAGATAACTCAAATACATAGATAAGAATAGTTTTTCTTGCTCTATGCTGCTGGTGTGGAAGCGACTAAGCAAGTGAAGCTGAGGACAACATTGTTGGTGGACTAATGGAGCCATAACACGGTTTTCCAGGTTCGTAATATCGCGGTGATGCTCGACAAACTCCTCTTTGCTTATACCTAATTATAGCATGGGAATAACGAAATGAGCTTGTCAAACAACTTGAAAAAACACAATTTTTACAGTCGAGGAAGCCTCAAATTTACTGCCCAAATCCCAAGCTGATGGGCATCTTGTCATGTTAATCGACTGCTCCTCGGAAAAGATTCCCTCTAATCTTTTGAAGCTTCGATTGAATAATATCGTTATTTTGCTACAACGATTTTCTAAACGAATTCCTTGTCTAAATTTTCTGCTTTGGTCCGGCATTTATGTATTTCCGTATGGTTTTCCGGTCAAAGCCGGTATTTTCGGCAATGGCCGTTAGCGATCATTCTTTTTGGTGCAGTTCCCGAATCATAAAAATTTCCTCTATTTTCAACATCGACACATACTCCGCTACAAGATGGTATATGTCAATTATCCTTGATAAATGGGGAATTTTAAAACGGCGTTATTGGGTATTTTATCACCGGCAGTGACACGAATCAGCCAATCTCTTCTTCTGTGTTTTGCTATTAGAATAACTGGTACTTCTAATAACTGCTGAAATATTAACAAATCATTCGTTAAGAGGACTCTTTGGAATTAATCACTGTAATTAAATTCTATTTCATCAAATCTATTGAATATCTCCTGTTTTGCACAATTCAAGCATCGCTTCGGTTACTTCTTTCCGAAGTTGATGCTCAGAAATCATGAAAGCAGCTTGAGACAAAAATAAAGAAACAGAGAAGAAAATTGTAATTTTCTTCTCTGTTTCTCAGGTATATGAGGGGTAGTTCGGCACATCAATGGATTGGTTTTCCACCACCACGTGCTTTCCTACATTTACTTTTCCTTTTGAACACGGTCTTTGTTCACGTTTACAGGCTCTTCGGACTGTTTGATCTGTTGTTCCTTCGTTTGGTTTTCAGATGAGGTGTTTTGGGTGTAATCATTCACATCTATATGCCCTACATCTTCTTCACGCAGGTGACTCTCTGGATCCCAAGTTGCGCTGTTTATTACGTTTCCACGTTCCCCCGTTGTATAGGTTCCCTCTGGTTCCCGAATGGTGTCATCCGAATCATTGCTTGATTGCCAACCGCTTGTTTCTTTACTCGGATTTGGTGCATCCGATTCCCGCCAGTCTGCTGGATTATTCGGGTCTTTTTTTCTAAGTGTAGTGTCCCCATCAGAAGAGTAAGGCTCGTTCGAACTATCGTTGTTAGTATTTGAACTGCCTCTTTCTCGAAGTTCGTTATCCCCTTGTTCTTTTTTTTCGATATTCCTATCTGTACCTGCATCTGCCGCCTGGAATTGCTGCGTGTCTTGCAAATCTTTTCGGACAGAATCATCACGATTATTTTTTTCCATATTGATCCCCCTCGTTTAAAAAGTCTACATAGTAAATTACCCTTTTTCAAGAATATTCAAACTTATTTATTTATCTAAAAAAACATCTTGAAGGCAACGGGTTATTTTTTGAAGTACAAAAAGGATAAATATAAATTGAAAAGCCCTCCATTTCACATCCGATTTGGTGGACTTTTTTTTAATGGAAAATAGGAAAAGCTCCATCTTTATTTCTGGCTATAGGTGAACCTTCAAGAGCTGACTTCAAGTGTTGCCTAACCTAAGTCTAAATGTACTTGTATTTGGTCCATTTCACTTTTCCTTAGGATCTAAATGACAGATGCATAATTTCAGAATAAAACGATCGTAAAATGATACGGTTACAAACTAAAAAACAAGAACCTCTTACTCAAGTTTCTTGTCTTCCAATAATGCTTGATATGTAAACCTATATCCTTTTGAGATTCGATTTTTAAAACTTTATCGGGTAGCCTTTTGAGTGCATGTTTTTTCTAATGGAGGGCCAGGTCTGTAGACAAACTCATTTTATTGAGTTTGTCTACAGACCTGGCTCAAACTTCATTCAGAAGTTTGGGATTTACAAATTTTATTCAGTATCCCCAGTCATCGACGTGCCACTTGCCGGAATGATCATCCCTAATTAGAATCCAGTTCCAATCGGTGTATAAAAAATCAGGCTCAAAGCCGCCGTCGCCACCTTTAGCATCCGTCTTAAAATTAGATACCAGAACGATTACATTTTCTTTCTTTATTCCGTTTGATGAACCATGGCCATACTTCATATAATCTTTAACCACTCTGTCTGATTCTTCTTCCATAAACCATAACTCTTTAAGTTCCACGCCCTTAAAATTCCTGACCTCTTTCTTTACAGCTATTGCCGCATTAGTTAATTCCTCATCAGAAAACTTCACAGACTCTCCCAAATTCACTTGCACATCAGTAGCTTTGCCGGATTGGCTGTAAAATACACTGGCTATCAACACAAAAACCAGACAAAGGACAAATAAAATCTTCTTCATATGATCCCCCCATCATTTATTTTCAGACACTTGTATGTATTAGATAACGTGAATGACCTGAAACTGGCTCCTTCTCATTCATCTTAGATAGTGGTTTAGCAGCTCTGCCGAATTTCATAGTCACTTATTTCCCTGTAATATGCACACAGTAAATCGTGCTATTCCATTATCCATTATGGATAGGTATGTCTCCAGATTAAGAACATCTTGGTTAATTTCAGTGTCTTCCCCTTGATATCGAGTGAATCATCATGATATGTAAATTGCACTCATTAAGAAAAATTTTTTGAATGTATCATTTTTTCTTGCAAATGCAGTTTTCGTCTGTTTTCGTCGGAAAGTTTATGAAATACAGATTTCTAACTGTATCTTACTTTAGAATAAGGTACATTCAAACCTCTTTAGAAATTTAGGGATGACTCATTTTATTATGGTGAGGTCTTCCCATCCATATGCGACTTCGATCAACCGTTTGCCGGAGATTTCTAAGGATTTGCTGTCCACGACCTTGCCTCCCATCTTTTCATAAAACCTACAAGAGCGATTATCCTTCAACACCCAGATGAGCACCGAATTCACGCCTTGGTTCTTCAAATCGTTGACCACTTCTTTTAGCAGAAATCTTCCTACGCCTTTGTTCTGTTCATGTTGCAATACATAGATGGAATAGACTTCGCCGTCCAGCTTGTCATAGTTCCCCGTCCTTTCTTTGCCGCCGTCCGCAAAACCGATGATCTTTCCCTTTTCGTCTTCTGCGACAAAGACATCGCCATTTACAAGATTCTGCTGCCATAATTGTTCCCTGGCATCGTATGTCAGTTGATTCAAGTAGTCGTCCGGAACGATGTTTCGATACGTAGTCATCCAGCTATCAACATGAACTTGAGCTATTCCCCTTGCATCCAAAAAATTTGCTTTTCTAATATTCAATTCTAGTCTCCTTACTTATGAATTACCGTAATCTGAATGTAACTTAATTAGTATTAAGTTACATTCAGATTCAATAAAGAAATCCCCTTACATATCCGTATTTCAGAAAAGATAAAACTTTGCTGGAAATAATTTGGTACAGTAGTCACATATAATTTAAAGCAAGGAGAGATGTCATCATGAACGAAGTTGGAGAGAAGCCAACGTTCGCAGAGAAAATGCAGCAGCATGAAACTTTAATTTTAATTATTAGCGCTGCCTTAGGAGTAATATTGATGAGTTTTTATGAAAATGATTATACTAATACCTTTGCTATTCGACTGGCTTTATTCTCTCTTTTTGTCTTTCTTTTTACCGTTGCATTCAACCGAAGAGAAAGTAAATTGAATGTTTCAGTAGTGACTATTATATATATTTGTCTTTTTTTATATTGGTTTAAATAGGTTTAATAATTAAAAAATAGCCTTCATAAAGCAGAGTTCTGAATATTACTTACTTCACAATAAGTTACATTTGTTTTTCGGCTATTTAATCAAGTAAAAATTGAAGTTAAGAATGTTAGATAAGAAGCATTTAATTCCACGTTGCAATTGTACATTCTCGATCTTCTAGCCAAAAACTATAAATTTCATTTTGGTTCATGTTTACTAATTTTATTCTTTCGTAACTGGTTTTTGGCATCTCAAACTGCAATTTCTGAATATCCTTTATCCAAAAAAACTTTAATTCAGTAGAGTTTTCTATTAAAAATTCTTCGATAGCAGCATTGTAATTTTGAGATGGTATTCTTAAGAGCTTAAAAGAATAGCTCGTACTAAGCACTTCGGCTTGTTTTAATACTTTAACTACTGGGAGATGGGGAATACATACAATCAAAGAAAAATCGTCCTGAATCAACTGGCAAGTAATTGCAGCGAAAGAAACTTCTCGCATTTCCTTCAATCTGTCTGGTATCGTATTTGATTCATAAGGAACTGGAAATAAAAACTCATACCGATCTTCCAGATTTTCTAACTCCCACTTTGTATAGAGTCTTTCCATAAAAACATCCTATCTTCATTTTGGGTTGTAATTCTTTCGTGACTCCGAATGTAACTTACTTACCAATAAGTTACATTCAAAATCATTAATCCTTACATAATTATTTAGATTTCCATCTGCTTAATTGAAATAAAAGTACCAAAATAAATAAATCATCCCCATCATAACCAAAGCAATTAAAAGAGCAACTCCCCTATAAACGACTAATTGGAATCTTTGAGGAAATATTTTTTCGCTTACCCATAAGACAAAGGCAAAAATTAATCCCACAGCCGCAAAGATTCCATCGCCATAGGAAAAGGCATCATCGAATTCTCTTTCCTCTTCATTTTTATAGGGTTTCAATCCAGCATACAAGCCGGAAAGTGCAAAGTATCCGAACAAAACAGTCGCAAGCCAAGGAATCCATACCTGCACATGATTTCCTCCATTTCGGTAACAACTATCTTACTTTTAAAGTTTTTTTTAGTCTGGACAATAAAAGATAAGAGCAATTTTTATATGGAATAGATAATCGAATGTAACTTAACTGCATTTAAGTTACATTCACATCCAGTAATTCCTTGGTTATTTTTTGTTCAATTTAGCTGCCCATTCCTTAAAACATTCAGGTGGCAATTCCAATTTGGAAAGGTCTTCTTTCATCAGTTTTTCATACGAAGAAAAACCGTGGTCATACAAATCCCACTGACACTCAATATCCCCGGGCAATAGAAAAAGCTAATTCATCCTGGTCATCTAAATCTTCTTCTTCCCAAGCCATTGTTAAATTATCGCACCACATGCAAAAATCAACTTGAGAAAATTGGTTTTCTTTCTTGCAGACTTCATCTAAAAGAGTCTTAAGATTTTCATATGAATACGGAAGATTGATGCTAGTTTTATTCCAATTCCACTCCACAAGGTAATCCTCCTCTTTTAGTACGGTTTCATCAGCAGTGCAACTTTAGATTTTCATTTTTTACCAATAATACCATATTAAAATTATACTCAATGAAAATTTATCAGAAAATAACCGTTCGTAAAAAGACACTTTTACAGACAAAAAGGAGAGAAAAGGTGCTCTTGCCACATCTTCTCTCTCTTCATATTCAAGCAGCTGCTCATAAAGCGGCCATATGTAAACTGTCTTTTATTGGTCTAGTTCACCATAAATTACTGAAAAAACACAAAATGCTAAAGTCGAACACCCCAGTAATGGTTATCTTGTAAACCATTTTGTAATCTATATTCTAGATCACTTTAATTTTCTCCCTGATAATCGCTGACTATTGAGGAAGGTGAAAATACAACTTTTAAACTTCCATTAAGCTCATCCTTTAACTTTTCAGTGAGATCCATTCCCAATTTATTGTGTTCTTTCTCAAGCATCTGTCCATTAGGAAGCAATCTGTCTATCTCCCAATCAATCCAGTTCCCATAAGCTACAGCCCACTTATTTAATTCAACTTGCAAGTTAGTTGAGACTGGCAAATCTTCTACTTCAAGATTGCATCCACAATGAATGCACCAAAGAGGATCTGTTCCCACATCCCCTTCCAATTTCACTTCATGTGTTTCCTGTTTTTCGCACAAACATCTCATAAGTTTATCATTCGTTCCTTTCATGTCTTCAGCTACATAATAGGTGTTAAGCAAAAGAGAAGGTAATTCAATAGAAAGTCGTTAATAAATTATACCTTTCGTTTATAAGTTCGAGTACATTATGTGCTCCATACCATAACGCTCATTGATGAAAATCCGAGTACCTGATAATAAATTTCTTAACTAAAACTTCTTCTAATTCGGTTAAAAAACAATCTACTGCTTTCATCAAATCAGCAGAGGTTAGGGTATCATCCTGTTTAAATTCCTGCCAAATCGAAAAGAGAAGCCACTCTTCTTCGCTTTTTTTAATAAAAGCTAAGATTGGGCCTTCTCGTTCATCGTGTTCCATCGTGAAAAAGTAAAAGTTGTTTACGGCTCATTGATCTTTCATTCTCCAACTTTTCAAATCTACTCCCAGTTCAAGGATCGCTAAGGACGGCTCCAGGAAAAAATTGACTGATTAATGCTAATTTGTAATTCTCCCTGTACATCGATCAATAAATTCCCGTTTTTATGTTGAAGTAACTTTTTATCCAATTTTAACGCCGGATCCAATTTAAAATCGATTGACAGATTTGCCATGTCTTCAGTCCCTTAGCAGAATTCTATTTGAACTTTTTCTAAATATAACTTCACTGCCCTGCCCTGCACTTTAGTTACATTCCCTTCCAACTGGAACCATTTTCTAATGAAGCTTCGTCTCTGTATTTCAAAAAAATAATACGATTTGGATCCCTTGTTTGCTTTTCATTGATAGTGCTTGTTAATTCAATGATTCTTCGTCTTAATCCACTAAAGAATGCATATACATATCCACTTTAATTGTAGTTCCTGTTAAGTAACAAAATTCTATTACTTCTTCATTAAACTAGATCCAAGGCTGTTCGTCACCATATATGCTAGGGACAATCATCAGGACAAAAATCACGTCATATTGTTTCTTTATCTGATTGAGAAGTGGAATTTTGTTTTTTAACCTTTTAATAGTATCCCTGCACTGGGCTTCTACATCTAATCTATCAATATCGGATTTTTCCGCATCCCATGAAGAGAAACGATACTTAGGTCCACTCACTCTGCTGTCCCCATAGGCCCAACTACTAAAAGGCTGAATGTCCAGCAAATCAGTTATCTCTATTGGATTGAACATTCCTTTTTTATTAGCTTGGAACCCGCGGTCGCCCAGTTCCCCATTACTGGCAATTCCAAAATACGTATAGCTATTCGTTTTTTCCATAGTATCCCCCTAAGCCATTTTAAATAGTTTTCCTACGCACAATAGTAATGGTCTGTTTTCAAATACTCTTTCAATCATATTACCAGTAATCAGAAAATATCTTATGAAAATTATTAATCAAATCGATTTAAAAAGCGTTCGTAAAAGTCCACTTATACAAACAAAAGAGGAAGAATAGTGCTTTTCCGGCACTCTCTTTCTCTTTTGTGTTTGCTATAAGAATTACTTCTGCTTCTGATGATCCCTCATATGTAAAATAATGATGAATTTAGCGTAAACTTTTAGGTTAAGAATATTAAAGAGTTATCCCCTCTTCCTACGTCTTTAAATAGATTTGATTTGTTCGCTAAATTAAGATTTTGCGAACAAACGTTGAAAAGAAGCGCTACTACTTTGTAATACACTCCCTTCAATCTTGTACTGATGAAACTGAAACAGATGCGTGCAGTGAAATCTAGGAGATTTTCCGATTAGTCCAGCATCTAGATAGAACTAATTGCCACAATTGCATGTTGCTGACCGCCATATCTAAAATGGACAGTTGTCCGTTTCATTATCGGTATCCAATCGTTCACCGATAAGAAAAGTCCATTCCACTGCGTATGCCTTAGTTCATTTTCATCTTTACGGAACAACTAGGCATTAACGAAAAGTTTCTCAGGGGGCAATTTCGAAAATTCTTCCGCTGTCCGGAATAAAGAGAAAGGAGATATGCTCGTTGCTGGATGGCACGGTTCCCGCAAAAGCATAGCCCCATCTGGGCGCGAAGGGATGCCAGGCATCGTCCCGACCGAGGGGCAAGTTGTCTTGGTCCATCAGATGTAGATCCTGGCCGTAGGTAGCAAAAATCTGTTCCCGGGCTTGCTGATAGGTAAATTCCGGAAGCGAAAAGAAAATCGAGGCTCCCACCATTAGCACAAAAAAGAAATAGGCTCCATATCGCTTTTCCGGTATAAGGTGTTTGTGGACGATTACATGCAGACTTAAAAGGATGATCGGGGTGTTCAAGAGCATCACGTGGTGATAAATTTGTGCATCCACGACAAAAATAAGAAGTAAAACAACGAGGGATAAGATAAGGCCGACCCCATATTTTTTCACCAATTTTCTCCCTCCTTCTGTTGGTACGACCTAAATTTCCCTACAAACAAGTTACTTAAGGATTTTTACTAAAGTAAACAGAGTGCCGCCAAGGAAAAGGCGAGTCCAGTAAAATCAAGGATGTGAATGTATCTTTTTTTCAGAAATCTTTATTTCTTCGTTATTTCTGGGAAAGTCAATGGAACCAGGGTTTTGAATGTAACTTATTTAGACATATGTTACATTCAGTTTTCCATAAAAAAGTCCAAAAGCTCTTATTGTCGGTATGCGTATTGACGATAAGAGCTTTTGAGTACGTACTGCCTCAAGACGATTGTTTTTGACTTTTTTTCTGAAGCAAATTAATTAAGTAAACTACTAATAAAATAATTGCAGTAATCACTAAAGAATAACCAGCTGTTTTGAAAAAGTATTCGGAATCCGTTAATAATGCTGGTGAAACCATTCCATTTACATCAGTTGTCATTATTGTGTGATCGCCTAGCAAATAAGTGAGAATAAATACAATTAAAAATGAGAATCCAGCGACTTTCCAAAACTTGTTGTTAATTGAACTCCCCCTAAATAATAAATCCATATATACCAAATTGTACCACGACTTTGAATGTAACTTAATTGCTATTAAGTTACATTCAGTTCTAACAAAAAATATTTAGCTAGATTTTTCTTTATTTGTTTTTCCGATTTGATATCCTACTACAATTCCAATGACTATGCCTATTAGTCCTCCTGCATTCCAATCATCTGTAAAGAAACTAATTACGAACCATGCTACTAGTGCCCCTAAGATTGCTAAAAGTAAACCTTTCATTTTGTCCTCCATTCGAATCTTTGGTCTGTTTTTAAACTTTAACATGTAATTTAATTAAATATTCTAAGTTTTATAGATATTTTAAGGAATGAAGTATTTTGCTAATTTGAATGTAACTTAATCACAATAAGTTACATTCACTATAGATAGAACAGCTACAGTTGAATAAGTTTTCGTGTAATACTGAACTTGTCTAATTTCTTTTTAAGATAGGTTGTATAAATAATCTTCCAACAAATATAATCGGAATGATGCTAATAAGTGGGACCCATCTTACTTCTCCAAAGAGAATAAGGTGCAAAATAACTGATACTACAAATGTTACTAATACCACTGTAAGTGCATCTTTTAAGTACTTGGTCATTAAGAAACCTCCCCCACTAAGATCATATTACTCCATAAGATATCTACTTTTACTTCTCTTTCTAACCAAGCTCTTAAAAGCTTTACTAAGTCAATATAATGGAATCTGAATGTAACTTAACTGCACTTAAGTTACATTCACATCCCCTAAATTAGCGCCTTCTATTTGTTCCAGATCCTGGCCCATAAACTTCGTGTATCTTTTTTAGGTGTTACCGTTTCAGGTTCGCTTTCTGGCTGCTGTGAGGACGATTCTGGCGCATCTACCTCGGATTCTTCCTGTACTGGTGCAAGTAATTGTTTCTGTTGTGCTTCCATCCGATCAATCTTCTGCTGCATTTTCTCCAGGACTTCTACAAACATGATATCCCGTTCTTTTTGACGCTCCTCTTGTTGCTGTAGCTGGATTTTTAGCTGTTTGACTTCATTGCGTAGCAGTTGCTATGTCGTCGCTATCGCGCTCACGTGGCGCTACAGAGATGCCCCTTTTTATATCATAGATGCTTCTATGACAGCATCTTCAAGCGATTTCTTACCGCTATGCACTGTCGCTATGATGCTTTCAATCGCTATGTACTCGCTATCCGTGTAAAGACGGGCATTTTTATGGGTTCGTTTGAATTGAATGCCCTCCTGTTCGAGCAAAGCCGAATACTTTCGCAATGTAGAGGGTTGAATATTTAATTTGGCACTTATTTCACTCGGCGTCATCATCAAACCATCACCACCTCTTTTGGTTTCATGTTATAAGAGTTCGATCACTCATACATGTTTTAGTTTTTTTCATCGAACAGTTTGCTGAAATTTTAAGGATAGTAAGATTGCTCTTCGATAATTAAGTTGACAGCATCTTTTAACTTTATTAACTCGTAAGAATGTCCGATAAAATCTAATTGGAAATCTGCAGAGTAATTAATAAATTTTAAGTCAAAGTTATGATATGCCCCTAAATCAATAGTCAGTAAAAAGTTTCCGGTATTATCTTCTAAGAGCTCAAATGAGTCATATTTGCTTTTTGTTTTTCCTTTTTCAATTTCTTTGCCAATATCCTTTAACACCTTTTGAGTGATCAGCAGCATGTCTTTATTAAATTCCATAAACATCGTCGTTATTTCTATAAAATTTTTATGAGTAATTTTAAAACGGTATTTTTGATTTTCTTCTTCCAGAACTAATTTCCATTCCTGGTCTTCAAGTAATTGAATCATAGAACTACTCCTTTTGCTTTTAGCAATTTAAAGTCCTAAAAGTGCATAGTTAAATTATGAGCCGAAAAATAGAAAGAAGCTATCTGTTTTAAAAAAACAGCAGCAGCGCTTACCAGTATTGGTAGTTTACATATCACAAGTTATCGGGAGGAAGAAAAATGATAGAAGCCAAATATAAAGACCTCATGGTGAAGTTTCTTACGGGTGAACTATCGGCCGATGAATTTCAAACAGTTTACATGAAAAAATTTATTGAATGGGATGATCGAATGACGGAAGCTCAATTTGAGATTTTGAATGCTGTCTTTGAAGCTGCAGATTGTTACTGGCATGAATGTCTTCCAGTACAAGAAACTCCTTTTGAAATTTCTGAGCAACAACTTCGAAAAGAGATCACGGAAGCGTTGTTTAGATTAAATCAATTGATGGACAATCAATAGAAAAAGAGAAAGAAGCTGCTAATAACCAGCAGCTCCTTTTTTTATAACTTCCGATAATTCATGATATGTAAACTTTGTCCTTCACTATCCTAGCTTTAAGCCTGACAGAATAGCCTTTTGTATGTATCATTTTTTCTAGCAAATTCACTTTCTCTTGTAATGCTTCTAACTTCTTTAGAATAGGGGGGCATGAATGTAACTTAATTTGTAATAAGTTACATTCAACCATCGTTATGTAAACTGCAAATTCTAGATAAAAGTGTGATACTAAGAACGTGAAATATTCTTCCATGTAAAGGAGGCAGCACTAATGGATAAGGTTTTTATCATTCCTGAAACTATTGGGTCGGATGGAGAAATGCTTTTGTGTGAGGATGGTCAAACTGTTGAGAAGTTTCATATGGCTCCTTTTGAATCTATTGCTGATCCTAATTCAACAGGTGAACTACTCGTTGAGTTCATTTGTACAAAATTCCTATTTCCAATCTATTTTACATTTGAACCGTTTAATGGGATGGAAGAGGATTTGGAAGGCCTTTTTCAAGGCAAAAACATTGAATACTCTTTAAGATTTGAGGGGCTGAAAAACAAACGGTTTCCTGTTTTTAAACTCACCATCGAAACCCCTTCTTCACTGGCATTTGTTATACAAGAAACTTTTTGGATAGCAACTTGTAATAACTTCTACGCCTTTTCATTCTCAGATAATATCGTGTATAAATCCGTGTTAGGGAAGGGCTGGTTTGGACGTGAGAAGACTTGGATATGGCCTCACTTTGATATGAATGGTGCATCGACAGTTATCGAGATTTGGCATGATGGGGATGGGTTTAACCTCTATACAACCGAACCCCGTTCCTCGACAATTGAAAAGCTGGCCAGCTATTTTCCAGTTGAAACATCGATTGTAAACAATGAAGATTGAATGTAACTTAATTGCTATTAAGTTACATTCAGTTTGAAAGAATTAAAACTTTCTCCAAGTACTGCTCTGTCTTTTGATTTCCCATTCTTTTTTAAAGTTTCTGTAATTCCATGATTCAAGTATAAGAAACCCCATTAATACACCGGCTGGTGCTGAATAAGTAACAGGACCACCAATAAAAATCACACTAGAAACATATCCAACTATCATTGCAAAAAGAAAAAGTACTATATTCCATTTCTCTTGTTTTAAAAATTCTTTTCTCATTTTCTAACTCCTAAAATTAGTCGTGTTTTGAATGTAACTTCATTCACAATAAGTTATATTCAAAATGGTATATAACCAAGTGCTGCTAAAGCCACAAATATTTTAGTATTCAGTGTCACTATTCTCTAAATCAAGCGAGTAATCTGCCGGTATGTACTGTGTAACTTTTTTAGGTGAGTTGTATTTTTCATTCTTCGTAAATATAGTAAGGCCAACCTCGTATGCATCTATAAAAGTTTCGATTTTATCAAAATCAAGATTTTTAAATTCTGTAGGCCTATCCCAATTTCTTATTGGAACTAGATTCATTTCAGAGATACCTTCTCCAAAGAAAATAAACACTTCTATTCCATTTAAAACCAACTCAACCGAATAGTGGAAACCCATTCTAATGTGTCAGCCGAATCAATTTTAATAATAAAACCGTCCGAAGAAAATTTGTAGGGCGAGATATTTTTTTCCGCAATACTCATTTCTATGTGTTCAAAAATCACCGATTCCAGTACGAAAAAAATTGGAAAGGTGCACATATTTTGAATCAACGTAAAAAGAAAGGTGGTTTCCATGTCTCTAATTCCTACAGCAATTGATTCAAACATATCCTTTGGAAGGACAAAAGCGTTTATTAAACTGGCATCTGAATATTGAACAAAATATTGCTTTTTCAATTGATTCCCTCCACCCTATACTTAAAATTGAATGTACTTACTTACCAATAAGTTACATTCAACTGTTTACATACTCACTTCATAGTTGAATCACTTGAGGAACTTAGTTCATCCAATGCGCTTTGCAAGCTGGACCGGGCAGCATTTGTCGTTTCCCTCCTGAGTGCTGCTTGCAGCGCTTTTTTAATAAGCTTTTTATTCTCTTCATCGATCAAATCCAACACGATGTTGGCAACTGAACAACGCACCTGATAAGAAGGGTCTTTCAATAGATTCAAAAGAGACTGCAGGCGAAATTCAGCACCCAAAAGGCAGAGACCGACATAGAAACCGACTTTCGCGGTACTGCTTGTTTCGTTCTGAAGAAAGGCTTGCAGTACAGGGATTGCCGATGCATCTCCAAGTTCGCCTAGCCCTTCTGCCGCTTCCCTTCGTACAATCTCTTCCTCATCGGTTAAGGCAGCTATCAGATGCTGTTTCCCTCTGCTATCCCGCATCTCGCCCAAGGCTTCTATCGCTGAGATGCGCACCAGTTCATTGTCGTCTTTTAACCGCGCGACCACCGCGTGCAAAACATCGTCCCCCGTATAACCCCACAGTGATTCGAGAGCTTTGAATCGGATTTCTTCATTCGGATTTTCAATCAAGGACAACAAGATGGATTTGATTTTTTCACTAATCGGCAATGTTCCCAAAGCATCGATGGCCATCCAGATAACGTGGGAATCCTCATCTTCTAAAAAGGCGGCAATCTTTCCGATGGCATTCGGCCCAGCCTGTTCGAGTAATCCCTGTATGATCATTATTTTTTGCCCGGATTTCATGATGGAACATTTCCCCCTTCGATACTCCCTTGTAAAATTTTTGAGTAATAGATTCATCATGTTACCTTCTTTTCTGAATATAACTTAACGGCATATCAGTTACATTTATTTCCAGATCTCTAATAAACATAATAGATGGATATGTTTTCATTTAATCCTCTTCCCTTGTAATCGGAACTTCCTTATACGGATAATCAGAAAAATTCGAAACGAAGTCAAAACCTATTCCGTCATGGCCAATCCAAAGATAATACCTTTCTTTTGATGCCGTTTTTGTAAAATCCAAAATAAATCTCGCTAAACCAATGTCGCTTGTATAATCCATTTCTATCGTTTTCTCGGTAGAAAACAAAATACTCTCATTGTTATAAGCGTCCAAATATGCTTTAGAAAAATAATTAAGCAGCTCTTCAATTGTATTTAGTTCTACTAGATGATGATAATTTCTAGGCATAACTTTCAATATTGTTGCTCCTTCTGATATATTGATTTCCTTCGAACCACTAATTCCATGCAGATAAATCGGGTACCTATTTAACTTTTCTAAAAATTCTTTTAAAACTTTGCTATAACTCCTAGTTAAATGCTCTTCATTTGAATCGATAAAAAAATAAAAATTAATCCTCCCGCTCTTCCCACATTTAAAAGTATAGGAAAAACCTTCTCCAATTAAAAAATCATTTAGTGATATTTCCACTTTCTCACCGCCTTATTATTTGCTGATGTTTTATATAGACATTAGTCGGTATAAGAGCAATGTAATCTTAAAGCTTATAAAAATAAGGACCACAGTCTTCTTCGTGGGTCAGAACATAGGTCCAGGTGAAGTGTTTATCGACGATATAGAGATCACGACCCATAGGAGCAATATCTTTCGCTTTTAGTCGACTAGCCTTTGGGATATGTAGTGCATCTTCGCTAGATGGACAAATAAGATAGCATCCAGCCTTTTTCTGCAAATCAAAAGCACCTATCGCCCACTGCTCTTTTAAACACTCGATTTTACTCCAGCTGAAGACATTCCACATACATTGCTTAAACGCCATCTTCCGCTTTTGGGATTTGCTGATCTCCTTAGTAAAAGCTTCTTCCCACCGCTGCTCTAACTCATTCTCCTTGTTTGGCATTACTGTAAAGCTAATGTTCATGTTCTGTAATCGATTTATTTGTCCCTGTAAAAGTTCATCCAACTTACTAATCTCCTTTTTTAAAGAGCATCTATGTTCAGCACTTTTTCTATGCTTCCCCATTTATTTAAAAGCTAAATTTAATAACTGATTCTTTAAATATACGGACCTACTAAGCAGATAGATAGCTAATTTTGTAAAGTAAAGCGTTCGTAAATCTATACTCATATAGACAAAAGGGAAAAGCCGTGCTGATTAGCATGGCATTCCCCTTAGTATGTTGCTATTAGAATAACCGCTACTGCTGATAATTCCTCATATGTTAACTGATTTTGTGGATAAAGATTCCTTTATACAATTTCTGATATTGGGCTAGCATTAGTAAAATGCGGATTTACAACGATAAGGAAATTCCAAATCAAAAAGCCCAACTTCTCTACAAATCAAAATAGAGAAATTGAGCTTTTCAGTTACTTCACTTATTTATTGAATTCATTAACTGGAAGAAGTATTCAGGTTGATGATTCTTATTCAGGTTATACCATGAATTTAATGCATCTGGTGTAAATACATCTATTTTTTTCAGTACTTCCATGGCAAATTCCAGAGGAGCGATTCCTGTTGCCGTAACTAAATTCGCATCGGATACCGCAGATCCCAACTCATAGAACTCTTCTCCTTTATAATTAGGGGATACCATTTTAGTATATTCCAAGTTATTACTTGTATGCGTTCTGGTATCTAAGTATCCCATATTTGCGAGGCCCTCAATTGCCCCACAAATTGCGGCAACAATAACACCAAGCTGTAAAGCTTGGCCAGTTCTTTCCAAGAGAGGTTGATGAATTTCTTCATTCCAAGTAGTCCCTCCTGGCAAAATTAAAAGATCTTTACTCTCAAAAGCACATTCATCAAGGGAAATATCTGGTTTTATGCTCAGTCCTCCCATCGTAGTAATCATTTCGTTATTAGCTCCCACTGTAATTACTTTTAAAGGTGCTACATCTTTTTTGAAATATCTTCCTGAGTTTAGTTCAGCAATTAAATATCCATATTCCCAGTCCGACATTGTATTAAATACATAGAGAAAAACGTTTTTTATTTGCATTCAATAACACTCCAATCTCAATTGATAGTGCTAGTATAAAATAACTTCCCTGACATGTACCGTCAGGGAAGTCATCATACTTCATGAAATTTAATTAATTCCGACAGAACTTCAATAAGTCTTTTCTTAAGACTTATTGGCTCAATAACTTTAAGTGATTTATTGTACGGTAAAAGTAAATAAGGTACATATGTATGTATCACATCTTTTTCCAGAAGAAACACTGCTTGATTTGAAGTCTGTTCTTGTAAATAATGTCCTAAAAACCAATGTTGGCAAATATCAGCCAATACATTTTTATCCCCCTTAATAACCAGAGAAGTTATCCCTTCCTTATCTTCGATAGCTGGAAGAAGATTTTTTATAAAAAAGTCACGAGTTGAAAAATTTTCTGGCCGGTTAAACTTATGTTCGGTTTGGATGAGACTTTCAATTCGATCTGCTCTAAAACTACGGAGATCCTGTCTAAGATGACAAAATCCGATCGTATACCACTTATTATTCCAATAGATGATTCTATACGGATCGATCAATCTATCATTGAATTGCGTTTCGCCATTTTTATGGTAAAGAATTTTTACGGAACACCCGGCAGATACGGCCTGCTCCAACTCCTTCAAAAAAGGTACCGTAGAGAGTGAACTTGATCGACTGATGACTTCAAGACTTGTCAAATGTAGGTTTATCTTTGTTTCCTGTTCTTGGTTTGAGTAGTTACTTAGTTTAGAGATGGCCCTGTTCAGCGCTTCGCCTCCATAATATCCGGCTTCTTCTGCAAAAACAGCCGCGTGAACCAGTGAAGTCTGCTCCTCCAGATCAAAAAAAAGTGGAGCCTCAATAAAATTGTTCATTAAAGTGTATCCACCGTTATGTCCTGGTTCTGAAATGATAGGTACGCCACTTGTGGAAATTGTATCAATATACCGATACACAGTTCTTATATTCATCTCCAACTTTTCTGAAATTTGTTGTGCAGTAATTTTTTCACCTGAACGAAGCATCCATAGAATTGCTAACATATTGTCAATTTTAGGCATATGATTCCCCCTCTATATAAAATTTTTTCGATCTTTTCTCTCTTGAAAAATCATACCATTATTTTCCTGTTATTTGTTTCATGATTCCTTTAACTTTTTTTACCAATAAATGTAGTGCACATAAATAAACCGTTCGTAAAATAACACTTTCATACACAAAAAACGAGAAAACAAGCTTTAATCCACCTATTTTCTCGCTTTCTATTTATGCAGCTTCTGATAATCCCTCATATGTAAATCATCCCTCATTAGAAAATTACTTAGGCAAGTAAAAAAATGGAGTGAATGGTACTTAAAATTTTCATTTGCCAAAGCACCTTTTTCTACTTGTTTCATTTTGCAGCAAAGCCCCTTTCATCCAATGGCTTGCCCCTTCAAAAACGACCTTCGCCTCTAATTCAGTCACTTCAAACTACTTCATTCATGTTAATCCTAAATGTTCGCGGAAAGTACGCCCTTCATATTGCTTTCTGAAGATGTTTCTTTTTTGCATTTCAGGAACAATGAGGTCAACGAAGTCCTTTAAACTCCCGGGTAATGTAGGAGGCATAAGATTAAATCCATCAGCCACACCCGCCTCAAACCAAACCTCCATCTGATCCACAATTTCCTCGGGAGTACCAATCAGCGTGAAATGCCCGCCGCCTGCATTAAGATATCCTAATAGTTCTTTTACTGTAGGTTGAGTATCGTTAATAATTTCTAGTATTGTTTCGTATCGTCCAACTGGACCCATAAATTCTTCTGCTGGAGGTAAGGGAGGTACTTTTTTATCGATTTCCCAATTTGAACAATCTTGTTGAAGAAAGAAACTCAACCGTTTCAAAGCAGTTTCTACAGGTAGTTTCTCATCTAATGCTGATTTTTTGGCAAGAGCTTCTTCATGGGTACGACCTACATACGTGACTAAACCTGGGAATACTTTAATATGCCGATCGCATCCTTTGTTTCGCTTAACCTGCTCCTCCAACTTTTTGCGGAACTTTTTTGCTTGATTTAAGCTCCATGACACGGAATAGACTGCATCTGCATATTTTGCGGCTAAAGTTATGCCTTGTTTAGAAGCCCCTGCTTGCATGGCTACTGGTCTGCCTTGAGGGCTTTTAGGCGTCGTGGATGGGCCCTTTACTTTAAAATAGGCACCGTTGTGGTTAACAGGTCGTATATTTACAGGGTTGATCAACTGTCTTTCTGTCCGATTATATAGAAACTCATTGCTGTCCCATGATAGAAATAACTTATTCATTAAAACAGCAAATTCCTCAGCTTTTTCATATCGTTTGTCATGGGAAGGCAGTTCTTCCATACTATGATTTAATGCTTCCCAATCCGTCATTGAGGTAACAAGATTCCACCCAACACGTCCTTTAGTAATGTGATCTAGGCTTAACAACTGTCTTGAAGCAGTGAAAGGATTTGAAAAGGTGCTGGAGATTGTTGAAACTAATCCCACATAATTTGTCACTTGAGAAATAGCTGTTAAACTGACCACTGGATCTAGCCAAAATGCTGGCATTTCATCCGAATCGTTAGCCGGGAATGAGTGATTGTCGGCAAAGAAAACCGCATCAAAGCAACCAGTTTCGGCTAACTGTGCTAAGGATTGGTAATAAGAAATGTCCCCAATGCGTTCAATCCTTGAATCAGGCATCAACCAAGCAGCTTGATGATGCCCACATCCATACAGCAAAACACCTAAGTGTAGTTGTTTGCCTTGCGTTTCTTTCATTCGTTACACCTCTACGTATGTCATGATTATCTGATTAAAATATTCTTTTTCAAAAAACTATCTATTGTAATGTAGATTATTAGTTCATGGTCAACCCGCCGTCTACTGTTATATTCTGACCTGTAATACCGTCAGCATTTTCTGAAGATAAATAAGCGACCATATTAGCTACATCTTCAGGAGTCGTTACTTTCTTCAATGGCGTTGATTGAGCAATTAAATCGAATACTTCTGGGGTTGTAACAGAACTCGCATCAGTCGTTTTTAACAAGCCCCCTGAAACTACATTTGCTTTTATGCCGTATTGTCCTAGTTCAGAAGCGATATTACGCGTAAAACCAATCAGTCCAGCTTTTGCTGTTGTATATTCATGGTATGGGACGACAGGATTTTGATATAAATTAGTGCCAATACTGATAATACTTCCATTTCGTCGTTCAATAAATTGTGGCATAACGCTTTGAGCTACATTAAATGCGGCCTTTAACGTGCCATCCAGCTGTTTTTGATAATCCTCCCAAGTAAGTTCTGTAAAGGATTTCTGTCTATTCGGATCAAATTTGAAGTCTATCAAAGCATTGTTGACTACGACATCTATTTGGCCAAAATATTCTGTTGCTTTCTTTACCATGGCCTCAACTTCTTGACGATTTGTGACATTGGCACGAATTGCAATAGCATTCTCTCTACCCAGCTCAGAAACAAGTTTTTCAGCGGCTCCTTCGCTCTTAAAGTAGTTGATAACCACTTTAAACCCTTGCTGTGCCAACGTCTTTACAATAGAGGCTCCCAAACCTCTACTACTGCCCGTTACCAATACTGTTCTGTTCATCGTAACTCCTCCTCGTATAGAATTTTTAAGGTTCTTGCGAACCGATTGTCACATCATTGAATTTGACTAATTAACATATCCCTATCTTTCTTTAATGCTCTTATGTTAATTCATCTACATTGTATGGGACTATCAATATAATAAATCCCGAACTTTACTTTTCTCCAATTTATAAACCAGCACGACACCTAGAATAGCTCCGCTGATACTTGAGACAAGGAATGGCGGCATGAAGAAAAATGCCGCAGTTTCAGTCCCCATCAGCAATTTTGCATACGGAACGGCAATAAGAGAGGCGATGATGCCGGTGCCAATCATTTCACCCACAGCCGCAAAGCCGACTTTTCCGGACATCTTGTACAAGAGCCCCGCCAGCAAGGCTCCGATCATTCCACCCGGAAAAGCCAATAATGAACCGGTGCCAGTCATCACACGCACGACACCTGTCACAAAGGCAATCGTAACCGCAGGGATTGGGCCGAAGAACACAGCCGCTATGACGTTAAGCGCATGCTGGATCGGATAGGCACGCGCAATTCCTGCCGGAAAGGACACGACTGCGGAACCTGCGACTGCAAGCGCCACAAACATGGACATAATGACCAGCTGTTTTGTCTTCATTTTAACGCTCTCCTTTATACGAATTTCTGAAATGTGTTAGTTCTATCCCGACATCTTCAGCGGCCGCCAACGCCGAAATTACCGCTATACCTGTAGCTCCTGCTTGCCAGACAGCCCCGGCATTTTGAGGGGTAATCCCACCGATGCCAAAAATCGGCATTGCCGGAAAATGGCTGCTGACTTTTTCGATTTCGGACGTGCCTGCCGGCCGTTTGGCACCCGCTTTCGACCGTGTGCCGAAAATCGGTCCCATGCCAAAGTAATCCGCTCCCGCCTCTAGGGCTATTTGAGCTTCCCCCAGTGAATGCACAGAAACTCCCAGCATTTTTTCTTTGCCGATTAACGCTCTAACCTGTCCGCATTCCAAATCTTCCTGGCCGATATGGACGCCGTCAGCCCCGATTGCTAGCGCAAGTTCCACATCGTCATTAATCAGGAATGGCACCTGATAAGTTACGCATAAGGATTGGCAATCTTTCGCAAACCGCTGCAACTCCTGTCCTTGCAAAGCTCCTGCCCCTTTTTCTCGAAGCTGGAAATGAGTGATGCCTCCCTGCAAAGCCTTTTCCAATATGACCAACGGGTCTTTCTCACCAACATTGCCGGTACCCATGATGAAATAAAACGCCGGTTTATTGAACAAGATAGACCTCCCCTTTCGCTGGAAAGCGCTGGAAAGCTGCATGGTTGGTTGGTCCGTGGCCAGCACCTATATGAAGCTGGTGGCTGAGCGCTGCCTGGATAAACCGTTTCGCCACATGCAAAGCTTCCCGCATCGTTTTGCCTTTCGCCAATTCAGCTGTCAAAGCCGCTGAGAATGTGCAGCCGGTGCCGTGCGTCTGTTCTGTTTCAACCCACGGCGAACGCAAAATGAACGTTTCACCATTCTGATGGAGGTAATAATCCTCTGCAAAAACAAACTTTTTTGCATGGCCCCCTTTGATGACAACCGCTTTGGTTCCTGTAGCCAGAATTTTTTCAGCAGCTTTCTTTCGATCCCCGGCATTGCGGATTTCCATGCCGCTCAGCATTTCAGCTTCAGGAATATTCGGCGTGACAATCGTTGCCAATGGCAATAATGATCCGCGCAATGTTGCCAGCGCATCTTCCTGAAGCAACACAGCTCCGCCTTTTGCTATCATTACCGGATCTACGACGAGGTTTTTCCAGCCGTACTTGCTGATGCCTTTTGCCGTTTCTGCAATGATTTCTGCGTTGAAAAGCATTCCTGTCTTCAAGGCCGCCACTTGGAAGTCCGCTCCAATAGCATCAATTTGTGCTTTCACCGCTTCAACAGACAAGGGATAAACTCCGTGAACACCACAAGTATTCTGGGCAGTGACCGCTGTTATCGCCGAGGTGCCGAACACCCCCAACTCCTGAAAGGTCTTGATATCCGCTTGTATGCCTGCTCCGCCGCCAGAGTCCGATCCCGCTATCGTCAAGACCTGTTTGATCGCCGCCACAACTCTTCCCCTCCTTCTGTTTTGTGAAATTCGACTTCTAGTTCTTGTTGCTTCATAGTGAACAAAACATCCAAAAAGGCTTCCCGGAAACTGCCTGGACCTTTTGAAATTTCAGCTGCCTTTTCGCCGGCTGCTCCGTAAAAACGGAGAGCCTGTATGGTCGCGGCTGCCGGGTTTTCCGGATCCATTGCGACAAAAGCAGCCGTTACGCTGCTGAGCAGACAACCCATTCCTGTCACAGATGCCATCATCGGATCACCGCCTGAAATCTTTTGAATTTGGGAACCGTCTGCCACCACATCGGTTTCACCCGTCACTGCAGCAATCAACCCGTATATTCTTGCCATGCGGTTCGCCAGCTCTTCGACATCGACATTGGCATGTCCTGCATCGACTCCTTTGGAGCTACCATATGACACTCCACTGATCGCCGCAATTTCGGCTGCATTGCAGCGCAGCACCCGGACATCAACCTCCGTTAAAATTTTCTCGACTGCAGCCTTCCGAAAAGCGGTCGCGCCTGCTCCGACCGGATCCAGAATGACCGGGACACCCCTCTTATTTGCTTCTTTTCCGGCGAGGATCATGCTATCGAGCGTCTCCTTATTCAAAGTTCCGATATTTAGGGACAATGCCCCGGAAATGCCAATCAGCTCTTCCACTTCTTCTTTCGCCTCGCCCATAATAGGTGAAGCGCCGATTGCCAGCAGTCCGTTCGCCTGAAAATTGGAAACCACGTGATTGGTGATGCAATGGATGACCGGATTTTCACTGCGTATCCTATTCAACATGCCAGACACCCGCTTCTTTCAAAGCCGGCAATTGCAGTCTCTTCCACATCGCTAATTTGCCAGCCGGCATTCTTTGGGCAACAGGACATTCATCATCCGTATCCCTTAATCTTGCATTCGCTTCTTGCATTTCTATTGTAAATACCATCTTCTCCATCCCCTTTCAGGCAAAATAAAATACCGCTTTCCAGTTAAGGAAAGCGGCAATAATACGCAAAGGAATAGAGAAATCCAGCATACTCTCGCCCACTTCCCTCCGCTGGTATGATCCAGATCAGGTTCAAAGGGTCCGAGCTTTGCTCGTCTCAGCCGGTAACCGGCTCCCCCAGTGGTGCATTGATTCAGTTGTTCCCCTAAAGACTATCACAATGTCTGAAAAATCACAAATATAGATTTGGAATGGTGAAGGGGAAATTGCCGGTGTCATGCTTACTTAAAAACAATACAAGCTCTTCAACAAAGAAAGAGCAGAAATCTACGAACAGATGACTGATATGATGGTTGCAAAACGGCTGTCGGCTGAGAATATCTCTGCTTTCTCAGTCGCGGAATTTCGCGGCGCAGGCGCAACTTAATCTCCACTTTTTAGCAAATCAACGAAAATAATTTGGCATATTGGATAGCCGGTTCCCCCGATAAGAAATAGAGAGAAATTGGCGACATGGCCATCCCGTGGGCTAAAAGCTTTTCTAATTATAAGCAATCATCACGTAAAACAGAAGAGGAATTGCAAACAAAAAGGATAGCCCGAATATAGGGGGGAAATAAACTCCCCCACACCTCTTCCTTCTTTTAAAAAGGCCAATGGTATGCCCTTTTCCGTATGCACTCAGGTGTCTATTAATTTTCAACCAGGTGTCTATAAAAATTTTTTTTTTACGTTTTTTGAAGCATGCCCTATTATTTCAGTTTTCCTTAAAAACCCCTTATCCTTTTCAAGGTATATACGGGGTAGCATCAGGAAAATGCAGATTTATAGCGCTAAGCCCATTTCCCTGATGGTAGCCCTGTACAAACTGTTCGTAAAAGTAGACATATACTGAAAAAGAAAAAAAAGCATTGCTAATCAGCTCTGCTTATCCTCTTTGGATTTTGCTATGAGAATAACTACTACTTCTGATAAGCAATCATATGTTAACTACATTTCGTGTTTTGGAAAAAACCTCTTGTTACTTATTCTTGAACTGAACCCCAAATGGGGGGCACTTTTTAAAGTGTCCCCCATTTGGGGTTCAGTTTAGACATTGACATAAGGTTGGGTGCTTTTAAAGAATAATAAATTATTCAGCGTCGTCGCCTTCAACTTAGTCACCTTAACCTGCTGCAGAAATCTTATAAATCACACCGCCATCAGTGATTGCAATAAGCGCACCATCCTCAGTTACAAGAATATCACGGAAACGTTCGCCTTCTTCAGTTAATAGACGTTCTTCTCCAACGATGATGTCATCTTCAATAACGACACGTGCAATATAGCTCGACACTAGACCACCGATGAACAAGTTGTTCTCCCATTCAGGAATTGCGTTGTTATCATAGAATGCCATACCACTTGGCGCACTTGTTGGATCCCAATAATATCTTGGTTCAATAAAGCCTTGCGCTTCGTGTTCTGCAATACCATCATTGACTAATTCACCAGTATACTCGATGCCATAAGAAACAATTGGCCATCCATAGTTATTTGCTGGTTCAATAATATTCAGTTCATCGCCAGCTTGTGGACCGAATTCAACAATCCATAAGTCTCCTGTTTCAGGGTGGAAGTCCACACCTTGAATATTACGGTGACCGTAGCTGTAAATACCATCTAGTGCGTCTTCATCTTCAACAAATGGATTCGTATCTACTGCTTCTCCATCTTGTGTAATGTGAATGACTTTACCCAAGTAAGCATCCAAGTCTTGTGCACGTTCGCGAATTGGATCATCTGAACGCTCACCAGTTGTTAAGAACAGGTTGCCCTCCTCATCAAAGACAATACGTCCACCATAGTGTAAGTCACCATCATATGCTGGTAGTGCTTGGAAGATTACTTCAAAATCTTCTAATGAAGCTTCATCTTCTGATAAAACTCCTTTACCAACAGCAGTTACAGTACCACCTTCAGCATCTTGAGAAAACGTCAAAAATACCAATCTTGATTCGTCAAAATCAGGTGCAATGGTTACATCAAGTAAGCCACCTTGACCTGAGTTATTTACGTCTGGTGTACCTTCGATTGGATCTGAAACAGCGCCATCTTCAAGGTTTACAATTAGAAGTTCTGCTTCATCTCTTTGCGTAACTAGTAAGCGGTTGGGTTCAAACTCTGCCATCCCCCAAGACACGCCAAGACCCTCAACAACAACTTCCACATCAAGTTCTGTTTCAGTCACTACTGCAGGTGCTCTTGTTTGTTCTGGAAATGCTGGTTCAAACTCAGTAACTTTTGGTTCAGTCTCTGCAGATTCTCCATCTGCACTTTCCTCAACGCCCTCGTCAGTACCTTCTGCTGTTTCAGGGCTCTCGTCAGCACTTTCTTCTGTTGCAGCATCCGAGTCATCAGTTGATTCTTCGTCTGAAGTTTCATCATTGCCACATGCTGCCAAAGCCAATACAAAGATCAGCATTGTAAAGAGCATTAATCTTGACCACGAAACTTGTGTCATCGTTTTTCCTCCCCTTTCTAAAATATTAAACTGGATATATATTAAATTTCAGTCTCCTGAAATCCAGTATCGAAAATTGTTAAGAATTTCATATCATACCTAAAAATATGAAACTCCTTTGAAATAATGCTATCACAATTATATTAAAATAAACAATATTTTGACTATTTTCATGATAAATGGGAATTATACTATTATTGATTGGGATAACGACATTGAGAATTATGAGCCGCGTCCAGATATGGCCGTATTGTATACCTTCTTAGAAGAGCTGAATAACTCAGAACCTCTCCCCCGTGAACAAAACTCCGACCCGATCGGAAACTCCCGGAATAATGAGGAATACACAGAGCTGACTCTTCACTTGGATGACGGTCCAAGGATCCGCCTAACTCTACTCAAGGATGGATATATCTATTACGGGTTTATGGGTGTGTATTTTAAAATGAATCAAGATGTGTTTGCCACAATGTGGAGCCTATTTCAGTAACATCACTATGGAATACACGAATGCGTTTCCACACTAAGCGGTCGTAAATGTACTTTTTAGGAAACAATTACAAAGGGAGAGAAGATGTGCCTTATCGGCTTCTTCTCTCCCTTCTATTTTTGTAGCTTCCGATAAATTTTGATATGAAAACTTCTATTCATTTAAGTTCGTAAGATTACTATCAGCTATTAGAATGAAATTTCTTCACTCAAGTAAACGTCTGCAAACCAGCGCAATACACCATTATGATGATTTATTATTTGCTGGGCAGTAAGTTCGTCTGTATCCCATGTGCTATGTGTATCTGAAGCTAAAGTAACTTTATAGTCCATACTAAATGCTCTTCTGCATGTTGTATCAACACAAGCTTCTGTCTGGATACCTGCAACTACTAGATGTTCAATTCCTTGTTTTTTCAATTCCTCATTTAATGAAGTATTAAAAAATGAATCAGGAGTAGTTTTTTGAACAATTATGTCTTGAGTTTCTGGAGCAATTTCAGGATGTAACTCCCATCCCTTTGCGCCAAACTCTAATGGTTTTCCAACGGGGGCATTATGCTGTATATAAAAAATTGGTGTCCCTGTAGAACGGGCTTGTCCAATTAGACATTTTAAATTTTTCAGCAGCTTTTCCCCTTCAAAAACCACATTGCCTTCTTGAAACATTCCGTTTTGAACATCTATAATCATTAATGCTGTCTTCATTAATTCTCCCCCTCAAAATTTAACCAGGCTTTTGCATATAAACTTTTCTAAATCTTAAACCTTTTTTCTTTTACAAATCACCCGAATAATGAGAGAAAATTTTAATTTCCCTTCCATTTTTCTTGGTATTGATCATAAGCTGCCGTCCAGTGATACGGTTGCATTTCGGATAGTGTTTTAAAAGTTAGATCTTTCCCCGGTACACTTACCGCTGCTTTTACTGCTGGACCCCAATAAAAGAGTCTTTCTTGGCATATCCCGCAGGGAGATAGAACTTTAAATTCTGAGTTTTCATCATCCCGAACTACGCATATCGAATGTGTGACTCTTTTATTCAACTTATGTGCTTCCAATAAAGCTCCTGTTTCCATACACAAGTTGGTTGAATCATTTATTATTTCAGGAGCTACACTAGTGAGAAAAGTATCATCGTTTAGCCTCACAGCTGCAGCACCTCCCCACCCTGCTGGATATCTTTCTTTAATTAAATCAATCACTATTTCATACAATTTTTGTTCCATACCCAAGTGAATTCCTCCCTCAATAACAAAACTTTAACTGATTAACTTAAGCCACCTCTTCGGTAGCGACTATAATTATATTAACATTAATTTCCATCAATTCAGAAAAAAATATCTTTTTTCTTTAAGATAAAACCGTTCGTAAAAGTACATTTTTCTGGACAAAAAAGAAGAAACTTTTTGCAAGTTCCTCCTCGTCCTTCGAGCTCTCATAATTTATTAGACTTAACTATGATTTAATTTGGAATGGATAATGCTCAATAATTTTTTCATTTCCTCTGAATTCCGAGGGTGCATCTCAAGATAAAGGGTGCATACTTTTGAGAGGTAGTAATAAGAAACCTTGTAGCTAACAATTCTGGCGGAGCACCTATCTTATCAGCTACAAACATGCTATTTCCCCCTTTCTCCCTTGATATATCAGTAACTTCTCATAATCCCTCATATGTAAACTGAGTTTCCCGTAACGTAACCTAGAATGATCTTATTTTCCACATTTGATTCCATATTTAGATACCTATACCAGTCAGTGAAACAATATAAAAAAATACTGAGCCAGATTTTTTATATCATCTTTCTATTCGGAAGATTATTTTATAATAAGTTAAGGCTAAATCAGTAATTTGCACGTCTAATAAAAGAATGGGAAAAAGGAGGTGGCTATTGCTTGCTGAATTTAGTGAAGAAAGCGCAAAAAGGTGATACTGGAGCGTTTTACGCTTTATTTCAACAATATGAACAGGATATTTTCCGAATGGCTTTTGTCTATGTTAAAAATCAAAATGATGCACTTGATGTGGTACAAGAAACAGCTTATCGTTCATTCAAATCCATAAAAACGTTAAAAGAACCTAGTTTGTTTAAGACCTGGCTGCTTAGGATAGCGGTCAATTGCTCCCTGGATTTACTTCGAAAACGTAAAGCTGTGATTCGATTGCTGCCGGTAGTCGAAGAAAACATATCGGGTGATGTAAACGAAGAAGATATTTCTTTAGAAATAACGGTCCGTGACTTGATCGAACAATTGAATGAAGACGAAAAGGGTGTTGTTCTCTTGAGATTCTATGAAGACTTATCTTTCAAAGAGATAGCTGAAACAATGGACATTCCACTGGGTACCGCTAAAACAATTTTATACCGGGCACTGGACAAGCTGCGGAAGAATTGGAAAGGAGCCGATATATATGGGTAATAATATTAAACAAGAAGTGAATAAAATCGAAATACCTGCGGAACTGAGTAACAGAAGTAAAATAGGCGTTTTGCAAGCAAAGAAAGAAATGCATAAGGGCAGAAAAAGATTTAATGGAAAAATCCTTGGGGTTACAGCAGTTTTATTCTTATCCTTTGGCGCATTCGCCTTCTTTAATAGTATTGCCACAGACAATTTAATAGGCAATTCCGAAGCACTCATTGTAAACGAAGACGGAAGTGTGGAAATCCCAGCGCTTCAATTGCCTGAAGACACTTCTAATGCCGAAATGATCGGTTTAATTGTCTACAACGGAAAAACTTTCACCCAAACAAGAACAGAGATCAATGCAGAAGATGCCAAAGCTCTTCTGGGCGAGAAACTCGGAACGACGAAAGGAACCATCGATGAATGGAGCCAGCAGGAAGTCTACGATGAAGAGTTTGCTTCGACAATCGGAGTAACAGATGTTTATTCTGTAAAAGGCTACGATAAAGACTTCAGGATCATGGCTTATTCGGAACAAGATGGCGGGCAATACGCGGAGTTCTATGAAAACCTGGATGGAATTACGGTAAGCAGCGGTGAGGATGTGTTTGGCAAATTAAATATGGCGGGCAATGTATCTTTTGCACAGTGGCGAACATTCAGTGATTGGGATAATGAGATTGATAATTTCACACCTATTCCAGATACGGCCTCAGTGAATGTCTTCCTGGAAGAACTGAATAAGGCAAAACCTCGTCCCCGCGAACAAAACTCTGACCCAATCGGCGATTCCCGAAACAACGAGGAATTCAAGGAGCTGATCATTTACTTGGATGACGGTTCTAGGGTCAGCCTTACTCTTCTCAAAGATGGGTATATCTATTACGGGTTTATGGGGGTGTTTTTTGAAATGAACAAAGATGCATTTTCCACAATGTGGAACCAACTTCAGTAACAACACTAAGGAATAAACGAGTACGTTTTCATACTAAGCGTTCGTAAATCTACTTTTTAGGGAAAAATAACAAAGGGAGAGAAGATGTGCCTTATCGGCCTCTTCTCTCCCTTTCTATTAGTGCAGCTTCCGATAACTCTTGATATGTAATCTACTATAAATTAAATAGTACTTTATTTTTAATCTACTGATAGCTCATGAGTTATTCATTTTCATTTAATTCATCTAAAGAATATATTTTCTTCATGTGACTTTTCATTTGCATAACCGTCTAAAAATAAAAGGAGGCTTAAGATGAAGAAATATTGGTTTTCAGTTTTACTATTCTATTTAATATGGTTATTAATTTCTCAATTATATTTTTCAGAACCTACTTGGTGGTCTATATTTACTTCGGACCGTTCAACCCATACCTCTTATATAGAACATATTTCTTTAGTAAAAGTGACATTTGTTGTCGTTCCTCTTTTAGTACTCTCTTTTCTTGTGAAATGTATAAACTTAAATAGGAGTCAGCGCGATTAAGTGTTTTCAATTATATTTTTAAATGGGCTGCTTTACTTTCAACTATTAAACTACTTTTCATAATCAATAGAGATTGTAAAAAACCGTTCGTAAAAGTACACTTATACAGACACAGAGGAAAAGCAATGCTATTAAGCGCTGCTTTTCCTCTGTGTATTTTGCTAGCAGAATTACGACTACTTCTGATAATTTCGGGATATGTAAACTAGTAAATTGTTTAAAATGATAATATAAAATGAGCTTACTATAAACAGGAAATTGAAAGTTTAATTGGAACATGGAAATTATTACTCAGTTTGTCTGTAACGTAAATAACAAAAGTGAAAGGAGAAGACGGATGGATTACTATGCAATGGAACCCCCCTTTGAGCTTAAGGTATTTGAAGAAATGACCAAGAAAGAAGCGCAACAACATTTCGATTGGTTTGTCAGTCAGATACCAGACCGTCTCAGTCAGCTGAAAAAATTGTATATGTGGAGCAACGAAAGCAATATAATTTCATTAGATTTATCACCCGAATCTCTGGTTGCTTTGTGGAAGTGGTTTATACCACGGGTAGATGTTGAGCCAAAATCTCCTGAGCAACTGTCCGAGGAATTAGCAAACCTCCCGGAATGGATGCACGAAATTCATTCAAAAAATCCATCTGAACTTACTCTAGCAACACAAAGTTTAATCATAGATATCGGTATTTATTACGGAGAAGTTTTTCGAAAAGAATACCCAGAGATGGAATGGGGATTTGTGACAAAACCTAAAAAAATCTTCTATGTTAACCGCCCTATTGTCACATTAAAAGAAACTGGTTTTGAATATGATCCCCGCCATATGGTATATATCCAATCTCTTAAAGTTTTAAAAAATGAAGCAAAAAATGAAGCATTGTTAGATCTTTTCAGCGTGGAGAGAGAATATATCGGTAATCTGCTTTAAGGGATATATTAAAGACGCTTTTTTAGATAAAGAGATGAAATCAAGGAATAGAGAATATATAAACATTCCCTTTATTATCTGCACCTCTGCTGTTAGACACTCATCTAACGTATGGAGCTGCATTTTTTTAGAACTTGTAAGAAAACGTTTTTGATTTCCAAATACCATGCGGGTATTTTCCTATATTGAGTTATAGGACCGTTCGTAAAAGTACACTTTTACGAACGCTTCGAGAAGAGCTGAAAATGACCAAAAAGAGCGTTCGTAAACGTGTCAAATCACTTTACGAACGTTCGCGATTTTGCACACACTTTTACGAACTCTTCACGTGTATAAAGAGAGAAAAGAATCGTTTACCGAGGTAAATTATGGAACATCGCAAATTTGGTTACATACGCGTCAGCACCAAAGATCAAAATGAAGGCCGTCAATTGGAAGCCATAAGAAAAATGGGCATCATTGAACGGGACATTTATTTAGACAGCAAAGTGGGGAAAACTTTGAACGCGCAAACTACCAATTACTAAAACGGATTATTCGAAAAGGAGATATTTTGTAGATCCACTCCTTGAATCGGTTTGGCCGGAACAAAGAAGAGATTCTTCAGGAATGGAATGACCTCACGAAAAATATTGAAGCGGATATTGTGGTGTTGGATTTCACCTCATTTTAATCACATCTTTTGCCATTGTAGACATAAAAAATCTCCTGGAAGACAAGAATTGTCTTTCAATTCTTGTCTTCCAGGAGATGATAGCACAAACTTTGTTACCTTCCATTTAAAGGGACATCAATAGAAAATAAATCTTTCAGGTTTAAATAAGTTATTATCAATAATAGGAGCTAGTCATACAAATCGCTCAGAAATACCCTAATTTTTTGAGGTCCTTGTAAACGATCCAAGAATACTTCTTTCTGCCCTCACTGTTTAAATGGTCGGCATCGATAAAATAGTGTTTGTTGTCAACGAACCGTTGATCATTCATGTAATTTAAAAAAGGAGCATCTTTTTCAAGCGGTTTTAAGTATTGAAAAACAAGTCGATTCATCACTTCTTCATCGAAATGTTCTTCATAAGCCTGATGCACTGGCTCCATGGTTAGTACGACTTGATAGCCTTTCTCTTTACAATACTCCAACATTTCCTTTAACTGCCTCAGATTTTGTTTAATGTGATTTTTTTCAGTCGCTTCTCTGTATTGGTCTTCTACGTATTCATACTTTCTTTCCGCATAGTTTTTGCCGTTATTTGCCCAGGGCTGATGAGAATCCCATCTATAGCTTTTCAATTTGCCTGATAGCGCAGAATTGAAACTCTCACCATTTGCCCCAGGTAAATACAAGTAACTGTAATAATCCAGTAACCGAAACGGTTCAATTTGGTTACGATCCAAAACTTCATAATAATTTCCTACATTCTGGGTCTCAAAATTTGCAAAAGTCATTTGAGAAATGGAAATGATGACTACACAATCCCTTTTAAGATACTCGCCATACTCTTTCAACAATTTAAAGTCGTATTGAATCGTCTGCGCAGGAAGAGCTAAGTCCAGATGGGATAAACCAGTAGGTTTAAAATAATACCCATACATGGAATGAGATGCACCTAGATTGATGATATCAACGGGATGTGGATTTTTCTTAAACGCCAATATGTCATGGTTTATGTTGTAATCATAGGAATCCATGACAAATTTATTTACTGGGATAAACAGCAGTATAGCCACCATAATGATGATTGTTAACTTAATGAATAAACGGCTCATAGCAAATCCTTTCGATGCTGTACTTCTTTTGCCAAAATTGTTGAATCGCCCGCCAACAAAATGCCCACGTAATTTGCATTTCGATCAAAAGCCACCATAGATAAACCCTTCACCCGAAACACCGAATACAAGGATTGAGACAACGATTAAAATGTAAAATGCAAATCGAGCGAATGCCGGACGCTGTGATAGCCAGGTCCATGTTGAAGCATTTTTTCGTTCGATATAATGAAACAGTTGTACAATGACAAAGAAAAAACCGAAGATCACTAGATCCAGCAGCGAAAACATTTCAGCTGCCTTCATAATTCCTGATGGGCTCCATGAGCTGAACGTTAAGAAAAGCTGTGCATTTTCAAATGCGTCTGTAACGGAATCCGATCGGAAAAAAACTCTAGAAAAACACACTAGCAGGAAAGTTATTGAAATTTTTATCCATTTATGCAGCGTTGGACTCCTATCCAATTGTATAAATGTCGCCATCTTTCCACGAACATGTTTTGTGTGATCTCCAAAAACACGATAAAACCCGTGAATTAGCCCCCATATAACAAAAGTCCAAGCGGCTCCGTGCCAAATGCCGCTTATTAAAAAAGTAATGATAATGACTAAATAAATTTCACTTCTCTTCTTTTTCCCTTTACATAACGGCACAAAGATATAGTCTCTGAGCCATGTAGAAAGCGTAATATGCCACCTACTCCAGAAATCCGCTATCGAAACGGCAAAGTGCGGCTGCTTAAAGTTTTCTGTCAATTTTATCCCAAGCATTCTTGCACAACCGATAGCAATGTCACTAAGTGCTGAAAAATCAGCGTACAATTGGATTGAAAATAGAATAGTAGCTAAGACGATTTGTGAACCAGTCGGGTCCGGACTATCGTAAACACTAGCTACAATCGGAGCTAGTCGATCAGCGATTAATGTCTTCTTAAAAAACCCCCATGCGATTCGCTTCATCCCATAGCTTAAATTTTCATATTTTAACGTTTGTTCCACTTTAAATTGCGGAAGCAATTTCTTCGCACGTTCAATCGGTCCCGCAACTAATTGTGGGAAAAAAGCAAAATAGATTGAGAAATAGCCGTAATGTCTTTCTGCTTTTTGTTTTCCATTGTAGATGTCCACAAGATAACTTACGGCCTGAAATGTATAAAAAGAAATGGCTAAGGGCAGGACTATGTCTTGGTATGGTACGGCATAATTCCAATCCATGTATGTTGAAATTGCTCGAACTGAGTCATTTACAAAATTAAAATATTTAAACCACCCGAGGAAAAACAATAATGCGGAAATACCAAATAGCATGACTTTTTTCTTCTGTTTCTTTGTCTCCTGCTTTTCAATGATAATTCCAGTAAAATAAGAAAAAGCTGTGCTTGCAAGTAGCAACAGGATAAAGTAGCTGCTCAAGGTAGCGTAAAAACCGTAACTTGCTGCTAGTAAAAGAACCCATCTCCATCGATGTGGGAATAGATAATACGTAAAAACGGTTATTGCGAAAAACAGGAGAAACTCAATTGATATAAAGGTCATCCAATCACCTGATAAAAAGTAAACTTAAGATTTTTCATAAAACGAGATAAACAATAATCCTAAAGTGGTCCAAATTGCGTGAACCTCTGAAATGTGTCGACCAAACGCTTAAGAACGAATAAATCCTGTACTAATATTGGTTCCACATTCTCTCAACTTTCTCGTAAAAGGTGGCTCACTTAGTTTCAGCTTTCAGTATTTAAGGTTTTGTCACATGCATTACATTTCCTATTACGGGTTCAAGCGTTAATGAATTATCCATTTTTAGGTAACTCAGAATAGAGTATTTTCCCAAAATGGTTACGTGGGATTTCCTCAATTCTCATAATCTCAAAGCCCTTTAAGTTTAATTTTTCCTTAATTATTTTTTTTATTTGAACACGATCTTCTTTTAATGTGTAAATATACATTTGGTCATCCGTCCCAGCGCAGACGCAATCATGACCATGCTCATTTAAAAGTCCTTCAACTTCATCTAAGCTGATACGGTTTCCAGCGACTTTAATGATTCTTTTGATTCGTCCAGTTATAAAAAAATAACCATCCTGATCAAAGTGAGCGAGATCACCTGTGTACAACATACCGTTGTTCTCGTCTTTTTTCGAAAGATCGACTAACGACTCAGCATACCCCAAAGAAACATTTGCTCCTTTGTAGATCAATTCGCCGATAACATTAGGCGCTGTAATTTTGCTGCCATTGTCATCTTGCAGCATCAGTTCTCCACCTGGGATGGCAATCCCAATACTGCCGACTTTATCAAAGTTTTTTTCATGGGGTAAATAGCTCATCCGCGCCGTTGCTTCAGTTTGACCGTACATGGTGAAAAATTGAATCCCTTTCTGATTGCATACTTCAGCAAATTTAGACGATAGATTCGCGCTTAATTTTCCACCTGCTTGCGTTAGTTTTTTTAAACTTGGAAGATTAAACTCTTCAAACTTCAGTCTATTAAGCATCTCATACACGAAAGGAACTCCACCAAAAGTCGTTGCTCGCTGCTCTCTGCATAAGTCCCAAAACTCTTTTTGTATGATAGATGCATCCGTTACAATGATCGTCGCCCCGCGAATGAAATGACTATTGATGATGGAAAGACCATAGGAGTAATTCATTGGAAGCGTTGTTATCGGTTTATCATCTGCATGGATGTCAAGGTACTTCACAATGGATTCCGCATTTTCGAAAATATTTTCATAACTTAAGCGGACAAATTTGGGGCTGCCCGTACTTCCGGAGGTTGATAAAAGGAGCGCAAGATGTTCATCAAGATCATGTTGTAAAAATGTCGGACATCTATATAGTGTGTATTCTCCAAACACATATGAACAATCCATTGTTTTTAATAGGTCTTGATTTTCACTACTCGCCCAAATGTATGCAGGCTTATAAAGGTTAATCAGTCTATGCAACCGATCCATCTGGATGGAAGCATCCAAAAGAACAGGTACAACCCGACCTCTAATAAAGCCCACGTAGCCAAATATAGACTCTTTATTATTTGAACATAAACAAAAAACGAGCGTTCTTTCTCCTACTTTACCGGAGATAGCGTCAGCAATTTCTACCATTTCAGCGTAAGAATATTCGCGCTCAGCATATACAGCGGTGCGGTTTCCAAACTCCTCAATTTTTTTGAAACTATTCATTAATAAAGTCTACTCCCAACCGATTCAATAGCTCCATTCCTGACTGGTAAGAATTGAACTCTGTAATCCATTCAGAATCTATTGAGACATCAAAAACATCTTCAATCGTAGAAATGAGAATCATATGTCCAAGTGAATCCCATTCTCTTGTTTCTCCTAGTGCTAAATCTTCACTTACCTCGTCTTCTTCCAATTCCAACGCATCTATAAATACACTTCTATATTTTTCGATATTTTTCATCATTAACGCCCTTTCAATAATTACTTTCACTTGCATCTGTGTGAAGGCCTTGTTTGCTTAAACAGTTTCTGTATCTGACAATTTTTTAGGATTCAACTACTACAACTTGCAGATGATGCTCTCGCTTCATGCATGCTAATATCTCATTTGGCTCACTTTTAACGATCTATACTTTAATACCAGCTTCTTTTTTGAATGCTTTATATAATGCATCATTGACATCGTAATGGTAGCTTGTTTATACGTCAACATCTTTTACGCTTCCTGAAAGCTATCTTTAAATAGCTTAATTGAAAATGATTATCATATTCAATTATAAGTCCATGAAAAGAAAAGTCAATATAGTAATTAAATGCGATTTTTATACTTATAACTGAATTCTGAGCCTTCACTCATCGAATTCTTGCCGTCATAAACATGGAACACGAACTATGGATCACCCATTTAAAAATGGCGTCGGAGAGCGTTTTCATGAAATAAAACCCTGCTACATACAAAAGCCACTACAGGACAAAGTAGCCGCAAAGAGAAACACCTCGTGAACCTCACCACTTGCTTGATCTCTGACGCACATGTATAGTCTGCTCAATCTACTTCAAGGGTTTCAGCTAGTTTTCGTTTGATGCGCATGCTCGCTTTTTTTGCCGTATTGAACTAAAAGCAACCATGACCAGTTAGTCGATTTGTTCATGAACTTACCAAGTCAGCAATATTAAAACCAAATTATTTAGAAGACTGTGCACTTAAGCCGGCTTTTTCACTCCTATAAATAGCGTTAGATAATCCTCTATTGTCCATGTTTAAATTATTTAGGGAAACTAAAAAAATGACTCCGGCAGAATACCGAAGTCATCTAGTCGCAGCCTAGCTGCGGGGTACCTTTTTATAAACTGTTCATTAAACGGGACGCGGATCAGTTTTTCTATCCCTTTCTCCTTTTATCTCCCTTTTCAATTTTGATGCAGTCCCTTTTTTCTTTTGCGGGCTGAATATGGAAAGAGTAACGGCACTTTTTTTATGGGTTTTGCCAATGATTTGATACAAGTTTTTTTCAATATAACGCAGCTGTTGATGATTTATTTTTTTTGTAGCAACGATATCGTATCCCCATATAGGCGGCTTTAAAATATTTACATATTGATTGCTTTCTCTAACGCGCTTGAAGTGACGGTGCGAATTATCCCATACGATATAATGCTTATCATACGTGCCCTCATGTTCGTTCTTTAGACAAGGCAACACGATATATACGTCTCCCTTTATTCCTTGAGTTCGCTGATCATGTATGTCAGCCGTTGCGGTTTGCCACGTGATATACGCTATACGATTTTTGTAATCCGAATTCGTCTCTCCTGCCATTTTCTTCGGATAAGTTGGTTTTTGTTTTCTCGAAAATAATTCAACAATGATAAAAGAAAAATCCCCCTCAGAATGAGACAAAAATCGCGTCTCCATATGCCTTACATCAATCCACTTTCCCTTTGTGTCTATATCCTTTACCATATCCCGCACAATCAACACAGCGGTAGATTCACTGCTTTTCACATATTCAATATAGGCGGCATCGTATTGTCGGCTATTTATCAAGGGTAGTGGTTTAACTATATGTTGACCTTTTTGCTCTGCTTTACACGTAGCATAATAAATATATCTCTCAATGTAATAAGCTCGTGTTTCTCCCAAAGGCTCCTGTTTTCTTTTAGCTTTTCCTAGTTGTTTCTTACGCTTTTTCTGGTTCTCTATTTTTTGTAGAACTTCAGAATTATTTACAAGATTGTCATTTGTATACGATTCACTACAGTCAAAACAGATTTTCCATTGTTTAATCCAAAGATGCTTTACATCTAGTTCGGTGGTTATTCTCAAATAATCTTTCACTTTCTTTTGCAATCGATTGTTTTCATTTACTACTTGTTTCCCACAAATGATACAGTCCATCGAACAACTCCAATCGTTGCGTTAGTCGAAAAAGGAAAAAGCACTACTCCTTGTTCAAGTAAAGCACCAGTTTAAAAATTACATTATAAATAATAATTCATCTATCATTAGAAAAATTAAGAATACTACGCATTTTAATACGAGCCAGCTAAGAGGCTTTTTTTTATATTATCACTTATTAGTAAATTGTTACATATTCACCAAGGATTCATCTTTACTTAACTGTTTTTGTATCATTAGATGTTTTAGTGTGGCAAACATTACGTTTAATCAGTTAAACGTAATGTTTCGCATTAAAATCGATACTTTTGATGATTTATTTAAATGTTTTTTCTCTGGATAATCCTCAATTATCTGTATTCACTCCATTAAAGTTCTAAAGCCAAGCCAACTTTTCTTGGTTTTTTTTTGTTCAATTCTTTAGCCCCTCAAACAATTTCGTTCTCGTTATCGTGATTCCGAATGTTGTCTATGGCTGTCGCAAGCTTTCGGTTCTCCCGCTTGAGGTCTCAAAACAGAACAGCTGCATTGAGAATGCCTCTTCGAGATTGCCGATGGATAAGGAAATCTGTCGGACCGGCTTGCGGATGTAAAAGGCATGGACCAATGCCAGGAATACCCGGTAGATTTGCATTGTCCCATTTGTCGCCTCGTCAATCGTACGTGAGCAGAAAAAGGCGCTACCTAACGCGGTCTTGCTTTAGCCTGCATCCATCCGTAATATACGCCTCAACTGAACTGTTTAGATGTATAAGCAAAGATTTTTCATCCTGCAATTATATAAATGTAGGTGCCGCAAAAAAAAGCCGCAATTCCTAAGGGGGATAGGAATTGCGGACAAAGGGCGCCGACAGCGGGTACCAAGCGCTTCGGCTTTATAAATTTGGACTTGTTACCCGATGAGTTGCTTGGCAAGTCCCAATTGGTAATGTACTTGGTCAAATCCTGTGCCGCCGAGCGAATTTCTGCGGGCTACCGCTGTTTTCGGCAACAGCACACCGTAAATGTCGTCTTCGATCAACGGACTAGCTTCCTGAAGCTCCGCAAGCGGCAAGTCTTTCAGGTAATAGCCGCGCTGGATGCACGTAAAGACCAGTTTGCCGGTCACTTCATGCGCTTCGCGGAACGGCAAGCCTTTGGCGGCAAGGTAATCCGCCAGCTCCGTCGCGTTCGAGAAATCCGAATGGACGGCTTTTTCCATCGAATCAGTGCGGACCGTCATTGTGCGGACCATGCCTTCAAAAATCGGCAAGGAGCCCATCAGCGTATGGACGGTGTCGAACATGCCTTCCTTGTCTTCCTGCAAATCTTTGTTATAAGCAAGCGGCAAGCCTTTCAGTGTCGTCAGCAACCCGAAAAGATTGCCATAGACGCGGCCCGTTTTGCCCCGGATCAATTCAGCCATGTCGGGATTTTTCTTCTGTGGCATAATGCTTGAGCCCGTCGAGAAGGTATCGTCAAGTTCGATAAAGCGGAATTCTTCGCTCGACCACAGGATGATTTCCTCTGCGAAACGCGACAAATGCATCATTAGCATCGATGCGTTGCTGAGGAATTCCAAGATGAAATCACGGTCGCTGACGGCATCCAGGCTGTTTTGGTAAACGCCTGTAAAGCCAAGGAAGCTCGCGGACATTTCACGGTCGATTGGGAATGTCGTGCCGGACATCGCTCCTGCGCCGAGCGGCGACAAGTCGATGCGCTTCATCGATTCAGTGAGGCGCTCTTTGTCGCGCTGGAGCATCCAGAAATACGTCAGCAAATGGTGGCCGAATGAAATCGGCTGCGCACGCTGCAGATGGGTATAGCCTGGTACCACTGTCTCGACATGCGTTTCCGCTTGTTCGACGATCGCGCTTTGGAACGCTTCGATTGCTTCAATGATTTCCTTTACCCGGTTTTTCAAATATAAATGCATATCCGTCGCAACTTGATCATTTCGGCTTCTTGCCGTGTGAAGCTTGCCGCCCACCGGACCAATTTCGTCAATCAGAAATTTCTCTAAATTTAAATGGATGTCTTCGTTTGCCGTGCTGAATTCCAGCTCGCCTGCCTGGGCTTTGACTTTCAGCTTTTCCAGGCCGGACAAAATCTGCTCGCCTTCTTGTTGCGACAGGATGTTGCACGCCGCAAGCATTTTGACATGCGCCGTGCTTCCTTCCAAATCTTCCATTACCAGCTTTTGGTCAAATGGAATCGATGCGCCGAACTCATCAACCCACTGTTCGGCGGATTTCTGGAAACGGCCGCCCCACAGTTTGGTCATATGTTCACCTTCTCTTTCACTTGTTCCGTGACTGCCACTTCTTTTTTATTGACCATAGCGTTGACAACTGTTGGAAGGCCCCATAATTCGATAAAGCCGACCGCAGAAGCGTGGTTAAACGTATCGTCTGTTGAATAAGTAGCCAATTGTTCGTTGTACAATGAATTCGGTGATTTACGCCCTTCCGTAATGGCGTGGCCTTTGAACAATTTCACACGCACAGTGCCGTTGACGAATTCCTGCGTTTCTTTCAGGAATGCTTCAAGCGCGATGCGGAGCGGCGAGAACCATAAGCCTTCATAAATCAATTCCGTCATTTTTTTCTCGATGACCGGTTTGAAATGTGCCATTTCTTTAACTAGCGTGATGTCTTCCAATTCTTTATGTGCCGCAATCAACGTCATCGCAGCAGGCGCTTCGTAAATTTCACGCGATTTGATGCCGACCAGTCTGTTTTCAACATGATCGATTCTGCCGACGCCGTGTTTGCCGGCGATATGGTTTAATTCTAAAATCAGGTCTGTAAATTTATATGAGACGCCGTTCAATTGAGTCGGGACGCCTTTGAAGAATTCGATTTCAACGATGTCTGGAACATCTGGCGTGTCTTCTAGCGCCGCTGTGATATCGTACGCATCAGCTGGCGGCGTTGCCCACGGATCTTCCAAGATGCCACATTCATTGGCACGGCCCCAAAGGTTCATATCGATTGAGAATGGGCTGTCCAAATTCACTGGAATCGGCACATCATGCTCGATCGCATAAGCGATTTCCTCGTCACGCGACCAACCCCATTGGCGAACCGGCGCAACCACTTCAAGAGCAGGATTCAATGATTTGATGGAAACTTCAAAACGCACCTGGTCATTCCCTTTTCCTGTACAGCCATGCGCAACTGCAGTCGAGCCAGTTTCGGCGGCAATTTCAACCAGTTTTTTCGAAATCAACGGACGCGACAGCGCGGACACTAATGGATATTTTCCTTCATATAATGTATGGGCTTGTAATGAAATGAGTGCATATTCATCCGCAAATTCATCTCTCGCGTCAATCATATAACTTTCAACTGCGCCCACTTGAAGTGCTTTTTGTTTGATGAACTCCAAGTCTTTGCCTTCTCCGATATCGAGGCACACTGCAACGACATCGTAGCCTTCTGCTTTCAACCACGGAATGGCCACCGATGTATCTAATCCCCCTGAATACGCTAATACTATTTTTTTATTCAATATGAAAACCTCCAATGTATTTTTATACAGTTATATGTTGTGAATATACATATAGTAACATGGAATATTTATAAGTGCAAGCGTATAACTCTATAAAATACATAAAAAAAAAGCAGCCGCAGCTGCTCTCACTCTCCACCTATTGTATATTCATGTGTATCAAGGTCGATTTTCACTTCAGACATCTTGCCGTTTTCCATATTGGTGAACAGGAAACCAATTTGGTTGTCGCGCACAAGCGGCTGCCCCAGCATCAGCAAACGAGGCAATTGCTCCCCTTCGATGAACGCCAGCAAAGCTTCTGATTCTTTTTTCGATTCCGCGTCGTTCAAGATTGATACGGTTTCAGCCTGTGCTTCTAGCGGAAATCCATCAGCAAGCGGGCCTGTGTATTCAACGTTGACTTTCATGCCGGTGCGGATGTCGCTGATGACGCCATCTGTCGACTCTTCGCCATTTTTAAGCTGGACCGCCACTTCTTCCGGAATATCGAAATAAATATTATTGACGAGAATCTTGTCTGCTGTCACTTGCGTGATATAGCCTTCTTCCGTCATTTCCTGCTGCTCCGCTGCCACTTCCTGTTCTACTGGAGGCGCTGTTTCTTTTGCGGCAGGTTCTGCCTTTTTATCATCTGAACATGCAGCCAAAAACATCAGGCCAGCAATCATTAAACCGAATTTCTTCAAATTATCCATTCCTTTGCTAGTTGATCAGGGGTGTATCGTCATTATTAGAAAAGTCCAACAGGTTTATTTTAACCGCTCCAGCGACCTGTTGCAATAGCAAGCAGCTATTCTCTTAAGCCTTGCTATAGTAGAGAATGCCATTTTCTCCGAGCCGTTCGATAATCTGACCTTCTTCAAGCAGGTAGTCGATCTGGCCGATTGTTTCCGACAACGTCAATCCCAATTCTTTCTCATAGGCATGAGGGAATAATTTTTGTGTCAATCCGTATACCGTCTCTTCTTCTTGCTTGATCATCGCCAGGACTTTCATTGCCCGTTGGTGCTGTTTCTCGAGCCGTTGCGTGACCAGTTCATGGACATTGCGCACTTCTTCGCCGTGGCCGCTGTAGATGACGTCAATCGGCATTTGGAGCAGCCGCGCTAATGATGCATTATATTGAAGCAATGATTTCGGACGGCCTTCATCTGGGTTTAGGGGCGGTTCGATGAGCGGATTGGAACTCACTTTCGCGATAACGTGGTCTCCGCCGATCATTTCGCCCGTTTCTTTATTCCAGAACGACAAATGGCTTTGCGCGTGGCCAAGCGTCTCCAGCACGGCCCAGTCCGGATGGCCGGGCAGCGTATCTCCTTCATTAATTGCCATATCCAGCGGCCGGCTGCCAAGCAAATTCAGCGGGCGCTTCATTTTCTTGACCCAGAACATCAAATCATCCGGCACGCCTTCCTCTTTTAAGCGTTCCAAATAAAAGGCGTCGTGGTAATCGAAAAAGGCTTGGTCCCGACGAAGCCACAAATCATTATATGGATGGCCATATAATGTAGAGTTTTTGAAGCCATCCACCCAGCCAGCATGGTCAGGATGGTGATGCGTCAGCACGACTTGTTCAATGTCAGCTGGCTCCACATTTGCCTCTTTCAGCCCCGCTTTCAGTGCTTCCCAAGCTTCGGGCGTCTTTGGCCCTGCATCGATTAACGTCAGCATATCGCCCTTCATTAAATAAGAATTAACGTCCCCAACCGCAAAAGGCGTCGGAATAATAATTTTATGTAAACTCATATTTCCATCTCCTCTAAACTGAATGACTATTCATCTATCATACCGCGAAACGGCCGCGCCGTCACGCAACGGAGCCATTTGACAAAACACGCAAAATCCCCCTATAATGCATGTACATATATAAGCGAAGAAAAAGGCCAGTACGGAAGATGAAGGTGTCCAGAGAGTGTGCTCCTGCTGAAACGCACACCCCCGCTCCCTTCCCGAACCTGCTTTTGAGCTGCCGTGCAAAACACGGCCGTCCGTCCGCGTTAAGGATCTCGAGAAGTGCCATTGTGGCAAACTTAGGTGGTACCGCGGAAACCAAGCGTTTTCGTCCTTGCAAAAGCAGGGACGATTGCGCTTTTTTATATGGAAAAGCGCAGGCGCCTGTCGGGGCTGGCCACCTGGAAAAGCGGAATTGCCCGTTTTGCACCGACAAGCGCTGGAAGCCTGAATGGTTATGGCGCTCTTTGCCATTGCTAGACAGGTTGAAGCGACTCGAGGGTCATATGCTCTGCAGCAAGGCAACGTGAAAGGTTCAAACATTTATTTAGAGTTCATGTATCTACTATAGAAGAAAAGGAAGTGCTGAATATGAATATTGTATGCGTAGGAGCCGGTTCCATGGCGGAATCGATGATCCATGGCTGGATTAACAAAAGGATTTTAAAAGCGGAGGATATCGCTGTGATGAACAAGTCCGACCGTGACCGGCTGGAATTGTTGAGCGATGAGTACGGCGTGAAGATTGTCCAGAAAGAGCGGCAGGAATTGCGCAACGCTGATTTTATCTTGCTCGCGATGAAACCGAAAGATGTCGAGGCTGCACTGACGGATATTAAAGACAATTTGACCGGCAACACCGTCATCATCTCTGTGGTTGCCGGCGTATCGATTGAAACAATCCAGAAACATGTCGGCAACTTCCCTGTCGCCCGCGCCATGCCGAACACTTCGGCGAAAGTCGGCAAGTCCGCAACCGGTGTTGCGTGGAGCAAATATGTAACGCTCGACCAGCAGCACGATTTGCGGGATTTGCTGTCTTCGATTGGCAGTGTCACTGTAGTCGACGAAAAGCAGATTGATGCGGTGACTGCCGTTGCGGGCAGCGGGCCGGCGTATATCTATTATTTCGCGGAAGCGATGACAGAAGCTGCGATAGCCAACGGCTTGTCGCCCGCTGATGCCAAACGGCTCGTCCGGCAGACTTTCTCAGGTGCGGCCGATATGCTGCAGCATGAAGATTTCGCTGTATTGCGCAAAAAAGTCACCAGTCCGAACGGAACCACAGCAGCTGGCCTCGCTGCACTCGAGCGAAACAACTTCAAGGGGATTGTCGGCGAATGCGTGAAAGACGCAGCAGACCGTGCGCGAGCCTTAGGACGGGAATTCAAATAATGCCTTCTGGTATACTGAAAAACAGTTGGGAAGAATTTGAAGGAGGCGTTTTTATTGGCAAAGTTGTTTGAACCATATACGATCAAGGACACCACATTTAAAAACCGCATCGTCATGGCGCCGATGTGCATGTACCAAAGCGATAAAGAGGACGGCCAAGTTTCTGATTGGCACCGTGTGCATTATCCGACACGCGCAGTCGGCCAGGTCGGCTTGATCATCGTCGAAGCGACAGCAGTCCAGCCGCAAGGGCGCATTTCTTCCCGCGATCTTGGCATTTGGGACGACAGCCACATCGACGGTTTGGCAGAAATTGTTCACCTGATGCAGCAAAACGGCGCGAAAACCGGTATTCAACTGGCACACGCTGGCAGAAAGGCGACCGTTGAAGGCCCGATTCAAGCACCGAGCGCCATCGCTTTCAACGATAAATACCAGACACCGGTTGAAATGACCGCTGATGAAATCCATGAAACCGTGCAAGCGTTCAAGGACGGAGCATTCCGCGCCAAAAAAGCGGGCTTTGATGTCATCGAACTGCACGGAGCGCACGGCTATTTGATCAATGAATTTCTGTCACCTTTGTCCAATAAACGGGACGACGAATACGGCGGCACTCCGGAAAACCGCTATCGCATCCTGCGTGAAACAATCGATGCGGTCAATGAAGTATGGGATGGCCCGTTATTCGTCCGCATCTCCGCACATGATTACACTGATGGCGGCATGACGCCTGAGCAATACGTGGAAATGACGAAATGGATGAAACAGCAAGGCGTCGACTTGGTCGATGTCAGTTCTGGCGCATTGGTGGCGGCACAGATACCGGTGTTCCCTGGCTATCAAGTGAAGTTCTCTGAGACCATCAAACACGAAACGCCAATCGACACAGGCGCTGTCGGACTCATCACGAGCGCGCTGCATGCAGAAGAAATCCTGCAGAACGGACGCGCGGATATGATCTTCCTGGCGCGTGAGCTGCTTCGCGAACCATACTGGGCTTACGCGGCGGCAAAAGAATTGAAAGCCGACATAGACGTTCCTGTGCCGTATGAGCGCGGCTGGTTATAAGGCAGTTGCAAAAAACGGCTAATTTAGTATACTTAATGTAACGCAAAAAACCGAATGCCTAGGCATTCGGCCAGCTGCATGCCGCGCAAGAGCGGTTGGCTGGAAATCTTGGTTTCAGAAAATAACCGTCTTTCCTCTACCACAAGGGACGGTTATTTTTTTTTGTTAATGACTAAAATCATGGAAACGACCAAAGTCACTGCACTGATCGTCAAACCGATGCTCGTAAAAACGAGACCGAATGATTCTGTAATCGTCATATCACCACCCCCTTTCCGGGAATGGCCAAACCGTCCTCATGCAGCTGTACTTTTATTTTAACATAAAGGGAACACTTGTTCTATTATTTCCATAAGTTTTTTAATATTATCCCAAATAAAGCCATCGGCATTCCTTGGCTTTCCAATTAATTCTTATTTTTTTTTGATTTCCCTTGTTTGCTGTTGCCATTCGAATTCCAGCAAATCACGGGCGATGTGGAAATCGGAATGCACATCTTTGACTTGCCCGATGAGCCGCTTGTCATCTTCCGGCAAAAAACGTGCGCTGATGTGGTTTGCGATGACGGTTTTAGCCTTCGCTAAGCTGCCGGTGCGGGCTGCGTCCAAAAATGTCGAATGGCCGTAATCCGCCGCGAGCTTCTGGGTGTCGCTGTCAAAAGTCGCTTCGTGGACCAAAACGTCGGCATCCTTGCCAAGCGCCACGGCGTTCTCGCAAAACCGAGTGTCCCCGAGAATCGTTACGACAAATCCGGGCTGCTGCACAGCAGTGACGTCTTCGCTGCGCACTGTCCGACCGTCTTCAAGCAAGACGTCTTTCCCATTTTTCAGCTTCGCCAGCAATGGTCCTTTAGGGACACCGAGCGCCGCCGCTTTTTCGATCTGCAATTTTGCCGGCAGCGGTTTTTGCGTGATGCGGTAGCCCCAGGACGGAATAGCATGGTCAAGCTCTGCCGCTTCAACCACCATCGTACCGTCTTCGAAAACAGTTTTTTCTCCCAGTTCATGGAATGAGATATCATAGGTCAAGTGCGTTCGGCTCAAGCGCAAAACCGTTTCCACGTACTCCCGGATGCCTGGCGGGCCATAGATGCCGAGCGGCTCGTCCCCGCCTTGGAACGAACGCGAGCCCAAAAGCCCCGGCAGTCCAAAAATATGGTCGCCGTGCATATGGGTAATGAAAATCTTTTCGATTTTCCGCAATTTCACTGTCGTATGTAAGATTTGGTGTTGTGCCGCCTCACCGCAGTCGAACAGCCAGACGGTACCGCGCTCTTCCAACAGTTTCAGGGCCAGCGAACTTGTATTGCGCATTTTTGAAGGCATGCCTGCCCCTGTCCCCAGAAATAATAACTGCATAATGTCCCTACTTTCTATCGTGGTCGTGGTCATCCAAAAAATCCTTGCTGAAACTGGTTTTGGAATCATACGAAGTTTTTTTGTATTTCGCGCCTTTAATAAGCACGCTTTTGCCGAATTTAGCTTCCAATTTCGACATCAGCTCCAATAGCGGTTCTTCTTTTGCGTGTTCTTGAAAATTAAAGATGGACAATTGTTCCGTCATGTCCCCTTTGTCAGCAACGTTCGACACCGTTACGCCGACCAGCCGCAGCGCTTCGCCGTTCCAATGCTTTGTAAACAGCTGCCATGCGTTGCGGAAAATGTCATCCGCTTTCCAAACAGTGTTTTTCAGCGTGATGCTGCGTGTGCGGTTTTTCCAATCGGAACTGCGCGTCTGGATGCTGACAGTCGGTCCGGATAGCTCTTTTGACTCCAGCCTGTTTGCCACTTTTTGGGACAGCCGTTTGAATACCGCTTTTAATTCTGTTTCATCGGTTTCGTCAATCGGCAACGTCGTCGAGGTGCCGACACTTTTGGTGTCATAGATCGAATCAGGGTCGACAAGGCGGTCATCAATGCCATTTGCCCGATTCTGCAGCCGCAAAGCATTCTTGCCCATTTTTTCTTTCAATAAGCCATTATTGGCTACTGCCAATTCGCCGATGGTTTCAATGCCCAGACGCTTGAATTTGGCTGCCGTGCTTTCGCCTACGCCGTGCATATCGATAACTGGCAACGGCCATAATATTTGCTGGATGTCCCGTTTCCGCAAAATCGTGATGCCGAGCGGCTTTTTCATATCGGAAGCGGTTTTCGCCAGAAACTTATTCGGCGCAATGCCGATGGAGCATGGCAAATCCAGCTCAGAAAGCATGCGCTGTTGGATTTCCTTCGCAAGTGCAACCGGATGATGCAACTCTGCCAGGTCCGTAACATCGACATAGCCTTCGTCGATCGACACCGGCTCGACGCTGTCGGTATATGAGCGCAAAATGTCGAACATCGCTTTTGATGCGGTCCGGTAACGTTCAAAGTTCGGCGCCATCAAAATCAAGTCCGGAAATTTGCGCTTCGCTTCATGGACTTGCATCGTCGTGTAGATGCCGTGAGCCCGAGCTTCATAAGAACACGTCACAATGATGCCGCGCCGCTCTTTCGGGTTTCCCGCAATCGCCAACGCCTTGCCTTTCAGGCTTGGATCGTGGGATTGCTCCACCGATGCGTAAAAACTATTCATATCGATATGAAATATCACTCGACCCGCCATGTTAATCGCTCCACTTTTCATTGACTTCTATTGCTTTATTTTACCACAGCGCCCGGTCGTATGCCCGTACCGCTCCTGCCATGGATTGAGGGCAAGCAAAAGAGAGGGCGGGACCGCCCTCTCTTTTTGACGTGCTATTTTAACGCTCTAGACTTTAGCGGACTCTTTGACAATTTCCACTAAAAGCTCAGCCAGCTTCTCGAGTTCTTCGATCGGCATGCGCTCTTTTTTCGTGTGGATCTCTTCATAGCCAACGCAAAGATTGACCGTCGGAATGCCGAAACCGTTAAAGATGTTGGCGTCGCTTCCGCCGCCGCTTGTCAGCACCGGTGAAGGACGGCCAATTTTCGCCGCCGCTTTTTTCGCGATTTCCACGACCGGTTCAGTTTCTGCGAAATGAAAGCCCGGGTACATCAGCTTTACTTCTGTTTCTGCGCTTCCGCCCATGCTTTCAGCCATTTCTTCAAAGACCGATTCCATATGAGCTGTCTGCGCAGCCAACTTTTCTTCCTTGATAGAACGGGCTTCCGACAGGATATGTACTTCATCGCAGACGATGTTCGTCGCTTTGCCGCCTTCGAAACGGCCGATATTCGCCGTCGTTTCCGAATCGATGCGGCCCAAAGCCATTTTTGAAATGGCTTTAGCCGCAATGGTGATAGCGGAGATGCCTTTTTCAGGCGCAACGCCCGCATGAGCTGTCTTGCCATGGATTGTAGTCCATAATTTCGCTTGGTACGGCGCAGAGGTGACAATGCCGCCAACTTGCCCGTCGCTGTCGACTGCGTAGCCGTATTTCGCGAACAGGAGTGAGGCATCCAGTTCTTTTGCTCCCACAAGACCGCTTTCCTCGCCAGCCGTGATCACCAATTGAATATCGCCATGTTCTATCTCGGCTTCCTGAATCGAACGGATCATTTCAAGCAGCGCCGCTATGCCTGCTTTGTCATCCGCACCGAGAATCGTCGTGCCATCGGATTGCACATAACCATCGCGCACCACCGGCTTGACGCCCCTGCCCGGCACAACCGTGTCCATATGCGCCGTAAAATAGATGGCTGGAACGTCCTGTGCAGCGCCGCGCAATGTGGCAATTAAATTATTCGCGCCGTGGCCGTTATGGAAAGATGAATTATCTTCTGCTACATGAAACCCGATCGCTTCTAATTTGTGTTTTAACACAACAGCAATTTCGCCTTCATTTTTCGTTTCGGAGTCGATCTGCACCAACTCAAGAAATTCGTTCAGTAATCTATCTTTTTTCAAGATTGGTACCCCTTCTCTTATAAAGGCATATTGCCATGTTTTTTCGCTGGCCGTGAATCTTTCTTATGGCGCATCATTTCAAGCGCCTGTATTAATTTAATGCGTGTTTCGCGTGGATCGATCACATCATCTACCATGCCCGCAGCCGCTGCAACATAAGGATTCGCAAATTTCTCGCGGTATTCCTCGATTTTTGCTGCGCGTGTTTCTTCTGGATTGTCGCTCGCCGCTATTTCGCGCGCGAAAATAATGTTCGCTGCGCCATTAGGTCCCATAACCGCGATTTCCGCATTCGGCCATGAATACACCAAATCCGCACCGATCGATTTCGAGTTTAACGCGACATATGCGCCGCCATAAGCTTTGCGCAAAATAACCGTCATTTTTGGCACGGTCGCTTCAGAATACGCATACAGGATTTTTGCGCCGTGGCGGATGATGCCTCCGTGTTCTTGCTTGATGCCTGGGAAAAAGCCCGTAACATCTTCAAACGTGATTAATGGAATGTTGAAAGAATCGCAGAAACGGATAAAGCGGGCGGCTTTATCGGAAGAATCGATATCCAGTCCGCCTGCCATGACTTTTGGCTGGTTGCACACAAGGCCAACTGTTTCGCCTTTGATGCGGGCGAGGCCTACGACGATATTGCGTGCGAATTCTGGCTGTACTTCCATGAAGCTGTCGGTGTCGACAACATCTTCCACCACTCGGCGCACATCATATGGCCGGATCGCTTCGTACGGTACGATGTCTGCCAGGTTCGGACGGTAATCGTCGTTGTCATCAACTTCAAGACGCGGAGGCAATTCCTGGTTGTTCTGTGGCAAATAGCTGATCAAACGGCGCACCATTTCCAGCACGCTTTGCTCAGAATCCGAGCGGAAATGCGCATTTCCGCTGATTGCGGTATGTACTTTTGATCCCCCAAGATCTTCCGACGAAATTTTTTCGCCTGTTACCGTTTCGATGACTTTCGGGCCGGTGATAAACATTTGGCTCGTCTTGTCGACCATGAAGACAAAATCCGTGATGGCTGGTGAATACACCGCGCCGCCAGCAGAGGGCCCCATGATTACGGAAATCTGCGGAATCACGCCGGAATAAATCGAATTGCGGTAGAAAATATGGCCATAGCCATCAAGCGACAAGACGCCTTCTTGGATGCGTGCACCGCCAGAATCGTTCAAGCCGATAAATGGAGCGCCATTTTTCGCTGCCAAATCCATGACGTTTGCAATTTTCTTCGCGTGCATTTCCCCTAACGCTCCGCCGAACACCGTGAAATCTTGTGAAAACAAATAAATCGGACGGCCGTTAACTTTACCGTAGCCGGTGACAACCCCTTCACCTGGCCCTTTCGCCATACCGAAATCCGTCGTGCGATGTTCCATAAATGGGCTCAATTCAACGAATGACCCTTCATCCACCAGCAAGTCGATCCGCTCGCGCGCTGTCAGCTTGCCTTTTTCATGCTGCTTGGCAATTCGGTCTTCGCCGCCGCCAAGCTCTATTTCACGTTTCCGGTCATACAATTCATTGATTCTTTCGTAAATGTCCATTCTCCCACTCCTCAATCATTGCTTTTCACAAAGTTCGTATAATACCCCATTTGATGATTTTGGATGCAAGAAAGCCACTAACGCACCGCCTGCTCCCGGTTTCGGCGTTTCGCTCAGCAATTGCACCCCATCTGCGCGCAGCTCCGCCATGCGTTGTTCAATGTTTTCGACACCGAACGCGATATGATGAATGCCTTCGCCTCTTTTTTCCATGAATTTAAAAATTGGGCTAGTGTCATCCATCGGCTCCAAAAGCTCCAATTTGATGTTGCCAGCATCGATGAATGCCACGCGCACTTTTTGCGATTCCACTTCTTCGATTTTCAATAAAGGGCAGCCGAGAACGTCCGTGTAATATGGGAGGACTTGTTCCAGATTCCGCACCGCTATTCCAATATGGTCGACTTTCTTCATCTTTTTCACTTCCTTTTGTATGTTCTATTTTATTGTACAGATTTGGACGCCAAAACTCTAGCTGTTCATCTATATTTAGCGGCTCAAAAGCTCTCCCTATAAATGTTTCGGAAAATATGCTATCATTTCTTCAAAGACTAAAACGTTATAAAGGAGCAATTTGTTAATGAGAAACCAAGTTTTCCGCAAAATTGTTGTCTATTCTATGATCGCCTTGATGCTTTTGTCATCATTGCTAATGGGCCTAAGCTTCATCGTATAAGTATTTAAAACCCCCAACAGATAATTCTGCTGGGGGTTTCTTTGTATATGCCATATATTAATGTCGATATTCCACAAAACAGCCCCGCTAAAACATATGCTCCTGCATCGCTGCGCTAGCTTCGTCGCAAAGAATTGGCCGAACGACCTTCGGCCAATTTCTTTCCTGCGGGCTTGCGCCGAACTAACTCGTGCTGACGCCCGAGTGGATTTCAGCACTTCGTCGCTACGCTACCCCGCGGGAGTCGGAGCTATATTGCTCCATATCTGGAAATTGTATAGAGAGTGCAGCAATTGTATCATTACCTCACTTCTATAAAAGAAATAATTTGGTTTGAGATTCACCTTTAACTAAAGCGGAAGGCGGCGACTCCTGCGGGATAGCGAGACAGACGAGACCCTGCAACGGGTTTTCATGTCCCGAAGCTAGCGTAGCGATGCAGGGACAGGAGCGCAGCGACGAAGCGGCTCGGCGCTCGCCCGCGGAACGCGTCCGCCTGAAGCGAAATCAAAAACCTATTAATAGTATCTCAACAACCAATAAAAAAACCAGCGGAAGCCTATGCTTCTGCTGGTTTTTTATTGGTGAATCCTTGATAAGACGACTTGATCTCCAAATAGCTTTCCATTTCCTCGATCACTTGGTACAGTGCCGCCATTGCCAGAAACTTTTCATGGTTGTCGGGCAACGGCATTTTGGCGAAGTCCGCTTTCACTGCGTCGAGTTTGCCAAGGTATTGGTCAGCCGTGTTGCCTGAATGGACGTGTGCTGCTAAATCCTCGAGAAATTCAGCCACTAGATGGGATTGTCCGACCTCGACTGGCAGCTCGGTAATTTTTGGAAGGATGCGCTCGATAATGTCGAGCTGCTGCTCCCGCATATCGAAATAACGGTAGTATTTGTTCTCTAACCGGGTGACATGATTTTCAACGTCCTGGTAAGCAAGCGCTTTTGCTTTTTTCACCAGCTTTTCGCTTTCCATCAATTCAGCGCCGCTCCACGACGATTCGCCTTGGTGCAGGTAATTGGCGATTTCCTTGAAGATCGTAGAGTACAGCATCTCGATCTGATTGCGGTAATCATCCAGTTTTTTCTCAATGCTAGGCATGTAGATATTGACCGCGAGCGCGGTGCCGAAGCCGATGGCCATGAGCGCAACTTCGTTCAGCAAAAGGCCGCCTGTCAAATTTTTCGAGTCGTAGATGTGCAGCAAGATGACCGCACTTGAAACAAAACCATCTGAAAATCTCAGCGACACCAAAACTGGGATGAACAGCAGAATCATGACGCCGAACACGATTGGATGGTAAGCGATGCCTTCAAAAAAGACGAATGCGTAGGCGATGCCGATGAGGCTTGCGACAAAACGCGAAAACGCTGCCCGGATGGACTTTTTCTTTGTCGGCTGAATGCAAAGAATTGCCAGTATTCCAGCTGATACATAATAATCCAATTGCAAAAGCTGCGCCAGGTATATCGCAATTGCGGCGCCAGCCGCTGTCTTCATTGTCCGATAGCCAATTGAAAAACGCTTCAGTTTCATGTTCCGCTCCTCTTTTTAGCCAGATTCTGTTCATTTTCATCGATTTCATTGATTGAGAAAACGCTTTCTATAAAAAAATGCCCCTATGAAAGGGGCATGTTTGCATTAAATTTCATTGCAATGTTTTTCGAACAATTCCTGGATGTGTGTGATAACAGACATCGGGTCATGCCCTTCGATTTCATGGCGGCCGATTTCCTCCACCATTTTTCCGTCTTTCAACAAGACGAATGACGGTGATGACGGCAAGTGGTCATCGCCGAAAATATGGCGCGCTTGTGCAGTCGCTTCTTTATCTTGTCCAGCGAAAACTGTCAATAGACGGTCCGGGCGTTTGTCGTAATGCACGGAATGCAATGCTGAAGGGCGTGCAATGCCACCTGCGCATCCACAGACCGAGTTGATCATAACGAGGCTCGTGCCGGGTTGTGCAAAGGCTTCATTGACCTCTTCTGCAGTTTCCAATTGTGTATAGCCGCCGTCTACTAATTCCTGGCGCGCTTGTTTAACGATATCGTTCATCATAAAGTTAAAATCCATAGCCATCCGTTAACAACTCCTTATTATTTCCTCTTTCAATCATAGCAGGACTTGAAAAGACTTGCAAAAAAGCTTACTCGAATAAATCCGTTATGGCTTGTGATACGGTGAGCTCATCTTTCAGGACTTGCTGCTCGAGCGTTTTGACCTTGTCGCTGCGCTCCCGATCGCCGTAGAAACGGCTCAGCAATTCATCAGTAATCATCGAACGGAACCAGTCTTTCGTCTGGTCCTGACGGCGCACATTGAAATAACCGCTCACTTTGACCGTATCCTCGAATTGTTTCACCATATCCCAAATTTCTCGGATTCCTGTTTCTTCAAGTGAAGATGCCGGCAGCGCCTGCGTTTTCCAGCCTTCAGTCGCCCGCTGCAGAAAATGTAGAATTCCTTTGTATTCGCGTACAGTCTTCTCAGCAAGCTTCATGTTGTCTCTGTCCGCTTTGTGGACAATGATAGCGTCAGCCAATTCCAGAATGCCTTTCTTCATGCCTTGGAGTTCATCCCCCGCACCAGTTAAAACAAGCAGCAAAAACATATCGACCATTCCGCGCACCAAAGTCTCGCTTTGGCCGACCCCGACAGTTTCCACCAAAATGACATCATAGCCTGCCGCTTCGCAGAGCAGCATCGTTTCGCGTGTCTTCTTGTGGACGCCGCCGAGCGTTCCGGCAGTCGGCGACGGCCGGATGAACGCTCCTGGATTTCTTGCCAGGTTTTCCATCCGGGTCTTATCGCCAAGAATTGAGCCGCCGGTAACCGACGAACTCGGGTCGATGGCGAGCACTGCCACTTTATGGCCCAGCCGCGTCAGCATTTCGCCGAAGGTTTCGATGAACGTGCTTTTGCCCGCTCCCGGCACACCGGTAATGCCGATGCGAATGCTGTTTCCGGTATGCGGCAGTAGCTGATTTAACAAGTCCTGACCCATTTGCTTGTCTTGCGGATTCGAGCTTTCCAGCAGCGTAATCGCTTTGCCCAAATGGATGCGCGATCCACTCATCACCCCTTCAGCCAGTTCAGCTGTTTTGAAGCCCTGCGCCTGCGGCTTCTTGAATTTCTTGCGCGGCGCAGACTGCATGCCGTCGTGACTGGCTTTGACGCCTCCCATGACCCGCCGGGATCCTTTTTCGCGGTCCATCAGTCGGCCACTTCCTCATAGCCAAGACGGCTGTATATCTCTTCAATGACTTTTTGTGCCGCAACCGGGATGACCGTTCCGGGTCCGAAGATGGCGCTCGCTCCGTTATTGCGCAGGAACTCATAATCCTGCGCCGGAATGACGCCGCCGACAACGATCAGGATGTCTTCACGGCCGATTTTCTTCAGTTCAGCTGCCAAGTCCGGAACCAATGTCATATGCCCGGCTGCCAGCGAACTGACGCCGATGACGTGGACGTCATTTTCCGCAGCTTGTTGCGCAGTTTCGGAAGGCGTCTGGAACAACGGCCCGATATCCACATCAAATCCAAGGTCCGCGAATGCTGTCGCGATGACTTTCGCTCCACGGTCATGACCGTCCTGCCCCATTTTTGCAATCAGGATGCGCGGACGGCGCCCTTCGTTCTCAATAAAGTCTTCCGTCATTTCTTTGACGGTTTCCATTTCCTGCTGATTCGAGAAGTTCGAACTGTATACGCCACTCACTGAACGGATCACCGCCTTATGCCGTCCGGAAGCCTCTTCAATGGCATCCGATATTTCACCTAATGTTGCGCGATTTCGTGCCGCTTCCACCGCACATTCCAGGATGTTTTCTTCCCCGGTTTTAGCCGCAGCTGCCAGACGGCGCAATGCCACGCCGACTTTCGCACTGTCACGCGTCGCTTTCATGCGCTCGATGCGCTCGATCTGCTTTTTGCGCACCATTGTGTTGTCGATGTTCAAAATGTCAATCGGGTCTTCTTCATCCAATCTGTAGCGGTTGACGCCGATAATGATTTCTTCGTTCGAATCGATTTGCGCCTGTTTTTTCGCAGCCGCTTCTTCGATGCGCATTTTAGGCAAGCCGGTTTCGATCGCTTTCGCCATCCCGCCAAGCTCTTCAACTTCTTCAATCAATTGCCAAGCTTTCTCCATCAATTCATTGGTCAACGATTCGACGTAATACGATCCGCCCCATGGATCGATGACTTTGGTCATTAAGGTTTCTTCCTGCAGGAATAATTGCGTGTTACGGGCAATGCGGGCAGAAAAGTCGGTTGGCAAAGCAATGGCTTCATCAAGTGCATTTGTGTGCAGCGATTGGGTATGGCCCATTGCCGCCGCATTCGCTTCGATCAGCGTACGCGTGACGTTATTGAACGGATCCTGCTCGGTCAAACTCCAGCCCGAAGTCTGGGAATGTGTTCGGAGTGCCAATGATTTGTCGTTTTGTGGATCGAACGATTTCATCATTTTCGACCAAATGGCGCGGGCTGCACGCATTTTCGCGATTTCCATGAAATAGTTCATGCCGATGCCCCAGAAGAATGACAGGCGTGGTGCAAAAGCATCGATGCCAATGCCGGCTGCAAGGCCGGTGCGGACGTATTCCAGTCCGTCGGCAAGCGTATACGCCAATTCAATATCTGCCGTCGCTCCCGCTTCCTGGATATGGTAGCCGGAAATCGAAATCGAGTTGAATTTCGGCATTTTTTCGGACGTGTATTTAAAGATATCTGCAATGATTTTCATCGACATTGCAGGTGGGTAAATGTACGTATTGCGCACCATGTATTCTTTTAAAATATCATTCTGGATCGTGCCGGCAAGTTGCTCCGGCGACACGCCTTGCTCTTCTGCTGCCACGATGTAAAAGGCCATAATTGGCACAACTGCGCCGTTCATTGTCATTGACACCGACATTTGGTCGAGCGGAATGCCATCAAACAAAATTTTCATGTCTTCAACACTGTCGATGGCGACGCCGGCCTTACCGACATCTCCAACAACGCGTGGATGGTCGGAATCATAGCCGCGGTGCGTCGCCAAATCAAATGCGACTGAAAGCCCTTTTTGGCCCATTGCCAAATTGCGGCGGTAAAAAGCATTGCTTTCTTCAGCCGTTGAAAATCCGGCATATTGGCGCACGGTCCACGGACGTGATACGTACATCGTCGGGTAAGGGCCGCGTACATTCGGGGCAAAACCAGGCAAGCTGTCTTCAACGCCTTCCATGTCTTGCGGTGAATACACCGGTTTGACGGCGATGCCTTCATTCGTTTCAAACGGTTCTTTTTGAACCCCTTCTTGAAGCTCTATAGCCAATTGCTGTAAATCGACATTTGAAAAATCCGGTTTTGCCATGTTAGAAGGCCTCCTTTCCAAGACTTAAGATCGCTTCTAATTTCGAATTGATGTGTTTGCCGCCGTAAATGGAATCGGTGACGCCGTGTTTACTCCAAAATTCACTGCGTTCTTTCGGGATTCTGCCTGCAACATCAATGGCGGCAGACGTTTCCAAGCTTGGCAGAATGGCATCAATGACGTCTGCCGGAGCGCATAGCACAGCATAATCAATGTGGTTTTCCTGCAAGAATTTATTGACTTCTTCTGCAGATTTAATTTCCGGACTGATCAATGGTTCAATCCCTGCCACCGCAAGGAAACCGACGACGAAATCCGATTGGGATTTCACTGTTTTTAACGGTGCCAGGTGGATAATTGCCGTTTTTAAAATACATTCTTTGGCGAGTGCACGCATTTTCTCAAATGGCGCAGCTAAGCGCTTCGCAGTGATGTATTCGAGATGGCTTTCGTCGATTGTGCCGTCTTTGACCGCTTCCTGTGGGTCAGCGTAGACATTCGTGCCGATCAAGGAAGCATTGCGCAAAGCGATCTGCTTTTTGCGTTCCAGCCATTTGGCCTGCATGTCGTCTGCCAGCCAGCCGGACTGCATAACTTCCGTATAGCCGCCCGCTTCTTCGATTTCAAGAAAGTATTGCCAAGCTGCTTCTACGTATTCCTGCGTCAGCGACTCGATGTAATATGAGCCGGCTGAAGCGTCCAAGACGTGGGCCGCATGTGCTTCTTCTTTGATGACTAGCTGGACATTGCGCGCAATCCGGCGGCTTTGGCCATTCGGCCCCGTCAGAAAATCATGCGGATGCACAGTATGCGCGTTCGTTCCCCCAAGGATAGCGGAAAAAGTCGAGTTGCCTGCTCTCAGTAAATTGACGTAAGGGTCCAGTTTTGAATAAGAACGTACCGATGTTTCCGTAAAGACCGGAACAGCCGGCGCTTTTTCGCCGTACGCTTCGCAAAATGCATTCCACAACACACGAAATGCGCGGAGCTTAGCGATTTCCTGGAAAAATTGCGTGTCGACTGCAAAACGCACCCAGATTTTTTCTGCCTGTGCATTGAAATTGTCGGCTTCCATCGCTTCTGCCAGCATGCTGAGCGCGACACCAAGTTCATGGATAATCGTTCCGCCAGCGCCATGCACCGGAATCAGATCAACCATCAGCGTGCGTACATTCGGTGGCGCAGTGACAACGAAATCAGACTGAATCGCCCCTTGAACATGCCTAAGCTGCTGTTCATCAATAAAGTCAAACACCCGCAAGATGCCGTTATCATCAGATCCCAATTTAAAATACAGCGGATGCGTAATGATGAGACCCGCGAGCTCTTGCAATTCCATATCTGTCCATTGCAGATTTTTTTGGCTCGTGTAAACGATTGTTTCATTGCCGCGCGCCAATTCTTCTTTAGCTGCTGCTAAAAAATCCGCTGCTGTTTCGTAAGCGGTTTCTTGGGCAACGAACCAGCCTGGCAAGCGTTTGCCGTTCTGCACAGCTGCCGCTTGGCTCTCGGCAGCATGGCCACGGCTCTCAAACATTTCTTTTGTGTATAACGGTTCTAAGGTAATGCCTTCTATCGTCGGAGTTTTCAAAGTTTCATCCAGCGGTTTGCCTTTCAGCGCTATTTCAGCCGCTTCCCGCCAGTCTTCATATGTACGTTCGGAAAATTGGGTCTTTTTCATCGATTCGATAGTCAAGCTGTTCCCTCCCTAAAGGTCTCTTTATTCATTTTACCCGACTATCCACAGACATAAAAGGAAAAAAAGCCTGAAGTCCGTAGACTCCAGGCTTTCTATCAATAAACGGAAGTGTTTTCCTTGTTCATGTTTTCAAGAATTTCTTTGACGCGCCCCAGGAATTGTCCGCAGACAAGTCCGTCAAGTACGCGGTGGTCGAGCGATAAGCACAAGTTGACCATGTCGCGTGCTGCGATCATGCCGTTGCCCATGATGACTGGGCGCTTGACGATCGACTCGACTTGCAGGATTGCCGCTTGCGGATGATTGATGATCCCCATTGACTGGATAGAGCCGAACGAGCCTGTGTTGTTGACAGTGAACGTTCCGCCTTGCATGTCAGTGGATCCCAATTTGCCGTTGCGGGCTTTCAATGCCAAGTCGTTGATGTCGCGGCCGATGCCTTTGACGGACTTTTCATCTGAGCTGCGGATGACAGGCACGAACAATGCGCTGTCCGACGCAACTGCGATCGAGATGTTGATGTCTTTTTTCTGGATGATCTTGTCGCCAGCCCACATCGAGTTCATCATTGGGAATTCTTTCAAAGCCTGAGAAACGGCTTTGACGAAAAAGGCGAAATACGTAATGTTGAAGCCTTCTTTTTTCTTGAATTCGCCTTTGATGGAATCGCGGTACGAAACCAGGTCCGTGACATCTACTTCGATCATCATCCATGCATGTGGCGCTTCGTGCTTGCTCTTCAGCATATTGGCAGCGATCGCGCGGCGTATGCCTGTTACCGGGATTTCGATATCGCCAGGTGCGCTTTCGATCGGCGCTGACTTAGCTGCAGGTGCTGAAGCCGGTGCTTGCTGCGCCGCTGCTTGAGGCGCTGAAGTTTCTTGGCGTGCAGGAGCTGCAGGTGCATCGCCAGCTTTCGGAATGTTGCCGCTCTCGATCAGTTTTAACAAATCTTTGCGCGTGATGCGCCCTTCATTGCCTGATCCGTCGACTTGTGCAAGATCAATGTCGTTGTCTTGCGCCAAACGGAGGACCGCAGGCGAATAGCGTGCTTTCGAGCCAGACGGGCGGATCGGTTGTGACTGGCCATTGCCGCCAGACGGTTGTTTCGATACGGCAGTATCTGCAGCAGGCATTGTATTTTCTTTGCCTGTGTCCGCTTGTTGAGGTGTCGCATCTTCAGCCGGAGCTGAATCGCCGCCTTCTGTTTCGATTGTGCAGACGATTTCGCCGACTGCGAGTGTTTCGCCTTCTGCAGCAAGCAATTCCTTAATGATGCCGGTAAACGAAGAAGGGACTTCTGCTGTTACTTTATCTGTATTGACTTCCGCCAGCGAATCGTATTTATTGACGTGGTCGCCAGGAGCGACAAGCCATTTTTCAATGGTGCCTTCTGTGACACTTTCGCCAAGCTGGGGCATTTTGATGTTCTCTATAGCCAAAGGGATTCCTCCTTGTTTGATTTACTTTTTGATCCAGCTTCTGCGCCTAGTCCCTCGGGGTCTTAAGTCAGCCCAGTGTCTAGTTCCGTGCCTAGCTCTTCGGGTCATAGGCCGTCCCAACTGCGTGGCAAAGAACGCCACTTCGCTGGTCCGTCTTATGCCTGTCAGAGCTGAACAGGCACTTCTACTTTTCGAGTCTGTACGGCTGAAAACATGCCGTTTCGGTGTTCTGTCTAAAACATATGCTCCAGCAGCACTACGTGCTTCGTCGCAAAGTCATGGCCCAAATTTCATTTGGCCATAACTTGCCTGTCGGGACTTGACAGGCGCATGCGCTTTTCTTTTGATCCAGCTGCAACGGCCAGGTTCTCGGGTCATAAGCCAGCCCAGCTGTGTGGCAAAGAACGCCACTTCGCTGGTCCGCCTTATGCCTGTCGAACCTAATCGGCCGTTTCCGCTTTTCTTATTTAAAACTCCGCTAGTTCACGCATTGCTTTTTCGACTTTGTCCGGGTTGATCATGAAGAATTTCTCCATTGTCGGCGCGTAAGGCATTGCGGGAACGTCTGGGCCAGCCAGGCGGCGGATTGGAGCATCCAGGTCGAATAGGCAGTTTTCAGCGATGATCGCTGCCACTTCGCCGATGATGCTTCCTTCTTTATTGTCTTCTGTGACGAGAAGGACTTTGCCGGTTTTCTTAGCGGCTTCAATGATGCCTTCTTTGTCCAATGGATAAATTGTGCGCAGGTCCAGGATGTGGGCGGAAATTCCGTCCTCAGCAAGGCGTTCTGCAGCTTGCAGCGCGAAATGCACAGCCAGTCCGTAAGTGATGACTGTGATGTCGTCGCCTTCGCGTTTAACATCGGCTTTGCCGATTTCAATCGTGTAGTCTTCTTCAGGCACTTCGCCCTTGATCAAACGGTAAGCGCGTTTGTGTTCGAAAAACATTACCGGATCTTCGTCGCGGATGGCCGCTTTCAATAATCCTTTTGCGTCATATGGAGTCGACGGAATGACGATTTTCAAACCAGGCTGGTTTGCGAAAACGGCTTCCACCGATTGTGAATGGTACAACGCGCCGTGGACGCCGCCGCCGAATGGTGCACGGAAAACGATCGGGCATGTCCAGTCATTGTTCGAGCGGTAGCGGATGCGTGATGCTTCCGAAATGATTTGGTTGACAGCTGGCATGATGAAATCCGCAAACTGGAATTCCGCAACCGGGCGCATGCCGTACATCGCGGCGCCGATCGCAACTCCGGCTATTGCCGATTCTGCTAGCGGTGCATCAACAACGCGGTCTTCACCGAATTGATCGTAAAGGCCTTGCGTCGCTTTGAACACGCCGCCTTTTTTGCCGACGTCTTCGCCTATAACGAAAACATTTTCGTCACGTTCCATTTCTTCTTTCATGGCAAGCGTGATGGCGTCAATATAATTCATAACTGCCATTATTCGTTACCTCCCTGTTCCGCGTAGACGTATTTCAGCGCGTCTTCCGGTGCAGCGTACGGTGCGTTTTCAGCATAATCCGTCGCTTCGTTGACAAGAACCATGATGCGGGCATTGATGTCCGCTTCCAGTTTGTCGTCCATGATGCTGTTTTCTTTCAAATAAGCGCCGAATAACAGAATCGGATCTTTTTCTTTTTGTGCAGCCAATTCATCAGCTGAACGGTATTGGCGGTGGTCATCATCTGATGAGTGGGCCGTCATCCGTTCTGAAACTGTTTCGATCAAGCTTGGGCCTTCCCCGCGGCGTGCGCGGTCGGCAGCTGCTTTGACGTGTTTGTAAACTTCGATTGGGTCGTTGCCGTCAATTGTTACGCCCGGCATGCCGTATCCAGCTGCGCGGTCCGAAACGTTCTTGCTCGCCACTTGGCGGTCATAAGGAACGGAAATCGCGTATTTATTGTTTTCGACCAGCGTAATAACCGGCAATTTATGGACGCCTGCAAAGTTCAAGCCTTCGTGGAAATCCCCTTGGTTTGAAGAACCTTCGCCTAGCGTTGTAAACGTGATAAAATCTTTTTTCTTCATTTTGCCAGCCATTGCTACGCCTACTGCGTGCGGCAATTGCGTGGTAACCGGTGAAGAACCAGTCAAGATGCGGTTTTTCTTCTGCCCGAAATGGCCAGGCATTTGGCGCCCGCCTGAGTTCGGGTCTTCGGCTTTTGCGAAAGCCGATAACATCAAGTCTTTAGGCGTCATTCCGAAATGCAAGACAACGCCTAGGTCGCGGTAATAGGGTGCGATGTAATCTTTTGTGTTGTCCAAAGCAAATGCTGCGCCAACTTGAGCCGCTTCCTGCCCTTGACAAGAAATAACGAACGGGATTTTACCCGCGCGGTTTAGAAGCCACATGCGCTCATCGACACGACGCGCAGTCAGCATTGTTTCGTACATTTCCAGCAAATCGTCTTGTGACAAACCTGCTTCTTCGTGTTTTGAAACCATTGAAATTCCCCCTTTAGCTATGAATCGCTTTGCCGTCTACAGCCAATGCCGCTTCGCCCATCACTTCTGATAGTGTCGGGTGCGGATGGATGGTTTCGGCGATTTCCCACGGTGTTGCATCCAGAACCATGGCCAGGCCAGCTTCTGAAATCATATCGGTTACGTGCGGTCCGATCATGTGAACACCTAAAATGTCGTTTGTCGCTTTATCGGCAATGATTTTGACGAAGCCGTCGGATTCCCCGAAAACAAGCGCTTTACCAATTGCTTTAAATGAGAATTTGCCGACTTTGACATCATGACCTTTTTCTTTTGCTTGCTCTTCGGTGATGCCGACGCTTGCGGCTTCCGGATTGGAATAAATGCAGCGCGACACCAAATCGTAATTGATGGCATGCGGATTATTGCCCTTGATGTGCTCAACGGCCGTAATGCCTTCGTGGGATGCAACATGCGCCAATTGAAGGCCGCCGATCACATCGCCAATTGCGTAGATGTGGGACTCTTTTGTCTGGAATGTATTTTTCACTTGGATAAAGCCTTTATCAACAATGATGTCCGTATTTTCCAGGCCGATGTTTTCGACATTTGCTTGTCTGCCTACAGAAACCAGCATTTTTTCTGCATTAAACGTTTCCATGCCGCCTTTTACTTCAGCTTGGATCGTTACGCCGTTGTCGCCTGTTTCAAGCGTCTCCGCCATCACTTTAGCGCCGATAGCGAATTTAACGCCTTTTTTCGATAGCAATTTCAGCATTTCTTTTGACACGTCTTTGTCTTCTGTCGGAATGATGCGGTCCGCGTATTCGATGACCGTCACTTCTACGCCAAAATCATTGAGCATCGATGCCCATTCAATGCCGATAACACCGCCGCCAACGATTAAAATCGATTTCGGCAATTCTTGCATTTGCAGTGCTTCATCTGAACTCATGACGAATTCGCCGTCAATCGTCAAGCCCGGTAGCGTGCGCGGTCGAGAACCTGTTGCGATGATGACATTATTCGGAATAAGCATTTCGTTTTCTTCACCGTTCGCCATTTCCACTGAAACCGTACCGGCATTCGGTGAAAAGATCGACGGTCCAAGAATCCGGCCGATGCCTTCGTAGACATCGATTTTGCCTTTTTTCATTAAGCCTTGAACGCCGTTATGCAATTGGTCGACAATAGCTTGTTTGCGCTGCTGAACGCGTGAAAAATCCAATGACACGTCTCCTGTAACAACGCCGAAATCAGCTGCGTGGTTTTTTGTTGTCGAATAAACTTCAGCACTGCGGAGCAGCGCTTTGCTTGGGATACAGCCTTTATGCAGGCATGTTCCGCCAAGATTGCCTTTTTCGACAATCGCTGTTTTTAATCCTAATTGAGCCGAGCGGATGGCAGCTACGTAGCCGCCTGTTCCGCCGCCCATGATGACTACATCATAATTTTGTGCCATAAGTGAAGACGACCTCCTTTGTTATTTTCCTGCCGGGTAAACTTTCGCTTGCTCTTCGCCGTTCAATACGCGTGCCGCACCTTCGGCGAGAGCCTGGAGCTCATTTTCGCCGGGAAGGACAACAACATCTGCGATCCAACTAATGCGGTTTGTAATCGACTCCACGAAACTTTTGCCGTAAGCCAATCCGCCTGTCAGAATGATTGCGTCCACTTTGCCTTCAAGCACGGCGCTTGCGGAACCGATTTCGCGCGCTACCTGATAGGCCATCGCGTCATAAATCAGCTTCGCTTCCTGATCGCCTTTTTGAATTCGTTTTTCCACTTTTACAGCGTCATTGGTCCCTAGATACCCGACCAAGCCGCCTTGCCCAACCAGCATTTTCATAATTTCCTGGCGGTAATATTGGCCTGAGAAGCATAATTCAACCAAATCGCCAGCTGGCACCGTTCCCGCTCTTTCGGGGCTGAACGGCCCATCACCGTGAAGGCCGTTGTTGACATCTACGACACGGCCGCCGATATGTGCGCCGACTGTTATGCCGCCGCCCATATGAACGACAATCAAGCGCAAGTCGCTATACGCGCGCCCTGACTCTTTCGCGTAGCGGCGGGCAACCGCTTTTTGGTTTAATGCGTGGAAAATCGATTTTCGTTCAATCAATGCAAAGCCCGATACGCGTGCAATCGGGTCCAATTCATCAACAACGACCGGGTCAACGATGAATGACGGGATGTTCAGCGCCTGAGCAATTTCAAAGGCAATAATTCCGCCAAGATTCGAAGCGTGCTGGCCGGATACGCCTTTGCGTAAATCGATGAGCATCGTTTCATTGACTGCGTATGTCCCACCTTCGATCGGCCGAAGCAATCCACCGCGTCCACAGACCGCAGACAAATTGGAAACATTCATGCCTTCTTCATCGAGCGCTTCTAAAATTGTTTTTTTGCGAAATTCGAATTGGTCGATGATGGACGTGAATTGTGCAAGCGATTCCGTCGAATGGCGAATGGTGTTTTCCATTATCAGGATATCGTTGTCAAAAACACCGATCTTAGTCGAAGTCGAACCTGGGTTTAAGACCAAAATCCGCTGCTGCTGTTTTTGCACAGCGATCCCTCCGTTTCATCTTTTCTTTAAACTACACAAGCAGCAGGCGCCAGCCGGGTTGAACCGGCCGTGCCTGCCTGCCATTTAGCGTCTTGAGATGATGTTGTGTTCGTTGCGCAAGAATTGGCTTCTTGATTTGCGCATACGGTCGATGCGTTCTTCCGCCATGCGGTCCGCAGCCTGGTAGCTAGGAATTCCGTCGCGTTTCGAGATTGCAAAAATGCGCGTAATGCTGTCGTAAATTGTTTCAACGCGCTTCATCGCACGTTCGTTGTTGTATCCGTATAATTCATCCGCAACGTTGATCACGCCGCCTGAGTTGATAACGAAATCTGGTGCGTAAACGATGCCCAATGCTTCAAGCTCGTCGCCGTGGCGTTCTTCTTTCAATTGGTTGTTGGCTGAACCAGCAACAACTTTAACTTTCAATTGCGGAATCGTTTCATCGTTGATGATTGCGCCCATTGCGCAAGGCGCAAAGATGTCCGCTTGCTGTGAGTAGATGTCATTCGGTGCAACGGCAGTCGCTCCGAAATCTTTTACTGCGCGTGCTACGGCTTCTTGGTTGATATCCGTTACGATCAATTTAGCGCCTTCTTGATGCAGGTGTTCGCAAAGTGTGTAAGCTACGTTGCCGACGCCTTGCACAGTAACTGTTTTGCCTTCTAGTGAATCGTCGCCCCACGCTTCAAGCGCAGCCGCTTTCATGCCGATGTAGCAGCCGTAAGCTGTTACTGGTGAAGGGTTGCCTGAAGAACCGAATGCTGGAGAGATGCCTGTAACAAAATCAGTTTCTTCGTGGATCAAGTCCATATCCGCAACTGTTGTGCCAACGTCTTCAGCTGTGATGTAGCGCCCGTTCAAGCCTTGGATAAAGCGGCCGAAAGCACGGAACATTTCTTCGTTTTTGTCTTTTAACGGATCGCCGATGATAACTGTCTTGCCGCCGCCCAAGTTCAAGCCAGCTGCTGCGTTTTTATATGTCATTCCGCGTCCAAGGCGGATTGCATCTTCAATCGCTTCTTCTTCTGTTTCGTAGTTCCACATACGCGTTCCGCCAAGAGCCGGCCCTAAAGTTGTATCGTGGATGCAGATGATTGCTTTCAATCCAGAAGTTTTATCTTGGCAAAACACCAATTGTTCATAGTCGTGTTGTTCCATTCGTTTGAAAATTTCCATTGTCAAGTCCCCCTAGTATGTTTGTTGACTGCTTGATGAGCGGATAGCCAGCGCGAGCGAGTAAAGCTTCGTTTCAGCGCTGTCTGCGCGGGAAGTCAAAACGATTGGCGCTTTCGCACCCGCAATGACGCCTCCCACTTTCGCTTTTGCAAAATAGACCAATGATTTGTATAGGATGTTGCCGGATTCGATTGTAGGTACAAGCAAGATGTCGGCTTTGCCGGCAGTTTCGCCTGTGATCCCTTTATGCTGGGCCGCAGTAACAGATACTGCATTATCCAAGGCCAACGGGCCGTCGACGATGCAATTCTTGATTTGGCCCCGCTTGTTCATCGCGGTCAGCGCAGCGGCATCTAATGTCGCCTGCATGGTCGGGTTAATCACCTCGACGGCGGCTAACGGCGCCACCACTGGAAGTTCCACTCCAACTGAACGTGCGATAGAGACAGCGTTTTCAATTAATTGAGCTTTTTGTTGCAGGTCCGGCTCGATGTTCATGCCGGCATCAGTGATAAAAATCAGCCGATCGAAGCCTGCAATTTCGAACGCAGCGACGTGGGACAGCACATTTCCTGTCCGCAAACCATAATCCGGATTCAGCACTGCCTTCAATAAGACGGCTGTCGAAATATGCCCTTTCATCAAAACGTTCGAATCGTTCATGTAAACAGATTTGACGGCTTCTTTCGCCGCTTGGGCACTGCCGCTAACATGGTGGATCTGGATTTTCGGATGGCCGACCAAGTGTGGAAAATAACGTTTGATCATTTCCTTCACTTTCACCTCATCATCGTACAGCCGGAAACTCGCCAAATTGCGTTCGAGCGCCATGCTGACGGATTCAAGAACTTCGGAATCTGCCGCCGCAGCGACAGCCACCGTATTATCGGCTTCCATTGAAATTTCATCCATTATTTTCGTTAATGTGGTCATCTTTTCACCCCATTCCTTTTTAATTAAAACAGATAAAACTGCATTATATAAGGCTTGTAAGCGCTTTATTTTGGATTATCGGCTTTTTTCTTTGCAATTTCTTGCAAAACCGTGCAAGAAATTGCAAATCACATTAACCCGTATTTTTCAAGTTTGTAATAAAGCGTGCGCAAGGAAATTTCCAGCTGCTTCGCGGTTTTGGATTTATTGCCTTTGAATTGCGTCAGCGAATGGTGCAAGATGCCCCGCTCCACTGCATCCAATTGTTCCTGCAGCGGTACAGATGATTCGATAACCACTTCACTCTTTGCTTCAGCTACCCTCAGCATATTCAGTGGAATAAACTCTTCCGTCAATACTTTATCGTTCATCTGCATGAAAATCATCGAGCGGCTGATGATATTCTCGAGTTCCCGCACATTGCCCGGCCAGTCATAGACCCGTAGCAATTGCATGGCTTTCTCCGTTACCGTTTCAACATTGCGGCCGTATTCCTGGTTCAACTTCATCAACAAGCGGTCAACAATGCGCGGAATGTCCTGCTTTCGGTTGCGCAATGGCGGTATGAGAATCGGCATGCGGTTCAGCCGGTAATACAAGTCTTCCCGGAATGTGCCGCCGAGCAGCGCTTTTTCCATATTGGCATTCGTTGAGGCAATGACCCGAACATTGACAGGAATCGGCTTGGTGCCGCCAATACGCAGCGTTTCGTGCTCCTGCAGCACACGCAGCAATTTACTTTGGATCATCGGCGACAATTCACCGATTTCGTCAAGGAAGATGCTGCCGTTATTAGCTTCCTCGAACAAGCCTCTTTTCTCTCCGCTTTTCCCTGGAATTGCACCTTCCTCATATCCAAACAATTCACTATCGAGCAGTTCTTCCGATAAAGCAGCGCAGTTGACACGCACGAATTTATTGAACTTTCGTTCGCTTTCACTGTGGATGGCATGGGCGAACAATTCTTTGCCGGTGCCCGATTCGCCGCGCAATAAAACCGTAACGAGCGTTTGCGCGGCCAACTTTGCCTGTTGCAAACTCAACTGCATTTCAGAGGATAAGCCGATGATGTCATCAAACGTGTATTTCGATTCGAGCGTGCGGATAATGCTGCGAGCGCGGTCAAGCTCTTTCATGAGCGAGCGGATTTCGGTGGTATCGTGGATGACCCCGACACTGCCTTTCAACTTGTTGTCGACAATGATCGGTGCTACATTGACGATCACTTCCCGGTTAGCGGGACCTACCTTCAAATTGACGCCGCGGTATGGCTTCCGCGTTTGCAGCGCTTTCAAGTGCATGCTCTCCCCTTCGGAGATATCCGCCGACGCAGGCTGGCCGATAACCTGGTCCATCTCGAGTCCGGTGATGCGGGTATAAGCCGGATTCACGAGCAGGCCGATCCCTTGTTCATCCACCACTGAAATTGCGTCGTCACTAGAGGCGATGATTGCTTGAAGCATCGTCTGGATTTCTTTCAAATCCGTAATCTGTTCAGCGAGAGATACCACTTCCGTTATGTCTTTGAACACCGCAAAAGCGCCGATTGTCTCCCCGAATTCGTCGACCATCGGAAAACGCGAAGTGACAATCTTCAGGCCATTCTTCAGCTCGAGCTCCCGGTTCAATTCGGTTCGGCCGGTTTCAAAAATCCGCGGCAATTCGCTCAATGTGATCAATTCGTTGATGGGGTGGCCCATCGCTTCTTCGGCAGTCACTTCGATCATGCGGGACGCGCTCCTATTGATGAAATTGATGCGCCCTTTCCGGTCAATGCCGATCATTCCTTCTTCAACCGAATTGAAGATGATGTTTTGTTTGTGGCTGACTTCACTCATCAATGAAATGAACTGCTCTTTTTCGGTGACCAAGCGCACTAAGACATTGGCGATGCCTCCTGGAATAATGACCGTTTTCCGAGGGAACAGGCCAGGAAGCTCTCGCTGGACTTCTTCACTGCCGGAAACATTGAATACCATATCAACATCTTCGTTGGCAAAATCATGGAAATCCGTACTGACGCGAATGCCATTTTTTTGTGCAGCGAGTATGGCGGGCGCCTGCAAGTTAAGATCCGCGACGCCATAGACATTCAAGTATTCCGATTCCATTAAAATTTGAAGGATGGCTGAGCCGCCTGCCCCGCCTCCGATGACAACAACGTTTTGCAATGGACTTCATACCTTTCCAATTGATCTATGCAATTTCTTGCAATGCTCGTTCAAGCGTACAGTAGGATTAGATTCTTGACAAGTACCAGCAAAGTGGAAAACAATAGACGGAGAAGGAGTGGAAACATGGGACGTCTTATCGCTTTTATCATCTTGCTCATACCGGGAATCCTCGCAGCTTACGGCATCAAATTGATGCGTGATACTTTGTTTAATAAATTGCTCGAGCCTTATCCGGCATTGTGGCTGCAGTTTACGCTCGGCACCATTTTCGTTGTGCTCGGCATCGGGTTTTTCGCCGGTTTCCTGTTGAACCGCGACCGCAAAAAAGGAACCGTTTCAAAACGGTTCCAGAAATAACGCCATTCGGCAAAAAAAAATTGCGTCTACCCTTTTGAGGGCGGACGCAATTTTTTTATTACCCGGTGCGGGTAGTCTGTAATGATGCCTTTCAATTCTGGCGCCAATTTTTTCATCGCAGCTTCCCTGCCACGGATGCCATAGACGCGAACAGTCTTTTCCATTCCATGGAGAGCTTTTAAAAACTGCCTGGAGTAAATCCGCTTATGGAGATGGATGCTGTCTACCCAGTCCATCCCGTCGAGCATTTCCAGCGGCATTCTTTTCTTCAGGATCAACGCCATTTCTGTTTCTGGCAGCAGCGCTTTCATGTTCCGGAGGAGCTCCGGGTGGAAAGAAGACACATGAAAGTCTTCCGCCCCTTCAAGCATCGAAGCGATAATGCGGGGGCCGTCCGAGTGTTTCACAAACGAACTTTTCAATTCGATGTTCAATGGCACCTTTTTCTCTTTGGCCCATTGGATGACTTCGTAGCCGAGCGGGATGGAGTCGTGCCAAAACCTGCGATGCCATCGCTTGCCGATTTTCAATTCTTTCATCAAACTGTATTCGGCTTCTTCAATCTTCAGGTTCTTTCCGCTGAGCCGCTTGAGATTATCGTCATGGTAGACAATAACGACACCATCTTTGGTGATCTGGAGATCCAGCTCGATGCCGACGCCGCTTTCGCCTGCTTTGCGGAAAGCTTTCCAAGTGTTCTCGAGCGAATAGCCGGATGCCCCGCGATGGGCGTATATTCTCAGTTCAGACACGTTAAACCATCTTCTTTCTTTATAATTTGCATTCGTTTGAATAGCGTATTTTTATCATCATCACAAAATATTATAAAGCCTTCTTCGCGTTTTGTAACCTTTTATTTTAGCTTATCGCTTTTTCATGTCTTATTTAATTTATAAAAAAAGCCGCTTGCAGCAATGGTGAGAGCATGCAAGGCGGCGTGTTTGGCAATCGGGGATTATTTCCCTTGCCCATTTTTTGTGCTGTTGACGATCATGGCGATGAATTTCGAATTGGTGGGCTTTTCTTTCAGCAACTCTTCGCTGTATCCGAATATGGCAGAAATGTGCCGGGTATCGTCGCGGTTCCATACCAGTTCGATGGCGTGCCGGATAGACCTCTCTACGCGTGTCGGTGTCGAGTCCATCCGTTCTGCGACATTCGGATAAAGTTCCTTTGTTACTTTATTAAGCAAAGCAGGATTATCCATTACTTGAGAAATCGCTTCTTTCAAGTAGTGAAAGCCTTGGATGTGGGGCGGAATCCCGATATCTTTCATCAAGGCAACGATTTCTTCGTTCTTCAACGCCGCCGTTTTTTTCGGATTTTCCGGCAGTGGCCGGCTTTGCATAATGTGGTTGATCTGGATTGCCAGCCGTTCGGCTTCAAACGGCTTCATGATGAAATAGGAAGCGCCGTTTTGAGCTGCCTGTGACATGATGGATTCCTGGCCGAACGCTGACAGCATGATTACTTCAATATTGCGTAAACCTTCATCTTCTTTGATGGCGTCGAGAACCGCGATGCCATCCAAATAGGGCATGATGATATCCAGCACCAGAACATCGATTTCATGCTGGTTCAGCATTTCAATGCACGTCTTGCCGTTATAAGCGACAGCAACTACTTCCATATTTGGTTGGCTGCTTAAATAATCGCTCATTAGTTTCACTAAGTCGCTATTATCATCCGCGATTGCAATTTTTATCGTTTCCATCAACTAACTCCTCCTGCTAGGTGCTGCTGCACTTCTACCGCAACGAAAGTTTTCTATCTTTTGCAAGGGTCAGCAATTCCTCAGCGTGCTGCAGCGTCAAATCAGTGATTTCCGCACCTGACAGCATCCGGCTCATTTCTTCGGTCCGTTCCTGGCCGTCCAATTCGTGGACTGCCGTCGTCGTACGCTGCTTCCCGACTTTCTTTTCTATAAAGAGGTGCTGATCCGCCATAGCTGCTACTTGTGGCAAATGCGAAATGCACAGAACTTGCGAATGGACGGAAATCGCTGCAATCTTCTCAGCAATTGCCTGGGCGACACGGCCGCTGACGCCCGTGTCCACTTCGTCGAATATAATTGAAGTGATGCCTTGGTGTTTCGAGAAAATCGTTTTCAATGCCAGCATCATTCGCGACAATTCGCCGCCGGAAGCGACCTTTGTCAGCGGCTTCAGCGGCTCGCCAAGATTGGTGGAAATATAGAACGAAATGACATCTCCGCCATTGCGGTCAAAGCGGTTGTTTGGCAATGCACTGAAATTGACTTCAAATGATGCTTTGCCCATGTGCAGCTCACGCAATTGCTCCATGATTGCTTTGCCCAGTTTGCTTGCGGCTTTTTTTCGCAGAATGGTCAATTCGTCAGCGTCGACGCGCAAGTCTTCGGTCAATTCCTTCAACTTCGCTTGATCGAGCTGATAGCGCTGGTCACGGTTCACAAGTTTATCCAGTTCATCCGCTTGCTGTTCGTGGTAGATGAGTATATCTTCGACGGAAGCGCCGTATTTTCGCTTCAGCGATTGGATCAACGCCAAGCGCTGTTCGATTTCATTTAATCGGCTCGGATCGAATTCCATATCGTCTATCAAGCGTTTGATTTCAGAAGAAACGTCTTGCAGCTGATAAAATGCGCCTGAAACCAGTTCGGAATGGCTCTCGAATTGCTCATCAACCGACGCGGCATGCTCGAGTTCCGACATCGCGGAACCGACCCAGTCAAGCCCCTTTGATTCGCCTTGGATTGCTTCATGGGCTGCTGACACCGATTCGTAGATCTTTGTGAAATTTTGCAGCTTTTTCCGTTCCTGCAACAAATCTTCTTCTTCGCCTGTAATCAATTCCGCCGATTCGATTTCCCGCAATTGGAACGTCAGCAAGTCGATGCGTTGAGCTATTTGCTGCTCGTTTTCATTGTAAGACGCAAATTCCCGTTTCAGCTTCATGTATTTGTCGTAAGTGTGCGAATAGCTTTCTTTCGCCTTGCCCAATGAATTCCCGGCGAACTGATCCAAGAGATGCAGATGCTGTTTCTCATCCATCAATTCCTGGGTTTCGTGCTGGCCGTGGATGTCGATCAATGCCCCGCCAATTTCCCGCAGAATCGAAATCGTCACCAATTTGCCGTTGACGCGGCAGACGTTTTTGCCTTTATCGTTCAGTTCGCGGCGCAGTAAAATCTCGCCATCTGTCGGCTCCATGCCGAAATCCGCTAATTTAGCGAATACCGGATGCTTGCCATCTTCTATCGAGAAAAGGCCTTCAATTTCAGCTTTTTTCGCGCCATGGCGGATAAATTCCTGGCTTCCGCGTCCACCTGCAAGCAAATGAACGGCATCTATGATAATCGACTTACCGGCGCCGGTTTCCCCAGTTAATACAGTCAGTCCTTCTGTAAAACTGACTGTCAGCGCTTCGATGATTGCAAAATTGCGTATATCCAATTCACGCAGCATATGTCCACCTCTTTTTTAAAGCATCTCAATCAAACGTTGTCTCAATACTTCACGTTGGTCTGTATCACGGCAGATGATGAGACATGTATCATCTCCACAGATTGTGCCAAGGATTTCCTCCCAGTCCAAATGGTCGATCAATGAGCCGATTGCATGGGCATTGCCCGGCAATGTTTTCATGATCAAGAAATGGCTGGCGCCGTCAATACTGACGAAAGCATCCGTCAAAGCACGGTGCAATTTCTGCATAGGATTGAAGCGCTGGTCAGCCGGCAAGCTGTATTTATAACGGCCGTCCTGAAGCGGCACTTTCACTAAATGCAATTCCTTGATGTCCCTTGAAACAGTCGCTTGCGTTACTTCGTAGCCCGCTGACTTCAACAGTTCCACCAGTTCATCCTGTGTTTCGATTTCACGATTCGAAATGAGATCACGGATTTTTATATGTCTTTGCCCTTTGTTCAATTGAAGTCCTCCTAAGGATGAATAATTATTCCATATACCTTATAGCGTACCTTTATTCTGTACGAAAAACAAGTGAACAAGAAAACAAGCAAACTTATCTCATTTGCGTGGGTTGTGAACGCTTAATCGAAACAACTTTGTTTGACTAATATTCCAGTTAACAGCACCGTTAAAACTTATTCTTCTGTTCCTGTTTCTACGTCGCTGTGCTTGTTACAGGTGATGAAATGGCCTTGAAGCGCAATAAAAGGGCTGCCGAGAAATTCTCGACAGCCCTTTTGGAGTGTACTTACAGTGTTTCATGGGCCAATTTGACAAGGTTCGTTATCGCTTCATCGGACACCGGAGCGATTTCACTGCCTTCTGTCGCCGATTGCAGGTGGAACAAGAACTCAATATTCCCTTCGCCTCCTGTAATCGGTGAGAAAGACATATTCTTCACATGGAATCCCGACTGGATTGCGAAATTGCCGACTTTCGCCAACACGTCACGATGTGTTTTCGGTTCCCGTACGATGCCTTTTTTGCCAACAGCTTCTCGCCCTGCCTCAAATTGCGGTTTGACGAGTGCAATCACATCGCCGCCTGGCACAAGAATTTGTTTCAGTACCGGCAGGATGATGCGCAATGAAATGAAGCTGACGTCGATTGTTGCAAATTCCGGTAAACCTTCAGTGAAATCTTCCGGTTTTGAATGCCGGAAATTGGTTTTTTCCATAACAGTGACACGTTCATCTTGTCTGATTTTCCAAGCCAGCTGATTCGATCCCACATCCAAGGCGTAGCAATGTTTCGCGCCGTTTTGAAGGGCGCAATCCGTAAATCCGCCGGTCGAAGAACCGATGTCGAGCATCAATTTGCCTTCGACCGATAAATCAAATTCGGCGAGCGCTTTTTCAAGCTTCAGCCCGCCGCGGCTGACGTATTTCAAATCATTGCCTTTCATCCGCAATGGTGCGTCTTCCGGGATTTTCTCGCCCGGTTTGGCCATGCGTTCTTCATTGGAAAAAATAATGCCTGCCATGATGGCTCTTTTCGCTTTTTCACGCGTTTCACAGATACCCCGTTCAACGAGCAGGACATCTACACGCTCTTTTTTCGGTTTGTTCATAAGGCTTTCGATTCCGCCTTTTGCATAGCCGTCAATTTTTTCGCAATGCGCACCACTTCGTCGCTGTTCAAATGGATTTCATCCATCAATTCAGCGACATCGCCGTGCTCGATAAATTGATCTGGAATGCCGAGGCGGTGGATAACTGCGCCGTAATATTCGTTTTCTTCCGCAAATTCAAGAACCCCACTACCGAAGCCGCCTTGCAGCACTGCTTCTTCCAACGTGATGATTGGAATTTTGCGCCCGAATATTGAATGCAGCATTGCTTCGTCCATCGGTTTGATGAATCGCGCATTAACGACTTCCAGCTGGATTCCTTGCTCGCGCAGCTGTTCAGCCGCGTGAAGCGCCATTGGAATCGTTGTGCCGAACGTCAAGATGACCGCATCGGCGCCTTTTTCAAGAACTTCCCACGAGCCGATCGGCAAGCTTTTCAGTTCACTGTCCATCGGTACACCAAGGCCGTTGCCGCGCGGATAGCGCAAAGCGATCGGTCCGCCATTATAATCGATTGCCGTCTGCACCATGTGTTGGCCTTCGTTCTCGTCTTTTGGCATCATGATGACCATGTTCGGCAAGTTGCGCAGGAACGCCACATCGAATACGCCTTGATGCGTTTCGCCGTCCGCTCCGACAAGGCCCGCCCGGTCGATGCCGATAAAGACATTCAGGTTCTGGCGGCAAACATCGTGCACCACTTGGTCATACGCGCGCTGCAAGAATGTCGAATAAATCGCTAAGAACGGTTTCATGTCTTGCGTTGCTAAACCCGCAGCCATTGTCATGGCATGTTGTTCAGCGATGCCGACGTCATAAAAGCGGTCAGGGAATTCTGTAGCGAAACCAACAAGTTTCGAGCCCACAGGCATTGCCGGCGTGATGGCAACGATACGCTCGTCTTCACGCGCCAGTTTGCGGACGGTTTCAGCGATTAACCCGCTCCACGAAGGTGCTTTCGATGAAGATGCAACCAAGTCGCCTGTTTCCATTTTATAAGGGCCGGTTCCGTGCCACGTACCGACGATATCGTTTTCCGCGGGCAGGAAGCCTTTGCCTTTTTTCGTGATGACATGCAGCAATACCGGGCCTTTGGTTTTCTTGGCATATTTCAGGTTTTCTTCAAGCTCTTCAAGGTCATGACCGTCGATTGGACCTAGGTACGTAAATCCGAGCTCTTCAAAGAACATGCCGGAAACGACCAGATATTTTAAGCTGTCTTTAACGCGCTCCGCAGTAGAAGCGAGTTTTCCGCCAACCGCAGGAATTTTTTTCATCAAATATTCCAAATCGTCTTTAACTTTATTGTATTTGCCGGCTGTCCGCATTCTGCCAAGCACACTGTGCATAGCGCCGACATTCGGTGCTATCGACATTTCGTTATCGTTGAGGATGACGATCATATCGGTTTTTTCATGTCCGATATGGTTAAGCGCTTCAAACGCCATTCCGCCGGTCAACGCGCCGTCGCCGATAATCGGAATTACGTGATTTTTGGTTTTCTGAATGTCGCGTGCCGCAGCCATGCCCATCGCCGCTGACAAAGAAGTCGAGCTATGGCCAGTTTCCCAGACATCATGCTCGCTTTCAATGCGTTTCGGAAATCCACATAAGCCTTTAAACTGGCGCAGCGTATCAAATTGGCTAGCGCGCCCCGTCAGGATTTTGTGGACGTATGACTGATGCCCAACGTCCCAAATCAATTTATCGGACGGGCTGTCAAACACTTTATGCAAGGCGAGCGTCAGTTCGACGACACCTAAATTGGGGCCAATATGGCCTCCGGTTCTTGATAAGTTTTCAATTAGGAATTTCCGGATATCTTCACTTAATTCGACGAGCTGATCATTGTTCAGCCCTTTTAAGAAAGATGGACTGGTAATCGTATGCAGATCCATTGCCATCACACACCTTCTATATAATTTTACCGTAGAGTAATCTGTCTTTATTATAACAATCTGAAGCCATAGTACAAATCAGAGTGTATGTGTTCAGCTTTTTCTTTTTACGATTAATGCTGCGAGTTCTTCGAGCAGCGACGTTCTTCCGCGCAAAACCGAGACTGCTTGCAGGGCTTCGTGGGCATGGAAATCCAGTTTTTCTTTCGCTTTTGGCAGCGTTAACAAGCCTGGATAAGTGCTTTTCGCACTCGATTCGTCCTTGCCTGCGGTCTTGCCAAGCTCTTGTGACGTTCCTGTGACATCCAGAATATCATCTTGGATTTGGAACGCCAAACCGATGTGTTCGCCGAATTTGCCGAGCGCCACCATTTCTTCCGGCTGTGCGTTGCCGAGTATCGCGCCGGCAAGAATGCTGTATGTCAGCAATGCGCCCGTTTTCAAGCGGTGCACTTGTTCGAGTTCTTCAAGCGACAGTTTTTTCTCTTCGCCTTCGATGTCGAGTACTTGGCCGCCAACCATGCCTTCTGCACCAGCAGCGACACTCAGCAAATCGATGAGTCGCACTTTGTCATCGCTTGATACGTGGTTCAAACGAGCCAACACGCCGAAACTATACGTGAGTAACGCGTCGCCGGCAAGAATCGCCACAGCTTCTCCAAACACCTTATGGTTCGTCGGCATGCCTCTGCGCAAATCATCATTGTCCATGCTCGGCAGATCGTCGTGGATCAACGAATAGGTATGGATCATTTCAATCGACGCCGCAACTTTCAACGCGTCCGGATGGTCTTCACCAAGTTCGTGCAATACTGCTAAAAGCAGGATTGGCCGGATGCGCTTGCCTCCTGCCTGCAGCGAATAATGCATCGATTCCTTCAAGGACGCCGGAATGGACAGCATTTGGATTTGGTCCGCAAGTTCCTGTTGGATCAACGGTTCGTAATGGGCTCTAAATTCGCTTAAGTTCATTTGGCAGAACCGTCCTCAAGATTTACTGGCACTTCTTTGCCTTCTTGCATCATTGTCACCAATTGCTTTTCGGCATTCTGCAATTTGTCGTGGCAGACTTTCGATAATTCCATGCCTTTTTGGTATAAAGTGAGCGCTTCTTCGAGCGGCACATCACCTTGCTCTAATTGACGAACAATTTCTTCCAATTGTTCCATTGCCTGATTGAACATGATTTCTTTTTCAGCCATCTTGTCGCTCTCCTTCACTTTTTAAGATTCGTTCGCTTACGCTCGTTTTCAAAACGCCGTCTCTCATGGAAATGCTTAATCTATCGCCGGCTTCTACTTGCTCAACGCTTTTAATGACTTTGTCGTCTTTATAGATGATGGAATAGCCGCGGTCCATGATTTTCAAGGGACTTAAGGCATCCAATGTTCTCATCGCTGATGTTAATTGCTGGGTATTGTCCCGCACCGCAAGCGCTGCCAGCTGGTCGATCCTCTTTTTCAGCGCATCAATTTCCAGCGAAGATTGGCGGATTCGGCTTTCCGGGGTGCGCGTTGCCAGCTGTTTGTCCAAATTCTTGTACCGTTCGCGGGCATAATTAAATTGCTGGAACGTTTCCCGCCGCAATGACTCGGTCGCCCGTTCTACCCGTTCAATGAAGGGGCGGTACAAGCGGTCCGGATAAGCGAGCGGAAACGATGTCGTGAGCCGCTCCAAAGAAGCCTTTTCACGCGAAATTGTGTTTGCAGTCGTCCGGTACATGCCGCTGCGGTATTGGAGCAGCCGGTCCAGAAGCTCCGCCTTGCTCGGCACAGCGAGCTCAGCTGCGGCCGTCGGTGTCGGGGCACGCAAATCCGATACAAAATCGGCAATTGTCGTATCCGTTTCATGGCCGATGGCGCTGATGATTGGTATGCGCGATTGGTAAATGGCACGCGCGACAGCTTCTTCATTGAAGGACCATAAGTCTTCAATTGACCCGCCGCCGCGTCCGACGATTAGTATGTCGTAGTCTTTTTGATTCGCCGCTTGGATGGATTGCACAATCGATTGGGTCGCCTGTGCGCCTTGTACCAATGTGGGATAAATGACAACGTGTGCGAGGGGGTAGCGCCGGTTCAGCGTGATGCAAATATCGCGGACAGCTGCCCCGGTCGGCGCGGTGACCACTGCGATACGCTTTGGAAAGCGTGGAAATGCCTTTTTATGTGCGGCATTGAACAGCCCTTCTTTGGCGAGTTTTTCTTTCAGCTGTTCAAATGCCAGGTAGTAATCGCCAATGCCGTCTGCCTGCATGGATTGGGCATATAGCTGGTACTGGCCGGATGCCTCGTAAACGTTGACGTCTCCGCGGATCAGCACGGTCATGCCGCTTTCCGGTTTGAACTTCACCGCTTTGGCGTTTGCTGAGAACATGACTGCCGGCAGTCGCGACGCATCATCTTTTAAGGTGAAGTAGATGTGGCCGCTGGTATGGATTTTAACGTTGGATAATTCCCCTTTTACATAGACATCGCGCAGATGGGGATCCACATCAAATTTCTTTTTTATGTATTTGGTTAATGCTTTTACGGATAAATACGGGTCGGCCGCCAAAATTTCAACCCCAATCTTAGAAATTAAAAAGCTGTCTTTCTTTCGAAAAACAGCTCATTTTTATTCATTTTACATGGTTTAGGCGTTTTTGTCTTTCTGCAGCCCACTTTCAGCAGAGTGGAGCGTATTTTCCATCAGCATCGCGATGGTCATTGGCCCAACACCGCCTGGCACTGGTGTAAGATAGCCCGCTATTTGTTGCACTGCAGCAAAATCGACATCGCCGCAAAGTTTGCCATTTTCATCGCGGTTCATGCCGACGTCGATTACGGTAGCACCCGGTTTTATGTGTCTGGCGCCGATGAATTTGGTTCTGCCGATAGCAGCAATCACAATGTCCGCTTGTCTGGTATATGACGCTAAATCTTGGGTTTTTGAGTGGCAAAACGTAACAGTCGCGTCCTTTTGCAGCAGCAGCTGGCCCACCGGTTTCCCGACGATATTGCTGCGGCCGACGACTACGGCGTGTTTGCCGGCAGGATCGATGCCGTAATGTTCCAGCAGTTTCATGATGCCATGCGGTGTGCACGGCAGAAATGCTTCTTTGCCGATCACCATATTGCCGACAGATATCGGATGAAAGCCATCGACATCTTTGGACGGGTCGATTGCCAATATCACTTTGAATTCATCGATATGTTCTGGCAGCGGCAATTGCACAAGGATGCCATGGATTTCAGGATCGTTGTTCAATTCCGCTATTTTCGCCAACAAGTCCTCTTCGCTCAAATGATCCGGGTATTGATGGAGATCCGAACGCATACCGAGCGATTCACACGTTTTTTTCTTGTTTTTGACATATGTAAGCGAAGCGGAATCTTCCCCTACCAGCACAACGGCCAGTCCAGGCGAAACCCCTTGTTCCTTCAATGATTTTACGCGCACTTCCACTTGCTCTTTAATCTTCTGGCTTACTGCTTTCCCGTCGATAAGAATCGCCGTCACAAAAACCCCTCCAATTTAGTTTGCTAGTTCATCAGTAAATTTCGACAGCACGCCATTAACAAAGCGGCTGGATTTATCATCTCCGAAAGTTTTGCTCAGCTCGATCGCTTCGTTCATCACGACGCTTGCCGGAGCATCTTCCATGAAAGTAAGCTCGAACACTGCCATGCGAAGAATCGTCCGTTCCACTTTTGGAAGGCGTTCAAGTGACCAGTTTTCAAGATGGCCTTTCAGCTTTTCATCAATCGCCGCCATATTCGCATGCGTACCTTCGACCAATAGCTCGTAAAAATTATCTTTCTCCACGCCTTCACCCATCACATGCTCACTAGCTTCGCCGATTGTCAGCTCCGTGCCATCGATTTGGAATAAAGTCTGGAGCGCCTTTTCTCGTGCCTCATGTCGTTTCATATAATTTCCGGTCCCCTTTTCACACTAATTACCCCTCATTATACAGCTAATCCAATAGAAGTTCCAAGTTTGAAATGTTCAGACAAAACCATGCTCCGCCCTGCGGCGGGGCATGGTTTTTGCTTCGAAGCTAGTGAAGCGGAGCGCAACGATGCAGAAGCAATAGTTATCCCCTTCGCGAAGTTAAAGAAATAAAAGCCTATTATCAGCATAGTCTGTAAACATATGAACTCCGCCCGGCGGCGGAGCATGATTTTTGCTTCGAAGCTAGCTAAGCGATGCAATTTCTTCTATGTCCCGAAGCTAGCGCAGCGATGCAGGGACAGAAGCAAAAGTTAAACCCTTCGCGGAGTTAAAGAAATTAATGCCTATTACCAGCACAGTCTGTAAACATATTAGTTCCGCCCTGCGGCGGGGCATGGTTTTTGCGTCGAAGCTAGTGAAGCGATCCAGAAGCAATAGTTATACTCGTAGCTTCATTAAAGAAATAAAATCCTAATACCGTCACTTGAATTAAACAAATGAGCTCCGCCTTACGTCGGCTACTGGTTTTTGCTTCGAAGCTAGTGAAGCAGTTTTGCGGAGTATCATCAACTAAATTGCCACCCCAAAAATTAAAAAACAAAAGCCGCCCAATAAGCCCGGGTTCCGGACTTATCAGGCAGCTCTTTAATGCTGCTCGTCTGTATGGGACGTTTCAAATTGCACGCCGGTGATATGGACGTTGACTTCCTGTGTCTGAAGACTTGTCATATTCTCAAGCGTTTGGCGCACATGTTCCTGGACTTTCTGCGCTGTTTTCGGAATAGACACGCCATAATTCACGACGCAATACACATCAATCATCAATCCGGCTTCTGACAACTCGGATTTGACACCTTTTCCATGGACTTTTTTGCCCAAGCGCTCAACGACGCCTGATGCAAAATTGCCGCGCATGCTGGCGATCCCTTCGATATCGGACACCGCAATGCTTGCGATGATCTCCAATACTTCAGGTGCCACTTCGATGCTGCCTAAATCCTGTGCGCCATGTGATTTCATGCGCAAATACGGTGCTGTTTTTTCAGACATATGGCAACTCTCCTTTTAGGACTCTAAAACATCATATTTTTCAAGGAATTTCGTGTTGAAATCCCCGGATTTGAATACTTCGTGATCCATTAATTTTAAATGGAACGGGATAGTTGTGTGAACGCCTTCTATTGCAAACTCGCTCAATGCGCGTTTCATTTTGGCAATCGCTTCTTCGCGCGTATCGGCGAATGTAATCAGCTTCGCAACCATCGAATCGTAATACGGCGGAATTGTATAGCCTGGGTACATTGCCGAATCGACGCGTACGCCGAGGCCGCCTGGAGCTAAGTACATCGACACTTTTCCTGCAGACGGCATAAAGTTCTTCGCCGGATTTTCTGCATTGATGCGGCATTCGATCGCCCATCCTTTAAACGTTACATCTTCTTGCGTGTATGCCAAGGTTTCCCCAGAAGCGACTTTCAGCTGCTGCTGGATCAAGTCGATGCCGGTAATCATTTCTGTGACTGGATGCTCCACCTGAATGCGCGTATTCATTTCCATGAAATAGAATTTCTGGTTGACGGCGTCGAAGATGAATTCAACCGTACCGGCTCCGCGGTAATTGACGGCAAGAGCCGCTTTCACCGCGGCATCGCCCATTTCAGCACGCAATTCCGGGCTGAGTGCAGGAGACGGCGCCTCCTCGACCAATTTCTGCATGCGGCGTTGAATCGAACAATCGCGTTCGCCCAAATGAATTGCGTTGCCGTGCGAATCCGCCATCACTTGGATTTCCACGTGGCGGAAATCTTCGATGAATTTCTCGATGTAAACACCGGGATTGCCGAACGCTGCAGCTGCTTCTTTTTGGGTCATGCGCAGGCCAGTGATAAAATCTTCACGGCTGCGGGCGACACGGATCCCTTTGCCCCCGCCTCCTGCAGTCGCTTTAATGATGACCGGAAATCCGAGTTCTTCCGCGATTTCCAAGCCTTCTTTTTCACTGCCGACAATGCCGGTGGAGCCTGGGACTACAGGGACGCCTGCCAGTCTCATTGTTTCACGCGCGACATCTTTAGTGCCCATTTTTGAAATGGCTTCTGAAGTCGGGCCGATGAACATGATATCGCATGCTTCGCAAAGCTCTGCGAAACTGGCATTTTCTGCCAGGAAACCATATCCTGGGTGGATGCCGTCGCAATTCGTCAATTTTGCTACAGAAATGATATTAGAGAAGTTCAAGTAACTGTCTTTAGACGCTTTCGGTCCGATGCAATACGCTTCATCAGCAAGCTCGACGTGAAGCGCTTCCTTATCGGCTTCCGAATAAACTGCAACTGTCGCGATATCCATTTCTTTGCAGGCACGGATAATGCGGACAGCAATTTCACCGCGGTTGGCAATTAATACTTTTTTCATAGGGTTCCCCTCCTCAGTTCGCTTTAACGAGGAATAGAGGTTGGCCGTATTCAACCAATTGGCCGTCTTGAACCAGGATTTCCGTGATTTCCCCATCCACTTCCGCTTCGATTTCATTGAACAGCTTCATCGCTTCTACGATGCAGACCACTTGGTCGGCGGATACTTTCGATCCAACTTTTACATACGCCTCGTCTTCCGGTGATGGTGACATATAGAATGTCCCAACCATCGGCGACAAAATTTTATGCAGGTCGTCGTTATTGTCGACTGCCAATTCCGGTGTTTCTTCTGAAATCAATTCTTCGGCTTTCGCTGCAGGAGCCGGGTTTGCGGCCGGTGCGGGTGCACTCGTCTCAGCTTTAGGTAATGCCGGTGGAGCTTGTGTTGCCGGGGCTTGGACAGCTCCGCCATTTTTCTTCAATTTCACTTTGACGCCTTCAGACTCATAAGTGAATTCGTCGATAGACGATCCATCCACCAATTTGATGATTTCGCGTATTTCTTGGATTTTCAAATGATCCTACTCCCCTTTTATGTATATTTGTTGCCACTATCCCATTTTAGACTTTTTCAATCTATTTTGAAATAGCCAACGGAATATTTAAAAAAAGGCCTCTAGATTATAGAGGCCGATTGCATGGATTATTGTGCGCGTGAGACGTAAGAAGAATCCGTTGTGTTGATGATCAGCCTATCGCCTTCGTTGATGAAGAATGGCACTTGAATAATAAGGCCAGTCGTCAATTTAGCAGGCTTTGTTCCGCCGCTCGCTGTATCGCCTTTGATGCCTGGGTCAGTTTCGGCTACTTCAAGCACGACTGAATTCGGCAATTCCACTCCTAGCACTTCGCCTTGGAATTGGATGACTTGAACTTCCATGTTTTCTTGCAGGAATTTCAATTCGTATTCAATGCTTTTTTCCGGCAATTCAATTTGGTCGTATGTTTCTGTATCCATGAACGCATGGACGTCGCCGCTTGCGTAAAGGTACTGCATTTTGCGGTTGTCGATCTGCGCTTTAGCGACTTTCTCGCCAGCTCGGAACGTTTTCTCTGTGACGCTTCCTGTACGCAGGTTGCGGAGCTTTGTGCGCACGAATGCCGCACCTTTGCCCGGTTTGACGTGCTGGAATTCCATAACGCGCCAAATGCCGTTATCCACTTCTATTGTGACGCCTGTTTTAAAATCGTTTACTGAGATCATTTAATTTCCTCCGTTACTTGTAAAATACGCAGTTCTTTTGTGGAGTGGGTCAATCGTTCATTGCCGGACTCGGTTATTAGTATATCATCTTCTATGCGGACTCCGCCAATACCCGGCAGATAAATTCCAGGCTCCACTGTCACTGCCATTCCTGGCTCGAGTACGGTCTGCGATTTGAATGAAAGACCGGGAGCTTCATGGACTTCAAGGCCGATGCCGTGGCCAGTCGAATGGCCGAATGCTTCCCCGTATCCTTTTGACTTGATGTGGTCGCGCGCGATCGCGTCCGCTTCAATTCCTGTCATCCCGGGTTTGATGTTTTGGAGCGCTAGCACCTGGGAGTCTAAAACGATCTGGTAAACTTCCTTCATCTTTTCAGACGGCTCTCCGACAGCAACCGTCCGTGTGATGTCTGAGATATAGCCATTGTACAAAGCGCCGAAGTCCAAGGTGACCATATCGCCTTCTTCGATCTTTTTATCCGTTGCGACGCCGTGCGGCAAAGCAGAACGGCCGCCTGAAGCGACAATGATATCGAAAGACGATGAAGTCGCCCCTTGTTTGCGCATGAAGAATTCCAGCTCGTTGGATACTTCCACTTCAGCCATTCCCGGCTTGATGAACGTGCAAATATGCTCGAATGCGTCATCGGCGATTTTCGCAGCCGCTTTCAAAATTTCTACTTCTTCAGGCGTTTTGATCATGCGGATCTTCTCGATCAAGCCGCTTGCCGGCTTCAACTCGGCTTCCAGCTTTTCAACGTATTGTGTGTAAAGAGCAAACGTTACATAATCCTGTTCGAATGATACCGATCCAAGGCCAAGCGATTTCGATATCTCGGCTACCTCTTCTAGCAGGTTGGTCTTCGCCTGTACGACTTCAAATTCTTTAACTTGGGCTGACGCCTGTTCCGTGTAGCGGAAATCCGTGACGAAAAAAGCTTTTTCCTGCGATACAAGCGCAAGGCCAGCGGACCCCGTAAATTCCGTTATGTACCGTAAATTATTTTGGCTGGTGATCAATAAAGCCTCGATATTCTGCTGTTCCATTTCGTTTCGCAATTTTTGAAGTTTCACTGGATTCATCCTCTCGATTGGGTTAAAAGCAGCGCATGCAGCGCAAGTTTGTAGACATCTTTGCCGAATCCCGTAATTTGTCCGGCGGCAACCGGCGCGATATGGGAATGGCGGCGGAATTCCTCCCGCTTGTAAACGTTTGAGATATGTACTTCAATAACAGGAATCTGGATGGACGCAATTGCGTCGCGTATCGCTACACTTGTATGGGTATATGCCCCCGCATTCAGCACAATGGCATCCGTGCCATCGTCCGCTGCCTTGTGGATCCAGTCGATCAGTTCGCCTTCATGGTTTGACTGCAAGCAAGAAAGTTCAATCCCATTGACCGCTGAAAAATCCATCAGCTCTGTTTCCAACTCCTCCAGCGTAAACGTGCCGTAGGCTTCCTTTTCGCGCTTGCCGAGGCGGTTCAGGTTCGGTCCATTCAAACACAACACTTTCATTGACCCCACTCCTATCCTGTCACATTCTTCATTATTTTATCACAGCAGCCTAAGAGAGCAAATCTTTCATCTATTTGGTCTTTCGCTTCACTGGAAGGCAGAACTCTTCTTTTGCTAGTACCGGTTGAATTCAAAATAGTTCATGTCAACCGCTCTTTAGTTCATGTAGACTGTCCGCTTCGTCATGTTAATTCTAAATTAATGCCGATTTAGGGCTTCAGCTTTTAAAAGAAGTCCGTTTTGCGAAGCTCTTGTTACGTTCTTGATTTTTTATCAAAAAAACCTTATGTAATAATATACATTTATTTTTTCTAAAGGCGTATGCATCAATTTTCGGACGCAAAAAAACGCGGCGGCTGGAGCCGTCGCGCTTTTGGAATGGATATTCGATTAAAGTCCGCATTTCAATTGGGCATTGCAATTGGTGCAGGTATTGCAGCCGCCCATTTCTTCAACAGTCCCTTGGCGGCAGACTGGGCAAGTATCGCCCACTTCAGAGCCGATCGAGACGTTCGTTGAACGCAGATCTTGGATGGTATCAATAAGAACGATTGGACGCTTGCCTTTCACTTCTTCTTGATGCGGTTCTTCGAATGTGTTGTCCTCCGCTTTCAGAGTCAATACTTGCGAGTCACGGCTGCCATCGACATAGACGGTCCCGCCTTTCGCGCCGCCTTTGTAAAGACGCTCGTAGACGCCTTCAACTTGCTCCACTGTGTAGCCGCGCGGTGCATTGACCGTTTTGGAGATGGACGAATCAATCCAGCGCTGGATGATGCATTGCACATCCGCATGCGCTTCCGGAGCCAAGTCCATGGAGGTGACAAACGCTTTCGGAAGATTTTCTTCGTCCGCTTCCGGATTGTTTTTCAAGTATTCACGTACGATATCAGCTTTTACCTCGATAAATTTACCAAGGCGGCCGCTGCGGTAATAGGTGAATGAATAATATGGCTCCAGGCCGGTCGATACGCCGACCATCGTGCCCGTTGAACCCGTAGGTGCCACTGTCAGCAAATGCGAGTTGCGGATGCCATTTTCAAGGATGCCTGCACGGATTTCTTCCGGCATGTCTTGCATAAAGCCTGTTTCTGTAAACGCTTTGCGCAGCGCTGCTGTTTCTTCATCGGTTTTGCCGATCAAGAATGGGAAGCTTCCGCGTTCTGACGCCAATTCAACCGATTCTTCGTATGCCGCTGCTGCAATGGTCTTGAAGATTTCATCGACCAACTCGTTGCCTTCAGGCGAGCCGTATTCTTTGTCGCAATAAATCAACAGATCCGCAAGCCCCATAACTCCAAGGCCGACACGCCGTTCGCCAAGCGCCTGCACCCGGTTTTCTTCAAGGAAGTAAGGTGTAGCGTCAATAACGTTGTCCTGCATGCGGACACCGACTTTGACCGTTTCTTTCAACGCTTTAAAATCGACTCTTTTCGTTTTCGCATCTGCGAATTGCGCCAAGTTGACAGCTGCCAAGTTGCACACTGAATATGGTGCTAACGGCTGTTCGCCGCACGGGTTTGTTGCTACGACTTTTTGGCCGTAAGCTGTTGCGTTCGTTTTCGCATTGGCGTTGTCGATGAAGAAAATGCCTGGCTCTGCGGAATACGTCGCACAAACGTTGATGAGGTTCCATAGCTCGCGCGCTTTCATTGTGCGGTAGACACGCACTTTATGGCCCAAACGCTCCCATTCGCGTACGTCTCCGACTTCTTGCCATTTTTCGTTATAGACGGCCATTTCTTCTTTCGAGTACGATTCAACTGCCGGGAATCGCAAATCGAAATCTGCGTCCCTTTCGACCGCTTTCATGAAATCGTCCGTCAAGGTTACTGAAATATTCGCACCTGTCAGGAATTCTTCGTTATGGACCGTATAAGTACCGCCATCGCGCAGCTTTGTTTCAGCATCGCGCATGATTTTTTCATTGAAGCCGCCCATTCCAGGAATCGCGCGGTAATTCAGGATTCCTTGATACATCGCGTCTTCTTGTTCTGTCAGCGCTTTGAACTTCAATTTTTCATGGGCAAGTTTTTTAATCGTTTCGTCTTCTGTGTTTTCGATCAAGTAGCGGAGAATCCGCGGGTTCTGCATTTTTGAAATGATGAACTCCGCGATATCCGGATGCCAGTCAGCAAGCATGATCATCTGCGCACCGCGGCGCGATCCGCCTTGCTCGACAAGATGAGTCAATTTCGCGATATCGTCCAGCCATGAAACAGAGCCGGAAGATTTGCCGTTGACGCCTCTCGCCAATGTATTGCGCGGACGAAGCGTCGAGCCGTTCGTGCCGACGCCTCCTCCGCGGCTCATGATTTCCATCACTTGCTTGCGGTGGTCGGAAATTCCTTCGCGCGAATCAGCGACGAAAGGCATCACGTAGCAATTGAAATACGTAACATCTGTTCCGGCACCCGCTCCGTATAGAACGCGCCCTGCAGGAATGAATTTCAGCCCGACAAGCTGCTCGTAGAATTTATTGAACCAATGCTCACGCTTTTCGGGAGTCGTTTCAACAGACGCCAGGCCCGTTGCGTTGCGTTTCGCGATTTGTTCGTAATACACTTCCAGAGGTTTTTCGATGACATCAAGGCTGCGGTTGACGATGCCGGCTTCCATTTCTTCCGGTTTGTCGATTGCGCTGCGGTAATCTTCCTCGATCCAAATTTGCGCCGTGTTAGCCGCTTTGTCGACGGAAACGATGAAACCGAGTCCGCGGGCTGGGAATTTCGGATCTTGCTTGACGGTCAATACGACAAAGTCGCCTGCTTTGAGCGTCTTTTTCTCCGTATCCTTAAAAGAATAGCGGTCGATCATCACGAGGCGAGATACCCCTTTATGTGTCGTTTTCATGTCCGGAGTGATTGCATGGACTTGAGGGAACGACTGGATATCGCTATTCAACGACACCGGATTTAATGAATATTTTTTTTGAGTGGCAGAAACCATTTGACATTTCCTCCTTCATATTATATGGAGTAAACACTATATATAGTATTATTACATTTCCCATCCTACTATATATTGAAACGTCACTGCAATAACAAAATTTTGCTGGTTTTTCCATGAGACGTCTCAAAGCTGAATGTGCAACGGTTTCTGCCAAAACCGACGCTCCAAAATGAGTCTTTAGTCTCCTTAGGTGCGAAAATTCCAATCGTCATTTGCGTAGCGTTTTTCTTCGATTTTTTTCACTTCGGCGAGCTGGCTTTCCGACAAATGGTAAGGCGCCAATCGGATCGCTAAAGCCTTCTCGAATCCGGCTTTGAACACTGGAACACATTGCTCCGCGGTGACGCCGTCCTCAAGCAGCGAATTGATCGATACTGCTTTTACCGGAATTTTTTTGCGCATCCGCTCTTTTGAAGCTTCATCTTTGAACTTGAACACCGATAATAATTTTTCCGCATCCAAATCGATCAAGATCGCACCATGCTGCAGGATTACGCCTTTTTGGCGCGTCTGTGCACTGCCCGCCACCTTTTTGCCGGCAACGACCATTTCATACCAGCTTGGTGCGTCAAAACATACCGCACTTTTCGGTTTTTTCAAATCCGCTATTTCATTTTCGCTTTCGGGAATCGAAAAATAGGCGTCGAGCCCCAAATTTCTGAAGCCTTCCAATAATCCCTCGCTGAGCACCCTATAGGCCGCTGTCACCGTCTCCGGCATATCCGGATAGGCTTCGCTCACAATAATGCTGTACGTCAGCTCATGCTCGTGCAGCACGCCTCTGCCGCCGGTCGGACGGCGCACAAAGCCAAGGCCGAGTCTTTTCACGGCCTCCATGTCGATTTCCTGCTCGACTTTCTGGAAATAGCCGATTGACAGCGCAGCCGGCTCCCAACCGTAAAATCGGATAACCGGTGGAATCAGTCCTTCACTATGCCAATTCAGCAGCGCTTCATCGAGCGCCATATTAAAAGAAGCCGGCGCTTTGCCGGTATCGATGAATAACCATTCTTGAAAATTCACAAGATCGCCCCCTAAATTCTTTAATTAGTGTAACATTGCCATTGAATAAGAGTCACTTCATCTTTTATAATAAAGAGAGAATAGAAAGGGGCAAGAACATTGGATTTTCTTTACATCACTTTAGGCGTCGTAGTTGCAGTGCTCATCTTTGCTGCAATTTCATATTTCCGCATCAAGAAAGCCGTAACCACATTGACACAAGAACAATTTATCGAAGGCTACCGCAAAGCGCAGCTGATCGATGTACGTGAAGCGAAAGATTTTGCAAACGGCCATATCCTTGGTGCGCGCAATATCCCGCAAACACAATTGAACCAGCGCTACAAAGAAATCCGCGCTGACAAACCCGTTTACATTTATGACCAGAACGGTGTACGCAGCGGCCGCGTCGGTTTGTTCCTGAAGAAAAAAGGCTACGACCAATTATACCAACTACAAGGCGGCTTCAAGCAATGGAGCGGCAAGGTCAAAATCAAACAATAGTTTAGAGCCTTTCCCGCGTGTGGAAAGGCTTTTTTCAATCGCTGGGCCCATTATATGAATTGGAGGAAAAACATGTTACCTAAAATTTTATTTCCCCACGGGGAAAGCCTGCGTGAAACTTTGCCGCATTATGCAGAAATTGCGGCGATTTCCGAAAAAGCATTGGCAGCGCTCGATGGACATTCTGAAGGGCCTTGGTTCCACATCGACATCGAGGATACAATTACACAGCTCCATACCCACCTGATTGATCTTATGGAAAAGGGCAGCTTGCAATTCGAGACGCTGGGTTTCTTGTATCAAGCCCGTCCGCTCGGCAAAATTGCCAGCACTGAAGAAGATGATCAAAGCGGCAGCCTTAGAGTCCGGCTGAGTTTCGAAAACCGTCTGGTCTATTTTCCCGAATTTGATGTAGCGCTATCGCAATACCCCATTTTCACTGCTGCTGAAAATGCCTGGCCAGAATTCCAGTGTTTCGCAAAATCAGAACAAGCCACACTCGCTTTCCTAGAAGCCATGAATGATTTGCTGCGGCTCGAATTGATGAACAGCATCACTTTTCTTGTTGATACCGATGATGGTGTCAAACGCCGAAATTATGGAGAGATGGCCATTGTCAACCGTGATGACGTCATACTCGAAGCTGGGGTCAAGAAGGACATTTTCCGCTCGATCGATGAATTCTTCCGGGAAGACGGCGTATTCTTCAAAGAATACGGAGTTCCTTACAAACGGGGCATTTTGCTTTATGGCGCGCCCGGCAACGGCAAAACGACACTGGTGAAGTCAATCACCGGTTCTACTGAAGCGCCTGTCGTTTACTGGCAGATCACCGAGTTTACTTCCAGCTATACCGTTCAGGAAGTTTTCAGTACAGTGTCGCGTCTCGCTCCCGCCATTCTGGTCATCGAGGATATCGACTCGATGCCCGAGTTTACACGATCCGTGTTTCTCAATACACTCGACGGCACACAATCGCGCGAGGGACTCTTTATCATCGGGACGACAAATTACCCGGAACGAATCGATCCAGCTCTTATAAACCGTGCTGGACGCTTTGATCGAGCTTATGAGATCCCTTCGCCTGACAAAAAGCTGCGCAAGCAATATTTGAAGAAGCTTGACGTCAAGTCGATTTTCACTCCAGAACAACTAGAGGATATGGCCAAGCTTTCAAAAGGCTTATCGATTTCCCAACTAAACGAACTGTATATGTCTGCTGCCTTGAACTGGCATTATGAAGGGGAAACGAAATATGGAGAACGCATCCAAGAACTTCAGAAGCAAAGCAGACGATCTGCAAAAAACGATTGGGATGATGCTGATTCGCCAATCGGTTTCTACTAAACAAGCACCCGATATTGCTAAAAAAAGCCCGCCTGCGAAATTTCGCAGGCGGGCTTTTCCTATATTGTTTTATTCAGCTTTCGTGTAGCGGAGAACCGGTTTACGGGCAGCCTGTGTTTCATCTAGGCGCTTGATCACCGTCGTGTGCGGTGCGTTCTGCACGATTTCCGGATTGTCTTCGACTTCCTTGGCAATCTGGATCATCGCATCAATAAACGCATCCAAAGTCTCTTTTGACTCGGTCTCAGTCGGCTCGATCATCATGCCTTCCTCGACGTTCAATGGGAAATAGATCGTCGGCGGGTGGTAGCCGAAGTCCAGCAAGCGTTTTGCCATATCCAAAGTGCGCACGCCCAATTTTTTCTGGCGGCGGCCGCTCAAGACAAATTCATGCTTGCAATGGCGGTCGTATGGCAAATCGAAGAATGGCTGCAGCTTGCGCATCATATAGTTTGCGTTCAATACCGCATATTCGGTCACGGCTTTCAAGCCATCCGGCCCCATTGAGCGGATGTACGTGTAAGCACGAACGTTGATGCCGAAGTTGCCGTAGAACGGTTTTACGCGTCCGATGGTTTCCGGGCGGTTATAGTCGAACGTATAAGCATCATTTGTTTTAACCAGCACTGGGCTTGGCAAATATGGAATCAAATCTTTATGGACGCCGACTGGCCCAGATCCTGGTCCACCGCCGCCATGTGGTCCTGTGAATGTTTTATGCAAATTCAAATGGACAACATCAAAGCCCATGTCGCCAGGGCGCGCTTTTGACATAACGGCATTCAAGTTCGCGCCGTCATAGTAAAGTTTCCCGCCGACTTCGTGGATGATGGCAGCCATTTCAAGAATCTGTTCTTCGAAAAGGCCCAATGTGTTCGGGTTGGTCAGCATTAAGGCTGCTGTGTCGTTCCCGACTACACGTTTCAAATCCTCCAGATCGACAAGCCCGTGTTCATTCGACTTGACCGTTACCGTTTCAAAACCGGCAACTGTAGCCGAAGCAGGATTTGTGCCGTGTGCTGAATCGGGGACGATGACTTTCGTACGGTTCATATCGCCGCGTGATTCGTGGTAAGCGCGAATCATCATCAATCCTGTCCATTCACCGTGTGCACCCGCTGCTGGCTGAAGCGTCACTTCGTCCATGCCCGTGATTTCCTTCAAATGCTCTTGAAGGTCGAACATCAATTCCATAGCTCCTTGGACGGTAGACTCGTCCTGCAAAGGATGAATATTCGCGAATCCAGGATAGCGCGCTACGGATTCATTGATTTTCGGATTGTATTTCATCGTGCAAGAACCAAGTGGATAGAAGCCTGAATCAACGCCATGGTTGCGTTTTGACAACGCCGTATAATGGCGCATGATATCAAGTTCAGATACTTCCGGCAAGTCAGCCGCTTCTTCGCGGATCAAACCCGCAGGCAGGATATCGTTCAAGTCGACTTCCGGCACGTCCAATTCTGGCAGGCTATAGCCTACGCGGCCTTCTTTCGTCATTTCAAAGATGAGTAGTTGGTTATCTTTATGCATGAGTAGCCCCCATTTCCTGCACTGCTGCAGCAAGTTCCTGCACGAATGCATCAATCTCTTCTTTTGTCCGCTGCTCGGTTACCGCGACAAGCGTATGGCCTTCAAGCTCCGGATAACTGCGCCCGAGGTCGTAGCCGCCTATTATGCCTTTTTGGAGCAAGCGTGCATTCAATTCTTTCGAAGGTGTTTGGGTTTTCACAGTCAACTCGTTGAAATGGGCTCCGTCAAAAATCACGTCAAAGCCGGCTTCTTTTAATTGCTGCTTCATATAATGTGTTTTAGTAATGTTCTGTACAGCAATTTCTTTCGCGCCTGCCTTGCCAAGAGCTGTCATAGCCACAGCAGCAGCCAATGCATTCAGTGCTTGGTTTGAACAGATATTCGAAGTCGCTTTATCGCGGCGGATGTGCTGCTCGCGCGCTTGCAGCGTCAAAACGAATCCGCGGCGTCCGTCTTCATCAACCGTTTCACCCACTAAACGCCCCGGAACTTTACGCATCAATTGTTTGGTAACAGCGAAATAGCCGCAATGCGGACCGCCGAACGCTTCTGAGATGCCGAAAGGCTGTGCGTCGCCGACAGTGATGTCAGCTCCAAGTTTGCCGGGAGGCGTCAATGCGCCAAGCGCCAATGGGTTAGCCGAAACCGCGAACAATGCGCCCGCTTCATGGATAATCGGCTCCAGCCCTTTCAAGTCTTCAACTTGGCCGAAGAAATTCGGGTATTGCACCATGACTGCAGCCGTATCGCCGTCGATCATTTCTTTCAAAGCATCAAGATCGGTATGTCCGTCTTTCAATGGAATTTCTTCAACAGCAATTGATTGCCCTAACGCATAAGTGCGAACGACATCACGTGTTTCAGGATGGACAGCGCGCGACACCAGGATTTTTTTGCGGCGCGTGTGGCCTGCAGCAAGCATTCCTGCTTCCGCTAGAGCTGTGCCTCCGTCATACATAGAAGAGTTCGCAAGGTCCATGCCCGTCAATTCGCTAATCATCGTTTGGAATTCAAAAATCGCCTGCAGCTCACCTTGTGAAATTTCTGGCTGATAGGGTGTATAAGCCGTATAAAATTCAGAACGTGAAATGACGTGGTCGACGATGATCGGTTTGTAATGATCGTAGACACCCGCTCCAAGGAATGAAGCATAGCGGTTTGTATCAGCATTTTTCGCTGCCAATTGCGCCAGTTCTTTCGTCAAAGAAGATTCCGATTTTGCCGCTTTGATCTTGTATTCGCCTTTAAAGCGAACTTTCTCCGGAATATCTGCAAATAGCTCATCAATCGACTGGATGCCAATAACATCCAGCATTTCTTTTTCATCTTGAGACGTCATTGGTAAGTAGCGATGTTTCATAGAGTGCAGTCCCCTTTTCAAATGAGATTATTTTGATCGTTTGTAAAATGGCGTTTCGACTATTTTCGCTTTCAATCGTTTATTGCGGATTTCCACTTCAAGTTCTGTGCCAAGTTCAGCAAATTCGCGGGCGACAAGCGCTAGGCCGATGTTCTTTTTCAAGGTAGGAGATTGTGTCCCTGTTGTCACTTCACCGATCAGTTCCCCATTAGCGAACACTTTATAGCCGTGGCGCGGAATTCCTTTGTCGATCATTTCAATGCCGACAAGTTTGCGCGGGATGCCATCAGCTTTTTGAGCCGCTAACGCTGCTTTGCCATTGAAATCCTGCTCTTTGTCCAATTTGACAACAAAATTAATGCCTGCTTCCAGCGGTGAGATGTCTTTTGTCAATTCCTGGCCATAAAGCGCCAGGCATGCTTCAAAGCGCAATGTATCACGTGCACCTAAGCCCGTTGGCAACGCGCCGTCTTCTTTGCCTTCTTCCAAAATCTTATCCCATAACGCCACGACAGCTTCCGGGCTTGCGTAAATTTCAAAACCATCTTCACCGGTATAGCCTGTGCGGGATAACAAGACCGGATAGCCTCCGACTTCAACGTCCGCTTTGAATCGGAACGGGCGGATGGCAGATAAATCTTCTTCTGTCAGCCGCTGAAGAATTTGGGCCGCCATAGGGCCTTGAAAAGCCAATAAACCATAATTTTCAGATTCGTTTTTGAGAACGACGCCATCTCCAGCGTTTTTTTGCATCCATTCAAAATCCTTTTCGATGTTCGAAGCGTTAACCACCAACAGGTAATCGTTGTCGGCCATTTTGTAGACCAGCAAATCATCCACTGTACCGCCGTCTTCGTAGCACATTGCCGTGTATTGAGCTTGGCCGTCCTTAATCTTGGAAACGTCGTTCGTCACCAGGTTCTGAAGAAACTCGAGGCTGCCTTCGCCTGACACAAAAATTTCGCCCATATGGGATACATCAAATAATCCAGCTTTCGTTCTTACTGCTTCATGTTCTTCTTTGATGCTCGAAAATTGGACCGGAAGTTCCCAACCGCCAAAATCGATCGTCTTTCCGCCATACTTTGAATACGCCTCAAAAAGAGGGGTGCGCTGCAATTCTCCCATTCGTCTTCCTCCTTGGATGTCAAATTCCACAAAAAAAGGACAGAGATTCCCCCTAGAATAGGGAAATCTCTGTCCTGGAACCTGAAAGTTTACCTTTACGGCTTTCCTCTTTGGTAGCTGCTGAGCAGCGTTCTCCAGAGATGCGTCCTGCACGAGTCTTTTTGCCTGAGAGATTCGTGACATATTGTCATTTGCTCCTTCGGCGACGCTTTCGCGTTCTCTCCCCGTGCAATCATCCGCCCAAATCAAATGTTTGGTCCAAACCGTTATACAGAATAGTATAACTTTGTCTATATCCTAACATTGTATGAGCGGAAGCGCAATCTTTTTTAACAGAACTAACCAAACACGAATGATTATTGTTTATACAATAAAATCATTCGCCTTTTAGACGGTTCACTTGAAACGCGGCGTATTGGGTAATCTGCCGCAGCGTCCGAAACTCCGTGCGGATTGTGATATGCGCCGCTTCTTTATAGAAACGGTACCGTTTTTTAAACATCGCTTCAATCTCTTCCCGTGTTGAGTTTCGGACAATCGGCCGGTTCGGATCTTTGTGGATCCGCCTCCAAATTTCCCGGAATGGGGCGTCGAGGAAGAGCACCAGCCCTGTCGCTCGCATGATTTTGCGATTTTCTTCACGCATCGAAACACCACCGCCCGTCGAAACGATGCAATTGTCGTGACTGAAATTCTTCAAAAACTCTGTTTCGAGATCCCTGAAATGTTCTTCGCCAAACTGTGCAAAGATTTCTGGAATCGCCATTCCTGTCTGCCGGACGATTTCCTTGTCCATATCGTAGAAAGGGACTTTCAATAAAAAACTGAGCCTTCTGCCGACGGCACTTTTGCCGCAGCCCATAAATCCGACCAAATATATTCTTTTCATCTTACCACCCATTGCATCCTGCTACTCAGGTATTTTATGTTGCGCGATTTCTTCTAGTAGTTGTATCGTAGCATGTCTGTGCAAATTTTCCAAACTGTCGTACGTCTTATATTGAATAATGTAGACAGCTACTGCATGCGACATGAGGATAAGGGCGGAAAGAAAAAAGACTGCGGATACTGGATAAATCGAACCTTTGCCGCATCTAAGGCTGCGTAAAAACATATTCTTCCTCCAAAATTACGCCATCGGTGAATTCCGCCTGCAGCAGCAAGCTATGGCCGTCCAAAGAAAAACTGGCCCTTTTCACGCCCGTCAGCATGACTTCATGCCCTTGCCGAAACTTCTGCTTGCGGATGAACTTGTCATAACTTTCAATGTCGTATTCATTGCCTCCTTGGACGAGCCGCACGCCTGCGCCATTATTGATGATCACAAGCGACTCTGCGCCTGACAAATAGCTTTGCAATTCCCCTGCAAACAAAAACCATTCCGCCGCCTGGGGATCCGCTTCTTCGAAAAAGCTTCGCATAAAAATATAAAACAGCACGATGAGCGGCAGAAACATCATCAACAGCATCATCTCAAAAAGCGAGGTGAGAAACGTGAAGCCTTTTTCATCCGCCACTCGCTTCATTCGAGGCATTCCTTTTTCTGTTCATTCCGGAAATCATCGTAATAAACACAAAGCTGTTCTGCCATTTCCCATCGATAAAGTGTGCCAGCGGCTTTGCGTTCGCCCCTTGCTATGCCGAAGCCCGCTATCTCGATTGCGGCTTCATGCAAAGTTTCATATGCGACGAGCCGCTCTTTTTTCGCATGGAGCGATTGCTGGAGTTGCTGCATCACCGGCAGCAGCGTTCCGAACATCATGAAAAGCATTGCCAGGCTCAGCATTGTCTCCGCCCATGAAAAGCCGTTTTCATCCAGAAAACACCAGCCTCCCTTTGCCGATATGGACGATCAGCGATTTCTCGCCTTCGCTTGTATCGAATAATAAGGTGCCTGCAGCCGAAACAGACCCGTTAGCAGAAAAAGACACCGCCTTCAGATTGCTGGAGGCTTTCAGTTTTACAGTTGCCGGAAGGTTGCGCGAGGGCAAAATCGCTTTGAAAGACTGGACGACTTCGTATCGCCCCTCTGCTTCCCGAAACACGACCATGACTGGCGCTTTCGTTCGATACGATTCACTCTGGGCATAATAGATGTCGCGCATCAGGCTGTCGAAAAAGCGCGATTCTGCTCTTTCCGCCGCCATTGCTTGATAAGATGGCACGGCCATTAGCGACACAGTCATCAGCAAACTGAGCACGAGCAGCATTTCAAGCAGCGTAAACCCGCCTTGCTTTAAGAGCCTGCCGATGACACGACACCGTCAACCGAGATGACGATTGTATCGCCGTTCGGGCAGCTTGTCTCGCCTTCTTTCAAATAGCCGTTAGACACAAGGCTTGCCAGAGTCGGCACCGCCTTCTCATCCATACGATACGATTCCACTTGCCCTTGAACCATGTGGACAAAAGCCTTGCAGCCTTTTTCATCGACCGATGCCGATTGCTTGGTGACGTTTGGAATGGCGATGGCGATCAACACTGTGATGATCAGCATAACGATGAGCATTTCAATAAGTGTAAATCCTTTTTGATTTTTAATAAAACGCATGTAATTTCCCCCTTAGATAGTGTGGACCAAATTGTACATGGGCAGCAAAATCGCTAAATAAGCACCGATAATGCACGCCGCAATCATGATGAAAAATGCAGGCTGAATAATTTTCAAAAGGTGCTGCGTTTGAGCTTCAATCCTTTCCATCATCACTTCGCTGTAAAGGATCAATTCCTTGCCTAAAAACCCTGCCATCTCTCCGTGCTGGACAAACGCCGCCATGTCTGGCGCGAAAAACGGATGCCGCCGCAATGCATCGGACAGCGGGACCCCTGTCACCACTTCGCTGTGGCAGACTTCCGCCATGAATTGGATAATCGAATGGTGATTCTGTTTTTGCAGCAGCTGCAGCGATTCCTGCAGAGAGATGCCGCTATGGAGCAGCGTTCCCAGTTCCCGCGACAGCAGATGCGACCAATAAAAAACCATGATTTTGCGCAACACCGGAAGCCGGGTCAGCCACTCAATCTTTTGCGCCGGCCCCCTTTTTTTCAGCATTGCCGCAAAAACGGCCGCGCTTATACCAGCGACAGCAAAACAGCCGATAAACAGATCAGGCAGATTCAGCAGATAGGCCGGCACTCCGGATCCTTCACCGTCTGCGTTCAGCGACGCCATCAGCTTTTCAAGGTTCGGCACATAGCTTGTGCGGAAAAATAGGAACAAGCCGGAAGTGAAGAACAGCAGCGAGACGGGATAAACCAAAATATTGCGCAGCTTTTTCTGAACTTGTTCGGTGCGTGAGAAGCTTTTCGAAATGCTGTCAATCGATTCCGGAAGCCTCCCGTGGTGTTCGGCTATTTCGACCGGGAACAACACATTGTCTTTAAAGCCGAGAAATTTCAAGATTTCCGCCGCGTTGCCTCCGCCTTTGAGGATTGATGTGACTCCGTCCAATGCTTCATCCAGTTTTGGCGTGTGCATCGGCAGCAAAAGTGTCAACGCCGTCGGCAGCAGATAGCCCTCCCTTAAGAGGACGGCTAAACGCGACAGAAAATTTTCGCGGTCACGGAAGACGATTCGCTTATTTCTCTGCAGAAGCTTCAAGGGCACCGATTTTCACCCCCTCGCGGATCTGTCCACCGAATGACAGATGTTCGGGCAACACATACAACTGTTGATTTTTTGCAGACAGCAGCGCTTCATCGAGCCGCTCTCCATGGAGAATTTCGTAGAGCGCACGGTAAGCTGCGCTGGACTGTTCGAAATCCGCGTAGACGGGCACAATGCGCTGTGCGGAAATGGCAATAAGCGTTTGTGCCATGTCTTCAAACGACACACCCAAATCGTGCAGCCGGTGCAGGCAGCCGACTGAATGGCGCGCATGGATCGTCGAAAAGACCAAGTGGCCGGTTAATGCAGCTCGCACGGCGATCTGGGCCGTGTCCGCGTCGCGGATTTCACCGATCATGATGATATCGGGATCATGGCGCAAAATGGCTTTCAGGCCGGCCGCGTAGCTGAGCCCCGCTTTTTCATTTACTTGGATCTGCAGAATCGACTGGTTTTTGCGCTCGACGGGATCTTCCAGCGTAATGATATTGCGGTTGAGTTTTTCGGCGCAATGCTTCAATAGCGAATACAAAGTCGTGGATTTACCGCAGCCGGTCGGGCCTGTGAGCAATATCAGCCCTTGGTTCGCTTCCGACAATTTTTCCAGCAAGCGTGCTGAATCGCGAAAAGCAGCCAATTCATGGATGCTGCGTGCCACTTCTTCCGCCATCACACGGATGACGATGCTTTCTTTCGTTAGAACAGAAGGCAGCGTTGATATTCTAAAATAATATGGAAGTTCTTGAATCGGGAGATGAAAGGATCCTGTTTGAGGTTTTCGTTTTTCGCTCATATCTAAAAGGGAAAGGTATTTGAAATAGGCAATCATGCGATCACCGAGGTCAAGGGGGATTTTCATCACTTGCCGCAACGAGTGGAACGTGCGGAATGAGACGTCATAGCCGGTTGGGCCGGGTTTTATGTGGATGTCTGTGGTGCCGCTCTCTGCCGCTTGGGTGAGCAGCTGGATGCATCTGCGTTCAACTATTTCCTGCATAGCCGCCTCCTGTCCTGAGTTTTGAACAAGGGCCGCCGCCCTGTTCCCACATAGTATAACCAGCGTTTTTTCAGAAAGGAATAGATTGTTTCAAAATAAATTTTTGATCGCCGTATCCCTGCCAAATCTCATTTTCCACAAATTTTTTAACCTTTCTGAAACACCTTGGAAAATTCATACACTTGTTTGTCACAAAGAATAGTCATCTCGCTGTTTACACATTCACTCCGTTTCCTATATAATAAATAAGAGATTATTGTGTTGTGGCAAAGGAGGGATTACCCATGGATAAGATGTTCAAATTAATGGGATGGTGGACTGGCATTTTTGCAGTTCTGTTTTATGTAGGCGATATGGTGGAAGTATCATTATTAATGGTCGCTAACACTGGATTTTTTGTACTTCTTGGATTCTTAAATATTTCTGAACGCATGTACATGTACATTTTCGCAGCTTACTTAACTGTATTCTTCGTAGGATTCACGTATTACACAACGTTCATCCATATTCCCGGAGCTGGACATTAATTAACGAAATCAAAAGCAAAAAGCGGCCAAATTTGGCCGCTTTTTTATTTTGCATTTTTTAACCGCGCAAGAATGGGTTTGATTGTTTCTCTTGCGCTGGTGTGGTTTCCGGTCCATGCCCTGGATAAAGGATCATATGCTCCGGCAGCGTCAATAGCGAGTCATGGATCGACTTCAGGAGCTTCTTCTCTGAACCGTCTACCAGATCCGTCCGCCCGATGCTGCCGCGGAACAATGTATCCCCGACAATGGCGAAGCCTTCTTGTCCGAACGAATAAGACACGCTTCCTGGCGAATGGCCGGGTGTATGGAAAACATCCATCTTAAATCCGCTGATTTCCAGCTGCTTTTCTCCATCGAGCAGAATATCCGCATCTTTCAAGCGGTAATCAGGTACCATCGAATATTTGCCAGAGCCGTTCAAATTGGGCTTGCCCAGCCATTCTTTCTCCAGCTTGTGCAGATAAGCGGGGATTTTGTATTTTTCCCTCAGCGAGTCCACAGCCCCTATATGATCGAAATGCGCATGCGTCAATAAAATCGCCACTGGCGCCAATTGTTTTTTCTGGAGGAACCCGATAATCTTATCCGCTTCTTCGCCCGGATCGAAAATCAGGCATTCTTTGGCGTCATTCGAAATGATGTAGCAATTGGTCTGGACTGGCCCTAATTCCATTTGGTTTATTTTCAGCATTTTCTTCACCTCGGTTAAATTATAGCATTTCAGAGTTCATCGGTCTGACAATATTATCTCTCGACAAACATCCGGAATTTCTTTACAATAAAAGAGAACAAGACGGCACTGGCTGTTAATGTTGAAGGGAGTGTCATAGATGAACTTGCTTATGGTTATTTTTGGTCTTATTGCTGTATTAGCGGCAATCGGCTCTGTACAAACCTTAAAAAACAAAGAAATTTTAGGATTCCTTTTTAACTTTGGTACGTTTGTGATTTTCGGTGCTTTTACAGTAGCGACTCTCATAACACAAGGATATCCGCCAAGCCTGCACTAATTCCTGAAAGCTGATGCGTATGCATCGGCTTTTTCTTTTTGCCTGAAACGAGCAGAAAAGAACACATAAAAAAACCGCCCCAGTCTATATTGCACTGGGGCGGTTTTTGTTGTAGCTTGCTTTATTCTTTTGTTTCCCTTTCTTTTTGGAGCTGCTCTTGTTCCAGCTTGGCTTCTTCTTCCTCTGTCAAAATCAATTGGCCGTTCTTCTCATCGTAAAATCTGAGCAAATCGCCATTGATAATCGACTCGGAATAATCCAGTTCCTGCAGAGCCGGCTCAATGAAAGGCTGGCATTGCGCCATATCCGTTTCTTCCCCGGTTTCACTGTCGTAACATACATTTCCTGCGTAGACATTTTCATCAGTGATAAATCGTCCATCACGGAACACTACGAATTCTTCATGCTCTTTAGAAAACAGATCGCCGCCGAACTGCATGTCTTTTTCAGTTTCCATGCCAAGCAAGTGCATGATTGTCGGGCGCAGATCAATCTGGCCGCCAACTTCTTCTTCGACATAACCTTTATCTGATCCTGGAATATGCACGAAAAGTGGCACTTTTTGCAATTGCGCAGATTCGTAAGGCGTGATTTCTTTGCCTAAGTACTGCCCCATAGCTTCATTATGGTTTTCGGAAATTCCATAATGATCGCCTACCATGACAATTACGGAGTTTTCATAAAGGCCTTTCGCTTTCAATTCATCGAACAATACTTTGACCGATTCATCAAGATAGCGGGCAGTTTGGAAATAACGGTTCAATGTGCCCGAATTCGAATCGTATTCGTCGATCATCTTGTCTTCTTCATCCAAATAAAACGGATGGTGGTTGGTAAGGGTCAGCATTCGGCTGTAGAAAGGTTCCGGCATTTCCGCCATGAGGGCAACAGATTGCTCCATGAACGGGATATCCTTCATGCCCCAGTTCACTGCTTCACCTTCACCGACTGTATAGCTTTCAATGTCTTGGAATTCTTCGATATTCAGCGATTGGTACATCATATCGCGGTTCCAGAAACTCTTCGTATTGGCATGCTGCACAGCAGTGTGATAGCCGTTTTCACCAAGGCTTTCGGCCATGGAATTATACGTGTTGCCGCTATGCGTGAAGAATACCGCTCCTCCGCTTAAAGGATACAGCGAGTTCTCCAAAAGGAATTCCGAATCGGATGTTTTTCCGAGTCCGGTCTGATGATAGAAATTCGGGAAATAGATCGTATCTTCATCTTTTGTCAACTCGTTGAGAAAAGGTGTGACCGTCTGGCCGTTCATTTCGTTATTGATAACGAATGATTGAAGGGATTCAAGCGTCACAACGATCAAGTTCTTGCCTTCCGCAGCAGCAAACATCTCTTCTGATGGATCTGGTTGATTCGAACGCACATAGCTGTTCACTTCTACAAGTTCAGAGCCGTCAGCGAGTGCACGCTGCGCTTGGGATTTGGATTGGATGTAAATATCGTATAAATGGTAATTGTACATGCCGATATTTTTTACCAGCATTTCGCGGTCAAAGCTGCGCGTCAATAATTGAGGGCGTTCCATTTCTGCCAAACCAAGGTTAAAGAACAGCACGGCTGCTGATAAAATCATGTACGATTTACGCTGGGCAGCTGTAAGGTCTCTCGCTGAAGGTCTGATGTTCAGCAATTTGATGGCAGCAAAAATGATGATGACATCCGAAAAGAATGCGATGTCTGTCCAAAAGATACTTTCTGAAGCACTTGAACCCAAGTCACCGAAGTTATTCGTCTGGAACAGGACTGGAAGCGTGATAAAATCGCTGAAGAACCGATAAAAAGCCACGTTTCCGTACAAAATGATCGACGTGATAATCGCGACCGTCAAAATGTATCGGTTTTTCAGCTTATCGCTCTTGAAGAACAGCGAAATCCCGTAAACGAGCAACAAGAGGCTAAGTGGGTTGAGAAATAATATAAATTCCTGCAATGCATTATCAATGGTAATGGAAAAACTCGTTTTATAAGTTACATAAGTTTTGAGCCAAGTAGCTATGATGGCGATTGCCAGGATAGAATGTTTAGGCCATTCCTTTTTAAACATCCGGCATATCCTCCTTTAATTGAAAATCATACTTTACAATATCTTATTGCGTCCTTTATGTCCACTCTACAAACCTGCGATATACTGGGAAGTTGTTTCTATTAATAGGACTCCCCGTTATAAGACGTTTCAAACCAAAGAACGTTTCACTTTTTTTGAAATTTTATTTTTTTCGGCTTGAACTTTTTTGCCTCAAAATCAGCAATGCACTTGCATAATCTTTTGGCGAAATGAATTGCAGGCGGTAAAGCTCCTTTATTTCTTCTTCCATCAGCTCAAGGTCCGCCTGGTAATCGCCGGTATAAATAACCGTTCCGTAACGCTTCAATAATTGCATCACATCATATAATGTCTTCACCGCGGCACCTTCCCCGTTTCGATATAACCATTTTCCGTATAAATGCCTTCCACCGGAATATCATGAGATTCGGCTTCGATCGCTTCTACCAGCTGCACACCGAAAGCAAGAGACCTCGTGTGTCCATTGTATCCTGCAAGATAGCGGTCGTAGTAGCCGCCTCCAAAACCAATGCGATAGCCACTATGGCAATAAACGACGCCTGGCACGATCATCAAATCGATTTCATTAGGAGCGGCGTAGCGCGTAATAGACGTGTTGGGTTCCTGCAAATTCATGTAAACCACTTCCAGCTGGCTGAAATCATCGATGATATAAAAATCCATGCCCCTGCTTTTCGGAATACATTTCGGCACGGCCGCTTGCTTGCCTTCTCGCCAAATCCGCTCGATAAGCTTCTTCGTGTCAACTTCAGGATATGCCGAGATTGTCAGGCCGATAACTTTTGCCGATTTAAAAACAGGATCCGCAGCCAAGTCCTCAATGATTGCCGTCGACATCTCCCTATGTTTTTCTGCATCAATTTCTTTCAGTTTCGCTATTACCAAATTCCGCTGAACGGATTTTTCCATAGCCGCATCTTCCCTTCCTATGTATTAGACTTTCTTTATATAAGGCTGGGCTCATCCAACCGCCTAAACACAGCCCTATATAAAGAAAAAAGCCAAAACCCCTTAAGGTTTTGGCAGTCAAACAATTACTTCGTTTCACGGTGTAGAGTCATTTTCTTTTCACGTGAGCAATATTTTTTCATTTCAAGACGCTCAGGGTTGTTGCGCTTATTTTTAACAGTGCTGTAGTTACGTTCGCTACATTCTGTACAAGCTAAAGTGATGTTAACACGCATCGGTATCCCTCCTAATTCTTTCAAAGATCGGTTGTAAATAAGCATGATCTATACGACTTAATAATTATAGCACATCCAGCCGGAAAGTCTACCGATATTCTTCGATTTTTAACGGCTCTTGCAAAAATAAAATTCCCCGGCGCATCTGCCCGGGGAAAGGGTTCATTTATTTAAATCGTAATGGCGTCCGCGTACAAGGTAGAACAGCTGCTCTGCGATATTTGTTGCATGGTCCGCTGAGCGTTCCATATAGCGGCAAACGAAAGCGAGCTGGGTGATCTGGTTGATCTTGTCGGGATTTCGAGCACCCGCCAACATCAATTTATTGATGACTTCGCCGTAAAGGGCATCAACTTGATCGTCAAGTTCAGCGATTTCTTTTGCCTTAATCACGTCTTCTTCGACAAAAGCTTCGATGACTTGCGTCAGCATAGCTGTAGCCAAGGCGTGCATTTGCTGGATTTCATGGATTGGGGAAAGCAATTCCTCTTTGCCGATGCGAATCGTTTCTTTCGCGATATTGACTGCGTAATCACCGACACGCTCCATGTCTGTTGCCACTTTGATGATAACGATCAGACGGCGCAAATCCGTTGCAACCGGTGATTGTTTTGCAATCAGCAAAATTACGCGGTCATTGATTTCTTCTTCCAGCTGGTTGATCTCCGCGTCGTCTTCAATCACTTCTAGCGCCGCGTCAATATCGTGCGCTACAAGTGCATTGACCGCTTTCGTCAATGCACTCACCGCCATATTGCTTAATAAAATCAATTGTTCTTGTGCAGAGTTTAACTCATAATCGAATTTTTCGCGTACTGACATTTTCTATTCCTCCCTGTCTTAGCCGAAACGGCCTGAAATATAGTCTTCCGTCCGTTTATCGGACGGATTGGAGAAAATCGTATCAGTTTCGTCGTATTCGATTACTTCTCCGTTTAAAAAGAACGCTGTTTTATCTGAAATCCGCGCCGCTTGCTGCATATTATGCGTCACGATGATGATGCTATAATCTTTTTTCAATTCTTGTACCAGTTCTTCAATTTTCAATGTTGAAATCGGGTCTAACGCTGAAGTCGGCTCATCCATTAAGATGACGTCCGGCTCGATCGCCAATGCACGCGCGATGCAAATCCGTTGCTGCTGGCCGCCTGACAAGCTGTAAGCATTTTCGTCAAGACGGTCTTTTACTTCTTCCCAAATCGCCGCGCCGCGAAGGCTCTTTTCAACGATTTCGTTCAAGATCTTCTTGTTTTTGATGCCGTGGATGCGCGGCCCGTAAGCGATATTATCATAAATCGATTTCGGAAACGGGTTCGGCTTCTGGAAAACCATGCCAACCCGTGTGCGCAATTCTTCCACGCCGTAATCCTTATCGAAAATATTACGGTCGCGGTACAGGATCTGGCCTGAAGTCTTGACCGATGGCACAAGTTCAACCATGCGATTCAAGGTTTTGATGTAAGTCGACTTGCCGCAGCCTGATGGCCCGATGATGGCAGTTACTTCGTTTTCTTTTATATCCAAATCGATGTTCTTGAGCGCGTGGTTATCCCCATACCAAAGGTTTAGCTGTTTTGTTAAGTATACGGATTTTTTATCTACCTTCTGTACAGGCTCTTTCTTTGATAAAGATGTTCTAATCGTTGTCATGTTGAAACCCCTTCCGCATAAAGTGCTTTAATAGCGTTTTTGGAATTTATTGCGGATAATGACCGCAATTGAATTCATGATCAGCAGGAAAATCATCAAGACGATGATACCTGCTGCAGCCACCACTTGGAATTCTTGCTGTGGACGGCTTGCCCAGTCGAAAATCTGGATTGGCAATGCTGTAAATGTATCGAATACGCCTGCAGGCAGGAACTGGATGATGACCGGGATGCCGATGACGATAAGCGGCGCCGTTTCCCCGATGGCGCGCGATAACGCCAGGATGCTTCCTGTCAGAATACCTGGGATGGCTGCTGGCAAAATGATGTTGACAACAGTTTGCCATTTAGTTGCTCCCATGCCAAGTGATGCGTCGCGCAATTCTTTTGGCACGGAACGGATTGCTTCTTGTGAAGCGACAATGATGACCGGTAAAATCAAAAGGCTCATTGTGAATCCTGCTGCCAGGATGCTGTTGCCGAGTGAAAAGGCGCGAACGAAAATCGTCAAGCCCAGCAATCCGAATACTACTGATGGCACGCCAGCCAAATTCGAGATGTTCAAGCGGATGAATGTCGTCAAACGGTTTTGCTTGGCGTATTCCTCCAAGTAAATGGCGGAACCGACGCCGAGTATGATCGATGTCGGAGCGACAACGGCCATCAGCCAAAGCGAACCGACCAACGCTGCCTTAATACCCGCCTGTTCTGGAAAGCGTGAAGCGAAATTTGTTAAAAAGTCTAATGACAGATGGCTATATCCTTGTGAGACGATGCGGTATAACAAGATTACGAGCGCCAATAACGCCAATAAGGTTGCTGCCATGAAAAGCCCTTTGAATATCGTATTGACGACCAAGCGGCCGTTCATGCGTTTTACGACTTTTTCCTGTTCGACATATCTCATATTAATATTCCTCCCTGAAACGTTTTGAAACGTATTGGGCGAGGATGTTCATCAGCATAGTGAAAAGGAATAATGTAAATCCTACTGCATAGATGGAATAGTAGATTGTAGTTCCGTATCCTGCATCCCCTTTTGAAACCTGGACGATATAGGCAGTCATTGTTTGGATCGATCCTGCAAAATCTCCGTCTAGCTTCGGCGTCGAACCACCCGCTAGTGATACGATCATCGTTTCTCCGATTGCGCGCGAAACAGCGAGCACAACCGATGCGATGATGCCGGACAAAGCGGCCGGCACGATGATTTTCCAAGCCACTTCAAATTTAGTGGAACCCATTGCCAAGGCGCCGTCTCGGATTGATCTCGGTACAGCTGACATCGCGTCTTCCGACAGCGAAGCGATCATCGGGATGATCATGATGCCGACAACAATCCCAGGAGAAATAGCGTTGAAGATCTTGATTTCAGGGAAAAAAGTCTGCAATAACGGCGTTACAAATGTTAAGGCGAAAAAACCATAAACGATAGTCGGAATCCCAGCCAAAACTTCTAACACCGGTTTAACAATGCGGCGCACGGTTTCACTTGCATATTCACTCAAGTAGATGGCAGCTGAAATGCCAATTGGCACAGCCACGATTACTGCGATTAACGTTACTTTTAATGTCCCCACAATCAACGGCAAGATGCCGTATAATTCTTGTTTGTTCGAGAACGGCAGCCATGTTGTGCCGAATATAAAGTCGAAAACCGAAACACGCGTGAAAAATGTGATGGTTTCGATGATCAATGTCAATACAATGCCAATCGTTGTCAGCACAGACACGGATGCAATCAAGAGTAAAATCCACGGAATGATTTTCTCGATGAACTTCTTGTTTTTCTTGCCTTTCGACTGCGCGATCATTTCCTGCACAGATGTACCCATAACGAATCCCCTTTCAACCGCAAAAGGCGAGCAGCGGCTGCTCACCCTTTTACTAGAACTTTATTGTATTTATTTTTTCAAAGCTTCCAATTCTTCCATGTCTTTTTCGTACTCTTCTTTAGGCGCTGCTACGTAGCCGACTGCGTCAGCCATTTCGCCTGCATTTTCAATCGTGTATTTCATGAAGTTGAATGCTGCTTCGTTTTCAGTCATCGATTCGTTCTTAGCGTATGTGAACAACGGACGTGAAAGCGGCGCGTATTCGCCAGACTCGATTGTTTCGCTGTTCGGCTCAACTCCACCGATTGTTACAGCTTTCAACGTATCTTTGTTAGCGACGTAATAAGCGTAACCGAAGAATCCGATGGCGTTTTTATCGCCCTGGATGCCTTGCACGAGAACGTTATCGTCTTCTGACAATGTCGCCGAGCTGACCAAGTCTTCTTCTTCAAGAATCACTTCGTTGAAATAATCGTATGTGCCCGAATCCGTCCCAGGAGAATAGAAGACGATTTCTTCATCCGGCCATTCCGGATTGATGTCTGACCATTTTTTCGTCGTTCCGTCTTCAACCCATAGCTTTTTCAGATCTTCTACCGTCAAATCTTCGATCCAGTCGTTGTCTTTGTTGACAACTACAGTCAAGCCATCATACGCCAGCAACAATTCAGTGTACTCGATGCCCGCTTCTTCAAGGCTTGCGATTTCTTCTTCTTTAATCGGGCGTGATGCGTTTGAGAAATCAGTTTCGCCTTGAATGAACTTTTCGAAGCCGCCGCCAGTGCCGGATGTACCAACAGTAACTTGCACGTCAGGCTCTACTCCCGCATATTCTTCAACAATGCCTTCCAAGATAGGTGCTACAGTCGAAGAACCGTCTCCAGTTACCGACCCTGTCGCCTCTCCAGCTTTTCCACTTGTCTCACCAGGTTCAGTAGCGTTGCCGCCGCCGCAAGCTCCCAGCACTAATGCAGATCCAAGGATTGTTGATGCCATTGCGTATTTCCAAATTCTCATTTGACGTTTCCCCCTAAAGTTTATGTTTACTTTACAATACTTACTATAAACTCTCATTGTTGAGTGCATATAAAGGGAATGTTAAGAAATTGTAAACGCAAAAAAGCGATGGCGGCATTGGATCCCAATGCCGCCATCGCTTTTTTCAGTCCGCTGTTTCTTCTCCTTCTTCAACCACTTTCTTTGAATAAGGTTCTTTAATAACTGAAGTCGGTTCAGCGGATTCTTTGTTTTTCAGTTCAAAATATTTATCAACTGCATCGCGGGCAATTTTATGCGTTACCGTCGGCACCCGGCTAGGGTCTGTCGTGATATAGGGAATCATCACGGCGTATGCGATTTCCGGATTGTCGTATGGTGCAAAACCGACGTGCGCTGTGTTGACGGAAGGCTCTGTATAGAAAGGGCTATTCTTGTCATCGTAATAATTGATCTGGGCTGTACCGGTCTTTCCAGCACCTTCATAAGCTGCATCGTTGAAAAATGAACGGGCCGACCCTGAGTTGCCAGAATACACGAGGCGCATTCCTTTTTTCACTTGGTCGATTTCTTCTTGCGTGTTATTGATGCGGTTCAAAACAGTCGGCTCGATGATCGTCTCAACTGGGCCGAGCGATTGGCCGTCATCTGAAGGCTGTCGGATTTCTTTGACGACATGCGGCTTCATGCGGTATCCATCATTGGCGATTGTTGAAATATATTGCACCAGCTGCATCGGCGTATACGTATCGTACTGGCCGATCGCCAAATCCAGGAACGTTCCCGGCTGGACTTTCGTATAGTCTCCGGCATAACCGGTGCCTTCGTTCGGCAAATCAATGCCGGTTTGAACGCCGAGGCCGAATTGCGCAAACGATCTGCGCATCGTTTCCCAATGTTCAGGCCTGACGCTGAAACCGCGATTGTATTCGTACGTATTGCCGGACAGCGCCAATGCAATTTTAAACATATAAACGTTGGATGAACGTTCAATCGCCTGTAAGTCGCTCATCGGTATCCGGTTGAACATCGTCCGGTTAAAAATCGAACCTTTTATCGCACCGCCGCCAGGAAATTGCAGCGGTTCATCGATCATTACTTGGTTTAATTCGACAGCATCCTCTTGGTAGCCTGTCAAAAGCGTCGCGCCTTTGACGACAGAGCCGCTCGGATAAGCTGCCGTAATGGCGCCGAATGAATAATCACGGACAATTTGCTTGCCGTTCTCATCTTTGTCGAGCTGCTTGCCAACCATCGAAATGACTTCGCCAGTCCTCGGATCCATCATGACGAGATAAGCGTCTTTCACAAGCTGCGAGTTCGGGCCGGCTTTCAGTTCGAGCAGATACTTTTCGACAATGCCTTCCACCGCACTTTGAATTTCGGAATCGATCGTCAATACGAGGTCTTTGCCTGGCTTCCCTTCATCTACGGGGATGGTCTCAACGACGCGACCTTTGCCATCGGTAATATTTTTGACGATGGATTTTTGTCCTTGCAGCTCTTCTTCATAGAATTGTTCGAGAAAGCTCACGCCTACGCGGTCATTGCGCGAGTAATCGCGCGCCATGTAATAATCCAGTTTATTTGCCGGAATCCCTTGTTCGGGTGTGGTTGTACTCCCGAGTATCGTCAAATCGCTTGTTTTGATGCGCTTCCAGTCAGTAACCGTGTTAACGCCTTTCAATTTCGGACTTGTCAATCTCTCCGAAACGCGCGCAAATTCAGCGTCTGTTACGTCTTCATTTTTGATGATTTGGGGAGCCAGCGCATAACCAGACGTCATTTCACGGAAAATCGCCAATGTTTCCAATTGCTCTGCTGTCAAGCTTTCTAGTTCTTTATCGGTGATTTTCTCGCGCACGAGCCTATCAATCTTCTGGTTTTTCTCTTTTTCTATAATGTCTTCAGCAGCAATTGCGGCTCTTTCTTCATCCGTCACTTTTGCTGCTGCTTTTTCATTGTTCAGCATGATGTAAAAATCTTGTTTATCACGAAATGTCACCCGTTTAGGATCTTTTTCAATCAGCTTCGCAAGTTCCGTGGCCACTTCAAGCATTTCTTCTCTTTTCGTTGTCTGCATCGCTGTATAGGTAATCGCGTTCACGGGATTATTATCCACCTGGACACGGCCTTCACTATCGAAAATGCGGCCGCGCGGAACACTTGTATTGACCGGGACTTCTTCTGTACGCGCCAAAGCCCGGGTGTAATCCTCGCCTTTGACGATCTGCAGATAACCTAATCGCAAAATCAACACAGAAAATAGCAGGAAGATGGAGAAAAAGAGGATATTCATCCGAAAGACGGTATGTGATTTCAGTTTCGCTTTTGCAAGCGATACACGTCTTTTCTGGGGGGTATTCATTTATTGAGCACTCCTTCCGCCAAAATATGCACTTGTTAGTATATCATCGAACATAGAAAAACACACACCTTTTCAGACGAAAAAGTGTGTGCAAAGTTTCAATTTTTTACAATTATTTTGCTGCTTCGAAACGTTTAGTAACTTCATCCCAATTTACTACATTCCAGAAAGCCGCCAAGTAATCAGGACGGCGGTTTTGGTATTTCAAGTAGTAAGCATGTTCCCACACGTCCACTCCAAGAATTGGTGTTTTGCCTTCCATTATAGGAGAATCCTGGTTCGGAGTTGATACAACTTCCAATTCGCCGTTCGAAACGATCAACCAAGCCCAGCCTGAACCGAAACGTGTTTTGCCAGCGTTTTCGAATTTTTCTTTGAACTCGTCAAAGCTGCCGAACTTGCTGTTGATTGCATCTGCAACTGCGCCAGTTGGTGTTCCGCCGCCGTTAGGTGACAATAACTGCCAGAAAAGAGAGTGGTTCGCATGTCCTCCGCCGTTGTTGCGGACTGCTGTGCGGATTGACTCAGGAACTGCATCCAGATCAGCGATCAATTCCTCTACTGATTTAGAAGTTAAGTCATCGTGCCCTTCCAATGCAGCGTTTACGTTTGTGATATAAGTATTATGGTGTTTTGTGTGGTGAATGTTCATCGTCTCTTTGTCGATATGTGGTTCAAGTGCGTCATACGCGTAAGGTAATTCCGGTAATTCGTAAGCCATGATTAAATTCCTCCTTGAGTCTAATTGTCTACCTTTACAGGTTATCAAAGTTTCCAAGCCGTTACAATCAAAATGCATGAGCTGTCCCTTTAATCAGACTTTTGGCTGACCTCAGATTACGAAGAAGAACAGCCCGACCATAACAATCTGGATGATGCCTTTCGTGAATACGGAGGTGATAAACCCTACTACCGAACCAATCCCCGATTTGACAGCCTGCTTAGGCGTCGAACGGTTCACCAACAGTTCCGCAATGATTGCGCCAAGGAATGGACCGATCAGAATGCCGGCGATCGGGATGACGAACGGACCAATAATCAGTCCGAGCGTACTGCCCCACAATCCCGCTTTCGATCCGCCGAACTTTTTGACGCCGAACGCATTGGCGAGCATATCAGCACCAAACAGCAAAATGACGAATAACGACTCGATCAGCCAGAACCACCAAGGCAGATCGCTGAAATCGAAAAACAGCCCGTAAATGAGAAAGCCTCCGAATATGAATAAAACAGCGGGGATGATCGGATAAAGCAATCCGATAAACCCGATAGCGAAAAACAGCAGCACAAGCACCCACCCGATTATTTCCATGTTATTCCTCCTAAATAGAAAACTCCCTTTCATCGTGCCCCACATTTTTAAAAATGTAAAGCGATGAAAGGGAGTCCTTGTTTACGCGCGGTTGCCAAGAATGGCTTCTGCGATATTCACTGAATGGTCGCCGATGCGCTCCAGGTTGCTGACAATATCAACAAAGACGATTCCGGCTTGCGCTGAACATAGTCCTTCAGTCAAACGCAAAATGTGCTTTTTGCGGAATTTGCGTTCCATCTTGTCGATTAAGTCTTCCTGTTGTGCTACTTCACGTGCCAATTCATGGTTCGACGTATCTAATGCGTCAAGTGATTTCTGAACCGTAGCGATCGTCAACGTGAACATTTCCGTCAGATCTTCCAATGCGTCTTCTGAAAGGATGACACGGTTGTTTTCCTGGTAATCGATCAACTCGATGATGTTCTCGAAATGATCACCGATCCGTTCGATGTCGCGAACTGTATCCATCAGCACGGTGTGTCGGTTTGAGTCACCGGCAGATAAAGGTTCAGCAGATATCAACACGAGATAATCGGTAATTTTGCTGTCAAGGTTATTGATTGCGTCTTCCAATTGATAACCTGTTTCAGCATTTTTCTTACTCTTTGTTTTCAAGTAAGCATAGGATTCTTCCAAACCTTGGACTGCGTATTGGCCCATGCGGAGAATTTCCTCTTTTGCCTGGCCAAGCGCGATTGAAGGAGAAGCTTCAATAAAGTTCGGATCCAAATGCTTCGGTTTGAACTCGATCAGCACTTCTTCACCTGGAATTACTTTTGTAACCAAGTATGCCCATGCCCCAATTAACGGGAACTGGATAATCGTGTTCGCAACGTTGAATGACCCGTGGGCGAATGCGATCTGCATTTTCGGCTCAAGTGCCAGCATTCCCGAAAGCCATTCGATATAAGCCGTGAACGGTATAAGCAAGATAACGAAAATGATCGTCCCTACAATGTTGAACAATACGTGGACAGCTGCCGCACGTTTTGCTGCGATTGATGTGCCGAGCGCAGCCAGCACTGCTGTAATTGTCGTACCGATATTGTCACCGAAAAGAATTGGCAATGCAGCATCCAAGTCGACAATACCTTCCGCGTACAATGCCTGCAAAATTGCAATTGTTCCACTCGAACTTTGTACGATGAATGTGAATACTGTACCCGCTACGATTCCGAGCATCGGGTTTTCACTGAAGCTGACTGTCAAATCGATAAACGCCGGCAACTCACGCAGCGGTTTCATCGCTCCACTCATCGTTTCCATCCCGAAAAACAGGCCGCCGAACCCGAAAATGACTTGTCCAACATTTTGAATCTGGTTTTTCTTGAAGAAGAAAATGAGGAAAGCACCGACTGCCATGATTGGCAGTGCGTAAGCACCGACATCAAGGCCGATGATGAACGCTGTAACGGTTGTACCGATATTCGCTCCCATAATAACGCCGATTGCTTGGCGCAATGTCATAAAGCCCGCACTTACCAGCCCGACGACAATTACAGTCGTCCCTGAACTTGACTGGATGAGGATTGTCACGATAATCCCCACCAAGACGCCCATGAACGGGTTGGTCGTGAAGCGGTCTAAAATAGAGCGCAATTTATCGCCTGCAGCTTTCTGCAAGGCATCCCCCATGTATTTAATTGAAAAAAGGAATATCCCTAACCCGCCGAAGAAGGTAAAGAGAATTTCTTGCCAGTTCGTCTCCACGATTTCCGTTCAACTCCTATATAATAAGCTTTTTCACACCTTGTCTATTATGAAGAGTTTACTACCGAATTGTAAACACCTTTATTTAAAATTTACATTCCCGTAACAAAGCGGATAATTATTCCCCTTTCGTCGTGGTACCATAAAGGTATATATAGAAAGGACGATAAACGTGAATTTATTCCAACTATTCAAGGCCAGTTTAATGGAACCTAAAAAGCAGGCAGCCGTCCGTATTATGACGATCGGCCGCATCCTTCGCTTTGTTTTTGTTGTCATCGCAGCGATGACCGTCATTTCGTTCATCGGTTTGGCGTCAGGCTTGGGTGACACTGCAAGCAATGTCGAGGGTTTGCTTGAGTTTGTTGAAGAAATCGAATGGCTGCTTTACCCGTTCGCTTTCATCTTTTTATTTGTTTCAACGACCATTTATCACTTTGTAAAAATCAGCCTTTTCGCCTTTGTAGGCTTGGCGTTTCTTTCTATAAGAAAGCGCCGCGGCGAATACCGCCATCTTTGGCGTACTGCCGCAATGGCTGTCACGATTCCGACATTTATTTCATTCGGCTTAAGCTTTTTGGATGCCGGCTTCTGGGTTTCCGGGCTGACAAGCTTGTTGACGATCGGCTATCTCTACTTAGCGGTGGGCTATTATCCGAAGCTCCCTCCTGTTAAAAACACAGGCGTGTAACCGTCTTTCTTGTCTTTTATAGGAGTAGACTGCTAAAATGGCAATAGGTAATGGAACAAACTAGGGACACTTTGAGTTGCAGAAATGCGGGCTGGCGCAGAATGGCCGGTCTCCCAAAAAAGGAGAGAATTTTAGATGAGTGAAATTATTCACCGTACAAAAACCCGCCCCGTTAAAGTCGGAGACCTGACTATCGGTGGCAGCAATGAATTATTCATTCAAAGTATGGCAACGACCAAAACACACGACGTCGAAGCGACAGTCGCTGAAATCCTGCGTTTGGAAGAAGCCGGATGCCAGATCGTCCGAGTCGCTTGCCCGGATGAACGTGCAGCTTATTCAATCGGCGAAATCAAAGCACGCATCAACATCCCGCTTGTTGTTGACATTCATTTTGACTATAAATTGGCGTTGATTGCCATCGAACAAGGCGCCGATAAAATCCGCATCAATCCGGGCAACATCGGCCGACGTGAAAAAGTGGAAGCGGTCGTCAATGCGTGTAAAGCAAAAGGCATCCCTATCCGCATCGGCGTCAATGCCGGTTCATTAGAGCGCAAAATCCTTGAAAAATATGGCTACCCAACCGCTGACGGCATGGTCGAAAGCGCGCTGCATCATATTAAGATCCTTGAAGACCTGGACTTCCATGACATCATCGTGTCAATGAAAGCTTCAGATGTCAGTCTGGCGATCGAAGCCTACGAAAAAGCTTCGAAAGCGTTCGACTATCCCCTTCACTTGGGAATCACTGAATCCGGCACATTGTACTCGGGAACAATCAAAAGTTCTGCCGGCCTTGGCGCACTTCTTGCAAAAGGCATCGGTAACACGCTCCGCATTTCATTGAGCGCCGATCCTGTTGAAGAAGTGAAAGTGGCACGCGAATTGCTGAAAGTATTCGCATTGTCATCTAACGCCGCTACATTGATTTCGTGTCCGACTTGCGGACGCATCGAAATCGACTTGATCACTATCGCCAACGAAGTGGAAGAATACATTTCGCACATCAAAGCGCCAATCAAAGTAGCCGTTCTTGGCTGCGCGGTAAACGGACCGGGTGAAGCACGTGAAGCGGATATCGGCATTGCCGGCGCTCGCGGCGAAGGTTTGTTGTTCATGAAAGGCAAAACGGTGCGCAAGGTGCCTGAAGCAACAATGGTCGAAGAACTGAAAGTGGAAATTGATAAAATTGCACAGGAATATTTCGATAATCAGGCGGCTGAAAAAGAAGCTGCTGGCAAATTGGAAGTATAAGGTTGTGAAGTTATGAGATACCGTTTCGGCATTGATATCGACGGCACTGTAACGTGCCCGACATCGCTGATCCCCCACATCAATGAAGCATTCAATAGCGAGTTGACGCTCGATGATTTAAAACAATACGACTTGACCGCCGCTCTTCCCCATCTGCCGAGAGGCGAGTTCTACGATTGGTTCCGCGGAGCCGAATCGACGATTTACGCAGCCTCTCCCGTGTCGGAAAACGCGAAGTCGATTTTGGACAGCTGGAAAGACCGCTACGAGTTGTATTACATCTCGGCACGCGGTGAAAATGTCAAAGACATTACAGTTGACTGGTTCGCGCAGCACGCGATCCATTACGACCACATCGAATTGATCGGTTCGCACAATAAAATCGCAACGGCGAAAAAGCATGCCGTCGACTTGTTCTTCGAAGACAAGCACGACAATGCTGTCGAGATCTCCGAAGAGCTCGACATTCCGGTAATATTATTCGATACCCCGTACAATCGGGAGCCGATTCCCAAAAACGTCATCCGCGTCTCTAACTGGCTGGAAGCCCAGCAATGGGTGGAAAAAGAATTTGCCATCCAAGAAAGTTTGCAGACGAAATAAAGTTAAAATGCCATCAGCTTGAGAGAGCTGATGGCATTTTTGCGTCTTGATGATTGAAGTGATGAGTTTACGTACGCTCAGCGAAACTTATGCGCGTTCAGGAATTTTTACGCGCGTTCAGCACAAATTTCTCTCACATCTTAAGCACATAAAAGCCGGCTCATCCGTTGAGCCGGCTCCTTTTATGTTTTATTGAAATAACTATTTGCAAGCTGGGCATTTGCCGTAGATTTCGAATTTGTGGTTGGCAATTTCGTAAGCTGGCAATGCCGCTCCAACCATTTCCATCGGACAGACGGGAATCTCTTTGATCTTGCCGCAGTCCATGCAAATGAAATGGTGATGGTGATGATCGCTTTCGCATTGCATGCGAAAATGGCGTTCGCCTGACAATTCCGTTTCCTCGAGAATCCCAAGCGACACGAATGTCGCCAAGTTGCGGTAGACCGTGTCGAAGCTCATGCTCGGGTAATCTTTTTGCATGACATCCAACAGGTCGCGCGCCGTCAAATAGCGGTCGTCCTGGGAAAAGAGTTCCAATATCTGCGTGCGTTTTGAAGTTTCCTTATAGCCGTTCTGTTTTAAGATGTCCCATGCTTTTTCGATGTTCATGCGACTGCCCCCTTTTTCACTGACACTGAAAGCTTTTTGAAACCGATGACAAACAGCAGCAAAATGATGGATGTGACGACGATTGTCCCGCCGGGTGCCAGGTCGAAGTAAAAGGCTGTGACAAGGCCGGCGATGACCGAAATTTCACCGAAGACGATCGACAGGATAATCGTCTCTTTGAAGCTCTTAGACAAACGCATCGCCGTTGCGACCGGAATTGTCATCAATGACGATACCAGCAAGATGCCTACGATGCGCATCGAGCCCGCAATTACAAGCGCTGTGACGATCATGAAGAGGAAATGGATCCACTTCGCCGGCAGGCCTGAAGCTTTCGCGTATTCATCGTCAAACGACAAGACGAATAATTCTTTGAAGAAAATGCCGATAAACAAAAAGACGATAACGGCGATGGCCGCGACAATGCCAAGATCTTCACGGCTGACAGCTGACACGGAACCGAATAGATAGCCGAACAAGTCGCTTGAAAAGCCTTCAGCGAGTGAGATGAAGATCGCGCCGAAGCCGATGCCTGCCGACAGGATGATCGGAATCGCCAATTCTTCGTAATGCTTATAAAGGCTCCGCAAGCGCTCGATCAGCACCGAACCGAATACAGAAGCGGCGATGCCCAGGAATAAAGGATTTAGCAGTGCAAAAGCTGCGACGCTTTGGCTCAAGTACAAACTGCCAGCGATGCCGGCAAGCGTCACATGGCTCAAAGCGTCGGCAATAAGCGACAGCCGGCGCACGACGATAAAGACGCCGAGCAGCGGCGCAATCACGCCGATGATCAAACCGGCTGCAAAGGCGTTTTGCAGGAATTCATAGGAAAATATAGCGTCGATCATGGTCAATGAGCACCTCCGGCGTGATGGATTTTCCGCACGGAATGGCCGTACCACGCTTTACGCTTTTCATCGCTCATCGTGTCCAGCTCTTCTTTATAGCCATGGAAATGGATAGTCTGGTTCAAGCATGCGACATGGGTGATTTTATCGGTCACCGTATCAACGTCATGCGTTACCAGCACCAGCGTGATGTTTTTATCGCGGTTCAGCGACGCCAACATATTATAAAACGATTGGACGTTCTGGTGGTCAATGCCCACCGTTGGTTCATCGAGGATCAGCACTTTCGGCTTAGCGACGAGCGCGCGTGCAATAAAAATTCGCTGCTGCTGGCCGCCTGAAAGTTCGCTGACGCTGCGGTGAATGAATGCATCCATGCCGACCGCTTCCAGCGCTTCTTTCACTTGCGCTTTGTAATTTTTCGGCAGGCGGTGGAACAAGCCGGACTTTTTGGCGAGCCCGCCTGCTACGACTTCTTCCACTGTCGCTGGGAAGCCCGAGTTGAACGAATTGGATTTTTGCGACACGTAGCCGATCCACTCACGATGTTTGAAATTTTTCGAGTCCGTCCCGAACAATTCGATTTTCCCTTTTGTCGGCTTGATCAAGCCGAGCATGATTTTCAGCAGCGTCGACTTGCCGGAACCGTTGGGACCAAGAATCGCCAGGAAATCCCCTTCTTCCACTTTCAATGAAATATTCTCAAGTGCTTTTGTTTGCTCGTATTCAAAACTGATGTCTTGAATGTTAATTAATGGCGCGTTCATAACACTGCCTCTTTTCCAATTCATAATGATTACGATTTACATCATTAGAAAAGTATAAAACAAGCACACACTCTTGTAAACCAATAAAACTCATAAAAAAAAGCCCTCTCTTTACAGAGGGGCTTTCAGTTCTTCGATGACGCCCGGCGTAAAAACACCGTTCTTGAACATCTCGATTTCAAAAGCGTATGGCGCTTTTTTGTTTTTCGCGTCAATGCCGACGTATGGCGTTTCTAGGATCTTCGGCACGTGCATCAATTGTTTGTGATGGACAATGCCGTGCAGCGCCTGGAAGCCGATTTCGCCGAAGCCGATGTTTTCATGGCGGTCTTTACCAGCTCCGCGGACGTTTTTGCTGTCGTTGATGTGCAGAACCTGCAAACGATCGATGCCGACGATGCGATCAAATTCCGCAAGCACACTATCAAAGTCTTCATTGATAGCGTATCCTGCATCATGCGTGTGGCATGTGTCAAAGCAAACCGACAAGCGTTCGTTATGGGTAACTCCGTTGATGATCGCAGCCAATTCGTCGAAACTCCGGCCGATTTCCGTGCCTTTTCCAGCCATTGTTTCCAGTGCGATGTTCACCGGAAAATCCTGTGACAAGACTTCGTTCAAGCCTTCGATGATTTTTGCAGTACCCGCTTCAACGCCAGCGCCGACATGGGCACCGGGATGAAGCACGATTTGCTTGGCGCCAAGTGCAGCCGTGCGTTCAATCTCTTTTTGGAGAAATTCCACGCCGAGCGCAAAAGTTTCCGGCTTCAAGGTATTGGCGATATTGATGATGTATGGCGCATGGACGACGATATTCGACAAATTATGCTGCGCCATATGCGCCTGCCCCGCTTCAATATTCAACTCTTCAATCGGCTTGCGGCGCGTGTTCTGAGGCGCGCCCGTATACACCATAAAAGTGGTCGCTCCGTATGAAAGGGCTTCTTCGCTTGCGCCAAGCAGCATTTTTTTCCCACTCATTGATACGTGTGATCCCAATAACATGAAAAAACTCCTTACTTTTTACGATTTTTGCGGCGTTCCACTTTTTTGATTTCGTCCATTTTCCATTTCATCTTTTTCTTATAGCCTGGTTTGACGGCTTTTGGTTTATGGACCATCGATTTTGCTTTTACGTCAGCTGCATCTACCGTTCTGACACGGTTTTTACGGCTGTGGCGGTCTTTCAAATCAACAAACTCGCCATTGACGATGTCTTTTTGCTGGAACGGGATTCCCATCTTCTCGACACGGACGATTGCATCTTCTTCTTCCGGATTGAAAATCGTGATGGCCAAGCCTTTCATGCCAGCGCGTGCAGTACGTCCGACACGGTGGATGAAGAACTCCAGGTCTTCCGGCAATTCATAATTGATGACATGGCTGACGCCTTGAATATCGATGCCGCGCGCAGCCAAATCCGTCGCTACGATGTATTGATACTCCAAATCGCGCACTTGTTTCATCATTTTTACCCGTTCGCGCGGCGCTAAATCGCCATGCACACGACCGACGCGGATTCCCGCTTTGCCAAGTTCTTCAGCGACATAATCTGCATTGGTTTTCGTATTGACGAAAATGATCGCCAAATAAGGGTTGATGATTCCCATAATCTCCTTCAAACGTTCAACTTTGCGCTTGCTGCGGGCAGGAATCAAATAGAAATCCAATCCTTCTGCAGTAGGGCGCTTGTCGCCGATTTTAACATGGACGGGTGATTCCATGTATTTTTTCAGGAACGGCTTTAATTTTTCAGGAATAGTCGCCGAGAAGACATACATCTCCAGGTGTTCCTGCATTTTGCCGGCCACTTGGTCGATTTCCTCGATAAAGCCAAGATCGAATGCCAGATCCGCTTCGTCAACTACCAAGATTTTTCCTGTGTGGACCAATAGCGCGTTTTCTTTCACTAAGTCTCTCAAACGCCCTGGCGTACCAATGACGATATGCGGCTGAGTCTTTAGTTTATTGATTGAACGCTGCTTGTCTGTGCCGCCGATAAAGCTCTTCACTTCGATGTCGGACCCTTCGACAAGCTTCATCATCTCAGCGTAGATCTGCGTTCCGAGTTCGCGTGTCGGCGCACAAATAACCGCCTGCACTTCTTGGCGGCTCGTGTCGATCCGTTCAGCAATCGGAATGATGAAACTATGTGTTTTGCCTGTCCCTGTATGGGATTGTCCAATAGCGCTAGTGCCTTTCAATATATGGGGCATTATTTCTTTTTGGATTGGCGTCGGCTCTTTAAAGCCTAGTTTTTCTACCGCTTCTAGTATAAACGGCTTCAGGTTGTAATCATTAAATTTTGTCATGGGATTGAATCCCCTCCTTATGCTCTTGACATTATAGCACAAAATCACTTTTTCCGTAATGCAACTTTTGTAAAGCAGTGCCGTCTCCGTTATAATGAAGTTATGATTTTGAAAGGAGTGCGGTTATGAAAGTAATGAAAATATCGCCAAGGGGCTATTGCTACGGAGTAGTGGATGCAATGGTCATTGCGAAAAACGCTGCAATGGATGAAACTTTGCCACGCCCCATCTATATACTCGGAATGATTGTTCACAATAAACACGTCACCGATGCTTTCGAACAAGACGGCATCATCACGCTTGACGGCAAAAACCGTCTCGAAATTTTGGAGAAAGTGGAAACAGGCACGGTCATTTTCACCGCACACGGCGTTTCGCCACAAGTGCGTGAACTGGCTAAACGCAAAGGCCTCGTATCGATTGACGCCACTTGCCCGGACGTAACTGTGACACATGACTTGATCCGCGAAAAAACAGCCCAAGGCTTTCATATCATCTATATCGGCAAAAGCGGACATCCTGAACCGGAAGGCGCAATCGGCGTCGCACCGGATCTTGTCCATTTAGTGGAAACTGTAGAAGATGTCAATGCGCTTGAGTTGAATTCCGAAAAGATCATTGTTACGAACCAGACGACAATGAGCCAATGGGATGTTGTTGAATTGATGGAACGCCTGAAAGAGAAATTCCCGCATTCGGAAGTCCACAAAGAGATTTGCCTAGCGACACAAGTACGGCAAGAAGCTGTCGCGACACAAGCAGTCGATGCGGACTTGCTGATTGTCATCGGCGATCCGATGAGCAATAACTCGAACCGCTTGGCGCAAGTTTCGCAAGATATCGCCGGTACCCCTGCTTACCGCATTTCCGATTTGTCCGAGCTGAATTTGGACTGGCTGCAAGGCATTGAAACCGTAGCGATCACAGCTGGTGCTTCGACGCCGACGCCGATCGTCAAAGAAGTGATGGTGTTTTTGGATAAATACGATCCCGAAGATCCATCGACGCACGATTTGGCGCGCTCTGTGCCGTTGAACAAAATTTTGCCGAAGATCAAACACCCGAAACCTTCCGACCGCATCGAACCATACCCGGTCGGCGAATAAAACCAAATTACAGCAAAAAGACACGCCCCCACTCGGAGCGTGTCTTTTTCATATTACATGGATTTATTTGAACCGGAACGGTTCGGTATTCGTTTCCGACGGCAGGAATGTGCATTTCAAGCCGCTATGTTCTGCCATATAATCAACTACCCCTTGGATCATCACTTTTTCTACGTGATGGCCTGGGTCGACAACGGCAAGCCCCATCGCCTCCGCATCTTGTGCGACGTGGAAATAAAGGTCTCCTGTTACATAGACATCCGCTCCCGCGCGTTTCGCGGCGGTAATGTATTTATTGCCGTCGCCTCCAAGCACTGCGACTTTCTTGATCGGCTTTGAGAAATCCCCGACCACGCGCACTGCCGGCACATCGAGCCGTTCTTTGACAAATTCCGCGAAATCTTCCAATGCCATGCCGGATTCGAGCGTACCGACTCGTCCAAGCCCCATCGGCAGCTCCCTGTTTTCAAGGGGGAAAACATCGTACGCCACTTCTTCATAAGGGTGTGCGTCAATCATCGCCTTGATGGCACGGTCCCTTTCATGTTTTCGGATGACCACTTCGATTTTCGATTCAGCCGTCCTTTCCATCTTGCCAGCTTCGCCGATAAACGGATCTGCGCCTTGCTTCGGCCGGAAACGCCCCGTGCCCGATAAAGTGTAGCTGCAGAATTCATATTCGCCGATTGCGCCTGCGCCTGCTTTACCTAAAGCTTCGCGCACTTGGTCTTCGTGGCTTTCCGGAACGAAGACGGCAATTTTCACCAATTCCGCTTCGTAGGTCTGCACCATTACCGTCGTATCCTGAAGGCCGAGTGCGTCTGCCAGCAAATCGTTGACGCCGCCCCTTGCAACATCAAGATTGGTGTGCGCAGCATAGACAGCAATATCATGCTTAATGAGCTTTTCCATCAACCGCCCTTGCGGGAAATCCGTCTGCAGGTTTTTCAGCGGACGGTAAATCGGCGGGTGATGTGCAATGATCAACGCCGCACTTTTTTCGATGGCTTCATCAACGACCGCTTCGTTGACGTCAAGCGTCACCAAAACCCGTTCAATTTTTTTGTTCAATGTTCCGACATGCAAGCCGACCGGATCGTCTTCCATCGCCAAATATTTCGGCGACCATTTTTCAAACTCTTCGATGATTTGCTGTCCGTTAGGAAATTTCACCATTCAGCACCTCTTCAGCTAGTTTTATTTTCCGTGTCAACTCCTGCTTTTTTTCCCCAATGTCGGCGGCTTCGGCGTTCGCTTCCATCGACATCACAATCTTTTTCCATTGCGCCATTTCGCGCTGCCATTTCACATGAAAAACGTCCGGACGCTGTGCCATAAGCATTGGGCCGAACAGCAGCTCTTTTTCCGCGAACTCTACAGCATCTTCTGCAGGTTCGAGCACGACAATCTCATATATCTTGCTGTTTTCTTCCAAAATTTCTTCATCGATAATGCGCCAGCCATTTGCTGCGGCCCACTCGCGAATCGCTTTTGCATGGACATTAGGCTGCAAGATCAAACGCTGGACCCCGTTAAGGAGCGCTTTATCCTGTTCGAGGATAGACGCAATCAATGGACCGCCCATGCCCGCGATCGTAATCGCTGTGACGCCGTCTTCCCTTAAGATAGCCGCCAGGCCGCTGGCAAGCCGGACGGTGATCCGGTCTTCCAAGCGTTCCTGCCGGACTTGTTTTTTCGCTGACTCAAAAGGCCCTTTCACCACTTCTCCGGCAATGGCCCTTTCCGCGAGCCCTTCCGCCACTAAATAACATGGCAAATACGCGTGGTCGCTGCCGATATCTGCGACAATAGCCCCTTTCGGTACGTGGCTTGCAACTCGGCTAAGCCGGTATGATAATTGTTGAGCGTTCATGTAATGCCTCCTAACTTAGATAAGCGGAAACGGCCTTTTAGGCTCGACAGGCATAAGATGGACTGGCGAAGTGGCACTTTTTGCCACACAGCATGAACAGCTTATGACCCGTGAGCCTGGCTGTTGCCGCTAGATAATGAAAGAAAAACCCTTAGCTCAAAGAACTAAGGGTTTTCAATACTATTCGAGTGTTAAAATCCACTCAGCCATTGCTGGAATGTTGTCGGCTTCAACAAGGCCACCTGGCATAGCGCCTTTACCGTTAGCAATAATTTCTTCAATTCCTGCTTGGTCAAGCTCCGTGTCGATCAATGATGGACCAACTCCGCCTTCATAGCTTGAACCGTGGCATGAAACACAGCTTTGCTGTGCGACAGCTTCTGGATCGAATTCAGCAGCAGCTTCTCCGCCGCCTTCGCCTTCTGCTCCGCCTTCTTCTTCAGTTGCATGTTCTTCAGCAATTTCTTCTTGGTTGCCAACGCCTTCTAATGATAAGAAGAAAATTAGACCAATACCGAAAGCCATGATTAAGATATAAGGTACAATTGCATTTTTTTGCATCCGTTACCCCTCCTCTTTAAGTTCTGCGTTAATGATAGTGTTCGTATCATTCATTATTGTACTGTATTATTTACAAAACGAAAAGTCTTAATGGATAAGTTTTAGCAGATTGTGACAAAATCAGTAATTTAGCAGCCGATTTGGCGAGCGATGACCATGCGCTGAACTTCTGAAGTGCCTTCGCCGATTTCCAGCAATTTCGCGTCGCGCATATAGCGCTCCACTTCGTATTCCTTCATATAGCCATAGCCGCCGTGGATTTGGATGGCTTCGTCGGCTACTTCCATTGCCATTTCAGACGCATATAATTTCGCCATTGACGCTTCTTTCGTGAACGGGCGCCCTTGGTCTTTCAACCAAGCCGCTTTATAGACCATGTTGCGGGCCAATTCGATTTTCATCGCCATATCCGCTAACTTGAATTGCGTGATCTGGAATTCCGATAATGTTTTGCCGAATTGCTTGCGCTCTTTCGAATAATTCAACGCTTTGTTGAAGGCCGCCTGAGCGATCCCTACAGCCATCGCAGCGATGCCAATGCGACCGCCATCCAATGTCACCAGGAACTGCCTAAAGCCTTCTCCACGCTTCCCTAGCAAGTTCTCTTTCGGTACGCGGACGTTTTCCAGCACCAATTCAGTCGTGTTAGATGCATTCAAGCCCATTTTATCGTAATTGTCGATAATCGTGAACCCTTCAGCGTCAGTCGGCACGATGATTGCGCTGATTTCTTTTTTGCCGTCATTCATGCCAGTGATCGCCGTGATTGCCAAGTGTTTCGCATGGCTGGCATTCGTGATGTATACTTTCGATCCGTTGATGACCCAGTCATCGCCGTCTTCCACAGCGCGTGTTTCCGTGCCGCCAGCGTCAGATCCCGCATTCGGTTCCGTCAATCCGAATGCGCCGAACGATTCGCCTGTGCAGATCGGCGTCAAGTATTTCTCTTTCTGTTCTTCGGTGCCGAAAAGGCTAAGCGGTGCACCACCAAGTGAAATATGCGCCGAATATGTGATGCCTGTCGAAGCGCATGCACGGCTCAACTCTTCCGTGACAATCGCAAAGCTCGTCGTATCCGCTCCCGCTCCGCCGTATTTCTCATCAAACGGCAATCCCATCATCCCCATGTCGGATAGCTGTTTGAAAATCTCAGTTGGAAACTGTTTTGTGCGGTCGCGCTCAATGGCGCCAGGAGCGACCACTTTATCGGCGAACTCCTTGAGCGTTTTCTTAATCATCTGTTGTTCTTGCGTCAAATCAAAATTCATTTTAATTACATCCCCTTTGTGTATGCGCTTTCAGTATTCATTATATAGGAAAAATTTAGACAAACTCAACCTTTAACCCAAATTAACGCAAAAAAACCGTTCCCTTTTGTTGGAGGGAACGGTTTCGGCTTATTCCAGAAAGTCTTTCAATCGTTTGCTGCGGGAAGGGTGGCGCAGTTTGCGCAGCGCTTTCGCTTCAATTTGGCGAATGCGTTCGCGTGTGACGCCGAAAACTTTGCCCACTTCTTCAAGTGTGCGCGTGCGGCCATCGTCAAGACCGAAACGCAGGCGCAAGACGTTTTCTTCACGATCTGTCAACGTATCCAGGACGTCTTCAAGTTGTTCTTTCAATAATTCATAAGCAGCGTGGTCCGATGGCGATTGTGCATCGGAATCCTCGATAAAATCACCCAAATGCGAATCGTCTTCTTCGCCGATCGGCGTTTCTAGCGATACCGGCTCTTGTGCGATTTTCAAGATTTCACGCACTTTTTCAGGCAATAAATCCATTTCTTCGCCGATTTCTTCCGGTGAAGGTTCGCGTCCTAAATCCTGAAGCAGCTGGCGCTGGACACGGATCAATTTATTGATTGTTTCGACCATATGCACAGGGATGCGGATTGTCCGTGCTTGGTCAGCAATCGCGCGTGTGATGGCCTGGCGGATCCACCATGTGGCGTATGTGCTGAATTTAAAGCCTTTCGAGTAATCGAATTTTTCCACCGCTTTGATAAGGCCCATATTCCCTTCCTGGATCAAATCCAGGAACAGCATGCCGCGTCCGACATAGCGTTTTGCGATACTGACAACCAAGCGCAAGTTTGCTTCAGCCAAACGTTTCTTGGCTTCTTCATCGCCCTGCTCGATCAATTTTGCGAGACGGACTTCTTCTTCGGCTTTCAAAAGGTCGACACGGCCGATTTCCTTCAGGTACATTCTAACTGGGTCATTGATTTTGACGCCGGGAGGAACACTCAGGTCATTCAAATCGAATTTGTCTTCAGTCGGTTTCATGAGGCGGTCCAAATGCTCTTCGTCATCTGATTTGCGTTCAAGCTCAATGCCATGGCCTTCAAGCTGATCGATGAATTCTTCCACTGCATCCGATTCCATTTCAAAAACCGCTAATTTATCGGCAATCTGCTCATAATTCAGTTCTCCGGTTTTTTTACCTATTTCAATTAATTGCTTTTTCGCTTCTTCGACTGTTGCTTCTGGCGCTTCTGAACTCAATGACACATTGCTTGCTTCTACTTCGTTTTGGTGTTCTGATTTCTCAGCCATACGACTTCCTCCTTTAAAAAAAACCGGAATTGATTTTACAATGATTTCCGTAAAGCAATCACTTCTTGGGCTAGAAGCAGTGCACGTTTTAAATCATGCTGTTTTTCCGCCTCTTTTGATTGCTGGATCTTAAGATTGATTTCTTGTTCGACCAAATGCTTTTCAAGATGTTTGATGCAGTCCTTTATTTCCTCTTCGGAATGTTCCGGATCTCGTTCAGTCATTGCGGTCTCCATGACAATTTTTCGGAGCTCCGGATCTTGCAGTGTTTCCAAAAATTTATGGAAATCGGCTTTGTCCCATTCTTCGTAAAAGCCGAGGAGCTGGACATACAGCGCTTGGTATTCTTCACTGATAAATGGCATGCCCGACTGGACCGCCGCTAATTTAGCCATAACTCGTTGATCGGCCAATGCATGCGAAAAAAGGAGACGCTCTGCACGATTCAGCGAAGTTGTTTTTTTAGGGCTCCGCTTCGCCGGTTGGTTGTTAATGGGCTGTTCTTTTGGCGGCCGGCTGCGTTCTATCGACTTATTTTCAAGTTTGCGGTAATGCTGTAAAATCGCCTCTTCAGACAATCCCGTCTCATTTGACAATTGCTTGATGTATAAGTCGCGCTCAATTGAGGAAGAACGGCCCGCCAACAATTGCAGCACTTCTTGGATATATTGCAGCAAGTCATTTTCATATTGAAAATTCTTGTGCCTGCGTGCATGCATCATGGCAAACGCGATGAAAGCATGCGGTTTGCCGATGATTTGATCTTTAAAGGCTTCGCTGCCGTTTTCCCTGACATAATCATCCGGGTCCATTTTGCCTGGCAGAACCGCTACTTCAACTTTGAAATTTTCTTCATTCAAGGCGATTGCAGCCCGTTTCGCCGCTTCCCATCCTGCATCATCCCCGTCAAAGCAAATGACTGCTTCCTGCGCGAAACGCTTCATCGCACGGATATGCTGGGCAGTCAGGGATGTCCCCATCGTCGCCAAACTGTTTTCAACTCCGGCTTTGGACGCCGCAATGACATCCATAAAGCCTTCGAATAAAACGATTTTCCGGTTTTTGCGTATCGCTCCTCTTGCATGGTTGACGTTGTAGAGAACCTGGCTTTTTTGGAAAATGGGCGATTCCGGGCTGTTCATGTACTTGGCTTCCTGTTTGTTGTGTTCAAGGACCCTTCCCGAAAATGCGATAGTTTTGCCGCTTTCGTTCATGATCGGGTACATTATTCTACCGCGGAAACGGTCAAAATATCCATTGCCCTGCTCACGTTGGATCGCCAATCCGCTTACTGCCAATTCCTCTTCGCTGAAGCCTTTGCGCTGCAGCGCCGTCGCCATGTAATTCCACTCTGGAAGAGACCAGCCAATGCGGTATTTCTCAATCAATTCACGGGTGAATCCCCGATTCTCCAAATAATCCAATGCTGCCTGCCCTTCTTCTGTATTGAGCAAGATATGGTGGTACATATCAGCAGCAAATTCATGCATCACAATCAACTGGCTGTCGCTTTTGGAAATCGCCGGTGCGGAATCGCCCGACGTATTGACTTCCACTTCAATTCCCGCGCGTTGGCCAAGCTTTGCCAAAGCTTCCTGGAAAGTCACATTTTCAATATCCATTAAAAATGTAATAACATTTCCGCCTGCGCCGCATCCGAAGCAATGAAAAATCTGCTTGTCGGATGTTACAGAAAATGAAGGTGTGCTTTCACCATGGAAAGGGCATAGGCCAAACCAGTTGCGCCCCCTTTTCGTCAGCTGCACGTACTCGCCGACTATATCTACAATATCTGCTGTAGAGCGGATTTGCTCGATTACTTCTTCAGGAACTCGATTTGACATTTCATCACCATTCTTTTTTGCTTAACATATTTAATTCGAGATTCTTTGGTGAATTCCTTCATCTTTTTGCAAAAAGATGACGCACGTTTTGCGCGCCTTAATATAGTTTTATCCACAATTCTTGATTATAAAACGTTTTCCTGAAATAATCCACAATTAAAACAGAAAAACCGCCTATACAGGTGGTTTCATCTGTCGCTCTATTTTCGTTTATTTAAAATTAAGTTGGCCGTTTCTTCTACTGCCCGATTCGTGACATCGAGAACTTCGCAGCCGATGCGGTCAACCACTTTATAGAAATGAGTGATTTCTTCATGAATGCGATTGATCTGCGCGTAATTGGCATCGTCGTTCAAGCCAAGCGCAATCAAACGTTCTTTGCGGATGTGATTGAGTTTGTCCGGGGAAATCACGAGGCCGAAGCATTTAGCCGGGTCCACTTGATACAATTCCTCCGGCGGATCCACTTCAGGCACCAGTGGGACATTTGCCACCTTTAAACGTTTATGCGCCAAGTACTGCGATAACGGCGTCTTGGAAGTCCGGGAAATTCCGACAAGCACAATATCGGCCATCAGAATGCCGCGCGGATCGCGTCCGTCGTCATACTTGACCGCAAATTCGATTGCTTCGACTTTTTTGAAATAATCGTCGTCCAATTTCCGCACAAGGCCGGCTTCTTCAAGCGGCTTCGCCCCGAGTTCTTCTTCGAGCGCGTCCATAAGAGGCCCCATCAAATCGACAGCGGGAACGCCGAGCTTCACCGTTTCAGTAGACAAATACGTTCTCAGCTTTTTTGAAACAAGCGTGTAAACGATAAATGCGTTTTGCTGTGACGCGAGCTGGATGATTTCATGCAGATGCTCAACGGAATCGATATACGGGAATCGTTTCATCACCGCATTTTGATCCGCATACAAATATTGGCTTACTGCGGCTTTGGCGACTAATTCACCCGTTTCCCCAACTGAATCGGAGACAACGAACATGCGGAGTTGTTTCATTTTATGCACCTCACAATTCATGGCTTTCCGATAAAGATAAAAATGCGCGCGTAATATTAGTCTTGGTCAGGCGGCCGACGACCTTGAATCCGTCTGGCTGCTCTTCAACGACTGGAAGCGCGTCGATTTGCTGGTTGATCAGGCGGTGCGCCGCTTGGATCAGCGAATCGTTCTTTGTGCAGAATGTAATGTTCGGCATCCGCGTCATAATGATATGTACAGGGATGGCACCTAGATTCTGGCTGCCAAGGCTCGTCCGCAGCAAATCCTTTCGGGACAGGACGCCAGTCAAATAAGAATTCTTATCGACGACGAACAGCGTGCCGACATCGTCAAGAAACATCTGGCTGATGGCGTCATAAACACTGACGTCTTCGCGGACAACTACCGGAATCGACTGGAAATCCTTTACTTTCATATTATTCATCGTATCCGAAATGTCCTGGCCCGGTTTTTTGCCGGAATAAAAATAACCGACACGCGGTCGGGCATCCAGGAACCCTGCCATAGTCAAAATGGCCAAATCGGGCCGTAATGTAGCACGCGTCAAATGCAGACGGTCTGCTATCTGCTCACCCGTAATCGGGCCATTGCCTTTGACGATGCGCAATATCTCTTCTTGTCTCTTATTGAGTTCGATCGGACTCACCGCCTCAAAATATGTTATACTCAATGTTAATTATTATATACTAATTAAGGCTATATTGCGAAGAAAAGAATGCCATGTTACAATACTATAGAATTAAATAGCTGGCAATGATGGAAATTAAAGTACTGTTACATGCAGCGAGCGGGGATGGTGAAAGCCCGCAAGGACAGGAAAAGGCGTTCTGGAGCCATATTTTTTAAGAGGGTTGCATGCTGTGCAGCCAATCGGGGTGGAACCGCGGGTCATAACGTACTCGTCCTCGGACTATATGTCCGGGACGTGTGCGATTTTTTATTTTATGGAGGTTTTTTTATGTCAATGGAAGATGTAGTAGCGTTAGCAAAACACAGAGGCTTTGTATTCCCAGGTTCTGAAATTTACGGGGGCCTAGCAAACACATGGGATTACGGCCCACTTGGCGTCGAACTGAAAAACAACATCAAAAAAGCATGGTGGAAAAAATTCGTCCAGGAATCGGTGCATAACGTCGGTTTAGACGCTGCGATCCTGATGAATCCGAAAACATGGGTGGCTTCCGGCCACGTCGGAAACTTCAACGATCCGATGATCGACTGCAAGAGCTGCAAAACGCGCCACCGCGCAGACAAATTGATCGAAGACGCGCTTGACGCAAAAGGCATTGAGATGATCGTCGACGGCCTATCATTCGACCGCATGGCTGAACTGATCAAAGAACACGAAATCAAATGCCCTGTTTGCGGCAAACAAGATTACACGGACATCCGCCAATTCAATTTGATGTTCAAAACGTTCCAAGGAGTTACTGAAGCTTCCACAAACGAAATCTTCCTTCGCCCGGAAACGGCTCAGGGGATTTTCGTCAACTATAAGAACGTTCAGCGCTCGATGCGCAAGAAAATGCCATTCGGCATCGCACAAATCGGCAAAAGTTTCCGAAACGAAATTACGCCAGGCAACTTTACATTCCGTACGCGTGAGTTTGAACAAATGGAACTTGAATTTTTCTGCAAACCGGGCGAAGACTTGGAATGGTACGCTTACTGGCGCGATTTCTGCAAAAACTGGCTGTTGAACCTCGACATGTCCGAAGACAATATCCGCCTGCGCGAACACGACGCTGATGAGTTGTCGCATTACTCGAATGCCACTGTCGATATCGAATACAAATTCCCATTCGGGTGGGGCGAGCTTTGGGGTATCGCGGACCGCACAGACTTCGACTTGAAGCGCCATATGGAGCATTCCGGCGAAGATTTCAATTACATCGACCCGATCACGAATGAACGCTACGTGCCTTACTGCATCGAGCCTTCACTCGGCGCGGACCGTGTAACACTTGCCTTCCTAGTGGATGCTTACCACGTAGAAGAACTTGAAAACGATGATAAGCGCACTGTGCTGAAACTGCACCCTGCCCTTGCGCCGTACAAAGCGGCAATCTTGCCATTATCGAAGAAGTTGGCTGACGGCGCGACTGAAGTGTTCGCTGGCCTTGCCAAGCATTTCATGGTCGACTACGATGATTCCCAGTCAATCGGTAAACGCTACCGCCGCCAGGATGAAATCGGTACGCCTTTCTGCATCACGTATGATTTCGATTCAGTCGAAGACGGCCAAGTTACTGTCCGCCACCGTGACTCGATGGAACAGACGCGCATGCCGATCGCTGAAGTACAAGCTTATATCGAAAAACACATCCAGTTCTAATCATTTTAGACCGGTGCATCTTCGTGATGCCCCGGTTTTTTTTTATTGGTTTGCTTTTTTAACGGCTTACGGACAGAATTGGAGTGGTTCCCGACAGTATTGGAGCAGTTGCGGACCATATTTCAACTCGAACGGACAGTATTCCTAAATGCGGACAGTAACCATCTCCTAACTTATTATCCTTACAAAAAAAGGCCCGCTCAGGAAAATTCATCCTGCTGCGGGTCTTGTTCCAGTTTTTTAGGCAGAAACTCTGGCGTCCGATCAAGCTGCTCGAGGAAACTCCTCGATTTCAACCGGATTCCCGCCTGTTCTTCGTAAATCGAACGGACGATTCCTTTAACGAGCGATTTCGTTTCTTTTTTCAGTTTCAGCGAGCCGACACGCTCAATCGGCACGAAATAAAACGTACGGATGAGCTTCACGAGCGATGGACTGAGCCGGATGATGTAGCGGTCGATATGGAAGCAGCGATGGCATAAGAAGCCCATTTCCTGAAACGAGAATGCGAATTCGCCATCTGTCGCCCCACAATTCGCACATTCGTGGAGGGTCGGCGTCAAACCTGCGGTCGGCAGCATCTTCCATTCTACAAATAGCGAAATCGCTTCCGGGTCGTAATCTTCCTCAATTGCGTGCAGCGCTTGATACAACAACTCATAAATGGCTGGCTGGGGTTCGTCCTGCTCTGTCAGCCGGTCGATCAACTCGACGATGTAACTGGCATAAGCGGTTTTCATGATGTCTTCCCGTATATGGCGCAGCGATTCCAGCTGATCTCCGCCTTGCAGTGTCCCCATCCCTTTGCCTTTGAAGATGGAAAAGCTGCCATGCGTGAAAGGCTGCGTCACCGCTGCCAAACGACTGGACGGTTTTTTCGCCCCCCGCGCCATGCACGTGATTTTTCCGGCATCGCGCGTAAATAAGGTCACGATTTTATTGTTTTCACCATACGGGCGGGCGCGGATCACAATACCTTCTAATTGGTTCAGCATAAGCCGGCTCCTTAGTATTCGTCGTCTCTAAACCCGAAATCGCGGAGGTGCATTGCTTTGTTGCGCCAATCTTTCTGTACTTTAACCCATAGATCCAAATAAACTCTAGAACCTAGCAGGTTTTCGATATCTTTACGGGCGCGTGAGCCGATTTCTTTCAGCAATACGCCTTTTTTGCCGATGACGATGCCTTTTTGGGAATCGCGTTCGACCATGATTGTTGCCTGAACGCGGATCATGCCCTCATGCTCCGCGTCCGGTGCAATTTTCTCGATAACGACAGCAATCGAATGCGGAATTTCTTCGCGCGTCAAATGCAGCGCCTTTTCACGGATCAGTTCAGAGATGATAAAACGCTCTGGATGGTCCGTCACTTGGTCGGACGGGTAGTATTGCGGACCTTCCGGCAAACGTTCAGCAATTTTCGCCAACAAATTATCGACGTTATTGCCTTGAATGGCCGAAATCGGCACAGCTTCAGCAAAATCGAATTCTTTTTTATAGGATTCGATGATTTTCGGCAAATCGTCTGGGTGGACCTGATCGATTTTATTCAGTACCAGGAAAACTGGCACGTCGATGCCTTGCAGCATATCGAGAACGAAACGGTCCTGCTTACCAATGCGCTCATCCGCACTGGCGACAAAAAGCAACACGTCCACTTCACGGAACGTGTTCTTTGCCACTTTCAGCATGAAGTCGCCCAGTTTATGGCGCGGTTCGTTGATGCCTGGCGTGTCGATGAAAACCATCTGGCTTTCGTCTGTTGTAACAACGCCTTGCACTTTATTGCGGGTTGTCTGCGGTTTATCGCTCATGATGGCGATTTTCTGCCCGACAACACGGTTCAAGAATGTCGATTTCCCGACATTCGGGCGGCCGATAATCGAAATGAAACCTGATTTGAAGCCATTATTATTTCCCTGCTGCATAATCTAAATCCTCCGTTGAAAACGCGCCTGGAAGCAGTTCGCTGACTGTCGTTTCCTGTACGTCGCCTTGCAAATTTGTTAAGTAAACTGGCATATCCGGCGCACAAAATTCCGCAATTACTTGGCGGCATGCCCCACACGGCGAAACCGCGCCTTTTGTATCGGCGACAACAGCGATTGCTGCAAATTCCTTATCGCCTTCTGATACGGCTTTGAACATCGCTGTCCGTTCCGCACAATTCGTCATTGAGTAAGCTGCGTTTTCGATATTGCAGCCGTGGTATACTTTCCCGCTTTTAGTAATCAGCGCAGCGCCGACTTTGAACTTCGAATATGGCACATATGCCTGTTCGCGTGCTGTTATTGCTTCTTTGATCAATTGTCCTTTTTCCATTCCGAATCACCTCTGTAAGTTAAAACCATTTTGGTAGAAATATTAGTAACCCAATTATAGCACTTGCGGCGGCAAATACCAAAACTGCGCCCGCCGCAATGTCCTTCGCTTCTTTCGCCAAAGGATGCAGTTCCGGCGATGCCAAATCAACGACCCGCTCAATCGCGGTATTGATCATTTCCAGCGCAATCATTCCCCCGATCACCCCGATGATTGCCAACCATTCACTGCTGGATACGCCTGTCAGAGCAGCAGCCAGAATCACCAAAGCCGCGGCCGCTAAATGGAATTTCATATTGCGCTCGCGCTTGGCTGCAGCCGCAATCCCTTGGCTAGCAAATTTAAAAGACTGAAAAAACTTAGTTCCCGCCATGCTCGCCACGCGTTATGCCGAGTGAAGCAAGGATTTTCTCTTGTCTTGAAAACATTTCCTTTTCCTCTTCTGCATCCATATGGTCGTAGCCAAGCAGGTGCAAAAAGCCATGTACCGCTAGAAAGCCAAGCTCGCGTTCGAATGAATGGCCGTAATCCCCCGCTTGTTCCTTCGTGCGGTCCAATGATATGACAATGTCCCCAAGCATACGCGGCTCTTCGGATCCGACGATTACCTGCTCCCCTTCGCCCAATTCTTCCATGGCGAATGAAATGACATCGGTCGGCGTGTCCTTGCCGCGGTATTCTTTATTCATTTCCTGAATAATATCATTCGTCACAAAAGTCACCGAGACTTCAGCTTCGCCCACATTTTCCGTCTCTGCAGCGTGCTTCAGCACTTTTCCCACAAATGACAGTTCGCTTTTTTTCAATGTTTCCGTTTCATCCATCAAATCGATTGTCAGCATGGCTGTCCCTCCCATTATTTTGTTTCTGCCGGATATTCGATGCGGGAATGGAATATCCCGTTCAATGTTTCACACATGATCTGTTTGATTGCATGAATTTCTTTCATGGTCAGGTCACATTCATCGAATTGCCCATCTTTCAGTTTATCTTCTACAATCGCATTGACCAATTTTTTTATCTTTTCTGATGTTGGTTCTTTCATTGACCGCACAGCAGCTTCTACGCTGTCTGCTACTGAGATGACAGCTGCTTCTTTTGACTGAGGCTTCGGCCCGGCATAACGGTATTCTTCATCATCGAGCGACGGATCTTTTTCCTTCGCTTTGTAATAGAAGAATTTCAGCAAGCTCGTGCCGTGGTGCTGTTCCGCAATATCGACGATTTCTTTCGGCATCTTATGCTCGCGAAGAATGTCTGCACCCAGTGTGCCATGGGCGATAATGATGTCGCGGCTCATTTCAGGCGGCAGCGAATCATGCGGATTTTTCATATGGACTTGGTTTTCAATGAAAAATTGCGGCCGCACCGTTTTACCGATGTCGTGGTAATAACAGCCGACGCGCGCGAGCAAACCATCCGCTCCGATTGCCTCACACGAAGCTTCCGCCAGGTTTGCCACCATTACACTGTGATGGTAGGTTCCAGGCGTTTCCATCAAGATGCGTTTAATCAGTGGATGATTGGGATTCGACAGCTCAATCAGCTTCATCGTCGACAAAATACCGAATGCAATTTCAAAGAATGGCAGCAAGCCGATCGCCATCGCTCCGGAAGCAATCCCCGATACCAGCGCGGCTGCGAAATAAAAACCGATTTCACGCCAGTCATACTGGCTTTGGGCAATCAATAAATAAAAACCGATGAACAGCGCATTGGTGGCGGCAACTGCCAAACTTGTTTGCAGCACTTTGCCGCGGCGCCCTTCCTGGTCGATCAAGTAAACACCCGCCAATCCCCCGAAAAGGATGTAAAGTGTGATTTCCATCTGCATCGTGAAGGCACTGCCCTCTTGCAACATCATACCCCCGATGGCCCCTACTAAAAACGTCATGTAGACCGCAGCCCGTTCATCCAGTACCAATCGCACGAGCATGCCCGCTAACGCGGAAGGAAACAGGAACGCAATGAAGACATCGAAATTGCCGCTGACCGAAGCCACCAGTTTCATTAACGACAACGAGATCAGCAGCACTGCTCCCATGACAAGAAGATAAGTCATTTTGTTCAATCGGGGCTTATGGGTGCGCTTTACGATGACCGCCAAAATCCCCACTGCGATAAGCACAAAAAGCGCCAGCCCATAGACCGGTTTATAATCCGCCTGGTCTTGCGTCATGCCGCTCAATTGCAGTTGGCGATAGATTTCCTTATCCACTACTTGGCCTTCCTGTACAAGGACCTGGCCTTGAAGGATGCGCGTCGGCTCGATGCTTGCCATTGCCTGTTTAGCCTGGGCTTGCGTCAATTCCTCATTGATGATGTCATTCGGGACAATCGCGAAACGCCCGATGGAAATCGCCGCCTGCAAGACAGAAGCAGGAATTCCACTTTCCTCTCGCAATTGCTGCTCGACCTTATTGCGGACCCCCGGCAATTCGTCCAGCCGGATGGGTTCTGCAAGTTCCGCTTCAACAAGCCGTTTGATAATCCCTTCCATGGCTTGCAGGCTTTCTTCAGGCAGCAGCAGCAGTTCGCGCTGCATCTCTTCAGTCAGCCGTAAACCGTTATCGCTCGTCTCCATAAGCCGTAAGCTTTCGCTCAAGGCATTCAGCATTTCAGGCATCTTTGGCCCTTCTTCTGGTTCTTGCCCCGGCGTTGCGCGGGCATCGCTGACATAACCGAATAGCGACTCGATGACTGCCAACTGATTGTCCGCGCTTTCTTCATTGAACTGGTAGCTCGGCAATATTTCCGCAGCTGCCCGCTGCCTTTCTTGTTCAGTCCTGACAGGGTCTTCCACTGTTTTTGCTGACCGGATTGTTTCATCCGACAGCTGGAACAATTCAATATCATAGCTTTCGCCAGCTACTGAATTATAAAGGAATCCAAAAATCGCCAACCCGATGCCCAGCAGCAGCGATATCGATAACGTCCGGTATCCTGCTTTTTCATATATTCGCTTCCATCGTTCTGCCATAACGACACCCCGCTTCTAGTACTCTTATCATACCAATTAATTGGTATGATATCACGGAAGATTTCTATATATTTGAAATTTTGCACTTAAAATGACCAGAAAAAAACCAACCTAGACAGAAGGCTGGTTTTCATATGCTTCAATAATTTTTGACACAAGTGGATGGCGGACGACATCGCCACGCTCTAAATATTGGACGTGGATGCCGCGTACGCCTTGCAATACTTTTTCAGCTGCAATGAGCCCCGATTCTGCTCCACGCGGCAAGTCGATTTGGGTCTTATCGCCCGTGATGATCATTTTCGAACCAAACCCAAGCCGTGTCAGGAACATCTTCATTTGGGCTTTCGTGGTATTCTGCGCTTCATCGAGAATGACGAAAGCTTCGTCGAGCGTACGTCCTCTCATATAAGCGAGAGGAGCCACTTCAATCGTGCCGCGCTCAATGAAACGGTTGGTTTGCTCCAAGCCAAGAACGTCGTGCAAAGCGTCGTATAATGGCCGCAGGTATGGATCGACTTTCTCTTTCAAATCGCCTGGCAGAAATCCTAGGCTTTCGCCAGCTTCAACAGCTGGGCGGGTTAGGATGATTTTTTTGACATGGCCATTTTTCAATGCCTGAACGGCCATCACGACCGCCAAATACGTTTTGCCGGTGCCGGCTGGCCCGACCGCGAAAATCAGGTCATGGGCGCGAATGCCATGCACATATTGGCGCTGGCCGATTGTTTTCGCGCGGATCACTTTGCCAGCGGCGTTGCGCGCCACTTCTTCATCGTATAATTCAGCGAAATACTCGATGGTGCCGGCTTTCGCCATTTCAATCGCCGAAACGATGTCTCGTTGGTCGATGTTGATGCCTTTGCGGATCACTTTCAGCAATTGCTCTATTAATAATTTACCTACTTGTTGGCCTTCTTCCGAGCCTGACAGCCGGATGACTTCACCGCGGGTAATTATTTGGATTTGTAATGCTTCTTCAATCAATGTCATGTGGTTATCAGAAATCCCGAGCAGCAGCACCGCTTCATTTGGATCCTTCACATGCAGTTCTAGTAATGGGTTGTCTGTCATGTAGTCGCTCCTTGAAATTTCAAATTTTTTTATAAAACAACTGTATCATTTATGATGAAGAGTTGTAAAACAATTTCTCCCATAATTAGATTACATAATAATATTATAGAAAATAAAAAACCGGCCAATGTTTTTGGCCGGCTTGCATTCATCTTTTTGATTTGGGTGGCAACAGGATTTCCGAAAAAATAATTGCCTTCTGCAGATCTTTCGCCTCTAGTGGAAAAAGATCAGCCAAATCCTCACTTTTGCGCGAAGTACGGAGATCTTCAGGTGCTTTATGGGTGGACAGCCTGCCAGTCGAAGCGATTGGTTTCATCGCTTGTTGGATTTCACGCCGCGGCACCCTCGCTTTCGCTTGATCGACTTTTTCCATCACTTTTTTTGCCTGCTCCGGGTGTTCTTTCATCTGCGTCTGCAATTCGCCGTACTTTTCCCTGGCATAGTCTTCGACCCGTCTAAGGGTGCGTTGTCCGGTAGTTGCCGGTGCGGGCCGCCTTTTGTCCGGTGTTTCTGCGCCATCTGTTTTTTTGTTATTGAAAAATGCGCCAATCGCCATGATGACGAGTGCCAATATGAGACCTTCCATGCGAAAACCTCCTTTGCCAGCGGCTTTTATTTATCGTCTGACTTATCAGAGCCGGTCCGTGCAATTGAATCTCTCATGCTTGTGTCCGCTTGGACGTTTTTGTAATTGATGTAGTCCATGACACCCATATGGCCTGAACGAAGTGCTTCGGACATCGCCATTGGAATTTCAGCTTCAGCTTCGACAACTTTCGCTCTCATTTCAACAACTTTGGCTTTCATTTCCTGCTCGCTGGCAACGGCCATCGCGCGGCGTTCTTCAGCTTTTGCCTGTGCGATTTTCTTGTCGGCTTCTGCTTGTTCTGTTTGAAGTTCAGCACCGATGTTTTTGCCGATATCCACATCCGCGATATCGATCGACAGGATTTCGAATGCCGTGCCTGAATCGAGCCCTTTGGAAAGCACTGTCTGTGAAATCAAATCCGGATTTTCCAAAACTTTCTTATGGCTGGTGCTTGAACCAAGTGTCGAGACAATCCCTTCACCAACACGAGCTACAATCGTTTCTTCACCCGCACCACCGACTAGGCGGTCGATATTCGCGCGCACAGTAATTCTGGCTTTCGCCTTTACTTCAATCCCGTCCATTGCGACACCGGCAATGAACGGCGTTTCGATGACTTTCGGATTTACCGACATTTGTACGGCTTCCAATACGTCGCGCCCTGCTAGGTCGATTGCTGCTGCACGTTCGAACGGCAATTCGATGTTGGCGCGATGAGCAGCGATTAATGCGTTGACAACGCGGTCGACGTTACCGCCGGCCAAGTAATGGCTTTCCAGTTGATTGATGGTAACTGTCAATCCCGCTTTTGATGCTTTGATCAGCGGGTTGACGATGCGCGATGGAATAACACGGCGCAGGCGCATCCCGATTAACGTGAAAATGCTGATTCTGACGCCTGCAGCTAATGCCGAAATCCATAACGTGATTGGCACAAACGTGAAGAATATTGCGAGTACGATGATAATGCCGATAATTATTGCACCTAATCCGATTGCTTCAATACCCATGAATTATTCCTCCTCTTCTTTTTCAAGCTCGCGGACAACAATCCGCGATCCTTCGACCTTGATGATCTTCACTTGCGTTTTTGGATCGATAAAGCGGCCGTCTGATACGGCATCGATCCATTCATCGTCAAGCTTGATTGTGCCGGATGGCCGAAGGGCGGTGGCGGTTACGGCAATTTGCCCCACCAGCTCCGGACGATTGACCGCTGACACATAACCGCTTTTGGTGTCCGTCGCATCTGACAAAATAAATCGCTTAAAAAGATGCGGCCGTTTGCCGAAAAATTTCACTATAATCACCATCCCTGCTGTAGCTGCTATCATTGCAATTAGAATTGAGATGGCCGTGGTCATCGGATCTCCACCGGCCAAAAAGATGCTGCCGAGCACTGCTGCGATTCCCAAAATGCCGGCAATGCCGCCAGGGACAAAAAACTCGGTGATCAACAGACCCAGTCCGATGACCAGCAGGACGATTGATTCATATCCGGCCAATCCTGCCACCAGATGCCCATAAAAGAAGAGCATCAACGAAAGCAAGCCCATGAATCCCGGAATGCCGAGCCCCGGTGTAAACAATTCCAGCAGCAAGCCGAGCGCCGCGATCGACAGCAGAAACGGTACGACGATAGGATTTGTCAAAAACCTGGCCAATGTCTCGGAGAAGGTTTCATCTACGGCAACCACCTGCGCATCCTGCCATCCTTTCGCCGTGAGCAATTCTTCTATCGAAGAAACTGTCCCTTCCGAATAGCCCACTTCTTGGGCTTCAACGGCGTTTAAAGTCAGGAGCTGTCCTTCAGCGGCCTGCAGCTCAGGCAAGTCTATTCCGGCATCCGCCATTGCCAATGCATATAGCGGATCACGCCCTGACGATGCGGCTGCATTTTCCATTGACGAAAGCCAAGCGCTGTTCGCTTTGTCCCCTGCCGCATTGCCAGCTTGGTCGATCACTTGTGCAGCGCCCATGCGGCTGTTTGGATGCATGTAGATTTCATCCGCATTCAATGCCAGAAACGCACCGGCTGACAAAGCATCACGGTTGACAAAAGCGATGGTATCGAGCGGCGTGTCGCTCAGCAGCCTCGCAATGCCGTCTGCCGCATTGACAAAACCGCCCGGCGTATCGATTTCAAAAATGACCGCTTCCGCTCCCGCGTCCTCCGCTTCCTCGAGCGCCCGTTCAATGAACGCCTGCAGGCCCCGCTCGACCTCATCTTCAATCGGTACGACGTAGACAGTGGATCCAGCCGCGTTGAACGCCGGCAGCAGCATTGCAAAAGATAATAACAGAAATCCAAAAGCCACAAAGGCTTTGACGCTGCGCAAGGGAATCGCTCCTTTCATTTTACTGCTGTCTATTTCTACGTACGGCAGCGGAAATGGTTTCACATTCCGCTGATAATTCTATTATAGATGAAACATTTCGTGAAAACGAAAGAATGCGCTTACAAAACGAGGTGCTTCCAGCAAAGAGTGATGAAATTATGAACGGCTGGCGGCGACTTTTTCATGTAAGATGAACTAATGAGTATTCATAATCGATATTCTGCAAAACAGCTGCGGAAACATGAACCAAAGATCTACGGTCCATTTCTTTCCGACGAGCTTGCGCAAAAGCAACGCACTTTCATGTCCCGAAGCTAGCGTAGCGATGCAGGGACAGGGACAGGGACACGGACAATCGTCTTTGCTCTGCCCAAGCGACCGAAGCGATTTTATACGCCAATACTTAAGTTAATCTTATATAGCTTAAAAATGGCATAGAAAAACCGCCTGCACAAAGAATGTGCAGACGGTTTAGGCTGTCGTTCATATTTTTTAATAGTCAATTTAAAGTAAAGTCAATTAAAATTTACGTTTACGCGCAGCTTCTGATTTCAGTTTGCGTTTCACGCTCGGTTTATCATAATACTCGCGCTTTCTTACCTCTTGCATTGTTCCGGATTTAGAAACAGTGCGTTTGAAGCGGCGAAGAGCATCTTCAATTGATTCGTTTTTACGAACAGTTGTTTTTGTCATCTCTTTTTCCCTCCCTCCGAACACACGTTGAAGCAGATAACAACTAGTGTTATATACTATAAAATTATAACGCAATCCGCATCTAAGGTCAATACTTAATAATCGGATTTTGAAGTTAGGCCCTGCATGATCTGCACGCCCGAGCTGGCACCAATGCGAGTCGCTCCGGCATCGATCATTGCTTGAAGATCTTCAAGGCTTCTTACGCCGCCAGACGCTTTCACTCCAAGGTCCGGACCGACAGTTTCGCGCATTAGCTTGACATCCGCAACTGTTGCTCCGCCTGTAGAGAAGCCGGTAGAAGTCTTGACGAAATCTGCGCCAGCTTCTTTCGACAAGCGCGAAGCAACAGCTTTCTCGTCATCAGTCAAGAGGCAAGTTTCGATGATCACTTTGACGATCGCTTTGCCTTTTGCTGATTCAACGACAGCTTTGATGTCATTTTTCACAAGTTCTTCGTCGCCGCTCTTCAACGCGCCAATGTTGATGACCATATCGATTTCTTCTGCGCCTTTAGCGATGGCGTCAGCCGTTTCGAACGCTTTTGTTTCTGAAGTCGAAGCGCCAAGCGGGAAGCCGATTACTGTGCAGACTTTTACCGGGCTGTCAGACAATTCTTTGGCAGATACCGATACCCAAGCAGGGTTAACGCAGACAGATGCAAATTTATATTCAGCGGCCTCTTGGCAAAGCTTGACGATCTGCTCTTTTGTCGCCTCAGGCTTTAATAATGTGTGGTCGATATAAGATGCGATGTTTGTCATGTTCAAAAACTCCATTCTGTTTTTCATATTATTTGTCATTCAGTCACTCAAATTCATAAGACATTGCAGCCAATGCATATAAAGGAGCGGTTTCGGTGCGCAAGATCCGCGGCCCAAGAGATGTGAAGATCGCGCCGTTTTGTTTTAAGGCTTCCACTTCATTTTCTGAGATTCCGCCTTCCGGACCGAATATCAAAAGGAATGAACTTTTATCATACATTGATTTTAAAATTTCGGCAAACCGCGTCCTTGCGCTGTCGCGGGCTGTTTCTTCGTAAGCAACGATAACAGCATCATAGCCTGCAGCCTTCTCCATCAATTGCTTGAAGCTATGGACGTTATGTATGTGCGGGATGTGCGTCCGGTGGGATTGCTCTGCCGCTTCTTTAGCAATTTTCTCCAGCCGGCTGCGTTTCTTTTCGCTTTTTCCCGCATCCCATTTGACGATGGACCGCTCCGCCGCGAACGGAATCATTTCGTGCATCCCGAGTTCTGTCGCTTTTTGCACAATCAAATCGAGTTTATCGCCTTTTGGCAATCCGCAGGCGATGGTTACCTGTTTCGGCATTTCCACTTCTGCTTCAATTGCCGATCCGACTGCCGCTTCAATATCGAAGTCTGCAGCCTTGATCGTTGCAAGAAATGCCTTTTCTTCAATGACCGCTATAAATTGATCGCCGATGCCTTGGCGCATAACTTTGGCGATGTGCTTTGCATCATCGCCAGTTATGGTTATTATTCGGTTTTCGGGAAATTTGCCTTCTATGAAATATCTTTGCATTTCCGCACCCCGTTATTCCGGTTTTTTTGAAATGATCGTGACCCAGTCTTCCATCATCATAACGTCTTCAATGATAAAGCCGGATGCCTCAAGCGCTTCTTTCACATCATTCTTTTTAGCGGAAATGATTCCAGAAGTGATGTAATGGCCGCCCGGTTTTACCACTTGGAACGCGTCATCGGTAAATGAAATGATGATTTCAGCCAAAATATTGGCGACTACGACATCGCCTGGCTCTTTGATCGTGTCCAGTAAATTGCCCTGAACGACCGTTGTCCGGTCCTGTACTTTATTGAGCTTGACGTTGGTTTTAGCAGCTGTGACCGCAATATCATCTAAATCCAACGCATGCACATGTGAAGCGCCAAGCAATGCCGCTCCAATCGCCAAGACACCGGAACCGGTACCGACATCGATGACGCGCTGTCCAGGCTGGACTGTCTTCTCAAGCGCCTGCAGACTCATAACCGTCGTCGGATGGGTGCCCGTGCCGAACGCCATGCCCGGATCCAGTTCGATAATCAGTTCGTCGCTCGAAACCGGTTCATACGTTTCCCAGGTCGGAACGATTGTAAAACGCTGGGAAATTTTTACTGGATGGTAATACTTTTTCCAAGCGGTTGCCCAATCTTCTTCGTCCACTTCACTGATTGTGACAACATTGGCGCCAATATTGATGTCATAGTCAACCAAGTTATTGATCGCCAATTTGATGGCATCGACCGTTTCTCCCAAAAAACTGTTGACGGGCAGATAAGCCTTCAAGATGACGCCTTCTTTTGGGAAATCATCCGGATTAAGCGAATAGATTTCGCCGAATTTGTATTCGCGCTCTTTCGTCAAATCCTCTGCATCTTCGATGACGACGCCGCTGGCACCCGCTTCATGTAATATGTTGGAGACGGGTTCAATGGCTTCATTTGTCGTTTGGACTGCTAGTTCTGACCATTTCATGTAGGATTGGCTCCTTTACTCACCTTTAATGGTGCGTTTGATTTTATCGAATAGCGAACTGCCTTGCTCTTCCGGAATATCGCCGCTGATTTCAGCAAACTCACGAAGGAGCTGTTTTTGGCGCTCGTTGAGTTTCGTCGGCGTCTTCACTCGGATGACAATGTGCTGGTCTCCAGTGCCATAGCCGTGTACATTTTTGACGCCTTTGCCTTTCAAGCGGAAACGTGCGCCGCTTTGGGTGCCGGAAGGAATTTTAAGTTTCACTTTGCCGGAAACAGTAGGCACTTCGATTTCGTCGCCGAGAGCTGCCTGCGCAAACGTAATCGGCAGATCCAAATAGATGTCGTCGCCTTCTCGTTCGAATTCCTTATGCGCTTTGACGCGGAATACAACATATAGATCTCCAGCTGGTCCTCCATTGACGCCGGCGCCGCCTTGGCCCGATACGCGCAATTGCTGGCCATCGTCCACGCCTGCAGGGATGGTGACTTTGATTTTTTTCGTTTTGCGGACTGTCCCTTCACCGCGGCATGTTGCGCATTTCTCCTCGATGATTTGGCCAGACCCTTGGCAATGATGGCAGGCACGTCGGTTGACCATACGGCCGAACGGCGTATCCTGTGCAACATTCAATTGGCCGGAACCTTCGCAATACGGACAAGTTTTCGGCTTCGTGCCAGGTTTTGCGCCTGAGCCGTGGCATGTGCCGCATGTTTCGTCTTTAGGCAATTCAATTTCCGTTTCTTTGCCGAATACGGCGTCCATGAATTCGATTGTCATCGAATACTGAAGATCGTCGCCTTTTCTCGGTGCATTCGGATCGCGCCGTCTCGTGCCGCCGCCGAAGAAAGTACTGAAGATATCTTCAAATCCGAAACCGTCTGCACCGCCACCGCCGCCAAAGCCTTGGTTTGGATCCTGATGGCCGAATTGGTCATATTGCGCCCGTTTCTGGTCGTCGCTCAGCATTTCGTATGCTTCTTTCACTTCCTGGAATTTTTCAGAAGCGTCCGCTTCTTTATTGATATCCGGGTGGAATTGCTTCGACAATTTCCGGTACGCTTTTTTTATTTCTTCTTTAGAAGCAGTCTTGGTTACACCAAGCACCTCGTAATAATCTCGCTTGTTCATACGTCACTCTCCCTCTTGCAATCAACTGTTATTGTACACGGTTCTAATTGCGGTTGCAAAGACATTGAAAAAGCCAAAGCAGCTTGCTTTGCTTTGACTTTTTCATGTTTTTATTTTTTGTCGTCGTTTACTTCTTCAAAATCTGCGTCAACGATATCATCGTTTTCTGGAGCGCCGCCTTGTTCACCGGCAGCTTGCTGTGCTTGTGCAGCTTGCTCGTACGCTTTCATCGAAAGGCCTTGCAGAATTTCCTGCAATTTATCTTTCTTCTCGCGGATTGTGTCGATGCTGTCGCCTTCAAGCGCTGACTTTAATTCGTCGCGTGCTTCTTCAGCTTGTGTTTTCTCTTCTTCAGTTACCACTTCACCAAGATCCGTGATCGTTTTGTCCGTTTGGAAAACTGCTTGATCTGCTTCGTTGCGAAGTTCAACTTCTTCTTTCACTTTCGCATCCGCGTCCGCGTTTTCTTCCGCTTCTTTGATCATGCGGTCGATTTCTTCATCCGTAAGTGAAGTGTTCGATTGGATTGTGATTGTCTGCTCTTTTTGTGTGCCTAGGTCTTTCGCTTTTACGCTGACAATACCGTTTTTGTCGATGTCGAAAGTAACTTCGATTTGCGGTACGCCGCGCTGTGCTGGCGGAATATCAGCCAATTGGAAACGGCCAAGCGTTTTGTTGGCTGCGGCCATCGGGCGTTCACCTTGTAATACATGGATATCAACAGCCGGCTGGTTGTCAGCCGCAGTCGAGAATGTCTGCGATTTAGAAGTCGGGATTGTCGTATTGCGTTCGATCAATTTCGTGAACACGCCGCCCATTGTTTCGATGCCGAGTGACAACGGTGTAACATCAAGCAATACAACATCTTTCACGTCGCCGCTCAAGACGCCGCCTTGGATTGCTGCACCCATTGCTACTACTTCATCCGGGTTAACGCCTTTATGCGGCTCTTTTCCTGTCAATTTCTTAACGGATTCTTGTACTGCCGGGATCCGTGTAGATCCACCGACCAAGATGACGCGGTCCAAATCTGCAGAAGAAATGCCGGCATCTTTCAATGCTTGGCGAGTTGGCCCCATAGTGCGTTCAACCAATGAATGCGTCAATTCGTCGAATTTCGCGCGTGACATTGTCACTTCCAAATGCAACGGCCCAGCTTCGCCAGCCGTGATAAATGGCAATGAAATCTGAGTGGAAGAAACACCTGAAAGGTCTTTTTTCGCTTTCTCTGCTGCATCTTTCAAACGTTGAGTCGCCATTTTGTCTTTTGAAAGGTCGATGCCGTTCTCTTTTTTGAATTCCTGCACCAAGTAATCGATGATCAATTTATCGAAGTCATCTCCGCCCAGACGGTTGTCGCCTGCAGTCGATTTAACTTCGAAAACGCCGTCGCCCAGTTCAAGGATCGATACGTCGAACGTACCGCCGCCAAGGTCATAAACCAAGACTGTTTCATCTGTATCCATTTTATCAAGGCCGTATGCAAGTGCTGCTGCAGTCGGCTCGTTGATGATGCGCTCTACTTCAAGTCCGGCAATACGGCCAGCGTCTTTAGTCGCTTGGCGCTCTGCATCATTGAAATAAGCAGGAACTGTGATAACCGCTCTTGTGACTTTTTCTCCAAGATATTCTTCTGCATAGCCTTTCAAGTATTGAAGGATCATTGCAGAAACTTCCTGTGGCGAATATTCTTTGCCTTCAGCTGTCACTTTTTCTTGTGTGCCCATAAGGCGTTTGACCGACTGGATCGTGTTCGGGTTTGTGATTGATTGGCGTTTTGCCACTTCCCCGACTTGGCGTTCGCCATTTTTGAATGCTACAACAGAAGGAGTTGTGCGGTTGCCTTCTGGATTTGGAATGATTTTTGGTTCGCCGCCTTCTAATACTGCGACTGCTGAGTTAGTTGTACCTAAGTCAATACCGATAATTTTGCTCATTTAAAATTCCTCCATTACTGTTTTTATTCGTTTACTTTTACCATTGCCGGACGAAGGACTCTGCCTTTGAGTGTATACCCTTTTTGGAGTTCCATTAATACAGAACCCGCTTCAGCCGAATCGTCTTTTTCCTGCATGACAGCTTGGTGGACATTCGGATCGAATGCTTCCCCGACCGATTTGATTTCTTCAAGCCCTTCGCGTTTGACCGCTTCAAGCAATGATTTCTGGACCATTTCGACTCCTTTTAATAAAGAAGACGATTCTTCGCTCCCTGTGCCCATTGCGAGGGCGCGTTCGAAATTATCAAGGACCGGAAGAAGATCCACCAGCACTGACTGGGCACGGAATTTTTCTGCTTCCTGCCGGTCTTTGACCGCCCGTCTCTTGTAATTATCGAAATCCGCCATCAGGCGCAGGTATTTATTGCGTTCCGCTTCAAGTTCTTCGCGCAGCATTTCCCCTTCGTCCACCGCTTGTTCTTCGGCAGCCGCTTCAGGTGCCACTGCTTCGGCAGGCTCGACGACTGTTTCGTCAGTAGCTGCTGCTTCTTCATGCAACACGTCTTCTGCAATTATTTCTTCGTTTTTTGGAGCTTGTTTTTTCTTAGCCAAATCCAGTTCCTCCTTTTGTTCACTTGCCCCGCATTAACCGGGTCAGTTCTTTGGACAGATCGCCGCTCAGCGTATCCAGAAGCGTCACGACTCGTTTGTAATCCATGCGCTTTGGACCAACTATAGCAATCGAACCCGTCTGTTCCTCCCCGATTGCATAAGCGACGGTAATAACGCTGCAATCTTCCATCGCAGACAAGGTATTTTCCGAGCCGATGCGAATCTGGAGTCCGAGGCTGCCGGCTGGCATGATCATCGGAATGTGCTTCGATTCCTCCATGACGTCCATCAGGCTCCGGATTTTATGGATGTCGTGAAAATCCGGCTGTTTCAGGATATTCAACTTGCCCGCATAATAGACGTTGTCTTCATGCGGCAGCACGACCGCTTGCCGGAAAGTTGAAAAAAGTTCGGCATAGCGGTTGACATGCTGCCTGAATATGGACAAGGTTTCCTGTTCAAGCCGCATGTGCAAGTCGTTCAATGAAACGCCTGCCAGCCGCTCGTTCAGGATGTTGACCATCTTCTCGATATCGGACGGATCAAGGCCAGGAGGAATCGGGAATACCCGATTTTCAACATGGCCCGAATCAGTGACGATGATCGCCACGGCGCTGTCAGAGCCAAGCGGCACAATCGACAGCCTTTTCACCGTATGCTTTCGGACGTCAGGGCCGAGCAGAATCGCCGTGTAATTGGTCAATTCCGATAAAATCATCGCTGAACGCTTGATGACTTCTTCTGTTTCAGCGATTTTATCATCGAAGATCGACTGCAGCTGCAGGATATCTTGCTTCGGCAGCGGACGCGGTGTCAGCATATGGTCGACATAATAACGATATCCCTTTTGGGACGGGATGCGACCTGAAGAAGTATGGGTCTTTTCAAGAAAGCCCATCTTTTCCAAATCGGCCATCGTATTGCGTATCGTGGCCGGGCTGAATGGAAGTTCGGATTTTTTTGATAGTTGGTTCGATCCTACCGGCTGAGCTGACTCAATATAATCATCAACTGTTACTTTCAATATGAGCAACTGCCGTTCTGTTAACATGATCATCACCTCTGTTAGCACTCTATAGGTTCGAGTGCTAAGACTATATTAAAATTAACAAATTCCCGAAACCTTGTCAACGGATGAGGTCCTTTTTTTGTATTTTTATTCGGCGTAGCCAAAAGCCGGCGGCTGATAGCCGAAGCAAAATGAAAAAAGGACGGACCCATTTATCGGGTCCATCCTTTCTATGCACAGCCTTTAGCGTTATTTATTCGCCCAATAGAAATTGCTCGAATACTTCGTTGCCGACAAATCTTCCTTGGCGCGTGAGCTTCAAGTTGCCGCCTTCCCTTGCAAGATTGCCTTTCGCAATTTCTTTCTCCAAGATTCCACCGTAGACCGCTTCGAGCGGCTGGCCGAATTTTTCCTGGAACCGTTCGGTCGATACGCCGTCTGTTTTTCGCAGCCCGAGGAACATTTCCTCTTCCATCTTTTCATGGACCGGCACTTCATGCGTATTCAATACAGGGCGCTGCCCTTCGTCAAGCGGCGCCATGTATTTTTTCAACGGACCGGCGTTTGAATAACGAATACCGTTGACATAGCCATGGGCTCCTGCACCGACGCCGATGTATTCGGCATTGTCCCAGTAGAGGAGATTATGCCTCGAATGGAATCCAGGGCGCGCGAAATTCGAAATCTCGTATTGCTTCAAACCACGGGCTTCCATTTCATTCATCAGCTTATTGTACATATCAGCTTCCAGATCTTCTGTCACCGTGTTGAGCTTACCCTTCGTCATCAAGTTATAGAAAACCGTTTTCGGTTCGATAATCAAGGAATACGCCGAGAAATGCGGCAAATCGAATTCAAATGCCTGCCGCAGCGTCTCTTCCCATTCTTCCATCGTCTGGCCGGGCAGGCCGTACATCAAGTCGAATGAAATATTCGTAAAGCCCACTTCACGCGCAGCTTGGACGGCGTTGTGGACATCGTTATTGCTGTGCGTGCGGCCGAGCCGTTTCAATAAGTCGGCATCGAATGACTGCACGCCCATGCTCAAGCGGTTGACGCCGCCGTCGAACAAGACCTGCATCTTCTCGCGCGTAAGCTCATCCGGATTGGCTTCCGACGTCCATTCCAAGTTTTCCGCCATTGGTACATATTCATGGACATAAGCCAATAATTTACGCAGCTGATCCGGCGTCAGCGAAGTCGGCGTACCGCCTCCGAGGAAAATCGTCTCGAGTGGCTTATCGAGCGCACCTTCTCGCTTCCAATGCGCTAGCTCTTTCCCAACCGAATCGATGTACGCATCCACGGGCTGGTCTTTGAAGAATACTTTATTAAAATCACAGTAATGGCAAATCTGATGGCAGAATGGGATATGGATATACAATCCTTTTACCATGTCATCCCTTCTTTCTAAATAAGTTTATTGATATTTTTCGATATTTCGCAAAACAGCTGCGCTTGCCGCGGGCGAGCGCCAAGCCTCCTCAGCCCGCTATCGCGTGCTTCCGGGGTCTCGGCTGTCTCGCTTTCCCGCAGGCGTCTCCGCTGTTTTGCTCATATCTACATAAGTGGTGAATTATTTTAATTCTCTTGTTTTCAAGAGAACTTACCTAGCGCAGGCGCGAACACGGGCTGGGCGTAGCAGAAAGGCAGGCGTTCTTTGCCTGGCTTTTTGCAAGAGCCATGCCCAAAGCCGCCGAAGCGTTATATTAATCCATTCTTCTTTAGTTTAAACACAATAGCAAAAGGAGGCACAAAATCGGCCTCCTCTCCTCAATTTATTTTGATTGGTCGTCCATTTTCAGGATGGCCATGAATGCTTCTTGTGGAACTTCGACTGATCCGACTTGCTTCATGCGCTTTTTACCTTCTTTTTGCTTATCAAGAAGTTTGCGTTTACGGGAAATATCGCCGCCGTAACATTTAGCAAGCACGTTTTTGCGCATTGCGCTGATTGTTTGGCGAGCAACGATTTTCTGGCCGATTGCTGCTTGGATCGGCACTTCGAATTGCTGGCGCGGAATCAAGTTTTTCAATTTATCAACGATGACTTTGCCGCGTTCGTATGCAAAATCACGGTGGACGATAAAGCTCAATGCATCGACTTGTTCGGTATTCAGCAGAATGTCCATCTTCACCAATTTCGACTCTTTATAGCCTATCAGCTCATAGTCGAATGACGCATAGCCTTTTGTGCCGGATTTCAATTGATCGAAGAAATCGTAGACGATTTCGGCAAGCGGCAATTCGTAGACGATGCTGACGCGCGTTGCGTCGATATAGTCCATTGTCAGGAAGTTGCCGCGTTTTTTCTGGCAGATTTCCATGACGGCACCGACGTAATCGTTCGGCACCATGACCGTCGCTTTAACGTAAGGCTCTTCAACTACAGCAATTTTCTGTGCATCCGGCATCATGGCAGGATTATCTATTTTCAGGATTTCCCCATCCGTCATGTGGACGTCATAGATAACACTTGGCGCAGTTGTAATCAAATCGATGTTGAATTCGCGCTCGATGCGCTCTTGGATGATTTCCATGTGCAATAGCCCTAGGAATCCACAGCGATAGCCAAAGCCAAGAGCTTGCGACGATTCTGGTTCGAATTGCAGCGCAGCATCGTTCAATTCCAATTTTTCGAGTGCGTCGCGCAAGTCGTTGTATTTTGACGTATCGATTGGATACAAGCCGCAATACACCATCGGGTTCAAACGGCGATAGCCTGGCAGCGCATCGGTCGCCGAGTTCTTCGCCAGCGTAATTGTGTCGCCGACTGTCGAATCGCCGACATTCTTGATGCCTGCTGAGATAAATCCAACATCGCCGACTGTCAATTCTTCCAATAATAAGGCGTGCGGTGTAAAGACGCCTGTTTCGATGACATCGAACTCTTTTCCTGAAGCCATCATTTTGATGCGGTCTCCCGGCTTCACTGTGCCTTCAACAATCCGGATATACGCGATAACGCCGCGGTATGGATCGTAAAGCGAATCAAAAATTAACGCTTTTAAAGGTGCGCTCGGGTCGCCAGTCGGTGCAGGAACTTTTTCCACGATCTGTTCCAGAATATCTTCAATGCCGATGCCTGCTTTCGCAGAAGCAAGAACCGCTTCTGATGCATCAAGACCGATCACTTCTTCGATTTCATGGCGGACACGCTCAGGATCGGCAGCCGGCAAATCGATTTTATTGATGACTGGCAGGATTTCGAGCTCATTGTCCAAAGCCAAATAGACGTTGGCCAGCGTTTGGGCTTCAATGCCTTGCGCCGCATCAACGACAAGAACAGCGCCTTCGCAAGCTGCGAGGCTCCGTGAAACTTCGTACGTAAAATCGACGTGGCCCGGAGTATCGATCAAATGCATGATGTACGTTTCTCCGTCTTTCGCTTTATAATGCAGCTGTACAGCATTCAATTTGATGGTAATGCCGCGTTCACGCTCCAAATCCATGGAGTCTAGGGATTGCGCTTTCATCTCACGGGAAGTCAGAGCTTCCGTTTTTTCCAATATGCGGTCTGCTAGTGTAGACTTTCCATGGTCGATGTGTGCGATAATGGAGAAGTTACGGATTTTGCTTTGGCGTGCTACTCGTTCCTCATGATTCATTCTCTTCACTCCTATATAAACTACTTTGAATTATAGCAGTAGAGCAACTATTGAGCAATGAAAGCCTGTTGAAATCATTTCAGTGTCAAGGCAAACTTCTTTGCACGTATCTATTGCAATCCGTTCCGCGATTTGATAAAATAATTCATGTTGTATAGAGACATAAAAGACAAGAGGCCTTCGCGTCTCTGTTCCTATTTGTCTAGGAGGTGAAATACATGCCAAACATTAAATCTGCTATCAAACGTGTCCGCACGAATGAAACGAAAAACGCTCAAAACGCTCACCAGAGATCAACTATGCGTTCTACTGTTAAAAAAGCTGAGCAAGCTCTTCTTAACAAGGATGATAACGCTAGCGACTCTATCAAAGCGGCTATCAAACAGGTGGAAAAAGCAGCTTCTAAAGGTCTTATCCACAAAAACACTGCAGCTCGTAGAAAATCTCGCTTGATGAAACAAGCGTAAAAGACGAAAGACCGGTTCCCTTGGGAATCGGTCTTTTTACTTTGTCTTTTTTATGAAAGTTGAGCTTTGCTGCGCGGCTGTTTGCGTTTCATCAGGAAAAATTCCAGGATGCGCTCGCGGTTTCCGCTTTGCGTTTTCAGCTGCAAATCGATGTCAGCGAGATCATTCAGAACTTCGAGCAAGCGATGCTCCGGAATTTGTTGGCGCTTTTCTACCAATAGTTTGACCCGATATGGATGGGCCTTCAACTGCTTGGAAATCTGCTGGGCATGGTAGCCTTTTTTCTGCAGGTAAAACACGTGGACCATGAAACGGATCTGCGACGCAAGCAGCGCCGTCAGCGCTACCGGCTCTTCTTTCTGCCGGATCAAGTCGTAATAGACGCTAAGCGCTTCAGAAATATTGCCATCCAAGTAGGCCTGGAGCATCTTGAAGGCGTCCTGCTCAAGCGTGCGTGCCGTCATCCTTTCGATCAGTTCGCTTGTAATCTCTTCTTCTGACCCGAGATACAGTGCCATCTTTTCGATTTCCGAAGACAGCAGCGTCAAATTCGTGCCAGCCATTTCAATCAGGCGCTGTGCCGAGCGTTTCGTAATTTTTTTGCCGTAGCTTTTTGCCTCGTGCTCCACCCACACTTCGAGGTCATTCGCCTGAAGCGGTTTCGCTTCGATCATCACCGCATGCTGTTTCATGAGCTTGGTGACTTTTTTGCGTTCGTCCAATTTCTCATAAGGCGCGACGAAAATCGTCACGGAGCCCGATGGCGGATTTTCAAGCCACGTCTCCAGCATCTTCAAGTTGTGGTCGATTTTTTCTTTGCCGCGTTCGGCTGTCCGCAAGAACGATGCGTTGCGCGCAATGATCAATTTTCGGTCGCTGAAGAACGGAATCGTATCCGCCTCATCTATGACGTGGTCGACCGGCACTTCATCCAAGTCGAAATGGATAAACTCCGGTTCGCCATCGGTCAGTTTTTCTTTCAATAAATTCAAGGTTTTTTCAATAAAATAACTTTCTGTCCCCGCAATGACATAAACAGGATCGATCTGTCCGCTGCGGATGGCTTTCCATACTGAAGTGATCATGTATTGCACCCCCTTCTTCTACTATAAAGGATTTTAAGCTTGCGTGGTAATTTGACATTTTTGTGTCGGCACCTTTTTTACGCTAATTAGTTTGACTTCAATCTAGATTTTTCCACACGCTTCACTTATAATTAGAGGGAATTAGGAGGGGTAGCAATGAATGAATTTGAACAGAATGTACAGTCGAAGCGTAACGACGCAATAGACGCTGGAATGGGGTTTGTTGTTTCATTCGGTTTCTTTGCACTTATCTTTATCACTGCGGCTGTCGTACAATTCGTAGCTCGATGAATAGAAAAAAAGGTCCCCGCTTTTGCGGGGGCCTTTTTATTTTGCCTGCTATAGCTAGCGTTTATTTTGTTTCTTGCTCTTTTTGTGGGGCATTGTTTTTCAGCAATACTTTCAATCCTTGGCCCATATCAGATGCCAGTACGTAATTGCGGTCCACGAATACGCCCCATACATCGGCTTGGTCCGGCGTGTATTGGCCAATCTGTTCAGGCTTGCTTGGATCTGTAATATCGACTGCATAAACGCCTCCGGCATAATGGCTCAAATACAATGTGTTGCCATGCACTTTTGGATCGTGGACGGTATTTGCGAATGTCGGTCCGTCTTTTACTTTCTCAGTCAAATCCGTTTTAAACTCGCTTAAAAGCTTTGGATTCGATTTGTCTTTGATATCAAAGATACGCGTATAACCGTATGATTTTTCGTAACCTGGCCGAACCGGGCTAGACACTTCACGCGTTTCGATCAGGACATTGCCCCCTTTTGCCAACGCTGCAGAATGTGCTGCACCTTGTTGTTCAGAAGAGAAATCCGTGCGTCCGACGAATACAGGATTTTCCGGATCTTTGATGTTAAAGATGACCGTTCCGAGGTCCCACATAGAGACGTAAGCGAATTGCGCATTATGGTCCGTGATGACGCTGTGGTTAAAGACGGCTCTTGATTTGCCGTCAGGGGCGTTCCAGTTATAGCCGTTGAATGAATCCGGAACTTCAGGCAGTGAGCGCGGATCAAACTGCCAAAGCGTTTCCGGGTTTGCTGGATTCGATACATCGACAATCTGGAAATCTTTTTGTTCTCCGCCGCTATAGAAATCTGCATATGGATTTGACGCAAATACCAATGCGCGGTCACCTTGCATCGTTAGGTAAAGCTCATGTGTGCCGCGAGTGGATGCATATGTTTCCCAATAGCCGAGTTTTTCCGGGTTCGAAGGGTCGGTTACGTCGTACAGCAAGAATCCGCCTGATGTCTCGGGATTATTCCGATTGAGCTGCTGTACACTGACTACTGCTAGATCCCCTTTGAAATGAGGTGTATTGATGCTCTTGACGATGACTTTTTCCTGCCAGGTTCCCGGCACATCATCGTGACCGAACACAGCCACTTCTTCTGGATTGGCTGGATCTTTCAAATCGAATACCCGAACGCCGCCGTTCCCGCCATTGGCCGTATGGGTCCCAACATAGGCATAACCTTTATGGGCATAGACATCAGCTGTATTATTCTGCACTCCATTTAGTTCCTTGAGTTGAGCGGCTGCTCCTTCTTTTAGGAATGAAAGATTTTTAGAACCGCTGATGCTTGAGTCGCTTAAGTTAATTAATTGCTCATTGGAGAAAACACTGCGTTCCCCTTTCGACAAATCACTGCCATCCAACGCATCGTGGGCAAGAACCCCTGGTGCTGCCGACAATACAAGAAGTGCAGCTAATGAAACATTCAAAAACGGCTTTTTTATTTTCAAAACTTTTTCCTCCTAATGTATATTTTTTATATTTACCAAATATAGTATATTAGGAAGAAAACATTAATAGCAATCCTTTACGGTTTAATTATTTAACTATTTAAAAAATAATCTATTTGGCATATCCTAATTCATTCCATATTACATAGAAAATAAATCAAACTTTTTCAATAAAAGCGTGTTTAAGAAAAAAGGACCATTTCCGATTATTCACCGGAGATAGCCTCTTACAGAAATTCATTCTAAAACACTGCGCCTTAAATCTTTCCCTAACCCGATCTCTATCGGATCGCTTATCTAGATTCTTTCGATGAAATGCCTGCAAACTTCCTATGTTCCTGTTTCACCATTTCGATAAACTTCAGCTGTTCTTCTTCATGTTTTTTCAATAAACGGATATTGGAATTATCGCTTAAATAGCGCCTGACCCGATTATTATTCCAAATGATATGGCTATAGCGGAAATCGTTGGCCAGTTCATCAAACCACCCCTCTCCAGCCAGCTCTTTTACGTTTTTTTCTAGTTTCGTGTCATTTGTAAAATAATTTTCTATAACCCTGCATATTTTATTTTCTGCCATATCTGAAACGATCCAGCCCAGAATCCTTCCAATTCCAGCCACCACTTGATATAACAACCCCAACAGCCATTCTGCCATTTCCACACCCACCCTTTGGTAACTAAGAAATTACGATATACATTCAGTATACATTTATTTGTAAAATATGGAATGCCGCTTCTGATAGCTAAAGAAAAAAACAGCAGGCAAAATTTACTGCCGCACTGTCTCTTTTCTATTCTCGTTTTTCAAGCGGCCATTTTTGGTGTCAGCGCATTTTCTGGATGTTCAACTCACCGTTTAGGTATTCCACTTCGATTGTGCCGGTTTCCGCTGTGTTCAACACCGGCAGCTTTAAGTCCTTGAAACGTTTTACCACTTCGGGGTTCGGATGCCCATACCGGTTGTCTTTGCCGGTGGAGAAAATCGACAGCTTCGGCATTGCCGCTTCCAGGAATTCTTGTCCACTGGACGTTTTACTGCCGTGGTGGCCGATTTTCAAGATGCTTAAGTTGGTTAATTCCCCGCTATAAGCTTCCACAATTTTTTCTTCACCTGCAAGCTCTAAATCTCCCGTGAACAGTGCACGGAAATCGCTGTTTTGCAACAGCAGCACCAATGAATCGTCATTGCCGCTGTATTCGGTATCTGTTGGAGACAAATAACGGAATCGGGTTGCTCCTTCCGTCCAGCCGCTCCCGCTTATGGGATAGCTCAGCTTTGCCTCACTGGCATCGATAGCCAACTCTTGCATGATCGGCGTCGTTTGAGAGCCGGGCGTCAGATGGAGATTGTGGATCTGCAGCGCTTTGAATAATTCTTCGGCTCCTTCGGCGTGGTCTGCATCTGCATGGCTGAGTATGAGGAGGTCGACTGCCGAGATGCCTTTCCCTTTCAGGTATGGCACCACCACTTGCCTTCCAATTTCAAACGGCCGCTCTTTCATGCGGAATTCTTCCGTACCGAAGCGCAAAAGCCCTCCGGTATCGATTACATATACGGCTCGCCTATGGGGCAACTCAATAATCGCACTGTCGCCTTGGCCGACATCCAGGAAGGCCACTTTCAGACTAGGATCTAGGTATGGCATAGCCGTAAACAAAGTTGCCGGCAAAAGAACAATCAATAGCTGCCGCGCACGAAATCTTTTTTCGGCGAGACCGTAAAACAGCCCAACGCTCGCTATGAGCCCCATTACCAGCCATGGCGCGGGACGCCCCGGATTCCACATCTGATGCGGCCATGACGCAAGCCAGCGCATCCCGTCCCCGATCCACTCTCTGCAAGGTCCATAAATGAAGAACAATGCATCCGCAGCCGGCAGGAATACCAGCGTCAGGCCTAGGGCAAGCAAGTTCACGGGCAGAATGACCAAGGTATAAAGCGGCACAAAAAGACTGTTGACGACAAAAGCCGACAATGAAATTTCATAAAAATGGAACAGCAGAATAGGATAAAGCGTCATTTGTGAAATTGACGTAATCAGCAGCCCTTGCTGAAAAGCAGATGTGCACCTAGCCAAAAGCTGCCGCGAGTAGATGATGCCGAACGCAGCACCGTATGATAGTTGAAAACCGATATTGTAGATTGCATACGGGTTCCAAATGACGAAGAATATGAGGCTTCCGAGCAGCACGCTGGATGCTCCTGTCCGGATATTGGCGAGCTTGCCGGCCAATACTAAGCTGACCATGCACACTGCGCGCAACACGGATGGTGCACCTCCCGCCATGATGGCGTAAAGCGGCAGCACAGCCAGCAGCACGAGCAGCGCGGATTCTTTGCGGACGCGCATCCGGACCAGGATCCAATAAGCGAGCCCCGCAACAATCGCGACATGAAGCCCGGATATCGCAAAGAGATGCGAGATGCCAAGCGTCTGGTAAATTTGCCGTTCCTCGATGCCCATCCCCCGCTGCTCTCCTATCAGCAACGCTTCCGCTTCAGTGGCGAGTGCTGTGGGAAACGTCGCATTGATGTGCGCGCCCAGCTTTTTTCGCTGCTGCAGCATCTTGGCATAAAACGTATGCTGTGCTTGTGCCCCGTCAATCGCTCCAATTACGAACAGCGCAGAAGCCCCGTTTGTTTCAAGATAGCGGGCCATATCGAACGAGAAGCGATGCGAAGGTTCTGAAGCGGCCTCGAATGCACCGGAAACTGCCAACTTCGATGCCGGCAGCATTGCTTCAATCGCCGCTTTTTCTTCAGCATCCTTGAATCGGTAGGAGGCATAAACTTTTTGCCCAGGCGAAAGTTCCGCAAAGCCGCGCAAGCTATCGCCGTCAATCGTGTAGTTTCCTGCAAAATCCAGTTCACCACTGTAAGCTGGGGCTGTAATCACAGCGGGGACGCGCTGCTCCTGCAGCACAAAAGCAAGGATAGTTATTGCAAATATGTGAATGAACAGTTTCGCTCTTTCGCGTTTCCAGAACATCCAACAAAAAAGCAGCCCGATGAAGACAAGCTCTTTCGCTGTTTCATGGGCTGCATAGGTGGCAATAATGACCGCCGCCGCGTTGTATAGAAGAAAATTTCCGCTTACACTTCCACTTCTCCGAATAATTCATTCACCCGTTCAGTAAAATGGGCCAATTCTTCTTCAGTGCTGCCTTTTTCCCGCAGCTTTTCAAGCATTTCCATGTACAGCCTGTTTTTCTCGACGCTCAGGAAATCGATTTTACGTTCGTCGAACATAACCTGTATGACTTCCACACCGGCCTGCTCAAATAACTCGATGGCGTAGGAGTGATTTTTGTAATCAGCCGCATAATACAACCGGGCGATGCCTGCCTGGATGATCGATTTCGAACATTGCAGGCACGGGAAATGGCTGACGTACATATCCGCTCCGTTGACGCTGACGCCGTATTTCGCGCATTGCAATAAGGCGTTCATTTCCGCGTGGATGGTGCGTACGCAATGGTTGTCCACGACGAAGCAGCCTTGGTCGATGCAATGGTCGCCGCCGGAAATAGAGCCATTATAGCCCCCCGCCATGATGCGGCGATCCCGAACGATTGTCGCTCCGACGGCCAAACGTGTACATGTGCTTCTAAGTGCCAGCAAATGGCTTTGCGCCATGAAAAATTGGTCCCAAGTTATTCGCTTCATCTAATTGCCTCCTGCTTGTCTGTTTAAAATAAGTGTAGCAGAGGGTGGATTTTCGTCAACCATCCATCCGGCTCAAATGCTTTTTACCGAACCGTGATGCCGTCTTTCAATTGTTCAAAAGACTTATCACCTATGCCCGTGACATCCTTCAAATCCTCGATTTTTTCAAAATTGCCGTTTTCTGTCCGGTACGCGATAATGGCCGCAGCTTTTGAAGGTCCGATTCCCGGGAGTTCCATCAATTCCACATCCGTAGCCAAATTGATGTCGATCAACCCGCCATCAGGCCTTGCTGCTGATCCTGCCTGCACAGGGCTGGCAAGCACAGGGAGTTCTTCGCCTGCCGCCGGCACATATAACACCATTTCATCCTGGACTTTCAACGCAAGATTGATGGCCGTCGGGTCGGCGGATTCCAAAAAGCCGCCCGCCGCTGCAATGGCGTCCTTGGCACGCGCGCCTGCCGGCAATTCAAAAACGCCTGGGCTTGCGACTTGCCCTTTGATATCGATCATGATGGTTTCTGGGAGTGCATCTTGCTGGGTGGGGGTTTCCGTCTGCTGAGGTGGCTCAGCTTGGATTTGTTCAAGAGTTTCAGCCGGAACAAGTTCCGGATCGCTCTGGGGGAAGAGGATATAGATGGCCATGGCCAGGGCTGCAGCTGCCGGGATGGCAAGCCAGCCTAATTTTCCGCGAAGCTGGGATAGGTTCAGCGGTGAGCGCTCCTTTCACAAGGAGGCAATTAATGAAGCTGTCTGAATTGTATACGAATTACCAGTTGCTGTCTATCGATTTTTTGGCTCCTGCTTCGCAAAAGCGCATGAAAACCCCCGCGGGCGTGCCGCGGGGGTTTTGCAGGTTATTTAATTGCGTGGAAAAAGATGCGCTCGCTTTCATCGTCCGGGCTTTGCCCGGTGAAGTCGGCGGTTACTGATTCCACTTGGAAGCCTGCCTGTTCCAGCCAAGCCTTATAGGTTTCTACTGGAAATGTCCGCTGTTCATGGGTTTCTTCAAAACGTTCGAACGCTTCTCCGTGACGCATGAAAAACGTAATATCGTGGATGACGCTATGGGCATGGGCGCCCCTTTCCGTATGCCAAATATAGGCGACGTTTTCGCCATCCATGACAAACGGGCTGTCCATATAGACAAGATCTATTTTAAAAAGAGAATGGACGTCGAAGAAAAGATGTCCGCCTTTATTTAAAGCGGCATGCACTTCAGTGAAAGTTTGTTTAACTTCTTCTTCCGTTTCCAAATAATTGAGCGAATCGATGGCAATCGTCACGGCATCAAAGCCGCCGATGCCTTCTAAGTTATCCATCGACAATTGCAGCACCGGAATTGCTAAGTTTGCTTCAGTGAAGCGATTGCTCGCAACGGTCAGCATGTCTTCCGACAAATCGCTCGCCGTCACATCGAATCCGACTTCGCTGAAAAGCTGCGAAAGGGTCCCGGTCCCGCAAGCCAGATCGAGGAGTTTCCCCGACTGGACATAGGATCCGACCCATTCCACATACTTTTCGTACGGAATATCTTCCATCAGTTCATCATAAACTGACGCAAATTTCCCATACCTCATATTTCCATTGTCGGCGCTTCTCTCCAGAGACGCTCAAGGTTGTAATAATCACGCTCGTCCTTATGGAATACATGAACCACTACATCTCCGATATCAACAAGAATCCAGCGCGCAGCGTCAAATCCTTCGACACTTTTCACTTCATTGCCGGCTTCGTGGGACTGTTCAATCACAGCACGCGCAATTGCCTGCACTTGGCGGTCTGAGTTTCCTGTACAGATGAGGAAGTAATCCGCTAATAGCGAAATGCCTTCCATATTCAAAACCACAATATCCTCGGCTTTTTTATCTTCTACGGCATTATAAGCCATTTGGAGTAAAGTTTGTTTAGTCATTCTTTCACTTTCCCTTTCTGTTTCGTGAAGTATTCGTAACACTTCAATGAATCCGGAAAAACCGGTTGATTTTTTGATACAAGAAATTCTATGGAATGTTTGATGCAGGCTTCCATCATAACATCCAATCCCTGTTCTTTTAATTGTCGCAATTCATCGACTCCAGTGAATTTGCGGTTGGGTTCGACCATGTCGGCAACATAAATGATTTTTTCTAAGTCAGACATGCCTGCCCGACCCGTTGTATGGTAGCGGATGGCGTTTAATACATCTTCATCGTTTACGCCGAATTCGTAGCTCGCAACATATGCCCCGACAGGCGCATGCCATAATTCCGCGTGGTAATCGAGCAATAGGGGATCCATTTTCTGGGAAATAATTACCGATTGCATCCACTGCCGGTCCGAAAACTTCGCGACATCGTGCAGAATAGCTGCCACTTGTGCCTTTTCTTCCGGCACATTAAAACGTTTCGCCAATTCCACCGATGTGCCGAGCACGCCTAGAACATGATTGTAACGGTTTTCAGGAAGGCGTGTCTTCACCTTCTGCAACATTGCACTCTGGTCCATATAACCGCTCCTTTCGAATAAAAGCTTCCACTTTTTCCGGTACGAGAAATGAAATGGTTCTGCCTTGCGCCATCCTGTCGCGGAGCATCGTCGATGACAAATGCATTTCTGGCGAATCGATCATCCGCACAGGGTACGGGGTTGTATTTTCATAGCCTGGCCGGCTGATGCCGATAAAACGGACCAGCCTGGCGAGTTCATCAATCCGGTGCCAGGAAGACAGGTCGGCGATGCTGTCGCCGCCGATGATAAAGTAAAATTTGGTGTCCGGTTCGAGGGCCATCAATTTCAGCATGGTGTCATACGTATACGAAACGCCGCCTTGCTGTATTTCAAAATCCTCTACACGGAAACCGGTATGCCCATCAATTGCCAGGCGGGCCATTTCCAGACGCTGGCCTGCATTTGCACCGCTTACTTCTTTATGTGGTGCGATGAAATTCGGCATAAAGCGAACTTCATCAAGCCCGGCAGAATGAAAAGCTTCATTGGCCATGATCAGGTGGCCGAGATGAGGAGGATTGAATGTTCCGCCCAATATCCCGACTTTTTTCATCCTTTTCTTGGTAGCTCGATGCGTTTATTGTTGACGGATGGCTTGTAAAGAACGACCGTATGGCCGATCAATTGCACCAATTCCGCTTTAGTACCTTGGGACAGCTGCTCAGCAACATCATGTTTGCCGTCTTCGTTGTTTTGAAGAATGCTGATTTTCACCAATTCGCGGGCTTCCAATGCTTCTTCGATCTGGCGCAGCATTGCTCCGCTGACGCCGCCTTTTCCAACTTGAAAAATCGGGTCTAAATGATGCGCTTCACTGCGCAAAAAACGCTTTTGTTTACCTGTTAACATAATTGCCTCCTAATTTTTCCGTAAGAATTCTAATCATTTCTTCTGTATCCGGACTGGCGCCCGTCCATTTCTCGAAAGCGATAGCACCTTGATAAACGAACATGCCGATGCCGTTCAATGTCCGGCAACCATTTGCTTCAGCCGCTTTCAAAAACGGCGTCTCGAGCGGATTGTAGATGATGTCCGCTGCAAGCGTGCCGGCTGCCGCATGGTCGAGCGATAACGGCAGCCCTTCATCTTCGGCAAGACCGACAGAAGTGGTCTGGATAATGGTGCTGAACTCCGCAAGCGATCCCTCAGCGTCCCTCAGCGTCAACGCGGCTCCGTTCATGGCTTCCGCCAATTCCTCGGCGCGCCGGAAAGTGCGGTTGGTGATGGTGATCGATTCAAAGCCTGCCTTTTTCAAAGCGAAAGCGATTCCTCTTGCCGCCCCTCCCGCACCGATGACCAGCACTTTGCCTTTAAGGTCCGGCTGCTTTGCCATCAGCGAACGCACAAAGCCATCGCCGTCTGTATTCCAGCCCATTGTCCGCTTGCCATCAAACGTTACCGTATTGACTGCGTTCATGGCAATGGCCGTTTCGTCAAGATTATCGAGCAGCGGTATAATGGCCTGTTTATGGGGCAGCGTCACATTAAAGCCGCTGACGCCTAAAGTTTTCATGGCATGGAACACTTTTTCAAGTTCGGATGGTTCCGCACGGACCGGAATATAAACCGCGTCGATGTTATGCTCTTCAAACCATTTCTCGTGCATAAACGGAGACAATGAATGTCCGATCGGATCCCCAATGACTGCATACCATTTTTTCATCAAAATCCCCCTAGATTAAGGATGGACGCAAAATAACTTCCACGCCTTTCGGTGCATAGGCGGCAATGACCACATTGGGATGCTGAACCGTAATCCAGCCAAGCCCTGAAAAGACAATGTCGGTCTTGCTATCTTTGACTCGGAATTCATGGCGCACCAATTCCGGGAAGTCGTCTTTGAATTCCGCGGATGGCGGTGCCAGCATTCCGCCTAAATGCTGTTCGTACAAGGCATCTGCATTTTCCAATTTTGTCCGGTGTATCGGCAAATCATTGGACACATGGACCGTGAATGAAGAGCGGTCGCCATGGATGAAATCAAAGCGGGCCAAGCCGCCGATATAAAGCGTTTGTTCCGGGTTAAGCTGGAAGACGCGCGGTTTGATTTCTTTTTTAGGCATGATCATCTTCAAATCTTCTAAATGCAGAAAATGCGCCAATTGATGGTGGTTGATGATCCCTGGCGTGTCGAAAAGCGAGTTTTCGTCATCAAGCGGGATTTCAATCATATCAAGTGTTGTTCCTGGAAAATGGGAAGTCGTAATGATATCTGAATGCCCAGTCGACTGTTTGATGATGCGGTTGATGAATGTCGATTTCCCAACATTCGTGCTGCCGACAACATAGACGTCATGGCCTTTCCGGTAATGCTCAATCGCTTCCATCGCTTCAACGATGCCAGTACCTTTATGAGCGCTGACTGTCAGCACGTCAATCGGTTTCAAGCCAAGTTTTTTCGCTTCTTGTTTCATCCAATTGATCAATTTATGCTGCTTGACCGATTTTGGCAATAAATCCGATTTATTGGCAATCAGCAAAATATCATTGCTGCCGACAAAGCGATGGAGTCCTGGCAGCCAGCTGCCGTTAAAGTCGAAAATGTCGACTATTTTAACGATCAGGCCTTTTCTCTCGCCGAGGCCGTTTAAAATTTTCAAGAAATCGTCATCCGTCAACGATACAGGCTGGAGTTCGTTGTAATTTTTCAATCTGAAGCAGCGCTGACAGATGATTTCTTCTTTATCTAAGGAAGATGGCGGTGCATAGCCCAATTCTCCCTGGCGTTCTGTCTGGATTAACGCACCGCATCCGATGCAAGTTGGCATTTCGTTCAATTTTCTTCCTCCCACATAATCTGGCCTTTATCTTTAAGTCTTTTCATGATTCTGCGCTCCACCAATCGGTTGAAACGGGTAAAAAAGCCATCGGACTGAGCCACTGGCAACACAAGAATCGTATGAAGCTTATTGAGGTTGCCGCCGAAGATATCGGTCAGCATCTGATCCCCGATGACCACAACGTGTTCACGGTTGACCATCATCAGCTTGAGCGCTTTTCTGAATGCACGGCCCATCGGCTTCCGTGCCTGGTAGATAAACGGAATGCCAAGCGGATCCGCAAAAGATTTCACGCGCAATTCGTTATTGTTCGAAACGATGACCACTTGGATCCCCGCATCTTTCATTGAGCGCAGCCAATCGATCAGCATTGGTGTAGCTTCCGGACGGTCCCATTCCACCAGCGTATTATCGAGGTCGGTAATGATTCCGCGGATCCCTTTGTCCAATAGCATTTGCGGCGTGATATCAAACACTTTTTTTACATATTGGCTTGGTACGAATTTATGATACATAATTGACAACTCCTGTTTCTACGGACTTAATTCAACTGATTATAACATATGGACGAGGGCTTCTCCCACCCTGACTGAATTTCCGTTTTGCACATTGGCGCTGAACTCGACTTTGCCGCGCTCAAAAAACATCACGACGGTTGAACCGAAACTGAAATATGCAGCTTCTTCGCCTTTTTTCCAGCTCGTGCCGAAGTTTGTCAGCTCGATCGAGTTGACGAACATGGCGCCCACTTTGACCATCAGGAGCCTGCCGCAGGCATAGTCGAGCTCGGTGATCATCCGGTAATTGCCGCTGATCGGGGCTTTGCCGAATTGCAGCCCTGCCTGGTTCACCGGATACGATTTTTTCCCTAAAACATATTGCTTCCGCACATTCCCATCGACCGGGCTATGGATGCGGTGGTAATCTGCTGGGGACAGATACAGTACAATGTATTTGCCATCGCGGTAGAAATCAGCCAGCTCCGGGGTGGCCAGCAGATCTTCCAAAGAATATTGCTGCCCTTTCACCAAGAAATGGATGTTGTCGTGGAGATCGCCGGCGATTTCCACTTTGGCATCGACGGGCGACACCACTGCTTGTTCTGCACTCGGCCGGCTTCCATCTTTCAGCTGGCGGATAAAAAAGTCATGCAGCGTTGGAAATGAATTCAGCGGCCCGACGACATCCGCCATATCTATTTTATAAGTCTTAATATATCCCGGAACCGCTCTACGGCTAAGCCGCGACTTGGCGAAATGTTTGATTAGGCCGGAAGTAATCGGGCCATTAGTCAATTCGATCGAACGTTGGTAAAGCTTTTTCTTCATATAGACACCTCCGTTGCTTAAAATAGTCTACCATTTTTTGGCCTTAGGCAGTATAATGAACTAAAGAAGTTTATGACAAAGGAGTGTTTTCCATTGCTACTCATAGAACGGATGGATCACACAATTAAAAAATTGAGATCCCAAGCCGCAAACATGATCACGATTGGCAATATGGCTTTTGGTGGCGCGTCTTTAATGGCAGCGCTTAACGGCTATTATAGCTTTAGTGTTTTATTCATTTTCATAGCCGCGTTTTTAGATCGTTTCGATGGCATGGTCGCACGGAAATTCAACCAGGAGTCGGAACTCGGCAAACAGCTGGATTCCATGAGCGACATCATCTCGTTCGGAGTAGCCCCGGCAATCCTGATGTACGAGCTTGTGCTTGTAGATTTCGGCATCGCTGGCATGGCATTTACTGTCATTTATATCGCAAGCGGCGCGTTCCGCTTGGCACGCTTTAACATTTCAGAGTCTACCGGTTATTTCACCGGCTTGCCGATCACAGCGGCAGGCACAGTTGTCACCTTGTCCTATTTCGGCTTAGCGGTCATCCCGCCCGTCGCTTATATGTTCCTGTTCTTGCTGTGCTCGTTGTTGATGGTCAGTACATTCACCCTTAAAAAAGTTTAAAAGCTGGAAGCGGCTCGATTGCCGCCTCCAGCTTTTTTTTTATTGGGCCGCTATGCGGTCTACAACGTTTAATACGATTTGTGTGGAATGTTTTGCCGCCACTGGCAGAAATTCTTCAAACGAAATATTGGATTGTTTGCCAGCGATATCCGACAATGCCCGGATAACGACAAACGGCGTGCCGAACTGATGGCATACTTGGGCAACAGCCGCCGCTTCCATTTCGGCTGCTTTCATCAACGGGAAATGGCCGCGAACTTTTTCCACGCGCTCCGCATCGTCCATGAACGAATCACCGGTTGCGATAAGGCCAACTGCATAAGCATGCTCACCAAGCTCTTCCACCGCTTTCACCGCGTGATCCATCAAATCTGCACTGGACAGAAATGCAGCCGGCAATTGCGGCACCTGGCCCATTTCATAGCCGAAAGCAGTGACGTCAACGTCATGATGGCGGACTTCATCGGAAATGACGATTGCACCGACTTCAAGTTCCGCATCAAAGCCTCCAGCAGAGCCGGTATTGATGACAACATCCGGTTTGAATTGCTGAAGCAGCAGCGTTGTTGACATCGCGGCATTAACTTTGCCGATGCCGCTTTTCAATAAAACAACTTCTTGCCCTTTATACGTTCCAGAGGTGAATTCGCAATTAGCGATTTCCTCCGTTTTTACGTTATCAAGGCTTGCACGCAGCAAATGAACCTCTTCTTCCATTGCACCAATCACACCGATTTTCATCTATTCTACTTCCTTTCTGTTAGCTGTTTTCATTTCTATATAAGGAAACTATAAAATTTGAACACAAGAAATCAACTCCTATATTCCACTTTGGACGCTTAGGGCATGGCTCTCGCAAGAAGCCGAGAAGAACACTCGTCTCATTGCTAAAGACCTTCTGCTTTTGCATCGCTGCGCTAGCTTCGGGACAAAGACATGGACCTTGCAAGCTTCGGCCCATGTCTTGCCCGCGGCAAGCGCAGTTATTTTTGCGGAATATCGATAATTAGATATCATTAGACAATAATATAGCCATAAAAAAAGACGCCTTTTTAATAGGCGCCCTTCAGTGTTTTTAGGACATCCAACTTGACTGGGCTCCAGCCTTTGCCGTCAACCCATTCCATATGGACGCGGTATTTCTTCGATTGGTCTTTGGACTGCACCACTCCGATTGATTTCTGCGGGCCTCCGCCGTTTTTAATCATCATGATGTACATATCGCCTTCAGCCAAGCCTGTAGCGTAAGAAATCGCTTTGATTTTTTCATTCCAGTCTGCTGAGCCTTTTTCATAAACGGAAACGTGCTCGCCTTTTTGCTTTGTGCCGACTGGCTCCCAGCTGGTATTGATGATCGTTTCTTTAACGACCGGATCGTTTGAATCTTCTTTCGTGATGGTTCCGCCGGTTACTTTGCCTTCTTTTGTTTCTTCAGGCTTCTCTTCCTTTTCGGTAGTAGCTTCTTCAGCTTCTTCAGCTTCTTCTTCTTTAGAGTCGGCTTTAGTGCCGCTGTCAGCAGGTTCGCCTTCCGGTTCATCCGCTGCGCCGCTTTCTTCTTGCTCCGTTTCAGAAGCGATTTTTACCGATTCAGGCTGTTCAATGCTTCCTTCTTCCTTATCAAGAAAAATAAATGCTCCTGTAATGAGGATCAAAGTGAAGACCAGCCCGATCATCATGTTCAAGACCGAGTTGGACCGGTTTTTATTATTCATGACAGGATTGGATCGATTCTTCTTATTCAAGCGAGAAGGATATCGTTTTTCTTCATTAGCCATTTAAATGCCTCCTCTTTAAATGTTTTTAGCGTGTTGCCACATAACGCATAGGACGATTGGGCGCACGTAATGTTCCAAGGGAGAGCGATTTTTACCAAAAACGGCCATTCATTTGTTGGAATGGCCGTTTTTCTTCATCAAGTGATTGATACGATTTTGATTTCCATTTCGCCGCCTGGCGTCAACACTTTGACAATCTCGCCGACAGTGCGGCCGATCATGCTTTTCGCGATAGGCGAATCATTGGAAATACGGCCTTCAAGCGGATCCGCTTCTGCTGATCCAACGATTGTATAAGACTCTTCGTCGCCGTCCGGAACTTCGACGAAAGTCACCGTTGTGCCCAAACGGACCATATCTTTATTTTTTTCGTTTTCATTTATGATTACTGCGTTGCGGATCATCGATTCTAATGTCGAAATGCGTCCCTCGACGAATGCCTGATCTTCTTTTGCGGAGTCATACTCTGCATTCTCAGATAAATCACCAAAATCACGGGCGATTTTAATCCGTTCAACCACTTCTTTGCGTTTGATCGTTTTCAGAAAGTCTAGTTCATCCTCCAACTTCTGCTTTCCTGCAGCTGTCATCGGAAATTGTTTTTCAGTAGCCATTTTTCCCCACTCCTTCAACTGCTGACCCTAGATGCGATACATCCGTCAGTCTCGTATCATCATATTATAATCTGGCAATCTATTCAAGAATTGTTTTAATTTTTGTAACCATCAAGTCGATTGCCACTTCGTTCTGGCCGCCTTCAGGAATGATAACGTCCGCGTAGCGCTTTGTCGGTTCGATAAATTGATTGTGCATCGGGCGCACTACTGTCAGGTATTGTTCAATCACCGAATCGATTGTCCGGCCCCGTTCGTTGATGTCCCGCAGCAAGCGGCGGATGATGCGCAAATCCGCATCGGTATCGACGAATAATTTGATGTCCATCAATTCCCGCAGACGCTGGTCTTCTAGAACCAAAATACCTTCCAGGATGATGACATCTTTCGGCTCAATATGTACCGTTTCTTCAGCACGTGTATGAATTGCGTAGTTGTAGATAGGTTTTTCGATCGCTTCGCGGTCCAATAGTTTATTGACATGGCCGATAAGCAAATCCGTATCGAATGCCAATGGATGATCATAATTCGTTTCAAGACGCTCTTCAAAAGCCAAATGGCTTTGGTCTTTGTAATAATAATCTTGTTCGATCACGACGACCGAATGTTCTTTAAACACTTCATAAATAGAATTCGTGACGCTGGTTTTACCCGAGCCCGAACCTCCTGCTATCCCGATTACCACCGGACGGTTTTTCGACATTATTCCAAGCTCCTTGCAAATCGACTTTTTTATTGGCTTTTCTTCTTACAGACCATGATACCGTCGCCTACTGGCAGTAATTGCACCTCGTACAGCGGATTTTCCATCATATGGTCCCTGAATTTCTTGATGTTGCGGATCATCGTCCGCTTTCTTCGCGGTATATCGGCGAGCGGCTGGTCCGCCATCCCGTGCATAAGCATATTATCACAATAGATGATTCCGCCCTCCGGCAGCAGCGTTTCATACTTCTCAAAAAAGCGCTCGTATTGCCCTTTGGCGGCATCGATGAAGACGGCTTCATAAGAAGACTTCAGAAGGGAAAAGTCCATTTCCAGTGCATCAGCGTGGAAAATGCGGATGCGCTCTCCGTAGCCCGATTCCGAGATGAACTTCTGCGCCTGCTCGAATCTGCTGGCATCCCGCTCAATTGTGTCGATTTTGCAAACCGGCAAAGCCTGCGCCATTTTTATCGCAGAAAAGCCGATGGCCGCACCGATTTCCAAAATAGACGCCGGCTTCTGCTGGTCCAACAGCTGGGTCAGTTCATCGATGCCTTGTTCTTCCATGATCGGCACATGATGCTGAACAGCGTAGCTTTTGATCGACTTCAGCGTCTCCGCCAATTGTAGTTGTCCCATTATTCAAGCCCCTTCTCGCGCTAGCAAAAATTACTACTTATACTAACATAAAACAAGAAGGAATGCGAGGTCGCTTCCTTCTTGTCGGGTTATTGTGTTTTATTGGCCGATGAATTTATCGCGGTTTGCCAAATGTTGATCATAGGTCTCAGCAAAATGGTTTTTGCCTGATGAATCCGCAAGGAAATAGAAATATTTCGTATCTGCTGGATCCAGCACGGCTTGGATCGATTCGATCCCCGCTGAAGCGATTGGCCCCGGCGGCAGCCCTTTGTTCGTGTAAGTGCTGTACGGATGTTCGAATTCGTAGTCTTTATTGAATAGACGCTCTTTATGCTCGCCCATCGCATAAATGACGGTCGGATCCGTTTGCAGCGGCATGTCTTCATTGATGCGGTTAAAGAACACACTGGCTATCGCCTGACGGTCGCTCTGCGATGTCGCTTCTTCCTCAAGCAGCGAGGCGAATGTCAGCAGCGTATGCGGCGTCATTTTCTTCTCCTGCATGATAGCTTCGAATTGTACCACGTTTGCTTGCGTCGCATTGAGCATTTGTTCGATAATCAGTGTCAGCGACGGATCTTCTTCATAAAACGGATAAGTGGCCGGATAAAGATAGCCTTCCAAATCGTAGCGGACATTTTCATTTTTGATTTCGTCCGTCAACAAAGTCGGATATTTCACCATTAGCTCGTCGACGTAAGCTTCATCCGTGATTTTCTCCATGAATTGTTCCGCAGTGAAATCGGTTTTCTTGGCGATGACGTTCTCGGCAATTTGCTCAAGCGTCAGCCCTTCAGGAATCGTAATTGCGAATAGCGGCTCGCGGTAGACTTTCCCCGTCTTCAAGCTTTGCGTAATTTCATCGAGCGTCATCGACGGCAGCAAACCGTACGTGCCTGCCTGAAATTCCGATTCGTTATTGAATTTGACGTAATATTTATAGACGCGCGCATCTTTGACGATGCCGTTTTTCTCAAGAAGTTCAGCGATGCTGTCGAGGTTTGAACCGATCGGCACTTCTATTTCCACCACTTTTTCAGAATCCGGATCAACCGGCTTTAATGCTCCGCTCACGAAGTTGTATGTCTGGAAGCCGACGATGCCGACGATCAAGAGCACAACTAGCGTGATGATTGCCACTATGCGCCTCACGGTTTTTCCTTCTTTCTTTTTTTCTTTCATCCGTTCAAACATGATCTCTTTTTTTGACCCTTTGTCCACGGGTTCCCCCCCTTAGCTTTTTCCTTTACCAGTATACCTAATTCCTGACAAAAGAAAAAGACGGAATCAACAAGCAATTCCGTCCTTCTCCTTTTAAGATTACTGTTCTTCGTTCTCTTCTTCTTCGTCAAGGAACGTGTTCAGCATTTCTTCGATCATATCCCACTCTGCATCCGTTTCAACCGGGCGAAGTTCTCCGCCTGCGATTTTACCGTCTACATCAGTGTTTTCAGTGAATGAAGATGCTTGGATTTCGATTTCGCCTTCGTCATCTTCCTCAGCGCCTACCGGGAAATACAATACGTATGATTTTCCGAATTCTTCACTTTCAAATGTGAATAAAATTTCAAATAATTGTTCGTCGCCGTTTTCATCAACGACTGTAATATGCTCTTGTCCATGTTCCATTTGCGTCACCTCATAATTTTTTAAAATCAAGGTAGCCTTGCAGAATCATCACTGCGGCCATCTTGTCGATCACTTTCTTGCGGTTTTTGCGGCTTACATCCGCAGAGATCAACATCTTCTCTGCAGCCATTGTCGTTAGCCGCTCATCCCATAGTACCACCGGTATAGCATATACTTCTTCGAGCAAAGCTGCAAATTTTTGCGATGCTTCCGCACGTGGACCGATTGAATTGTTCATGTTTTTCGGAAATCCGACGACAACTTGGGTAACTTCGAATTGTTTGATCAATTCACCCAGGCGCGCCATGCCGAACTCACCGGCCGCCTCGTTGATCTTGACGGTCTCAATGCCCTGGGCAGTCCAGCCCAACGCATCACTGATGGCGACGCCGATTGTTTTCGAACCGACATCCAGTCCCATTATTCTCATTCTTGTTCCCCGTTATTCTTTTTGATATAGAATTTCACAAGCTCTTCCAGGATTTCATCCCGCTCAAGTTTGCGAATCATATTGCGTGCATCCTGATGGCGAGGAATATAAGCCGGATCACCTGACAGTAAATATCCGACAATCTGATTGATCGGGTTATAACCTTTTTCTTCAAGTGCCGTATGGACTTGAAGCATGACTTGCTTCACTTCCTGCTCCATCGACTCATCAGACGGATTGAATTTCATTGTTTGATCAAATGAACTCACGACAAGCACCTCGTTTCGGATTTAGATAGGAGAATTTGACTCTCGCTGCCTGACTTACATTATAAACGATAACCGGCATTTATAAAACCTATTTGAGCTGTTCGTAGACAGATTCCAGAGCCGCTTCCAATTTTTCAGGATTTTTAGCGCCTGCCATCGCCATATCAGGGCGGCCGCCGCCTTTGCCTCCGCATTGCTCAGCTACATGTTTGACGATTTGGCCGGCATGATAGTTCCCGCCTGCCAAATCTTTTGTAACACCTGCGATCAGCATGACTTTGTCGCCGTCGACAGCGCCTAGAACGATTACCGCTTTGTCGAATTTCTGTTTCAAATCGTCCATCATCTGGCGCAGCTGATTATTGTCTTTTGCTTCGACTTTCGCTGACAAGACAGTGATGTCATTGATCTGACGAGCCGCAGTCAAAATTTCAGACGACTGTGCATTGGAGATTTTCGCCATCAGCGATTCGTTTTGGCGCTGCATTGATTTCATTTCCTGCTGGAACGATTGAACTTTCTGGACCATGTCTTTCGGTGAAGACTTCAAAAGCGAAGCGGCTTCTTCCAAAATTTGTTCCGTTTCCCGCAAGTTTTCGTAAGCGCCTTTTCCGGTAACCGCTTCGATCCGGCGTACGCCAGCACCGATGCCGCTTTCCGAAACGATTTTGAACAAGCCGATTTCCGCTGTATTCATAACATGGACGCCGCCGCAAAGCTCTTTCGAGAAATTGCCGATTTCCACAACACGGACAATATCGCCGTATTTTTCACCGAATAAAGCCATCGCACCCATTTTTTTCGCTTCCTGCAAATCATGGAAGCCGGTATCGACTGCGATGCCGTTCCAGATTTTTTCATTGACGATTTGTTCGATGTGCGTGATTTCCTCTTTGGTGACGCCTCCAAAATGCGAGAAGTCGAAACGCAGGCGGTCTGGCCCTACGTAAGATCCTGCCTGATTAACGTGCGTACCCAGAACATCTTTCAGCGCTTGGTGCAATAAATGCGTCGCTGTGTGGTTTTTCACCGTGTGGCGGCGCTGGGAAGATTCCACTTCCGCTGCCACTGAACCAGCCGTCAATTCGCCCGAATCGATCCGGACAGAGTGGAGGTTCTGGCCATTCGGCGCTTTTTTAACGTCCAGCACAGTCGCCTGCACCAGATCGTTGCCAAGCGTTCCGCGGTCGGCAATCTGCCCGCCGCTTTCCGCGTAGAATGGCGTTTTGTCGAGAATGACTTGCACTTCGTCGCCTTCTTGAGCACTTTCTACCACATCACCGTCTTTAACGATGACGAGCACAGACGCTTCTGCAAGCGTGCGGTCATAGCCGATAAATTCGCTGGCCACTTTGATATTGCCTAAGACTTCCGATTGCGTCTGCATCGAATTGACGCTTTGGCGTGCTTTGCGTGCACGGTCGCGCTGCGCATTCATCGCCGTTTCAAATCCGGCGTGGTCGATTGCCATGCCTTCTTCTTCTGCGTATTCCTCAGTCAATTCAACCGGGAAACCGTACGTATCGTAAAGACGGAAAGCATCTTCTCCCGGAATTTCGCTGCGCCCGGCAGCTTTTTGTCGAGCTGCAACTTCTGACAAGATCGCCAAACCATCGTGAAGTGTTTCATGGAAACGTTCTTCTTCCAGCTTCATTACGCGGATAATGAAATCCTGCTTGTCGGTTACTTCCGGATAGAAATCCTTCATGATTGCGCCGACGACAGGGACCAACTCAAACATGAATGGTTTTTCGATGCCCAGCTTTTTCGCATAGCGGACAGCGCGGCGCAACAGCCTGCGCAGGACATAGCCGCGGCCTTCGTTTGATGGCAATGCGCCATCGCCGATTGCAAATGCTACAGTTCGGACATGGTCAGCGATAACTTTGAACGCCATATCGGTTTCGACGTCTGTGCCATAGCGCACGCCGGAAATCTCTTCAGTTTTCTGAATGATCGGCACGAAAAGATCCGTATCGTAGTTCGTCGGCACGTTTTGCACGACAGAAGCCATACGCTCCAAGCCCATGCCTGTATCGATGTTCTGCTTCGGCAATGGCGTATACGTATTGTCCGGATTGTGGTTGAACTGCGAGAATACCAAGTTCCAAACTTCCAAATAGCGGTCGTTTTCGCCGCCCGGATACATTTCAGGATCGCTTTGATCGATGCCGTATGATTCGCCGCGGTCATAGAAAATTTCCGAGTTCGGTCCGCTTGGGCCTTCGCCGATGTCCCAAAAGTTGCCTTCGAGCCGGATGATGCGTTCAGCCGGCACGCCGACTTCATTGAGCCAGATGCTATAAGCTTCTTCATCTTCCGGATGGATCGTCACCGACAGCAATTCCGGATCAAAGCCCATCCATTTTGGATCGACCAGAAATTCCCATGCCCAATGAATGGCTTCTGTTTTGAAATATTCGCCGATTGAAAAGTTACCGAGCATTTCAAAAAACGTATGGTGGCGCGCCGTTTTGCCGACGTTTTCAATATCGTTCGTACGGATCGATTTCTGTGCGTTGACGATGCGCGGATTCGCCGGAATCACCCGTCCATCAAAATATTTCTTCAGCGTTGCTACTCCGCTGTTGATCCATAACAGTGAAGGATCTTCGAACGGCACAAGCGGAGCGCTCGGCTCTTGGTCGTGGCCTTTTTCTTTAAAGAATTCGATATACAATCTTCTGATGTCTGCAGCTTTCATGTTTTTCATATTTTCTCCTCCTAGCCATATTAAAAAGCCTTCGTCCCTTGCGCTGGCGCAAGGGACGAAGGCTTTATTTCGCGGTACCACCCTAATTACACGGACAAAAAAACTCCGTGTCTCTCATTATGCCTTAACGCGGCTGTGACGGCAGGAATTAGCTGCACTCCGGAGTAGCTTTCCAAAACAGCGGGGCGAAGGTCCTTTCAGCCGGGGAACCTCTTTCTGAACGCGCGCAATTCTGTACTTTCTCCATCTGGGTGTTTGTGTATAAATGTATATCCTGAATTATATAGAAAAAGATTCCGCTATGTCAATAGCCGTGCTTTTTCTTGCGCGGAGGGTGCGTTTATTCCTTCAATTATTGAAATACGCCCGGTTGCCGCTCGAATACGCTCCATTGCGGTAGAAATACGCTCTATAAAATCCCGAATACGCTCCGTTTTGGAATAAATACGCTTCCAGACGAAAAAAAGCATCCGCAATGGGATGCTTTTAAGCTTCAATAAAATTTGCGGGCTTGATGCCTTCCATGCCGATGAGCGGATGGATGGCGTGGGCGTTTTCCGCCGTCAAGCTTGCTGGACCCGATTGGGTTGGCGCGGCACCTACTGGCACAGCCGATTTCTCCGCTGCAGCTTCTTCTGGCGCCCCTTCAACCACTTTAGGTGCAGGCGGCGCTTCCGATAGCTGCAGACGGCTTTTCAGCGTCGTCATGCGCTGCGTATCGTCAGTGCGCTCGACTCCGTAGCGGAACACCTGCGGATCGCCGCACAAGATCAAGAAATCCTTGCTGCGGGTGATGCCCGTATACAGTAAATTCCGGCGCAGCATTTTCATATAGCCGCGGACGATCGGCATGATGACCGTCGGAAACTCCGATCCCTGCGATTTGTGGATCGAGCAGCAATACGCCAGCGTCAGCTGGTTGAGGTCGCTGCGCTCGTAAGTCACTTCGATGCCGTCGAATGACGCGACGAGCATGTCCTGCTTCTCGACCGTTTCTTTTGCTTTTAGGATTGCCACGACTTCGCCCATATCGCCGTTGAAGACATTGCTTTCCGGCTGGTTGACGAGCTGAAGAATCTTGTCACCGATGCGGTACGTGTTGTCACCGAACACCAATTCTTTGCGTTTGCCGTCGGCGTTCGGATTGACCATTTCCTGGATCATGCGGTTCAGCGCGTCAATGCCTGCAGGCCCTTTATACATCGGGGCGAGCACTTGAACATCTTTGATCGAATGCCCTTTCGCCAGAGCACTTTTGACGACTTTCTCCACGACCGATGCAATTTGGTCTGGGCCCGCTTTGATGAACGAACGATCTGCCGTTTTTGCGGTGATATCAGCGGGCAGCTGCCCGTTTTTCATTTGATGCGCGAGTTCGATGATCGAGGAGCCAGAAGACTGGCGGTAGATGTCGGTCAGCTCGACCGTCGGAATGCGCTTCGACTCAAGCAGATCTCGGAGCACTTGGCCAGGCCCGACCGGTGGCAGCTGGTCCTGGTCGCCCACGAAAATAAGCTGGGCATCTTCCGGCACCGCTTTCAGCAATTGATGCGCGAGCCACGTGTCGACCATCGACATTTCATCAATGATGATCAGGCGGCCTTCGATCTCTTTTTCGGTTTCTTCGTCTTTTTCCTGTCCGTTAAAGCCGAGCAAACGGTGGATCGTCATGGCTGGAAGCCCCGTCGACTCGCTCAGGCGCTTCGCGGCACGTCCCGTAGGTGCTGCAAGAATGATCGGGAACGGCTCTTTTTTCTTGGCATATTCTTTCGGGTCGAGCGACAAACCGTGTAGCTCAGCATAAACTTCAACAAGGCCGCGCACGACAGTCGTCTTACCGGTACCTGGTCCGCCAGTCAAAATCATGACAGAGGAATTAATGCTCGAGTCAATCGCTTCCACTTGGGTTTCCGCGTAGTTGACGCCGAGCCGCTCTTCCGCTTCGCCGAGCGCTTTCCGCACTTCCGACGCAGGGAAGCGGTCGCGGTTCGCCTGCGACGCTAGCATCGTTTCAAGCTTTGTCGCAATGCCGACTTCCGAATAATACAGCGACGGCAAATAAAGCCGGGTTTCTTCTCCCGACACTTTGCCTTCTTCATTCATTTCAATCATCGCTTTGGAAATCGCATCGATTGGAATGTCTTCCCGTTGGCTCGCTTCCAGCATTTCTTTGACTTGCGGGATGAGCATTTTCGCATCGACGTAGACATGGCCTTCCGACAGCGACGCCTGGTTCAGCAGATGCAGAATCGACGCCTTGATGCGGTCCGGATGGCTGCCGGTGATACCGAGCTTCGCACCGAGTTCATCCGCGCGGTGGAAACCGATCCCTTCGATTTCTTCAATCAAAATAAACGGATTTTTCGTCAAAATGTCGATCGTATCTTCGCGATAGGTCTGGTAGACGCGCATGCCAATCTGCGGGCCGAAGCCCCAGTCGTTGAGCTGGATCATGACGCGCTCCAACCCCAGATTCAGCTGCAGCGTCGAACGGATCGTATCTTTTTTTTCAACAGAAAGCCGCGGTACCGCATCGAGCGCTTCCGGATCTTCAAGAATTTTCTTAATGGCGTCTTTGCCCAATTTTTTGACGATCGTCTCCGCTGTTTTGCGGCCGATGCCATTGAACATATCGCTCGATAAATAATGCACAATCCCCTGCTCTGTTTCCGGCACTTCTTTCGTGAAGGTTTCCACCTGGAATTGGACGCCGTAGCGCGGATGGTTTTTCACCGCACCCGTAAAGCGGTAGGACTCCTCAAGCGACAATTTCGGGAAATAGCCCGAGACGATGATTTCTTTTTCCTGGTACGAGGTATTGGTTTCCTGGATTTTCACTTTCGCGATGGAGAATAAGTTTTGGGGATTGTGAAAAATCGAGACGACTGGCCTGCCCAGCACAAAGTGCGTTTCTTCTTGGAATAAATCAATTTGTCCAGTCATCGTCGCCGTCTCCTTTCACAATGGTTAATGTTGTTTTTATGTTTTATTGCCGCTCTGCTGCGATCATGTCATGCGCGTAGCGCGCCATTTCGTTGCGGTCGTCGAGCGTGTAAGCCTGCTTCAAATGATGCATTGCGTCTTCAACACGATCTGTCGACACGGCATACAGCACGCCCAGGTTGTAATGCGCATCGGCGTGATTGGCGTCGAGCGCCAGCACTTCCAAAAATTGCGGTTCTGCCAATGTGAACAATTCCATCGAGGCCAGGACAATGCCGTAGCTAAGGCGCGCTTGCACGTCGGTACCGTCAAGTTCCACTGCCCGTTGAAGGTAAGGCAGCGCCAATTTCGGCTGGTCCATTTTTTCGAAGCATTTGCCGATCATGAAAAGCGCATCCGAGCCTTCAAGTCCGTAATGTAATGCTTTTTCATAAAGCTTCAACGCTTCATCAAAGCGCTCCGCATTGAAATACAAGTTCGCAAGGCCGTAATAAGCCGTCGCGGATGTTTCATCAAGCGTCAGCGCTTTTTGGAAAAAGCGTTCTGCCCGCTCGACATCGTCCATCGATGTCAGCACGTGGCCGAAATTGATATAGCCGAGCGGATTTTCCGGCTGTTCTTCAATTGCTTGCGTAAATGCTTGGATTGCGGCTTCCGTGTCGCCTGCTTGCAGCGCTTGGATGCCGATTTCATTATAATTCATCGCTGATTGTCCCATTAGCCTACATACTCCAATCGCGCGCCGTTTTTGAAGACGCGGTCGATCGTCCCGCCGCCAAGGCATTCGTCGCCATCATAGAAAACGACTGCTTGCCCAGGCGTGATTGCCCGTACCGGCTCATCGAATGTCACAAGCGCTTCAGTGCCTTTCATTTCCACGGTAACGCCTACATCGGCTTGGCGGTAGCGGAATTTCGCTGTGCACGTGAACAGGCCTTGAGGCGCTGTATCCGATGTAAAGCTTAAGTTCACGGCGCTCAAGCTGTCTGAGAACAGGGCTTCGTGGTGGATATTCTGCCCGATGAACAAGATGTTCTTCTCAAGGTCTTTGCCGATGACGAACCACGGATCGCCCGCTCCGCCGATGCCGAGTCCTTGGCGCTGGCCGATAGTGTAATACATCAAACCGTCATGCGAGCCCATTTTCTTGCCTTCCATCGTCACCATCTCGCCTGGTTGCGCCGGCAGATATTGGCCGAGGAATTCCTTGAAATTGCGTTCGCCGATAAAGCAGATTCCGGTCGAATCTTTTTTTGTTGCCGTTGCAAGTTCCGCTTCCAATGCGATTTCACGCACTTTCTTTTTCTCCATATGGCCGATTGGGAACATGACTTTCGACAATTGCTCCTGGTTCAACTGATTAAGGAAATACGTTTGGTCTTTGTTGTTGTCCTGGCCGCGCAGCATTTTCGTTTCGCCGTTTTCTGCGTGCTCGACTTGCGCGTAATGGCCGGTCGCCAAATAATCGGCGCCGAGGCTTAACGCATGCTCCAAAAACGCTTTGAATTTGATTTCTTTATTGCACATGACGTCCGGGTTCGGCGTACGCCCTGCTTTATATTCTTCGAGGAAGTACGTGAACACTTTGTCCCAATACTGCTTTTCGAAATTGACGGCGTAATAAGGAATGCCGATTTGGTTGCAGACGCGGATGACGTCTTCGTAATCTTCCGTCGCGGTGCAGACGCCGAATTCATCGGTGTCGTCCCAGTTTTTCATGAAGATGCCGATGACATCATAGCCCTGTTCTTTCAATAAATAAGCGGCAACCGAAGAGTCGACCCCTCCGGACATGCCGACGACAACGCGTGTATCTTGAATTGCTTTTGCAGTCATAATATCTCACCTTTTCATTTAAGCGCTAAACGCTTGCAGATTTGTGCTGTTTTCAGTGCAGCTTCCTGCACTTGTTCAACGTCCAAGCCAAGCCCGAAGCTGAAGCGGATGGAATTGCGGAGCTCGTCCGCCTGTCCGCCGTACATGGCAACCAGAACATGGGACGGATCCATCGAACCCGCTGTGCAAGCTGAACCGCTCGAAGCCGAAATGCCGGCAATGTCGAGGTTGACCAGGAATGACTCGATGTCGACTCCCGGAATGCTGAGGTTCAGGATATGCGGCAGGCTGTGGGCCCCGTTTTCCTTGTAAGGGATGCCTTCGTCCGTTAAGACGTTTTTAAACCTGTCTTTAAACGTCAAATAAAGCGCCGTTTTTTCAGGCATAGTTGCTAGCGCGAGTTCCACCGCTTTAGCGAATGCCGAGATCGCTGGAACGTTTTCGGTTCCCGCACGGCGCTTGCGTTCTTGTTCACCGCCGTAAAAAAGCGGAGCCAAAGCGACGCCTTTGCGCTGGTACAGGAAGCCGGTGCCTTTCGGGCCGTTCAGTTTATGCGCCGATACTGACAGCAAATCGACATGGAGCTTTTCCACATCAATCGGCATGACACCATAAGCCTGGACGGCGTCTGTATGGAACACTGCGTCCGTGCCTTGGAGCAGCATACCGATTTCTTCGATCGGCTGGACCGTCCCGACTTCATTGTTGCCGAGCATGATGGTCACTAAGATTGTATCGCTGCGCAACGCATTTTTCACGTCTTCTGCTCGCACAAGCCCGTTTTCATCAACCGGCAGATAAGTCACGCTATAGCCATCCCGCTCAAGTTTCTCGCAAACATGCAAAACGGCGTGGTGTTCTACAGCCGACGTGATGATATGGCCGCCCGGCTTTTTCGCGGCAGTGCCGAAAATCGCCAAGTTATCGGCTTCCGTCCCACCGCTCGTGAAAATGATTTCCGGATCGTTTGCATTGATGCTCCGCGCGAAAACACGGCGTGCATCATCAAGCACTTTGCGCGCGATGCGCCCCGTGCCGTGCATGCTTGAAGGATTGCCGTAGACAGTGCTGAGCGCCAGTGAAAATGTTTCAGCCACTTCCGGATGCATCGGAGAAGTGGCCGCATGGTCTAAGTAAATTCGATTCATGATTGATTAACTCCTTATATATAGAACATATAATTATCGTTTTCAGTTTCTTGCTGGTTCGCCAAATCATCGATCGACGTTGTATCCAAGACATTTTTCACGGCGTCGCGGATGCGTACCCACAATTCGCGCTGCGGCTGGTCTTCGTCTTCAATGCCTTCAACCGGCTGGATCGGCCCCTCGAGTACGCGGATGACGTCCCCTGCTGAAATGTCTTTCGGGCTGCGCGTCAGCATATAGCCGCCGTAAGCGCCGCGTACACTTTTCACCAGTCCGGAGTTGCGGAGCGGGCCGACCAGCTGCTCTAAATAAGCTTCGGACAAATTATAATCCGCAGCGATTTTCCGCAGCGGCATCGGGCCTTCGCCGTAATGTTTTGCCAATGCGATCATAATAGTTAAGCCGTAGCGGCCTTTAGTCGATATTTTCATCGTTACACCTCGAAGTCAGTTTCCAATTATTCTTCCTAAAAGTATAGCATATCTCTGCGCAATGGACTTGCAATGACATTTATTTCGCGCCGCGATATACTGAAAGCGGAACGAATGTACGGAAGGGGTTTTACTTTTGCAAAATGAACCATTGGCGTTCCGCATGCGTCCTCGTACGATCGACGAAGTGATCGGCCAGAAAGACGTCATCGGACCGCATACGGCTTTATATAAAATGATCCACAACGGCCACGTGCCGTCGATGCTCCTTTACGGTGAGCCGGGGATCGGCAAGACATCGATTGCCCACGCTATCGCCGGCACCTCAGAACTGCCGTTCATCGCGTTGAACGCGACGACGTCGGGCAAAAAAGATGTCGAGGAAGTCGTCGCTGAAGCGCGCATCACCGGCAAAGTGCTGCTGTTTTTGGACGAAATCCACCGTTTCAATAAACTCCAGCAAGATGCCCTGCTGCCGCATGTCGAAAGCGGCGCCATCGTATTGATCGGCGCGACGACGGAAAACCCGTTCCACGACGTCAATCCGGCGATCCGCTCACGCTGCGGCGAAATCAAACAGCTCAAACGGCTGACGCACGCCGACATCGTCCAACTGCTGAACTCGGCGTTGGCCGAGCCGAATCGCGGCCTCGGCAATTACGAAATCGAAATTTCCGAAACGCAAGTCAATCGAATCGCCGACGGCACAAACGGCGACGCGCGGAAAGCGCTGACGATGCTCGAATCGATTGTCGTCGCATCAGACGAACGCGACGGCAAATACATTGTCGAAGACCAAATGGTCGAACAAATGATCAAGCGCGTCGGCGTCTTCGGCGACAAAAAAGGCTCCCATTATTTTAATTTATTGTCCGCGCTGCAAAAATCCGTGCGCGGCAGCGACGTCAATGCCGCCATGTATTATTTGGCGCATCTGCTCGAAAACGGTGACTTGACAGCGGTGACGCGCCGCTTGCTCGTCATGGCTTATGAAGACATCGGACTTGCGAGCCCGGAAGTCGGCGCGCACGTACTCGCCGCTTGCCAGGCTGCGGACCGCCTCGGATTGCCGGAAGCCCGCATCCCGCTCGCTCAGGCAGTTGCTGAAATGTGCTTGTCCGAGAAATCGAATTCCGCTTACAAAGCGATTGACGCCGCAATTGCTTCGATCAATAAAGGCGAAGTCGGCGACATCCCGATGCACCTGCGCGACACGCATTACGCCGGCAGCGCCGAACTCGGCCACGGCGGCTATAAGTATCCGCACGATACGCCACTCGGCACATTCGGCGGCTGGGCCGATCAGGATTATTTGCCGAAAGAAGTTAAAAAAGCCGAATTCTACAAACCGATTATTGCCGGTTCCGAGAAGAAATTCGCCGGCATCTACGATAAACTGAAATCGTTCCGAAAAAAATAGATTGTTTGAGCCATTTCCGCATGCGGAAATGGCTTTTGTATTGGTGATTTTAAAGTTTATGCGCGTTCAGAAATTTTTACGTGCGTTCAGCCGTTTTCAAATAAAAAAGCCGGCTCATCGTGCGAGCCGGCTCCCTATTAATTATTTCGGACGCGGTTGATCGGAATCGATTTGGTGATATCGTTGACAACCCAACTCGCGCAGATCAAGCCGACCGCTGAAGGCGTGAAGGCGTTTGAACTTGGCGGCATCTGGGCTTTGCGGATTTCCGCTTCGGGTTTGCCTACTTTCCCGACAACATCTTCGCGGACGATGATCGGGCTTTCGTCTGAGAATACGACAGGAACACCTTTATAGATGCCCGATGCGCGCAATTTCTTGCGGATGATTTTCGCCAACGGATCGGTATGCGTTTTTGAGATGTCCACAATGCGGAAGCGCGTCGGGTCGGTTTTATTCGCCGCACCCATGCTTGAAATGATTCGGATTCCGCGCTTGACGCATTCCTGGATCAAATGGACTTTGTAAATCATTGTATCGGATGCATCGATGACGTAATCCGGCTGGTAGCTGAAAAACTCCTCGAACGTTTCTTCTGTATAAAACATGTGCAGCGAAATGACTTCACAGTCTGCGTTGATGTCTTCGATGCGCTTTTGCATGACGCCAGCTTTCGACTGGCCGACCGTTGATAAATTCGCAACTAGCTGGCGATTGATGTTCGTGATGTCGACGTTATCCTTATCGACCAAGATGATCCGGCCGACACCGCTGCGTGCGCATGCTTCTGCTGCAAATGAACCCACTCCGCCGATGCCAAGAATCGCGACTGTGGAGTTTCTCAACATATCCATGCCTTCTGTGCCGATTGCTAATTCGTTTCTGGAAAATTGATGTAACATGATTTGCCTACCCTTCAAAATAAAATAATAATGCAGATTAACCTACTAGGGATTATACACAAATAAAAACCCCCCGACAAATTGCCGGGAGGCGAAAATTTGAAATAACGGAGAATCCCAATCGTGCCGTCCGTTTTGGTGCGCATCGTTTTTGAACCCGCTTCAAGCAGGTGGGTGACCTCGTCATCACTTATAACTTCCGGTTAGGGCATGTTAGCCATGATGAAATCTGGTCTCCCGACGACAAAATGTTGGGTCAAAACTGAATTGCTCGTAACGAACACATCAGGATTCTCTACTACTTGTATGTTAGCACACCTTTTTTGATTCGACAACTAATTTATACTGGTTATTTTTCAGTATTCTGAACATTCAGAGATAGGCTTAATTCATCAAGCTGTGCATTTGATACCGGGCTCGGTGCGCTTGTCAGCAAGTCGCTGGCGCTCGCCGTCTTCGGAAATGCGATCGTGTCGCGCAAGTTTGTGCGGCCAGCAAGCAGCATTACCAAGCGGTCCAAGCCGAAAGCGATCCCTCCGTGCGGCGGCGTGCCGTATTCGAATGCATCCATCAGGAAGCCGAATTGCTCGCGCGCTTCTTCGTCGGAAAAGCCGAGCGTCTTGAACATTTTTTCCTGGATGTCGCGGCGGTAAATGCGCAGCGAACCTCCGCCTAGTTCATAGCCGTTCAACACGAGGTCATAGGCTTGCGCGCGGACGTTCTGCGGCTCTGTATCCAATTTGTCGATGTCTTCTTCGAACGGCATTGTGAACGGATGGTGGGCTGCGTAGTAGCGGCCGTCTTTTTCATCGTATTCGAATAACGGCCAGTCCGTGATCCATAGGAATTTATAAACCGAGTTGTCGATTAAATTCAACTCTTTGCCGAACTTCATGCGCAGCGCACCTAATGCGTCTGCAACAACCGAAGCAGCATCCGCTACGAATAATAAAAGATCGCCGGCTTCTGCATCAGCGCGCAGGGTCAATGCTGTAGCTGCTTCGCCTTCGAAGAATTTCGCAATCGGCCCTTTAACGCCGTCCGCTTCAACTTTCAGCCAAGCAAGGCCTTTCGCGCCGTAGCGTGCAGCGAATTCGCCAAGAGCGTCAATGTCTTTGCGCGAGTAGTTTGCCGCGCTGCCTTTGACATTGATCAATTTCACCTGGCCGCCGTTTTCGATGGCGCCAGAGAATACTTTGAATGATGAATCTTTTACCAGGTCCGAAACATTCACAAGTTCTAGGCCGAAGCGTACGTCTGGCTTATCCGAACCATAACGGTCCATCGCTTCGGTATAGCTCATGCGCTGAAATTGTGCATCGATGTCGACGCCTTTGACGTCTTTCATCATGATGCCCATCAACCGCTCGTTCATTTCGATGATTTCTTCCATCGTCTTGAAACTCATTTCCATGTCGATTTGCGTGAATTCAGGCTGGCGGTCAGCGCGCAAATCTTCATCACGGAAACAACGCGCAATTTGGTAATACTTGTCAAATCCAGAGACCATCAGCATTTGCTTGAACAATTGCGGCGATTGCGGAAGCGCGTAGAATTCGCCTTCGTGGACTCGGCTTGGCACCAAATAATCGCGTGCGCCTTCTGGAGTCGATTTCGTCAAAATCGGTGTTTCCACTTCCAGGAAACCTTCATTGTCCAAGAAACGGCGGATCGATTTTGTGATGTCTGAACGCATTTTGAACGTTTCGTACATCGCCGGCCGGCGCAAGTCCAGGTAACGGTATTTCAAGCGCAAATCTTCGCTGACTTCCGTTTGGTCGTCAATTGCGAACGGCGGGTTTTTCGCCGCGTTGATGATTGTTGCGTGGTCCACTTGTACTTCGATTTTGCCGGTCTTCATCGCCGCATTAACTTGGCCATCCGCGCGTGCTACAACAAGCCCTTCAATATGAATAACGAATTCGTTGCGCAGCGTCTCGCCGATTTCTGTGGCTGGCGCTGAAATTTCCGGATTGAATACTGCTTGCACAATGCCGCTGCGGTCACGCATGTCAACAAAGATCAAGCCTCCTAAATCACGGCGCTTCTGCACCCAACCTTTTAATGATACACGCTGCCCGATGGCGGCTTCACTGACTTCTCCACAATAATGTGTTCTCGACATATTTATTCCTCCAATGATTTCTTTTTCAATACCGTGCTGGCAATGTCAGCGAATAAAACCTCGTGCTGCTCGCCTGTTGCCATTTCCTTGACGTTTGCTTTGCCGCTTGCCATTTCCGTTTCACCGATGACAACAACAAATCCTGCTTTTTTACGGTCAGCCGATTTCATCTGCGCTTTCAGCTTGCGCGCTGTGTAATCCATATCTGCCGATAATTTATTCACACGCAAGTCTTTCACGACGCTGAATGCTTTTTTCTTCGCCGTTTCGTCCATCGCGATCACGTAGACGTCCAACGTGTCCGATAACCCGATTTCCACGTTTTCCATTTCGAGTGCCAATAACAGCCGCTCGATGCTCATCGCAAAACCGATGCCCGGTGCTTCCGGCCCGCCGAGGTCTTCGACCAGTCCGTTATAGCGCCCGCCGCCCGCAAGCGTCGTGATGGCACCGAAGCCTTCCGCGTCGCTCATGATCTCGAACGCGGTGTGGTTGTAATAATCCAGCCCGCGTACAAGATTCGGATCGACGACATAAGGGATATCGAGTTCTTCAAGATAGCCTTTCACTTCATCGAAATACTGGCGCGATTCTTCGTTCAAATAATTTGCCAATGAAGGCGCAGTGGCCATCAAAGGATTGTTGCGGTCGACTTTACAGTCCAGAATGCGCAGCGGATTTTTGTCCAAACGCGCTTGGCAGTCCGGGCAGAACTCAGAAATGTGCGGTGCGAAATGCGCCACCAGCGCTTCTTTATGTGTTAAACGGCTTTCCGTGTCGCCCAGCGAGTTGATGACGAGGCGCAGGCTTTTCAAGCCGACAGCACGGTAAGTTTCCATTGCGAGTGAAATCACTTCCGCGTCAATTGCCGGGTCTTTCGAACCGATCGCTTCCACGCCGAACTGCACGAACTGGCGCATACGACCGGCTTGTGGGCGCTCATAGCGGAACATCGGGCCCGTATAAAATAATTTCACCGGCTGGTCCGGCAAACCGAATAATTTATTTTCCACGAATGACCGCACGACTGAAGCGGTGCCTTCGGGGCGCAGCGTCAAACTGCGATCGCCGCGGTCCTTGAATGTATACATTTCTTTGGTGACGATATCGGTCGTGTCGCCGACGCCGCGTTGGAATAATTCCGTGTGCTCAAAAATCGGTGTCCGGATTTCCTTGTATTGATATAGGCGGCATAACTCAATAATTTTCTGTTCAACTTCCTGCCATTTGGCGGATTGGTCCGGCAGCACGTCGTATGTGCCGCGCGGCGCTTGGATATTCTTGCCCATTTTTTCCACTCCTTTTTTTTCCATACAAAAAAGCCCCCGCCCCTTGCTTTCGCAAGGGACGAGAGCTTTTGATAAGCTTCCGCGGTTCCACCCTAGTTGATGCCATGTAAATAATGCCAGCATCCTCTCATTCCGGGTAACGGCCGGTTCCGTCTTTTCCTAATAAACGCCAGTTGCGCCGTTCAGAAAGGAGCCTCTTAAGTGTTTTTCGTCGCAGATCCCTGCAGGAAAGTTTACAGCCTAGGACTTCCCCTCTCTTTTCAGTCGATCATGCAATTACTTTCTTCGTCAACAGCTAATATATAAGGATAATAAAGTTAATCTTAAGGACTCCCACAAATCTTGTCAACCTTTTTTGACAAACGGCCGTTTTTTTTTCATAATACAGAGAGATAGATTATAAAGGTGGTGCAGAATGAACGTAAAATGGTTAATTGGTCTTATTCTACTTTTTTTAATGATTGCCGGCACAATTCCGCCGCTTTCGGCAAACCCCGCATTGGCGGTTGGCGGCGAAGCGGAAATTACCGGATCGACAGTTAACATCCGCAGCGGTCCAGGCCTTTCCTATAGCGTTTCCGGAGCGCTTGAAAAAGGGGAGAAAGTCACAATCGTTTCTGAAAACAGTGATTGGCTGGAAATCAGCACAGGCAGCGGTTCCGGCTGGATTGCTTCTTGGCTGGCCCGAAAAACCAGCAGCAACGAAACAAACAAAGCTTCCGGGCAAACAGCAGTCGCTGCTGTTGACCACTTGAACATCCGTGCTCAAGCGGATATTTCCTCTTCCGTGCTGGCGCAGATGAGCGCCGGCGACCAAGCCCTCATCGTCAATGATGCAGGAAATTGGCTTGAAATCGATTTCCGGGGCGTCAAAGGATTCGTTTCCAAACAATACATAAGCACTGCGGGCCAAAACCAGGAAAAACCCGCCCCTGCTAAAAGCGATGTCTCTTCGTTCGAAATCGCAGTGGATGCCTTGAATGTAAGGAATCAGCCGGATTTAAGTTCTTCTATCCAGAAAACCGTAAAAAAGGGCGAAGTTTTCCCGGTCCGTTCGATTGAAGGAAATTGGGTCGAGATCCAAATTTCTGAAAAAGATAGCGGCTGGGTCTATGCATTCCATGGCCACTTGTCTGATAAACCGGTTCAAAAAGCGGCAAGCCCGAAAGCCGAAAACATCACCATCTTGACAGATGGAACGAATTTGCGCACGAGCCCGTCCACTGCTTCAGCCGTCGCAAGCCGCGCTGATGCCGGCCAAGAATTCGCGGTTGTCGATAAGCAAGGCGATTGGTACCAGGTTTTATTGCCGGATGGCCAAAATGCCTTTGTCGCAGACTGGGTCGTAACGAACGGCGAAATGAAAGTCGAATCAGCGGAGGCCCCTGAACCACAGGCACGCAAAAAAGGCACGCTCAACGGTTTGACGATCGTGCTCGATCCCGGGCATGGCGGCAATGACGGCGGAACGGTCGGAGTTCGCGAAACAAAAGAGAAAGACTTGACGTTGAAAACCTCGGAAATCTTGTCTCACCACTTGCGATCTGCAGGCGCTGAAGTGCTGTTGACACGGCAATCGGATGTCTATGTCGACTTGCGCTCGCGGGTTTCCACGGGCCATGGCGTGGCGGCAGATGCTTTTATCAGCCTCCATTATGACGCAACCGACGACAATAGCGTGTCCGGCTTCACGTCGTATTACATGCTCGATTACCAGCAAGCGCTTGCCGAATCGATCAACGAAGGCCTTAGCGGCAAAATCGATTTGCGGAACCGCGGCGCACGCCATGGCAACTACCTCGTCTTGAGGGAAAACAAGCAAGCGGCTGTGCTCGTTGAACTGGGCTATTTGAGCAATTACAACGACGAACGCATTGTCACTTCAAGCAAATTCCAAGAACAAGCGGCACTCGGCTTGTATGATGGCATCGTCAATTATTTCGATGCGAAATTAAGCCAATAACTATCCAGCGGCATGGGGGATCTCCTCTATGCCGCTTTTTCATGTAAAAAAGGAGGTGCCCCAAAAGTAATTTGGGGCACCTCCTTTGCGACGAAGCTAGCGCAGCGATGCAACGCACTTTCATGTCTCGAAGCTAGCGTAGCGATGCAGAGACAGGAGCAATAGTATTCCCCTGCGCTACGTTAGAAAAGGAACTGTCCAATAAGTCTGTTATTTCGACTTATTGGACAGCTCCTTTTTCATTCTTTCGATTCAATGATCATTGTGACGGGGCCGTCGTTGACGAGTTCGACGTCCATCATTGCCCCGAACACGCCGGTTTCGACAGACAGGCCGCATGACCGCAATTCTTCGTTGAACTTCAGCCAAAGCGGCTCGGCAATATCAGGGCGCGCCGCTGCGGTAAAGCTTGGCCGGCGCCCTTTTCTGACGTCGCCGTAAAGCGTGAACTGGGAAATCGACAAGATGCTGCCGCCGGCTTCTTGGATCGACAAGTTCATCTTGCCCTCGCCGTCTTCAAAAAGCCGCAGTCCGGCAATCTTATTAGCGACATAAGCCGCGTCTTGCTCAGTATCGCCATGTGTGATGCCGACGAGCAGCACAAAGCCGGAATCGATCGATCCGACCCTTTCGCCGCCGACAGTCACTGACGCTTTTTTCGAACGCTGTAATATGACCCGCATAATGCCTCCTTAATTCGTGACGCGTATGACGGAATAGACATCGGGAATCTGCTTGATCTTTTCCACTACCCGGTTCAGGTGCGAAATGTGCGGAATCATGATGGTCATGTTGATCGTCGCGATTTTATCGGAGTCAGCTTTGCCGCTGACCGCCGTGATTGTCGTCTTCGCTTCGCTGACCATATGCATCACTTCGTTGATCAACCCTGTCCGGTCATACGCCTGGACTTCGATATCGATTGCGTAGTCTTTTTTCTCTGGTGATTCCGCGTTTTCCCATTCAACCGGGATTAAGCGGTCGGTCTGGTCGGCATGGACATTCGGGCAATCAGCGCGATGGACAGAAACTCCACGGCCTTTCGTAATAAACCCGATAATGCTGTCGCCAGGCACCGGGTTGCAGCAGCGGGACAAACGAATCATCATATTGTCGATGCCGCGGACAATGACGCCTGAATCGGTCTGCTTGCGCGGTGCAGGCGATTTCATTTCCACCGTGATTTTCTCGATAGCTTCTTCTTGTTCGCGGCGTTTGCGTTGGCGTTCTGCCAGGCGGTTAACGACTTGCTGCGCTGTGATGCCGCTGAAGCCGACTGCCGCGTACATATCGTCCTCGCCTGCGAAATTGAATTTTTCGCAGACACGCTTGATATTTTCGTTCGTCATAATGTCTTTGACGTTGAATTCCTGCGCCCGGATTTCCTTCTCAATCAAGTCTTTGCCTTTTTGGACATTGTCGACGCGCAATTGCTTTTTGAAAAATTGCTTGATCTTGTTTTTCGTCTGCGTCGATTTGGCGATTTTCAGCCAGTCGCGGCTTGGGCCGAACGATTGCTTCGATGTCAGGATCTCGACGATGTCGCCCGTCTTCAATTCCGTATCAAGCGGCACCATTTTGCCATTGACTTTGGCGCCAATGGTTTTATTGCCAATTTCCGAATGCACCCGGTATGCGAAATCGATTGGCACAGAGCCAGCCGGCATTTCGATGACGTCGCCTTTTGGCGAAAATACATAGACCATATCGGAAAATAAATCGTATTTCAGCGATTCCATAAACTCTTCCGCGTTGTCCGCTTCGTTCTGGAAATCCAGGATTTCGCGGAACCACGTCAAGCGGGAATCGACCGTGTTTTTTGGCATATCGACTTTCCGGCCTTCTTTATACGCCCAATGCGCAGCTACCCCGTATTCGGCGATGCGGTGCATTTCCTCTGTGCGGATCTGCACTTCCAAAGGATCGCCCTGCGGCCCGATGACCGTCGTATGCAGCGACTGGTAGAGGTTCTGTTTCGGCATCGCAATGTAATCCTTGAAACGGCCAGGCATCGGCTTCCATGTTGAATGGATAATGCCGAGAACGGCGTAGCAATCCTTGATGCTGTCGACCGTAATGCGCACTGCCAATAAATCATAGATTTCGTTGAACTGCTTGTTTTGCAGCGCCATTTTCTTGTAGATGCTGTAAATGTGTTTTGGGCGACCGAAAAGATCCGCCTCAATCTGGACTTCGTCCAATTGGATGCGGATTTCATCCATCACCTTATTCAAGTAATCTTCCCGCTCGGTCCGCTTTTTTTTCATCAAGTTGACGATGCGGTAATATTGCTGCGGATTCAAATAACGGAGCGCTGTGTCTTCAAGCTCCCATTTGATCGTATTGATCCCTAGGCGGTGAGCAATCGGCGCAAAAATCTCCAGTGTTTCGTTCGCTTTGATGCGCTGCTTTTCAACCGACTGGTATTTCAACGTACGAAGATTATGCAGACGGTCAGCCAATTTGATGAGGATGACGCGGATATCCTGCGCCATCGCTACGAACATTTTACGGTGGTTTTCAGCTTGCTGCTCTTCTTTCGACATGTATTTAATCTTGCTGAGCTTTGTCACGCCATCAACAAGCATCGCCACTTCTTCGTCAAAATCGCGGACGATGTCTTCGCGGCTGACTTCGGTGTCTTCAACGACGTCATGCAAAAAGCCCGCCGCAACTGTAGAAGGGTCCATCTGCAATTCCGCCAGAATTCCGGCGACTTGAACAGGGTGGACAATATAGGGTTCGCCGGATTTCCGGAACTGCCCCTCATGTGCCTTCAATGCCACTTCGTAAGCTTTTTTAATCGTATTCACATGATCGGCATTCATATAAGACGCACACATTTCAAATACGTCTTCGGGAGTCCTAACTTGATCTTTCGCCATAATTGCCCACCTTGCTTTTAATTTTTGCGTAAGTATATCTATACATTATAAAAAACAATTGGGCCAAAAGTAAAGCTTTGTCACAGTTTCTCCATGACTTTAATGAACTCTCTGAGATAATCCGGCAAATCCGGCGGGCGGCGGCTCGAAATTAAATTGCCGTCAACGACAACCGATTCATCGAACCATTCAGCACCGGCGTTGCTCATATCGTCTTTAATGCCCGGCGTGCTCGTCACTTTTCTGCCTTTTAGGATGTCCGCCGAGATTAAGACCCAGCCGGCGTGGCAAATTTGGCCTATCGGCTTGTTGTTCTTGTCCATGAAGCGCACAATGTTCAGCACTTCCGGGAAACGGCGGATTTTGTCCGGCGCCCATCCGCCTGGAACCAGCAGCGCGTCGTAGTCGCTCGGTGTGATGTCGCCCCACGCAAAATCCGAAGTTGCCGGCACGCCGTATTTCCCGATATAGGCCTTGCCTGCCTCCTCGCCTGCAAGATGTACTTCAGCGCCTTCTTCGCGCAGCCTAAGAATCGGGTACCATAATTCCAAGTCTTCAAATTCATGATGGACGAAACTTAATATTTTCTTTCCGGTTAATTTCATATCGTTTTCCTCCTCAGATCTATATAAGTTAAACTAGTGAACACTTATAATCGATATTCCGCAAAACAGCTACGCTTGCCGCGGGCGAGCGCCAAGCCTCCTCGGTCGCTTCGAAAACCTTGTGCTCCTGCATCGCTTCGCTAGCTTCGTCGCAAATGATTAGGCAAATTACTTTTGCCCAATCATTCCCTGCGGGGTCTCGGCTGTCTCGCTTTCCCGCAGGCGTCTCCGCTGTTTTGCTCCATATCGAGATATTTCTTAGCGAAGGCGCGTCAAGGGGCTAGGCAAGTAAATGGCCAAATGGAATTTGGACCATTTACTTTGCTTCGAAGCTAGCGCAGCGATGCAGAAACAACCGTCTTTGCTCTGCCGCAAGCGTCCGAAGCATTTTTCTATGCTATTTAATTAGTTCAACTTATATAGTTGCTTAATAAAATAAACCAGCAGCTATTCCTGGAATACTTCTTCTTCAATGATGTTTTTGCTGCCTTTGCCGATCTGCACGGCCCGCTCCGAAGACTGCAGGCAGCGGAGTTTGCGGACGGTGACGTCGTGAGCGCATTGGCTGCCTCCCGCGACGAAGACATCCGCTTTCGCTTTTCGGAAGCCTGTGATCGTGCCGTTTGAAAGTGACACATGCCCCGCTTTGTACTGGATTGCGGCCGCTGGATTATGGCTGTAATCGGTATCCGGATCGCCGATAAACAAGAAATGGTTGATTGCGACATTCCGGTAGCCCGACACCACCAGCGCGCGCGGCGCTGACCCTGTGTACATCTCAGTGAAGACAGGCGCAACCGAGACGAGCCGCTGGGCAAGGATGTTATACGCGGTCATGGAATCCGGATCGTCCGCTGTGTGATGGCCTATATGGCGAAAATTGAACGAGCGGTTGTCGCGGACCGACAAATGGCCCGAAATGAACACCCCGGTTGCCGCTGATGAAGTAGCGTGGGCTTTGACTTCCACTCCGCCGAAACAATTTGAAGTCGAATTGTTCAGGAGCCAGACAAAGCGCGAGCCGTCATCAATTTCGATGCCGTTCGAGTTGGAAAATCCTTTCTTATGGGAACGGCCGCTCGGGTCGCAAAAATGCGAATTTGAAATGAAGATGTAATCGCTGTGATGAGTCGTTACGCCGTCATCCCCGAACCCATAGCCTGTGCAGCGGTCAATCCAGATAAACTGGCTGCCCCCTCTAGCACGCTTGCCGTCGCCGCCGTAATTATAGAATGTCGACGACACGTCAAAGCAATGCAGTCCGGGATTCACTGCTGCCACCCCTTTTGCCCAGCCATATGTGACTTTGGCAAAAGTCAGGCAGCTCGAGAAGTTATTGCCGGCACTTGTGTTTTCAACATCGCCCAGCCGTTCGACGTTCCAGTCCAGCCCGATGTTCTCGACCGAGATGTGGTGGTTGCCGCGAAACGGATTGGCATTCATGACGAGCCGCTGCCGCTTAGGTGCGTTATCGTGGAGCTTCAGGACCGTCGCACCTTTGCCTTCTCCCCGCAGCCGCGAAAAAGATGGCATCTCGATTTTGCGCACAACGAAGATGCCTTTCGGCACATAAACGTGGGTGCGGCCACTGCCGAAAGCTTTTTTGAAAGCGGCTGTGCAATCGGTCACTCCATCGCCCCTCGCGCCGAAATCTTCGACATTGACGCAGCGCGTCAACGCTTCTTCCAACACTTTGTATTCTTCATCGAGCTCCTGTTTCCATTCCGGCACGGCTTCATCGCCTTCGACGAGTTCAGCATAGCCATTCGGATCTTCAATGGAATTTTCTTGTGCGAGCAATGCCCACAAGCGATCGCGCCAATCTTTCCGGTAGGTTCCGCCCGGCTTCGGCCCATTGCCTTGTATGCTGCGGAAAAGACTCCGTGTTTCTTCCGTAATGTCGCTGATTGTCGCAGTATCCTCGAGAATCTCTGCCAGCAGCGCATTGTTTTTCGCTGGATCGTGGTATTTGCTTAAATGCATGAATCATCACCTCCATAGTCCTTACCCTTTTTCAAAGCCGTTATGTATCCAAATAAAAAACCTCCGCCCAAAAGGCGGAGGAAGGTGATTAATATTTCATCAAAGTCATTACATCATAGCCGACCAATTTGTCACGGCCATCAAGATATGTCAATTCAATGAGGAATGCACAACCGACGACTACGCCGCCCAGTTGTTCAACAAGGTTGATTGTTGCTTCGATCGTGCCGCCAGTAGCCAGCAAATCGTCAGTGATCAACACGCGCTTGCCTGGTTTAATGGCATCTTTATGCATCGTCAAGACGTCTTTGCCGTATTCCAGGCCGTATTCAGCGCGGATAACTTCGCGCGGCAGTTTGCCTTCTTTGCGAACAGGTGCAAAACCTATGCCGAGGGCATAAGCAACGGGGCAGCCAATGATGAAACCGCGTGCTTCAGGACCAACGATGATTTCAGCGTTGACTTGTTTCGCATATTCCACAATCTGGTCTGTCGCGTATTTATACGCTTCGCCATTGTCCATGATCGTTGTGATATCTTTGAAGCGAATGCCGGGCTGCGGCCAATCTTCTACAATTGTAACGAACTGTTTCAAATCCATATTTCTTCCTCCTTGGCTGCCACTTTCGCGTCAAACCACTGTTTTAAGTCTCTATAAGATGCATACAGCAGCTTCTGTTCCAAAGCGATTTGCTGCTCACGTTTTTTGTAAATAGGCGCATCAGTCAAATCACGTTTGCTCGGAGCTTTAGCAAGCTCTGTAAGTCCATTGTTAAGTGTAACAAAATCAAGTTCAAAAAACACCTGCAGCATGAAAAATAATGTTTCGCGGCTCCAGCCTTTATGCTTCGCCAGTTCATCACAATGTTTCTTGAAGTCGAACGTGCCGCGTTTCTTAATGAACGAAAACAGCCAAGCGAATTGTTCGCGTGTTGGAATCTGCTCGAAATACTGCGATTCTTTGGCATAAAAATGCGCATAAATCCGTTTCGGCTTGAGTTCCGCGAGCACAGCCGCCAGCTCATTCTCGGAATCCGGCAAATCAAGCAGCACGAGATGGTGCTTGTGTGCTTCGAGCTTTTTCAAATCCTCCGGCCCCAGAATCGTCTGGCCGATCAAACTTTCGAAGACGGCAGCCGTGTCCGGCCGGAACGCCAGGAACACTTGGCCTTTGTCTGGAATCAATTTCGACCAGCGAGCCACTTGGCGGATGCCGCGAATGTCGTATAATTGCCATTCGTCGGTGCGGACATCTTCAATCATCAGCTGCGGCTTTTTGCGGCCGTTCCATTCATTGACCTGCAAATCGCCGATCACGTCGATTTTCACATCGGGCGTCAGTTCATCGCCAACCGGACCTAAGCCGAAACCGACCGCGTCTATGGTGGCCGCATCCTGCGCGAGTTCCACTTTCAAGTGGTTCTGCGACGCGCCGATTTTGCGGATTGACGACACCGTCACATCGCCAAGGAAAAACTTCGGTTTTGCAAAGCCCATGCCAAACGGTGCCAGCATACGCATCGATTCAATTGTTTCGGTGTCAATTTCATCCAAGCGCACCGGAATATCGATTTCCACAATCGGCACCAAATCTTCCTCAGACAATCCCGCTTCCGCCTGCTTGTTCAAACGGCTGCGCAATTCATCGACATGCTCGATGTCCAGCGTCATGCCAGCAGCCATCGGATGGCCGCCGAAATGCGGCAGGATGTCACGGTTTTCTGCCAGCTCATTATAAAGGTGGAATCCTTCGATGCTGCGGGCAGAGCCTTTCGCTTTTCCGGTTTCCGGATTGAGCGACAGCACAATCGCCGGCCGGTAATATTGCTCCACCAATTTCGATGCCACAATGCCGACGACGCCGGGATTCCAGCCTTCCTGCGCGACAATGATCACATGCGGCGGACCATCGGGATAACGCTGCTCGACTTGCGCAGTCGCTTCCTCGGCAATTTGCTTGACGATTGCCTGGCGCTCTTTGTTCAGCACGTCGAGGCCTCCAGCCAAGTTTCTCGCTTCTGCCATATCTTCAGTCATGAATAAGCGCACTGCCGGATCTGCGTCCTGGAGCCGGCCAATAGCGTTGACACGGGGTCCGAACATAAATCCAATTGTTTCTTCCGTGATGTCGCGCTGCTTGACGCCGGACACTTCCGAAAGCGCCTCGATTGCCGGGCGCGGAGAATCTCTAAGCGCCGCAAGCCCCGCTTTCACCAGGATGCGGTTTTCGCCGTGCAAGGGCACCAAGTCGGCAATCGTGCCAATTGCCACCAATTCAAATAAATGCTCAGGCACTTCTTCATACAGCGCTTGCGCCATCTTAAACGCCACACCCACTCCGGCAAGCTCGCCGAACGGATATGTGCCTTCCGGGTGGCGCGGGTGTATAACCGCTAATGCATCCGGCATTACGTCTCCGATATCGTGGTGGTCGCTGATGATGACATCAAGCCCAAGGCTGTTCGCGAACGCGACCTCATCAATTCCTGAAATGCCGTTGTCGACAGTGACGATGAGCGTTGCGCCTTCATCACTTGCTTGCTGAAATAATTCTTTATTGGGTCCATAGCCGTGTTTGAAACGGTTCGGGATTTTAAACGAGGCTTCTGCCCCCAAGTCTTCCAATACCGTCATCATGACCGTTGTACTTGTAACTCCATCGGCATCATAATCGCCGTAAACAACAATTTTTTCCTGATTTTCAATAGCACGGCGAATGCGTTCAACAGCAATGTCCATGTCTTTCATCAAATAGGGATTATGTATGTTTTCCATCCCGACAGCCATGAAGTTCTTCGCTTTTTCAGCGCTCGAAATACCGCGCGTCACTAAAATTTTTGCCAATACCGATGAAATGGATAATTCTTGTTGTATGGCTTGCACCAATCCTTCATCGGGAGTGGTCAAGCGCCATCTTTTTTTGGATTCAATCATCGTCATTCACTTCCTCACCGGTCCATTATACAGGAAAAAAATGCAGACAAAAAGGAGTTGCCTCCATTTAACATCGAAGGCCGCTCCTTTTGCCTAGAATCTTTCCTTATCTTCTACCGTTTTGCCGTCAGTAACAACCATTGCTTCAGGCTGAACATCCAACTTCTGGTATTCACCAAGTTCGTTCTGCTGTGTTGCAATCAATGATTCTTTAACAGCCATTTCTTTTTGAAGAGCTTTGACTTTGCGCTTCAGCGAAAAAGTGCGGATGATGGCAACTGTCGAACTGAGCAAGACGCCGAGCAGTGCCGATACAAGAATAACGAGGATCAGCGGCCATTGCGCTTCGCCGAAGACATAATTGACCGGTACCGAATCGACATTGACAACTGCGAATAACGCGATAATGACTGCAAAAATAAGGCCAAGCAAAATCAACCATTGTAATTTCATAATAAATTCATCTCCTTTCAAGGTAATAAAAAAAGAAACAGGGTCATTTTATCCATACCCTGTTTCTTTTCCTTTATAAACTTATACGACAGGTTCATCAGAACCCCATTTGTTTTTCTCTTCAAGTTTCTCGATGTCAATCGGGCCTTTTTTATTCAGTTCGCGCTTTTTAAGCACGAGCCATAGCTGAGCTGCGATGAAAATCGATGAATACGTACCGGCAATTAAGCCAATCAACAACGCTATTGAGAAGTTTGTAATCGAAGGAGCACCAAATATTAAGAGTGCAACGACGACCAGCACCACTGTCAGCACTGTGTTGACCGAACGGACGAGTGTCTGGCGCAGTGATCTATTGACCACATCGGCCAATTGCTCTTCCGTTTCGATTTTCTTCACGCGCTTCATGTTCTCGCGGATGCGGTCGAACGTGACAATCGTATCATTGATTGAATAACCGACAATGGTCAGCACTGCGGCAATGAACGTGATATCGACTTCCAGCCTTAGCAAGCTGAATACTGCAACGATAAAGAATGCGTCATGGATCAATGCAACAATCGAAGCGACACCCATGCGCCACTCAAAGCGCAGCGTCGCGTAAATGACGATGCCGATTGCAGCGATTAGGAGCGCGTAAAGCGCATTTTTTGCCAATTCCTGCCCAACGGTCGGCGACACAGTGGAAACGTTCGGCTCTACGCCGTATTCCTCTACTGCCGCTGTTTTCAAGGCATTGATGTCTTCTTGGCTGAATTCTTCCGTATAACGGGTCACAGCGAGATTCGCGTCGTCCCCAGAGATGACGACATCTTCCGTCTCAAAACCGCTTTCCGTCAGGAAGCTCTCGACTTGCTCTTTTTCAAGAGCGGCGTCAGAGGTAATTTCAACGCGCGTCCCTTGGGTAAAGTCAATGCCCAGATTCAAGCGGAAAACACCGATGACGATCATACCGATAACGATGGTTATAATCGACGCAGCAAAGAATTTATTGCGGCTACCGGCGAAATCGAAGCGATCAAATGGCGTAGCCAAATCATAGATCTCTTTATTTTCGGACGAATCGTGGACTTTTGATTTGTTCAATCCGAACCAACCGGGTTTATGGTCCATCACACCGCTGCCGACCAATAAGCCGAGCAATACGCGTGAGCCCCAGACAGCCGTCAGGAAGCTGACAAGAATCGAGATGATAAGCAATGTCGCGAATCCTTTGACAGAGCTGGTACCGAAAATGAACAGCACGATTGCAGCGATCATCGTGGTGACGTTAGCGTCCAAGATGGCTGAGAACGAAGAAGCCGCTCCAGCTTTGAACGATTCACGGACCGAACGCCCCGCGCGCATTTCCTCACGGATGCGTTCGTAAGTGATGATGTTGGCGTCAACTGCCATACCGACACCCAGCACGATTGCTGCGATACCCGGAAGCGTCAGCACCCCGCCAATCAATTCGAACACTAAGAGAATCAGGTAAATGTAGACGGATAGCGTAACAACCGCAATCAGTCCCGGAACCCGGTAATGGACGATCATGAACAACAATACAAGGGCAACGCCGATTGCTGCGGCGAAGACTGTCTGATCAAGCGCCTGTGCGCCGAATTGCGCGCCGACAGATGTCGAGTAGACTTCCTCTAAGCTCACCGGAAGCGCTCCGGCGTTCAAAATACCGGCCAAGTTCTGAGTTTCTTCTACAGTAAATGCACCGGAAATTTCAACTGATGGCGAATTGATGCGCTGGGAAACCCGTGGATCCGAAACGAACTTCGGATCTGGTTTGCCAAGTTCCGCTGCGTAGGAATCGACGCCTTCTTCAAAATCCAACCAGATGACAAGGACGTTTTCCGGCGGCGGCAATTGTGAAATCGTATTCGTGACTTCAGCGAATTTGCCCGGATCGTTCAGCTCAAGTGTGACGATCGGTGCGCCATTCTGATCGAATGTCGCAGCTGCGCCACCTTGCTTCAAATCGTTCCCTGCAAGCATCACTTCATCATTGGCGTTGCGGAACGTTAAATTGGCTTCCGTCGACAACAGCTCACGTGCAGTGGCCTGGTCTTCGACGCCAGCCAATTGCACACGGATGCGGTTGCCGCTTTCGATCTGGATGACCGGCTCACTGACGCCGAGCACGTCTATCCGGCTCCGCAAAGCGTTGACCGTATCAGACAATACGCTTTCAGTGATTTCCTGGCCTTCCTCAAGCGCTTCAACTTGGTAGAGGACTTCGAATCCGCCCTGCAGATCCAATCCAAGCTTGATGTCTTTAGCGATAGGTAAACTCGTAGCGCCTACGGTTCCTAACAGTACAATGACCAATAAGAAAAAGGCGATAATGCGACCTCTTGACTTCATATGTAATTATTCCTCCTCGATGTGAAAACACAGCACTATCATTATGAAACAGGTCCGGAAAGGTGTCAAACGGAATCCGGCTTTTTCGTCGGGCGCAGCAGTTCTTCAAGATTCGCCAAATTGCCTTCTGAAAACCAATTGCCGCCTTTTAGCCCTTCTACTTGATGGTAGGCGACGAAGTCAGATGCTCGGATGTCCATAATGCCGTTGACCATTTCATGCAGCCTCATATCCCCGATATCTTTTTTGCGCCATTTTTTCTTAATGCAATAATCCCAAAGTTCCTCCGCAGTAAACGTATCGTATTGGAAGTAATGAAATTCAGCGATTTTGCTTTGGAGTGCGGGCAGAACGACGTCGTATTGATCGGTAAATTTTAACATTTTGTTGCTCCTTCCATCCGTTCTTTTCCATTGTAGCCGATTGCGGGAAGATTGAGAACAATGGCTTTATTTTTTTGAATGTTTTTTTCACATATGAGTCGGTCATTATTGTTGTCTAATTAAGCTGTGCTAATAATGCAACTTATTTATCACCGCTTCGGACGCTTTGGGCATGGCTCTCACAATGAGCCGAGAAGGACCCTCGTCTCATTGCTAAGAACTTTCTGCTTCTGTCTCTGCATCGCTGCGCTAGCTTCGAAGCAAAGGAAATGGGCCAAATTCCATTTGGCCATTTCCTTGCCTAGCCCCTTGACGCGCCATCGCTAAGATATCTCTCGATAAGGAATATCGACGATTGAAATATCATTTAACCTCAATGATTTTTTGACTCAAAAAAAGATCGCCTTCGGTATCGAAGGCGATCTTTTTGTTAGACCGTCGTTTTTACTGCATCCACAACGCGGGCGATTGCCTGACGTTCGAATTGCATGCGCGTGCCGTCTGCAACAGTTATGTAGATTGTTGCATCGTCGACTGCATCAACTGTTCCGTGGAGGCCGCCGATTGTCACGATCCGGTCTCCGCGGTGAAGTTCCTTCTGCATGTTAGCTGTCGCTTTCTGGCGCTTTTGTGCCGGACGGATGATGAAAAACCACATTAACAAGAACATTAATAGTAAAGGTGATAACGCAATAATTGTATCCATTTTTTCAAATTCCCCCCTTCGCTGTCTCTTTTTCTTATTAGAAATTCTTAGCGTTTGGCTTATTGAAACCGTAGGCTTCAAAAAATTCTTCGCGGAAATCTCCCAGGCGGTCTTCGCGTATTGCTTGTCGCACCTGTTCCATTAAGTTTAACAGAAAATGAAGATTATGATAACTAGTAAGTCTGAGTCCGAACGTTTCATCTGCGCGCAGCAAGTGATGAACGTAGGCACGTGAGTAATTTGTGCATGTGTAGCAGCTGCATTTATCGTCAAGCGGACCGAAATCATGCTTGAATTTCGCATTTTTGATGTTCAAGCGCCCTGTGCTCGTCATCAATGTGCCGTTGCGCGCGATGCGGGTCGGCAAGACACAGTCGAACATATCGACACCGCGGATCGAACCGTCGATCAACGAATCCGGTGATCCGACTCCCATCAGGTAGCGGGGTTTGTCAGCCGGCATAAACGGCGTCGTGAATTCCAATACGCGGTTCATAACATCTTTCGGTTCGCCGACAGACAAGCCGCCGATTGCGTAGCCTGGGAAATCAAGTGATACGAGGTCTTGTGCACTTTGACGGCGCAAGTCTTCGAATTCGCCGCCCTGGATGATGCCGAAAAGGCCTTGGTCTTCTTTGCGGGCATGCGCCGTGAGGCAGCGTTCCGCCCAGCGGGAAGTGCGGTCTACGCTTGATTTCATGTATTCATGCGTCGCTGGGTATGGTGGGCATTCGTCAAACGCCATCATGATGTCAGAGCCCAAATCATTCTGGATCTCCATCGCCTTTTCCGGGCTCAAGAATAATTTGTCGCCGTTCATGTGGTTGCGGAAATGGACGCCTTCTTCTTTGATGTTGCGGAATTCGCTCAAAGAAAACACTTGGAACCCGCCTGAATCCGTCAGAATCGGACGGTCCCAGTTCATGAACTTATGCAGGCCTCCTGCTTCTTTGATGACGTCATTGCCCGGGCGCAGCCATAGGTGATAAGTGTTGCTGAGGATGATGCCTGCGTTCATCGCTTTCAATTCTTCCGGTGACATTGTTTTGACTGTTGCCTGCGTGCCGACCGGCATGAAAGCCGGTGTTTCGAACGAACCGTGCGGCGTATGGACGATTCCAAGGCGCGCACCGGTCTGTTTGCATGTTTTTATGTGTTCGTACCATACTGCTTGTGTCATTGTTGTGTCTCCTTTTTCGCTGGTTCAATGAACATCGCATCTCCGAAACTGAAGAAACGGTAGCGTTCCTGAACCGCTTCTTGATAAGCGTTTAAAATGGCACCGCGGTTCGACAATGCGCTGACGAGCATGACCAAGGTCGATTTCGGCAAATGGAAATTGGTGATCAAGCCATCAATCGCTTTGAATTCATAGCCCGGGAAAATGAAAATATCCGTCCAGCCGCTGTCTTCCTGCAATTCGCCGCCGAATTTATTGGCCACGGACTCGAGCGTCCGCGTCGACGTTGTGCCGACTGAAATGACCCGGCCACCGTTGTTTCTCGTGTTGTTGATGAGGTCCGCCGTGTCTTGGTTGATGCGGTAGAATTCCGCGTGCATTTCGTGGTCTTCGATCGAATCAACCGACACTGGACGGAAAGTGCCAAGACCAACGTGCAGCGTGATAAACGCGATGTTGACGCCTTTTCCACGGATCTCGTCCAATAGCGCATCGGTAAAATGAAGCCCGGCAGTCGGTGCCGCGGCACTTCCGCGCTCTTTCGCAAAAACGGTCTGGTAGCGGTCCTGGTCTTCAAGCTTTTCACGGATGTAAGGCGGCAATGGCATTTCACCCAATTGCTCCAAAATCTCGTAGAAAATGCCGTCATAGACCATTTTGAAATGGCGGCCGCCGTGATCCAAGAGTCCGACGCATTCCGCTTTCAAAAGGCCTTCGCCAAAAGAAATAACGGTGCCGATTTTGACTTTTTTCGCTGGCTTGACAAGTGTTTCCCAGACGTCTTCGCCGATTTCTTTCAACAGCAGCAATTCAATGTTCGCGCCGGTGTCTTCTTTGACACCCATCATGCGCGCTGGCAACACGCGGGTATCGTTCAGCACAAGCGTATCGCCGGCATGGAGATGCTCAACGATATCGCGGAAATGGCGATGCGTGACATTGCCTGTTTTTTTATCCATCACCAAAAGCCGGCTCGACGTACGGTCAAGCAACGGCGTCTGGGCAATCAATTCTTCTGGTAGTTCAAAATCGAAATCATTTACGTTCATTTTTTAAAACTTCCTTTATTTAGATTCTGGCATTTCCATCTGAAAATGCTCATAAGCCATTGCGGTCACAACGCGCCCTCTCGGCGTGCGTTGGATAAAGCCGATTTGCAGCAAATACGGTTCGTAGACGTCTTCAATCGTCGTCGATTCTTCGCCGATGCTTGCCGCAATCGTATCAAGGCCAACCGGACCACCACGGAAACGGGTGATCATGCCGACCAGCAATTTATGATCGATGTGGTCGAGGCCGAGCGGATCGACTTGCAGCATTTCGAGCGCCTGGCTCGCCATGTCTTCTGTGATCGTACCGTTGCCGCGCACTTGCGCAAAATCACGCACGCGCTTCAGCAGCCGGTTGGCGATGCGCGGCGTCCCACGGGAACGCCTGGCGATTTCCACCGCAGCGTTCGGCGCAATATCCGCTTCAAAGAGCTTTGAGCTGCGCTCTACGATATCCGTCAGCGATTCCGTGTCGTAATAATCCAAGCGCGCATGCACGCCGAATCGGTCGCGCAGCGGTGCTGACAATGCGCCGGCGCGCGTCGTCGCACCAATCAGCGTGAACGGCGGCAAGTCGAGCCGCACAGATCGCGCAGTCGGCCCTTTGCCGACGACGATGTCGAGGCAGAAATCTTCCATGGCCGGATACAGCACTTCTTCGATCGAGCGGTTCAAGCGATGGATTTCATCGATGAACAGCACGTCGCCCGGTTCCAATGACGACACAATTGCCGCCAAGTCGCCGGGACGTTCGATTGCCGGACCGCTGGTCATTTTCACGCCGACTTCCATTTCATTGGCGATGACTGCAGCGAGCGTTGTCTTCCCGAGTCCAGGAGGCCCGTACAACAAGACGTGGTCCAAGCTTTCCTGGCGCATTTTCGCCGCTTCGATGAAAATCTCGAGGTTGTGCTTGACCTTATGCTGGCCGATATACTGCGACAGGAATTTCGGGCGCAGCGACTGTTCAAAGCGTTCGTCAAATTCCGATATTTCGCTGCCGATTACACGTTCTTCCATGCCGTTCGCCTCCTTTTCATCAAGATTGTTTCAGCAATAATTGCAGAGCTTTCTTCATATAACCTTCGGTGTTCAAATCCAGGTCTTTCAGCTGCGGCTTCACTTTCGTGATTTCACGCTCTGAATAGCCGAGTGCGCCAAGTGCCAGCATCGCTTCTTCCAGTTCGATATCGCCTTCAGCCAACAAGCCTGGCGCTTCGTTCGTCAAGAATGGCGCATCGAAAAACTCCGCCAGCTTGCCTTTTAAATCGAGGATCATTTGGCGCGCAGTTTTTTTGCCGACGCCCGGGAATTTCACCAGATACGACTCATCTTCCCGTTCGATCGCTTCGATGACGTGCTGCGGTTCGCCGCTTGCCAATATCGCAAGCGCCCCCTTCGGCCCGATGCCGGACACCGAAATGAGCTTGCGGAACAATTCGCGCTGCTCCAGCGTCGTAAAGCCGAATAGCAGATGCGCATCTTCCCTCACGTGATGATACAGGAAAACCTGCAATTCCTCAGTGCCGAATGAGTACGGGTTCGGCGCAAAAATCTGCCAGCCGATGCCTTGTTGTTCCACTACCAGATATTCGGGAGTCACACGTGTGACTATCCCTTTTATGTAATCGTACATAGATGTCCGCTCCTCCATTTTAACCTATTGATTATAGCATATTTGTTCGCCTTTTACGAAATAAACCCGTTAGGAAATTGTCCGTGGTAAAATGGATTTATCCTATCCGGAAAGCTGAGGTTGCATAATGAAAAAACTTTACGGAGAACAGCGCCGCCAGGTTTTATTGGAAAAACTGAAAACCGCCGAAGCACCGTTGACCGGCGGTGAGCTTGCCGCTTTCGCCAACGTATCGCGGCAAGTCATCGTCAGTGACATGACGCTCCTAAAAGCGCGCAGCGAGCCGATCATTGCAACGAGCTCCGGCTATCTCTTCCTCGCCGCCAGCGGCTCCAAAGAAGCGAGCAGGCAGATTGCATGCCGCCACCAGCCTAGCGACACGGAAGATGAACTGAAGATTCTCGTGCGCGCCGGTGCCACTGTGAAAGACGTCTCTGTCGAGCATCCCGTCTACGGCGAACTGACAGCCGGCATCCACGTCTCCGATGAAGCAGGCGTTGAAGCCTTCATGAAGCGCGTACGCGACACCGGCGCGAGCTATCTGCTGGAATTGACCGACGGCACACATCTCCACACCATCACCGGGGCAAATGAAAGCATTTTAGACGCAGCAGTAGCTGCCATGCGCGAGCACGGCTTCTTGCTGGAAGATAATGAATAGAACGCAGAATCCTCTTGAGGATTCTGTGTTTTTTATTGGACGGTGTTGTGTTACTTGCGGAATACGGCAGAATACTCGCAGCAAACCGAATTTACTTGCAGAATAACTAGTTTGTTTGCAGAATATCGGATTTGTTTGCGGAATCTTGCACTTTCTTTGCGGAATAACGAATTTGTTTGCAGCACCAATAAAAAACCCCGCAGCCAACACGGCTGCAGGGTTTAACTCAGGAATTCTTATACATATAATACGAGCCAAGCGTTTTAACTTCGCAGCCGATCGCCGCAAGTTCTTCGAGCGCGCCGCGCATCATTGTCGCATTTTCGTCTTCCAGCACGTCGACGATAAAGAAATAATCGCCAAGCCCGGTTTTCAAGGGGCGCGACTCAATTTTGCTTAAATTGAGCTGGCGCCACGCGAAGACGGAAAGGATTTGATGGAGCACGCCGGAACGGTCGTCTTTCGGCGGAGAGATCATCAACGTCGTTTTAATCTCGTTTTCATGCCCCGCGATTTCCAATTTATGATTCGTTTTCGACAGCACGAAAAAGCGCGTGTGGTTGAAATGGAAATCATGGATATCGCGGTGCAGGATTGTCAAACCGTATTTATGGGCCGCGAATTCATTGCCAATCGCTGCAATCGGGCGCTCTGGAAGCTCCGACACCATTTTAGCCGCCGCTGAAGTCGAGCTGTATTGCTCGAGCGGCGTGTTCCGGTACGTATAAAACAGGAATTTATGGCTTTGGGCAAGCGCCTGCGGGTGGGAGTAAATCGCTTCGAACGATTCGGCTTCAGCGTTTTCCGGATGCACCAGGAAATGCTGGCCGATCGGCGAAAGGACTTCCGCCGCCACATACAATTGCGCTTCATGGAATAAATAATCGACCGTCAACGACACAGAACCTTCAAGCGCATTTTCGAGCGGCACGACCGCGTAGTCGACGCGGCCTTCCGCTACTGCTTCAATGCATTCAGGAATCGTGGCAAACGGCACCAGCGTGCTTTCCGGGAACACCCGGACAGCCGCCAGATGGGTGAATGAGGCTTCTGGCCCCAAATACGAAATGCGGTCCTTCAAGTTTTCTCCAGCCATTCAACCACTCCTAAGTTAAGATGATCCGCTTGATACGACATCAGCCGACTCGACAAAATCGAGTTTTTTCAGCTGCTGCAAAAACGCATCCAATTCCAGGTCCATCGCCGTCACATCGAGCGACAGCGTAACGTTCGCACGCCCTTGGATCGGGATGGTCTGGTGGATGGTCAAAATATTGCAGCCGGCTTCAGCAACCGACTGCAGCAAGGTGGCAAGCGTTCCAGAGCGGTCTTCGAGCTGTAAAAACACCGTAAGGATCCGTTCTTTCACAATCGAATGGAATGGAAATACCGCATCCCGATATTTGTAAAACGCACTGCGTGATAGCCCGGCGTGATTGACAGCGTCCAAAATCGACATGCGGTCGCGCTGCAGCAGACGCTTTACTTCAAGCGTCTTTTGCATCGCTTCGGTCAACACGTCTTCACGCACCAAATAATACCGTTGTTCGGATACATCCTTCATTCAATAAACCTCCCAGAAATCTCTCAATCAGTCCATGAATTCAAATTCGAACTCAAGCAGGCGGACCGTGTCGCCGTTTTCAGCGCCGCGTTCACGCAAAGCATCATCAATGCCCATTCCGCGCATTTGGCGGGAGAAACGGCGAATTGAATCTTCACGCGAGAAATCGGTCATCTTGAACATACGCTCGATGGCGTAGCCGGACAAGACGAATGCACCATCGGATTCGCGTGTGATATTGAAGCCGTCTGATTCCTTCTCGTGCTTGTAGAGAACCGTGCTTTCCGATTCGTCCACTTCTTCGTCGATCAACGGGAATTCAGGCGTCACTTCGATAAGATCCGCAATCGCGAACAGAAGATTCGACAAGCCTTGTCGGCTTAACGCGGAAACCGGGAAAATTTGTGCGTCTTCCGGCATTTTTTCGCGGAATTTCTTCAAGTTCTCTTCAGAATCCGGCATATCCATTTTGTTCGCCACGATCAATTCCGGGCGTTCCGTCAAACGCATATTGTATTGTTTCAGTTCTTCTGTAATTGTCAGATAATCATCATACGGGTCGCGGCCTTCAAGAGCGGACATATCGATGACGTGGATGATAACGCGCGTGCGCTCGATGTGGCGCAGGAATTGATGGCCGAGGCCGACTCCTTGGTGCGCACCTTCGATCAATCCTGGCAAATCGGCCATAACGAAACTGCGGTGGTCTTCTGTTTCAACCATTCCGAGGTTTGGCACGATTGTTGTGAAATGATATTCAGCGATTTTCGGCTTCGCAGCAGAAACGACAGACAATAACGTCGATTTCCCGACACTCGGGAATCCGACAAGTCCGGCATCCGCCAACACTTTCAATTCCAGAACGACGTTGCGCTCAAAGCCCGGTTCGCCTTTTTCCGATAATTCAGGAGCTGGATTCTGCGGCGTGGCAAAACGCGAGTTACCGCGTCCGCCTCGCCCACCGCGTGTAATGATTGCTGTTTGGCCTTGTTCAACCAAATCGGCGATCGTTTCACCCGTATCGGCGTCTTTTACGACAGTGCCCGGCGGAACTTGGATAATCGTATCCTGTGCTTTCGCGCCGTGCTGGTTTTTGCTCATTCCGTGCGTACCGCGGTCCGCTTTGAAAATCCGTTTGTAGCGGAAATCCATGAGCGTGCGCAAGCCTTCATCTACCATAAATACGATGTTTCCGCCTTTACCGCCATCGCCGCCCGCAGGACCGCCATTTGGTACATATTTTTCGCGGCGGAACGCTACCATACCGTCCCCGCCGTCGCCACCTCTAACATAAACTTTTACGTGATCGACAAACATATTATCCCTCCATCTGTGGGCGGACGGCCACTTCTATGCCGTCGCTGCCACACTTTATTACTGCTGTGTCTAGCGAACTTTCCGGTAACTGCAGCCCCTGCCAGTCCCCGTTCAATGAAATCTTCATCGCAAGCGACTCGTTTTCATTCCAAATACTTATTGTACAAACATATTCAACAAACGGATCCATTTGAGGCCGGACCGTTTCGCAGAATTTTTCCAGCATTCCGGCAAACGCCCCGTCCAGCTTCGCAATGCCAGCTTCCGCCGTGCATTCGGTTTGGATCGCCAATTCCGGATAGCGCCATTTTGACAATAGCAGCCATTCTTCCGTTATGGGCATACCCAATCCCGCGAGCCGGCTCATGTGCACAGCCGCTTCGGCATGAGAGCGAATCATCGCTTTGGCCTTTTCCGGTTGCCCAAGGTCCAGGTACATGCCGATCAATTGCAACTCATTCAGAAAATCATGCCGCGCATGCCGAAGCGATTGTACCACTGATTTTGACACGTCCATAAGTCACTTCCTATTTCAGCTTCTTTTATCAGTATACCAATTTCGCAGCGCAATTTCCCGGATTTTAGCTGGCTGCTGCATCTATTCAAAATAAAAAGGACTGCCAAAGCAGCCCTTTTCTTTTTTATTAAGCTTCTTGTGCAACTGGGTATACGCTCACTTTTTTCTTGTCGCGTCCGTAACGTTCGAAACGTACGATTCCGTCGATTTTTGAAAATAGTGTGTCGTCTCCGCCGCGTCCAACATTTTCACCTGGATAAATTTTAGTACCGCGTTGACGGTATAAAATTGAACCACCAGTAACTAGTTGTCCGTCTGCACGTTTAGCGCCAAGGCGTTTTGATTCTGAGTCACGTCCGTTTCTCGTTGAACCTACACCTTTTTTGGATGCGAAAAACTGAAGATCTAATCTTAACATTCTGTCCCACCTCCTAAGCTGTGAAGGTTATTTTAATATATTGCCCATAATCGTGCTCAATCGTTTTTAAAGAAACAATCATTCCGCGCACCAGCAGTTGTACCTGCTCGTCCGTTTTTTCATCCAGTCCTGCCGGAAACACGACTTTCAATAAGCCGCTGCTTCCCTGCTCGATGTCAGGTTCGATTCCCGTAAGCTCCATTATGGCATTCACCGCTCCAAATGAGACAGCAGATGCGCCAGCGCAGACGAGGTCTTGCCCGTGTTCGGCATAGTCGGCATGCCCGGACATTTCAAATGACGAAATCCGGTTTGATGTTTCAGTTACGTTTACTCGTATCATGTCTTACAGGTTGATCGCGTCGACAGTCAATTTCGTGTATGGCTGACGGTGACCTTGTTTTTTACGGTAGTTCTTTTTAGCTTTGTATTTGAAGACTGTAATCTTTTTGCCTTTTCCGCTTTTCACGACTTTAGCAGTAACAGTAGCTCCTTCAACAAAAGGAACACCGAATTTAGATTCATCTCCACCTACAAATAGAACTTTGTCAAATGTGATAACGTCACCAGCTTCTCCAGTCAATTTCTCAACATAGATTTCTTGGCCCGCTTCTACTTTGATCTGTTTTCCACCAGTTTCAATAATTGCGTACATATTCTTGCACCTCCTCTTAGAATTAGGACTCGCCTATTCAGGTGATCCGCATTGCTGCCGATTCTTCAACACCTGATTCGAGCGGTTGTAGCACAGGTGCGCTACAAACATAACATTAGAATAATACCACGCCAGACAACCCGCGTCAATAGTTATTCGCAAGTGAGTGGCTGCGGAATAAAACTTGGTGTGGCTTTGTAGTTTTTGCAGTTTCTCTTATGTTCATTTTCCGGTTTACTGATTTACTTGCGGCATACGGTGCGTTGCTTGCAGAATATAAAATTCGTTTGCGCAAACCAGCGGTTTATTTGCAACACGTCTCAGACGCTGCGTCCCCCGAACCCAAAAATAAAACCCCCGCATCGCTGCGGAGGTCACTGGTCCATTCTTATTTCGTAAAGATCGCTTTGATTTTCGAGAAAACGCCTTGGCTCTTCTTGTCCATCGTCATCAACGGCACTGATTCGCCGAGGATGCGGCGGGCGATGTTGCGGTAGCCAAGCGCCGCTGGGTTCGCCGGGTTCATGACCACAGGCTCTCCACGGTTCGAGCTCGTGATGACGCTCTCGTCGTCTGCAACGATGCCGAGAAGATCGATCGACAAATGTGTCGTGATTTCATTGACGTCAAGCGCTTCACCGGCATTCATCAAATGCTGGCGGATGCGGTTGATGATCAATTTCGGCGGTTCGATGTTTTCTTCCATTTCAAGCAAACCGATGATGCGGTCGGCGTCGCGCACCGCTGAAATTTCAGGGGTCGTCACGACAATCGCCTTATCCGCACCGGCAACGGCGTTTTTATAGCCTTGCTCAATGCCTGCCGGGCAGTCGATGATGACAAAATCATAATCTTTCTTGAGTTCCGTCACCAATTCGCGCATCTGTTCCGGGTTGACATCGTTTTTGTCAGCTGTTTGGGCAGCCGGCAATAAATACAGCATGTCTTCAAAACGCTTGTCTTTAACAAGTGCCTGATGCACTTTGCAGCGTCCTTCCAAAACATCGATCAAATCGTAAATGATGCGATTTTCGAGGCCCAGGATGACGTCGAGATTGCGAAGGCCGATATCCGTATCGATCAAGCATACTTTCTTACCCTGAAGGGCCAATGCAGTGCCGAGATTGGCGGTTGTCGTCGTTTTACCGACGCCTCCCTTACCTGATGTAATAACGATAGCTTCTCCCACACTAGCTTCCTCCTTTAAACGTTGAAATTTCCGGCCGTAAGAATCTGAGTTCCTGCAAGCGGTCGATGATGATGCTTCCGTTTTTATGCAAATAAGCGCATTCCATTTCAGGCTGTTCCGATAAGACCGTCAATTCGTCAGTCATGATTTCCAACTCATCATCGATCTGAAGATGCGTCGCTTCAAGCCATGAGGCTGCGATTACAGCTTCCCGGTTGCCGTTCGTTCCGGCATGGGCAATCCCTTTCAGGCGCCCTAACACATATATATTGCCTCCAGCGGCAACGCGGCCGTTCGGATTGACATCGCCGACAACTACTAAGTCTCCGTCAGCTTTCACCACTTGCCCCGAACGCACAATGCCGACATAGGTCTCGGATTGGCGTTCTTGGATGCGGCGATTGCTTTCTTCTACTGTAATGACGTCGCTTCTTACCCGCGAAACGCGCAAATGCTCGTTCTTTTGGATAAGCGCGATGATTTCCTTGATCTGAGCTTCCGTGCAATAACGGTTGCCCAGCTGGAGTTGAACTTCAGCACTGCCGTCAAGCGCAGGATCCGACACCTTCGCCTGCAGTTCCGCCAGCAGATCGGCGTAAGAACACTGGTCATCGAGCTGCAGCACAAGCCCTTGTTTCGTCCCCTTGATATTGACAAGATTCTTCAAAAATGTGTCACCTGCGCTTCCTTTAGTATGCACTTGGATTCTTTTCCCGTTCGATGAGGCGGCCGACGATGACCGACTTGAACGCCCAGCCAAGAACGAACAAGAACAGCGAATTCGCTATCATGGTCGGCCAAAGGCGGGTCGCCAAAAATGTACCGAACGGAACGTCGGTCAGCGAAATCAACGTGAAAAACTGGTACAGCACGAACTCGAAAAGAGCTGTGAGCACCAACGTCAAAAGCGTCGCTACGAATAAATTCCGTTGCACCGTCTTTACCGTGTATCCTGCAACCACACAAATGGCCGGATACAAAAAAGAATATAATCCAATAATATCAATGAAAAAGACATCGTACAAGAGGCCGAAAAATAATCCATAATACATTGCGTGTTTTGTATCAAAATAAACCGATACGAAGATCAGGAACATGATCAAAAAACGCGGAACAATATAATAATATTCGCCGCTCAGCTTGAGCGGCGAAAAAAGGCCGAAGACCGGCTCCATGAAAAACAGCACCAAGCCGATCCCCAGAATCAGGTATCTCATCATGGGGCATCTTCCTCCGCCGTCTCGCCGTTATCCGCGCCGTCCACTTCCGGCATAACCCGGTCGGCGATGACAACGTGATTCAGGAGCGAAAACTCAGCCGCCGGTTTAACGTATGCCAATTTCGTCAAGCCGAACTCGTCAATCGCCACTTCGGTGATTTCGCCGATGATGATCCCTTTCGGGAAAATGCCGCCGAGGCCGCTTGAGATGACTTGCTGGCCTTCTTTGATGTCGATATCTGCATCAATGCGTTTCAGTAAAAGTTCACGGCGTTCGCTGTCATAGCCTTCGATCAAGCCGAACACATCTTTCTTGCCGCCGATGACCATCGCCGAGACCCGGTAATTCGGGTCTTGTGTCGAGATCAATTCGACTGTCGAAGTGAACGGTGTCGTCAGCGTCACTTTGCCGATCAGCCCCTGGGCCGTCATGACCGCCATGTTTTCGAGCACGCCGCTTGACGAGCCTTTATTGATAATGACTTTTTCTTCCCATTGGTCCGGGTTCCGTGCAATGACAGTCGCTTGGATCGGGTTATAATCCCGCATATCCGCTTTTTTGCCGACCAACGCTTTCAATTCGGTGTTTTCCGAGCGCAAGTTCGTCACTTCCGATTGCACCCCGGCGAATTCTTCGAGACGTGATTTCAAATACTTATTCTCCTGGTATGTATTCAAAAGAGAATCGACATTATCAAAAATTCCTGTGACAAAATGGGCGGGTCCGGAAAAGACCATTTGCCCGGCCCCGACGCCATCCTTGATGAGCTGTTCCGGCAGCGACACATTGTCACGGTCGCGCAAGGAAAATGAAATAAGCCCCACAAGGAGGATAACGCCGAGCAGCAGCAAAATCAGCCGCTTGTTTGAAAAAAAGTGGAACATTTGGGGCAATCCTCCTTATTTATGCGATTGCTGGCGTCGAATCTGGTTGATGTTGTCCAGTGCTTTGCCGGTGCCGATAGCGACACAGTCAAGCGGGTTGTCTGCAATAAAGACGGGCATATCCGTCTGGTCAGCGATCACTTTGTCGAGGTTCTTCAACAATGCTCCGCCGCCAGTCAAGACGATTCCGCGTTCCATCACATCCGCTGATAACTCAGGCGGCGTTTTTTCCAGTGTGCGGCGCACGCCTTCGATAATCGATGCAACCGATTCTTTCAACGCTTCAGCAATTTCTTCCGCGGTAATTTCAATCGTTTTCGGCAAGCCAGTCAAAAGGTCGCGTCCACGAATATCCATTTTAGCATTTTTCTCCGCTTCTGTTACTGTGCGCGCAGAACCAATTTCCATCTTAATCGCTTCAGCCGTCCGTTCACCGATTGTCAGGTTATAGGTTTTACGGATGAATTGCGTGATTGCAATGTCCATCGCATCGCCTGCGACGCGGACAGATTCGCTTGTAACGATGCCGCCAAGTGAAATAACAGCCACTTCAGTTGTTCCGCCACCAATATCGACGACAAGGCTTCCCGTAGGTTCCCAAACTGGAAGGTTTGCGCCGATAGCAGCCGCGAATGGTTCTTCGATTGTGAACGCTTCACGTGCGCCTGCTTGGCGGGCAGCGTCAATGATGGCGCGCCTTTCAACAGACGTGATGCCAGAAGGCACACAAATCATGACATTCGGTTTCGACCAAGAAGTGCCTGACGCTTTCATCGCACCCTTCAAGTAATACTGTATCATTGCCGTCGTCGTATCGAAATCCGCAATTACTCCGTCTTTCATCGGACGAATCGCGACGATAGACCCAGGAGTACGCCCTATCATATTACGTGCATCATTCCCAACAGCTACTATTTCATCTGTACTGGTATTTTTTGCCACTACGGACGGTTCCCGCAGGACAATCCCTTTATTTTTAATGAATACCAAAGTATTCGCAGTTCCTAAATCAATTCCAACGTCTTTCGTTCCAATTCCAAACAAGTCAAATCTTCCCTTCTTTATATGCAAAATTGCCATAGAGTAAACACAATACTACTCATTATAGACGATAAAGAAAAAAAGTAACAGTCCTACATGAACCCCTTTTCGTTTAAAGAAATGAATTGATGGTCCCCTATGATGATATGGTCTAAAAGTTCTATGCCGATGATGCTCCCTGCTTCCAATAGCCGTTTCGTGACAGCGATATCCTCAGGTGACGGAGCAGGATTGCCGGACGGGTGGTTGTGGGCGCAGACGATCGATGCCGAAGAACGCCGCACCGCTTCGCGGAAAATTTCGCGCGGGTGGACGATGCTGGCATTGAGGCTGCCGACAAAGATCGTCTGTTTGTGCATAACCTGGTTTTTGATGTTGAGGAACAGGACCACAAAATGCTCCTGTTTGAGCGAAGTCATGTCCGCCATCAAGTAATTGGCGGCATCTTTGGGGGAACGGATGGTGTATTTCGTGTCTGTCTGCTTAGAGGAAAGGCGTCTGCCCAGTTCGACTGATGCCAGTATCTGCACCGCTTTCGCCTGGCCAATGCCTTTGATAGCCGTGATTTCTTCAATCGTCGCGTCTTTTAAATGATGGATTTGTTCAAAGGAAAGCAAAACCCGATTTGCGAGATGCAAAACGGATTCCTGCTTTGTGCCGGTACGCAGCAAAATCGCAATCAATTCCTGATTCGACAAGCTCGTCGCCCCTTGGGAGATGAGCCGCTCGCGCGGACGGTCGGCTGAATGGACTTCGCGCATCATCAGCGCCCCTTCCGTCAGCATTCGACGCGGCTCCTTTGCAATTCGATATAACCGGACAATACGAGCTTCTGCGCAAGCGATGCAATCGGCAAGCCGACGACCGCATTGTAATCGCCTTCGATCGCTTTGACAAACAATCCCGACGCAGTCTGAATTCCATAGGCCCCTGCTTTGTCATACGGGTCCGGCGTCGCGGTATAAGCTTCGATCCATTCCTGCGGCAGATCGTGGAACGTCACACGTACGATTTCATGAAACGATTGCACACTGCCGCCTTTGATGATCGACACGGCAGTGATGACGTCATGCGTTTGGCCGGACAAGCGCCCAAGAAATTCTTTCGCCTGCGCTTCGTTTTCCGGCTTCAACAAGATGTCGCCGTCCAACACGACGACAGTATCCGAGCCGATGACGACCGCTTCCGGATGCCCTTTCGCAACGTCTTTTGCTTTTGCTAACGCGCATTCAATGACATAGCCCATCGCAGTGTGAAAGCTTTCCGGCGTCGGCTCTTCTTTTTGACTCGGCTCTACAGTGAAAGTGATGCCCAGCCCTTCTAGCAATTCACGGCGGCGCGGTGACGCGGACGCCAGGATGATTGGTTGTTTGGCTTTGAATTTCATGGATCGATTCCTCCCTTTTTTAGCATCATACCGAATTTTAGCGCTGTTGAAAATTGTAGCAAAAAAGGAAAAATGATTTTTGCCGGGAATAGCTGCTTCCAAAAATGAGATTTGGCACGGGATTTATCTGAGAATCGAGCCGCTGCGAGGTTTGAATAAATATTTTGTTTTTTCGTTGCGCCCCGTGTCAGCCACATATTATAAACATTTGTTACTTACCCCTGAGCGCGATTAAATAAGGTTTTTTGCAATAAAAAAAGATGAAGCGCAAGGCTTCATCCCCAGAAATTCATATACAAATTTAGTAGCGAGTCGCCCCAGAAATAGACGATGATGGCGCCGAGCGCAATCGACGGGCCGAATGGCACCGGCGTCTTGCGGCCTTGGTTCTTGATCCTCAGCATGATAATGCCGGCAATCGCACCGATCAGCGATGCGAAAAACAAGGTCATTAACGTACCAGACACGCCAAGTACAAGGCCGATGACAAAGAACAGCTTGATGTCGCCGCCGCCCATGCCGCCTTTCGACGCCATAGCAATAAGCAGCAAAATACCGAAGCCAACAACTGCACCAAGCAGCGAATCCCACCACGGATCGAGCGGGATAAACAGCCGCAAAACAAGCAGCAACGCGCCGATCGGCAACAACACTTTGTCTGGAATGAGCATATAAGCAATGTCCGAAACCGTGATGATGACGAGCAAAGACATAAACAAAATCGCAATGATTAGTTCCGGCTCAAAGCCGATCTTCCAGAATGAGATGGCGAACAGCACGCCGGTGACGAATTCCATTAGCGGATAGACCCAGTGGATTTTTTCACCGCAAGAGCGGCAGCGGCCCCGCAGGAATAAATACGAAAACACTGGGACCAAATCTAGAGCTGTCAATTGCCGGTCGCATTTTGTGCAATGAGACGGCGGAAACGCGATCGATTCTTTTTTCGGCACACGCAAGCCGACAACATTATAGAACGAGCCGAAGACGAGCCCGAAGATGGTGAAGAAAACTGTGTATGTAATTGCCATGCCTACCCTCATTTCTTGTGATGTTTTTCAACTGTGCTTAATAAAATTAAGTCTAATTTTATCTTAGCCTAAAAGAAAAAGGGAAATCAATGTGATTTCCCTTCAACGGCGTTCTGGAATGACCAGCGTCGTGCCGGCGATGACCGTTTTGTCGGCCATGCCGTTCGCTTGTTGGATCAGCGCTTCGCCGTCACGACTATTATAGTAGTTTAAGGAAATCGTGTATAAGGTCTCGCCTTTTTGCACTTTATGAAAGCCTGCGGTCTGCGTGCCGGCGACGTCCGGATTCGGTTCGACTGTTACTGCAGCGGAGTCGTCTTCGATTTCGATATCAACGTCGACTTCAACATCCGCGGCTGCTTCATCTGCCGGGACTGCCTCGTCTGGTGCAGTGAGGTCGGTGCCGTCATTCTGGGCGAGCGGGTTGACTTTTCCTGCCGGCGCCGGAGCGTCGACTTTCGGCAACGTATCAAGCAAAGCAATCAGATCCGGTCGGAAATACGCGGAGAAGCTAAGCGTGACATCGAGCAGTTCGCGCTCCTGGTCCGCCGTCGTGACTTCTTCCAATGCACCGAAATCAATCGAATCGACGATCAAGATACGGTCCATCGCTTCGATTTCTTTAATGAACGTCGTGATATTTTTGTAATCTGCGACTTCAATCGACACGGTCGTCTGCACTTCCTGCAAGTTCTCCAGGCCTTCGACCGGCACTGGCAATACGACCGGCTCTTCTGTAATCGCAATATTTGTCACAAGCGAATCCGACAACAATTCCGCCTGTTCAATCTGCAGGACAATCAATTCCGACAACGGTTCAATCGAAACTTTCTGTTGTAATTCGCTGGTGCTGATTTTTTCGCCTTCTGGCAATTCTTTCAGCTGCGTCTGCAATCCCATCAACACATCGCGCTCGGAACTTAATAATTGTTCGGCCTGCAATTTGGCCTCCCGAGCTGGGCTATAAACCATAAAATACGAATATGCGGCAAGCGCCAAGAGAAAGACGATCGCTAAGGCGATCAACGCTTTTTCTTTCTGGCTTTTTGTCATGCTGCTCATTGGCCGTCACCTTCCGTTCCATCTGCCGGCGCCGGAGCTTCTGTCGATGGTGTCGTTGGTGTCGTTGGCACCGTTGGCTCTGTCGGTGTTTCTTGTTCAACTTCAACATTGACGTCTACATCAGCTGTTGGAGCTTCTTCAGCCGGCGGCGTTTCCGCTGCTGGCTCCTCCGCCACAGGTTCTTCAACGATAATTTCGCCTTCTGGCGTCAGCGCAGGAACACGTCCATCGACGAACACCAATGTGTAAGTTGCCAGGTAGCGAGGGTTTAAAACAGGTGCGTCTTCATCGATAATGAACGTACCGTCTTCCACCGTTTCTTCTTCAAGCGCTTCTTGCACCACAGAATCCAATGTTGCCGATTCAAGCAGGCTCGACGTTTTCAGCTGAGCTAGATAATAAGCAGTTTCGCGTGCCGTATCGAACTGCACGCCCAAAGTCGCGACGTCCATGCCGACGTAAGAGAAGCTATCGAAAAATCCGCGCACCGGCAATTTCGATACCAATTCCGAAAGGAGCGGCAATGTATCAAATTGATAGCTTTCCGCCCAATCGACTGTCGCCTTCAATTGTTGTTCTTCGTTCATGCCCTGCACCGCTTCGAGCTGTTCGCGCAGCATCACCTGTTCAGCTTGCACTTGCGTTGTCTGCGCTGCCGCTATTGCCCCTTGTTCTTTGTGGCCGCTGGCGAGAAAGGCGAAAACCGCCCAAATGATCGCCGCCAGCAGTAAAATGGCAATCGCCGCAACGATCGAAGCGGGACGGTCCCGTTCTTTCTGCGGCAATAAATTAATATCAACTAACATCGTCACACCTCTTTCAGCGCAAGGCCAATGGCGCGGTTGAAACGGCCCGGTACATTTTTCGCGTTATCGGAAGGGATGTCTTCCAACACGACCGGTGCCACCGGCAGCGAAAACCGCTCTTCCAGGCGCGCCTTGAATGCCGGCCAATTATCGTATTCGCCGTTGCACACCACTTTCGTGATGCCTTGTTCGCCATCATTCATATTATAACGGTAGAAATTGGCGAGCTTTTCCGCCTCTTCTTCAACGATTTCCATGACCGACGCCGGATCTTCCAGAATCGTACCCGAAACGTCGAATTCCACCGGCCGCATGAACAGCGGAAAATGCTCATGGAAAATCGATACAGTCATTTTTTTCGACTGCAGGTCGATGAGCATGATGTGCTCGTCTTCCGCGAATTCGTGCTGTAGGTAAGCAAGCCTGTACAGCGCAAGCGGCGTAATGTCGGCGACAACCGCTTTTAATTTCGCAGCATCAAGCGCTGACTCGTAATCGTCGATAACCGACTCTTTCGACGCGATGATGATCACTTCCGGATTATCGCTGTCAGCACGATATGGCACCACATCGAAGACGGGATCTTCGAATGGCAAGTAAAGCGTAGAACCGATTTCGATGAAGAAATGGCCTTTAAGTTCATCGGCTTCAACGCCTTCGGGGTAAGGTACTTTGCGGATTGTAACGAATTCGTCAGGGGCGAGGAAGCGGACTGACTTCTTAGAGAGACCCCACTGATTGACAGCCTTACCGAGCTCCGATTCCAGCGCTTCCATGTCAGCCACTTTGCCGTCTTCAATGATGCCCGGCGGCAAAACCATCTCTTCCGCACAGCTCAATTGAAGAGGGGCAATCGACTTCAAGTCGACATGGCGGATCGCATCTTCTTCTATAGTAATGGTTGCGACTCGCGCTTTTCTCGATAAAAACGATAAGGCCATTTTCTCAGCTCCTAAAATTAGTAATTATTATGGTGTTACTACTGCTGCTCCAATTGTAACGCCAGTAAAATCAGCATTATCAATTTCACCTAATTGTGCATTTGTTAGAGGTACAGTAATTTGGTAATCCACTGCAGCATCATCGTCATTATCAGCTGTACCAATAATAGCAATAGAACCTGAGGCGTTTCTTGTAACTTCAACACCAGTCAATGAACCTGGATCTTCAATATAAGGGTCTAAAAGACCTAACTGCACAGTTGCAGTACCCGTTGGCAATGCACCTTCTTCAGTAACATAAAGATTTGCGGCTGCAATCGCTTGTTGGAAATCCGCTTTAACTGCTCCATTGCGACTATTTTGAATAATATTTCCAATCGCAGGAATAGCGATTGCCGCGATGATCGCGATAATGACGATTACAGCCAAAAGCTCGATCAACGTCATCCCTTTCTGGTCTTTCAATTTCTGTTGGATAAATTTCTTCATTTCTTTTCCCCCTCATATTTTCCTTATTTGTACTACGATGAGTACATTCCTATTATATCAATAGTACCAAAATAAACAATAGCAAATTTAGCAATTATTTAGAAAATTTTTCAATATTACTACTATTTAGTCCTATAACTTATCTACATTCTGGAACATTTCAAACATCGGCATCATAATAGCCAGTATAATAGTCCCAACAATGGCGGCTAATACGACAATCATCAGTGGTTCGATCAATGCTTTTAATTTATCGGTTTCGGCATCGACTTCTTGTTCATAGAACTCCGCAACTTTCGCAAGCATGTGGTCGAGCGAGCCAGTTTGTTCGCCGATTGAGATCATGTGCGGAATGAGCGGCGGAAACGCCCAGTGATCGCGCATCGGTTCGGTCAGCGAGCCGCCGCGTTCGAGCGAGTCACGCGCTGCGATGATGACTTTCGACATAACGGCGTTGCCGACAACTTTTTCGGTCATCGTCATCGCCTGCAAAATCGGCACAGAACTTGAAAATAGAGAACTCAATGTGCGCGTCAAACGCGCCAATGCGGATTTCTTAAAAATATTGCCGAATATCGGCATGCGCAACAGGAACGTATCTAGCATCAATTTGCCCCTTTCAGTGCGTTTCATGCCCCAGATCGTTCCAACGAATAACCCAATCGCCCCGAGTACGATATACCAATAAACTTTGACAAATTCACTTGCGCCTAAAACCAGCCGCGTGACCAACGGCAATTCGCCGCCGAAGCCTGCGAACATTTCCGCGAACATCGGTACGATTGAAGACAGCAGGAATATGACAACGCCCATGGCGATGACGCCAACGACGACCGGATAGGACATCGCCGATTTGACTTTCTGCTTTGTCTGGTAGGCTTTGTCGTAATGCGTCGCCAAACGTTCGAGCGATTCGTCAATGTTTCCTGATAGCTCTCCCGCCCGGATCAAGTTGACAGTAAGCGGCTCGAATATTTTCGGGAATTTTGCGAACGAATTCGAAAGCGAGTTGCCTTTGCGCAAATCTACGTCGATTTCCCCTAAGGTTTTCTGCAGCGCTTTCGAATCAACTTGTTGGGACAGGATTTTCACAGAATCGACGATTGTTACGCCGGAGCGCATGAGCGTCGAGAACTGGCGCAGGAACATGATGAACTGGTCTTTTTTAACCGCAGCTCCGAACGAGATGTCTTTTTGCAGCGCAGTGGCCGGCATTTCGCGGATGTCAATTACGCGGACGCCTTCGTCGCGAAGTTTCCGAACCGCTGCTTGCCGGTTATCGGCAGTAACGATACCGGAGCGAATTTTTTTCTTATCGCGCCCTTCGTATTTAAAACGCGCCATGCTACTCCTCCCCTTCCAGGTAAGGCTGGGCGATTTTTTGTGAGATTTTGCCTTTTTTTAACAATTCTTGCACCGATGTCGACATCATGTGCATGCCGGCGGCGCGATTTGTCAAGATGACGTTCGGAATTTGGTGGACTTTTTCCGTACGGATTAAGTTAGCGATGGCGGTGTTATTGATCAGGATTTCCGTCGCCGCCACGCGGCCTTTGCCGTCAGCGGTCGGCAGCAAACGCTGTGAAATGACTGCTTTCAAGATGCCGCCGAGCTGCGTGCGGATTTGCGCATGCTGCTCCGGCGGAAAAACATCGATGATCCGTTCGACTGTAGAAGCGGCACTCGATGTATGGAGCGTTCCCATGACCAAATGTCCTGTTTCCGCAGCAGTGATGGCGGTGGTGATTGTTTCCAAATCCCGCATCTCCCCGACGAGGATGACGTCCGGATCTTGACGTAATGCGGCGCGCAGACCGTTCGCAAATGACTTTGTATCAAAACCGACTTCACGCTGGTCAATGACTGACGTGCCATGCTTATGCATATACTCAATCGGGTCTTCGAGCGTGATGATGTGTTTCGTCATCGTCTCGTTCATGTATCGGATCATCGCCGCGAGCGTAGTCGATTTCCCGGACCCCGTTGGTCCTGTAACAAGGATGAGCCCTTGGTGGGTATCGGATAATTTTTTCAACGTATCTGGCATGTTCAAATCATCTATCGTCGGAATTTTCGTTGGAATTGTCCGGAACGCGTGCGAAATGGAGCCGCGCTGGTGGAACGAGTTGACACGAAAACGGGCCACGCCGGGGATAGAGTACGAATAATCCATTTCCCCTTTTTCAAGGAACGTATCCCAAAGTGCTTCCGGCATAAGGACCCGGGCAATTTCTTTCGTCACTTCCGGCAGCAGTTTTTCATCGCCATATTGTTTCATCGTGCCATGCATGCGGAATACCGGCGGAATGCCGGTTGTCATGTGGATATCGGAAACTTTCATTTCAGTGGCTGCAGTCAATACGGCATCTATAAAGGAAATTGTTGTATTCATAGGATTAATCAATCATGGCGACGCGTAGCACTTCTTCGGTCGTCGTCATGCCCTCCTTCACTTTTAATAAGCCGTCATCTATAAGGAAAATAGTGTTGTTGCGGATGGCGATTTCGCGGATTTCCGCCGCCGTGCCGCCTCTATTGATAACTTGCTTGATTGGTTCGTCAACAACAAGCACTTCATGGATCGCCATGCGCCCGCGGTAGCCGGTCATATTGCATTGCGAACAGCCTTTGCCGCGGGTAATGGTGTCGAGCACGATGTTGCGTTTCGCCGCAATTTCCTGTTCGCGGATCGTAGCCGGTTGGGTTTCCTTGCAGTCGCGGCACACCCTGCGGACAAGCCGCTGCGCGACGACCGCGTTGAGCGACGCCGTCACGAGGAACGGCTCGATGCCCATATCCATAAGACGCGTAATCGATGCGATCGAATCGTTTGTGTGGATCGTGCTGAGCACCAAATGCCCGGTCAGCGACGCCCGGATGGAAATTTCCGCGGTTTCCTTGTCGCGGACCTCACCTACCATGACGATGTCCGGATCTTGCCGGAGAATGGAACGCAGTCCGGCGGCAAAGGTCAGTCCGACATTTGTATTCACTTGAATCTGGTTAATGCCTTCAAGCTGGTATTCGACCGGATCTTCAACGGTGATGATGTTGACTTCTTCGCTATTGAGTTTATTGAGCGCGGCGTATAGCGTTGACGACTTGCCAGAACCGGTTGGACCGGAGATCAGCACAATGCCGTTCGGCTTATCGATTTCCTGCATAAAGCGCTCCATATTCAAGTCGGTGAAACCGAGCTTTGAGATGTCGGTCAAGTTATTGCTCAAGTCAAGAATCCGCATAACGATCTTTTCGCCATAGACGGTTGGCAGCGAAGACACGCGCAAATCGATCGCGCGAAAGTCTACATGCGTCTTGATGCGGCCATCCTGCGGCACGCGGTTTTCCGTGATGTCGAGGTTCGCCAGGATTTTCAAGCGCGCGGTGACCATTTGCTGCATCGTCTTCGGCAAGATGCGCTCGGTGCGCAGCGTGCCATCGATGCGGTAGCGCACGAGAATCTTGTTTTCCTGCGGATCCAAGTGGACATCACTCGCTTTCAACGAAACAGCGTTTGACAAGATTTGATTGACGAGCCGGACAATCGGTGCGTCGATGTCATTCAAGTCTTCCTGCTGCTCAGCTGACTGCGGCATGTCCTCAAGAAAATCGTCGTACGATTCTTCTTCGTAGTATTTCGCGATGGTGCGCATGACGTCTTCTTTCGACGCAATTGCTGGTTCAATCTGGAAGCCGGTCGTCAGCCGCAGATCGTCGATGGCGAAAAAGTCGGTCGGGTCGGTCATGGCAACGTATAATTTATCGCCTTCGGTTTTAAGCGGCACGAGCATTTTGCGTTTTGCGAAATCTTTCGGCACGACATTGAATAATTTCGGCTCGAACGGATAGCGGAACAACGATACGTGCGGGATGCCCAGCTGTACTTCAAGCGTTTCGATTAATTGCTGTTCGGTGATGTGGCCGCGCTGCACGAGCGCGTCGCCCAATTTCTGGTCATTCTGTTTGCCTTGTAATGCGCCTTCCAAATCCGCTTCTGTCAGCAGACCCAGTTCAATCAATATATCTCCTAATCGTTTACGAGTTCTTGCCAAAATACTTCCTCCTCAAAACCCGTTAAGGATCTACTAAATTTCCACCTTTGTCGCGTTCACCTTCGGTTGATGGCGTTGGTGCGACCGGCGGCTGCCAATCATGCAGCCCATCGCCGTCACCATCCACAAAGTCCGGATCGCCGGGAATCGGGGCTGGCGTCACGACAACAGGTGCATCATGTATGCCGTCGCCGTCCGTGTCGATAAAACCGAAATCTCCTGGCATCGGTACCACAACCGCTGCTGGTGTATCGTGTACGCCGTCGCCATTTGCATCAACAAAGCCGGGTTCTCCAAACTTAGGTACAATAACCGCTGCTGGTGTGTCGTGAATGCCGTCGCCGTTTGCGTCAACAAAGCCGGGTTCCCCCGGTTTCGGCACTGCAGCAGCTGGAACTTCCGCCGCTTTTAGCGCAAAAACTTCGATTTTATGGACTGGCGGGTAAAAGTCGGTCGATACCGGTTCAACTTGTAGCTCTTTGCCGTCCAAAAAGATGGTGCGGTTCACATTGACTCGCATGCCGTTGCGCCCTTCTTCTTTCACCACTTTGCCGGATGCTACGAATGAACTGAATTGTTTGATCAAGCGCGGCTCTACTTTTTCTTCTGCTCCAGTTTGAATTTCGTAATCATAGACGAGAGGCAATCCGCTTAGCTCCGCTTTGACGGTTGAACTGTCGAGAGAGACATTCAACGTGATCGAGCTTTCATTCGGATTGGTGAACACTAAATCGATGCCCATTTGGCGGTTGATCGCTGCTTCCTGTCCGAGCGGCACAGATACCGGCGCAGATGAGCCGATGCTGCGTTCGTCAACAGTGAGATTGCTTTGCAATACGGCCGAGTAAACAGCCGATGCAATTTGCGCCAGTTCGCCGTCCGTTATTTCAACGAGCGGCAATTCTATAATGAAATCAAGGAATGAAAACTGCATACCCGGCTCGATTACGAGGCCATTCAGCGCTGACGCCACTATCGTTCCTTCAGCGCTTTCAATAGAATGCGTAAATGCCGAAGACGCAATCACTTCGCGGTCGACCGTTAGCGTATCGTTACTGATTGCGACACGCGTCTGTGATTGTCCTTCTGATAACGCAGCTGCCAATTTGGCGTTGACCGTATCGACGTCTGCTGCAGAGAATGCTGCAACTGGGAAATGCTCCGCCAAGAACGCGGCGGTTGTTTCAGGGGACAGCCCGAAACGGAATCCGTTTTGCACGCCATCCTCCGAGTTCATCAATGTTTCATCAACTAAAATTTCAACGGTCTCAAGCGGATATTCAGCGGCAGCATCCTGGTAGGCTACTTGCAGGCTGGACGCCGAACGCCAAATGTCTGATTGGCTTGCAAAAAGCCCCTTCGCTTGTTCGACTTCCATATTGGAAACGTCGGTCGTGCCGATATAAGTGTTATTGCCGAACTCTTCGGCCGGGAACAGCCACGTGTCCACCGCGTATGCTCCGGCATTTGATGCACCGAAAACCAGCAGGCCTGATGACAGGACCGCGGCGAACGTTAACCCGAATGCTTTATTGTTCACGTGAATGCTCCTTTCCCATCGGCTGGATCGACTGCATGCCGAAACTCGGCGGTACGGTTTCTCTTTCCGGCTGGGTTTCTTCTATTGTTTCTTTCACTGTTGCTTGGACCGGTTCTTGCTGCACGTTGATTTTTTCAGCTTTAGGTGCGCTTTGAATCTTGCTTAACACCGGCTGAGCTTCTGCATCCGGCGCAATCAGCGATTGCCGGCGCTCTTTGCGCTCTTCAGCGAGGCGCTGATTTTCAACTTTCTCCCTTTCAAGCATTTTCTTGTACAGCATGGATGCTCCAAGTGACACCGCAATCAAAACCAATAATGCCATATACCACGAAAGCAAAAATTGGACGATAAGCGCAATTCCGGCAGCCGCAAGACCCCCGCCGCCAATCGCTCTTTTTTTATTAGCTGGCACTGATTTGAACTTCAGGATGAGGACCGCTGCTGCAATTGCTGCAATGATAATAAAAAACAAAAATTGAATCAAAATGTAACCCCCTGTAAAATAACTTGCTTATTAGCTTGCCGTTCCTTCAATATTCCACGTCGAACTCGAATCCAGGTTCAAGGACACTTGGCACGGAAACTTCTGTTTCTTCGTCAATCGTTTCGCTGATGGTCACGCCGCATGCGGCAAGGAAAGTAGTATATGTTGAAGTTGGCTCAGCCATTTGACGTACGTAAAGCGCTGTCCTTTCAGGATCATCAACATACGAATTCCCACTTTTCTTTTTCAGGATAAATTTATTACTGGCATCTCGGGTGTAATAGATGAGCGAACCACTATTGGTAAATTTCACTTCTTCCTTCAACCGAGTGAGATCTGCGGGAAGTATACGGTCTAAATCGATGCATAGCCTGGAATGGTTATCGATTTCAAAATTCTGCCCCCATTGCAATTTCGAAACGGCTTTGTCTGCTTGATCAGCCGGAACTTCTCTTCCGAGGACAAGAAAATTCGTATAATACATATTCTGGATATTACTTTCTACGTCGAGCTCTTTGACGATAACGGTCTGTTTGCTGCCGTTTTTCCCTAAGTTGGTTAAGTTATTGCCGGTAGCCAGTACGCCGTTAACTAGCAAATTGGCGTTGATCAGATTGTTCATGTTATTGAATGCACCTATATCGCCTTCTCTAACCACGATGTTAATCCCTTTCATATCGAGGGAGTTACAATTGGCTGAACACACTTCCGTTAAAAAATCGCTGATATAAACTTTAAAATCTTGTGGATCCAAGCCTGCATCTTTGATAGCTTCCAGGAATTCCGCCAGCGTTTGCCCGCCAGCAAGTTTGCATTCGTAAAGTGGATACAGCACTGGCGTTCCGCTTTTAACTTGGTCAAGCATTGCCTGACAAGAGATGGTGGGAGGAAGAACATCGAAAATGTCGGTATACGTGATATCATTTTTTGCCACCGGAGTTTCAGTATGGACGGTGAGCGATTCGTCTTCATCCAAAAAAGTCTCGGGAATTTCAATTGTAAAGAAAGCTTTCAATTCTTTCGTGACGGTTTTGGAAGTTCCAGACATTCCTAGATCGACTTTGATACTTTTCACATCATCGTTGTCGATGGCAGGGGCTCCCGCATCATCCAGTTTTTTCCCTGCAGCTGACAAGATTGTGTAATTTATCTGCCCGGTGTAAAATGGAACAATTTCATCCCCTGCCAAACTGTTCAACGCTGCAATTTTCGCAAAGATTTTATCGATATATACGGTTCTCATATCCGAGTCGATTTTGGCTTCTATCGCCGCAATTTTTGCATCGTCCGAACAAAGTGCTCCTCTCGGCGGCTGGATGCAGGCAATTAAATCATTGACAGCTATCTGTGTTTGTTGGGATACTTCCAGTTTGATAAGCTCAAGTTCCCTTTGGAAATCGGAAGTGAAATAATTCACACCCATCTCAGCTGAAGCAACCGATTGGTTAGTCGTATCCACCGTCTGTTCCTGTTTGGCATTATTTAACGAACCGGCCATGAAAGTCGCAGAGATGCTGAGGAAAAGTACAATGATTAACAAAACAATTAATAACGCGTAGCCTTGCTGGTTTTTTAAGTGCTTCATCGTTTTGCTCCCTTCAATTCTAATTGGTAAGAATCCTAGTCAACGCCGTTTTTATCGTTACCGAATTGTTAGAATTGTTCAGATCTGTGAGTTTCAAGATGACATCGGTATTTTTTTTCTTCGGCTCAATGTTTAGCACTTGATCAACCGGCGTAGAGTCATGCGAGTCGATGACCGTACCGTTGATGGTTGTGCCGCTAAAATCATATTTCTGATCCAAGATTTGGCTTGAGCAGCTGCCCGAGGCAGAGCACGTTTCAATCTTCAGTTTATTGCTTTCGAAAATCAATGAATAATTGCTGTTTCTCCGGTGCTCACTCGTCAAGGTCGCAATGATGATATTGGCGTCTTGCTGCATAAGTGTCTTCCCAGTTTCCACTGCCGTATGTTTAAACCCTATCGACAAAGCGGTCCAGGCAATCCCGGCAATGATGGAAACAAGTGCAAGAGCCGCCAGCAACTCTACAAGAGACACCCCTTTCTGGTTGAGCTTCACATTAATCACCCACACTTTCTTAAGGCGTTCCTTCGACTGCCTTATAGGAAATAAAAGAAAACGTTTCACTGCTCAATCGATAGGTTTCAGGGGTTGTGTCATTTATATCATAAATTTTCAAATGGACCTTGTGTAATTTAGTCGGTTCCAGCTTTGCACAAGTCCCTGCTGCCGGTGCTTCTCCGATAACCGCTGGATTTAAATAGGTTTCGCATTTCACGTAGACATCAGCTTCATATAAATAATCGGATTTTTTTTGGTACCTGTCGAAGTTGGCTTCTTTTGACGCTAGGACGTAGCCTTCAGCTGCCAATCCAGCAGCCATTTTGGCTTCGGACAGGTAATCCGGCAACCCTGTATCCGGTGTCACGGCACTGGATACCAATACCTTCTTCCATTTATCAGCAGCGACAAGATCCGCCATTTCCTGCCTCGCTAGATTCATCGTATCCAGTTTGGTTTCGGTTTTGTCATTAAAAAGAGTCATTTGCGGAAAAATAGTCATGATTCCAATGAAAACAATGCTTAAAATAACAAGCGCAGCAAGAACTTCAACCAATGTCAAACCCTTTTCGTCCTTAAAAGCCTTCAAATCGCTCCCCCCAGCTCACTAAGTAATGACTAGTATCCAGTTTTTTCTATAAAGTGATGTAATCTCTCAAAATATATCTATGCTTATTATTACATTTAATTTAGGATACTGCACTATATTATTACAGTAAAATCTATGTTATTTACTATTTTATTTCACATCACCTACCATAAATATAGGAAAAAAGGCTGTGAAATGAGTATTTATCCATTTCCCAGCCTTTTATTTAGCGTATGCCGCCACTTTATTGCGCCCTGCTTGCTTTGCGCCGATATACAATGCCCGGTCCGCATTGCGGATCAAGGCGTTTGGTTCATCGCTGTCGTCCGGCGCCGTCGATACGCCGATGCTGAGCGTAATATGGACTGCCACCGACTGGCGTTCCTCTCCAAGATCGGTTTGAATCATGAAGTCGTGCTTCTCTATCTTTTTGCGCAGCGCTTCAGCAAACAACATCGTCAATTCTTTGCCGTAGTTCGGGAACAAGACGACGAATTCTTCGCCGCCATAGCGCGCCACAGTTCCTTCCGTGCCAACTTGTTCCTTGATCATATTTGCAAGTTCAACCAAAATATCATTACCGCTTTGATGGCCGTAAGTATCGTTGATTGATTTGAAATGATCAATGTCCATCATGACCAGCGACAAGCTGTCGATTTCTCCCGACTTGACTTTCTGCATGCTCTTTTCTAGCTTTTCATCCAAATAGCGGTAATTGTAGAGCTGTGTTAAGCCGCAGCGCTCGCTCGTCGCGATTGCGCGCTGGACATAACCCGCTTTTTCCAACGAAACAGCGAAGTAGGTGCTGAGAATATCCAGGATCTTCAATTGATGCGCAGCGAACGCGAATTTTTTGCGGCTAGCGACGAGCAGCACACCTTCTATTTTATTGTTGCGGGCAATCGGCGTGCACATGATGCTTTCCGCGTCGACTGGGATATAGCCGGTGACGATGTCGTCCCACTCACTTTTCTTATCGTAAATTACTGGTGTGCCGGTGACGATGACGTTGCCCGCTATTCCTTTATTGTAGCGGACTGGCGGCACTTGGCTCTTGATGAACTCGCCGTTTTCGAACATGCGCAGCATCAGCAACTCGCCGTCCCGGTAATCGATGGCGTATGTGTAATCGAGGCGGAACATGTTCGTCACTTGGATGACGAATTGATCAAGCACTTCATCGGTCGACAGCCGGGCCGCGAGCTGATGCCCGATTTCACCCGCCTTCTTCAAATCGGTGTTGACTTTTTCAGAGCTGCTGTACATACGCAGCAAGCCAGCAATCATAAGAAACGGAATGCCAAGCAGGAACAGCGCGGTTGCTCCAATATAGGCTTCCGTAATATATAAGGTAATCGCATAAGGAAACACCAATAATGTAATCGCAAAGTCCCAAATGGTATCCAATGACAGGAACGATTTATTGGCCCTCATAAAAACATCATCCGTATAGAGGAATAAATGATTGGCGATAATGGAAATCATTTCGTAGATCAAACCGAACATCAGAATGTGGACGATCGACATCGAGCCGATTTCACCGCCGAGTTTCAAATAGGCGATGCCGGCGACCGCTGATACGACGAAAAACATCAGCGAATTGAACGGCAGCCGTACATGGCGCGGCTCATCGCTTCTGCTCCTGAACAACAAGATTAATACGGTCACTTGCGACAGGACGACTTCCGCGAACAAGCCGTACTTTAAAAACACGGCGATGGTCACACATTGGACCAAATACATCGGCGTGCCATTGATGTTCAACGGCATCAACGACGTCAGAATTGCCAAAATCCCAAATGCCGCGATGTTCCAGAAGTCCATTTCCGGCGGCGGGTAATATTGGTAAACCAGATACAATCCGAGTGGAACAATCGCAATCCAAAGCAGCCAGAGCACTATGCTTCTCTTTTTCGTATTAGGCATGCCATCTTCTCCCTTTTTATTTAATTGTTTTGTAGTTCGAAATTTTTGCTTGGACATTCCGCTCTCGGGTGACTTTCTTGCTGAAGTTCGTACGGGCTGCAGTTGTAGAAGGTTCCTTCCCCTGGGCAGGACGGTTTTTTCGCCGCCGGGCAAACAGGGGTGAATAAAGAAACTCTTGGAAACCAATTACCGAAACGCTTTTACGCATTCATTCGCGGAAATTCTGGAAAATACGGTAATGGTCTCTTTTGAATTTTGACAATAAATAGAGAGAACCAGTGACTATTGTCACTTCTTTTTGTTTACGTACAGGTAATATATCACATCTTTTTGCAATTGTCTTTATTTTACACCTATTTTCAGCAAATAAAGTTTCAGCAGGCAAAGCTCGAGCATTTTCAAAATCTACGAACGTGAAACGGCTTCCAAAAGATTCGAGCTGGCGCAGGATTGGGATATAATCCTTGTCTTTCAAAAGCCCCATCACGATATGAATCGGCCGGCCGGGAAAACATGTTTTCACCGTGTCGGCGAGTGCTTGGATGCTGGCTTCGTTATGGGCGCCGTCTAGGATGACATCCGGCAAAATCTCTTCGAACCGGAACGGGATGCTGGCCCCTGCCATCGCTTTTCGGGCTTTTGGCGCATCATATGCCAAACCCAGCAATTCTTTCGCAGCTTCGTCGGCGAGCGCAGCATTAAGTTTTTGATGTCTGCCTTTCAGCTTAAGCTCAATTTCTACAGGTCTCGCCGAGAGGATCACTTCTGCATGCAGCGCTTCAGCAGTTGCTTCAACTACTTGGTAAGCTTCTTGTGGCAGCAGTCCAACAACGATAGGTTTCCATTTTTTTATAATACCAGATTTATGTGAAGCAATTTTTTCCAAGGAATCGCCCAAGAAAATTACGTGTTCCATCGCAATGGATGTAATAATGGCGATTTCTGGGTCGATGACGTTCGTGCTATCGAAGCGTCCCCCCATGCCGGCTTCGATAATAACGTAATCAAGCCCATGGTCTTGGAACACCAGAAAAGCTGCTGCCGTCAACAATTCAAAATCCGTTAATGGCGTTTTGATGCTGGCAAGCCGCTCCATCGCTTTATCCAGATCTTTTGGCGACACAGGGACGCCATCAAGCTGGATTTGATCGTGCAAGTCTTCAATCGCTGGCGAGAAGAAATTGCCGACCCTTTGTCCGTGCTCACGCAATATGGAAGTTAAAAATGCGGCAGTGGACCCTTTGCCGTTCGTGCCGGCGATGTGGACGAACTTCCCCGTTTTATGCGGATCGCCTAATTCGGAGAGTGCCGCAGTGATCGCCTCCAAGCCCGGTTTGATTGCCGGATCCGATGGGAGCATCCATTTCTTTTTATAGCTATCGAGTCCATTTATCATTTTTAGCCTTCTTTCTGCGTGAAACATGATACACTTTTTTGAGACTTATTATATCACGAAGGTGGAGTGGAAATGACTACTTGTTGGGTTATTTATAATGGCAGTTTGGTTTCGGATAAATTCGCAGACCAGGCACGCCTTGTTGCGGACGCGGCTGAGCGTGCCGGCATTGAGGCGAGGGCCGTGAAAAATTATGAAGTGCTGATGGATTTGTCGGCTGAGTCCGCGCTGCCCGATTTCGCTGTGCTGCTCGATAAGGACATTCTCCTCGGCCATTTTCTGCAGAGCCGCGGCGTGCCGGTCTATAACGACCCGGCAGTCATCGGCCTTTGCGACAACAAGGCGACGCAATATATCCGCTTGGCCGAAGTTGGGCTGCCGATGCCGAAAACGATTGTCGCCCCGAAAGTTTATCCGAATTTTTCGATCTTGGAGTCCGGCTATTTCGAACGCGTCATCGCCGAGCTCGGCTTGCCGATGGTCATCAAAGAAGGCCATGGCTCGTTCGGTATGAAAGTTTATTTGATTGAAAATGAAACCGATTTCTACGCTAAAGTCGACGCGCTGCGCGGCGTCGATTTTGTGTTCCAGGAATTTATCGCGTCAAGCCGCGGGCGCGATATCCGCGTCAATATCGTCGGTGGCAAGATCGTTGCCGCGATGCAGCGGCATTCCGAAACGGATTTCCGCGCGAACATCACGAACGGCGGGCAGGCATCCCCTATCGACTTGACTGAAGCTCAAAAAACCGCCGCGTTGCAGGCCGCTGAAGCAGTCGGGGCTGAATTCGCAGGCGTCGATTTGTTGTTCGGCGAAGGCGGCCAGCCGCTCGTCTGTGAAGTCAATGCAGCGGCGCACATCCGCAACATTTTGGAAGTCACTGGTATCAATGTCGCAGACGCTATGATTGCCTACATACTGGAGGACTTGAAATGATTTTGCTTTATGAACCGGCGGACGCTGAACGCAATCGAGGGTTTATTCATGAATTGCGGCGCTTCGGCGATTTCGACTTGCTGCTATGGGATGATTGGTCAATTGGCGGCATGTCCGCGCTTGCCGCTAAATTGTCCGGCCTTTGGGTCCTGAACCGAACGCGGCAGCCCGAGGCGATGCGTTTCCTCGAGGACCACGGTGTGCGCTTAGTGAACCGTGCCGAAGTCAATCGCATCGCCAATGACAAATGGCAAAGTTTTGGGCTGTTGACGCTGCTTGGCGTACCGGTGACTCCGACCTACCGCGAGCCGCAGGCGTTTCCTTGCGTCATGAAGCCTGCTGGCGGACATGGCGGGCACGGCGTAGACATTATCCAATCATCTGCAGAGATACCAACAATCGCGCCTCCGCTCGTCTTCCAGCCAATCGTCGAACATATTGCCGACGTGCGTGCCTATGTCATCGGAAACAAAGTGGTTGGTGCGGTGAAACGCAGTTCACTCGAATCGTTCAAAGCCAATTACACGCTCGGCGGAGATGCAGCTAAATATGAATTGTCCGCTGAGCAGGAACAAGACATCTTGCGAATCGCCCGTGCGCTGAACAGTGATTACATCGGCATCGATTTTCTGTTGCTTCCGGATGGTCGGCATGTTTTTAACGAGATCGAAGATCCTGTGGGCGCACGCTCATTTTATGCGACGCATGACGAAAACATCGCCGAGCTGCTCGTGCAGCATGTGCGTGAGCTTGAACGGCAGCATCCGTTTCGCCCGAGTGAATGAATTGTTGCAGCTTGCCTCTTGGCAGGCTGTTTTTTTGTTGCTTTGAGATAGCTTGGTGCGTGAGTTTCATCTTTCTCTGCTTGAGTTTTTACATTCTCACTCTGAGTTACATCTTTCTCCCTTCGAGTTCCCACATACTCCTGTTAAAAACTATCTAAAGAACTTGATTGCCCAAAAGCATTCGCTTCGGCGAATGCTTCCTTTAGCGCTTTTCGCTGCAGGCGAAAAGCTAGGCAATAAGGGCTTACGGGGTTGATCTTTGCTTGCTTGGTGCGTGAGTTTCACCTCCTGCCTCTCAGTTACACCTTTCTATGCGGGAGTTCCCACATTCTCATTCTGAGTTCCACCTTTCTCCCCCGAGTTCTCAAATTCGTCAGAACACAAAAAAACCGCCTTCCCCATCAAGGAAAGGCGGTCTGCATATTAAAGGTTCTTCAATTCTTCAATGCGCTTTTCAACAGTTGCGTGTTTGTCGAGATAATCAGCTTGTTTCGCGCGTTCTTCAGCTACTACAGCTTCTGGCGCTTTTGATACGAAGCGCTCATTTGATAGTTTGCCTTGGACGAGTTTGACTTCTTTTGCCCATTTCTCAAGTTCTTTATTCAGGCGTGCGAGTTCCGCATCGATGTCGATGAGGCCTTCAAGCGGCATGAACAATTCGGCGCCGGATACGACTGCGGACATCGATTTTTCCGGTGCTTGGATGTTTTCGCCGATCGTCAATGTTTCCGGGTTGCAGAAACGTTCGATGTACGCGGCGTTCGCTTTAAGCACGGCATGCGTGTTCGCGTCTTTTGCCGAAATCGTCAATGCGACTTTCTTGCTCATCGGCGACTGAACTTCTGCACGGATCGTGCGCACAGCTGTGATAATGTCCATCAATAATTTCATGTTGGCAGACTCGCTTTGGTTTGTCAGCGAATTATCGACTGTCGGCCATGCTGCGATCGTAATCGACTCGCCTTGGTGCGGCAGGTTCTGCCAGATTTCTTCCGTGATGAACGGCATGAACGGATGCAATAAACGCATCGTGTTGTCGAGTACGTAAGCAAGAACCGAACGCGTCATTTTCTTCGCGTCTTCGTCTTCGCCGTAAAGCGGCAGCTTCGCCATCTCGATATACCAGTCACAGAAATCGTCCCAAATAAAGTTATAAAGTGCGCGGCCCACTTCGCCGAACTCGTAGCGTTCCGCTAAGTTCGTCACTTGTTCGATGGTTTCATTCAAACGCGTCAAGATCCATGAATCGGCGACCGAACGTTTGCCTGAAAGATCAATTTGATCGTATGTCATGCCTTCCATATTCATCAATGCAAAGCGTGAAGCGTTCCAGATTTTATTGGCAAAGTTCCAGATGCTTTCGACTTTTTCCATCGAAAAGCGCAGATCCTGTCCTGGGCTGGATGCTGTCGCCAGGAAGTAGCGCAGCGAATCCGCGCCGTATTCTGCGATAACGTCCATCGGATCGACGCCGTTGCCGAGTGATTTCGACATTTTGCGGCCTTCCGCGTCGCGAACGAGGCCATGGATCAATACGTCGTCAAACGGCTTCTCTTCAGTAAATTCAAGCGCTTGGAAAATCATGCGCGATACCCAGAAATTGATGATGTCATAGCCTGTTACCAGCACATCGGTCGGGTAGTATTTTTTCAATTCGTCGCTGTCTTCTGGCCAGCCAAGCGTTGAAAATGGCCAAAGCGCAGATGAGAACCACGTATCCAGCACGTCTTCGTCCTGCGTCCAGTTTTCGGCATCGGCCGGCGCTTCGTGGCCGACAAAGATTTCGCCGGTTTCGTTATGGTACCAAGCTGGAATTTGATGTCCCCACCAAAGCTGGCGCGAAATACACCAGTCACGGATGTTCTCCATCCAGTGCAGATATGTTTTCTCAAAACGTTCCGGTACGAAATTAACGCCGTCTTTGCCTTTTTGAAGGTCCACGGATTTTTGTGCCAACGGCTTCATGTCAACAAACCATTGCGTCGATAGATAAGGCTCGACTACCGCGCCGCTGCGTTCCGAATGGCCCACAGAATGCATATGCTCTTCAATTTTGAATAAAACACCCATGTCCTGAAGGTCTTTGACAATCGCTTTGCGGCATTCGAAGCGGTCCATGCCTTCGTATTTGCCTGCGTTTTCGTTCATGGAACCGTCTTCGTGCATAACGAGCACGCGCTCGAGGTTGTGGCGGTTGCCGACTTCGAAATCGTTCGGGTCGTGCGCTGGCGTGATTTTCACTGCGCCGCTGCCGAATTCCATGTCGACATAATCGTCTGCAACGATGTCGATTTCACGGCCGACAATCGGCAAGATGACTTTTTTGCCAACGAGGTGCTTGTAGCGCTCGTCTTTCGGGTGGACCGCAACTGCTGTATCACCAAGCATCGTCTCCGGGCGGGTTGTCGCCACTTCAATCGAACCGGAACCGTCCGCGAGCGGGTAACGCATATGGTAGAATCCGCCTTGCACGTCTTTGTAGATAACTTCGATATCGGAAATCGCTGTTTTCGTTGCCGGATCCCAGTTGATGATGTACTTGCCTCGGTAGATGAGTTTCTTCTCGTATAATTTAACGAAAACTTCCTGAACCGCTTTCGACAAGCCTGCATCCAATGTAAAACGTTCACGTGAATAATCAAGACCAAGTCCAAGCTTCGACCATTGTTCGCGGATATGCGCTGCGTATTCATCTTTCCATTTCCACGATTCCTCTAGGAATTTCTCGCGGCCGAGGTCATAGCGCGACTTGCCTTCTTCGCGCAGTTTGCCTTCCACTTTCGCCTGCGTTGCGATGCCGGCGTGATCCATGCCCGGCAACCAAAGAGCATCAAAGCCCTGCATGCGCTTCATGCGTGTCATGATGTCCTGCAGCGTCGTGTCCCAGGCATGGCCTAAGTGCAGCTTGCCAGTAACGTTCGGCGGTGGAATCACAATGGTATACGGCGTTTTGCCGCTTTCGGGTTTCGCTTCAAAGAATTTTTGGTTGATCCACCATTCGTAGCGCCCTTTTTCAATGGCTTGCGGATCGTACTTGGTTGGCATTTCAGTCATTGGTATTCCTCCTCTTGTTTTATTCGCCTGAGCGGTGTGCCGGAAAACAAAAAAACCCCTTCGTCTGAAAAGGACGAAGGAGTTGTTCGCGGTACCACCTTTATACCAAGCTGAAAAAGCCTTGGCGCTCAAGCCTGATAACGGATTTCACATCCGGTTTCCGCTACTCTAATTTCACGGGAACTGCTCCGAGGCGACATTCGAATGCTGGTCCATGGAAGCCTCTCACCAAACGGCTTCCTCTCTGATATGCACGCACATTCTACTATCCTCTTCAACGCATTGACTATCTAATTGATTCTATTGTACTCAATTTCCGCTTTTAGCGTCAAGTTTTTTTACAATGATTGTCACAATCGGCGACGCAATCAGCAGAATAAAAAACAGGCGGAACAACTGGAAGCTCGTAATCAGCGCCACATCGCCGCCAGTCGCGAGCGCTGTGATGGCCATTTCTGCGATGCCGCCGGGCGCCGCGCTCAGGAAGAAATCCAGGAAGATATAATCCGGCAGCATTTTTGCGAGAACGTAAGCAATAAATGCCGTGAAACTGATGAGGAGTACATTGTTCAAGACGATTGCCGCGCCTAAGCGGAAGGTCAGTTTGTCGCCGATTCCTTCCATCTGTAGGCCGAGCCCGGCGCCGATGCATACCTGCGCCAACGCAATCAGCCAATACGGCATGTCGATAAGGAGCTCGCCGGTCACTGTCTGGACAATCGCCAAGGTGAGAATCGGCGCGAGCAGTTCCGCTGCCGGGAACCCGATGCGCTTCATGCCGAGATAAAGGGTCCCTCCGACGGCAATTGCTGCGAGGAATGCGAGCGGCACGAATGTGAAAACGCGCTCGCCCATTTCTCCTTCTTCCCGGCCAGTAAGGAATACAGTAAGGAACGGAACGATCGTTACGACCATGAAGATGCGGATCGTCTGCATCATCGTGACGACTGTAATGTTTGCGGATTTCACTTCTTCCGCGATGACCACCATCTGCGCGAGCCCACCCGGAATCGACCCGAGGAGGCTCGTCGCTAAAGATTCATCAACCATCTTTTTGAACAGGAGCCCAAGAAGGATCGACAAACCGACGACTGATACCGTCATGAACGCCATATATGGCAGGTCGAGCCACATCAGGAACACCGCATCGCGCGTGAACGATGAGCCGATCTGGACGCCGAGCATGACAAGCCCCGCGGTTCGCAGCAATTTTGGCCAATGGAGCTCCATTTTTGTGAACTGGCTGACGAGCAGCAGCGCAATCATCGGTCCGAGCAGCCACGGCAGGAACATGCCGATCGTTTCAAACAAAAAGCCTGCTGCGACAGCGATGAATGCTGTTTTTAAGAAAACCGTCATGTTCCCACCACCTTTCGTATCCCGAAGGAGTTCTTTGTTCTATCGTACAGGAAAAAGAGACGGAAATCTCGCGAATGGCGGAAAATCTTCATTGATGGTTTTATTCACCGGCTCTGAAACCATTATCCCGGGTTTTTTTCAGCGAAAAGCCTTAAGTACAGGATGACTTGCAGCACCGCGAAATCAGCAAGAAAAAAGCCCGGCCACAAATTCTGCGGTCGGGCTGGAAGTTCTATTTAGCGTGCGAGTTTCGCGAAGACAGTGTGGAACGCTTCGACTGTTTTAGCGATTTGTTCTTCAGTGTGAGCTGTCGACAGGAACATGCCTTCGAATTGGGAAGGCGGCAAGTAAATGCCTTCTTCTGCCATCAAGCGGTAATAATCGGCGAACAAATCGGTGTCGGACGTTTTCGCTGTCGCGAAGTCGACCACACTTTCGTTTGTGAAGAAAAAGCCAATCATCGAACCTGCACGGTTAACTGTGTGCGGGATGTTGTATTTCTCAGCTGCAGCGCGGAATCCGGCTTCAAGCTGGTCGCCGCGTTCGATGAATGTGTCGTACGAGCTTTCATCAAGGCGGGACAAAGTTTCCAATCCAGCCGTCATCGCAAGCGGGTTTCCGGACAAGGTGCCTGCCTGGTAAATCGAACCGCTTGGTGCAACTTGCTGCATGATTTCACGCTTGCCGCCGAATGCGCCGACTGGCAAGCCGCCGCCGATGACTTTGCCAAGGCAAGTCATGTCTGGCGTAACGCCGTAATAGCCCTGTGCACAGTGGTATCCGACACGGAACCCGGTCATAACTTCATCAAAGATGAGGACAGTGCCGTTTTCCGACGTCAAGTTGCGAAGTTCCTGCAGGAAACCAGGGTTTGGAGGCACAACGCCCATATTACCGGCAACCGGTTCAACAATGACTGCTGCGATGTCATCGCCGAATTCCTGAAACGCCAAGCGGATGCTTTCAAGGTCATTGTAAGGTACCGTGATGGTGTTTTTCGCTACAGATTCGGGAACACCCGGTGAATCAGGCAAGCCCAGTGTCGCGACGCCTGAACCCGCTTTGATCAGCAAGCTGTCGGCATGTCCGTGGTAGCAGCCTTCGAATTTCAAAATTTTGCTTCGGCCGGTATAGCCGCGCGCAACGCGCAATGCGCTCATCGTTGCTTCCGTACCAGAAGACACCATTCGCACCATTTCAATGGACGGCACGCGTTTGATGACAAGTTCCGCCAATTCAGTTTCCAGCAAAGTCGGCGCGCCGAAGCTTGTGCCTGACTCGGCCGTTTTCTGAATGGCTGCGACCACTTCCGGATGGGCATGCCCTAAAATCAGCGGCCCCCATGACAGCACGTAGTCGATATATGTGTTGCCGTCGATGTCTGTGATTGTTGCGCCTTTGCCGGATGCCATAAATATTGGATCCATGTTGACCGATTTGAATGCGCGAACCGGGCTGTTGACGCCGCCCGGCATAACTTTTTTCGCTTCAGTGAATGCTGCAATCGATTTTTCGTAAGTCATTTATTTGCCCTCCAGCCAGCGTGCTGCGTCTTTTGCATGGTAGGTCATGATGATATCCGCCCCCGCGCGTTTCATGCTCAATAAGGTTTCCAAAACGATTTTCTCTTCGTCGACCCAGCCGTTCAGCGCGGCCGCTTTGACCATTGCGTATTCGCCACTGACGTTATAAGCGACGATCGGCAAATCGAAATTGTCGCGCACTTCACGGATGATGTCCAAATACGACAATGCCGGTTTGACAATCATGAAATCCGCGCCTTCTTCTACATCGGATGCGGCTTCGCGCAATGCTTCCAAGCGGTTCGCCGGATCCATCTGATAGGTTTTGCGGTCGCCGAATTGCGGCGTTGAGTGAGCAGCTTCGCGGAACGGCCCGTAATAAGCAGAAGAATATTTCACACCGTAAGACATAATCGGCGTGTTTTCAAATCCGGCTTCGTCCAGCCCGTAGCGGATCGCTGCTACGAATCCATCCATCATATTCGATGGCGCGATAATGTCCGCTCCGGCTTTCGCCTGCGACACTGCTGTGCGCGCCAATAAATCCAATGTTTCGTCGTTCAGGATAATGCCGTCTTCGATGACGCCGCAATGTCCGTGGTCTGTGTATTGGCATAAACATGTGTCCGCGATAACCACCAATTCAGGATGGCGCTCTTTCGCAAAACGGATTGCCTCTTGCGTGATGGCGTGATCATGGTACGCCTGTGAACCGACAGCATCTTTTTCGTTCGGCACGCCGAACAAGATGACCGATGGAATACCTAGTGACACCACTTCATCAAGCTCTGCGCCTAGCGTGTCCAAGGAGAAATGGTAAACGCCTGGCATCGAAGAAATCTCCGATTTAACGTTTTCTCCTTCTACGACGAAGATCGGGTAGATAAAGTCCTCTTTTTTGACGCTTGTTTCACGTACCATTGCGCGTATATTTGCAGATCCGCGCAAGCGGCGGTGGCGGTTGAATTTCAATTCAGTCATGTGTACAACTTCCTTTCGCGATTTCATTAACAAGATCGGTGTAAGTATATTTTTCGGGAATAAAGTCGGCGCGGCCGCCATGCGTGATGAGGGCCTCTTCCGTGACATGGCCGATCGCGGCAGTGCGGATGGCGTTGAAATCGCCGCCCACTTCCGCGTAGGCTCTGACTGCGGACGGGCTAGCAAACACAACGATGACTCCGCTCATGCGGCATAATTCCCGTGCATTCTCTATTTTAAGCGCCGTTTCGTAAATAATCCATTCATCCACCTGCAGCGGCATCCTTGCGATGGTGTTTTTCGCGAGCGATCCTTTGATGAACAGGCATTTTGCTTCGCCTGCCACTGCCGGGAATTCCTGTACGAAAACGTCCGCACTGTAGACGCTCGGTATGAAATCAGCTGTAAAACCGTATTGCGCTAATTTCTCGGCAGTTTTTTCGCCGACAGCGGCAATTTTTGCATGGGTCTGGATGTGCAGTTGGCCGAACGCATCCGCGCTTGTTGCGCTCGTGAAGATCAACCAGCCGTAACAGTCGAAATCCGGCAGTTGGGACTGCCGGACCGATGTTTCTATGAGCGGCAAATAAATTGCCTCACCGCCCAAAGACGCTGTCAGGGCCATGGCCCCTTCCGGCTCTTTTGACCCGGTGAAAATGATGGTTTCGCCTGTCAATGGCAGTTTATCAGACATTGCTCTCAGCTTTTACTTTTTGGATCAAGTCGTAGCCGCCTTGTGCACTGATGCGCGCAGCAACATCTTTGCCTGCTTCGATCGGGTCGCTGTGGACTGCTGATTCTTTGAATACCTGTTCAGCATCCGGGGAAGAAATCAAGCCTGTGAATGACACTTCGCCGTTTTCGACTGTCGCGTAGCCGGCAATCGGCACTTGGCAACTGCCGTCCATGTCTCTTAGGAATTGGCGCTCAGCGTTAACCGCTAATGCTGTATCGTCGTCGTTGACTTTTGCGAGTTCCGCAAGCAATTCTGCATCTTCTTCGCGGCATTCGATAGCGAGCGCCCCTTGGCCGATTGCCGGTAGGCATTGGTCGATTTCAAGAAACTCCGTAACGATTTCATCTTTCCAGCCCATGCGCTTCAATCCCGCAGCCGCTAGAATGATGGCATCGAAATCACCCGATTTCAGTTTCTCCAAACGTGTATCGATGTTTCCGCGAATCCACTGGATGTCGATGTCCGGGCGCAGCAATAATAATTGCGAACTGCGGCGCAGGCTGCTCGTACCGACAACTGCTCCGACTGGCAAGTCCATGAATTTCACATGATTATTGGCGATAAAAGCGTCGCGCGGGTCTTCACGTTCAGGGATGCAGCCGATAACAAGCCCTTCCGGCAGTACTGACGGCATATCTTTCATGCTGTGGACAGCAAAATCGATTTCCTTATCGAAAAGTGCTTGTTCAATTTCTTTGACGAATAAGCCTTTGCCGCCGACTTTCGATAACATGACATCAACGATCCGATCGCCTTTTGTGACGATTTCTTTGACTTCGAATTCGAACGGCGCGCCGGCCGCTTTTAATTTATCGATAAACTGGTTGGTTTGTGTCAACGCCAGCTTGCTTCTTCTTGAACCTACAATAATTTTTCTCAAATAAATCCTACCTTTCTAGTACCAGAAATGAAATTCAGATAAACGGCTGCCGAGGAAGAAATTCACCAGCAGCAATAAAAACGCATAGATATGGGCCATCGCATACGAACTGCCGTTCAATGCCCCTTTGCGGTGGCGGTACAGCAAAATGCTGTAGACGATCAGCAAGATGAACGAGCCGATGATTTTCACGTCCAACAGCGAAAACTGTTCAAGCGAGATATACGCCCATTGCAGCCCGAGCACGAGCGACACGAACAACAGCGAGATGCCGGTGAGGATTGAAATCGTCATGCCCTGTTCGGTCTGGCCGAGCGATGGTAAATTGCTCCATTGCTTCGTCCACTTCTTCTTTTTCAGCAGCCGGTATAAAACCATGTGCAGCGCTGAAAAGACGAACGACAGCGAAAATGCGACATACGATAAAATCGCAAACGTAATATGGATCAATAATAATTCCGACACCAGCGCTTCTCCTATCGGCGAACGTTCAATCTGCACCGGGGCGAATGTATGGATCGTCATAAAAATGAAGCCAATGATGTTAATGAAAAATACCGCAAAGTCGAAGCGATAGAATATCCGCAATACAAGCGACAGCGTCACCAACAGCCAGGCATAGAAATAAATGCCTTCAAACAGCGTTAATATTGGAAATCGCTGCGTCTCTATAATGTACAGCGTTAAAAAGACGGTCTGCAGCAGCCAGACGACGCCAAGCAGCGTCATCGCGATGCGGCTCGCCCGCTTTTCCTTATATAAATAATCGAAAAAATAAAAGACAAGGCTGACAGCATATAGAATAACCATAGCTTCGTGCAGCCTTGCCATTGTTATATCAGCCATCCTATTCCCCTTCGTTTCCATAGTTAAAGGCGTTCCGCATCTACATAGTAACATATAGATCCGTGAACGCCTCTTTAAGAAAGCTTAAAATGAATATCCGGGAGTTTCTTGTTTCCGCTGTTCCTGTGCTTTATCAGCTTTGGCTCTTACAGCGTTTGTCTGCTTCTCTATTTCAATTTCCACTTCATCTTCAATACCGAAAATCTGCTGGAACAATTCCAGCTGCTCACGCGATTTAGGCGCGCCGGCCATTTCCTTCGCTTGAAGGATCGGCTCTTTCAGCAATTGATTGATGATTGATTTCGTATGTTTGTTCAATATTTTCTTTTCACGGTCGGTCAAGTCAGGCATTTTGTTTTCGATGCTGGACATTGTCTCTGCTTGGATCGTCAAAGCTTTTTGGCGCAAAGCCGAAATGACTGGAACCACGCCGAGCGTCGTAAGCCAATCGTTGAACTGAGACGTTTCGCCATCGATCATCGTGACGATTTGGCGCGCTGCGCGTTCGCGTTCTGCAAGATTCGCTTCCACGATGCCTTGCATATCATCGATATCGTACAAGAACACGTTTGGCAAATCAGCGATACGTGGATCGATATCGCGTGGAACCGCAATGTCCACCATGAACAACGGTTTGCCTTTGCGCAATTTATCAACGAACTCCATCAATTGGAGATCAATGACGAAATCTGTAGCACCCGTTGAAGAAATCAAGATGTCCGCTTCCAGCAATGCACATTGCAATTGCGTCATCGGCTTCGCGTTGCCGTTGAATTTATCCGCAAGTATTTCCGCTTTTTCAAACGTCCGGTTAATGACCGTCACTTTATCAGCGCCGCTGCCTTGCAGATTCTTGATGGCCAGCTCACCCATTTTACCCGCGCCTAAGATGACGACATGCTTGTTTTTAAGCGTGCCGAAAATCTTCTTGCCGAGTTCAACAGCCGCATAAGAAACCGATACGGCATTCTCGCCGATCGCCGTTTCCGAATGCGCTCTTTTCGCAAGAGTCACTGCTTGTTTGAATAATTGATTGAAAACCGTTCCGGTCGTACCGAATTCTTGCCCTGATAGGAAGCTCGATCTCACTTGTCCGAGAATCTGCGTCTCCCCGAGGACCATCGAATCGATGCCGGCTGTGACGCGGAACAAATGTTCAACCGCTTCGTCTTTTTCATGAACGAATAAATACTGCGAGAACTCTTCTTGCGACAAACCGAAATAGTCCGCAAGAAATTGCTTCACATAGTAACGCCCTGTGTGAAGCTGGTCCACCACCGCGTAAATCTCCGTCCGGTTGCACGTAGAAACGATGACGTTTTCCAATATGCTTTTCTGGTTTTTTAACGCCTGCATCGCTTGTGGAAGATCCGTCTCGATAAACGAGAGTTTTTCACGAATTTCCAAAGGAGCTGTGCGATAGTTCACCCCGACCACTAAAGTATGCATGGGTTCAAAACACCTTTCACGTTCAATATTTCATATAACTTTATTATACCACTACTAAAGTTTTATAATCTTTCACAAATGTGAACAAGACATGAAAACTCGAGTTTATTTATATTCATTATAAAGTAAGTTTAGCAAAGGCCCGGTGCATCAACAAGCATAACGCTCTTAGTCGAAATAGTGCGAGAACTTGGAGTGTGCGTGTAGTAAATTGTGAGCGGATTAGGAGTTTGTTTGCGGAATAATTGATTTGTTTGCAGAATCCACCCGTTTGTTTGCAGAATAAACGATTTCTTTGCAGAATCCTAATTTACTTGCAGCATTCCAATTTTCACTTGCGCCATATCCGGGTTTATTTGCGGCAAACTCGTTTTAATTGCAGCAAAGGGATTTTCACTTGCGGCAAACTCCGATTTACTTGCAGCAGCCCTTCTCCCAATAAAAAACGCGCAAGCTCAGCTGCGCGTTTTTACTCGTTTATTGTCCGGCTGTTTGAGCCAGTGGCGCAAGCCTTTGCCGGCATGCGGCTCGTCGTTATAGCGCGGCAAGATGTGGAAATGGCTGTGAAGAATCGACTGGTTGGAAGCCGCGCCAACGTTCCAGCCGAGCGTGTAGCCGTCCGGTGCGTATTTCGCATCGAGCAACGTTTTCGCTTTGTGCAGCAATTCGAATGTATCCCGCCATTCTTCCGGCGTCAGTTCGAAGGTATCGACGCGATGGGCTTTTGGCACAATGACGCCGCTGCCTTCCAGGACTTCTTGTTCGAAGCTATGCTGCAGAAAGAAACAGCTGGCGTTTTCCAGCACGATTTGCTGATGCTTATCTTCATGTGGGTTGCAGAATGGGCAATTTTTTTCTAGGGCCATAATCAAACTCCTTGGATTTTTTTCCATTATATCAAAAAAAGCGCAGCCGAGGCTGCGCTTTTCCACTGTTACATTCTTTTCTCGATTTCTTGCCAAGCCACGTCTTTGCCAAGCCCTGTTTCAGAGGAAAAGACGATCAACGGATCGCGCTTGTCCATCTCGAGCGTTTCGCGGACGATTTTCTTATGCTTGTCCCATTTGCCTTTCGGAATCTTATCCGCTTTTGTGGCAATGATGATGCATGGAATGCCGTAATGCTTCATAAAGTCATACATCGCAACGTCTTCGCGGCTCGGCGCGTGGCGCAGGTCGACGATCTGGATGACCGCTTTCAGCTGTTCGCGGTCTGTGATATAGCGTTCGATCATCTTGCCCCATGCTTCGCGCTCCGATTTGGAGACTTTCGCGTAGCCATAGCCCGGTACATCGACATAGAAAAGCTGTTCTTCAATTTTATAAAAGTTGAGCGTCTGCGTTTTCCCAGGTTTTGAAGAAATGCGGGCCATACTTTTACGCCCAATCATTTTATTGATGAAAGACGATTTGCCGACATTCGAGCGGCCCGCTAAAGCGAATTCCGGTAAGCCGTCTTCCGGATACTGATCCGGGCGGACAGCGCTGATTACAAGTTCTACGTTATGGACAATCATTCACTTACTCCTTCTAATGCGATTTCAAGTGCTTCGTCAGCCTGGGAAACGAGTTTGAACGTCAATTCCTGGCGGACGCTTTCCGGAATGTCCTCGATGTCCCGCTCGTTGTCCAACGGCAAGATGATCGTTTTCAATCCGGCGCGGTGCGCACTCAATGTTTTCTCTTTGACTCCGCCAATCGGCAGAACCCGTCCACGCAACGTGATTTCACCAGTCATGCCGACTTCACGGCGGATCGGCCGTTTTGTCAAAGCGGATACTAACGCAGTTGCAATGGTGATGCCTGCGGATGGGCCGTCTTTTGGCACGGCGCCTTCCGGAACGTGGATGTGGATATCCTGCGTTTCATAGAACATCGGATCGATTCCAAGTTCTTCCGCTTTCGAGCGCACAAACGACAGCGCAGTCTGAGCGGATTCCTTCATTACGTCGCCCAGTTTACCAGTCAGTTGCAACTTTCCTTTGCCGGGTGACAATGACACTTCGATCTGCAGCGTATCGCCGCCGACTGCCGTGTAAGCAAGCCCGGTTGCAACGCCGACTTGGTTTTCCGTTTCAGCCATGCCGTAGCGGAATTTGCGTTTGCCGAGGTATTTCTCAACTTTTGCTGCATCCACTTCGACTTTCGCTTTTTCGCCTGATACGATTTCTTTCGTCACTTTTCGGCAGACGGAAGCAATTTGGCGTTCCAAGCCGCGGACACCCGCTTCACGTGTATAAAAGCGCACGATGTTCATCAAGCCGTCGTCTGTAAAATGCAGCTGCTCATCTGTCAGCCCGTGTTCTTTCAATTGCTTCGGTGCCAAATGGTTTTTAGCGATCATTTGCTTTTCAGCTTCTGTATACCCCGCTATCGAAATGACTTCCATCCGATCGCGCAATGGTCCTGGGATCGAACTCAGGTCATTTGCCGTCGCAATAAAGAGGACATTCGATAAATCATAGGTTTCTTCTATATAATGGTCGCTGAACGAATTGTTCTGTTCCGGGTCCAATACTTCAAGCATTGCCGAAGACGGATCTCCACGGAAATCAGATGACATCTTATCGATTTCATCCAGCAAGAATACCGGATTGACGGTTCCTGCCTTTTTCATCCCTTGAATGATGCGGCCAGGCATCGCGCCGACATAAGTCCGGCGATGGCCGCGGATTTCCGATTCGTCGCGCACGCCGCCAAGCGAGATGCGGACGAATTTGCGGTCCAGCGATTCTGCAATCGATTTAGCGAGCGACGTTTTCCCGACGCCGGGAGGCCCAACGAGGCAAAGAATCGGCCCACGCAACGATTGCGTCATCTGGCGCACCGCCAAATATTCAAGGACGCGTTCTTTCACTGTCTCCAAACCGTCATGGTCCCGGTCGAGGACGTCTTCCGCATGCTTGATGTCGAGGCGGTCTTCAGTAGATTCCGACCATGGAATCGTTACAAGCCATTCGATGTAATTGCGGATAATCCCGCTTTCCGCCGCAGCTGAAGGCAATTTTTCGTAACGGTCCAGCTCTTTAAGAGCAGCTTTCTCTGTTCCTTCCGGCATACCGGCTTCTTCGATGCGCTTTTTCAAGTCGACGATTTCAGCTGACTTGCCATCTTTGTCGCCAAGCTCAGACTGGATCGCTTTCATTTGCTCGCGCAAATAAAATTCTTTCTGCGTCTGCTCCATCGATTTTTTGACGCGCTGGCTGATGCGTTTTTCCAAGTCGATGACTTCTTGTTCATTGTGGAGGCGGCGAATCAGCGTTTCGAGGCGTTTTTCCACATCGAATAACTCCAGCACTTCCTGCTTTTCGGACAGTTTGAACGGCAGATGAGAAGCTACCATATCCGCCAAGCGACCTGGTTCTTCGATATCGGCAACGGTGTTATACGTTTCTGTCGTCACTTTTTTCGAAGCTTTGACGTATTTCTCGAAATGCTCAAGCAACAAACGCATCAATGCGTCTTGTTCTGCCGTTTTTTCTTCCTCATCCGGATAAGAAGACACATCAACCGCTGTATACGCGTCGCCTTCGTTGTAATTTTTCCACTTGCCGCGCTCGAGCCCTTCGACCAGCACACGGATTGTGCCGTTTGGCAGTTTCAGCATTTGCTTGACCTTCGCCAACGTCCCTATCTTATACAAATCATCTTTTCCGGGCTGTTCATTGCCCACTTCCGTTTGCGTTACAAGGAAAACGATGCTATCTTCCAGCATTGCCTGTTCGAGCGCCGCCACCGACCGTTCACGGCCGACATCAATATGCAGCACCATTGTCGGAAAGACCAATAGTCCCCGCAGCGGCAATAAAGGCACGCTCTTGCTTGTTTTTCTCTTAGCCATTGAAATACCCACCTCCGGGTTAAATTTAAAAACTGGTTGACATCGATAACTTGATTTAAATTTCGTTTTAAATAAATAATTGAGGAAAATAATACCTGATAATTAAAGAGAAAGCACCTGAGCACTGGAAATTTCGTCCTTGGCAAACCGGCAATTAAAAAACGGGCCTTCCTCTGAACGCGCGAAAACGCACGATCAGAGTCAGCCCGTATCATCCTTTGCCACCCAACTTTTACGGGCAAGTGATCCAGCTTGCGCGGAAGATCAATTGGCCGCTAAAGTCCGATTGGTCCACCAACTAACAGGGGGTTAAACTCCCCACTGATTGAAGTTTCACTTATATCCAACTATCATGCCGGATTATGCGGATGTTTTTTCGTTATTGCCTTCTTTAAATTCAGAGCCATCTTCCAAAATGAGTTTCGGCTGTGCTTTTTCAGTGATCGTTTCTTTTGTAATGACACATTCAACGATGTCTTCGCGAGAAGGCAAATCAAACATAACATCAAGCATCGTATTCTCGATGATTGAACGGAGTCCGCGTGCGCCGGTTTTGCGTTCAATTGCCAATTTCGCAATTTCAACCAAAGCGTCCGGTTCGAATGTCAATTCAACGCCGTCCAATTCCATCATTTTCTGGTATTGCTTGATCAATGCATTTTTTGGTTCAGTCAAAATCTGCACCAATGCGCCTTCGTCCAATTGCTCAAGGCTCGCCAATACCGGCAGACGCCCGATAAACTCAGGAATAAGGCCGAATTTCAGCAAATCTTCAGGAATCAATTGGCTAAGCAATGATTTGTCGTCCAATTCTTCTTTGTTCGGATCTGCACCGAAACCGATGATTTTACTGCCGAGGCGGCGTTTGATGATTTGTTCGACGCCGTCGAATGCTCCACCAACGATGAACAAGACGTTCGTCGTATCGATCTGGATGAATTCCTGATGAGGATGCTTGCGCCCTCCCTGTGGTGGCACGCTAGCAGTTGTTCCTTCAAGAATTTTCAGTAAAGCTTGCTGAACGCCTTCACCTGAAACATCGCGTGTAATCGATGGGTTCTCGGATTTACGAGCCACTTTATCGATTTCATCGATGTAGATAATGCCTTTTTCAGCGCGTTCTACATCGTAGTCCGCTGCTTGGATTAATTTCAGCAAAATGTTTTCAACATCTTCGCCTACATAGCCAGCTTCAGTCAATGAAGTCGCATCCGCAATTGCGAAAGGCACGTTCAAGATGCGGGCCAAAGTCTGTGCCAGCAAAGTTTTCCCGCTGCCTGTTGGTCCGATCAAAACGATATTCGATTTAGACAATTCCACATCGTCGATTTTGCTCTGGGAATTGACGCGTTTGTAATGGTTGTAAACAGCAACAGCAAGCGATTTTTTCGCTTTTTCCTGGCCGATTACATAGCCGCCGAGAATGTCCATGATTTCTCTTGGTTTCGGGACTTCCTTGAACTCGACTGCTTCTTCCGTACCTAGCTCTTCTTCTACGATTTCCGTACAAAGCTCGATACATTCGTCGCAAATATATACACCTGGTCCTGCGACCAGTTTACGGACCTGTTCTTGCGGTTTTCCGCAGAAAGAACATTTTAAATGATCTTTTTCGTCATTGAATTTGAACAATGTATCCACCCCTATTCAAGCCATTATCTTACAAGATTATGCTCATTGTAGCAACTAATTAGAATTCCTACAAAAAGTAAGCTCTTATGTAGTACGGCATTTGCGTTGTTCTATGTAGAGTAAAACAAGGCGCGATTGCCGCGCCTTGTTTTAAGCCTTGCTTATGTGTTAATTATTCAGCGCTTGGAGCGTCTGCAACATCTGTTGTGATTTTAGCGTTTTCCACTAGGAATTCAACAGTATTCTGCATGCGGATGTCGTTTTCAAGCATCTCAGTGCCGCCAAGTGCAGTTTTGATTTTTTCAGTGTCCATGTTGAACTGGGAAGACATCTTCTCAAGTTCAGCATTGATGTCGTCAGAAGACACTTCCATGTTTTCTGCAGCAGCAATCGCTTCAAGAACCAATGAGACGCGTACGCGTGTTTCTGCGTCGGTTTTCATTTGTTCGCGAAGTGCAGCCTCGTCCTGTCCAGAGAACTGGAAGTAAAGTTCAAGGTTCATGCCTTGCTGTGTCAAGCGTTGTTCGAAATCGCTCATCATGCGGTCAGTTTCTGAATCGACCATCGCTTGCGGGATGTCGATTGTTGCGTTTTCAGCCGCTTTTTGAACTAGTTCGTCGCGAAGTTGAGCGTCAGCGTTAGCTTTTTTCTCAGTCGCTAATGTTTCTTTCATTTTTGTGCGAAGAGCATCCAATCCTTCAACTTCAGGATCGATTTCTTTTGCGAACTCGTCATTAAGCTCTGGAAGTTCTTTAAATTTCACTTCGTTGATCTTCACTTTGAAAGTTGCAGCTTTTCCTGCAAGTTCAGCAGCGTGGTATTCGTCAGGGAAAGTAACCTCAACTTCTTTTTCTTCCCCTGTTTTAGCGCCGATCAATTGTGATTCGAAGCCTGGGATAAATGAATTCGAACCGATTTCAAGAGAATAGTCATCTCCTTGGCCGCCTTCGAATGCTTCTCCATCAACAAATCCTTCAAAGTTGATAACAGCAGTATCGCCTTCAACGATTGCTTCGTCTTCTTTGACAGCAAGTTCAGCGAAACGCTCTTGGTTTTCTTTCAATTGGTTTTCGATTTCTTCGTCAGTCACTTCAGCATCCTGTTGGGAAACTTCAAGGCCTTTGTATTCGCCAAGCTGAACTTCCGGTTTAACCGTCACTTTAGCTGTAAATACTAGAGGTTTGTTTTTCTCCATTGTTTCGATGTCGATTTCTGGACGGTCTACAGGGTTAATGCCTGCTTCTTCCACTGCGTTTGCGTAAGCGTCCGGCAAGATGAAATCCAATGCGTCCTGGTAAAGTGATTCTGTGCCGAAACGCTGTTCGAACATTTGGCGTGGCATTTTCCCTTTACGGAAACCTGGTACGTTAATTTCCTTAACGACTTTCTTGAATGCTTTGTCTAATCCTGCGTTTACTTGCTCCGCAGGCACTTCAATTGTAAGAGTTCCTGTGTTACCTTCTTGTTTTTCCCATTTTGCTGACATTTTATAAGCCCTCCAAACATTTTCTACAAAGTCATATTACGTTTTATACGATTTTTGACAACTTCCATATTATATCACACCTAGCGCCATGTTCAACTATTTCTACCCGTTGCGCAGCTCAAACCATTGTTCCGCGTGAAAAATGAGCGTTAAGAGCTCAGGCTCCACGGATTCCTTGGATTCTTCCGAAAACAACTTATCCAAATATCCCTTGTATGCGAACGCCACTTGTTCCGCGCTGAACGCTTCCCACATGAACGGATAAAACAAAAAAACATGCCGATCAAACAGCTCGAGCGCCATGTCTAGACGTGTCGGATCTTTTTGCATGGCGTCTTGCAGAATCGTTTTGACCGCAACAAGCTTGCTGTCATTTGCGGGATCGGGCAATTGTCGAATTGAATATGTTCCTTCAAAGCCGAATTTGTTAAGCCGGACCTCAGCGTCTATTTTTTCCTGATGCAGTTTGAATAATATGTATGTTTTCGCCAGCGAGTCCGTTTCCGGATGCTGGACCAGTTCAACCATGCTGCCTTTCATCACTTCTAACGAGCCAGTGGGCAGTTCGAGTACGCGCTGCTCCTGCTCAGCAGGCGGCAGCGCAACAAAATTCGCTGTTGTGTAAAGAATCGGATCGATTTTAACTGGTGCGGAGTTCGATGCGATGCGTTCGTTCAGCTCGCGCAATTGCTGGAATTGCTCCAGCCGTTCTTCCGGAAGTACCTTTTCCTCAATCAGCGCTTCAATCATTCGCTCCGCTTCGGCGAACTCCCGGACTTGCATCAGAATGCTTATGTATAATTCCATTGTTTCCAGATAATGCACAGGCCCTACTTTCAAGAGCTCCCTGCATACTTCAAGCGCTTCTTCGTATTCGCCAAGTTCAAATAAGCAATAAGCATATGCACCGAGCGCTCCCGGATGTTCAGGCTCGTAAGAAAGCACTTGGTACAGCTTATCGCGTGCACTGACATATTTTTCGTCTTTCAACAGGTTCATGCCTTCTGTCAACAGCACTTGCACCGTGTTTGGAAAAACAATGACATTGCCTTTCCGTTTCAGCTCCCTGTACTTTTTCCGCATACTAACACCCCATTTGTACTATTTATAATACCATAACGGGTTTTTGCGAGAAAACCAAACGTTGGTCTTCTGATCACATTTATTCGCAAGTTCCACCTCAATGGGGAATCGCTTTTAGCTTCTGGAATTGGCTGATACGGAACCAACGCGGCAAGAACTGTCGGATTTCGTCGTCGTTGTATCCGACTTGCAATTTTTTGCCGTCATGGAGGATCGGCAGACGCAAAATGCCCGGGTTTCCTTGAATGACTTCATACAGCTCCGGCATAGACAAGGTATCAAGGTCGACTTTCAGTTTTTTGATGGCGTAGGCTTTTTTCGAAATGATTTCCTCTGTGCCTTCATCCGTCAGCGACAAAATCTCCTGAATTTCTTCAACGGTAATCGGTGTGACCGAGATGTTTTTTTCAGTGTAAGGGATGTTGTATTCGTTGAGCCATGCAATCGCTTTCCGGCAGGAGGTGTTGCTCGTCGCGGTAAATAATTTCGCTTTCATCATGTCACATTCCTTTCGTTTAATGTGCCTTCCTTCATCTGTTTGATGATATCCGGGGGGAACAGCGTGCGGCAGAACACTTTCGCAAACTGCTGATAATCCACATCCAAGCCTTCGCTGTTGCGGACCTGTAATTTTTCGAGCAGCGACTGCAGGCACCATGTCAATGTTCCGATATCGATATCCGGCCACATGAGCCCTTTTCGCTGAAGCTTTTGAAGATGCTGCAGCACTTTTTTATGCATATGTGCTTTTGCGTCTTTGACTACGGCTGCCAGTTCGGCATCGCGAATCATCAGCTCCGGCATCAGTTTTCTTAAATTCGATTCGTTCATTTTGTGGTAATGCATTTCAAGGCGCCCAGCCAATAGCTTTTCGGGATCGCCGCTTTTCCATTCGAGATCAAGCGGCATGATGTCTTCCAGCTGATTTTCGATGAGCGACATCAATAATTGCCGCTTGTCTGAGAAATATCGGTAAAATGTGCCGGTGGCAACATGGGCTCTCGCAGCAATCTCTTTTGCCGTAGTGTGTTCGTAGCCCTTTTCGATAAAGAGGGATTTGGCACTTTCGATCAATGCCTCCCTTTTTAGCTTTGATCGTTGTTGTTTCGGAAATGTCGGAAAATCTCCGACCAAATTATCGTTCGGCATTTCGTCACCTCTAGTACTTAGAATAACACGCTCGCGCGCAAAACATGAACTCAGGTTCATGTTTCAGGAGCGTTTATTTTCAATCTTTTTCACATTTTCGCCATTTTATGCGAAAGCTCTTTACCGCTCCTGCAAAGATTAGATGTTTGCGGTTCGACCTCCTTTTCCAGAAGTTAAATTTACTTTTATTCTAACATTATTATTCTGAATATTCCGCACCCTTAAAATTATTTTTTCAGCAATAGGAAAACCCCTCCGATCCAAAATGGATCAAAGGGGTTTGCCATATTATTATGTAGTCATTTCTATAACGTCCCAGGAGAGATTCGAACTCCCGACCGACGCCTTAGAAGGGCGTTGCTCTATCCAGCTGAGCTACTGGGACATGGCTTTCTTTTGGAATAGATTCTCCAACGAAAGACAATTTTAATTATAGAAATGATTTCATAAAAAGTCAATGCTATTTTGCAAAAACATTAAATTGATTTTCTGCTATTCTTTAAAGCCGTTGAGCAACTTTGACAACGACAGTTGCATTTCTCTCATGGCATTGCCGCGATGCGAAATGGCCGCTTTTTCCTGTGGCTGCAGCTCAGCCAATGTCCGTCCCTCAGATGGTACCCAGAAGATCGGGTCATAGCCGAAACCATTTTCGCCAAAGCGTTCTTCAATAATATAGCCTTCGCAAGAACCCGAGAATGTCTTCGTTTCTTTGCCGGGAACCGCAATTGCAAGAACGCACCTGAAACGCGCATGGCGTTTTTCTTCCGGAATGCCTTTCATTTTCTCGAGCACTTTGTCGATATTGGCGCTGTCGCTTCTTTCGCCGCCAGCATAGCGCGCTGAATAAACGCCAGGTTCGCCGTTCAATGCATCAATTTCCAGTCCGCTGTCGTCTGCGATTACGGCTGTGTTGAGGAGTTTCGCAACGGTTTCCGCTTTTAGGATGGCATTTTCTTCAAAAGTGGTGCCTGTTTCTTCGACGTCAATTTCTTCTGCGATGTCGCGCAATGTCAAAACTTCATAGCCATATGGACGGAACAGTGCTTCAAAATCCTTTGCCTTGCCCAAGTTTTGTGTTGCAATGATCACTTGTTTCATAGGTTAGAATTCACCTCTTCCCCGACCCGGAGAGCAATACTCCCGAGTGCCTGTTTTTGCATTTCAATCAACTGTCTAATGCCTGCTTCGCCAAGGTCCAGCAATTCGTTGAGTTGTGCGCGGGTGAATGTCGACTCTTCCCCGGTGCCCTGCAATTCGACGAAATGGCCCGCCCCTGTCATAACCAGGTTCATATCCACTTCTGCCGTAGAATCCTCGACATAGTTCAAATCCAGGATGGCACCAATTTCATCATCGATGCCTACGCTTGTCGCCGCCAGGAAGTCTGTTACCGGGAAAGCCGGCAAGTCCAATTCCCCGATCGCCATCGTCATAGCAACGAAAGCGCCAGTAATGGAAGCCGTACGCGTTCCGCCGTCAGCCTGGATGACATCACAATCAATCCAAAGCGTGCGTTCTCCCAGCTTTTCCAAATCAACTACAGCGCGGAGTGCACGGCCGATCAAGCGCTGAATCTCCATCGTACGTCCACCCACTTTGCCTTGCGACGATTCACGGCGATTGCGTGAATTGGTCGCACGTGGCAGCATCGAATATTCGGCAGTGACCCAGCCCTTGCCTTGGCCTCTTAAAAACGGTGGGACCTTCTCCTCAATCGTTGCCGTACAAATCACTTTCGTCTGTCCAACTGTAATCAGGACCGACCCTTCTGGATGTATCAAATACTCTGTATCCATCTGCACCGGTCGCAATTCGCCCGTATGTCTGCCATCAATTCTATTCATTTAAATTTCCTCCTCAACTCTACATCATTAGATTACCATATTTGCAGAAGCTCGACCAAAAAAACCTGGCGGCGTAAGCCGTCAGGTTTTGGGAAAACGTATGGAATGGACGAATGGTTCTTCAATGCCAAGCCATTTCCGGATAATTGACCGGAAGATGGGAATCGATCCGGACGTATAGAAATGGTGAACTGGCGGCTTGGTGCGATTTGAAAGCTCGCCTTTGAAGCGCAAGTGGCGCTCAACGTCTTTCGCTGTCTCCTCAGCGGATGACAACACTTTCACCCCACTGCCGAACACGCCTTCGATAAAGTCTTGCAGCAACGGGTAATGGGTGCAGCCCAAAATAGCTGTGTCAAAAATTTCCCCTTCGAGCTGGGACAATGTTTCTTTCACCATTTTGCGGGCAAATTCCCCTTCGTACTCATCACTTTCCACGAGCGGAACAAATCTCGGGCACGCTAATTGAACAACATTCGACGAAGAAACGAGCGACTTCACAGCTTTTTCGTAAGCTCCGCTCTGGACAGTCCCAAGCGTGCCGAGGACCGCAATATTCTTCCCCGGAGAAGATTTGATGGCTGCGCGGGCTCCTGGAAAAATGACGCCGATTACGGGAATCGGCAGTTTTTTCTGGAGGGAGTCTAACGCTGCAGCAGTTGCTGTATTGCACGCAATCACCAGCATCTTGATTTTTTTCTTCATCAGCGCCTGTGCCATCTGCCATGTAAACTTCTTCACTTCTTGCAGTGAGCGGGGTCCGTATGGGCAGCGCGCATTGTCGCCTATATAGAAAATCTGTTCATTCGGCAATAATTTCATTATTTCCTTGGCTACGGTCAGTCCGCCTACCCCGGAATCGATAACACCTATGGGCGCATTCATGTTCAAATCACCACTATCCTATTTCATGTTTGTATGGAGCTTCTCAAGAAGCATTGAAAATTGCCCTGCTTCTTCTTCGCTGAAATTGGCCAGCACATTTTCCAAGTAATCCTGGCGCTTTTTAATCACTTCTTCAATGATCCGTTCGCCCTCTTTTAAAAGCTTGATGCGGACAACACGACGGTCCTGCTCTTCGCGGATGCGCACCACAAGTTCATTCTTTTCCATGCGGTCCACTAAGTCAGTTGTTGTGCTGAACGCCAGGTACATCTTGTTGGAAAGATCTCCGATTGTCATATCCCCGTGCTCAAAAAGCCATTGCAAAGCAATAAACTGCGGCGGTGTAATGGTATAGGAATTCAAGATTTCGCGGCCTTTTTGCTTAATGATGCCCGAAATGTAACGAAGTTCTTTTTCCATAAACGCTACCCGTTCCGGGTCATGGAGATTTTGTTTGGCATTTTCATTCATAGAATTCAACACTCCTTGGCTAAGTATCCTTCTCTCTATAGTGAAGGTTTTTTATGGATATGGCAAGAATCCGCTTATTTTTTTGTTGATATTAACCTTTTTGCTGTAAATAATTGCTTTTCCTCTTGGGTCCATGGATGGCCTTTGCCCGTATCTTTTGAGATCTGGACCATGATGCCGCGTCCCGTGAAACAAGACTGTCCCGCTTCATTGGTCACCCAATAATGGATATCGACCGAAGAATTGCCAACTTTCTCTGCTTTTACATGGACCGCCAATGTTTCATCGAAAAAGACCTGCTGCACGTAATCTACTTGCATATCCGCCACTACCGGCATCAATCCATCGCCTTTAGCCAGCCAGTTTTGCATAAGACCGAGGCTTTTCAAATATTCGATGCGAGCGAATTCGAAATACGTGATGGGTACCGTATTATTGACGTGCCCGAACATATCGGTTTCCGAAAATCGGACTTGCACCGGCACAGAAAAGTCGAATCCATTTTGCCAGTTTTCTCGATCTACTATGTAATTCGCTTTCATTTCAAGTCCTCCATTGCACTTTGTTTTCTTAGTATAGCAAATAATGGTCTATTGGGGACATGCAGCTAAAAATAGATAGAAAAAAACCCCGCATAAGCAGGGTCTATCTTTTTCAATGTCTAGCTCCAACGGCCAGGTTCTTGGGTCATAAGCCAACCCAACTGTGCGGCAAAGAACGCCACTTCGCTGGTCTGCCTTATGCCTTTCGAACCTAAACGGCCGTTTCCGCTTTTCATTTCAATCAAACATTATTATCGCTTCCGAAGAAGTTGCGGAACATTTGAACCGTTGTATCGCGGTTCAATGCTGCGATTGAAGCTGTCAAAGGAATTCCTTTAGGGCAAGATTCAACACAGTTTTGAGAGTTACCGCATCCGCCAAGACCGCCTTCACCCATGATTGAGTTTAAACGCTCATCACGGTTCATGGCACCTGTCGGATGGGCATTCATAAGACGCACTTGTGAAAGTGGCGCCGGTCCGATGAAGTCGGATTTATCGTTGACGTTCGGGCATGCTTCTAAGCATACGCCGCAAGTCATGCATTTTGATAATTCGTATGCCCATTGGCGTTTCCGCTCAGGCATCCGCGGGCCTTCGCCCAAATCATGCGTGCCATCGATTGGCACCCATGCTTTAACTTTTTTCAGCGAGTCGAACATACGGCTGCGGTCGACGATCAAGTCGCGGACTACAGGGAATGTTTTCATAGGCTGAAGGCGAATCGGCTGTTCCAATTGGTCGACAAGCGCCGTACAAGATTGGCGAGCTTTGCCATTGATGACCATAGAACAAGCTCCACAAACTTCCTCAAGACAGTTCATGTCCCATGTTACCGGGGTTGTTGTTTTCCCTTCCATGTTGACAGGGTTGCGTCGGATTTCCATCAATGCCGAGATGACATTCATGTTTGGACGATATGCTAATTCGAACTTCTCCCAATACGAATTTTCATCCGTAGAGTTTCTGCGTTCGACTTCAAATATAACCGTTTTTGCTGCTTCACCCATGGTAAATTAGCTCCTTTCTAAGTGCTATGCTTTCGCTGAATAGTCACGTTTACGCGGCGGAATCAATGAAAAGTCAACTTCTTCGTAATGGAAGATCGGCGCATCGTAGCCATTGAATTTCGCCATTGTCGTTTTCAAGAATTCCTCATCATTACGCTCCGGGAAGTCCGGTTTGTAATGGGCGCCGCGGCTTTCGTTGCGCATAAGCGCTCCGATAGTGATAGCTCGTGCTAAATGCAGCATATTTTTCAACTGACGCGTGAACATTGCGCCCTGGTTGCTCCAAAGTTGAGTATCAGTGATGTTGATGTGATTGAAACGCTCCAGCAATTCCTGGATTTTTTCATCCGTTTTTTGCAGGCGGTCATTGTAGCGTACAACTGTTACGTTGTCCGTCATCCACTCGCCAAGCTCTTTATGCAGGACATATGCATTTTCCGTACCGTTCAACGCAAGAATTTCTTCCCATTTGCGCTGCTCTTCCACTTGGGCTCTGTCGAAGATATCCGATGGAAGGTCTTCAGCCAAAACGTCCAAGCCTTTCATGTACTGGATTGCATATGGCCCTGCTACCATTCCGCCATAGATAGCGGACAATAGAGAGTTTGCGCCCAAACGGTTTGCACCGTGCTGGGAGTAATCGCATTCGCCTGCCGCAAGAACGCCAGGGATGCTTGTCATTTGATGGTCGTCAACCCACAGGCCGCCCATTGAATAATGAACTGCCGGGAAGATCTTCATCGGTACTTTGCGTGGATCGTCACCAGTGAATTTCTCGTAAATTTCAATGATTCCGCCAAGCTTAACATCCAATTCATGCGGGTCTTTATGGGAAAGATCCAAGTAGACCATGTTTTCGCCATTGATCCCAAGTTTCTGGTTAACGCAGACATCGAAGATTTCCCGCGTCGCGATATCACGCGGTACCAGGTTTCCGTATGCCGGATATTTTTCTTCCAGGAAGTACCAAGGCTTGCCATCTTTATAAGTCCAGATACGGCCGCCTTCTCCACGCGCTGATTCTGACATCAAGCGCAGTTTATCGTCGCCTGGGATTGCCGTCGGGTGAATTTGGATAAATTCGCCGTTCGCATAATAAGCTCCTTGCTGATAAACGATTGAAGCAGCTGATCCTGTGTTGATAACAGAGTTCGTCGATTTACCGAAGATGATTCCAGGTCCGCCAGTTGCCATGATAACGGCATCCGCGCGGAACGCACGAATTTCCATTGTCGACATGTTTTGGGCTGTAATCCCTTTGCTGACGCCTGCATCATCAAGGACTAGGCCAAGGAATTCCCATCCTTCGTATTTCGTTACAAGCCCAGCTACTTCAAAGCGCCGAACTTGCTCGTCCAAAGCGTAAAGCAATTGCTGGCCAGTTGTTGCACCTGCGAAAGCTGTTCTGTGGTACATCGTGCCGCCGAAACGGCGGAAGTCCAAAAGGCCTTCAGGCGTACGGTTAAACATGACGCCCATGCGGTCAAGCAAACGGATGATTTCCGGTGCAGCATCTGTCATCGCTTTAACCGGTTTTTGGTTAGCCAGGAAATCGCCGCCGTAAACGGTGTCATCAAAGTGAATGTCAGGGGAATCCCCTTCACCTTTTGTATTTACCGCTCCATTGATCCCGCCCTGCGCACAAACCGAGTGAGATCTTTTTACAGGAACGATTGAGAATAGGTCGACGGGTGAGCCTGCTTCTGCCGCTTTAATAGCAGCCATCAAGCCGGCAAGGCCGCCTCCTACGATAGTAAGTTTGCCTTTCGCCATTATGGTATTCACTCCTCTTTTAGTTCACCAATAATCGAAATTTTATTAAACGAACGCGAGTAGCGCTCTGATGCCGATAATAGACAAGACGACAAATACAAGCAACGTGAAGTACGTTGAGTATTTCTGTGCCTTTTCAGACTGCGTGATTCCCCAAGTAACTAGGAATGACCATAGGCCGTTCGCCAAGTGGAACGTCGCTGCCATAACACCCAAAATGTAGAATACCACCATAGCTGGGTTGTCGAGGATGTTTGCCATCATGTTGAAATCTGCCTCAGCTGCATTGCCGATAGCGACTTGGAAGCGTGTTTCAAACACGTGCCAAGCGATGAAGATTACCAGGAAAATCCCTGTATAGCGCTGTGCCACGAACAATGTGTTGCGCATGTAGCTGTAATGCCCCACATTATTTCTCGAAGTGAACGCTATGTATAACCCGTAGAACGCATGGTACATCAACGGCAAATAAATAACGAAGATCTCCAAGAAGATTACGAACGGCAAGCTCGCCATGAAATGAGAAGCTGTGTTAAACGCTTCCTCGCCTTGTGTCGCAAAATGGTTGACGATTAAGTGCTGCGTCAAGAACAATCCGATTGGAATGATTCCCAATAGTGAGTGCAGCCTGCGCATTAAAAATTCTCGATTATCCAAAATTTTACCTCCCTTAGGCGTTAATGGGCAGCAAAAAGAGCAATCGATATGTTACGAAAGCATCCATTGACTGCAATTATCATCATGATACAATAATATGACATATTTATTGTACTCCGCACCATTAGGAGCGTCAAGGCAACTAGCCTTATTCCAGCAGTTCCATCCTGTAATTTATTATACTGAAAGTGGGTTCAATATGACTGTCACAGACACAGATTTTAACGGCCAATTCGGCCAGGAAGTTCTTCGGAATCACGTGATTCCTGATATTCTCGGGCGCCACGAAGCGGACATCCTTTACTGGGCCGGCAAATCGCTGGCCCGCAAATTCCCGCTCGCGACGATGGACGACGCACCGGACTTTTTCCGCCAAGCCCATTTTGGGGAGCTGAAAATTGAACGGTCATCCAAGGGCGAAACCGCCTTCCACCTTGCTGTGCCTGGGTTGGAGCAGCGCTGCTTCAAGCTTGAAGCCGGATTTTTGGCACAGCAAAAACAGAATATTGACGGTTTTATGACAGAAGCTTTTGACGAGTCTCTGGGCAAGAAAAAAGGCATCCGCATCACATTAAAAACAGACCTTCGCGATAAGGTCTGAAACTGCCTGAGATCTTAGGTACAGGTTTTTTCTCCTGCTGTTCCTTTTAGCCTAAGAACAACGGCTCTTCCGGAATCCGTTATTTAATTGTAGTGTGAAATCAGAATAGTTCAGGTAATTCACACTTTAATCCATATCCTGGATAAGCATTTTTCGAAGGGGATATTTAATGACAAATATTTTAATTACTATTGGCATTCCGGTTTACAATGGCGAACGCCATATTCACAGCTGCATTGATTCTATCCTGAAACAGACGATGCCACAGGATGGGATTGAAATCATCGTTGTCAATGACGGTTCCACAGACCTTACAGCCGCTGTATTGGATTCCTATTCCATCCAGCATTCCAATATCCGAACCATTCACCAAACCAATACCGGTGGACCCGGCGCACCGCGCAATACAATCATTTCGGAAGCTCGAGGAGAATACATTTTCTTTGTCGATGCTGACGACTTCCTTGGGGAAGAAGCACTCGAGCGCATGCACCGGATGGCTGTAGACAACGGTTCCGATATCGTTCTTGGAAAGTTCATCGGCGTCAATGGCCGCGGCGTCGCCCAATCCATGTTCCATCACAACCAAACCAAAACGACCGCACTCCAATCCGATGTATTTGATGCCATAGGGCCGACTAAAATGTTCCGCAAGGAATTTCTCCTCAAAAAAGGAATCCGCTTTCCGGTTGGCATCTGCACTGCCGAGGATCAGCCTTTCATGGTCCATGCCTATATTCTCGCTGACATCATTTCCATCGTTGCCGACTACCCTTGCTATTACGTCGTCAACCATTCCGATAAAGAACATGCTTCGATCATGCCTGCCTCTCCTTCCGATTATTACGGTACACTGGATCAATCGGTACAGATCATCAAACGCTACATCAAAAACCAAGCACATCAAGATTTGCTGATTGCAAAATACTTGAAAAAAGAATTCACGACTGGACGCAGCGTTTCGTTGGCTTCCTCCATTATTAGCAAAGGTGAAAAGAAGGCCTGGCTCAGCGAATTGAACCGCTGCCTCTCCAGCTGGACCAATAAAAAAATCATCAGCCACCTTCCTGTCCCTTTGCAGCAGTTTGTAAGCTGCGCCAAGACGAATGACCTCCAGCAAGTGCTGGCATTTTTCTCTGACGACATCCCGGATGCCGGCTGAGAAGCATTTAAAAAGGCAAGTTCCGCTTAACTGCGGGACTTGCCTTTTTATTAACGGGATAATTCGTAAGCATCATGAAGTGCATTGGCGGAGAGTTTCATTTCCATTTCCGGTACAACAACGGAGATCTTGATTTCCGAAGTGGATACCATTTTCACAGGGATGCCTTCTATACGAAGAATATCAAACATTTGGGCAGCAACACCGGGATTGGACACCATGCCGGAGCCGACGATGGAAACTTTGGATAAGCCGACTTCATATGTCACCGACAGAAATCCAATTTCCTCCTGGCGCTCAAGCAAAACTCGGCGTGTTTCCTCCAGGCTGTCCTCTTTGATCGAAAACGACACCGATGGCGGCAATTCGTCAGTAATGCTTTGGACGATGATGTCAACATCAATATGGTGTTTCGCCAATGTCGTAAAAATATTCGCGAGCGAGCCATTGAACGCTTTTTTATAATTAACCGTCACGCGGGCGATTCCGGATTCGAACGCCACGCCTCTGACAATCAGATTTTTTTCCACAGTGATCACCTCTTGTATGATTGTTCCCGGTTCATCCGAATAACTTGCGCGGACCGATAAAGGGACATGGTTGTTTTTCGCAAATTCAACTGCGCGAGGATGAAGGACGCCGGCACCCAGATTCGCCAGCTCAAGCATTTCATCGTAGGAAATCTGCTCCAGCTTGCGCGCGCCCGTCACGAAGCGCGGATCGGATGTGTAAACGCCGTCGACATCGGTGTAGATTTCGCATTTGTCAGCATGCAAGGCAGCAGCAAGCGCGACAGCCGTCGTATCTGAGCCTCCGCGGCCCAGTGTCGTGATGTTGCCGATTTTGTCGACGCCCTGGAATCCGGCAACAACACAAAAGTATCCATCGGTCAGCGCCTGTTCGATGCGCTCTGTATGAATCTGTTCGATGCGGGCGTTGCGCGGCACGGATTCCGTTTCAATCCCGGCCTGCCAGCCTGTGAACGACAATGCTTCGTGGCCAAGCATCTTGAATGCCATCGCAAGCAGCGCAATCGTCACTTGCTCGCCGGTCGCGAGCAGCATGTCCATTTCCCGCTTCGGAGGCTCCGCCGAAATGTCCCCCGCCAATTGCAGCAGCGTGTCCGTGGTCTTGCCCATCGCCGATACGACAATGACGACGCGCAGCCCTTTTTCTTTTTCACGAATCGCACGTTTTGCGACCCCGATGATTTTTTCTGGTGTTGCGACGGATGTTCCGCCAAACTTCATGACTACAGTTTCCATTCAATCCACTCCCATAATGTAAGTGGCCCTCAACATGAATGCCGAGCTGGCCGAAACGGCAGCACGGCTAGACAATAAAAAAGGCAGCTCGCCGGATTGCCGGCAAACTACCTCTTTCGTCATGCACGAATAAAAAACGTCCATGTGAGATAGCCCTCCAGAGATTGACTCTGACAGCCCGGCATTTCTTAAATGCCGGACCAGCACACGGATTTGCAAGAATCCGTACACTTCGGCGACCGCCCCTTTCCCCATTCCTCACAGATTCTGCAAATCTCCGAATGGCTACTTTTGACGCCCGCTCCTCTATCATCACTTTTCCAAGTGATCTATATATGTTTTTACGATAACACGTTATTGTTCAGCTGGCAACGATTGCTGCGAAAAATGCTTCAGGATCTGATCCGCCAGCTTGTCCGGCATGCCCGCTTCTTTCAAGTCTTCCTTGCTTGCTTCTTTGATGCGCTTTACAGAACCGAAATGCTTCAATAACTGCTGTTTGCGTTTCGGCCCGACCCCTTCCAAATCGTCCAATGCGGACTGGATCGAGTTTTTGCCGCGCAGCTGGCGGTGAAACGTAATGACGAATCTATGGACTTCATCCTGGATGCGCTGCAGCAGGTAGAACGCTTCGCTCGTGCGTTTCAGCGGCACTGCTTCAACAGGATCCCCGTACAGTAGATGCGAAGTCTGGTGCTTTGCATCTTTTGCGAGACCGGCAATTGGAATAGACAGCCCGAGTTCATCCTCCACGATTTCACGGGCAGATTCGATCTGACCCTTGCCTCCATCGATAACGATCAAGTCAGGCAGCGGCAGACCGTCTTTTAAGACGCGCGTATAGCGCCGGCGGATAACTTCACGCATCGCTGCGTAATCATCGGGCTTCGAGGCATTGCGCGTTTTGTATTTGCGATAATCTTTTTTCGACGGTTTGCCATCGATGAACGTGATCATCGCCGACACTGCGTCTGCCCCTTGGATATGCGAGTTATCAAAAGCTTCGATGCGCAGCGGCGTGGCAATGTTCATTGCGGTGCCTAATTCTTCGCAAGCTCCGATCGTCCGCTCTTCCTGTCGTTCGAGCAGCCCGAATTTTTCTTTGATGGCGATTTCCGCGTTTGTTTTCGCGAGCTGCAATAAATCCTTTTTCTTGCCGCGCTGTGGTACCAACACCCGGATCTTCAGCCATTCGCGGATCAATTCCGCGTCGACGCCTTCCGGCAACAGCACTTCATTCGGTTTGACATGATGCGGCTGCTCGTAGAACTGGCCAATGAACGTCAGGAATTCTTCCTGCGGATCGCGGTATAACGGAAACAGCGACACGTCACGTTCAATCAGCTTGCCTTGGCGCACAAAAAAGACCTGAACGCACATCCATCCCTTATCGACGGCATAGCCGAAGATATCGCGGTCGGTAAAATCATTCATCGCCATTTTTTGTTTTTCCATGACGGTTTCGATATGCGCAATCTGATCGCGGTATTCTTTCGCCCGTTCGAATTCCAGATTTTCAGCCGCTTCGGACATCTTCTCGATCAGGTCTTGTTTGACCTCGCGGAAGCCGCCGTTCAGGAATTTCGTAATGTTGTCGATCATTTCCTGGTACGTCTCTTTTTCAACCGGTTTAATGCAAGGCGCCAAACATTGCCCCATATGGTAATAAAGGCACGCTCGGTCCGGCATTGTATAACATTTTCGCAGCGGATAAATCCGGTCCAGCAACTTTTTCGTTTCGCTGGCTGCGTATGCATTCGGATAAGGTCCGAAATACTTGCCTTTGTCTTTTTTCACTTGCCGTGTCGTAATGAGCTTTGGATGGCGCTCGCCTGTGATTTTCAAGTACGGATAGGATTTATCGTCTTTGAGCATGATGTTGTATTTGGGATCGTGTTTTTTGATCAAATTCAATTCAAGGATCAATGCTTCGATGTCTGAGGACGTGACAATGTATTCGAAATCCTCGATTTCACCGACGAGCCGCTGCGTTTTCGCATCATGGCTGCCCGTGAAATACGAACGCACACGGTTTTTCAGCACTTTTGCCTTGCCGACGTAAATGACCGTGTTTTGCCGGTCTTTCATCAAATAACAGCCTGGTTGATCAGGCAGGATTGCTAATTTATGCTGGATCAATGTGTTTGCCATTTTCTCACCCTATTAAAAAACCGGGTGCCATTTCTGGACCCGGTTAAGAATTATGCGTGTTGGTTAACCAATTCAGCCAATGCTTCTTTAGGGCGGAAGCCGACAACTTTATCTACTGGCTGTCCGTCTTTCATCAAAAGAAGTGTTGGAATTGACATAATGCCATATTCGCTGGCAGTGCCTTGGTTTTCATCCACGTCCACTTTCACGATTTTCACTTTGCCGTTCATATCTGCATCCAATTCTTCAAGTACTGGAGCGATCATTTTACAAGGTCCGCACCATGCAGCCCAGAAGTCTACTAGTACTAGGCCTTCAGAAATTTCTTGTGAAAAGTTTTGGTCTGTTCCTTTTACGATAGCCATTAATAATTCCTCCTTGGGTTATAAACAAAATCTAAAACGATTATATCATGCGCTAAATGGTCTAGCTATTTATATGCCTATTGATTAATTACCCTAATTTTATCGGAATAAACGAGGATATTTTCTGAGTACCAAAATGTGCAGCGGCATCCTTCTTTAATACGATATTCCGCAAAACAGCTACGGTTGCCGCGGGCGAGCGCCAAGCCTCCTCAGTCGCTTCGCTCCCTGCAGGGTCTCGGCTGTCTCGCTATCCCGCAGGCGTCTCCGCTTTTTGCTTCATATCGGGAAATAACATTGAAATACTGACAGAATATCTTTCAAGGTTTTCGACTAAAAAATAATTCGGTATTAAGTTTTACCCTAGAATGAATCGGAAAGCGTTCTTCTGTCTTTACATTGCTGCGCTAGTCTTAATACAAGAAAGTGTATTGCAGCAAAAATAAGAGGCTGCCGAAATTTTCTCGACAGCCCTTTCTTATAATTCTAAACCGGCATTTCTGCCAGGCTTGTTTTATTACATTACTTTTTTGAATTCTTCAGTCAACATTGGGATTACTTCGAACAAGTCACCGACGATGCCGTAATCCGCTACTTTGAAAATGTTTGCTTCTGGATCTTTGTTGATGGCAACGATGACTTTCGAGTTGGACATTCCCGCTAAATGCTGGATTGCGCCTGAGATGCCGGCAGCAATGTATAGGTCAGGTGTTACGACTTTGCCTGTTTGGCCAATTTGCAGGGAGTAATCGACATAGTCCGCATCACATGCTCCGCGGGATGCGCCGACTGCGCCACCTAAAAGGTTGGCAAGTTCTTGCAACGGTGCGAAACCGTCTGCACTCTTGACGCCGCGTCCGCCTGCTATGATTACTTTGGCTTCTGACAAGTCAACGCCTTCAGTCGATTTGCGGACAACGTTTTTGATGATTGTGCGCAAGTTTGTGATATCTACTGATAATGAAGAGATGTCGCCTGTGCGCTCTTCTTTTGCAAGTGGTGTGATGTTGTTCGGGCGGACAGTAATAAATGATACGCCTTCTTTGTTTTTCACTTTTTCAAACGCTTTGCCTGAATAGATCGGACGGACGAATACTGCGTCGTCGCCTTCGCCTTCGATTGACGTGACGTCTGAGATCAAACCTGTTTGAAGCTTAGAAGCGATTTTTGGAGACAAGTCTTTACCGACTGCTGTATGTCCGAAAACCAATGCTTCTGGGTTTTCCTGCTCCACAACAGCCATGAATGCCTGGCCATAGCCGTCAGATGTATAATGCTTTAAATGCGGGTGTTCAACCGTTACAACACGGTCTGCACCAAAGTTCACTAATTCTTGTCCGAATTCGCTGACTGCGTCTCCCAATAAGACCGCAACCACTTCTCCTCCGCCCGACATTTGCTTCGCAGCGGCAATCGCTTCAAATGATACGTTGCGCAAAGCGCCTTCGCGCGTTTCCGCCAATACTAATACTTTTTTTGCCATTGTCCGTATACCCCCTAAGTAGATGTGAAAATGCTTGGAATGATTTATCTAAACGATTTTATTGGATTAAATGACTTTTGCTTCGTTGCGCAACAAGCCGACTAGTTCAGTGACTTGAGCTGAAAGGTCGCCTTGTAGTACGCGGCCTGCAGCTTTTTTAGGCGGCAAGTAGATTTCGATTGTTTCTGTTTTTGCTTCAACATCGTCTTCTTCGATGTCGAGGTCATCCAATTCCAGTTCTTCAAGCGGCTTTTTCTTCGCTTTCATGATTCCTGGTAGTGACGGGTAGCGGGGCTCGTTCAAGCCTTGCTGTGCAGTTACTAGCAATGGCAATGACGTTTCAAGCTCTTCCGCGTCGCCTTCGATGTCTCTTGTGATTGTTACAGTTGTGCCGTCGATTTTAAGGTCTGTGATTGTCGTCACGTAGTTAATGCCTAGCAAGTCAGCAACGCGCGGTCCGACTTGGCCTGAACCGCCATCGATTGCAACGTTACCTGCAAGGATCAAGTCCGGGCTTTTATCTTTCAGGTACTCAGCTAATATGTATGCTGAAGTAAACTGGTCCATTTCTTCTACGTCATCTTCCGTGTTGATCAGAACGGCTTTGTCCGCTCCCATCGCCAACGCTGTGCGAAGCTGCTTCTCGGCTTCTTCTCCACCCATTGTGATGACAGTCACTTCGCCGCCGTGCGCGTCGCGTACTGTGATCGCTTCTTCAATCGCGTACTCGTCGTAAGGATTGATAATGAATTCCGCGCCGTCTTCCTGAATCTGGCCGTTGGAAATCACCAATTTTTCTTCTGTGTCAAAAGTGCGTTTTACTAATACATAAATGTTCATGAACGTAAACCTCCCAAGTATTATTTCCCTTTGAATTGTGCCTGTCTTTTTTCCAGAAATGCCTGGATGCCTTCTTTAGCGTCTTCCGAAACAAATACCGTCCCGAATGATCCGGCTTCCGCTTTAACCCCTTCATAATAAGAAGCAGGTTTTGCGTATTGGAGCATGTCGATTGCCGCTTTCACGGAAACCGGGCTCTTTTTCGCAATTTTCTTCGCGATTGTAAGCGTTTCCGAAAGCAAGTCTGCTTCAGGGTAGGCGCGGTTAGCCAGCCCAAGCTGAGCTGCTTCCGTTCCTGTAATTGGATCACTCGTCAATAGCATTTCGGCCGCTTTCGCTACGCCGACATATCTCGGAAGCCGCTGTGTGCCTGCAAAACCGGGAATCAGCCCTAGCTGTAACTCCGGTAATCCCAGTTTAGCATTTTCAGTGACAAATCGCATATGGCAACTCATCGCCAGTTCCAGGCCTCCGCCCAGAGCCGCTCCATGAATAGCTGCCAGTACTGGCTTATGGAACGTTTCCAGCCTTTCAAAAACTGCTTGTCCGCTCGCTGAAAGCTTCGAGAATTCTTCGCCTGAACTTACTTCAGTGAATTCCTTGATGTCTGCCCCGGCTGAAAAGAATCTGCCTTCTCCGTGAAGGACGATTGCGCGGACTTCTTCGTCCTCCGCTACCTCATCAAGCAAGTTGCCGACTTCGAGGATAAGTGAACGCGATAACGCGTTCGCTGGCGGACGGTTGATGGTCGCAATTGCAACGCCGTCCTCTTTTTTCCAACTGATAAATTCCATTCGATAAGCCCCTCTCTTATGCACGCATACCCTTCATCAATAGCCGATGAACTTTTGGCGCCAAACTGACCAAATCGTATTTGTGTTCATTCATCACCCAGGTGGTGATGGTCTCATCCATTGTACCAAAAACCATTTGCCTTGCTAAACGGATATCCATATCTTTATCAAATTCCCCGGTCTCCATCCCATTGATCAGGATTTTGTCCATTAATAATAAATACTCCCTCAACACGCCATTTATTTTTATACGGAGCTCATGGTTCGATTGCCGGAGCTCCAGTTGGGTGACGATGGCAAGGTGCAGATCATTCGCAAGCAAATCGAAATGGCTTTGGATCATCAACTGCAGCTTGTCCGAAGCGGACACTTCCTGTTCGAGGATATCTCCCAGCTTGCTGACGAACAGCCCCATCTTTTCCTGAAAGACCGATATCAGGATGTCCTCTTTGTTCTTGAAATATAAGTAAATGGTGCCATCTGCGACGCCTGCCTGTTTTGCGATTTTCGACACCTGCGCTTGATGGTAGCCATTTTCAGCAATTACGATTACGGCCGCATCGATGATTTGCTTGTATTTCGGTTTATCCTTCTTTACCAATTCATCACCACCCAAAAAAATATGAAAATATGAATGGCGGTTCATTCATATTTTCATATTATAGTTTAAGGAATATTGTGTCAAGCTTTAATGCGCTCTATCGCTTAAGAAGGAATCGCTTCGCTCTGTTTTGCGCGCTCTTCGTCGACCAGCGACCGCCGCAGGATTTTCCCTACTGCCGTCTTCGGCAATTCTTTGCGGAACTCGTAAATGCGCGGCACTTTGAATGACGCCAAGTGTTCGCGGCAATACTTATCGAATTCTTCTTCTGTTACAGTATACCCTTCTTTCAAAACAATGTAAGCTTTTACTGTTTCTCCGCGGTACGGATCCGGAATTCCAGCTACGACACATTCTTGTACTGCTTTATGCTCATATAGCACTTCTTCTATCTCGCGTGGATAGATATTGAATCCACCGGCGATGATCATGTCTTTCTTGCGGTCGACAATGAAGAAATGACCTTCTTCATCCATGTAGCCGAGATCTCCAGTCAGCAGCCATCCGTCGACTATTGTAGCGGCGGTGTCATCTGGGCGGTTCCAATAGCCTTGCATCACTTGTGGGCCTTTGATTGCGATTTCGCCGATTTCACCATGCGGTACTTCTTCCGTCGTGCCCGGCAAGAAGATCTTGCTGTCGGTATCCGGATAAGGATAACCGATCGATCCTTTTGTGCGTTCGCCCCAGACGAGGTTCGAGTGGCTGACTGGTGATGTTTCGGTCAAGCCGTAGCCTTCTACCAATTTGCCGCCTGTGATTTTCTCAAACTTCTCCTGCACTTCTGCTGGCAACGGAGCGGATCCGCTTAAACATGCTTCGATGGAAGACAAATCGTATTTCGCGATGTCCGGATGGTTCATCAATCCAATGTACAAGGTCGGTGCACCCGGGAATAATGTCGGCTTTTGTTTATTGATGGTCTTCAAAGTCGTTTCAGGATCGAATTTCGGAAGCAGCACCATCCGATTGCCCTGCATAACAGAAAGAATAAGAACCGTCGTCAAGCCGTAGACGTGGAATAACGGGATAATGCCTAAGATCGTCTCTTCGCCTTTTTTGGATTTATAAAGCCAGGCATCGCACATTGTCGCATTGGATATCAGGTTCTTATGCGTCAGCATGACACCTTTCGGTGATCCAGTCGTGCCGCCAGTGTATTGCAGCAATGCCAAATCGTGTTCGAAATCGAATTCCGGCTTTTTAACATCGGCCAAGGCAATTTTCATGATCTCCAGGAATTTATGGTTGATGCCGCGATGTTCGACTTTCACGCTGAGGCCGGTCTGGCGTTTTTGAATGAACGGATAAATGATGTTTTTCGGGAATGGCAGATAGTCTTTAATCGCCGTGACCACAACATTTTCCAGTTTCGTCTCTTTCAGCACTTTAGCAACGCGCGGGTACAAAAGATCCAACGTTACGATCAAACGTGCTCCAGCATCGTTCATTTGGTACGCAATTTCACGTTCCGTATAAAGCGGGTTCGTCATGACTACAACACCGCCTGCATACAAGATGCCGTAGAAACTGATGACTGCCTGCGGGCTGTTTGGCAGCATGATCGCAACGCGGTCCCCTTTTTGGATCCCGAGCTTCTGCAAATAACTCGCAAATTTCATCGCCGAATCAAACAGCTCGTTGTACGTCACATCTTTCCCTAGGAAATGGATGGCGACTTTCTCCGGAAACTGCTCGTGGGCCTGAGTTAAATACTCCTGAACCGGCATACTCGGATATTGAAGCGTGTGAGGAATTTCTGGCGGATAATGAGCGAGCCACGGTTTCTCTGTCATTCTTTTTTCCTCCTTTTAAAATAAAGAATAGTGAAAATATTCCTACTTTTATTATAATCGACATTGAAATGGCTTTCAACAAGAAAAGCGAAAGTGCTCGTATAGGCCCGATAAGCGCTGGAAGCATGGCCGGTAATGGCGCCCTTTGCCATTGCAGGACCCTCTGAAGCGACTCGAGGGGCTGGGCACTGCAGCTGGACATCAAGAAAAGCGAAAGTGCCCTTTTATCTCTGAAAAGCTCCATAAAAAACAAAAACTGCCCAGAAAAGTCAGAACGACTTTCCGGGCAGCCAGCTTATTTAAAAAACAAAAAGGAAGATGACTCCCACTATTACAAACAGCACGCAAAACACGAACAGTATTTTGATGAGGTTTTCCATCGTTTACAACTCCTATGAAATACTTGCTCCGATGACAAATGACAGCCCGACAGAAATCGTCAAGGAGATAAAGCCGACGGAACGGTTATCATTTTCTATTTCTTCGTCCACTTTAAATCGGGGGGTCAGGAATTCAAACAATAGATAAGCGAATATCAACAGCACAAAACCGTATAAGCCCCAGCCGATCATTTCTGCTAAGGAATTATGCTGTTCGATTGAAAAACGGAAAATATTCGTCACTCCGAAGATTTTGCCGCCTGTCGCCATAGCAACCGCAACATTCCCTTTTTTAATTTCTTCCCAGTTCTTGTATTTCGTGACGATTTCAAAAAGTACCATTGAAACGATCAAGCATAGCACGACTACACTGAAATATCCAGCTGTTTCAACGAGCGGATGGGTCCAAAAACCAGTTTCCGACATTCTCATTTCTCCCCTATATAACTTACTTCAACTCAGCAATCGTGACACCCGATCCGCCTTCGCCCGCTTCACCGAAACGATAACCTTTGATCCTCGGATGTTTTTTCAAGTATTGCTGGACTCCTTGCCGCAATGCACCTGTCCCTTTTCCATGGATGATTGACACTTGATGATAATTCGATAATAACGCATCATCAATGTACTTTTCAACCTGCATCAAGGCATCTTCGTAGCGTTCGCCGCGCAAGTCGAGTTCGAGCTTGACGTGGCTGTCGCGGTTTTGCAGCGTCGCCATCGTCCGCGTCTCTTTCTGTTTTTCAGGTTTCGTATAAGACAGATCGGATTCCGCGAGCTTCATTTTTAGGATGCCGATCTGGACAATCCATTCTTTGTCCGACACTTTTTCCACCAACGTGCCTTTCTGGCCAAATGAAATGACTTTCACTTCATCATTCACTTTCAGAACATGTTGCTGGTTCGCTTTCGCGGCTTTTTTCAGCACACGATTCTCTGGCATGGCCGCCTCAAGGCGTTTTTTCGCTTCGATCAATTGATGTTCTTTGACGCCAGACGATTGGTTCATCTGCATCTTGCGCAGTTCGGACATGACCGTTTCAGCTTCGCGCGTCGCTTCTTCCACGATTTTGCGCGCTTTTTCTTTTGCTTTATCTTCAAGTTTCTCTTTCTGGTTCTCGTAATCCTTCAATTGCTGCTCGAGGTCTTTTTTCAAATGTTCCGCTTCGGCAAGTAATTCAGCCGATCGTTCAGCGTCCTGTTCAGAATCTCTGCGGCTCTTTTCAAGTGAAGCAATCATCGAATCGACTTCCCTGCGGTCAGTGCCAGTAAAGCTCTTGGCGTGGCTGATAATGTGCTCTGGCAAACCGAGGCGCTTCGAAATTTCAAACGCGTTGCTGCGCCCAGGGACGCCAATCAATAAGCGGTAAGTCGGGCTTAATGTTTCCACATCGAATTCAACGCTGGCGTTCGCAACGCCTGGCCGGTTATAGCCATAAGCCTTCAATTCCGGGTAATGGGTTGTCGCAATGACACGCGCTCCTCGGCCATGGACTTCATCGAGCAACGATATTGCAAGCGCAGCCCCTTCCTGCGGATCCGTGCCGGCACCGAGTTCATCAAAGATGACCAATGAATTACTGTCGAACTTCGACAGGATGTCGACGATGTTAACCATATGAGATGAAAATGTACTCAAGCTTTGCTCGATCGATTGTTCATCGCCGATGTCGGCAAATACCTGATCGAATACTGCAAGCTCTGAACCGTCCAACGCCGGGACAGGAATGCCCGCTTGCGCCATCAGCGTAAACAGCCCAACGGTTTTCAGCGTTACCGTTTTACCGCCCGTGTTCGGTCCGGTAATGACGATTGCCGTGATGTCGCGTCCGAATTCGATATCGTTTGCCACCACTTCATCAGCTGGAATCAATGGATGCCGCGCTTTTTTCAATTTGATATAGCCTTCCGTGTTCATCTCAGGCTTCGTGCATTTATGGGCCGCTCCGTATTTCGCTTTTGCGAAAACGAGGTCCAATTCACCGAGCACTTCGACCAGCCCAAACAACTCATGAGCGACTTCCTGTACTTGTGAAGAAAGCATCTGGAGAATACGGTCAATTTCTTCTTTTTCCTTCATTTTCAAACGCCGCACTTCATTATTCGCTTGCACGACCGCATCCGGTTCGATGAACAAAGTCTGGCCCGATGACGACTGGTCATGGACAATGCCGCCGTAATGGCTGCGGTATTCTTGTTTGACCGGGATGACGAAGCGGTCGTTGCGAATTGTGACAATTGTATCCGACAGCATTTTCGCTGCGTTTTTGCCGCGCACCAGGCTTTCCAGTCGTTCACGGACCCGGCTTTCCTGAGCGCGCAATTGCTGGCGTATGGTCCGAAGGCCGGGGCTAGCGCTGTCGAGCACCCCGCCATTGTCATCGATGCACATATTAATATCGTGTTCCAATTGCGTCAAAATCGGCATCGCCTCTTTTTTCGCAAGGAAATGCGGAATCGAGATAGCACCTTCTTCCCGAATGCTTTCGAAGAATTGGCGCAAGATCCGGCTGGCACGGATGGTCGACGATACTTCCATCAATTCCATTGGGCTCAATGAACCGCCGATTTGTGCGCGTTTCGCGTGCATGCGGATATCAAAAATCCCACCCATCGGCACATTGCCTTTGGTGCGGATGATTGCCGCCCCTTCATCCATTTCTTCCAGCAGGCGGTTTACTTCATTTATTTCAATCGACGGCAATAATGCGTCGACATGTGCTTTGCCGAGTGAAGACGTGCAATACCGCGCCACTTCGCTGCGGATTTTGTAAAATTCCAGTGTTCTTAAAGCGCGTTCTGCAATCACGCGGGACACCTCCTACTTTTTGATAAACGCACGCAGCCGATCCAACGGCCACGTGTTAACGACATTGTCTTTCTTCAGCCAGGCTTTTTGGGCATGCCTTACCCCGATGGCCATGACCTCAAGCTGCTCGGCCGCGTGGGCGTCCGTGTTGATCGCCACAGGCACACCTTTTTCCTGAGCCATTTCCAAGTATTCAACGGCTAAGTCCAATCGGTATGGGCTGGCATTCAATTCAACGATTTTACCGTATTCTTTTGCCCAGTCGAGCAATTGTTCGACATCCGGATCATAGCCGCCGCGCTGGCCGACAATGCGGCCTGTTGGATGGGCAATCATATCGACAAGCGGATTTTTCATCGCTGTCAGGATGCGTTCCATAATCTGTTCGCGGGGCTGCTGGAAACTCGAATGGATGCTGGCAATAACAAAGTCAAGTTGTCCCAGCACTTCATCGTCAAAATCGAGCGAGCCGTCCGGCAATATATCCATTTCCGTTCCGGACAAAATGTCGAAATCACTGTATTTTTTATTTAACTCACGAATTTCCGCGTTTTGCTCCAACAGGCGCTCCGGCGTCAATCCATTTGCCACTTTTAAGTATTGTGAATGGTCAGTAATGGCCATATAGCTATAGCCCTTGCTGCGCACGGCTTCCACCATTTCCGGCAGCGAATGCGCGCCGTCCGACCAAGTCGTGTGCATGTGCATATCGGCTGTAATGTCTTCGAGGGCCACCAAATTCGGCAACTCTTCAAGCCGATCGATTTCCCGGCCGTCTTCCCTAACAGAAGGCGGAATGAACGGCAAACCGAAATGAGCGTAAAAGTCAGATTCAGAACTGAACGTCGCGACTGAACCGTCCGGCTGTTCCACACCGTATTCGCTGATTTTCTTGTTTTGCGATTTTGCCAATTGGCGCATCCGCACATTATGGTCTTTCGAGCCCGTAAAATGATGAAGCGCGGTAATGAATTCCTCCGGCGCCACCAAACGGAAATCAATATCGATAAGATCCTGGAATTCAACCGTCACCGATACCTTCGTATCGCCCGACGCAATTGTCTCTTGAACAGGCAATGCTGCGAGAAGCTTGTCTTTGACCGTTTTAGGGTGGGACGTTGCAATGATGAAATCGAGGTCTTTACTGGTTTCTTTCGTGCGGCGGTAGCTGCCGGCAACAGAATACTCACTGATGTCGTCGATTGACTCAAGAATTTCTTCGACGAATTTAACCGCTTCTTCTGTTTTCCAAATCGGATGGCGTCCCGGTTTTGACTCGAAATCGGTCAATTCTTTCAAAATCTTGTCTTCGGATTTTGGACCGAAGCCCGGCAGCTTTTGGATTTCGTGATCCAGGCAAGCCTGTTTTAAGGCTTCCGCAGAATCAATCCCTAGCTCTTTATACAATTTCGCAATCTTTTTGCCGCCCATGCCTGGCAATTTCAATAACGGTATCAGTCCTTTTGGGACTTCTTCCTGCAATTCCTCAAGCACAGATGACTTGCCCGTTGCGATCAAATCCGCAATGACTTCCCCAGTGCCTTTGCCGATGCCTTTCAGCTTCGTCACATCTTCGATTTCATCCAAGCTGCGCTGATCCAGTTCCAGCGCTTGTGCGGCTTTGCGGAAAGCACTGACTTTAAACGGGTTTTCCCCTTTGATTTCCATATAAACCGCTATTTTCTCAAGCATTCTGATAATGATTTTTTTGTTCATGATAAGCCTCCAGTAATATGACTTGTCTTTAGCAAACTTATTCATTAGATTTAAAATTTTAATATATCGATATTCCGCAAAACAGCCCCGCTTTCCTGCGGGCTTCCGCCGAACTAACTCGTGCTGACGCCTGAGTGGATTTCGACACTTTGCTATTCCGCGGAAGTTGGAGCAGTTTTGCTCCATAGCTGGGAAATCTCTTAGCGCCATCGCGTCCATGGGCTAGGCGAAGCTAGGAGATGAGAGCTCTTTTCGGCTCATAACGAGAGCCAAGGAGGTGCCAGGCACTTTTGGAAACTCCTTGGCGACGAGCTTGCGCAGGAGCAATCGTCTTTGCACTGCACATAGCGACTGAAGCAGAGTATAAAATTAAAATCTTAAGTTTAATTAATATATTTGATTTTTAATATACCGTTACCCTGCACAATCACACGGTAATCTTCGGACAGTAACAAGGAGCTGCCCCATTGGTGTCGGGGCAACTCCTCTCGCCTTACATATAAATATACCACCATTCCTTCACTTTCTCGGAGAAATAAGGTGTGTTTTCAAGAATCGATTTCGCAATTCCCGAATCTTCTAGATATGCTTGGATCATGTCCATAGGTAATAACGCCAGAACGTATAGGAGTATGAACAATATCAAGTACGCTTCGATAAAGCCCAATACCGCTCCCAAAATTTTGCTGAGGAAACCGAGCACTGGCAAATACTTTAGGAAATCGAACATCGATGCAATCAAATTCAATGCAAATTTAACCGCAAAGAAGATTAACGCGAAAGCGAATAGCTGATAGAACGTCTGGTCCAGATCAAGCTGTTCGATGGCAATCGTGAAACGCGAGTCGCTGTCGACTGCCGGGTAAGGAATCCACAATACAAAATACTCTGCTAGCGGCTTATAATAGATGTAAGCTACTATTAACGCGATGACAAATCCAACCATATGTACCAGCTGAAGCACGAAGCCCCGCTTAGCTCCTACAATGATACCGCCAATCAATAAAATCAATAAAATAATATCAAGCATTTACGTCAGCCCTTCAACTTTTTCAATTCATTTTCTAATTGTTCTACCTGCTCTTTAAGTTTAAGATAATCATGTACCGTATTGATTGCAGCCAATACAGCGAGCTTCGAACTATCGAGAGATGGATTCATCGCATGGAATTCCCTCATCTTCTCATCAACGATTGACGCTACTAGCCGCATATGGCCGGATGTTTCTGTGCCTGTAAGTTTATAGGTATAGCCGTAGATTTCGACCGATGTACGAATCTTATGTTGCTCTGACAATGCTCCACCCCTCCTTAGAAATCCTATACATAATCATAACATGAACCGAACTAGAATGTGAATTATTAGAAAGGGGACTCTCCAATGTCCAACACCGTGTTGAAACTTCCTGAGGAAAGCCTCCTCCAAATCATCAAGCATTATGAAAACCGCAAAACCGCTGCTAAGGTGCAGTACGTGCGCTTTACGGCGAAACTTTCCGATACCGTCATCACAGTTTACACGTCGGGCAAAGTGATGTTCCAAGGTGCTGGCGCCGAACGCGAAGCATCAAAATGGGGCTCCGTTTCTGCCTCAGCAGCCAAAACTTCTTCCGCTAAAGGCGACGAATTGCCCTCTGGTTTTGCCTCCAAATCCGTACTGGGTTCCGACGAAACCGGCACCGGAGATTTTTTCGGGCCAATCACCGTCGCCGCGTGTTTTGTCCCAAGTGAAGGAGTAGCTCTCGCGCATGAGCTCGGGGTCAAAGATTCTAAATTGCTGACGGACGATTACATGCGCAAAATCGCACCGGATTTGAAAGAAGCTTTTGTCCATAGCGTATTGACACTGAAAAATGATAAATACAATGCTGTGCAAAGCAAAGGCTGGTCGCAAGGAAAAATTAAGGCGCTTCTCCATAACCAAGCGCTGAAACATGTGCTCGGAAAAATCGCACCTGTAAAACCCGACGCCATCCTCATTGACCAATTCGCTGAACGTGGCATTTATTACAGGCACATCAAAGATGAGCCCGAGATTGTCCGGGAAAATGTCCTTTTCTCGACTAAAGCGGAAGGCCTGCACGTGTCAGTCGCCTGCGCTTCCATCATCGCCCGTGTTGCCTTTTTGGATGAAATGGACGCGCTCAGCCAAAAAGCCGGAGTGACCTTGCCAAAAGGTGCAGGTAAAATCGTCGATGAAGCCGCAGCGAAAATTTTGCTGAAGCACGGAGATGCTTTTTTGCAGTCTCTGACGAAAGTCCATTTTGCGAATACGAAAAAAGCCAAGGATCTTGCTGCGAAAAGACGGTAGTCACCAACTTTTACTTATGTCAAAGCTTAGGGAGAGATTCCTTGAGCTTTTTTATTTTGTTTTTAATTTTGCGAACATTCTTATATTAACATATCTTTGATGAAAAGAAAGTCTGTTTTAAGTATTTAGTACTAATAAATTTACAAATAAAAAAACGGAATCTGGGATTCCGTTTTCAACATATTTAATATTTTACATCCATATCCAAGTCCCATTCCAAATCCGAGATTTGTAGTGGAAGACCGAATATTTCAACCCCTTCTACATTATAATTGACGCCTATCCCACAATTTTCCAAATATTTTGCCGGATCATTGAAATAAACCACTTTAGCTGTAGTAGGCAGTACGGTTGCAGGACCAGTTTTTGAGTAAAGATAAATCTTGCCTGTACCTCTTACAGATAAACCATCACCCACATTCCCTGTCGCTTCGTTCATGTTTATAGTCGTAAATAAATTTGATGGCGATGGCGTTATTCCATCCAAGTTCACACATAGTTTTGAACCGTCATTGATTGTCACTTTTTTAGCCTCAAACACACTTTTCTCAATATTGCCTATATTGATGATTGTATTGCTTTTAATATCTTGACCAGTATTGAAAGTAATTAGCTCAGCAACAAAGAAGTTATTAACAGTTTTTTGGTTGAGATTCTGAATCGATAATACCCCTTTATAATATAGCGTCGTATCAATTAACGAGTTTATATTTGGAATAGTCGCAACAGAGCCGCTGGCACCAAGTATCGGAATATTATAGCCATTCGTTTTGTTTAACTGGCTATCAAAGTTAGTTGCTTTGATGTAGAAAGAGCCGTCAACATTGGCAGCTCTTAAGGCCTTCAAGTACTCTTCGCCTATCACACCTGCATATTCACAAGGAGCCATCTCCTTTGTAATATTACCGATTGCCGGACAGGCCGCTAATGGTTTATCCAGTAATTGTGGGAAAAAATTTGTCACTACAGTGATTTTTTCCTTCCATGGCACCTCTACTTGCGATACCGCTTCCTCGTTAAAGAAAGGAACTTCCGGAAAATTCAATTCTGTTGATAACAATTTTGATTTTAACACCGTTTTCGTTGCAACAGGCACTTGAGCGGCTTCGCTTTTTTCTCCGGTTACTTCCATTTTAAGTTTTATCGACTTGTCAGTAGCAGTCATAGGCAGGAGTGAGATGCTTGTTAGCTCATGTGACAAAGTACCGCTGATTTCCACTTCATTTTTGTTAACCAAGTTCAGTTGATTTTGCATTTCATTGAAAAATTCAGTTTTTAGCTCTTCATCAAACTTGTCGATGTTACATTTGATCCAGTCTTGCATCAAAGGTTTGCTTGCTTTCAAGCAGGTAGTATTCAAATTCGTATGATTCGGGTACTTATTCACTTCAGCTTCAAGTGCTTTCTTCTTAAGCAATGCCGATGCATTTACTTTGGCATAAGTCTTTGCAAAAGCATTCTCAGCTTCTTTCGAGTAATTCTCTACTCCCATTTCCGCTGCGGAAACTGCTAAGTTTCCTTGATCCACTGTCTGCTCCTGCGTTGCATGGCTTAAAGAAGCTTGAACAAAGACTGCTGACATCCCCATAAATAAAACAATCAATAAAAGTGCAATGATTAATGTATATCCGCTTTCTTCTTTAAGCTTGTTCATGGTCCACAGGCCCCTTCGGTCTTTATTCGTGAAATGGTCGAATTCAAAACAACTTCTCTCGTTCCACTCTCCACAGTAAGTTCCAATTTCAAATCGCATTTCTTGGGATTTCCAAGAAACCCATTCGTATTTATTTTGTACTCGTATAAATTATCGGTTACTGCTTCAACTGCCAGTTCTTCGGAACAAGGGACTGCTGTTCCGGTTTTATACGCTACAAAGAACAGTTTCCCTCCTGTTACTTTCAGGTTATAACATTCCCCACTCCGGTGTTTAGCGCTAATTTTAGCTATTACCAAATTCGCTTCTTGCTGCATCCTGAGTGTGTCGGAAGCTGAAACATTATGTTTGGCGCCGATTGAAAAAGATGTCATTAAAATTCCCATTACTAACGAGGCAAGCAAAAGTGCAGCGATAAGTTCGAGCAGTGTTACGCCTCTTTCATTATTTAACAACTTAAAGCCGATTTTCCTCACCCCTTCAATTCACTTCAATATAAGCAAATGTTTCACTATTAAATGCCTGTCCGGTCTTCACTGTCAAATGAACCTGATAAAGCTTCCCTAACGCAGCCTCGCCGGTGAACTTAGGCGTATCATAAAAACGCAATTCATACCTGTAGGTTCCATTGGTTTTCTCAAAATAATGGATTGTATCCCCACCTGGAGCTGTTTCATTTAAAAGGGGGTTTGGTGAATAAGCCATTAATGAATCCGTTTCGAGCTTTTGGCGTATTTCAACGGGTGTACCAGTGAAGGTCATCGCTTTCATTTCACTAATTTCCTGCCTCGCCAAATTCATCGTGTCTAATTTGGTATAGGTCTTTTCATTAAATAAGGACATCTGAGGAAAAATGGACATGACGCCTACAAAGACGATTCCAATGAGTGCCAGTGTCGCCAATATTTCCACCAAAGTTAAGCCTTTATTGTTTAGAAGCATGCTCTTCACTTCTTCTCATCTCCCATAAAACATTATTCTTCCTTTATCTTAGTACTTTCTACCGCTAAAATATTGCTCATGAATATATATTATCACACCAACAAAATAAAAATAGATACTTTTAACTAATTATATGAATTATTTTCCTTTTTTTAACTAAAGTACAAAAAGCGAAGCCATAGTGGCTTCGCTTTTTGATAGATCTAACTAGCTGATTTATTAACTGCGCAGTTCCGCTCCTGCATCTTTTAATGCCGCCAGAACTTTTTCGTGCACACGCGTCACTTCTTCGTCGGTCAATGTTTTCTCTGGATCGAAGTAAGTCAATGAGAATGCCACTGATTTTTTGCCCTCATCCATTTTATCGCCTTCGTATAAGTCGAAGACGCGGACTTGTTTCAATAACTTGCCGCCTGCGTTACGGATCGTATTTTCAATCGACCCCGCTTCGACAATTTTCGAAAGCACCAATGCGACGTCGCGGGAAATCGACGGATAACGCGGAACCGGCGTGTAGATTAACGCTTCGTGTTCTGCATTCAATAACACCGCCAAGTTCATTTCCAACACGATTGTCTCTTTCAAGTCGCGCGCTGTCTGTTCAGACGGGTGCAATTGGCCGATGACGCCGATGCGGTTGCCATCCTTGATGATGTACGCAGTACGTCCCGGATGCAAGCCGTCCATTTGGCCGCGCTCAAAGTCGAGTGCAATGCCAAGTTTCGCAGCGAGTCCTTCTACGATGCCTTTCAGAACGAAGAAATCTACTGATTTTTTCTCACCCTGCCAGCCATTGTCCAACCATAAGCCAGTCATGGCGACTGCCAAATGCTCTTCCTCATCCAATAATTCGCCATCTGTCTTCAAGAAGACGGCACCCGTTTCATATAAAGCGACCGAATCGCTGCGGCGTGCCGTATTGAACGATACCGATTCCAAAAGGTGCGGCAACAGGCTTTGGCGCAGCGTGCTGCGTTCTTCGCTCATTGGCATCAACAGGCGGGTCGTTTCAGTTTTCACTAAAGCGAATTGCTGCGCCGATTTACTGGAAGTCAACGAATACGTAATCGCCTGCAAAAGGCCTGCCCCTTCCAAATAATTGCGGACGATGCGGCGCTTATGCTGATACGGCGTCAAGCCGCCTGGCGTCGTTTCCATCTCCGGCAATGTAGTCGGGATTTCATCGTAGCCGTGCAAACGCGCAATTTCTTCCACGACATCTTCTTCGATTTGGATGTCTTGGCGGCGCGTCGGCACTGAAATCACCAATTGGCCGTTGATCGCTTCCGTATTGAATTTCAAGCGTTTCAAAATGCGCATCATTTCTTCAAATGAAATCTTCATCCCTAAACGTGCATTGATGAAGTCCGGCGATACTGTGACGATTTTCTCTTCTTTATCCAATGCGTCGAAAATGACCGAACCGGCCAATACTTCTCCGCCCGCAAGCTCAGCGATCAAACTTGCTGCACGTTCCGCAGCCGGGATGACGCGGTTCGGATCGACGCCTTTTTCATAGCGTGAACTTGCGTCGCTGCGCAAGTTATGGTCTTTTGATGTCTGGCGGATCGAGCCGGATTCAAAATAAGCGGATTCGATGACAATCGTTGTCGTCGATGCGCTGACTTCCGAGTTTGCACCACCCATAACGCCCGCAAGCGCCACCGGTTCTTCACCGTTCGTAATGACCAAGTTATGTGCGGACAGCTTGCGCTCCGCGTTGTCCAGTGTCGTGATCATTTCGCCTTCTTTGGCTTGGCGAACTGTGATCGTGCCGGTTTTCAACGAATCGTAATCGAACGCGTGAAGCGGCTGCCCGTATTCCATCAAGACGTAATTGGTGACATCGACGATATTGTTATGCGGGCGCACTCCAGCTGCCATCAAGCGCTGCTGGAGCCACATCGGTGACTCTTTCACTTCGATGTTGCGGATGACTTTTGCTACATACAATGGATTCGCTTCCGGTGCATCGATGTTCAGCGTCAACAGCGAGCTTGCCGGCTCGGCAGCTTCGGTATAGCTGATTTCAGGCAATTTCACATCTTCCGATAAAATGGCACCGACTTCATATGCGACGCCAATCATGCTCATCGCATCCGCCCGGTTAGGCGTCAGCCCCAATTCCAAAACAGTGTCGTTCAAATCGAAATTCGTGATGACGTCACTTCCCGTTTCAGCCTCTTCCGGCAATACGTAGATGCCTTCCGCGTAAGCTTTAGGCACCAGTTTGCTTTCGATGCCAAGTTCCTGAAGCGAACAAATCATGCCGTTCGATTCTTCTCCGCGCAATTTCGCTTTTTTGATTTTGATGTCGCCTGGCAATGTTGCGCCGGGACGTGCCACAATGACTTTCTGGCCGGCTGCGATGTTCGGTGCGCCGCAGATGATCTGATCCGTTTCTCCGCCGACATCAACTTGGCAGATCGACAGTTTATCCGCTTCCGGATGTTTTACGCATTCCTTCACGTAGCCGACAACAATATTGGTCATGCCGTGTGAACGGTCGATCACCGCATCAACTTCGATGCCGGACCGTGTGATTTTTTCGCCAAGGTCGGCTGGTGCCAAACCTTGTGTATCTACGTACTCTTGGAGCCATTTAATGGATACTAACATAGGTGATTTTCCTCCTTATACTTCAGTGCGTTGGAATTGGGATAAAAAGCGGACGTCATTCGTATAGAAATGGCGGATGTCTTCCACGCCATATTTCAGCATTGCGATGCGTTCCGGCCCCATGCCGAATGCGAATCCAGTCAAACGCTTGGAATCATAGCCGGCCATTTCAAGGACGTTCGGATGCACCATACCGGCACCCAAAATTTCGAGCCAGCCGGTTTTTTTGCAGACGTTGCAGCCGCTTCCGCCGCATTTGAAGCATGAGATATCCATTTCAACAGACGGTTCCGTGAACGGGAAGAAACTTGGGCGCAGGCGGATTTCCCGCTCATCGCCGAACATTTTCTTCGCGAATACAGATAAAGTCCCTTTTAAATCACTCATACGGATATCTTCGCCGATGACAAGGCCTTCAATTTGCGTGAATTGGTGGGAATGCGTCGCATCGTCATTGTCGCGGCGGTACACTTTACCTGGACAAATGATTTTGATCGGCTCTCCGCCTTTTGCTTCCATTGTACGCGCCTGGACCGGAGAGGTATGCGTACGCAACAGGATGTCCTCAGTTATATAGAAGGAATCCTGCATATCACGCGCAGGGTGGCCTTTTGGCAAGTTCAGCGCTTCGAAGTTGTAATAATCCTTTTCCACTTCCGGGCCTTCCGCAATTTCATAGCCCATCGAGATGAACAAGTCTTCAATTTCCTCGACGACACGCGTCAGCGGATGCGCATTTCCAGTTTGCACCGGACGGCCTGGCAAGGTCACATCGATCGTTTCGCTTTGCAGTTTTTCGTTGATCGCCTGTTCTTCAAGAAGAGCCATGCGCTCTTCAAGAGACGCCGTCACTTCTTCGCGGACGACATTCACCAATGCGCCCATTTTCGGACGTTCTTCGGCAGGCAGTTTCCCCATGCCTTTCAATAAGTCCGTAATCGGCCCTTTTTTACCGAGATATGCCACGCGGACGCCGTTCAACTCTTTAACATTCGCTGAAGCTGCGATTTTTTCCAACGCTTCTGTTTTCAATGCATGCAATTGTGCTTCCATTTTTTCTCCTCCTCTAAACATAGAAAAGCCCCGTCCCAAAAAGGGACGAGGCATTATTCGCGGTACCACCCTAGTTAATGCGCAAGCGCAATCACTCATTTACATAACGGCTCTTCACCGGCCCGACTTTACAGCATTCCTGCTGGTCCCGTCTGGCAGCTCGCGGGGTGAACTTCTGCGGCCCATGCATATCCACACTTTCAGTCAAGGTGTGGAATCCCTTCGATGCAATATGGCAACATACTTTTCCCGGTCGATGCTTTTGTTTATTTATTCATTTATTATACGAAACTTATGCTTCTTTATCAAATTAGTTTTTCGGAACCAAGCTATACAGCAAAATGCCGGCCGCCACTGCAACGTTCAGGGATTCAGCCGCGCCGTAAATCGGCACCACCAAATTCTCATCTGTCTGCTGCAATAAAACCGGATCCACTCCGCTGCCTTCATTGCCGACCATCAACGCGAACTTGTCCTGCGACTGTGCTTCGTGGACGGGCGTTGCATGGAGCAGTGCCGTGCCGAAAACCCGGACGCCCAGCTCTTTCAAAGCCGGAATCCATTCGGACAACTCACCTTTAACAACCGGAATCTGGAAATTCGATCCTTGCGCCGAACGCACCGTTTTCGGGTTGTACGGATCAGCCGAACCTTTCCCAAGAACGACTGCGTCAATGCCGCTCGCTGCAGCCGTACGGATCATCGTGCCGACGTTGCCCGGATCTTGTACTGCGTCAATCAGCAATACCTTCGTCCATGAGCGCTGTTCGTCTTCGCTGAATTCTGGCTGCGCGCAATGGGCGAAAATGCCTTGCGAATGCTCCGTCTCCGAAATCTCTTTCGCCACCGCAGCGGTCACGGAATATTGCGGGACATCCGAAATGTCCCAGGCTTCTGGTATGTCGACGCCTTCACGGACAATCACCGACTTGATCAAACTTTTCTTTTTCAACGCCTCTTCTGTCAAATGAAATCCTTCAACTAGGAATTCCTCAAACTTATCGCGTTCTTTCCGCGTCGTCCCAAGCTTTTTCCAATGCTTCACAAGAGAGTTCTGCACCGATTCAATTCTCTTCATATCGTTCACGCCTTTTTATCTAGAATAGCTCAAGTATAGCATATCGAAAAGCGCAAGCGCCCGTGTAGATTTTCGGCTTACGACGTGAACAAGTCGAACCCCAATGCTGTACCAAGCCCGAAAATCAGCGTCCATAATCCGATGCTCACTGTCAGCCAAATGGTCGTATTGCGTTTGGTTGCACCGAGCGTCATGCCAACGAATGCAGCGATGTGCGTGCCGATCAAAATCGGCCCCAGCAGTGCGAGGCCGGGAAGACCGTATTTGTTCATAATGTTTTTCGCACGCTCGCTTTTTTTCGAAGGCGTCTTGCCTTTTGCCTCTTGGCGCTTTTGATGCCATTCTTTAAATTTATCAAAACCGATGATGAGTGCCAGCACCGTCAGCAAATTCCCCACGAACGCCAGCACCATCACCCAAAACGGCGAAAGTCCCCAAACAACGCCTAGCGGAATGACCAATGCGATTTCCATCCACGGAATCGCCGCTCCCAGAAACACCAAGAAATATTCGTACATCATTCAATTTCCTCCTTCAAATGCTTTCGAACTTCGCTGAAATAAATCCAGTATTGGCCGAGCGCGATCAGCAGGATTCCAAAAATGATGTGAATTCTCGGCAATGACAGGGCAATCGCAAAACCTGCGAGAGCCGGCAAGCTCCATGTGATGAATGTGTAGACCTTTTGTGCTGCTTTCCGAGTGATGTAAGTCATGCCTTCATCTTGTTCCAAATACTCTGGCGGACGGATGGAGAACGGAGAAATCCGCTGTGCAGGATTTCTTTTATTATGCTTTTTGAGTTGGAGCAAGAAAATTGTCAGCATGATAGCGTAAATCACGATTGAACCAACTGCGAAAATCGTTCCGACAGGACCTAAGCTAATAACAATGCTTTGTTCAGTTTCAGTATTGATTATCTTGGTAAATGGCGAACTAAGGCCGTAAGCCAATAACCCCAATACAACGATAAAACCCATCATCCACAATGGATATTGCAAGCGAAAATCATTTTTCATCCTTTTCATCCCCCTCCAGCCAAAATAATTCATCCACATTCGTCTTCAGCGCTTTCGCGAGTTTTAATGCCAGCGTAATAGACGGCGAAAACTCCCCTTTTTCAATAAAGGCAATCGTCTGCCGCGTGACATCCACTTGCTTGCCCAGATCACTTTGCGTAAAGCCGTAGCGCGCACGCAGTTCCCTGACCCGATTGTTCAACATCCGCATCGCCCTTTCTTTCGGTTTATGTTTGGTTTATATTACATAATGTACATTATACTTAACATTAAGTAAAGTATTATTTACATATTTCTTTTCGGACCGCTGCAAGATGTGGCGCCGGCATTTAAAAAGCCTTCCGCTGTATGCGGAAGGCCTTGGGTTTTGTAATTAATAAATGTGTAAATATGCTTTTATAAACGAAATTCCTATTTTGTTTGCTGAATAATAGATTTGTTTGCGGAATATCACCATTTCTTTGCAGAATAATGGATTTGTTTGCGGAATAGTGAATTTGTTTGCAGAATCCGAAAATCCGTTCGAATTAAACAAATTTTTCACTCTTTCTGCTTTAATTTATAAGTACGGTTTTTTAATGCACCTGAAATTTCTAAGTCGAAATTCGCTAATAATCGTGAAGCTGTGTATGGAGATTCTAAATTACAAAACCTCCTTAGTCTTTTGTTGTCCAATTCATTATCAATTAGTGAAAAGTATTCTTGAACGGCACTGTGTATTGCCACGTCATCCCGCTTGTTGCATTTATTGCATATCCATCCAGCTTTGTGCTTTCGCATTATACTATGCTTCTTACAGTTCATACATAGGATTCCATTAATCAAGTCGGTTACGTCAATAAAGTATTGCTGGCACAGCGGATTACGTTTATAAGGAGTTTGGTGGTGTTGAAGTAACTTATCAATATTTGATAAATCCTGTCGAGTGAATTTTTCGGGGAAATTCTGAAGTATGTTGAATAGGTAGTCATTCATTTGGTAGGTTTTGCAGACATAGTTATTTTTCGGCTTCGAGAGAAACTCACATTGTTTAGAAGTAAAAACAACAAGACCATTTAACGGCAAATCTATACCATGGTACTTTAAATATTTTCCCATAAATCGCATATGCTTATTCAACTGTATAGTCGGATCTTCCATAACCGTCTTAACGCCTTCTAAATTAATCCTGGAAAACTCGCCTGTTTCTTCAATGAATTGAAGTTTGCCGCTGATGTTTTTTGATTCAATGACTATCGCTCCTCTTTCGGTCAGCAACAAGCCATCAATCTGCACTTTCCATTCACCAATCGACAAGTGGATGTTTCTTAAAAATTGATATCTTTCATCCAAATCAAATTCAACAAATTTCCTCGTTAAACGATTTTCTCCTCTTATTCCTGCAGTTCTTCTGTAAAGCTCCATCTCCAGAAATTTTCGCTGCGGATGAGATTCCGGCAATCGAAATAACAACCTCTCCAACGATTCAGTTTCCGTAAGCAAGCTTATCTCTTTTTTTGTCATATAAAACTTCCTTGTTGATTTATTGAAGTATAGCATTAAGATTTCTTAATCGTCTTCTAAAAATTTTAAGAATGGTTCATGTCAATTACTGTACCCGCAGTTTACAAACAAAAACCCCTCGCCAACCGGCAAGGGGCCATATTATCGGACAATCACTCAAACGTAATGCGAGCAACTGTGTCTTTATCCAATTTCTTGATGACTTCAATAATTAGTTTAACAGCGTTTTCGTAATCGTCACGGTGCAGGATGCCTGCATGCGAGTGGATATAGCGTGTTGCTACGCCGATAGATAACGATGGTACGCCGTTAGCCGTCAAATGGATTGATCCGGCGTCAGTTCCGCCGCCTGCAATCGTTTCGAACTGGTAAGGGATGCCCGCTTCTTCAGCCGTATCAACGACTAGCTCGCGTAAACCGCGGTGCGATACCATGGAAGCGTCAAACAGCAAAATCTGAGGGCCTGCACCCATTTTGCTTGTCGATTCTTTTTCAGTGATTCCAGGCGTATCGCCTGCAATGCCGACGTCGACCGCAAAACCGATGTCCGGCTGGATTTTAGAAGCAGCAGTCCGCGCCCCGCGCAAGCCAACTTCTTCTTGAACTGTGCCCACTCCGTAAACGATGTTCGGGTGGTCAACGCCTTTCAAGCCTTTTAACACATCGATTGCGATTGCGCAGCCGATACGGTTGTCCCAAGCTTTTGCCAACAATAATTTTTCGTTGGTCATCACCGAGAATTCGAAATACGGCGTTACCATGTCTCCTGGTGTTACGCCCCACTCTTTCGCTTCATCGCGGGAAGATGCACCGATGTCGATGAACATGTCCGTGATTTCAACCGGCTTTTTGCGCGCTTCCGGAGTCAGGATATGCGGCGGCTTTGAGCCGATGACCCCTGTGATTTCTTTGCCGCTGCGCGTTGTGATTGTGACACGCTGTGCCAGCATGACTTGCGACCACCAGCCTCCAACAGTTTGGAACTTCAAGAACCCTTTGTCATCGATTTTGGAAATCATGAACCCAACTTCGTCTAAATGGCCAGCTACCATGATTTTCGGTCCGTCCGCGGCACCTTCTTTTTTCGCGATCAAGCCGCCCAATCCATCCATTTCGATAGAATCAGCGAAAGGTGCTATGTATTTTTTCATGACTTCGCGCGGTTGGCGCTCGTTGCCCGGTATGCCGTTAGCATCTGTCAATTCTTTCAGCATTTCAATTGTTTCATCCATTTTGCTCATTATTTCGACCTCCTAAGTATTCGTTCATTTTCATTATAAATGAAAGCCGTTCCATTATCAAAAAATTCATTTAATAGCCTTCATGTTGGCGTTCGTAGTTGGTCTGATTCTTTGCCAGGTAGGCATCGAATATATCTTCGTAGGAAAAGCCGAGTTCTTCCGCAATCCCTCCGTACCAGCTCCACAAGTCCTGATAATTGGCCATCGAATAATCTTCAAGAAAATCCAGGATTTCGCGTTGGGTGCCGATGAATAATTCCGTCAAGTCCCTTTCACTAACGCGTTCAGGCCATTCTTCGAGCATATTCAGGTTCTTTTCAATCCCAAGCGACAGCAGGAAATGAATCGAGTCAACATACTCTTCCAGAATGACATTACGTTCTGATGGACCTTTTTGGCTCCAGAATTTGAAACAGCGAGTTTCATTTGCCAGTTCTGCCAACTCGATCAGCAGCGCGAGCCCTTTTTTCCGGAACACATCTTCGTTGATGCCTTGATTCGACTGGATAAAGCGGTCCAGTTCTTCCTGCATTTTAAATAATTTCTGCAAATTCATGCTATCACTCCTTTTTCGATAAAATCTTGAAACCATACCCTTTTCCGTTCGTATTATACAGTAGAACTCGGGGAGAGAGGGCGATTTTGCATGGCATTTTTAATTCGTTTAATTGTAATCGGCTTGATCATATACTTTTTTTACCGCTTGATCCGCTATATTCTGGACCCTAAGCGCAAAATCGATTCAGCAATCGAATCCGGCAATTATTATTTTTACGATGATGTCACTAACGTACAGAAAAATTTCTTCATTGCGATGCGCGGTGTATTATTCGAAGGGGAAAAATATTTGGGGACGACTGTGGATGCATTTGAAGTGGTATCGATTTTCGTCTGGACTGAAAATCCGGCCAAACTGCAGGGCTTTTCGAAAGAAGATTTCAATTTTCTCGAAAAAGAAATTCACATGAATTATCCGAATGCGAGAATCGATTGGAAAAGCCCTATCGGCCAGTTGATGAATAAAGTGGAGTGAATGCCGCCTTTACATGAATGTCTGATAGCTCCATACAAGTATTGCAGCATCGATTACGGCAAGCATGAGAAACCCGACGCGGAAATTCGTGTGCTTCGTTTTATGCCGGAAAGCCATCATGCCGGCGTAAGCGCCAATGCCCCCGCCGAATATAGCTGCAGACCATAGGTTTTTTTCAGGAATCCGCTGCCCTCTGCGCTGTGCCTGTTTTTTATCGATGAGCATCATGAAGAATGCCAATAGCGACAAGGCCAGGAAATAGCCTGCGATGATCAAGAACATGTTGTTTCCCCCCTCTGTCATATAAAAAAGACTGGCGAAAATTCGCCAGTCTTTTCTTATGGTCTATCTTTACTTATTTGTTCAATGCTTTTTTAGCTTGGTCAGCCAATACTGTGAAAGCAGCTGCATCAGTTACAGCGATTTCAGCAAGCATTTTGCGGTTGATGTCGATGCCGGCAACTTTAAGGCCGTTCATCAAACGGCTGTAAGAAATCTCGTTCATACGAGCAGCCGCGTTAATGCGTGTGATCCACAATCTGCGGAAATCACGTTTCTTGTTGCGACGGTCACGGTAAGCATAGTTACCTGACTTCATCACCTGTTGGTTTGCTACTTTGAAAAGGATGTGCTTCGCACCGTAATACCCTTTTGCTAATTTTATGACCTTCTTACGACGCTGGCGCGTCACTGTTCCGCCTTTTACGCGTGGCATAATTCATTACCTCCTGCTTGAATATAAAAAATTCGATTTTTTGTTCGGTTTATGTCCAGACTTCAACGGCCAACTCCTCGGACTTAAGCTGTCCTTCCTGTGCGGCAAAAACCGCCGCTTCGGAAGTTCACTTTGAGCCTTTCGGAGCTGAACGGCCGTTTACGCTTTTCGTTATTACTTCATGTTGTAGATCAAAGATTTGATGCGTTTCAAGTCGCCTGAAGAAACAAGTTTCCCTTTGCGAAGTTTACGTTTTTGCTTAGTTGATTTGTTTGCAAATAAGTGGCTAGTGTGTGAGCTGTTGCGTCTGACTTTACCAGTACCCGTTTTTTTGAAACGTTTAGACGCACCGCTATGGCTTTTCATTTTCGGCATTTCGAATTCCTCCTAAACAATAATCTCTTATTCTTTTTCGTTGACTGGAGCAAGCATTAAGAACATGCTGCGACCGTCCATTTTAGGGCGTTGCTCAACCGTAGCGACTTCTTTGCATGCTTCTGCGAAGCGTTCAAGGACGCGCTGTCCGATTTCTTTGTGCGTGATCGCACGGCCTTTAAAACGAATTGAAGCTTTTACTTTGTCGCCTTTTTCAAGGAACTTGATCGCGTTGCGAAGTTTCGTATCAAAATCATGATCGTCAATAGAAGGGCTCAAACGAACTTCTTTCACGATGATCACTTTTTGGTTTTTACGAATTTCACGATCTTTTTTCTGCTGTTCGAACTTGAATTTCCCGTGGTCCATAATACGTGCGACCGGCGGTTTAGCTTGAGGAGCCACTAGAACAAGATCCAAGTTGACACGTGCAGCAATTTCAAGTGCTTCGATACGTGTTTTAATTCCGAGTTGTTCACCGTTTTGATCAATAACCCGTAACTCACGTGCACGAATACCTTCGTTTACATTAATGTCTTTGCTAATATTAATCCACCTCCGGATAGTGTCGCGAATATCTTAAATGCTCGAACCGACGATTGCCGGCTTACAGGTTCCGATGCAAAACAAAAGCGGATGGACCACAGAGGTCCACCCGCCTAATATGACAACACGCACGCGTGTAGTAGTCAATCGTGTATACCTGCCAACAATCGGTCGATCAGGTGAGAAGCGGGTGCTCCTGCTTTGCACATATAAGTATTCTATAACCTCAACTATAATATCACGTGTGTGTTGGCATGTCAACCATGTTAACGAAGTTCGCTTTTAATCAAGCTAAGGAAGTCGTCAAACGGCATGCTTTCAGACTTTTGCTCGCCATATTTACGGACGTTCACTGAGCCATTCTCTAGTTCCTGGTCGCCAATTACAAGCATATAAGGGACTTTCTGCATCTGTGCTTCCCGGATTTTATAGCCAAGTTTTTCATCGCGCGTATCGATATCGACGCGCAAGCGGTTTAACTGAAGCTTTTCTTGTACTTGTTTTGCATACTCGCTGTGTGCGTCCAAAGATACTGGAATCAATTCGACCTGCACCGGTGCGAGCCATGTCGGGAATGCGCCTTTGTATTCTTCGATCAAGAAAGCTACAAAGCGTTCCATCGTCGACACCACGCCGCGGTGGATGACAACTGGACGGTGTTGTTTGCCATCTTCGCCGATATAGGAAAGGTCAAAGCGTTCAGGCAATAGGAAATCCAGCTGCACAGTTGATAATGTTTCTTCTTTGCCGAGTGCCGTTTTCACTTGCACATCCACTTTCGGTCCGTAGAACGCAGCTTCCCCTTCCACTTCAGTGTAAGGAAGCGCCAATTCGTCCATTGCTTCTTTCAGCATCGCTTGCGCGCGGTTCCACATTGCATCGTCGTCAAAATATTTCTCTTTGTCTGCCGGATCGCGGTAAGACAAACGGAACGAATAATCCTTGATATCAAAATCCTTATAAACTTCAATCACCAAATTGACAACGCGCTTGAACTCTTCCTTGATCTGGTCGGGACGGACAAAGATATGGGCATCGTTCAGCGTCATGCCGCGAACACGTTGCAGGCCGGAAAGGGCGCCGGACATTTCATAGCGGTGCATAAGCCCGAGCTCCGCAATGCGGATCGGCAAGTTGCGGTATGAATGAATGCCTTGTTTGTAAATCATCATGTGGTGAGGGCAGTTCATTGGGCGAAGCACCAAGTCTTCGTTGTCCATCTTCATAACAGGGAACATATCATCCTGGTAATGGTCCCAGTGGCCGCTTGTCTTGTAAAGCTCCACACTTCCCATTACAGGTGTGTAGACGTGATCGTAGCCAAGGCTTTCCTCTTTGTCGACGATATAGCGCTCGATGATGCGGCGGATTGTCGCGCCTTTCGGCAACCACATCGGCAAGCCTTGGCCGACTTTCTGGGAGTTCATGAATAAATTCAATTCTTTTCCGATCTTGCGGTGGTCACGTTCTTTCGCTTCTTCAAGCATGGCTAAATGAGCTTTCAAGTCGTCTTTTGTAAAGAAAGCAGTGCCGTAAATGCGCTGCAGCATCTTATTGTCGCTGTCGCCTCTCCAATACGCTCCGGCCACGCTCAGCAATTTGAATTCTTTCAATTTGCCAGTTGATGGCACGTGAATGCCGCGGCACAAGTCAAAGAAATCTCCCTGCTCATAGATGGAAACTTGGTCATCTTCAGGAATCGCTTCAAGAAGCTCCAATTTATACGGATCTTCAATCGCCGCAAATCGTTCTTGTGCTTCTGCACGAGTCACATCGTGGCGTATAATTTCAACGTTTTCATTGATGATTTTCTTCATTTCTTTTTCGATCACTGGCAAATCTTCTGAAGTGATTGCTGACGCTGTATCGATGTCGTAATAAAAGCCGTTTTCAATAACCGGACCCACTCCAAGCTTAGCGTCCGGATACAGCCGCTTGATCGCCTGTGCCAATAAATGCGCCGTGCTGTGGCGTAAAACTTCCAACGCTTCATCCGATTCAGGAACGATGATAGCGATGTCTCCATCTTCTTTTAAAGGCGCGCGCAAGTCGACCAATTGGCCGCCTACTTTTCCAGCCAATGCTTTTTTGCGCAATCCCGGGCTGATTGATTGTGCGATTTCTTCAGTAGTTGTGCCCCGTTCGAACTCTTTTACCGCTCCGTCCGGGAATTTTAGTTGAATCATGTCTGCCATGCCAATCTCTCCTTTTTCTCTGTTGTCGCTGAAGCACCTGGATTCACAGGGTCTGAACAGGTGCTTGCGTTTCCGCTTTTCTTGTTTAGCTGCACCGGCCTGCTCCTCGGGTCGTAAGCTGCCCTTCCTGTGCGGCAAAATGCGCCACTTCGGAAGTTCATCTTACGCCGGTCGGAGCATAACGGCCGTTTCCGCTTTTCTTGTCTAGCTGCAACTGCCTGCACCTCGGGTCGTAAGCTGCCTTCCTGTGCGGCAAAAAACGCCGCTTCGGAAGTTCATCTTACGCCGGTCGGAGCATAACGGCCGTTTCCGCTTTTCTTGTCTAGCTGCAGTGCCCAACCCCTCGAGTCGCTTCAGCCTATCCAGCGTTTGTCGGGACTAACCGGGCACTTTCGCTTTTCTACTTTTCAACACAAAAAAGCCTCATCCCAAAGGGACGAAGCTCTGTTCGTGGTTCCACCCTTCTTCTATTCCGGCCAGAAAAAATTCTGTGCGGAACGAAGCTCTGCATCGGCTAACGGGCCGGTACCGTCAGCTGCTACTAAAAAAGTTCACAGCTGCTGCTCTAAGGGGGTAAGCGTCTTGCCGGTACTTAAGAAGCTTGCAGCCAGGGCTTCTCTCTCTGAAAGTCGTACAGTCCGCTATTGTCCTTGTCAACGCATGTTAATTCATATTTCGATTGTTTTTACTATACTGTGTAAATTATGAAAATGCAATAGCCGAAATGTCAATTTCTACGGTTTTTGCCGTCCAGCTTCACTGGGGTCGTCAAGGCACGGATTCGTTCCATGACGCGCGCAGCTTTTAAATCTTCTTTTTCGCCGCGCTGGGAATAAGTGAGATGGTGCTGCAATTCAGAATAGCTGAAGTTCGACGTCATGAACGTCGGCAGTTTCTCTGCCATGCGGTAATGCAGGATGGTGCCGAGGACTTCGTCGCGCGTCCAGCTCGACATCGCTTCTGCTCCAATATCATCAAGCATTAGAACATCGGCTTTTTTGACGTAATCGACTTTCTCTTGCAGCGTCTGGTCCCCGATTGCCTGTTTCATTTCGCGCATGAATTCTGGCACGAAAACCAAGACCGAGCGGATGTCCATATCCGCAAGTTCATTGGCGACAGCACTCAGCAAATAGGATTTGCCGACGCCGAACTTGCCATAGAGGTACAAGCCTTTTTCCGGCATGTGGCCCGGTCCAGTCGTTTCATCCAGGAACTTGCCGACCGCGCGGAATGATTCCATCCGGCTGTCGTCCGGCTCGAATTCGTCGAGCGTCGCTTGCATGACCTCTTTCGGCATGTACATGCTGTGGATCATCGAAGAAGCCTTGCGTTTATTGTCATGGGCATTTTTCAATCGGCATGCCGTATAGGAAATGCCAATTGTGCCGCGTTCAAGCACGAGATTCGGTTCGAACCCTTTCAAGTGGTTGACGCAGCCTTCAAAGCTCGGGCATTTATGGCAGTCATGGGATTGGTCAATATACTCGTATAATTTGTGAAGCCCGCGGTCAACCGTGCTTTTGTCGATTTCCGAGGAATGCTGTTCCAGGAATTTTTGGACGCCGGGATGCTCCAGCACTTCCTTGCGCATGTCGTTATAGCGCTCTGAAAAAGCGGGTGCGTTCACAACGCGTTTTAATGTTTCGCGAATTGGCTCCATTTAATCACCTTTCCCTTTCTTCATCGCCAATTTAGCGAGAAGCTTTTGTTTCTCGATTTCCAGACTTTCGTTTTTCGGGCCGGAAGCCGCAGGCGTTTCTTCTTTCGTGTAAAACCATTCAGGCAGTTTCTCTTCGCGCAGCGGCTTGCCTCTGTTCTGGCGCGCAGGTGCTTTCGATGATGCTGACGGAGATCCTTCTGCTTTCCATTTTACATATTGCTCATGTTCAATGCGCGCAAGCTCCATCGCTTCTTTTGCAGTCGTGACATTTTTGCGCAGCCAATGCGACGCTATTTTCTCGACGTACGCTTTCGTCAACTTCATATCGGTGCGCAGCAAGACGTATTGCAGCAGCACATTGACAACTGCTGGCTCCATGCCATGCTGCATAACCAGCTGATTCGCTAACTGGACATCTGCAGGCAGTGGTTCATTGCCGTTAGCGATGTCCCGCAAAACTTCTACAGGCGCAGCCGATTCCAAATAAAGAATCAGCTCATCTTGCCGGGTTCTCGGCTCGTTTTGCTGTTCCGGAAGCTTTTCTTCCTTCTGCACATGGACAAGCTGCGGCGCGGTCGTTGCAACCGTCAATTTATAATATTCCGAAGCCGCTTTTTTCAAGCTTTCGGCCGTAATTTTATAATCTTCGTCAATCGCCAGCAAAACCACTTTTTGCATTTCCAGCGGCCCCCAGCTGTATAAATACGCTAACTTCCCGATGGTATCCCTAATAGAAGCAGTTAGGACGCGTTTCGGCACCAGCTGTTCGGACAAACCTTGCTGCAATAAGCTGAAATCGAAATCGGACTCGGTCTGGTACTCCCCTTTTTTGCGTTCATGCAAATCTTTTGTTTCCGCCGGATAGCCGGCTTTCGCATGAACAGGACGAAAAATGTCCGTGAATGTGCGGGACACTTCTTCAAATCCTTCACCGATATCGGTCGGATTCAAGAACCGCTCCCGCACTTTGCGGTAAGCCGATTCCCCAATCTTGCTGAACAAGAACATCGACAGCAAAGGATCCTGAAAAAAATTTTTCGGGTCAAGCGGCGGACATAGTTCATAGATGAACGACCGGTGACCGTTGTCTTTCTTGAAGGTTTTCATCAACCCAATCGCTTCAAGCTGGATGCGGGATTCAAAAAGCTTGGCGATTGAAATGCCCAATGTGTTCATTAATGCGTAATGGGTCGTTTCTTCGCTCGGAGCTTCCCCTTCTGCCCACAGCGTCAAATAGAAAGCGGTTGCTTCCGCCCCGATCATCGGCTGATACAAAAGCGTCAAAAGCTGGCGGTCGTAATTTGAAAACGGGTACGGCAGCCGGATCTTAAACGAATCCGGAGGCTGCAGTTCTTTATAAAGTGCAGACATATTACACCACCTTATTCGGGTTTCTTGCCATTCGGGCTTTTATCCAATAAATCCTTCAATTCATCGATAAAGACCGTAATGTCTTTAAACTGACGATAAACCGAAGCGAAGCGGACATACGCCACTTCGTCAATTGCCGCAAGGCGGTTCATGACAAGTTCTCCGACTTCTTCGGATTTCACCTCGGCATTGCCTGTGCGGCGAAGTTCCTTCTCAATATCAAAAACAAGATTCTCCAGTGTCTCCAAAGGAACTGGACGTTTTTCGCAAGCACGAATCAAGCCGCGCAAAACTTTCTCGCGGCTGAACTCTTCACGTGAGCCATCTTTCTTCACGACAATCAGCGGCATTTCTTCCACTTTTTCAAAAGTCGTATAACGGTAGCCGCACGCTTCACATTCTCTGCGCCTCCGAATGGATTTATTATCATCTACTGGCCGCGAATCCACTACGCGTGTACCATTATGCTGGCAAGCCGGACATCTCATATTGGACCTCTCCCTAAACATTGTTTCTCGTAACTCCAGTATAACAAATTTAAGGCTCCATTAGTTGCGATATAGATAGAACGAAAGATTTCGAGTAGTGGATACTGCGCAAAACTGCCTCGCTTGCCGCGGGCGAGCACTGAGCCGCTTCGTCGCTAGCGCTTCTGCAGGGTCTCAGCTATCTCGCTTTCCCGCAGGCGTCTCGGCAGTTTGCTCCGTATCCACAAGTATCTCCAAAATAGCAGAGCCACGTAAACCTTTCTATTTTCATAAAAATTTCCCAGTGAAGGCGCGAACAAGGGCTAGGCGGAGCAGAAAGACAAGCGTTCTTTGCTTGGTTTTCTGTGTAAGCCATGCCCTGAGCGACCGAAGCGACATACAACAATTTTCATCTATCCCAAGAAAACAGAAAAAGCAGGGGATCAGATCCCCTGCTTCGTATCGTTCATGTTAATGGATTATGCATTTACTGAAACTTTGGACTTTTCAACACTGACCGGGCCCATACCGCGCGGAATTTCTACAAATTCGCGAGCACCAGAATTCAGCGCTTCTGCAATGTAATTAGCTGCAATAGTTGGATCAAGATCGCCGCAAGTATATACATCGATACTAGCATAGCCATGTTCCGGGAAGCTGTGGATCGTTAAATGCGATTCAGAAATGATGACTACCCCGCTTACGCCTTGAGGTGCAAATTTGTGAAAAGCTACTTCTCTGACTTCAGCTCCGGCTTTTAGTGCTGCATCAACAAAAGTTTGTTCGATAAAATCCATATCGTTTAATTTGTCAAAATCACACTGCCAAAGTTCTGCAATTACGTGACGTCCCATTGTTTCCATGGTTCGTTTCCCCCTTTGATATCATTTTGTTTTAGTGCGCAAAATATTCAAAGTTGACTACCACGGGGGAAAGTTAGTCCAAAGAGGTCCTAACCCTTTAAGCAGTCATGTGAATAAATATTGCTCCGTCCGCTCCCTTATCAAGCACTCAGAAACGAAGAAGTACGTAGCCGTTTTTTGACTACGAGTGTTAGTATATGATGTATTGATATGAAATGCAATCATAATAACTTAAAATACCTTATTTTTTTATGGGATTTTTTTCATGAAAAAGCCGCATGCCATTTTACAATGGCTGCGGCTTGTATTAATTATCGGGCATAAACCAATGATTTTGCCACTTTTTTGGTTAAATCCACCACTCGCGCAGAGTAGCCCCATTCGTTATCATACCAAGCTAGAACTTTCACTTTGCGGCCGCCGATCACCATCGTCGACAATCCATCTACGATCGCCGATTGTTCGGTCGTGTTGAAGTCGATTGACACCAAAGGCTCCATTGTTAAGCTCAAGATGCCTTCAAGGCCATTCAAGGAAGCAGCTAGGAAAGCAGCATTCACTTCTTCTATTGTCACGTCCTGCTTCAAGTCCACCACAAGATCCACTAAGGATACGTTTGGAGTCGGTACGCGAAGCGACATGCCATGAAGTTTGCCTTCAAGTTCAGGAAGTACCAATGATAGCGCTTTCGCGGCGCCCGTAGAAGTAGGGATGATCGACTGGCCACATGCACGCGCACGGCGGAGATCTTTATGCGGGTTATCCAAGTTCTTCTGGTCATTCGTGTAAGAATGGACGGTGGTCATCAAGCCGTTTTCAATCCCGAACGCATCGTTCAAGACTTTCGCTACCGGTGCAAGGCAGTTAGTCGTGCAGCTGGCATTTGAAATAACGTCGTGCTTATCGATTTCAAGTGCGCCGTCGTTGACGCCCATCACAATTGTGATGTCGGCATTTTTGCCAGGAGCTGATAAAATGACTTTCTTGGCTCCAGCATCCAAATGCAATGCCGCTTTTTCGCGTGCATTGAACTTGCCTGTCGCTTCAATGACGATGTCGATGCCCATTTCACTCCAAGGAAGCAGTAAAGGATCACGTTCATTGACGAGCTGAACCCGTTTTCCATTGACAATTAATGCATCTTCTTCATGAGAGACTTCGCCCTGGAAGGTGCCGTGATTTGTGTCATACTTAATCAGATGCGCTAGTGTTGCAGCAGGATAGCCGGCATTAACAGCTACAATATTGATGTCATCCATTAAAATAGCTTGTCTGAAAACCATACGGCCGATGCGGCCAAACCCGTTAATCGCAATAGAAACTGTCATTTATGAGTCCCCCATTAAATAAGTTATACTTTTATTTTTAATTCGTTATATAGTATAACACATTTTACGAATACTGGAACCTTAAACTTCACTTCAGCTATTATTGTTCCGATATGCCCGCATCCCACTTTTCAAGGATGCGGTTGAGCTGCCATTTCGTTTCTTCTATTGTGCCATTATTATAAATTACGGCATCTGCACCTTCTTCTTTCACTGACATCGGCAATTGCGAGGAAATCCGCGCAAGTGACTCCTCTTCGGACAACTCGTTGCGTTCCATGAGGCGCTTCAGCTGATTTTCCTCGGTGACACTGACGACCAGGATCTTGTCCACGAAATGCTGGAGCTTGCTTTCAAACAGCAGCGGGATATCCATGATGACCACTTTTTGGCCTTCTGCCACATACGCCGCCCGCTGGCGCAGCATTTCTTGGCGGATTGCCGGATGGATGATATCATTCAAGCGTTTACGGCTGGCCGGATCGCTGAATATGATGTCCCCCACTTTTTTGCGGTCAAGCGAACCGTCCGGCAAAATGACATCTTCACCGAACGCCCCCTTAATTTTTTCCAGCGTTTCACTGCCGGGTTCTACTACTTGGCGAGCCACTAAATCAGCGTCGACAATCGGATAGCCCAACTCCTTCAACATCTGCGAGACGGTGCTTTTTCCGCTCGCTATGCTTCCTGTTAACCCAATGATCATTCTAATCCCTCATTTTTGGCAAGTCGGACAGTAGACTGAAGTGCGCCCCGAAATTTGAAGGGACTTCGTCGCTGTGCCGCATTCCATGCATTGTTTTTTGCCGTACATGCCGAAGCGGTCTTGCATCCGTCCTGATTCGCCGTTAATGTTGCGGTAATCCGAAATGGTGCTGCCACCAGCCTCGATGCTTTCAAGCAGAATCGCCGCAACCGCTTTGAACAGCTGGATTTTCCTGGCGCGGCTGATGCGCCCCGCTGCTCGGTTCGGATGGATTTTCATCCGGAACAGTGCTTCGGTTGCATAGATATTACCGCAACCTGAAATCACTTGCCCGTCCATAATGACTTCCTTGATCGGCTTTGCGCTGTATTTTGGGCGTTCCGCCATATGGAGAAAATGGTCGAGCGCTTCTTCAGCGAACGGTTCAGGCGCCATTAAGAGCAGCGGCGGAAAATCCGCTTCGCCGTTCAGCAAGCGCATCTCGCCGAAACGCCGGATATCCGAGTAGGCCAATAGATTGCCGTCGTCGAGCGTCAGCACGACGTGGACATGGCGCCGGAACTTTTCTTCCGTAATGGACAACAAGCTGTCGACGTAAAACCACGCTCCCGACATGCCCAAATGGTTGACCAATAAAAATTCCCGGTCTTTTTGCATGGTGAAATAAATATATTTGCTGCGCCGTTCCACACTGGAAATTTCCGCTCCGACCAACCGGCTGATAAATGCATCTGCATCCATCTTTTTGATGATTGCTTCCTTGCCATTTGCCTTTGACAGGCGGATGGTATCGGAAACGAAAACATCACGGATTGTTTTCCCGGCTGCGGCCGGGCGGATTTGGCGAACGACGCCTTCCACTTCAGGAAGTTCCGGCATCTGTCAGCCCTCCCGTCATTTTGTATCGTACCAAGTATCGCCGTATGCGAAGTCGACTTTCAGCGGCACATTCAAGGTGACGGCCGATTCCATCGCCTGTGGCACTAAAGTCTTCAATTTTTCAAGTTCATTTGGCGGCGCTTCAAAAATCAATTCATCGTGTACTTGAAGCAACATGCGTGTCTGCATGTTTTCACGCTTCAAAGCATCTGCCATATCGATCATCGCTTTTTTAATGATGTCCGCGGCGCTTCCTTGAATTGGTGTATTCATTGCTGTGCGCTCCGCAAAACTGCGCAAGTTGAAATTCGAGCTATTGATGTCAGGCAAATAGCGGCGGCGGTTCATGATTGTTGTTACAAAGCCATTTTTCTTCGCCATCTGTATGCTCTCGTCCATGTATTGCTTAACTCCAGGAAAGCTCTTCAAATACGTGTCGATGAATTCTGCCGCTTCTTTGCGGGTAATGTTCAAATTCTGAGAAAGTCCGTAATCGCTGATGCCGTAGACAATGCCGAAGTTGACGGCTTTTGCGGCGCGGCGCATATTCGGCGTCACTTCTTCCGCTCCGACGCCATAGACGTCCATCGCCGTTTTCGTATGGATGTCCATGTCGTTCTTAAAGGCTTCAATCAGGCTTTCATCTTTCGACATATCTGCCAGCACGCGCAATTCAATCTGCGAGTAATCGGCAGCGACCATGACCCAGCCTGGCTGAGACGGCACGAATGCTTTACGAATTTTCCGCCCTTCTTCCAAGCGCACCGGGATGTTCTGCAAGTTCGGGTTGATCGAACTCAAGCGTCCCGTCGTCGTCAGCGCCTGCTGGAACCGCGTATGGACTTTGCCGTCTTCATGGATTTCTTTCAATAAACCTTCTATATAAGTGGAACGGATTTTGCCCAATTGGCGGTACATCAGAATATAGGAAATGACTTCATGCTTGCCTTCGAGTTTCTCCAATACATCCGCAGCCGTAGAATAGCCCGTTTTCGTCTTTTTCTGCACCGGCAATCCAAGCTTCTCAAAAAGAAGCGTGCCCAGTTGCTTTGGCGAGTTGATGTTGAAACGTTCTCCAGCAAGACCATAAATATCGAACTCGATCTTCTCAAGTTTATGGGACAAGTCTTTGCCCATTTCCTCCAATTGCTCTTTGTCCACTTTAACGCCGAAAGACTCCATTTCACCTAAAATGGTGGCAAGCGGCAGCTCAAGCTTGTTGTACAAATCGAATTGCTCGTTTTCTTGGAGCTTCTTCAAGACCATCGGGCGGACTTCCCAAATTGTCCGTGCTTTTCTGGCCATATGCTCGTTGAGGATATCCGCTTCAGGCACCGCTTTTTTCGCACCTTTGCCGTAAATCTGCTCGTTTTGGGCAACATCCGTATAACCGTATTCCTGGACGATATTTGCCAAGTCCGTATACGTCAACGACGGGTTGACAATATAAGCGCCGAGCATCAAATCGAAATCGACACCTTCCACGCCTAGGCCATAACGGTAAAAGGCGGCCGTTGCGGCTTTCGAGTCCGACATGTATTTCTTCTTCGAATCGTCTGCGAACCACTCTTTGAACGCTTGGGATTGCTTGATCGTTTCCATCGGCACGACGTAGGTCTTGTCAGCAGTCGCCAATGAAACCCCGAGCAAGTCGCACGTGTGGTATTGTTCGTCGTACATTTCCAGGTGGATTGCCATTTCGTCTTCCAGAATCGATGCATCAAGTTCCGTCAGCACTTCGAATTCCAATTCTTTTTTGGTTGTTTCTTCTGCCGTGTAATCGAGTTTTTCCAAGAGCGACTTGAACGCTAGCTCATTCCATACTTTGATCAATTCATCGTGGTCCGGACCTGGATACGACAATTCCTCGATGGAAACTTCCACAGGCGCACCGCGTTCGATCGTCGCCAATTTCTTGCTGATATATGCGAGATCTTCATTGGCAACCAGTTTTTCTTTCATCTTGCCTTTTTGTTCGTCGATCGCTTCGTAGACCCCTTCAACGCTGCCATGTGCTGCCAGCAGCTTTAACGCGGTTTTTTCGCCGATTCCCGGAACGCCCGGAATGTTATCCGATGCATCGCCCATAAGGCCTTTCATATCAATGATCTGCAAAGGCGTCAGGTTGTATTTTTCACGGATGTGATCGACCGTGTATTTCTCGATGTCCGTTATCCCTTTGCGGGTGATGTATACCGTAGTCGAAGGCGACGCCAATTGCGTCAAATCCTTATCACCAGAAATGACGATGACTTCGTCGCCTTCTTTTTCCGCTTCCAAGCTCAAAGTTCCGATAATGTCATCCGCTTCGTAATTCGGTAATTCATACGTTTTGATGCGGTAAGCATCAATCAGTTTCCGCAAATATGGAAATTGTTCAGACAGTTCCGGCGGCGTTTTTTGGCGTCCGCCTTTGTACTCCCCGAACATCTCATTGCGGAACGTCGTTTTCCCAGCATCGAAGGCAACAATCATATGCGTAGGCTGTTCTTCTTCCAGTATTTTTTGGAGCATCATCGTAAAGCCGTATACAGCATTCGTATGGACCCCTTGCTCATTCGTCAAAAGCGGCAACGCGAAAAACGCGCGGTACGCCAAACTATTTCCGTCTAATAATAAAATCTTCTTTGCCACAATATTACCCCTCTCATAAACAAAAGCCGTCATTCCTATCATTTTACCACGCGGGCAAAAAGAAGAGAAATAACGGCTTGCGGCTATTCCAAATTCCCGGAAAGAATTTGGGCGTATGGTGAATCGGACGGCAGGATGATCACCGTGTCCTCGCCGATTGTTTTGGTGTAGGACTGAAGTGAACGATACAGCTCATAGAATTCCGGATCTTTTGAAAAAGACTTATTGTAGATTTTAGCAGCTTCGGATTCACCTTCCGACTGGATCAACGCCGCTTCTTTTTTGGCGGAAGCAATCACTTCCTGCGCTTCGCGGTCAGCTTGCGCCTCGATTTCACGTTTTTTCGCATCGCCTTGGGACAAATAATCCTGCGCGGTCGAATCACGTTCTGAAATCATTCGGGTATACACGGACTGTTCGTTTTCTTCCGGCAAGTCCGTGCGTTTCATACGAACATCCACAACGCGGATACCGTATTGGTCTTTCTCCAGCAATTCATTGACGCGGGCTGTGACATTGTCATTCAAGCTGCCGCGCGAAGAATTTTCATCGTTGATGATTTCATCGTAATTCAATTGGCCAAGTTCGGTCCGCACAACAGAGTAGATAAATTCCTCCATGCGCGATTCTGCGTTGACGATCGTTACAGCGTTGGTGATCAGCTCACGCGGGTTGACGACATGCCACACCGCGTAATTATCGATAATGATGCGCTTTTTGTCTTTCGTGTTGATTTCCGCTTCGGAAACATCATAGGTCATTTGATATTTCGGCAGCGTGCTGACACTCTGCACAAAAGGGATTTTCATGCGGATGCCCGGCTCTTCATAGATGCCGACAACTTCACCGAATTGGCGCACCACCCGGTATTCGTTTTCTTTCACGACATAGACATTGGTCAACAGGATGATCAAAGCGAAAAGCGCCAGCGACAAGACCGTTATCAATTTCCAATATTTCTTGAAATTAATCGGTTCTCTCGGCGTTTTTGGTTTTTTCGGTTTTAGTGGCTTTTCCCACGGGTTCGGTTTTACTGGATTGTTCTGCGGCTTAATCGGCTCCATCAGTCTCCTCCCCCTTCTTCTGCTGCCGGCGGCACGATTGTCTGTGCCTCATTTAATGGCAAGTACGTCATTGTTCCGCCTTCGTCGTTCATGATGTAAAGTTTGGCATTAGGCAACACAGTCTCGAGTGTTTCCATAACAATACGCTGGCGCGTCACTTCTGGATTAGTTTCATATTCCGCATATAATTTATCAAACAATGCAACGTCTCCGAGGGCTTGCTCGACGCGGGCAACTTTCTGCCCTTCGGCACGTGAATTGATGGCTGCTTTTTCACCCAATGCTTCATTGCGCTTCTGGTTTTCATATTTTCGTGCTTCGTTTATTTTTGTGTTCATCGTCTCGCGTGCATCCGTCACGTTGGTGAATGCCGCGCGGACTTCTTCATTCGGCAGCTCGACGTCCTGCAGCTTAACGGCTAGAACGGTGATGCCGAAATCGTATTTATCCATCAATGAAGCGAGCAAGTCTCTTGTCTCCGCTTCAATTTCCGCTTTCCCGGAAGTCAGCGCGTCATCGATGAGCGAACTGCCGATGATTGAGCGGATGGAAGCCGAAGTGGCATCGTGCAGCACATCTTGCGGGTTTTCGGCATTGAACAGGTATTTTTTCGGATCGGTGATTTTCCACTGTACGACCAAATCGGTCAATACGATATTTTCATCCCCTGTAATCATTTTCGTTTCTTTGTCAAAAGCGACGATTTCTCCGTCTTCGTTTTGGTTATAGCCGAATTGGAGACTGTACGTTTCTTTCGATAGGATTTCTGCTTTTTGTATCGGCCAAGGTATCTTGAAATGCAGACCCGGTTCGACAATCGTCTCATTGGCGACACCGAATGTGACGATTACCGCCTGCTCGGATTCATCTACTGTATACCATGATGTGAACACTGCAATCAGCAACAGGATTCCGAAAATGGACAATCCAATAATGGCTAAGATTTTTTTAACGGACATTTTTATTCCCCCTTTTTCTCTTCTATTTCATATACGGCAAAATCTTGAAATAGTTTCAGAAAATAGAAAAAGAGCCCCGGGGAAGGGCTCTTTTTCCCTTCATGCGGTTGAAGGGGGTTCTATTAAACAATAACATCCGTTTGTGAAGCCAGTGTTAATCTAATGTTAAACTTACCACTGATTATTCTTATATTTCTTATAATAATTGACTTGACGCGCGAATAAGTATAACTTGCGCTTTAAATGCGTGTCTTTCTTATAAAATAGCGGATTGCCGTATTTCCCTTTTTTCAGCAGTTCATCGATGTCCCGTTGAACCGCTTTGTTGTTGACGAATTTGCGGAGTACGATTTTCGGCACTACCGTGAAGAGGAAGTCTTCGTTCAAGTACGTCACCGGCTTTTCAACGTGGTAAATCAAGTCATCAACCAGGTACGACGCCATGTTATGCCCAAGTGCCGTCACGTAATAGCTCGAACGCCCTTGGCGGATGTTCACTTCAAAAACTTTGAACTTGCCGTCGCGTTCATCGAATTTCAAATCGAAATTCGCGAAGCCGTTATAGCCGACCGCTTCAAGGAAGTTCTGCAGCTTGACCATCATTTCCTTGTTGTAACGGGTGATCAGGGCTGTGTAATTGCCGATTGCGGTCACCGTATGTTCTTGCAGCACTACTTGCGCAAACGTCACTAGCTGAGTCTTGCCTTTTGAACTTGCGTAAATGACGGAATCCCACATGTACGTGTCGTCGCCCGGGATGAAATCCTGGATAATCAGCTCATCATCATAGCCGCTGCTGACGATTTTATTGATGACGTTCTGCAGTTCACGCGGGTTTTCCACTTTATAGACTTTTTGCTGGCCTTCGAATTTGTTTAAGTTATACGCGATGCCGTTGCTTGGCTTAACGATAACAGGATACATCATCTGTTCTTCGAAAGGCGTGTTTGAACGGCAATCGTAGAAATAAGTCGTGGGCGTATCGATGCCGTGCTCCGCACATAATTTATAAAAATTCGATTTGACTTGCAACTGGTTCATCAAGTCTTCGGAGATATAATTAAAGACAAAAAATTCTTTTAGCATTGCTGCGTTCTCAATGATCAAGCGCACGTACAAATCATTGGTGCCGACAAGCAGCAAGGTCTTGCCAGGCGTTCTGTATTTTTGAGCGATATCGGTCATGATTCCGGCAAATTGTGCGGAATCCGATAAGCCCGACCGTAATTCGATCGTTTCAGTAATTGTGCTCATTGCAGTGAACGACAACGGTTCTTTGCCGACCAATATTGGTTTAATGCCATAAGCTTCGTGAAAAGAGATGGCCATGTTGTAAGCGTTCATGTCTGTGCCAATAATAATAGGCAAAAATGGGTTTGTTTCCATATGTTCCTCCTAGATTAACTTGCTAAAGGCAAGTGGATGATAAACGTTGAGCCTTTGCCGACTTCACTATTGACTTCCACTTTGCCATGATGTGCTTCAATCAAATGTTTGACAATGGATAATCCCAGTCCGGTTCCGCCAGAATTTCGGCTTCGCGCACGGTCAACCCGGTAAAAACGTTCAAATAAACGGCTGAATTCAGCTTTTGCGATGCCGATTCCTTGGTCTTCTACTTCAATAATGGCTTCTTTGCCGCGTGAAAATAACCGTATGGTAATCACCGTTTGCTCCGGCGAATAAGTCATGGCATTGACCAATAAATTCATCATGACCTGGACAAGCCGATTCGGGTCTCCTTGTACAATAACGGGTTCGAGCTGGAGATTCAACTCGATCCTTTTGTCTTCCAGTTTTTTCTGCACCATTTCCCTCACTTGGTAAATGATCGCTTCCATATCGGTTGGAAGGGCGTCCACTTTAAAGCCGGACTGCTCTACCCGGGAAAGTTCCAACAGGTCTTCAATCAGCATTTCCAACCGATTGCTTTCTTTATGAATGATTTCCAAAAACGATTCACACGTGGCGGGATCTTTATAGGCCCCGTCCAAAAGCGTCTCAGAAAACCCTTTTATCGAAGTGACTGGCGTCCGCAATTCATGCGATACATTCGCCACGAAATCTTTCCGGATCTGCTCTAAACGCTTTAATTCTGTGATATCGTGCAACACAATGACAATGCCATGCCATTGCTCCTGTTCCCCGATCACCGGTGCACCATAGACGTCAATATGGCGGCTGCTCAGCCCTTGGGTGAAAGCAAGCTGTTCTCGTGCAGGTTTTTCCATCATAAAGACCCGCTCGATAAAATCCTGCAAACCTTGTGGAATTTGAACTTCTTTGTAGAATTTTTTGTCGACATCCATTTCCGTTAATTCGAATTCATACATGAACGATTTATTGACAAGCGACACTGCTCCTTGGCGGTCGATCATAATCAATGCACTGCCCATGTTTTCAATCAGCGTTTTCAGCCGTTCTTGTTCCATTTCCCGGACTGCAGTAATTTCCTGCAAGTTTCTTGCCAGTACATTGATGGTGGAGCTGAGTTCGACTGTACCGATGTTGCTGTATTCGTATGCACGCGCCTGATAATTTCCTTTGGCCAGCTCCAACGCGGTTTCTGTCACGTTTTCAATCGGCATAGCCTGGACCTTGATGATCTGGTAGCCAATAATAGCCGAAAAAATCATGGCCAGCGCAAAAATGAGCGCAAGCCAGATCCATAATTGCATTTGATTTCCGGATTCTGCGTAAATGGGAAAAAGCTGGCCAATGATGATCAACAGGCCAGCCAGCAATATACCGAGCCACAAAAGGATAGTCCTCAACAAGCGATGCTGAAATGACCTCATCCCGCTTTCGGCTCCTCAAATTTATAGCCCAGCCCCCGAATAGTCTTAATGAAGACCGGTTTGCGGCTGTTTTCCTCGATTTTTTCACGCAGGTGGCTGATGTGCACATCTACAATCCGTGTATCACCTGCAAAATCATATTTCCAGACAGCACTCAATAACTGGTCGCGTGTCAACACTCGGTTTTTGTTTTCCATCAAGTAGACAAGAAGTTCGAACTCTTTCGGAGTGAACTCAAGCTGTTTTTCATCTAGAAAAACCTCGAACCGATCTGGAAACACTTTTAAGCTGCCAAGCACCAAAGGCGCGGAAGTTTCCCCTTTTGGAGTCGGAGTAGTGACCGAACGCCGCAGCACCGCTTTGATGCGAGCCACAACTTCCCTTGGGCTGAATGGTTTTGTCATATAATCATCGGCTCCAAGTTCTAGCCCGAGCACTTTATCGAATTCATCATCTTTTGCGGTCAGCATAATGATGGGAATATTCACTTTCTCTTGGCGAAGAGCTTTGCACACTTCCACACCGTCCATTGATGGCAACATTAAATCAAGGACGATGAGCGATGGTTTTTCGCTTAACGCTAAATCGTAGCCTTGCTTCCCATCGTTCGCAACAATCGTTTCAAACCCGGCTTGCACCAGATTATAAGATAGGAGCGTAGCAATTGAATGTTCATCTTCGATAATCAGTATTTTATTCAGCATTTGACATCCTCCACATTCAGTTTGAAACCCCCATCTCAAACCGTTTAGAAATTATCCATTGCATGTGTGGCCAGCTGATTCAGCAACTGCGGCGGATTAACTTGCACCGTTCCTTCAACAACGGTGTTGCCGTTTTCATCAGTTGCTTCTACCCGTACGCTTACCAGGTTATTTTTTTCGTCAATCTCAACGATTTCCAGCAAAAAGTCGATCGTTGAATAATGGTATACCGGTTTGACAAATTTTAAACGCTGTTCAGTGATATACGAGCCTGGGCCCGGCAAGTATTTGGAGATTGCTGAAATGATAATGCCCGTCAGCATGATGTTCGGCACAACCGGTTTTTCAAATGCGGTCTGCGAAGCAAAATCGTGCTGGATATACAGCGGATTCCCGTCATTCGTCAACCCCAGATAAAGAAGGAGATCTTTGTCTTCAATCTTCTCTGTGAGTTTCAACTTTTCCCCGACATTCATATCCTCGATTTTTCGGCCTAATTTACGTTTCTTACCAAGCAACAATAAATTCCCCTCCTAAATCTTGCTACCCTTATAGTATCAAGTAATGGCTTGATAGCGCAAGCAGGTATAATAGCCCTGGCGGAGTACTATAAAAGTACAAATAATGATTATTATCCTTAGATGATTCGAGTTTCAAGTGAAAATATTGATTTAATCTTTTCATTTAGCTTCAGGCGGACGCGTTCCGCGGACCTGGCTTCAGTCTCCTCGTCGCTAGCGCTACTGCGGGGCCTTCAGCTCAGGCTTTGCCCGCAGGAGTCGCCGCCTTCCGCTTCATTCAAAGGTATTTCTTAATAGAGCGTTATTTCTTTTACTCAAGAACACGAAAGATACACTCTCTGTAGTTTCTTCCATGTTCTCCAGATATGAAGCAAAACAGCGGAGACGCCTGCGGGAAAGCGAGACAGCCGAGACCCCGCAAGGAGCGAAGCGACTGAGGAGGCTTGGCGCTCGCCCGCGGCAAGCGCAGCTGTTTTGCGGAATATCGAATTATAAGTTGAATATTTTTTTACATTTTTAAAAATAAAAACCGGACAGAAAAATTCCTGCCCGGTTCATAGCATTTACGCTAAGAGATCCATTACTACTTTCACAGACTCGGCTGATTTGTTCAGCAAAGCCCGCTCTTCCTCGTTCAAATCGATTTCGATGATTTTTTCGATGCCGCCTGCACCAAGAATGGTCGGCACGCCGAGGTAGATTCCATCCAAACCGTACTCGCCTTCCAAATAAGCGATGGACGGCAAAATGCGGCGTTGGTCTTTGATAATCGCTTCGGCCATTTCCACTAATGAGGCGGCTGGCGCATAGTAGGCAGAGCCGTTTCCAAGAAGGTTGACGATTTCTGCTCCGCCTTTGCGAGTGCGGTCAACGATTTCGTCAAGACGCTCTTTTGCGATGAGCGTTTCCAATGGTATGCCGCCAGCGTACGAATAGCGAACCAGCGGCACCATGTCGTCGCCGTGGCCGCCCAGGACGAATCCGGTAACGTCTGTGACCGAGACGTTGAGCTCTTCTGCAACAAATGTGCGGAACCGTGCAGAATCCAATACACCTGACTGGCCGATAACACGTTCTTTCGGCAACCCGGATGCTTTATAAACGGTATATGTCATCGCATCGACTGGATTCGTCAATACGAGGATGGAAGTGTCGGGAGAATATTTGACGATTTCTGCCGTGACGGACTTCATGACGTTCTGGTTCGTCTGCACAAGATCGTCCCGGCTCATGCCAGGTTTACGGGCGATGCCTGCAGTGATAATTACCAAATCGGAGTTTTTTGTATCCTCGTAATTCGAAGTTCCGGTTATACGCGCATCAAATCCTTGGACAGGCCCAGCTTCTGCCATATCAAGGGCTTTGCCTTTTGCCGGGTTTTCCATTTGTGGAATATCGACCAATACGACATCACCCAATTCTTTTTGCGCTAACAGAAATGCGGCGGTTGCGCCAGTGAAGCCTGAACCGATCACAGAAATCTTTTTACGTTTGAATGTCATAGAAACTCTCCTTTGAATTCGAATTTGGGTAAATAAAAAAAGAGGGGTTTCCCCCTCCATTCTTAAAGATTTTTAATTAATTCGTCAGCGAATGCAGAACATTTCACTTCGGTAGCGCCGTCCATAAGACGTGCAAAGTCATAAGTTACTACTTTAGAAGCGATAGTTTTCTCCATTGAAGCCATGATTAATTTAGCCGCTTCGGTCCAGCCCAAGTGCTCAAGCATCAAAACGCCTGACAAGATGACTGATGAAGGGTTTACTTTATCAAGACCAGCATATTTAGGAGCTGTACCGTGAGTAGCTTCGAAAATCGCATGTCCAGTCAAGTAGTTGATGTTTGCTCCAGGAGCAATACCGATTCCGCCTACTTGTGCAGCCAATGCGTCAGAGATGTAATCGCCGTTCAAGTTCATTGTTGCAACAACGTCGAACTCGCTTGGGCGTGTAAGGATCTGCTGAAGGAAGATATCAGCAATTGAATCTTTGACAAGGATTTTGCCAGAGTCAAGAGCTTCTTTTTGTGCTTTATCAGCAGCTTCAGTGCCTTGCTCGTCTTTGATCTTGTCGTATTGGTTCCATGTGAACACTTTATCGCCGAACTCTTGCTCAGCAACTTCGTAGCCCCATGTCTTGAAAGCTCCTTCAGTGAACTTCATGATGTTCCCTTTATGGACAAGCGTCAATGATTCGCGGCCTTCAGTGATTGCATAGTTGATCGCAGCGCGAACTAAGCGTTTTGTTCCTTCTTCTGAAATCGGTTTGATGCCGAGTCCTGAAGTTTCTGGGAAACGGATGTTTTTAACGCCCATTTCGTCAGTAAGGAAAGCAAGCAATTTCTTAACTTCATCAGAACCTTGAGCGTATTCGATGCCCGCATAGATATCTTCCGTGTTTTCGCGGAAAATGACCATATCCGTGTCTTCAGGGCGTTTAACCGGTGAAGGAACACCCTCGAAATAACGTACAGGGCGCAAGCATGTGTAAAGATCCAATTCTTGGCGCAAAGCAACGTTCAATGAACGGATACCGCCGCCGATTGGCGTAGTAAGAGGTCCTTTGATAGCGATCAAGTATTCGCGGATAACGTCAAGCGTCTCTTCTGGAAGCCATTCGCCAGTTTGGTCGAATGCTTTTTGTCCGGCAAGAACTTCTTTCCAGACGATTGATTTTTCACCGTTATAAGCTTTTGTTACAGCTTGCTCAAGAACGCGTGAAGCCGCATTCCAGATGTCCGGCCCAGTACCATCACCGATGATAAAAGGAATTACTGCATTATTAGGGACGTTTAAAACGCCGTTTTCTACTGTGATTTTTTCGCCTGTCATTTAAAATAGCCTCCTGTAGTCAAGTAATAGGGCGGCAAAAGTTGCCCGCCCTAAATTTAAGTGGTTTTACCGGCACATCGCTGATCGATATGCCCGTTGAACACGTATTGCTGTTTATCTTTCGTTTACTGGAACATATTTTTGCATTCCAGGCCCGATGTATTCAGCACGCGGACGGATTAGGCGGTTGTTTGAATATTGCTCCAAAATGTGGGCAAGCCAGCCTGAAGTACGTGATACTGCGAAAATCGGCGTGAACAAGTCATGCTCGATGTTTAAAGAATGGTAGACGGATGCCGAATAGAAGTCGACATTCGGCGGAAGATTTTTCTGGCCGCTGACGATTTCGTCAATCTTAATCGACATTTCGTACCATTTTTCTTCTCCGCGGATTTTCGTCAATTTCTGAGACATTTCACGCAAGTGTTTTGCACGTGGGTCGCCTTTGCGGTAAACGCGGTGGCCAAAGCCCATGATTTTTTCCTTGTTCGCCAATTTCTCATTGATGAAGGTTTCTACGTTATCCACTGAACCGATTTCAGTCAACATTTTCATCACCTGTTCGTTTGCTCCGCCATGCAATGGGCCTTTCAAAGCGCCGATAGCTGCAGTTACGCCCGAATAGACGTCTGAAAGAGTAGCGACTGCAACGCGAGCAGTAAATGTAGATGCGTTCAATTCGTGGTCAGCGTGAAGCACTAACGCTTTGTTGAATGCTTCTTCTTCGATGTCCGCTGGAACGTTTCCAGAAAGCATGTAAAGGAAGTTCGCCGCGAAACTCAAATCATTTTTCGGTGCAACCGGCTCTTGGCCGCTGCGAACGCGTGCGAAGGCAGTCACCAAAGTAGCAATCTTGGCCTGGATGCGGATCGCTTTGCGGTAGTTCGCTTCAGGGTTCATCACTTCAGCTTCTTCATCGAACAAGCCAAGCATCGATACGGCTGTACGCAATGCCGCCATCGGATGAACTTTTTTGATTTCGTATGTTTTAAAATGATCCAATACTGCCTGCGGCACTGACATATTATCAGCCAATTGCTGTTTTAGTTCAGTTAACTCATTCGCTTTCGGCAAGCGCTGGTGCCATAATAGATAAATCACTTCTTCAAAGCTGGCATTGTTTGCCAAATCATCGATATCGTAGCCAACGTATGTAAGAGTGTCATCAATAATTGAACTGATGGCTGATTGTGTAGCTACTACACCTTCTAAACCTTTTGACGATGTCATTAAAATCGCTCCTTTTACTGTATTTCACCATTCCAAAAAAAAACCCCGAATGATGGGTTATCCACTTTTTTCGAGCATGAATAAATTTCCTTACCTAGCCATTATAATCAACATTGTAGAATTTGTGAATGAAAACGCTTGTTTTTGTGAAACTTTTCTCAAAATAACGATAGGTTCACTCGGGATTATCTCACGATAACCCGAGTGCCACTCATCTTTTTCTGAATTATTTTGCCGGCAATCGGCTTGTAGATTTTTTGGGTTGGTTTGAACAGCAGCGATAGCCCGATTGCATCGGAGATGAATCCAGGAGTCAAAAGCAAAACGCCGCCGACCAGCACAAATGCCGCGTTAATTAGGTGTTCGCCTGGCGGCTGCAAGCGCCCCATGCTGTCCTGGATGTCTCTAAGTGCTTTTAATCCTTGTTTCTTAGCCAAAAAAGCACCCAACAACCCTGTCGCTATGATCAATCCAAGCGTCGGGAAGATTCCCATGGCGTCGCTCGCCCATAAAAGCAGCGTAAGTTCCAGTGTCGGGACGATGATTAAAGCCAAGAAAAACCATTTCATAACGATTTACCCTCCTTGCTGAACTTATAAAACACTAGCATGGCCGTCATAGATAATGCCTGTTTCTGCATCTATCGTGACGTCGTAATCGTTCTTGATTAATGATGTGGCACCTTCAACTCCGACAATGACCGGAATTCCCAGGCTCAAACCGACTACAGCTGCATGGCTTGTCAATCCGCCTTCTTCAGTAATCAGCCCTGCACATTTCTCTATGGCTGGCATCATATCGCGGTCTGAACCGATTGTTACTATAATTTTGCCGGTAGCGTCATAAGCCAGCGCTTCTTCTGAGTTTTTTACGACAAGTGTTCTGCCGAAAGCGCTCATTCTGCCAATGCCTTGGCCTTGCGCTATGCTATCGCCAATGAGATGAACTTTCATCAAATTGGTCGTGCCTGCTTGCCCAACCGGAACGCCTGCAGTAATAACAACCAAGTCGCCATGTTTTACAAAATGATGGCGCAAGCTTTCATCCACTGCATTTTCAAGAACTTCATCGGTCGATTTTACTTCTTTGCCGACAATTGGCTGAACGCCCCAGACAAGTGTAAGTTTGCGTGACGGACGGTCAGATGAAGTCACAGCAATGATCGGCACACCTGGACGGTATTTTGAAATCATCTTCGCCGTATGGCCGCTTTCTGTTGGAGCAATAATCGCTTTCACTTTTAAGTTCAGTGCGGTATAGGCTACTGCCTGGCCGATTGCTTCCGTCATATTGGGCTCTTTTTCCTTGCGGCGGTTATCGACTAGCTGTTTGTAATTCAACGCTGCTTCCGTTGTCACCGCAATACGGTGCATCGTTTCAACAGATTCAACCGGATAAATTCCAGCAGCTGTTTCGCCTGACAACATGATTGCATCAGTTCCGTCAAAGATGGCGTTAGCAACATCGCTTGCTTCTGCTCTTGTCGGACGCGGGTTGCGCTGCATGGAATCGAGCATTTGCGTAGCCGTGATAACCGGCTTGCCTGCACTATTGCATTTTTCAATTAAAGATTTTTGGACAAGCGGCACTTCTTCTGCTGGAATCTCTACGCCGAGATCCCCTCGCGCAACCATCAGGCCGTCAGATACAACAAGGATTTCATCGATGTTGTCGACGCCTTCCTGATTCTCGATTTTCGGTATGATTTGGATATGCGAACCGTTGTTATTTTCCAAATGGCCACGGATTTCCATAACATCAGATGCTCTGCGGACAAACGAAGCCGCTACAAAATCCACGTTTTGTTCAATTCCGAAAAGGATATCCTGGGCATCTTTTTCAGTCATGCCTGGCAATTGAACAGAAACGCCAGGTACGTTTACGCCTTTTTTCGTTTTTAATGTTCCTGCATTTTCGACAACTGTATGAAGCAGTCCTTTTTCCTTATCAATGCCAGTAACATGCAATTCGATTAATCCGTCATCAAGCAAGATGACCGATCCGACATGCACATCATCGATCAATTGGCCGTAGCTGATTGAGAACATTTCCTTGGTTCCCAACACTTCAGTCATAGAGATGGCGATGTTTTGTCCGGTCTCCAAATCGATTGAGTCATTTTCCATTTGGTGGGTACGGATTTCTGGGCCTTTCGTATCGAGCAGAATGCCGACGATTTTCCCTGTTTTTGCTGCCGCTTCACGGATTCGTTTGATGCGTAGTGCGTGTTCTTCGTGATTGCCATGGGAAAAATTCAAGCGGGCCACATTCATTCCCGCATTGATTAGTTCTTCTAGAAGCTCCGGTGTTTCACTTGCCGGCCCAATTGTACAGACGATTTTCGTTTTTCTCAATGTGCTCACTCCAATATGCTTTTAAATTGATAGTTCTTTAGATAATTTATACAGGCTCATATCCGCTTTGCGTTTCTGCTTGAATGCTTCTTCCATATCATAGTCGACAACTTGGTTGTTGACCATGCCAATCGCTTGTCCACCTTCACCTTTTAGCAATGCTTCCACTGCCCGTGCGCCGAACAAACTGCCAAGCACCCGGTCACGCGCGGTTGGTGAACCGCCCCGCTGGATATGCCCAAGTACAGAGATGCGCGTCTCAGTATCCGATTTCTCCGCAAGCAGGCTTGCCAGATCTTGTGCGCTCATGACACCTTCAGCTACGATGATGATACTGTGCTTCTTGCCGCGCTTCTTCCCTTTTTCCAACCTGTCAATCATATCATCCAAGTCAAAATCTTGTTCCGGTATCAGGATGGTTTCTGCTCCACCGGCAAGCCCTGCCCATAAAGCGAGGTCCCCTGCATCGCGGCCCATTACTTCTATTATAAATGTCCGTTCATGGCTCGTGGCAGTATCGCGGATTTTATCAATCGCTTCAATTACCGTATTCAATGCTGTATCAAAACCGATTGTGTAATCCGTGCCCGGAATGTCGTTATCGATCGTTCCTGGAACTCCTACTGCCGGAATCCCTTTTTTCGTAAGTGCCATAGCGCCCCGGTAAGAACCGTCGCCGCCGATGACCACTAGCCCCTCAAGGCCGTGTTCTTTCATATGGGCAATCGCTTTTTCCTGCCCCGCGTCCGTGATAAATTCCGGACATCTTGCAGAATACAAAGCTGTCCCGCCGCGTTGTATGATATCGCCGACGTCTCCGGCTTCAAGTTTGGAGATTCTGCCATCGATCAATCCTTGATAGCCGCTGTAGACTCCGTAAACTTCAATTCCTTCATAAATACCTTTACGCACGACAGCCCTTACTGCAGCATTCATGCCTGGGGAATCTCCCCCGCTAGTTAAAACGCCGATCTTTTTCATGCAAATCCCTCCTGCCAATCCATTTACTCATTTCACCTTACCACGCTAGCACCTGACTGTCAGTCTTGAAAACCCTATTGTTCTGTTAATTTTTCGTTATTTTACCATTAAAACTCTGCTATCTGAAAAGTTGGCAATCCCTCTTGACTGCTGAAACGAAAAAAACCGCCGAAGCGGTCCTTTATTCACTAAAAACGCCTATTGATTTGAATTTTGCATAACGCTGGTTGATCAATTCTTCAGCGTTCAGTTTATTCAGCTCAGCAAGCGATTCTTTAATCGCTTCAGCCATGAATGCAGCTTGTTTCTGAGAATTATGGTGCGCGCCTCCGCGCACTTCTGGAATCATGCGCTCGATAATGCCCATTTCAAGCAAATCGGGTGCGGTGATTTTCATCGCCTCAGCCGCTGTCTGCGCAAGCGCAGAATCTTTCCAAAGTATCGATGCAGCACCTTCCGGCGAAATGACCGAGAAGGTTGAATTCTCCAGCATCAAAATATGGTTTCCGACACCCAGCGCAAGCGCGCCGCCGCTGCCGCCTTCGCCGATGACGATCGACAAGACAGGTACTTCAAGGCCAGCCATTTCGACAAGGTTGCGTGCAATTGCTTCACTTTGCCCGCGTTCTTCAGCCGCTTTGCCCGGATAGGCACCTTTCGTATCGATCAGGCAAATGATCGGTCGTTTAAACTTCTCAGCTTGCTTCATCAGGCGGAGGGCTTTGCGATAACCTTCCGGATGGGGCATGCCGAAATTGCGGCGGATATTTTCTTTTGTACTTTTTCCGCGCTGATGGCCGATCACCGTAACAGGCTGCCCTTCAAAAGAAGCGATGCCGCCGACAATGGCCTCGTCATCGCCGTATAAACGGTCGCCGTGGAATTCAATAAACTCTTCAAAAATTAGCGGGATATAATCCAAAGTTGTTGGACGCTCTGGATGCCGCGCCACTTGGACACGATCCCAAGGCTTCATGTTTTCGTAAATGTCATTCTCCAGCTTTGATAAACGATCTTCGAGGCTTTTAATTTCCGAACTCAAATCCACATCCGCCGTAGCGGAATACTCTTTCAACTCATTGATTTTTTTATGCAATTGAATCAATGGTTCTTCGAAGCCCATCGATTTTGGCGCACCTTTTTTTGACAATTTATGCTTGGGCATTGTGTTCAGCCCCTTTCGCGTGAAGTTTAACGATCGCCGTTAAGGTTTCTTTCATTTTCCCACGGTGGACGACGGCATCTAATTGACCATGGTCCAACAGGAACTCGGCTGTCTGGAAATCTTCCGGAAGTTTTTCGCGCACGGTTTGTTCAATGACCCGGCGGCCCGCAAAGCCAATGAGCGCTTTCGGTTCCGCGATATTGATATCGCCAACCGATGCAAAACTGGCCGAGACGCCGCCAGTTGTCGGATGCGTCAAAATGGAAACGAATAAGAGCCCGGCATTGCTATGGCGCTTTAATGCAACGCTTGTCTTCGCCATTTGCATAAGCGACAAGACACCTTCTTGCATGCGTGCACCGCCGCTCGCTGTAAAAATCAAAAACGGAATCCCGCGGCTAGTTGCCGCTTCGATGGCACGGGTGATTTTTTCTCCAACAACAGAGCCCATCGAACCCATGCGGAAATGCGAATCCATGACAGCAATAGAAATTTCATGGCTGCCAATTTTGCCGATTCCAGTCAACACAGCTTCGTTCAAGCCGGTCTTTTCACTATCGGACTTAATTTTTTCTGCGTAGCCGGGAAAGCCGAGCGGATTCTCGGATTTCAAATGGTCATCCATCGAGTGGAAAGATCCCTCATCCAACAAGCTGTCAATCCGTTCGTAGGCAGTCATTTTAAAATGATGGTCGCATTTCGGGCAAACTTTCAATAATTTTGTCAAATCTTTCGTCAAGGTGATTTCTTTGCATTCCGGGCACTTCGTCATCAGCCCTTCCGGCACATCCTTGGATTTCTTTGAAGGGATCGTTGCTTCTCTATCTTCTTTATTGCGTTTAAACATTTCACGAATTATCGCCATTTAGCATTCTCCTTTTTTCTATCCATTCGCTCCAGGTTTTAAAAGCGTGGATCGCCTTCTCTTCTTGCTGTTCTTCAAGTGCATCCAATATCGGAAGCATAAATTCCTTTTCGTCTTCGGCCACTTCGTGGGAATATGGGCTGCCGCTGTATTGATGCAGCAAAAACCATATTTTCAACGACAAGCGGTTGCCGGACAAGACCATCAATTCACGTACAAAATCGGTCCGTTGGAAACTTTCGCCTTCGAGCCTTTTCTTAAAGCTGTCCCAAATACGCAGCTCCGCCAACGCTTTGTTTTGGCAGATAGACTGTATTGCCGAAATTTCGTGCAACAACCTTGTCTCCCAGACATCTTCCCGGGATTGGTTGTCCTGCAATATGAAAGTGGATAAAACCTCCACTAGTTTGTGATTGCGATGGTCGGACAGGAACGTTCCTTCTCCCCTGCGTGTTTCGATGAGCCCTAATAATTCAAGGCTTCGCAGCGCTTCCCTGAGCGTCGATCTACCGACTTGAAGTTTTTCAGCCAATTCCCTTTCAGATGGAATGCGGTCGCCCGGCCTGATTTTCTCATGCCGAATCATGTCTCGGATTTCTTTGACAATGTCTAAATATCGCTTTGATTGATTCATGGTCGCCCCTATTTCCCATTAATTTGAAAGTGGTCTGGCCACTCATATTGTTTAGAATACAAAACTTTTTGCCATACGTAAAGAAAAAACTGCCTTTCTTGGAAGAAAGGCAGTCAGCTGTGGATCGTTTTGCATATAATAGTTGTTTTTTGGTTGCGATTTTCAATGGTGCCGTGCACTTCCAAAATGGCGTTCATTTCGAGCAATGCGTTGAACTTGGCGTATTCAGCCGGAAATAACGTAACAGATGCAGGCCCGGTATCGTCCTGCAATGTGACGAACCCCATTGCGTCCCCTTTTTTTGTACGAATCCGCTTGACATCCTCCACCATTCCGAGCACAAGAACGGGTTCGCGGTCTTTGCAGTTTTTTAATTCCGCTAAATCAGCAAAAGATTTTTGCCGCTGTTCTTTTTCCCGCGCAATCGGATGCGTCGACAAATAAAAGCCTAGAACTTCTTTTTCAAAATCGAGTTTCAAGTTTTCCGGCATCGGCGAAGCTTTAGCGTATTTCGGCTTCATGAAGCTTGACCCCATATCGTCAAAAAGCCCAGGTTCCTCGTTCGGCTTAACTAGTTCAGCGTGTTTCACAGCACTGTCGAGCGACGCCAGAAGAACTCCTCTATCCAGTCCAAAACCATCCAAAGTGCCCGCTTTTATCAGCGGTTCAAACGCTTTTCTAGTAAAATGCACGGCAGAAATGCGTTCTGCAATATTGAACATGCTGGTGAATGGACCTTCTTTGCGCGCATTCAGCAATGTTTTGATGGCACTGCCTGGCACGCTTTTCACCGAATTCAGCCCGATCCGGATCCCTCCATCATCCACTGAAAACGAGTAGCTGCTTTCTTGGATTGATGGTGGAAGAACCGGGATATTGCGCCCTTTTATCTCCTGCAGCAACTGCTGAATCTTTTCGTTATTGCCTGCACTGTTCGCCAGCATTGCCGCATAAAACGGAAGGGCGTAATGCGTTTTCATAAATGCCAGTTGATAAGAAATCATGCTATAGGCGACTGCGTGGCTTTTCGGGAATCCATAATCCGCAAAACGGACGATCAAATCGTAGACTTCAGTCGCTGCATCAGCAGGAAAGCCTTTTGCAGCTGCGCCTTTTGTAAAGTTCAAACGCTGCTCATCGAGAATTTCACGTTTCTTTTTGCTGACTGCCCTCCGAAGCAGGTCGGCTTCTCCTAGCGAAAATCCTGCCATCTGGGCAGCAATCTGCATAATTTGCTCCTGGTAGACAATAACTCCGTAAGTTTCTGCGAGAATCGGCTCCAGTATTGGATGGGCGTAAGCCACGGTTTCCTGTTTGTGCTTGCGGCGAGCATATAACGGAATAAATTCCATCGGACCTGGCCGGAACAATGCGTTGACCGCTACGATATCGCCGAAAGCCGTCGGTTTGACTTGCTGCAGCGAGCGTCTCATCCCATCGCTTTCAAGCTGGAATATGCCCGTCGTGTCGCCTTTTGCAAGCAGGGCATAGGTGGCATCGTCTTGGAGCGGAATTTTGCGGTAATCGATCCATTTTCCACTTTGGCGATGCAGCAGCCGGCGTATTTGTTCGAGAATCGTCAAGTTCCGCAGCCCTAGAAAATCCATTTTCAGCAGCCCGATTTGTTCCAGCTCTCCCATTGGCCATTGGGTGATATAGATGTCTTCACTGCCTTTTTCAATCGGTACAAGATCGACAAGCGGAGCCGGGCTTAATATTACGCCTGCAGCATGCGTCGAGGCATGCCGAGGCAGCCCCTCTAATTTCAATGCTGTTTTGAACCATGTTTTTCGTTCATCTTTGGAAGTGACCCAATCGCTGAATTTGGGGGATTCTTTTAATGCTGACCTTAGAGTCGTCCCCAGACGGTTCGGAATCATCTTGGAAATTGCCTCCAGCTCTTCCGCCTCGAAGCCGAAAACCCTAGCGGTATCGCGTGCGACCGCTTTTGCAGATAAGGTTCCGAACGTAATGATCTGAGCGGTTTTATCTTTGCCATATTTTCGTGCGACATATTCCACAACTTCATGGCGCCGATGGTCAGCGAAATCGATATCAATATCCGGCAGCGTCACGCGTTCCGGATTTAAGAAACGTTCAAATAACAACCCATGTTCTAGTGGATCAACGTCTGTAATGCGCAAAGAAAAAGCAACAAGTGAACTGGCAGAAGAGCCCCTGCCCGGCCCTGTCAGAATTTCTTGATCACGGGCAAACTTCATAAAGTCGGCGACAATCAAAAAGTAATCGATAAAGCCCATTTGGCTTATGACCCCTAATTCATACGACAGCCGCTGTGAATAGTCCGCAGTTGTTCCAGGCAGCCGCTCCTCAAGGCCAGTCTTGCAAAGTTCTTCTATGTAACGCAAACGGTCCGTCCCTTCCGGAAGCGGGAACAGCGGCAGCAATTGCCTGTTCAGAGCAATCGTCACTTTGCAGCCCGCCATCAACGCAGCTGCTTCAGTGATCCATTCCGGACGGTCTGAGAACCAGCCAGCAAATTCTTGTGTTGATGGCACATATGCTTTTACGTGCCCAGGCTTTTTGCGTTCCGGGTCATTCATTTTCAAACCTTGACCGATTGCTGAAGCTACTTCAAAAGCAAATGCATCCTCTTCGCGCAAGTAGCGGCATTCTTGTGTGGAGAAGATTGCAATCCCGATTTCGGTGCATTGCGCCACAAATCCTTCTTCGTATTCCGTCCGTTCCCCTCCCGGGCGGCTAACACTCGCGAAGCACTCCGCACCAAATACTGACTGCAAATAACGGAACGCTTTACTCCGGTCTGTCAGCGTCCATTGGATGGAATTCGGAATTACACAGACCAGCCCGTCTTTGTAAGCTTTGAGCCATTGCTCTGGAATTGAATTTTTATCGCGGGTCGACAACGCGCTCGTTATTTTCAATAAATTTTGGTAGCCTGCATTGGACCGGGCATACAGCACCACTGGATATTCCTGCCCATCGAATTCAATAAACGCCGAAAGGCCGGCCACCGCATGGATGCCTGCCTTTTTGCACGCTTCCCAAAAGGGCAGTATGCCGTATAATTTCGTATTGACGATGGCAGCCGCGACGGCCCCTTGCTGTTTCAGGAAAGGGAATAGTTCGTCAAGGCGCACCGTGCTTTTCAGCAGATCAGCCGAAGTGCTTATATGCGGGTAGACCATTGACAACACAATCCCTCCTTTTTATGATGAGCAAATTTCATTCAGGCGCGCAACAACTTGGTCCGCTTCTTCCCATGAATAAGCTGTAGCACCAGAAGCCATTGGATGGCCCCCGCCCCCGAACTCTTTTGCCAATCCGTTGATGACCGGGCCTTTAGAGCGCAGGCGGACACGGATTTCATTTTCTTCTTCGATAAAAATGACCCATGCTTTCAAGTCTTTGACGTTGCCTAAGGAACCGACTAGAAGCGAAGTTTCCGTCGCTGTAACGCCGAACTCCTTTAAAATATCCATTGTGATTTTGACATGGGCGGCACCGCTGCTTTCCATGACGAAGTTCTGATAAATATAGCCCTGCAGATGCAGAAGGCTGCGGTCCATTTCATACAAGCCGTTGTGGAGTTCGTTGCGATCGAAATCCGCTTTGATCAATTCACCGGCTACGTCGAACGTCTTTTCTGTCGTGCTCGGAAACAGGAATCGGCCTGTATCGGCGATTATGCCGGCATATAGCTGGCGCGCGGCTGAAGCCGGCAGATCCCAACCCTTGTGCTGGCGCCCGAAAGCGAACAATTCGAAAACGAGTTCAGAAGCAGAACTGGCTTTGGTATCGACCAAAAGCAGGTCCCCATAAGCGTCGTCATTCGGGTGGTGATCGATTTTCACTACTTTTTCCCCGGTCTTGTAACGTTGGTCATCGACGCGTTCGGTATTGGCAGTATCCGTTACGATTACAAGTGCGCCTCTAAAGTCCTGGTCTTCAACCGTATCCGGAAATCCGAGAAAGTCGAGCGTAAAATCGTGTTCGCCTGCCGCCAGAACTTGTTTTTCCGGATAATTATGCTGGAGGAGATATTTCAGGCCAAGCTGCGACCCGTAAGCATCAGGGTCCGGGCGGACATGGCGATGGATAATGATCTTGCTATACTGTTCAATTGTGTCGATGATTTGACTGTTCATATCCAAGTTCCTCCATTTATAAGGAAATCCATTCGCAATTTCATGCTTTTCTAAGTACAATAGATATGAATTATGCATGACAGGAGGTCCCTTATGTTAGTATTTGTATTATTGATCATTGTATCATTTGTTTTTTATTTTTATTATAAAACAAAACAATTCCGCGCGGTGCTGCCGATCCGCAAAAAGTGGTACGGCGCAACCGCATCGTTTTCGTTGGGTGCATTTATGCTGTTTTTCGGCATCAACCAGCTTTTCATCTTCCAGACAGCCGTCACATACATCATTGCCGGCATTTTCATCGTACTCGGCTTGGCAATGATCGTCACGAATTACAAAGCAGCTAAACATTATCACCAATTTGTTGCTGAAGAAGCGCGCTTGAACCAGTAAGCCGAATAATAGTTGCAAGAGCTAAAACCTCTCCTTTTTGGAGAGGTTTTTTCATATCCACTTTTATCGATCAAGCAATTGGAACGTCAATAAGGCTTTTCCGACAATTTCGTTGTCGAACGTTACTTCAACATCCACTTTTGCTGATTTACGGCTAATATCCAAAATTACAGGTTTTATGGATACGGTAGAATCGAGCTGGACCGGATTCAAGTAATAGACGGTCATGTTTTCCAACGCGCTGTCTTTCCGGTTTTTCGTTTTCAAAGCGGCCGTTGCCGCTTCGATCAAAATCATGGAATATGCTCCGTATGAAATCGAGCCGTATGCGTTTGTCATTTGCGGCGTCACTTTAAAATCGAGCGCCAGTTTGTCGGCTGACTGCTGATTCAGCTGGCTCTTGATGATGTCGTCAATTGTTTCGCCTTGCTGGGGCTGGCGCTGTGCGGTCTGGATCGCTTTCAGCACATCTTGCCTGCTGATAACGCCTTTCAGCTTGCCCTGGTCATTCGCCACTGGAAGCAAATCGATTCCTTCCCAGATCATGCGGTGCCCGGCAGCGGCGACACTGGTCTGCATAGAAACGGTGATGGGATCTTTTGTCATGACTTTCTCGACCATTTCAGATGGCGCGTGCCCCATAACGTCTCGTGAAGTAATGATGCCAACAAGCTTGCCATTGTCATCTACCACGGGAAATCCGCCATGGGATGTTTCTTCGTTCTTTTCATGGTAGCGGCTGATCGAGTCTTTTTCATTCAACAGATGTGTTTCTTCAAGGGGGATCAATATGTCTTCGGTCAACAGAATTTCTTTTTTGATCAATTGATCGTAAATCGCCCGGTTGATCATCGTTGCCACTGTAAACGTGTCATAACTGGTCGAAATGACCGGCAATTCGTATTCATCTGCCAGTTTCTTGACTGTGTCGGAAGCTTCGAAACCACCTGTCACGAGGACTGCGGCTCCAGCTTGCAAAGCATATTCATGGGCCTTGTAGCGGTTGCCGACAATCAATAGATTGCCCGCTTCGGTATAGCGCATCATATCATCGAGCTGCATCGCACCGATGACAAATTTGGTCAATGATTTATGTAGGCCAGCCCGGCCACCGAGCACTTGGCCGTCGACGATATTGACGATTTCTGCATATGTGAGCCTTTCGATATTTTCCTTGTTTTTCCGCTCGATGCGGATTGTGCCGACGCGCTCAATCGTTGAAACGAGGCGCTGGACTTCCGCCTCTTTAATCGCGCGATAAGCTGTGCCTTCGCTGACTTGCAGCTCTTTGGCAATTCGGCGCACCGAAATTTTTTCGCCGACCGGAAGTTTTTCGATATATTGCAGGATTTGTTCGTGTTTGGTAGCCATCTTCTCACCTTTTCCTTCTGCATGCTGTTCTTTTCAGTGTACCATATTCCCTAATAAAACAATGATACAGCTGAAGCATCGGAAAGAAAGGCTGCGCACTGGATGCCATAAAAAAAGTCCAGAGAACTGGGTTCTCCGGACCGGCTATTAAATATCAAGGATGGTTCCGATTGCCAATACTGCCACTTCGGCGCTTTTCACCATTTTCTTGAATTCTTCAGGATCTTGCTTGATCGGTGGGAATGTATCGTAATGGATTGGGACAGCTACTTTCGGTTTGATCAGGTCGACTGCGTAAGCTGCATCTTCCGGTCCCATTGTGAAAAAGTCGCCGATCGGCACGAACGCCACATCAATATCGTTTCGTTTACCAATTAATTCCATGTCACCGAACAAGTCGGTATCGCCCGCGTGGTAGATTGTCTTGCCTTCTGCTTTGAACAAGATGCCGGCTGGCATACCGCCGTAAATCACATCACCGCTTTCTGTTGTATAGGCAGAACTGTGAAATGCTTTTGTGTATTTAACAGTGCCGAAGTCGAATTCATGCGAGCCGCCGAGATTCATGCCGACTGCATCGACTCCTTGCGAACCGAGATAGTTTGCCAATTCAACTGGTGCAACCACCTTGGCATTTTTCTTCTTCGCGAGTTCCACTGTGTCCCCTACGTGGTCGTTATGGGCATGCGTCAGCAAAATTGCATCTGGTTGTTCCGTACTGACATCCAAGTCAGTCAAGCTGTTGCCATTGATGAATGGATCGATTAAAATCGTCTTGCCGTTCGTTTGAATCTTCACTACTGAATGCCCGTGGTATGAAAGCTGCATAGAATCCCTCCTGAGTTTGTTGACAATAGTTTCAAGCAGTAATATACCCTAGTATTTGTTATGCTACACCTATAATAATTTAGAGGAGGACTACATATGGACAAAGTCAACCAATTGGAAAGCTACTTGAACGAATTTGACATCGATGCTGCATTCATCACTAACCCGGATAACGTCTTTTATTTCAGTGGCTTTAAAAGCAACCCGCATGAGCGCCTGCTTGGCATAATGGTATTCAAGGATGCAGAACCTTTCCTGATTTGCCCGCAAATGGAAATGCCGGACGCTAAAAATGCTGGATGGGAAGGTGAAATTATCGGTCATGCCGATACAGACAATTCCATGTCGATCCTCGCGGCCGCTGTTGCAGAGCGGACGGGCAGCCTTGGCAGATTCGCAATTGAAAAATCGCATATGACGGTCGAACGCTATGACGCGCTTACAGAAGCTATTGGCGAGCTGAAAATTTTAGCATTGGATAATCGAATCAATGCGATGCGCGTCATCAAAGATGAACTTGAACTGCAAATCCTCCGTGAAGCGGCAGAACTCGCTGATTACGCAATTGAAGTCGGCGCTAAAACCTTAAAAGAAGGCATTACGGAAATCGAAGTCATGACGGAAATCGAATTGGCGCTGAAAAAACGCGGTGTCACGCATATGTCATTCGATACCACTGTACTGAGCGGGCCAAAAGCGGCGTCGCCCCATGGCAAGACTGGCGACCGCAAAATCCAAAAAGGCGACCTTGTTCTTTTCGACCTTGGCGTCGTGCACAAAGGCTATTGCTCAGATATTACACGGACGCTTGCTTTCGGCGAGCCGAACGCTGAGCAGATTAAAGTGTATAACTTGGTGCTGAAAGCTGAACTCGCCTCATTAGAAGCCGTCAAACCGGGCGTTACCGCTGCTCAGCTTGATGAAGCTGCGCGAAACGTCATCGAAGATGCAGGGTATGGCGAATTTTTCACGCACCGCCTCGGCCACGGGCTCGGCATTTCGGTCCACGAATTCCCATCCCTTCACGGTTCCAATAACTTGATTATCGAAAGTGGCATGGTGTTCACGTTGGAACCTGGCGTTTACGTTCCAGGCAAAGTCGGCGTGCGCATCGAAGACGATGTCGCTGTTACTGAAACCGGCGTAGAAGTGTTGACGAAATATCCAAAAGAGCTGCAAATTATTCAACCTTGATCAGCGTATGAAAAAAGGCTGTCCCCAAAAGTCATCAATCGTGACTTCGGGAACAGCCTTTGTTATTTATCGGGACAATAATTCGTCAACCGATTTGTATTCCAATCCTTGGTCATCCGCAACCGCTTTATAAGTTACATAGCCTTGGAAAGTATTGACGCCTTTTTTCAGCGCTTCGTTATCAAGCACTGCTTTTTCGAAGCCTTTATTGGCAATTTGCACTGCAAATGGCACCGTAACGTTCGTCAGTCCCATCGTCGATGTGCGTGGAACCGCTCCAGGCATATTTGCGACTGCATAGTGGACAACATCGTGTTTGATGTAAGTCGGGTTGTCATGCGTCGTGATGCGGTCGCTCGTCTCGAAAATCCCGCCTTGGTCGATTGCGATATCAACGACCACAGAGCCAGGTTTCATCGACTTGATCATGTCTTCAGTGACAAGTTTAGGAGCTTTCGCACCTGGGATCAATACTGCGCCGACAACAAGGTCAGCTTCTTTCACTGATTCCGCGATATGAAGCGGATTTGAAATCAAAGTTTGTACATCAGAACCGAACAAATCGTCCAATTGGCGCAGGCGATCCGGATTCAAGTCGAGGATCGTAACGCTTGCACCCATTCCCACTGCCACTTTTGCAGCGTTCGTACCGGCAACACCCCCGCCGATAACAGCTACTTTGCCGCGTGATACTCCAGGAATACCACCAAGCAAGATTCCGCCGCCGCCGTAGATTTTCTCCAGAAATTGCGCGCCGATTTGCGTGGACATTTTTCCAGCCACTTCGCTCATTGGCGTCAATAACGGCAATGTGTTGTTCGGAAGCTGAACCGTTTCATAGGCGATGCCGATCACTTTCGACTCAAGCAACGCTTTCGTCAATTCAGGCTCCGGAGCTAAATGAAGATAGGTGAACAGAATCTGCCCTTCGCGGAAGAAGCCGTATTCCGAAGCAACTGGTTCTTTGACCTTCATAACCATGTCGTGCGACCACGCTTCTTGGGCTGTTGCTGCGATTTGTGCGCCTGCAACAACATAGTCTTCGTCCGTAAAACCTGAGCCGAGTCCAGCTCCTGCCTGGATGAAAACTTCATGGCCGAATAATGTCAAATTGACAACGCCCGCAGGTGTCATCGCGACACGGTTTTCATTGTTCTTCACTTCTGTTGGTACTCCAATACGCATTTCAAAACCCTCCAATGTCTGTTCTACAATATATTATTGAGAAACCGGTTAAATGTTCAAAGCAAGTCCATTTTATCAGATATTCCCAGATTCCGCTCTTCTTTTTTCAAGATATATATATTGAGTTATTGAATTCAGTTGTCAAAATTTCGCAAAAAAGCTGCGAAGGCATGGACCCAAGCATTGGGGCAATGCCTTTGCGACGAAGTGCGCAGCACTGCAACGCACTCCAATGTTTCAAAGCTAGCGTAGCGTTGCAACGGTTTTTCATGTCCCGAAGCTAGCGCAGCGTTGCAGGGACAGGGACAGGGACAGGGACAGGGACAGGGACAGGGACAGAAACAATCGTCATTGCACTGCCCAAAGCGACCAGAGCAAATTCAAATACCCCACTTCTTTATTTCAACTAATATGGTTCAATCTATATAACAAAGCTTATATAGGCAAACGCAAACATTCAGTGACAGCAATAAATAATTTCCTAAATCTTTTACATTAAAAGAAGGAATTCCTCCTAAATTAAGAGAACTTTATACTTATCAATTAAGGAGGAATGCATAATGACTTTAAAGTATTCACAGATTCTTGTAGCGGTTGATGGTTCAAAAGAAGCGGAATGGGCTTTCAAGAAATCAGTAGGAATTGCAAAACGGAATCATGCTACTCTTAATTTGGTAAATATTATTGATACCCGTTCGTTTGCGGCAATTGAAGCGTATGACCGTTCAATCGCTGACCGGGCTCAGAAATTCGCTGAAGATCTGCTTAACGGCTACAAACGTGAAGCGGAAGCCGGCGGTGTTGAAAAAGTTAACATCGTTGTTGATTACGGTTCTCCAAAAACGATGATTTCACGTGAGTTGGCTGAACGGGTTTCTGCAGATTTGATCATCTGCGGAGCGACTGGACTTAATGCAGTTGAACGCTTCCTGATTGGCAGTGTTTCGGAACACATTGTCCGTTCTGCGAAATGCGACGTGCTCGTAGTGCGTACGGATGACCAAGGAGAAGAAATCGAGGCAGGCGAATTCGCAGCAAGCGACGAAATGTCCTCTAGCAATTCTGAACAGATTGTCGGAGACAAAACTCCATTGCAAAAATCGTCTGAGCCGGTAGTGGGCGAAAACATCGATCGACGTTAAACACACGGTTCTTAAAACTTTAAATAAACATTCAAAGCGGCCAGTCATCAGACTGGCCGCTTTCTTATGCAGTTTTAAAATACTCCAGGGTATTCCGTTTCCAATTGTTTCAGCAGCTGTTTTCGGATAATTTCATTGTAAACAATGTATTCTTCGATGAGTATTTTAAACCCTTCCAAACGGTCCGCTGAATTCACCTTTTCAAAAGCAGGCACCGAAAGTCCGAAATCGTAATAGTCGGTTTCACCGCTCGCTTCGGCCTCTTTTTCTGCCGCCAGGTGATATTCGAGCGCTTTTTTTGAATCCGTTAACAGATAAATCTCCGACAAGAACAACAAATCATCAATCGGGAATAGGCTGGTATTTTCTTTGAGTTTCTGTTCGGTATAGTCTGCTGCCTTTTCAAACTTGCCTTGCTGAAGGTACATATCCGTCATGAGCCACATCGCTTCATCGGCGTCGTATTCGCTGCCTGTTTTCAGAATGTCAGCCGCATATTCTTCCGCTTCTGCGAAACGCTCCATCTCAATTGCCGTCAACAGTCTATTGTATTTGGCTTCAGACGCTTGTTGGTCGCTGATCATTTCATCAAGGAACGTATCCTGGAACTCCGCAAGGTCCTGCTGGGTAATGTCTTCCAAGGTGCTGTAAAATTCCGCAACACTTTTGGTCGCTAATAATTCGGTTATCCGCTGTTCGCCATGCTCTTCTGCAATTGATGCTACCGCTAATGAACTTTGTACATATGGATCAAAATCATCGGAAAAAGCGGCATCGAAATTCTCAGGGTCATCCAAGCTGTGAAAATCCAATATTTCCACCGTTTCAAGGTCAACCCAGATAGCAACGTCTTCTGCAAGATAATCTGCCATGCCTTCTTCGAACCATTGCGGCGTCCTAGTTAAATTTAAACCGTTCTTTTCAGCGAAGAGATGACTTTGGTAATGGGCGTATTCGTGAATCAAGATTACTTCCCAGAATGGATCGTCTGGAACCAAGTGGATTGTCCGGTTTGCGCCGTTGTAGAAACCGGATATCTCTTCCATCCCACCGCTTTCCTCAAGCGAACTGTACTCTTGGTGAAACTCGATGGCGAGCCCGCCTTTATCTTGCGTGCCAAAAAAGGCATTGAATTCTTCCCTTTTTTCGGCAAGTACTCCATCGAATTTTTCTATCTCTTCGGCATTTTTTGCCGTGTGGTAATAAGCAACACCATTTTTCAATTCTTTCTGCAGCTCTTGCTGGGTCGGAATCTGGAGGACTGTACTGGTGAATAACCGTGTCTTTTCGGTGTGAGACAGCCCCCTCTCACCCAAAGTATATTCAACATACGAGTTGATCACAGCTACGAAAGTGACAACAGAAAAAAGCAGCACCGAAAATACCATTAAGCCGGCCGCTTCCCCTGAATTTGCAATCCGTAAAAAGGCGAACCCGCCTTTGATCATGGCGTAAAAGCTGATAATGAAAAGTACAGCGCATAACAATAACAGCAAAACCGCAGCCCCCAGCCCGCCAGCCAAGCCTGAACTTAATATCAAGTGATAGCTGCCAATTGACAAAGAGACCAAGGCAATAACATAAATGAAGAATTTCAATAAGCTTTTCATAGGGCCTCCCGTTAAGCTGAATGTGTTATTAAATTAATATTCACATAGACATATAAGCTAAATGTTTTCTATATATTAACAGTAATATAAATCTAAATACACTAAATTTTTTATTAATTGAAAAAGAACACACAGAAAGGCTTTGCATTTATGCCTTTCTGTTTGCTCTTTTCTTGCCACTCGAATCTCTTTCCCCGATTTGCGGCCGGATTTCAGGCGTTTTTCTTCTAATTATTTTTGAATTTCGATTATTGTGTATGCGGGATTTCCGCTGCAGCCGCCCAAAATATAGCTTGTCGATTCTTCACTTTCCTTTTTTTCCAGCGTATCGCAGTTGCGTTCCCATTCTTCGCCTGACCCATAAGCGTCTTCGCTGGCGTCATACTGAAGTAAAATGCCGTTGCTGGAATACCGCAGCGTTTCATATATCGGATCGCCTTCAATTGTGAAGTGTTCAATGCGGACTGCGTCTTCTTTTTTCTGTTCGAAATTTTCCAGGAACCGGTCGAGCCTTTCGATATTTTCAAGTTCTCCGTGTGTATCAACTATGAGGTCTTCTTCTGGCCAGCTGCCGGATGGCCCACAGCCACCTGACACCATCAGTGTAAGTAGGGACAATAACAATAAACGCAACATGCCCTTGCCTCCCTCTTTTATTCATTAGACGCATCAGCATCGAATAGATTACATCTGAAAGGCATTTATTTTAGCCAACTGTCCAGAAACTCACTTTGGTCCCCTTCAAAATAATCTTCAAAGAAAACTTTAAAGTCTTCGGTGTTCAAGAACTTGAATTGAAATTCGGTGTAGTAGGCAGACAAAAATGCTAATGCCTCTTCTTGGCCACCCCGTTCAGCGAAAAAGTCCCGCAATCTGAGCGGTGCTTCTCCGTAGACAGTGGAGACATAGCGGAGATCGCTGTACTCGTCGAGCGGCAGGTTCGTGTATTTCTCTGGATCTTCGGACAGCAGCGCCATTTCAGCAGAACTAAAGCCGTACGATTCGTCGCCGTAATATTCTGTCAAAAACAGTGATGAGGCAAATTCAGTAATGCTTTCGTCAAGCCATGCATCTTCGAAGGGATCGTTGCCGACGATGTAATAAAACCATTGATGTGCGATTTCATGCACCAGCACACTGTCGACTGAATCCTGGTCCGCCCCCACTTCAACGATGTTCGGGTATTCCATGTAGCCGTCGTTGCCGATGATGTCGAGTTCCGGAAAAGGATTGTCTCCGATCGATTCCTCGAAAAAAGCGAATGCTGACTGCGCCACTTCTGCCGATCTATCCAGCAATTCCTGATCCAGCGGCATGAAAAGCCGTATATCCGTTCCCTCGGATTGCACTGTTTCATGAAGCCATTGAGTTGGATTCAACAGCGCCATATAGAAGTCTTTAATCCTATCGCCCTGCACCATGCCGGAAGAAGATGCTTGGACAACTCCATCATCCGCCGAGGTAGCGACAAGAAATTCTTGCGGCAAGCTATAGGATACCGTGAACGAGCCAAAACCGGTATGGTACGACTCACCCGTCAGGTCGAAATCCTGGATATCCCATCCCCCGTCATATTGAGCGAGCATCGGGTACCACTGGGCCAAATAGAAATTCCGTTCATCCTGCGATAACCGCAAACCGCCTTCCGGCAGCTTTAAGGAGTAGCTGATATCGATTGTTTCACTTTCTCCGGGTTGGAGCGGACTATGGAGTTCAACCAGAAGTTCGTTATTTTCAAGGCTGTATGGCATATCACCATCTGAAACCGAAATTGCATCGATCTCAGATTTCGCTGAATCCTGATAAAAATCGAAAGTTTCATCCGGATTCAAGGCGTTCGGCACAAAATAAAACCCGATGTCTTCAAATGCCTCGTCCGAGTCGTTCGTCACTCTGATTTTTGCAGCGACGTGAAAAACGTCTTCGTTGTCGAGCTCCAGCTTTATATCATACACTGCGCTTGCGCTCATTTCCGTGGCACCGCTTTTCTTATCCTGTAATGCAACGGCTAGCCAAATGACAACCGCTGCTATCAAGGCTAAGCCCAAACCTATCCATATCCTGCGGTTCATTTTCATCCCTCATTTTCCATTTATTAATAAGTGGATTCGACAATCCTGTGCATTTCCCTTTATCTGAATGAAACCTTGCCTCCATCTATGTTATTATTAACGATGTTGAAAAAAGAGGTTCGCAAACTCCCTCTCTAAAAAACTAAGGAGATGTTTTCATTGAAAAAAGAAAAAGCGGTCGTCGTTTTCAGCGGCGGCCAAGACAGCACCACTTGTTTGTTCTGGGCGATTAAAAACTTCAGCGAAGTCGCAACTGTGACGTTCGACTACGGGCAGCGCCATTCAGCCGAAATCGAATGCGCCCGAAAAATTGCGGAAGAATTGAACGTTTCATTTAAAGTGCTCGATATGACATTGATCAATCAGCTTTCAGCGAATGCGTTGACACGGGATGATATCGAAGTGTCGGCACAAGAAGGCGAATTGCCTTCCACGTTCGTGCCGGGCAGAAACCTGCTGTTCCTGTCATTTGCGGCAGTTTACGCGGATGCAATCGGAGCACGCCAATTGATCACAGGCGTCAGCCAAACGGATTTCAGCGGCTATCCTGATTGCCGTGACACCTTCATCAAATCATTGAACGTCACGCTGAACTTGGCGATGGATAAACAATTCATCATCCAAACACCGTTGATGTGGCTCGATAAAGCGGACGTCTGGCAATTATCCGACGAGCTCGGCGCATTGGACTTCGTGCAGGAAAAAACCTTGACATGCTATAACGGCATCCCAAGCACGGGCTGTGGTGAATGCCCTGCCTGCCAATTGCGCAATGCCGGCCTTGCTGCTTACAAAGAACGGAAATTTGCAGGTGAATTCGTATGATGCAGCAATTCTATCCGACAGTGCCGCATGAATTCCGCTTTGAATTGAACAAAGACCTGAATTTCTCTGCTGCGCACTTCATCCCGAGCAAAGACGCCGGGCAATGCCAGGAAATGCACGGCCATACGTATTTCGTCAATGTCACCATCGGCGGCGATACGGTTGATGCCAGTGGCTTCTTGATCGATTTTAAACAAATCAAACAAGCAATCCATAAAAAATATGACCATTCGGTCTTGAACAACCATCCGGAATTTAAAGATAAGTTTCCGACGACTGAATTATTGGCTGAACAAATCTGGCAGACGATTCAGGACTTGCTTATGGCAACGGAAAACAAACCTTTTTGCCTGCAGGTCATCGTACGGGAAACTCCCACGAGCTATGTCATCTACCGTCCGCTCAAGGAGGATTTCCGATGAAGATTCCTGTCATGGAAGTGTTCGGCCCGACGATTCAAGGCGAAGGCATGGTCATGGGCCAGAAAACGATGTTCGTACGCACAGCCGGCTGTGATTATTCGTGTTCCTGGTGTGATTCCAAATTCACCTGGGACGGAACAGGCACGAGTGTTTCTAAAAAGCCGGAAGAAATTATCGACGAATTAATAGAAATCGGAGGCGCCGCATTTTCGCACGTCACCATTTCCGGCGGCAATCCTGCGCTGCATAAGGGCATCGGCGAGCTGGTCGATTTATGCCACTCGAATAACTGGAAAGTCGGCGTTGAAACTCAAGGCTCGTTTTGGCAGGATTGGATGCGAGAAATCGACGACATCACGATATCGCCAAAACCTCCGAGCTCAGGGATGAATACGGATTTCAGCAAACTGGATTTTTTCGTTGATAATCTAGCGGATGCCAATGCAACATTAAAAGTCGTCATTTTCGACGAAGAAGATTTCAAGTATGCGGAAGATCTCCATGTACGTTACCCGGCGTTGCCGTTTTTTCTGCAGGTCGGCAATAGCGACACCACAACTATCGACGACGCGAAACTCGTCTCCGATTTATTAGGCCGCTATGAATGGCTCATCGAACTTGCCGTGCGCTCCCAAATCATGAATGACGCGAAAGTTCTGCCGCAGCTCCACACACTCTTATGGGGAAACAAACGCGGCGTCTAAGGAATAGAAAAAGCACGCAATCGATTTTGATTGCGTGCTTTTTGCGTTTAAGGGATGCTTTGCAATGCTTGCTTCACTGTCGCATATGAATCGATGCCGGACATATCAATGTTGCTATTGACAATGGTCTGCGCGAGATCCGGACGCAGGCCCGCAGCCACAACATGAATGCCCATAAGGCGGAGTGTGCCGCCGATTTGATGCAGCGCATGAGCGACATGCTCATTGATTGTGGCGACACCAGAAAAGTCGGTGATGACGTGGTGGACATCTTTTTCCGCAATTTCAGGTATGACATTCTCCATGATATGTTTTACGCGCATATCGTCCAGATAACCGATCAATGGCAAGACCACAATTTCGTCTGTTATGGGAACGACCGGAGCGGACAGCTTCACCAACTCTTTCTGCACGCCTTCCTGTTTTGATTCCGACAATTTCTCATATGCCGAGAAGGTTTCACTTAGACTGGCATCCAGGAGATTATTGATTCGCTTGATGATGAACGCGTTTTGTCTAATAGATAATCCGAACTCTTCACTTAAATCCGTAAAGACATCCGTAAAAACATCACGTGTCGGCGGGTAACGGACAACTATGATAGACAACTGCCCACTTATGGCGACAACCATTTCTGCATTTTTTCTGCTCCATTCGATCAATGCCGGCGGGATGTTATGCTCGCTGTCTTGGTCAAGCAGCTCGGTCAAGTAACTCAAAAACTGCACATACATATCAATCGCCTGTTCTTTTTCACCTGGTTGAAGTTTAATCGCCAGCCTGTCAACGACTTCTTCCACAATCCGAGTTGATAAAGAAAACAAGTTGTCATTTATATGATTGGAAAAATTATTCAATGAACTCATCATTTCCCATCCTTTTCTTTGGCTATGTGTCCAATTATACCGCAAAAGATTAGGGAGGCGACAAGAATTTTCCATAAAAAAAGAGATTTTCGGCTCTGTTTCTCCGTTTTCGGGAATGGACAAAATCGTTTATTTGTTGATGGCCGTCAATGTTTTTCCAGCATAGCCAAATGCGATGGTCAATGCCGGTGACAATAGGCAGAAAAACGCAAACGGTAGATATTCCATCGTCGAAACACCAAGCACTGAAGCGATAAAGATGCCGCAGACGCTCCATGGGACCAGTGGGTTGACGACGGTACCCGCATCTTCCATCACCCGGCTCAAGTTTTTATTGCTGAGCCCGACTTTTTCGTATTGCTGTTGAAAAGCTTGGCCAGTCAATAAAATAGACAGGTATTGTTCACCAATCAAAACGTTGATTCCCACTGCCGTCAATGCTGAAGCCGTAATGACCGACGAAGCTTTTTTCAATGAGCTTTCAATTTTTGAAAGCAGTGTTTGAATAATTCCAAGTGTAAAGAGCAGACCGCCCATACTCAGCGCCAGCAGCACCAGGCTGACTGTGAAAAGCATGCTTTCCATACCGCCTCGCGTCAATAGGGAATCGATTTCCGCGACGCCTGTCGCCGATACATAACCACCGTACAGGACATTAAGAATCTCTGCAGGGCTAGACACCAGGTGCAGGTAAGATAGCGCAATCGCACTAATTGAGGTCGCTGCCAACGCCAGCAGCGCCGGCACTTTGGCGAGCGTCATAGCCACAAGAACGACCAGCGGCAACAGAGAATACCAGTGAACGCCGCCGGTCGCGAGCAGACCGTCCTGAAATGCATCGATATTAGCGCCGTCAATTTCCATGCTGCTAGGCGATAACACAGCAAAAATGATGAAGGAAATGATGAATGCCGGGACCGTCGTCCATCCCATATTGCGGATATGCTCGAAAAGATTGACTCCGACGATCGATGAAGCGAGATTGGTGGTATCCGACAACGGCGACATCTTGTCACCGAAAAATGCACCGGAAACGATTGCTCCCGCTGTAATCGCCAAGGAAAGATCCATTGCAGACGCCATGCCGATAAACGCGACGCCGACAGTGGCAACCGTCGTCAATGAACTACCGATTGATAACCCAATGATTGACACCACCGTGAAAACGATGGCAAAGAAAAAGGCCGGTGTGATGATGCTGAAGCCGATATAAATCATTGTCGGAATCGTACCGCTCAGCATCCAGCTGCCGATCAGCATGCCGATGAAGAAAAAGAGGAAGACTGCACCCATTCCTGCTCCCGCTCCTGCCACTAAACCACTTTCGATTTTCTGGTACGGTATTTTTTTAATCAAGCCGTAGCCCATCAATAGCAGGATTGAAAAGACGATCGGCAAATGCGGCACCGCTTCCCATTTGATAATTGAGACGCTTATGCTTGCTACGATGAGCAAGACCAAAATAACCGCTTCTTTTGTTGATGGATTCATCACCTTTTTGATTTCAAACATTCTTACTCCTCCTTCGATTGGCTGGATTGTTAGTTCCAAGCCTTATATTGCGAAAATAAAAAAAGAAGAAAACCATCCATCCCTAAAAATAAGGGACGAAGGTTTTCTCCGCGCTACCACCCAAATTGAAAGTTCTCCTAAGAAAACTGACCACTTCATTGACTAAGCTGACTAAGGATAAATGGTGTAATTCATGTACATTAACGCCTGAACTTGCACCTTCCGTTCAGTCTCTGCTTTCTGCGCTCAATGCCATTACTGGACCATTCGACAACTGCTATATATATTATATAAAAATAAATATTACCATGCCTTTTTAAGAAGTCAAGCGTGTTTTATTCTTGGAAACCGTGATTGGCTTTAGCATTGTCCGCTTTCATTGCACGGCTGCCAATTATTTTCACGAACGGCACGATGAAAATCGACAAGAAAAGAATGCGGAACAATTGAAATGACGTGACGACGGTGACGTCAGCATGGACGGACGCTGCGATGATGCCCATCTGGTCCAAACCGCCTGGCACAACGCTTAAAAAGCTTGTTGAAAAACTGAGTCCGTACAAATCGGACAGGATGAAACTAGTGCCGTAAGCCGCTGCGATAAACAGCATGCTTGAGAAGAATGCATAGAAAATGAGTTTGTTCGTCAGTTTAATATTTTCTTTTTTCAGCAGCAGTCCAATATAAATACCAATCATCACTTGGGCTGCGTGAAGGAAAGAACCGGGCATAACCGGCACTTCAATGCCCGCAAGATTAAAGCCCATGATGAGAAAAACAGGACCCAGCAAATACGCCGTCGGAACTTTTATCTTCTGGCTGGCCATGCCGGCCAAATAGCCGAGAGCCAACAACGCAATCAAATAAAGGGAAATCTCTCCGTGGACCGCTTGCTGCGGCGGGCCATTGCTGCCGCTTGCGACGATGAACGGCACGATTGCAACAATCAGCAGCACCCGCAGCACGTGGTAAAACGTCACAGCAGCCAAGTCGATGCCTTTTTGCTCTTCGGCAAAAGAAATGATTTGCGACAGGCCGCCGGGGACGCAGCATGTCATGGCGGTCGCTTTATCCGCTTTTGTCCGTTTCGCCATCAATGAACTGATCAACAGGAACAAGAAGAAAAAAGCAATATTGATAACCAGCATGGCCATAAAATATTGTTTCATGCCTTGAATGGCATCCAATGTAAAAGCGAAGCCAATAACATAACCCGCGATAACGAGCCCACCATTTCGGAGTGACGCATGCCATTTTAATTTTATGGGTGAAAACAATTGAACGGCGAGCACCGTAAACAATGGCCCAAGCAGCCAAGGCATCGGCGCGCCGACCAACACGAAAATGCCGGCTCCGGCAAGGCCGATTAATAATGCCTTGCCCATAGATAATAAGTCCATCCCTTCCATCTTCTTTCTTCGCAGCGCGAATCTATTAGAGATGAAGCCAATTATCCGACCAATGCAGGCCGAGGCTTCACTCCATCTAACCCCATTATATCTTTTTTCACGCTGGCTAAATATTTTTTTCGGTATTTGACCGAGTTTTTGAACAAAATACAAAAACCTGCCAGCAATGGCAGGTTTCGAATCATTTCTTTATGAAATTTCCTTCGCTTCGCGATAGGGCAAAATATCATCCGCCATGTTCCGGATTTTCCCGAGGTAGAGGGCAGCACCGCGGGACAAGATCATTTCCTTGCTGCGCATCAAAAGACGCAGCTCTTCCACGATCTGCAGGCCGGTTTCCTCTACCGGATAAGAAGGGTTCACGGACAAATGAAGAATGGAAAAATCATTATCGCCGATTTCAACACCCGCAAGGCCGGTGATATTTTCTCCCTCTTTCCAAAAATATAATTGCATATGTGGATTTTTTTCGTATACTTCAATCGTTTCCGATAAATGGCTTACGCTTTTGTTTTTTGTCACCAAAGACAAGAGTCCCATGGCAACTTTATTAGATGATTTCTTGTATTTATAAAGCATCTGTCGTCCCTCGTTCTCTCTATCAATCTAAGCAGCAGAAGATCCCCTGCAGGCTTGGCGGAAACTCCGCCTATACGTATATTCACGAATCCCGAATAAGATAAACATAATTTAACATATTTTTTATTTCAAAACGGTTTTTGCAGGTTTAGTGGATTCTTCTGTTTTTTCCGGCCAATTCACCAGGAATATTCCTGCGAATATAAGCGCGCCTCCCGCAAGCAAGGTTAACCCTATTTTTTCATCCAAAATCAGCCACCCTGAAAGGATGCCGAAAAACGGGGCCAGAAATAAGAAAGCACTGACTTTTCCCGGATTGCCGTTTTGCAGCAAATAAAACCATACAGCAAATTGGACGATTGATGCCGGAATCGCAAGCCAGATCATCACGAATACCGATACCGGATTGACAGCCAGCTGAAGGTCTTCAAGCAACAGGCTTAATAACAAGAGCAAGATTCCGCCAAACAGCATTTGGTAAGCTGTTAGCACCCATACGTCGAAGTTCTGCCCCCATTTTTTGATAAGCAAGGTCGCTGTGGCCCAAAAGAATGCGCTTGAAATACCGAATAGAGTACCCACTTCCAGCTGCAATTGCCCCCCCATCGTGATAAATACGCCGAATAATCCCAACAGCACCCCAGCCCATTGAATGATCCGGTAATTGATTTTTAGCGCAATCGTCCCGAGAATCACTACCAATAATGGATTGGTAAAGGTCAAGATGGCCGATTCGCCGGCCGTGATGGTTCTTAGGCTTAAAAAAATACAGCCCATTACGCCAGCTGTCTGGCAAGCGCCGATAACCGTGATTTTTATCCAGTCTAAACCTTTTTTTGGATGCGGCCTTTTAAAAAAGCGGACAATTCCAATCATCAGCACGCCAGCAAGAATAAAGCGTATGCCAACTAAAAGCAGCGGCGATATGTATTGCAGCCCAATTTTAGCGACTGCAAAAGATGAACCCATCAAGCTGGTTGTCAGTATCACCAATAAGGCGAACGTTATTTTGCTTTTCAATGGAACAGCTCCTTCACTGAGTTGCTTGCACAGCCAGTTTAATTTCGGATATTCGGAATCTCTCTCCTGCAGATGGACCATCTTATAATATTGGAACAATCACTTTGGCAATTCGTTGTTTAATGATTCCAGTGAGTGGAACGGTTGCGAAAAATCTGCGTTCAGTTGTTTTTAAGGCTTTCTTTTATCCTCTTTACCGTTTTTACGAAAGCTGGCATGCGCAAGGGCTGTTTTGCCCCCGCTCTTTTTTATATTTTTCAGCTTCGTGCTTTGATGATCGCCTCTCCTCAACTATAAGCTGAATTCCTTGCAGATTATCCTTGCCGCTTGTTCGGCTGATTTATCCGTATTGTTGATGCGTATGTATGGTTGATGGCTTATTTCTCCGTCCCAGGAATTCATACGGTGGTTCGCCATCGAATCAAGCAGATTCTTTTCTGACGCTGCAATATCCCTTTTGGTGGGTTTAGAGGCAACGCGCGCTTCCGTCTTATTGCGGAAAATCCTTATTGCCGCATCTGCTGCGAGCTCCACAAAGTACACAGTGTGGCCGGACGCCTCGAAAATCGCTTTTGTTTTATTGATAAAGTCCCAGTCTTCTTTCCTATCAAATTCCCACTCTATTGTAAAAATTAAGCCTGTTGAATCTCCAGCAGCCAATGATTTGAATATTTCTTCCCGAAACAAAGCGGAAAGCCGAAACGTTTCTTCACTGAAGCCAAAAAACGGATGCAGCAATTCAAGCGTCATGTGGTTATGGAGCAATGGAAAACCTGTCTTTTTTCCAAGCTCCTCGCCAACGGTCATCTTTCCGGAGGCTTGCGGCCCAAATATTATAACGAACTTCATTTCTGCAGGTCCCTCCATTCACTTTCCAGCATGCCGTATAGGAGTGAATCGCGCCAGCCGCCTTTCATCTTCAAGGCATCGCGGATCCGCCCTTCAGGCTGCATGCCGATTTTCTCTAATAATTTCTGTGAACCCGTATTGTCCGGCGCACATGTTGCTTGGATGCGGTGCAACGCTCTGTGCTTGAAACCGAACTCCAACAGCAGCTGCGCCACTTCGCTGCCAATCCCGATGCCCCAATAATCGGGATGCAGGATATAGCCGATTTCTCCGCACGAGTTTTCGAAACTGTCGTACCAAAGTTCTCCTGCCCCGATCACTTTTTCTGTTTCCCTCAACACGACTACCCACACAAAACGGCTTTGCGGCAGCTCTTGTGCATCTTTCAGTACATCACTGATATATGACCTTGTCTCTTCCAGCGTATTTGGTCCCCAAGGCTGGAACTGCGTCACATTCTCCATTGACGCATAACTATGGACCGCTTCCAGATCCCCGCTGCGCAATTCCCTTAAATAAAGCCGGCTGTTTTCCAGTTCCGCCATTTTCAGCCCCCCTAAGGTCAGAATTTTGATTATAGTTAATATATTTTAGCATATGCTTTGGAGCTATGGTCCATTTTTGCCCCAGCCTTTTCCAGCGCAAAGGAAAAAGCCATCCGTTCCGATGAAGGACTGGACGGCCACCATAGGCTAGATCTTCGACAATTCCATTTTTCCACCAGCGGATTTTCGTATGAACAAGCCGCTGTATACCAAAAGCGTTCCGGCAAGTAAGATGGCGCCGATGTATACCGACATCATTGCCGGCATCAAAAACGCACCAATGATGATTGTGGAACGAGCAATCATATCCGCTCCGCTGAATGATACACCAGAAAATGCGGAATAAGATCCTCTTTTGTCATCCGGCATCATATTCGCTTTTCTCGCGTTAAGTACCGGAGAATAAATGAGTTCTCCAAGCGTCGCAACTAACGTGAAGCCGATGAGCACATACCACGTGTCAGCTGAAGTCATCACGATATAGCCAATGCTATACAAGAGCAAGCCGAACAATAAGACATGTCGGCTATTAAAGCGGTCAGCGATTTTATTAACCACAAAGGTCAAGCAGACAACCAGCAGCATATTCTGGATGTTCAGGATGCTGAGCATCCGCACGCCGCCAATATCAAAGCCGTTAACACTGATGGTCATAAAGGATTCGGCAAGGCGGACACCAATATAGCTGTTCAGCGTGAATTCAGCTGCAAAGATGAACATCGAACCCGCCACCACTTTAGTGAACGGCGCATCTTGGAAAGCCACTTTGTAATTCTCCAGGACATCAACGAACACATTATTGTGCATTTTTGCGAGCAGCTGAACTTTGTCATCTGTCAGCCAGATCCCGTAAGCAATCGGCAAGCAGGTCGAAGTAATTGTCAGTAATGCAAATAACTCAATCTGATGGTTAACATACAACAGCCCGCCAAGTGCGGCTCCGATCGCCATGGATAAATTCGTCAACCAGTACTCGATCGTAAAGACCGCTTTTCGATTTTCCGGCGTCGTGGAATCGATGATGATTGCGTGCATCGCCGGGCGGCCAAGGCTGCTCGTAACAACAAATATCGTATAGGCAGAGGCAAACAGCCAGATCAGCCGATCTCCAGGAAGCAGGCTTAATGCCATGAACAAGAACATCAACGCACTCAAAGCGGCTGTCACGACCACCACCTTTTTCCGTTTAAAGCGATCTGAAATATAGCCGCCGATTAAATTGATGAAAAAGCCGACTACGACTGTCAGCATGAGGAAGGTGCCTGCCCAGACCTTGTCCATCTCTTCAGCAAAAAATAAAGCCATAAAAGGCATGACTGCTGAAAAAACAGCCCTGTTAAAAAACGATGTCAATAAACGTACTTTAATATTTTGCGGGTATTCGCTCCAGCGCATCTTGTCATCCCCTCCTTGCTTAGTTATATTAAACTAGACACATTAATTTAAAAATGGACAATATTTAATTATATGTCCACTTTTTGTAAGTGAGGGGTCCCCGTGGAAAAATTACTGTTAAAGTTATGGACTTCGGTGCCATCCGGAGAAACAAAAAAAGAGGATATAGCTGATATTCTGGCATTGAGCGCAAAACAGACTGCGCGTTATTTGCGTAAGTGGTCAGATGAAGGATGGTTGAGCTATACCGCTGGACGAGGCCGCGGCAACGTTTCTGCTCTGTTCTGGCTGAAGGATGTGGAAGAGCTTTTTATGGAGCGGGCAGTGGCAATCATCGAGCAGGAACCGGTGGAAATCAGCAGCAAATATTTATTGTTCGATTGGTCTGAAGCAGCTAAGATTGAACTGCTTGAGCGCTTCCGCAGCAAATTCGGCTATTCACAAACTAGCGGGGAAATTGCGAAGCTGATCATCCCCCGCAGATATAAGCTGGCGACTATGCACCCATTAGAGATGGCGGATGTCAACAGCGCCAATTTCGTCGCGACAGTCTTCAACCGGCTCGTTTCGGTCGAGAGCGCTGGAAAGGTTTCGCCTGAACTTGCGCATAGTTGGGACCTTTCGTGGACTCACCTGCGGCTGTATTTAAAAAAAGGCGTGAAATTCCATGACGGTTCGATCCTTACAGCCGAAGATGTTGCAGAATGTCTGAACCGCATGCGCACTTATCCGAACTTAAGTGAACTGTGGAAGCCGGTAAGCAGCATTTCCGTCCCTGCCCCGCTCATTGTCGATTTGCACTTTCCTGGGGGCTGCAGTTATTGCCTGCACATGCTCGGCATGATGAACTCCAGCATTTTTAAAGAATCCAAAGGCAATTTATACGGCAGCGGAAGCTTCTATGTAGACGACAGCCATGAGCTGAAGACTGTGTTAAGGGCTTTCGAAGATTATTATGGAGAACGTCCACTGCTGGATGAAATTGAATTTGTTCAAGTCCCAAAAGATATCGATATTACATACCGGTCATCGGAAACCAGTGAAACCGAGAAGACCTTTTTGGTTGAAAGCGATTCAGGCGTCGGCGTAGTCTTTATGAACAGTTTTCGTGATTCGCCGATCCGCCGCAAAGAAGTGCGGGACTTTATCCATTACGCCATTGCAAAACATCGGCCAGCAATCAATGAAGTTGATCCGCGGATTTTGCCGAATGACGAAGGGCTTTTGATCGGATATGGCCAAAACTTTGTTCCACAGTGTGTGCCGCTGCCACATTTTGAAAGGCCGGTCATCCTTAAAACTACCGGTTATCTCGAAGACACAGCCAATTGGCTGAAAGCCGTTTTGGAACAAGAAGGCATTCCTGTAGAATTGGTTTTAATGCCGTTTGAAGATTATATGCACGATAATGGCCTTGAGCAGGTGGCCGACCTGTATATACACGGAGAAGTTTTTGAAATGAACCAGGATTTTTCCTTTTTTTATTTTTTGGTCAACGGCCTGTCTCCTCTCCGCCCGCTCATTCCGACCCAGCGAAAGCTGGAACAGCTTCTTTCTCAGTACCGCACGGTCCCTTTTAGTGACTGGCATTCCTTGAATCTTGAATTCGAAACAAATTTAGTTAAGAACTCCATAATGGTCCCCTTGTATTACGGAAAACGACAAATCCCTTTTTCAGCGGAATTGATGAACGTCAAAATTTCGCATTTCGGCTATGTCGACTTTTCAAAATTGTGGGTGCGGCCAAAACTCAATAATAATCATATTATGTAATCTTTACTTCAAAACTTTACTAGAAAAATAAAAAAAGCTGATTCCACAACTGCTCTTTTGAACAGTTGTGGAATCAGCTTTTTTATTAAGTCCTTTACTCACCCTTTTTATTGCTAATGAGATTTTGCACTCCGTTTTCTTCCCTCGCGTAAAGGTCCAGCATGCTCTGCAGCAGTCTTTCAATATGCGCCCCATCTGCCAAATGTTCTTTTATCCACGGCAATTCTTTTTTGACCAGCCGGCTCATGGCTGCAGCCGATTCCGCATGGCGTACAGGTGTCATAGTCTCAAAAATCTCTTCTACTTGCCCAAAGAGGTCTGTTGGCAAAGAATGCTGCAACGATTTCAGCCCTAATTGTGCTCTTTGGGGTGCGTATTTAAAGAGCAGCACCCGAGCCAAATGTTCCGCAGCATTCGCCAGCATTTTGACAGACCAAATGCCATTGCCTCGGGAAGATGCTTTTTTATACTGGAATAAAAACCAGGCAACGTCATTGACGTGATTGCGAAACTCACTCCTGCTGAGTTCCAGTCCTTGTGTGTCGATGAACGCGGTGAGCCTGTCTTCTGGGTCATGGAGAACTTTGAAATAGTCTTTCCCAGAAAATGTTTCCGTTGTCACAGTGAACAAGTCGATATGGAGAAAATTATCGAATACTGCGATCAGCTGCGGCGCAACGATGAAGATATCATCCTGAAAAGTGACAGGGCGGTAAGCTTGCAGATGCATTAAACGATCGCTCAAGAATTCCTTTTCGTCTTCTTTATCCACGAGACAGTATAAGTCGATATCCGAATGCTCATCATACTCATTTCTGCCCATCGATCCTTTAAGGAATATCGCCTTAACCCTCCGGTCTTTGCGCAGGCTGTCTGTGATTTTTTGAACTGCAATTTCCTGTGGCAGCATATCGTTCCCGCTTTCTTTTAGAAATTTCTTTGGCCCTTTGCCCAATGGGACGGTCTGTTAATATGTGCCGGCAGCTTTGTCCGGCTGTCTCCAATTGCAGCATTGGCCTGGTTTTGAGCTAAAAAAAGGCTGTCGGTTAAATCAGCGCCGCTTATATCGGCATCACGCAAATCTGCGCCAAGAAAATTGGCTTTGCTGAAATCGGCCATCCGGCAATTTGCCGCTATTAAGTAAGCGCCCGTGAAATCGGCATTCACCAAATTTGCTCCTTTAAACTCTGCACCCTTCAACTCCTTGCCGCGAAAATCCTTGTGGGCTTTGCTTTTTCTCGAAGCTTTTTGCATATGCTTTCCGGCTTGCGCCAATAGGGGCCGGACCGTATTGCGGAGCGCAGCGGTATCGAGTGCTATAAGATCATCAGCTGCCAATTCAGACAGCTGCCTTATTTCAGCGAATTGCCGTTCCAGATCCCGGCGCAATAATTCCGGACGAGCCATTTCCATGGCATCTATTAAATACCAAAGCATTTCATGCAGCTCAATCATCACTGGCAAAGTACGGAACATCTTTTGTGCAATTTCCGGCTGGTTTATCCAGTCTTTTCCTCCGAATGTCTGTTGGGTCACTTGCTGCCCTGCGCCGTAGCAATCAAATGCAGCACAGCCTTTAAAGCCGGATCGCAGAAGCTTATCGTGTATGCTGCACCGGAAATCTTGCTGCAGGTTCTTGCATGGCTCCCCTGTTGCTTTGTCGTAAGCGAAATCGGTTGAAGCCGAAAAAGCCAGCGCTGTGCAGCATAATCCTGCACAGCTGGAACAATCCGCACGCAGGCTTTCCCGGTCGAATAACTGGTTATCCGCCATGCAATCAGCTCCTTAACAAATCGAATTCAGGCTTGCGCCTGGATAATAAGATTATAGAGGCTAGTCTCTGATTCCTGCAGTTTCCAAATGTTTTACGCAATTGTACAAGCTGCAGTCCCATTCGCTGCCGTTATGTTCAAGCATAGTGATTGAGGTGTTTTGCAAATCTGTTTTTCCGAATCGCTCGGGCAGCATTCTGCGGAGCGTGATGCCGATCAAAGCACCATGGCTGACCACCAGCACGCGTTTGCCTTCAAACTTTGTTAAGATGCTGTCTACCGCTTCCATGCTGCGTTGGGCGACACTGTCAGATGTCTCCATCCCCAAATCCAGCTTTCGCCAATCTGCGCCCCATTTCTCCAAGCGCTGCGTTTCAGTCGTCCCTTCGATTTCACCGCCGGACATTTCACGGAGCCGCGTATCGAAAAAACTGATCGGCAGCATCAGTTTTTCCGAAATGATTTCCGCAGTCTCTTTTGCGCGCGCCAAATCGCTTGACACGATCATATCCCATGGCCCATCTGATGCCAGCCGGTTTGCTAGCGCAGCCGCCTGGCTCTTTCCAGTGTCGTTCAATGAAACATCCGAGCTGCCTTGAGCGATGCCCGCTAAATTCCATTCCGTGATGCCGTGCCTTACTAGACCGATTACCGTCATATCCAATTCCTCCTGTTATGTAAAAGTTCTTCGTCTCCAGTTTACAATTTCTTTCCAATAGATGCCAGCCGTTCTTCAAACTTCCGGTTAGCTGCTAGAAATGCAAATAAAAAAGCCCGGCACAGGGCCGGGCTTGCTCATTACACGCCCATTTTTCGGCGTGTGTTGCTGACTTTTTTCGTTTGTTGGCTTTTCAGTTTTTTCGCTTCTTTTGAAGCACTGTTGCCGCCTTTACTGTTTGCTGCTTGGTTTTTCTTCGCTTCCAGCTGGCGTTTTACCGCTTCTTGCAAACTCACTTTTTTTGGTGTTTCGTTTGTTTCAGTCATGATCATCCCTCTTTTCTTCTACTTATTACTTGTGGGTGTTTTATGACTTCCATTATAACACAATTCGGCCATTTTATTGTTTGTTTTCTTTAAACCATGTGCTCACTTGGGAGAAGAATTTCGACATCGTTGTCGGATTCGACATATTCGGCACGCGGGCGAGCAGCACTTCTTTCGGTGCTTTGATGCCTTCTTTTTTCTTTTGAAGAACTAAGATGCCTTTTGCGTGCGCCGAGTTTTTAAACAGGGTGTCCGGTAATTCCATCACTGACTGGATATAAGCGGTCTTTTTCAGGAATGCATGGAGCTCTCCGGCTTGCGGCGATTCAAACAGCGCTTTTGGCACAACAAAAAACAAATAGCCGCCATCGACGGTATGTTTCATCGCTTGTTCGATAAACAAATGATGCGCATAAGACATGCCTTCTTCTGCTTTTAATTCAAAAAGAGCAGCTATTTCTTCATCCGGGTAATAGCCTACCGGCAAATCGGATACTACTGCATCGACGGGGTCGATCAATAGCGGCTGAAGTGCGTCTTGGCGGTAGAAAGTCACAGGCTGCTCGACAAGATCAGCGGCCGAGGCGGCCAAGCGGATCAGCAAGTCGTCAATTTCGACGCCCGTTCCTGTGATGCGGCCATCAAGGTAATTCATGATTGTCAGCATAAGGTTTCCCGTGCCGAGCGCAGGGTCCATCAGCGTGAACTTCTCCTGCTTTACAAACAATTCAACAAGATAGCCGACCAGTAAGCCAAGCGCGTCCGGCGTCATTTGGTGATGCGGCTGCACATGCTCTTTCATGCCTTTCAAAACAGCCAATTGAATCGCTTTGCGGATATCTTCCTTGCCCGCCTCCGCCGCTGGCTGAATATGGCCATCAAGCCAGCTTTCCGTCGTTTCCAGCAAGCTCTCGAGATAAGGGAGATCCTGTTCTTTTTGATACGCTGTCGCGTGCTGGTCGATAAAATTAAATACTTGTTCCATAGATGAATTCATTTGTTTCTCCGTCCTCAATAAGGAAACCCACTCGATTAAGAGTGGGTTTCTGTTTTAGTTTGTAAGGTTTTTGACTGCTTCAAGCGCTTTGTCATAATCCGGATGGTCTGTGCCTTCTGGGACATATTCCACATAAGCCACTTTATCATTCGCATCGATAACGAAAATTGAACGCGCAAGCAAGCGCAGCTCCTTCATAGTGGTGCCGTATGCTTGTCCGAAATCCAAGTCCCGATGATCCGATAAAGTTGTAATCGAATCAACGCCATTGATTTCAGTCCACCGTTTTTGGGCGAACGGCAAATCTGCCGAAATCGTTAATACTTCTACGTTTTCGCCAAGTGAAGCAGCTTCTTCGCTAAACCGTTTGGTCTGGTCTGAGCAAACTCCTGTGTCAAGCGAAGGCACAACACTGATCAACCGTACTTTACCAGCAGAATCCTGCAATGTGACCGGGCTCAGATCATTTCCAAGAACCGTAAAGTTTGGAGCTTGATCTCCGACTTTGACTTCATTTCCCGGCAATGTGACCGGATTGTTCTTAAACGTAACTTGTACCATCAAAACGCCTCCCTTTCAGTGTACCTCTATCTTACTAGAACGCTTAGGCGTCTTGCAACTCAGACCGTTCAGCGGAAGCCTTTTGAAACAATTTTCGCTTACGGTACGAGCTTTCGTGGATAACCGTGGTATCTGCGATAAAGTCATGCACGCCTTGCTTAAGCCTTGTAAAACCGACAAGCCAGTAAAGCGGCAGGATGGTCGCTGAGATAAAACGGCCGATCCATTCCCGAAATAACAAGGTACCCCATGTCAGTTTATCATCCGCCAACGAAATGACCCGCAATCCCATGATCATCTTGCCGACTGTCTGGCTGAAAAACTTCGTCATCAGCACAAAATAGCCGTAGAAAATAATCGCGGTCACAATGGCATACGGTGCATACCACACAGAAGATGCGGTTTCCGCACCTATCAACAGAAAAATGGGTTTTACCAGAATCGAGGAAGCGGAAGCCACTACGATCAAGTCGATCAGGTACGCCCAGAATCGGACCCAGAAACCAGCCGGCATGTGTTCATAATACAGAACTTCTTCGTATTCCCGTTCGGGACGCGGCGCCGTTCCGGCTGCAGCAATTGTCCCGTTAACTTGGTCCGCCATATTCATCGTCCCTCCTTATTTTTCACCGTAAAGATACATCATGCGCGGAGCACTGTGATCTGTCAGCAATTTTGCAATCATTTGCGATTCCATATCAGCTCCGAACAGCGAATTCACTTTCATTGAAAAGAGTGAGCCCAATCCTTGCTCTGCGCCGTATTCAAAAACTTCCGCCCCTGCCAGATCAAAATCTTCCTGGAGTGCAGCAATGACATCTTCATCGTATCCGAAATCATCCGCCAAATTGGCTTCTACTGCCTGCCGTCCGTTCATAATGCGGCCATCAGCGACTGCTTTTACTTGCGCTTCCGTCATTTCGCGCCCTTCAGCAATGACGTCGACAAAGCTTTCATAAGAATCATTCAGCATTTCCTGCAGGATTGCTTCTTCTTCCGCTGTCATATCGCGTGTCGGGCTCATGATATCTTTGTATGGCCCGGATTTGATGGTAACGAAATCAACGCCGTAGCGTTCTGCTAACTCACCATAATTGACGCTTTGCATAATAACACCCAATGAACCCGTTAAGGTTTCCGGGCTGACAAAAATCTTGTCTGCAGGCGCTGAAATGTAATACCCGCCAGATGCAGCTGTTGCGCCCATCGATACGTAAATCGGCTTTTCTGTGCTTTCTTGGATTTCTTTAATCTTGTCGTAGATTTCAGCGGACTCAACTACTCCGCCGCCAGGAGAATTCACTTTCAAGACGACTGCTTTGACCGAATCGTCTTCACCCACTTGTTCCAATTGTTCCATGAACGCTTGGTGATTATAGCCGGCAGCCCCGAACAGCGACGCTGCTTCCCCTGTGTCCTGGATGACGCCGTCTACGTTCATGACTGCGATTCGTTTGTTAATATCACCTGCTTCGATCACGTTCTCCAAAAATCCAGTATCGCTTGCGCCTATCAACTCATCGACCCCGCTGCCGAAACTGTTTTGGAAAAGGGCAAATGCCGAATTGATGACAATCGAAATTCCCAGTAAAGCAACTGCCGCGACAATCGCTATCCATCTTTTAGTGTTCATAAATGCTCATTCCCTCCTTTGGATGTCTCTTCTATTATACGGTCGAACCCATTCAAATGTTTCATTTAAAGTGTCGGCTTGGGCTCAATGCTGTGAATTCAGCCGGCCTTTTCGGACACTTCTCGCTTCGATCACTTTTGAAGCCGTGAAAATCGCCAGCGCCACCCAGACGAATGAAAATGAAATCACATTGATGCGGTTGAATTCTTCGCCGTATACCAGCACCCCAAGAATCAACATCAGCGTCGGGGCAATATACTGCAGGAAGCCGACCATGTAAAGCGGAATCAGCGGAGCTCCTGTCGCAAATAGGAATAGCGGCAGCGCAGTTGCAGCACCGCTGATCACTAAGAGGAGGTCCGTTGTCGAGCCTCTATGGAGAAACGATGCTTCTCCTGCAGCGAACAGGTAAACGTAATAAGCCAACGCAGCCGGCATGACGAATAGCGTTTCAAGCGCAAGCCCGCGCAAAGCGTTCAGCTTGATCGTTTTTTTGATCAGCCCATAAAACGCAAAACTGAATGCCATCCCGAACGCCAGCCATGGCAAAGTGCCGTAGGAAACCGTTAAAATGGCCACCCCGGCCGCCGCCAGCACAAAAGCGAACTTTATCGCCGGTGACAATTTCTCTTTCAGGAAAATCACACCGAGCAGCATCGATACGAGCGGATTGATGTAATAGCCCAAGCTTGTTTCCACAATCCGGTCATTGGTCACTGCGAAAATATACAGGAACCAGTTTAACGTAATCAGATAAGAAGCGAGCATCAACGTAAAAAACTTCTTCTTAGATTTCCATAAATCTTTCAAATCGCTGAGCAGCATTTTTCGGCCTTGCAGCAAGAAGATGAACGCCACTGTCAGGATCAGCGACCAGACTATGCGCGACGCCAGAATTTCATCACTCGAAACATGATCCAGCAGCTTCCAGTAAATCGGCAGAAATCCCCAAATCGTGTACGTCAGCATTGTATAAAGAATTCCTTTTTTCTCATCTGCCATCATTGAAAATTCACCAGTCTTTCTATTATTTTGTTTCTCGAAATATCAGCCTAATTATATGCCTGCCCATAAGCAAAGTAAACAAAAGAAAAATCAGCCTAATGGATCGGCTGTTTAATATGTTAAGAAAGCTCGTTGACATGCTGTTCATTTGCCGATATTCCATAAAACAGACCCGCTAAAACAAATACTCCTGCCTCTGTCCCTGTCTCTGTCTCTGCATCGCTGCGCTAGCTTCGAGACATGAAAGTGCGTTGAAGCGAAATGAAAAGGACTATCGAAATTTCTCGACAGTCCTTCCACTTCTTATTTATTCATTTCTTTCTGACGTAATTCGACACGGCGGATTTTGCCGGATGCTGTTTTTGGGAGTTCGGACAAGAACTCGATGGCACGCGGATATTTATACGGTGCAGTCAGCTCTTTCACGTGGTTTTGCAGTTCCTTGATCAGCTCATCGGATGGTTCGCTGTCTGGGACTAGCACGACGAATGCTTTTACGATGGTGCCGCGGATTTCGTCTGGCGCGCCGACTACTGCACATTCCTGTACTGCCGGATGCTTGACCAGCGCGTCTTCTACTTCAAACGGCCCGATTGTGTAGCCAGAAGAGATGATGATGTCATCGCCTCGCCCTTCGAACCAGAAATAGCCGTCATCATCTTTGGAAGCCTTGTCGCCCGTGACGTAATAATCGCCGCGGAATTGCATTTTCGTGCGCTCATCGTCTTTAAAATAGCCTTTGAACAATGCTGGCGTGTCGACGTGTACAGCGATATCGCCTACTTCTCCGGCCGGTGCGGGTTCGCCGAATTCGTTGATGATTTCAACGCGGTTGCCAGGCGTCGGTTTGCCCATCGAGCCGATGCGCGTTTCCATCCCTTTCATCACGCCGACAAGCAACGTGTTTTCTGTCTGTCCATAGCCATCCCGCACTTCCAAGTTAAAATTATTCTTGAAGACGTTAATGACTTCCGCATTCAGCGGTTCGCCAGCTGAAACAGCGCTGTGAAGCGAAGATAAATCGAAAGATGCTAAGTTTTTCTGCTTTGCCATCAAACGGTATTCGGTTGGCGTACAGCAAAGGACATTGATTTTGCGGCGCTCTATAATCTGCAGGTAGGCTTCCGGATCGAATTTGCCGTTGTAGACAAATCCTGTCGCTCCGCTTCCAAGCGTTGCAAGGAAGGGGCTCCAAATCCATTTTTGCCAACCTGGGCTTGCCGTCGCCCAAACGAGATCGCCTTCTCTTGCGCCTAGCCAATGCTCAGCTGATGTCCGCAGGTGGGCATATGCCCAGCCATGGCTGTGGACTGCGCCTTTTGGATTGCCCGTCGTTCCGGAAGTATAAGATAAGAACGCCATATCGTCTTTGCGCGTGTCCGCTGCTTTATAAACGCTGGAAGCGATTTCCATTTCCTCCGTTAACGAAATCCATGTATTGTCCGACTTGCCAATAATGAATTTCTTGACTTGATCCATTTCCGCCACGTCCGCAAATTGGTCCATGAATGGTTCATATGCAATCACCGCTTTGGCGTCGCTGTGGTTTAATCGATAGGAAATGTCTTTAGCGCGCAGCATCTCCGAACTAGGTATAACAGCCAAACCGGCTTTCAATGCCCCTATATAGGCAACGTATGCTTCGATCAAGCGCGGTACCATGATCAGTACGATATCCCCTTTTTTCAGCCCTGCTTTTTCAAAACTGTTTGCCGCTTTATTGGCGCGCGCAATCAGTTCATCATATGTAAGTTCTTGTGTTTCCCCTTTGTCGTTCTCCCAAATAATGGCCATCTTGCCATCGCCTGTTGCGAAATTTTCAATTTCTTCTGTCAGATTATAAGATTCAGGTGCTACGAGTTCATTTCGATCCATATTATTATTCCCCCTTGGCTTATAGTAAGTTCTTCTTTTAAAGTATACCGTAAAATTCCCAGTATTCAAAATACTCCTTAAAAAAAGCAAACTGCCCAGTTAGGCAATCTGCTTTTCGATTTGCGAATGTCTATCTAAATCTTACCAATTCAAATTTACAATAAATCATCGTAAACGGCTTTTTTAGGACGCGGAAATTTAATGATTTCCCGGTTTTCCACCGCTTCTTGGATAAGGGCGTCAAACGACACGAATTTCTCGTAATACTCGACTTTCTCGAGCTTAGGCTTTGTTTTCGGATTTGCCGGGGTGAAAATCGTGCAGCAATCTTCAAACGGGCGGATGGAAATGTCATAGGTATCGATTTTCTGGGCTGTCTCAATAATATCAAGTTTGTCCACCGCAATGAGCGGGCGCAGCACAGGCGTATGGGTCACCGCATTGATGGCTGCAAGCGACTCGAGCGTCTGGCTAGCGACTTGGCCAAGGCTGTCGCCCGTGATGATCGCTTGGCATCCGGTGTCTTCCCGCACTAAATCAGCAATGCGCATCATCATCCGGCGCGTCGAAGTCATCGTGATGTTGTCCGGCACTTGCTTATGGACTTCCTGCTGGAGCGCCGTGAACGGAATGACGTGCAATCTGACAGAAGAGCCGAACTGGCTCAACTTCTCCGCCAGGTCAAACACCTTCTGTTTGGCGCGCTCATTCGTGAATGGCGGGCTAAAAAAATGAATCAGTTCCAGACGCACGCCGCGCTTCAGCATATGGTAGCCTGCTACTGGGCTGTCGATGCCGCCTGACAGCAGCAGCAAGGCCTTGCCGGATGCTCCGACAGGCAAACCTCCCGCTCCTGCAAATGTTTCAGCCATCATGAACGCGCCTTCAGCGCGCACTTCAATCTTCAACTCGATGTCGGGATTTTTCATCTGCACAGTCAGGTCCGGGAAATTCCGCAGTACCTGGGAACCGATTGTCTGAACAATTTCGGGTTTTTCATGTGGAAATGCTTTGTATGGGCGCTTCACCGACACTTTAAAACTTTTTCCAGCACGGTCCGTTTTCTCCATCACGGTCATAGCCGCATTCTTCATTGATTCAAGATTCAACTCGCACTCGGTTACCGGACTGAACGACTGGATTCCAAAAACATTCTGCAGGCGGGACTGGACTTGCGCAATTTCCGCTTCGCTGTCCGAATAAATGAACATCCGGTCGCGCTCAGCTTTGACACGTATGCCTGGAAGATCCGAAAATGTCTGCCTGACGTTGTCGCGCAGACGGCCGATAAATGAACTTCTATTTTTTCCTTTGGTGGATAACTCGCCGTAGCGCACGAGGATTTGATTTGTTTTCATGATGGTCAGGCTCCTTTAATGATCGCGTAGACATGTGCAAACGCTTTTTGGAATGATGCTATATCTTCAGCTGTGGTGAAAGCACCAAAGCTGATGCGGATAACGCCGTCTTTGAATTCTCTCGGCAAGCCGATTGCATCGATGACATGGCTCGCAGCCGTGCTTTTTGAAGAGCATGCGCTCGATGTTGAAACAATGACAGATTGCTGCTGTAAACCGGAGACCAAAACTTCGCCTTTGATGCCCTTGCAAGCGATCGCAAGGATATGCGGCGCCGCAGCTTTAGGGCTGACGACTTTCACGCCATTAAAGACGGAGAGAAAATCGCGCACTTGTTGATTCCATATGGCGAACTCCGGCCGCGGCTCTGCAAGCCGCAGGGCTTTTGCAAGAGCCACGGCATCTGCGACAGAAACTGTGCCGCTCCGCAGGCCGAATTCGTGGCCTCCGCCGTACTGGACAGGCACCATTTCCACTCCTTTATTATAGGCTAAAACCCCGCTGCCCTTCAGGCCATGGATCTTATGCCCTGAAATCGTCAGCAAGTCTGGCATGTTTTGCCGGTCTATCGGCACTTTCCCAACACTCTGAACCGCGTCGCAATGCAATAAGGTCCGGGTACCCGCTAATAGTTTTTTCACTTCCGCAATAGGATGTACGGCTCCGATTTCGTTATTGACATGCATCAAGCTAACCAAAACCGTATCATTTCGCAAAGCCTTCTTCAACTCAGACAAATCGATTTCGCCCAACCGGCCGACCGGCAAGCGGGTAATTTCAAAACCGCGCTTTTCCAGTGCATCCATCGTTTTCAAAACGGATGAATGTTCCGAGACCGCGGTAATCAAATGCATTCCGCGTGCTTTGGCCGCTTCTGCAACGCCCTGCAACGCCAAATTGTTGGCTTCAGTGCCGCCAGACGTGAAGATGATTTTTTCCATCACCAACAGATCCGCGATTTGCGCCCTTGCGCCTTCCAATAAATCTTCCGCTTGGTTTCCCATCAGATGGATGGAAGCTGGATTGGCGTAATAGTTTTCATTTACTTTTACAAATGTCTCGAGGATTTCTGTTTTCGGTTTTGTCGTTGCGCTATTGTCCAGGTAAATCATTTTAAACTCCTCCGAAAAGAAAACCACCAGCGCGTCGGCTGGTGGTTTTCTCATTTTATACGCGCCAAGCATCTTCTTTCACCAGTACTTCGATTCGTTTCATCGACCCTGGCTCAAAATTTTCAACTGCTGTAGCCGCTTCTTCCAACGCTTTTGAATACCGGAGCTGGCGGAAAGACTCTTCAGCTTCCATCAACTTGGCGTTCATCTGCGGATTCGTTTTTCTGTAACGGTTGCCGTACTGGATAATGCGCTCAACCAACAGCACATTTTCAACCATTTCATTTGCTTTTTCTTCGACTTCGTCGATGCATTTCTCGGCTTTCGTCAAGTAACTGTCGACCAGTTTCATATTAAGCGGCACTTCCTGCAAACCTTGCATAGCGACGAATAAATGCTCTTCCGCTTCTTCTAGGCGAACATCCATCTCTTCCGGAATCCCCGGAGTGTTCGCTTTATGCAGCATGCGGTCCGTCTCTTGCAGTTGGCGCTTGAGATGTTCCAATTTTTTGCGTGCTTCGTTTTCATCAATTCGCAAGTTTTTCATAGATCCGGCCAATCCGCTTTGGGCAATATGGACTTCAGTAAGCTCTTTGCGGATATTCATCAATTCTTCTTCCAGGCTGGAATAGGCTGCCTGCTCTTCTTCAGTGCGTGATTGAAGCAAATCGAAACGGCGTTGGAGCTCTTCCAATTTATCAAGGCATGCACGCGGAATCGCGGCGTCGCTTTCGGAAATCTTGTAGCTCTGCTGCACGACTGCGCATTCATCATACGTATCGCGTGTCTCACTTGACACCGTATCCAATTGTCTGCCGGTTGCTACTTTGTATTGGTCAACGAAATGCTTCGCCTCTACTTCTTTTTCAAGAAGCTCATAAAATGAATCGATGCGGTCTTTCATCGCTTCTGCTTTCACAGTCGTTTCAGCGATTTTCAACTCGGCAATCTCTCGTTTCATAACGCCCAATTCCTGCTCCATCGCATCCAATTGCCCAGTCAATTCGAGGTGGTTCAAATAATACGATTGTGATTCCATTTCACGCTGCCCGCTCCGCAATTCTTGGATCGAAGCCGGTATTTTCGACTGTACATCTGCCAACAATGGCGGGATGTTGTCGATAAGCGAGAATACGTATTCCCCTTCATCTGCCAAGCCCATAACCGTTTCCCGGGCTTCAAGGTAATTTCCTTCTTCTGTCAAGTTATCGTACTCACTGAACAGCGGCGTGAACGATTCAAGTTTCTTCTCTAGAGGTCCGGCCGCTGCACCATACGAATGCTGGTGCGCCAATAAGGTTTTACGCGCTTGGCGGTATTGGTCTTTCATCAAGTCCATTTCGCTGCGGTTCTTTTCTTCACTGCCGATCAAGTCGCTCAATTCCAAAAGGATTTCGTTCATCTGCTGGTCCACTTTTTCAATTCGGACTTCGATGTCGTGTTCAATCGATGATGCTTTTCCGAAATTGAAACGGTCAATCGCATCTTCTGCGTCGAACAACGATGCGTCGATTTTCGGAATATGTAAGTCCATGATTTCCGTCCAGACAGCGCGCCAGCGTTCGAACATCTCTTCCGTCTGGCCATTCATGTTCAATTGTTTCACTTTCGTCAGTTCTTCGAGTATCGGTTTGTTTTGTATTTGCAGTTTTAACTGTTCCAAGCGTTCAATTTCCGCGTTGTGCTTCTTTCGAAACATGAATCCGACGATAATTACCGCTATTAGAATGATGACCGCAATGATGATATACTTCATCATAAGCCAAATAGCCCCCTGTTCCAAAATCCATTTCCACTTCTATATAAATGCATTTCATGATTCTACTATTTTAACATGTATTCTATTGTTTTGTTTGTGAAATTAGAAGAAATGATAAAATATTTTTATTCTCTAAAGAAAGTTGGTTTTTCCTATGAAAAGAGACGGCCATATTCATACCCCCTTTTGTCCACATGGCACTGCTGACGCATTGGAATCTTATATTGAAAAAGCGATAACTTCAGGTTTCCTGGACATCTCATTCACCGAACACGCTCCCCTCCCCCCATCTTTTACAGATACGACACCGTTGAAAGACAGCGGAATGAGCGTTGAGACATTCGCCCGTTACTTTGACGCCGTTGAAGCCGTAAAAGATGCATATAAAAATGATATCCGGATCCGGGTTGGGCTGGAAGTCGATTTTGTCCAAGGCTTTGAAGAGGAAACGCGCACTTTTTTAAATGAAATCGGACCGCGGCTGGATGATTCGATTTTGTCTGTTCATTTCGTCAAATCGGGGCTCCGCTATTTCTGCATGGATTATTCACCGGATGTTTTTATGGAGTTTGCGGCTGCAGCGGGTTCTGTCGAAGCGGCGTACGGCATCTACTATGATACCGTTGAAGCATCGATTGCTGCTGACCTCGGCGAATTCAAACCGAAGCGCATCGGACATCCAACGCTGGCGCATAAATTTCAGCTGGCCCATGGCGCGAACATCGACGACGAATTGCGCATCAAAGGGATCATCGACAAAATCGCTGAAGCCGGCGCAGAGCTTGATGTCAACAGCGCTGGTTATTTCAAACCGGACTGCCTGGAGCCCTACCCTCCGAAAAAATGGATCCTTTATGCCGAATCACTCGGCATACCACTGGTGTTCGGTTCCGACGCCCACAGCGTCAAAGGCTTGCATCAAGGCTATGACAGAATCTATAATAGATAAATCCACAAACGAAACGAGGGTCTTTTATGTTTACTCAAACAGATTATAGCGGCACGCGCGCGAGCCAATACGCGATGCTCGGCAAACAATTGGATGCCTTGCTCGAAGGCGAATCGAATGCTATCGCCAACTTAAGCAATGCATCCGCTTTACTAAACCAATTTTTAGACAACATCAACTGGGTCGGATTTTATTTAATGGAAGAAGGCGAACTTGTGCTTGGCCCATTCCAAGGCTTGCCAGCATGTGTGCGCATCAAGGTTGGCCGAGGCGTATGCGGCACTGCTGTTTCTGAAAAGAAAACAATGCTCGTCGAAGACGTCCACGCCTTCCCAGGACACATTGCTTGCGATGCGGCTTCCCGTTCAGAAATCGTTGTACCATTAATTAAAAACGGTGAAGTGATCGGCGTCCTTGATATCGACAGCCCAGAACTCAGCCGCTTTACGTTAGATGACCAAGCAGGACTTGAGCAATTTGCTAAAACACTGATTAAGCATCTTTAATCCTTACATTTAAGAGAGCCCCCGAATCATGGAAATGATTCGGGGGCTCTCTTGTTTTCTAAGCTTCCTGCAAATTCGGTTTGACCGCTTCGAAAGCTGCAGCCAGATCTGTTATCAAATCGTCGGTGTGTTCTAATCCGATGGACAGCCTCATTAAGGATTCGGAGATACCCATCGCTTGACGGTTTACTTCCGGTACAATTTGATGCGTCATGGAAGCCGGGTGCTGGATCAGCGTTTCCGGATCTCCGAGGCTCACTGCGATTTTTATCATTGACAACGCATTCATGAACGTCTGCGCTTCTTTTTTGCCACCTTCGATCTCAAATGATATCAAGCCGCCTCCATCGCGCATCTGGCGTTTCGCAATATCAAATTGTGGGTGATTCTCGTCATGCGGGTAAAGGATTTTTGTTACCAGGGGTTCCTGCTTCAGGAACTCCAGCACTTTTTTGGCATTCGAGATATGGCGGTCCATGCGCACATGCAAAGTTTTCATGCCGCGCAGCAGGAGCCATGCATCGAAAGGCGACATGATGGCACCGATATCCTTTTGAACTGTAAAACGGATCGTTTGCATTTCTTCTGCATTCTTGCCGACCAAAACACCGCCGACCACATCCCCATGGCCGTTCAAGTATTTAGTCGCACTGTGCAGAACAAAATCCGCCCCCATTTTCAACGGATTTTGAAGATACGGCGAACTGAACGTATTGTCCACCACTACTCGCAAACCATGTTTATTGGCTACAGCGATAACCGCATCAAGATTAACAATCTCCATCGTTGGGTTGATCGGCGTCTCTACATAGATGCAAACGGTTTCCGGGCGCAATGCTTTTTCGATTTCCTCTTCTGTCGTCATGCTGACCAAATTATGGCCAATGGCGTATTTTTCTTCCAGCATTTCCAGAAGTCCGAACGTGCAGCCATAGATGCCTCGTGAACAAAGGACATGATCCCCAGCCTTCGTCAGGTGAATCAGGATCGCACTGACAGCGGCCATCCCTGATCCGAAGGCCAACGCTCCTCCTCCGAACTCAATGGCGGCCATGCGTTCTTCAAGAACCCGCACTGTCGGATTGCCTAAGCGTGAATAAATATTGCCTCCGCACGTTCCGGCAAAGCGCTCTTCGCCCTCTTCCGCTGTCGCAAAAGAAAACGTCGATGTCTGATAAAGCGGCGTTGCCAAGCTATCGTGGTGGAGCTGGCTATCATAACCACTGTGGATAATAGCAGTTTCCATGTTCATAGATGATTTTCTCATGTTAAAACACCCCTTAGTTTAAATAGAAAGCGCTTACATTTTGTCTTATTTTCATTTTACCGTGAATTGCAAAAAAAGGAAAGCGCGCTTTTCCTTTGACGGAAGCGGCCTGGACAGTCTGATACACGTCATTAGTACAGCTGTCATGAAGAAAGCTTTCCTTTGCCATTGACTTATAGAGCGCGGTCCGGTTATACTAGAATTTGTGTAAAATAATCGCAGCAGTTGTATGTGCGTGTCTGTCCATTTTATTCCTTACTTTATAGAAGGTGTATCGCGTAACTCTTGGCTGCCGAGCGAAGGTACAAGAATATAAAATGGCTTACAGCATGAATGCATCTGGTTTTTATTTTACTTCAAAAACCAAAAACAGAGGAGGAGACATATATGTCTCGTTATACAGGTCCAGCATGGAAACTGTCACGCCGTCTAGGAGTATCTCTTAGCGGAACAGGTAAAGAATTAGAAAAACGCCCTTATGCACCAGGTCAACACGGTGCTAACCAACGCAGAAAAGTTTCTGAGTACGGTTTGCAACTTCAAGAAAAACAAAAACTTCGTTTCATGTTTGGTGTAAACGAACGCCAATTCAAAACTCTATTCAACAAAGCAGGCAAAATGCCTGGTAAACACGGTGAAAACTTCATGATCTTGCTTGAAGCTCGCCTTGATAACGTTGTCTACCGTTTAGGTCTTGCGCGCACTCGCCGCCAAGCTCGTCAAATTGTAAACCACGGCCACATCCTTGTTGATGGCAAACGCGTTGACATTCCGTCATTCAGCGTTAAACCAGGACAAACGATCGCTTTCCGTGAAAAATCAAACAACCTTGATGTAGTTAATGAAGCAATCGAAGTAAGCAACTTCGTTCCTGAATACGTAACAGTCGATGCCGACAGCAAAACAGGCACGTTTGTACGTTACCCAGAACGCAGCGAATTGTCAGCTGAAATCAGCGAGCAATTGATCGTTGAGTACTACTCACGTTAATATCTGCTTTTAACCCCCTTGAAACGGCAAAGCGTTTCAAGGGGTTTTTCTATGCAAAAAAAACCTCAGCAAGAATAGCTGAAGTTTGGATGCAAAGCATTTATTTATAGAAATGAATTTGGTTCTGTTTTAGTGCTTGAGCCAGCGTGTTATAAACTTCGATGTCTATGAACTTGATGCCCAAATGGACAGCTGTCTGTGCGATAACTGGGCTGATGCCTGACAATGCCGCTTTAACGCCGATAATTTCCAAACCACTGATTAGCTGGAAAATCTGCTGAGCAACCATCGTATCAATAACCGGCACACCCGATAAATCGATGAACAGCCTTTCTAGATTGTGCTTCGAGCTCTGCGCCAAGGTTTTTTCAAAAATGATTGCCGCCCTGTGGGAAGTTACTTCCCCGATCAACGGCAGCAAGCCTGCATTTTTCGTCAACAAGATGACCGGCGCGCTCATTTCCACAATCATTTGCTGTTGTTGCTGAAGACGGGATTGTGCTGCTTTTGTATTCTGCGAACAGAACTCACCAATCACTTTGGATATGGTATTGACGATTGCGAAATTCCATTCGTTCAATTGCTCTAGATTGACTTTATCCTGATTCTTCACCGTATACTCCCCGATTATTTCTAAATACTGCAATTGGGTTCGAAAAAATTCTTCAATTACTGCAACAAGAGGCGTCTTCAAATGTGCCTCGTCTTCCGCAATCTCCTTGATCCATTCATGGAAGTTTTCATGGAATTCGTTTTCTTCTTTTAAAAACATCGAACAAAATCGTTTATGAAATTCATGATTCTGGTTTTTAAGAATCGTTATTTTTTCAGGATCGTTCGTGCCATATACTCCGCCTTTGCTTTTATCAAGAGTTTCATACCATTTTTCAGTTAAATCCCATGTCCGTTCACCTATGTAATCATGCATTGCCTGATTCTTAATCATGCTGTCTCTCCTTCTGTTCAATCCAAAACATTTTTCTCTATAATAATACATTATTGTTAAACATGCATTAATGGACTAAACTTTTTCCAGTTGCATTTGAATGTCTGAAATTTATGCCCTTTGCAGCTTGAGCATTTCACGCAAAATCCTGAATATGATAAAATGGACCAAACCGGAGGTGCATTTCAATGCGGATCATATCAATATGTCCGAGCAACACAGAACTTCTCGCTTTTTTAGACGCGGAACATTTGCTGGTTGGCGTCGATGATTACTCGGATTGGCCAAAACCTATCGATTCTTTGCCAAGGCTTGGCCCTGACCTTGCCATTCGGATGGACGAACTGCAAGCGTTAAAGCCCGATTTGGTTCTGGCTTCGCTCAGTGTGCCAGGCATGGAAAGGAATGTCGAAGAACTCATAAGGCGGAAAATCCCCCACTTGATCCTGAACCCGCAATCGCTCGACGAAATTGGCAGCGATTTGCTAGCGGTCGGCCAAGCATGCGGCATTGATGCTTTGCCTGTATATAATGCTTATCAAGAAGTCATTGAAGAAATCAAAAAGCGGTCAGCCGCAGCTAAAACTCGGCCATCCCTTTACTGGGAATGGTGGCCAAAACCCGTTTTCACTCCTGGAAATATCAACTGGCTTAGCGAAATCAGTGAAATTACAGGTGCCAGAAATACCTTTTCCGACATTGAGTCAGCCAATATCCAGACTGATTGGGCAGATGTTGAAAAACGGGACCCTGATTATATTCTCCTTGCTTGGGTCGGCATCATGACTTCCAAAGTTAAACCTGAGTTGGTCCGCAAGCGTCCAGGCTGGGAAAATATGAAGGCTTACGAAGAAATCCATATTATGGAGGAGGAATTATATTGCCGGCCTTCCCCTCGTTTAATCGAAGGCGCAATCCGTTTAGGCAAGCTCATTCATCCACTTCTTTTCGAAGATATGGAACTACCGCAGTTTATCAAGAAAAAACAACTATGAAAAAAGCCAACCTGTAAGGGTTGGCTTTCTTTTTATTTACAATCCTGCACGTCCTCGTTTAGATGGATTATCACTGTCATCAAGAAGGGAATCGCGATCTCCTCTGATGGTGGTATCGCGTTCGCCGCCAATCAGGGGATCACGGTCATGACTATTGTCTGAGCCTGAGCGCCGCTCGGTATCATGCAATAAACCTTCATCACTTCCTAAGCCGCTGCTCCGTTTATTGTCGTCCAGCAAGTCCCGGTTGCTTCCCAATCCAGCGGTCCGTGCTTCATCATCAAATAAATCATGGTCATTTCGTCCAGTGCTTCTGTGCCCAGCATGGGTGTCCGACGCTTGCCCGCGTTCATGTCGGACATCACCGTCGCTTCCAATGACTGTTCTGTCTCCTGAAAGCGTCGAATTCCGATCGCTATCTGCAAAACGATCTCGGTCGTTGCTGTCTGGAATCGTCGATTTTGAGTCATTGACCATGACTAAGATACCGCCATCCTTGAAATGGCCTTCATATTCTTTAGCTTCGTCTTCCGGTATGCCGGCACCAATCAATGCGCCTGCCAAACCTCCAACACCTGCTCCAGCTGCTGCTCCAGTCAGACCGGCGACTATCGGACCTGCTGCTACAATTGGGCCAATGCCTGGAATCGCTAATGCGCCTATGCCGGCGAGTACGCCGCCAAGCCCTCCAAGTGCTCCACCAGTTAATGCGCCAGTAGCAGCGCCTTCTCCTGCATGTGTCCCTGTTTCTTCAGTAACATGCTTGGTTTCTCCTTTATCTTTGCTAAGTACCGAAATATCTTCTGAGCGGTACCCTTGTGTTTTTAAATCCTCAATTGCTTGAATCGCTTCGTTTTCTGAATCGTATGAACCTACCATTCTTGACATCGTGTTAACGCCTCCTATGAATTTGGATTTATTAATTTATGCCTGAAAGTTGTGTCTAATGTTTGGTTACCCGCCGCTTTATTTTTTAAACACAGCGTTCCCAGAAAACAAGAAAAAGGACAGGGGATTAGGCCCGCCCTTGTTCTATAATCCGTTTATTTAATTGAATTGCACCATATGGTATTTCTTCTTGCCTCTGCGTAAAATCGCAAACGCGTCCTCGAGACGGTCTTTTTCATCAATGACGTATTCAAGGTCTGTCACTTTCTCGCCGTTGACGGAAATCGCACCGTTGGATACATCTTCCCGAGCTTGGCGTTTTGACGGGGAAATTCCAGCTTCGACAATCAAATCGACGATTGATTTCGGCTCTTTCGAAAGTTCTACTGAAGGAACGTCTTTAAACGCAGCGCGCATTTCGTGAGCTGACAAAGCTTTTAAATCGCCGCTGAACAATGCTTTTGTGATGCGCTTTGCATCTCCAAGCGCTTGTTCACCGTGGATCAGCTTAGTCATTTCTTCCGCCAGCACGATTTGGGCTTTGCGCAGATGGGCTTCCGCTTCTACGGATTTTTCCAGTTCCTGAATTTCATCACGATTGATAAACGTGAAAATTTTCAAGTATTTGATGACATCCGAGTCAGCTGTGTTGATCCAGAATTGGTAGAATTCATAAGGTGAAGTCTTTTTCGAGTCAAGCCACACAGAGCCGCCAGCGGATTTCCCGAATTTCGTGCCGTCCGCTTTTGTCACCAACGGAATCGTAATGCCGAACGCTTTTGTATTTTCCGCATCATGCGTTTTGCGGATCACTTCAAGGCCGGAAGTAATATTGCCCCATTGGTCTGAACCGCCGACTTGGACGCGGCAATTAAAATTGTCGTATAAATGATTAAAGTCAATCGCCTGGATCAATGTATAGGAAAACTCAGTAAACGAAATCCCAGTTTCCAGCCGCGATGCAACCGAATCTTTCGCCAACATGTAATTGACGGAAATCAATTTCCCGTAATCCCGCAAGAATTCAATCGTGCTCATTTTGCCAATCCAATCATTGTTGTTGACCATCACTGCGCCATTGTCCGACGCAAAATCAAAAATCTGTTCCATCTGGACTTTGATGCCCTGCACGTTCTGGTCAATCTGCTCCATCGTTTGCAGCTGGCGCTCTTCGTTTCTTCCCGACGGATCGCCGATCATACCTGTCGCCCCGCCTACCAAAAGGATTGGCTGATGTCCGTGCAACTGGAAGCGCCGGAGCGTCAGCAACGGCACAATATGCCCGATGTGCATGCTATCGGCAGTCGGATCCACTCCGCAGTACAATGAAATTTTTTGTGCTTCCAATAATTCTGCAAGCCCCTCTTCATCGGTCTGCTGGTAAATCAGGCCTCTCCATTTCAAATCATCCAATAATCCGTTAACCATTCTAATTCCTCCTCTTAATCTTCCACTTCAGTATCTTGCCATTCATTGAAAACAACCTTGATGAAGCCGAAGAAGAGTTGTGCAAAATAAAAACGCCCCTGCATGATATTTCATGCAGGGGCGCATTTGCGCGGTACCACCCAGCTTGGAGAATCCGATTCTCCCGACTCAATATGTGCCGAACGGGGCACAGCCGCAAACTCCAAGCCTGTAATTCAGCCGCTGCGCTTTGACCGGTTCGCACCATCCACCGGCTCTCTTGACAAAGTTCGCACGCCCTACTTCGGACCCTTCTTCGTTTTCATATAAATTATATAAAAATAAGTTTACTTTATTCTCTGACATTGTCAATCTTTTTAGTCCAAAATAAGAGAATATGCTATAATGGAACGAGATTTTAGGGGGGGAATATTGTGCAAGAAAAATTCAGGAAAGTTCTCAGTCAATCTGAAGAAACTTACAATAAATGGACCGCCACCAAATGGTATAGAGGGCTTAATATCACCACCGGCGTCTTTTGGAATTTAGCGATTCTGCTGTTCATCATTCTCATCACGGGCGGCGTTTTTGCCGCTTCGGTCGGTGCCGGCTATTTCGCATCGTTAGTGGACGAGGAAAAGCTCCGCACACCGGACGAAATGAAACAACAGATTTACAGCTACAATGAAACATCTGAAATGTATTTTGACAACGAAGTTTATATTGGCAACATCCAGACAGATCTTGAACGCAAAGAAACAACGCTTGATAAAGTGTCAGATTACGCAATCGACGCTGTCCTAGCAACAGAAGATGAATATTTCTCGGAACATGAAGGCATTGTCCCGAAAGCCATTTTCCGCGGCTTGTTCCAAGACGTATCAAACTCTGATAGCCAGACGGGCGGCTCTACGCTGACCCAACAACTGATTAAAAACCAGATACTCACCAACGAAGTTTCTTATGAGCGAAAAGCGAAAGAAATTTTGCTTGCCATGCGCTTGGAGAAATTCATGGAAAAAGATGAAATTCTTGAAGCATACCTGAACATCATTCCTTATGGAAGAAGTTCATCCGGCGCAAATATTGCTGGTATCGAAACGGCGGCAAACGCTTTATTCAATGTTCCTGCAAGTGAATTGAACCTGCCTCAGGCAGCATTCATCGCGGGCATTCCGAAAGCTCCATACCGCTATACGCCCTATTCTTCGGATGGCGGCAAGCTGAAAAGTGAAGAGCTTCTGCAGCACGGCATCAACCGTATGAAGACGGTCTTGTTCCGTATGAAAGAAACAAATTACATTACTGACGCGGAATACAATGAAGCTGTCGCCTATGACATCACGAAAGATTTCCGCACAGGCGAATCGAGCTCTTTTAAAAAATACCCTTATATCACTGCTGAATTGCAAAGTCGCGCAAACCGCATCATCATGGATGTGCTCGCGGAACAAGATGGCATTGATCCTGTAGAACTGACAGAAAACGATAAACTATACGAAGAATATGCTATATTAGCGGATCGCGCCGTGCGTTCTAACGGCTACCGCATCCATTCGACGATTAACAAAGATTTGTACGATGCACAGGAAAAAGCGAAAAATGCCTATAACGGCTACGGCACGACGTTAAGCATTCAAGCGACAGATGAAGACGGCAAAGAAATTACCAAGCAATTGCCGGTCCAGGTCGGCAGTATGACCGTTGAAAACAGCACAGGACGCATCCTGAGCTTTGTCGGCGGCCGCGACCATAAAGTCGAGGCGCTGAATCACGCAACCCAAGCCTTCCGTTCCATCGGGTCGACAGTTAAGCCTTTATTGGTTTATGGACCCGCTCTTGAATTAGGTGCAATCGGCGCAGGCAGCCCGGTTGTCGATGTGAAGTTCACAATGAACGACAACGGAAATAGCTATGAACCTGCCAACTTTACCGCGATCAGCGAACAAGGCATCATGCCTGCGCGCAATGCGCTTGCCGAGTCCCAAAACTTGCCAGCGCTCCGCTTGTTCGCCCAGATCAAAGAAGATTTGCCGATTCAGTACTTGATGAATAACGGCTTTTCTACTGTAGTGGAAAATGAAAACTACAACGCATCCGCTGCTTTAGGCGGCGGGATTGAAGGTTCTGTCGAAGAAGTGACGAGCGGTTATGCGACAGTTGCCAACGGCGGAAAACGTGTTGGAACTCATATGATTTCCCGCATCGAAGACGCAGATGGCAATATCCTCTTTGAACAGAAAGTCGAAGAAAAAGAAATTTATACACCTCAAGCTGCTTACGTGTTGACCGATATGCTTCGCGACGTATTTAAAACCGACCGCGGCACTGCAAACCGGGCAAACGGCCTGCTCGATTTCGGCAGCGATTTTGCCGGCAAAACCGGAACGACTCAGGAAACACGCGATGTGTGGCTTGTCGGCTACAATCCGAACGTAACGATGAGCGTCTGGCTCGGATATGATAAAGAAAAATATTCGCTAGACAATTTTAAAAACCAAAACTTGATGCCGTCCGTACGTGTAAACCAGCTATGGGCGAGCCTCATGAATACAGCTTATAAAGTAGAGCCGAAACTCGTCGGCACCAAGGAAAAATTCAAGGAACCTAAAGGCGTCGTTTCGCGCTCGTTCTGCGGAATTTCAGGACTTGCCCCTGGTAAATCTTGTACAGCTGCCGGACTTGTAAAATCGGATCTATTCATCTCGAATATCATGGTTCCGACAAAACCGGACGACAGCTTGACGTCAGGTTCTTATACCACTGTCAATGGCAGTCGGTATGCAGCTCTTCCAAGCACTCCTGGTGAATTTGTATCCAGCGGAGGAACGGGCGTCAACCAGGCATTTGTAGACCGTATGTTAGCTCCATTCGGAGGAGATGCCGGAAAATTATTCCCTGGCAACTCCAGATTCTCGAATGTCGTATCTGGCGCTACACTTAACCACGATGGTGTAGCACCTGCTGGAGTCGGAGCCAAACTTAGCGGCTCCACGATTTCATGGAGCAATTCACCATCGAACGATATAGTCGGATACCGCATCTATCGCAGCGGCGGATCTACAATAGCTTCTATTTCTGAATCCAAAGGCAACACTTATAGTCTGCCAGGTCCTGGAAGCTACACAGTCATAGCGGTAGACATTACCGGTAAACAGTCTTCTCCTTCTAACGCAGTAACGATTGAAGAAGCGAAGCCGGAACCTCCGCCGAAAGAAAAACCTAAAGAAGAACCTAAAGAAGAAAAGCCTAAAAAAGAAGAACCTAAAGAAGAAGAAGTGAAAGAAGAAGAGAAACCAGAGGAACCACCTGAAGAAAAACCGGAAGAACCTGCAGAACCGGAAGAACCGGAAGAACCAACCGAGCCGGCTGAGCCTGAGCCAGAACCTGAAGAGCCGGAAGAACCAAAAGAACCGGAAGAACCAACCGAGCCGGAACCTGAAGAGGCCACCTCTACTGAGTCAACAGAAACGGATAGTGGGAGCGAAGAATAAGAAAAAGTCGCAGCTGAAATTCAGCTGCGACTTTTTTCTATGCTCGATTAGTCTTCCATTGTGGATAAATCGCCTGTCGGCAAATCAAGTTCCCAAGCTTTCAGTACACGACGCATGATCTTGCCGCTGCGCGTTTTTGGAAGCTTATCCTTGAATTCAATTTCTTTAGGCGCAGCATGTGCTGCCAACCCTTTTTTCACAAATTGCTGGATATCCTGGGTCAATTCTTCGGATGGCTCGTAGCCTTCATTCAATGCTACGAACGCCTTAATAATTTCCCCTCTGACAGGATCCGGTTTTCCAATAACGCCTGCTTCGGCCACTGCTGGATGTTCCAATAGCTTGCTTTCCACTTCAAATGGCCCCACACGCTCTCCTGATGTCATGATGACATCATCGACGCGTCCTTGGAACCAGAAATAACCATCTTCATCCATATAAGCGGAGTCACCTGATACGTACCATTTATCGTTCATGAAGTAAGACTCATATTTCGCTGGATTATTCCAGATTTGCCTCATCATCGATGGCCAACCTTTTTCGATTGCCAAGTTCCCCATCTGATTCGGCGGCAGTTCGTTGCCACGGTCATCAACGATGGCCACCTTGATGCCAGGAACAGGCTTGCCCATAGATCCCGGTCTAATGTCCATTGAAGGATAATTGCAGATTGTCTGTGCACCGGTTTCCGTCATCCACCATGTATCGTGGATGCGTTTGTTGAAGACTTGGACACCCCAGCGCACAACTTCCGGATTTAAAGGCTCTCCGACTGACAGAACATGGCGCAATGTTGAAAGATCATATTCTTTCACCAATGCATCCCCTGCCCCCATCAACATGCGGAAGGCAGTCGGGGCGCTATACCAAACGGTTACGCCGAAATCTTCGATCGCTTTGTACCATGCATCAGGTGAGAAGCGCCCACCGATTATCACAGTAGTTGTGCCTGTCAGCCAAGGAGCGAACACACCATATGCCGTTCCTGTGACCCAACCTGGATCGGCTGTGCACCAATAAATATCCTGCTCATTCAGATCCAAAACCCATTTAGCCGTCTGGTATTGCTGCACCATTGCATATTGCGCGTGCAGAACCCCTTTTGGTTTACCTGTAGACCCTGACGTATAATGCAAAACCAGGCCGTCTTCTTTATCCAGCCATTCGATTTCAAAATGGTCGGAACAAGTGTGAAGATGCTTCTTAAAGTCTACAATTTTGTCATCCTCTTCTATATTCTCGCCGACAAGGAATACGGTTTTCAAATTCGGCAGACGGTCTAACGGAATGCGCGGCAATAATTCTGGAGTCGTGATGATCGATTTTGCTTCACTGTCATCCAGCCTGTCGTAAATTGCGCCTTCCATGAAAGCTTCGAACAACGGACCTGCAATCAATCCCATCTTCAATGCCCCGAACATCGCAAAATACAATTCAGGCGAACGCGGCATGAAGATGAAGAAACGGTCTCCTTTTTCCAAATCCGAATGCGCTTTCAAAAGATTTGCCGCACGATTCGTCATGCGCTTCATTTCGTAAAACGTATAGGATTCGTTGCGCTTCTGATCTTGGTAGTAAAGAGCTACTTTGTTTTTCCGGTCCGATTCAGCGTGGCGGTCGATCGTTTCGTAAGCCATATTGATCTTCCCTGTTTTAGACCAGCTGAATTCTTTCTCAACATCAGCCCAATTAAAATCCGATGAAACCTCTTCATAATTATGTAAGTTGTAGTCTCCTTGGACAGCTGCAATTGTTTCGACTTTCATACCCATCATCCTTTCGAATTGATTCTCTTCCATTCTACAACAACCATTCAATCGATTGCTAATAATTTTAATTTTTTAGAATATTGAACGGGCGGTCGATGAAACTTTACAAAATTTAAGCGGTTTCATGTATAATAGACCTAATTGTACCCTATAGGTGGTGAAATGATGGAACATAAAAAGACTTATAATGCATTAGAGCTGAAAACTAAACACGGACCGATCATTATTGAAGGACCAATTTCATCAAAAGACTTGAAAGCGCTTGAATTCCATGAAGACTTGGTGGCTTTTCGTCTCCCTGCCCAACAGCATAAAGCGATTACGGAAATTGCCGATCTTCCTGAAGGCCGTATTCTCATTGCCAGAGACCAAAATATGATTGTTGGCTATGTCACTTTCTTGTATCCCGACCCACTGGAACGCTGGTCAGAAGGTAAAATGGAAAACTTGATTGAACTCGGCGCTATTGAAGTTATACCGAAATTCCGCGGTACCGGCGTTGGAAAATCGCTTCTCAAAGTGTCTATGATGGATGATGCCTTTGAAGATTTCATCGTCATCACGACCGAGTACTATTGGCATTGGGATTTGAAAGGCACCGGCTTGAACGTCTGGGAATATCGTAAAATCATGGAAAAAATGATGCAGGCTGGCGGTTTGGAATATTATGCGACCGATGAACCTGAAATCAGTTCCCATCCCGCCAATTGCCTTATGGCTAAAATTGGCAGCCGCGTCGACCAGGAATCCGTCCAGAAATTCGATCAGCTCCGTTTTAAGAACCGTTATATGTACTAATCCGAATCTAAGGGGGGTGTTTCTATGTTACTTGAGGAAATAATGAAGACTGATGTACATACCCTGACTTCCAGCCAAACCGTCCAGGATGTGTTGGATCTTTTCGAGGACAACCGAATCCGCCACGCTCCTGTCGTCGAGGACGGCAAAGTAGTAGGCGTTGTCACCGAGCGCGATTTAAAAGATGCTCTGCCATCTAGATTTTCCGTTTCGCCAAAAATCAATGCCTATGAGATGAAAGTTTCTGAAATCATGACGAAAAACCCAATCACCGGGCATCCGCTGGATTTTGTCGAAGAAACCGCGTTAACTTTTTATGACCAGAAGATCGGCTGTCTGCCAGTTGTCAGCCATGACAAGCTTGTGGGATTTTTGACTGAAACCGATCTACTTTACAAGTACATCGAATTGACAGGCGCACATCAGCCCGGCTCACACATTGAAATACGTGTACCAAATCGTTCCGGTGTGCTTTATGAAGTGTCAAAAGTGTTCTACAATCATAAAGTCAATGTATTGAGTGTTCTTGTCTACCCCGACAAACAGAATAACGCCAATAAAGTTTTGGTGTTCCGTATACAAACCATGAATCCGCTCGCAATCATTGACGACTTACAAAAAGAAGGTTTCGATGTTTTATGGCCAAACACACCACAGTTGGACAAATGAAGCACGCAATATTTATTTATTCGGAGGATCAACTGGGGTATAAATTCTCTGATACCCATCCATTTAATCAGAAAAGGCTGGAGTTGACTGTTGACCTTCTGCAAAAAATGAAGGCGCTTCCAGAAGAGTTGATCGTCGCTCCTCGCATAGCGACAGATGAAGAATTGCTGCTTGCCCACGACCAGCGTTATATCGACATCGTCAAGCAAGCCAGCATCGGAAAAGTTTCTTCTGAAGCCGGCGAAAGCTATGGCATCGGTACAGAAGATACGCCGATATTTGCCAATATGCACGAAGCAAGCGCACGGCTAGTAGGCGGTACTTTGACGGCGGTCGATTGGGTTATGGAAGGCAAAGCACAGCACGCACTGAATCTTGGAGGCGGTCTGCACCACGGCTTCCGCGGCAAAGCTTCGGGCTTTTGCATCTACAATGACAGCTCTGTCGCAATCAATTACATGAAGAAGAAATACGGTGCCCGTGTGCTTTATATCGATACGGACGCGCACCATGGAGATGGTGTCCAATGGAGCTTTTATGACGATCCTGACGTCTGCACCGTTTCAATCCATGAAACTGGGCGCTATCTATTCCCAGGGACTGGAAACATTAACGAACGCGGCAGCGGGCAAGGGTACGGAACGTCATTCAACTTCCCTATCGATGCGTTCACGGAAGACGAATCGTTTCTGGAAGTTTACCGAACGGCAATGAAAGAGATTGTTGAATTTTTCAAGCCGGACGTCATCTTAAGCCAGAATGGCGCTGACGCCCATTATTTAGACCCTCTGACGCATTTGTATAGCACTATGGACATTTACCGGGAAATCCCGAAAGTGGCTCACGAGCTCGCTCATGAGTACTGTGAGGGGCGCTGGATTGCTGTAGGCGGCGGCGGTTACGATATTTGGCGCGTCGTTCCGCGTGCATGGTCGTTGTTATGGATGGAAATGAACAATTTCCCAGCTCCAAAAGGCCCACTGCCTTCTTCATGGCTAACAAAATGGCAGACGGAATCCCCCGTTCCATTGATTGGCACGTGGAAGGACCCCGAGCAAATGTATGAAGCAATTCCGCGCAAAGAGGAAATCACGGAAAAAAATCATGAAATGCTCAATAAAGCCCTATATATGATTAGAAACGCATAAAAGCCCCAGAAGGGGGCTTTTATGCGTTTTTGGTTGATTGGCGCTCTTCAATTCGATAAGGCAAAATAACCTGTTTTTCTTCAATTTCTTCTTTGTTCATGTACTTCGTCAGGAGCCTCATTGAAACCGCTCCAATATCATACAGTGGAAGTGCGATTGACGTTAGCATCGGTCTTGCCATTCGCGCCAATTTAGAATTTTCATAGCTGATGATTTCTACATCGTCTGGAATCTTCTTGCCATTCGCTTCTACACCGTGGATAACGCCGATGGACATTTCATCATTACTGACAAAATAGGCAGTCGGATCGCTTTCTTTCAAAGTTTCCACGGCTTCGATTGCCTCATCGTAAGAATTATCGCATTCGACGATCAGTTTCTCGTCATAATCCATGCCCGCATCATTTAATGCGGTTTGGTAAGCTTTCAATTTATAATCTTTGTTCACTTTAGAGGTGAGCGGCCCAGATATGAACGCGATCCGTTTATGGCCATTATCGATCAATTTTTTCACACCTTCATATGCTGCTCCATAATAATCGATATTTACAGAGGCAATGCTCGCCGACTCATCAATCGAGCCCGCCAATACGATGGGCGTTGGGGAACGCTCCATTTCAAAAAGAAGTTCACTTGAAATCACATCGCTCATGAAAACAATGCCATCAACTTGTTTGCCAAGCATCGTTTCAAGCAATTGAAGTTCTTTGTTCTGGTTTTGATCCGAGTTCGACAAGATGATGTTGTACCGGTACATTGTTGCTATGTCTTCAATTCCGCGGGCAAGTTCGGCATACATGCTGTTAGAGATATCCGGAATGATGACACCGACCGTGGTGGTTTTTTTGCTGGCCAGCCCTCTTGCAACTGCGTTCGGGCGATACCCCAGCTCTTCAATCACTTTTAATACTTTCTTCCTTGTAGCAGGTTTCACATTCTGATTGCCATTGACTACACGTGAAACAGTAGCCATGGATACATTTGCTTCCCTTGCTACATCATATATTGTAACGGTCACGGTGCGCCCTCCTTCCCTTATATCTTTTATCATACGATAAAAAGTTTCCTTTTTTCAACTATATAAGTAGAACTTATCATTTTCATGTGCCGATATTCCGCTTAAGCGATCAAAGCGGTATGTACAAGCTAATTTTTTATTCAATTTATATAAAAAAGAAAAGCCAGGTAATTACCCGGCTCTTCGGATTTACATTTTGAATTCATATTGCTTCATGAACTTCATCAAAGCATCGTAGTAATCATCGAACTGGTTCAAATCCATCTGCTGAGCTGCATCGGATAATGCAACAGCTGGGTCTGGATGAACTTCAGCCATGACTCCATCAGCACCGATTGCAATTGCAGCTTTTGCTGCAGGAAGCAATAAGTCGCGGCGTCCTGTGGAATGCGTTACATCTACGAATACCGGAAGATGGGTTTCCTGTTTAAGGATTGGCACTGCTGAGATATCAAGTGTGTTGCGCGTCGCTTTTTCGTAAGTGCGGATTCCGCGTTCACATAGGATGATTTGGCTATTGCCTGAAGCGATGATGTATTCAGCTGCGTTGATGAATTCATCAACAGTCGCTGACATTCCGCGTTTCAGCAATACCGGCTTGTTGATCTGCCCGACCGCTTTCAATAATTCGAAATTCTGCATGTTCCGTGCGCCTACTTGGACAACATCCACAAATGGCAATGCTTCTTCCAAGTGATGTGGTGTAACGATTTCTGAAACTACAGCAAGCTTGTATTGGTCTGCAGCAGCTTTCAGCATTTTCAATCCCTCAAGGCCAAGGCCTTGGAAATCATATGGGGATGTACGCGGCTTGTACGCGCCACCACGGATCAATTTCAGCCCTTTAGCGCCAATCGCTTCAGCGACTTTTGAAACCTGATCCTGGGATTCTACTGCACAAGGCCCGAAGATGAACGATGGGGTGCCGTCGCCGATGCTTTCACCGTTGATCGTGATGATCGTATCCTCGGCTTTTTTCTTCCGTGAAACTAGAAGCGCTTTGCGGTGGTCTTCCTCCTGCATATCAAGTGCTGATTTGAAAATTTCCTTGAATATATGGTCAACCGTTTTCTGGTCTAATGGACCGTTATTGTTTTCTTTCAATAAGTTCAGCATATGGCGTTCACGCAACGGGTCGTAACGATTTACACCTTGCTTTTCTTTGATCTTTCCAATTTCCTGGATCACTTTAGCGCGTTCGTTGATCAATGTAAGGATCTCGAGGTTTACGGCATCCACTTTTTCTCTTAGTTGTTCTAAATCTAAATGGCTCATTCTTTACTGCTCCCTTCGCGTATCATCATGTTGGTGACTTATCTTAACATGTTTAGACTATTATAAGCAAAGTATTCGGTAAAGTCACGTTTTATATTTTAGCGATTCAACGCGCTAAAGTATTTGTAATAAAAAAAAGCCGGAACCCCAGGGTTCCGTACTCTTTTTCAAACGATAAATTCTTGCATCGCCTTGCTGGTGATTCTGCCATGGGACGCATTCCAATCAACTTTTTGGTTAGCAAAGTGAAAGGCTTGCGGAGAAGCGTGTTTAACTTCTGTCAACGATTCAATGTTTTTGGAAAGCTCACGGTCTTCCTGAACCACTAGGTACAAAAAGAGCTGGTTCGGGTGCAACGAGCAATACTCATTGTATTCATTCCACGCAGAAGCCGATACAGGGCATGTACTGCTGTGTTTCAGCAGCCAATAATGCTCGGTGTGGGCAGTGACATTCTTTAAATCGTCTAAATCATGTACACGTACTAAATTTTCCATTTAATCCGCTCCTAGATCATGTAGATGATTAGTTTTTATTGTTGTTTTTATTCGAGTTGCTGCCTGAATTATTGCTTGAGTTGTTTTTATTCGAGCTGCTGCCTGAATTATTGTTCGAGCTGTTTTTATTCGAGCTGCTGCCGGCGCTGCCAGAAGTGCTAGAATTCGACGTGTTTTTGTTCGAGTTGTTCGAGTTGTTCGAGTTGTTCGAGTTGTTCGAACTTGTCGAAGCATTAGTTGTTTTGTTGTTTGTGTTGCTAGTGTCTGTAGATTTCTTTTCTTCTTTAACTTCCTCGACTGCTTCTTTCAAAGCGTTTGCCGTTGAAGTGAAAGCTTCGTGGCCAGCTGTTTCAGTCTGACCGATCGAGTTTTGTACAGTGTCGAGCATTTCAATCGTTTCTTCGCCTTCAGATGACGCTGTGCCATCGTCCATTGGAGATTGGCCAGATTTCATGCCTTTGACTTTATCGACCACTTTAGTCGACTGATCTTTGACTTGTTGCGTCAATCCGCTTGATTTTTCTTTAGCAGTATCTGTGTAGCCTGATGTTTTTTCTTTCAACGTGCTAGCCTGCGTATTCAAGTCTGTGCGCAATTCTTTGCCGGATTTCGGCGCTAGCATCAATGCTGCTGCTGCTCCGATGAGTCCGCCGACGATTGCTCCTAATAGGAAGCCTGATGATCCTGACTCATCTTCATAATCATAAAGATCGTCATATCGGTTGCCCATGCCATAAGATTGTGGCACGAAAGCGCTTTGCTGGCCGTTATATTCGTTTTGTGCGTAATAGTTCTGGTTCGTGTATTCAGATTCATTGTAATTCGGTTTCTGATAGTTATTATTGTTGTTTTTATTGTTTGTCATATTAAATTCCTCCATTTGGTATTAAGTTTATTGGGACTGGTCGTTGTGCGGCAATTGTTTTTGCCCTGGAACTGGAGCATAAGACTGTGAAGCGCGTGCTTCATAGATTTTGCGCTCTTTCCATTTGTCGCGGATGCCCATTGCAACGTTGCCCCATTGGACAACCTGAGCGATTTTGTCTTCGTTTTGTTCAACGTGAGTAGAAACTGTCGAAGTAATGCGGCGGACAGATGAGTTCAAATCAGTAACGGAATTTCCGACACCTCTGACTGCATCCACCACTGTGTTAAGTTTTTCTGATTTCACTTGGATATCTTCTGCCAACTCATTAGTTTTATGCAAAAGGTTCGTCGTTTCCAAGGTCACACCCTGTAATTGGTTTTCAAGTCCTGAAACAGTTCCTGAAACTTCATTGAGTGTGTTTTTCAATGAGTTTAATGTCATAGCCAATGCTACACATAAAACTAAAAATCCGACAGCAGCAACGATAGCCGCTATGTAAAGCAATATTTCCCAATCCATGCTGTTTCCTCCTTTTTGAATACTGGTATATCTCTTTTGTACCCCACCATCAATCGGTGTAAACACTGGCACTTTAGATTTATTCCACCTATACACCCTTTAATCCTGCTTAAAATCTATTGTTTATCTATTCAAAAGTTGATTTATGATTGCATCTCACAAAAAAGGCCGCAGGCGCCTCCGGTTTTCCGGTTGCGCCTGCGGCCTTCAAGTTAAGTTGCTCTTAAACCGTCTCTTCGGTTTTAATGAGGTTTTCGAAAGCACTCTGGAATTTCGTAACATCTCCTGCGCCCATGAACAAATAAACCGCATTTTCATGCTGAAGCAATTGAGTAACATCATCAGATTTCAAGATGCGGCTGTCTTCAATCTTCTCTTCAAGATCGTGGATAGTCAGGACGCCGACTTCTTCTCGTGCCGAGCCAAATATATCGCAAAGATAAACCTGGTCAGCGCCGCTCAAGCTGTCCGCGAATTCTTGAAGGAACGTCTGCGTACGCGTAAATGTATGCGGCTGGAAAATCGCCACAATTTCACGCTCAGGAAATTTCTGGCGTGCGGATTGCAGCGTCGCGCGGATTTCTGTCGGGTGATGTGCATAATCATCAATCAAAATGCGCCCTTGGAGTTCTGTTTGCGTGAAACGGCGTTTGACGCCTTCAAAATCCGAAAATTGCTGCTGCATAATGGCAGCAGGAATGTTTTCATAATGGCCAAGTGAAATAACTGCCAACGCGTTCATGATGGCGTGGTCGCCGAACATTGGAATCATGAACGTATGGAAGAATTCATTGCGGATCATGACATCGAACGATGTACCTTCGGTCGTTTTAACGACATTGCGGGCCTGGAAATCATTTTCTTCGCCGAAACCGTAGTAGACCACCGGAACCGGTGCCTGAATACGCTGAAGAAATTCATCATCGCCGCAGGCAATGATGCATTTCTTGACTTGCTGCGCCATCTCTTCAAACGCATTAAAGACATCATCGATCCCCGCGAAATAATCAGGATGATCGAAATCGATATTGGTCATGATTGCGTAATCCGGATGATAAGCAAGGAAATGGCGTCGGTATTCACACGCTTCCGCAACGAAGAAATGTGAATTCTCCTTGCCGAATCCCGTGCCGTCGCCGATTAGATAAGAAACTGGCTTAAAGCCGTCAAGCACATGTGCCATCAAGCCGGTCGTCGAAGTCTTGCCATGAGCACCTGTAATGGCAACCGATACATATTGTTTCATCAAGTCTCCAAGAAACTCGTGGTAACGGATTATCGTCGCTCCAAGTTCGCGCGCTTTGACAAGTTCCGGGTGGCTGTCGTTGAACGCGTTGCCAGCGATAATTGTCATGTCTGCCGATATATTGTCAGCTTCAAAAGGCAGAATTGTGATGCCTCTTTCGCGAAGACGGTCTTCTGTAAAGAAATACTGTTCGATATCAGAACCTTGTACTGTATTGCCCATATCGTGCATTATTTGCGCGAGTGGACTCATGCCGGATCCTTTGATGCCGGTAAAATGTAAAACTGTCATAAATGAACCTCCTGTGGAAGTTGAAAAGAGTCTATAGAAATCGCTGAGCGAAATTCATAGCTAGTCAACAAAACATAATCACTCGATTATATCATTATTCAAACCTTACCGATATACCCGATATTTCCTGTCATCATTAAAATTTTATGCATATCTTACTGAAAGACGTTCTCTATATCGTCTTCCGTAATCAAAACCGCTCTCGCTTTGCTGCCATTCTGTTCTGAAATAAAGCCGTGCTGTTCAATCAGATCCATCAATCTCGCAGCGCGGTTATAGCCTATATGGAATTTGCGCTGGAGCAACGATGTCGAGGCGCTTCCTTGTGCCATGATGAACCGGCAAGCTTCCTCAAACAAATCATCTTGCACGTCCATCGCTCCGCTCCGTTTGATGAGTTCTTCTTCGTTGAAGAAATATTCCGGTTCGCCTTGCGAACGGACATGCGCAATCACGTCTTCGATTTCATTATCCGTAACAAATGTCCCTTGTATCCGAACAGGCGCGGACATGCCGTTTCCAAGGTAAAGCATATCCCCTCTTCCGAGCAAACGCTCCGCCCCTTGCGAATCAAGAATTGTGCGGCTATCCACTTGGGAGGATACTGAAAATGCAATACGCGTCGGGATATTCGATTTGATCAAGCCTGTGATAACGTCTACCGATGGGCGTTGCGTCGCAATGACCAAATGGATTCCGCATGCCCGGGCTTTTTGCGCAATGCGGCAAATGGCGTCTTCTACATCGGACGGAGACATCATCATCAAATCAGCCAGCTCGTCAATGACGATAAGGATATAAGGTAGATGCTGTGCATAGTCCCCTTTTTCTTTCACCAATTTATTATAGCGGCTTAAATCCCTGACACCTGAATGGGCGAATAATTGATAACGGCGTTCCATTTCCTCGACTGCCCATTTCAGGGAAGCTGTGGCCGCTTTGACATCTGTAATGACCGGGCTGACAAGATGCGGAATATGGTTATACGGCGCAAGTTCAACCATTTTCGGGTCGATGAGCAGCATTTTCAGATCGCGCGGCGATGATTTATAAAGAAGGCTGACCAATATCGAATTGATGCACACACTCTTACCGGAACCGGTCGCTCCGGCAATCAAGCCGTGCGGCATTTTACGCAAATCCAGCGTAACCGGCTTCCCAGTTAAATCGAGGCCGAGAGCGGCTTCAAGCGGCGAGTCCGATTCCTGGAACACCCTGCTCTCGATCACTTCTGAAATTCGCACCGGGCGGGACTTGCGGTTCGGAATCTCGATGCCAATTGAGCTTTTTCCTGGTATCGGCGCTTGGATCCGGATGTCCTTTGCCGCCAGGGCAAGCTTCAGGTCGTCTGCCAGATTGCGGATTTTGCTGACTTTCACGCCTTGGGCAACGGTCACTTCAAACTGGGTCACGGCCGGTCCTTGCACGATGCTGAGAATCGATGCCTGGATCTGGAAGTGGGACAATGCTTCGATAAGGCGTTCTCCTTGCTCTTCCATCCACGCTTCATCTATCAAATCGTTTTCTGGCGCGCGTAAATAATCGCTTCTTGGATGCTCATAAGCGAGTGGCTGTTCTGGCTTTTTCTCTGGAATTTCTTTTGGAGCTTGCTGCATCGGCGCGACTTCAGACATCTTTTGGGTCTGTACGACCGTCTTTTGGCCGGTTTTTTTTGTCTGCTGTTCCGCTTGCAGGAGTGCAGCAGGCGAGCCCTTAACACCAGGCTTAGCCTGCTGCAAAGGTTTTTTCAATCGTTCTTTATCGGATTTCAGCATCAGCACATTAAATGGCACTATCTTTTCACGCTTTTTCTCAGGTGCGCGGATTTCCTCGGCATTAGCCGCCTCTACCATTGCGCCATTATGTACCTCTTGCTCTAAAACTTCAGGCTCAGCAATCTCTAGTAGTTCTTCGATTTGTTCCAGCTCTTTGATTTCTGCCTGCTCTTCGATATGCACTGGTTCTTCTATCTCTGCAGGCTCCTCGATCGGTTCAGGTTCTTTAATCTCTGCCGGCTCTTCCATATGCTCCGGTTCGTCATCAAACAACAGGACAGATACCTTTTGATGAACCGGCGCTGGCTGTTGTTCTTCAAGCGGTTGTTGTACTGCCAATTCCGCCTGTTGCGGTGCTGGCGCCACTGCTTCTTCCGGCGCCGGCAGTTTTTCTTCAACCAGTTTCTCTTTCTCGGTAAAAGGCAATTGGTTATGGAACCCTTGCAGTTTCAGCGCTTCTTTAGCTGAAGCTAAAGAGCTCAAATTCGGCTGTTCATTGCGCTGATGTTCTTTTTTCTCGAGCAAATTCATGACCGGCTCGGGACGCGACTCGTTATATCCATGGATTGGAGACGGCACCCGGCTCGGTTCAAACGGCCGTGTGCTTTTACTTTGCGGCTCGTATGCACGGGTTACTGGCCGCTTCGCTGCCGGAATTTCCTGCCCTTTCGGCTTCGGCTGGCTGTTTTGGCTCAGCCTTGGCAAACTTTTCGTTTCTACAGGGCGCGGGGCTCTAGGAGCCGGCTTGACGTAAGCACGAGTTTCCCGTGGTTCCCGCCTTTCCCGTGGCTCGCGCACCGGAGGGCTTTGGTATGATTCGCCTACTTGTGGTGCCGGCGGACCGTAGCCGCGAGCTTTGTTCAAAGCAGGGCTTGACGGGCGGCGTTTGGGAGCCGGTTGCTCTGTTGCAGGTTCTGTTTCTTTGAAACGGCCTTTTTCGTTATCTGAAATAACTGGAAAGCGGAACGGCGCTTTTTTCGGCCGCTCAGTTACGGGCTCTTCTTGTTTAGGGGCATTTTCCGCAGCTTCCTCTTCCTCGGCTTCAGTGAATAAACGATTCCATACATTTTTAACCCAGCTCATAACGCGTCACGCCTTTACTTCGAATGGAGATCCGATTTCTGCATCTTCTGGCAAGACCATTATCCCTTTTTCTTCAGGAGCATCCGGCAAAGCCAGTTCTTTTGCCGAGCAGATCATTCCGCTCGACGGCACTCCGCGGAGTTCTGCATCTTTGATCAGCATACCTGAAGGCATGATTGCGCCTACTTTTGCCACAACCACTTTCTGTCCCTGCTCAACGTTCGCAGCGCCGCACACAATCTGCAATTCTTCGCTGCCGACATTGACACGGCAAATATTCAGCTTGTCTGCGTTCGGATGCTTTTCTTTCACTTCTACAAAGCCTACGACAAATTTTGGAGACAGATCGACTTCAAGAATATAATCTACGCCATTTTTAGCCAAAGCATTCTGAAGCGCTGTAACTAATGCTTCTGAGAGTTCCACTTTTTCGCCTTCAGGCATTTCAACATATGTCGATGCATTAAAAAGGTTGAAACCGGCAATTTTTCCTTCACCGTCCTTGATCAGCGTAACGTCTCCGAATTGTTCAGCGTGGATTTTCTCTGGCGTTTCCGTTTGCAATTGGACCAATAGGACGTCGCCTATTCCGTGTTTATTGTAAAATGCATTCATTTCTTATCCTGCTCCTCGGTCGGTTTATTCTTGGCCATGATGAAAATCGGCTCAAGTTCGTCATTTTCATAAATGAACGACAATGACGTAATCGGCACTTTGCCGTTTGTGAAAAAGTGCATCGCCATCTGAGCCAATACATCGTATCCGGTCTCGTTGCGGATATCCCCGATGATCAGCACATCCTGATGGGGCACAGATACTGTCATATCGCCTGTAATTTTCGTTTTCATGTCTTTTAGGAAGTTTTCATTCAGCAGACGGGAAGCATCGTACCCATCATTTTCGTTCAAAAAGTAAAATACATTGCCTGCGACGCGGTCTTCTTTTACAGCGGTTTTCAGTTTCTTCACTTGGAACCGCGCAATTTCTTTGACCTGCTCTTCACTCAGACTTAATGAATTTAACATATTTTCGTCAATTAAGCGATAGGTAGTGCCAGCATCCAACGCGTAAAAAACCCGTGTTTCAGCTGTATGGTCCGATGTGATAAAGCGATGGCCTTCTTTCGATTCCAGCGGAAATGACGTAGAGCGGATGACCGGATAGATATGCTCCGATGATTTCAGTTCACCTTTCGACTCTTTTTCCATCGCACCGAAAGTTTCCAGAATGGTGTAGACGATTTCATCCAATGCCGCCTCCCCTTTTGCTTCATAGCGGTTTAACGCCTGCGGCAAGGAAAGCGTCATGCCATTTCCTAAGGTTTTGTGCCGGATGTCCAACATGTCTTTTTCACGGTCAAAATGCCAGATCAATTCGGGATTCGTCATGCGCTGTTTCAATATCTCTACCAATTCGGATGATTTCTTCATGTCGCTTCCTCCTCAAAAATAAACGGCTCAGCCACAGTATGGCGAACCGTCCCTTTTTTATTTTTTCTCATCTAGCGAGAGTGGCCAGGAAATTTTCGATTTCCTGTTTGGTTTTGCGGTCTTTGCTGACAAAACGGCCAGCTTCGGTGCCATTCGTGTAAGCTAGGAAACTTGGGATTCCATAAATGTTCTTTTCAATGCACAAATCAATAAATTCATCCCGGTCCACTGATACGAAAGTGAATTCCGTGTGTGCTTCTTCGATTTCAGGCAGTATCGGATCAATGACACGGCAATCGGGGCACCAGTCGGCTGTAAACATAAAGACGACCGGCTCGCTTTCCGCCAGTTCATTGAATTGCTCAATAGAAGTTAACGTTCTCATTCAGTCAATCCCCCTTTTCGTTGTCGATGGAACGAACAGTCTGCATCATCCAGTCCATATTTTCCTCGATTTTGCCCGCTTCCGATACGGCCGCCAATTTAGCGCCGCCTGCGCTGGCCACCACTTCAAATCGGTCGTCCGCAATTTTTCGTACAGCGGCAAAACCGAATCTTCCATTTTCTTCGAAAGTTTCATCAGCCGCCCATTCCTGCTGCGGATCGGATTTTAAAAGGTCATAGAATACTGTGCTGTCGCCCGCCTCGTTCGGGTTGGCGGTCAACATAAACGATTCGCTGCCTTTGGTGATGTTGATGCTGCGCTCATCGGATGGCTCTTCCAACGTATAGCCTCCAGGCAGATAAAACGCTGTACCGTCAGAAGATTCGTTTGCCTCTCTCGGTTCTGCAGAAAATGCCTTATGTGCATTTTCAAAGGCGCCGGCAATCTTTTCTTCCGGTGTTGCTGAACAGCCCGCTAATCCAATAGCTGCTGCTGAAAATAAAACCAATAATCCTTTACGAGGCACGCCTATTCCTCCCTAACTTTGCTTGTTCTTATTTTAAAGATGTTTCCTGGCACATGCAACTTAATCGATGCCGCGGGCGTATTGCCCGAGCAACAGCATGACGATATGGCTAAACATTTCATCCCGGTTGACAACACCCGCAGTCAACACGCCAACCGCACCTTTATGATGCCTTACGCCGCTTTCATTAACATATGCATCCATAACCGGCCCGAGCTCGCCGCCCGTTCGCAGTTTTTCCGCAATTTCTTCCGGCAGCGGAAGTTGGGCTCCAGCGGCTGTATAAATTTTGCCATCATTAGTTGCGAGCGCACCCCAATTGCATAAATACATCTCGCCTTCAAGTTCATAGATTCCGCCCTCTAAGCCGATGGCAATGTCAACGGCTTCTGCTGATAAGGTTTTGGCGCGGTTTATGGCACCGAGACGAGTTTCCGCGAGTGACCTTGGCTGGTCGGATACGCCGGAATCTGCTTCCGCTGAAGCCAGATCGAACTCATAGCCAAGGCCTTCCATTGTGCTAGCAACCGCGTTGATTTTGGCTGGATTTTTCGAGGCAATGCCTGCTTGTATTTTTTTCATTTCCTCATCCCTTTCAAAAAAAAGAGCCCGAAGGCCCTCTTTTAACTGTTTTGTTTAATTGTCTCCAAAGTCGTTTTATCAGCAGTTCTGACGAGTTTCGTCAGCAATTCTTTCGCTGCCGCGTAATCATCAGTGTGGATGATTGACGCTGACGTATGGATATAGCGTGAGCAGATGCCAATTACGGAACTCGGGATGCCTTCATTTGCTGTATGGACTTTGCCAGCGTCCGTTCCCCCTTGGGAAATGAAGTACTGGTAAGGGATATTATTCGACTCCGCTGTGTCCAGGATGAACTCGCGCATGCCGCGGTGCGTCACCATGCTCTTATCGAAAATACGCAGGAGCGTCCCTTTGCCCAATTGTCCGAACTCATTTTTATCACCGGTTGCATCATTTGCCGGACTTGCGTCAAGCGCAAAAAACAAATCTGGCTGAATTAAATTTGCGGCCGTCTGCGCTCCGCGAAGACCCACTTCTTCCATTACGGTCGCGCCGGAGAACAATAGGTTCGGCAATTTCTCGTCTTTTAATTCTTTCAACAACTCAATCGCGAGACCGCAGCCGTATCGGTTATCCCAAGCTTTCGCCATGATTTTCTTACTGTTCGCCATTTCCGTGAATGGGCTGAACGGCACGACCTGCTGGCCTGGGCGAATGCCCATTGCTATTGCGTCCGCTTTGTCATCGGCACCGATATCAATCAGCATATTCTTGATGTCCATCGGCTTGCTGCGCAGCTCGTCGCTCAAAAGATGCGGTGGAATCGATCCAACAACACCAGGAATCACTTTATCGCCAACGATAATTTCAACGCGCATGGCAAGCATGACCTGATTCCACCAACCGCCGAGCGGCTGAAAGCGGAGCATGCCGTTTTCTGTAATTTGGGATACCATAAAGCCGACCTCATCCATATGTCCGGCTACCATAATGCGTGGACCATTTGCGTCGCCTTCTTTTACACCGAAGACGCTGCCCAAATTATCCTGAATCAATCGATCTGAATACTTTTCAAGCTCTTGGCGCATGAACTTGCGAACTGCATGCTCATTGCCGGGTGCTCCTGGCAACTCGGTCAATGTCTTGAATAATTCTCTCGTCTCACTGTTCATATGTATAACTCCCCCTAAAATGCATTGCTTCCCTATAGTGTAGAGCTTTTAACTGAATATTTCCAGTTTTATATTTCGACATACGAAAGATAGATATCACGTTTTTATATAAACATCGCTTCGGACGCTTTGGGCCTGGCTTCCGTAATAAGCCGGGGATGACACCCGTCTCATTACTCCGCCTAGCCCCTTGACGCGCCTACGCTGGATAAGCTCTTTGAGAAATAAAAGCTTACTGGGTCTGCTATATTTTAGATACTAGGCTGTTTTGCGGCGTATTCCTAACAAAAAATCTTAAATTACACATACAAAGCTTATATTTTTCCCTGTACTTCATTTATGGTACAATTTGTCCAGAAAGCTTAGGAGGGATTTTAGTGAAAAATCGTGATTTATTAATCGGATTTGCAACAGGTGTGGCAGCGACTTATATTGTCAAAGAAGTGTATGACCGCAAGGAAAAGCTTTATCCCGCAGATGATGTCCTGAAAAGTGTCAAAGAAGCTTTTAAAGAAGAAGGTCCGATCGACGGTTCGTGGATTTACATGAAAACAGAACCATATAAACAGCACGCAATTGAAACAGAAGTTTATAAAGGCGGCATCACCCGCCACCGCAACGACGAATTAGAGCAATTCGAATTCATGGCAGATGCCTATTCGGGTGCCATCGTCGAAGTGAATAAAGTTTAATAAAAAAAGAAAGAATGCCGCGCAAGTCCCTGCGGCATTCTTTCTTTTTGTCATGTGTTTATCCGAGCAATTCTTAGAATTGCTTTTCCTTGTATTGCACGGACTCGATAATTTCCTTGCCGTCTTCGCTCCATTTGAGAATACGGTAATACGCATCGTGGTAGAACGTGAAATAATAGCCATTTGCTAAGGCTTCTTTCATCAGCTTTTCTTTCGCGTAGATGGAATCCATCGGGTAATCGTCAAAAGCGAGCACCCAAAGCGGATTTTGGTGGGAATGCGTAGGCATGATGTCGCCCATGTGCAAGATTGTTTCGCCACCGCTTTCCAATTTAATGACGCTATGGCCATTCGAATGGCCGCCTGTGTGGATCATCGTAATGCCATCCACTGGAGTGGCCTGTTCACCGAACGTCTCCACTTGGCCCGCAATCGGCTCCCAATTTTCTTTCCAGTACGTGTTGCGCGAGCGGATATTCGGGTGCTGCATTTCTTCCCACTCGACCGCAGAAACATAAATTTTTGCATTCGGGAAAACGGAAACGTAGCCTTCGCTTTGCGGTTTCGTCAAACCGGCTGCGTGGTCGCCGTGCAGATGTGTCATTAAGACCAAATCGATGTCCGCTGGAGACAAACCAAGTTCCGCCAAATTTTCTTCGATGCGTGATTCCGAGGACACCCCAAGGTTGCGTTTTTGGCGATCGTTCAATTTACCGTCCCCTAGTCCGCTGTCGATGATGATGTTTTGGCCGCTGTATTGCACCAAGATCGGATGCGTCGGCAATTCAATCTGGTTTTGTTCGTTGGCCGGATACCGCTTTGACCAGATAACTTTCGGCACTACTCCAAACATTGTGCCTCCGTCCAGCCAAGTCGTTCCCCCATCCAGCCATGTCAATGCCATGTCGTGAAATTGAAATTTATCCACTTTGAATCCCCCTTATGCTTAACTCGTTTGGTATTGTGCTTCGAGCCTGTAAATCGGCTGCCCTTTTTTCGAGAATTTTTCTTCGTATTCTGTCATGATGTTCCATTCCGGTTCTCCGGCGTGCAAATCCAATGACACATATTTCAGCAGCATGCCGTATTCCGAAACGCTGGTCAGCGAATATTCGAATAGGCCGCGGTTGTCTGTTTTGAAATGGATTTCGCCGTTTTGCGGTAGCACCACTTCATACAGCGCCAAAAAAGTATCATGGGTCAAACGGCGTTTGGCGTGGCGTTTTTTCGGCCACGGATCCGAGAAGTTCAAATACAGCCGGTCCACTTCGCCTTTTTCAAAAAACTCGGTCATGTCTTTCGCGTTGACGCGCAGCAATCTTAAATTCGGAATGCCGCCTTCTTCTTCCAATATCGTCTCAAGTGCACTGACGATGACGCTGTCGAACAACTCGATGCCGATGTAATTGATCGAGGGATTCTGCTTGGCCATGCCGATGATGAAACGGCCTTTCCCAGTCCCTGCTTCGATATGAAGCGGATTGTTATTGCCGAATACTTCCTGCCATTTGCCTTTTTGCTGATCCGGATTCGGAATCAGGATTTCTGGATGGGCTTCCATCAGATCTGAAGCCCAAGGTTTAAAACGTGTTCTCATAGTACATCCTCTTTCTTTCCATTATTTATCGCATTCCATCGGCACTTGCTGACGCCGTAGTGGATTGGCTCATTTTCAGGGCTTTTGCCGGCATAATCGCCGTCGATGTGGCGATATACTTGCCGATCTGTTTTCAAACGGAATCGGCTTGCGCTGAGCTGAATCACTTCTTTGAACCTCGTATGGGTTCCAGTAAAAACCGTACCAAACACCAGCAGCAGTTTCAAGCGTGATATCCCGCTGACAATGGTCAATTCCAGCACCCCGTCTCCGGTTTCGGAGTTGGGTGAAATTTTCATGCCGCCTCCGAAATAAGGCTGGTTGCTGACAGTCGCCAGCCAAACGTCTGTAAAACGCTGTTCTTTGCCATCTATCTCCACTGACAAATCGAATTTCTCAAAGCGGAACAATGTGCGGATGACATAAAGCAAGTAAACCAGTTTTCCCGCTCCTACTTTATTGAGCACCTTTTTGGCCAGCGAACGATTGACCATTGTGGATATTTCAGCGTCAAAGCCGATGCCTGAACTGCTCGCGAACCGGAACGATTCCGAATCCCTGAATTCCCCAAGGTCTTGCACGCGGCTTGAAGGCTCCTTCAAAAACTCTGCAACCGACTCGGCGTTTCTGAATGAATAAAACCCCCGGCTGAAATCGTTGCCGGACCCGGCAGCGACAGAACCCACGATCAAGTTCGGTGTACCCGCTGCGCCGGCTATGATTTCACGCATCGTGCCATCGCCGCCGAAGCCGATGAGCAGCATCGGTTCATCCCTTTCACGGAGCCGCGCAATCGCTTCTTGCGCATGTCCCGCATATTGCGTAAAGAGCAATTCATGCGGAAACGCTGCGGTTTGTTTGAATTTATTCCATTTTTTTGCTGCATTGCCGTTGCCGGCTGTCGGATTGACGATAATGATTGTTTTCATGGGACCTCTCTTTTGGCGTCAGACGCCTTCCTGCAATCGGTAAGTTGCTTGCGGCACATATTTGCGCATGTTTTGCGGTTCGATGCGGAACAATGAAAATTCCTCGACGCGAAATGAAATGGGCGGCAGTTCGAACACCGACGCCTCTTCCATCTCTTTTCCGCCCGCCCATTTGGCAGCCAACGTGATATGCGGTACGAATGGCTTTTGGTCCGATGACAAATCGAATTTTTGCGTGATTTCTCTGACCTTTTCCTGCAGCGCCATCAGCGGTGCACTGTCCTCAATAGCGGCGTAGATGATGCGCGGCGTCTGCGGGTTGCCGAACGTCTTGACGCCGGTTATCGCCAAATCAAAAGGCGCTTGCGAGATCTCCTCTAGCGCTTGAGCCGCTGCTTGCAGCTGAGTTACTTCCGCACTGCCGATAAACAACAGCGTAACATGCATATCCTGCGGCCGCGTATACTTTTTATGGCTCTGCAGCACCCATTGCCCGCGCGCCTCTGCCAACTTTTTTGCGGCCGCTTCCGGAACATTGATCCCGATAAAATAATGTGTTTGCATAATCATCACCTTTTACAAGTTTACCACTTGCGCGTCCACAAAAAAATAGTGATCGGCTTTCGCCGACCACATTACATTTTAACTGCTAGTTTCAAGTTTGCTTCGAATGATTGCTGAAGCTTTTTCGTCAACTCTCCAGGAATTCCTTGTCCGATCGGCTCACCGTCGATTTCGACGATTGGCATGATTTCAGCTGTTGTCGAAGACATAAAGAACTCATCCATAGCCAATGCCTGCGTTTTTGTGAACGCCATTTCTTGCACTTTGATGCCAAGGTCTTGGCTGAGCTGTAAGATCACTCTTCTTGTAATGCCATTCAAGATTAAGTTTGTTGCTGGATGCGTATAAATGATTCCGTCTTTCACGCCGTACATATTCGAAGAAGAACCTTCCGTGACGACTTCCCCACGATGAAGAATGGCTTCAAAACCGCCTTTTTCATGCGCTTCCTGTTTCGCCATGACATTCCCCAGCAAGTTCAAGCTCTTGATGTCGCAGCGCAGCCAGCGGACATCCTCGATAAACGCACCTTTCGCACCGTTGCGCATCAATTCAAGCGGGCGCTCGACCGTTTTTGTATACGCTACAACTACCGGCGAAGTCGACTCCGGGAAATGATGCTGGCGAATGGCATGCCCGCGGGTGATTTGGACATAAACCTGGCCGTTATTGATTTCGTTCATTTCAACCAAATCATGGAGCATTTTGTGGAAAACGTCTTTTGTGTAAGGGATGATGATTTTGATTTTTTCCGCGCTTTCGTAAAAACGGTCAATATGCTCTTCCGCTGTATACAAATTGCCTTCGTATACGCGGACGACTTCATAAATGCCGTCTCCGAATTGATAGCCACGGTCTTCTTTTGAAATGTTCAATTCTTCTTCTCGAATAAAATCTTCATTATGCAAAATCCAGTTCATACAGCATCCCTCTTTCATTGTTGTTTGCAAGCCAATTGATAAATCGCTTCCGCGTAAATTGCAACGGCTTTCAGTAAATTTTCGATATCCACAAATTCATCCGCCTGGTGGGCGACGTCTTTCTCTCCGGGAAACAGCATCCCGAATGCCACCCCTTTATCAAGGACACGCGCGTAAGTTCCGCCGCCAATGGCCAGCAATTCTGCCTTGTCGCCGGTCTGCTTTTCATATGCCGACTGCAGCGTTTTGATAAAGGGGTCTGCGGCGTCCACGTGGTGTGGAGGCGAGTTCGAAGCCACGCTGAGCGCAAAGCCTTCCGGTATATCGACTTTGATTTTTTCAGCGAAGGGGTAGGAAATCGAATAGCGCATGCTCACTTCAATTATTGCTTTCTTGCCGTATTCATAACGTATGACGCCCGCGTTCAGCGTCGTGTCGCCAGACACGTCGTCTTTGAAATCGAGGCCAAGCTTGCGCCCGCGTGAATCGTTGTAAAAATGGTCCGTCAGAAAAGCTGTAAACCGGCCGCCGTCTCCTGCAAGCCGCTCTTTCAAAAGCAGCGCCAGCAAGATTCCGGCATTGACGCCATCTTCCGGCTCCATGGCATGGGCGGATTTGCCGTTCACCGTTAATTTCACTTGAGCACCAAGGACTTCCGCAACACCTGCCACACCATGCTGTGCCAGAAACTTTTCAAAATCCGGCTGCCACTCTGTAAGTGTACCTGCAACGACTGCTTCCGCCAAATCTGGCACCATATTGGTCCGGTTGCCGGACACGAAACTTTTCAGCGCATCCCGCGACTGCCAAGAAGCCATGGCCAGCACGAGTGAGGCAATCCCTTTTTCCGCATTGATAATTGGAAAATCAGCATCCGGTGCAAAGCCGATCGCCGGCATTTCCTCCGTTTCGAAATAACGATCGACGCAGCGGAAGCCGCTTTCTTCGTCTGTCCCGATGATGAGTCGCACTCGCTTTGTAAATTCGAAGCCGGCGTCTTTCACCAAATTCAATGCTGCCCAGGCGGCAATTGTCGGCCCTTTGTCGTCAATCGCTCCGCGCCCGTAAAGCTTGCCGTTATCCACAATGCCGCCGAATGGATCTTTTGTCCAGCCGGCCCCTGCAGGCACGACATCGACGTGGCCGAGAATTCCAAGAAGCTCTTCCCCGCTGCCAGTTTCAATATGGCCAGCCACGTCCGCGACATTCTTCACTGTGTATCCCAGCGCGACGCCTTTATCCAAAAACCATTGGAGCGCTTTTTTGACGTCTTTGCCGAATGGCGCATCTGGAGCAGCCTCTTCGCTTAACACACTCGGTATCGCGATCAATTCCTGCAAATCCTTGATGATGCTGTCTTTGCGCTTTTCCGCCTCTAGTTGCCAATCCATAAACCACACTCCTGTATCAAACTCGGTTGACGCTTTCTGTTTGTCCGTTTAATTAAAGCTATTGTACACCTTTTACGAATAAATAAAAGAACTTCGGGCTAATTTGTCAGAAAATGCTTTGTAACGATTGTATAAGTTGTGTTAAGAAAAAGAGAAAATCGTAGATATCTAGTTGTTTATTGGCTATAATTAAATTGTCAGACAAATACATCTGGCACAATTTTTAAGAAAAGGGGATGTCGTTGGCATTAATTTCAAATTAGCCGGGGTTCGCCCGGCGCTTCGTCCGCTTGTCTTTGCCAATTGGAAAAAAGATGAAGGAGTGATCTCTCTTTGAAACCAACAACTGATCGCATGCTAATTCGCATCAAAGATATGTATAAGTACATCCGTGATAACGGAACTGTAACTACGCAAGATCTTGTCGATGAATTCGGCATCACTCCTCGCACCATTCAAAGAGATTTGAATGTGTTAGCCTTTAACGACTTGGTGGAAAGCCCAATTCGAGGCAAATGGACTACGACGCAAAAAAAAGTCAAAATGACATCCTAGAAAAATCTTGAAAACAAAGAAAATGACCGCAGCTTATGCGGTCATTTTCTTGTTTTCAAAGAGTCGAGCTCTTCTTCACTTAGGTGCCGGTATTCGCCAAGCTTCAGCGAAGGATCAAGTTCTAGTGATCCCATTGACAGCCGCTTCAAGTAGATAACTTCCTTGCCGACGCTTTGAAACATGCGCTTGACCTGGTGAAACTTCCCTTCAGTGATCGTCAATTCGATTTCCGATTGTGCAGCACTAAGGAGGATTTCGAGCTGTGCAGGTTTCGTTACATAGCCGTCATCCAGCATGACGCCGCGCTTGAATGCTTCGCCGTCCTCATCCGTCACCAGCCCATCAATTTTCGCAAAATAACGTTTGTCAACGTGTTTTTTCGGCGACAGCAATTCATGCGCCAACTTGCCGTCATTTGTCAGCAGCAGCAATCCCTCGGTATCCTTGTCGAGCCGGCCGACCGGAAACGGTTCATATTGCTGTTCGTCTGGCCCCAGCAAGTCGATGACCGTCTCATCGTATTTGTCCTCGGTCGCCGAAATGACGCCCGGGGGTTTATTCATCACCAGATAGATGAATTCTGCGTATTCCACCTTTTCGCCCCCGACAGAAACTTCGTCTTTTGTTTCATCGACGTGGACCTTCGGATCTCTGACGGTTTCGCCGTTCACTTCCACCGCTTTCGACTTCAATAATATCTTCACTTCTTTGCGTGAGCCAAAGCCCATATTCGATAAAAATTTATCTATTCGCATGTGGGCCTCCTAGAAACCGAATTTCTTCGTATATTTCGTCAAGCGTTCGCCTAGCAGTTTCTGCGCAATCCCTGTCTTCAAACCAAGGAAGCCGTAAACCGCTCCGCCGACTGCACCGACAATCAAGATGCGGGCAACCGAATGCAATTTCGTGTCCATGCCAAGGAAAAGGTCAAGTACAGCAAGCGTGCCGTATACAGACACTGCCATCGCTGCGCTCATCAGCGCGATGAGGAACAGGCGTCGCAGCACCATATCCGATTTGTATTTCAGCGTCACTTTGATGACAATGAGGTTCATGCCGATCGCGACAACATAGCCGATAATCGTCGCAGCAATCGCACCGTCTGTTTCAAAAAGCTTGATCAGCGGAATGTTCAACGCCAATTTCAGCAGCAAGCCGGTCAATAAATTCAAGATAATCCATTTTTGCTGGTTGATTCCTTGTAAGATTGATGCCGTTACCGGGAACAATGCGAACAAAAGGGCAACCGGCAAGTAATGGGCAAGAATTTCAGCACCCGCATCGCTTATTTCATAGAAGATGTGATAAAGTTCAGCCGATAACAGGGTCATGCCGACCACTGCCGGCAATGTCAGGAACAATAGAATCTGGAATGCCTGATCCAAAGTTCTGTTGACGGATTGGTGCTGATTTGTCGTGAAGTATTTTGTGATCAACGGAATCAGGGCCATTGAGAATCCTGTCGCCAGCATTACCGGAATCATCACCAGTTTATGGGCTGTAAAGTTCAGCATGCTCAAGTAAATGCTTGAATTGGCAGCATTGTCAGTAGACGCCATTGCATTATTGAATGTCAGCATGTCGATAAACTGAAACAGCGGATTGGCAATTCCGAGAAATACGACAGGCACTGCATAAATTGCAATTTCTTTGTACATGTCACGCAAACTGACGTCATACGATTCTACCGAACTTTTGCGAAGTTCATCGTATTCCGGCTTGCGCTTTTTCCAGTAATAAAACAACACAAGAACTCCGCCAAGCGCACCGATGAACGCCGACAATACTGCAAACTGCACAGCGTTTTCCTCTGTACCGCCAAACACATTCAATACGAGGTAAGCACCCGCCAATAGGAAGACGATGCGCACGATTTGTTCAATCAGCTGGGACACAGCTGTCGGCATCATGAAGTTATAGCCTTGGAAGAATCCGCGGAACAAGCTCATGAACGGTACGACGATCAACGCAAAACTCACCCACTGGATCACTTCTTTAATGTCTTGGACCGAATGGATTTTTTCATTTTCATCTATCGTGAGTTCTGCCAGCGGGCCAGCAAAAAGGTAAAGCGCAAGGAATGACACAAAACCGGTGATCATCATCGTCAGCAAGCCAGATTTCAATAGCCTGCGGCCGGTTTCATAATCACCGAGCGAATTGTATTTTGCGACGAATTTGGAAAACGCGATCGGCGCTCCGGAAATCGCCAGCGACAGCATCAAATTATAAGGTATGTACGCATATTGATAGAGGCCGATATTCTCTTCCCCGACCATGCTGTAAAACGGGATAACGTAAATGATGCCAAGGACTTTTGATAAGAATAAACCTAAGGTTAAAATGGCGGTTCCTTTGATTAATGTTGACATTTTGCACTTCCTGACTTGAGATGATAAAAAAACAATCTACACGCTAGTTTACACCTATAAACTAAATTACTCAACGAGTTTTGACGCATCGTGTATACTTGAGAAAAGCGGAAGCACCTGTTCAGCTCCGGCAGGCAAGATATGGTCCGAATTTCATTTGGACCATATCTTTGCGACAAAGAACGAAGTGCTGCAAAGCACTTTTGTCTCGAAGCTAGCGCAGCGTTGCAGAGACAGGGACAGGAGCAATAAGGTTTTGACAGAACAGCGAAGTGGCGTTCTTTGCCGCACAGCTGGACTGGCTGATGACCGAGGAGCTAGGCGCTGGAGTCTGGACACTAATAAAAACGAAAGCGAGTTCTTAAATTATGTATGACGTAATCATCATCGGCGGCGGACCATCAGGATTGATGGCTTCGATCGCCGCGGCTTCTAACGGCCAACAGGTTTTATTGATTGAAAAAGGCAAAAAACTCGGCAAGAAACTGATCATCTCCGGCGGCGGCCGCTGCAATGTCACCAACCGCCTGCCATTGGAAGAAATTGTGAAGCATATTCCCGGAAACGGCCGTTTTCTTTACAGCCCGTTTTCCGTGTTCAATAACGAAGACATCATCTCTTTTTTCGAGGGGCTCGGCGTAGCGCTAAAAGAAGAAGACCACGGCCGCATGTTCCCTGTTTCAGACCGGGCGCAGGACGTCGCGGAGGCTATGTTCAAAGAAATGGACCGCCTCCATGTTAAAGTGATGCTCGATTCCCCCGTCAAAAAATTATTGATGACTGACGAAAAAATTACCGGCGTGCGGCTGCATTCCGGTGAAGAATACACCGCGAAAGCCATTGTAGTCGCAGTTGGCGGAAAAGCCGTGCCGCAAACTGGTTCAACCGGCGACGGCTATCCGTGGGCCGAAAAAGCGGGCCACACGGTCACCGACTTGTACCCGACAGAAGTGCCGCTTCTTTCGAAAGAACCCTTTATCACAAGCCGCGAACTCCAGGGTCTCGCGCTGCGCGACGCCGCAGTTTCCGTGCTCAATAAAAAAGGAAAACTTCTCGTCACCCACCAAATGGATATGCTGTTCACCCATTTCGGCCTCAGCGGCCCTGCTGTGCTGCGCTGCAGCCAGTACGTCGTCAAGGAAATGAAGAAGAACGGCGGCGAGCCAGTGGAAATGCGCATCAATACGCTGCCGGGTGAAAATGCCGAATCGGCGTTCCAAATGCTGTCGAAGATGATGAAAGACGAGCCGAAAAAAGCCGTCAAAAATGTTTGGAAAAGCACCACCCAGGAACGCTGGCTGCTGTTTCTGCTCGAGCGCGCCGGAATCGATCCGCAAGCGGTCGGTGCAGAACTCGCGAGCGACAAAGTACGCGTATTAGCCCAGCAATTGACTGCGTTCTCGATGTTAGTAAATGGTACGCAACCGATCGAAAAAGCGTTTGTCACCGGAGGAGGCGTTTCCATCAAGGAAATCGAGCCGAAAACGATGGCTTCGCGCAAAAAGCCTGGCCTTTATTTCTGCGGGGAAATCCTTGATATCCACGGCTACACCGGAGGCTATAACATTACATCCGCTTTGGTGACCGGCAACGTCGCCGGGCAAAGCGCTGCGGCGTTTGCCAAAACACTTTAATTTTATACTCGGCTGTCCGCTTTTGCGGACGGCTTTTCTAATAGGACCGAAACTGTGGGTGAAAAGATGCCGATTTTTGATTTGTTTGCGGAATAAAGCATTTGTTTGCGGAATACGTCGGTTTGTTTGCAGAATACGGGGTTTTATTTGCAGTATCCGCGATTTGTTTGCAGAATCCGCCGGTTTACTTGCAGTAAATCGAAAACACTTGCAGCATCCTCTTTTTACTTGCGCTATCCCCTGCTTTACTTGCGGCAAACAGCCGTTTACTTGCAACTGCACAAAAAAGCCTGTCCGCCGCCGGACAGGCTTTTCCTTATTTTTATGAAATGACGACGTTGACCAATTTCCCTGGAATCGCGATCACTTTGCGGACTTGTTTGCCTTCCGCAGCTTTCTGGATCGCTTCGTCAGCTAATGCTGCGGCTTCCAACTCTTCTTTAGTGCTGTCTTTTGCGACAACGATTTTCGTACGCACTTTGCCGTTCACTTGAACCACAACTTCGACTTCGTCTTCGATCATTTTCGACTCGTCGAATTCAGGCCAAGTAGCATAAGTAATTGTTTCAGCATGGCCCAATTTCTCCCATAGCTCTTCAGCTACATGCGGAGCGATTGGGGACAATAATTTCACAAAGCCTTCGACATATTCTTTCGGAATCGAATCGGCTTTATAGCCTTCATTGATAAAAACCATCATTTGCGAAATGGCGGTATTAAAGCGCAGGCCATCGAAATCCTCGGTCACTTTTTTGACGGTCTGGTGATAGACTTTCTCCATTTTGCCGTCGTTCGAGTCCGTAACTCTCGGGCTCAATGTGCCTTCTTCGATCAACAAGCGCCATACGCGGTCCAGGAAGCGGCGCGCGCCGTCCAAACCGTTCGTCGACCAGGCGATTGATGCTTCAAGCGGCCCCATGAACATTTCGTACAAGCGCAGCGTATCCGCGCCGTGGCTTTCAATGATCTGGTCAGGGTTGACGACATTGCCTTTGGATTTCGACATTTTCTCATTGCCTTCGCCGAGGATCATCCCCTGGTTGAACAATTTCTGGAACGGCTCTTTTGTTGAAACCACACCGATGTCGTAAAGCACTTTATGCCAGAACCGTGCGTACAATAAATGCAATACCGCGTGCTCCGCTCCGCCAATATAAACATCAACCGGCAGCCAGTGTTTCAATAATTCCGGATCCGCCAATGCTTCTTCGTTGTTCGGATCGATGTAGCGTAAATAATACCAGCAGCTTCCTGCCCATTGCGGCATCGTATTCGTTTCGCGGCGGCCTTTCATGCCCGTTTCCGGATGCACGACATTGACCCATTCCGTAATATTCGCAAGCGGCGATTCGCCCGTGCCGCTCGGTTTGATGTCTGTCGTCACCGGCAGCATCAATGGCAAGTCTTTTTCATCGACTGGCGTCATCGTGCCGTCTTCCCAGTGGATGATTGGAATCGGTTCTCCCCAGTAGCGCTGGCGGCTGAACAGCCAATCACGTAAGCGGTAGGTGATTTTCTTCTCGCCTGCGCCGTGCTCGACAAGCCAAGCAATCGATGCTTCAATCGCGTCTTTTTTGTTCATGCCGTTCAAAAAGTCTGAATTAACCAGCTCGCCGTCGCCTGCAAATGCCTCCGTCGAAATATCGCCGCCCGAAACAACTTCCACGATCGGCAAGTCAAATTGCTTGGCGAATTCGTAATCGCGCTCGTCGTGAGCTGGAACCGCCATAATGGCACCTGTGCCGTAAGTGGCCAAGACATAATCAGCGATCCAGATCGGCATTTTTTCGCCGCTGACCGGGTTGACTGCGTAAGCTCCAGTGAACACGCCGGATTTCGATTTTGCCAAATCCGTGCGCTCCAAGTCGCTTTTCGTTTTCACGTCGTCGATGTATTTTTCGACTGCTTCTTTTTGGCTTGCTTCCGTAATGGACGCCACCAATTTATGTTCCGGTGCCAATACAGCGTATGTGGCTCCGAAAATCGTATCCGGCCGTGTCGTAAACGCCCGGAATGAATGCTCCGTGCCTTCCACTTTGAATTCAAGCTCTGCGCCTTCGGATTTGCCGATCCAGTTGCGCTGCATGTCTTTCAAGCTTTCCGGCCAGTCCAAGTCGTTCAAATCTTCTAGCAAGCGGTCTGCGTATTCGGTAATGCGAAGCACCCATTGGCGCATCGGCCGGCGCTCGACCGGATGGCCGCCGCGCTCGGATAGGCCGTCGATCACTTCTTCGTTCGCAAGCACAGTGCCGAGTGCCGGGCACCAATTCACTGCCACTTCGTCGACATACGCCAAGCCTTTATTGTACAGCTGGATGAAAATCCACTGCGTCCATTTATAGTATTTTGGGTCTGTCGTATTCACTTCGCGGTCCCAGTCATACGAGAAGCCGAGTTCTTGGATCTGGCGCTTGAACGTCGCGATGTTTTTCGCCGTAAATTCGGCCGGGTCGTTGCCCGTATCCAACGCATATTGCTCTGCAGGCAGACCGAATGCGTCCCAGCCCATTGGATGCAAAACGTCGAAGCCTTGCATGCGTTTTTGGCGGCTTAAAATATCCGTCGCCGTATAGCCCTCGGGATGCCCCACGTGCAAACCGGCACCAGATGGGTATGGAAACATATCCAACGCGTAAAATTTCGGTTTAGAAAAATCCGTTTCCAATTTGAACGTTTTGTTTTGTTCCCAATGTTTCTGCCATTTTTTCTCGATTTCCTTGTGCTTGAATGTCATGTCCAGTTCCTCCTCGATTTAAAACAGGATCAGCAAACGCTGCTCCACTTGCAAGCTTTGGCATCCGAAGCAAAAATAAAAACTCCCGTCCCTTGAAATAAGGGACGGGAGTTTTCCCGCGGTGCCACCCAAATTAGCGGTTTCCCACTCAACTTGACTCCTTAACGCGGAAAACGGTGCAGCCTACTTGGTTTCGGCTGCACAGACTCTGAGGTGAGTTCAATCGTTTTTGACACCGGCTCGCACCTGCCGCCGGCTCTCTGTCGACAAAAAACAATTTACTGATCCTCTTCACTGTCAAAAGCTATTAAAGTTAATTTTAGCGGACGCACTGTTTTTTGGCAATAGCTTACGATACTTTCACGTTATCCGTATTCAACGGCGCATCGGTAGAGTCGATGATGTCTTGGACTGTAAAGCCTTCGAACACTTCAATCAGCACCAAGCCGTTTTCCGTTACTTCCATCACTGCGCGTTCTGTGATGATTTTGTTGACGACGCCTTTGCCTGTCAACGGCAGCTCGCATTGCTTCTTGATTTTGGAAGAACCGTCTTTCGCCACATGATCCATGATAACGATAACTTTCTTCGCACCGTGCACCAAGTCCATCGCGCCGCCCATACCTTTGATCATTTTCCCTGGAATCATCCAGTTGGCCAAATCGCCGTTCTCAGCCACTTCCATGCCGCCTAAAATAGCGACATCGATATGGCCGCCGCGGATCATCGCGAACGATTCCGCGCTGGTGAAATAAGCCGCGCCCGGAATTGCCGTGACAGTTTCTTTCCCTGCATTGATCAAATCAGGATCTACTTGGTCTTCAGTCGGGTATGGCCCGATTCCAAGCAATCCGTTTTCCGATTGCAGCACTACGCTTTTATTGTCAGAAATGAAATTGGCGACCAATGTTGGCATGCCGATCCCCAGGTTGACATAGTCTCCGTCTTTGATTTCCTGCTCCGCGCGGCGGGCAATGCGTTCTCTCACTAAGTTCTTATCCACAGTCTTCCCGTCCTTTCCTATCCTTATCGAGTTGTCAGGCGTTCGATTCGTTTTTCCTGTTTCGCTTTCAGCAAACCTTGGACGTAAATGCTCGGCGTCTGAACGTGGTTCGGATCGATGTCGCCCGTCTCCACAATTTCTTCCACTTCCGCAATTGTGATTTTCCCTGCAGCCGCAGCAAGCGGGTTGAAATTCTGTGCCGTTTTGTTGTAGACGAGGTTCCCCATCTTGTCGGCTTTATGTGCGCGCACCAAAGAGAAATCCGCTTTCAATGCGTGCTCAAGGACATATTCCTTGCCGTCGAATTCGCGGATTTCTTTGCCTTCAGCAATCATCGTGCCGACGCCAGCTGGCGTGAAGAATGCCGGGATTCCGGCTCCGCCTGCACGCATTTTTTCAGCTAATGTGCCTTGCGGAGTCAATTCCACTTCGATCTCACCCGATAACACCTGGCGTTCGAATTCTTTGTTTTCGCCGACATAAGAGCCGATCATTTTCTTGATTTGTTTATTTTTCAATAACAGTCCCAAACCCCATTCGTCGACACCACAGTTGTTTGAGATTACTGTAAGGTCTTTAACCCCTTTATCTACTAACGCCAAAATCAATTGCTCGGGGATTCCTACCAATCCAAAACCGCCGACCATAATTGTCGCGCCGTCTTGAATTTGGGCAACTGCTTCTTTGGCAGATCCATATATCGGTTTCATTTCAAGTGGCCTCCATTCATCTATGTACTGAATTATTTAAATTAAAGCGCTTTCCTTTTTAATTTAAACAAACTCCTCTTTAAAACGCAATATCTAAGAATTACGACTACCGCCATTGCGGCATGCCATTGTCGAGGCTTTTCAGGCCGTGATACAATAACCGCAGAGGAGTTGTTAGACGATGGATCATCTTTTGCCTTTTTCTTCCGATGGCAAACGCTATTATACGTGGAACCGCCACTTGCGGGACCATTTTGGTTTTAAGGTCATGAAAATCGCTTTGGACGCGGGCTTTGACTGCCCGAACCGCGACGGCACTGTCGCTTTTGGCGGCTGCACATTCTGCAGCGTGGCCGGCTCCGGCGATTTTGCCGGCGACCGTGTCGATCCAATTGATGTGCAATTCGAGAAAGTAAAAACAACGATGCACCGCAAATGGAAAGATGCGAAATACATGGCTTATTTTCAAGCCTATACAAATACCCACGCCCCTCTTGACGTGATCAAGCAAAAGTTCGAAGCCGCGTTGGCGCAGGAAAATGTCATCGGCCTGAGCATTGCGACGCGTCCCGACTGCCTGCCCGACGACGTCGTCGATTATTTGGCGGAGCTGAATGAACGCACTTATTTATGGGTCGAGCTCGGCTTGCAGACGGTCCATGAAAAGACTGCGTTATTGGTCAACCGCGCGCATGACTTTAAGCTTTATGTGGAAGGTGTGGAGAAATTGCGGAAACACGGCATCCGCGTCTGCACACACATCATCAATGGCTTGCCGCTTGAAGATCGGGACATGATGATGGAAACTGCCCGCGAAGTGGCTAAACTGGATGTCCAAGGCATTAAAATCCATCTGCTTCATTTGCTGAAAGGCACGCCGATGGTCAAGCAATACGAAAAAGGTATGCTTGAATTTCTCGGCAAAGAGGAATACATCAAGCTGGTAGCTGACCAATTGGAAATACTGCCGCCTGAGATGGTCATTCAGCGCATTACCGGCGACGGGCCGATCGACTTGATGATCGGGCCGATGTGGAGCGCCAATAAATGGGACGTATTAAACGGCATCGATGCCGAACTTGCTGAACGCGGAAGCTGGCAAGGAAAACATTTCAAGGAGCGTGTGAAATCATGACATTGCAGCGCGTCCTGCCCTTCACCAAAAACTTATTGCAACAAGTTGTCTTAGCCGGCGATTCGGCAATCGACGCGACAGCCGGCAACGGCCACGATACCCTTTTCCTTGCGCAGCTTACCGGTCCTGCTGGAAAAGTGTTCGCATTCGATATTCAAAAGGAAGCAATCGACGCGACGCGGAAGCGTGTTGAGGATTTCCCAAATGTCGAGCTGTTCCACGCAAGCCATGCAGAGATATCAATGCATGTCCACGAGCCGATTTCTGCAGCAGTCTTCAATCTGGGCTATTTGCCGAAAGGCGACCACAGCATCATCACGAAATCCACAAGCACGCTTCAAGCCATTCAGCAAAGCTTGGAATTGTTGAAAGAAAACGGCTTGGTGCTTATCGTCATTTATTCCGGCCACGAAGGCGGAAGCGAAGAACGCGACGCCGTGATGGATTTCGTCCGTGCTTTGCCGCAAATTTCTTACGATGTTATGCGGTATGAATTTATCAACCAGCAGCATTCCCCGCCTTTTTTGATCGCCATTGAAAAAAAGCAGCCTAAGAAATCATGATTGCCCTTCTGGCATGTTAAAGGGCTATGCAAAACGGGTATAAGATATCCAACAGGCCAATAAAATGGAGGAGGAAACAACATGGACACAGCAATGTGGTTGTACATAGCATTAGCACTTGTCATAATTGGATTGATTGTAGCAGGAATCGGGGTTTTCCTTTTGATTAAAGGAATGAAGAAGCCGATGAAAGAAATTAAAGGTTCCGCTAACAACTTAAAAGAGCGGATGGATAAGCTCACTCTGGAAACAACGAGTCTGCAGCACCGAACCAACGAACTGAAAGAAGACATGAAAATGAAATCCGAAAAAATTGGCTTTGTTGTTGATGCAGCAAAAGGCACCAAGAATTCGGTCGTTGACCTGAACGCGACAGTCCATGCGATTACCACGAATATTTCATCGAAAGTATACCGCGACAAGAATAATGTTGCTCAAGCCAATCATTTGAGCAGCACAGCGATCGACTTAATCGAGTTTGCGAAAAACCGCAAATCTTCAAAAAAAATAGTTAACATTTACAGCGAAGAAAATTAATATGAAATGAAAAAAGGCAGCCGCATGGGCTGTCTTTTCATTTGGCTTTAACCATTGTAGCTATCCGTTTTCAATTTACCCCCTCATAAAGCCGCCTTCTGAATGAATGATTTGCCCCGTAATCCATTCCGCCTCTTCGCTGGCGAGAAATTTCACGAGCTTTGCAGCATCCCGTGGCTGTCCGAGCCTGCCCGTTGGGAATTTTGTTTCCAAAAAGCTTTTGGTTTCCGCTGTTGCCCACCCGGTATCGGTCGGACCTGGGTTCACGGCATTGACCGTAATGCCAAGCGGCGCAACTTCCGCGGAAAGCGTGAAAGTTAATGCATCGACCGCACCTTTTGTCACCGCGTAAGCCAACTCTCCAGCCATGGGGCCCTGAAACTGACCTGAAGTCATATTGATGATTCTGCCGCCAGCTTTTTTCTTAAAACGTTTCGCAAATCCCGCACTCAGCAAAGCCGTTGCCCGGACATTCACCTGGTAATGGCGGTCCAATTCGTCCGCTGTCAAACTGGAATAATCAGTAGCCGTCGAATACGCAGCATTATTGACCAATATGTCCGGTTCGCCGAGTTGGACTGAAACTCGGTCCAATAAAAGCTCCACAAAATGAGGGTGAGCCAAGTCCACTTCCAGGCTCGCCACCTTAATGCCTAATGCTGCGAGTTCCGCTTGCAGCTTTTGGGGTTCCTCTGCTTCTACTCCCCATGGCATGTTTTTATCGTATTCAGTCCAATATGTAAAAAAGATCTGGCAACCGCTTTCTGCCAATTCCCGGCAAATGGCTGCCCCGATGCCGTCCAACCGGCTGGCACCAGTAACAATTGCGATTTTCACCTTCTGCCTCCTCCTTTCAAACTAACAACCTGCAGTTACAAGTTAAAGCGCTTTTTCATTTCTTCCGCAATTAAGCGGTACGACGACAATTTGTCCTGGAAATCAAATGTGATCGTTGCAATCATTACTTCGGCCGCTCCATAGCCCGCAGCCAAGTTTTCCAAAGCATCCACTACCTGGACCGGATCGCCGACGATCATCCGTTTGCGGTTTTCTTCGACGAGCAATTTCTCGAATTTCGAAAAGGTATACGCCAACGCTTTTTCCGGTGCAGGCGTTCCCGAAAGCGGCTTGCTTTGTGCACCGAATGCCAATGCCATATCCATCGAAGCGGCTATTCGCTCGGCTTGTTCTTCAGTTTCCTGGCAGACTACGAAAATAGCAACAGCTTGATAATGGTTGTTTCCATTAAATGGCACAAATCGCTCGCGATAAGACAATGCGAAACTTTGTCCGCCTTCACCGTTGATAAATTGGGCGAACATATAAGGCAACCCTTTTTTCGCTGCCAATAACGCGGATTCTTGGCCTGAACCCAATATCCAAACCGGCGGTGCAGTGGCCGTTACAGGCGTCGCTTTCATGCCATAATATGGATGGTCTTCCGGAATCGCATCGTCCAGGTACATCCGCAATTCATCGATTTGTTCCGGGAAACGGCTCGCGTCCCGCGCTTTTCCGTCGTTCAATGCGTAGCTTGCACGCGGCATTCCGCCCGGCGCCCTGCCCATTCCGGCATCGATCCGTCCCGGATACAAAGCCTCCAAAAGCTTAAAATTCTCTGCGACTTTAAATGCCGAATAATGCGGCAGCATGACGCCGCCAGAACCCAGCCGGATCGTTTTCGTCACAGCTCCAAGATGGGCAATCAGCACTTCCGGACTCGAACCTGCCAGCGTCGCCGCATCGTGATGCTCTGAAACCCAAAAGCGTGTATAGCCCCATTCTTCGGCACGACATGCGAGTTCAGCCGTATTTTTCAACGCTTCCTGCGGCGTACTGCCTTCTGCTATAGGCGACTGATCTAAAATACTGAATTTCAATGACACATTATTCCTCCTTGCTTAGGGTTAATTCACAACATAGCCGATCAAGCGCAATGCATCTTTGACAAAGGAATGGTTTGCGGAAAATATTTCTTCCCGCTGCTGCTCCAAAAACAAATCGTGGCTGCAACCGGTCCATTCCTTGTAGCTGAACTGACCGAGCTCGCGGTCCTGCAGCCAGCGCTTGGCATAACTTTTATCTGCAATCCTGTCATTTCCTGCCGTTTGGACCATAACCGGAATATCCGGAAATCGCCTTTTCGCAGAAATGGATTTTTTCATATAAGAATGCAATTCGCGGTACCAGCCCATCGTCACAGCCGTGCGGTAGGAAGGGTCTCCGCTTTCTGATTCGATCGATTCCGGATTGCTCGTTAAGTCTTCAATTTTCAAACCGTGGTCAATGCGAAGGCTTCCCAACTTTGATAAAGCGGGCGCCAAGACAGAAGGGGTTTTCAGTAAATGGAGCCACGGCGAACTCAATATCACTCCAGCTACCGGAAAAGCTTTTTCGCCCAAAACATTCATCGCGATCGTCGCTCCGAGGCCATGGCCTAATACAAAAACCGGCAGCTCATTTTCCAAAGCAACCGTAATCGCCTGCTCCACTGATTTTTCGTAATCGTTAAAAGCTTCATTATGCGGCTTGCTGCCCGGAATTCCGCGGCCATGCCCTGGCAAGTCCCCCATGATGACATGGAAGCCTGCAGACCGCCATTGTTCGATCAGCCACGCATATTTCATGTGATGTTCGTATGCACTATGTACAAGGACCATTACCGCTTTCGCCTGTCCTTCCGCTTCCCATTTCCACAAATCCATCATCCCCTTATCTTCATATGAACGCCAATATTTTGACCTTTGCATCGAATTTGATAGGATTAAAGATAGTTATTAACTAATTTGGAGGTTTTCCCATGATTTATCCTTTCCACGGCAAACAGCCAGACATTCATCCTTCGGTTTTTATCGCGGACTTCGCGACGGTTACCGGTGACGTTACCATCGGCGCTGAATCTTCCGTCTGGTTCAATACCGTTATCCGCGGCGATGTCGCACCGACCATCATTGGCAATAAAACCAATATCCAGGATCTCTGTGTCTTGCACCAAAGCCCGAACAATCCGCTGATTCTTGAAGACAACGTAACCATTGGCCACCAAGTCACCTTGCACAGCTGCAAAATCCGCAAAGGAGCACTTGTCGGCATGGGTTCCGTCATTCTTGACGGCGCCGAAATCGGCGAAGGGGCATTTATCGGAGCGGGCAGCCTCGTTCCGCCTGGAAAAGTCATTCCGCCAGGCATGCTCGCCCTCGGCCGCCCCGCAAAAGTTGTCCGTGAACTAAAAGACGAAGACAAAGCAGACATGGAGCGAATCGTCCGCGAATATGCTGAAAAAGGTGCTTATTACAAATCGCTGCAAGAAAAATAAAAAGATTTTCTAGCCGGCCAAAAGCCGGCTTTTTTTAAGCTGCGCATTTTCCTGCAATGCAAACGAATTAATATCCATTATTTTTAGAATATTTAATTATTTACATTTATTCTATCATTTTTCTCCAACTATTCAATGGCTTATTGATGCTGTTCTTATTCAAAAAAAGACGACCGGCAGATTTGCCGATCGTCTTTTCTACTATTATATTAATTTATTCTGCAGCAACGCCTGATTGTTCTTTTAGGATTGCTGCTTTATCCGTACGTTCCCATGGCAGATCCACGTCCGTACGGCCAAAATGTCCGTATGCTGCAGTCTGCTTGTAGATTGGGCGGCGCAGGTCAAGCATTTTGATGATGCCAGCTGGACGCAAATCGAAGTTTTCGCGCACTAAGTCAATCAAAGTGTCTTCGCTTACTTTGCCTGTTCCGAATGTATCGATAGCGATTGAAACCGGGTGTGCTACCCCGATTGCGTAAGCCACTTGGACTTCACATTTGTCTGCAAGGCCTGCAGCAACGATGTTTTTCGCAACATAGCGTGCAGCGTATGCACCTGAACGGTCCACTTTAGTCGCATCTTTGCCTGAGAAAGCACCGCCGCCGTGGCGCGCATAACCGCCGTAAGTATCTACGATGATTTTGCGGCCAGTCAAGCCCGCATCTCCTTGTGGTCCACCGATAACAAAACGGCCTGTCGGGTTGATGAAGTATTTTGTATCCTCATCGATCAAATTAGCCGGAACGACTGCGTTGATGACATATTCTTTGATGTTGCGCTGAATCTGCTCAAGCGTCACTTCTGGGTGATGCTGAGTCGAGATGACGATTGTGTCAACGCGGAACGGTTTATTGTTTTCATCGTATTCGATCGTCACTTGCGTTTTGCCATCCGGACGCAAATATGGAAGGATCTCTTCTTTGCGCACTTCTGCAAGGCGGCGAGCCAGTTTATGTGCCAAGCTGATTGGCAATGGCATCAATTCTTCTGTTTCGTTAGATGCGTATCCGAACATCAGACCTTGGTCTCCTGCTCCGATTTCATCCAATTCTTTATCAGTCATTTGCCCTTCGCGTGCTTCAAGAGCCACGTTGACTCCCGCAGCAATATCCGCAGACTGCTCATCAATCGCTGTCAAAACAGCGCTTGTTTCAGAGTCGAAACCGTATTTCGCGCGTGTATAGCCGATATCTTTAACTGTTTGGCGCACTACTTTTGGGATGTCGACATACGTCGATGTCGTAATTTCTCCCGCAACAAGCACCAAACCTGTTGTTACTGTCGTTTCGCATGCTACCCGTGCGTTCGGGTCTGCTGCTAAGATTGCATCAAGGATGGCATCTGAGATTTGGTCACAGATTTTATCCGGATGTCCTTCTGTTACTGATTCTGATGTGAATAATTTACGGTTTGTCAAAAAAAGCTCCTCCTTATATCCTGCGAGATTGCTCTCGAAATTGATACGGTACTCGTTTTCCCATGTCAAGTCCGTTCCAGTCGAACTGGATTGAACTTCAAGCCGTTGTGGCCTTTGCACACGAGGATTAAGGGCGATTCATAAAAAAATCCCTTCACTCATAAATAAATGAGGAAAGGAAAAATCATCATAAGCACCTTTCACTCTTATCGTCCAAGGTTGAGTTCCTTGCTTCAGGTTTGGCACCTTCTCTGCAAATGCAGCAGGTTGCCGGGTTTCATAGGGCCTGTCCCCTCCACCAGCTCGGAATAAGAGTATCCGTACAATTTTTCATCATACGGAATGTATATAGTGATGTCAACGTTTTTAGCCAAATAGAAGTGCAAAACTTTATTGATCCACATGATGAATGGATTAATGCCAAATTATTGTTACTTTTTCATGTCACCGGGTTATTAGTATAGACTAATGGCTATAATGTGTTATACTAATCTACGAAATATACAAGCTCCCCATGGCTATGGGAATAACCGAAAAGGAAGGTACATATAAATGAATCCAGTAAACTTCTCAAGCAATTTAAAGGATCTTTTAAATGGCCAAAATATACACGTGCAATTATCAGTTCCACAATTAATCGAAGCAGCCACATCCCGTGGAGAAGCTGTTTTGACGAAAGATGGCGCAGTAAAAGCTGAAACTGGCAAATACACTGGCCGCTCCCCTAAAGATAAATATATCGTAGATGAAGCTATTTCTAAAGATAAAATTGACTGGGGTTCTGTAAATCGCCCGATTTCATCCGAAGTTTTCGAAAACCTGTACGCTAAAGTGCTGGACCACATGAAGCAAAAAGATGAGCTGTTCGTATTCAAAGGATACGCCGGTGCTGATCCTGAATCGCGTCTGGGCATTCAGACCATCAACGAATACGCTTGGCATAACCTATTCGCTCATCAACTGTTCATCCGTCCGACAAAAGAGGAATTGACAAGCCACGAAGCGCAATTCACAGTTGTCTATGCACCAACGTTCCACGCAGATCCTGCTGTGGATGGTACGGATTCTGAAACTTTCATCATTGTATCGATGGAGCAAAAAATCATCTTGATCGGCGGAACAGAATATGCCGGCGAAATGAAAAAAGCGATCTTCTCGATCATGAACTACCTGCTTCCTGAACAAGGCATCCTTCCTATGCATTGTTCAGCGAACGTCGGCGAAGAAGGCGATGTAACGTTGTTCTTCGGTTTGTCTGGAACAGGCAAAACAACATTGTCTGCAGACGAAAACCGCAAATTGATCGGCGACGACGAGCATGGCTGGTCTGATAACGGCGTCTTCAACATTGAAGGCGGATGCTATGCGAAAACGATTAATTTAACGCGCGAACATGAACCGCAAATCTATGACGCAATCACGTTCGGTTCTGTACTTGAAAACGTAGTAGTGGATGAAGAAACACGCATTCCGGATTACGCTGACGGTTCTTTAACAGAAAACACACGTGCAGCATATCCGATCCATGCAATCAAAAATATTGTCTTCCCTTCAGTGGCAGGCCATCCAAAAACAATCGTCTTTTTGACTGCAGACGCTTTCGGCGTACTGCCTCCAATCAGCAAATTGACAAAAGAGCAGGCGATGTACCATTTCCTAAGCGGATACACATCGAAACTTGCGGGCACTGAGCGCGGCGTCACTTCTCCGGAAGCGACATTCTCTACGTGCTTCGGGTCACCTTTCCTTCCATTGCACGCGACTGTCTACGCTGAAATGCTTGGCGACAAAATCGATGAGCATGGGTCTGAAGTGTTCTTAGTGAATACGGGCTGGACTGGCGGCGTCTACGGCGTCGGGAGCCGCATGAAATTGTCGTACACACGCACAATGGTGCGTGCAGCAATCAAAGGCGAACTCCACAACATCGAAACGGAACAAGAAGCTGTATTCGGCTTGCAAATTCCGAAAGAAGTGCCAGGTGTTCCTACTGAAGTATTAAACCCGCGCAATGCTTGGGCTGACAAAGCCGCTTACGATCAGAAAGCAAGAGAGCTTGCACAAGAATTCGAAGCGAACTTCAAGAAATTCGGTACTGTCTCCACTGATATCAGTGAACAAGGCGGACCGATTAAAAACTAACTAGGAAAAAGAAGCTATCCATAGCGGATAGCTTCTTTTTTTGCGGCTTTTTTCCTTGAGGTCTTATTCATCCACTTCTTGGCTCTTCATCCACTCAGTCAAAGACCGTGCCGTTTTACGGTTCACGGCTGGCGGGAAGAAGTGCGTATAGTCCGGAAAATACCAGGTTTCGTGCTTTTGACCGTTTAGGATCAACGCTTCTTCCAGCAAAAACGCTTGTGCTGGAAACACGTTTTCATCTTTCAGCCCGTGGATGATTAGAAACGGAGCTTGCGCTTCATTCAAGCGCATCAAAGGATTTCTCTCCTCATACGCCTCCAATGCTGTATTTGGCGTGCCGCCGTAAAGCCGCTTCATCATACGCCGCATATCTGGCCGTTCTTTATACGTCAGTACGGTATCTGTGACGCCTGCCCAAGTGACGACGGACGTAATGTCGTGCCGCAGGACTGCGGTCCATATAGCCATGATTCCTCCACGGGAGAAAGCCAGGATATGGACTGCCTCTGAGCAGAATTGTTTCAGCACGTCGACTGCATAAACCGCGTCCCATCGATCCGCTCCGGCAAATTCATCGCGCCCTTGCCCGCCCCGGTTTCCACGGTAATAAGGTGCAAACACCACAAATCCTTGTGCGGCGAATTGTGCGATCCGCGCCGGCCTGACCATGCCGATTGACTGGATGCCGCCGCGCAGGTAAAGGATGCCGCTATAAGCGCCTCTTTTTTCCGGTTCGGCCAGCAAGCCTTTCACGAGCAATCCTTCTGACCAATAACTGATTTCTGTCAGCCGCACATGCGGATTCGGCGAAGGATACATTTTCTTCGATTTAATCGTTCCATTTTCCAAGATGCTCCACCTTCTCCATGATTGCCTTCATTCCGTCGTCTTTCATTAGAAAACTATATTTGTTATCCGGTTCTAACTCCCCTATGAGCACGATGCCGTCGGTTTCCATCAAGCGAATCTCCTCTAACCGCTGCGCTTTCCCGATAAAGACGGTTTTACAGAACGGACGATCCGTATTGACGCGATATTCCGCGAACCATTCCAATTCTGCGAGAACAGCACCCGTTTCCTCGTATACTTCCCTTATTGCCGCCTGCTGTAAACTTTCGCCAGGCTCCGCCTTGCCTCCCGGAAACTCAAGCCCCCGTTCTTTATGCTTCGTCAGCACCCACTCGCCGCTGAATTTGCAAATAACCAATACGTGCCTGCATGGCGCAGGAAACGATTCTTTTTCAAATGAAAGCTCGCATTCGATGCCGTTCAGATCTATATATTTCATCCACTCACTCCTTGGCTCATAAGAAAAAGCGTGCACTGTCGTTCAGTGCACGCTCCAGTCCTTCTATTTTACTTCTTTTCGCCAAGAAAAGCAGATAACATCCAAGAATGCTTTTCAAGATTCTGATGGATAGCGTTGAACATATCTTCGGTCATGTCGTCGCCGTCTTCAGCAGCCAATTCCATGCCTTTTTTCAGGGATTTCATGACTTTATTATAATCTTTCACGACTGTATCGACCATTTGTTCAGCCGTTTCCTTTGATGTCGCTTCTTTTACGACCGACAGCTCCAATTGCTCTTTCATCGTCGCAACCGGTTTGCCCCCAAGCGCCAATAGGCGTTCTGCGATTTCATCCATATGCAAAGTAGCCTCGTTGTATAATTCTTCGAACTTCACATGCAGCGTGAAAAATGAAGGGCCTTTCACGTACCAATGAAAATTATGTAATTTCGTATACAGCACCGACCATGTTGCCACCTGTACGTTCATTTCTTGGTTTAACTCTTTTGACATATTGCCCACTCTCCTCAAGTTTTGATAAGCTCTTATACTTTATTTATACCTCTCCCCTGCTTACAATAAACATACAGACAATTACCGTGAAAGAAGATGAATCTAATTGAAGACATTCCTCTTAAAGTTTTTCCGCTTTTACCAGCGGTTCATTTCTCCCTTGTCACCGCCAAGCTGCCGCTTCTACCCGACCTGCTCCCATTACGGAATTGAAGCCGTTGAGAAGCATGGTGCATTGAAAGGCGGTTATCTCGCAGTACGCCGAATTTTAAGCTGCCACCCTTTCAATAAAGGCGGCATCGATTTTGTCCCCGAAGAATGGCCACCAAAAAAATGATTGGTGGTTTTTCTTGTGTTTTAAAAAGATTTGCTGTATTATTCGTTAAGTAGTTAAAACGTAATCATTACATTTTGGAGGATAAATTATGAAAAAGTTATTTGCAATCTTATCATCGGCTTTATTATTAGCGGCTTGCGGCACTCCGGCCGGCGAAGAACAAGCACAAGACGGACAGGCGGACGAGTCGAAAGTCCAGGTTTACACGACTGTTTATCCGCTCACATATTTTACGGAACGGATCGGCGCTGAGCATGTCGAGGTTCAATCGGTCTACCCTGCCGGAGCGAATGAACACAGCTTTGAGCCAACGCAGCAGGACATGATCAAGTTGGCGGAGGCTGACTTGATGTTCTACGTCGGCTTAGGCTTGGAAGGCTTTATCGGCAAAGCGAAAGATACATTGAAAAATGAAAAGGTCCAATTCACAGCAACATCCGACTCGATCTCGGACGAGGAGATGGATGCAGCAGCTGGACCGCATGAGGATGAGCATGAGGAAGAATCCCACGATAAGGATGCACATGAAGAAGAGCCTGCTGAAGAAGCTGGCCACGACGGCCACGACCACGGCTCAACAGACCCGCATGTCTGGATGTCCCCTGTACTGAGCCAAAAACTGGCAGCATCGATCAAAGAGTCATTGGTTGAACAAGATCCCGACCATGCTGAAGACTACCAAAGCAATTACGATGCATTGGTTGCTGAACTTGAAGAGCTGGATGAATCGTTCGTTGCATTGTCTGAACGCGTCAACAACAAGACATTCTTCGTTTCGCATTCGGCATTCGGCTATATTTCCGAGCCATATGGCTTTGAACAAATTGCAGTCGCCGGCTTGAACAGCCAGGACGAACCTTCCCAGAAGGAACTGACCCAAATTGTCGATCTCGCCAAGGAGGAAAAAATCCAACATATCGTTTTTGAACAAAACGTTTCCTCCAACTTGACGGAAGTCATTCAGAAGGAAGTCGGAGCCGAAGCAGTTGAAATGCACAATCTCGGCGTGCTTACCCAAGAAAACATCGACAACGAAGAAACGTATTTCACGTTGATGGAAAAGAATCTCCAAACGCTTGAAACCATATTGAAATAAACAAAAAGCACTGCGAATCCGATTCGCAGTGCTTTTCTATGTCGTTAGTTTCACTAACCGTTTTGTCAGCCAGTCTTGCCATTCTGCGGCAAGCGCTCGAGCTTCCAGAACTTGCTGGATTGCCTCAGCATTTTTCGGCTGATGGAAATTCACGTTATTGGCATACAACACAGAAACCCCTTTTGGATCCCTTTCGATTAACTCTACCCGGTCATCCGACGCGACCATCCCTTCCTCCAGCACACGGCAAAGATAGCCGGTAAAGCCGGTTATCACCATCTCTTTCAGGAAAGGTGCCATTTCGAGGCGCCGATCGATCGTGTTACAGGGCACGCGGCCTTGCGTCACTTGGACGACAGCTTCGCCGATGCGCAAAACATCGCCGATATAGATGTTTTCTTCCAGCATATCGGTTAGCGTCAGGTTTTCCCCGAACGCGGCTGGCGGCAGCCCAATACCAAACTCCTGTTCCCAGCGTACATAATGTTCGAATGGATAAATGCAGACAGCGCGGTCCACCCCGCCGTGATGCTTCATGTCTGCTACTCCATCGCCATGAAAGCCCTCTTTAGCCAAAAAAGCATGCTGTACCGGTTTTTTGCAAATTGCTGTCAACATTTCTTTGCCTTCTCCATAAAAAAGCTTTTCCGGCATGCCGATAGCAAAATACTTGATTTCAGCCCCTTGGATATTGTTCATCGCCAAGCCCCCTTTTGCGGATTCTCTTTGTTTTATTTTAACATTATGGAATGTTTGGCCAACTGCGCGTTGTTAATCGTTTGAGCGACAATTCCTACCAGGTCATTCAGTGTGCCGATCACCCGCTCCACTTCCGGCAAATGGTAGAACGTGGTCGTTGCCGAAAAATCATAAACGGTATCTTCTTCGGAAAACAAATACACCTTTTTCTCTGTAGCCAGTGCCAGCCCAAGCTCGATATGGCTCCCTTTGCCTGCAGGCAGCAAGATAAAGAACATATCAGCTTCAAGGACTGCGGCTTTTTCAAGCTGCCCGATTGCAGCAAGAGCTTCTGCATTTTCGGCTCTGCTGTTCAAGGTCCAATCATAGGTCTGTTCATGCCCCTGTTCGATCAGCATGCGGCTAAGGTATTTCACCATTTCCTGGTTCGAAAAACTTGATGCTATGTAAAATTTCATGTATTGGTCTCCTTTTCCCGCTTAGCCATTTTTAAGTAGATCTGCACCGCTGTAATTGCCAGCAGCAGCCAAATTATTGGATTGCCAAGGGATATCCCCATAGAGGATGTTCCGCCAAGCAGCGGCAGCACTATTAGCAGAACTAAAAGGTAAAACGTGGAGCCCAGCATCCATAATGCTTGCCCCTTTACATTGCTGTGTTTTTTTGAAGCAAAGCCACCTGCCAGAAAAAGAATGGAAATGACAGCAATGGCAATCCATTTGCCCATGTCAAATCCCATCAATTGCGGAAAATGATCCTTTACCAGCAAATAGGTCATCGCCAATAACATGATTACTCCCCTTAACATGCCATTCACCCTTCTCTCTGCCAATCAACGCGGTAACCGATACCGGCATCTTTGCTCAACTGAACTTTTCCATTTTTTATCCTGATTTCAGGTTCGATAATATCCCGATCCCAGAAATGGCGGGACGCGGAAAAGTCGCCAGGAAGCGTGATCCCTGGCAAGGAAGCGAGCGCCAGATTATGGGCTTTCGAAACTCCGAACTCGATCATTCCGCCGACCCACATGCCGATTGAATGTTCACGGCACAGCTCAACTACTTTCAGCGTTTCGCTCCAGCCGCCGAGCCTGCCCATTTTCAAGACCAGAATATCCGCAGCCCCTTCGGCGATTGCCCGTTCGGCATCAGCTAAACAGCCGATGCTTTCGTCGAGGCAGATCGCCGTTTCCATAACGCGTTTCGCGCGGGCGTGGAGTTGCCATTCTTGTTCGCCGAAAGGCTGCTCGATCAACTTTAAGCCCGCGCCATCGAATTCCAGCAGCCGCTCCCAAGAAGCTTCTGCGAATGCACCGTTTGCATCAGCAAAAAACAGCATCTCCGGGTACCGGCCAATGATTTCTTTTAAAAGTTCGACGTTGCTGTCTGGCGTGATTTTGATTTTGACCCGGCTATAGCCCGCAGAAAAAGCCGCAGCCACCTCATCGCCGATTTTGTCTTCTTCCGCCGCAACAACGACTCCTGCCGGCACCGGTGCATCCGAACCGCCGAGCATTTGCCATAGCGGCATCCCCCGTTTTTTCGCGAACACATCCCACACAGCTGTCTCTACTGCCGCTTTCGCCATGCGGTTGCCTTTGACAGCGGTAAACAACTCAGCCACTTGTGAGGGACTTTCCAAGGTTTTATTCAATAAAAACGGAATCAGTACGTGTTCGATGACAAAACTACAACTGGTGACTGTCTCTTCCGTATACCAAGGAGTTGAAAACGCGACACATTCACCGAACCCTTCCAGCCCTCCATCAGAAACCACTTTTACGATCAGGCTTTCCCGCTCCGTAACCGTTTGCAGCGAGGTTTTAAAAGCATGCTTCAAGGGTTCGTTGACCCGCTTCAGCTCAATCGATTCGATCGTCAATCCCATGTTTTCAGCTCTCTTCTCAATAGCTTGTTCGAGGCATTGCGCGGCAGCGAATCGACTTTCCGGATCCACTTTGGCACTTTATACGATGCAAGCCGCGTCTGGCAGAACTCCACCAGTTCCTGCTTTTCCACGTCATCTTTCAATACAACAAACGCCACCGGCACTTCTCCCCATACATCGTTCTTTGTGCCGCAAACGCCCGCTTCACGTACAGCTGGGTGCTCAAGCAGCACTTTCTCGATTTCAGCCGGATAGATGTTTTCGCCGCCTGACACAATGAGATCTGAGCGCCGGTCGACGACGTACAAAAATCCTTCATCATCCAGATAACCCATGTCGCCGGTATGTAGCCATCCATCCCGCTGGACTTCGCGCTCTGCGAATTTGCCGATATAGCCTGGCGACACTTGCGGACCGCGGATGTGGATTTCGCCAATATCTCCAGGCTTCAGCGCTTCGCCAATACGAACCTGGTAAAGAAACAGCGGCTTGCCGGAAGAACCGACTTTGCGGTCTGCATCATCCGGCTGCAAAGTCGTCGTCTGGGATGAAGTTTCCGTCATGCCGTAGGTTTGAAGCACCGACATGCCGTAGCTTCCGGCACGGTGGATGTAATTCGGAGGAATCGGCCCGCCGCCGGCAAGCATCACTTTAAAATGCGGAGACACTTCCAGGTCCAACTTTTTCAATGTCGCCAAGATGCGCTCCAGCGTCACACCGACCACTGACATATGCGTGACAAGGCCGCCTTGTAGTTCATAGGCGCATTGCTCAGCATCGAATTTCGGATGGAGCCTGACACCCATTCCATAAATGAGCGAGCGCATCAAGATTGAAAATCCGCTGATATGGAACAGCGGCACAGTGCACAGCCAGACATCATCAGGCGCGACGCCGATGTTCAGCGCAGAAGATACAGAACTTGAAAAATGGTTTTCCGCCGTTTGCCTGACGCCTTTCGGGCTGCCTGTTGTCCCGGAAGTGTACATGATCGAAATCGTGCGTTCCGAATTCCATTCGGTTTCCGGTGTGAAGACAAGACCTTCCTTTTTCTCCAATTCACTGAAAAGAATTTGGAGCGGACTGTCTATTTTACCGTGCAGCGCATCATCGACAAGCGCAAAATCCGCTTCAGAATCGTCCATCTGAAAAGCCAATTCAACTTTCGACAAGCGTTCGTTGAGCATAACCATTTCGCAGCCGACGTGCATGCAGGCATACATCAACATGACGAATTGTGGATGCGATTTCGATAGAAATGCCACCCGGCTGTCTTTCGTGACACCGGCCGCGGTCAGCTTTCCGGCATAATCCAGCGCAATGCCATTCAATTCCGCAAATGTCCATTGCCGGTCTTCAAATGATAACGCCATACGGCTACCGTTTAAGGAGGCACGCTGGGACAGCCAATTCGGATACATCATGTGAAAAATCCTTTCTTTAAAAAAAGCTGTCCCCGGGAGGACAGCTTTCAATTATTCGAAAATCACGGGAAACGCGGGAATTGCCCAAAGTCCGGTTTGCGTTTTTCTTTGAACGCATCGCGGCCTTCTTTTGCTTCATCCGTTGTGTAATACAATAATGTTGCGTCTCCAGCCATTTGCTGAAGCCCTGCAAGGCCGTCTGTGTCAGCATTCATTGCCGCTTTCACGAAACGCAATGCCGTCGGGCTCATCTCGAGCATTTCTTCACACCATTTGACAGTCTCGTTTTCCAACTGGTCCAAAGGCACGACTGTGTTGACTAAGCCCATATCAAGCGCTTCCTGTGCATCGTATTGGCGGCACAGGTACCAGATTTCACGAGCTTTCTTGTGGCCGATGATGCGTGCCAGATAGCCTGAACCGTATCCGGCATCGAACGAACCGACGCGCGGGCCAGTTTGGCCAAAACGTGCATTGTCAGCAGCAATCGTCAAATCGCAGACAACATGCAGGACATGTCCGCCGCCGATTGCGTAGCCAGCGACCATCGCCACTACCGGTTTCGGGATAACGCGGATCAAGCGCTGAAGATCCAAGACATTCAAACGCGGGATCTCGTCTTCCCCGACGTAGCCACCGTGTCCGCGGACACTTTGGTCTCCGCCTGAGCAGAATGCTTTTTCGCCTTCGCCTGTCAGGACGATGACGCCTACTTTAGAATCGTCGCGTGCGCGTGAAAACGCATCGATCAACTCGTGTACCGTTTTCGGGCGGAACGCATTGCGCACCTCCGGACGGTTGATGGTAATTTTGGCAATGCCATTAAGCGTTTCAAACTTAATGTCTTCATATGTACGTGCTGTAACCCATTCGCGTGTCATGATTTTCCTCCTTGGTAGTTAGATCTCAAATACTCCCTTACTATTGTAGCAAACTCGGCCGGTTTTTCCACATGAATTGCATGGCCGGCTTCAATTGAGCAAAATACAGCCCTTGGCAGCCGATCCGCCATTCGATTAGCGATTTCCATGAACTTCGTATCCAATGTCCCCGCCACTAATAAAACCGGCATGTTCAGCCCGTTAAGCCCTTCCCAATAAGAAGCCTGCGAACCCGTTCCCATGCCGATCAAGCTATTCGCCAGACCGATCGGCTTCTGCGCAATCCGCTCATGGCGTATGCGTTCCCGCACCTTGTCCGACAAGTTTTTCTGGCTGTTGAATAACGGGATTTTTTCCCAAAACTCAACAAACTCGAATATGCCATCTGACAGAATCCGCTCCGCCAGTTTTTCATCGCGCCGCTGGCGTTCCAGCTGTTCAGCTGTGGTTTTCAAGCCCGGCGATGCGCTTTCAAGAATCAAAACACGCACGTGTTCCGGATAAGCAGCCGCAAAAGCGAGCGCTGTGCGGCCGCCCATTGAATAGCCCGCCAGCGCGTAATCTGTGATATCCATTTTGTCGAGCAGCTTTTTCAAATCCCGGATTTGCAGTTCCATGGCATAGCGGGACGATTGAGCTGGGCTCGCCGTCTTGCCATGACCCAGCAAATCAATCAGCACAATCCGGTACTCAGGCAATGCTGCCGCGATTTCTTCCCAGCTTGCGGTGCTGCCTGTAAATCCGTGCAGAAAAACTACCGTGCGGCTTTGGCCGCTATTCAGTATTTCCAAATGATATTCGGCGCCTTCGATGTGCTCTTTCATTATTTCCCCAGCTCCTCATCCAGCCGATTCCATAATTTCCTGTGGGTCTTTGTGTTGTTTGCACGGTCTGTAAATACCTCAATTATTTTTACCGCTTTGTGTTTTTCTGTCCGCAGCGCTTCAATTAGCTGCTGCTTTGTTTCCGCCGCTGCATATTCCGTATCATACATGCGCGCCGCGTCTTCAAACTTCAATCCTGTCGGGGTGCCGAATAACGCTTCAAAATAGCGTTCTTCTTCCGACTGCGGCAAATAGGAAAAGATTCCGCCGCCGTCATTGTTCATGACAATGATTGTCAGATCCGTTTCCTGCAAGCGGGAAGCGATCAAGCCGTTCATATCGTGCAGGAACGACAAATCTCCGATGTACAGATAGGTATGGCGTTTATTGGCAGCTTGTACACCGAATGCTGTCGATACGACGCCGTCAATGCCATTCGCTCCGCGGTTCGCGTACATCAAAATATCCTTGTCCGTCGTGCGGAAATAAGTGTCTACGTCCCGGATCGGCATACTGCTGCCGATAACGAGGTTGCAATTGTCCAGCTCTTCAAAGAAAGCCTTTGCCAAAACGCCTTCATCCAGTTCAGCTGCACAATGCTCATCCGCGAGCTTCCAAAAAAGAGTCGAGGCTTTCTGCCATTCTGCAAGGTAAGCAATTGCCGTTTGTTGGCCGACCGGCAGCTGCCATAAGGTTTTTGCAGAAACTTGGAGATGGTGCGTGACAACCGATTGGGCATCCCGCATCATTGGGCTTTCGTCCATCACAGCGTAGATTTCCGGTTTTACAGAAGCTAGAAATGCTGTCAGCGGCTTCGATACCGGCTGTGGCCCTATTCTAATGACCGCCTCCGGCTTAACGGCCATCTTGAAAGCTTCATTCTTCAGCAGCGCGTCGTAGCTGTCGATGAGCAGGCTTTGGTGCCGTGCTGCTGTATTTGCCCGCAAGTTAGAAAGCGGGTCAGCCAGAATCGGCCATTGCAACTTCTCCGCAAAGTCCCAGAATGCTCGCGGCAATGGCTCAGGCATTTCCCCAACCACAAGCAAGCCTCGCTCTAATTCAAGCGTATCCAATAGGAAGCTTTCAGCTTGCGCGCTCAATGCCGATACGCCGGCGAAATGCACAACCTCGCCTTTGCTTTCATAGCGTTGTTCAAAATCAATGCGCAGCGGTTCACGGAATGGCACATTCAGATGCACCGGCCCTTTCGGTTCCGTTTTCGCCGATGTGACAGAGCGGTGAAGGTGGCGTGACAGGAAATCGAGCCGGTTGTCTTCTTCCGGCATTGGCAAATCCGCTGACCATTTCACATGTGCACCGAAAAGGTTGATCTGGTTGATAGCCTGCGGCGCGCCGACTTCCCGCAATTCATGCGGACGGTCTGCCGTTACGACCAACAACGGCACACGCGCGTAATAAGCTTCCACGATTGCAGGAAAGAAATTGGCAGCCGCTGTCCCGGACGTGCAAAGCAGCATGACCGGCTTGCCGGATGCTTTTGCCAATCCTAATGCGTAATAGGCAGCAGACCGCTCATCTATCTGGCGATGAACGGCGAGCCCTTCTTGTTTCATGCAGGCATAAGCGAGCGGGGTCGATCTGGAACCCGGGCTGATGACTGCGTCCGATACTCCCGAAGAAACGAGGGAATGGGTAAATGCAGATACATATTCAGTCAACAATTTACGATTCGTCACTTAATTGGCCTCCAAGCGCACGGAGCATCGGTCTGAATTTAACCCATGTTTCTGCGTATTCCGATTCCGGGCTGGAATCTTCGACAATTCCGCCGCCCGCGTACAAATAAGCTTCTTTTCCACTTAATAATGCTGAGCGGATGGCGACTGCGAATTCGCCGTTCCCTTTTGCGTCAATCCAGCCGATGGGCGCTGCATAAAAGCCGCGATTCATCGTTTCATACTGGCGGATCAAGCTCATCGCTTCCTGCTTCGGTTCCCCGCCAAGCGCTGGCGTCGGATGCAGATCCTTCACCAAATCGAGCAGCGTAGAGCCTTGCGTCAATTCACCTTCTACCGGTGTATACAGATGTTGAATATCACGGATTTTCATCAATTTCGGCATTTTTGGCACAATGATGTTCGTACTGTGCTTACTGAATACTTTACTGATCATTTTAACAACATATTGATGTTCAGAGCGATTTTTCTTATCTTGAAGCAATTCCTCACCCAATTTGGCGTCTTGCTCAGCCGTTTTGCCGCGGGGAATTGATCCTGCCAAACATGTCGATAGCGCTTGGCGGTCTTTGACTTTCACTAACCGTTCAGGGCTTGCTCCAAAGAAAAACTGATTTTGCGCTTCCATGCCGAATAAAAAGCTTTCCGGCTGTTCTTCCGATATCTGGTACAAGGCCGCAGCCGGGGACAGTGGTTTATCGTATTGCAGCTTCAAGGCACGGGCAATCACCACTTTTTCCGCTTGCTTTGCCTTGATGACTTCCGTCACTTTGCCGATTGACTCCAAATAACGATCTTTTTTGATTTCAGTCAGTTTGACGGTCATCGGTTTGCCATATCTTTTCAGCTCGGAAACTTGTGCTGAGTGGATCAGCCGATCTCGCTCTTTGCGAAGCGCATCGAATTCATTGAACGAATGCTCTTCTTTTGTAATCAGGTGGATGCTGACATAAGCACGGTCGTCCTGGATTGTCAGCTGAAAAGTCGGGACCGCAAAATAAGCCTGGGGAAAATTTGTCCAGACGCTTTGTGTATTATTTAAAGGATCAAAGGAAAATCCGCCAAACAAGATCGGCTGTACCTCATGCTCCTCATTGACGATTTGCCGGCACAAGCTCTGCCATTCGCGTTTCACTTCTTCGAACCGCCCATGGCTGTTCGGCGTCGATAAGACATGCGCATGCCCAAGGCCGACCAATGTGAAAGTCTTTTCACGGTTCTGCCAAAACAACCGATTGCCTTTGAACAGCCCTTCGCCCGCTTCAAAAAAGGCCAATGCGGACATTCGGGAAACTTCAATCGTTTCTGTAAAAAATTGATATGCCATATAGCGTGTGTCTTTCAAATTGCCGGCCGATGAATACTGTTGTGGATTCATCATATTCCCTCCGTTTTTCTAAAGCCGCGCATATCCTGCCCAGCCAGTTTCACTTTTTAATCTCTACCCTCTATCATACCCCTTTCTGTTGAAATCAGCACACCATTTGCTGTATTTCCCTTGAAATTGAAGGTACAATATATATTGGAAAGAAGTAAAGGAGATGTACGAAATGACACATTCCATTCAAGCGGACAGCGGCTGGCGTGTATGGTGGCAGCTGACCCGCCCCCATACATTGACCGCCGCTTTCGCCCCCGTTTTCTTAGGAACCATGATCGCCCTGAACCATACTACAATCGACTGGCCGTTATTCTGGGCCATGCTGATTGCAAGCCTCTTAATCCAGGCAGCAACCAATATGTTCAATGAATACTACGATTTTGCCCGCGGACTCGACAACGAAAATTCAGTCGGCATTGGTGGTGCGATTGTACGCAACGGCGTCACGCCTAAAACCGTTTTGACATTGGCGCTGATCCTTTACGCGATTGCCGCTGTTATTGGCATCTGGATTTGTGCGCAGACCAGCTGGTGGCTCCTAGCAGTCGGCGGTGCAGCAATGGCTATCGGCTACCTTTACACGGGCGGCCCTTACCCGATTGCATACACACCTTTCGGCGAATTGTTTTCGGGCGTCGTGATGGGCTTCCTGATTGTAATCATCGCTTTCTATATCCAAACGGGTACCGTCACAGCAGAAGCTGCCATGCTGGCAATTCCAAGCACATTGCTTGTTGCGGCTATCATGTTGGCCAATAACATCCGGGACATCGTGGGAGATGCTGCCAGCGGACGTAAAACCCTTGCTATCCTGATAGGCAGAGAAAAAGCCGTAACAATCCTTGCAGCGTTTTTTAGCTTGTCCTACTTGTGGATTCTGGCATTGGTCCTTTTTGCAGATTTGACCTATTGGTCCTTGCTCGTTTTCCTAAGTGCTCCAAAAGCAATTGGGGTCGTAAAAATCTTCAAGCGATTCCAAGAGCCGCTTGAAGTCATGCCCGCTATGAAAGCGACAGGCATCATCAACACGCTATTCGCATTTCTGCTTGGCTGCAGTTTGCTTCTTCATTATTTATTGGCATAGAAAAAAAGGTTTCTGTTTCCAGCAGAAGCCTTTTTTCATTGACCGTCTTTTTGGGACGCGGTATATTTAATGTTATTTCAAAGTTAGTGTTGCCTTAAATACTTTTCGGAGGGGATTTTATATGAAGCCGATCGCCATCGGAATTTGTGCCGCATTCTTTTTCGCATTTACATTCGTTTTAAACGCAAGCATGGAAGCAAGCGGCGGCCATTGGATCTGGAGTGCGTCTTTAAGGTATCTCTTCATGGTCCCTTTCTTGCTGGCAATTGTCGCTTTCCGTAAAAACTTAAATGGCCTCATCACAGAAATGAGAAAAAATCCGATGGCCTGGCTGTTATGGAGCTTTGTCGGTTTCGGCTTGTTTTATGCCCCACTCTGCTATGCAGCAGCTTATTCTCCTGGCTGGCTCATAGCAGGTTCTTGGCAAATCACCATAATTTCCGGTTCACTGCTTGTGCCTTTGTTTTATACGACAGTCCAAACAGAACGCGGACCATTGCGTATAAAAGAACAGATTCCCTATAAGGGGCTTGCACTTTCTTCAATCATCCTGCTCGGCGTTCTCTTGATGCAAGTGGAACATGCGCAGGGAATTTCATTTCAGACATTCTTAATGGGCTTTCTCCCTGTCTTGGTGGCGTCATTTGCTTACCCTCTCGGCAATCGGAAAATGATGGCGTTATGCGAAGGACGCTTGGACGCTTACCAACGGGTGCTGGGCATGACCATCGCGAGCCTCCCATTCTGGCTGCTGCTTTCGGGTTATGGGTTTATTGCGGTAGGCTTGCCCAATGCCTCTCAGACATTCCAAACCTTGATAGTCGCTATCAGCTCTGGCGTTATCGCGACTGTCCTATTTTTCCAAGCAACTGATTTGGTGCGCCAAGATGTGAAGAAGTTAGCGGCAGTAGAAGCCACGCAATCATTGGAAGTCCTTTTTGCTTTAGCTGGCGAAATCTGGGTCTTGTCGATCGCCTTGCCATCTTCCATTGCCTGGGCAGGGATTGCCATCGTAATGGCAGGAATGGTGATTCATAGCTTGTCTGCCCATGGCAAACAAACTGTATCCGTCCCATAACAATAAAAAACAAGCGCGGCTGCCCAAGAATTTTGGGCAGCCGCGCTTGTTGCTTCTTTTCTTTCTAATGCCGCACCTGCCAAGCAAGAAGCTTCTAGTACCAATTGCCATTTAAAATTTAAGCACAAAAAAAGAGCTCTGCATAAAATGCAGAACTCTTTTTGCGATGACCCCTACGGGATTCGAACCCGTGTTACCGCCGTGAAAGGGCGGTGTCTTAACCGCTTGACCAAGGGGCCAATTACTGGCGGAGAAGGAGGGATTTGAACCCTCGCGCCGGTTTCCCGACCTACACCCTTAGCAGGGGCGCCTCTTCAGCCACTTGAGTACTTCCCCAGTATGGCTCCGAAGGTAGGACTCGAACCTACGACCATCGCATTAACAGTGCGGTGCTCTACCACTGAGCTACTTCGGAATGGTGGGCCTAAATGGACTCGAACCATCGACCTCACGCTTATCAGGCGTGCGCTCTAACCAGCTGAGCTATAGGCCCATATGTACTAATAAAAAATGGAGCGGGTGAAGAGAATCGAACTCTCATCATCAGCTTGGAAGGCTGAGGTTTTACCACTAAACTACACCCGCAAACATGGTGGGTCAGGACGGAATCGAACCGCCGACACTTAGAGCTTCAATCTAATGCTCTACCGACTGAGCTACTGACCCACATGTATTAAGATAAAAATGGCGGTCCCGACCGGGATCGAACCGGCGATCTCCTGCGTGACAGGCAGGCATGTTAACCGCTACACCACGGGACCATTTGGTTGCGGGGGCAGGATTTGAACCTGCGACCTTTGGGTTATGAGCCCAACGAGCTACCGAACTGCTCCACCCCGCGACAATAATATAGTAGTACTTTGTTTCTCTTACGCTTGTTGCTTCATGGACATCTGCATCGCCTTCGGCTGCTTCGGTGTTACTGCGCCGTCTTTGTACGGCTTGTTGCTCCACCCCGCGACAATAATAATTGAGTTTCTTCTATTATATAGAAGTTTGATAAAAGATAGTCCACACATTTTTAAAAAATGGAGGAGGAAGAGGGATTCGAACCCCCGCGGGATTTGACTCCCCTGTCGGTTTTCAAGACCGATCCCTTCAGCCAAACTTGGGTATTCCTCCGTGATAATAATGTATATGGTGGACCTTGCAGGACTCGAACCTGCGACCGGACGGTTATGAGCCGTCTGCTCTAACCAACTGAGCTAAAGGTCCTTAAAAAAGTGGCGGCAGAGGGGATCGAACCCCCGACCTTACGGGTATGAACCGTACGCTCTAGCCAGCTGAGCTACGCCGCCAGGATCTTTATTTATAAAGTTGGTGGAGCCTAGCGGGATCGAACCGCTGACCTCCTGCGTGCAAGGCAGGCGCTCTCCCAGCTGAGCTAAGGCCCCATGAAATGGTCGGGAAGACAGGATTCGAACCTGCGACCCCTTGGTCCCAAACCAAGTGCTCTACCAAGCTGAGCTACTTCCCGAGTTAAATGCTGAGTGTAAAAAAATATGGCGCGCCCGAGAGGACTCGAACCTCTAACCGCTTGATTCGTAGTCAAGTACTCTATCCAATTGAGCTACGGGCGCGTATGAATTTTTGCTAAATAATGGTGCCGAGGACCGGAATCGAACCGGTACGGTAGTCACCTACCGCAGGATTTTAAGTCCTGTGCGTCTGCCAGTTCCGCCACCCCGGCTAGGGTCGGCATCTGTGCAAAAAAAATGGAGCGGAAGACGAGGTTCGAACTCGCGACCTCCACCTTGGCAAGGTGGCGTTCTACCACTGAACTACTTCCGCAAAAATGGTGCGGGTGAAGGGAGTCGAACCCCCACGCCCGAAGGCGCTAGATCCTAAGTCTAGTGCGTCTGCCAGTTCCGCCACACCCGCGTGGCAATGAAATTGTAAAAAAAATGGTGAGCCATGAAGGATTCGAACCTTCGACCCTCTGATTAAAAGTCAGATGCTCTACCAACTGAGCTAATGGCTCGTATGAGAAATGGTGCCGGAGAAAGGACTTGAACCCTCAACCTACTGATTACAAGTCAGTTGCTCTACCAGTTGAGCTACTCCGGCGAAAAAGAAAAAATGGTGGAGGATGACGGGATCGAACCGCCGACCCTCTGCTTGTAAGGCAGATGCTCTCCCAGCTGAGCTAATCCTCCAATATGTATGCCCAGCGACGTCCTACTCTCACAGGGGGAAACCCCCAACTACCATCGGCGCAAAAGAGCTTAACTGCCGTGTTCGGGATGGGAACGGGTGTGGCCTCTTTGCCATCATCACTGGACTATTTTTTTCTGAAAGACAAGTTTTATTATACCAACTCTGACGAGTTTTACAAGTGTTATTTTGCATTTGGCAACACTTTCTTGTTCTTTCAAAACTGGATATTCGACATTGAAACGAAACGGGCAATCCGTGCCCACGGTTTTGGTTAAGTCCTCGATCGATTAGTATTCGTCAGCTGCACGTGTCGCCACGCTTCCACTCCGAACCTATCTACCTCATCGTCTTTGA